>JADJYU010000001.1 GCA_016719565.1 Ignavibacteria bacterium
CACTTTCCGATACAAAAATTCCGGAAAATATTATTAAGTATGTCATCGTTCGTCACCTCTCCCGTGATCTCGCCGAGATGACTCAGGGAATTCCGCAGATCGACAGAAAGGAATTCGCCTGTCATTCCTTCATCGAGTGTAGCGGCTGCGTTTCTAAGTGATGTTACAGTATTCTCAAGACAGATCCTGTGTCGGAGATTAGTGATTATTATTTCACCTGACTTATCTGATGTAATATTTTCGAGTGATAGTTTTTTCAGCATTGCGGTTTTCAAAGTTTCAATGCTGTCGTCCTTAAGAAGGGAAATATTCAATATGTCTTTTCCATCCGCAGCTATTACCTCCGAAGCTTTTCCCGGTAAAGTTTTACCTTCTGAAGTTATTCCTTCTGAAATTTTCCCAAGATCAGATTTTGAAAATACCGGAATCGTTTTCTTCTGATCAAAATTCTTTTCGATGGAATTTAACTCTTCCTCCGTTTCATTTTCCCCTGCAGACGAATCTATGAGATATATTATCAGATCCGCTTCATCTATCTTGCTGAAACTTCTTTTTATACCTTCGCTTTCTATGTGATCATCCGATGAACGCAGACCTGCTGTGTCAGTTAGATTAAAAACTATACCTCCTATAATAAGCCGCTCTTCTATGAAGTCCCTCGTAGTGCCTGCTACATCGCTGACTATTGCGCGGTTTGTCTTCAGCAGATAATTAAATAGCGACGACTTGCCGCTGTTTGGTCTTCCCGCTATCACAAGCCGCACGCCTTCGCGGATCACCTTTCCCTGAATGTAAGAAGCTATGACGGATTCAAGACGCGTAATAATTTTTTCGATCTTATTTCTAACCTCGTCCTTTTTTACAAATTCAAGATCTTCTTCGGCGAAATCGAGTTCGAGTTCGATAAGTGAAGTTACATTTATAATTTCTTCCTTTATGCCGTGTACTAATTCAGACAGCGATCCTTCCAGCTGTCTGATCGAAGATGCATGCGCTGATTCGGTCTGCGAACTTATCAGATCCGCGACCGCTTCCGCCTGAGCAAGATCCATTTTACCGTTAAGGAATGCGCGTCTCGTAAATTCACCCGGCTCTGCAAGTCTTGCGCCTTTACTCAGTATAAGTTTTAATATTTTCCGCGCGATGAAATTTCCGCCGTGAGATGAGATCTCAATTACATCCTCACCGGTATATGAATTTGGATTTTTGAATATTGTAACAAGCGATTCATCAATGATACTTTCCCCGCCGGAGATAAATCCGAAGTGAACAGTATGCGATTCAAATTCATTTAACTTAACGGAATGTCTTCCCGCTTTATCTTTATAAAAAATTCTTTCCGTAATCTTAAATGCATCAGCGCCGGAAATTCTGATCACTGCAATTCCGCCTTCTCCCGGCGGAGTTGAGATCGCAGATATTGTATCATTTAGATTAAAGTTCATTCTTCAGATTCAGGTTTTATTTTTTCTGAATATCAGCCAGATAAATACCGGCGCGCCGATAAGCGAAGTTACAATGCCGACCGGTATTTCCGAAGGAGCGATCACCATCCGCGAAACCGTATCGGCTGTAAGTAAAAATAATGCGCCGAGAATTACTGTACACGGAACGGAATATCTGTGATCATTTCCTATCAGAAGTTTTGAGAGATTCGGAACTATCAGTCCGACGAAACTGATTATACCCGCAATGGAAACAGCCGTTGCAGCAAGCACTGATGAAAGTATTATACATATCTTCTGAAATTTTTTCAGATCAAGTCCGAGAGAAACGGCAAGCTCTTCACTCAGATTTAAAACATTCAGATCCTTTGAAATAAGGAACGCCCCGGCGACTCCGGCTGCGGCAAAGAATATTCCCAGATTGAATTCATTCCATCCCCTTCCCGATAAGCCGCCGTTCAGCCAGTAAATTATCTGCATGACCGAACTCCCTGATAAAAGAAGCAGAAGCCCGTTGATCGAAGATATGAAAGCGCTTACCGCAATTCCCGCAAGTATGATCTTGTTGGATGAAATGAAATTACTGTTCTTTTTTCTGAATCCCTTTGCAAAGAAAAAGATCATTAGGGTTGTTAATATTGCAAATATGAATGATACAGGCGTAATAAGTAAAAAGGAAAAACTTACCGGCAGAATAAAAGTAAGTATCGCTCCAAGACCAGCGCCGGCTGAAATACCGAGCAGTCCGGGTTCTGCAAGACTGTTTCTCAGCATTGATTGAAGTATCATGCCCGAGCAGGAAAGAGACGCGCCGACTATCATTGAGTTCAGAATTCTCGGAAGTCTGATGTTGAGAATTATGTCCTTTGAAGATTCATTGCCTTCGGAAAAAAGCTTAAATATTCCGGAAACCGGTATGTCAGCGCTTCCGAGTGTCAGCGCATATAAAAACATTATTAACAAAGAAATTGTTAACGCCGAAAGTATTAAAACTTTTTTAGACAATAATTAATAAATTTAAATAAGTATTTTTATACAATATATTAAAACGAAACTCTTAGCTTAATGAATAAATTCGGCTCATTTAATATAAAGATAGCGCTGATCACGATCGGCGTTGTCATTGCAATGGTTATCCTTATATATACTCAGATTCTCGCTCAGCGAATTCAAAACAGAGAGCGGGACATTGCAGGGCTGTATGCAAAATCAATGGAGTATCTCGCCAATGACGAAAATTCTTCCGGCGAATATGGATTCATTTTTGATCAGATACTTCCGCAGATAAATTTCCCGATCATTGCTACGGACAGGGATCAGAAGGAGATCATTCTTACCAAGAATGTAGAATACGACACAACGATGCCGGAGAATAAGAAGAAGGAATATCTTATGAAGATCGCGAGAGAGATGGATGAGATCAATCCCCCGATCATTGTTTCGTATAAGGATTCAGTTATTTTAAATTATGTTCATTACGGACAGTCGGGTCTGGTGACCGAACTGAAACTGCTGCCGGTCTTTGAGCTGATCACGGCGATCATTTTTGTCTTCCTCGGTTATATCGGATTTTCTTACATTAAAAAGAATGAGCAGAGCAATATCTGGGTCGGACTCTCGAGGGAAACCGCTCATCAGCTTGGTACGCCTCTTTCATCTCTGATGGGCTGGATTGAAATGCTGAAAAATATTGAACCGCAGACTCCTGAACTTATTGAAACAACAAATGAGATAAGTAACGATGTCGATAAGCTTGGAAAAATTGCAGGCAGATTTTCTAAGATAGGTTCTCAGCCGAAACTTGTTGAGGAAAACGTAACTGCAGTCATCAGAAAAGTTACTGAATATTTTGAAAAGAGAATACCGACTCTTGTCACCGCAGACGGAAGTAAAAAGAAGAAAGTTGAAATTTCAATTAACAGTCCGCGTGAAATAGATGCGAACATTAATAAGGATCTGTTTGAATGGGTAATAGAAAATCTGATCAAGAATGCAATTGATGCAATGGAGAGAACCGACGGATTTATAGTAATCAATATTTCTGAAGTCGGAAGCGAAGTGATCATTGACGTGACCGACAGCGGAAAAGGCATTGATACGAAATTTAAAAAAGACATTTTCAGACCGGGATATTCTACAAAAATAAGAGGATGGGGACTTGGGCTGAGTCTTTCGAAAAGGATCATCGAGGATTATCACAAAGGAAAATTAATTGTGCTCGAATCAACTGTCGGCAAAGGAACTACATTCAGAATAAAATTACATATTTAATAAGAATTTAATTTCTATTTGGAATTAACAGCGGAAAATAAAAGCATTAGTTTCAGCGGTAAAGTCAGAACTTTCATAAGTCATTTTCTGTCCAGCAGCTTTACTCAGATCCTATTTCTTATTGTCATTAAATTTATTTTTCAGATGATAATACTGGGATCAGGATACAGGTGGCTGTCAGCCGACGACTTCTGCCGCACAGTGAAATCTTTCGAATGGCTGCAGAGACCTGTCATAGACTCCGGCGTCTGGCTTACTCCTCATTTCTGGATAAACGGATTTGTGATGCTCTTCGTAAAGGATCTCTTTCTCGCCGCTACAATTGTTAATATAATTTTTTCAGCTGCCAATGTAATTTTTTTCTACAAAATAGCTGAGATCTGTTTTGATAAAAGGATTGCATTCGTTTCTGCAGTAATTTTTATTTTCTTTCCGTTTCAGGTCTGGCTTAGCGTCTCGGGACTTCCCGAATCAGTATTCTTCTTTTTTGTAACGGCGGGGATCTATTTTTTTCTTAAATGGAGATTCTTCGGCAGAAGCAATCTTCAGCTGGTCCTTGCGGCTTTAATGTTCGCATTCTCAAATGTATTTCGCTATGAAGGCTGGCTCTTCAGCGCTGTATTTATTCTTCTCACGCTTCTCGATATTCTGAAAGAGAAAAAGCTTACCAAAGCAATTCTTATGAATTTCTTAATTTCACTTATCTCGGTTTTTACAATTGCATGGTGGCTGATCCAGAATTACATCGATCACAGTAATGTTTTTTTCTTCGCCGAGGAAACTACAAAAATATTCAAGACTTTTAATACTGCGGGATTTTTGCAGAGACTTGTACAGTATCCGACATTCATTTTTTTTATAGCGCCGATCACAACTTTCTTTTCGCTTAAATGCATACTTGACGTACTGAAGACTCCGGGAATAACAGCCGTGAAAATTTTTCTTCTCTTTAATATTCTCGAGCTTTCTCTTTTGATACTCCAGGGAATACTCGGCACCGGCGGTACGAATATGATCTCCAGATACATTGTGATCAACGCGTTATTTTTTATTCCTTTTGCCGTAAGACAGTCTTTTGAGTTCAAAAAATTTCTTACAGTATCTTTTGCTGTAATTGTAATTCTTGTAAATATTATCTGGAGCTTTTATTATCCTCAGCCGTTCAGGGAAGATACTTTTGAAGTCGGAAAGATCATCAGGGAGTTTGATGAAAAAAAATATTTCGGAGAGACGGGAAAGATCTACTTCGAAGAGATACAGGGTTACTTCGATGTCTTTGCCGTGCAGGCGCTGTCAAACGATCCTTCAAAGTTTATACTCGGTGATATTCCTTCAGCCGTTATAAGCGAGAGAAAAGTCAGGAAGGACAAAGGCTCTTCGCAGGAAGATCTTAACCTCCTTGAGATGAAGAACTATCTTGAAAAGAATAACATAAAACTTGCAATAGTAAAAAGCGACAGTTATTCGGATAAACTTAAGAAACTTAGTTACAAAAGCGAATACATCGGTGATTACAAATTGTTTTATCTGGATGACAAGGAAAGCGAGTATCATACAAACTCTATTTCTTTACTGCCGAATAATGTAATTCAGCTGAGTGAAAATCCCGACGTTATAAATTTCAACAAGCTTCTCGCCCTGAAAAACTTTACGATAGACAATACTAATTTCGGTCTGAATCCTCAGACAGTAATTTTGAACTGGGGCGCCGCTGATCCGAATATCATCGACAGTCTGAATTATTCCGAAATGGAGTATGAGAGATATTACACCGCGCTTGATCTCAGAAAAGCTGAAAATGATTCAGTAGTTTATTCAGCATTTTACAGAATTTTTTCTGACAGGAATATCGAGGAAATGATCGAGAATAATAACGTCATGAATATTATTGTGCTGAAACCGTTTGCTATACTGAATTACTCAAAGAAATATAAGCAGTCGCCTTTTGACGGCGGCGTGTATAAACTTGACGTCAGAGTCATTGATAATAAAACAAAAATGGATTTAACTGTCTACAAGTCTGACAGTTTATATATTCCCCCGGAGGAAGATGAGGAGGATACGGTTATAGCCGGCAGCAACATTATCGCGGATACAATTATCACCGTGCGTAAAAAACCGGTTCAGAAAGCTGAGAGTAAAATTTATGTAAGTTATAATCTGGGAACCGTGATCGCAATGTTTCCCGATTCCGATTACAATAAAATAGTGCAGATGTCCGGCGCTAATATTTACAGACTTCTCATGAGAAACGGACTGCAGGTTTTCTTTTCCCAAAGATATCAGGGAGATCAGTTTCTTAACTGGGTGTTTAATTATTTTTAAGATTTCAATTGTCAGTTGAAATTTTCATTTTGTAATTCGTCACCGTACTTTTAGGTCCGCGATTTTTGAAATCAATTTCAATTTATTGAAATTTGTTTCACTTCTTCCTTTTAATTCTTTTTATTTCTTATGTTGATCCGGTTATTTGTGAAATATTTTTCACTTTTGTAATTTTTTCACTTTTTCGAAAAATTTCTTGACCTTCACAAGACATTTCTTCACATTCACAGTACATTTCTTAACATTCACCGGGAATTTCTTTACGTTCACAGGACATTTCTTTACATTCACAGTACATTTCTTTACATTCACAGTACATTTCTAAACATTCACAGTACATTTCTAAACATTGACCAATCATTTCTTTACGTTCACAAGAAATTTCCTGACATTCACAAGACATTTCTTCACATTCACCGGACATTTCTTTGCATTCAAATGATATTTCCTGACGTTCACATGACATTTCCTGACGTTCACATGACATTTCTTCCCATTGACTGAAAATTTCTTCACTTACTCAACTCTTCGTTTCGCGTTCACATCTCTTCGCTTCGCATTCACTATCCTTTATATTGTGTTCACAATTCTTTATTTCGTGTTCCCAATTCTTAATTTCGTATTCATAATTCTTAATTTCGCGTTCACAATTTTTTATTTCAAATTCCCATTTCTTCATTTCGTGTTCACAATTCATTATTTAGTGTTCAAAATTCTTTATTTTGTATTCACAATTCTTTATTTCATATTCACAATTCTTTATTTAGTGTTCAAAATTCTTTATTTTTTATTCACAATTCTTTATTTCGAATTCATAATTCTCTATTTCGTATTCGCCTTTTTTTGTTTTAATTTCACCTGTTATTATTTCAAATTCATTTTCCATTATTTTCCGTTCACCTCTCTTATATACATTCACTTTTTAATCTTATAGTATCACAGCTGTTATTAAACCTTCTCTTTTTATAATTTTGTTTTCACAGAAAATAATTTTCACTTTTTTTTATCTTTCACACCTTAACATTTTCAAAGACATAATAATTTAAAAAGGATGAATTTAATTTTAACAATTTTTTATCCCTAAAAAAAAACGCAGCAAATGCACGCCCTGAAACTCGTAATCTGAAACTCGTATCCTGAAACTTATTTTATCAGAAGCATTTTCTTCGAAGCAGTAAATTCCATTGTTCTTAATGTATAATAATAAACTCCGCTCGGCAGACTTGCCGCATCAAATCTGTATTCATAACTTCCGGCGTTTAAATTTTCATTAAGCAATACTATCATTTCACTTCCTTTCGCGTCATGTACTCTCAGCTCAGCTTTGCCTGACTTTGGAATAGAGAATTTTATGTTTGTATAAGGATTAAAAGGATTTGGATAATTCTGAGATAAGGAAAAAATATCCGGTAATTCATTTGAGATGGGAATAACTCCTGTAATAATTTGTGAATACTTTATAGTTTTATAATTGACGGATACAATATCACTCACAGTACATGTTATCAGTAAATTATCTGAATTATCCGCAGCAATTCCCGCATATGCCTGAGGAATAATATTACTGTAAGTTTCATTCCACAATAATTGACCCGCAGTGTTATACTTAAGAATAATAAAATTATAACTGCTGATACATAGTACTGTTAAATTTGAAAATCTGTCGGGTATAATTTTAAGACCATATTCGGCTATACTTCTGTCAAAATTTTTAGACCATTCAAGCAACCCATTAGGAGTATATTTTTTTGTTGTAATATAAGATCCGACTTTGATCACATCAGTTTGAGAACCTGTTACATATACATTACCATTGCAGTCAGTATAAATATCACGGGCAAAATCATAGCTTTCGGGAAGTGATCTCTGATTTCTCACTACCCAGATCTGATTACCATCGGGTGAGTACTTTATTGTTGCCCAATCCGGTGTTGCTGAATAACTTGTACCTGTAATAAAAACATTACCTTCTAAATCAGTTGATACAGATCTGGAGTTATCAGAAGCATTTGAAGGTCCATTATATGTTGCTACCCAATTTTGAGCTCCTGCTGTATTATATTTGATAGTTAAATAATCAGAATCACCGGAACCGGTAACCAATACATTACCAAATCTATCATTGATAATTGCATTTGGAACATTCGAACCGGTAGAAGGACCATCATATAAAGATATCCATTTTTGCGCACCGGAAGAATCATATTTAATTGTAATCAAGTTTGCATTATATCCTGTAACATATATAAAGCCAGATGAATCAATGCACATTGCTTTAGCATTTTCATTTGATGAGCCGGAATTATATCTTACCGCCCATTGCTCAACTCCCGATCTGTTATATTTAACAGTTGCAAAATCCAAATTGTTTGTCCCTATTCCTTTGCTTGAGCCAAACACATAAATGTTTCCGCTTTTATCTACTTTTATTGCCACGGCATAATCCTCACCATTACCGGGTCCGTTATATCTTGAAGCCCATTGCTGAATTCCTGCAGAATTATATTTAACAGTCGCATAATCCAGACCAAATCCACTCCCGCCCGAACTGCTTCCTGTCACATATACATTTCCAGAGTCATCAACGGCAATCGAGCTTGACTGGTCTGAACCGTTACCGGGACCATTGTATTCTTGAGCCCATTCTAAATTTGGCTGTGAAAATAAACACAATTGAAAGGATTGTAGAAATAATTAAGGAATACAATATTCTTGTTATGTAAAAATATATTTTCATAATGAAATTTCTTTAATTTACCTGATAAGAATCATTTTCTTAGTCGCATTAAATTCAGGTGTTATTAAAGTGTAGAAGTAAACACCGCTCGGAAGACTGACAGCATCGAATGTGTACTCATAACTTCCTGCGCTTAAGTATTCATTAAGCAGTTCTCTCACTTCACTTCCTCTCGAATCAAATACTTTCAGCTCGGCTTTGCCTGACTTTGGTATTGAGAATTTTATAACAGTCGAAGGATTAAACGGATTCGGGAAATTTTGTGAAAGATAAAATTCATTGGCTATTGAATTCTCATCAGGTGTTACGCTTACTAAATTATGTACATACTTAAGAATAACTCCGAAATTCCCTACCGCCCATCCGTGAAGGGAATCAGCAAATGTAATTGAATTCAGCGAAGCGTTGTCAGTTGCCGGGAAAGTAGACCATGTATATCCGGTATCATTTGAGAAAGCCCACGCTCCCGAAAATCCGAGCGGCATCCAGATCTCACTTTTTGTTCTGAAATCAATGGACTGTCCCTGTCCGAAATATGCTAGTGAAGTATAGTTCCAGTTCACTCCGCTGTTGGTAGAAAGTATGAACTGTGTACCGTATTCAAAGTCGCCTCCCACTGCAAACAACCTGTCTTCATTTGTAAGCAGCATATCATAAAATGGTTCAGCGGCATAATCCCTCGCAGTCCACGTAAGACCGGAATCGAACGTGCTCCATATCACGCCGGCAATGTCAATTATACCTCCGCAAGCAAATCCTGTCTGAGCATTCAGAAATTCAATTTTATTGATTGGATACTGTGAAAAGTTTGAAGTATCGGTAACTGTCGGAAACCAATTATCCCCGCCGTCAGTAGTTTTATAAATTTTCCCGAAAAACCCGGCCAGATATCCGTTCAGAGAATCGAGGAAATAAATTGTACGGAAGAATACTGTGGAATCCGGAAAGCTTTCGGCTACCCAGTTGTTTCCGCCGTTAGTGGTTTTTATTAAAGTTGTACCGTTTAAAAGAAATTCATTTGAAACGCACCATCCTGTATTTTTATTTATAAAAAAAATATCGTTGATATAATAATTTACAGGATTGGACTGAATGATCCAGTTAGTTCCGCCGTCAGAAGTATGAATGATCACGCCTTCCTCTCCCGCCGCCCATCCGTTCAGCGAATCAGTGAATACACAATTGAATAACGCCGAAGTCACCGGACTGTTCTGTCTTACCCAGTTAACCTGCGCAAAGGATAATCCTGAGAGAAGAATTATTAGTAAATTCAGATTTAATATAAATTTCAGCAATTATTTTTAATTTATGTTGAGAAAATTTTTAAACATACCCGGAATAATTTATGATTTTTTTAAGTTGATTAATAAAAGTCATAACTTTATTTTGTTTACTATAAAATAATTTTTTAAATTTAAATAATACAATGAAAAACTATTCCAAATTTTTCAAAAGCGGCATTAGCGGATTTTTATTGCTTGTTGTATTTGCTCTTTTGGGAACACAGATCTTCCAGGGTTCAGGAATAAATTATTTTTTAAATTATGACGAAAGTGATCCTAACATAGACAGACCGACAAGAGAGTCACTTACTCATTATCAGCCGGATGCAGGAACATTTGACATAATTACAGATGCGCAGGGTTTTGATAATTTCGAGATCGGCGCGGACAATGCAGAGCAGATGCTTGTTTCAAATCCGCGTAATCCGCTTGAGATGCATTTCGGTGTTAACGGCGGAAGCGGTCAGAATGCATATTATACAAGAAACGGTCATGACTGGACGCTGAGTAATCCGAGTTATCATCCTTCCATCTGCTGCGATCCCTGGTCAGCGTGGGATAGTCTCGGGGTATTACATTACGGTTCAGGTGTAAACGGACAATATATTTACAGCTCTACAAATGCAGGACAGACCTATGGTCCTGCTATTCTTACAGTATCGGGAAATGACAGAAACACCTTAGCAGTTGATCAGACTAACGGACCTTATTCAAATTATTTATATGCGGCGATCACTCCGGGTAATTTTTCAAGAAGCACTAACAGAGGATTGAACTGGACTACTACTTTTAGTTCTTCAAATACAATTCCGGGAGTTATGATAGCGGTAGGACCTGACAGTTCAAGACAGGGCGGATGTGTAATTTATGTTACCAATACCGGTTCCACTGCAAATGTTAATTATACTTTTCACAGATCCACAGACGGCGGAGCGACTTTCTCAACAAGAACTTCTTTAAATGTTGCAGGCCATGTAGGTACATTGAATTCAGCCGGTAGACTTGTGATCAACAACGGCAGAACAAGGCCTTATCCGATGATCGCAATGGATAACAGTTACGGTCCGAACAGAGGAAGACTATATTTAGTATATGCTTCAAATGTTCCTGCCGGAAACGGAAATAAACCAGACATAATCCTTCAATACTCCGATGATCAGGCATTAACATGGTCTCCAAGGATTACAGTAAATGATAATCCGAATCCTGAATTAAGCGATCAGTGGTTCCCGGCTATATGGTGTGAAAAAGAAACAGGAAGACTTTATATAAAATGGTATGACACAAGAGAAAATCCTGCAACATATCAGGTGAATGTTTACGCTACTTATACTGATGACGGCGGAACGACTTTCGCACCGAATCAGAAACTTACTACACAGACATGGACTTATCCTACGCCTGCATGTTCACCAAATTCAAACTGCTACAGAGGTGACTATGACGGTATGACTGCAAATGAGAAAACTTCTTATTCTGTATGGTATGACGGAAGACAGGGAAATTATAAAAACATCGGAGCTTATTTTCCCGATTACGCTTTAAAAGTAAATCCGGCAGCAGTTACCATTAACAGTTCAAATATCGCTACATTCAAAGCTGTTGTACCTGCTGTTAAACTTTATACAGACGTTACAACTTTTTCAGGTGTAGTCACACCTACACCGGCAAACGGAGCTCTGACAGTTTCATTTCCAAACGGAAATACTTTAAGCAGTTATCCTGATTCACTCGATGTAAGGATCAATGCCGCGCCGAATACAACTGCAGGCGCTTATACAGTTACATTGACTTCAGCAGGTTCAAACGGTACTCCTGTTCATAAGAGAACAATTGCGCTGACGGTCGGACTTGTCGGACTCGTTGCAAATGAAACAGGTATCCCTGAAAGTTTCTCATTATCACAAAATTATCCAAACCCGTTCAATCCTGTTACATCAATAAAGTTTGACATTGCAAAAAATACACCGGTAAAACTTAGTATCTATGACATAAACGGTAAACTGGTGAGAGAGCTTGTCAACAGTGAACTGAATGCGGGTTCATATTCCTATTCCTTAAATGCTGCAGATCTTAACAGCGGCGTTTACTTCTACAGAATGGAAACAAACGGATTTACTGATGCAAAGAAATTCATGCTGATAAAATAAAATATTAATTTTTAATCGAGTCATATAAAGCCCGTTCATCTGAGCGGGCTTTTTTTTATTCTTTTTTAAAACTCAAATTAATGAAATGATAATTTTATATGTTCAGTAGTCCGGGTTATTGAATATATAATCCTTTATTGCTAAATTAAACTTATCTCTCGCTTATACTGTCTTTGAATAGTTACTTTATTAAACTTAAAGTTTTCAGCTATGAAACTTTCTACAGGTTTATTAGATCCTTATATACCCGCGCCTTCCCGGCCATGGAATAAAAGACTTATCACGCATTTACTCGGCAGGACAACATTCGGAGTCAAAGTTTCCGATGTTAACAGCTTACTTTCGCTTACACCCGGAGAATGTGTTGACCTGCTTTTTCAGAGTTTACCTCTGCCTGAACCTCCCGGGACGTGGATCACAGATCCGCCTGATTATCAGGATCCTCAGAACGGCCCGAGGATGAGAGCGCTTCCATACTGGTGGCTGAAAGTAATTTATCAGCAGCCCGTTTCATTCAGAGAAAGGATGACACTATTCTGGCATAATAATTTTACATCGGAAGGTACCGTAGTAAAAATTCCCCAGCACATGTATATTCAGAATACTCTCTTCAGGACAAATGCATTCGGAAATTTTAAAAATCTTACCAAGCTGGTTACGAGAGATCCTGCTATGCTTTATTATCTTGACGGGAGATTAAGTACTGTAAATAATCCGAATGAAAATTATTCAAGGGAGCTGCTTGAATTATTCACGATCGGGATCGGTCATTACACGGAGAATGACGTTCAGGAAGGCGCGAGAGCGCTTACCGGCTGGATCATAAACGGCTTAACTTCACAGTTTGTACTGAACAGACATGATAACGGTCAGAAGACATTTCTCGGTCAGACGGGGAATTTTGATGATGAAGATATCGCCGATATTATTTTCAGTCAGCATCAGACAGCAATTACATTCTGCGCTAAGATTTACAGAAATTTTATAAATCAGAAAGAGGATATGTCCTATGCAATGCCTGTGATAAATGAAATGGCGGAGATGTTAAGAAGCAATAATTATGAACTCGAACCTTTACTCAAAACAATTTTAAAAAGTCAGCTTTTCTTTTCTGAGAATGTTATTAATTCGATTTATAAATCACCGGTGGAAGTATTTATGAGCGCAGTCCGTCAGATGAATATCACACTGAATGTAAATAATCTTAATGCGCATTTCAGATATATCTCCACCGAAAGTTCAACCGCCGGGCAGTCATTATTTTTCCCACCGAATGTACAGGGATGGAAAGGATTCCGCGACTGGATAAATACTCTCTCTCTGCCTGTCAGATCATCTTTTCTCGAAAGCATTATAACAGGATTAAAAAAAGATAACACTCCGACAGGATTTTCCGTTGATCCGCTTGCATTTGCAAATTCATTTACCAATCCGAATGACGCCGTCTTATTAGTCGATCAAATGTGCGAACATCTCGTCAGGCATAAACTCTCAGCAAAGCAGAAAAGCAGTCTGCTGCTTGTATTGCTTGACGGTTCGGAGATTTATGACTGGTCTATAAATGATCCTGAAGCTCCTTCGAGAATTCTGAAATTTCTGAAAGCCGTAATGTATATGGCGGAATATCAGCTTACTTAATTTTTAATCTAATTTTGAAAATCATATTCTGAATTATGAAAAGAAGAGATTTTATAAAAACGGTTGCAGTCGGCAGCGCTGGGGCTGCAGTTACATTTAATGCCATTCCGATGAAGCTGCTCGGGCTGAATCCGGTAACAGCCGGATTACTCAATACTCTCGGAGGAACGGACAAAGTGCTTGTACTCATACAAATGCTCGGCGGCAATGACGGATTGAATACTGTCATCCCCTATCAGGATAATCAGTATTATATAAAAAGACCAACTCTCGGAATTTCTTCTTCATCAGTACTTGCAATTCCGAATTCTACAATGGGTCTTCATCCTGAACTTACGGAATTCAGAAATCTAATACTCGACGGCAAAATGGCCGTAGTTCAGAATGTCGGTTATGCAAATCCGAATTTTTCACATTTCCGCGCAACGGACATCTGGCAGACCGCTTCGGATTCAAATCAGTTTCTGACTACCGGATGGCTCGGAAGATATCTGCATGAGGAATATCCGGAGTATCCGAATGTAAATCCCGCTGATCCAATGTCTATTCAGATCGGGACCAGCTCAGATCTTTCGCTCATCTCGCAGGTCGGAAATATGGCTCTGACATTTCAGGATCCTAATCAGTTTTATCAGCTGGTGCAGGGAAGCACTTTCAGCGGTTATGAAAAAATAAAAACCTACGCAGGAGATGAAATTAATTTCACTAGGAAAATTGCCGCGGATTCTCTTCAGTATGCGCAGAGAGTAAAGCAGGCGTCTGATAACGGACAGAATCTTGCCGTATATCCGGCTAATAATTTTCTTGCAGATCAGTTAAAGATAGTTGCGAAATTGATTGACGGCGGACTGCAGACAAGTATTTATGTTGTTACAATGACAGGTTATGATACTCATTCAGGACAGGCGGGCAGACATCAGACTCTGATGAATGAATTGAACTCCGCCGTATCAGCATTCCTTCTTGATCTTGAATTAAATAATATTAATAACAGAGTAACGGGAATGACTATATCCGAATTCGGCAGAAGAGTTCAGGAAAACGGAAGCGGCGGAACGGATCACGGAACCGCAGCTCCTCTGTTTGTATTCGGTGATCTTGTGAACGAAGGTATTTACGGCAATAATCCGGACCTGATAAATCTTACTAACAATAATCTTAATTTTCAATATGACTTCAGACAAGTATACGCATCCGTGCTGAAACAGCTTTTTACAACAACCGATGATGAGCTTTTGAATATTCTTCTGAATCAATATGTAACTCTGCCGCTGATAATACCGCAGTTCGATCAGCCGCAGAAAGATCAGAATTCAGATTACTCGCTTGAACAGAATTATCCCAATCCATTTAATCCTGTTACGCGGATTTCATTTACATTAAAAAAGTCATCGAATGTTTCTCTGAAAGTTTACAATACTTCGGGGAAATTAATCAGGACGCTGCAACAGGGATTCATGGAAGCCGGAGTTCATTCGGTTATGTTTAATGTATCAGACAATTACAATTTACCGAGCGGAATTTATTTTTATAAGATGATCGCGGACGGATACAGCTTTACAAAAAAAATGACGCTTGTTAAATAATGATATGACTTCAATATTCTTGTCAATAATTTTCTTAAAAAGCATTTAATGAAAAAAATTTTTCTGTTCACATTTACAATATTCTTTCTTGTTACAGGAATATCATATTCACAGCATATACTATTCCAGTCGGATTTTGAGAATTTAAATTTTGCGAATCAGGACAGTCTCCCGGCAGGATGGAAAAAGCTGGATGCAGACAGTAATTTTTTCGGGATCGGTAAAAGCTGGGCTGTAAGAGATACCAATCAGATAATGGGAGGAGACACGACAGTTAACCGACCGAGAGCTTTCAGCGGAAAAAAATCTCTTCACATTTCCTGGTTCGCCGGTAAAGGCGGAAGTTATATCGGAGACGACTGGGTCTGGACTGACAGTCTGAATATTTTAAATAATGACAGTCTGATCTTCAGATCGCTGATGGGAAACACAGAAGGAATTTCCGTTTACATTGATTCTCTGCAGATCTGGATCTGCAGTTCGCAAACCACTGAAAGCGCGTTTGATCATTTCACAACCATTGTCAGCAATCTTGATACAACTTATAATGAGTGGAAAGAAAATGCATTCAGTCTGGATCAGTATGCTGGTCAGAGAATTTATATTGCATTCAGATATTATCTCAATGTCAAGAACGGGTTATGGTGTAATATAGATGATATACTGATCGGGAACAGAACTCCTGTTGGAATATCTTCCGTCAGTGAAATACTTCCGGTTTCATTCAGATTATATCAGAACTATCCGAATCCTTTCAATCCCGTTACATCAATAAATTTTGATATTGCAAAAAGCACACAGGTAAAACTAAGCGTCTATGACATTAACGGTAAACTGGTGAGAGAGCTTTTAAACAGTATACTAAATGCAGGTTCATATTCTTATTCCTTAAATGCAGCGGATCTTCACAGCGGCGTTTACTTCTATAGAATTGAAACAAATGGATTTACTGATGCAAAGAAATTTATGCTGATAAAATAATAAATAAATTTTCATTCGGTATAAAAAACCGTTTATCTTAGCGGGCTTTTGTTTTAACTGATAATCATTTTTATCAAAACAGTTCAGGAAATTCTACTTTACGTTTCGCAACATTTTAAACCTACCACGTAATTAGTTCGAGTTTTTATAATAGATTGAAATTTCATTTTATTATAATCATATTTTTCAAAATTAATTTTATAAGATGAAAAATTTTACAATAAGCATTTTTGCATTCGGTATTTTATTATATGCCGGAGCAGTAAATGCGCAGGCTCCCGTAGTAACGGCAGTCTCTCCTCAGAGGCAGGTAATAAACGCAGACAGAAGTTCGCAGATCACTGCAACCTTTAACACTGCGATCGAACCTTCTACCATAAACAATTCCACATTCCGCGTTTTCGCAAAACTTTCCGGACCTGTAAACGGAAGCTTTGAATTTCTAAGCGGCAATACGCAGGTTAAATTCACGCCTGCACTTCCTTTTCTGGCGGGAGAATGGATCACAGTATCTTTGTCTAAAGGCATCAGAAGCCAGAGTAATGTTCCAATGGAAAAAGGTTTTGTTTGGCAGTTCTGGTCAAAAGCCGGAACTGGTACATTGCAGCAGTCGCTGATCTCCACCATTCCTGTGCGCAGACAGGGTGAAGGTCTGATACAATGTTACGGTGCGCTTGGAATCGATCTGAATAATGACAGAAAAACCGATCTTGCAGTTGTGAATGAAGTTTCCAGAGACTTCCGTATTTTTTTAAATAACGGAGTAAGCTTTGATACAATGTTTTCTATTTATCCCCTGCCTGCCGGAAATTATCCTAGCCCGAGCGAAGCTGCGGATTTTAATCTCGACGGGAAAGTAGACATAGTTATCGGCAATGCCGGCAATAATATAATGAGTCTTTTTATGGCAACTGGTAATGCAGTGTTTGAGCCGGAAGTCCCGCATACAGCTGCAAATAATGTAAGAGGCGTAGCAGTCGGAGATCTTGACGGAGACGGAGATGATGACATTGTAACTGCAAACAGAGGCGGAAGCAATATTTCCATTTTTAAAAATAACGGAGACGGCACTTTTGGTGGCGCGGTAAATATCAATACTATTGGAAACGGCGAAACCGCAGTCATGCTGACAGACGCAAACAACGACGGGATACTTGATGCATTTGTCGGATGCTATTCAAGCCGCGAGTTAGTGCTTCTGCTCGGAGACGGAAACGGAAGTTTCACATTCTCCGCAAGAGCTGATCTGATCGGCGCGCCATGGGCAATTGCAATAGGAGATATTAACGGTGACGGATATCCGGATGTATCGGCTGCACTCTCGAGTTATAACAGGATCGGAGTTGTATTCGGAAACGGCAACGGCGGATTAAGCGCAGTGACAACATACAATACAGGATCATTCCCTCTTGCAATGGATATCGGAGATCTTGACGGTGATAATGATCTCGATCTTATAGCAAGCAACTACGGCGGAGCTACATTTAATATTTTCAATAACACAGGCGCCGGAGTATTTTCAAATTCACCTGTTGTACTTCAGGCATCGAGTTCCGGCTCATGCATCACGGTTCATGACAGGGATAATGACGGCGATCTTGATCTGGCGGGTATTGACGAAGTGGATGATCTGCTGTTTATTTTTAATAACGGTACGACAGGGATAAATACGGGTTCACCTGAAATTCCCGCTTCATTTAATTTATATCAAAACTACCCGAACCCTTTTAATCCTGTTACAAAAATTAATTACGATGTAAGCGTCAAAGGAAAAGTCATGCTTAAGGTTTTTGATATTCTCGGAAATGAAGTAAGGAGTCTTGTGGACGAGATTCAGGAGCCGGGAAAATATTCAGTGGAGTTTTCGGCGTCAGCGGGAAATGATTATCTGCCGAGCGGAGTATATTATTATAAATTAATTACTGAAGTATATTCCGGTACAAAGTCGATGATCCTTTTAAAGTAATTTGAATTAATTGAAATAAAAAAATAGCTGTTAAGTTTTCGGTGGAATGACTTCTCATACATTTATATATTTGTAAAAAAAATAAAATGAACACTGAAATAAATATACCTGAAAAAATAATGTATGAAGCTCTTCTGAAGAAAGACGAGCAGTTCGAAGGGCAATTCTATGCCGCAATAAAAACCACCGGTATTTTCTGCAGACCTTCATGCACTGCAAGAAAGCCTTTGCGTGAAAACGTTGAATATTTTAAAACTTCACGCGAAGCTCTTGTCAGCGGATACCGTCCCTGCAAGGTCTGCAAACCGCTTGATCACAGCAGGACAATTCCGGCTGAAATAAAATCACTCATTAATGAAATTAATAATTCACCTTCCGTAAAAATATCTGATTACGATCTGAGGCTGCGTAATATTGAGCCGAACAGAATCAGAAGATGGTTTCAGAAAAATCACGGCGTTACGTTTCAGGGATTTCAGAGACTCATGAGGATCAATAATGCATTCAATGACATTAAGAACGGTGATAAAGTGATCAGCGCTGCATTTGAAAATGGTTACGGTTCCTTAAGCGGATTCAATTATTCCTTTAAGAAAAATGCTGAGTTCAACCCGAATCAAAGCGAATCAAAATCAAGCCTGACTTTCACACGATTCACAACGCCTCTCGGACCAATGATGGCGATCGCCTCGGAGAAAGGACTTTGCCTTCTTGAATTTACAGACAGAAGAATGCTCGAGACAGAACTGAAGCAGATAGAAAAACATTTCAAATCAAAGATCTTTCCGGGTAAGAGTAAATTTTTTCAAGAGACTGAAAAGCAGATGAAGGAATATTTCGAAGGTAAAAGAAAAAACTTTGACGTGCCGCTTGACGCGCCGGGAACGGAGTTTCAGAAAAGAGTCTGGAAAATATTACAGACCATTCCTTACGGCGAGACCAGATCATACAAAAAGCAGGCGGAACTTCTCGGTAATGTAAAAGCAGTTCGCGCCGTAGCAAATGCAAACGGCGACAATAGAATTTCAATAATGATACCCTGTCACAGAGTCATTGGCGAAGACGGGAAACTTACAGGATACGGCGGGGGGCTTTGGAGGAAGAAGTGGCTTATTGATCTTGAGAAAGAGAATTCATAATAGCAATTTCAAATTACAAATTTCAAATTACAAATATTAAATTAACAAAAAATTAATTAGTTTAGATTTTTAAAAAAAAGTTAAGGAATGTTACTTTCAATTTTTAACCCGATAAGAGTTGGACAGAAAAGCAACTGTCAAGGAATCCTTAACAGTTCAACCCGAGAAAAAAAGTAGTGGTGAAGCGAAAATTGGAATGTTATAGATAAAGTAAAAAGTATTATATAGAATATTCAATAATGTAATTTCTTAACAGCAATTATTATTTAGTTTATATTATTTCTTATCAGCGCTTAATTCCTCAAAAATAAACAACTCCCCCTCATCTATTATTTTAATTCTGTCTTTATAAGACACTCCGGACTGACCAGAATTACTGCTGCCGTCCTTTTTTGTGATTAATTCTTTGAGAATATTAACGGGATAATCCGGGTCTCTAGAATAATCCAGCGCGCCGTAGTGAACAGGGACCATATTCTTTGCTTTCAGATCATCGAATACTTTCAGCGCTCCGGCTGCGGCAATATGGCTGAATGAATTATCCTCTTCACAATCCCTGCAGGGACCTACCGGTACGAGCGCAAGGTCAATATCAAATCTGTTACCGATCGCTTTGTAACCATTCTCTTCATAAACGGAATCCCCTGCATAGAAGATCGTCAGGTCTTTGTATTCGACAATAAATCCCGTACAGCCGGGCATATTCCAGCTGTAACTGTCCAGACCGAATCTCCCGCCGAAATGCAGAGCATATACAGCAGTTACTTTCAAACCATTGTATTCATAAGTCTGACCGACATAATTTTTTTTCGCGGAATTTCCGGTGCGAAGTCTGATAATATCGTAATCATATCCGGGTAGAAATTCTTCAGCGCCCATCGGAACAATTAATTTCGCCGCTGAATATTTATCTTCGAGATCGTCAAGCGTCGAAATACTAAGATGATCCATATGAGCGTGTGAGATCAGGATCATATCAATATTGCTGACGTTTGTAAGATCAATTGCTGCCTCATATTTCCTTGTCATAACGCCGCTGATGACATTATTAAAAACGGGATCAATGAGAATTACTTTATCATACATCTGAATCAGCGCTGATGAATGACCCGCCCAGAGAACGGAGAGTTTAACATTTTCGCGTATGGGATTTTTTTCAACTTTACCGGGCTTTTCAGGATTATTAAAAATCGTATTGCCTGCATTCATGAACCCGATCCTGTAAAGACCGCAGCCTTCCAAAGCTATAGTTAAAAGCGTAACACATAAAATTATTATGAAAGATCTTTTCATTTACCAGTATTTAAAATTAATTCCGAAACTATATCTTGTTCTGTCGTCAAAGTTGTAATTAAAAGTCAATCCGAGTATTCCGAATAAAATATATGCGCCGCCTTCAACGCTATAATATCCGTTATCACCTGTCTCAGAATTTTTTCTGAAATTATATTTTCCGCCGAGAGATACATAGAGATGTTCGCCCATATTATTTACGGGAATATTTACCCTTGTACCTGCTGATACTCCGAATCTTTCATACCGCGAAAAATCAAATGCAGAAAGCGACCATTCAGGCTGCACAAAAAATTCAAGAGAGCCTGTATATTTTCTCATTGGGTTGACCATAAAGAACTGAACGGGTGATACATATTTATTTGTGCTGAATGAAATATTCAATGGCGTAATATTCCATTTCAATCCCAGCAGGTTTTGAGAATTATGATCATTTCTGTCATTCGTCCAGCTAACGGAAGGAATGGTCTGAATAAGCGCCCAGGTGATATTTTTTTTGGAAGTCTTTTCTACATCAGAGATCTTATCGTGTGTTGTCTGCGCATGCAGCGATGCAGTTGACATAAAAAGTAGGGACAATATTGTAAAAAATTTTTTGATCAAAGAATTATTAATTTTAGACAAACATAGCAATTTTAATTTAAAATAATTTACTTTTTCCGGATTTATGAAAAAGTTATCTGTCTGAATTTTTATTAAGAATAAAGTCTGAGCTTAAAAACCGTGATTTAAAGAGGAAATTATTAAAATAGCCGTGACTTTTCTAACTCAATAAACAGCATTAAAATTCTTTATTTATAAATTTTTATCATAACGGAAGGTTTATCTTTAAATTAAAATCCCTTTAGTACTGAATTTATTTAATACATCTAATTGGCTAAATTGGTTAAATTCAATTTTAAAAATTAATCAGCTTAATGGAAAGAGTTTATATAAACAAAATCCCGGATTATGTGGATCAGGAAGTTACGATAAAAGGATGGCTTTATAATATCCGGTCTTCAGGTAAATTAATGTTTCCCGAATTTAGAGACGGTACAGGAATAATACAAGGCGTTGTAGTTAAAAGCGCTGTTCATGAAAAAGTGTGGGAAGATTTTTCCAAACTGACACAAGAGTCTTCAGTAATGGTAAAAGGCACAGTAACAAAACATCCGAAGAAGGAGAATGTATATGAACTTCAGGTAACGGATCTTGAGATCGTCAGCATTGCAGAGCCATATCCGATCACTCCCAAAGAACACGGCGTTGAATTTCTGATGGACAGAAGACACCTGTGGCTGCGTTCTCCGAGACAGGTTGCAATACTAAGAGTGAGAAACGAGATCATACAGTCTATCAGAGATTATATGTATGAAAACGGATTCATTCTATTTGATACTCCGATATTCACTCCAAACGCATGCGAAGGAACGTCTACACTTTTTGCTACGGATTATTTTGATCTGGGCAAAGCTTATCTTTCACAGTCAGGACAGCTTTATGCGGAAGCGGGAGCGTTTGCGCTGGGAAAAGTTTATACACTTGGTCCGACATTCAGAGCTGAAAATTCAATGACAAGGAGACATCTCACGGAGTTCTGGATGATGGAACCGGAAATGGCTTATTGTGACATTAATGAAGACATGGATCTTATTGAAGATTTTATGGAATATGTAGTGCAGAGAGTTATTAAAAATTGCAGGACTGAATTAACTGAACTGGGCAGAGATCTTTCCAAACTCGAAAATGTAAAGAAACCTTTTCCGAGAATAACTTACGATGAGGCAATTGAGATTTTAATTAAAAAGGATATTCCGCTCATCAGAAAAACTGAGAACGGAGAAGAGCATATACGTCCTTTCCCGTGGGGTGAGGATTTCGGAGCACCGCATGAAGAAGCGATCGTGGAAGATTTTGATAAACCTGTAATGGTGCACAGATGGCCGGCAGAAGCAAAGTCATTTTATATGAAGCGTGATCCGGAAAATCCAAAGATAGCTCTCGGAGTGGATGTGCTTGCGCCGGAAGGTTTCGGTGAAATTATCGGCGGATCTCAGAGAGAAGATGATCTTAAAGAACTTGAAAAAAGAATTGTTGAGCATAATCTTCCGATGGAAGAGTTTCAATGGTTTCTCGATCTGAGAAGATACGGAAGCGTTCCGCATTCAGGATTCGGACTTGGAATTGAAAGAATGGTAAACTGGATATGTAATCTCGAGAATATCAGGGAAGCTATTCCTTTTGCAAGAAGACCTAACAGGATTACTCCGTAAATAAAATTTTAAATTTTAATATAGAATGTTTTAAATTATCAGGCAATGTTATTAATAAGTTCTTAATGATTATATGATTAAGTAATTAATTAAAAGATTAGTATATGAAAAAATTTATTTTGATCGACGGGAATAATGTTATACACAAGTCACAGGCTTTAAAACAGTTATTCATAAAAGATAAGATCGCAGCAAGAAGGTCTTTAATTGAAAAAGTAAAAACGCGGTTTGGCAGTGGATGTAAAATAGAATTTTATTTTGACGGACACAGTGACTCCAAAAGCAGCGGCATATTTTTTTCAGGAAATAAAACCGCAGATGAACTGATACGAAGCAGACTTGAGAGATCTGAAGATCACAGAAACTTTACTGTTGTGAGTTCAGATACCTATATCACGGGACTTGCAAAAGCCTGCGGGTGTATTGTCAGATCCTCCGAAGAATTTCTGGGAGAATTTCAGAAGGATATTGAAAATGATGGAAAGGTTTTTAATGGTAAAAATATAAATGAGCGATTCATTCCTGACAGTGAAAAGCCGGTATCATTGAGCCGCAAAGAGCTTGATTTCTACAGGAAAAAATTCTCCTGATGTCAGAAATACTTGGTTATCTTGCTGCTATATTTGTAGGACTTGTATTGGGTATGATCGGAGCCGGCGGCTCGATTCTGACTGTTCCGATATTAGTGTATCTGATGGGAATAAATCCTGTGCTTGCGACTGTATATTCCTTATTCATTGTCGGATCAACGACACTTATAGGTTCTTTATCATTTATAAAAAAAGGTCTTGTTAACATTAAAGCTTCACTGGCGTTTGCGATACCTTCACTCATTTCTATTTTTATAACGAGGAAATTCTTACTGCCTGCATTACCGGATATAATTTTTGATAACGGAGATATTGTAATAAGTAAAGACTTTTTTGTTCTTATGCTGTTTGCCGTGATAATGCTATTCTCTTCCATATCAATGATCTTTTCAAATGTAAAGGAAAAGGAAGAGGGAAAGTCAATGACCGGGAAAGAAACTTTACTGATGGTATTTTACGGGATTGCAGTTGGATTAATAACCGGAATGGTAGGCGCTGGCGGCGGATTTCTTATTGTACCCGCTCTTGTATTTATTGCAAAAATGTCCGTGAAATCAGCGATCGGAACTTCGTTGCTAATAATTGCGGCGAATTCCCTGTCAGGATTTATCGGGGATCTTACAGGTGATTATATAATTGACTGGAAGCTGCTGCTGATATTTCTTGGGTTTGCAATAGCCGGCATATTAACCGGAAGCCGTCTGACAAAATATGTTTCAGGAAGCAGCCTTAAAAAAGCCTTCGGCGTGATCGTACTTGTGATGGGCATTTATATTATCGTAAAAGAATTAATTGAATTAAATATATTTTAAAAATTATTATTCAGCAAAATGAATCATAAAGATATTGACACAAAAACGTTTAAAGATCTTACGGAGCTCGATGCATATGTTTTAATTGATGTAAGAACCAAAGATGAGTTTAATGAAGGTCATCTCCGGGATTCAATTAATATTGATTTTTATAAACCGGATTTCGAAGATGCTCTTGATGAACTCGACAAAAGGAAAAAATATCTTGTCTATTGCCGTTCGGGTAACAGAAGCAGGCAGGCAATGTTCCTCATGAGAGACCTCGGATTTGAAGAAGTGAACAATCTTTCCGAAGGAATAATATCATGGATAAATAATGAATATGAGACTTTTAAAAAGTAATGCGACTTTTAAAAAGTTATGTAACTTTTCAGATAAATGTACGCCTGTAGTGTATTCACATCTCTAATTAAAATAAATTTTTTCTTAATCATAACTGAAATCAATGGTCAGCAAATTTAATACATTTTACAGACACATCATCGAGCAGGAGAGGGAATTTCCTGAAGCGACAGGTCAGCTTTCGGATCTGCTCGCTGACATTGCCCTTGCCTGCAAGGTAATCTCTCTTGAGGTAAACAGAGCCGGCCTGATTGATATACTCGGATTTACCGGAGACGAGAATGTCCAGGGAGAACAGGTAAAGAAACTCGATGTATTTGCAAATGACATTCTGACCAATGTAATGAAGCAGGGCGGACATATTTGCGCTGTATGTTCTGAAGAAGAAGTAAGTTTCATTCCGATAGATGAAAAATTCAGTAAGAATAAATTTGTTTCAAATAAATATATATGTCACTTTGATCCCCTTGACGGTTCATCAAACATAGACGTAAATGTTTCCATTGGTACGATATTTTCAGTTTATAAAAGAATTACTAAGTCAGGACCGGGAGCGCTTGAAGACTGTCTTCAGAAAGGATACGAGCAGGTTGCAGCCGGATATGTAATTTACGGATCAAGTACGGTGCTTGCTTATTCCGCCGGCAAAGGTGTTCATTTATTTACGCTTGATCCGAGCGTTGGTGAATTTCTTTTATCATCTGAAAATGTTTCCATTCCGAAAAAGTCCAGGATCTATTCTGTGAATGAAGGTAATTATTCAGGCTGGTCTGAAGGCATGAAAAAATATATCAGTCATCTTAAAATGTCCGATCCTGAAACTGACAGACCGTATTCTTCCAGATACATTGGATCCTTAGTTGCAGACTTTCACAGAAATCTGATATACGGAGGGATATTTATTTATCCTGCAGACGTAAAAAATTTAAAAGGAAAATTACGCCTGATGTATGAAGCAAATCCGCTTAGCTTTATTGTTGAACAGGCCGGAGGAAGAAGCACTGACGGAGATAAAAGAATATTGGACATACAGCCTGAAAGTCTTCATCAGAGGACACCATTGTTAATAGGCAGTGAAGAAGATGTGTTACTTGCAGAAAAATTTCTTAAGGAAGGGTGATAAGTTTTTGTTCAGTTACTGAAATCTTTTGTAATTAATACCCGAAAAACTTTACAAAGCCGGTTCACTTAACAGATCAGTATTTCTTAACATCTCAAGATCGCCGCTTTCAATTTTAACTTCTATAAAAACATCATTATCATATCTGTTCAGACGGATCTTATCAAGTAGTTTCGCAGCGGGAGGTTTTTGCTTACCGCCTGTGCTTAGTCGTGATACAGTCAGAAATCCGTTCATAATGCTTTTGAAAAATTTTGCAGGAGATTCACTTACAAAATTATTCTGAATAAGTATCAGAATGTCATCTTTCATTTCCGCGGAAAATGAAACTGAATTATATTTAGTATATAAATTTTCCAAAGTAACTTTTTCTTTGCTTTCATCAGACGGGTTTTCATTGCTACCGGAAGTGTCAGTTTTAAACTCATCTTCAGGCTTTATTCCGGCGGTGGATCCGAGAAAATTCTGATATATACCCTTAATGAAAGCTTTTTCAGTTGAAACCATCCACAGGTCCTGTTTATATATTATATTCTCAATTGAGTTATAAATTTTTTCGTTCTTTAAAAGTCCTGATTCGGAAGTATCGCTGATCTGCATCATCGCGTCAATCTGTTTTAAATAATTGCTGGCGCAGATCGTAAAGTCATCCTTGAAAAAAAAGTAAAGTCCGTTATCAGTTTTAATGTATATATCTTTTCCTTCGGCATTTTTAGTAATTGAAAACAGACTGTCCGTTTTTATATATTCATCAAGTTTACTTTTGTTAAAAAGACCTTTCAGAACAATTGAATTTTCACCGAACCATGAATTGGAATAATACATTTCATCCAGTCCGTTGGAAATGGATACACCTGTTGCATTTTTAAATGTATTAAGTATACTGCCGAAAGTTTTTTCCGCGTTAAGGATGGAATCTGAAATATTTTTCTGCCAGAAATTCGTTCTGCTCATGCTTTTAAAATTCAAATACATTACAAACTGGGGATCCTCCTGCAGAAGATTTAGTGTGGACCTTACTGAAAGGGGAAGTGGCTGAGGTTCAGGCTTGAAATTACATCCGCCTGAAAAGCTCATCATAAAAACAAAGCATAATATAATAACCCCATTAATTTTCATAACAATACTTTCAGATTTTTAATAATCTTTTTTCTTAAAATAAAACACGGATGCAGAAAGCACTGCAAGCATAAAAAGTATAGAAGAGAATACAGGCATATATGAATTAACTTCTTCACCGGTTATTATATCTGTGGTAATTTTATTTATGTCGTTAGGTTTCGGAAGAATGTAATAGAAAAAGTTTATTATAAACTGCACGACATTATTTTCCACAAGAGAAAATATTGTCGCTTCTCTTACGTAAAGTATCGGGCATACGATAAAAACAAGAAAGAAGCTGACAAGTATGGACAGTATTGTGCTTTGAGACACCAACCCGATAAAAATTATGAGAGAGTAAATAATGGCAAATGACAAAGTAAGCCAGAGAATAGTATAGAGAAACGGGAAATGCCAGAATCCGGATTTTGATGAAAGTATGATCCATACAAAACCGATCAGGTATACCAGACTGAAAAAAACAAGCATTACACCGCCGGTAAATTTTGCAAGTATGATGTTGGTACGTGATATCGGTTTTGAAAGCAAAAGATCTATGTTTCCTTTTTCCAGCATTGACGGAATGAAAGAGGAAACTGAGATAAGACAGAAAGTAATTATCAGAAGATAAGAAATGTCGATCATAGCTACTTCAAATCCTATAACGAGTTTTCTGATCCCTTCATCACCGGCAGCACCCATCATATCTACCATTCCTTCTACTGATTCCACATTGATCAAAAAAAGAAATATAAGTATAACTAAAGTCGAGATAGCAAAAAATCCCAGAAAAATTTTCTTTGCTACTGCTTCCCTGAAGGTACTCAATACAAGAGTTAAGAATATCATATTTAGTTCTGACTTCCGATTAAATTAATAAACATGTTTTCCAGAGTATTCTTTTCTCTTTGAATACCGCGAATGAGGATATTGTTTTGCCTCATAAAATCTATAAGCCTGTTAAGCTCATCAATGTTATCTGTTTTAAAATGAAATTCATTAATGCTTAAGATAGTAGCTTTAAAATTCATCATCAGCCTGTTCATTATGACTTCACTTACATCAGAGCAGTTTATTATATAGTTATCTGATATATGTGTGATCTCATCAACCCGGCCGGATTTGACTAGAGAGCCTTTGTGCATAATGGCGACTCTGTCACAAATTAATTCAACTTCACTCAGCAGATGTGAATTCAGAAAAATAGTTTTTCCTCTGTCCTTCAGATTTTCAAGTATGTCCCTGATTTCTTTTCTGCCGATAGGGTCCACTCCGTCTGTTGGTTCGTCGAGAAAAATTAGTTCGGGGTCATTGATCATAGCTTGCGCCAGACCCAGTCTTTGAAGCATTCCTTTGGAATATTTCTTGATCTTTGTCTTCCTCCATTTTTCCATATCCACAAGTTTAAGAAGATCATTGGTTTTTTTTCCTACATCGGCGCTGCTCATTCCGCTCATCTTCCCATAAAACTCCATGACCTGTTCACCGTTAAGATAATTAGGAAATTTATGGTTCTCCGGCAGATAACCGACTTTCATTTTATACGCTTCTGTATTTATTTCATTGTCAAAGATCTTTACTTCACCTTTAGTCCTGTGAGTGATGCCAAGCAGGATTTTTATGAGCGTCGTCTTTCCTGCTCCGTTTGGACCGAGAATACCGAATATTTCACCGCTTTCCACTTCAAAAGAAAAATTATTTAAAGCAAGAATTTTTTCTTTGGAAAAACTTTTTGAAGAATATTCTTTCGATAAATTTTTTGTCGTGATTATACTCATAATTTATTTTCTTATGTTTACTCTTTCGTCATTTTTCATAATTTCAATAATATTTTTTATATGCGTATCAAGATCCAGTCCGATCTCTTCAGCTCCGTTTACAATATCCTCTCTGTTCACATTTCTTGCAAAGGCTTTGTCCTTCATTTTCTTTCTTATGCTTTTTGGTTCTACATCATTCAGACCATTTTCCTTCATAAGGGAATAAGCCATAATAAATCCCGTTATCTCATCACAGGCAAAAAGATATTTCGCAAGTTTGCTTTCCCTTTGTACATCAGTCCTGTCAGGATAAGCATGACCGAGTATTGCATCAATGAATTCTTTATCGTAACCTGCTTCTTCAAGTAAAGGCACAGCGGTATTCGGATGAGTATCAGGATACATTTCCCAGTCGAGGTCATGAAGAAGACCTGCCGCTCCCCATTTTTCCAGATCTTCATTCAGCTGCCCTGCATAAAATTTCATTGCTGATTCTACAGAGTAACAATGTCTGATCAGGTTTTCATTTTTGATATAATTTCTAAGAAGTATTTCAGATTCTTTCAACTTCAAATGATTTTGATTGATAATATAATGAACTTAAAATATATAAAATATAAAATAATACTCAGCTCAGCTTATACTGACTTCATTCGGAAGTTCATTTATATCTCCGCTTTTTACAGGAAATTCTTCTGTAAGTTTAATTCCTATCTTTTCAATTACAAACAGAATTCCCTCCAGATATTTCTCGTTTTTAAAATACTCTGTAATATTAGAAGTGAGAGCATTCCATTCCTGATCTGTTATTTTCGAATTGATGCCTGAATCGGCTATGATCTCATATTTGTGTTCATCAAATAAAATATAAAACAATACACCGGTTTTATCACGGGTTTCATTCATCCTGAGATTTAGAAATTCCGCAACTGCAAGTTTTCGCGGTGAATGGTCTTTTTCTCTGTAACCTCTTTTTGTCTTAATACTCAATCTTATCTCACCGGAAGTTTTGCTTTCGGCTTCATGAATTTTTTTTACAATTTTATCAAGATCATCATCAGACAAATATTTTCTTATATAATTTTTTGGCATATCAAAAGAATTAGATTAAATAAATTACCAGCTACCGCTTGCTCCGCCGCCGCCGAACGATCCGCCGCCGCCGGAAAATCCTCCGAATGAACCGCCGCTGCTGCCGCTTCCGCTGCTCCAGCCGCCGCCTGTGAATCCACCCCATCCGCCTGAACCTTTCTTTCCTGTTCTTATAAAATTTCCGAATCCGAAAATTCTTCTGAGTACCGAAGTAAAGATCGATATGAAAATGAACATAAAAATAATCATTACAAATATCGGAATTCCGAAGCAGCATGTTCCCGAACCGCTGCCGGAAGAGCCTTCGTCTTCAGCTGTATATTCCCCTTTTATGGCTGCAATTATCGCATCTACACCATCATTAATTCCCTGATAATAATTTCCCTGCTTAAATTTCGGAGTGATAACATTTCTAATTATGCTGGAGCTTTTAGCATCTGTAAGCACTCCTTCAAGTCCGTAGCCTACTTCAATTCTGATCTTTCTGTCATTTTTAACAACAAGCATCAATACTCCGTTATTCCTGTCTTTCTTTCCGATCTTGTTTTTTTCAGCAAGTCTGATTGAAACATCTTCAAGTGATTCACCATCGAGACTGTTAATAAGGTAAACTACAATCTGGTTAGATGTAGCCTTGTCTTCGTTTACAAGTTTAGTGAGAATATTTTTATGTTCAGCGGGATTCAATGTTCCTGTCTCATCGACAAGATATTGTTTGAGAACAGCAGGATCATCAGCAATATTTTTCTGTGCATTAACCTGAGACATACTCTCTGAGTTAAACAGAAAGGTTAAGAAAAGAAAAAATAAATATTTTAAAATATTATTCATCAAATATACGTGCTATCGTTTCATTGGAGATTAATCAGAATAAAAATTATTTGTAGAATTAAAAATGTTATAATAAAAAAAGCGATCAGAAATTATTCAGACCGCTTTTACAATAGAACTATAAAGGAAATTAACCGCCTGCTTTAGTAACAATTTCTTTATCCGGATCTTCCATTTTCATAAAGCTGTAACGTTTTTCAATTTCAGCCCTGTTTATCTCATCAAGTATATCAATCATTCTGCTGTACTTCATATTTCTGTCGAATTTAAGAAGAATGAGAAGATTTGGATTTTGGTTGTATAGTGATTCGATCCTGGATTTCATATCATTAAATTCTACTTTTACCGGTTCTGCTTCACTGCCGTCAGAAAGACCTGAAGAGAAGTAAGCATTTCCGCTTTCAGAAACTCTGACATAAAGAACATTTCCCATATCAACTTTGATCTTATCTTCCTGATCACCTTTGGGAAGATTGATTTGCATTATCTGAGGAGTATTCAGAGTAGTGGTAAGAATAAAGAAAGTAAGTAGAAGCATAATAACGTCTACCATAGGCGTCATATCAATTCTTACGCCGATCCTTTTTCCTTTCTTATATTTTTTCTGCTTCCGTAATCCGCCTCCGGACTCCGGGGCATCAAATCCGCCGCCTGCCATAATTAAATTCTTTTATTATTAATAAAAATTATTCCGGTTTATTTGATTTTACATCTGTAACCAAAGCAAACCTTGTATTCCTGGTAGTTTTAAAACTTTCCATAAGATCTTCTACAACACCATAATTAGTATCGAGATCACCTTTGAGAACTATACGGAAATCCGACTTACCATCGGTCTGACCTTTTAATGCTCTTCGGAGATCATTAAGTGTTTTCTCGAATCCGGCTTTATCCAGAATTGTAACAGGTCTTTTGAAAGGTTTTCCATTAATATTTCCGCCTGTGGTTTCGTATTCGCTTTTTGAAGTACTATCAGGGTGATACAGACCAATTCCGACCGAACTGCCGAAAACTTCTTCCTTTACTTTATAATTATCAACATCAAGAAAAACATCACCTGCTTTGGTCAAAGTTAAAGTCATAATATCCTTTTCGGGTAATTTGGTTGTATCGGTAACTACCGATTCCGGCAGTTGTACTTCAATCGCTTCCGTGGATTCAGCTTTAAATGTTGCTACAAGCATAAAGAATGTAAGCAGCAACATAATAACATCCACCAATGGAGTCATGTCAATATTAACACCGGGCTTTTTTATAGATCTGGCTTTCTTCATTATTATAAAATTTTATAGTTGGAATTCAGAATTACTTAAGCTGATTTTCTTGAACCCTTTAAAGTAAGGATCTGCAGCATATTATAAGTAGCTTCATCGATCATATAAGTAATATTACCAACTTTTGTAACGAAATAGTTGTATGAAATCGTTCCTACGATAGCACCGAACAAACCTCCTGCTGTATTAATAAGAGCTTCAGAAATACCTGCCGATAATTCCGCTGCGTTTGGAGTACCAGCAGCAGCAAGAGCCTGAAACGCTCTGATCATACCTACTACTGTTCCGAACAGACCAATAAGAACTGATACTGAAGCGATAGTAGAAAGAACTACTAAATTTCTTTCAAGAAGCGGAACTTCAAGCATCATAGCTTCTTCTATTGCCGCTTGTACTTCCGTTAGTTTGCCGTCTGCATCCAGTTTATTGTCTGCGGCAAGCATCTGGTATCGGTCCAGACCTTGCCGGAGAATATTGGCAATGGACCCTTTCTGCTTATCGCATTCGGCGATTGCCTCATCTATATTTCCGTCTATCAGGGCAGTTTGAACTTTCTTAAGGAAAGGTTCAATCGGACCTTTTCCTTTTGCTTTAGACAATGATAACTGTCTTTCGATCGTAAATGTTATAACCATTATACTTAATGCCATCAATGTTATAACTACCGGACCTCCGAGATAAATAGCACCCATTATATTTGCAGGTGCGTTTTTTTCCGGTGTCTTGAAATTATTTGCATTTCCGAAAACTCCGTAAAAAATAAAAGCTGATACAACAAGCGAAACGACAATGATTACCGTAATAAAGACAGACTGTTTCATTAATTTTTAACCTCCGTTAACCCTGATAGAGTTAGATTTTTTAATTTATAGATAATTTTAAACTAGATAGTTTTAAACTTTAAGAAAAACTGTTTATTGCTTCTTCCTGTGTTGCAAATGAGTCGAATATCAATGCGAGTTTTGTGATAACAAATAAATTTTCAAGATTTTTATTGAGCTGGCATAATCTGATCTTGCCTTCTCTTTTTGAATAGTTAGCATGTGCAGCTATTAGTACTCCGAGGGCAGTACTGTTAAGGTATAAAACATCACCCAGATCAATAATGAGTTTTTTGTTGCCGGCTTCAGAATATTTTTTTATTGCGTCTCTAAGTTCATCTGTTTCTTCACCGCCTACAAAGTTACCTTTCGGGGAAAGAATTATGATACCTTTATCAGATAACTCAGTTTCTTTAATTGATGCCATTTTTATAAAATTTTAGATTACAAAATATACGTTTAATATTAAAATTGCAATTATCAAAATAAGATAATTTATGATTTCCGGAGTTTTTTAATTTTAATTATTAAGTCAGATTAATTTATTCAATATCACCTCATTAATTTTATCAGCTTCGCCTACTCCATTTATATTCATATTTAAACCAAGCTTTTCGTAATATTCTTTTACCGGTGTAGTAGAATTATAATAAACATTGAGTCTGTTAAGAATAGTATCTCTGGTATCATCGCTTCTTCCTCTTTTTAATAATCTCTCTGTGATTTCTTCATCGTCCGCAGTCAGTGTTATAACTTTCACTTCATTAAAATTCAGATTTTCAAAAATTTCCATTAGCGCTTTTGCCTGATTCAGGGTCCTGGGAAAACCGTCAAGTATAAAACCTTTTCCGTTTATATTTTCAAGAGTCTCTTTTACTATACCGTTCATAATTTCATCCGGAACGAGATTTCCCCTGTCCATAATTTCTTTTGCCTTCAGCCCGAGTTCCGTCCCCTCGGAAACCGCTTTGCGTAAAATTTCACCTGTGGAAATATGCTGTAGATTAAGCTTCTCTGAAATACTTGCTGCCTGTGTGCCTTTGCCTACACCGGGCGGTCCGAAGATTATTAACTGAAACATTTATTTGTATGTTTGTAAAATTAATTATTAACCTGAGATTTTATTACCGCCAGCTGACCGCACGCTGCATTAATATCAACACCGCTGCTGGACCGGAGATTTACAGTAACTTTGCTTAGTTTAAGTTTTTCAATAAACTGAAATAAATTTTTATTTGAAAGTAAATTATTTAGGTCTTTATCTTTATTAAAAATATCCAAAGGGCTGTTTAATTTAAAATCAATCGGATGGAACGGAATTATATTTATCGTCGACGGAACCATCCGCGTGAGCTTCACTAATCTTTTAATGTCATTTTCAGAATCATTCAGACCATTAAAATATATATATTCATATGTAATTTTACTGCCTGTTTTTCTGTAAAAATATACCAGCTCTTCATAAATATCGGAAAGCCGGTTTTTAGATGAAGTCGGTATTATAGATTCCCTGAATCCGTTATCAGTGGAATGAAGCGATAATGCAAGCTTTATCTTTCTGAGATTCAAATTCTCTTCTGATGTAATATCATCGGCAAAGATTTTTATCTTTTCCGTGAACCCAACCGTTGAAACTGTGATCTTCTTCGAGGAAATTCCCAGTCCACCTTTATCGGTCAGTATCTTTAAAGATTTCATCAGATTTCCGTAATTAAGGAACGGTTCACCCATTCCCATAAAGACAAGATTGGTCGGCATGATTCCCGTGATTCGGATTATTTCATATACCTGGAGAATAATTTCAGCAGGTTCCAGATTTTTTATGAAACCCATCTTTGCAGTGGCGCAAAATTCACATCCGACATTGCAGCCTATCTGAGTGGAAATGCAGATAGTGTTTCTTTCCTTTTCTGAAATGAGAACTGATTCGAATATATATTCTTTATCGGTTCTTTCAGTCTGAAACAGGAATTTTTTTGTATTAAAACTAACTGAGCTGCTTTCCTCCAGCAGTCTTAATTCAGCAATAAAAAATTTTTCGCTTAATTTTTCTTTCAAAGATTTGGGAATACCCTGAAGATCCTCTATAATATTAATATTGTTTTTATGAAGAGATGTAAAGATCTGTTTTGCCCTGTATTTTGGTTCACCAAGAGAAATTATTTCAGTTTCCAGTTCGGGCAGAGTCAGATTCAGAATATTTTTTAAAGACATAATTAAAGGAAGGGTTCAAAACAAATTTAAAGAACTCCTGTTTCAATTCAAATGCTTTTTTATTAGTTGAAATTCATTACAAATAGATGTAATTTTTAAGCAATGAAAAATAAAATCCTCACACCCTCACTGTCTTAAATGAATATAAACAATACAGTATCAGTAATCAGCAAATCCAAAGCGGAAGATCTGATCCTTATTGACGAAGCGCTTGCAGGTAAGCAGTCTTCCTATGCAAAACTCATGAAAAAATATCATCCGATGATCACGCATCTTATTTACAGAATGATATCGAAGAAAGAGGATGTTGAGGATCTGACTCAGGAAGCATTCATAAAAGCTTTTAACTCTCTTGCAAATTTTGACAAGCAGTTTGCATTTTCCACATGGCTTTTCAAGATCGCTACAAACAATGCCATAGACTATCTCAGAAAGAAAAAACTTTATACTTTTTCGATCGATAAAAATATTGAATCCGATGACAGTGAATATAGTTTTGAAATTCCTGATCATGAGAATAAGCCTGACAATAATGTGATCGACAAGCAGCTGAGGATCATACTTGACGAAGCGATTGATTCACTTCCTCCCAAATACAGAGAAGTAATTGTGTTAAGACACAGGCAGGAAAAAGAGTATGAGGAGATCGCAAAAGAGCTGAGTCTTCCACTAGGAACTGTCAAAGCTCATATTTTCAGAGGAAGAGAACTTCTTAATAAGTATCTTAAAGATAAAATAAAACATTACTGAATACTTCCGGTATTTTTTAAAACATAATTTATCTATTAACTTATATTTACTCTTCATATTTTTACCGTTCTGTTAATTTTATCAATTACATAAAAATTATTTTCGGATTATATTCAGGAAGTTGAAATTAAATTCTTTTTAATTCCGAGACTGTATCAATGAAAAACGAAACGCCTTTAATGAGACAATACCGGAAGATAAAGGAAAAATATCCTGATACTCTTCTGCTTTTCCGGATGGGAGATTTTTTTGAAACATTTGAAAATGACGCCGTTACCGCTTCCAAAGTTCTGGGCATTACGCTTACTAAAAGATCAAATGGCGCTGCGTCAGATGTTCCGCTGGCAGGATTTCCACACCATGCGCTTGATAATTATCTTCCCAAACTTGTAAAAGCCGGTTACCGCGTTGCAGTCTGTGAACAGCTCGAAGATCCAAAATACGCAAAGGGAATAGTCAAAAGAGATGTAGTAGAAGTCGTCACTCCCGGCGCGAATTTTTCAGAAAAACTTCTGGATCATAAATCAAATAATTTTCTCGCCGCTGTTTATCTCAAAGATAATGTCTGCGGGTTTTCGTTTTGTGATGTATCGACGGGAGAGTTTGCCACTTCAGAGATCCTTACAAAAAATCTCAGCGAGCAGATTGAGAATATAAACCCTTCGGAAATTCTTATACCTAAAAAAGACAAAGACAAAATATTTAAGCTTCTTGACTATGATCCTGACGCTGCATTCAGCGAACAAAGGAAAAAATTTCTATTTACAAAAGTAGATGACTGGGTTTTCAATGCGGACTATGCTAAGGAAGTTCTGACTAATCACTTCGGGACGCAGACGCTTAAAGGATTCGGCATAGAGGATATGAATGAAGCAGTTATAGCCGCCGGCTGTGTTTTGAATTATCTTAATGAAACACAAAAGAATAACCTTCCTCACATAAAGAAAATATATAACTATGAATTCTCTGATTATATAATCTTAGATCCATCTACAAAACGAAATCTTGAAATAACTTCATCCATTTCAGAAGGCGGAAGAGAAGGTACGCTTATTTCAATACTTGACAGGACAAAGACGGCAATGGGAGGAAGACTCCTGAAGAAATGGGTTTCAAGACCTTTGAAAAAAAAGGAACAGATAGAGAAAAGGTTAAGTGCAGTAAATGATCTGTATGAAAATAAAAACGAAAGGAAAAAAATATCCGAAGAACTCAAATCAGTAGCTGATCTCGAAAGGCTACTGTCAAAAATTTCAACAGGCAGATCCGTTGCAAGGGATATCGTTCAGCTTAAGATCTCGCTTAAAAAGATAAACATCATAAAATCATTTCTGATATTGTTTCCGTCGCCGGCATTAAAAGCAGTCGGTAGCAGTATGATTGAAATTAATGAACTTATACTGAAACTCGAAGACTGTATCAATGAAAATTTTGTAGCGGGCATTGATAATTACGGAATGATAAATAAAGGATATGATAAAGAGCTTGACGAACTGAAAGATATTCTTATTAACGGTAAGACATGGATTGAAAATTATCAAAGTAAGGAGAGGGCCAGGACTGGCATCAATTCTTTAAAGGTGGATTTCAACAAAGTTTTCGGTTACTATATAATAGTTACAAATTCAAATCTTGAGAAAGTGCCTCCGGAATATGTGAGAAAGCAGACACTCGTTAATGCCGAGAGATATATTACTGAAGAGCTTAAAGTGTATGAAGATAAAATTTTAAATGCAGAGGAAAAGATAGATGAGCTTGAAAAAAGATTATTTAATGACCTTAAAAATTTTATACTCGGCTTTGCGGATCAGATACAGGTAAATGCTACACTTGCAGCGACACTGGACACTCTTATCAGTTTTGCTGAAGTTTCGGAAGAATACAAATATGTGATACCGGAAATAAGCGACGGCAATGAGCTTGAAATAATCGACGGCAGACATCCGGTAATAGAAAGACTTTTACCTCCGGGAGAAAAATTTATTGCGAATGATACTTTTGCAGATACTATAAACAGTCAGATTCTTATTTTAACGGGTCCAAACATGAGCGGAAAATCAAGTTACCTGCGGCAGGTGGGGCTGATAATACTTCTTGCGCAGATAGGATGTTTTGTTCCGGCGAGAAGAGCAAAGATAAGTATCGTCGATAAAATTTTCACAAGAGTCGGAGCTTCTGATAATATTGCAAAAGGCGAAAGTACTTTTCTTGTGGAGATGCATGAAGCTGCGAACATACTTAATAACGCCACATCAAAAAGTCTGATTCTTCTTGATGAGATCGGAAGAGGGACCAGCACCTATGACGGTATTTCAATAGCATGGGCAATGACGGAATACATTCACGAGAATCCCAATATAAACGCAAAGACGCTTTTTGCGACACACTATCATGAGCTGAATGCTCTTGCAGATATGTATCCCCGGATAAAAAATTTCAGGGTGGAAGTAAGGGAATATAATGATAAAGTTATTTTTCTGAGAAAGATCACGGAAGGAACTGCGGATCACAGTTACGGGATTCAGGTGGCGCAGATGGCGGGACTTCCGGAAAAAGTTACAAACCGCGCAAAGGAAATTCTCAGATCGCTTGAAGATAAAGAATACAGAAGAAAGACAGCTGATGATCTGCAGATAAGTATGTTTGAATCTGCAGTTACAGAACTTGAAAGCGAAGCTCTGAAAAAGATGCTGGCAGAAATTGACATCGACAGCATTACTCCTTTAGACGCTATGAATTTATTAAAGAAGCTAAAGGATGAAAGCAATAGAAAATAGATACAGAAATATTTAGTAATATAGCGTAATGAATTGCGCTGCACCTGATTTTAAACAATCGGATATTTTTTTATATACAGCGCAGATCAATTATAATGTCTGATGATTAATTTTACTGTTAAGAAATTTCCGTTTCAGTTATTTGCTTTTTTTCTTTGAAGAAATAATCTCACCGCTTTCAGCACTTAGTCTGAGCTGCGCTTTGCCTGATTTTGTAAACAGCCAGAAGTTGTATTCCCAGTTGTCTTTTACTTTATGAAATTTCCATTTCATAACTTTTTGCGGGGTTTGCTCTGAAACTATTTTCAATGCTTCCGTCAGTGAGATAAAATTTTCAGAAGGTCTGAGGTCAAATGCAGCAGGCGTTTCATCTGAAATCATCGAGAGAATTGTTCTTTCAAAACAGGATACTTCAGCTTTTAACAGCGCTACCCGATTCGGAAAAAGAATTAATTCCCAGAAGGGATTATCTTTTCTGAATTTTTTTTCAGCGGAAATAATTTCACCGCTGGATTTCTCCGAGATGAAGTTTACAGCTTCAACTATATTTATGTGTGTATTATTGTTTGTATCAGGAAAATTAAAAGTGGATTTCATATATTTATCCGCAATAAAATTTTCCGGAAAACAATTTTGACTGATGAGCATAAGTAAAATCAAGATCGCGGTCTTGTAATAATTTTTTCGTGACATGTGCATATTCTCCTTAATTAATATTTAATTCTTCCACTGCAATTAAATCTTTTTATTATAAAATTAAAATACTTAAATAAATGAATGATCTACAATCAAAACTTGAGCAGATAAAATCAAATGAGTCATGGCTTGAAAAGATCAAGAGATACATTCCGGGTTATGACGGATATGCAAACAGGGATAACTCCAGAGAGCTTGACACCTTATTAAGAAATAAACTTGCAGTTTTAATGGAAGCAAATAAAACCAGTTTGAAGAATACGGTATCCGCGCTTTCTGACAGCGGGAATTTACTTTCGGTGACAGGACTGGATAAAATTGACAAAAAGAATGAGACTGTAATTGCAAAGCTGAAGTCCGCAGCAAGAGGTTACAGCGGAGCATTTGATATTATAAAAATTAAAGAGGACAAACTTAATCAGCTTTATCAGTTTGACGGAAGTCTGCTTGAAAACGCAGAAACTGTCTGTAAAAAATTCAGTGAGCTTGAAGATAAAGCAAAAGCGAAAGTGGATGTTAAGGAAAATGTGTCGGAGATATCCGGATCTCTGGACGAGTTTCTGAATAAGTTCAATGAAAGAGAAGAAATATTAAAGCATTAATTTAATTATAAACTAACTCCGCTCTGCGGATTATTAAAAATCTTAAAATAAAATTATCATGGCATTTATAGATATAGTACAATTTTTTGATGAAACGGGAAAGACTATGGTTCACAGAGAACCTCAGGACGGATCTGCTTCATACAGATTAGGAACACAGCTTATAGTTCAGGATTCGCAAAGCGCTGTATTTTACAGAGACGGAAAAGCGCTTGATGTATTTAATGCGGGAAGACATACGCTTACTACGGAAAATATTCCGCTGCTTACAAAACTTATCAGTCTGCCTTTCGGCGGTAAATCGCCTTTTCAGGCGCAGATATATTTTATTTCAATGAAGAAATTCATTGATCTGAAATGGGGAACAAAGTCTCCGATAAATTTTAAAGATACTGAACTTACATATGTGCAGCTGAGAGCTTCAGGAAAATTTTCAATCAGAATTTCCGATCCGAGATTATTCATGATGGAAATAGTTTCTACGCAGGGTCTTTATACGACTAATGATATAGAAGATTACCTTCGTGATGCGATAGTTTCGAGACTTAATTCAGTACTGGGAAAAAATTTAAAAACTGTATTTGAACTCGGTCAGAGTTATCAGCAGATCGAGACAGCAGTAAAATCCGAAGTCGCGGATTTTTTCAATTCAATGGGAGTAGAACTGACTGATCTTATATTGGTCGGAATAGTACCACCGGAAGAAGTACAGGAAAAGATAAACGAAAGAAGTTCGATGGGAGCTGTAGGAAACCTCGACAATTATATGAAATTCAAAACCGCAGGAGCAATTGAGAAATCAGCTGAAAATGAATCAGGGGGCGGACTTGCAGCTGCCGGTGTCGGGCTGGGAGCCGGTATGACAATGGCGAATATGATGTCTCAGCAGATGGGAAACAGCAATCAGCAGGGCGGACAGCAGCAGACCAAAATGAGTTCGGATGAAATTATGTCAACGATTGAAAAGCTCGGAAAGATGAAGGAAAGCGGACTGATCACGCAGGAAGAATTTGATACAAAGAAAAAAGATCTTCTTTCAAAATTATAAAGCGATGAGCGAAATAAGTTCTTCAAAAATAATCTGTCCTCAGTGCGGAGGGGAGAACAGTATAAGAGCTGATGAAAAATTTCTTGAATGTGAATACTGCGGATCTTCTGTATTCATAGACAAGAGAAGGTTAGTTAGTCATTTTGTTGTAAATTCAAACTTCACAAAAGAGCAGGCTGAAGGTAATCTAAGAAGATGGATGGCGGGAAATTATCATGTTAAAGATCTTGACAAACTTGCTCAGATCACACAGGTTAGTTTTTATTATTTCCCTTTATGGTATTTCAAAACAAAAGATCCACAGGGTGACAGGATACATTTGCAGCCTGCTCACTCTACTCCGGTCTCTGAAATTAAAAACATTCAGATACCTGCCGGAAATTTAAAGCCGTATCATAAAAATGATTTTACTGATGAAGTGTTTGTGGAAGCTGATGTATTGTATGACTCAGCGAAGAGCTGGCTTTCTCAGTCGGGCGTGAACCCGGAGAATATTTCAGAATCCAGTTTAGTTAATGTTCCCTTTTACCACTTTTATTATTTATATAAAGGCCAACAGTATTCCGCTTTGGTAGAAGCTTCATCCGGAATGGTTTATGCAAATATCTGGCCGGCAAAAAGCGAGATGCCATTCAAAATTCTATTTGCCGCAGCAATTCTGTTATTCGGACTTGCAAGCTTAGCGTCATTTGCAGTTTCATTTTGGATAAGTCCGGATATTTCGGCTGAGACAGTATTCTTCGGAGAGTTCATTAAAATCTTCGCATATATACTTGCAGCTGTACCTCTTACGGCAATTGCATACTGGATAGTAAAGAAAGTATAATTTTAAAATTACATAATGTCAGAAGAAACTGAATTACTAAGCGAATTAGAGAAACAGGATACATTAAATTCTCAAAATATTTCCGCTAAAAAATCTTCGGGAAAAGAAAAAATTATACGGGGAATTACATGTCCTTCCTGTTCAGGTGAGCTTGATCTCAAAGAGGGATTAAGATCATTCAACTGCAAATACTGCGGGACTTTACTAGTAGTTAAGGGAGAAAGCGGTACATTAAAATACTATGTCCCTAAAAAGTTAAAACGGGATGATGCTGTATCTAAAGCACTTAAATGGCTCACCACAGGATTTTCAAAAGCTAAAAAGCTTAAGACAGAAGCAAAAGTGGAAGACGCTTTTCTGGCTTATATACCTTACTGGCGTGTCAGAGCTGATGTTGTCGGATGGGTATTCGGACAGGAAAAAAGAACGAGCACTTCCAACGGAAGGACGACCACTTATTATGTGGATGTCGAAAAGAAAATTCAGAATTCATATGAAAGGACCTATTCCGCCTGCGATGTGGCGGAGCTTGGAGTAAAAAAAATTAATCTCACCGGTGATACTTTACTGCCTGTTGAATTAGAAACACTGCAGATGGACGGAATGGTTTTTAATATAATTGCATCAGAGAAGGAAGCGTTTGATTTCGCGAAGAATAATTTTTCAAATGAATCAAGGAATTCGGTAAATTTATACAACGTATCATTTGAAAATTTTGATCTTGTCAGGGAAAGCATTGATATTGTTTATTATCCTTTGTGGATCATAAGATACAGCTTTGAAGGCAGGGACCTATCAGGTAGTTGTGGATGGTGAAGACGGCAACATATGTTACGGTAAAGCGCCGGGTAATAATTTATTCAGAGCTCTGATGGGAATTCTCGGTACCGGTATCGGAATGTATATGATGACTTTTCTTGGAGTTTTTTCTTTGCTTCACGTGGATGAAAAATTTCCTTTTATTGCATTCTTTATAATTTTTATTGCAGGGATCGCAGTTACAAAATGGGGATACAATAAATTCAGGTATGGCGGTGAGATTGAAGAAGGGACCGGTATTGAAAAGTCCGGCAAAGGCAAGCCGGATACAGTTTTCGCCGATTTGAAAAAAAATAAAGCGCTGGACCTGACAAAAAATGTAGCGGCATCTGTAGTCATAGGCAGCGTTGTCAGCGCATTACTTAATTCAAGAAGATAGTTTAAGAATTTATATTATAAAAAATTGAGTGAATTCACTTTAGAAGCGGTAGTCTGTAAAAGCTGCGGAAGCGGGTTATCAGTGGAAGTTAATGACAACATTGTTTACTGTACAAGCTGCGGGAATGGTTTTGAAGAAATAGACAGTGAAATGAAAAGCATAGAAATTAATTTCGCCAATGCTGCATTCAGATCTGAAGGAGAGCTGATTTACAAACCTTTCTGGCTGCTGAATACAAGCATTACAATACTGGAAAGAAAAGCTACGGGCAATTTTATAAAAAATCTTTTCGGCGGAAGCGGTGAATTCACAGGCGGAGATATTCTTTTTTATATACCCGCTTTCTATTGTAAAATTGAGTCAATGGAAGATCTCAGCAAACAATTCACATTAAAAAATCCTGTTGCGTCTCCGCAGAAATACAATTCCAAATTAACCGGTTTCGCATACGGAAAAGAAGATGCTGCAAAGCTTGCGGAGTTTATTCTGATATCACTGGAAGCTGAAAAGAGCGATGTCATTAAAAGCTTTAGATATGAAATGAAAATTAATTCATATTCAATACTCGGAATACCATTTTATGACAATAAAAACGGAATGCTTAAGGATTCGGTGCTTGGAATTGATATATTAGAAGATTAATTTAAAAATTACATTCCCATTTTTTTATTAAACTCGTCTGACTTATGCTTAGGTATTGAAAGTGTTTTCCAGTTCTTGTTTTTTATGAACTTTGCAATATAAATAATCTGACCAATATGATATGCGTAATGGCTGATCTGTCTGTTCACAGCTTCAATTACCGAATGTTCTTCTTTTCTTATATATACTTTTTTTAAAAGATCTTCGGATGTGAGCTGATCTATCGCATTAAATAAGCACTGCCAGCCGTTTTCCCATCTCAAAAGAATATCATCTTTATCCGTATAAAACAAACTGTCAAATTCTTCATCCCTTTTTCTGAAATCCTTTTCCCCGTCGGCAGTCAAAAAGTCGGTCCATCTTGAAAGCATATTACCGCTCATATGTCTTACAATTACTGCAATGCTGTTTGTTTCAATATCGGGGCAAAAGAAAAAATCCTCGTCCTTAAGCTGTGAAAAGGTCCTGTCGCCTAGGTCTTTCATTTTTGAAAATTCCTTTTTTACATTTTTAAGGTAATGATTTCCTGTGTTATCCATAATTATATATTAAAATTTTAACGCCCTTCGTTCAGGTTTATTTTCTTCAATTTCAAAACCGGGTAAAATAAGACTTACAGTATTCAGAATGGACTCAGGGATATACTCACCTTTCGGATCCGTATCAATTTTTATTCTTGAAATTTTTTCTTCTTCATCGAAATATATAATAATATTATTCCCTTCAATCTTATTTGCTCCGTTGGCTTTGTCATTCTCATAGGAAAAATAAACACTGCTCGAATTATTTTCAACATCAATCTCGTTTATCTTTTCATCTAAAAATTTCATTGTAATATTATCGCCTCTGATCTGATCATATCTGTCTTTGAAATACACATCAGCATTTTCCGAGACTACAAACGAAGGAACGGAACCCGGCATTTCGTTAATTTTTCTTGAATAAATATTTCTGATCTTTTTACCTGGAAGCTCTGCATAAATTGAATCCCCTGTCATCTGCTGTTTGTCCTGCCATATCACGGGCTTAACCGAAAGTGAAACTGTTTCCATTTCTTTGTAATATATACCTGTTCCGCATTTAGCCAGAAAATCATTCCGGATTATTTCCACATTACCTTCCGCTACATAATAGTCCGGTTTATTTCTGTATGCTTTCATCGTATCACTGTATATAAAAAGCGTGTCAGTGTTTTCATTGTCTTCTATCTGAATCAGTCCGGTGTTATTATTAAGTATCGTGAAGTTTTCCGTTTCAAAATTCTCTATATAATCTCCGAATACAAGAGTGTTATTATTCTGACTGACGATCTTAACGTTTCCCGACGCAACTGATTTTTTTTCAATCGAATAATTTGTCGCAGTATCAGATGTAATTATAGTAGAATCACTTTCGATATTCACATTGCCTCTTGCAAAAGTCCTCCCGGCATTTTTAAAGAAATCAATTTTGTCAGCTTTGATAACAGCGGAATCCGTTGTAACTACTACATTGCCTTCAGCAAATGAATCTTCTGTATTTCTGAGATATGTAAGTTCTGAAGAAGTGATCCTGTAATCAGGATTAATTATGATAACATCACCTTTGAAAACCGCTTTGCCTTCGTCAAAAAAATAGGTTCCATAATCCGCCCGGACGGTTGCATTAGGATCTTTGAGAGTAACGCCGCCTTCGCAGATAGCTTTTTTTTCATTTCCGAAATAAGTCGCTTTTGAAGTAAGCAGCGTCAGAGTATCCTGATAGATTTGGACATTCCCGCGGAGCTCGACAATGTTTGTCATAATAAACTGTGTCGCTGAATTGCATAAGACTTTAACATTGCCCTGTGTGAACTCAACATTACCGGACGCTTCTCTTACACTTTCACCGTTTATCATACTTCCTTTCAGCTCATCTGCATTTTTTAATTCGATCTTTTCCTGCGCATTTATAAACTCAGTAAATGAAAACAGAATTATCAGCAAGAATAAAATAGAAATAAAAAGACAGGTTATATTTTTAAAATGGATTTTCATTTGATATAAATTCTTTGAATGTTCATGCATCTAATATTATCCATTTATCATTTTTCAGTTATCATTTATTATTAAAGACCCCACTTACTTTATAGATCTTATAGTTTGATAAATTCTGATCCGATTCAAATCCGATGCCTTCTATTATTTCTTCAGGAGTTGTAATTCTTACAAACACATCCGAATAAACTTTCTGCACATCATTTTTCCATAACAGCTTTTCCGTTATCAGCCGGCTGCCTTCGGAATTTATAACAGTAACGCTGTCGGTAATTTCTATATTACTCGTTTTATCATCGATCCTTCCTTTCATTCCTGTAAGGACGGAAACAATTTTTCCATCACGGTAAAATTCGACCTTTGCGCCGCTGTCAATAAGCGTGTAGCCCTTTGCAGTAAAGACGGAAATATGACCTGCGGTTAAAACAGCTTTTACATTCCCGGAATCGGAAAAAACGACTGTAGAATTCCAGCTTTCCTGCGAAGGTGAATTTTCCGATTCATTATCATCGGTAGCAGGTTTAAACTTATCCCCGCAAGAAAAGAATGCAGCGGAAATTACCAATACAATAATTATTTTTTTAATACGGGACATATTACAAACCTTCTTCGATAAGCCTGTGCATATGTATCATGCCGACCGGCTTACCGGATTTATCTCCGACTATAAGCTGTGTGATCTTGTTTTTTTCCATTATCTCGAGGGCGGATATTGCAAGCATGTCTCTGGATATGATCTTCGGTTTACTGTTCATAATATCGCCGGCTTTAATATCAATAAGGTCGTCCAGATTTTTTTCAAGTAGTCTTCTTATATCACCGTCTGTAATAATTCCGGCGATCTTTGATTTTTCCGTAACGCAAGTGCAGCCGAGTCTTTTGGAAGAGATCATATAAATTACATCTTTAAGTTTTGAGTCAACAGAAATTACGGGAATGTCGTTATCTTTAGACATAATGTCATTAACTTTAAGCAGGAGTCTTTTACCCAGATTACCGCCCGGATGGACCAACGCAAAATTATCTGATGTGAATCCGCGTTTTTCTAAAAGAGCAACGGCAATTGCATCGCCGAGAACAAGAGCAACAGTCGTTGATGAAGTAGGTGCGAGGTTATGCGGGCAGGCTTCTTTTTTAACTGATGCGTCGAGTGAAATATCTGAAATTACGGATAGATCTGATGGGATATTTCCAACAATTGAAATGATCTTAACTGATAATAATTTCAGCGCAGGAATGAGCTGCTTTATATCATGTGTGTCACCACTTTTGGAAATTATCAGAGCCACATCGCCTTTTCTGAAGACACCCATATCTCCGTGAATGCTGTCGGCTGAATTCAGAAAGAAAGCGTAAGTTCCTGTAGAATTAAAAGTAGCCGCGATTTTGCTTGCAATGATACCGGATTTACCGATTCCGGTTACGACGACTTTACCTTTACATTTATAAATTAATTCGACTGCATTTGAAAAATCAGAAGAAAAACTTTTTTGGGAGAATCTTTTCTGAAGATCTTCTATAGAATTTTTTTCAACTGAAACGACTTTTCTGCCACTCAATATAAATTCCCTGCCGGATTTTTTTTTCATCAATATAAAATAACATTTACAATAGACATTATAATAATTATAATAGACCTTTATTAAAATATAATTAAAATTGGTAAAAAAGGGCGACGAGTTTCCGGTTAAGGTATTGGAGCTGAATTCAGAAGGGAAAGGAGTTTCAAAGCTTGATGACGGTTTTGTAGTATTCACGGATAAAGCGCTTCCGGGAGATGAAGCGATGATAAAGATCAGAAAGAAAAAATCAAATTACGCAGAGGCAAAACTTATAAATATAATTTCACCGTCTCCGTTCAGGATAGAACCCGTATGCAGATATTTCGGTACATGCGGCGGATGCAAGGTAATGAATTACGATTACGAAAAGCAGCTTGACTTTAAGACCAATGCAGTAAAAAACGCGCTGAGTAAGATCGGAGGTTTTAAAGATCTTTTTATTCCGCCCGCTATCGGAAGCGAAAATATATTTTTCTTCAGGAATAAAATGGAGTATTCATTTTCAGATGATGAGTGGTTAATTGATTTCAACAATGATACAAATGAAGCTGAAAGATCTGATACAGTCAAACAGGGTTATGCGTTGGGTCTTCACGTACCGGGTTTTCATTCAAAGATCGTCAATATTGAGAAATGTTTTTGATGTCTGAATACTCAAACGAAATTTTAAAATTTACAGGTGAATATTTCCGTAATAAAAATACTTCCGTTTACTCTACAAAGTCACATTCTGGATTTCTGAGATTTCTTGTTATCCGTGAAGGAAAAAACACAGGCGAGATCATGGTAAACATTATGACTTCGGATCATGATAAAGAACTTATGAACGAATATCGGATAATAATGGAAAAGCGCTTTCCGGCTGTTACTACTTTAATAAATTCCGTTACGAGAAAGAAAGCGCAGATAGCGGTTGCAGATGAAGAGTATTTATTAAAAGGTGAAGGGATCATTTACGAAAAGTTAAAGACGGGAGGAGGTGAAAGAGAATTAAAATTCAGAATTTCCGCAGGTTCATTTTTTCAGACCAACAGTTTACAGGCAGAAGTATTATTCAGAAAAGTAACAGAGTTAAGTGAATTTAAAAAAACAGACAACGTACTTGATCTGTACTGCGGCGGCGGATCTATCTCATTATTCATTTCGGAATTGGTAAACCGTGTGACAGGAGCTGAAGTAATTCAAAGCGCAGTGGATGATGCGAATGTAAATGCGAAATTAAACGGCATAGAGAATACTGAATTCATAGTTTCAGATATAAAGGATTTTCTTACGGATCTCAGAAACGCCGGAGAATATAATAAGGTAATTGTTGATCCGCCGAGATCCGGTCTGCATCCAAAGATATGTGAAATACTTTCTGAGAGTGATTTTGAAAAGATAATATATGTAAGCTGCAATCCGCATACACAGGCCAGGGATCTTCAGATAATTTGCTCAGGAGAGAAATATAAGATTGACAAGGTGCAGCCGCTGGATATGTTTCCGCATACTTATCATATTGAAAATATAGTGACGCTGACGGTAAAAAGGTGAGTGGGGTTAATGTGGTTTGAAAAACTGTTTTAACGGTTTTTAGCATTAAATGCCGGACGAACATCCGGGGTGCCAAAACAGGAATCTTAAAAAGGGATTTTTTATTCTGAAACAAATAATGTATTTTAGTGTAACACAATTTAAAATAATAAAGCCTTCCGATATTTTATACTGATCTGAATTTATATTTAATTCAACCGGACTTAAGTTTCACTATTAGTGAATGACTTTTTAAAATTTCAATTTATGATTAATTTCGGTCATAACCAATACTTATTCCGAAAAATTTTTATAACCTAAGACAAACTATTAGAAATTTTTTTACTTTTCTAAAGCATCCTTAAAAATGAAAAGAAAGGAAAAGACATGCAAACAACTGAAATGCAACTGACCAATAAAGACAAAAATAATATTCTGTGGGTGGATGACGAGATTGAATCTTTGAAATCAAACATAATGTTTCTTAAACAAAAAGGATATAATGTACTTGAAGCTTCAAACGGTGAAGACGGAGTAAATCTGATCCGAAAAAATGATTTCGATCTTGTCTTTCTCGATGAAATGATGACAGGAATGGGTGGATTACAGACATTGATTGAAATTAAAGATCTTAAGCCAAGCCTCCCGGTTGTAATGGTTACTAAGAATGAGACCGAGAGTCTGATGGAAGACGCTATCGGAAAAAAAATATCCGATTATCTGATAAAACCCGTTAACCCCACTCAGCTTTTACTTGTCTGTAAAAAAATGTTAGAGTCAAAAAAACTTAAAGGCGATCAGGTCTCCAAAGATTATATACAGGAATTTAATAAACTCTCAATGGCTATGTCGGATAATCCGGGCTGGGAGGAATGGATCGACATATACTTAAAACTAACCGGTTGGGAAATGGAACTTGACCTTCACCCTGAGCTTGGACTGAAGCAGACAATTTTTGATCAGAAGAGAGACAGTAATACTGAGTTTTCCAAATACGTTGAAAAAAATTATCTTGGCTGGGTGAATTCCACCGGACACAAACCGATACTATCCAATGAAGTAGTTGATAAGTTCGTCATCCCCGAGCTTGATAAAAATGATTCCGTCTTTCTGTTTGTGATCGACTGCATGAGACTTGATCAATGGCTTGTCATGGAGAAGTATCTTTATGATTATTTCAATATTAAAAAGTCATATCACTTTTCAATACTGCCGACAGCGACACCATATAGCCGGAACGCTATTTTTTCAGGACTTTTCCCGTCAGAGATAGAGCAGCATTATCCTGAACTGTGGAAAAAAAATGATGATGATGAGAACAGTAAGAATAATTATGAAAGGGAATTTCTGCTTAAACTTCTTGAGAGAAGAAGGATCAAGCTGAGAAATGAAGTGAAGTATACGAAAATAATGGATTCGAATTTCGGCAGAGGTATTGAAAGCAAGATCATGTCATATTGTCAGAACCATCTCAATGCTATTGTTATAAATTTCGTCGATATGATAGCTCATTCGAGAAGCGACAATGCGATCCTAAAGGAAATAGCTCCTGATGAATCCGCTTACAGATCGCTCACCAGATCATGGTTTGAACATTCATCTTTCTTCGGTATGCTTAGACAGCTTTCAACAAAAAAGAATGTTAAAATTATCATCACATCAGATCACGGCAGCATCAGATGTCTTCACGGTGTAAAAGCAATGGGCGATAAGGACACATCAACAAATCTTCGTTATAAATGCGGAAGGAATGTCAAAGCTGATCCGAGAAACGCAATCTTAATAAAAAATCCACAGGAGTATAAACTTCCGAGAAGAAACGGTATTGTTAATTACATAATTGCTAAAGAAGATTTTTATTTTGTATATCCGACTGATTATCATAAATATCTAAATCAGTACAACGATACCTTTCAGCACGGTGGGATTTCGATTGATGAAATGATACTTCCTGTAATTACATTGGATTCAAAGTTATAATGGAAAGAGTTGTAGAATCCCATTCACCGGATTTTACCGCAATAGCGGGACGAGAATTTGCAGCCGGACTGAGTCCGGGTTCTATAACCGGACTGTTCGGCAATCTTGGCTCGGGAAAGACTCAATTCGTAAAAGGTGTCTGTGAATATTTCGGCGTTAAGGAAGTTGTAAACAGTCCGACATTTATCATAAAAAATGAGCATATTGGAATTGATCCTGTATCGGGAAATGAGATTAAAATTTTTCACTTCGATCTTTACAGGATCAGCGCCATAAATGAATTAACAGAATTGGGATTCAGTGAACTATACTCAGGGGATTCGGTGACTTTAATTGAATGGGCGGAGCTTGCAGATGAATATTTCAGGGGAAACATTAGACGGATTTATTTTGAATATGGGGAAAAAGACAATGAAAGAATTATTAAGTTCAGTTAAATATTGAAAATACTATACTTAGACACCTCTTCAAGGATTTCCGAAATAGCGTTAACTGAAGACAAAAATATTTTATTTCACAGGATTTTAAATGATTCCGAAGGCGCTGATCAGCTTGTCTACCGGCTTAAGTTATCATTCAATGAGTTTAATTTAAAGCCCGGGGAAATTAACAATATAAGTTTATCATCAGGTCCGGGATCTTTCACAGGACTCAGGATAGGTCTGGCAATAGCTAAAGGCATTTCTCTTGTTTACAGTTGCGGATTTATCGGCGTTTCCTCACTTGATATATTAGCAAATATATTCACTTCCGCTGATAATATAATTTCACTAATACCGTCAAACCCGAAAAAGTCTGAATACTATTTCGCAAAGTATAAAAAAAATGACGGCGCATTAACAAGAATTTCTGAATCCAGTTCAGGAAATTTAAATGACATTTTAAAAAATGATTCTTCCTTTATTATTAAGAAAGAATACATTCAGTTTATTCCGGAATCAGAGCGGCGGATTTTTTCAGAGTATACGGAGAAAGATGTAATGACATCTCAAATCGAACTGACGTTAAAAAAAATTTCTGCAAATAACTTTTCGGATATTGAAGACTTCATGCCTGAATATGTTGAGAATTATGTTCCTAAAAATTGATTTTAAATTGGTTCATATCTTTTCTATTTTAGAATAAATTTATTATATGGCCTGGTTTAAAAGATCCAAAGAAAACATTTCCACGAACGAACCTAAAAAAGAATTATCAGACGGTAACTGGTTCAAATGTCCTGATTGTTCTGAAATGATCCATAAAAAAACAATAGAATCTAATTTTTACATTTGCACTCATTGCGGACATCATTTCAGAATTGGCAGCGAAGAATATTTCAAATTACTTCTCGACGAGAATTCATTCCGTGAGACTGATAAGAAAATCCGTTCGGTAGACCCTTTGGATTTTGAAGATACTAAACCATATAAGAAAAGAATTGAAGACACGATCAAGAATACAGATCTGTATGACGCCATAAGAACCGGCACCGGTAAGATAAATTCAATAGAAGTAGTGATCGGCTGTATGGATTTTACATTCATAGGCGGAAGTATGGGAAGCGTAGTCGGCGAAAAAATCAGCAGGTCAATTGACAAAGCCATCAAAACTAAATATCCTTTGATTCTGATCTCATCCAGCGGGGGAGCAAGAATGATGGAAGGTGCGATATCTCTGATGCAGCTTGCCAAAACAAGTTCAAAACTTGCAAAACTCAACAATGAAAAGATCCCTTATATTTCAATTCTTACAAATCCGACTACAGGCGGATCAACAGCTTCATTTTCCATGCTTGGTGATCTGAATATTGCTGAACCGAAAGCATTGATCGCTTTTGCCGGACCAAGGGTTGTAAAGCAGGCAACGGGAAAAGATCTGCCGCCCGGTTTTCAAAAATCCGAATTCCTTCTTGAGCACGGTTTCATTGATCTGATCGTGAACAGAAAAGATATGAAGGATAAACTTACTCAAATCCTAAAACTTCTGCAGAATTAATGAAAGTTGTGAAAGAGATTCGCGCTTTTCAGCAGATCTCTGAATTTTACAAATGCTCCGGTAAAAGCGTAGCTCTGGTGCCGACAATGGGTTTTCTGCACGAAGGTCATATTTCACTGATGCAAAAAGCTAAAGCTGAGAATGATATTTTAATAGTCAGTATATTTGTCAATCCTACACAGTTTGGAAAAGGAGAAGATTTCGATAAGTATCCGAGAGATATCATAAGGGATTTTCATATTTGTGAAAAAGCCGGCGCTGATTATATATTCAATCCGGAAGTTTCGGAAATGTATGGTGAAAAAAGTTTTACTAAAGTATCCGTGTCAAATGTTACAGAAAAGCTTGAAGGAGATTTCAGACCGGGACATTTTGACGGTGTCGCAACAGTTGTTACAAAATTACTTAATATTACAGCTCCCCGGAAGTTTTATCTCGGACAGAAAGATGCTCAGCAAAATGCTGTATTGAAAAGAATGATCAGAGATCTTAATATTGATACGGAATTAATTGTATGTGAAACTATAAGAGAACAAAACGGACTAGCAAAAAGCTCAAGAAATACTTTTCTGACACACGAACAAAAACAAAAAGCGTCTGCGCTTTATTTCATTCTTAATGAAGGTAAACGGCTGATACTTGAAGAAAAAATAAGTGACGCGGATTTTATTTATGACTATGCAAGTGAAATTTTAAAAGAGAAAGCTCCTGAATTTGAACTGCAATATTACAAGATCACTGATAATTATTTCCTGGATGAAATAAAAGATCTGTCCTTATATAACGGAGAAATTCTAATTTCCCTTGCCTGTAAAGCAGGCAGCACAAGACTAATCGATAATATTATATTTTTAAAATAAATATCTCTTCAGAAAATAATTTTACAAAACTCATTAAATGGAAAAAAAATTAGCTGCTGTTATAATGGCTGCCGGTAAAGGGAAAAGAATGAATAATCCTGATAAGTCAAAAGTTATGTTTGAACTTAAAGGGAAGCCGCTTATAGAATATGTCGTAGGTCTTACAGATAAAATTAACTCGGACTTAATAATCCCCATAGTCGGTCATCAAAAAAAATCTGTTATAGATTTTCTTGATAAAAGATTTTCAGGATTGTCGGGTAAAGTATTCTATGCGCATCAGGATGAACAGCTGGGTACCGGGCATGCAATAATGCAAACCCGTGAACTGCTTAAAGATTTTGACGGGGATGTTTTAATTCTTTCCGGTGATGTGCCTTTGCTTACGGAAGATACTGTCAGATCATTTTTAAAATTTCACAAAGAAAACAATTATAATGCCAGTCTGATCTCTGCAGTGCTGGACGATCCTACAGGCTATGGAAGAGTTCTCAGAAATGAAGATGACGAATTTTATGACATAAGAGAACATAAGGACTGCAGCGAAGAAGAATTGAAATGCAGTGAAATAAATTCAGGAATTTATATTGTAGAAAGTAAAATTTTATTCGAAGCAATTGATACTCTCAGCACTGATAACGCTCAGGGTGAATATTATTTAACAGATATTTTTGAATATTTCACATCAAAGGGAATGAAAATTGGTGCATTTAAGATAGGTAATATTACTGAGATCACAGGCGTGAATTCAGCTGAACAGTTAAGCGAACTAGAAAAGAAGATTTATTAAATTAAATTTATAAATTATTGTCAGAATTAATTGTATCAGTTTCCGGGATAAGGGGAATTACCGGAGACAGCCTTACTCCGCAGAACATTGTAAAGTATGCCTCAGCATTTACTGAATACTGCAGGAAGAAATCAGGAAAGAAAAAAATCCGGATCGCAGTCGGAAGAGACGGCAGACTGAACGGAGACATACCGGAAGACATTATAATCAGTGTATTAAGAATGTCAGGAGCTGACGTTATTAATATCGGAGTTGCTCCGACTCCGACAGTTCAGATGGCAACAGAGGATCTGAAATGTTCAGGCGGGATCTCAATTACTGCATCTCACAATCCTCAGATCTGGAACGGAATGAAATTTCTAAATCCGGACGGCACATTCCTGAATGATATTCAGATAGAAGAATTAATTAAGATCTCAGTAAAAGGAGTATTTAATTATCAGAACCTTAAAAATACAGGAGGATTAACTTATAATGATTCCATGAGCGGTTACCATATTAGAAAAGTTTTGAATTTAAAAATCCTGAATATTAACAAGATCAGAAAGAGAAAGTTTAGGGTGGTAGTAGATGCTGTAAATTCTTCAGGATCATATATTGTACCGGAATTACTTGAAAAGCTTGGATGCAAAGTGATCAGACTTCATTGCGACGGAAGCGGAATATTCCCGCATACACCTGAGCCTATTCCGGAAAATCTCACCTCACTTTCCAAATCAGTTATAAAAAATAAAGCTGACATGGGAATTGCAGTAGATCCGGATGCTGACAGGCTGGTTTTAATCACTGAAAAAGGCAAACCTTTCGGAGAAGAAAACACCATTACAATGGCAGTAAATCATGTGTTAAGAATTCAGTCCGGCTCCGGAAAAAATGTGACTGTAAATCTTTCGACAACAAGGTCTGTCGAAAATGTAGCTTTAAAATTTAAGTCTGAAGTTTTCAGAAGTCCTGTTGGTGAAATTAATGTTGTCAATGAAATGAAGAGGAGACGTTCTTTGATAGGCGGTGAGGGCAGCGGAGGAATTATTTACCCTGAACTCCATTACGGAAGAGATTCTCTTGCAGGTATTGCTTTAGTATTAAACGAACTTTCAGATTCAGAGAAAAGTCTGAGTGAATATAGATCGGGTTTACCGGTATATTACATTTACAAATCCAAAATTGAAAATATAAAAGATCCTGACAAAGTATTAAAAAAAATCAGAGAGAAATATTCCATGGGAAACAACAATGTCAAAATAAATACTGATGACGGATTAAAATTAGATTTTCAGGATCACTGGATACATTTGAGAAAATCAAATACAGAACCGATCATAAGAATAATAACGGAAGCAGATTCAGCAAAAGAAGCAGTAATGATCAATAAAAAGATTACAGCGGAAATCAGCGAATTATTTTAAATCATTAAATAACTTTAAATTATTCAATAATTCATATATTTTTAAAAAACATTTTTAAAAGAAAAATCAAAAAATTATTATGCGAAAAATATTATTATCTGTTATAACTTTAGTCTTTGTTTTAACATTTTATTCATGTTCATCCGTAACTGAAATGTCAGGTACATGGAAAAAGCCTGCAACCATAGCAAAGAAATATAATAAGATTATTGTCATGGGAGTTTCGAGTAATATTGTTGCAAAGTCAAAAGTTGAGAATGCAATAGTAAGTCAGCTTAAGAAAAGCGGAATAAATGCAGTAGCCGGTACAAATGTTATTTCAACAACGATGTTTGATTCAGACGGAGACGGTAAAGCTGATCCTGAAAAGCAGGAAATTGTAAAAGAAAAAATGAAGGAGCTTGGCGTGGATGGTGCTTTGGTAATATCTGTTCTTGACATAAAAGAAGAAGAAAGATATGTACCGGGTTCTACATATTATTCTCCATACAACTCATATTATCCGTTCTATAATTACTACTATGGTTCTTATAATATGGTAAATACTCCCGGATATTATACAAAGTCGACAAATGTATTTTTAACAAGTAATTTTTATGATGTAACGACAGAGGATTTAATATGGTCTGCGCAGTCAGAGACATTGAATCCCGCTTCCATCAGTGATTTGGCAAGTTCATATTCCGAAAGAATGGTAGAGGATTTTTTAAGTTCAGGAATAGTCCGAAAGTAAAAAATAGTTAACAAGTTTTGTCGTAAAGGGAAAAGACCTATTAATCGGTTTTTTCCCGTTTTCATATCGCACTTCTCTCCTGCTGCCTATATTTATTATGTAATCCGTTGTAACTTCACTCTAATATTTTTAATTTATAAGCAAAAATAAATTCGTACCCCTCCTTCTATGAATCAGAATATTTCATTCTTACTTAATAATACCGCTGTTAATTCCGATTTAAATCCCGCTTCTGTTACGCTCGATTTTTTAAGATCGAATAGACTTACAGGCACTAAAGAAGGATGCAAAGAAGGTGACTGCGGCGCTTGTACTGTTATCTGTGGCTCATTGGAGAATGATAAATTAATTTACCGTACTGTAAATTCCTGTCTCGTTCCGGTTATGAATATTCACGGTTCACATATTGTTACCATTGAAGGACTCAATCTTAATAAGTCACAGCTTTCTCCCATTCAGTCATCTTTTAAAAATGAAGGCGCTTCTCAATGCGGTTTCTGTACGCCGGGATTTATTGTTTCTCTTACTGCATATTTTCTGAATGCTGATAAACTGAAAAGCAAAAACATAATGGAATATATAGACGGAAATGTCTGCAGATGTACCGGACACAGCTCCATTATCAGAGCCGCCGGTAATTTAAAATTTGAATTTGAAAATGCTCCGGATGATTTTAACAAAAGATTGTTATATCTTGTTGACAAAAATATCATCCCTGAATATTTCCTGACTGTTAAAGAAAAATTAAATGATCTGCACATTGAATTGACCGATAATAATACTTCTGACATGCCTGACTATTATGTAGGAGGAGGAACAGATCTATTTGTTCAGAAACCTGATGAGATGCTCTCTTCAAGTCTTTCTTTTATTTTTAAAAAAAATAATCCTGATATTGTATTTAAAGATGATGGCTATTGCTTTGTGAGCGCTTCAGCAACCGTTACAGATATTTTGGATTCCGCTTTGATAAAAAAAATATTTCCCGGCATTGCAGAATTCTCTGAACTTTTCGGCTCGACTCCAATCAGAAACAATGCCACTCTCGGAGGCAACATAAATAACGCCTCTCCAATTGGTGATATGACTGCATTTTTTCTTTCGCTGGATTCGGATGTAATTTTATCTGAAAATGCTTCTGAGCGAACTGTCAGTCTTAAAGACTATTTTGTGAGTTATAAAAAAACCGTTATATCCCGCGGGGAAGTTTTAAAGTATGTAAGATTTAAATTACCTCAGAGCAAATATTTTTTTAATTTTGAAAAAGTATCCAAACGCACTTATCTCGATATAGCTACAGTTAATACAGCATTATATATTGAATATGAAAATGATTATATCAATAAAATAAATATTTCAGCAGGAGGAGTATTTGAATCTCCAAAATTTCTTTCACTTACTTCTGAATTCCTCACAGGTAAAAAAATAAATGCAATAGTACTCAGAGAAGCTGTCAGAATTGCCGGTACAGAAATTTCTCCTATCAGCGATGCCCGCGGAAGCGATAGATACAAAAGACTTCTGTTGTCCAGATTGATCTATGCTCATTTCATTAAGCTTTTCCCGGAATTAATTGATATTAAAGAAACTTTATGAAAGACTACGACATAATTCAGCATATTACAGGTAAATCTTTATTCATAGATGATATTAATGTTCCGGAAGGTACGTTATATGCAAAAGTTTTTTATTCAAAATGCGCTCATGGAAAAATTCTCTCATTAGATCTTACAGAATCAAACTCAATTAAAGGTGTCATAAAAATATTTACTTATAAGGATATCCCCGGAATAAATCAAATTGGCGGTATTGTCCGTGATGAATGTCTTCTTGCGGAAAACGAAGTTCATTATATCGGAATGCCCGTTGCACTTATAATCGCTGAATCAAAATTCATAGCGTCAGAGGCGTCAAAAAAGATCCTGATAAAGTATGAAGAACTTCCCGTTATCACTGACCCGCGTGAAGCTTTTGAATTAGGTCATCTTTCAATACCTCCAAGGATCTTTGAATCCGGAAATGTCGAAGATGTATGGGATAATTGTGATATTATTGAATCCGGTACATGCGAATCAGGCGGACAGGAGCATCTCTATCTGGAAACGCAGGGCGCGCTTTCTTATCCTCTCGAAGGCGGCAGCCTTAAAGTAATTTCATCTACTCAGGGTCCGTCTGCAGTTCAGAAAGTTGTTTCAGAAATTCTTGGTATTTCAAAAAATAAAATTGAAGTTGAAGTTACAAGGCTCGGTGGCGGATTTGGAGGCAAGGAAGATCAGGCATCTCCATGGGCAGCTCTCTCTGCGCTTGCTGCATTTCTTCTCAATAAACCTGTGAAACTTATTCTGTCAAGACATGACGATATGATTATGACCGGCAAGAGAAATCCCTATTCATCTGATTTCAAAATCGGATTAAACTCAGAAGGACTGATACTCGCTTATGAAGTTACATTCTATCAGAATTCCGGCGCATCAGCTGATTTGTCTCCTGCAATTCTTGACCGCTCATTGTTTCATTGCACTAACTGCTACAATATTCCGAATGTAAAAGCAACAGGTTACTGCTGCAGAACTAACCTTGCTCCGAATACAGCGTTCAGAGGATTCGGCGGTCCGCAGGGAAAGTTTGTAATTGAAAGCGCAGTTTATAAAGCTGCAATGAAAATGAATGTTGAGCCGAACTTTATTCAAAGGAAAAATCTGCTTAAAGAAAATGATTATTTCCATTACGGTCAGAAAGCTGTAAATGTAATGTCAGGGATTTCATGGGATAAAGCGGAAAAGGATTTTGATCTTCTGGAAGATGTAAAGAAGATCCGACAATTTAATTCAGTAAACTCATTATACAAAAAAGGTTTTGCATACATGCCGATTTGTTTTGGGATCGCATTTACCAATACGCGTATGAATCAGGCAAATGCTCTCGTAAATGTATATACAGACGGCTCTGTAGGATTTACTACCGGCGCTGTTGAAATGGGTCAGGGAGTTAATGCCAAGATCCGTGAAGTAATATCAAGAGTCTTCTCTCTCAGTCATGACAAAATTAAAAATGAACCAACCAATACTACAAGATCAGCAAATACTTCTCCGACTGCTGCAAGCTCCGGTGCTGATATGAACTGTAACGCCGTTTTAATTGCCTGTAATAATATTCTCGGTAGAATTCTGAATTCCGCTGCAGATGATCTGGGTTTAAAGAATTCTGACGGTTTATCAGTTAAAGATGAAAAAGTTTTACTGAATGATAATGATACTGGAATGAGCTGGGACATTATAGTTGAGAATGCTAATTCAAAAAGGATAAGTCTCTGTGATTACGCTCATTACGCAACTCCGGAATTATATTTTGACAGGGATTCAAATAAAGGCAATCCTTTCCGGTATCATGTTTACGGCACTGCATTTATTGAAGTCACTGTCGACTGTCTGAGAGGAATTTATAAAATTGATTCAGTCAAAGCAGTTCATGATTTTGGTCACAGTCTGAATCCGGTAATTGATCTCGGACAGGCTGAAGGCGCGTTGATGCAGGGACTCGGATGGATGACCATCGAAGAGATACTGCATGATAAGAAAGGAAAACTTCTTACTGATCTTCTATCTACCTATAAAGTGCCTGATCTGCATTTTACTCCGGCAGAAGTAATTATAAAATTTTTAGATGAACCAAATCCCGTCGGAATTTTCAGCTCTAAGGCAATCGGAGAACCCCCGCTTATGTACGGCATCGGCGCATACTTTGCTATTATGAATGCTGTCAGGGAATTCAACTCAAATGCAGCGCCGGAATTTTCAGCGCCTTTTACTCCGGAGAAAGTATTATTAAAATTATATGAAAATAATTTCTCTGAAGAAGCGCTTTCTCCGGCTGTAAACAATTCAGATAATAAATCAATTTAATTCTGCTCAAATGTCAGGTCAGCAAATCTGGAATTTTATTCTTAATGAATTATCAGAGAATAAGAATGTAATTCTCTATTCAGTAGTCAGTTATACAAAAGGTTCACCCGGAAAGACAGGATTCAGAATGGCTGTCAGTGAAACCGGTAATCATAACGGATCTGTCGGAGGCGGGATAATGGAATTTGAACTTATTAAAAACAGCCGGGCGCTTTTTCAATCCGGTAAAAAAATAAATACTATTGAAAATCTGATTCACTATAAACAAAAAATATCCAGCGCAACAGATATACCCGCAAGAGAATCCGGTCTGATCTGTTCCGGGTCACAGATCATTTCAGTCAATTTAATTACTGTTAAAGATATACATACAGTTCAAAAGATCACAAAGTCTTTTGGTAAATGGAATAAAATTTTTTTAAGTACCTGCAGCAGCGGATTAAAAATCGGATTGTCAGGTAATTCTGAAAATGAAAAATTTACATTCAGATATTCCGGAATAGAGAAATGGCAATTTACGGAAAACACAGGACTCAGAGATACCGTTCTTATTGCAGGCGCAGGTCATGTAGGTGTTGCATTGTATAATATTTTATCGACACTGGATTTTAATATAATTTTATTTGATGACAGGAAGGGATTGAAGATTGATTTAAATAAATTTATTTCAAGTAAAATAATTACACGCGCTTTCGTTGAAATAGGGAATTATGCATTGATGTATAATGTAAAGTATGCTGTCATAGTAACTAGAAACTTCGAAAGTGATAAACAGGCACTGATGCAATTGTTAAAGAAGGATTTAAAATATTTAGGTCTGATGGGAACAAAAGCAAAGATCAAAAAAATTTTCTCTGAAGCAGTAAAGGAAGGGGGTGATAAAAATTTGATCAGAAGAGTTAAAGCGCCTGTAGGGATTGAGATCAATAGTAAAACTCCTGAAGAAATTGCTGTCAGTATTGCAGCAGAAATAATTAAGACACGTAACTCGTCTGAGTAAGACTCTCTTTTAGTTATGTTTCATTTTACCAATGTAGTATTTCTCAATAAACGATTTGGTTTTTTCAGTGTGGTGCTTTCCTAAAAAATTCAAAGTCGATCGCATTGCTCTGATAACTCTGATGTCATTGTCATCTTTAAACATACGGAGAACTTCAAACGCTTTATCAGGATGATTTTTACCAAAGCTGTTATTATATGCCATTATCACATTCCATTTTACAAAAGGTTCTTTTGATTTGCCGGATTTTTTGAGAAAGTCCGTTGTCTCTTCCGGAAATCTGCCACCGAAAAGCGAGCCGAGTATGAAAGGTCCGAGATTTTTTCTTACATAGACTGAACTGTCTTTCATTAGCTTGCTTAAAAGTTTGAAAGCTTTTTTATAATTTTTTTCATCCCTAAATGCCAATGCGGAAAATACTACAGCTCTTCTGACATTTTCGGATTCGTGATCACGCCATTCTTTAAGGTCCGTTAAGAATTCATTGTGATAATATAGCGTATCGGCAAATGCATTTCCGGCATATTCCCTTACTTCCCAGTTCGGATCATCGGAAATTTTGAGAAGAACCTGCTTTACTTTTACCGGATTAAAATCGTATCCCCTCCATATCAGAGATATTCCTATTTCCTTCGCGTTGTCATTTTCTTTATCGCAGAAAAATTTTCCGGCATTGTAAAATTTTTTTACGGACTCATTACCCGAGTCTATAATATTCCTTACTATCTCTCTGATGACAAATCTTTTATCTTTAGTCTTTGAAGTGTCTGCATGATGTGTTTTTACTTTGTCAAGAATTTTTAAAACATCATCATACTTTTCCGAATTTATTAGTTTAATTAACTTTAACTTGTCACTTTCTTTCAATAGTGTGTCAGAGTTCATATCCGGTTTTTAATTTAGTCTAATTTAATAAATCAACAATTATTGTTAAATGACCATTTCTGATTTTTAAAAATCTATAAAATATTATATTCTAAAATTAATATACAAATGCATTGATTTTTTAAAATCCGGCTTGTAATCTGACATTAAATAATATTCTCAAAGATAAATTAGAATTACAAAAATAAAATATAAACCTTATATTTGTAACGCTTTGAATTAATCCTATATATGAAATTCGATCTGGAAACTGTTTTATTTTTCTCGCTGAGTTTTTTGTCTATTGTGTCTGCAATTTTTATGATCACAAGAAAAAACCCTATCAACAGCGCATTATTTTTAATACTAAACTTCTTTACTGTCTCCGGACTTTATCTTTTACTTAAAGCCCAGTTCATTGCAATTATTCAGGTGCTGGTTTATATGGGAGCTATAATGGTTCTGTTCGTTTTTGTGATCATGCTTCTGAATCTGCAGTTCGAAAAGAAAAAAATAGAAACCTTTACATACAAGAGTTTAACTTCCATCCTGCTTGCAATTATGCTGTTCGGAATTCTCGGATATACGGTTTTTTTTGGGTTCGAAGGTAAGTTTAAAGGAATGTCTGATAAGGCTCTGGAGATGGGAACCGCCGAGAAGCTTGGAGCCGAAATCTTTACTAATTATTCATTTCCATTTGAGCTTGCGTCATTCCTTCTGCTGGCTGCAATAGTAGGCGCTATTGTTCTGGCGAAAAAGAAATTTGATTAGTTCTTTCTATTTTTTATTAAATTGAATCAAATCCCGCATACCTTTTTAATACTTCCGGTAATATTATATTTCCTTCATTTGTCTGATAAAGCTTCCAGCAAGGCAACCATCAGTCTCGATGTTGCAAGTCCTGATCCGTTAAGTATGTGGACAAGTTCTGTTTTGCTTTTGTTATTTTCAAGCTGCTTTTTGTATCTTACCATGGCTCTTCTTGACTGATAATCAGTGCAATTGCTCACCGACGAAGCTTCCAGCCATTTATTTTCTGCATAAGACCAAACTTCAATATCATAACATTTACTTGCGGCAAATCCAATATCGGCAGTGCACAGCTCAATTACTCTGTAATGCAGTCCCAACTTATCTATGATCCCGCATGCATGCGAAAGCATTTTTTCCATTTCATCATAAGACTCTTCGGGTTTACAGAATGTAATAAGCTCTACTTTATTAAACTGATGAACTCTTAGAAAACCTTTTGTATCTTTACCGTAACTTCCTGCTTCTCTTCTGAAACAATTTGTGAAGCCGCAGTATCTTACTGGAAGTTCTTCATTTGCTAATATCTCATCCCTGTGAATATTGAGAATTGAAACTTCCGCAGTGGGGATCGCAAACATATCATCTTTTTCCATATAATACATATCCTCTTCAAACTTCGGAACTTTCTCAGCTGCTTCCATTGACTCGCGCGTCACAATTACCGGTGTCATCACTTCTTTGTAGCCATTCTTTCCCTGTTCATCAAGCATAAAATTTATCAACGCCCGTTCAAGTCTCGCGCCTTTTCCCTTGTATAATGCAAAGCCGCTGCCGGAAATTTTCGCGCCTCTTTCAAAGTCCAGTATGTCCAGATCTTTGCCGAGCTGAAGATGATCCTTTATTTTAAATTCAAAGATTTTTTTATCACCCAATATTCTGATCTGAACATTATCCTTTTCAGATTTACCATGAGGAACAGACTCATCCGGCAGATTCGGAATATATCTCATCAAATCATCTATTTCTTTATCAAGACTTTTAAGTTCTTCATCAAGTGATTTAATTTTTTCAGATTCAATTTTCATTTCTGAAATTTTCCCATCAGTATTTTCCTTATTTTTTTTCATAACAGCTATCTCATCAGAAACTTTATTTCTGTTTTCTTTCATAGTTTCTGTAGTATGAATCAGCTGAAGTCTGCTTTTGTCCAGTTCATACAATTTTTCTATAATTTGGGGATCTTCATTTCGAAGCGATAGTTTCTTCTTTACATTTTCAGGATCTTCTCTGATTATTTTTATATCAAGCATTAAATAAAATTAAATTTTTTTCTAATTAATATCCTAGCTGAACTTTAAGAAGTCTTAAACCTTCAAGAGAATCCATAGGGTTAAATCCAAGTTCAGACTGAGCTTTCAGAATTATCAGACCGGAATTCAGTGGTCTTGGCGCAGGCTGCTTTAAGCTTGCGGTTGTAATAGGTCTTACAAGTTCTTTATTATAGTTGAATACTTCGCACAGTTTTAAAATAAAATCATATCTTGAGAGTATGTCCGGACCGGAGATATTGTAAATACCCGAGACATTCATTTCAGCAATTTTCATTGTTCCGTATGCAAGATCATCGATCATCGTTACGTTACTTATCTGATCAGTTACAATATTCACCGGACGGTTATTTTTGAGTTCATCCGCCGCCCATAATGCAAAATTAGGTTTTACTTTATATCCGGTCCCATAAAGGACCAGAGTTCTTACAATTGCAAAATTAATATCACTCGTTATTAAAGCATTCTCGCTGGCAAGCTTCCCCCTACCGTAAAAAGAGACCGGATTAGGTTTTGACAACTCAGTATAAGGTCCGTTTTTTCCGTCAAATATATAGTCAGTAGAAAAATGGATCATCTTTGAATTGTTTTTCTTTGCTGCAATAATCAGGTTTTTAACCCCGTCCACATTGATCTTCCAGGATAATTCCCTCTCGGTTTCGCATTTGTCGACATTTGTATATGCAGCGCAGTTTATTATTATATCAGGCTCATGAAAAGCAACTGATCTCTTTACATCTTCCTTATTTGTAATGTCAAGCGTACTGTAATCATGTCCGTATTCAAGATACGAAGAATCTTCTGCGGATGTGAGAAATAGTTCGTGATCAGTTTCTCTTGTAAATATTGAAGTTACTGCCTGCCCAAGCAAACCGTTTGATCCGGTTATTAATATTTTCATATTGGCGGGAAATAGATTTCAGGTATTCCGGAATGTTCCATTTTATATATAATTTTACCTGAGCTTTATTAAATCGCCGATACCTTCCAGCGATGAATTGTATGAAGCCAGTCTGTTTGCAAAATGAATACTCTTGCTGAAGTTTCCGTTTTTAGAATAGTCGAGTAAAAAAGCCGATGCAAATACATCCCCGCATCCTGTGGAATCTTTGAAATGTGAATTTTCTATTGCAGCAATTTCTATATGATCAAGATCCCTGAATTTTTCTGTTCCGTAAACTTTTTCCTTTTTAGCAAATCCTGTTACTCCGTCAACTCCTCTTGTTACAATGAGTCCTTTTACTTCGTTAACATTATTAAACAGTATTTCCTCGGCAATTTTATACTCCGTTAATTTTTCCCTGCTGAGTGATGCGATTTCAAACTGATTCATCTGAACAGTATCTGTATTTGTGCACCATTCATACCAGTTATCCACCGGGACATGCGTTCTGCTACCGTCCTCCTTTGTTTCCATTACTATATTATGAATATCAATATGCATCATACCTTTGAAATTTTTCCTGATATTCTTCAAAGTGTCAATCGTAATATCAATACCTGATATCATATTGATCAGCACGGCATCAGCCATATTCAGCAGACTTTCCACATCATTATAATTTATCGTATATGTCGGTTCCGTTGATTTTTCAAATCTTGCGCTTTTATCAGAATTATATAAGCTGTAATATAAATTTACCTGTCTGGTAGGATGCTTTAGTTTATTTATCCCGTATGTTTTAATATTAGGATACTGCTTTAAAAGCTCAGTAACATTGTCGAATTCATCCTCACCGAGATTCATTACAGGTATTACGCTGTCAGTTTTATCAGCGAGAACTGCCATACTGATAACCGAATATAAAATTCCGCCGTAACTGCGTATAGTTTCTCCGTCAGCTTTATGTATTACATCCACACACGGCTCGCCGATTACAAGATAATTCATTTTTTTATTTTAAAAATTTCGTCAATCTTTTTAATAACATCAGCCGGTATATTTATCCCAGCCGCTTTGATATTTTCTTTGAGTTGATTTAATTTTGTCGCGGAGGTAATAGTGGCCGAAACAATTTCTTTTCTCAGACACCATGCTAACGAAAGACAAGATGCCGTTGTATTCAATTCCCGGGCAATCTGCATCAGCTTTTCTACTTTCTTTAGGTTTTCCTCAACTGCTAACTTTTTTACAAATACATTATATTTATCATGACCCAGTCTTGTATCCTTACCGGCTTCTTTCTTGATGTTGTATTTACCTGTCAAAACTCCCTGCCCCAGCGGAGACCAGACCACCTGTCCTATCCCCTTCTTTTCACAATAATCCATTACTCCGTTATATTCAATATCTCTGTAAAGCAGACTGTACTGCGGCTGATTACTTACCGGTTTATGCAGATTTAATTTTCCGCATACATTAACTGCTTCCGATATATTCGCTTTTGACCATTCACTTACGCCCCAGTATAATATCTTCCCCTGCTCTATCAGGGAATTGAAAGCCCGGCAAGTTTCCTCAACAGGTGTATCATTATCATATCTGTGACACTGATACAGATCTATGTAATCGGTTTTCAGATTTCTTAAAGACTCATGTACAGATTCGAAAATATGTTTCCTTGATAAACCCTTGTCATTAATGTTATCCGACATTGGCCAAAAGCATTTGGAAGCGATAAATAAATCTCTTCTTCTGAAAGCTGAAAGAGTTTTCCCCAGAAATATTTCTGATTTACCGGAAGAATATACATCAGCAGTGTCAAAAAAATTTATGCCGTAATCAAAAGCAGTTCTTATCAGCGAGTTACCGGTTTTAACATCAACCGTACCGCCGATTGTTAGCCAGCTGCCAAACCCGATCACACTTACACTGCTTCCGCAATTTCCTAATTTTCTATACTTCAAATATAATATTTATTTTTAAAAATCAAATAACCTTTTCGAAATTTTTTGAATAAATAAAACAGCAGTCTATTTGAATGCATTTTTTAACTGCTCTCTGTAAAATCTCTTTGCAGCTCCGCCGCCGAAATTTAATGTAACCGATCCCTGATGACTGATGCCAAGCTCCTGATGATTATTTACTGTGTAATCTATCTGAAACATATTATAATTCAGACCAATACCCGCGGAAAAAGAAACCGGCTCCGTACTTATTCCCGTCCTTAGATCAGCAATATCATAAACAGAATATTCAAATCCTGACCTGAATGACAGCGGATATTTTACATCTTTTTCAGCTTCTATTATCATTATCAGATCAGATAACGGCTGAAAAGTAAAACCTGTTCTATAAACCTGCGGTATCTTTTCTTTTGTAACTCCTATTGATGAACCGGACAGATTCTTTGCAGTAAATCCCCATTTCATAAAATCCGTAATGTAAGCCATTGCTCCAATATCTATTCCAAATGCCGAAGCTGAATTATAATTCTTAATGCTCAGGTCAAAATAATTTGCGCTGACCCCGAGAAATACTTTTTCGTTTATTACATTACCGTATGACAGGCTGAATGTCAATTCCCTGTATAATTCAAAACCGAAAGTCTTAACTCCGGCTCCGAAAACTCCAAAACCGGATGGCTCTGCATAGCTTAAAGCAGCCTGTGACAAACCACTTACTCCGAAAATTTCCGGACCGTAATAGACTGATATTTCCCTGAATTTTAACTGACCTAATCCCGAAGGATTATAAAAGACGGCAAGAGAATTATTTGAAAGAGAAGTAAATGCTCCGTTTAATCCTGTTGCCCTTGCACCTGTTTCCGTTTTCTCAAACTGCGCTACGGAACTTTTTATTGAAAATAATAATATAACCATCATTGCTAACCTGTTCATCGTCATCCTTTAATAAGTTTTTTAAAAATGAATTGATTATTTGATGAGGAACATCAAATTTATCTGAAATAATTTAATCTAATGAGAAAGAAAATGCAAAGACAAATTAAATGGTTTTTAATTATCATATTATTTTCACTGATTTCAAACATAAGAACATTTTCACAGGACAAGGATTTTGTAGTTGAGGTCATTATGAGTTATGAATTACTGCCTCCCGACGTACAGGAGAAACTCTCAAATTTCAAGCAAAAGGTTGAGGACTATTTAAATAAGAATAAATATCATGATGAAAAAATCGCGCCGATAAGAGTTCAGATGCAGTTTAATTTCACAGGAGTCAATACTCTTACTCAGACTTACGAAGCAAAATTATTTATTGCAAGCCAGCGGGAAGTATACAATCCAACACAAAGAAATGAACAGAAATTTTCTACTGCTTTCAGATTCCTGGATGAAAGAATTCAGTTTGTTTATAATGAAAACATGCCTTTCATAAAAAATGATCTGAGATTTGATCCGCTGCTTAGTCTTTTAGATTACTATGCTTACATGGTAGTGGGTTATGATGAAGATTCATATTATCCCAAAGGCGGGAATAAATATTTTCAGAAAGCTCTCGATATTTGCAACAGGGTTTCCATAAGTCTTTCGGGATGGAATGAAACAGGCGGTGGCTCAAAACCTTCCAGAGTTCAGCTTGTTCAGGAACTTCTTAACGTTCGTTTTGATAATTTCCGAAAAGGTTATTTCGAATATATGTGGACCGGTCTCGATTCTCTGTCAATAAATAAAAAGAACGCATTTGCAAATATTTTAAGCGCGCTTGAAGTTATAAGCGAAGTAAAAAGCAAAGAAGTCAAAGCATTCAACATTGATATTTTCTTTGATGCAAAAGCAACGGAGATTGCTGATACTTTCCTGGATTATGGTGACAGAAGAGTTTATGACAAACTAATGGCTCTTGACCGCGCACATCAGGCGGTTTATGAAGATGCGAAATTAAGGGCGCGTTAGCGGCGATATGTGTCATATATTTTCCTCTACAACAGATTTGAACTCATATTAAAAAATTTTATTTGTAGTTTTCTGCAAGCATGATTTCATTTAATATCATTATTTACATGTTCCGTCATCATATTTAAAACTCCTTTCTCTTGGAAACATCATTAATTTTTTTTACTTACAGATGTTATAAATAAATATTTTCTTACACTATTTCATTTGTTTTAAGTCTGACCTGATTTTATTAGGGTAAAAAAAAGGTAATTGAACAGATATTATTAAAAATATAGCTTTGCTAAAATGAAATTACATATATAGTAAATTTTTACACACACCATATCTACAAATCTCTGTTCTTTTTTCATTTAAATATTTTAAGGAAACAATTTTCAGATCCATAAAATTTTGAAAAGGGAATTTTTATTTAAACTGTTAGGAGGTTTTATATTAAAAACACATCATTGGGCTAGTCAGTCTTTAATTTAATTAATTGATTTTCTTAAAATCAAAGTTTTAAGTATATACACACAGGTTATTTGAATATCTATACTCAAAGTAAAAGTATTTATATTTAACTAATTTTGTAAAAGCAATACTGATAGGTAATAAATCTAATTACTAATTTATTAATTAAACCGAAAGGTTAAGAAATGAAAACTCTCAACAAAGTTTCAAAATTTGTTTTAATTCTGATGCTTACTTTAATGACAGTAAGTTCATCAAAAGCTGCTTTGGACAGCAAAGGAACGGATTTCTGGCTGATGTTTAACGGAAACGTATCCACTCCTGTTACGACATTATTTATAACTTCAGATGTCAATACATCAGGAACTGTAGAAGTACCCGGACTGGCTTTTTCAGTGCCGTTTGTAGTTGTTGCAAATACAGTTACATCAGTCGTAGTACCAACTTCCACTGCGACACACACAAATAATGTTATTGATAATAAAGGAATACACGTTACATCTGTTGACGAAGTAACTGTATACGGCTTGAACTATGCACCATTTACTACTGATGCATATTTGGGATTGCCCACTGATATTCTGGGTACGGATTATACGGTTCTCACTTTTAATAACACATCTACAGGCACAGGGGTGCAATTTGGAATAGTGGCTACCGTAAACGCTACCACTGTAACAATAACACCTTCGGTTACTACAGCAGGAAGGACAGCCGGTGTTCCTTACAATATTGTAATGAATCAGGGTGAGACTTATGAATTAAGAAATAATACTATCGGAAATGCTGATCTTTCCGGAACAAAGATCACTTCCACTCAGCCGATAGGTGTAATGGGTTCTGTTTTATGCGCAAATATTCCTACCGGTCAGGCCTTCTGTGACCATATTTGTGAAATGATACCGCCGACAAATACATGGGGTAAAAATTTCGTAACTGTCCCTCTAAAGTCCAGAATAAACGGAGATACATGGAGAATTCTTGCATCAGAAAACGCAACTACTGTAACAATTGGCGGTGTTGCACAAGCGCCAATTAACGCCGGACAGTTTATAAATACAATTTTAACAGCTCAGACTATTATTACATCAGATAAACCTGTTCTTGTAGCTCAGTATTCAAACGGCTCAAATTTCTCAGGTAATCCCGGAGATCCTTTTATGATGATCATCCCTCCGTTTGAACAGTATCTTGCCGGATATACACTCACTACCGTATCCGGATATGCAGCGCATCATATTAATATCGTTGCGCCGAATTCTGTAGTCGGTTCATTAACTCTAGACGGCGTACCAGTTCCTGCTATTGAATTTACACCAATCGGTGTAAGCGGATTTTCAGGAGCACAGTTAACAGTAGTTCCGGGTTCACACACACTTGCAGCTACACTTCCTTTCGGTGCTTTTCAATACGGCTTTAATACTGATGACTCATACGGTTATCCGGGTGGATTATCATTAGCACCTATCGCTACTGTTTCTAGTCTGGATGTAACTCCGGAATTAGATACAAACGTTGTTAATACACAGCATTGCGTAGACGGTCTAGTTTTAGATAATCTCGGCAATCCTGTAGTAGGAGTAAGAGTTGACTTCCTGAGGTCTGGAGCTAATCCCGGAGCAGGATTTGCATTCACAAATGCAAACGGTATCGCACAATATTGTTATACCGGAACAGTAGTAGGAACTGATAATATAATTGGTTCTACAGGAAGTTTAAGTGACACAGTTATAAAAGTATGGAAAGATGATCCGCTTCCGGTTGAGTTAAGTTCTTTCGCTTCTGTAATTAACGGAACTGATGTAACCTTAATGTGGAGCACAACTTCAGAAACAAACAACTCAGGTTTTGATATTGAAAGATCTTCAGTTAGCGGTCAGTGGACAAAAGCAGGTTCTGTAACCGGCAACGGTACAACCTCCGAACAGCAGAATTACACATTCACTGATAAAAATCTGAACAGCGGAACATATAATTACAGATTGAAACAAATTGACTATAACGGTAACTTTGAATATTTCAATTTAAGTAATGAAGTGATTATTGCAGTACCGGTTAAATTTAATTTATCACAAAATTATCCTAACCCGTTCAATCCTTCTACTAAGATCCAGTTTGAGATCCCGGTAGATGCAAATGTAAAATTATCTGTATATGATAACAGCGGTAAGTTAGTATCCGTGATCACTGACGGATTTAAACCTGCAGGTTATTACACGGTTGATTTCAACGCAACAAATCTTTCAAGCGGAATTTATTTCTACAAGCTTGAAACACCTCAGTACAGTAAAGTATTAAAAATGAGCGTTATCAAGTAATTTAAATTTCTAAAATAATTCTAAATAAAAAAGACAGGCTGAAAAGTCTGTCTTTTTTTTTATTTGCAGATTAAATTAAATTCTCAGTATAATTGAAAATTATTTTTTTTTGCTGATTTAGTATCCTGCATTTAAAAAAATAAAATTTAATGTAAGTATATAAGAAATGTATTAGTGCAAAAAAAATGTAATTGAACAGATATACTTAAAGTATTAGTTTTGATTAAACAAAATTAATTACATAGAAATTTTTACACCATCCAATTGACAAATCTAAGATCAAATAACTTTTCAACTGTTTAGAGAAATTATATTTATTTTCATAAAAATTCTGACAAAGAATTTTAATTAATCTGCAGGGAGGTTTATATCATAAAAATCACACATCAATTCAAAATTACTTTAGAAATTTAACAATTTGATTTTTTAAAAATCAAAACTTTAAATTTGTTGAGTAAATACACACAGCCTTATTGAATATTCTTACTTAATGTAAGTATATTTATTTTCTTCTATTTTTGTATTCGTTTCAGAAAGGAAACAAACTAAATAATTAATTTTTTAATTAAACCGAAAGGTAAAGAAATGAAAACAATTAAAAGATTTCTTACAGTGATGGTTGTTTTAATTATTGCTGTTATGTGTTCAGGATTATCAAAAGCACAGGATACAAAAGGTACGGATTTCTGGTTTATGTTTAACAGAAATGATCTGAGTTCACCGCAGGTACTAAGTCTCTTTATTACAAGCGATGTCAATACATCAGGTAATGTAGACATTGCCGGATTAGGATTTTCGACTCCGTTTAATGTTACTGCAAATACAGTAACAACAGTAATTATACCAAACGCAGCATCAGTTCATGTATCAGATGCAGTTGGTAATCTCGGTATTCATGTAACATCATTACAGGAGGTTACTGTGTATGGATTGAACAGAGTTAATTTTACAACAGATGCATTTCTGGCATTACCGACAGATATCCTCGGCACGGATTACATTTATTTGAATTATAAAGATAACGGAAACGGTCATCTTATGGGAATAATTGGTACGCAAAATAATACTACTGTAACGATTACTCCGAAAATTGCATTGGGACCGCATCCTGCCAATATTCCTTATAATATTACTTTACAGCAAGGTGAGACATATGAAATACTACAGCAAACAGCAAATTCAGAATTAACCGGTTCAACAATTACATCTGATAAACCGATCGGATTAATGGGTGTTCACAGATGTGTTAATGTTCCTATTGGAATCTGCTGCTGTGATCATATAGTGGAAATGCTTTTTCCGACAAATACCTGGGGAAAGAATTTTATAACTTACCCTTTAGCAACAAGATTAAACGGTGATCACTGGAGAATTCTTGCATCTGAAAATGCAACGACGGTATCAATTGACGGAGTTCCGCAGCCACTGATTAATTCCGGAGATTATATTGAAATTTCATTGACAGCAGGCGCATCTATAAATTCTGATAAGCCTGTAATGGTAGCACAATATTGTAATTCACAAAGTGTGGATAATGTAGTATCAGATCCTTTTATGATGTTAATTCCTCCTTATGAGCAATTCCTTGCAGCATATACTGTTTCAACACCTGCTTCAGGATTCGCGCAAAATTTCATAAACGTAGTTGTTCCAAATGCAATCGTCGGTTCAATGACTTTAGACGGAGTACCGGTACCTTCAGTAAATTTTACTCCAATAGGCGCAACCGGATTTTCAGGAGCTCAGTTACCGGTAGCATTAGGTTCGCATAATTTATCAGGATCACTACCATTCGGATGTTTTGTTTATGGATATGATTCTTTTGACTCTTACGGATATCCCGGAGGCGGTTCATTATCACAAATTGCAGTTGTATCTACTCTAGACGTTACTCCTGAAAATGCAACTAATGAAATAAATACTCCTCATTGCCTGAACGGTTTGGTACTTGATAATTTAGGAGTACCAGTTTCAGGAGTAAGAGTTGACTTCTTAATTTCCGGAGCAAATCCGGGCGCTGGCTTTGCATTTACTAATGCTGCCGGTATTGCTCAGTATTGTTATACCGGAACTGTAGTAGGGAAAGACACAATAATAGGATCAACCGGAAACTTAGTCGATACAGTATTCAAGACGTGGATCGATGATCCGCTGCCTGTTGAATTAAGTTCATTTGTTTCGTCAATTAACGGTAAAGATGTTACATTAATCTGGAGTACGGCTTTTGAAATTAATAACTCAGGATTTGATATTGAAAGATCTTTAGTTAATGGACAATGGACAAAAGCCGGATTTGTAAACGGTAACGGTACAACTTCCGAACAGCAGAACTATACGTTTACAGATAAAAATCTGAACAGCGGAACATATAATTACAGGTTAAAACAAATTGACTATAACGGCAGTTTTGAATATTTCAATTTGAGCAATGAAGTAGTTATCGCAATACCTGCAAAATTCAATTTATCTCAAAACTATCCGAACCCGTTCAATCCGTCTACAAAAATACAGTTTGAGATTCCTGTAGATGCAAATGTAAAGTTATCGGTATATGATAACAGCGGTAAGTTAGTATCCGTAATTTCTGATGGGTTTAAACCGGCGGGTTATTACACGGTAGATTTTAATGCAGCAAATCTTTCAAGCGGAGTTTATTTCTATAAGCTTGAAACTCCTCAGTATACTAAAGTATTGAAAATGAGCGTTATAAAATAAAATTAAATTTTCAAAAAAATTCTTAATTTTATAAGACAGGCTGAAAAGCCTGTCTTTTTTTTAAAATTTAGAAAATTTTTAAATTTCATATTAGAATCTAAATATCTATTTTAATAACAATTTTATAAATATAAATGAAGGGGAAAGCATGAAAAAGTTTTTATTAATTCTATTTACATTAACACTATTTATTACTACGCAGTCAGACGCTCAGTTCAAAGATTATGTTATGAAAGGCGGTATTCAGTATAATCAGCTTATGCCGTTTTCGGAATTCAAAGCATCATATTCATACACTGCAAGAGCATATTTGGCTTTTGAATTATCAAGACTTCTCGCTATTGAGATAGGCGGAGGATTCGGTCAGTACAAAACTGAAGATGATTTTAACACATACTCTACAGGTACAAGCAGTGATAAAAATTATGTAAAATCTGATATAATCCCGATCGACGCCAGATTAAGAATTTCACCGGGAAATTCGAACAACTGGAATCCATATTTTTACGGCGGTATTGGTCTGATGAAATACGTTACAAAAGAACTTCCTGTCAATCCAAACGTTCCTGATTATTTTGAAGATGCAAGCGGCTGGACGGCATTTATTCCTCTCGGTATCGGAACAGAGATAAGAATGTCTGATAATGTAATGCTCGATGTCAGCGGCGGTGTTACATATCCTTTCACTGATCTTCTGAATAATTTTGTAATGGGCAGCTGGGAAGACGCATCAGCTAATCTGTCGCTCGGTCTTACCTTTGCCGGCAGCGACGATTGTGATACTGATACAGACAAAGACGGTCTGACGAAGTGCCGCGAAGAAGAGCTTGGTACCAACCCGAATATTGCTGATACTGACGGTGACGGTTTACTGGATGGTGAAGAAGTAATGACTTATATGACCAATCCTTTAAACAAAGATACTGACGGTGATACTTTATGGGATGGTGCTGAAGTGAAACAACACAGAACAGATCCTCTCAAAAAAGATACTGACGGTGACAGATTAATGGATAACGAAGAGATCAATACTTATTTTACAATTCCGACTGATACTGATACTGATGATGACGGTCTGATGGACGGAGACGAAGTCTTAACTTATAAAACAGATCCTAAGGCATTTGATACTGATCTCGGAACTATCAGCGATGGAGTGGAAGTAGGCAGGGGCACTAATCCGCTTGATCCTTCCGATGATCTTCCAAAGCCAAAAGAAGAACCGATCAAAGTAGGACAGGTTATAACGCTTGAAGGAATCAATTTCGAAACAAACAGATCTGATATTTCATCTTTTTCTGAAGATATTCTCGAAAGAGCTTTGGGATATATGAGAGATAATCCTGAACTTGAAGTTGAGATCAGCGGTCATACCGATATAACTGGAAGCAGGGAACATAACATGGGACTTTCCGAAAGAAGAGCTGAATCAGTAAAAGCATGGTTCGTATCTAAAGGAATTTCACCATCAAGGATCATAACCGTCGGGTACGGTCCTGATCAGCCTGTAGGTTCAAATGATACAGAAGAAGGAAGATTCAAAAACAGAAGAATTGACTTCAAGAGAATAAAATAGTTCTGATTATTTATTATTAAAAGAAAGCTGTTTCCTTTAATCAGGAAACAGCTTTTTTTATTTTGTATATGCTTGTACTTTTTAATTACTATTTCATAAGTTCATTCACAAGTGACACAGTACCAGCTGTTGCTTTATCTCTAATATGCGTAAGATTAGGATAATCAAAATACAGCTCAGGTTCCACGGGATCTATCAGATATTTTTTAATATCCGGTTCAGCAAACTGCATCAATCCCGCCGCAGGATATACTACAAGCGACGTTCCAATAACAATAAAAATTTTCGCTTCGAGAGCAGCCTTAACCGCATCATCCATTTTAGGAACCAACTCTCCGAACCAGACTATAAATGGTCTGAGCTGGGACCCGAGTTCGCATTTATCACCTTCGTTAATATCCATTCCGTTCAGATCATATATTAGTTCAGGATTTAGGGTGCTTTGAGATTTATTAAGCTCGCCATGCAGATGAATTATGTCATTAGATCCCGCCCTTTCATGAAGGTCATCTACATTTTGCGTAACAATTGTTACATCATACATTTCTTCAAGTCTTACGAGAGCTTTATGAGCTTCATTCGGCTCGGCGTTTGCGAGCTGTCTGCGCCTCTGATTATAAAACTCCAGCACAAGCTTCCGGTTGCGTCTCCATCCTTCCGGAGATGCAACATCCATTACATTATGTCCTTCCCATAATCCGCCTGCATCTCTGAAAGTAGAAAGTCCGCTTTCTGCGCTGATCCCTGCTCCGGTAAGAACTACAATTTTTTTTCTTTTCATGAACTGACCTCTATGTAAAAAAAAAGCGAAGCATAACTTCGCTTTTTAAATTCTGAATTCCCGGATTATTTCTTTCCGGAAACTTTATCAATTAAATACTGAGAAACTGCGGCTGCTTCTTTCGGCTTAAGACCGGGATTCGGCATAGGCGGATAATCCGGACTGATCTTTGTCGGATTTAAAATAAAGTCAGCGAGTTTTTTAATATCACCGTTATATTTCGGAACGGTTAAATTATATGGAGGGCCCGACAAGTTTTGTATCAAAGCCGTGACATGCCGAACAGATCTTAGTGAAAATTTCTTCTCCGTTAACTCCTTCTGTATTAATTGTTTTTGTTTTCTTTTCCTTATGAAGTTCTTCCGCTTTGAGACTTATTATTTCAAGATGTTTGTAACTCGCTGTGCCGAATGCTGACTGATTTTTCATAATTATAAATCCGCATGATAATATCACAAAATAAAAAGCTGCTCCAATATACTTCATGTCCGAATTCTTAATTACCGCATAAAGGAAATTGCAGAGCATTAAAAGTGATACAAACGCAAGTCCGGTATAAACAAACACTGAACCCGACAATGCCGAATTCGGTGTCATATAGAAACTGAAAAACAGAACTACAGGAGTCAGCGCCGCACCTGTAAATGCAATATTGCCGGCAATCTTTTTTACAAAATTGGAATACTCTTTATCCATGTCATGCATTCCTCCCTGCCAGCTGAAGAAAAAGAAAAGGATCGCGCTGCCTGTGACTGCAGCCGATAAGACAAGAATGAATAGAAAATTTACAAAAGTCGCGCCTGATAAAAACATCTGCGCAATGTTTTGAAAATCCTGATACTTCTCGGAGAACTGAGCAATCGTTATCCCTCCTGCAAAAAATGTGGCTGTAAGTAATAAAAGAACAAACCCATACAATCCTGAATTAGAATTTGTATTCATTATGTCAAACTCGTAATCTGTAACTTCCTCCGGAAGCTGTTTATCAAGCTCATGCTTATTCAAACCGGTAATTCCTTTGAAAGTCTCAATAAGAGATTCAATCTGAAAAGTGTTCTGATAACTGTAAATAAAATTTACGGCAAGGGCGAGAAAAAGAGTAGCTACAAATAATAAACTAACGCTGATAACCTTTACTTCAAAAAGCAGCTGAGCATAACAGAATGTAATTGAAAGCAGCGGAATAATTCCAAGTCCTACGCCGACAAATCTGTTAATGGCAAGTTTGTCAATTACATCTTTCGCAAACCTGATGAACAGTTTGTTTTTTTTCTTTCTGCCGTAAGCATTGAAAATAACCGAGAAAGCCGTTCCGCCGATAAGCATTCCGAAAAAAGGAATAAATATAAGAAGGGACATTACTAGAATTATCTTCAGCAGCGAGAGATGCTGAGCCGTAGCGGGGATTACTAAATTATCTAAAAAATCCATTTGTGAATTTAATGATTATATTAAAAATTTTATTCCGAAATTAATTTAAGTAGTTTATCAACTGACAATATCGTTATTATCAGTAAAGTAAAAATGTTAATATTTATAAACATATTCTTAAAGCTTTTTTTATCACCAGTCCTGTTTAAAAATTTCAGGGACATTGTAAATATCCAGAAGCAAAGTATTGTAAGCAGAGCGTTTGAAATATAATAATTCAGTATCCCGAAAAAGTTTATGCTCAGCGCAACCGCAATGGTAAGGAGTATCCAGGTAAAAGTAATTCTGATCAGCTGCGTCTGCGATAAAATATTTGTCAAAGTCGGAAAACCTCCCTTATCATAATCTTTACCGTAAACTAAAAGCAGGATCCAGAAGTGCGGGATCTGCCAGATGAAAAAGTAAGCTGCTATCAAAAGTATTTTATCATCACCAAGTGAACCTCCTGCAGCTGTCCATCCGGCTAACGGAGGTAAAGCTCCGACCAGCGAACCTGGAATTATTGCAAGCGCCATTACTTTTTTCAGCGGAGTGTAAACCGCATTGTACCAGAGAAATGTAAATAAACCAATATAAAGAGTCAGAAGATTTGTCTTCAGAAAAAGTACAGCTGATCCCGCAAACAGGAAAAATACCGATACGGTTATAACAAAAGCAGGTGTTACCAGACCTGAAGGGATCGGTCTTCCTTTAGTTCTGTCCATCAGAATATCGGTACCTCTTTCCTGAAAATGATTCATAGAAGCGGCTCCGCATGCGAGCAGAAAAATTCCTATCACGGGATAAAAAGAAAACTGGCTTAGATCATTTAAAGCAAGTATATAACCGAGCGTTGTTGTAAACGCAACCAGAACGGTTATTCTGATCTTTGTAATTTCAGGAATAACTCTTAAGCGGAAAATGATTTCCTCTGTTAAGCTTAAATTCTTTTTATATGTATCTGAAGTATGAATATTCTGAAATTTATTTTTTTAAAGTATCAGTTTGTTTAATGTCCGAAGCGGGTGTTACTTTTTTAAGAGAATCCTTATTTGCTCCTGAATTCAGTGAGTCGGTTTTTACTCCGGCTGTATCAGTAATTGTAAGAGGTGTTACCATTGCGCTGTCTTTTTTGGTCGTATCAGCCGGCATGGTATTTTTCCATATCTCATACTGATCTTCCGGCATTACATTTATCGGCGCATACATGAAGGAATGATTTAATCCGCAGTATTCCGCACATGCAGCGTAAAATGTTCCAAGCTCTGCTGTCCTGATCCAGAAATAATTCTGAGCGCCGGGAACGGCATCTTCTTTCACCCTGAACTGCGGGAGGTAGAAACTGTGCAGTACATCCTGAGACGTGATCTCAAATTTTACATTTTTATTATGCGGCAGATTCAGCGTATCGGATTTCTTCTGATTGTCATATTCAAATGTCCATTTCCACATCTGACCTGTTACTTTAACAACCATAGCATCTTTAGGCACATCGCGCATATTTATAAATCCCGCCCAGCTGATATAAAACATATACAGCACAATAATTATCGGCACTACTGTCCATATCACTTCAACAGTAGTGTTGCCTTCAATATTTTCCGGAACAGGATTTCTCTTCTTGCTGTACTTGAATACAAAATACAGCATGGCTGCTGTTATCAGCAGCAATAACAATATTGATATACCGTTTATTATCCAAAAGGTAACATCAACTTCATTTATTATGCTTGGTCTCATGATTTAAAATCTGTTAATTACTTTTTTATCTGAAAAAAAATCAAAAAATTAATTTACTTTTCTTATTCGTATCTGAAAGTAAGATCAAAAAATGTCAGAACTAAAACTACAATAAATATCAGCATACAAACTCCGACAAATATTTTAAACACTTTATTGTCAAACTTAAGATGCATGAAAAAATTAATTACGAACATGGTCTTAACGGTGGCAATTATCAGAGCAACAGTAAGAGCGAGACTTCCCAAATTTATACCTGAGACTGAGACAGTTATTGAAGTCAGCGCAAGCAGTCCGATCCACACAAGAACGTTTACTCCGTAACTCGGATGATGCGCTTCAGCAATATGTCCGTCATTGTGTTCCGAATGTTCTGAATGTTCCGAATTGTGATTATCCATTTTATATTTATATTAAAAATTTTTCTTTAGTGAATTAAATAAAATAAAGGGAACAGGAAAATCCAGATGATATCGACCAGATGCCAGTAAAGTCCGGCATTCTCAAGTCTCTGAAAATTTGTAGATGTAAGAACATCCTTTTTTATCTGCCACATTACAAATCCTATGAATGCAAGCCCTACCACTATATGCAGTCCGTGTAGACCTGTCATTACATAATACAAACCGAAATACATAACTTCGCCTTCTGACATATCCTGAAGCGCGGGACCTTTTGGATAAATACCGTGATGAAATTTTGCGCCCCATTCGAAATATTTATTGACAAGGAAGAGAAGACCGCACACTACAGTCACCCACATAAAAAACAGACACAGCTTTTTATTGTTTTTCTGAAGCGCTACAATTCCGAGTACTACTGTAAGACTGCTTGTCAAAAGAATTACAGTGTTAATTGCGCCCATCAGCATATCAAGTTCACTGGCGGCTAATACAAATTCATTCGGATAAATGAACCTGTAACTTGCATAAAGAATGAACATTCCCCCGAAGAGCAGGACTTCCGTAAAAAGGAAAAGCCACATTCCCATTTTCGAACCGAAGTCATCGCGGTGAATGTGAACCTCGTGTATCTCCTGCTGAGTGGTGTCTAAATTCTGACTCAATTTCTTTCCTCCTCTGTCTTTTGCTGAACTTTATACTCTTTTCTTAATTGTTCATGTAATTTAGTATGATCATAAGGACCTGTCGTAACAGTAGGTATTTCATCAAAATTTTCCAGAGGCGGCGGTGATGGTACCGTCCACTCAAGCGTGGTACCGCCCCATGGATTTGCCGTAGTAGGTTTGCCGCTTCTTATTCCTTTTACTAAATTAAATACCATTATTAAAATACCTGATACAAGTATCCATGACCCGACTGTTGATATTACATGCCAGATCTGATATTCCGGAAGATAATCATAATACCTTCTCGGCATTCCGAGATAGCCCATTATAAACATCGGGAAATATAAAGTGTTAAATCCTATCGCAATCCAGTAAGCCGCAACTTTAGCAACTTTTTCATTATACATCTTTCCGTAAAACTTCGGGAACCAGTAGTGAATGGAAGCAAAAAATATTAAACCCATTCCTCCAAACATTACATAGTGGAAATGCGCTACCACATAATATGTATCAGTAAGATGAAGGTCTGTATTCAGCGCTCCGAGTGTCAGTCCCGTAAGACCGCCGATAGAAAATATAAAAAATAAACAGCAGGGTATAAAGCATCGGCGCTGTAACTTCTATTGACCCTTTATATAAAGTCGCCACCCAGTTAAAGACTTTTATACCGGAAGGCAGAGCAACTATAAAAGTGAGCAGTGAAAATATTACTCTTGACGTATCGCTGATACCGCTTGAAAACATGTGATGTCCCCACACTAAATATCCAACAAGCGCAATAGCGAGACTTGAAATTGCTATCGGCACATATCCGAAGATCGGCTTTTTGGAAAATGTCGGTATGATCTCCGAAACGACACCCATCGCCGGAAGTATCATTATATAAACAGCCGGATGTGAGTATATCCAGAATAAATGCTGATAAAGTAACGGATCACCTCCCAGCGTCGGATCAAATACTCCGATTCCGAAAGCTCTTTCAAGTATTACAAGTAAAAGTGTAATTCCGATAACCGGAGTTGCAAGAACCTGAATCCATGATGTTGCATAGATTGCCCACACAAACAAAGGCATTCTGAACCATGTCATTCCGGGGCATCTGAGTCTGTGAATGGTTGTAAGAAAATTAAGTCCAGTTAATATTGAAGAGAATCCCAAGATGAAAGCGGCGAATACTGAAATGGAAACATTCGTCGTAGTCCTTATACTATAAGGCGCGTAAAATGTCCAGCCCGTATCTGCGATACCCGTTCCGATGAAGAGAGAAAATAATGCAAGTATTCCTCCGATCATATAAAGATACCATGACATCAGATTCAGTTTGGGGAATTGCACATCCTTTGCGCCAAGCTGAATCGGTAAAATAAAATTGCCGAACACAGCCGGAACACCGGGTATTATGAAAAGGAAAATCATTATCACTCCGTGAAGAGTGAAAAATGAATTATAAGTCTGAGCGGTCATTATAGTCTCGCCCGGTGTAAGCATTTCAAGTCTCATCAAAACGCCGAGTGTCATCGCTGCGAGGAAAAAGAAAGTCATCGCAGAAAGATACATCAGTCCTATCCGCTTATGATCAGTCGTCAGCAGCCATGCGAATATTCCTTTATGCTTTGTCCTGACATGATAAAAATCGGGCTCTGCTGCTTTCTTAGGAACAGCTATAGTTCCGTTAGCCATAAATTAATTAAGTATTATTTAAATTTGTTTTTTTCTTTTTTAAAGTAAGATAGCCTACAAATATTCCGAGCAATATAATCATCCCCGCTCCGGCTATTCTTGTTACATTCAGCACATATTTCCTTCCAGCAGGATCGTAGCTGAAACACATCTTCACCATCTTTGTGATCGTAGGAACAGATCTTCCTTCTGAAGCTTCCGTTACAGCCATCTTCAGATCGAATGGAAGATAATCAGTGCCGTATAAATATCTTATTACCTTTCCTTCGGGAGATATCATGATAAGCGATGCTCCGTGAATAAAATCATTTCCCTGTCTTGCGAATTTAAATCCGACTGCGTCAGTGATCTTTCTGATATTCAGACTGTCGCCGCTCAGAAATCTCCAAGCCTCCGGAGAAATATTTCTGTCAAGCGTACTCAGATATGTTTCCTTTTTTCCAGACGCAAGTACGTGATCTTCAGTATAATCAAAACTTATTGTAAAAATATCATAATCAATTCCCGGCTCAATGTCAGCTTTGTCAATTACTTTTGTAAGTCCGTTGAGCAACGGAGTACAGACTCCCGGACATCTGAAATATACAAACGAAAAAACTGTAGGACGTTTTACAAGATCTTTAAGATTTATCTGATTTCCTTTTTCATCATTAAGCATGACATCACCCGGAATAAAATCACCAAGCTTTTCATAAATGCCTATATCTTCTTTTGGTATTTCATTTTCCTCTGCATGAATATTAAATGTCGTTAGAGGAATAATGACGCTGATAAATATTAAACTAAAAATTATTTTTTTCATAAATCTTATTTATTTTTCAGACCCTGTTGGCTGAAAAAAGATTCTTAAGATACTGCCAGGTCTTTTCCGCATCCGCCTGTGATAGCTGGAATACTCCGGCTTTGAATCCTTTATCCAATGGATCTGTTTTTAAAAAATTTAAAAATTCCGCGCTGCTTTCTGTCCACTTCATATTGGACGCGAGTGAATTGAGAGCTTTATTTTCATCGGTAACTATTTCCTTATAAATCGCTGCGCCAGTATCGGACTTCTCACTTTTTATTTTTGACAATATATTTCCAAGGTCATTTTTCAGTGTGTCATTACCGAGCACCAACAGGTCCATTGCAAGCTGAACCGGGATCTGATTTGCAGCTTTCACGCCTGTTGCGAGACTGTATTTCTGATCAAGCTGTGTAAGTTCTTCGGGTGTATCTTTAGGATAAAGCGGATTGAAATTTCTTACATACTGTATCACTGCAAATCTGTCTTCCGGGGGAAGCGTGCTGAAGCTTGCCATTCCCGTATTCGGAATTCCTTCCTGAAGAGTAACATACATTCCGGAAACCGTCTGTCCGTTTTTCCAAACCTGAGCTTTAGGGTCAATGAAATTTCTCGGCGGCGGATTAAGTGATGTGCCTGCCGGTCCGTTGCCTGCTCCTGTTTCGCCATGACAGCTTGCGCAGCTTGCATTGTAAATGTCTTTTCCTTTGGAAACAAGATCAGGGGATGGTGTACTGTAAACTATTACATCCACTGGTGGTGTCATAGTTCCCTTCTTCACCGGAAGTTGCGCTCTCATGTTTGAATCAGAAGAAAGCACGACCGGAGCTGAAAAGAGTTTGTTGAAATCAAGAGTGCTTACATACTTAGCGCCAAGGAATACAAGAAATCCCAGCAGCAGCATATAAAGCACGCCATAAAATTTTTCCATATCCCGGAAGACATCGTATATGTTAAACTTGCTTTTATTATGAGACATCTGAATTAAATATTAAAAATTAATTTAAATGGAAATTAAGTCCTGCTTCAAGTTTCGGATCTCTGACCGGAACGAGATTGGTTTTTGCAGCTCTTATTTTGAATACTGTTATGATCAGCCCGAATGCAAACATCAGAAATCCGAGCTCGCTCCATCCGAATACAAACCCTTCAGTAAAGTAACTCGGCATTATTATCCAGTAAAGATCATAAGCGTGCGCAAGTAAAAGCCATACCGACATTACTACAAGTAATTTCGGCTTTACTTTTGAACTCCTCGGCAGCAGCGCCAGGAATGGAATTACAAAGTGTAAAAAGATCAGACCTATTGAAAAATATGACCAGCTTCCCTTCATTCTCATCATTACCCAGAATGTTTCCTCCGGTATGTCTGCATACCAGATAAGCATATATTGTGAAAATCCAATGTAAGCCCAGAAAACATTGAAACCAAAAAGTAGAGTTGCAAAGCTGTAATAATTGTTATTCTTTATTTTACTTACAAGATATCCGTTTTCATTAAGCATTACGGAGCAGAAAGTTGCGGCTGCAAAAGCAGCGACTATCGTTCCTGCGAAATAATATACTCCGAACATAGTCGAGAACCAGTGATACTCTAAAGTCATCATCCAGTCAATGGCAATGAAAGTAATAGTAAAAATAAAAAGTATTGCAAACACTGCGGAGAACTTTATGCTTTGTTTTGTAAGAAGCGGATCTCCTGAAATGTCCTGCTTCATAGAATTTCTGGTGAAAAGAAAATAAAATAAAACCCAGATGAAAAGTATAATTGCAGTCCTTATTAAAAAGAACTGAACATTTAAATACGGCTCTTTTGCCTGAAGCAGAGGATCGCTTGCAAGCGTTGATTCGTGTGTCCAGTGGAAAAGATCATGCATTCCGAATATGAGCGGGATAACGAGAATGACAAGCAGCGGTATCAGTGAAGCGAGAAATTCCGATATTCTTCTGAAAGGTGTACTCCATGTAGCCCCGACGAGATATTCCAAAGCTACGAGAGCCAGCGAACCTGCGCCTATGCTGACTAAAAACATATACATCCAAAGATAATCAAAATAAGCCCGCTTTGTATCGACAACAAATGCCAGTATCATCAGCAAAAGTCCGACCCCAAGAAGTCCGAATCCGATCTTACCGACTACAGGCGGTAAAGGTTTTTTATTATAGTCCATTAAATTAAATGTGTATAATTTACTTAATTAATATCATTCTTTTTATTTCAAAATTACTGCCTATTTCAAAAATATCTTTGCTAAAACAAATAATCTTTTTTCTGCTGCTCTTTATTTTGCTTACCGAATCTAAAATTTTGAAGCGGATATCTCTTAATTTATATAAATTCAAATACTATACGGGGTATCGTTAAAAACCTATTTCGCTTTCTCAAGATCAGTTTCGCCCGCATCTTTCGCTCTCTGCAACGCTCTTATATAATTCACTATCGCCCATCTGTCATCTTTCGACACCTGTTCAGCATAACTCGGCATTACATTCTGACCGTTTGTCATGACGTGAAAGAAATTCCCGTCCTTCCAGTTCTTTGCTTTTTCAGTATGAAGACTTGGAGGTTTCGGGAACTGATCTCTCATTCTTCCGTCGCCGTCGCCGAAATAACCGTGACACGGACTGCAGTAAATATTATATCTGTCCTGCCCGCGTTCGAGAGATTTTTTGGTAACAGGAACCGGGTTTGCCAACAGCTTTACTGCTGAATCCGGCATACCGGCGTATTCATAAGGCATAAATCCTCTCGCTACCGTACCGGTTACCGGCTCGCGCATTCCGGATTTATTTGGAAAGAAATCACTTTTACTCTGTGAATCAATCCTGCCCTGCTGTCTCATCCAGTCAAACGGCACTACGTCATACAATACATAATTTAATGTGAAGTAACTTACAACAGCAGTAAGTATTGCCGTTCCGATGATTGCGCCGGTAAACTTTTTATCAAACAGCGGAGTCTTAGTGGTAAGATTGCTTTCCCTGAAATATATATCCTGCACTTCATAAGCTTTAGTATCAGCGAATAATTTTAATACATCGCTCTCTATATATTTTTCATCATCAGCTTCTATTACAAGTCCGTATTTATCCGAAGTAACGTGTTTCATAAAGTCTGTATCATTAAGAGGGCTGTTCAGCTTCGGCATTTTACTGAAAAGTACCAGCAGTCCGAGCACAGTTGCGATACCGCAAAGAAGAACTGTAGATTCAAATGTGATCGGGATTCCCGCCGGCAGTCCGAAGAACGGCTTGCCTCCGATAATATTCGGATAATCTATTGTTGACATCCAGATCATCATCAGCAGCGCCAGAGACGTTCCGGTTATACCGAGTATGAATGAAACATATCCTATCTTCGGAGCGCCCATACCCATTGCAGTATCCATACCGTGCAGTGGATAAGGCGTATAAACGTCGAACTTTTTATAACCGCTGCCGGCTACAACTGCAGCCGCTTCGGTAATTTGATTCGGAGTATTATACAAAGCCGCTTTACCATAGAGCTTGCTGCTTCTCCGCTCTTTGTCTTCGGCTGTGTCAAATTCCTTAATTTTATTTATGAGATTCTTTATCATCTTTGTTAATGTGAATTATGTTTTCCGTTGCTGTGAGGATGCGGATGCACTGTAGGCTGCGCGCCTTCCATAACGGCTTTAACTTCTGAAATTGATACTAATGGTAATGTCTTTAAAAACAGTAATAAAAACGTGAAGAAAAATCCGAAACTTCCTAACAGAAGTCCCAGATCCGTAAGCGTCGGTGTGAACATTGCCCAGCTCGAAGGAAGAAAATCCCTGTGCAGCGAAGTTACAATAATTACAAATCTTTCAAACCACATCCCGACATTTACAAGCAGTACAAGCACCATTGTTATAGGTATAGACCTTCTGATCTTTTTAAACCAGAATAACTGCGGGAATATCACGTTACAGGATACCATTATCCAGTATGACCATGCATAAGGACCGAACGCTCTGTTAATAAATACAAACTGCTCGAATGTATTGCCGCTGTACCATGCGATAAAAAATTCCATTCCGTAAGCGTAACCTACCATCATACCCGTTGCGAGTAAAATTTTATTCATCGTCTCAAGATGATTTATGGTAATGATGTGCTGCAGGTTAAATATTTTTCTGACAATAATAAGAATAGTTGATACCATTCCGAATCCGGAAAATATAGCTCCGGCTACAAAGTACGGCGGAAAAATTGTCGTATGCCATCCCGGAATTACTGAAACGGCAAAGTCAAAACTAACTATTGAGTGAACCGAAAGCACAAGCGGTGTGGAAATTCCCGCAAGTATAAGATATGCTCTTTCATAATTACTCCAGTTCCTGTTTGAATTTGTCCACCCGAGACTCAGCACTGAATAGATAGTCTTTTTTATCTTACTGGTTGTCCTGTCTCTCATTGTCGCAAGATCGGGAATTAATCCGATGCCCCAGAATAAAAATGAGATCGTGAAGTATGTCGAAACTGCGAATACGTCCCACAGCAGAGGCGAATAAAAATTCACCCAGACTCCGTTCATGTTTGGCAGAGGTAACAAGTATCCGGCAAGCCAGGGTCTTCCTGTGTGAACGATCGGAAATATACCTGCTGTCATAACTGCGAATATAGTCATAGCTTCCGCGAATCTCGCAATACCCGTTCTCCACTTTTGTCTGAAAAGATACAGAATAGCTGAGATCAGCGTTCCGGCGTGACCAATACCGATCCAGAATACAAAGTTGATAATTCCGAATGCCCAGCCGACCGGCTGATTATTTCCCCACATTCCGATACCGTAATAAATGGTCAGACCTAATGATACCCCGCCGATTGTAAGCGCGGTAAGTGACATCAGAAAAGCTATCCACCATCCTTTCGTCGGCTTGGTGTTTGTAGGTTCGATAATGACCTGGTCAATATCCTTAAATGAAACCCCGCCTTCTACTAACGGAATTTCTTTTGTGTATGTAGCGTCAAGACTCAATGTCGAACCTCCTCATTTTCAGTTTCATATACATTTCTTAATTTTGCTAAATATGTAACATTAGGCTTCACCTTGATCACATCAAGCACAGTGTATGCCAGTTTGCTGTTGTTAAGTCTGTAAATATCAGATTCCTTATCATTCTGATCACCAAAATAGATCGCATTCGTATTGCACGCTTCCTGACATGCTGTCTTCACATTCGATCCCTTTACCATTCTGTTTTCCTGGATTGCAACCTGTCTCTCTTCCATGATCCTCTGCAGACAGAATGTACATTTTTCCATCACGCCTCTGGATCTTACCGTCACATCTGGATTCATCATTAGTGTAAATGATTCTTCTTCCTGTATTCCTTCGCGGAAGTGATCCCGGAAATTAAAGTAATTGAATCTTCTGACTTTGTAAGGACAGTTATTCGAACAGTATCTCGTACCGACGCATCTGTTATAAGCCATTCCGTTTATTCCGTCTGCGCTGTGAGTGGTCGCCGCAACCGGACAAACATTTTCGCACGGCGCGAAATCGCAGTGCTGACACAGCATCGGCTGAAAGCTCGCTTTCGGCGTTTCAGGTGTGCCTGAATAATATCTGTCAATCCTTATCCACTGCATCGCCCTTCTCTTATTCGCCTGATCTTTACCGACTACGGGAATATTATTTTCAACATTACATGCAGCTACGCATTCATTGCATCCTGTACACTTGTTCAGATCAATGACCATTCCCCATTTTGTGCCTGTATGTTTGTACTGCTCGTTTATGCTTCCTACTTTAAGCTTCTCGGTTTCCTCTTCTGAATATTTCGTTTTCCTGTCATTAAGAAAATCCGGATTCTCCTTATACTGCAGATAAGTGCCTTCCTGTATGATCTCTCTTCTGTACTGAATGTCCTTATAAAGCGGCTCTTCCATCGGATACTGATCCTGCATGCAGGCGATCTCATAGACGCCTGAGGACTTTTCTATCTTTGCATCATTATAAAACCATTTGCTCATTTTGGAATTTTTTGACATCAGGACGTTTGCATTGAATCCGACATCAGCTCCTACAGTACCGCAGACTTTTCTGCCGTAACCCAGCTCAATAGCAATAACACCTTCAGCCATTCCCGGCTGTACGAATACCGGAATTTCCATCTTACCGCCGGAGGTCGTAATGCTGACGTTATCATTGGATTCAAGTCCCAGCGCTGCAGCAGTCTGCACGGATATTGCCGCAAAGTTATCCCATACTGTTCTCGAAATTGATTTCGGAAGTTCCTGAAGCCAGCCGTTATTCGCAAATCTTCCGTCTCCGAGTGATCCGCTCTTTAATAATAAAAGTGAATAACCATCGCCTGCAGCCATTTGATCTGTATTTGATACAAATGCCGATGGATTGAAAACCGATGATGCAATTGTTACCGGAGCTGTTACATTTGTTTTAGTTGTATCTGAACTACCCGCGCTTGTATTTTCTACGGCTGCGCTTTGTCTGCCGCCGCCTGAAACCTTTACCACTCCGTCGTTAAGTCCCGCATACCATGCTCTGGAAAAATCATTATCCGTACCGGCGGAAGAAAGCACACCCGCTTTCCAGTTATCCATTACATACTTATGATAATTATCGCTGTTGAAAGATTCAGGCGTTCCGCCGATCCATGTAAGCAGTATATCTTCCTTCTGCCTCGTATTATAAATTGGTGAAATGACCGGCTGCTGAAGACTGTAAAAATTATTCCGGGTCTGATAATCGCCCCATGATTCGAACATCGAATTTACAGGCAGCACAAAACTTCCTGTCTCCGTAGATTCATTTACAGATTCCGCTAATGAAATAATTGTCTTTGCTTTTTTTACAGCGTCAGTGTATCCGAGATCCGCAGGGAAATGGTAAACTGGATTTGTGTCGTAATGTATTACAACATCCGTTTTACCTGAATTAAGATTTGATACAAGCGTCTCCAGATCCGCGGAAGTGCTGAGCGGCATAAGCGTTACTGACGAAACGTCTTTTATATACATTGCAGAATTGCCGAGAACTTCATTGAGAAGATTCACTGCAATATGCGTCGACTCGGGAAGCATCGAACCCGCTGATACAAATGAAGCTCCCTGATTTTTTTTAAGATCCGATACAAGATGTGAGATAACATTCGCAGGCATTTTATGCTTCGATGCAAACGCATTAAGGTCATACTGCTGAAGCTTTGAAGTTATTCCGCTGTCGGAGGAATATGATGAAATTTTTTCCTTAGACATTAGTTCATTCAAAAGACACATCACAAACTCTTCGATAGCGTCTGTCTTTAATATCATTCTGTAATCAGCATTCAAACCTGTTACAGATGTGTTTCCTTCGACTGCATATAATCTGTTAAATTCCTTTGAACTTTCCGCATCTCGTCTCTGAGCAAACAGTCTCGACGTCTCTACTTTGTTTCCGTCATTTCCGAGGAAATCGGATTCGAGTGAAAGTATTATGTTTGCTTTATCCCAGCTGATAAGCGGATATTTTTTTGCGCCGTAGGATTTTTCCCAGGCGCTGTTTCTCGCCGAGTCATCAAATAATTCATATGAATATATTTTAGCTGTCGGATATGTTTTAACAAACTCGTCTAATAATTTTTTAAGCGAAGGCGAATTTATTGTATGTGTGATTACGGAAATCTCTTTACCTGATGAAGCGGCGCTTTTGAGTTCTGCTATGATCTTTGCATCTGCGTCTTTCCATTGAATATCATTAGGGCTTACCCTGTTAATTCTCTCCACCGGATTCTTCAGTCTTTCGGGATCATAAAGATTCATAACGCTTGCCTGTCCGATGGCGCAGATCTTTCCTTTACTGACGGGATGATCAGGATTGCCGTCTACTTTTATTGGTCTTCCTTCCATTGTCTTTATCAGCACACCGCAGGCGGATGAACAGCCTGTGCATGTTGAAGCGTAATAAGTCGGATTACCGATAGTAACAGATTCAGGTTTTTTGTTGTAGGGAATTATCACGCCTTTGTCCCTGTAATTGGAACAGCCCGTAGCAGCAACTGCAGCAGACGCGCTCATCAATGCAAGAAATTTCCTTCTCGATACTTTTGAGAATGTGCTGAGGTCCGGCTTTTCAAGCTGTGCGGGAGTAAACTCGGAATTTTTTTCTTTCCTGAAAGTAGGATCGTTGTACAGTTCCCTGAAACTCCTCCAGTAATTTAATTCCTGCGGCTCTTCGCTTTTAGACGGCGGTATCAAAACTGTTTTCGGGGATTGCTCTGCCCCGTCTTCAAGAATCTTTCCGCTTATATCAATATACTTTTTATCCATTATATAAATCTTGTTTTAGATATTATTAGATAACTATAAGAAACTTTAGACACAACTATATACTGTTTGATTTTCCGGACTTTCTGCCGACAGCATATGGATTTGGTTCTATATTAATTTTTGCAGCCGGTTTAGTTGATTTTGATCTGAATATACCGAACGGAATAATTGTCACTGCCGCCATGCCGGCAGCTGCAAGTCCGGTAAATTTGAAGAATTTTTTTCTGCTGAATTTTTCCGGTGATGTACCGGAGCCGTTGTTTGTGTTGTTAACCTGTAAAGTTTTTTTCATTAAATATATTTAATTATCTGTGGCAGGTAGAACAGTCCGTCGGACCTTTGTTAATCAACTGTCTGTCCTTGCCGGGAATTATATTCTTTATAGTTGTTTCAGGATTTCTGTGACAATCGAGACACGCTTTCATCGAAAAATCTTTCACCTGCTCCACCACTTCCATATTGGCGACATCGCCGTGACAGTTCGAACAGTCCATGCCTTTATTCACGTGTACGCTGTGATTGAAATACGCAAAATCAGGAAGCTGATGAACGCGGTTCCATTCTATCGGTATTCCTCTTGTGTAATAATCATTAAGCTTGATTATTTCAGGCTTGTCTATTCTTGCGATCGTATGACAATTCATACAGACCTTTGCAGAAGGAACGTTTGCTTTGCTTGAAGACTCGACATCGCTGTGACAATATCTGCAGTCTATTTTCATATCGCCTGCATGCAGCTTATGGGAATAATTTATCGGCTGTATCGGCATATGTCCCACGCCTACTCTTTCTGCATAAGACATATAATAAGTAATGACAAAAACCGCTAAGACGACAAAGATAAGAATTGGTAAGCGTACCTTGAGGTTGTAATCGATTAAGAAATTTTTCATTAATAATTATTTGGAAAATAATGTAGCAAATATATAGAATATCTTATTTGTTTTCTATGACTTATTTAAACTCTTTATGTAATAAAACGATATCCAAAAAAATTATTTGGCGGAAATAAAATCCAAAAATTTAATTTATTTTAGAGTTACGTTCTCAATAGGGAGAATGTGAACATGGGTAAATAAATTAAATAAATTCAAAAAAAATTCAAACTGCCGGCTGTGAGAAAATTCAAAATCATGTTCAGCATCAGCAATTTGAAATCTAAAAAATATACCCTATTAAACAAACAATTTTACTAACTACTAACTATTAAATACTAACTATTTTTTTGATTGTATTCCTGCCAGGAGCATGAGGGAATGACATAAAAATATTTGTAATTTGTAATCTGAAATTTGAAATTGCTTTATTAGTGCCCCCCTATTTTACAGCAGTCATCCAGCTTATCATACGCTTCTTTATCTGCTGGTTTATCATTTGCCTGATAGCCGGCTGAGACTATTGCGCCTTCTATTGATGAAAGATCTGTTTTGGTATTGTCAAAATCAACAAGACATCTTTTTGATTTAATGTTAATGTTGACTGTGTGAATACCGTCAACTTTATTAAGCGCTTTCTCGATATTTTTTTTACATGTCCCGCACTGAACAGTAGGAATGTCTATTTCAATAACTTCGCCTTTAATTGCGAGCGGATCATCATCGGCAGGTTTATTTTGATTTGAATTTGTTTCTGTTTTAATATTATTTCTTGTTTCAGATTTTTCCGTCTGAGCTTTATTCTCATCACTGCCGCATGCAGTCAGCGCAAACGAAGTGAATAAAAGTATCGTTAATATTTTTTTCATTATAATTAAATTTAGTTTTTTATGATGGTACGAAAATACTTTTTTAAAACTGAATATGTAATTCACTTTTGGGATCAGTTGTACTTCATCTTTTGATTAATTCTTAAAGTGTTAAGATTAACAAATATAATTCAAAGAATAATTTTTCTATTTTAGCGTTAGAAAAAATAAATTAATAATTTATGAATAAAGACGATTTAAAATTTCCTGCCGGACAATTTATAAAGCCGGAAAAAATTACTATAGAAATTTTATCAGATTGGATCGAAGAGATAAAATCTTTTCCGGCGAAATTAAAAAACGAAGTAAGCCATCTGTCTGACGAACAGCTTGACACTCCTTACAGAAAGGACGGCTGGACGGGCAGGCAGGTCATTCATCACTGCGCTGACAGTCATATGAACAGCCTTATAAGATTCAAGCTTGCTTTAACTGAAGACAGACCTGTGATCAAACCGTACTTTGAAGACAGGTGGGCTGAATTGTCAGACAGCAAAAGTTTCCCTGTCGAAAGTTCGGTTAAATTACTTGAAGGATTACACGAACGCTGGGCAGAACTGCTAAACAACCTGTCGGAAGAAGATCTAGCAAAGATTTTTATACATCCCGAACTCGGAAAGGAAATTCGTCTGGATGAAAACACCGGCTTTTACGCCTGGCACTGCCGTCACCATCTTGCGCATATAACTTCTTTGAAAGAAAGAAAAAACTGGAAATAAATTTAACTCTTTTAAAACGCAGTTGAAAAAATAGATCCTTTATACTCTCCTGTCACGCGGGAAAATTTTTTTTGTTTTTAGTTCAGTCTCGAGGGAATTCAGAAATTTTTTCGCATTCTCAAGCTGATCTTTATAACCGATTATCAGTATCTTATCTCCTTCATATATCTCTTCATCAGGATCAGGATTTACAATGCTCAGATCCTTACGCTCAATTCCGATAATGCTAACTCCTGTTTCAACACGTAGTTTTATTTCTGATATCATTTTATTTACACAGATCGTCTTCGGAAGTATTATCACAGATTCAAGTTTTACATCTTCAAGCATGGGATGTTCATTTCTTAAATTCACTTCCGGTTTATCATGCGGGTCAGGCGGCTGAATAAATGTCTCCTTCAGCGCATCCTGTGCGCGGGCGTAGATCTTTACAGAACTCCGGAACATAAAAAATCCGGAGATCGCAATTAATATTATGGAAAGTATCAGCAGATTTGATGAAGGTAGAAGTGTAGAGCTTAGCAAAATTATTATTATGATCAGACCCAGTGAGCCGCCAATAAATATAGTGTTTGACACAACCGAATGCATTGTAGTTCTTTTCGAAGATTCTGACTCTATCGTACTCAGCTCGGCTATTACCATTGATGCGGCAAGAGTTTTTCTCCACACTGCAAATATCAGCGGAAAACTTATAAGCATAGCTGTAAACCAGAGTATTGTCTTTGTGATCTCTATATCTGTAATGTATAATCCCAGAAATAATTTTATTTTCTCATTAAGAAAAGCAAACATTATAAATATTCCCGTTATGATCAGAAGATTCAGAATTATCTGCAGTAAAATTTTGCGGAGGATCTTTCTGCCTGTCTGGTTAGGTCCTTCCTTTGATGGTTTATTTATCCAGTGATAATAGACTTCCATTGTTCTGATAAGTGAACGCGGCGCGTATTTTTCAATCAGACTGGAAAAGCTTTCTGAACTTTTGATCAGATACGGTGTGGTTAAAGTAGTCAGAGCCGATACTGCAATAGTAATGGGATACATAAAATCATCCGTCACATTAAGTGTTAATCCAAGCGCAGCGATGATGAATGAGAACTCCCCTATCTGCGCAAGACTCATTCCGACTTTAATGGAAGTCTTTGTATCATTACCGGATAATATGCATCCGAGTGAACAGGCGATCACTTTGCCCGCTATCACAACAAGAGTAATGGTAATAACCGGAATAATATATTCTAAAATAATCACGGGATCTATTAGAAGTCCGATGGATACAAAAAAAACTGCGCTGAAAAGATCACGTACCGGGAACATTAAGTTCTCAATTTTATGTATCTGCCGCGCTTCAGCAATGATAGCACCAATAAGAAATGCTCCGAGCGCTACGCTGTATCCGAGATTTACAGTCAGAAACGAAACGCCGAAACAAAGTCCGATCACGGTGATCAAAAGCATTTCGTTGCTTTTGAATTTTGATACATAATTCAAAAGCCGGGGCACTAAGATCAGACCGGTTACAAGTAAGATCCCCATGAATGCGGATAAGTTAAGGAGAATAGAACCGATGTCTTTGATTGCAATTTCACCTGTTACCGCAAATCCCGACAGCAGAGCAATAAGCAATATTGCAAGAATGTCTTCAATGATCAGGATCCCGAATATAAGGTGCGCAAATTTTTCACGCGTCTTGCCAAGACCTTCGAGAGCTTTTATGATGATCGTAGTAGAGGAGATAGAAAGTATTGCGCCTAGGAAAATACTGTTCATCTGACTCCATCCGAACAGCTGCCCGAGACCGTATCCCGCCCACAGCATTAAAAGAATCTCAAGCGTTGCCGCGACTACAGCAGTCGATCCGACTTCCTTTAATTTTTTCAGACTGAATTCCAGTCCGAGAGAGAACATCAGAAAAATTACTCCAAGCTCTGCAAGCGTTTCGATCGTTTTTTCATCAGCGATAAATGTAAAAGGCGGAGTATGCGGGCCGATAATTACTCCTGCAAGAATATACCCAAGCACCACCGGCTGCTTAAGCTGACGGAAAAGTATCGTCGCCAGCCCCGCTGCAATGATAACAACTGCAAGATCCTGCAGGAAGAGTATATTATGCATTGATTAATTTTTAATACTGTAAAATGAATGTCGTAAAAAAATTTTTACGGATATGAGTAAAAATTGAATGTTGTACCAGATTTTACTTTGGAATAATATTTTGCTAATATTATTTGTAGTGAAAAGATAACAAAAAAAAATCAGAGTTTAAATTTTACAATAAATCGTATGGTGAAATTTTAAAACGGATCTTCCCAAGCTGGGGAGGCTGTGTGAAAACGCGTGTTTTAGAAAAATAAGTTTGAGTTCTATTTAAAAACTCAAATAAAAAATTCCAAAATTTGTCTTTTCACACAATCTCTGGGGCTTGGGAAGCAGGGGAAACAAAATTAATCATCTCCTGAATTGTATTTCTTAAACAACAAATTAATTACATCACGTGATCTCTTAAGATCCGAATCACTAAGATCCTTACTTACATATTCTTTTTCATTTGAAATTCCTCCGATTGCGCCGCCTATTATCCCGCCGATCACTGCCATTATAAAAGTACCACCAACTACCTGACCGAAGTTAAGTGAAAAATCCGGATGTCCGCCGCTATCTCCGCTCTGCAGTATACCTATTGTAATGACAAGACCTGCTCCGATGCCTGCGCCGATCAGCATTCCTGTCGGAGTTCTGGAATCCGATAAGTAACCGATCCTTTTCAGATTGTGTAAAGGTACTTTATAAATATTTCCTGATTCAGAAAATATAAGCGTATCAGATCTCAGCTGTTCAAGCTGAATTTTATAAAAACTTTTCCTGACATGATTTGAATTCAGATATGAAATGTCACAATCCTTTACCTGCGGGAATATTGATGAAGCGCTGAATAAAATTATTAGAAATATAAAACTTGTCTTAAATAATTTCATTATGATTTTTGCGATTAAGTTAATAATATAATATTCTTTTTAATATACTTTAAATTTTTTAAAGTCCGGGTTAAGCCATTCCGGTTTAATCAAAATTTTTTATAACTCCTTCACAAGCCAGAAAACTAAAGAGGTTTAAATTTGCATAAAAATTTTATTAAGTTTTCTTTATAAAAGGTTATTTCATAATTAAAATAAAATGCCATGTTTATCGTTATTTCAAAGTTAGTTAACGGAGTCAAGGGAACAATTACAAAAACTAAAAAAACCATTTCGAATGTTGTTCGAAATGGTTTTTTAATTTATAATTTACCATTTAAAATTATTACATCTGCCACAGATACTGAAACTTTATAAAGATCTGCCTCTGACTTTCTTTCAGCGTAGTCTGGTTTGAGATCTGAGAATTTTCTATCTGCTCGAATCTGTGATTGGTGCCGAGATACAGCGCTGTGAACGGATTCCATTTATAGCTGATGAGCGGATCGCAGCCGAATGAATCATTGAATGAATCATACTGCGTTACAAAACGGATGAATAGATTTCTGTTGAACTGGTAGGATGTTGTATTTGTAAATACCCAGCCGGCGTAAAGCAGCTCTCCGCCGTAAGATCTGCCGAGCTCCGAATAATCATATCTGAACACGCTTACTATTCTGTCGATCGGTTTTACTGTACTCCATATGCTGAAGCTCTGCCCTTCGCCGACAGACGGAATGCTTTCAAATCTTATCACATCTCTCGAACGCGAATAACTGAATCCTCCTCCTATCTGCTTCAAAGCAAAATTCTCAGCGTTAATATTCCAACCGGTTACGTCCTTAAGACGCGTGTTAAGATAATTTTCATTGTTCACCCATTTATAATTTCCCCAGATTCTTGTGCCGTTTTGAAATTCAAATGTAATGCCTGTCTGCACATACTGCTTTTTATTAATTCCGTCTGTATTGAAACGGATGTCAATATCAGCGTCCGGCGTAATGCGTCTGATCAGTTTTGTCTCGGGATAAAAATTATAATACTGATATGTATAACCGAGATGATAATTATTTCTTGAAATATATCCGGCTCCTCTTCTTGAATTCGGACTTTCAAAAATATACTCGCTGTAGAATCCGTAATTTTCTGATTCCCTTTCAAACGAAAGATAGGCGCTCAGTCCGCTAAAACTTTCCCCGTTGAATGCCGCGTTATTTTTTTTGTCTTTTCCGAATTTATCCTTACGGTCAAAAAATGCCGTATCAGAAATTTCCCTGTTCGTAATTCCCGTCACCTGTCCGTTGATATAGTAATTCCTTGAAAAATTAAATGAGAAATCCGCGCCGATTGTTCTGTTGTATCCCGTGAATTTAGTTGTGAATCCGGAATCCGGACTGTATTCCCTGTCAGTAAAAAGTCCGCCTATATAATTCTCACCGCCAAGGTCATACTTGAGTCTGAATATATTTACAAAAGAACTTTTATTACTCTGCAGTACATAACTTCTGTCCTCCAGGGGAATTACGAACGGTGTATTTTCGTCATAAGCTGACATAAATCCGATGTCAAGTTTTTTACCTGCGCTGCCTGTTAACTTTGCAGCAAAGACCGGGTTATTTATAGAGCGTGTGTAAACATAATTCAGCTGTGACCGGAATGAACTTTCACCGTCCAGAAAGAACGGTCTTTTCTCCTGATAAAATAATGCAAAGGGATTGTTGACATCGATCTGCGGAGCGTCCGCTTCCACCTGACTGAAGTCAGGATTGTATGTGCCGTTAAGCGAAAGATCTGAAGTCAGTCCGTATTTAATATCAAAACCAAAATCAGCTTTCGGGTTTTGATATTCCAGTTCAGAATCAAGTGTGACAGGATCTTTCAGCACAGCGCTTTCCGAACCGGAAACATACGGCAGCAGCTCAAGATTATTTCCGCCTTTTATATTTTCCATACCTTTGAACTTTCCCGACTGTCCGACAAAATTCGGATCATCTCTCGATACCGACGCCCAGTAGATCCTCTGTCTTAAATTCCTCGGCCTGTTACGGACCAGATGAACTCTCCATTCCTGCACTTTCTTATCCGGAAATCTCAGTGTCTTAAAAGGTATCTTCATTTCAGCGACCCACTTATCAGAGTAGAGCTTTGTTTCAGAAGTAAAAATAAAATCCCTGCTGGAGCTTTCATTATTCGGCGTCCAGTGAAGGTCTCCCTGAATTCCGTAAGGATTAACAAAAAACTCAAACGCCTCTTTCAGATTACCGTATGTATCAATAAACGGTCCGACCCAGTCATCCTGATACATATTATCCCTGTCTGTCATTGACGTTCTGATATTTTTCATATCATCATAACATTCAAATCCAAAATAAATAAATTCATCATCATACATAACGTATGCTTTTGTATTTACTTCAGGTTTCACATTATCGCCGGGAGCTATTTCAGTAAAATTTTCTGCCACGCCGGCAGTGTTCCATTCGGCTTCATCGAGCTTACCGTCAATGTTTATTTTATCTTTTGAAATTCTTGTTACACTTACTTCGGGTGTGAGATTCGGTGTAAATACAGCTTCAGCGGTATCCTGCGCTGTGACAGTATCGGATACCTGTATCTGCGCGCTTGCAGGAATTGCATTACAGATCAGTAATAAGGCAGCAATAAATATCCGTATAAAAAACTTCATGAACTGTAAACTGTATTCAGTAAAAAAATTTGTTTAATAAAAAATTTTTCTTTGCAGGAAATATTCTTTTAAAATAATAAAATTAAATATTAAAAATGAATTTTCTTACGCACCGAAATTATTATTAGTTACGAAATAATTTTTCGTGTATTCATTAAAGAATATAAATACTTTTTCAAAGTGTCTATTAACATCACTCTTCACGAGAATGCATAATAGTAATTAGACCTACTCACACATCTTAACTGCGATCTCCGCAGCAAGCTTTGCATTATTTAGAACAAGCTTAATATTCGTCTCAAGACTTTTTCCGCCTGTGATGTTTTTTATTTCAGCAAGGAGGAATGGCGTAATGTCTTTTCCTTTAATATCCGCTTTATCCGCTTTCACAAGCGCTTCCTCGATCGCTTTGTCTATTGTTTCTTTATCCATTGAAAATTCTTCCGGGACGGGATTTGCAATTATCACTCCGCCTTTTAATCCAAGTTCCTTTTTTACTGTTATCAGAGCTGCGATCTCTTCCGGCGTATCAAGTCTGTAATTCACATTATATCCCGAGACTCTTGTATAAAACGCCGGAAACTCCTCCGTTCCGAAGCCGATCACAGGCACGCCGAGAGTTTCGAGATATTCCAGCGTAAGACCGATATCGAGAATTGACTTCACGCCTGCGGATACAACTGCAACTTCCGTCTGCGCGAGTTCTGTAAGATCTGCGGATATATCAAAAGTTTTATCCGCATTCCTGTGAACGCCTCCGATCCCGCCTGTTGCAAAAATTTTTATCCGCGCCATTTCGGCAAATATCATTGTCGCGGAAACTGTAGTCGCCGCATTCAGCTTCCGGGATATTATATAAGGTATATCTCTTCTCGACGCTTTTAAAATATTATTCTTTGGAACCGATGAAACCGGTTCAAGATCATCTTTATTCGGTACAATTCTTATATGCCCTTTGACCTGTTCAGCTTTTAGAATTTTATTCCTTGATAAAAAATCAAGCTCTTCATTATTCAGACCAATTTTAATAACCCCTTTAATGATAGCAATCGTAGCGGGTACTCCCCCATTGTCGCGCACAGCTTTCTCGACTTCAAGAGCTGTTTCAAGATTTCTCGGATACGGCATGCCGTGAGAAATAATAGTTGACTCAAGCGCAACGACCGGCTTATTGCCTTCGATCGCAGACCTTACTTCTTCGGACATCATCAGATGCTCAGATAAACTCATCGCTGTTTAATTTTTGATTATAAAGATCCGTCAGACTTTTTTTATTTATTTCATTTGACACGGAATCATAAGACCGAAGCGCAAATCCGGCAGCGCACATTCCCATCCTTCCGGCTTTCGTGATATCATACAAATCGCTCTCATCATTCAATACCGAAAATATAAACCCCGCATTAAACGCATCACCCGCGCCGCTTATCTCTTTTACATTTGTCTGACGCGCTTTAAAATTGAATATGATCTCTTCTTTCGTACAGATTATTTTCACACCTTCTTTATCCATTTTCAGGATCACATATTTAAAACTTTCAAATGTGTCTTCCTTCATAAGTTTTACAATTTCATCACCTTTATTAAAATCAAAATTACAATTTTTAAAAAGCGCTTTAAACTCTGAATTGTTGACAGAAAGAAAATCAACCGTACCGGATATTTCTTTTACTCTTAATGCTTTTTCGGAAGAGACGGCGTCAATAAAAACCGGTATGCCGTTTTCGTTAGCGACCTCAACGGCTTCATCAAGCGCATCCGTTTTTAAATTTGTATCAAGTACGATCATCGCGCTTTGTTTTAATACATCAAGATTATTTTTAATGAGATCAGCATTCAGAAATTCCTCCGCGCTTTCCATATCATTAACTGCAAAGAAAGCGCTGCCGGTTTTGTTTGCCAGAGTAACATAAACAGAAGTGCGGACTTGTGGAGACTGCATCAGAAATTCCGTACTGATCCCTTTGACTGCGCAGTCATTGAAAATAAAATCCCCAAAAGTATCTTTTCCGGTAACACCGAAAAGACGTACCGGTAAATCCAGACGTGAAAGATTCTCAGCCATATTCCTTGCCACCCCGCCCGCCGAGAAAAAAACTTTACCGGGATGAGAATCCGCATCCGCTTTATCACCAGTCGAGATACCTTTAATGTCAATATTCACGCCGCCAATCACGCTGACATAATTTTTCAAAACAACCGTTTATTTTAATTTTAACAGGCTGTAAAATAAAATTTTAATTTGTTAAATACAGTAAGTAAGTAGAGGGAAGAAAATTAAAGAAGAGTATTAATATTGTAAAAATGTATTAATTATTACTAATTTATTTTCAGAGAACAAAATTATTGGGTCTATATTAATTAATACATAACATAAAAAAGCCCTTCTTGTAAAGGGCTTTGTGGACAGAGCCGGGCTTGAACCGGCGACACACGGCTTTTCAGGCCGTTGCTCTACCAACTGAGCTACCTGTCCTAAAAATCAAACGTCAAATTACACTTTTTAATTTTCAGTATCAATCTAAAATGATAAGTCGGCAGGCAAAATCTGTAAGCTAAATGTATAAATATCTTACTCAGGGTCTGCTGGAAAATCGAATGAACTGCCTTGTTAGCAATGTTTTGAATTTCATGGTAATTAATATCCGAATCTCCTTAATCAAGGAAATTAACTAATACTTTTTCCGGTCTTTTGATCTTTTGATCTTGTCTAACCATCATTGTAAGAATCTCAATTCAGATTAGCACAAATAAAAAACCCCGCACAAACAGCATGCGGGGGAAATTAACAAAATACAAATCATAAATAAACTATTTTATCCCGGGAACTATAACTGATCAAATGATCAACTCCAAATTAAATAAATTCATTTGAATTGTCAAATTGTAAAATTCACGTTTTGTGAAAATCGTAAGCGATATATATAAATGAAGGGTTTATTTATAAAACACAAATTATTAAAATTATTTCAAACCCGCCACAGCCGCCGCCATCAATACATCCGGGTCTAAGCGGATTTTATAATTTGGATTTACGTACGAGAATTTTACTGTTCCGTCTGTACCTACTATGAATACCGAAGGTACCGGCAATAAATGATGATTCATTCCTGAAGATGCTTCGAGATCAATATCGTAAGTTTTATATTTTTCAATTATCTCATCTGCAACCTTAAATGCGATTCCGAATTTTAAACCGGCATTCATTGAACTGTCGGAGAGTAAAGTATAATTAATTTTGTTTTTTTCTATGCTCCGTTTAAGTTCTTCAGGTCTGTCAGGGCTTATAGCTATTATTTCATATCCAAGATTCTGAAGCTCTGAATCAATTCCCTGAATCTGACTTAACTGTGTATTGCAGTAAGGACACCATCCGCCGCGGTAAAATATTAATATTGACGGCTTATCGGAAACTCTTTTTAACAGTTCAACTGCATTACCGTTTATATCTGCTAAAGTCACATCCGGTATTTTTGAACCTGTAAGAATTGGATCTATATCTTCGGCACTTAATGGAGCATTTTCAATAGTTCTCTCTTTTGTTTGAGAATACAAAATATTCGGCAATGTTAAAACTGCAAGAATAAATATGAAAGTTAATTTGATCATTTTTTTTATTTATTTTAAATTGAATTACAAATAATTATATATTCCCGTTTCACAGCATTCGTAATGTGTTAAACCGGGAAATTTTTATCAGACTTGTGTTGGAATATTTTTTGACATTCTTACAATTGATTCAATTGCTCACTCTTACCCGATAAACTAAGATGTTGAATATATATGAGGGCAATATATTAATTCTTTCTTTATTTTATCAACAGTTCCATCTATTTGAATTCAATATAATAAAAATATTTTTTTTCGTTAATCCATAAATTTAAAAAACCCCGCACAAACCTCATGCGGGGAAATGAATGAACAAAAATGAAACAACTATTTTATATCCGGAACGGCAGAGCTAATTTCTATAAAATTAAATTTAATATCCTGCAAACTATTCATCTTTCTATGACTCTCAGCAGCCTGTCATATCCCTGATTTTATCAGTCGTACTTAATTTCTACATGATTGATCCTCGGTAAATTTATTCGGGTCTTTGATTCTGAACCTGGTCTTTCTTTATTAAAAAAGTTATGAAATTTATATACGCGCTTATTTTTTGCTTTTACAAATACAGGTTGGATCTTTTTCTTTGGTGCAGGTTTCTTGTTTTTCATAATATTACTCCTTTTATATTTCGTTAAGTTTAATTTATTTCTGACTGCTAACCTTTTTTTTACCCACTCCGGATCTTTGAAAATATGGAAAAGTTAATTATTTGCATTTATTTCGACTTTCTGATACTCGCCCGAACGGCGGAAGACGTGTACCGAACGACGGAAGACGTGTACCGAACGACGGAAGACGTGTACCGAACGGCGGAAGACGTGTACCGTGCGACGGTAGACATGTACCGTGGAGCGGTAGGCATGTACCATTGAACGGAAGACGTGTACCGTGGAGCGGAAGACGTGTACCGTGGAGCGGAAGACGTGTACCGTGGAGCGGAAGACGTGTACCCTGGAGCGGAAGACGTGTTCCATGGGGTGGTAATGATCGCCTAAGCCGTGAGCAGCTTTACTCTTATTATAAGTAACCTTACAAATTCCGTGAGTGATCCTGCCAGGACATCCGGCAATATTTACCGGACTAGAAATCATTTATCCTAAGCAGTGAGCGGAATTATCTGCGCATTAAAAATTTCAGAAGATCGGATCATAAAGCCTGCCCGTATAATTCTCAATCCTTAAAGAACAATTTTAAAAATTGCATTTAGAAAATTTAAAATTACCTGTTCTGAAAATCAGATCTTTATTAAACTGTTTTTATTCTTCACAGGTAATGAAAAGATTTAAAATTCATAAATCAAATTTGCTTTAAAATACGCCGCCGGGAATTTCATACCGGCGGCATATTGATCGAGCAGACAGACACTATCTGTTTACGCGACTTCTTTTTTAACAACTGCGGAAGCCACATCGCTGAACTGACCTACCTGTTCATCCCTGATCCTGAATATCGCTTTGTATTTCCATTCGGAGATATGCGAGCCTTCAGGAATTTCCGAGTTATCAGTAAAGTTCGGATTGGAATCATTTGCAAGATACACAAACGACTTTCCGTCTCCGCGGTCGACATAAATATCAATAGAATCAGCTTTACCTTTTTTCCATACAATCTCAGGCTTGCCGGCCGCCATCTTAACTTTAAGAACAGGTTTCATTTCCATAATGACCTCATCAGTTTCAGATCCGATGATACCGAGATCACTGCCTATTGAATCATTATAGTTATCGTTTGACTTAATGTTTTGAACAAGCCGCGCCATTCTTATAAATATTCCCGAAGGTACTATCCCGGGAGGAGGGACGTTATTGAATACAGGAACCGATCCTAAAGCTGTTCCCTCCGGACCGTACTTCAGAATGTCCTTGTAGCCGACTCTCTCGCCCTGTCCGTTTTTAAAAGCGTTTACTAAATTTACCATATAGTTGAACATTTTTGCATCATTCTGAACTGACGTAACAACGTCAGCGCTTATGCCTAATGTCGCAGCGTGATTCGGGAGTTTTTCGGAAAAATTGTTTATCCATACTCCTTTACCTTCATCGCTTCTGGGCAGATAATATTTTTTAGCCATTTTTTAATTTTGTTTAATTAGTAAATATTTTTTTATAACTAATCTTAAGATTGAGTGCAAATTAGAAAAAGTAATTTTTATTGTCAACTTGCAATTTTCGCGATTTGTGAAAATCGTAAATGCTATATATATAAGGAAGATATTTGATTTTTAAAAAAAAGCGCTGTTTTTACCTCTGAAGAGAAATAAAAAAAATACGAAAAAGCGTTTTGTGAAAAATTTATTTAATTTCTCCCCAATTCATTTGTCCATTATTTCCACAAGGAAAAATAGTATTGGCAAATTTTAATCTTAAATCATACTTCATTCGTGGAACGGAACTTGCATTATTTCAGAATCAAAAGGTGAACTATTAATTCAAATTTAAGAACTATGAAAACACTAATACTAAATACAATAATAATACTTGCTCTTGCAATCGGGCAGGTTTATTCAGCACCCCGCACCAAGATATTCAATCACGCTACCAATCCTGAAATGATAAAAACTATTCCTGACTTAGTGCCTGATTCATGTGTGGCTTCAGGTTTAGTAGCAGTCGGAAGAGGTCAGTATGTTTATCTGTCAGCGATGAATTTCGGTGACAATACTGCAATTACAAATGAAACATGGACATTCGTATCAAGACCGGTCGGATCCAATGCAACACTAGTTTCCGTACCGAGTCTCTCGTGGTATAAATTCAGAGCGGATTCTATCGGTACATTTGAGATCAGGGCGAGTATTACTACTTCCTCAGGTACGCATGATACAACCATAAGAATTTTTTCAACAAAATTTGTCGGTACAGGAAATTTTCAGAATGTACCTGCATTATATCCGAACTGTATGGTATGTCACTCCGGTAATCCGGATTTCGCTGAGATATTTGACAGGTGGGAAGTCAGCGGACATGCCAATATCTTCAGACAGCAGATCGACAGCGGTTCGGCAGGATATAATACCAACTGTATGAAATGTCATACAACAGGTTATGATCATAATCTCGCAAATGACAATAACGGATTTGATGATGTAGCCAGAAGGATAGGATGGACTTGGCAGGGACCACCTGCTCCCGGAAAATGGGACAGTCTTAAAACAAACTTCTCCGAACTCGTAGCATTTGCAGGCGTAGGTTGCGAAAGCTGTCACGGCGCAGGTCTCTCACACGCTTCAAACGGAGGTGATACGGCAAGGATACAGATTAATTTTAAAGCAGGCAACTGCGGTACATGTCACGGCGAACCATGGAGACACAGCATTTATCAGCAGTGGGAAAATTCTCTGCACTCTGACCCTGTATTTGAAGGACGTAATGTTGCAGCCGCTAACCGAAACGGCCTCAATGACTGTAACAGATGTCACGACGGCGAGTCTTATGTTGATTTTACTAAAAAACGTCTCGGCACTTTAAATCTTACCACCGCCGATCAGGAAAATATTGCATGTCAGACCTGTCACGACCCGCACGGCAATAGTAATGAGTATTCACTTAGAAGTCTTTCCGCCGGCTCTGATACAATTGCAAACGGCACTTCTTACGCCGGTGCAGGTACAGGCAAAGTCTGTATGACCTGCCACCAGTCAAGAAGAAATAATCAGGTTTATGTAACAGCAGGCGGATCGCTTACTTCTACCTGGGGAACGCACGGAAGTCCGCAGACAGATGTACTCTTCGGTACAAACGCCGCTACTTTCGGATTCCCTTATATAACCGGTTCACATAAAAATATTGAAAACACATGCGCAACGTGTCACATGTCAGCCATTACTGATACAGGAACAGTTACGAGAGATAAAGTCGGCGGACATACTATGAACCTTCACGACGCAACGGCAAATTATGATCACACTACGGGATGCGTTTCATGTCACGCAGGCGTGAATTCATTTGAGGATTTCATGGCTCCATCAGACTTTGACGGTAACGGATCAGTTGAAAGCTGGGAAGCTGAAGTGGAAGGATGTCTTACAAATCTGAGAATTTCTCTGCCTCCGACAGGAATTGACTCCGTTGCATGGCAGCTTATAGCGCAGGATTCTTCAAATCTTAATTTGAGAAAAGCATTCTGGAATTATCAGCTTATCACAAACGACGGAAGTAAAGGATATCACAATCCGTTCTTCGTGATTCAGGTATTGCTTACATCGAGAAATTATACTGTCGGTATTCAGCAGGCAGGTACGGAAGTTCCGGAGGTTTATGAATTATCACAAAACTATCCGAACCCGTTTAATCCTACTACTAAAATTGATTTCGCAATTCCAAAGACCGGTGCTGTTTCATTAAAGATATATGACATTACCGGTAAAGAAATTCGCACACTCGTAAACGGTGAAACCATGTTCGCAGGTAAATATACAGTTGACTGGAATTCAGTTAACAATACCGGACAGCAGGTCGCATCAGGAGTTTATTTCTACAGAATTATTTCGGACTCATATGTTAATACTAAGAAAATGATGCTGATCAAATAAGCAGCCAAAAGTAACTCTGATTTCTCCCGTATACCGGATGACATAAAAGTCATCCGGTTTTTTTTTGTTTTAATTAAATAAATACTTAATTAACATTTAAAATTTACCATTTAAGAATTAACTATTAACTATTAACTACTTTTATTAAATTTGCACTATTCTAAATTTAAAAATACATGACAGATACTATTCAAAAACCGGAAGGGCTGAAGCTCTGGCTCATGGCTGCAAGAGCTTATTCATTTCCGGCATCGATCATTCCCGTCCTGCTCGGTTCAGTGCTTGCAGTACTGCTGAATCCCGGACTTCAGTTTAATTTTATAAATTTCGCTCTGACTCTAATCGGCTGTATTCTCGTTCAGGTCGGCACGAACATAATCAACGACATTTTCGATTTTGACAAAGGCATTGACAAGGAAGACAAAGAGCTTGGTATTCCTCACGGCGGTTCAATGGTGATCTCCCTGGGATTTCTTTCCATTAAACAGATGAAAACAGCCGCCTTCGTTTCGCTTCTGATCTCTTTTCTGATCGGTGTTTATCTTTTCACGCAGTCGGGAATGTGGATACTTTATCTGAGTATATTCGGTCTGCTGTCAGCTATCTTTTACACAGCAAAACCTCTTGCTCTCAAATATAAAGCCCTCGGCGATATTCAGGTGATATTATCTTTTGGAGTCGGAATGACTCTGGGATCTTATATTGTTCAGACCGGTGAGTTTTCCATTTTGCCGGTTATTTTTTCAATACCGCTCGGACTTCTTATCGACGCAATTCTTCATTCGAATAATATAAGAGACATAAACTTCGACGGTAAGTTCGGCGTCAAGACTCTGCCAATTTTAATTGGTGAAAAACTTTCAGTGAAATTTTATTACGTGCTGATACTCGGTGCTTATTTATCCGTGCTGCTTTTTGTCGCGCTGAATATGCTTCCGTGGTTTGCATTGCTTTCTTTTATCACACTGCCTCTCGCGCTGAAGCTTGTAAAAATGTCGGAAGGTTTTCCGGCTGAAGTTTCCGCAAGATATGAATATGGCACAAAGCACATTATGATGACAGCTCAGCTAAATATGATGTTCGGGCTGACGCTTGTACTCGGGCTGCTCGTTTCATATCTTTTCTTTGCATAATTATTGTTCGCTGTAATTTTATAAAAGGGCTGGAATTTATTTCAGCTCTTTTTTTATTACTACTCCGCTGTCTCTCTGTATATTTTCCAGGAATGATCAGCCGTGCTGTCAGTCTTGCTTATTCTCATTATCTTATTTTCGCTCTCTGTTGATTTATCTGACTTATTAGTTTTTTCAGATCTGTTAAAAATGAACTCTTCCGTAAATGATACCTTCTTATCGCTGCCCGTTACCGTTGTGTCGGTTAAGAATTTAAAATCTTTAATATCATATTCTATATCCGTTGCGCTTTTAAAAATGCCTTCAAATCTTTTTATCCTTTCTTCCTTACCGGATTTTTTACCTGCTTTATTTATGAATTCATAATCATCGGCAAGATAGACTTTAATGGAATCTATGTTCCTGTTTTCGATCGCCTGTCCGTAATTCTCAAGCAAGAGCTGTATCCTGTATTTATCCGATGCAAAATAATCATTCAGTCTGCTGACAGTAATGAAGACCAGAATTCCCAGAGCGGTTAAAAGTAAAATAAAACTGGATAAAGTAAGCAGCTGTCTTTTTCTTATGAAAGTAATTTTATCGCGGTATCTTTTTCTGAATTCCTTTTTAAAATCTTCCGATGCATCTGATTTTTTTACCGGTGTATCCGGCTGCTTTAAGTTGTGTCCGCAGAATTTGCAGTAAACTGATTCGTCTTCAATTAATTCTTTACAGGACGGACACGGGATCATTTCCCGCTCTTCAGGAATTACCAGCGACTGTCTTATGGATTCAACAGTTAAATTACCAACGTCTTCGGTGTAAGGATCGTTAGTTCTTTCTGTGAGTGGATTGTTACGGCAGCCGTAACTTGTGCAGCCGCTGTTCTCATCCCAGCATTCCTTGTGATGGGGTACGCCGCATGCTGAACAAACAGTTATGTCCGCGCCTTTTTTTAATCTCGACTGACAGTAAGGACAGATCTTGTTTTTATAGTTGTCATATTTTATCCCGGCATTGTTCAAATATGCAATAGAATTTTTGTTTAGTATTTTTTAGTCAGAAAAAATTTCATCCTGATCAAACTCCACATAGAATTCATCATCATCTTTCCTCAGTATTATAATATCATTGTAAGGCAATTTCATTTCGGAAAAAGTTTTTCCCAGCAGACGTTTATAAAGATCAGAATTTGTATTCAGACTGTTGAACGATCTGAATTTCAGAATACTGCCGTCATCTTTCTTTACATCCTTTACTGACATCAGATTCAGATTTTCAAAATGCTCAAACGTTTTTCCTGTTACTTCATCAGTCAGTTCATAAACAGTTTCATTATTAAATTCTATCTGAAAACTATCAGCGTGGAAAAGTTCTTTACCGATCTCATACAGGTCCTGTAATCCGGCGCTGCTGAATTTTTTATCCGAATGAACAATTTTTTCAAAAGTGTAATGCGAAGGGCAGTCTTCATTCCTCTGATACTCTACTATATAGGAATCATTATTACCGCCGTTGAAAACAAATCCTTTTCCTGAAAGAAGCAGCAGGTCTTCTCTTTTATGCAGATACTTCACGGCTTCCTGCGCCTGTATTCCGCCGATGACTGATGCGATGGTAGGAGTGGTCGGAATTTTCCCCTGAATGATATCATCAATGCCGAGAAGCATACATGATTTTCTTTTATTGATAATTTTGTAATCGACTTCGGACATTGTGCATTCGTAGCATGCTCCGAAGGGGGGTATGAATGCGCGCGCTACTCCTGTCAGAACTTCAATTGCCCCGTCGATCCATGGCCGGTTAATTTTCCAGCAGGACTGATTAATAAAAAGCCGGGCTTCCCGATTATCAAGTCCGCCGATTATGATGTCAAAATTTTTAAACACGCCGAGTCCGAGTCTGAATATATTCCCGTTAAAATATTTTATGCTAATGCCGTCGTTGATCTCCCTCGCGCGTCTGCAGATTGTTTCGGCTTTCGGTCTTCCTTCATCTTCATATCTGAAAAGGACGCTGCGTGTCAGATTACTTTTCTCAACATTGTCCATATCGGCGACGCAGATATTTCCGATCCCAAGCATTGTAAGATTTTTTACAATTTCATTTCCGAGAGCTCCGCAGCCGGCTACAAGTATCCTTGCATTTTTGAGAATGTTCTGATCCCACCAGGTGATGAGTTCAAGGCGCGAATACCTGTCATCTATAATTTCCAAATAAATTTAATTAATTTTTTGTAAAATATCTGAAATATTGAATAAGTGAAATGTTAAAAAAGAAATTGGGGAATGATTAATAGTTGCCGTCTAAGCGTTGGAAAGTAAAATTAAAATTGGGGAATGATTGTTAGTTGCCGTCTAAGCGTTGGAAAGTAAAATTAAAATAAAGTTGTGATCTACGTTCTTTCTTTTGAGAGATCAAAAGAAAGGTACTGTGTTAAAATGCAACTCTAATCAACATACCCGTATGTTGATTGCCTTATGATTTAAGCTGTTTTGCATTGGAATAATTTTGAATATATTTTTCATTCTTTTTCCAAAGACAGTAAATTAAAAGAAGTAATTTTCTGGCAACAGCAATTAAAGCAATTTTCTTATTAGCTTTTGTTTTACATAGTCTTACATAAAGTTGTTTTGATTTTTCATTATGTTTGATAGCACACAGAGCAGGCATATACATAGCGCTACGAATCTGCTTATTACCTTTTTTTGAAATTCTGGTTTTACCTATATGAGTTCCTGATTGATCATGAATAATGTCGTAACCGGCATAACTTGCAAGTTGGTTTTTATTTTTAATTAAAGCAAAGCCGCTTGTTTCAGCTACTGTTCTAATAACAGTCATCGGTCCAACACCTTTTATGGATGAAACAGTTTTTATTCTCTCACATAGTTCTTTATCGGATTCAACAAGTGCCATGATTTGAGTATTTATTTGTTTTAATTGTTGCTGTAGAAATTTTTTATGCTGGTTTGATCTCTTAACAGTATCTTTATTTGCTTCAAAAGAGTAACTCTTAGCGTGTAACTGGTTCTTTATTCTGGTGATTGATTCCTTGAGTGACTGGGATTCTCTTGTAAGTTCTTTAAGTTCTTTGAAAATTAATGGCGGAGGCTCCCAGGCTTTTAGAGTCTTTTCAAGCCCAAACTGAGTTTGATTAGCTGCATCAATATCATCGGTTTTAGATTTGTTTTCTAAAGTTTTAGCAAAGTTTTTTACTTTATTAGGTAATACAACAGATACCGAATATTTATTCTTTACTAAAAAGTAAGCAAGATTTTCGTAATATACACCGGTTGCTTCCATTAAAACCCAGATTGTGATATCTTTGGCAGATGTATCTGTAGATGTTTCTGAATCAAAGTAATGAACCTTACGGACTGTTTTTAAAAGCTGGTTAAATCCCTTAGGATTACTTTCAAATTTAAAAGGTTTACTAATTTTTTGTTGAAGCTCCTGATCTAAAGTTCCAAAGCGAATTGTGAATGAATCTTTAGAAATGTCAACACCTATAACTTTTTTTATGAGTTTCATAATTGTTTTAAATGTTTAATTTTAAAAGCGGAAAAATTGCAATAATATAGGCTAAGGCTTCTTCTTATTCTTCTCTCGTAGTATTATTCAGAATTGCTGGTGTCTAGATCCGGCATTCTTAAGTACTGTTCAGAATTTAAGAAGCTATCGGGAATGAGGAGAATCTCTTTCTTGCGATATTCTAAAATTTAGATATCTGTAAACAAATAACTCTCTCATTCCTTAAGCCTATTAATTACCTGCACGCATTTTAACAATTCTACATAACATTTTCAAAAAACTTTTTTTAACATACGAGAACCAAAGAAAAATCTCCGCTATTGTAAAATTGCCGAAATTCATCTCACAATTGCTATAAAATTTCCAACTCAAAATTTGCTTCGCAAATTTCTCAGACAAGGAAGTTTTATAAACGCAATTGCTCATGAATTCTATCGGCAATTTTTCAAAGGCGGATATGCTGTCGTAATTGGTTGAAAACATTAATTTTAAAAATAATTGAATTGAAGAAATTGTTTTCGAAAATATTTAGAATTGCCTTGTTGTAAAATACGGAAAAGAATTTTAGAGGTCAGGAGTATTTCAAAATGACTTTGATACTTTTGATTTAACGAAACAACTTTAAAAAGAAAATAAGATATTGGATTTTTTGAAAGAGATTTATAAATGAAATTTAACCTGCGGTAATTTCCGGATGAAGTCTCAGCACATCGCCTTCCTTGACGCCGGCTTCGAGAAGAGTCTGACTTTCCGTAAGCTGTTTGCCTGAAGCTTTGTGATGAAATTTATATGAAAGCGGTTCGCCGTCCGGACCGGTAAGAGGCATTTTCATTTTTGGAAGAAGCACTTCCATGATCCTCTTCACTGAAGCATCGTCAGGCAGTGTCGCCTGCTGCTCTTTATTTCCGGTTGCGTCAACGATTGTAATGTTAATTCTTGCCATAGGTCTGCAATTTATATATAATACTTCATTAATTAAATGTTTATTTGAATATTAATCTTTTAACCCTTTATTTCAATATGTATTTGGAAATATTTTATTTACTCTTTGTGTCTGTCTGACTTAGCTGATGTTGATATAAATTTCAAGAATTCTCAAATCAGAATTCAAGTCTTTCAAATGAAATTGTTTTTATTGACTAATAAAATTATTTTAAACCACTCAAATTTTTATTAATTAATAATTTTTTAATGAATAGAATATATAGATTATTCGCGGTTATTCTTGTAATATCTTCCGGTATAATTTTTTCTTCATGCAAGGAGAATAATGTCAATGAAATTCTCATCGGCGAATTCGCATCTCTGACGGGCAGCGAAGCAACTTTCGGTCAGTCTTCACACAACGGTCTCATGCTCGCTGTGGAGGAAGTCAACGGTAGCGGCGGCGTGCTGGGAAAGCAGATAAAACTTATCACCGACGATACGCAGAGCAAGACGCAGGAAGTTCCGACTGTAGTGCAGAAACTTATAAATAGGGATAAAGTTGTTGCCATCATTGGCGAGGTCGCTTCATCCAGAAGCAAAGCCGGCGCGCCGATCGCTCAACAGTTCAAGATACCGATGATCACTCCCGCTTCCACTAATCCTGAAGTTACAATGATCGGGGATTATATTTTCAGAGTATGTTTCATAGACCCTTTTCAGGCGACAGTGATGAGCAAGTTTGCGGTCAACTCAATGAAAGTAAAAAGAGTTGCGCTGCTTGTAGATCAGAAGAACGCTTACTCCACGGGACTTGCCGATAATTTCAAAAAAGTATTTCCTGAAATGGGCGGAGAAATAATTGAAGAGCAGAAGTATTCCGCAGGCGATAAGGATTTCAAAGCTCAGCTTACTTCCATCAAAGCGAAAAATCCTGAAGCGATTTTCATTCCCGGATATTACACTGACGTAAATCTTATTTCAATTCAGGCGAGGGAGATCGGTCTTACATGTCCTCTCTTCGGAAGCGACGGATGGGAATCTGAGAAACTTACCGAAGGAAAAGCTAAGGACGCTCTCGAAGGAAGTTTCTTTTCTACTCACGTTTCAGCCGACGATCCGTCTCCCGGAATTCAGAACTTCATCAAGAAGTATCAGGAAAAATACAGCTCAAAACCTGATGCAATGGCATTCCTCGGCTATGATGCGGGTATGATACTTTTTGACGCGATAAAAAAAGCAGGCGATACTAACGGTGAAAAAATTAAAAATCAACTTGCGAAAGTAAAAGATTATCAGGGTATAACAGGTCTTATCACAATTAATGATCAGAGAAATGCAGTGAAACCCGCTGTCGTGATGGAGATAAAGGATGGTAATTTTGTTTATAAAGAAACCATTGCGCCTTAATTCAATTTCAAATTTCAAATTACGAATAGTAGCTAAGAAAATTTTTAAACTTGTCTGAATTTATACAGCAGCTGATCAACGGACTTTCGCTCGGAAGCATTTACGCTCTTATCGCTCTCGGTTATACGATGGTTTACGGAATTTTAAAATTCATAAACTTCGCACACGGAGAGATATTTATGCTCGGCGCATTTTCGGGATTATATCTGGCGAGAGCTTTTGGCGTGGACAGTCCCGATATCCCTATGGCAGTTGTTATTCTTTTACTGACAATGATAATTACATCGGTCATCGGAGTTGTAATTGAAAAACTTGCTTACAAACCTTTAAGAAAATCCTCAAAGCTTACTGTGCTGATAACCGCTATCGGCGTGTCTTTATTTCTGCAGTATACCGGACAGCTTCTTTTCGGAGCTGACCCGAAATCTTTTCCGACTATAATTGAGAATGTAAGTTTTAATATATTAGGCGCGACCATTGGTTCAAATCAGATAGTTGTGCTCATCTCCGCTGCAGTTTTGATGATGGCATTAAGATTCATAGTGATGAAAACAAAAATGGGAATAGCGATCAGGGCGGTTTCGAATAATCTTACGGCGGCTTCACTGATGGGAATAAATATCAACAATGTAATTTCATTCACATTCATTATAGGTTCATCACTCGCGGGCGCAGCCGGAATTTTATATAGTATTAATTATCCGAGCATTGATCCTCTGATGGGGCTTCTTCCCGGACTGAAAGCGTTCATCGCTGCAGTCCTCGGCGGCATCGGAAATTTTCCCGGCGCTTCTGCAGGCGGACTTATCATAGGGTTGGTAGAAACTTTCACAGTCGGCTATTTATCTCCCACATACAGAGATGCTATAGCATTCGCAATTCTTATCATTATACTTCTCGTTAAGCCGACCGGTCTGTTCGGAAAAAAAGAAGTTGAGAAAGTTTAATAAATTATTTTTTATTATATAAAAAAAGGACGCATACTCTGCGTCCTTTTTTTGTAAAACTTATTTAACTTACATCTTAAAATCCGAATCCGTCATTTCCCGGCTGGTCATTTACTCTTCTTCTTTTCTTATCCGGAGTTTTTGTATCTGTTCCGAATCGGTAAGTCAGCGTTGCAAATACTGATCTCGTATCTCTTTTTCTCATAAATGTCTCGTTAAAATTCTGAGTATTGTTCAGCTTTACATCAAATTTCAGAGTATTGAAAACATCTGTGAATCTCAGTCCGAGACTTAGTTTCTTATCCATAAAATCTCTTTTCAGAGAAACATCAAATGACTGAAACGGCTCGAGCACTCCCTGCGCAAAGACATTTCTACCTGAATAAAAATAAGTAAGTCCGAGATCGGCAAACACAGGAATGTAAATATTCGCAGTCAGTCTTCCGTTCCAGGTATAATTCTCATTCACGAATCCGGAATCAAGATTGGTTGCGTCAATTTCATTTTTATAATAACTCACGCTTCCGTTAAGACTTATAAATTCTACAGGCTTTGAATTAACAACAAGCTCTGCTCCGTAATTTACATTCTTTCCGTAATTCTGAAATGTTAGAAGAGCTTTATTTGAATCAATAAGCTCTCTCGTCCTCGACATCTGATCTTTTGTGTGTGAATAAAATAATGAAGGATTTAATGTGATCGTTTCAAAATATTTAAGAAATCCGAGTTCGAGTGAATTTATATATTCAGGTTTCAGATCCGGATTTCCCGCAAAATAATTGAACGGATCCATCGCAGTAGTAAAAGGATTGATCATCGACAAGGATGGTCTGTTAATTTTCCTGGAATATGAGAACTGAAGTTCCTCTGTCTCACTTAACTTCTGCGAAGCGTTCAGACTCGGAAAAAGATCGAAGTAACTGCTTTTGTTTACTTCACCGGTAGTTTCCAGATCTCCCTTTGTGTCAGTCTGCTCACCTCTCAGTCCGAGACTCAAATTGAATTTTTTAATATTCATGCTGTAAACTCCGTAAAGAGAATAAATGTCTTCATCATATAAATATTTATTCGTCTGAGAAGTATCATTTACAAATGCATTAGAATTATAATCAAAATTTTCTACGCGGTAATCCTTGTCATTACTTCTTAATATGACTTTACCTCCGGTCTCAAATCTGGACTCCTTTGAAAAAGGATGAACGTAATCAACCGAAATATTTCCTTCGTTTGTAATATCGTCACTGTATCTGTTCACTATATCAGGATCCTGAACTGCAGGGAATATATAGTTCTGAGTTGTCTCGTTGGTTGAATTATCTTTAAATTTTGTGTAGATCAGTTCCGAAGTGAGCGTCTGTCCGGGATTTTTAAATTTTAAGAAATGATTCAATGACATGTCAAGAGTATAACCGTCGCCAATGTCATTTGTAATAAATTCATACTGATCTTCAAGGTCTCCCGTTATAGTGCTCAGAGTTTTTGCAGAAGACTTATCATTTCTTCTTCTGTCTCTGTAATTGTAATTTAGGTTATAACTCAGAGAATTTGTTTCACTGATGTTGTAATCAAAACCGCCTTTTAAAAAATTTCCGATCGTTCTTGAAAGCCCGTCAGCAGTTTGATTATAAAGTGAATTGCTTGAAAATACTTCCCTGTTATTTTCTCCCGTTATATAATAGTTATATAATCTGTAATCGTAACTGCCGAAGACATTCATTTTATCTTTTCTGAAATTAAAATTCAGGGATCCATTATATTTATCCTGTGAACCTGCATTCAGCATTATGTTTCCGTTATATCCGAAGTCTTCATTCTTTTTAAGAATAATATTAATAATCCCTGCGGAATTCTCAGCGTCGTATTTAGCTGAGGGATTTGTAACAAGTTCAACTGACTGAATTAAATTTGAGGGGATCTGATCGAGCACTGAATTCCTGGTTTCACTGTTCTTCATTCCGAATGGTTTTCCGTCGACGAGTATTTTCACATTCTGATCTCCTCTGAGACTGATGTTCCCGTCTGCATCGACAGCAACTGAAGGTATATTCTTCAAAACATCTACTGCGGAACCGCCCTGCACATTCATTCCCTGTTCTACGTTGAATATTTTTTATCGGCTTTAAATTCAATTGCGCTGCGTTCGGCTTCCACATTTATTTCCTCAGTAGTAGTTTCTCCTGAATTAAGTTTCACCGGATCGAGCGCGATTTTTTGTTCGGCGGCGCTGATCTTGATACCTCTGATGTGAGCTTTGCTGTAACCTATAAGGTCAATTTTTATATTATAAACTTCGTCAGGAAGATTTTTAAAACTGAACTTTCCTTCTGAGTTTGTCTCCGTACCTGTTACAAGGGAAGAGTCTTTGCCGTTAAGAAGTGATACAGAAGCCGCTTCCACATTGGCTCCTGACTTACTGTCTGTTACGCTTCCGGATATTTCACCTGATTGTGAATAGGAGATCCGGGAAATCGTTACTATTAATATTATTATTGATAGTCTGAATAAATTTGTCATGAAGGGTTTTTTATAATTTTAAAAATTCAATACGGAATAAATTTGTCAAAGTTATTACGGCCTCTGATTTTTAAATTATGACTTATTAAAATTTAAAAGGTTTCATAAAATTTATTTTAAAGTTTTAATGCGACTTTTTTGTGATCTGATACGTCTTGCATGTAAACGACTTTTAACAATTTTATCTGACCATTTTACATACTGCCAAGATATGATTTTTTATAAATATTAAATTTTAAAAATATGAACCGGTATTACATTCTTATATTCAAAGTTTGTCTAATGATAAGTATGTATTCATTTGCAGTATTTTCAGACGTTAAGAATGATTTTGAAAATATCATGAATGAATGTGAAAAGAAAGATATCTTCTCAGGCACAGTCCTGACTTACACTGACGGAAACATAATTTATGAGAAAGCAATTGGTTTATCAGACAGGAAGAAAAATATTCCGAATGAAACTTATACAAAGCATAATATTGCTTCTATCGGAAAACTTTTCACAGCTGTGATTATACTGCAGCTTGCGCAGGAAGGAAAGCTGGATCCGGACAGTAAAATTTCATCTTACATAAAAGGAGCAAGTAACAAAGTAACTATCAGACAGCTGCTTCAGCATACTTCCGGTTACGGGGATTACCTTAATGATCCTGAGTATTCAAAGAATCCTGTGAAGTATAAAAATATAAAAGATCTGACAGAACTCATACTTAAGGAGCCGCTAAAGTTTGAAGCAGGACAAGAATTTTCTTATTCAAATTCCGGATATGTACTGCTCGGAGGAGTAATTGAATTTATAACCGGAAAGTCCTATTCCGAAAATCTTTCGAAAAGGATACTTGATCCTTTGGGAATGAAAAATTCCGAATACGATTACAAAGAGCCGGGAGATATAAAAAGAGCTATTGGATATATTAAAGATATTACCGGTAAATTTTCTGATAACAGGGATTTAACTGAAGTCCCGACTCCTGCAGGCGGGATGTATTCTACTGCGCATGACCTTTATTTATTCGGCAGATCTTTTCTGGAAAATAATTTACTTTTAAATGAAGATTCTAAGCTTACATTTTTTACTGAATTCTCTTCGGAAAGTCAGGTAAATCTTCAGCAAATATTTTCTGATCCGGGAGGCGGTAATATATATGCGGGCGGATCTCCCGGAATAAATTCTCTGCTTATGATCTTCCCGCAGAAGAAAACAGTCACGGTAATTTTATCCAATTATGATCAGGCTGCAAATAATATAGAAAAAAATATTACAGACCTCATACTTAAAGGTGAATTGAATTTACCGAAACCAACTATAGCTGAATTTATATATTCAGCCATTAATGAAAAGGGAATTGATTATACCGGTGAAAATTTTAAAAGTATAATGTCTGAAAACGGATATGAGATAAGGAATGAAAAGCTGCTGAATCAGACAGGATACAGATTTTTAAAGTCGGGACTGACTGACGAAAGTATAATGATCTTTAAAAAAAATGCGGAAATGTTTCCCGATGTTGCCAATTGTTATGACAGTCTCGGTGAAGCATATTTACTGAAAGGGGATAAAGTGAATGCTGCCGCAAATTTTAAGAAAGTTCTGGAGATAGATCCGGAAAACGAGAATGCAAAAAACATACTCAATAAATTAAACTGATCAGACTATATTAAGATAATGATATATTAGTTTTAACACTCAAATATATGAATTGGGGAAATTATTTTACTTCCCCTACCCTTTCTTTTTTTTTTTTCATAAAATCCATTATGTACAATACGAAAGCAAAAAAAGTAAAAACCGCCATTACAATTATTATCATATTGGATCTCATAAGCCCGGTTACAAGAAACATTACGAATGAAACAAAAGTCAGAGCGACTGCAATATGAGCTGAGGTCTTATTATCCTTCTTTACGGAAAAGGAAAGTATGAGAAGTATCACACCGATACCCGGGGCTATAAGTGCTGTCGGACTGTTAGATATCATAAAGCCAAAAATCCCGAGCCCGATCAGGACTACGGCATTAGCTATCATTATTCTGTATATATTCATTATAGTTTTATTTAATTGATTAATATTCTTTGCAGGAAGTTAGTCAGATGAAAAATTAATTTAAACATACTTTTAAAATTCAGACTGAAATATTTAAGTTAATTTATTCAGTGTATTTTCATTCGTTGTATTCAACCTCCATAACTTACTTGACAAAATAAATCATTTGCCTTATTTTGTTAGGAAATTTTTATAGTAAACCTAAATAATTAAGGCATTTCAACTTTATTAAAAAATACCGATGAGCTGAAGCTGGATCAGATCGACATTAAGATACTTTCCGAACTTCAGAAAAATTCACAGATCAAAAAAAATGAACTTGCAGAAAAGATAGGACTTTCCCTGCCCTCTACCATTGACAGAATTACAAAACTCGAATCGCATGATTACATCAAATCCTATCATGCAATACTGAATCACAAAAAGCTTAAACAGGATATTACGTGTTTTATTTTTGTCATAAGCGAATCATCAAAACATTATCCGAGCATAGTGGAGCACAGTCAGAATATGAAAGAAGTACTTGAATGTCATTCCATAACAGGCGACGGTTCGCATTTGCTTAAGATCAGGACTGAGAATACCACCACACTGGAAAAGCTTTTGTCAAAGATCCAGAACTGGCCAGGGGTGAAATCTTCAAAGACAAGCATTGTACTTTCCACACACAAAGAAACTTTTGAAATTAATATTAAATAAATAAAAAATAATCTATGTCAGAAAAAACAAACATCGGGGACGAAAAGGAAAAAATTAAAAAGATCAATGACGTTTTCAAGCTGTTAAAAGAAAAGGAGATCAAAATGATCGACCTTAGATTTACAGATCTGCCGGGTCAATGGCAGCATCTGACAATTCCACTGAACAAACTTACTGAAGCCACATTCTATGAAGGGATTGGATTTGACGGTTCGTCGATAAGAGGATGGAAGAGCACCAATGACTCCGACATGCTTGCAATCCCGGATCCTTCTACTGCAAACGTAGATCCTTTTATGACAACAAAAACTCTCAGCATGATCTGCAACATTTATGAACCTGAGTCAAAGAAAATATATGATCTTGATCCGAGAAATATTGCCAGGAAAGCGGTAGAGTATCTGAAGTCAACCGGAATTGCCGATACGGCATTTATCGGTCCCGAAGCTGAGTTTTTTATCCTCGATCACGTAGCTTATAATATTAATGAATATTCAAGCTGGTACAGGATTGATTCTTCCGAAGGTTTCTGGAATACAGGCAGTGAGAAAGAACTTAATCTCGGACATAAGATCCGTCTGAAGGAAGGATACTTTCCGGTTCCTCCGTCTGATTCGACAAATGATCTGAGAAGTCTGATGGTGGAAAATTTAATAAATGTCGGTATTGATGTAGAGATGCATCATCACGAAGTTGCGACCGGAGGACAGGCGGAAATTGATTTTAAATACTGTCCCCTGCTTGACTGCGCCGACAATCTTCAGATGTTTAAATACATTGTAAAAAATACTGCGAAGTCGGTAGGTAAGACTGCGACCTTCATGCCGAAACCTCTATTCGGTGACAACGGCAGCGGAATGCATACTCACATAAGTTTATGGAAAGACGGTCAGCCTCTCTTTGCCGGAAATGAATACGCAGGTCTTAGTGAAATGGCTTTGCATTTTATAGGCGGCATTCTGAAACACGCTCCGTCTATTCTTGCATTCACAAATCCGACTACTAACTCTTACAAAAGACTTGTTCCCGGTTATGAAGCTCCCGTAAATCTTGCATATTCCAAAAGCAACAGAAGCGCAGCTATAAGGATACCGATGTATTCCGATAATCCAAAAGCAAAGAGAATTGAGTTCAGATGTCCTGACGGTACGGCAAATCCTTATCTCGCATTTCCGGCAATATTGCTCGCAGGTCTTGACGGAATAATAAATAAAATTCATCCGGGCGATCCGCTCGACAGGGATATTTTTCATATGGATGAAAAGGAATTAAAAAAACTCGGACATGCTCCGGAAGATCTCACTGTAGCTCTGCATAATCTCGAACATGACAATGAATATCTGAAGCAGGGCGGGATCTTTACTGATCAGCTGATCGAAACGTGGATAGATTATAAAATGAAAAAAGAAGTTAAGGAAGTTCAGCTGAGACCGCATCCTTATGAGTTTCATCTGTATTATGAAGTTTAATTTCCATTACTGTTTTTTCAAAACATATCTGAAATAGTTCTTTAAAATTACGCCCCTGAATTAATCAGAAATAGTTCAGGGGTTTACTATTAAGAAAAGTATTTTGATGTCTTTACGGAACAATACAGGAATTTTTGATTTTAATTAATTAATTCCTTTTCAAAATTAATTAATATCTTATTATGAAAAACTTAATCAGATCAATACCGGCAGTAACATTAAGTCTTCTTATCTTATTCTTTTCCGGATGCAGCAAAAAAAATGATACCGGCTTTAATGATCTTTCAGCGCCTGTTCCTGAAGGTACTTCAGTTGATCCCGATATTTCAAATCGATCATTAGGCAATTCTGGTCAGGAAATAAATAACCGGACATTTAAATCAGTTTCATTAGATAATCCGAATCTAAGCGAGAGGATGTTTATCCGTAAAGGAACTATTGAATTGGAAACTGAAAACTTTTCGGGCGCTGAAAATAAAATTTCGGATATTGTAAAAGAATATAATGGTTATGTTACAGCCTCATCATCAAAACTAAATGCTGCAGGAAAAAAGCAGGGAAGTATTTCAGCCAGAGTACCGGCTTCAAATTTTGATTCATTCCTAAAGAGTCTTGCCGCCGCCGGGGATATTATATCACAAAATATTTCAGGGGATGATGTGACTTCCGAATACATTGATCTTACTGCGCGTCTGAATACTCAGAGGGAACTTGAGAAAAGATTACTTGATCTGCTCAATACAAAGACTGCCGGATTAAGCGATGTAGTTGATGTTGAAGAAAAGCTTTCAGCTGTGAGAGAAAAAATTGAAAGCACTGAAGGCAGGATGAATTTTCTAAAGAATCAGTCTGCATATTCTACGCTTAACATTTCACTTTACGAACCGTCAATGCTTCAGACTGCATCAGGTTCAGGATTTTTATATGAGCTTGAAAACAGCGTGAAGGAAGGACTTCAGGGATTCATGGGAGTGTTCAGTTTTATGATAACTTTTATAATTTCTTCACTGCCGTTAATTGCGATGATGCTTTTAGCAATTTATTTTTTCAGGAAATTTTACAGACAAAGAAAAGTAAAGCTTCAGAAATCATGAAATTTGATTTAACCTCATAAGGAAACAGGACAGAATATCTGTCCTGTTATCCTGAGGGCCGGCTCATATTTGGGGTTATGCACCAACAATATTTACCGATTAGTAAACACCCTTATTTTTTTATAAGAAACGAATTGGCCAGAATATTTCCTGATTCCTCGATCCTGTATTCAAATTCTTCCGGTAATCTTTCTGTACCGGGTTTGAAAATAACTGAATAAATTCCGGGATACATATATCCGTCAATCAGCGTTTCGTAAAGATTTCCGTTCTTTTCATATATACTGAGTTTTACATGACCTTCCATTTTCAGCTCAAGAGGAATTACAGCCATACCGGATGTAAAAGTTTTATTTTCTGTTTTATCCAGATATTCCAGAAGTTCCTCTTCTGTAAACTCAGTTGTATAGTTATTTTCCGGAAGATCACGGGAATTCACTGAATGAGCTGAACTCATTGTTAAGGAGTAAATTGTTATTAATATTATTAAAGTTTTCATTTTAATTTAATTTTTTTTATTTAAAATCAATCTGTACAAAAATGCTCATTTACTTCTGAAAAGTTAATAGCAGACATTACACTATTTACATAAGTATGTTTACTTAATAAAAGCGTCAGCAAAATAAATGAATTTATCATACTTAAATTATTACCTTAATATTTTAAGGGTAGGTTTTTAATTTCTTTCAAATTATAAACATGAATTTAAAAGATCACAAAGGACGCGGGTCGCAATTTAACCTGCCGAACAGATTTGAAAAAATACACAGCGATGTGAATTTTTTTGATGAAGAATATTTTGAAGACGAAGATAAGAGAATTGACACAGAGTATTTCAATGATAATTCTAAATCAGTTTTGACAGAAAATAATAGTCCGGACATTAAGGCAAAGTTCAGCATCAATCCTTACCGGGGCTGCGAGCACGGCTGTATTTACTGTTACGCCAGGCCGACACATGAATATCTCGGTTTCTCTTCCGGTCTGGACTTTGAATCAAAGATAATGATAAAGCAAAATGCGCCGGATCTTTTACGCAAAGAGTTTTTAAAAAAATCATGGATCCCTCAGCCGGTATTTTTTTCAGGCAACACGGATTGTTATCAGCCTGTGGAAAGAAAGCTTCAGATCACGAGGAAATGTCTTGAAGTATTTGATGAATTCAGAAATCCGGTGATGATCATTACTAAGAATTCACTGATAAAAAGAGATGCGGATATACTGACAGAAATGGCACAGCTTAATATTGTAAAAGTAATAGTTTCAATTACCACTTTGAATTTTGATCTGCAGAGAAAAATGGAACCAAGGACTTCGTCTCCTGCAAAAAGACTTGATACAATTGAGTATCTGACATCAAAAGGAATACCAACGGGCGTGAACATTGCTCCGATAATTCCGGGACTGACTGATGAAGAAATTCCGGAGATCTTGAAGCAGAGCTCTGAAAGAGGCGCATTGTTTGCAGGCCGAGTTATACTAAGATTACCGCACTCTGTAAAAATACTTTTTGAGAACTGGCTTGAAAAAAACTATCCGGACAGATCAAATAAAATACTGAACAGAGTAAGAGAAATGCACGGCGGGGAACTGTACAATCATACTTACGGCAGAAGACTGACGGGCGAAGGGAAATATGCTGATATGATAAAAATGATCTTTGATTCTAACTGCAGAAAGTACGGATTAAATGAGAATATTTTAAAGCTGTCAGCTGATAAATTCACATTGCCGCGGAATGGACAGGGCAGTTTATTTTGATACCTTTGAAAATATAAATCATGCGTCAATAAATTTTTAATATTAAATTTAAAACTGATTTACATTTGTTCACTTAAATTTTATCATCTGTTTAATATATTAAGAAAAATATTTTATGCCTTTAACAATTAATCTCAATTCATTCAGTTATAAAAAGGAAGGAATACCTTCTGATAATTCCGGTAACGGTGGCGGATTTGTTTTTGACTGCAGATTTATTTACAATCCCGGGCGTGAAGAAGAATTTAAGAAGCTTACAGGCAGGGACGAAAAAGTGATCAGGTTTCTTAATTCACAAAAGGAAATGAAAGACTTTCTTATTAATGTATTTAAAATTACAGACCCCGCCATTGAAAATTATATTGAAAGGAGTTTTACTGATCTTATGATCTCATTTGGTTGCACAGGTGGTCAGCACAGGTCAGTATATGCCGCCGAACAGACATTGAAACATATAAATGAAAAGTATCCAAACGTAAAAGTAATTTTAAATCATGCAGTAATCGGGAAAGGATTTGGCTTCGGAAAATAAAAGCGGAAAAGGCATATATGCATCTAATGAATTCATGGTTCTTGAAAAAAAAACATTCAGACTTCATTTGATCTCACAGCTTTTCACGGGAATAGCAATCGGCATACTTCTGTTGCAGGAAATTATTTTAAAAAAATCACTTCATGCCACTGACTTTGAAGTTACAATACTGATATTCCTCGCTAGTTCTGCTTTTCTATTTTCAATATACGGATCTGAAATTATTAACCGCTCAAATAATCAGCCGAGAACAATAGTTATTATGGCTGTCTTCAGCAGAATGTTTCTGCTTATCATTCCTTTTTTTGAATCTCCGTGGTTTTTTATATTTTGTCTCGCAGCAATGAGTTATGTGGATTCGCTTTTGAAACCGACATGGAACACAGTTTTCAAGCACAACTACACTCCCGAAAGAAGGAGCGTTCTGTATTCATATGCTTCAAGTGTTTACACTATAGCAGTGCTTATAGTTGGAACATTATTCGGATATCTGCTTGACATAGATTATAAAGTATACAAAATAATGTTTCCGGTCGCCGCCCTGTTTGAAATTATATCATACATATTTCTGGCAAAGCTGATAAAACTGGGAAAAAGTTTTTATCCATACAGCGGCGATTTATTTACTGGAAAAATTGATTTCAAATTATTTAAGGATATTCTCATTTTACCGATCAGAAATATGATGAGAATTTTCAGGGAGAACAAACCTTTTTTCAGATTCGAATCTTTCTTTTTTCTTTACGGAGTCGCATTTATGATCGCATCCCCGGCTGTTCCAATTTTTCTTGTTGAGAATCTGAAGCTTGACTATTCTCCGATCTCTATTGCAAAAGGAATGGTGTTTTATACTTCCACTATTTTGTTTACTCCTCTGATGGGGAAAATGCACGGTTCGGGAAATCCCACAAAATTTTGCGGGTATCTTTTTCTTGCGCTCGTATTGTATCCATTGATGCTGATCTCAATAAATGTCTTTGGTGTAAATATGAATTTAATCGGCACGGATACTCTTTTATATATCACATATTTTTATTTTGGGATCATGATGAGCGGGATCACGCTGTCATGGAATCTGAGTTCTATTTTTTATGCTCCGCACTCTGAAGTTTCAAATTATCAGGCAGTTCATATTACTCTTACAGGTGTAAGAGGTTTGTTCGCTCCTTTCATCGGTTATATCATATTGAAGATTTTTTCAGTGGAAGCGACTTTTATTGTATCTTCATTATTTTTTCTGACAGGCGGCATATTGATGCTGAGAGAAAGCAGAAACAGTCAATGTGATTTACCATCTAAATAAATCATTTCTTTTCTAAGACAACATCTGTGCCGTATTCAAGTATTTAGGTTACTCAAGACGTTTCCTCATTAGCGTCATACCGCATTACTATAATTGCATTAGCGCCGATCTCTTCAGCATGTTTGACCATCAGTTCAAAAGCGTCTGCTCTTGTCTTGAGGTTAAGAGTTATTTATACTATAGATCGCTTTTTTTCGGCTACGACTATGAGACTGCCCCCAAAAGGTAATTTTGCTCCTATTGAAATTAAAAATTCATCTAACTTCATAAATTGTTCAAATATTTTATTTAGTATTGGATTAAGTTTTAGTTCACTGTTTGTTTCTTTTCTGCTGCTTTCATCATTTTTTGTGTTTTTTATTATCAAACGTGAAAGAGACATTAAAGGGAAAAGTGTAAATACAAATGATGTAATATAGCGGACTAAAAATCCTGCCTTTTCTAACTTATAAATTATTTCTTTTTTTGCATATCGTCTTTTGTGACATGCATAATCATCTTCATTAGACCACATCCACATATACTGTGGAACGCTGATAAAAAATTTACCGCCCCATGTAAGAGATTTAAATACATTATTAATAACTTTTTCATCTTCACTTATGTGCTCTAAAACGTCAAAGGCACCAATATTATCATATTCCTCTTCAAAAGGTATATTTGTTGCATCCATTTGAATAAATTCAATCTCGGGAAGTCTTTTCTTTGCAAATTTTAATCCTTCCAAATAAATTTCTGCACCGGTAACTTTCAATTCCGGAAATCTATTTTTTAAACCTGTCAACACATACCCGGTACCACATCCGATCTCAAGAAAGTTACCATCTGAGTTTTTAGCATATTTTTCAAATAAATTCTGGATAACATTATTTCTTGATTTGAACCAGAAATTTCTGTCTTCCAACTCGAATAGCTCTCTAAAACTAGATTCATTGTAATCTGTGTTTTCATAAGCCACTTCCGGGGCATAACATTTTACGTTATTAATTATTTTAAATTCTGTTTTCATGTTAAAAAAATAATTTAATATTGAAGAATTATATTTTTAAATTTGTATAGGACGGTTCCTATTACTCTTACAGGTGTTAGAGGTTTGTTCGCTCCTTTCATCGGTTTTTTTATTTTGAAGATTATTTCAGTGGAAGCGACTTTATTGTATCTTCATTATTTTTTCTGAAAGGCGGCATACTGATGCTGAGAGAAAGCATAAATAGTCAATGTGGATATCCCCTTAACATAAATCATTTCTTTTCTACGACAACAGCAGTTCCGTATGCAAGTACTTCGGTTACTCCTGACGTAACTTCATTTGCGTCATACCGCATTCCAATAATTGCATTAGCGCCGATCTCTTCAGCATGTTTGACCATCAGTTCAAACGCGTCCTCTCTCGTCTTTTCACAAAGCTCAGTGTAAAGAGTAATGTCACCTCCTACAAGAGTCTGAAACCCGGCTCCGATATTTGCAAATATATTTCTTGAGCGGACTATAATGCCTCTCACCACACCGAGATTTTTTGTGATCCTGCATCCTTCAAAATCAAAAGCTGTGGTTATAAAATTTCTGTCCATAAGTTGATAAGATTTTAAATTTACTAGATAAAGATTTATGAAATTTACTACGAGTCAAAATACAATTATTAAAAAAAACTTCAAAGCATATATTTACAGGTTGTATGCAGTTACTGAGAGCATTAAAAATATTTTTAGATATAGATTGCATATTGATTTTCAAATCCGGGTACCCGGGAAGGGCTCACTTTACAATGTGAGATTTAACTGACTTTATTTATCAGCAAAATTTTTAAATTATTTTAATGAACTATAAACATTATTTTGAAGTCTGTTTAAAATCCACACCGGCATTTTACTAATATTTTAAATGAACAACATTGAATGAAAAGAAACATATAATAGTAATAGGCGCTGGATTCGGCGGACTTCAGGCCGTTCAGAAATTATCTAAAAATAAAGATGTGAGGATCACTTTGATTGACAGAACCAATCATCACCTCTTTCAGCCTTTACTTTATCAGATAGCTACAGCAGTACTCAGTCCCGCCGACATTGGGATTCCGACAAGATCACTTACTGACCAAATGAAGAATGTTACTGTATTGATGGACGAAGTCACGGGTATAGATAAGGACAGCAAAAAAATATATCTGCACGAGAAGGAAATGTTTTATGATTACCTGATCATTGCCACCGGAGCTAAGACGAGTTATTTCGGACATACGGAATGGAAAAAATATTCGCTCGGTCTTAAAAATATTTTTGATGCGCTGCGAATAAGAAATAAACTTTTAATTTCCTTTGAAAAAGCTGAGAACCATCCGGAAAGATCTGAAGAGCTGTTGAAATATATTATCATAGGCGGCGGTCCCACAGGTGTTGAGATTGCCGGATCGATAGCTGAACTTTCCCACAGCATTATCAATAATGATTTCAGAAATATTGACACACGGAAAGCAAAAATAATTCTTATTGAAGGAGGATCAGATCTTTTGTCTACTTTCGACCGAAGGCTTTCTGTTTATACCAAGAAACGTCTTGAAAAAAGGGGAGTCGAAGTTATGCTTAACACACGTGTAATGAATATTGAAGATAAGACCGTATTTACAAAAAGTCCGTTTGGCGATAAGATTCTTTCGGGCGAACTTATTATCTGGGCTGCAGGAGTAGAGGCTGTACCGCTTAATGCGAATTCGGGATTTAATGTTGACAGACAGAAAAGAGCTGTTGTAAATGAATTTTGTTCTCTGAATGAATATCCCGATGTATTTGTGATAGGAGACGCTGCCGACTTTAAAGGTAAAGACGGAAAACCTTTACCCGGTGTTTCCGCAGTTGCAATGCAGCAGGGCAGATATGCCGCCGCAACTATTATCAGAAAAATTAAAGGGAAAAGCATAGAGCCGTTCAGATACATTAATAAAGGAAACATGGCTACAATCGGCAGGAAAGATGCAGTCGCGGAAATCAGCGGATTCAGTTTCACGGGAATTTTTGCATGGTTATTATGGCTGTTCGTTCATCTTTTTTATCAGGTTGGATTTAAAAATAAAGTTTCAATTCTTATCACCTGGATCTGGAGTTACTATACTTTCGGCGCATCTGCAAGACTAATTCAGAATCCGGATGATATTTAATCAGTAAAATTTTTTGAAAGAATTTTTTAAATAATTATGGATAAAGCCAGGAAAAATTTTTACTGTTATATTCTGAAACTTAACCCGGATTTCTACAGGGCTGAAGACTGGACCGAAAAAGATTCAGAGCTTATCGGCATTCATTTTGATTATCTCAAAGATCTCTGTGAAAAAGGTATTTTATTTCTTGCCGGCAGAACTGTCAATGAACCAATGTCGGACCGAGATCTCGGGATTGCAATACTTGAAACGGAAACCGAAGATGAAGCGAGAAGTTACATGCAGAATGATCCGGCGGTTAAAGGAAATCTGATGACAGCCGAATTGTTCAGTTTTTCACTCGCTCTTTTAAGAAAGTAAATTTTTTAGTTACCTATCCCGACGCGTATAACACCTTCGCCGTATTTTGACTTAAGCCTGTCCAGCGCGCGGTAAGGAAGCTCCGGTTCGCTTTCGAAAAGATTCAGGTTTTTTTCCTTGAGGTCAGTGTGAAGGTCGTACACACCCATTCCGAACTGCCTTCCTTTCATTTCCTTTGTCGGCTTATGAAGCCGCCTGTAAACTGAAAGAGCCGTATTAAAAATTTCTCTGTCATCATTTGTGTAGCTTGTAAGTTTCACAAGATCGGAGGCGTATCTTAGATTCTCAAACCTGACTGACAGATGCATAAATCCCGCCACAAGATTTTTGGACCGCAGCTTTCTGCAGATGTATTCGCCTATTCTTCTTATCTCCGTCCTTACATCCGCAGATTTATAAATTGGTTCGGAAAGCGTGTGATAGTGGTTCAGCGATTTCTCTTTTCTTTCCTTCCGGAATATCTCCGAAGTATCTTCACCGCGGGCAAGCTTCCTGAATACCAGACCGTTCACGCCGAATTCCTGTCTGAGCATTCTCTCGCTGCTTCCTGCAAGGTCGCGTATTGTTCTTATGCCGAGCATCAGAAGGCGCAGTTCATTTCTCCTTCCCACACCCCAGAGCTTGCCCGCAGGCATTGAAAATATTTTTCCCTTATTCTCCTGAGTGATGACTGAAAACCCGTCCGGCTTCTGCAGCTTGGTGGCAAGCTTGGCGTAGGTCTTGTTATATGATATCCCCATTGACGCAGTCAGATTTTCAAGTTCACGGATCCTGCGCTTGATGGCGCCGGCTATTTTAGTAGCTTCAAAAAAATCCTTAGCGACAGGTGTAAGATCCGCAAAGCATTCGTCAATGCTGTACTGCTCAATGCAGTCTTCGGGAACAAATTCCTTCAGCGCGTTCATCAGGTTAAGCACTATACTTTCATACTTGGGACCGTAACACGGAAGAGAGATAAGATGCGGACAGATCTTCTTCGCTTCGAGAACGGACATTCCCGTGTCCACTCCGTAGGCGCGCGCTTCATAGGAAGCCGTCATTACAATGCCTTTTCCTCCGGCGGTTCCTCCCACCGATACAGGTTTTCCGCGCAGTTTCACATTGTCACGCTGCTCCACCTGCGCATAGAACGCGTCAAAATCTATATGGACGAAGAACCTGTTCGTGTGCTCCCTTACTCTCCAGTTCAGATCCTTTGTGTGCGGAAAGGAATAGAGCGGCATAATACGAACTCTCCTGTAAAGGTCGTCGAAATCCGTCCCCTCGCGGGGAATAAAAAACGTAGAACTGATTGTCTGCATGCCTTAAATTTATAAGGTATATTTGGTTTTGTAAAGGTATAAATGGACGGACGGGGGAAAAAGTATCCGGGAATCATCCGGAATGAAAAACGGCAGAAGGGATAAATATAAATTGATTTAAATTACGGCTAAAAGTATTTTGGCGATACAGAAATAATACCAGTACACAGAAAGCTAAGATGGACTTAGTTTAGAAAAACTAAACTGCGGAATATGGAGAATACTGAAAAAATACAAATCTTAATAATATAATATCATGGAAGATACATACAGGAAAACTGATCTTGCATTAAAGCTTTATGAAAGTACCCAGAACATAATAAGATTTGCAGATACTAAAATAAATGTTCTGTCAGTAATAAACGGTATTGCCACTTCTTTTGTAATCACAAATTTTCAGCAGATCTATGAGATTAGTATTTTATCAAAAATTTTAATGTTGCTGTTTTTTATTACGTTCATAATTTTTGTGTATTTCCTTTTAAATACTATCCTGCCGAGAGCAAATAAAGAATCCGAATCAATCGGCTCAAAGGTTATTTTTTTCAGTCACATATCCGGTAAGCCGGATGCAAAGAGTTTCGTAAATGACTTTAACAGCGCAAGCTCTGAAGGATTTTTAGAAGACCTTCTGCACCAGATTTATGAAAGCGCAAAAATTGCCACCACAAAATTTAATTATTACAGAAAAAGTCTGTTTACTCTGCAGTTTCAGATATTCTTGTTTTTTATAATAGTGGGACTCAAATCATTTTCGTAAAGAGGAATAGTTTTTAAAAATTCTGAAAAGTTAAAACAAATTTCGGAAAGATCGGATCAGCGGAAAATATTATTATGATCTGCCTTTTAAATACATACCGAATATTAATTCATTTTGCATTGAAAGAAAATGTTTAGTTTCTATTTTGTAGTTTTCCTATAAAATTCAATGACTGATAAAAATATACTTCTCAAAGCTTACGCTTCGATGTGTACTTCCAAAAGAATGGCAGAGATATACGATGAGAATAAGCAGATCTGTAAATATGTACATTCCACTTCCAGAGGTCACGAAGCCATTCAGCTTGCTGTAGGTATGCAGCTGGAGGAATGTGATTTTGTAAGCCCGTATTATCGTGATGAGTCCATTCTTCTCGGAATGGGTATTACTCCATATGAGCTCATGCTGCAGCTTCTTACTAAAAAGGACGATCCATTTTCCGGAGGACGGACATATTACGGACATCCATCGCTTAAGAGAGACGGCTTTCCTAAAATCCCGCACCAGTCCAGCGCAACAGGAATGCAGGCAATTCCGGCTACCGGCATCGCACATGGGATCCAATATCTGGAAAATGCAGGTCTTCTGAAATCCGATTACAAACCGGTAGTCGTGTGTTCACTCGGTGACGGATCCGTTACGGAAGGTGAAGTTTCCGAAGCGTTCCAGATGGCAGTATTGAAAATGCTTCCCATTATATATCTTGTTCAGGATAATGAATGGGGGATCTCGGCATATAAAGATGAAATGCGCGCGATGGATGCTTACGAATTTGCAGCCGGATTCAAAGGCTTAAAGAGAATACGGATCGATGGCTCTGACTTTAATGAAAGCTATGTTAAGTTCGGAGATATGCTGAATTTTGTACGAACAAAGAGAAAGCCGGTATTGATTCACGCAAGCGTTTCACTCCTTGGTCATCATACTTCAGGTGTACGCAAAGAATGGTACAGACATGATCTGGACGAACATGTGAAAGGCGATCCGGTATTGAAACTTCGTTCTTTATTGTTAAAGCAAAATGTAACTGAAGATGAACTCATTGAGATAGAAAATAATTCGGTTATAATTGCAGAAGAAAGTTTTTCAAAAGCAGTTGCTGCTGAAGATCCTGATCCGGAAACACTTACACTGCATGAGTTTTCTCCTACACCTGTAACAGAAGAATCAGGTGCGCGCGTACCGGAAGGAAGAGAACCGCTTATGATGGTTGATTCCGCTCTTCACGCTGTAAGGGAGATTCTTGAAAAACATCCGGAAGCAATTCTTTACGGTCAGGATGTAGGTAAAAGACTCGGCGGTGTATTCAGAGAAGCGGCTACTCTTGCTCAGAGGTTTGGAGACAGCAGAGTGTTCAATACCCCCATTCAGGAAGCATACATTGTCGGATCTACTGCAGGAATGAGCGCTGCTGGTGTCAGACCTATTGTAGAAATTCAGTTTGCGGATTATGCGTGGGCGGGAATTAATCAGCTAGTAGTCGAGCTTTCAAAATCCTGTTACCTTACCATGGGAAAATATCCGGTATCTTGCGTGATAAGGATCCCTTGCGGCGCTTACGGTGCCGGAGGTCCTTACCATTCCGATTGTATCGAATCAAGTTTGCTTCCTGTCAGGGGAATTAAAATTGCTTTCCCAAGTAATGCTGCAGATATGAAGGGTCTGATAAAGTCTGCTTTTTATGATCCGAATCCGGTTATAATGTTTGAACACAAAGGACTTTACTGGAGCAAAGTTCCGGGTACTGAAGCGGCAAAATGTCCTGAACCTTCGGAAGATTATATTATTCCTTTCGGCAAGGGTAGGATTTTTCAATATGCGGATAAAGGAAAAATTAATTCGGGTGAATCATTAACAGTAATCACATACGGAATGGGAGTTCACTGGGCATTAAATGCTTCCAAAAACTATCCGGGATCAGTAGAAATTGTTGATCTCAGGACTTTAAATCCCATTGATGAAGAGATGATGTATGAATCAGTGAAGAGACACGGGAAGTGTATTGTACTGACTGAAGAAAAAGTTTTAAATTCTTTTGCTGAAAGTCTTGCAGGACGGATCTCAAAAAATTGTTTTCAGTATCTAGATGCTCCGGTGGAAGTTATAGGTTCAGTGAATATGCCTGCCGTTCCTCTGAATTCAGGACTTGAAGCAGTCATGCTTCCCGGCGTAAAAAAAGTTTCTGACGCAATAGAAAATGTATTAGGTTACTGACCCTGACTTCCGGGGGGATTGTTCGGATCAGTTTCGGATTCTTTAAGCATTTGCTCAATTTCTTCAGGAGTAAGTTGTTTCTTTTCTTCATCACCTGTATCATCCGGTTTAATTTCCGGATTTTCAGGATTTTCAGGATTTTCCGGATTCGTATTTTCTTCTTGCGAAATTTTTTCTTTATCTTCACTGGACTCATTGATTTCAGAAGTTCCGGTATTTAGAGTATCAGAAACATTACTTAAAGAATCCGCCTTTTCATTTTCTTCAAGCATGGCATAGTAATCCAGAAGTTCCGAAACTTTAAGTGAATACACAGACTCAGGATATGTTTCTCTTAATTTCCTGTAATAAAACAGCGAACTGTCTTTATTTGAAAGTCCGTTCTCATATACAAATCCAATTCCGTATAAAGACTTTGCTTTGACGGAATCTAATTTTGTCTCAATATCAACCTGTCTTAAAATGTTTAAAGCTTCCGCGAAATTTTTTTCGTTATAAAATTCTATTGCTTTATTAAATTTTGCATCAGTCGAATCAATTACAACATCATCACTTGTTACTTCAAGTCCCAGTATTTTTTTTGCTTCAAAAGCATACAAGGAACCGGGAAATTCAGCGATTAGTTTTCCGAATGTTTCATCTGCATTCACTTTATCATTCACATTAACATAGAAGTTTCCAAGTGTATATAGGACTTTGGATCTCTTTTCAGGTTCATCGAATTTTTGCAGAAGCAATTTCAGATAAAATTCAGCAGAATCACTTTTATTAAGTTTGTAATTGAATATCTCCGCAAGTTCATAATACCCGTTAAAAATTTTATCCTCTTTTGTTTTTAATTCAGCTTCTTCCTGAGCTTTCTTCAGTGAATCAAGATTAACGGTATTAGTAGTTGTATCCTGAATTTCTGATCCATCTTTCTTTTCAGTATTTTCCATATTTCCGGGGTTGGTCATATTCCCGGGATTAGTCACATTTCCGGGGTTGGTAACATTACCCGGATTAGTCATAACATTCTTATCATCTCCGGAATTACCCGGATCCGGATTTTCAAGTGAGTCATTTATATCAGCAAATATCATTCCCTTAAATCCGCCCGGTTTTCCTTTTCCATCTCCCCGCTGTCTCCCGTCATCTTCACCGGAATTTTCACTTCCTTTGTTATCACCGTCTTTATTACTTTCATTAAACTGTTCAATTCCCATTTCTTCATTATAAAACACTCTGTACTTTTCCACTTCAAAATTATCCTGTGGAATATCTATCGGTTTAGAATCTGATACTTCGCTTTGCAGAGAAAAATATCTGCCGAGATCAGTGACCTTGCCTGTTACTATTTTGTTATATTCAGACGCTGAGTTTTCCTGTGACGATTTAGTATAATTAACAAGGGCTTTTAGATAATTGTTGTTAACTTCTTCCTCATGCTTTCCTAAAAAATAATATGCATTTGAAGAAGCTACAGTATTCGGATATTTGACAATTACTTCATAATATTTATCCATTGCGTCTTTAAGCTTTTTCTGAGCATAATAATTATTCGCGATCTCAAGATCCACAAGCTGCGCATAGACCACTTCATCCCTGTATTTACTTCTCAGACTCGTAAGCTCTTCGTCTGCATCATTATATTTTTTATTATATGAAAGTCCTATGGCATAATTTACTCTGCCGTAAAAGGACAGATCAAAATCCGATGTATAATCCAGTACCTTTTTATACTCAGTCGCTGAAAGTTCCGGTTTATAAAGCGAAAGCAGTTTTGCAAGTATAAACTGACCTTCAGCTTTTCTTACATTATCATTTGAATATTCTATCGCCTTTCTGAAATATTTCGCAGCTTCCTCCGGTCTTCCGTTTTTATATTCAAGCACTCCAAAGTCACGGGCTGCAAGAGATTTCATTTCAGATTCAGTGTCGTTATCTAATAAACTTTTATATAATGATTCCGCTTCTTTCTGATTACCAAGTTTATTCTTTGTCCTGGCAAGATACAATAACGCTTCATCAGTTAAATCACTGCTCGAAAATTTCGAAAGGAACTCATTGAATTTTCTCTCGGCATTTATGTAATCATTTAAAAGATAGTATGATTTACCAATCAGCAGTACTGCATCATCTATGAATTTACTGTTCCTGTGAAACTGAATGATCTTCGAACTTCTTTCAATCGATTTATTTAATTTATCTTTTACACTTTGCGTTACAGGCGGGTCAACAAGCAATGAATCTATGCTTCTGTTAAATACTGCAATAAATGACGTTCTGAATTCATCAAAGGCTTCGTTATAATCTTCCTGTGATTTAAAAAACGTATTAAAATAAGCTGTAAAATTCTCGATCCTGTTACCCATATATAAATATGAAGTAAAATCCTGATATTCGAAATCTAATGACACATCATAATCCGGTTCCGGTTCAGTAATGAGAGAATCCTTCGAATTGTCCTTTGAAAGAGTACTATGAGTAAAGAAGTTACAACTGCCTGTCAAAAATACAGCTGCAGATATTAATAAAATAAAAAATGCTAGCTTTCCGGTTTTCAAGGTGTGAATGTTTTTCTTAAAAATATTTCTATTAGGAAGTTTAATCAAGACAATTAAATATTTGTTATTTACAAAATACGGCTTTATTCCAATCTGGAGTTTAATTATGAAACGAGTTCTTAGTTATAAATCTGAACTTTTTTTTGAACGATCGATATATTTATATTAACTCCTTATACTTATTTCAAAGTTCATTTATTTTAAAAATTAATATGATTGTAAATAAAAAAAACCGGAATTGCTGAAATTCCGGTTTTGATGAAAATTATAAATTAAATATTACTTTGTTTTAACCGTTTCGTCTTTATCTGAGTTTTCGTTGCCGCTGCTATCTGTAGTGACTTTACTGCTTTCTATTCCTGTATTTACCGTATTGTTATTACTTCCGGTATTATTGCTGCTGCCTGTAATTGATTCATTGTTTACGCTTTTACTGACTTCATCATAACTTTCTATTGTTTCAATATTACTGCTTTTACTTTTTTCATTACTTCTCTTTGTGTTATTATCCTTTCTTACAGGCGGATTATTCTTTGTACCCGGATTATTAGGTGGATTATTTTTTGTTCCGGGATTTTTAGGCGGATTATAATTTTTGGTGTCCTGACCTTTCGATTCCCTTGTTTTTATTTCCGGTTTTTTATCATTCTTAACATCACCGCTCTTGACGGGAGGCGGGTTGTATTTTTCATTACCTGTTGAATTGACATCATTTTTCTTCGTTACTTTTGTATTGCCTTCATTCCTAATAGTAACAGGATTTTTTATTTCAATATTTTTCGGAGTAATTTTTTCATTCGCTTCTTTTGATACAGTTTTAACATCAGGTCCTGAATATTTGAATGTCTTTGTATTTGCATCCGAATATTGCGTAGTTTTAACCTTTACTGAATTTTGTAAAATATTAATATTGTCAACCGGATCTTCTACTATTTTCTCATCGATTCGTTTAGTAAAATCTGACTTTTGTACTATTACCCAGTTTTGAGTTTTATATGTATAAAGTTTATTTCTGTGCCATCTGTTTCCGTGACCTCTCCAGTAAACTCTCGGGCATGTAGGATACCATCCGTAATAAGAACCGCAATCCCGCCATGTAACCCAGTTTGCCGCCCATACATTTCCGGGCATCCATATCCATCCGTAAAAATTACTGAAATACCATCTGCCGTAATGATACGGACCCCAGCCCCATGAATAATTAGAGATCCAGGTCCAGCCGTAATAAGAAAAAAACCAGCTTCCGTTATAATATGGATTCCATCCTTCGTAAGTGCCGTGGGGACGCCAGACAAAAATATAAGCTCCGTCTTCCGTATAATAATACTGAAGGTTTTCGCCCGTCTCTTCAGTAAGGTCTCTTAAAAAGTCTGACTTTTTAACTTTTATCCAGTCACCGTCTTCGGAGAGCTCCTCGAATTGCTTTTTATATACTTCATTGGAATCCAAAAGGTTTTCCGATGTTTCAATGGTGTCAATAAATACAGGGTTTTCCCCATTGTTGCCGGGAAGTTCCTGTGCATCTGCATTATAAAAGGAAATTAATCCTGATATAAACAAAGCTAGTATAAAAATTAAAGGATTTTTCTTAGACATAATATTTTCATTTAATAGATTAAATAAAGATTCGTGTAATAAACTGCTTAATTCAAATATGGTTCCGGAATATTTTTATAAATTTCTTTACGGAAAATAAAACTTAACACGTATCTAAATAATATTTCCGTATAATAAATCCGGGGCAAAGTAATACAAACAATAGACAATTTCATTTCCACTTTGGTTTAACTATAATTATCATTATAATACCGGAAGTCTTTAGTTCCCCGGATCTTAAAAGTTAGTTTGCAAATAATTTATCTATAACAAGATTCAGCCGGGGCTATTTCATGTCTATTCAGACAATTTCCATTATAAAATATATAAAACCGATCATTCATAAAAGCAGAATAATAAAATTTCAGACTATCAATACTACAATGACAATTGTATTTTACAGCAGCAATTCAAATTACACTATTTATTATGTCACAGGGATTTAATTTCAGCGAAAGAAAGAAACTTGCGCAGTTTATACTGCTTATGTTCTTTACGGGACTAATGCTGTATATATGCTGGCTTATGCTGGCACCTTTCGTTTCAGTTTTATTATGGTCGGCAATACTAGTAATTATATTTCATCCGATTTACAATTGGCTGATGGAAAAAACAGGCAAGCATGCAGTAAGCGCTCTGCTTACAATTGCCGTTTCGTTTCTTACTTTTATTATACCTTTGTTTTTTGTTTCCGCGGCAGTTATTAATGAACTTGCCGGATTTGCAAGTATAACCATGGATGAAATACAGCAGACTATCAATGACCCAAGACACAGCTGGCTTGGAAATTTTTATACTTATATAAGCGGATTTGTGAATCTTGACAATGTTTTAAAACCTGAAGACATAAAAGCGTTTGTCACAAAAATAAGCGAGGTAATGTTATCGGCTTCTTTGAATTTAGTTGAAGGAGTATTGGGAATGTTTGTCGGAATACTTCTTGCAATTTTCAGTATGTATTATCTATTCCGTGACGGTAAAAAAATTGTAAATGATCTTCCCGGAATACTCCCAATGGAAAATGATCAGGCAAGTGAGCTGATCAGAAAAACCTCCGAAATAATTAATGCAACTCTCAGAGGCTCTTTGTTGGTAGCAGTAATTCAAGGAGTATTAGCGGGCATCATCTTCTGGCTTCTCGGTATTCCGTCTTTCATTCTTTTAGGGACACTGGCAATGTTCTTTTCTCTCATTCCGACAGGCGGTACTGCTTTTATTACTGTTCCGGTAATACTTGTCCTTTTCGCCTCCGGTGATATTACCAAAGCAATTATCTTATCCGTTTATGCTGCAGTTGTTATCGGAATGATTGACAATTTTCTCTTGCCAAAACTTATTAATAGCCGCACAAAGATGAATGAGCTTTTCGTTTTCTTTAGTGTTATCGGAGGATTGCAGCTGTTTGGCATACTGGGAATTTTCATGGGTCCGATTATTCTTGCAATTGCTTTTGGTATGCTTACTCTTTTTAAAGGAGAAAAAATTAATAGAGACAGTATTTCAATTGAGTAATAACATTTTTTAGATATTTTAAAACAAGGTTTGTTTGTAAAATTTCATCCCTTTAACTTCAAATCGAAATTCTTCAGCAGTATTGCGTAAGAATCAGGAACCAAATAAAAAAAATAAAGCAGCTTAGAAGTATTCCTGATATCAGTGACAAAATTATCCATACAGCTTTTTGTTTTTTAATGTAAAGGTAAGGGACAATTATCGATGTAAAAATCAGAGGCAGAGGAACTCCGAAAAATACAATATAGTACAGCCATTCCGGTAAACTATGTGTGCATCCGAATACTAATATCGAAACCATGAATACCGCAAGAGATGTAGCTCCGGCAGTTAAAAACAGCAGAACAATTCCTGTTATTATTCCTGTAAGAATTCGGCTTCTGTCATTTGCAGCATTTTCATTCATTCTCGTATCGGAATTTTTTTTATAAAATTTCTGAATGCAAATTAGTTATAAAAAAATTATTTGGAAGTGTAATTTAATCTATTCAGTTCAAATTATTAACCCTATACTTATTCTAATCATATTCAATTTCTATACGACCTATTTTGAACTTTTCAAATTAAGATCAATAAATATATTCTAAAAATTTTCACAAAAAAACCCTGCGAAAAATTTCCCGCAGAGTTTTTAGTGTATTAAACATTTACAATAATTACTTCAAAAAGACCATTCTTTTAGTCTGAACAAATCCTTCGGTTTCAAGCTTATAAAAATAAACTCCGCTTGAAAGATCCTCACCTCTGAATTCAGTTTCATAACTGCCGCTGATCATTTTTTCATTCACAAGTGTTTTTACTAAACTTCCCAAAGAATTATAAACAGTTAATTTCACATTCGACAGCTGACCGTTTGTATTTGAAGGAATATCAAACCTGATCTTTGTCGATGGATTAAACGGGTTTGGATAGTTCTGATGAAGTGAAAATTTTTCAGGTATTACGCTTGAATAATTATTAATATTTATAACTGACTGAAAATTAGAATTATAGATCCCATGTACATAATGCGCAAGTTGTCTTAAACGGGATATACTGTTAAGATTATTAGTTCCCCGCGCAATTATCTGAGCGCAGATAACTGACTGTGTATCTCCCGGAGCCATATTAAGCGGTCCCATAGTCATTAAAAAACGTCTGTCACTGCCTGATGACATTACCCATCCTGCAGGAATTTCCGGCGCTCCGCTGAAAGGATATTTCGAGATCTCATTAGTAACAGGATCTCTCCACGGCGAGCCGTCTCTTTTTAAGCCCTGAAGGTTATAATAGGTTTCCTGAAAATTCGAAGGATCCCCTGTTGTAGGATCTCCGTTTATGTATGTATTAAATGATGAAAGCTTTAATTCTTTCATGTTAGGTTTTACAATAAGATTATTTGATCCCGGAGGACTGTAATATCTTACTGTATCACCGATACCCGGAATCACAGGTCCTCTTAATATTGTATATCCGACAGCCGGCGGAGCTGCTCCGTATTCTGTGTCATTGTTTGTAAAATTATAAGTATAACCAAGCCTATAATCTGATGCAGTATCAATTCCGACTGCATCATCTACAGCATTACCCAGATCATCATCAGTCCATATCGAAATGTAAAAATTATTCCAGGTCTGAGTGCTTCTGTTAATTATCCTGAATTCCGTAAATGCTGCATCTCTCAGATTTACATTTTTATAAGCCCAGTTGGTCTGAAGTATCTGCGCCTTCAGCGGTAAAGTGCTTCCTGCATTATTTAAATGAGCTGCAGGATACCCGTCTGTATAACTATAAAACATTGTCTGCGATCCCATCCTGAACGGATTACCGCTGCTGTTCATATAAGCACCCTGCAGAGAAGCAATAGTTCTCCATGCTTCGAAATCAACAGAGTCATCATCAGAAAAATTAAAGATCCTGTAATTCGGATCATCAAATCCCTGCGGATCACCATTGTTGTCCACATATCCCGGAAGATATTCATAATCATATTCTGCTATAGCTACACGGATGCTGTCATTTACAATTCCGCCAAGCCATAACCCGGACGCATATCTGGCAAATTTAGATTGATTTTTAGGCCATTCGAATCCTGAATTTCCTGTAGTCGGAGCTCGGTTAAAAGAGCCGTTTGATCTGAACCAGGTACTTATATTGTTAGCTTCAAGCTTTTTCGAATCAACAGCAAATGAATAAACAGGATTTGAATCTGATGTTACTTTTTTGTGAGGCTGATCTTTCCTGGAAGAAAATGAAAGAAGAGAAAAACATAAAACAAGTAATACAACGAGAGAATGATTTTTTTTCATAACTTAATCCTTTCCATTTAATTAATAAGGCAGACTATTTTAGTAATTGTATGGTTTTTGAAAAATGCAAAAATCCGGTATAGTGATGAGCAGCGGAATTGTATTCGGCGGACAAAAATCAAACGGACTTTGAAATAGATGATTTTTAGATCTGATTTCTTTTCTTTCCGCGGCTTATTATTTATTATCTTGTATTACTTCCCATTCTTTTTTTGCTTTATTGAATTATTATGTCAAATTGAATTTATCAACTCTTTTAGTTTAGGATTGAAACTATTTTAATGTAATTTTATATTAATTAAATTCTAAACGAACAAATTATAATGGCCAAAAGTAAAGAAGAAGATTTTAATTTCCCCGATGATGAAGATAATATTGATGAAAACTCTTCTGAAGTAATCTATCAAAACCAGTTGAACGTTCCGGATCTTAAAACAGCAATTCCCGATGAGCTTCCTGTTCTTCCGCTGAAAGATATGGTTGTCTTTCCGTATATGATGTTCCCGATATTAGCGGGGAGAGAATCTACAATTGCTGCTATCAACAACTCTCTTGAGAAAGATAAATTCATAATGCTCGTTTCTCAGCTCGATGAAAAAATCGAAGAGCCGACTTTTGAAAATCTGAATAAAACAGGAACAGTCGCTAAAATTATTCAGGTCCTGAGACTCCCGAACGGACTTATTAAAGTTTTAGTAGACGGTTTGATCACCGCTAAAGTAAAAAAATTTAAAAGCGATAAATTTATTTCAGCAGAAGTTGAAATTCTGAATAATCCTTTCAAAAAAGATACAGAACTCGAAGCTCTTATTCGTCAGGCGACAAAACTCTTCACGGATTACGTTAATACTAACAGATCAATTCCCCAGGAAACCCTTGTTGCATTCGAAAACATAAAGGAAGCTGACAGAAAGTTATATTATATTGCATCTACTATCAGCGCCGATGTGAGTAAAAAGCAGAAGATCCTGGAGATGAATGATATTCATAAACAGTTTTATGAAATATTGTATATTCTTGGTTCTGAAATGGAAGTGCTAAACGTTGAGAAGGAAATTGACGCTAAGATCTATCAGACGATGCAAAAGAATCAGAGAAAGTTTATTGTGCAGGAACAGATCCGAATTCTTCAGGATGAACTCGGAGAAGGTATGGAAACTGATCCCGACCTTATCAAAATCCGGGAACAGATAGAAGCGAGCGGTATGCCTGAGCCGGTTCTTAAAAAAGCAATGGATGAATTTAATAAGCTTAAAAAAATTCCTTCAATGTCTCCTGATCATTCCGTCATCAGAAATTTTCTCGACTGGATGGTCTCTGTGCCATGGAGTAAATTCACTGAAGATAATTTCAATCTCATCAATGCGAAAAAAATACTCGACGAAGATCATTACGGACTTGAAAAAGCAAAGGACAGAATTCTCGAGCTCATGGCCGTCCTAAAACTGCTTCACGATAAAAATATAAAAAAATCTCCAAAAGGTCAGATACTCTGTTTTGTCGGACCTCCCGGCGTAGGTAAAACTTCTCTTGGTAAATCAATCGCCCGAGCGATCAACAGAAATTTTGTCAGGATCTCCGTTGGCGGAGTAAGGGATGAAGCAGAGATTCGCGGACACAGAAGGACATATATCGGATCAATGCCGGGGAAAATTATTCAGGCAATGAAAAAAGCGGGAAGCGTAAATCCTGTGATTCTTATTGATGAAATTGATAAAATGAGCAGCGATTTCAGAGGGGATCCTTCAAGCGCGATGCTTGAAGTTCTTGATCCGGAACAAAATTCAACTTTCAATGATCATTATCTTGACGTTGATTATGATCTGTCGAATGTCCTGTTTATAACAACTGCAAATGTTTATTACAATATTCCTTTGCCGCTGCTTGACAGAATGGAAATAATTGAAATGAGAAGTTATCTTGATTTTGAAAAGCTTCAGATAGCAAAAAAACACATCATTCCAAAAGAGATACTTGAGCATGGTCTTACCGACAGCATGATAAAAATTCCTGATCCGATCATTCTTCTTATTATACAGGAATATACCCGCGAAGCAGGAGTGAGAAATCTTGAGAGAGAGATCTCTTCCGTAATCAGAAAAGTAACGCGGGAAATTGTGGAAAAAGGTGAATCAAATCCGGGCAAAAAAATCATCATAAGTGAAGAACAGGTAAGAAAATTTCTCGGTGTGCAAAAATATAAACAAAAAATCGCTGACGATAAATTGTCAGATAATATCGGATCAGTAGTAGGACTTGCATGGACTTCAATGGGAGGAGATATACTTCATGTAGACGTTAATATTATGAAAGGAGCGAATAAATTTATATTAACCGGTAAGCTCGGGGACATTATGAAAGAATCAGCGCAGGCAGGTTTTTCTTATATTAAGTCCAATGCTTCAAAATTTAATATCCCTGAATCTTTTTTTAAGGAAAAGGAAATTCATATTCACTTACCAGAAGGCGCGATTCCGAAAGACGGTCCCTCAGCAGGCATAACTATGATCATGGCAATGATATCAGCTATTACAAAAAATCCTGTCAGACCGGATGTCGCGATGACCGGTGAAATTACACTTAGAGGAAATGTACTTCCGATCGGCGGACTAAATGAAAAACTTCTTGCTGCTGTAAGGAGCGGTATAAAGACTGTTCTGATTCCCAAAGATAATGAAAAAGATCTGATCGAAGTGCCGGAAGAAATTTTAAGCAAACTTAAAATAATTCCTGTCGAAAAAGTTGAAGACGGAATTCCTTTTGTTTTTAAAAACAAAAAAATATTATTTAAAAAATAACGGATCTGATCTGTTCAGATAAGCAATTTGTCAAATTACAAAGTATCAGCGCGAAAATACCGCCCTCAAAGTTTTTCTGAAGTAACTTCACAGGAATTCGTGACACAGACAATGAAGAATGCAATTATCTCCGGAAAGATCGCGCATTCATATCTGCTTAGCGGTCCGAGAGGAGTCGGTAAAACTACTATAGCAAGGATATTTGCAAAAGCACTTAACTGCGCTGATCTGAAAAACGGAGAGCCGTGTAACAAATGTAATTCCTGTGAAGAAATAACCAACGGTATTCATCCTGATGTATTTGAGCTTGATGCGGCTTCAAACCGAGGAATTGATGACGTAAGAGCTGTTCAGGATGCAGCGAAATTTTTTCCGATTAAAGGAAAATTTAAATTCTTTATTGTTGATGAAGTTCATATGCTTACGCAACAGGCATTTAACGCTTTACTGAAAATTCTTGAAGAGCCGCCTTCTTATCTTATCTTCATTCTCGCTACTACAAATCCTGAAAAGATCCCGGCTACTATTGTCAGCAGATGTCAGAGATTCCCTCTGCAGAGAATTAAAATAAATGAGATTTCTGCAAAGGTAAAAGAAATAGCAAAGGAAGAGAAAATTAAAATTGATGACGAATCCGTTTTCCTGATTGCTAAACTCGGGGACGGCGCTTTAAGGGATGCACTTGGTGTATTTGATATGGCGGTTTCTTTTTGCGGCGATAACATAAAATACAGCGAGCTGAAATCCTTTCTGAATATTCCTGATAAGGATATATATTTTGATATTTCCGGATTTATCCGGGTCAGTGACGTGAAAAATATTCTGATCTATTTTAATGAACTCGAAGATAAAGGGTTTGACCTGCAGACTTTTTTTAACGGCATTACTGAACATTTCCGCGATCTGCTTATTGTAAGTACAACTTCAAATCCTAACCTGCTTGACGAATCGGATTCTTTCCGTGAAAAATATTCCGCCGAATCAAAAAATTTTACTGCGGATCAGCTGCAGAGATTATTAAAAGTTCTGTTTGAGGCGGAGAACAGATTCAGATATTCTTCAAATCAGAAAATACTTTTTGAAGCATTACTTGCCGAACTTTGTACGCTGAACCGGGATGTAAAGGATTTATCGGATTTAATATCGGAGGTTACTTCATTAAAAAAAAAATCTCTGATCCAAAATGATTCAGAGCTTTTTATAATTGAAAATGCTGATTTTACTCCGGTAAATGATATACCGGTTCCTTCTAATGAAGAAAGTTTTTCGGGAAAAAATAAATTACCGGATTCTGAAATTTCGCATTATAATAATGGAAAACCTGAAACGCATAAAGCTAAGATAAAAACTGAACTTGAAGTAAAGGATAAATCAGATAAAACAACTGTTAAAGAAACCATTATTATTGAAAAGCTTAAAGAGCTGTTTGATGTAGTAGAATATAAAACTGATTAAAATAAATTGAATAAGAACATGAAATTTTACGGAGAAAAGAAAAATTTTCTCGCTATAGAATCTAAATATTCTGATTATTTAAATTCAGGAATAGTGATCTTGCAAGCGCCTTATGAACACACCACTTCATATGGCAAAGGTACTGCAGACGGACCCAAAGCAATTGTAAAAGCATCTCAGTATGTTGAGTTTTTTGACGAAGAGCTGAACCGTGAATTGTGTTTTGAAAAAGGTAACGGTATCTGCACTTTGTATCCTCTTGTTTTTAAAGATAAAAAAAGCCGTGATGCTTTAGATTATATTTATTCAAATGTAACTGCTCATTTAGAGAACGGAAAGTTTGTTGTGCTTCTTGGCGGGGAACATTCTATCTCAACTGCTCCGGTAAAAGCTCACTTTGACAAATTCAGCGACCTCTCAATTCTTCAGTTTGACGCACACTCAGATTTCAGGGAAGAATACGAAGGTTCAAAATTTTCACACGCTTCAGTCATGGCGAGGATCGCAGAGTTTACAAAGGATATTACTCAGGTTGGTATTAGGGCGCAGTGCCGGGAAGAATACGATTTTATAAAAAAGAATAATATTAATACATTTTTTGCTCATGATATAAGAAGCGGTAAATTTGGCGATGACTGGCAGACAAAAGTATTAAGCGCCCTTAAAGAAAATGTATATATCACTTTTGACGTGGATTATTTTGATCCGTCCATTATGATGTCAACCGGGACTCCGGAACCAAACGGATTTTACTGGGATGAAACTATGAAACTTCTGAAACTGCTTGGTGAAAGCAGAAATGTAGTTGGATTTGATGTTGTGGAATTAGCTCCTCAGAATGGATTTCCTTATCCGGATTTTATGACTGCAAAACTTGTATATAAAATGCTGAATTATTTCAGAAAATAAAATTTTACTTGTAAAAATATAAAACCCCGGTAATTAAAATAATTGCCGGGGTTTTCATTTTTAACTTCTGTTATTTTTTTATTTCAATACAGTCATCTTTTTGGTTATTACATTTCCCTGAGCAGATAATGTGTAAAAATAAATTCCGCTTGCAAACTGTGAAGCATTGAAATCTACAAGATAAGTTCCTGGATTCATTTTCGAATTTAATAACTCTGAAACTAATTTACCCGAAATATCAGAAACCGTTATCTTAACATTTCCTGATTTTACAACATCAAATTTAATATTTGTTACAGGATTAAATGGATTAGGATAATTCTGATACAGCATATACTCAGCCGGTATCTCATTCGAAAGATTCTGAATTCCGCTGACCTGAGAATATTTCACCGTTACGTAATCATAGTTCGTTCCGCTGCCGCCGTAACTGAGCCCCGTTACTACTACATAATCCTGTCTGTTAACCGCTATAGATGTAGCTCCGTCAATTCCGTTTCCGTTTCCATTGTAAGTCCTGCTCCATTGTTCTACTCCTGCATCATTATATTTTACGGTTGCAAAATCACTTCCCGTTCCGCTTCCTAAACTACTGCCTGTTAAGTAAATTGAATTGTCTTTTCCAATTACGATTGCAGAAGGAACATCCCTTCCGTTTGCAATGCCGTTGTATCTCTGAAGCCATTGCTGTATTCCGGAGGAATTATATTTCAGCGTTACATAGTCTTCGCTTGTTCCCGTTCCAATTGATGAGCCGGTTACATATACATTATTCAGACTATCAGTCTTTACGGACACACTTATATCATCTCCGTTTGCAGATCCGTTAAATCTGTTTACCCATAATGAATCACCAATCTGATTATATTTAATGGTAGCATAATCATATCCGATTAATGCTGATATACTTTCGCCGGTTACAAAAATATTACCTGTATTATCAACTGTAATACTTCTTCCGTAATCATCAGAATTATCCGGACCGTTATATCTTCGCACCCAGTTTGCGCTTCCGTTAGGGAGGTACATAATTGTTACAAAATCATTACCTGAGCCGTTACCAGCGCTTACACCTGTCAAATAAAAAATTTCATTATCACCTGCATGTATTGAGGTCGGATAATCATCGCCGTTTGCTAAACCGTTATATCTTACAGCAAACTGAACAACCCCTAGTGAATTATATTTCACCGTGGCAATATCATTATTAAATCCGCTCCAGCTTATTCCGGTGATATAAACGTTTTCATTTGCATCAACTGAAATTCCAACCGCTTCATCAATTCCGTTACCCGAACCGTTATATGATCTAAGCCATAGCTGTACTCCGTCAGGATTATATTTAATAGTAACGAAGTCACTATTCGAAGCTCCGCCCTGACTCTTTCCCGTTACATATACATTACCCGCATTGTCCACGGCTATTGCGTTTGCCTCATCAATACCGCCGCTTCCATTATATCTGCTGACCCAAAGCTCATCCCCGTTTGCATTGTATTTTATTGTCGCATAGTCAAAGTTAGACCCGGAAAGGAAACTCCTTCCCGTGACATATACATTACCTGCATTGTCGATAGCCGTTTTGTTAGCTTCGTCGTTTCCGTTTCCGGAAGCATTATATCTGTTTGCCCATTGCTGGGATAATTGAGAATTGACATTCTCACTGATTAAAAATATTGTTGTCACTAAAAGTATTAGTAAAATTTTCATAAATATTTAATTTTTTTTAATTGCATTTACAAACATTGCAATAAAGTACAGTAAAATAAAGTAAATAAATATGTTATTTTAAATAAATACTTTAAATAAACTTTTTTGATATTATTGTTCGGCTCGGGTAATTTTTTAAAAATAGAATTTAACTGGACTTGTATAATTTAGCTGATAAATGTATTTTGTTGCCTATGGTTACTTTACTTATAATTTTACTGATAGTAATATCTATCGTATTAATGGCTGTCGTATTAATGCAGTCATCAAAAGGAAACGGATTATCGGGTCCTATCGGAGGTTCAAGCGTTACAATGGCGTTTGGCGTCAGGAGAACTTCTGACATTCTTTCTAAAACTACGACAGCTCTTGCCGTAACATTAATGGTCGGCTGTATTGTAGTAAACTTAATGATCGGCAGTTCAGGCACTGCTGTCGATGAAAGTATAATTCAAAAGAATGCAGGTCAGCAGCAACAACAGCAAATACCGCCTAACACCGTTATACCGCCTGATCAGAATAATGCGCCACCTACGGATGTAGCACCGGATCAGCAGCAAAATCCGGATGCAGACAAAGTACCGGTTAAACCTCCTGTTGAGGTTGAACCTGAAGGTGTAGATCCGCAAAAAAACTGAAATTTTATTTTACATTCAAAAATTTTATCTTAGCACTATGAATAATTTTCATAGTGCTTTTTTAATTTTAATAATGTTTTCTGTTTTTTTAAGTGATAGAAGTCCGGCACAATTTAAACCGGAAACTGATAAGGATATTTTTTTATACGAAAAATCATTTTTAAAAACCGGCTCATCGAATAAATTAATTTTCAGCGAAGCGGAATTTAAAATGAAGAAACAACCATGGAGAGCTGTTGCATATTCAGCGGTGCTTCCGGGCGCAGGACAATTTTATACTGAATCATACTGGAAAATTCCGATCATACTTGGAGCAGGCGGTTATTTTGCCTACGGGATAATTAACAATAATAATCAGTATATCGATTACAGGGATCAGTATATAAACTCTCAGACAGCAGAGAACCCGACAGGTGATCCGCGGCTTTTGAATCTAAGGGAATTTTACAGGGATCAGAGAGACAATTTTATTATTTATTCCTCTATACTTTATCTGGCAAATCTTATTGACGCGTATATTGACGCGGAGCTTTATGATTTTAATGTCTCTGATAAAATTAAATTCGGAATACTAAAAAAGAATAGTCTGATCGGAATTGATTATAATTTTTAATATCCAAACACTTCTTCAAGCGTAAGAACTTTTACATCTCCGTATTTTTTCAGAGTATTCATATCAATTTTATTTATGTCAGCAAGTACAAGTATAGAATATTTATTGTCCTTAATATTTTTTCTTTGAAATTCAATTATGTCATCGAGCTCCATTTTATAAACTGATTCATAAATTTTACTGTCGATATTTTCTTCAAGACCGAGTTTCAATGAATTTTCATATTTATTCAGAAGACCGGCATTCATCACTCTGTCAGACTGTATCTGCTTAATGACAGAACTTTTAGCATTTCTGAAAGCTGATTCAGATACGGGAAAATTTTTGAGCAGATCCGTCATTCCTGACATAGCATCAGAAAGTTTATCTGCCTGCGTACCAATGTATGCTACATTATAAAATGAGTTCGCTTGTTTTTTAGGTGATTGGAATATGGAAAATGTTGAATATGCAAGTGCTTTTGATTCTCTTAGTTCCTGAAAAACTACAGAGCCCATTCCTCCTCCGAAATATTCATTATACAAGGTCGAATAAGGCAGCAGTTCACGGTCGAATAAATTTCTTTTCGAAAGCATTACAATCTCCGCCTGCTGCATGTCGTAATTAACTACATAAACTTTATTTTCATCGGAGTCTTTTTCAATGAATTCATTTTCAACTTTCAATGATTTCAGCTCATCTGCAGATCTATGTTCCTCATTAAGCGCGATAGATATACCGTTATTATCAAGCGGACCGTAGTAGTAAATTCTTTGCTTGTATGAGAAAATATCTTTTATTAACTCAGCAATTTCATCAGGCGTAACACTATTAAGTTCTTCCTCTGATAATCTGTATGTGAATGGATTGTCTTTACCGTATTTCGCGTAATTCACCATCCCGCTCCAGAGAATAGTATTTTTGGATAGCTTTGCATCTTCTCTTTGTTTAAGAATATCAGCCTTTAAGTTTTCCAGCGCTTCTTTATTAACAACGGGATCCGAAATTATTTCCTCAAGAAGTTTAAATGATTTTTCAAAATTTTCATTCAGACCGGAAAGACTTACTGTAAGCTGATCATCTGTAACCGAAACGTTGTAAGAACAGGCAAGTTTATAAAACTCTTCTTTTATCTGAAACGAAGTAAACTTTGAAGTGGATAAATAATCGAAGAATGCGGTTGCAAGAGATAACTTTTTATTCTGATTAGTTCCGATGTCAGATATAATATTCAGATAGAATAGTTCATTATCAGTATTCTTTATATAATATAGCGGAATGTTCTCTTTGATTTTTAATTTAGTTATGTCTCTGTTAAAGTCGGCGAATTCAGGTCTGATCTCATCTACAGTAATGTTTTTTATTTCAGTCTGAAATTCGGAGTAGTCTTCCCTGTTTATCTTTACCGGATTGATTTCGGGCTTTTCAACTTTAACAATTGACTTATCCTCACCTGTTTTTTTATAAACCACTACATAATTATTATTCAGATTTTCATTTGCAAAATTAACTACGTCCTGTTTCGTGATCTTTGACAATCTGTCAACATTGAATATGTATTTATCCCAGGGTATATCATAAATAAAGGACTGTAAAAAGGAGTATGTCCTGCCGGAATTATTTTCAAATGACTCCAGCTGTGAAAGTTTGAAATTACTTATAGTAGCGGGAATGAGCCATTCAGGAAACTCACCTTTTTTAACAAGTTCGACCTGTTTTAAAAGAAGATCTTTTACCTGTTCAAGTGACTGACCTTCTCTGGATTTACCGCCGAAATACAAAGTCGAATAATCTTTATTTATATCAGTCGCGCAGTATGCGTCAATTACTTTCTGATCCTGATTCAGATTCAGGTCAATCAGTCCGGCTGTGCCGTTGCTGAGTATATATTCGAGTATGATAAGAATATCAGCATCTTTAGTTCCCGCTCCTCCGGACCGGTAACCGAAGATCACGGATTCCTGTGACGGACCAAAGACTTCCTTCACCAAAGGTCCGTTGACGGGAGCTTCAACCGGTACAGTAAACCCGGGAACAGGTTTACTTTCGAAATTTCCGAATTTCCTGTCTATCATTTCAATTGCAGCATCAGGATCTAGATCGCCCGAAAGACATATAGCCATATTATTCGGCACATATCTTTCATTGTAATAATCAATAATTTTTTGAATGGATGGGTTTTTCAGCTGTTCAACGCTCCCAATGGTAGTCTGCGTTCCGTATGTATGTTCCTGATAAAGACCAGACATTAACGCTTCCCAAACTTTACTGTTATCGTTATCAAGAGATGTATTTTTTTCTTCATACACTGCTTCCAGTTCAGTATGGAAAATTCTCATTACGGGATTTCTGAACCTTTCGGATTCTATCATCAGCCATCTTTCAAGCTGATTAGAAGGGATATTACAAGTATAGACAGTTTCCTCCACTGATGTCCAGGCATTACTTCCTTCTCCGCCCAGGTCAGAGATCATTTTGTCATACTCATTCGCAATTGCATACTCTGACGCAAGATAAGATAAACTGTCAATTTTTTTGTAAATGGATTTTCGCAGTTCAGGATCTTCCGTCCTTCTTCTTTGCTCATACAGAGAAATTATTGTGTCAATCAGGGGTTTTTCAGCCGTGTAATTTTTTGTACCGAATTTGTCGGTACCTTTGAAGAGCATATGCTCAAGATAATGCGACAATCCCTGCGCATCACGGGGATCATTTTTGCTTCCGGAAGCGACGGCGATATATGTCTGTATCTTCGGCTCTTTTTTATTAACGGAGATATACACTTTTAGTCCGTTATCAAGCGTGTAGATCCTGGCTTTCAGCGGATCATTTTCTACTACTTCATATGTATATTTTCCGTCACTGACTTTTTTTAATTCCTGAGAATAAACTGAAGCTGATAAAGCAGTCAGTAATATTACTGATATGTAAATTTTAAGCGAAATTGATCTGATGATTTTATCCATTTTACTTTTGTTAAATCTTTTTAAATAATTGAATTCAAATTTACATCATTCAATGCAAATTAAATATATAAAGAATTATACATTTCCGAATAACAGATTACGGTGAAAGGGAGGTTTTAGTTAAACTATTTTCTTAACCGGTATGTCCAAGATGAGCAAAATCAAATTCATCAATTTAACAGAAAGGAAACTTAAAATGAAAACTTTTGGCTTCAGGCATTTGATCTTATTCCTTCCCATAATTTTTGGGATTACAATTTTTAATTCATCCTGTTCTGACAGTACAATAGATCCGGGAGTTCAGAGCGATGATGATTTTATCAGGAGTATTGCAGTAAGCAGTTCTTACAGCAGCAACGCAGATGAGGATGATAATTTGTTTTACAATGAGGAAGCGGATTTTGAGTCATCCGGTGCAGTCTACAATAATGAAAATTTAGTGAATTCACCTTTGGATTCAATTGTGAGATGGGGAAGAAGGATTACAGGTAAAAATGTAAATGTAAACATTACAAATTTCGGCGATACATTAAAGTCGGCAGATGTCACAAAGACTATATCCGGAAATTTTATTATCATTGGATATCTCGGCGGAAATCTTGACTCTACTGTAAAACCTTTTACTCAGGAATCCAGAAGAACCATTTCATTTAAAAGAGTTAACAGACGGCCGAATCCCAGATTAAACTGGAGAGTGTATCAGTATTCTGCAATTGACGGAGAAACGAAAACTCCGCAGACCGGGAAAGACAATATTGTAATGAACAGGGTTGAGTATTTCAGAAATAACGATCTTGTACTTACTTTAAACGGTCCGGACTTTACATCTAATATATTTACATCAAGATTTTTTAGTAATAATTCATTTATCGATCTTAGCAGAGGTGATCAGATAAGAATAAAAGCTTATCTGACAAGCAACCACAATGATTCTGACATTGTTGCTTACCACTGGGCAAGAAATTCATTCGGATTTCACAGGGAGCCGTTCGTAATGACATCGCAGATACAAAACGGAAATAATTTTGACAGGACTTACGAAAAAACATTTGAAGTATATAATCAGCACAGGCACGGGATTCACAACGGCTATATAAGTTCTAACACAAGAAGTTCATTGTTTGATAATACAACTTCGCTCTTTTCTTCAACGTATATGGGTTTGCCTTACAGAGTAAGACAATAAAACCTCCTGAATAATTTTGATGCCGGAGCAGTTTCTATAAACCAGTAGAAGCTGCTCCCTCTGTTTTATGCAAAAACTTTAAAAAGATTTTTATCAGAAATGCCGTAAGACTTTTGCTTTAGCAGACTTATAATTTTTACATGGATTTAATTTATTCATTTCTGAATCTCACCAAAAGAAATATCATAACCGTCCGGATCAGAAACTCCGAATTCTTTTATATTATAATGTGTAACATGCAGCGTGTAATCAATCTCAACTCCCCTTTCTAAAAATTCATTGTACAGCTTCTCAGCGTCATTCACCCAAAAATATACATTGCTCGTTTTATCTTTGAGTTTCCAGTTGGGGGTAACTGAATCTTCCGCCGTTGCCTTAGATATCATCAGAAAATATCCGTCCCTTCCCAAAATGCAAAAGTCATGAGGGTCTCCGTATAATCTCACTGATTCAAAACCAAGTTTACTGCGGTAATAATCTGCGGAAATATCAACATCAGACACAAGTAAAATAGCAGCCGATCCAGTCAGTTTTGCTTTATCCAAATACTTTTTTATAGATAATATTTCCGATGAGAATAACTCTTCTCAGCTCACCTTTATAAGCTTTTAACCCTATATAAATACTGTAACCAATTGCGGCGAAAGCAAATAAGAAAATGAATCCGTAAAATGAGAACATTAGGATCATAAAAAAAACAGGCGGATCTGAATTTCCCTGATTATTAAATTCACCCAGTCCGAATCCCGATACTAACATTAAAATTAAAAAAATCATTACGCCGAACATTATAATTACACCCAGCGTGATCTGAAAGAAGATTGCCTGCAGCGAATGGAATCTCACAAACTGTGATTTGCTTTTTTGTGTCGCCCAGATAATTATTGGTAATAAAATTCCTCCAAGAAGCATTGACAGATGACAAAGCAGTGAAAGAGTTCTCTCTTCGCTAGTCGCTGTTTCATTAACAGTATCCTGATTATTCATTTATTATATTATTAATTAAAATTATTTACCATATCTCGGTATAAGATGAATGTGAGCATGCATAACGATCTGCCCTGCTGAACTACCGTTGTTTACATTTATATTGTAACCATCAGGGGAATGCTCAGTGTCAGAAAATATTTTCGCTTTATCCGCAAGATCCCACAGAGAGTTACGGATATCTTCCGGCAGCTCAAAATAGTTTTCAAAATGCTCATATGGTATTATAAGCAAATGTCCTTTTGACTGCGGGTATTTGTCTCTTATTACAAATCCTTTTTCATTTTTAAATAGGATCGATCCGCTGTCAATATTACAGAAGATACAGTCGTTTATTTTCAATTTTAAATTTTTTTATAAATATAATTATTTTATGAAATAAATGCAGATGTAATTTAATAATAAACTTTTAATTATACCATCAAGTCCTTATATTGTTTGAAATTAATTCAGTAAACAATGCTACCCAAAAAATTCTTATACGGGATATGTATTCTCGTATTGATCTCTTCCGTAAATTTATCTTATTCACAGGATACATTAAAAATTGCCTCATACAACCTTTTAAATTACAGCGGTAATAATGCGTCCAAAGATCCTTTATTCAGAAAAACAATTGACTATATGCAGCCGGATATATTAGCAGTTTGTGAAATACTTTCACAATCTGCTGTCACGAATTTTTTGAACAATGTTATGAACGTCACAACTCCTGATAAATACTCAGCAGGTATTTTTATTGACGGTCCTGATACCGATAATGCGATTTATTACGACAAATTAAAATTTAATTTCATAAGCAATACGGTTATCAGCACTACCCTGAGAAATATAAATCTTTTTACACTTGTACATATTTCAACAAGAGACACTGTAAAGATTTTTGACGTTCATCTTAAGGCAAGTAATACAACGGAAGATCAGCAAAGAAGACTACAGGAAGTGAACGCTCTCCGGAATGTAAGTAACTCATTCAGGACAGGAGAAGAGTTTATTGTAGTCGGTGACTTTAATATTTATTCTGCCAACGAACCTGCATATCAGAGACTCTTGCAGCCAGATGTCAATGCCGACGGACATTTTTTAGATATGTTTTTAATGCCAGGTAACTGGAATCAATCCACTTATTCAGAATATCATACTCAGTCTACACGGACAAGAGCGATCGGAGACGGCGGAGCAACAGGAGGACTGGATGACAGATTCGATATGATTTTGAATTCCACGGGTATAACTCAGGAAGGAAAAATTAAATATATTCCGGGTTCATTTGTTGCAGTTGGTAATGACGGCAATCATTATAATGACAGCATAAATCAAAGACCAAATACTTCCGTACCTGACAGCATTGCTGATGCTTTATATTATACATCTGATCATCTTCCTGTCTATGCGAAATACAAGTTTGACCAAAACCCTATCTCAATAAGTTCCATAAGCAGTGAAATTCCTGAGGATTTTAAGTTAAGTCAAAATTATCCGAATCCGTTTAATCCTGACACAAGAATAGATTTTGATATTCCGGATATGAGAAGTTTCGGCGAACAGAACGCCCGCGTGACTTTGAGAGTATTTGACATACTGGGAAATGAAGTTGAGACACTGGTTGATGAAAATTTATCCGAAGGTAAATACTCTGTTGATTTTAATGCATCAGGATTAACAAGCGGAACTTACTTCTACAGACTCACAGCCGGTAAATTTTCATTTACGCGGAAACTGCCTTTAGTGAAATAAATTCGGAATCAAATATAATTGATCTTTTAAAGATATTATAATTATTATTACAAACTAAAAATGCCCTGATAAGTCAGGGCATTTTTTTTAATGTAAGAATTTTCTTAAAAATATTAAGGAGTCATTTTCGCTACAAAATTATTTGAGTTATTATCTACTATAGAAGCATCAGCCAGATCAGCAAGATTATCTCCGTTTACATCAGTCGGAATATAACCGCTGTTAAAATTTGATGCGTCATTATCCACAAGCCCGGCATCAGTAATATCAACTAATCCGTCCTGATCTACATCTCCGCTGTAAATACAGTATAGTCCAAGTTTAAAAACCTGATTATCACCGTAAGCTTTATTTGCTGCGTCAGAGAATTCGTAAAAATCTCCGTAATTCTGAGTTAACAATACCGGAAATTTACTCCATGTCTCAATAGAATTTCTGTGATTAACTGTAATATAATAATTGCCTGTTGGTGAACTGAAGCAATTATTTACACCGCCGAATATATCTGACAATCCTTGTTGTGTTTCTACCGGAGCGTATGGAGATGTTGGATTTCTTAATGTTACTTTCAGGGTATCGGGTACCATCTGAACTCCGTCCCAAAATCCTTCAATCATCAGTGAAGTATAAAGTGAAATTTTATTTACAGTATAAGTTACTGTCAGCACAGGTCTGAAATTTATCGAATCATTTTCTCTCGAATCAAATCTTTTTGCAGTTCCGGGTTCAGTTTCAGTACCATAAACCATCCATCCGAAATTTGTCTGAGGATTGTTAACCCATCCCTGTACATCCTGAATCATAGCGGCAGAATTCCAGGTATAGAAGCCAATTCCCCCTACCGGCAATACTGCGCTTGGAGTAGCAGAAAAATCTCCGCCCGGATTTGTCCAGTTATCTGTATTATAAAATGTATGAAGCCATGTTGCATCTCCGTTCTCAGCCTGCGTACCGAAACCTTCTTCACCAGGTGCGTCAGAAAATGATGCTCCCCAGTCTTTTTCCAGTTTACGGAGTTCTACATCTTTGTCGGCTGAAATAGTTCTGGACATGTGAAGTTTCAGAGAAACATTTGTAATTGTTGCGCACTGCGGTATATCTTTAACAAGTAAAAACTTAATCAGCCCTCTGCGGATATCTTCAGGGACTGTTGTTCCTGCAAAAAAATACTGACCTGAACCGTTGCTGGTCTCCCCGTTTGCATCTTCATACAATGTATTATCAGTTCCTAATGTAATGTTTACTGTTGTCTGAGATAATGCATTTGAACCCGAAAATAAAAACAAAGTCAGCACAAAAAATACAGCTGACAAATATTTAAATTGTACATTAATTTTAATCATTTTGAATAATAGTTTTATAGATTAATAAGAATTTAGATATTAAATATAACTTCATTAATTTTTTAATAAAATCTAAAATTTATTTCTATCTGACCAGAATCATTTTTTTTGTTTTTGAAATATTTCCGTTATAATTAAGCGTGTAAAAATAAATTCCGCTTGCTACATTAGAATTATTATTGTCCGTTCCATTCCATACCAGGGAATAACTTCCCGGGTTTTGTTCTGTTGATAATAATCTCCTGACCAGTTTACCTGAAACATCATAAATATTTAAACCGACATTTCCCTTTTCCGGAATGGAATACTTTATGGTAGTAACCGGATTGAATGGATTCGGATAATTCTGCTCAAGCGTAAAACTTTCCGGGATATTTTCTCCAGCGGAATTAATACCGACTACCTGTGTCAGATCGATCTTATACATGGACCTGCCGTGAGTACCGGCGACGAGATAATATGCAGTCGGATGAATTTTAAAATCATAGACTGAGACCATTGGTAAACCTGAACCGAGGAACTGCCAGCTCTGACCGGTATTAAAACTAACATAAGCTCCCACATCCGATCCGACAAAAAGTACATTCGGTCTTTGCGGATCTACTGCAAAAGCATTAACGGGAGCGTCCGGCAGATTACTGCTTATATCCTGCCATGTCACACCTCTGTCTGCAGTTCTGAATACGTGCGGCTGCGGGTCTTTCCATTTCAGTCCGTTATATGTTACATATGCGATATTGTCATTCTGCGGATCGAAAGCAACTCTTGTGATCCATCTGTAAGGAAGTGACTGAGATACTTTAGTCCAGTTCGATCCGTTATTTGCAGTGATCCAGACATTAGCATCATCTGTCCCTGCAATAATAATATTCGAATTTGTTTTTGCAACATCGATTGAAGTTACTGTTCCGAGTCTTGGCTGATTTCCGTTTGTCAGATCAGGACTTACAGGGCTCCAGTTTGAAGCTGAATTTGTAGTCCTGTAAACTTTATTTGTTCCGTAATACAAAATATTATTATTATTTGGATCCATTACAACAGGCGTTGACCAGTTTCTTTTTTCGCCGGAAGGAATTCCGGTAGTTGCGCCGGAGAATGAAGTTCCGCCGTTGGTAGATTTACCCAGCCCTCCGTTCTGTGATTCAGCGTAAATAATATTCGGATTAGTAAAATCAACTATTACATAAAATCCATCACCACCGTATATTGAAGTCCAGTCTGTCAGACTGCCGGTTAATGTTCGGTTGGTTCCGTTGTCCTGTGTTCCGCCGTAAAGTCTTTGAGGATTATTAGCGTCAATACCTATCTCATAAAACTGTGTTATTGGAAGTTCTGTAACTTTTGAATAAGAAACTCCTCCGTTGGATGAATTGTAAATTCCGCCGTCATTTCCAAAAATTGTCCTGTTAGGATCACCCGGCTTAAATGCAAGCGCATGCTGATCTACGTGAATATTATTTGACTGCAGCTCAGTCCATGAAGTACCGGAGTTAGTTGTTCTGTTAACGGAAAAGTCCAGTACATATACTATATTCGGATCAGTAGGATGAACTCTTACGTTTCCGAAGTACCAGCTGAATGTAGAGAAACCATTTTGAAGAGTTCCGCCCGGATTAGCATTCGTCCAGTTTAGTCCTGCGTTTGTTGTTTTAAAAAATCCTGAATAAGTAGTGCCGTTAGTATATAGAGCATAAGAGATATTCGGAGAAGAAGCTGAAGTACTGAGCCCGATCCTTCCGACATTTGTCGCTCCGGAATTCGGAAGTCCGTTTGCAGGTCCAAGCGCAGTCCATGTAGCACCGCCGTCAGTAGTTTTATGAATACCGCTCGAAGGACCATAAAGCTGACCGCTGTTCGGATATCTTGTCCTCTGCCACATTGCTGCAAGCAGGTTATTCGGATTTACCGGATCCATTGAAATATCAATTGCTCCCGTAGAGTCATTGAGAAACAGAATTCTGTTCCATGTAGCGCCGCCGTTTTCACTTTTGTAGACGCCTCTTTCAGGATTAGGTCCGAAATATGAACCGGCTGCTGCTGCATATACTTTAAGGGGATTTAACGGATCAATAACAATTCTCCCGATCGATACAGTATTTTCAAGTCCGGATAGCTGCCATGACTGACCGCCGTTTGTTGTTTTATAAATTCCGCCTCCTGCGAAATTATTATGACCGCCGTTTGCTTCGCCTGTACCAGCATAAACAATACTGGAATTAACCGGATCAACCGCTATATCACCTATTGGTAAAACCGCCTGATCATCAAAAACCGGAAACCAGTTGAGACCGCCGTTTGTGGATTTAAAAATCCCGCCTGTTGCAGCGCCTGCGTATATGATATCTGTATTCACAGGATCATATTCCAGATCTGAAACTCTTCCGCCGATATTAAGAGGTCCGGCAAATTCCCATACAGGAATGTTATTGTCAGATTCAGAAGCCGCTCTCATGATCTGCGCCTCTTTCAATGCGATAAGATGCGCATCGGGATCAGCAGTATAAAACGGAAAAGTTCTTTTAATGTATTCTGATTCGGAAGGCAGTTTTAGTTTCTCTTCCGGCTGAGATTTTTCTTCTGGTTTTTCTGAAAGAGAAGTTTCAGTTTCACGATTTTCAGTCGTTAAGAAAAAATAAAATATAGATACTATAAGTAGTGTGCAAATTAAGGAAACGGATAATTTCATAAGAAAGTGTATTTAAAATTTTACATATTTTACTTTTTAATAATCAGAAATTCAATGAAATACAGTATTACAAAAGATGTAAGGCTTTATGGTCTGGCTTAACATACCGGAATTTAATCTAAACCTTCTTAATCAATTACAAAAAAAACCGCTCCGGATTTTTCCGAAGCGGCTTTAGTAATTTCTTTTACTTCTCTTACAATATTACTTTATTAAAAGCATTTTCTTTACATCAGTAAAATCACTCGTAACTATTTTGTAATAATATATTCCGCTCGCATAACCGGATCCGTTGAAATCCACTTTGTAACTTCCCGGACTTAAATTCTCATTCAGCAGAACATTTACTTCCTTACCCAATGCGTTATAAACTACTATCTTCACTCCGCCGGTTTTTATAATATCAAATTTTATATTTGTAACCGGGTTAAATGGATTCGGATAATTCTGATACAGACTGAATTTATCCGGTACCAGAGAACTCAGCTGATTTATTCCTACCGTAGTAGTCCATCTTGCCGTTTCCACTATTGGTCCGAGAACGTTAATATTAATAACACTGTCAAGTCCCGTACTGTCAGGACTTGTGTATGCTCCGGGTCCGACACCTGTCCATCCTCTGAAATAATAATTCGTGCCGCCGCTGTTGATCACTCTCGATAATACACCGATCTGCGCTGATGAAGCTGAATCATAATATAACCCGCCGCCAAAAGAATTACCGACAGATGAATTAATAATTATTCTGTATTGAGTTTTATAAAATGCTGTCAGTGATGTATTACTATTAACTGTAATTACCTGTGTAGTGTCACCGGAATTTGACCAGTTTGTAAATACATACTGTGTAGAACCTACTACTCTCGGACTGAGAGCTCTTACTGTTACATTCGATCCGTTTTCAAATACAAGCTGCTGTGTCTGATTGTATGTAACTCCGTTTACGCTGAATTCAGCAATTCCCGGTCTGTTCGTTCCGACAGTAAGATAAGATGAATTGACAAGTACATCTACATATCTGCTGTGAATCGGAGTACCGTTAGGACCTCTGCCGATCACTTTTAATCTGTATCTGCCCGGTGTAACGCTTCCGACTGCAGCTACGTTGATATTTACCGAATCAGGAAATGATGTGATGGAATCTCTTCCTGCGAAAGTAAAATTCAGTGTTCCTGAAGCAGGCAGTGTATCCATCGTAGCTGTGAATTTTACTGAGTTTCCGTAATCTTTAACTGCCGGAACAATTGCTCTGAAAGTTACATTCTGTCCGCTGTTAACTGACACAGATTGTGAACTTGTTTTCAAAGCAAAGTCAGGATAATAAGCTACAAAACTTCCGAAGTTATTATTTCTAAAATCCGCCCATGCGCTCATTGATGTTACCGAATTTGAAGTCATGGAATTATAATCTCCGAGATATGCAGGTGTACCGCCGCCGCCGCATGTTGTACAGTTAATTCTGAATTTTTTATTTGACAGCATCTTATTTGGCACAAAAGAAGCACCGCCGTTAGTCGAATAAGTTGCGTATATCAATGCGCTGTCACCTGTCGGGGTATCTCTTGTATCCATCCACTGCACGTATAGTCTTCCGGTTTCTTTATCGCACCATGTTGCCGGATGCCACTGATTGTGATTCTCGGAATTTGCATCATCATTTACTTTAAGAGCTGCTGACCATGTAGCTCCGTGATCAGTTGAATATCTGCTGTATATATCCGGTTTGTTTCCGTCACCTACAGGTGTATTTGACGCATAGATCAGATAAAGTCTTCCTCTGTTCGGACCGTAACTGTTATCAGCGGTTATAAAAGGATATGGTCTTGTCCTCATATTATTTACTGAATTTCTTCCGCCGACATTTGTGCCGACATAGTTTGCAAATGACTGCGAAGACATGAAATCAAAAGTAGCTCCTCCGTTTGTGGATCTGAAAAATGTATATGTTGCTGCGAATGAACTTCCCGTATTCGTAACTACATAAACGCATCCTCCGGGGACATTACCGCCGATAGTATTTGGTCCGACAGCTACCATCATTCCGGGCAGATTATTGCTTGAGGAAAATACCAGATCAAATGAAGCTCCGCCGTTAGTGCTTCTTACTACATTACCCGGTGTCATTACGCCGTATATGTTATTTGAATACGGACCCGCTGACTGATCAGCCGCTATCCAGTTCTTGTCATTTCCGATATTAGCGGAAACAGGTGTGAGCCAGTTAACTCCGCCGTTTGTAGATTTAACCAGCCACGTTCCGGTAATCGGGCTTTTCATATTATCATAATACAGATTTCCCAGACTGTCATATGCACCTACAGGATCTCCCGACTGATTAGGAAACAACGGATTGTTTCTTCTCCAGTCAAGTCCGTTCAGTGTATAATAAGTTGCGTTTGTATTGTAAGCTAAGAAAAACCAGTTTGGATTCTTTGGACTGGATGAAATATGAGCTTCCGCAAAATCTATTCCGAGATCAAAATTATCAAATCCCGCATTGTCTGTGATCACCGCAATTTCTCCGGGCATTGATCCCGATACTTGATTCCAGTATTGTCTCGGCGCCTGATCAAGATTAGGATCATCGCCGATCATATTGTAACCGCTTGCAATTATGCTAATTGCCAATAGCGGTATGAAATAAAAAAGAAAAGTCTTCTTCATTGGTTTATTTCCCTTTCGATTATTTTTATTTAATTTTCTCTGTGAAATTTTAATAAGTTAAATAATTATTCTTAATGTAACAATTATATTATTTTTTTAAAAATTTTTCTGAGTTTTGTTCAATACGGGCGTTGAACCGGAATTGTTGTTTGTTTCTAAAGCTCAGTCAGAATTAAATGTATAAGAATTTCTGAGTGATTCATTTTTAAAAAAAAACCGGATCAGTTCACATGAATTCCGCTCTTTCCTATCTTGTTCTTATTTGTCTTTTGTAATTTGTAATTTCTAATTTCCAAGTCGTTGAGCTGATTTTTGTGAAAAATTTATCACTTTATAATTTTTTTTCCATTTTCAAAAAATAATTTTACATTCACTCCTCATAATTTTACATTCACTCCTCATAATTTTACATTCACTCTTCATAATTTGACATTCACTCTTCATAATTTGACATTCACTTCACATAATTTCACATTCACTCCTCATAATTTCACATTCACTCTTCATAATTTCACATTCACTACTCATAATTTCACATTCACTACTCATAATTTCACATTCACTTCACATAATTTCACATTCACTTCACATAATTTCACATTCACTCTTCATAATTTGACGTTCACTTCTCTTAATTTGACATTCACTTCTCTTTGTTTGACGTTCACACTTCTTTGTTTGACGTTCACACTTCTTTGTTTGACGTTCACACTTCTTTGTTTGACGTTCAGACTTCTTTGTTTAACGTTCACACTTCTCTATTTCGCGTTCAAAATTCTTAATTTCACATTCTCCCTTCTTTATCAGGATTTCACCATTCTTTATTTCGCGTTCAAAATTCTTAATTTCACATTCTCCCTTCTTTGTTTTGAATTCACCATTTTTCATTTCACGTTCAAAATTCTTAATTTCACCTACTCACTTCTTTATTTCAAATACACCTTTCATTGTTTCATATTAATTTTTCTTTATTTCACGTTCAACACTCATTATTATTCATTTATCTTTCATTCCATTGATATCTCAGCTTATTATTAATCATTCACTTTTTGTAACTTTGTTTTCAAAGCAAATCATTCCACTTCCGCCATGAATCTTTTAAATCATATGCCTTTTCATCCCAAAAAAACCGCCGTGAATGCACTCTGCGGATTATATAATGCAAAAAATGTTTAAGAAATTTCCTTATGAATTTGATTATGATTCATATTAAAAAAAAAGCCGGATCAGTTTAACTGAACCGGCTTTTCTGAAAAATATTTTATGAACTTATTTCACTAATGCCATTCTCTTTGTCTCAGAAAAATCCTGTGTCTCAATTCTGTAGAAATACATTCCGCTCGAAAATGATGATGCGTTGAAATCCACATTGTAACTTCCCGGCGAAAGATTCTGATCAACTAATGTTGCGACTTTTTCTCCCAGCATATTATAAACAACCAATAAGACCCTGTCATTTTTTATAATATCAAATTTAATGTTCGTGCTCGGATTGAACGGGTTCGGATAGTTATTGTATAAATTGAACTTCTCCGGAAGCGCGCTTGATATCTGATTTATTCCGACTACATCTCTCTTTATATTTACTATAAATGAATTTGTAGTGACCGAATCAGCTCCGTTAAATGCAGTCACTCTCCATGCGCAAAGCACTGAGTCACCAGTCGTGCCGTATCTGACTGCAAGAGAATCAAGAAAACTTTTTCTGATATTTATTTCCGTTGCCAGTCCGCCGTTATCGCTTGTTAATACGTCTTCCGGGATCGTTCCTACTTTTTTAATCTTAAAAGAATACTTTACCGTAGGACTTGGATTTGAAACTCCCCATGTGAAAACGGATGACGTCGGGTCATTTGAATTTACAATTACTCTTGCAAGATTCGGAGGTGTCTGTAAAGCAAATGTACTTAACGGAACTCCCTGCACCTTTATATATGCAACTACAGTTTTCAGATTTGATCCGAATGCATTTGTTGTGGTCAGTGATACTGTATAATTTCCTGTAGCTGTGTAACTTATTCCTCCGGGATTTCTGTCAGTTGATGTGGAAGGTGTAGCTCCGGGGAAACTCCAGCTCCAGCTCGTCGGACCGTTTGTTGACATATCAAAGAAATCTACTGAACCGCCTGTTATAGGCAATACCTGTGTGTTTGCAGTAAAATTAGTAATAGGAGCTATTCCTGTTACGGCGTCAATTCCGTCAACAGTCATTACGCCCGTGTTACCCGGATCGAGCCAGTCTTTAAGCTGATTTCCTGCAGCGCCGCCATGAGCCCATGACTCAGAAAATTTTCCGAAATATTTTTGTACAGCCTGCGGATTGCTGCAGTTTGCAGGTGTGCCGCCGAGATTCTGTCCGATGACTCTGTGATTCTGATCAAAGATCGGACATCCTGAAGAACCGCCTTCTGTCATTCCTTCATCCCATACTACAAGCCAGAATCCGTTTGTCAGTCTTCCGCCGAAACCTGTTACAGTATTTGCCGGCTGATTATCAATAGATATTTTTTTAACCGCTCCGTCCGGATGATGGATAGCTGTCTGATTTACCGGCTGTGCGTTTGATCTGTCCCAGCCGTTATAATATGCATTGTATGTAGCCGGTACCGGCTGATTCAAAAGCACTAACCTGAAATCCGTATCAAAGTTTTCAGATTTTAAAGTTGCTCCCGACATTGTCTGAGAAAGCGTACCAAGGGTTCCAATACATGTGGGGTTCTCATAATTAAAGTAAAATACCATTGTAGAATAATTGTCCGTTGCGCAGTGCTCGGCGTAAAGGTAATATGGCTGTCTGTCTCCTAATGTGGAGTTCAGGAGTGAACCGCTGCATAAAAATGATCCGCTTCCCTGAGAGAATGTAATTCTTGTCACCGATCTTTTTTGTTCAACCCACGGCGAACCGATCGGACAATTAATATTGATATTACACGGCTCCTCAAGTACACTGTTGTAACCAAAAATATCTTTGTAAGCATGCGTCACTTTATATATGGTAATTCTTCCCTGATCTTTTGAATAAACAGGTTCATAATATTCCAGGACTGTAGTGCTTCCGTAAGTCGGTGTCGTTGCAAAATATCCGTCTTCGGAATTGTTCTGTTCAGTAAATGCGCCGTAAATAGTATTCTTTCCTAAATTATAAACAAAAAATGTCGCGCCCTTCGGCATGTAAAAATCCTTGAACGCAAGATTTATGGAAACTGCATCCTCTGATCTTACAGCAAGTCTCCATACTCTGCTTCCGTCAGAAAGCGTTTCCCAAGTACCTGAATTTGACAAGTTATAATTTACATCGAAATTATATCCGTATCTGAACGGCGTACCGGGAATTTTCTCGTTCTCAGCGTCTTCATCAATTAAACTCTGTGTGTCAATTCCGGGCATCGTAACTAAACCGAATACGTCATTAAGCTCTGTCATCGAGCTCATTGGAAGTCCGCCGGCGTTGATCTGAGCAGAAGCGAAGTTTGAAAACATTATGCCCATTGTCAGCATGAATGTTGTGATCAATACATTTGCAAATCTGAAATTAATTTTCATGATTGTTTTATTTAATTATAGTTAGTTAGAATTCTGATTTTTTCCCGAACGTCAAAGTATAAATTATTTACGTAACTTTCAAATAAAATTTCTCACAATAATCCTTTACCATTCTGTTTGTATTGTATGTGCCTGCAAGATTTCTGATAGAATTTTTTACCATCTTTATCCATTCAGCAGGAATTCCATTTTTATTTCTTTTATAGTATGCAGGTATAATTTCATTCTCAAGAGTATCATAAAGACTGATCGAAGAATAGAGATCTCTCTGCTCCTGCGGAATGCTCTCATCAGTTAAGCTGTCAATTTTCCAGCCGTTTCCCGGAGCGTACGCTTCATCCCACCATCCGTCAAGTATGCTGAAATTCAGTCCGCCGTTTGCGATGACTTTCATTCCGCTCGTACCCGACGCTTCATGCGGTCTCCTCGGATTGTTAAGCCACAGATCGCAGCCCTCTACTAAATGTCTCGCTACATTGATATCATAATTATCAATGAAGACTATTTTATTTTTCAGACTCTCATTTTTTGTAAATGCAATTATCTCAGAGATCAGATTTTTTCCGCCTTCATCCTTTGGATGCGCTTTGCCTGAAAATATAAACTGCACAGGTCTCTTTTTATCGCTTACTATTCTGGTCAGTCGTTCAAGATCGCTGAATATCAATGTGCCCCTTTTATAAGTCGCGAACCTCCTCGCAAATCCGATCGTCAGCGCATCTTCTTTTAATATAAATTTCGCGTCTTCAAGCTTTTCCTTCGACGCCCCCATGCTTATCCATTTCTCCTTTATCCTCTCTCTGCAGAATTGTATCAGCCTGTGTTTATTCAGGTGTCTCAATGCCCAGATCTCTTCGTCAGGAATAATATCAATTTTGCTCCAGATGCTTTCATCAAACTTCCAGTCTTTTGTAAAATATCCCGAGTATAATTTATTTGTACTGATCGATACGTAACTCGGAATGTGAACGCCGTTTGTAATGTGATCGATGTTCGCTCTTGTCTCCGGCAGTTTCCACATGTCCCTCGAAACCTGACCGTGAAGTTTGCTGACGCCGTTTATGAAATTTGAATTGTTGATCGCAAGATACGCCATATTGAATTTATCATTGTCCGCCTGTCCTTTATTAAGGTCTCCCTCATAAAACAATGTCTCCGGAGTTACACCGACTTCCTTCTCTGCATATTCGGAGAAGTATTTCAGAAACAGATCTTTCGTAAAAATATCTATACCGGCGGGGACAGGTGTATGAGTAGTAAAAATATTCGAACCGTAACATTTCGCCTTCGCATCTTCATATGAAATATTATCAGTCTTCATCTTATCCCTGATCCTTTCAAAGCACAGGAAAGCCGAATGTCCTTCATTCAGATGATATGCCTTTATATCAAACTCCAGTTTCTTTAGTAACCTGTAACCTCCGATGCCGAGTATCATCTCCTGCATTATTCTGCTTTCATGATCTCCTCCGTAAAGTATGTCAGTTATTCTTCTGTCCTTAACAGAGTTTTCCGGAATGAAGGTATCAAGCAGATAAAGTTTAACGCGTCCTATCTTAGCTACCCATACCTGACAATAGATATCTCTGCCGGGGAAATTTACAGACACTTTTAAAGGAATATAATTTTCATCCCTGAGAATGTAGATCGGCAGATTCTTAAAGTCATTCAGTTCGTAATTTTCCGTCTGCCATCCGTTCTGATTTATAAGCTGTGTGAAGTATCCGTAATTATATGCAAGACCTATTCCAACCAGCGGGATTCCCAGATCGGAAGAAGACTTCATATGATCTCCGGACAATACTCCCAGTCCGCCTGAATAAGTCTTCAGACATTCAGTGATCCCAAACTCCGCCGAGAAATATGCTATGATCGGCTTTTCAGATTTAAAATGTTTTTCGTCAAAGTAAGTACTCTTCGTCATGTATTCCTTATAATCGGTATATATGGTGTTTATCCTGCTGCCGAGATTCTTTTTTTCAAGTATAAATTCCAGATAACTCGGATTGATCTCGTTCAGCACCATCACCGGATTATGCTGCGACCAGTTCCAGAAATCAGGGTTGATGTCATTGAAAAGTTCGACCGTATCCTTGCTCCATGACCACGAAAGATTATAAGCGATCTCCTTTAACTTTAGTATAATGTTTTCCATCTGTAAATTAAATTTATAATCTGTCAATATAAAACTTGTTTTCTTTTATTACAGTAAATAATTTTTTACAGTTGATACTTTTAATTGTTGTTAAATAAATTTTGCGAAATGAGTTTAATCAAATTTTTTTAAAAATTTGAAATAATATTTAAAGAACATATTTCTAAATTGTAATTATATTCAATATAAAATAAGTTACTGCACAAAAAATTAATTTGAAAAAAAGACCTGCCCCGAAAAATTCCGGAGCTTCTGTTAAAAAGAAATATGTTTCTCACATTACCTCCGAAATTTCTTTCAGCGGAATTGTTAAGTCCGTCTGGCTGCCTTCTCTTATTTCGGTATTTATTGTAGTTCTTTTATTTGCATTCAGAAAGATCGCTATCTATGATCTCGGCTTTCATCTTAATGCCGGCAGATGGATCATAGAAAATATGGCATTCCCTGTAAAAGACGTTTTTACATTTACCGTAAATTCTCTTGATTATATCGACATTCAGTGGCTGTATCAGGTGCTGATGTTTTCTGTGGAAAAAATTTCCGGCTATACCGGTCTCGCAGTTATTAATTCTTTAACGGTCTTAACCGTTTTTTATCTTATGCTGAAAAGAAATAATCTCAGCGGAGTATCTTTACCGGTTTCAATAATTTTTCTGATCATCACAGCAGTATGCATACAGCTCCGTTTCAGCTACAGACCTGAAATATGGACATGGATATTCATTCTGATCATGCTGATCATTCTCGACAAAAATTTTTATTCGAAAAAATCCCGGCTGTATCTGCTTCCTGTCATTATGCTTTTTTGGGTGAATATGCACGGACTGTTCATACTTGGTTTTGTAATAATGATCACTTACCTGCTCTCGGGATATGTGCGCGATAAATCAATTGATAAAAAGCTTTTGCAATGGACAGCGGTTTCTCTCGCCGTCGTATTTATAAATCCGTATTTTTCCGAAGGGGTTCTGTTTCCGTTTTATCTGTTTACACGTCTGCAGAAAGGAAATATTTTTCAGCTCAATATATCCGAACTTCAGTCTCCGTGGACAATGTCTGGGACACTTGAGACCGAACTTTACATTTACTATTTTGTTACCGTGATAAGTTTTGCTCTGCTCTTCATTACTCTTAAGCACAGGAAGTTTCATGAGTTTGCGCTGCTATCGGCATTCTTCTACCTTTCATTTTCTTCCTTCAGAAATATTCCGCTGTTTATGATCTATGCTTTTTTTATAATTTCAGTTTCCGTAATGGATGTTATCAGAGGTAAGAATATTGAAATGATCTTAAGCGGCAGAAATAAATTCTCCTACATCCTGAATTACAGCATTACCTTTTTATGCATTCTGATCACTTTGAGAATTTTCACCGGCGCATATTACATCCCTTACGCTTCCGAAATTAAAACAGGCAGCGGTCCGGATGAATATATTCTTCCTGATAAAGCCGCGGATTTCATAAATGAAAATAATCTTAAAGGAAATATTTTTAACAATCTCGAATCCGGCGGATGGCTCGGATGGAAAACCGGACAGAAGGTTTTTATAGACGGTAGACTTGAAGTGGTTATGGAAGATTTTTATAAAACTTATCTGTCATCTGTCAGCGGAAATAAATTAAATGAACTGCTCGGAATATATTCACCCGGTTTAATAGTTAATGATATTTCAAATTACAGATGGACAGGTCAGCTTGTAACTAATGAGTCATTTAGTCTTGCATACTGGGACGGAAATTCTGCTGTCTATAAAGCCGGTAAAGATACTGCAGTTAAAAATAGTTTTAACTTCGCCTCAGGTCTGATGAATGAGAATATTGATACAGCTGTTTTTTCCAATGAAGAAAAAGACAGACTTCTTGTATCAGTAAAACTTAGGGATCTTTCAGACTGGCTCAGCGGATTTTATACATCTAAAACTGATCCTGTTTATCTGATCAACATGGGAAATTTTGCTTTCGATAATAATAAAAATTCTTACGCAGAAATTCTTTACCTGAATTATATAAAGAATACAAAAGGTTCTGTGAATATGAATCTGTATAAAGATATCTTCCTGAATCTCTGCTCATATTATGAAAGCGAAGCCGATTTCGAAAGAGCCGCTTACTGCCTCAGCAGATATCTTGAAGTTTATCCCGGTGACACTGCTGTTTCAAACAGACTGAATAATTTAAAACGAATGAGGTGAGAATAATTTGAAACTGTCTGTTATCATTCCTTATTATAATGAAGAGAATACTATCGCAACTCTCGTGAAGAAAGTAATCGCGACCGGACTCGCTGATGAAATTATTCTTTCCGATGACGGATCAACTGATACATCTGCGGACATTGCTCTTTCACTGAAAAATGAATTTCCTGATAAGATAAAACTCACCGGCGGCAAAGTCAACAAAGGCAAAGGTTCAGCTATACGTATAGCTCTCGCAGTTTCTACCGGAGACATTATTCTTATTCAGGATGCAGATCTTGAATATGATCCGTCGCAGTATACTGCACTCTTAAAACCATTCGATGACCCCGAAGTCAAAATAGTTTACGGCTCAAGAAATCTCGAAGGTAATCCGCATTCTTCATTTATGTTTTATCTCGGCGGTGTATTTCTTAGTAAGTTAATTAATATTTTGTACGGCTCGCATATTACTGATGAGTCGACCTGTTTAAAAGTTTTCCGAAGCGATGTGCTGAAAAGTTTTGATCTGGAATGCGACGGTTTTGAATTCTGCCCCGAAGTGACATCAAAAGCCCTTAAGAGAAAATTAAAAATTCTGGAAGTTCCGATCACTTATCATCCGCGGAGTAAAAGCGAAGGTAAAAAAATTAAATGGACTGACGGCGTTACCGCAATTTATACTATTATAAAATTCAGATTCCGGGATTAAATCACTCAGTCGATCTTTTTAAATTCGGCAAGTATCTTATCACCTTTCTTCAGAAACAATCTCATATTTTCTATTGCATAATTATCGCTGTCTTTTAATGCGCCTGTTACTTTGCTGTCATAACCGCCGGGACACATCATCCGGGTGGTTGCTATTTTATCGAACTTAATTAAATTCCCCACACTTAAAAAACTCCCGCTCATATTATTGCATCCTGTATTACCGGTGAATCTGTTTTCTATCATCTGTATCTCGATCATGGGAAGTCCTGTTTTGAATTTATCCTTATCAAGAATTTCTTCACCCAGCTTATCCATGACCCAGATATCATTCACTCTGTAAGATCCGGCAATATCATCATTGCCCGTAAATTCACCGCAGCCCGTATAGAGCATGTCATCGTAATTCAGCTTTAATTCATACGGAAAGATCCTTCCGCTCATGTTATCCTTACACTCTCTGCGGAGTATTCTGATAATTATCTCATCACTTTCATCCTCTGCGATAATCGTAATACTGTCCGACCTCAGATCGCTGAATGTCTTCAATATTTTAAAGCTCGTCTTTTCCAGACCCATGTTGTACTCGTAATCTATTCTTCCTGCGCCGCGGAAATTAACTGACCAGAACGGTTCATTTCCGTTTGCATAAAATCCGATACCTTCCTTGAATTTCTTCAGTCTTAATTCTCCGCCTTCTGTTTTCGAAGTATCGCCCCTTTTTAAAAATACCGCAGTTACTGCATCACCATTCTTTAAAGTTAAAGTATTGTTGTCAATAAAATAGTAACTGCAGCTCGTCAGCGCTTCAAATATCTCCGCATCTCTCATGTACTGACAAGCCATTTCAGTCGATAGTATATTTCCGAACATTATCTTTTCACCTTCAGAAGATACCTTCCCTGAAAAAGTATTGCATCCTGTGCTTCCTGAAAAGATTTGCTCCTTTATATTGATCTCAATATATGGCGCGCCTTTGCTACATGAAGCGTTTAAAATATTTTCAAACCCTAAGCCCGTCATTTCCCAGTAACCGTTCAGAAATGTCTCCGTGCCTTCAGTCGGCTGTGAAGTTTCCATATCCTGTGACTTTAAAACTGTTGCCGCAAAAATAATTATTGTTAAGAGTGTTAATATGTAAAATGATCTTTTCATAAATTGAATAGCTTTAAATTTTAATATAGAATTAACTTAACTGACTTACCGAAATCAGTCAATTGCAAATAATTATAACTTTATATAATTTGAAATAAATTTTGTTCCGTAAAAAGTTTGTTCAATTTCCCTAAAATAATTTATTAATAAAATGAAGAACCTAATTTTATTTCTTTCACTATTTTTTATTACAATGAATTCTTATTCGCAGAGCGTTTACTCAGATAAGCTTGCCCACACTTACTCCATTGTAGCGCGTGATCCCGTTACCGGAGAAATGGGCGTCGCCGTTCAGTCGCACTGGTTTTCAGTCGGCTCGATAGTAAGCTGGGGAGAAGCCGGTGTCGGTGTCGTCGCCACTCAGTCTTTTGTAAATCCGTCGTTTGGTTTAAGAGGTCTCGCGCTTCTTAAAGAAGGCAAGAGTCCGCAGGAAGCGGTCGATGAACTCATTGCATCTGACGACGGACGTGACGTAAGACAGCTTGCAATTCTCGATGCTAAAGGAAGGTCAGCTTCCTATACAGGAAAGAACTGCATTCCTGAAGCCGGAAATATCGCAAAGGAAAATTATTCCGTGCAGGCGAATATGATGCTCACGGATAAAGTCTGGAGCGCAATGTCCGTTGCATTTGAAAATTCAACAGGGCTTCCTCTTGCCGAAAGACTCATCACCGCTCTCGAAGCCGCTGAAAATGAAGGCGGTGATATCCGCGGTAAACAGTCGGCATGCATTCTCGTTGTCAGAGGAGAATCCACCGGAAATATATGGGAAGACAGAATGATCGACTTAAGAGTTGATGATCATTCCGAACCTGTCGAAGAACTAAAACGTCTGCTGAAAGTTTTCAGGGCTTATGAACATATGAACAAAGGAGATCTGGCTGTTGAAAAAAATAACATGGATCTCGCTATGAAAGAATATTCAGCAGCTGAAGAAATGTTTCCCGAGAATGCCGAGATGAAATTCTGGCATGCTGTCACTCTCGCCAATACAGGCAGCGTGGATGCATCCCTTCCTCTTTTCACTGAAGTTTTCGGAAAGGATAACAACTGGAGAATTTTATTCGGCAGATTAAAGTCTGTTGGACTTCTTGAGTTAAGCGATGATGACATACGGAAAATATCTGAACTAAAATGACACAAACTATTTATTTCAAAACAAATTTTCAAAATATATTAACATGAGTGAAGTATTAATTTTAACCGGCGCATGCGGCGCGGGCAAAACTACTGTCGCAAAGGAATGGGCGCGAAGAAAGAACGGAGCGATTGTCGAATGTGATTATTTTACCGAATGGATCTTTGATAAAAATTTTGTAAGGTTTTCTTATGAAGAGGAACTGCTCACAGCGCGGATCTCTGTCAGCGCCGCAAAAGAATATCTGAAACTGTCCATGCCTGTCGCTGTAGAAAATGTATGGACGCCTGTTGGTCTTGACCTGCTGCATAAAGAATTTTCAGAACTTGAATATGCGGACAAAATTAAATTCGTCTGGCTGAAATGCGACACTGAAGAAAATCACCGCCGCGATGAACTGCGGGTTCCTGAAAACATAATGGGTGAAAGAGTTGATATTGTAAACGAACAGCTTAACGGATACATCTGGCCCGCATTTCTCCATATCATTGATACTACTTTACTGGATGTGAATCATACAATAAAAGCTATTGAAAAATTGACTGTATGATTACATCCAGACTACCTCTAAGACCCAAAGGCTCAAAGAATACTGTATTTAAAAATTTAACTTTGAGCCTTCGAGCCTTGGAGGTAATTTATATGCCAATCCTTTTAAATAGATGTTATAAAAATCACTTAATTTATATTTTAATTCTTCCATTAAATTTTTAATTTACCTGACCTTTTCAAAAATCAAAAACACATAACAATGACACAAATGGAATCTCTTCTGGCTGAATTTCAGATGGAAGCAAAAACAACACGTAACATGCTTGAGCGAATCCCTGATGATAAATTCGATTACAAGCCGCACGATAAATCTTTTTCTATGGGAAAACTTGCGAGTCATATCGCAGAGATACCGGGCTGGGTCGAGGTTTCCATCGAAGCCGATGAACTCGACTTTGCAACCTATAAGTATACTCCGCCTGACGTAAAAAACAATGAAGAGCTCCTTGCATTTTTTGATAAGAGTATAGCGGATGCGTCGGAAGTGTTTAAAAGAAACAGCGATGAAAAGTTAAAGGAAAACTGGACGATGCGTCAGGGTGATACGGTTTATTTCTCAACCCATAAAGCAGGTGTGATAAGATCATTTGTGCTGAGTCACATTATTCATCACCGCGGACAGCTTTCAGTATATATGAGAATCAATGAAATTCCGCTGCCATCCGTCTATGGACCTACTGCAGACGAACAAATGTAAAAACCGCTCGTTCCCAAACTCCGTTTGGGAACGCAATTGCTTATGAAACTCCGTTTCATATATTTTTTTAAAATATCGTAGCCGCAGGCTTTAGCCTGCGGAAACTTTTCACCAAAGCAGCCTAAATCCTCCGGCTGCAATCAGTGAATTTTATCCATAGCCGTTTTTTATTACTGACCTTGCTGTATAAGATGATAGAGCTATTCCCATCCCGTTGCAGGAGACTATGCACTTCACCCTGTCGGAAATGTTTTTCACCAGCGGAAGTTTGTCATCTGTGAATCCCATTATTCCGCTCCAGGTATGTTCGGTTTCGAATTCCTGTTTATATAAAATTACATTACGCAGCTTTGCCTCAAGATCTGTAATTATTTTTTCGCTAACATTAAACTCCGTCGTCGCCTCATTTTCAAAATCAAGATTTCTTCCGCCGCCGAATATTACCCTGTCTCCGAAATTCCTGAAATAATAAAATCCCTCGTCGAAGTGAAATACTCCCTTGAACTTCAGATCCTTCACGGGCTTTGTAACCAGCACCTGCCCTCTTCCGGGTTTTATATTCAGCTCCGGAAATATTTTTCCTGTGAATGCATTTGCGCAGACAGTTAATGTTTTACAGCTAAGTTCGGTCTTTTCACCGGATGCGTTTCCGCTGACAAATAATTTCACAAAATTTTCCTTCTCGCTGTATGATTCCGCGCTGCAACCGTTTATAATATGTATCCCTAAAGCCGCTGCATAATTCAAAAACGATCTCATCATCTTTCCCGTATCTATCTGAGATTCAAAAGGACTGTATATCAGTGAAGATATTTCTTCCGGATTAAATCCGAATTCTGAAATTTTTTCATTCTGTAAAAAGTAAACATCTTCGCCGAATATGCTCATCAGCTTTTTATTTACAAACTCAAGCTTGTTTACTTTGTCCGAATGTTTTTCATCAATGAGTTCATACCCGCCGTAATTCAGCAGACCGATATTATCGTCTCCGAGTCTGCTCCTGAGTAGCTCAATACCTTCGCGCCTGTTTGAAATAAGTTCAATGGTTCTGTCAACGCCGATCTTCTCAAAATCGAAAAGTATTTCCGTAAAACTTCCGAAGCATGCAAAGCCGGCATTCTTAGTGCTCGCCCCTTCGGGGAAAATCCCTTTCTCTATTATGAGCACACTTCTTTCCGGAAAATTTTCCTTTATCTCACAGGCAACTGACAGTCCCAGTATTCCGCTGCCGATAATTATGTGATCGTAATTTGTAAATGAATTTATTTCCCAGAATGAAAGCAATGTTATAAAATATTAAATTCCAAAATGATAACTTCTATATTTATAACACGATCTGTATTCAAAATTTAACTACAAATTAATTTATTAACTATTAACTATTAACTAATTTTTATACATACATTTTTCGGGTCGGTAAAAAACCTTAACGCTTCCAGACCGCCTTCTCTTCCGACTCCGGAATTTTTCATGCCGCCGAAAGGAGTCCGCAGATCCCGCACCATCCAGCAGTTCACCCAGACTATTCCCGAATGTATATTCGCCGATACCCTGTGCGCCTTTGAAAGATCATTCGTCCAGATCACGGAAGCAAGTCCGTACTCAGTTGAGTTTGCCATTTGCAGAACTTCCTCTTCATTTTCGAATGGCATTATCGTAACTACGGGTCCGAATATTTCTTCCTGATTTGCCCGGCAGTTATGGTCAAGCCCTTCTATCACGGTCGGTTCAATAAACCATCCCCTTTTGCATCTGCCTTTTAATTCAACCGGATTTCCTCCGCATAAAATCTTCCCGCCGTCCTTTACCGCAAGGTCTATGTAGTAAAGTATTTTTTCAAAATGCTGTTTCGAAACAATCGCGCCTATGTCAGTATCGGCATTCAGCGGATCTCCCGTTTTCAGTGCTTTGACCTTATTTACAAAATCCGTTTTGAATTTTTCATAAATTTCCTTTTCAACAAATATCCTCGAACCGCACAGACAGATCTCGCCCTGATTTGTAAACGAGGACCGGACCGTCGTCTCAAGCATTTCATCATACTTGCAGTCTTTAAATATTATAACGGGATTCTTCCCCCCGAGCTCGAGTGAAAGTTTTTTCAGCATCGGACCGGCAATGGATGCAATGTCTTTTCCTGTCTTCGTCCCGCCTGTGAATGTTATCGCCTTTATCTTCGGATGCGATACTATCGCCGAGCCGGCTTTGTGACCGTAGCCGTGAATGATATTCAGCACGCCGTTCGGCAGTCCCGCTTCAATGCAGATCTCTGAAAGCATATAAGCTGTCAGCGGAGTTACTTCAGACGGCTTTGCGATCACGCAGTTACCCGCTGCCAGCGCCGGAGCTATTTTCCATGTGAATAAATACAGCGGCAGATTCCAGGGCGATATTGCTCCTGCAATTCCGACCGGCTGACGCAGAGTATAATTCAGAATTTCCGTTCCCGTGTGATGTGACTCGCTGGAAAATTGTGTGACTGCCGATGCGAAGAATTCAAAATTCTTTACCGCTCTCGGTATATCAACGATTCTCGCAAGATGAACGGGCTTGCCGTTGTCCTTGCTTTCAGCTAATGCAAACTTCTCAAGATTTTTATTTATCAGTCCCGCGATCTTCAAAAGATATTCCGCGCGCTTCTCTGCGGACAATGAAGACCAGAGCGGAAAAGCTTTTTCAGCTGACTTTACCGCAAGTTCCACGTCCTCTTTATCCGAATCCGGAAGCATAGTAAATACTTCGCCTGTAGACGGATCATAACTGTTGATATAGCTATTTGAAAAAGGCGTCATCAGTATCCCGTCAATATAATTCTTCAGCTTTTCCATTTTAAGATTTATGGTTTTTCATCAGACTGATTCAAGCAATGTCCTGAATGCAACAAATTTATCCCCGAACTTACCCGCATGCTCCGCCTGTAATGCCGGCGCATATTTCTTCTGATAAGTATCATAGTCATCCATCGAATTGAGAAAATATTGTATCGAATAAGTCTTCTCTTCCGGATCATCGGATAAAATTTTAAAAAATTTATACTCACTAAAAAGCCCCGTCGCAATCACGTCCGGTATATGCTTCTCCTTCATCCATTCCAGCCACTCTGTATGAACAGACTCATCGACACTTACTGTAACATTATATAAGATCATTTTTTTTAATTAAGAATTTAGAATTAAGAATTAGGAATTATCCCAAACTTGTCATTCCCGCATACTCTCTGCGGGAATCCATTCATCAACAATCTTTTCTAGAAATTCTAAACTTGTAACTTAAAACTCATAATTCGTAACTTAAAACTCGTAACTAAATATCACAACTCCTAATTTGAAAACTTGAAATTCCTAATTCCTAATCCCTAATTCCTAATCCCTAATTCCTAATTCATAATTCCTAATTCATAATTCCTAATTCATTATTCCTAATCCTTAATCCCTAATTCTTAATTCCAATTTCCTAATTCCTAATTGATTATAAGCATAACGTTCTTCCGCCATCAACAGGCAAATTAACCCCATTAATAAACTCCGCATAAGGCGACGCAAGAAACGTAACTGCATACGCAAGATCAGCAGGCGAAGCAAATTTCCCTGCGGGAATTTCTTTCAGCATTTCCTTCGTAACTTCTTCAACAGATATTTCTAAAGCTTCGGATTTATTTTTAATAATAGAATCAAGTCTCGCGGTCTTTGTCGCGCCGGGTAATACATTGTTCACCGTAATTCCAAACGGACCGAGTTCGCCCGCAAGCGTCTTCGCCCAGCTTGCCACTGCGCCGCGGATAGTGTTTGATACACCGAGATTTTTCAGCGGCTGCTTTACTGATGTGGAAATTATATTAATGATCCTGCCGTAACCTTCCTGCTTCATTCCGTCTGCAAGAGACTGCACAAGTATCTGATTACATATCAGATGATTTGAAAAAGCCTGTATGTATTCCGAAGTATCAGCTGCGAGCGCTTCGCCGCCCTTCGGTCCGCCTGTATTGTTTACTAAAATATGAACCGGCGTGGATTCGGAAATGAAATCATACATCTTCATTTTTAATGAAACAGGATCGGTAAAGTCAGCGACTATGATGTTATGGTTCTGTTCTTTTTCCGCAGGCAGTTCGCGCAGAACTTCCCTCAGCGACTCTTCATTTCTTGCGATTAAAATTACACTGGCTCCCGAAGCGGCGAGCTGTATTGCAATTGCTTTTCCTATGCCCTGCGTGCTTCCGCATACGACAGCTTTTTTATTTTTAAGATCTATATTCAATGTTCAATGTTAAATGTTAAATGCTAAATGTTAATTGTTAATTGTTAATTGTTAATTGTTAATTGTTAATTGTTTAAGGTTGCTGTGTAATAAAACCCGAGATTCTTTTTCAGTTCTTCCGGAAGAGCGGGAAGTTCAGATCTCGGTATGAGATATGTCGGCAGGTCAAAGAGATCCTTGAATACCTTATGCTTCTCCGCAGTCTTTAGTAAATACTCATGTCCCGAAGAGCCGCCTGTGCCTACCTTTGCGCCGATGATCCTGTGAACCATGAGAGCGTGCTTGTATCTCCACGTTGTAAAATTTTCATCAATGTCGACAAGATAGGTAAGGAATCTGTAAGGCAGATGAAGTATTGGTTCGTCGCGGTACAGATTTATAAAAAGCGCAGCGAGCATTGACCTGTGCGAAAGTCTTCTTTGTCCTTCGGTTATGAGGGCTTCATATTTTTTCTCGTCAAGCAGCGCTTCGAAATTTTCTACAGTCGATGCGAACATTGCAAGCTGCTTCTCTCTTTTCTCATCGGTCAGACTCGGGTTGTTTACAATAATGCTTTTCTCGTTTTCAAGCATTACGCCGACTGCGCCTTCATAATATTTCCAGAAATCAAAATGATCAGTATTAAGGAATGGAATTCTCGAAAGCCATTTGTCGATAGATTCATAAATCGAAACTTCATTCTGCGATTCAAGCAGCATTTTCTGATGTTCATCCGAAACGAGAGTATAATAATTCATATTATTCAGCTTTACTCTGTTGTCAAAGTTCAGTCCGAGTTTATTCTCTATAAGCCGGAACTGTATGCTCTGAAATCCCGATGCCGGAATGAGATAATCCCTGAACTCCAGAAAATCCAGCGGCGTCATGGTCTCGATCACACCAAGCTGATCTATCAAAAGTTTCTGAATGACAGTGATCCTTCTGAGACGCGCAACTGCAACGCCGATATTTCTTTCATCAACATTATCTTTAAGGAACATTTCCGAAACGGATCCAAGCTCATGCAGGATCTGTTTGAACCAGAGTTCATACGCCTGATGAACAATAATGAACAGCATCTCATCATGCGCGGGATCCCCGTATTCATCGCTTTTCGGTTTCTGACTTGTCAGCAGCGAATCAAGTTTCAGATAATCCGCATAATACACGGGCGGAAAAGGCTTCTTCATAAATACCTGTTTAAAGTTTTTTCAAAATAGAATTAATGAATGATTATTAAAAGTAAGTTTTAATGCCGGGGGGAGAGTTAGGGAAGTTGCGGGTTGTAGATGTGCAGGAATGTTGGAATCTTTTTGTGATTGAGAGATCTATTATAAAATGTTATTTATCTAATGTGATTTCTCTCCCACTCTCAAAATCCTCAACACTAAAATCCTCTCCGCACAGATCACAATGAAAATAAACAACTGTCCTGTTCTGATAACTTTCATCATTCTGCACGACTATTTCTTCCCAGTAGTCTTCATTGCAGTCGCATTTTTTGTGTTTGATCATGTTGAGGTTAAGTTTATCCTTTAACTTAAGAACCAAGTCTGCTTTTATTGTGAAGGAATTACCGACTCAATAAAATATTCTAAAACAAATATTTGCCTTATCCTTTGCAGTGAATGATTTCTCAGAAACGATTTCCAAATTCATTTTATGGAACATTAATTCCTGGAGTTGATTTTGTTCTAGTATTGAGAAGTATTGGATTTCATTCTTATCATTTTTAAGATAATATATATTACTGGAATCAATTTCTCCTTTATAAATTTTTTTACCGGCAATATCAGAGTAAAGCAGATGATGTATGAAATACCAGAATTTATATTTCAAATATTCACTGCCGAATTCAGTATCACTAATTATAATTTTATCTTTTGAAACTGTGTATTGATGAAACGATGAAACTCCTTTTAGAAAAGTATCAAGTACAACATCAGCTAAAAGTAATGGGAAAATAGAATCAACAATCATTAGATTCATCTGCATTACTTTACTGGAAATTTTTTGAAAGAGTAATTGAGTTTTATTACTGAATTTAGATAGGTCATTTATAGAATATCCATCGTTGATATGATAAATGAAATTATACTCGGCGAATGTTATTCTCTTAAGATGAATATAGTTTGGAGTATATTTATTGGTTGGCTTTGGTGAAATAAACTGTGTGTCGATACTCATTTTGTAAAATTTTTAATTACGATATTTCTCGAGGTTATTAATTTTAGTCTAGCTTAGTTTGCAATTTATTTCTACTAATTTGATTTGATCGCATTTACATTATTCGACCTCAACATAACTTTCGATTATGTTCCTAATTCCGTCTTCATGTTCATGCATTATCATTTTGCTAACTAAAAAATCTACTTTATTTTCAATTTCTTCGGAAGAATTTAAATGTTGTAAAAAATGATAATTCGAGGAAATATCTTCCTCTTCAATTTCAAAAAAATAAGAATAAATTTCATCTTTCATGACATCACCATAACTACCATTTCTTAGTAAAAGATAGTTTTTAAAAATGCTTATTTTGGTTTCTATGCCTATCATTTTTCTAATTTTATTAAACAAGAAAGATTTATATTTAATATCATTTAAGATAAATTTTAAGTTGGATAATGAATTTGAAATGTAAACAATATTTAGCATCATCTTGATAAAGGGAATAATCAAAATTTATTTATAATCTCAAGAATTTAAACTAAATTGAACTTTTCAATGGTTATTCAATAAGTTTAGTAAAATATAAATCAATTCCGAATGGTTAGATGAGTGTGACATAATTCTTAAGAAGTTATTTGGCTCCTGAATTGAATTCAATTAATTTATTCCAATCAATTTCACCATTTCTTTTACAAAAGCCATTGGTGAATTCTTTTATGAATATATTTATCATTTTGGCATAAGAATTCTGAAACTCATCATTTTTCTCCTTAGCTTTATAACCAAGTGGTTCAATTATTTCTGTAAAAAGATTGGAATCACCTGATATAAATTCCCAAAATCTTTGTCCGCAATATTTATAATATTCTCCTTTATCCGGTTTATTGTCTTTCCCATAACAGCATCCATTAACCGCTACAACATGCATATTAGAATTGCTCGTTCTCAATGTTATTTTAGCAGTTCTAAAACCAGCTTTCATTTCAGCTAATTGACGACTATTAGCCCAGTTTGGACCAGATTTTACAGCAACAATGTATCTGATTTTATTCTTGTCAAATTCAAAGTCAATTCCTGTGATACCAGACTTTCGGCCATTAAAAACTTTAGAAACAATAAAAATTGACAAGCCTTCAAGCCAATTACCAAAAATAGCCTCTTCATTTGATGAAATGTGAGCAGATGCGATACCTTTAATGATTTCGTCAGCAGTTAGAACATACTTAGCTTTAAACAAATAAGGATTTTTTCGTCTGAGAACTTTTGATAATTTTAAATCATCTAAACTTTGAATACGCTTTTTGTGAAATGTTCCGATATTTTCTTCAACGAACTGCGATACGTCCTTTAATTTTAGTTTTTTCATATTTTAATTTAGGTTCTAATAAATACATCTCGACTGGCTTTATTTGTTTTCTAACCATTTCACAATATTCAGGAATTATTTCTATACCTATTGAATTACGTTTCATTCTGTTTGCAACAATTAATGTTGTTCCTGAACCCATAAATGGATCAAGAACAGTGTCAGTTTCTTTTGTGAATAGTTTTATAAACCATTCTGGAAGTTCTTCTGGAAACGCGGCGCTATGATTTTTATTATTACATTCTGTAGCTAGGTGTAAAACATTAGACGGAAAAACGGTTTCTTTTCCAACCCAGTTAGAAATATTTTTGCCGAAACCACTTCCATTCTTCGCGTTATCTCTACGCTTATCAGTTTCACTTAAATTTTTCAATCTACTCTTTGACCAATCTCCTATAGGAACTCTTACTTCATCTTGATACATGTTAAAAATTTTACTCTTATTAAACTGTAAAAGTCTTTCCCATGAGTCTCGAAAACGATTTGGCCATTTCCCCGGTACACTGTTTTTCTTGTGCCAAATAAATTCCTCTGTCCAAAACCATCCTTGGTTTCTCATTTCCATTATTAATTCCATAACATAAGTGCTTCGCTCACCATTAATTACGCGTTCTTTGATGTTTAGCACAAATGTTCCCGTTTCTTTTAAAACTCTTAAAAGTTGGAGAGAAATAGGAAGGAACCATTTTACATATTCGTTAGGATGAATACCTCCATATGTTCCTTTACGCTGGTCCGTATATGGGGTGATGTTATAATTAAATCCACTGAATTATCCGAAATAAAATTTAATTGATCTTTACAATCACCAACTAATATGTCTGTCATTATATTCATTTTCATATCCTCCAATTTAAATAGTTTACTTTTACGACTGTTTAATTTTTTCATCATTTTTATGTGCTTATATATACTTTTTTAAAACATTGAAGTCTTCCTCACTAATAAAATTCAATAGGTAGAAATAAATACTTGCTATTTTTATTGATAAATTTCTTACTGATAAGTTTTGATCGAATTTGAAAGAGTAATCACTAACTTTTAGTGTAAACTTTGCATTTGTAAATTAATTCTTTCCTAAAACAATTTCAAATACTATTCACAACACTTCAAACCCAATCTCTTTCAAATAATCATAAGTCCCATCATAATATTCAGGATTCCTCGTCGGATCATCTGAATCTCCTTCGGGTACTACAATTGCCATTCCTTGTCTTGCTCTAGTCAAAAGTACTCTATAAGCATTTTTTAAATATTGCTTTCTTTCGACTTTGTTAATATTATTCCATCTTTCACCTACGAATGAAAATGTTTTCCAACCATTGTCAGTAAATCGAAAATCTCCATCCCATGTAACACATGACCAATCCAACTCTAATCCCTGAATATGAAACTCCGTTGCAACATCTTCCAAATAGTAAGATGACCTAACATCTTCTTTACCATCTAAAAACCAATGTATGGGATCCATAGGAGATTTAACATCTATTGCGTGTGGTTTAAGTCTTTGTGCTTGCGAAGATACTACAATTCCATAACGTTCACTTCCTCGTGCTTTTTCTCTAAGCCACTTTTTACCCTTAAGTAAATCTCTTGTTAAAACTATCGGATATTTTTCTCTTACCAAATCAAGATTTCTTTTTGCTTCATCAATATCAATGTCTAATAAACTTTTAACTAACTTAGATAAATGTTCAGCGCGAAAAGATCTCATAGAAACGGAAAGATGTAATTCATCTTTGTAGTAAACTTCCTTCCGATTTTCAATTAAGTTCAAAGCATTTCCAGAAGTATATTCACTATCAGTTAACCGAGATGAAATATATATTTCCCAATCAGGAAATGAACGGTCCAGTGATTCAATCCATTCACTAATACCAGCTTCCCCAGTATGAATTTCTTGTCCACCTCCAACTAAACAAACAATCACAGCCCAGTCCTTATGCCTATCTAAGCAAGAAATTAAAAACTCAGGTTCAGATTCAGAAAAATCAGGAATATTTTTCTTCCGCTTCATAAAGTTCGCGGTCTGTTGAAGATTCCATGCTCGTTGTGCTTCATCAAAAATTGCTACATGATCAAATGGTGGTTCATTTAAATCAATTAGATTATCATCTCTATAATGATGAACATTTTGTATAAAAGCTTTAACAATACTTAATACTTCATATTTCTTCATTCTGTTGCCGACTTCTTTTTCTCTTTTAATTTTATCTCGTGTCAATGCTTCTCTTAATATATTTACCAAAGGACCATTACCTGATAGGAAGACACTTGAAGTTGCTTTCTCCTTATCAAGATGTTTATTAGCAATATCTAATCCTACTAAAGTTTTTCCCGCTCCCGGAACACCAGTTACAAAACATATTATTTTTTTACTATTTGATTTTGCTTTATCAATTAATTCAGAAATTGTGTTACTTGTAACAGCTAAATTTACTGCTGAAGCATCATTTCTGGAAATCTCTTCGACTGAATGCTTATTGAAAAGCGCTATGGCTGCTTCAATGATAGTTGGAGTCGGAGAATATCTTCCTGCCGCCCAGCTGTTAGAATCAATTGTTTCACCATCTGCGAACTGCAAAACATTATCTATAACTTCTCGAAGGAAATTTGGATTTGTCTTTATTGGAATTAATAAGTTATCGTTGTGTGATGTTATGCAAATTTGTGAAACAATATCATTCGCTTCGGTAGGGATTAATATAGGTGCAATTAAATGCTCATGACTAGTTTCATGAAAGTTTTTTAAATCAAGCGAATAGTCATACACTTGATCTATTGCAGATAGTAAATATTCTTTTTCGCCAACTTTAAATTCTAATACAAAGATTACATTCTTAATGATTAATACGACATCAATTCTTCTACCCATTCTAGGAATTGAATATTCAAAATATATTGAACCTTCGTGATTAACTAAGGACTTTTTCAATTCGTCTATTTCAATATTCCATGCATTCCTTTGCGTTTGCTCTAAATTGAACTCATTGTTTAGAGCCAATTCACCAATGATTGAATTTACAGGAGAATTAATAAAATCGGAAATGGAGCTGGAATAATAATATCTGTTCAATTATTTAATAGGAGAATATTTTGAATTCTTAAGTTTGCTAAAATATCTAAAATAAGTTCTTATAGCAAAGAAAAATGAAGTGAATGAGGAAGGTGGTGTTAACATATGTTCACAGTCGCAGCCTCACCATCCGCCAACGCGTGAACACTCCTGTGAATATATTCATACTCACCATTTCTTTCTTCAAGCCGCAGCAATAAATATTTTGCAGTATTTTCCATTTGGGTTTTGATTTTTAAATTCGGATCAGAAGGACCAAAATTAATTCTTTGCGAAAACAATTTCAAATTAGAATTATCTGATAACAGAAAATTTTGATAACGGAAATATTATTCTTACTGAAAATATTTGTTACATAAAATTTATTACTTATAATTTATTACATAAAATTTATTACATAAAATTTATTACATAAAATTTATTACATAAAATTCATTACAAAAAATTCATTACAAAATTTTTAATACATAAAATTCATTACAAAATTTTTACTACATAAAATTTATTACAAAATTTTTACTACAAAAATTTTTATAACATATTTTTTTCTTTCATAAAATTTTTGACTGCAGAAATTTTTTTACAAAAAAAATTAAAATATTTAGTCATTTTGTGTAGATTTTTTGGACAATTTGATAAATTAAAGAGCACTCAAATTTTCACAAATCACGTTTTCGTATTTTTTTTATTGCTCAGGAGAACTAAAAACAGCGCTTTTTTTTAACATAAAATTAAGTTCCTTATATATATAGCGCTTACGATTTTCACAAATCGCGAAAATTGCAAGTTGACATTAAAAATTACTTGTTTTAATTTGCATTCAATCTTAAGATTAGTTCTAAAAAATTATTTATTAATTAAACAAAATTATAAAATGGCAAAAAAATATTATCTGCCGAGAAGCGATGAAGGCAAAGGAGTATGGCTGAATAATTTTTCCGAAAAACTCCCGAATCACGCTGCGACATTAGGCATAAGCGCTGACGTTGTTACGTCAGTTCAGAATGATGCAAAAATGTTCAACTATATGGTAAACTTAGTGAACGCATTTAAAAACGGACAGGGCGAGAGAGTCGGCTACAAGGACATTCTGAAGAACGGTCCGGAGGGAACAGCTTTAGGTCCTGTACCTGTATTCAATAACGCCCCTCCTCCCGGAATTGTACCTCCGGGAATATTTATCAGAATGACGCGGCTTGTTCAAAACATCAAGTCAAACGATAACTATAATGATTCAATAGGCAGTGATCTCGGTATCATCGGATCTGAAACTGATGAGGTCATTATGGAAATGAAACCTGTTCTTAAAGTCAGGATGGCGGCCGGCAAGCCCGAGATTGTATGGAAAAAAGGAAAAGCTGATTCTATTGATATTTATGTCGACCGCGGAGACGGAAAGTCCTTTGTGTATCTTGCAAATGATTCCAATCCGAATTTCAGGGATAACTCTGAAATACCTGCAGGCGCAGAGATCTCCGAATGGAAATACAAAGCGATATACAGGATCAGGGATGAACAGGTAGGTCAGTTCAGCGATGTGGCTTCCGCTGTCGTGAAAAAAGAAGTCGCGTAAACAGTAAGTGTCTGTCTGCACGCCCAATATGCCGCCGGTTTGAAATTCCCGGCGGCGTATTTTAAAGCTAATTTGATATATGAATTTTAAATCTTTTAATTACCTGTGAAGAATAAAAACAATTTAATAAGGTCTGATTTTTAGAACAGGTAATTAAAAATTTTCCAAATGTAATTTTAAACATTGTTCTTTAAGGTTTGATAATTATACGGGCAGACTTCATGAACGGATCTTCTGAAATTTTTAATGCTCAGATAATTCCGCTGACGGCTCAGGATATGTGATCTATGGTCCGGTAAATATTTCCGGATGCCATGGCAGGATCTCTCACGGAATTTGTAAGATTACATTTAATAAGAGTAAAGCTGCTCACGGCTTAGGCGATCATTACCGCCCCATGGTACACGTCTACCGTTCAATGGTACACGTCTTCCGTCGCATGGTACACGTCTTCCGTCGTTCGGTACACGTCTCCCGTCGTTCGGTACACGTCTTCCGTCGCTCGGTACACGTCTTCCGTCGCATGGTACACGTCTTCCGTCGTTCGGTACACGTCTCCCGTCGTTCGGTACACGTCTTCCGTCGCTCGGTACACGTCTTCCGTCGTTCGGTACACGTCTCCCGTCGTTCGGTACACGTCTTCCGCCGTTCGGTACACGTCTTCCGTCGAATGGTACACGTCTTCCGTCGTTCGGTAGAGTATCAGAAGGTTGAAATAAATGCTAATATTTAACTTTTCCATATTTTCAAAGATCCGGAGCGTGTGAAAAAAGGTCAGCAGTCAGAAATAAACTAAACTTAACTTAACGAAATATAAAAGGAGTAATATTATGAAAAACAAGAAACCTGCACCAAAGAAAAAAATCAAACCGGTAATTGTAAAAGCAAAAAAGAAGCGCGTATATAAATCTCAAAAAAGTAAAAATAAAAAACCACTTCCGGAAAATGAAATAATAGATAATTATGCCGGTCTTTCACCTGTTGTACAGATGTTTTATCGAATATGGGAGGAAAACAATGACATGTATGAGGATGTCAAAAGGAGGTGACTGAATTGTAATTTATAAAATTTAAACTATTCAGCTTGTGATGGTGCGGGCGGGTATAATAAAATTGAAATAATTGCAAATATTTAATTTCTCCATAAATCTAAACGAAATATAAAGGGGTAATATTATGAAAAATAAGAAACCAGCGCCAAAGAAAAAGTTCCGGCCGGTATTTGTAAAAAAAAAAGAGAAGCGCGTATATAAATTTAATAACCTTTTTAAAAATGGCAGACCAAGTTCAGAATTAATTGCCAGAGTAAATTTACTAAAGAGGAATCAGCCAGAAGGCGATTAGTATGACTTATAGAATTATGAGAATGACAGGCAGGTGTGAGTCAGAGGAAGGTGAATAGTTTTGAAATATAAAATTTAGTTTTATAGATATTAGCTCCACCGTACCGGATATAAAATAGTTGTTTCATATTTGTTTGTTTAATTTCCCCGCATGAGGTTTGTGCGGGGTTTTTTAAATTATGGGTTAACTTAAATTTGAAAGTACTGATAAGAATAGATAAAAAAAAATCATCGATATTGTAAATGCAAATTGAGAAATGTTATAAATCAAGGTGATTACAATTGTTACAATTTCAAATATATATTTTTAACTAAAGGTTTATTAAATTACTTCAGGTTTTAAACATATAAGGAGAAAAATAAATGTTAAGTGTGAAAGCTATATTTGACGGGAAGGAAATTAAACTGTTAGAGAAAATTGCATCAAAAAAGCCGGGAAAAGTAATAGTTACATTTCCGGATGAAGATGATCCGGTTATCAAAAATTATGAAATTCTTTACGTAGCTGAAAAAGGCGGTTCATTTGATTTTCTAAATGATCCTGCGGAAGATATTTATTCCGATAAAGACCTGAAGGTGAAATACAAATGAAGCAGGGTACGATAGTATTAACTCCATTTCCTTTTACGGATATTACTACTTTAAAAGAATACCTGCATATACATATTTAGTCTTTTATAATTAATTTTAATTTATTAAGTTTTTGAACTTATCATTTTAAAAACTCTTATATTAATAACATATCTTAGCAGTATATTTTAAAAACAGAGTTCTACTAAACACACAATTATGAAAAAAATGCAGAGTCTTACTAAAACTAAAAAATCTTTTAACGGAGATTTATTACTTCTTGTATCTAAAGAAGGAAAACAGTTTGTAGTATATTCTCCGGCTTTACATTTGTCAAGCTATGGCAATAGTGAAAAGGAAGCTTTAGAAATGTTTAAAGAGTCACTTGAAATATTTCTTGAAGAGACAGTTCGTAAAGGTACCTTAGATCAGCTGCTGCTTGAATACGGGTGGTCAATAAAGAAGTCACCTGAACCTGTATATTCACCTCCCTTAATTGATCTTTCAGCTTTAAAAAAATGGGGCGAAAGTAAAAGTAATTATAAAAATCTCATAAGCGATAGAATTTTCCAGACCTGTTAGAACTATTGAAACCAATTAAAACAAAGAGATTCGAAAAATTTTTAAAGGATCAGGGTCTTGAGTTCAAGAGATCAAAAGGGAGCCATGCTATCTGGGACAGAATTGAGAATCCTTTAGACAGACACCGGCTGATCCTACTATTCCAATGCTGCATATTCATACGATACTTAAGACATTGGGAATGACTAAAGCAGAGTTTGACAAACTTATAAAATAAAATTAAAATAGTCATGCCCATCAAACATTTCCCCCGGGAAATATCCTCCCCATCAGTTTCTCAAACTCCTCTTTCGAAAAGTCCTGACTGTAATAAATCTCAAACAGTAATTTCCTTTTCTCCAATTCTGTCAGACCGGCGGGCATTTGAGAAAGGATTATTTCCCTGACTGTACTGCACATGCTCAGCATTTTTTTAAAGCTTTCTTCCGGTGTCAGACTTAAATATAATTCATCAAGTCTTCTCTGCATTTCGGGGCTGGTATCATTCATTTGCTCTGTGGATTATATTGTAAATTTCTTTCAGATTTAAATTGCTGATCTGACTATTCAGATACTGCAGGTCAATTTTATTTTTCATTAGATTTCTAATGTCATTCAGCTGTGTTTCAGATTGCGAATCCATTGCCCATATAAGTTTTGAGATGATCAGATCCTCTATTGAGATTACATATATTTCCAATCCGTCAATTCTTAATTTGTTTTTCCTTTCAAACTTTAAATTTTCATATTCATCATCCTGCTTAATAATAAAATCTATTTTAAAAAAACTTTTTTTATCAAACATGTTGAATATCAAATTCTTCTCAAGTGATTCCCTAACTGCATATTCATCTACGAAGTATTCTTCTGAAAATAAATTTACAAACTTTCCGGAATCTTCCGCTGAAAGTATCACTACAATATCCGAATCCCTTGTCATCCTTGGAGTAAAATAAAAGCTCATTGCCATTGAACCCGTCAGCATATATTCAAAGCCGCCTATTTCTAATCCCTGAACAACTCTTTTTAATGACTCAATTTCTTCTGTCATATTTGAAATAATTTACACCTGAAAATAATTTATTGAGTTAATTTTGATTTATTAAATTATAAATTCAACGGATACTACTTGTTAATTTATTCCTTCCTGCGAGTTACGAATTAAATTGAACATTGATGAGTGAACATTGAACATTGAATATCTACTCTACCTCAAAGAATTTCTCTGATAATTTATTCTGTTTGAGGTTATTTATAATTTCAAGAACTTTAGGGACTAAGAGAATATGGAAAGAAAGTTCACTGTATATGGAATTTAAAACAATAACAACAAAGTTTATGTGTGAGAGGTTTTGCTGATGTCTTAAGTTTTTATCTGCAGTTAAAAAAACATCGAAATTGTTTTCACCGATTAGTTTGAGAAGTTCACCGTTCTTTTTGCCTAACCAATTCATATCCCGAGCAGTTGAAACATCATAATTTTCAAAATGAGTTTTCAAACGTACATCAAGACTTTCATCAATTAAAATCTTCACTGACTAATGACAATTTTTTTTCAGAAGTTATTATTGATTTTGCAAGCTCAAGTACAGCCAGTGCATTTTCTTTTGTAACTGAAGGAAATCCTTCAAGAAAATCATCAAGTGTTTTGCCATTTTCAAGATGATCAAAAAGAGTCTGAATCATTACGCGGGTACCTCTGAAAACGGGAGCACCGCTCATTATTTCAGGATCTATATTTATTATTGTAGTATTCATCTGATTTAAATTTAACATTAAAATATAAAACAAAAAACTTAATTCATTATTGATTTGCAAACATCAATTCATTCAGTCAATCATACGGAAAATTACACTATGTCCCCGCTGTGTCTATCCTTTACCTTCAAAATTATTTGTTTGACTAATTAATAACTTCTGCTTGTTTAAATTATTTATTAAGTTAACTTAGATTTATTAAATTACAAATTCAACGGATACTACTTTTGTATTCAAAACATTTTTCATCAAATGAGACTATTCCTGTCAATCAACATTGACGATAACATTAAATCAGAGATTACAAAAGCAAAAAACGTAATAGAAGAAAATATTTTAAAGCTGGGTATTAATTCCAAAGGTAAACTCAAATGGGAAGACGAAAGCAAATATCACATAACGCTTTTCTTCATAGGCGAAATGTCTGAAGTGAATCTTCCGGAGTTTATAAAAGGTCTGGAACTGATCAGGCCGTTTACCGCACCATCCACGTTGAATTTCCGCACTACCGGTTTCAGCGCATTTCCAAACTTTCGTTATCCGCGTGTACTGATACTTGGTTCAGAAGACGAAAGCGGACGGATCAATATTTTATCTGACCTGATAAATGAATTTATGAAAACTTACGGATACATTACAGACAAGCCATTCCGTCCGCACATCACACTTGCACGTGTGAGAAGAGAAGTAAAATTAAACATGACTCACTTAAATATAAAAGAAATAAATATTCCGGAGATAACATTTCAGACAGATAAGTTCACACTGATGGAAAGCCGTCTCGGAAGTTCAGGAGCTGTGCATCTGCGGGTGAGAGATTTTTTTATTTAAAAGTTTTTATAGTGCGAAGTCTGAATCACGGTAGAAACCAATTTAATGATAGAAATCAATATCCAAATATCCATTACGTATCACATCTGTCCAAAACATTAGGCATTTAAATTAGAGATGAGCTGCTCTTTACTTTCTTTCTTTTGAGAGATCAAAAGAAAGAAACAAAGAAAAATCTTCGCTGTTGAAAAATTGCCGGAATTCATCTCACAATTGCTATAAAATTTCCAACTCAAAATTTGCTGCGCAAATTTCTCAGACAAGGAAATTTTATTGACGCAATTGCTTATGAATTCTTTCGGCAATTTTTCAAAGGCGGTTATACTAATTATTTATTAGAAAACTTTAAATTTATGAAAAATCACACATATATATTTATTTTCGAAAACGTTTTGGATAACAATGATTACGTATCCATATTTTATCCATAAAAAACTCGTAACTCTTATTTGTAATTTGTAATTTGTAATTTGTAATTCTCACATATCTTCTAAATACTTTCTAACGAATCTAATAGCCAGCGCTCCTTCCCCAACCGCAGTCGAGATCCCCGCCAGCGCTCCGAATCTTACATCACCTGAAGCGAATATTCCGGGCACGCTTGTCTCGGGCAGGAACGGCTCTCTCTCAAGTTTCCAGAAAGTATGAAATGATTTGTCCTTCATCAGTTCGCTGCCGGTAATAATAAATCCTTTTTCATTTTTCAGTACAAGTTCATTAAGCCAGTCCGTACCGGGCTTCGTGCCGATGTAAATGAACAGAGCTTTTGCAGGTACGGTCTTCTCTTCACCTGTCTTTGCATTTTTAAGAGTTATGTTTTCCAGGACATTTGAACCGGAACAGGAAACAACATCCGAGTTAGTAATAATTTTTATGTTGGGCGTATTGGAAATATTTTCCACAAGATAATTTGCAGCAGTCTGTATCAGCTTGTCGCGTCTGATGACGATGTTCACTTCTTTAGCAAACTTGCTCAGATACATTGCGGCCTGACATGCGGAATTTCCTCCGCCGGCGATATATACGCATTCGTTTTTGCATGCGTGAGCTTCCACCGATGCTGAACCGTAATATACTCCCGCGCCGGTAAAGTTTTCTATTCCCGGAATATTCAGTCTTGCATATGATGCTCCGGTCGCGATCACGATTGCTTTACTGTGAATGACAGTTCCGTCACACATCTCCGTCACTTTGTATCCGTCCTTCACTGTAATATTTTTCACCTGCTGCGGAGTTAGGACTTCCGTTCCGAATCGCAGCGTCTGCGTGACAGCCCTTCTGGTCAGTTCACCTCCGGACAGACCTGTAGGAAAGCCCAGATAATTTTCTATCCGCGCGCTGTTCCCGGCTTGACCTCCGGGATTGTTTTGCTCAACAAGAATTGTTTTAAGTCCTTCGCAGGAACCGTAAACCGATGCGGCAAGACCGGCTGGTCCTGCGCCGATTATAAGGACATCATACATTTCCTTCGCAGCTTTTTGCTGAAGTCCTACACGCGCGGCAAGGTCAGTTACCGATGGATCATTTACGAATGAACCATCCTTTAATATGATCAGCGGCAGATCTGACTTAGTCACATTGGCGCTCGTTAAATATTTTTCAGCTTCCTCATCCGATTCTATGTCCATCCATATATAAGGAATAAGATTGCCTGATAAAAACTCTTTGATCTTATGCGACTTTGGCGACCATTGAAAACCGATTATCCTCGTGGCTTCATGATCGGGTTTATACAAAGCGTGCCAGTCATCGAGAAGATCATTCACTACTGGAAATAATTTTTCCTCCGGAGGATTCCACGGTTTCAGCAGATAATAATCAAGCTTTACTTTATTGATGGCTTTGATGGCAGCTTCGATATCAGAGTAAGCTGTCAGCAGAATTTTTTTTGCATCAGGATATATTTCATTTGCCTTTTCGAGAAAGGCAATGCCTTCCATCTCAGGCATCTTCTGATCGGAAATAAATAAAGCTACAGTCTCGTTTTTAAGCTTTAGTTCTTTAATTAGATCAAGCGCTTCATTTGCGCTGTCAGTCGCGGCAATTTTGTAATCTTCCCGGTATTCATTCCGGATATCGCGCTGTATTGCGCGCATGACCTGCTGATCATCATCGACTATTATTATATAAGGCAGTTTCATTTTATAATGCTTTTAAGTTCAGTAAATTATTTCAATTCGCTTTTAGATTCATCGCTCTGAACAAGAGGTAAGTAAACTGCAAACTCAGTTCTCCCGGGAACAGAATTTACTTTGATCTCTCCTTTATGATGTTTGATAATGCGGTTCACAATATCCAGTCCTATACCAGTTCCTTCACCCACCTTTTTCGTTGTAAAGAACGGATCAAATATTCGTGACATTATATCCTTCGGAATTCCCGGACCGTTATCAATGATACTGACCTTTAAATTTTTCTTATCAAAGACAGTTTCAATAGTAAGGTTTCCGTTTTGAGGGACAGCAAAAATTGCATTGTCAATTAGATTTGTCCAGACCTGATTGAGTTCACCAACATAGGCGGGTACTTCAACTGAATCTTCGGAGAAGTTTTTCGTCACTGTAATATTTTTCCCGCGTAGTTTAAATCCTAAGAGCGTAAGCGCATTCTCCAGATCTTTATGAATATTCGTACACTGCATTTCATTTGTCCTGTCCATGTGCACGTGACTTTTAATTGCCGCTACAAGAAAATAGATCCGGTTGGAAGCATCAGTAAGATCCTCAATAATTCTTTTCGAACTTATTAAATTTTCAAGCCAGGGTACAAGACAGTTGACTGCGCTTTTATCTACACCGCTTAATAAATTTTCAAACTCTTCTGTAGAAAACCCGAATTCCGAAAATGTTTCCGCCGCCTGTCTGTCTGTCACATTATTATTTTCAAGCCACTCTTCCATTTCTTCTTCCTTCTGAATGCGCTGACTTGCTGTGAGTTTTGGTTTATTCACAGATTCAATTTCTTTATTAGAAACAAGGGCTTTGATGCTTTTAATATGTTCAGGACTTAAATTACATTTAACAAGATCTTCAGTAAGTTCATAATTGCGGTTTAGTCTTTTTGCAAGTTCATTAGAGAATCTGTTAATCGCAGCAGCGGGATTGTTAAGTTCATGCGCAATTCCGGCGGCAAGATTACCGAGAGCGTTTACTTTTTCGTGCTGGAGTTTTGTAGTGGCGAAGTATTTTGCTCTTTCAGTCATATAGCCGATAAGCTTTTGAATGAAATCAGGATTGAGATGCTCCAGTTCCGCAAAATGATCTTTGTGCAGCTTGAGTCTTTTTACGCTTCCAACTGCATAAGCATAACCGGGCATTGTTTTCATTCTGGAGTAAGGCATCAATCCGCCCACACCTCCTGTAATACCGTCATTCTCAAAAGTAAAATAGAAAACCTGCTGCCCGTTTATATTCATATAAAACGAAACTTTCCCTTCCAGTAATACCCACATACTGTCAGCGGGATCTCCGTATTTTGCAACAAGACCACCGTCTTCAATTTCATCATATTCAGATCTGTCTATGACCCATTGCAGATGCTCGTCCGGTAGTTCGCTGAAAGCATTTACATTTTTCAGTTCTTTGATCGTTACAGGTATCATTTATCCGGAATTTTGATTTATGATATAAGCAGGTGAATGAAGAAAATTAATTTATCTTTGCGAATATAATTAATCTATTATTTAAGAAAAATAAATTTAATCATGTTAACTTCTTTTACTAACCTCTAGTGTAGTGCAAACAATACCGGAAAATTAATAACTGCCAAAAATAATTTAGTTCTGTCATCCCCGCATGATCCAGCCTGTCCGAAAACAAACTCTTTCTGCTTAACTCTAAGGCTCAAAGGCTCAAAGAGTATTCAGTGACTGTGATTTAAATCATACAGAGTTCAATTTTAATTGACTAATTTTGAATATGAAAACACTGCTCACTTTCCTGATATTATTTTCTTTAATCTTACTAAGCAGCAGTCCGGCTTATTCACAATTTAAATTCGGCTGCGTTGTGACCGATGTTTCCGGGGGTGAGCCTGTAGAAGAAGCGCGAATAACTATTTCACCTGATGAAGTTTTCGAAGTCTCGGATAAAACAGGCGAATGCTTTTTTAATAACATTACTCAAAGCAGAATTACTGTTGCCATAGAAAGGATCGGATATAAGTATTTTACAAAAGAAATTATTTTAGAAAGGGAATCGGACAATTATTTTAAATTCAGCATTGAGCAGTCTGATATTTTATCGGGTGAAATAAAAGTCTATTCCACTAAGATCGAAAATCAGCTGAAGTATGCGATACTTCCTGTCTCGCTTATCACAAAAAAAGATTTTGATTTTCTGCCTGTCATCTCGACTCCTGATATGATGAAATACAAACCGGGAATTAATCTTGTAAGGGACGGGATCTGGGCGACTGATATAAATATCAGAGGTCTCAGCAGGGATAATATTATTGTCATAATAAACGGCAACAGAATTGAAACTGCAAATAATCAGGCGGCGAGGTTTTCGCTAATTGACGGAAATACTGTAGAAAGAATCGAGGTCATAAAAGGCGGCGTGTCCTCTGTTTACGGTTCGGGCGGAACAGGCGGGATCGTCAGCATCAAAACAGAAACGGGAAATTTTTCTGATGATCTGAAACTTAAAGGAATTGTTTCAGGTCAGTTTTTTTCTGTGAATAAACTTGCAGGAACTTCAATGTCTCTCATGATCAGCGATAAAATTTTTAACGCGAATGTGCAGGCGTCTTACAATGAAGCATCCGACATTAAAACTCCGGGAGGCGTTATTCCTAACAGCTCTTTCAGGGATATGGGAATCTCTGCCTATACCGGAATAAAGCTTTGGAAGAATCATGAAATAAATTTAGAGTATCAGAAATTCAGATCGCCTTACGCCGGCATTCCCGGAAGCTATCCGCTCTTCCCTTCACAGGCAACGGTTACATACATTCCAGCCGAAAGGGAAATGTTCGCGGCCGGTTATAAGATCAGGGATATATCCGGACTTATCAAAAACTTTTCAGCAAGATTTTTCCTTCAGAATATTTTCAGGAATACTGAAGTCATTCCTAACAGCGTTGTCTTCATTCCTCCGACAGCAACTGCTCCTGCGGCTAAGATCAATAATCTTTTAATAAATCCCGAAGGAAAACATTATACAAAAGGTCTGCAGTTTACGGCTGATCTTGTAAAGGACAACAGTAAGCTTGTAACAGGAATTGACATATGGCAGAGAAAACTAATCACTTCGCGGGAGAGGACGCAGTATATCGAAAGGTTTGATTCGCTGAATAATCTGATCTCAGCGACAACACTCGTAACGGGTGATATTCCGATCCCCGAATCAAAATATTCCAGTATCGGGTTTTACATTAATGACGAAACAAGTTTTAATAATGACAAAATATATTTAAACATTGGCGGCAGGATAGACGGCATATTTGTATCAAACGAACAGTCGCTGAATCCCGCTTACACAATTACAAACGGAGTGAGAAACAATTCACCCGCTAATCAGAAAGTTTTATGGGAAGCATCGGAGAGCAGCGAAATTTCATGGAGCTATAACGGCGGCGCTAATTTTAAATTAACCAATGAACTGAATCTCTCCGGAAACTTTTCAGCATCATTCAGATCTCCTTCCCTTGAAGAAAGGTTTCAGTATATTGATCTCGGCAGCGTTGTGCGCGTCGGCAATCCGGCGTTGAATCCCGAGCTCGGATATTTTCTTTCAGCATCGGCGAAATACTGGGGTAAAGATCTGAATCTTTCTTTTGAATTATTTTCAAATTTGCTTTCTGATTTGATAACTGAAATCCCGGGTACATTTGAGAACCGATCCGCTTTAATTAAAACAAATATCGGAAGCGCACGGCTTGCGGGATTTGAAGTTCAGTCTGAATATAATTTTTATAGGGGATTTACATTTTACGGTAATGTATCTTTTGTTAACGGGGAAAATACTGATGACAATTCTCCGCTGCCTCAGATACCGCCGCTCAACGGACTGCTTGGGTTAAAATTTTATACGGAATCTCTTTTCAGTTTAAATTTTAATTCAGTATTATTCTCTTCACAAAACAGAACTGCAGCAGGTGAACTGAAAACGCCGGGATATGTAATTTATAATTTATACTCGGGACTCGACAATATAAATGCCGGTTCATTTAAATTCTCAGTTACCGCCGGGGTAGAAAATTTATTTGACAGAAGTTACCGCGAACATCTTTCGACGACAAGAGGTTCTTATGTATCCGAACCCGGCAGGAATTTATTCTTAAAGACGAAAGTAATTTTCTGATAATTTTTTTATATTAATATATGACATGGTTTTGGCTCGCAATTTTTTCCGCCTTGTTATCAGCAACAGCGGCTATACTTCAGAAGAAAGTCTTAAGCGAACTTAAAGCTCTCGACTTTACTCTGATATTGTCTGCGGTCGTCGCAGCGCTGTCAACGCCATTGCTCGCCTTTACAGGAACGGAAGGACTGAATGCTGATTCTATGCTATATTTATTAGTAAAGTCCGTATTAAACGCGCTGGCTTTTCTCTGCATAATGACCGCTTTGAAAAACTTAGAGATCGGCAGAACGCTCCCTCTTCTTGCCGCCTCACCTATGATAATTGCGCTGCTGGCTTTTATAATTCTCGGTGAAATGCTGAGCGCGTATGAGATCATAGGAATGACGCTGATCGTAGCAGGTACTTTTATACTCGAGCTTAAGAAAAATGAAAGTCTTCTTAGACCGTTTCATGTTTTTAAAAGTCCGGGTTATCACAGAATTATTTTTGCAGCTCTTATCCTTATCTCAGCATCTGCAGTGATGGATAAATTCATTCTTGTAAAATTTAAGATCTCTCCGATATTATTTGTTGTCATTCAGAATTATTTTTTCCTGATCATCTTTCTTATCATTTACTTATTCACACGTAAATTTTCAGGAGAAAAAATATTCACGAAGGAGCGCAGCAAATATCTTGTTATAACAATACTTATCATAGCGATTGTAACAATCGGATACAGACTTGCGCAGATTGAATCAACAAAACTGGCGCCTGTCGGCATTGTAATTTCACTGAAAAGATTATCCGTATTATTCGCCGTACTGATCGGCGCTAAGTTATTTAAAGAGGAAAGTTATATGAAGAAAGTTGCGGCTACTATTCTGATCGTCACCGGCGCAATGCTCATTTATGAAGATTGATTTATTCAGAGGTATTACGAAACCGGAATTTCATTTTGAATTTGATATGGCAGGTTTATCACTATTGACGTTCCGGGAAATTCCTGATTTCCTATGCCTGACGGGCTTTTGATATACAGCTTGCCGCCATGCTTATTAACTATCTGACTCACCACATACAGGCCAAGTCCCGTTCCGTCCTTTTCATACTGCTTTGCATTTGAAGCGCGGTAAAATTCCGATGTGATTAAGTTTGACTCATCAGCGGGAATACCAATTCCTGTATCAGTAACCGATATGCACAGATCATTATTTCTGTCGGAAAGTATTATATCAGCTCTTCCTCCGGCGTGATTATATTTTACCGAATTGCTTATTAAATTCGACAAAACAATTTCCAGTAAATGTCTGTCGGCGTATAAAGTATTTTTGTCCTTTCTGCAGTCTGTAAAATGCAGAGTGACCTCATCTTCTTCGGCTTTAACTTTTATTTTTTCAAAGACGTCACGTATCAGCGTTTCAACGTTCAGATTTTCCTTATCAAGATTTTTTAACTCCCTGATCTTTGACACTTCAAGAATATTATTTGTCAGCTCTATGGCTTCGTCAGATCTCTTTTTCATTTTTGTGAGTATGTTCATCGCTTTATCATTGATCTCGCCTGTGATGCCGTTTATTAAAAGATTCAGATAAGATACAATTACTGACAGCGGAGATTTTACTTCGTGTACGACTGCAAGTATATAGTTCTGCTTGTCTGTTTCCGCCTTTTCAATTTTCTGAATCGCCTCTATTAACTGCTGCTCTCTTCTGTATAACGCGCTCGTCAGAAAATTCACGAACATCACGCTGAGAAGTATCATAAGCCAGAAGGATAAAAGATTCAGCACTAAATAATTTAAACTTAACATTTCTACCGGCGCTGTATTTGAGATCGGAAATTCAGGTAAAATGCCTGAATGAGTAAGCATAGTTAATGCCGTAAACACAGACAAAACAATGAATACAATAAAGTAAACCACTCTGCCCGGCAGTATCAGACTTCCGATGATCGCATGAAAAATAAAGAACATGCTGAAAGGACTGTTGATCAGTCCTGTGAGATATACAATTATCATCAGCGAAGATATATCACACACTATTTGTATCAGCGCGAACTTCATCGGATTGAATGAAGTGACATCGTTTTTTATAATATCCGCTGTTGTGATGTAACTGAATATCAGATTATAAAGAAGTATACCGGTAAAAATGAATGCTATACCTGTCTTCTGAACGGCGTGAATGTTTTCATTACTAATGTAAATTATAAATACATACAGACACAGAAGCATTATAACGGCAATGTATCTGAGTTTGATAAACCATTTATTTCTCTCCGATACTAATTGCCAAAGATAACCGAGATCTTTAGTCTGAAGAGGGATTAGATTTATCATAAAGCAATGTTGTTAATTTATTTTATTAACTTCCCTCTCTTAATGTATCCGGTGTGAAGTAATTTATGAGAGAGTTTTCCGCACGGTCCGTCGGTAAAATATTTTTCGTAAATATATTTTATCTTTGGATTCTCATGCGACTTTCTTACCTGCAGCAAACCTTCTTCTTCATAGATCGCTTTTGCTCTTAACTTCCTGATGCTTTCCGAAGTCGGTATCGGCTGACCGCCGCCGCCTATGCATCCGCCGGGGCATGCCATTATCTCAACGAAATGGTAACCGTTAAGCTCACCTCTTTTAAGCATATCCATTACAACTTTTGCATTTGCAGTTCCGTGTGCTACTATAAATTTCAGATCAACTCCTTCGAGAAATGAAAATTCCTCTTTACAGTTTTCTAGTTTTACCGAAGCTTCTTTTATTCCTTTCATTCCTCTGCAGACATCAATGTTCAGTCCGTCAAAAGGTACAGGTCTTCCTGTTACAAGTTCATATACCGTTCTTAAAGCAGCTTCCATTACACCACCGGTCGAACCGAATATCAGTCCTGATCCTGTAGCTTCGCCGAATGGATCGTCAAATCCTGACTTAGGAAGTTCGGGAAGCACAAGCCCCGCTTCGCGTATCATCTTAGCCATCTCTCTTGTCGTCAGTCCGTAATCCACATCTTTAAATCCTGATGAATTCATTTCCGGTCTGTTGCATTCAAATTTCTTTGCAGCGCAGGGCATCAGAGCGACTGTAACTATGTCGGCAGGATCAATGCCTGATTCCTCCGCATAAAAAGTTTTCAGCACAGCGCCAAACATCTGCTGCGGTGATTTTGCAGTTGAAAGGTAATCAAGTTTTTCCGGATAAAAATGTTCTATGAATTTCACCCAACCCGGCGAGCATGAAGTAAACTGCGGGAGTTTTACATTTTCATCTTTATCTACAATCGCTTTTTTCAGTCTGTTAAGAAGTTCTGTTCCTTCTTCCATTATTGTAAGGTCAGCTGAAAAATTCGTATCGAACACTTTATCAAATCCGATCCTCCTTGCAGCAGTATTAAGCTGTCCTGTCATAGAATGCCCCGGACTTAATCCGAACTCTTCACCGATTGACGCTCTCGGAGACGGAGCTGTCTGAAGGACTACATGCTTTCGCGGATCTTCGATTGCTTTCCATATTTCATCCGAAGGATCATTGGCATGCAATGCGCCTGTCGGGCAGCGGTTGATACATTGTCCGCAGTTAATGCATATCACATCTGCAAGAGGCATATCAAGGAATGTAGATATTTTTGTTTCGTATCCTCTGTTTATCGCTTCCAGCACACCTACTTCCTGAAGATCTATGCAGGTCCTCACGCACCTTCTGCAAAGAATGCATTTATCCATTTCCCTGATCACAGCTGCGGATGAATTATCGATCTCAAATCTCGGCTCGCATACATGTCCGAATTCATAGCTGTCAATTCCGTGTTCACGTGCCAGCGTCTGCAGCTCGCAGTTATTGTTCCTCACACAGCTGTAGCACTCGCCGTAATGTTCGCTTAATAGCAGATCTATAATATGCTTCCTGGCTTTTCTTACTTTATCGGAAAAAGTTTTTATCTTTACCGGACTTGTAACGGGAAATGAGCATGCGGTCTGAAGATTTTTCATACCTTCGATCTCAACAAGGCAGAGTCTGCAGTTGCCTGCAATGCAGAGATCTTCATGATAGCAAAGCGTGGGGATGTGAATTTTATTTTCTCTGCAGATATCAAGAATGGATTTTCCCAGCGCAACTTTTATTTTCTCGCCGTTGAGTTCAATACTGACTTCCGAACCTATCCCGCTTTTTCCGTTAACATCTTCAGCAGTATGCGGCCTCTGTGATACCGGACTTCTTAATTCCTTTTTCATCATGATTTTGATTTAAATGTTTTCCGAAGATCTCATCTTTAAAATTTTCAAGAATTGATAAGAAAGGATTAGGACTGCTTTGTCCCAGTCCGCATTTTGATGCGATCTTCATTGTTCCGCAAAGCTCTTTTAGCTTTTCAATATATTCAAATGTGTATTCATTTCTTTCGATCATTTTCACTCCTTCGAGTAACCGGACGTTTCCGATCCTGCACGGAGTGCACTGACCGCATGACTCTTCTACAAAAAACTCCATGAAGTTTTTCAGCACTTTAAGCATGTCCCTGCTTCTGTCAAAAATCATTACAGAGCCGCCGGTTGATATTTCTTCGAAGCATAGTTTCCTGCCGAATTCAGATTCAGGAAAGCATAGACCCGATGCTCCGCCGATCTGAACTGCTTTGGTATTTTCCGCTCCGCTAATTTCGAGCAGATCATTTATTGTAATTCCGAAAGGCAGTTCATATACCCCGGGATACCTGCAGTCTCCGCAAATGGAAAACAGTTTTGAGCCTGTTGATTTATCTGTTCCGAATTTATGAAACCAATCCCCGCCTTTATTGATAATATGCGGGACTGAGGCAAGCGTCTCGACATTATTTACAACTGTCGGGCATCCGAGAAAACCGGTGTTTACAGGGAACGGCGGTTTATTTCTCGGCTCTCCGCGGTATCCTTCAAGGGATTCTATCAAAGCAGTCTCTTCACCGCAGACATAAGCGCCGGAGCCGAGTCTTATCTTAATATCAAATTCAACTCCTTCTTTTCCCGCTAAATTTTTTCCGAGTAAATTATTTTTTCTGTACTCTTCAATTTTATTTTCAAGAAATTCGAGTATGTAAGCATACTCGTCTCTTAAATAAATAATTCCTTCCTTTGCTCCGATCGTATAACCGGCTATGATCATTCCTTCAATAACGAGTTCCGGATATTCCGTAAGCAGCACTCTGTCTTTAAAAGTCCCGGGCTCGCCTTCATCGGCGTTGCAGACTATAAATTTTCTGTCAGAATCTGCTGAAGCGGTGAGCATCCATTTTACAGAAGTGGGAAATCCGGCGCCGCCTCTTCCTTTCAGTCCGGAATCCTTTATTTCAAAAAGTATATCGTCGCGGCTCATGTCTGCTGCCTTGAGCAATGCCGAACCGGGTGTGTATTCCGAGAATAATACAGGACCTTTCCTGTCCTTTTTCATAAATAAATTATTCATCACAGACCTCTTAAAATTTTTAATGCGGAATCTTTATCAATTTTTTCATAAACATTTTCGTTCACAATCATAGACGGACTCTTGTCACAAAGGCCGAAACAGTTTGTGATCTCCAGCGTTATATTTCCGTCTCCGGAAGTATTACCGGAATTCATTTTAAACTCTTTCCTGACAGCGTCAGCAATTTCATTGCTTCCGTGGAAATCACAGACTATGTTTCTGCAGATCCTCACAGTGTTTCTGCCTCTCGGACTTTCATACAAAAATGAATAGAACGAGATAATGCTATTTACTTCTACAGGATGAATGTTCATTGCGAAAGCAATTTCCTGCTGCGAGTGACCGTCAATATATCCGAATTTCTTTTGGAATTCCTGCAGCACAGGCAGCAGTGAAGTTCTCTCAGCTCCGTGAGTGCTTATCAGTTCATGAATAAACTCTCTTCTGATATTTTTTTCTATTTCATTCATTGTGATAAGTTTTTAGTAATTCGTTTATTGAATCAAGTAAGACTTTCGGCTCAGCCGGTTTATCAATAAATTTATCAGCTGATATCATATCGCTTTTTCCGAAATTGTAACCTAACGCTTTCGAAACTGATGAATAAATGATCACAGGAATTTCCGGATTGGATTTTTTAAACTTCTTTGCGAGGAAAAATCCTTCATCAGGATCGTTCATTATTACATCAAGTATTACCAGGTCCGGACTGCTCTGTAAAAATGTTACAGCGCCTTTGCCGGGATCTGTTTCAGACAAGACTTCAAATCCGGAATATTCGAGAAACAGCTTTGTGGCTTCTACTATATCAGGATCATCATCTATTATTAAGATTTTCTTTTTCATAACATCCTCCGTTAATAACATACAAAAAACTGTTTATTCAAAGTATGATTCCCGTCATAAAATAAAAAACCGCCGCGATTATTCGCAGCGGTTTAATTGGTGTCTGAATCACGAATTCGATCTGATTAAAAGATTACACGGGTATAAGCCATTGATCGATTTTTTTAAAACTTGAAACCCGTAACCTGAAACTTATTTTATTAAAAGCATTTTCTTAGTCGCATTAAAATCCGATGTCCTTAAAGCGTAGAAGTAAACACCGCTCGGGAGATTTGCCGCATCGAATCTGTATTCATAACTTCCGGCGCTTAAGTTCTCATTAACTAATACACTCATTTCCCTTCCTCTTGCGTCATAGACTTTAAGTTCGACCTTGCCTGACTTCGGCATTGCAAATCTTATGTTTGTAGAAGGGTTAAATGGATTCGGATAATTATTGAACAATTCAAACTTTTCAGGAATTGCGGAAGAAATTACATTTATACCTACGTCTGTCCTGGCAAATGTAATGATACCGCTGTTACCCGTTGAAGCAGAATCATAACCGTTATACGCCCATCCTCTCCATGAACATCTTACAGAATCACCTGTAGTGCCTAATTGCTGTGCAAGACTGTCAAGGAAACTGTTCCTGAAAGTTACCGCGGTATCTGATCCGCCGTTATTACTCTGATAAAAGAAATCCACTGCTCCGGATCCGAGCTTTCTAATTTTTATTCCATATCTGAAAGAAGGATGTGTGCCGGTGCTTGTCCAGTCAAATCTGTGAGTAGAAGTTCCTGTCGGGGAGGTTTCTATCCTTGAAAAAGATGGAGGCGAAACTATAGTAAAAGGTACATAAGCTAATACCAGTGTGAAATTATTATCACATGTATCTGCAAATGAAGGATTTGATGAATCGACAATTCTTATTCTCGCCTGTGTGGTAGTAGCCGTATATGGCAATACCCAGTCATAAATTCTCTGTGAAGCCGCGACATTATTCTGAATAGTTGTCCATGTCGAGCCTGCATTTGTTGATAATTCAATATTGACGTTCCCCGTTAGAGAAGTTCCCCAGTAGATCTGAGTTGAATTTCCTGTTCTGAATATTTCACCGCCGTTTGGATATCCGACCTGTACCTGAGTTGAAGGAACATACATACAACCTGAATTTTCAGCATTGGATCTTATAAGCGCTTTCGGCTGAGGACCAAATCCCTTTACTAAACTTATGGAACCGTTTAGGTGACAGTAACTCATGATTGTTCCGACTGCCGCTACCGGAGGTCCTGTATAACATCCGCCTTCTGAAGCGTAACAGCTGTCAATTATTCCTGCTCCCCCTACCCAGCTGCAGCTGTGTGTATGCGGCGAACCGAAATTATGTCCTATTTCATGTGAAACAACCATAACATCCCATGAGAAAGTAGGCAGCGGCAGAATTGGTCCGTCTGTATTGCTGAATCCGTAACCAAGTCCCCCGTTTACCGGTGAACATAAAACGCCTACCCATGCAATACCGCCCAGGCCACCGCTTCTTCTTGTTATGAAGTGAGCTAAAGTTCTCTGCACTCCCTGCTGATTTGCATTCCATTCTGCCCTGAACTGATTAAGCAGCTGATTAGAATTTGAGCCTGTATATGGATCTGCAGTTGTCCATACTCTTATGTAAGGAATTATAAATTTAACGTTTACTTCTTTCATGTAAATGGCTGAGGATGCTGCCATTAATGCAAGAGCATAATTAGTTGTATTCTGAACTGATGCGCCGTAAATGTTATACGTTGCAAAGTCAAGCTCAAGAGCTATTTCAGCGATATAAAGATCCGTAGGAGAATTATCATTCATCTGACTGATAATAGAGCTTCTCATTTTTTCGATTGCTTCTGAAGAAAGATTATCATCGGTATAGCACTGAAAGTCATTTTTATCCTTAAGATCGCTTTCCCTGTATAGAATGTAAGTATCTGTTTCATTTCCGGAATTATCATTCAGATTTCCGAGAATGTAATTGTCATTCTGAGATACAAGCAACCCTGTTACTTTTTCTTTTGTGAAAGTGATAGAAATGAGAGAATTGTCCAGTCCGTTGAGCTTACCTGTGTAAGAGACAGCAATATCTTCGAGCTTCACTTCTTCGTTACCGCGGATGGTCCTTGCAACGATCTTTGCATCCGGCTTAAGTATATCAAATCTCTGAAGCGTGATATTTGAAAAACTGTTATCTCCGTAAGGCATAGTAATTTCAATTTCCACATCTCTGTTTTCACAGATCCTTTTCAGTTCATCTTTATTAATATTCATAAAGACTGCATTATCGACTAAAGCGGTAATTTCAGAATTAACTGAGTTATCACCGGGTGAAAAGAGATTGTATGGAGTTTTTGTACCTGATATACTTAGGTTGCTCATAAAAAGGGACAAAACTATGACTCCGGTAAATTTTAATAATTTACTGTACATGTTTTTTTTTAATTTAATTGTTTTGGTAAAAATAGGAATAATATTTATTTAATAAAATGTTTATTAATTTTTTATTTCGAATTTTACTGAATTCAGAGAAACAGCCTTACTTTAGTTTTTCCCATTTTTCGAGAAGTTCTTTTTCTCTTTCTTCCGAAAGTCCGGTACGCAGTTTGAAGTCTGGACCTCTTGAGAGATCATATTCAATTGTATCCTTCAGCGTATCCTCAAGCGGTCTGATAGAAAGTCCGGCGTGTTTTGCCTTACTGATATTTATATTATTTACACCTGCATCTTCTTCCGGCAGCCAGAGTGTCAGATCCCTGAACGGAACTACATTTTCATCAAGGAGGAACTTTTCATCCATATATATAAATTCCGCATCACTTCCGGAAAAATCTTTACATTTAGCCGCAAAATCATTTAAAGATAACGGCTCAAGCGGACCTGTTGAATTATAAACTCCGGATGTTTTTTCTTCAGCCATTTTCAAAGTCCATTCCGCCAGATCTTTTACATCTATGAACTGCACATTATTTACTTTACTAACGGGGATTATAACTTTACCGCCATTTGCAATTTTTCTTACCCAATAAGTGAATCTGTCTGAAAAATCCCCGTCACCTACTATCAGACCGGATCTGACTATAGATGCATCTGCACCAAAAACATCCGTGACTTCCTTTTCACACAAAGCTTTTAAAGGTCCGTAATTTTCCATTGTCATTTCATCGACATTCCCGTCAGTAACGACACCTGTAGGCGATTCTTCATTCATATTCAGTTCTTTAAATTCATTATAAACCGAGATACTTGATATAAAGGAGTAGTGACCTGCTGCATCTCTCAGATATTCTGCAGATCTTTTTACAATTTTCGGAACATATCCACAGGTGTCGATGACTGCATCAAATTTTCTGCCTTTGAGTTCGCTGAGATCACCTTCCCTGTCGCCTTTTATTTTTTCAATATCGGGAAACCATTCCGGATTGTGTTTACCCCGGTTGAAAAGCGTTACATTATGGTTTTTATTGAGTGCGGCGTTGACGATATGCTTTCCGAGGAAGATCGTTCCTCCTAAAATTAAAATATTCATAAGCTATTATATAATTGTTTAGTTAATAAAAAAATATTAATTTATAACGAATAAGTTTTAAAGAAGTTATGAATAAAATAAATATTTTAATTTGAAAATATCGGGTTCAAATTAAATTTTTCTATAATTCCAAATTAGGTATTGATTTTTTTAATCAATCGGTTTAGTTTAACATAAATCATAATTACATCACCCGGCATGGATTCAAAGAATACCGGGATGTATGGTAAAAAATTTTCACCAATGAAATACAGCATTCCCAAAAATATCATTCTCGCTTTTGCCTGTTCCATCACAGCATTTATAATTCTAACCGGAACCGGTATCGAAAAAAAGATAAGCAGCCGGCTTGAACAGGATTTAAAGTTCGCCCCTTCAGAAACGAAACACCTTGTATGGATCTTTTTTAAAGATAAAGGTGCAGTATCCGAATTACATTCGAAGCCTGAGAGATTTCTAACTCATAAGTCGATTGACAGAAGAAATAAAAGATTAAAAAGTTTTGAAATAACAGACGATCTTGATCTACCAGTGAATCAGGAATATATAAAGATGATATCGGATATGGGAATTGAGATCCGGCAAAAGTCAAAATGGTTTAATGGAATTTCCTGCTACGCAACTAAAGTGCAGATTGATATAATTTCCGGAAAAAGTTTTGTAAAGGAAGCGGACATTGTTAGAAAGTATAAAAAATCGATCCGGGATACAGATTATATTAATGGAGAGAGTTTTTCAGAAAATAAAATTTTAGGAAATCCTTCAAATACTTCAGATATAAATTACGGTCCTTCTTTTAATCAATCAAATCTGATAAATATCCCTGCAGTTCATGATCTCGGCTATACCGGCAGCGGAGTTTTGATTGCTTCTTTTGATGCGGGTTTTGATAATCTTGATCATACCTGCTTTGACATGATCCGTGAAAAAGGCATCCGATCATACGATTTTGTAAATGGTGATACAATAGTCGCAAATGATACCGGCAGAAAGGGAAACGGATCACACGGTACACTTACATTATCTCTTGTCTGCGGATTCGATCCCGGCTGGCTTGTATCTCCGGCATTTGATTCTGAAATAATTCTTGCAAAGACAGAAAATACAGACAGCGAAACACCTCTTGAAGAAGACAACTGGATAGCCGCTGCAGAATGGGCTGACAGTCTCGGTGCTGATATTATAACAAGCTCACTTACATATCTTGATTTTAATTCTCCGTATCCTTCTTACACATGGCAGGATATGGACGGAAATACCGCGCGCATAACATTAGCCGCAGACATTGCGGTCAGCAAAGGTATTACAGTTGTTATCTCAGCCGGTAATGACGGATTTAATCCTGATCATAATACTCTCGGAGCTCCTGCTGACGGGAAAAAAGTTATTACTGTAGGCGCTGTAACACTTGGAAAGTTAAGAGCCGGTTTTTCTTCAGTCGGTCCGACAGTTGACGGAAGGATAAAACCGGAGGTAATGGCTTTGGGAATCAGCAATTATACTGCATTTCCGGGAGCAGGAAATGTTGGATATCTGAATTCAAGTTCGGGTACTTCTTTAGCATGTCCAATGGTTGCTGGAGTCTGCGCAATTATGCTTTCTGCAAATCCATTACTTACACCTGAAGATGTAAAGCAATTGCTTTTGAGTTCTTCAGAAAGAACAGGACAGCCGGATAATTTATTGGGCTGGGGAATTGTAAACGCTCTCTCAGCAGTGAATGCTGCAATAAGATTTAACAATGCCGTTCCCGGAGATTTCACTCTTGATCAGAATTTTCCGAATCCGTTTAATCCGTCCACTACGATAAAGATCCTTTTAAAAAAGGAAGCAACTCTTTCTGTAATAATTCATGACATTACCGGAAGACAATCTGCAGTAATAATCAGTAATAAATTTTATAATGCCGGGAATTATTCACTAAAATACAATCCCGAATTAAACGGTCTTCAAAGCGGTGTATATTTTTATTCTCTTATTGCAAACGGCTTAAAGATTGATACAAAGAAATTTATATATTTGAAATGATACTGTACGCTTATTATTTATAATAATTGTGAAATATAGATGATTCTGTATATAGAGTTTTAATTATCTCCTATCTTTCTTCGAAAGTTTTATTCTCTGTAACAAAGACTATTAGCCAACCATCAATAAATCATCCCGACAGTTTTCAATTCTACAGTAAAAATTCTTTCTCATTAAAAAATCATATTCAACTTTTTTATTAAATAAATAAGAATTATTTTAATCCCTCATAAAATTTATAAAACTTTTTAAGATAAAATATTTTAATATGTCAATCATCAAATCCGGCCTGATACAAATGAGTCTTCCGTTAACAGAAGGCGAAGGTACTATAGAAGAGATAAAAGAAGCAATGGTTCAAAAGCACATTCCGTATATTGAAGATGCAGGTAAACAGGGCGTAAACATTTTATGTCTTCAGGAAATTTTTAACACTCCGTATTTTTGTCCCGGACAGGACAGGCAATGGTATGAATCCGCGGAATCAGTTCCGGGTCCGACGGTTGAAAGGATGCAGGAGTATGCAAAGAAATATAATATGGTGATGATCGTGCCGTTATATGAAAAGGAACAGCCGGGTGTATTATATAATACTGCAGCGGTAATTGATGCAGACGGAAAATATCTCGGTAAATACAGGAAAAATCATATTCCGCATACTTCAGGATTCTGGGAGAAGTTTTTCTTCAAACCGGGAAATCTCGGATATCCTGTATTTCAGACAAAGTACTGCAAAGTGGGAGTTTATATCTGCTATGACAGACACTTTCCTGAAGGAGCCAGAATCTTCGGACTTAACGGCGCGGAAATAGTTTATAACCCGTCAGCAACTGTAGCGGGACTTTCACAGTATTTATGGAAACTCGAACAGCCGGCGCATGCAGCAGCCAATGGATATTTTATGGGATGCATAAACAGGGTAGGAACAGAGAAGCCATGGAACCTCGGGAAATTTTACGGGACATCATATTTCACTGATCCGCGCGGACAGATATTTACGCAGGCGTCGGAAGAAAATGATGAATTACTTGTAGCGGAATTTGATCTTGCAATGATCCATGAAGTCAGATCTACATGGCAGTTTTTCAGGGACAGAAGACCTGAGACTTACGGAAAGATCTCTGAACTGTAATTTCAGAAAATATAATGTTTTAAATTTATACATAATGTTTCACCCAGTGTATTTATTTAGATTATAAAATTTAAAAATTTTTAATGCCGGAATATAAAAAGCCGAAAAGCAAAGAGGAGTTTGAAAAGAATTTCACACAGATAAAACCTCTGATGAATGAAACACAGGCGTATTATGAAAGCTCGAGATGCCTCTTTTGTTACGACGCGCCATGCGTATCGGCCTGCCCTACAAGAATTGACATACCGCTTTTTATCAGGCAGATAAGTACAGGAAATGTAACAGGAGCTGCAAAGACAATTTACGATTCCAATTATCTTGGCAATGCATGCGGAAAAGTCTGTCCTACTGAAGTTTTATGCGAAGGCGCTTGTGTATATAATCTTCAGGAAGTTAAACCGATAGAGATTGGAAGACTTCAGAATTTTGCCACTTCAAATTCCATTCGAAGAGAAATAAAATATTTTGAACCGGGAATTTCATGCGATAAAAAAGTTGCAGTGATAGGAGCAGGACCGGCGGGAATTTCATGCGCATGCGAACTGAGGAGATCTGGAATTGAAGTTGATATATTTGAAGCAAAGGATAAGCCGTCCGGACTTGCACTTTACGGAGTAGCGCCTTACAAGATCACAAATGAAGAAGCACTTGAAGAAGTAAATTATTTACAGGATCAGCTTGGATTTAAAATAATATACAATACTTATATTTCTTCTAAAGAAGAATTTCAAAAGCTTGAGAAAGATTACGATGCAGTGTTTTTAGGAATTGGTCTTGGTAAAACAAATCCTGTAAATATTAAAGGAGAAAATCTTAAAAACTGTTTTGGCGCTGTTGAGTTTATTTCTGAGCTTCGAATTAATCATCACAAAACTGAAACAGGGAATGTAGTAATTGTATTAGGCGGCGGAAATACAGCTATGGACGCTGCTTCGGAATCGGCAAAACTGGGAGCAAGTAAAGTTATACTTGCTTACAGAAGAGGCCGGAATGAAATGGGAGCATATAATTTTGAATTTGAAATTGCAAAAAGATCAGGTGTAGAAGGATTATTCAATGTATCACCTGTAGAAATTACGGGAACAGATAAAGTAAACGGAGTTAAATTCATACGCACGCAAACAAATAACGGCAAATTAGAAATGCTTGAAGGAACGGAATTTACTGTTGAGTGTGATATGGTAATAAAAGCAACAGGACAGCTTAAGCAATCTGAGGTTATGACAAATATAACGGGACTGGAAACTGATTTCAATGGGAGGATAAAAGTAAACGAGAAGACTTATCAGACTACCAATCCGAAATATTTTTCAGCGGGGGATGTGATCAGCGGAGGACAGGAAGTTGTAAATGCTGTTGCGGAAGCAAAAGCAGCGGCGGCAGGTATAATCGGGTTTTTGTCGTGAACGCGGTAACTGTCAGGTTTTTTTAGAATTCTAATTAAGAAGTTTTAAAGATTATTAATTATAGATTTAATTATACATTTTCAAATAAATACACCTGACAGGTTTTGCTGTCAGAATACCAAAACTATTTAGCATATGCCGGATCTTAAAATAAATTTCGCAGGTATTAAAGCTCCAAACCCATTCTGGCTGGCATCAGCTCCGCCTACTAACTCCGGTTACCAGATCATGAAAGCGTTTGATCTCGGATGGGGCGGCGCTGTATGGAAAACTCTCGGTGTGCCCGTGATCAATGTCTCCAGCAGATACGGATCAGTTAATTACAGAGACAGCAGAATGATCGGTTTCAACAACATCGAACTCATAACTGACAGACCGCTTAAAGATAATCTGCGCGAAATTGAAGAAGTTAAAAAATATTTTCCGGATCATGCTGTTATCGCTTCGCTTATGGTAGAATCTAAAAGCGAATGGCATCAGATCGTCAAAGATGTCGAAAATGCAGGAGTTGACGGAATCGAACTTAACTTCGGCTGTCCTCACGGTATGTGTGAAAGAGGTATGGGCTCTGCTGTCGGTCAGGAACCTGACATCCTAAAACTGATTGTATCCTGGGTGAAAGAAGTTGCTAAGACTCCGGTCATAGTAAAACTTACTCCAAACATCACTGACATCACTGAACCCGGAATCGCCGCAAGACAGGGCGGCGGCGACGCTATCTCTCTTATTAATACGATTCAGAGTATTGTCGGAATTGATATTGACAACTTCGTTCCTTATCCAATCGTTGACGGAAAAAGTACTAACGGCGGCTATTGCGGTCCGGCTGTAAAACCAATCGCTCTTAATATGGTGAAAAATTGTTCACAGGAATCCGGGATCGGCATCCCTATTTCCGGTATTGGAGGAATTGAAAACTGGAGAGATGCCGTTGAATTTATTCTCCTTGGCGCATCTTCCGTTCAGGTTTGTACAGCTGTCATGCATTATGGTTTCGGTATCATACGGGAAATAATTCCGGGCTTTGAGTCATATATGAAAGAGAAAAACTTCAAAACCGTTAATGACATGGTCGGTAAGGCAATCCCGAATGTTATGAACTGGGAAAATCTTAATCTGAATTATAAGATCGTTGCTGAGATAAATAAAGATAAATGTATAGGTTGTCAGCTTTGTTATATTGCATGTGAAGACGGCGCTCATCAGGCGATTGGATTATCTGAAAACGGAACAAGAGTTCCTTTTATTATTGATGAAAATTGTGTCGGATGCAATCTGTGTTCACTTGTTTGTCCTGTTGAAAACTGCATCTCAATGATCAGAACCGATGACGGTAAGTCATCTGAAACATGGAAAGACAGAACTAACAGCGGAAATATACCTGTATCTTTTGATGATCCGCTTGCAGGAGGTCTTCACCACTTCGTTCCGGATCCATTGTCGGCATTGAAAAAACTGTGAATATAATTACATTAGAGTCTTTTAGTTTTTTCATGTAATAAAATTTTATATTTAACCTGCCGGTTCTTTGATTGGGTTTTGGTGTGTGTTATTTAAATTACTTTGAAAATCTTTTATATTCTGAGTATTATTAAAAATTAAAATTCTCATATAAACCTATTTACCTGTCTGCTCTTTACTGATCCGTTTAAAATTTTTGGAAATAATTAATATTTAAGAATTGAGTTTATCATTTAATGATTTAAAAAAAAGATTTGGTAAAATAAAACTTATAGTTTCTGATATAGACGGGACTATTGTTTCAAATAAAAATGAAGTCGGAGACCTTACAAAACAGTTAGTCAAAAAATTAAAGAATAAAAATATTCTGCTTTCATTTGCTTCTCAAAGAGTTCACTCTTCCATAGTTCCTATTGCCGAAGAGCTTGACGTATCAATCCCGTTTATTTCTCTTAATGGCTCCCTCATTCAGGATAGAGAAAATAAAATAATACTGAACAGATCAGTTATAGACAGAAAATATGTTGAAAAGGCTTTACGGCTTGCCGAAAAATATTATCTTAAAATTGCTTTATGCTATAATGACAGAATTGTTTACACTGAAGATAATTCCGTGGTGAAGGATTTTATGACAAGATTCGGTACCACTTATTCGCTGGTAGATTCTTATGAAGATTATCTTGATAATGTACTTGAAATCATAATGACGGGAAATGACAGAAATAATATGCGTGAAGTTCAGAGGAAAATGCGTCTGCCTTTTGGTATGTATCTTAAAGTAAAGTATTTCAGATCACAATCTTTTCAGGGTGTATATAATATTGAGATCACGCGCAAAGGTATCAGCAAAAATACCGGTCTGAAGATCCTTTCAAAACATCTTAAACTTAAGAAAGAAGAAGTAATGGTGTTTGGAGACTGGTATAATGACAAAGACCTGTTTGAATTCGGCGGGACGAATATTGCGCTCGATAATGCCGTTGATGAACTTAAAGATATGGCAGATTACATTACCGATAAGTCCAATGAAGATGACGGCATCGGGCATTTTCTACAGAAATTTTATGACAATTTGAATTAAGCTGTTGAAGAACACAGGTTATGATAATGTCGCTGAATTCTATGATCAGGTTCTGGGAAATTCTGATGAAAAAATTAAATATGTCAGCAAAAAAATATCCCAATATAACAGTTCAGCTAAATCTGTTTTCGAGTTAGGATGCGGCACAGGAAATAATCTTCTTTATTTGTCCGGGCATTACCGGACTTCCGGAGTAGATATAAACGAAAGCATGCTGGATATTGCCGCAGATAAAATTGACAGATCACAATTATTCAAAGGTGATATCAGGGAATTCATACAGAAAGAAAAAACCGACGTCGTATTTTGTATGTATGATACTATCAATCACCTTCTGCTTTTTAATGACTGGAAAAAAGTTTTTAGAAATGCTTTTAATTCTCTAAATGACAAGGGACTTTTCATTTTTGATTTTAATACTTTATATAAGTTATTTTTGATTTCCGAGATATCTCCGGTTGTTAACAGTTTCGGAAAAAGTTATCTGATAGCGGATGTAAAAAAAGTTTCTTTGAATGTATTCAACTGGAATCTGAAAGTGTTTGAACATATTATTTCGAATGATTTTAAACTACACGAAACCAATATTAAAGAAGCTTCATTTGAAAACATTAAAATCCTTGATGCTCTGAAAAAATATTTTCGGATCCTTGAAACAGCTGATGAATACGGAAACAGGATCAGTAAAAGATCTGAACGGATTTTTGTGATCTGCAGAAAACTCAATTAAAAATTTATACACTTTATTTATGAAAAAAATCGTAGAGTGCGTTCCAAACATTTCAGAAGGAAGAGATGAAAAAATAATTAACGCCTGTGCTGACGCGGTCAGAAAAGTCAGCGGCGTTACACTGCTCGATGTGGATCCCGGTAAATCAACCAACAGAACAGTCTTTACTTTTGTCGGTGATCCTGAATCAGTTGTTGAAGCTGCATTTCTGTTTTCGAAAACAGCTTATGAGTTAATTGACATGACTAAGCACTCGGGTGAACATCCGAGAATGGGGGCTGTCGATGTAGTTCCTTTTGTTCCGGTTGCAAATGTAACTACTGAGGATTGTGTGGAATGTTCAAAGCAGTACGGCAAAAGAGTGGGCGAAGAACTCGGAGTTCCTGTATATCTTTATGAAGAAGCTTCATCAAATCCCGACAGAAAAATGCTTAAGCAGATACGCTCGGGTGAATATGAAGGAATTAAGAATAAAATTTATAAACCCGAATGGAAACCTGATTTCGGACCGCAGGAATTTATCCCTGAATCAGGAGCGACTGTTACCGGTTCGAGATTTTTTCTTATCGCTTATAATATTAATATTCTCGGCACGAAAGAGCAGGCTCACAAAATCGCTTTGAATATCCGTGAACAGGGAAGAAAAGATTCCCCGGGAAGACTTAAAGCCGTGAAAGGGATCGGATGGTATGTAGATGAATATAATCTTGCTCAGGTCTCCGTAAATCTTGATAATTATTTGATCACTCCTCCTCATATTGCATTTGAAGAATGTGTAAAGGATGCGCGTGAAATGAATCTTGCGGTATGCGGAAGTGAACTCGTCGGACTTATTCCTCTTGAAGCAATGCTGATGGCAGCTGAGTTTTATATGAAAAGAGAGAACCTTTTTATTATTGATGAAAGACAAATGATTAGACTGGTAATTGACCGGCTCGGTTTGTCTTCTATTTCGGAATTTGATCCGGATAAAAGGATCATTGAATATATGATTGAGGAAAAAGCAGCTGAACCTCTTGCATCTCTTTCTGTAAGAGATTTTGTCGAACTTGTGGGAGCAAGGACGTCAGCACCCGGTGGCGGAAGTGTTTCCGCTTTGATCGCAGCTCTCGGCGCTGCTCTCGGCTCTATGGTGGGATGGATGAGTTACGGTAATAAAAAATTTGAACATCTCGACGGCACTATGCGAAAACTAATTCCGCAGCTTCATAACAAAATGAAAGAACTTATCCCGATGATAGATGCGGATACAAATGCATTTAATGATTATATGATTGCCATGAAGATGCCGAAAAATTCAGAGAGTGAACAGAAGATCAGGAAAGAATTGATGCAGGAAGGTTTGAAAAAAGCCGTCAATATTCCGATGTCAGTAATGAGGATCTCGGATTCAGCATGGGAGTGGATGTTGAAAATGGCCAAGAACGGGAATATTTCATCCAAAAGCGATCTTGAAGTCGGTGCAAAGTCTTTGGAAACAGGTATCTGGGGAGCTTATAAAAATGTCGAGATAAATCTTCCGGGTTTAGAAGATGAAGAATACAAAAAAAATATTTTAACGGAAGCTGATGAAATATTAAATAATGCCAAGAGGAATTCTAAGAAAGTCTGTGAAACACTTTTGAAAAGATTACAGTGAATATTTAGAATTCAGACCAAAGTGAAATAATCTTCCGATCCGAAAAAATGATGTCTGATCACTTTTGCTTTTACTAAATTTACCAGTGTCCTGCTTGCTCTTCTTTCAGAAATATTCGCAAGTTTTTTAAATCCTTTTACTGTTATCCTTTCATTCTTATTCAGAAATTCAAACAGCGCTTTTTCAATATCTCCTACTGAGATCTGAAGCGGAGGGGAGTCGGCATTTGAATTTCTCAGGATTTTTACTGTCTCTTTTGAAGCCAGCATGCTCCGGTCTTTGAATCTGATATATACTTTCTGCCCCTTCTGTTCATCATCGGAAAAAAGCATATGAGGCTTTTTCTTACTTTCCTCAATAGTTACTACAACTATATCCTTTCCCCTAAGCAGCATAATGTCGGTATGAAATTCTATCTCCGGTTCGCAGTAAAATTTTGCGGCGGTTGAAATAAGCTCAAGCTCGCCTTTCTCGCTTTCCACTCCTACAATGCCTTTATCATCATCTACTCCGAAGATAAGTCTGCCGCCTTTGGAATTGGCAAATGCAATCATCTCCTTTGCAATTTTTTCCGGTGAAGAAAACTTTCGCTTGAATTCTACACTGTCATTCTCACCGCCTTCTATTAATTCGTTCAGCTCTATTAAATACATCTTCTTTTTAAAGTTTTTGTTAATTGTTCCGGTATAGTCCTAACACGAACCGGTATTGTTCATCCTGTCTAAATAATCCTGTAGTATCATTTGCGCCGATATACTGTCTACTAAACCCTTCTCTCTCCTTTTAGATTTCTTAACACCCGATTTTAAAAGACTCTCTTCAGCTATTTTACTCGTAAATCTTTCATCAAAGTATGTAATTTCCACATGTAGTTTTTTCATCTTCAGAAATTGCTTTAGGGCTTCTGCAAATTTATCAACTCTCAGAGTAACATCCATTGAAGTATTCATTAAACTTACCGGATATCCTATGATCATTCTCGTTACATTTTCTGATATGATTATATTCAATAATTTTCTGAGCAGATCCTTGTCATTAAAAACGTAATCCCTGTTAAAAGAATATTTTTTTTCCGCGTCACTGATTGAAATTCCGATTCGTCTTTCCCCGAAATCAATTCCCATGAATTTAGTTTCAGGATCAGATTTATTCAGCATTTTTCTTAAAATCTTCTTTGAGAAATTCTTTAATTATTTTGCCGGGTTTAAAATGAATTTTTCTTCTTCCAGGTACAAAAATAAATTCTCCCGTTTGTAAGTTCCTTGCCTTTGGTTTTGGCTTTGTTTTTTTAATCTCAAACACTCCGAAATCCCTTATCTCCAATCTAGAGACTGGATCCGCTTTTAGTATTACTTCACGCAGAGATTCAAACAGTGAATCCACTAAAAGTTTTTCAGTAAGTCTCTTACCCGCAAGCTTTTCACCCAATCTGCTCTCTATTTCTTTACGTGTATAAGTTTTAATTTTTTTTTTCAACGCCATCCCGTAATCTTAGGCTTTCCATAATTCTGTTGTAATATAAGTATGACGAATAAGATATAAGCGCGAACGAAATGAAATAGAGTATCTTAATTACACCGGTTAAATATAGGCTGTTTATAATAGTTAAAAGCAAAATCAGTCCGATACTGAATACTGCGATCTTTCCGGGAAAATTTGACATTAATGTCAGATTATATTTTCTGTTTAAATAAATGCCGAATAACAGGATTAAAACATCTCTCGCTACTACTATAGTTACAAACCATAACGGAAGTCTGCCGAGATAAACTAATATTATTGCTATTACGATCACCGAAATTTTATCTGCAAGAGGATCGATTATTTTTCCGAATTCAGAAACCTGTTTCAGCTTTCTTGCTAAATAGCCGTCAAGCAAATCAGAAAAATACATACATAGAACTAATATTATTATTAAATTATTTTGAGTCTCAAATGCATAGAGCATCAGATAACTTAACGGTATCAGTAAAATAATTCTGAGTATCGAAAGTAAATTCGACACATAAAAGATTTCTTTATTTAAAGGCACCGGTTAAAATAATGAAATTTAAAATAAATGTAACCAACTAATTATTACAATTAAATTGAACGGAATTTATCTTGATAATGCCGCAACTACGAAAACGGATGAAGATGTCTTAAATGAAATGATCCCGTTTTTCTCTGAATATTTCGGGAATGCTTCATCACTTCACTCTTTTGGGAAAAAGGCAAAAGTTATACTTGAAGACTCAAGAGATTTTATTGCAGAATTTTTCGGCGCCGTTTCTAAGGATATTGTATTTACAAACAGTGGGACGGAATCCAATAATCACGCCATAAAGGGAACTGCATTCAAATATCTGGGATCAGGTAAGGATCATATAATATCTTCATCTGTCGAACATTCATCCGTACTTGATACTTTAAAATATCTTGAGAACAGATTCAACTTTAATGTAACTTATATAAAGCCAGACCGCTTCGGAAGAATTGATCCGGCAGAAGTTTTAAATTCTGTTACAGATAAAACTTTTCTGATCTCATTAATGCATTCAAATAACGAAACCGGAGCAGTCACTGACATTAAAAGCATTTCTGATGAGACAGATGATAAATATATATATATCCATTCGGATACAGTGCAAAGCGCCGGAAAGCTGAAACTAGATTTAAAAGATCTGAATATAAATTTTGCAAATGTCTCAGCTCACAAAATATATGGTCCGAAAGGAATCGCTGCAATCTACATAAAGAATAAAACTTTAACGGATAAATTATTACACGGAGGAAAGCAGGAACGTGATCTCCGCGGAGGCACTGAGAATATTCCGCTGATCGCAGGATTTAAAAAAGCTGTTGAGATACTTAAGAGTAACATGAAAAAGGATGTTTTGCATTATGAAAAATTAAATTTACTTCTGACTAACGGACTGAAGGAATATTATTCAGACGGCATTAAATTTAATTCGGACTCCGTAAACTGCCTTCCAAATATTGTCAACATCTCATTCGACAGAAATAAATTGAAGTTCGATGAGGAAATGCTGCTGATACAATTAGACCTGAAAGGAATTGCAGTCTCGGGAGGATCCGCCTGTACTGCAGGGACTCTCAAACCTTCACACGTCCTCAGAGAAATAGGTCATGATGAAAAAACTGCTTTAGGTTCACTTAGAATTTCTACAGGCAGAAATAACTCAGTGGAGGATATCATTTTTTTTATGAATGCTCTGAAAGAAATAGTAAGGATTAAGTAAGTTTTCTTATTTGGTTTTGGTAAAAGCCGGAGATTCATCAAAATTATCTTCATTCTTCTTTTGTTTGCGGAAAATCATATTATAAAAGGATCTGATAATTCCTGAAAAAATATAAAACAGACAAAAAGAAAACGAACCTTCGCCTTTTGTTGCTATGATCAGAATTACGGCAATAAGAATAATTATATAAATGATCGGATTTTTTTTTATTGTACGCAAGGAAGGCTTGGGGATAGTATCATATTTTACTTTGCTAACCATCATCACAGGAAGAAATACTGAAAGTGAAATTAAAATAATCTCACTTACGTTTTCCGAAAATATCTTATTATGATAAAACAGAATATAGCTGCAGATTGTAAATGCTGACATCGGAGCGGGAAGACCGTTAAATTTTACTTTGTCAAATCCCGATAGCTGTACATTAAACCTTGCAAGTCTTATTGCAGCAAATACCATAATGAGAGATGATAGTACAATTCCAACATCACCGAACACATTCAGGTAAACATAGTAGAGCAGTATAGACGGAGCCAGTCCGAATGAAATTACATCGGAAAGAGAATCAAGCTCTACTCCGAATTTACTGGATGAATTTGTAAGCCTTGCTGCTAGTCCGTCCACTGCATCAAACAGTGATGCATAAATAATAAACAATGCAGCCGATTCAAAATCACCTTTAGCGGAATTGATGACAGACATCATTCCGCAAAATGCATTTAAAATTGTAAATAGACTCGGTATGAATTTTCTTGAAATCAGCATTTATAATTCAGCTATAATCGTTTCTCCGCCGGTAACCATCTGATCCATTTTCACAAGAATTTTCGAATCTCTTCTAATCAGTATATCAACTCTGGACCCGAATTTGATCATTCCGAATCTTTCACCGGCAATAACTCTGCATCCTTCACTGAGATCAAATACAATTCTTCTTGCTACAAATCCGGCGATCTGCTTAAATAAAACTTTACTTCCGTTTGTTGAATTTTCTACGCCTATTACAGTTCTTTCATTTCTATCCGATGACTTATGATCAAATGCAACGAGATATTCTCCTTCTATATACTTCAGATACTTCACTGTTCCGTTTATCGGATTTCTGTTTACATGTACATTAAGAGGAGAAAGAAAAATACTGATCTGCTTTAAAGGTTCATCTTTAGGGAAAATATTTTCTTCCTTATTTATAATATCTTCGATTACAACAATCTTTCCGTCAGCAGGCGATACAAGCTGATTGTCAGTATATCCGGCAGGTAAAGTCCTGTCCGGATCCCTGAAAAAATACAGAGTAAATAACCACAAGAAAATTGTAATTCCTGTTAGTAAAAATTTGACTATTAAACTTTCAAAGAACAAAGACAAAACAGTCAGTAGAAGACCGGTAATAAAAACCTTAAGTAAAACATCTTTACCGTAACTTGTTAGTTTAATCAACTTAGCCTGTTTTTAATTTCCTGATATGACTCTTCCACTTCTCCAAGATCAAATCTGAATCTGTCTTTATCTAATTTTTTATTTGTCTCCGCATCCCAGAGCCTGCAAGTGTCCGGAGATATTTCATCAGCCAGAAGGATATTTCCGTATTTGTCTTTTCCGAATTCAAGTTTAAAATCTACAAGACGAATGCCCCTTGCCGAAAAGAATTTTATAAGCAGAGAGTTGATATATCTTGTCATTTTTTTCACAACTTCTAAATCATTTTTATCCGCAAGCTTCATTGCAAAAATGTGATCTTCAGAAAAAAAGCGGGTCGCCGAGTTCATCAGATTTATAATAAAATTCAATAAGAGGAATTTCCAGTTCTTTTCCTTCTTCAAATCCAAATTTCTTAACAAGGCTTCCGGCTGCAATATTCCGGCATACAACTTATACCTTTATTATATTTACTTTTGAAACAAGCATTTCCGTATCTGAAATTTTTTCAATAAAATGAACAGGTATAGAATTTTCTTTCAGATATTTAAAAATTACAGTGGAAATAAAATTATTGATCTCGCCTTTATGTGAAATCCTGTCCTTTTTTAATCCGTTAAAAGCGGTTGCATCATCTTTAAATTCCTGAAGATAAACATCTTCTTTATCTGTAGAATAAATTTTCTTGGCTTTACCTTCGTAAATCAGATTATTTTTCATTTATTATATATTTATAACAAATTACTTATTTTAGTTAAAACATTCTATTTAAAGTGAATTTTTAATAAATTCAGATTTATTATTGTATTTGGTTTCGATACATCAATTATCATTTTTTTAGTAATCTGATTTAACTAAAATGATTATCAATGAAGTTCATTTTATGCATATCGTTTGTTTTCTATTCGCTGGGTTTTTGTTTAGCACAGAGAGAAACCCGAATACCGGATACTACATTTAATTCTGATAGTTTAAAAATCATTTCAAATTCAGATTCATTGTCTTCATTAATTCCTGATACATCAAGAATTGCAGAATCAGATATTGATGCGGTAATTGAATATACGGGAAAAGATTCTATAGTATATGATCTGAAAAATAAAAAAGTATATATTTACAATCAGGGGATACTGATTTATAAGGATCTGCGTCTGGAAGCCGGTAAAATAGTTATAGATCAGGAGACTCAGTTGCTTGAAGCGTTTGGTACTCCGGATTCACTTGGTCCGAAAAATATTTCTCAGACTCCGGTAATGACACAGGGAAGTGATAAATATGAGGGATCGAAATTATTTTACAATTTCAAAACACGTATGGGCAGCGTTACGGAAGGATACAGCGAAGCGGAGGTAGGTTATTATTTCGGAGACAAAATTAAAAAAGAATCTGAAAATGTTCTGTTCATTAAAAACGGGATTTATACTACATCATCAGACAGGGAAGATCCTGAATATTATTTTCTTTCTCCAAGGATGAAAGTAATCCCGAATGATAAAGTGATAGCACAATCTGTATTCCTTTATATAGAAGGAGTGCCGATCTTCTGGATACCTTTTGGAGTATTTCCAAACAGAACAGGCAGAACATCAGGACTCATTGCACCGACATTCGGGGATGATGCGACTTACGGGAAATACATTTCAAGACTCGGATATTTTTGGGCTGTGAATGACTATATGGATATTGGACTGACCGGAAGTTATTTTACAAAAGGAAGATATGAAGTATACAGCAGATTCCGTTATGCTTCAAAATATAATTTTACAGGAACACTTGAAGGCGGTTACTCGCGGATACGGCTCGGAGAAAGCACGGATATCGGCAATCAGAACTCAGACGCATGGGGATTAAATTTCGTTCACAATCAGCAGATAAATCCAACTACCCGCGTCGATGCGAATATGCAGATTGCAAGCAGCAAGAATTTTTATAATGTTACAACTAATGCGCTTTCAGAACTTTTACTTCAGAATTTAATTTCGAATTTTACATTCTCAAAAAACTGGGAAGAAAAACCATACTCATTTAATCTGAATTATTACCGTGATCAGAATTTACAAAACGGAGATGTTACTGAAAGACTTCCGTTAATAAATTTTTCCGTATCACAAATATATCCTTTTGAATCGGGTTTTTCTGATCCTTTCAATAAAAAAATATATGAATACATTTCATTTGCTTACAGTGGCAGCGCATTGAATAACCGTCTGAAGCGGACTGTAAAAAGTTTTTCCGGAGCTGACAGTACTTATACTGATATGCGGTCGGGTGTTAGAAATTTTGTTTCGCTTGGACTTTCTCCGAAGTTTCAGTTTATTTCTTTGAATCCTTTTTTTAATTACAATGAGATCTGGTATAATAAATACATAAATAAAAATTTCAATCCTTCTGACAGCAGTGTATCTGTAAATGACAACAACGCAATAAAAGCGCTGAGATATTTCAACACCGGAATAAGTTTCTCAACAAAGTTCGTTGGAATTTTTTTACCAAATGTTTTAAACATTACGGGAATACGTCATACTGTAACTCCGGCATTAACTTATAATTATCAGCCTGATTTTTCAGATCCAAAATGGGGATATTACAAAACATATAAAGATCAAAACGGAAATGATATAAAGTATTCAATATACGAGAGAGAAATATTCGGGGGCGCGCCGACAGGAGAATCCCAGTCACTGGGATTTTCCATTGGAAATGTTTTTGAGATGAAAACGCGTGAGAATGATACTACGGAAAATAAATTTCAGCTACTAAACATTGATGCCGGAGTCGGATACAATTTTGCGGCCGACTCTTTAAATTTTTCCGAGATATTTCTTTCATACAGAACAAGCATCGGTAATTTCCTCAATATCTCCGGCGGTACAACATTTAATCTTTACAAATTTGATCAGACAGCTAATACAAGAATAAATGAATTTCTATTAAATACTGAGGGAAAGATTGCAAACATTACAAACTTTACGATAAATATGTCCACGAATTTCAGTTTTGGAAGTATCTCAACACTAACTGAAAGCGGTGAAATTGAAGAGTATGACACTCTGACCAACAGAGTTGATTATAAGGATTTCCGTAAAGAAAAGATCGAAGAAATTGATTTTAATATTCCTCTAAGCGGCGGATTTGGTTTTAATTATTCCGAATCAAAATTTAATCCGTCTGTTGTTAACAGATCTTCAAACCTGACAGGAAATATGTCCTTCAACCTGACGGAAAAATGGAGATTTACTGTTTCCGCTAATTACGATCTTGTGAACAAACAAATAGTAACTCCTTACATTACTGCTTACAGAGATTTAAATTCATGGGAAATGAATTTTAACTGGTATCCGTCCGGCACATACAGAGGATTTTCATTCGAAGTCAGGATTAAAGCGCCTCAGCTCAGAGATATAAAGGTTACTAAGAAAACTAATACGAGAGGAGTTTATTGACGGAAGTACAAAAATATTCAGGAGCAGGTAATTCATTTATAATTATGGATAACAGAAATTCTGATGTAAGTGATTATTATACGATTGTGATTGATCTAATGGAGAAATTTCCCGGAAATGACGGCGTGATATTTCTGGAAACTTCCGGAAAGGCAGATTTCAGAATGAATTACTTTAACCGCGACGGGACAGGTAATGCTTTATGCGGGAATGGATTAAGATGCACTGTAAAATATATTTCTGACAATTTATTTTCTGAAAGGAATAAATTAAATATAGAAACTGTATCGCAAATTTATGAATGTGAAATAATTTCAGGGAATGAAATTTCCGTTAAATTTCCGCCGCCGGTTATAATAAAAACTAATTTCAGACTAAAAGTTCATTTTCAGGAATGGTGGGAACTGCTGAAGTGCTCTTATGTAGATATTGGATCTCCTCATATTGTTGTATTCACGGATGATATACAAAAGCCTAAAGTAAATTCTATTGAAGAAGTGAATATTTCGGAGTGGGGAAGAAACATAAGAATGCATAAAGATCTCATGCCTGAAGGAGCTAATGTTAATTTTGCGGAAATAACGGGAAGCGGACAACTTGCGATAAGAAGTTTTGAGAGAGGAGTGGAAGCTGAAACACTTGCTTGCGGCACGGGATCTATTTCCGCTGCATTGATTTACTATATTACAAGAGAGCAATGCAAACCAGTTAGACTGCTTACAAGATCCGGAAAATATCTGAAAGTGGATTTTGAGATTTGTGAAAAAAAACTGAAAAGTATTACCTTATCGGGAGAAGCGGAAAAGATATTTACATAGAAAAACGTAAATGTATTGCATAGGATAAGGAAAATAAAAAAAGTGCCTGAAAAAATCAGGCACTTTTTGTTTTTAAATCTAAATCTGTTTTAGAATATTATGAAACCGACAGAAGCGTTTGTGAAGAATCTGTCTTCAGTTCTGTATATTCTTGAATATCCGCCTGTTAAATTAAGCGTGATATAATTTTCTATGTAGAAATTAAATCCTGCGCTGACAGTATGATCTGCGCCTGATTTATCAGTTCCGATCGGAATTCCGAGTGAATCTTGTCCACTAAATATTTGATTTAAAGAAGCTGTATATCCGGCATTAAATGAAATTCTGTTTGTGAAATTGTAAGAATAAAATATACCCAGATTTCCTGTAAATAACTTAGCAAAATTACTGTCTAAAGGAGATCTTACATTCAGGAATGTTCTTATCTGGTGATTAATGCCGATTGGATATGCGTATCTGCCTCTGAGATCAAGTGTAGGAGATGGACTTTTGATCAGTTCGTTTCTTGTCAAAAGTTCATAAGCTACACCAAGTCTTACATCACCGCCCCATGCTCTATCATTAATAAATTGATTATTACCATATAAGACGTCTCTGATTCTCATGAAACCAAGAGCAGACATATTATTGAAATTAGATACACCTGAGTTTAAAACTTCCTGTGTAATATCTTCAATAATCTTTGATTCATATATTGCTTTGTATTTATCCCTGTATTCTGCTTCTCTGTCTACTATCTGAGCAATGGCTAACATTGTTGACTTGGGCATATATTTATTTGTAATGCCGCCTTTTCTCAGATCTTCGTCAATTCTGATTGCTTTTGCAAGAGATGTAGCATTAACCTGTCTTCCATAACCCAAACCGCCGAAAATTTCAATAGTCGGTCTGTTATCCTGACCAAATTCTCTTTTTCTCAAGTAATTGGATCTTAATTCAGCATTACCGAAAAAACCATGTGAATCACTAAAATATTTACTAAGATCAGTTGCAAGATCGTATTCATATCTGGTCGTATCACCTCTTGATGCCTGTGATAAAGCGCCGTTAAGATTCAAATTCCATGCATATGAAGGCGATGAATAGAATTGAGTATACAGTCCGTTTAATCTCCAGGAGCTTGAAAGAATTTTATTCTGACCTGTATCTTCAGGTGTGGTTTGTGCCCAGTTATAAAATCCATCTATTAAAAATTTCCTTGCAGAACTTACCGGTAAATCAAAATCTGTTATTTTAACATTTTGCGCTTGTACTGCTGATGTCAAAAAAAGAGCCATTAAAAAGTACTTTATTAGTTTCATAAATTTCCCTTTCTTAAGTTTTTAAATATTAGCAATATATATAATATTTTATTTTAATTTAATGCAATAGTTGAGGTAAATTAAAAATATTATTTTCACGAGTTTTAAAAAATTATTGTATTATTCATTTTAGAATTAGTATATTCTGTTTATTTTTAAAAAAAATTGAAAAAGAGAAAATTAATTGTAATTGGAGCCGGACCCGGAGGATATGCAGCTGCATTTCTTGCTGCAGATCTTGGGATCGAGACAACCTTGATAGATAAAGATGTAAATCCGGGCGGAGTTTGCCTATTCAGAGGATGTATTCCTTCGAAAGCGATGTTACACCTTGCAAAAGTCTTAAACGATGCTGATAAATTAAAAAATTTCGGAGTAAGTTTTTCAAAACCTAAGATAGATCTTAAAAGAGTTAGAGCATGGAAGAATGATATAGTTAAAAAGCTTACTTCAGGCCTTGGTCAGATTTCTAAGCAGAGGAAAATTGAATATATTCAAGGTATTGCTGTATTTCTCGATAATAACAAAATAGAATTATCTTGCGCGGATAAAAAGAAAGAGATTATTGAGTTTGAAAATGCTATTATTGCAACAGGATCTCATCCGGCCGGAATTCCGGGTATATCTGATATTTCTAAAAAAATCCTAGATTCTACATCAGCTCTGAATTTTGAAAAGATACCAAAATCGATGTTAGTGATAGGAGGCGGTTATATTGGTTTAGAGCTTGCTACTGTATATTCAGCATTCGGAACAAAAATTACAATTGCTGAAATGCTTCCCGGATTATTAAACGGCGCAGACCGGGATCTTGTAAATATTCTTTTTTCCAGTGTTAAAAATTCATTTGAATCAATATTACTTGAGACCAAAGTTTCTTCTGTAAAAGCAACACCTTCAGGTTTTAAAGTTAAGTTGCAGGAGAAAGATAAAAAAATTATTGAGAAGACATTTGAAAGTGTTTTAGTTTCTGCAGGAAGAAAACCAAATTCCTCAAACTTAGGTCTGGAAAATACCGGAGTAAAAATAAATGAAAAAGGATTTATTATTACTGATAATCAGGCGAGGACATCAGTTAAAAATATATTTGTATGGGCTGCTTCAGGAAGAGCATTAACACTGGGAAGAACTGACGGTTTGACAAAATTAATAATTGATAATAAATCCCAAAGAATATTAGGAGTCGGGATTGCCGGACCTAATGCAGGTGATTTGATTTCAGAAGGAGTACTTGCGATTGAAATGGGAGCGAATGCAACTGATCTCAAGCTGTCAATTCATCCGCACCCTACATTATCTGAAACGATCATGGAATCAGCGGAAGTTTTTTTCGGACAAAGCACTCATATATACAAACCTAAAAAAAAGTGAGCATCTCAGAAGACATTAAATCAGATATTGAAAAAGAAATAAGATATAAAACATCCAGAAGCGGCGGTAAAGGCGGACAGAATGTTAATAAGGTAGAAACAAAAGTAGAATTAAATTTCAATATCGGAGAATCAAAAGCATTAACCGAGCATGAAAAATTATTAATAGGCAATAAACTTTCTAATAGACTTACTTCAGATGGTTTAATAAAAATTATATCTCAAAGCAGCCGTTCTCAATATTTAAATAAAGTCGATTCAACCGAGAAATTTTTTGAACTGATTGAAAATGCATTAAAGCCTGTAAAGAAAAGAAGAATGACAAAACTTTCACCGGCTTTAAAGGAAAAACGATTACAGATAAAAAAGAAAACATCTGAAAAGAAAGGTTCAAGAAAATTCCAAATTGATAAAGAGAGTTTTTAATTTTAATTATTTTAAAATATGAATAATAATAACACCGTTAACAACATCAGAAATTACATACCTGCAGCTGCAATTCTTGCCGGGGCATTCATAATCGGCGCGTTCATACTTTCTTCCACATGGAAATATGTTTCCAGAAAGGATGTAACAATAAATGTTACAGGTTCAGCATCAAAAGATATAAAATCCGATTATGCTATATGGAACGGATCGGTATCAATCGAATCTCTTACACTTCAGGAATCATATGCAAAACTAAAAACTGCCAACGAAAGAGTAAAAAATTATTTGATATCAAAAGGATTTCCCGAAGATAAAATTACCGTATCAGCTATTAACACTTCTACAATTTACGCCAGTAATGAACAGGGGTATTCAACTAATCAGATTACCGGATACAGATTAAATCAGGATTTCAGAGTGGAGTCGGAAGACGTAGAGAGAATTGACAAACTTTCAAGAGAGGCGACTGAATTAATAAATGAAGGAATTGAAATTAACTCGCCGACACCGGAATTTTTATACACAAAAATCTCCGACCTTAAAGTTGAGATGACCGGAATAGCAGCTCAGGATGCAAAAGTAAGAGCTGAGCAAATTGCAAACAGTACCGGAAATGATATTGGAGAAGTTCGTTCATCAAAAATGGGAGTCATTCAGATTAATGCAAAAAACTCGAATGAAATTTCTGATTACGGCATAAACAATACAACATCTATAGAAAAGACAATCCGTGTAGTAGTAAACATGAGTTTTTCTATTGACTAAAATTCAGCAGTAGAAAACTTAAATTCATAAAAACATATACATTGGATTTTCAAGAACTTCACAGATCCATCTGAGAAATCTTGCAGCGTCCGCTCCGTCTATAATTCTGTGATCATAAGTAAGTGAAAGGGGAAGCATCATTCTTGGAATAAAATTTTCATTAATATAAACAGCTTCCTTAGTCGCTCTCGATACACCGAGTATAGCTACCTGCGGTGAATAAACAATCGGAGTGAACGCTGTTCCGCCTATACCGCCTAGATTTGAGATTGTAAAATTCCCGCCGTCCATTTCATCAGGCAGGATTTTTTTTGATCGGGCTTTTTCCGCAAGTTCATTTAACTCCGCAGAAATATCAATAATATTTTTTTTATCCGTACTTCTAATTACCGGAACAAGTAATCCTCTATCCGTATCTACAGCTATCCCGATATTGAAATAGTTTTTATATATAATTTCTTTTTTATTTAGGTCAATGCTGGAATTAAATTGCGGAAACTTTTTAAGCGCTTCAGAACAAATTTTCACCAGCAACGATGTAATGGTAAGATTTCCACCTTTGGTTTTAACTGCTTCCGAATATTTTTTTCTAAAATCTTCTGCAAGGGTATTGTCTGCTTTGTCAAACTGAGTGACCATAGGAACAGACCATGAGTTGGTCATTGACTCAGCCGTTACAGCTCTGATCTTACTCATTTGCTCAATTTTGACTTCACCCCATTTACTGAAATCCGGCAATGATCTTCCTGAGAGAGACGAAGAAGATGATCCGGAAGTATTCATTGCCGCTTTTACAAAATTCTTTACATCCTCATCGGATATTCTTCCGTCTTTTCCAGAACCGATGACTGTGTTAATTTCCACTCCGAGCTCCCGCGCAAGCCTTCTGACAGACGGAGAGGCCGGAGCTAAAACTTTTTCAGGATCGTTTAAAGGTTTAACTTCCTCCTTTTCCGTTACTTCTGATTCAGTCTCTGATTCAGGATTTCTTTGAGATTCGAAACTATGAGCTTTTTCAGTATCTTCCTTATTAAACTCCGATTTTTTTGCTGAATTTAATGATTCATCAATTTCATTTTGAACAGATTCTTTTACAGAATTCTTATCTGAAGTCTGCTCCATTTTTTCAGATGTCTTCTCTTTTTTTTCAGAATCCTGATCTTTTTTTCCATTGGCATTTGTTTCAACTTTAAGAATTACTGAACCAATATTTATCACATCTCCTTCTTTAACAGAAATTTCTTTTACAACACCTTCTTCAGTTGATGGTACTTCAAATAATGCTTTATCAGTTTCGAGTTCGATCAAAGGCTGATCAATACTGATTTTATCACCTACAGAGACAAGTACTTTTATGACATCGCCATGCTCTATATTTTCAGATACTTCAGGTAGTTTTACTTCTTTAATCATTTTAAAAAATTTAATTAAACATTTTTACACGCTAAGCGGATTGGGCTTTTCCGGATCCAGACCCAGATCTTTCACGGCTTTATATACTACGGATTCTTTTATTTTATTTTCTTTAAAAAGAGAATAGAGAGCTGCAATCGTAATGTATCTGTAATCCACCTCAAAGAAATTTCTCAGCTGATCACGGCCGTCGCTTCTGCCAAATCCATCTGTACCGAGAATATAGAAACTTCCCGGTATCCATTTCGCAATAGTAGCGGGCAAAGCTTTTACATAATCTGAAGCAGCAACAAAAACACCTTTTTCCTTTGAAAGCACTTTCTCAATATAAGACTCAATTTTTAAACCGGGATTAACCATATTTTGCCTTTCAGTTTCTATACAGTCAAAATACAATTCTTTATAGCTGGTAACGCTCCACACATCTGCTGACACATTATAATTTTTTTCAAGAATTTCCTTAGCTTTGACCGCTTCATTCAGTATAGATCCGCTTCCAAAAAGGTGAGCCTTAAGCTTATCGGTTTTTAATTTAGAGTTTGAATATTTATAAATACCTTTTAGTATACCTTCGCTGACTCCTTTTGGCATCGCGGGCATTTTATATGGTTCATTCATGACTGTCAGATAATAAAAAATGTCTTCCTGTTTCTCATACATCCTTTTCATTCCGTCTTCAATTATTACTGCCAGTTCATAAGCAAAAGCCGGGTCATAGCATTTAAGATTCGGTACAGTAAGAGAAAGCAACTGACTGTTACCGTCCTGATGCTGAAGTCCTTCTCCGCTAAGTGTAGTCCTTCCTGCTGTTCCTCCTAAGAGAAAACCTCTCGTTCTGCAGTCTGCCGCAGCCCAGATCAGGTCACCTATTCTTTGAAATCCGAACATCGAATAAAAAATAAAGAACGGAATCATGTTTATACCATGAGTCGAATATGAAGTACCTGCTGCGATAAATGAGGACATAGCCCCGGCTTCAGTAATTCCTTCCTCAAGTATCTGACCGCTCTTTTCTTCTTTATAGAAGAGAAGACTTCCTTTATCAACTGGTTCATAGAGCTGCCCTGAGTGAGAATAAATTCCCACTTGTCTGAAAAGCGATTCCATACCGAAAGTTCTTGCTTCATCTGGAACTATAGGGACGATATATTTACCAATCTCTTTGTCTTTAAGAAGTTTAGAAAGAAGATGAACAAAAGCCATAGTTGTAGCTACCTCCCTTTCACCATTGCCTTTGTAAAATTCACTGAAAAGATCGCCTTTAGGAATTTTCAAAGATGGGGCGGAATTTCCGTTTCGGCTTGGAATAAATCCTCCTAATTCATTTCTTCTGAGTTTAAGATAATTTATTTCTTCCGAATCTTCTGCTGGTTTATAGAAAGGAGCGTCAGCGACTTCTTTATCTGAGATAGGAATTCCGAAACGGCTTCTGAACTCTTTTAATTCCTGCTCATTTAATTTTTTCTGCTGATGAGTAATATTTCTGCCTTCTCCGGATTCACCAAGTCCATAGCCTTTAATTGTCTGCGCGAGGATAACAGTTGGAGATCCTATATGATTAAATGCATTATCATAAGCTGCAAATACTTTATCCGGATCGTGACCGCCGCGTTTAAGTTTTCTTAATTGTTCATCGGAATAGTTACTGACCATCTCTAATATTTCAGGATCTTTTCCAAAGAAATCTTTTCTGATATAATCACCGCCCATTACCGTATATTTCTGAAACTGACCATCAACTACGTTATTCATAACCTCTACTAATTTTCCGTTATCATCTTTCGCTATCAGTGGATCCCAGTCACCTCCCCAGATTACTTTAATTGCATTCCAGCCGGCGCCTCTGAAGATGGCTTCAAGCTCCTGAATAATTTTTCCGTTTCCCCTTACAGGTCCGTCTAATCTCTGCAGGTTACAATTAATTACAAATATAAGATTATCGAGATTTTCACGTGAAGCAAGAGTAATAGCTCCGAGAGTTTCTGGTTCATCCGTTTCTCCGTCTCCTAAAAAAGCCCATACTTTCTGATCCGTTTTTTTCAGGATTCCCCTGTCTTCAAGATATCTGTTAAACCTTGCCTGATAGATAGCCATAATTGGGCTGAGTCCCATCGATACTGTAGGAAACTGCCAGAACTTGGGCATTAGCCAGGGATGCGGATATGAGGATAATCCTCTTTCAGATGACAATTCCCTTCTGAAATTATTCAGATCTTTTTCAGTAATTCTTCCTTCGAGCATTGCTCTTGCATAAATACCGGGGGCGGCATGACCCTGAAAATAAATTATATCACCGCCTGACGGATGATCTTTGCCTCTGAAGAAATGATTGAATCCAACTTCATAAAGAGTAGCAGCTGAAGCATATGTGGAAATATGTCCGCCAATACCGCTGAGTTCACGGTTTGCTCTGACAACCATTGCCATGGCGTTCCACCGTAGGATACTTTTTATTCTTCTTTCGATTTCCCTGCTGCCGGGATAGACGGGCTGCGTATCAGCGGGAATAGTATTAATATAAGGAGTATTAGCTGTAAAAGGGATTTTGATTCCGAACTTTTGAGCTCTGATCTGTAATTTTCTTAAAATCTCGCTTACGCGTTCCGGTCCCTGAGTTTCAAAAATATATTCAAGGGAATCAATCCATTCTTTATTTTCGTCTTCTCTAAAATTGTTGTTAATTTCTTTGGCCATTTATATATTTAAATTTATCGAACACAAAAATAAGTAATTGAAGTTAAAGACATTAGTGAAAAATTTATAATTGATATATCAAATAAAATTAATTTTGATATTTACAATTTCCTCAATCAATATTTAGAATGGATTATCCCATCCAATAAGTTTCATAAAACAGGGCAATATTAGAGTGGGGGAAAAAAAAAAAAAAAATTTTTTTTTTTTTTTTTTTTTTTTTTTTTGTATTTTTAAAATTTTTTTTTTTTTTTTTTTTTTTTTTTTTTTTTTTTTTTTTCATCCTCACCACTTTCTCAAATATTTTCATCAAATTTTTTACTTCAAATAAGTATATTTATAAAACCTAAATTTAATACTCTGCTATTATGAACAATCTAATTGAAGAATCAAAACCTAAGGAACTCATTGTTTCCAAAATGGCTGAAAATCTTATCGGTTCAGAAATTATTAAACTTGCATGGCAAATTAATGATAAGATCGCCGAAGGTCAGGAAATTTTTAACCTGACTATCGGTGATTTTGATCCTGACATTTTTCCTATCCCCAAACCTTTCAAAGAAGGAATTAAAAAAGCTTACGATAATAATGAAACTAATTATCCTCCGGGAGAAGGCGTTACGGATTTAAGAAATGTTGTCTCCGCTTATCTGCGTGATAATGGCGGACTTGATTACAGCATTGACGATATTATTATTACCAGCGGAGCAAGACCGGTAATTTTTTCAGCTTACAATAGTATTCTCGATCCCGGAGATACTGTGATTTTTCCCGTTCCTTCCTGGAATAATAATCATTACACTCACCTTACAAGGTGTAAAGCCGTCACTATAGAAACAAAACCCGAAAATAATTTTATGCCGACAGCTGAAGAGATCGAACCATTTGTAAAAGATGCTTCCCTTCTTTCTCTTTGTTCTCCGCTTAATCCTACAGGTACTGTATTTACAGAAATTGAACTGGCTAAAATCTGCGATCTAATTGTTTCAGAAAATAACAGAAGAGGCGATTCGCAAAAACCGCTTTATCTCTTGTTTGATCAGATTTACTGGCAACTTACTTTCGGAGATATAAAACATTTTAGTCCGGTACTCATAAATCCCGCTATGAAAAATTACACTATCTTTATTGACGGCATTAGTAAAGTCTTCTGCGCTACAGGAGTAAGGGTCGGCTGGGGATTTGGTCCGAGAAAGGTTATTAGTAAAATGAAATCCATTATCTCGCATATGGGCGCATGGGCTCCAAAAGCTGAACAGGTAGCTCTCGCTGAATATTATTCGGATTATGACCTTGTTGACACTTTTCTTGAAAATGTCAAAGACGGCATTTATAAAAGATTACAATCCTTTTATATTAAATTTAAAGAACTTAAGGAAGACGGTTTTAGTGTGGACGCTATCGCTCCGCAGGCTTCAATATTTATGACTGTAAAAATTGATCTCATTGGTAAAAAATTGAAAGACGGAACTATACTTGACAGTTCCGAACTTGTAACTGATTTCCTCATTGAAAAAGCAAAATTGGCATTGGTTCCCTTTGCATCATTCGGATCTTCCGCAGATTCAGTTTGGTATAGAGTTGCTGTCGGAACATGTACTCTTGAGCAGATCGATGTGATCATGAATAATTTTAGAATTGCTCTTTCAGAACTCGAATAAAGCCGGATTAAATATTTTCTAAATTTAAAAATTCACCTGTGAACGACAGACTTAAACTAATGAGTTACATGCTTGAAGACATAAGAAAAGTTACTCTTTCAGGTATAAGTCATTTAAGTAAAGAGCAATTGTTTTCAGAGCCTTTGAAAGGTGAATTTCCAATTGGCGCTTATCTTTTACATTTTGCTGAATGCGAAATTTCCTGGCTGGAGATTTTATCAGGTGCTTCACAGCCTGAAGATTTAAAACAAAAAGCTTATTATGACAAATGGTTCGATCCATCAGGTTCTTCAGATCCCCCATCATCTCCTCCTGAGATTTTTTATTATCTCGATGTATTAAGCGCAGCAAGAAAAATCTTACTGACTATATGTCGGGGATGAAAGATTCTGAACTGGAAGAAAATATTACGATGAAAAGAAAAAACAGTGAGGATACTTTACAGAAACAATGGATATTATATCACCTCATAGAACATGAAGCTCATCACCGAGGACAAATGTTTATGCTTTTAAGAATGGCGGGAATGAATAAAAAGAATGAAAATAGAATTTAAAGTTAATGATAAAAAAGTAAGATGCAGCTGGTGTCTTTCGAGTGAACTCATGGTTAAGTATCATGATGAAGAATGGGGAAACCCGGTTCATGATGATAAAAAACTTTTTGAATTTTTACTTCTCGATGCTTTTCAGGCGGGGTTGAGCTGGTCTACAATTATTAACAAGAGAAAGAACTTTAAAAAAGCTTTTGACAATTTTAATTATAATAAGATTGCAAAATATAACAGTAAAAAAATCAACGAGCTTTTAAATGATGAAGGAATAATAAGAAACAAACTTAAAATTTATTCCTCAGTTGAAAATGCAAAATTATTTAAAGCAGTTCAGAAAGAGTTCGGAAGTTTTGACAAATACATATGGCAGTTCACCGGGGGAAAGACAATTCACAGCAACAGAAAATCAATGAAAGATATACCAGCAGTGTCAGCGGAATCTGATGCAATGAGCAAGGATCTTAAAAAACGCGGATTCAATTTTGTCGGATCAACAATTTGTTACGCTTTCATGCAGGCAGCCGGAATGATAAACGACCATATTGAAAACTGCTTCCGTTTTAAAGCTGTAAAAAAATTAAAATAAAAATTTATTTCCGACAGAAACAAAATAATCCTTAGCAAATATATTCCGGAAGGCTCCGTTAATATCATAATTCAATGGATTGAGGAATACCGATTTCTCTTAAAGATCACAAAAGCCCGGCAGTCAAAGCTTGGTGATTACACACATCCATACAAAGGAAAGCCGCATAAGATCACTGTAAATCACAATCTTAATAAATACTTCTTTCTGATAATACTTGTACATGAAATTGCTCACCTCACATGCTATTTAAAATACCCGAAAAAAATTTCACCGCACGGACCTGAATGGAAATCAGAATTTAACTTCCATATGAAGTATTTTCTGGAAATGAATATATTTCCTGAAGAGTTAAACCATTACATGAAAGTTTATTCCGTAAGTCCTTCAGCAGCAAGCTGCACGGATGTTAGACTGATAAAAATATTAAAAAAATATGACGATGCATCTGATTACATTCACCTTGAAGAACTGAATGAAAACCAGATATTCAGTCTGAAAGATTCGCGCAGATATATCAAAGGAAAAAAACTACGTAAAAGATTTTTATGCACAGAAATCGGAACAGGTAGAAAATATCTTATTAGTCCTATTGCTGAAGTGATTAAGGAAACTCTTTTTTAGATAATTTCAAGTAACCGTATTTTAATATGTTATACTTTAAAACACTTTACCGTGAGCGGACTTATTTTTTTAATTCAGTATTTCTGATCTTTACACTGCTTGTTTTGATCCTATTAATGTTTGATCTTGAATTCAGCGGAAGCAGAACCACTGATACTTTAGCGCCTGTCTGGCTTTTTATAACTGCAGGGGGCGGTGTTTACGGAATTGCTGTTACTTTTTTAATAGTATCCGCTTTCGTACTTTATAATTTTAAATTCAGTAAATCAAAAAGAATAGTTGTCTTTCTGTTTCTTTTTTTAGTATTTTGTTTACAGCTCATCAATACAGGCGTTACTTATTTTGTTCTGAAAGATTCGATAGTAAAGCCGAGGCCATCTCAGTTATATATTACCGGCGGTGAATTCAAAGATCCGGCCGGAGCTTTATATATAGACCGGCTTCCTGAAGAGAAGAAAAAATATCTGCGGGAAATGACAGAAAATAATCCGGATAAGTTTAAAGAGATTTATCCTCCTTTACTTTATAACTGGATAAACGAAATAGAAAATTCTTTCCCGTCCGGTCATTCGCAGTCCTCATTTTTTCTTGCAGTGATCTTTGCGTTTATAATTTCATCCTCCGTATCAAATAAAAATAAATATCTTACAGTCATTCCATTGCTGTGGGCGCTACTTGTATCACTTTCAAGAGTAGTTATCGGTGTTCATTATAATACTGACGTAATAGCCGGAGCTTTCCTGGGAATTATAACCGCTCTGGCTATTATATCTATAAAAAAATTCAATGTTTTATTTCAACGATATTGATTATTTTTTCAAACAAAATTAAATGTCTGATAACGGGGAATACATTTAAATAATTAATGACAAAAGTATTTAACTGGGCGGGTTATTACAAAGCTCATAAGGAAAGAAAAGCAAGAGAATTACTTGTTAGAACTTTTGAACTTTTTGATAAGGATAAATTTAATTCCGGCATTGCTTATGATCTCGGCTGCGGTAACGGTCATGAGACGCATGAACTTCTGAAAAAAGGCTGGCGTGTTACGGCAGTTGATAACAATGAAAATGTATCTAAGTTAATGAAAGAGATCATTGATGAATATAAAGACAAACTTGAAATTCAGATATCATCATTTGAGAATATTAACTGGAGAAAATGCGATCTTATCAATGCAAACTACGCTCTTCCTTTTTGTCCAAAGGAACATTTTGAATTTGTCTGGGAAAACATATTAAATTCACTTAACGTTAACGGAAGATTTTCAGGTCAGCTTTTCGGAGACCGCGATGAATGGGATCTTGTAAGACATACAAAGGATCAGGCGTTAAAAAGGTTTGATGGAATGGAGATAGAATTTTTCGATGAAATTGAGAAGGATGACAAAACAGCTATAGGAGAATTAAAGCACTGGCACTTGTTCGACATTATTGCCCGTAAAAAAGTTAATTAATTGGTACTCTAATGGAAATAATTTATCATTTGACTATTAAAAAGGACAGGATTCTTTTTAAAAAAACCAAACCATACAGGACAGATTCGCTTGATACAGAAGGATTCATTCATTGCTCGCCTAAAGATAAAGTCAGATCATCGGCTGCAAAATTTTTTAACAATGAAAAAGAAATTCTCCTGATATATATTGATCAGTCAAAAGTCAGCAGCGAAATTATCTGGGAAGATTCGAACAATGATAATTTTCTATTCCCTCATATTTACGGAGAGCTTAATCTCGAAGCTGTAATAGAGATTTATGAAATAGTAAGAGATGAAGACGGAATATTTATTTTTCCGGACGGTTTTTAAGATGAAATAAGCTTCAGAATATTTCCCGAAAATATAAGTTCTTTTTCTTCATTAGAAATATCCAGACTTTCCACGATCGGTATATAGGTCAGCGGCAGACCGAGATTATAATCACTTCCGAATATTACTTTTTCAGCTCCGGCTTTTTTCACGGCAAGATTCATAAAGTAGAATTCACGTACAGATTCCGTCCCGAGGTATACATTCTTATATTTTATATCCCTAACTTCTTCCGCACATTCAAGATAAAGTGACGGCTGATCACCTCCCATATGCGCAAGTATAATTTTCAGAGCAGGATACTTCAAAGCCGCTTCGAGCGGAAACTTATATCCAGCCATCTCCTGCCACCTGCCGCAATGAACTACTATAATTTTTCCCGTATCTGAAGCAAGCCGTAGATATTTGTCATAAGCTGCGTCTGTAATTTTTAACCGCTGAATGGACGGGTGTATCTTGAATGCGGAAATTTCATTTATGTTTCTTTCAAGAAAATCATCAAGATTTTTATCCGACGGATCAATCCAGGCATTATAATAAAATTTAAAACCGCAGGATTCCCGGGAAAGACTGAATAATACTTCATTCGATGTTGCGTCAGTCGGCATACATAAAGCCGCTTCTATGCCGGAGCTTTTCATAACGCTGACCGCCTGTCCTACAGTCGAACCATATTCAAAAAATATTTTACTCCATTTTCCAATATGAATGTGCGCATCGATAACTCTCATTTGAATAAATCTCCGGTTTTAAATTGTTCTTTAAATTTTATTTCGCTTAAATATTCATCTGTCATTTCGGATATTATAAGTTTCCCTTCTCCGGTTTCAATTTCCATTTCAGTGTCCGATACACTTGTTACAGTTCCTGCCGCTGATTTTGCTACCACATTTTCATTTAACGGGATCGACTTAAGAATTAAGTATTTTTTATTATTAAAAGAAAAGTATGCGCATGGATAAGGAAAAGTAAGCGCTCTTATTTTATTAAATATTGTATTCGCATTTTCACTCCAGTTTATTTTACTTTCTTCATCACTGATGACTTTGTTAGCGGGTTTGTCTGTTATCTGTTTACTGAAAATTAATTTACGATCTTTAATGTCGCGGAGACATTCCGAAATAATTACGGATGAAACACCTGAGCATTTATGGTATAGCGTATTTACGTCATCTTCCTGACTGATCTTAATTTTATATTCTTTGCAGATGTCTCCGGAATCAACCCCTTCGTCAATCCTGTGAACCGAAACGGTAAGGAATTCCTCTCCGTTCATAATACTTCTGCTGATAGGAGCTCTGCCCCTGTATTCCGGGAGCTTACCGCAGTGTAAATTCAGTATACCATTTTCAGGAACAGAAAATATTTCTTTTTTCAGTATGCTCATAAATCCCACGCAGACACCTGTATCAAATTCAGAAAGCTTATCCTTTAATTCATTTACATCATCTGTTTCATATAATCCAATTTTATTCTCAAGGCAAAAATCTTTTACAGGTGTATAAAATTCTTTATCGAGTTTTTTTCTGTCAAGACTTTTGTGAATCACTGCAAGCCCCGGTATCATATTATCAGCAGCAAGACCTTTAAGACATTCAAGACTCATTACGGAATGAGCAAGATAAAAAAACCTCATCAGATATTTTTTTTATACCAGTTAAAAGTTTTTATTATACCTTCGTTCAGATCAACCTGAGGAATAAATCCCAGCAGTTCTTTTGCCTTTTCAATGCTCGGTATTCTTAATTCTACATCTACATAATTTTTTGGAGTATAAATAATTTTTGATTTTGATCTACACAGCGCGACAATTTTTTCCGCGAGAGAAGAAATTGTGATCGTACCTTTCGGATTTCCGATATTGAATATTTCTCCTACAGCCTTTTTATTTGTAAGTGAAAGTTCAATGCCGTGTATCATATCATCAATATAACACCATGATCTGATCTGATCGCCGTCGCCGTGTATTTCAATATTTTTTCCGCGGACGGCATTTTTTATAAATATCTGAATAGCGCCTTCCCCAACCTGTCCCGGACCGTAAATATTAAAAGGACGGATTGTAACGCTGGGATATCCAAATTTTTTAAAATAACTGTGAACGATATGTTCTCCGGCAACTTTACTGATGGAATATGTCCACCTTGCTTCGCCTACAGGCGCGAAATTTGTATCCGACTTTTCAGTTGATTTGTATGCATATGCGCCAAGTACTTCACTTGTGGAAAAATCCACCAATCTTTCCAGTCTGCCTGAATATTTCTCAAGCGCTTTAAGCAGATTGAATGTACCGTTTATATTTACATCAAGAGTCTTAACCGGATCAATTATAACAGTATCTATCCCTGCGACGGCAGCCAGATGGATCACAATTTCCGGTCTGAAATCTTCGCATGTCTTTTTTAATGCATTAATATTCAGAACATCTTCTTTTACTATTTTAAGATTGCGCGAAGTAATTTTTTTGTATTTTATAGAATCCCTTGAGAAATTATCAACTATTGTAATTTCATTATCCTTAACAAGCTTTGATACAAGAGTGCTGCCTATAAAACCTGCGCCGCCTGTTAGAAGTATTTTTTTATTCTTTATTTTCAATTTAATTATTTGATTTTATATTCATAAGTTTTTCGGAGAAATCCATGCGCGAGAAATTTTTTCTTAAATGCATATAGTCCTTCAGCAGCTTACCATTCATATCCGATGTGCCAATGTCATAATAATTATATCCGTTTTCTTTAGACCATTCAATAGACTTATAAAGAAGAAATTCCGAAACCCTGTTCATTTTGAATTTTTCATCGCCGGCAAGATAAAAATTAAGGATCATGTCGCTGTTAATTTTGAAAAGCACACAAACCGCAGCAAGCTCTGTCTCTATTTTTGCAGTAAATAAAATAATTTCATTCTCAAGCTTATTCTTAAGATAGATCAGCTCTTCAAACGAATGTGTCGGCTTTACATTTTTTAATTCTCTGTTCCTTAAAAGTACGTCATAAAATTCCCTGAAATTCTTCTTATCTGGTTCTTCTTCAAACAGCTCTACATTAATCACCGAAGATGATTTTTTAATTGATCTTTTCTTAGGTCCGGATATTTTCTTAAAATTAAAATCTCTTACATCAATTATATTTGTAAGTGAAATACCTGTCACATCAAATCCCTCCTTCATAAGAGCGTAATCTGTTTCTTCATTGGGGATATTATTGTAGCGGAAAGGCGGGTTTCTGATAATACAGCTGTTGAATTTATTTTCAGCAAGATATATCTTAAAACTCTCTATCACTTCAAAGTATGTGATGAGATCGGTTTTTCTTTTCCAAAGAAAACCGCCATAACTCAACCCGTCGCATGATACAAAATATTTTTTACCGGCTGCATCCCTCTCACAGCCGGTCATAACAGCAAGAATTTTATTTGTTCCTTCAGGTCTGAACATCAGATGATGCCATTTTATTTTTTTCTTAAAGACATCATTGTAAGAAATAAATCTCTGATCAAAAAAGAGATTGTACTGATTTCTGAGAAACTCATTCCACTCAATATCCTTATCAATATTTTTTACTCTGATAATCTCTGTCATAATTCAGTTTTCGTATAGTTCATATCCTTTGCTTTTCAGCAGCAGTTTAAAGTCACCCGGAATAAACCATTGTGAATCTGGATAATCCGCTCTGTTAATATAATCTTTTTCGACAAGTATTACATAATCATTTCTTCTGAGTGAACTGAGTTTATCTTTTACAAGATCAATTCCCTCCTTATTATCTATCAGCTCAAAATTATACTGCGGATTTTCCCAGTTTAGATCCAACCCATCAAAATAAAAACTGAACTGCGGATTATGTCTGTAATTTGTTGCGACATAAACAAGATTCTTCTTTCCGCTCTTTTCGATTAATTCCTTTACTTCGGAAATCTTAAACTTATTTTCCCACTCTGGTATTCTAATCATGTAAAATACATTTACAGTAAGAAAAAAGATCAGTATAAAAATAAAATATGTATTCTCCAGATCAAATCTACGCGCAATATATTTTCCAAGAAAATATAATATTCCAAGGAGAGAAAGTATGACTGCAGACACCTGCAGGAAATCAGACCGAAGTATAAACTCTTTTATAAAAGGTCTCGCGTCTTCAGTTGCAAACCAGATAAAATTCAAAAATATGAAAGTCACCGAAAGAGCTTTGATGAAAAATCTTTCCTTTTCTATTCCGGAAATAAAGAGCGAGATAAGATAGCAACCGGGAGGAAGCACAAGAAGAATATATACTTCTAGCTTTGTCCTGAATATCATCAGTATCAGCATACCTATAAGAAACCAGATCCAGATAAAAATTTTTTCGCGTTCAAGTTCTTTTCTGCCGCGGATGTCTTTAATAAAACTGAACAATATAAGGATACTGTAAGGTATTATTGTCATCATATAATTAATATGATATAAAACACCTGATCTTTTTACGATGTTTTCGACTCCAATAAATGCTCTGTCGTAAATGTGATATTTTAAAAAGTAATCAGTGAATTCCGTACCGTAAGTCCATAACATGTAAGCGTGCCAAGGTAATGCTATCGTCACTCCGATGGCTGTCAGAACGGCAATATCCTTTAATTTAAAATTGGACTTATCTTTTAATATTATGTATGAAGCAAAGATCACAATCGGGATATAAAATCCGACAAGAATCTTTATCATTAGGCAGGCTCCGAAAGTTATTCCGGTATAAATTATATATTTATACTTTCGTGTATTATTATAAAGTATCAGAAAATAAAATGATAACAGTATTAGGAAAGTATACGGAATATCAAATTGAAATCTCTGAGAGAATACTGTAAATATAATGTTACTGCAAAAAATAAGCGAAGAGTAAAAAGCTATTTTGAGAGAAAACAATTCTCTCCCGATTAAAAGTATAAGAAGAATACTCAGTAATGAAAGAATTAATATAATTGATTTCAGCACAATTGCATTTACGCCGAATATGAGAGTGATGAAATATCCTGTCCAGATAAGAAGTGGCGGATGTGATGCTGAATAAAATTTACCTACTGAGTGTGAATACTGATCAAAAAAATCTCCATTGATGTGAATTGAAAGTAGACGCGTTGCATACATTCCTTCATCCCATGGCTGTATATCGGAAATTGATAGCGAATGAATTTTGAATATAAATAAAATCAGTGACAGCGCGAGAAAAACCTTGTAAATATTTTTTCCGTTTTCTAAAAACCTGTTTAATCTGAAATATAAAGATGACATGTTTTCATGTATGAGGATATCAGAAATTTATCCCCAGTGAAAAAGAATTTCCGGAGCCGAAATTTCCGGTCGAAGGAATAAATGCATAATCAACATTGAGAGCTTTATATTTGAATCCTATTCCGGTGGTAATTCCCTTATTCTCATAATTACTCTGATATCCCAGTCTGAAAAAAACCAGATCCTTATATCCTGCCTCTCCGCCGGTAAGAATGTGAAAAGGTCCGCCGTCGAGTATTTTAAATCCTTCCAGCGCTAAATTAAAATCAAAATTATCTTTATTGAATTTATAACTTCCTCCCATTCTGAATGAAGAAGGCAGTTTTGTACTTTGACTTTTTAGTTCATTCACAGATCCGATGTTTGAAAGTACAAATGCTAGATTAAAATTATTTTTGGAATAGTTTGTACCGAAATCAAATCCGAGACCTGAGGCTTCATCCACATAGATCTTTTCATAAATAAGTTTTGTAGTCAGTCCGACGGATATTTCATTATTAACAGAATAGCTGAAAGATAAACCTGTAGAAAGATTCCTTGCGTCAAAGGTTTCAAGAGCAGCGCCGGGAGTATTCCTTACTTCAATATCGCTGATGCTGGTAGTATAAAATCCGAATCCCATGAAAATTTTATCGCTGAGCGGAAATTTTACAGCTATAAAATCAGTAGTAAGATCCTGAGCCATTGCGTTATGCATAAGTAAAACATTTGTCTTCGCGCCAAATTTTAATCTTGCCGGATTATAAAAAAATGCGGAAGCATCTTCGGTAACTGAAGAATAAGCTTCACCCATCGACAGTGATCTTGATCCGACTCCTGTTTTCAGGAATGACAGTCCTGTATTACCTGCACCGTCGTTTTGAGAATACAATTCTTTTGAAATTAAATGTGAAAACAAAAAAACTAATGTAATTAATTTAAGAAATTTCATGATTATTTAAATTTGAATACTATACCGATGTTTTGTATCAGGTCATGGGAAAAGGGCTCGAGCTGAACTGAGTAATCTACACCTAGATTTATACTTTTTGAAAAACTTTTATCTAATCCGAAGCCGAGAGAAGGTTTAAGATTTCCTGCAAAGTCATCGGCTGTGAAATCAATTCTGTCAAGTCCTGCTCTCAGTCTGACCTGACTGATGATGTTAGTTTCAACTCCAATGCGGATAACCGAATTATTTGAACTTTCGGTTGAAGTTTCAGTTGCAGTGAAAATTTCATTTTCAGGATTAAAATACTGAACTAAACCAAGTGACACAATTCCGTAATTTTTTGGCAGCAAATATGTGCCGCTGATCTCTAACATTTTTGGGAATTTATCTTCAGTAGAATTCCCATTAGCTCCGTAAATAGAAGTTGTCTGCCATTCGTATTTTGCACCGAGATCTTTAAATGTAATTCCGATTGCAAGATTTTTATTCGCTTTATAAATACCGCCCAGATCTATTGCAAAAGATGATGTTGTAATTTCTTCAAACAGCTTTGCATAATACAGTTTAAATCCTATTCCAAGCGAAAGCTGATCTGAAAGAATAAAAGACGTACCGAGATAAAATTGATTTTCAAAAGTTGAGAACTCACCTATCTGTCTTGTATCATTATCTCTGCCGTCAATATCACTTACACCGGCGTTTATCCATGCTAAAGTTATTCCCGCTCCGCCTTCATCCTGATTCGGAAGTTTGAACTTTTTAGTGAATCCAACGAAATTTAATTTTCTGTCAAGACTAAGGAAAGTATATCCGATATCCAGTTTTCCGTCCTCCTGAAAAGTAGCAAGCGCCGGATTATAAATTCCGCTCACATCTCCGAATATATCCGAAGAAACGGAATTACCCATTGACATGCCCCTGGCTCCGAAACCCATTCTCGAAAAAGCACCTGCATAACTTCCAAGCTGCGCAGCAGCACTTTGAAAAGTTACAGCAGTTAACATCAATATTAAAATATATTTTTTCAAATAGACTTTTCCTTATTCAAGTAAAATTATTTTACCCCATACTGGGTCATCTTCATTAATCTCAACTCTGTAAAAATAAACTCCGTTTGCAATTCTCTGACCAATGTCATTCCTTCCGTCCCAGGAGGTGTAAAGCTCATCCGTTCCTGTTCTGGTAGCATTCTGTATCAGTGTTCGGACGGGATTCATTCCGAAGTCAAATATCTTGATTGAAATCTTTGAACTTGCTGAAGGACTTTTATAGAATATTCTTGTGATCTCATCATCAGGTGAAAATGGATTTGGAGCTGCGTAAGTTTTGAGATCTGAAGAAAGATTGATTGAGGATACTGCTCTGTATATAGTCCACTTGCCTATCCATGGCTGTCCGAGTTCAGTAGTTCTTAATAATCCGTCTGCGCTTCCAAAATAAAGCGTATCACCTTTATGATTTCCTGAATAGAACTGTGTTGTCCTTAGCTGGTCTTTAGTTCTTTCGTCATAGATAACACCTGCCTTAGCCCAATTGAAATTTCCAAACTCGCTTCTGTATAATCCGTCATCAGTAAATCCATATACCAATGAGCCGTAGAATGACATTCCATTAGGTTTGATATTTGGCAGAGTGCTTTTCCAGTTTAATCCGCCGTTGCTGGTAAAACTCAGCGCGTCAAATTCACTCGGTGATTCAGCTCTTCGGGTTGCTCCCCAAAGAATTTCATTGTTATCGAATTTTTGGACGTCTAAACTTACTACAAAATTTCCGGAAACTCCGTTACCTGTTGCATTAGGATCAGTATTTTGAAAATTGTATTTTCTCCAGTTGACACCCCAGCTGTCTGAATAGTTAATCCCGTTTGCAGTGCCGACATAAATTGTTGAATCATTAACAGCGGCGATAGTAAAGGCACGGTGATTTAAATTATCTCTCGGATTAAGTGTAAATGTATAACCTGAAGTGTTTACGTTAATGCTGTCTAGATTATCAGGAGGAAGCAATACTCTAATCCATGAAGCCCCGTAATCAGTGCTTTTCCTCAGACCTCCTGCAAAAGAGCAAATCCATATAGTATAATTAGCCGTGTCGTTTTGAGTCTTTGTAACGGCTATATCATATGCCAGATTCTGCTGTCTTACAGTGACGGGTAAAGCGTAAATCGTATTGGAGCCGTATATAATTGTAGAGTCACTTTGCGAATCCACCGGCTGCGGATATGCCGACCAGTTGACCCCGTAATCAGTAGATACTTTAATTCCTGTTCCGGTCGGAACAGATTCGCCGTTTATCTCTTCGCTGACTGCAGTGGATGCAGCAATGATTCTTCCGTTTAAATTAAACCCTGCAATGTCGTCAGTTCCGAAAGGGGCAAGTCCATAATAATATTCAAAGCTGTTAAAATTATCGATGGTCCTCATAATACCGCTGCCTGTTCCAAACCATACAGTATCACCGTTCAGCAAAATATCAGTTATAAAATTACTGATCGGATTTTTTGATTTTACCGGCACTACAACCTGATTTAGGAAAATCGGGCTGCTTCTTAACTGACCTGAAAAATTTTCAGCAAATTCTCTTAAATTAAAATCCTCAGCCTTATGTATATTTTGTGAATAGGATATATTTACAAAAATGCAAGTAACTGTTAAGAAAACAAACAAATATTTTAAAATAATTTTTTTCATTGAGGCTGTACAAATTTTATGCTGTCAATAACAGGATTACTCAATACATTGGATCGGTCCCTTGCAGTAAACGTATATTTAAAATATCCGTAGGAAGTCGGATCAGAGCTGAATGAAACATAATTTGAAAATACAAATTCACCGTTACCATTGCCAGACATCGGAATTGGTGGAAGTGTAACACCGTTGGGTCTAACAGTTACAAAAGTAACTTCCCTCAGATCACACAAACCGTCTGAATCATTTACGTTAACGGAAATTGTTAGCAGGGTTGAATCTCCTGGTATAGGTCTTGCGACACTGTCAGGAAGATTTGTTCCGGTAATGACTGGCGGAACATTTGCGGAATTTATTACTGCAATATCCGACAGTATCTGATTACTGAATAGTCCTGATGTATTAAGAGCAATATATTCAAGATTATAAACACCCACTATTAAACAATTAATAATACTTACGCTTACAATTGCGCTGTATTTTCCGTCGCCTGAAGTAGTATCCGGCAAAGTCCCGTTGTCAAATAGCTGTACGGAGGCAATTGAATTTCCTAATGGATCTGTTATGCTGCACCTTACATATTCCAGCTGAGCTCCTTCATTCAGATTTGTAGTTACTGAAGTGTAAAATGTTATCAACGGTGAAGCAGAATTAGTAAATACTGTATCCGCGGAAATAAATAAATTTGAAATAAGCGGAGCAGATATAGACGGGTCAATTACTCCATCATTTTCCTTTTCGCAGGAATAGAAAAAAATCGCAGTAATACAATATATTACTGCGAATGTAAATTTATTTTTTGTGATAACTATAATTTAATTAATTTAAACTTCTGATAACATTTAAGTCTCTAATATCAGCTTATACCTTCTGATATCAGATGTTATCTATTGAGTAGAGTTTATCTATGTTATTGAGATATGATTTTTAATTAATATTTTATCTTCTGGTTTTTTTAACGTCCGGATAAATATTTAATCCGATATCAAGACTGAAAAGACCGATATATCTTTTAAATCCGGGACCGCCGGCTTCGCTTCCGTCGTTAAGGTTTAAGTTTTCATTCTGACCTATGCTTGGCAATGCGTTATCATTGTTAAACAGATTTGTAAGATTATATCTGCCTCCAATATTAAGTCCTAGATTTCTTTTAGAATTTTTGAAAACAAATTCAAGTCCTGCTTTAATTTCCATACCGACTCTGAAAGTAGATTCAAAAGTTTTCTCAGGATTAGCCGCTGACATGTTCTTTGGAATGTATTTACCGGATATTAAATTCCCGGTAAGCCCGGCGCCGTAATAACTCCTGAATCCGTAAGTACCATAAAATACATATTCATATCCGGCATCAAAAGTAACAAAATCGTAACTTGTTTTATTACCTTCTGAGTCCATGTCAGAATTTGTCATTCCACTGTAATTGAATCCAAGGAAAATTCTGTCAACTTTTGTTTTTCCGGGAGAGTATTTACCGTACAAATAACCGCCTATCCCCCATCTCATTCCGTAATTGTCTTTTAATACCAGGGAATTATCACTGTAGTTGGCTCTGCCGTAAGCATCGTTTGTTGCAAGTATCCAGGAAGGACCAAAACCTACTACCCATGCAGGTCTTGAATATGTATATCTTACTGTAGTTGTAGTCTTACCTGTCTGAGCGCTTAGATCATTTAACATGAAAAATGACGCAATGATCAGCAAAAAAAGTATAGTTCTATTCATTAATTTTCCTTTCTTAATAAAAATTTATTTCAAAATATTTTAGATTCAAATTAGTATTTTGATTTAAAACAATCAAGTATATATTGACTCGTTTAACTTGTTTTTGTTAAATAATCAAATGATTTCCTAAAATTCAAAGAGGGAAATTCAGATCAATTTATTTTATTAAATTAATTTATATTTTAAATGCTTAACACATTGCCTGATATGTTTTTTGAAAGAATAAGAAATATGAATTCCGATAAGAATATTTTTTATACAAAGATTAACGACAAATATATTCCTTATAAGTTAAATGAATTTATAGAGGACATTTATAAGGTTATTATTTATTTAAGATCAGTCGGAATTGATAAAGGTGATAGGATCTCTATTATTTCAGAGAATAGAACAGAGTGGGCTGCTGTTGATTTTGCCTGTATATTCATGAATGTTATTACCGTTCCTGTTTATACTTCTCTGTCCGGTCCGCAAACCGAATACATTCTCAAAGACAGCACTGCAAAGATTTGCTTTGTATCAAATTCATTTCAGCTTGAAAAATTATTAAAACAGAAAGTATACTTACCGGACTTAAAGGATATAGTTGTGTTCAATGAAATTGACACAGACAAATTTCAATCCGTCGAAATAAAAAATTTTCGGGAAATAATTAATACAAATATAAATACATCAGAAAAAGAAATTATTGAATATTTGACTTCTGTATCTTCACATATAAAAAGCAGGGATCTTGTCACCATAATTTACACTTCAGGAACCACCGGTATTCCTAAAGGCGTAATGCTGTCTCATAAAAATCTGAGTAGCAACATTCAGTCCTGTAAGGAGGTGCTGACAATAGATGAGTCCGACAGGTTTCTTTCATACCTTCCTTACTCACATGCTTATGAAAGAGTAGCCGGTTATTATCTCGCTTTCTTTTCCGGAGCGGAAATTTATTATGCACAAAGTATTGATACTCTTTCAGTTCAGCTTAAGGAAGTAAAACCAACAATTGTGATTACGGTACCAAGACTTCTCGATAAGATTTATAACCGGCTTATGAAAAGTTCTGAATCCATGGAAAGCGCACTGCAGAAAAAAATATTCCTCTGGGCTGTAGAAACTGCAAAAAGTAAAAATGCGAATAAAAACAGTCTTAAATGGAAATTAGCCGACAGGCTTGTTTATAAAAAGATCAGAGACAGGACAGGGAACTGTATCAGATTTTTTGTTTCTGGAGGCGGAGCGTTAAACAAAAACATCGGCGAGTTTTTTGACAACGTTGGAATTATGATACTGGAAGGATACGGACTTACCGAAACATCTCCTGTGATCTCTGTCAATCATCCCGATCACAATAAATACGGCACTGTTGGTAAACCTTTAAATGGAGTGCAGATTCGTCTCACTGCTGAAAACGAAATTATCGTCAAAGGTGATCTCGTAATGGAAGGTTATTATAAAGATGAAGCTTCTACATCCGAAGTTATTCAGAATGGCTGGCTTTTTACCGGTGATATCGGGGAGTTGGATAAAGATGGTTTTCTGAAAATTACTGATAGGAAAAAAGCATTGTTTAAATCTTCCGGAGGTAAATACATTTCACCCACCCAGATAGAAGAAATTGTATCTCACCTTCCTATCATTGAAAATTTAACTGTAATTGGTAATGAGCGTATGTATGTCACTGCTTTGATCTCACCGGAAAAAACCGAGCTCACAGCATTTGCCGGAAAGAACGGGATTACATTTAATTCATATGCTGAATTACTTAAAGATAAAAAACTAATTAAACTTATTCAGAAGGAAATCGATGCGGTACAGAAAGAACTTTCAAATTACGAACGCATAAGAAAGATTACATTGATTGAAAAACCATTCAGTATAGAAAGCGGTGAGCTTACTCCGACCATGAAAGTTAAAAGAAATTTCGTAAGTAAATTATACGAAAAGGAAATTGAAGAAATGTATGTTAATGCTGATTGACAATCCTGTTTAGAATTTTCTACCGCTTATAATGCCTGCAAATTCGATCAGTGAATTTTTTGCTTCATTGTCTTTAAATGAATTCAAAGAATCAACGGCTTTCTTTGAATATTCTTTGGCTTTTTCTATAGTATGATCTATTCCTCCGAACTCCATTACAAATTCATATACCTTGTCAAATTTATTTTCTGATTCGCTTTTGATAAGTTTCATTATTTCATTTGATATTGAGGTCGGTGCGTTTTTAAGTGAAATGATGAGAGGCAGTGTGAATTTTTTTTCTTTGAGATCATTACCTGTGGATTTGCCGAGAAGCTTTTTCCGGCCTGTATAATCTAAAATATCATCAGTCAGCTGAAATGCAATTCCGGTATTTACACCGTAGGTTCCGAGTTTTTCGATATCAACTTTGTTATCTGTAGTGCTCAGAGCTCCGAGTTTGCAGCAGGTCTTAATCAATGACGCTGTCTTATCAGAAATGATCCTGAAATATGTTTCTTCAGTTGCGTCAAAATTTCTAGCTTTCTGAATCTGAAGCAGTTCGCCTTCACTCATACTTTTTACAGCTTCGGAAGTTAATTTGAGAAATTCAAATTCATTATTGTCGATTGCAGTCAGTAATCCTTTAGAAAGCAAATAATCACCTATAAGTACAGAGATCTTGTTTTTCCATTTCGCATTTATCGACGCAATGCCTCTTCTCATTTTCGCATCATCCACAACATCATCATGGATCAGAGTCGCTGTATGAAGAAGCTCCACAAGATTCGCGGCAATATAAGATCTGTCATTAATTTCCCCGCAAAGTTTCGCAGAAAGCAAAACCAGCACAGGCCTGATCTTTTTACCCTTCTGTTTTAAAATGTACTTTGTAATAAGATCTATCAAAGCAACTTTTGATTTCAAGGAAGAAGAGAACTTCCTGTCGAATATTTCGAGTTCTTCGCGGACAGGTCTGGAGATTAATTTAATATTCAAAAGTTTATTTATTTATTATCCAATATTTTCACTTGCCTTTTCCTTCGGCTCTTTCTTTTGCGAAAATACGCATATAAAAATGCTTATTTCATATAAAATAAAAAGCGGAATTGCGAGAAGCATCTGACTTGTAATGTCCGGGCTAGGAGTAAGTATGCCTGCAGCAAGCAGAATAAATATAATAGCATGCTTTCTGTATTTTCTCATAAATTGAGGTTTAAGAATTCCGATCTTTGATAAAAAAAATGATATCATCGGAAGTTCAAATACCAGACCTGCAGCTAGTACAGTAGAGATTATAAAACTGAAATATTCATCAATGGCAATTATGTTGTCAATAATAGCTGATCCGAATGAAGCGAAAAACTCAAGCGCCGTAGGAAGCAGTACATAATATGCAAACAAATTTCCGGCAAGAAAACAGACAGTGGAAAAAATTACAATCCATTTTATGTATTTACTTTCACCGGGTTTCAGAGCCGGTTCAATAAATTTCCAGAACTGATAAATTAAATTCGGGATACTTAAAATTACACCTCCGAAAATAATTACTTCCATATATAAAGTGAACTGACCGAAAGGCTTGATATTTTGTAACTTCAGCGGAGGATCTGTTTTAGTGGCGGGAAGAAGTAAAACGTTGTCCATTATCCAGTTAATAAATATGCCGACAACAATAGATGCGATAATTACTCCGGCTGCTGATTTTATTATTCTCCACCTAAGCTCTTCAAGATGTTCCAGAAATGTCATTTCATCGGGATCATTTCCGGTCTTATTATTTTCCAGATCATTTTGAGGATCGGAGATCATATCTTTATTTTCAGATTAACCTATATTAATATCGTCATAGAGTTTAAATCCTGAAGTCAGAATTTTAACTTCTTCACTGACTTCTTTTTTCAGGTTATCGTTTTTCGGATCTGAAATTATTTTATCTATCATTTCTGCTATCTGTTCCATGTCTTTTTCTTTCATACCTCTAGTAGTCAGCGCAGGCGTACCCAGCCTTATTCCGCTGGTGATCAGCGGACTTTTATCATCAAACGGAACAGAATTCTTATTACAAGTAATGCCTACCAAATCGAGATTTTCCTGAGCAGCTTTGCCGGAGATATTTTTATTTCTGAGATCCACTAGCAAAAGGTGATTATCCGTACCTCCTGATATTACTTTGTAATCCAGGGAAATAAGTTTATTTGCAAGCGCTTGTGCATTCCTGATCACCTGTTTGCAGTATTCCATAAATTCATCTTCAAGAGCTTCTTTAAACGCAACTGCCTTTGCTGCAATAACATGCATCAGCGGTCCGCCCTGAATTCCCGGCATTACCATTGAATCAATAAGCTCACTCATCATTTTTATCCTGCCGGATTTCGGCGCTACTTTTCCGAACGGATTCTCAAAATCCTTTCCTATTAATATCATTCCGCCTCGTGGTCCTCTTAATGTCTTATGCGTAGTTGTCGAAACTATATGACAATACGGAATAGGATCGTTCAGAAGTTTTTTGGAAATTAAACCCGCCGGGTGAGCTATGTCGGCAAAGAGGAATGCATTTATCTTATCAGCTATTTCTCTGAATTTTTTATATTCAATATTTCTGGAATATGCACTTGCTCCAACTGTGATCATTTTTGGCTTTTCTTTAAGAGCAACTTGTTCTATAAGATCATAATCAAGAAGTTCGGTTTCCGGATTTATACCATACTGAGTAAAATTATATAGCTGTCCCGAAAAATTTACCGGAGAACCGTGAGTCAAATGCCCGCCATGCGATAGATCCATTCCCATGACTTTATCGCCGGGTTTTACTAATGTAAAATAAACCGCCATATTCGCCTGACTCCCTGAATGCGGCTGAACGTTTACATATTCTGCTCCAAATAATTTTTTCGCACGGTCACGAGCGAGATCTTCAGCTATATCAACATATTCACAGCCGCCGTAATATCTTTTTCCCGGATATCCTTCGGCATATTTATTTGTCAGTACAGATCCGAGTGTCTGAATAACCGCTTTGGATACAAAATTTTCAGATGCAATAAGTTCAAGCTTATCCGCCTGACGCAGAGTTTCCTTTTTTACCGCATCATAAATTTCCTTATCGAATTCATGAAGTTCATGTCTTAATGTTTCCATTCTAATTCTTTTTTTGTATTCGAAATGTAATTTAATATTTTATTTATCTTCATCGCTTGGTCTTATGAACCAGATCTCACCGAAATTAACACCGGCTGTGAAGTTAAGGAACTCATCTTTGATAAGTCCGTTATCGGTTTTTCCTCTGAATGAATAATTTACCGCGAAGTCCAGTGAATTGTATCTGCTTATGGGAATATTTACGCCGCCTCTGAATCCAAGTGTGTTAATGCTTTCATTATTAACTTTGTAATAGGAGTTTTCATAAAAAGCTCCAAGTCTGTAAGCGTTCTTTCCCCAGAAACTCTGATTAGTTTCACTTGGTAAAAATTCCACACCCAGCCCGCCTCTGTATGCCTGCTGAAAACCTTCCCGCTGAACCCCATATTCACGGTAATTGCTCCAGTCCTGAAATACAACATCAGCGCTTACTATTACTTTGTTTCCGAAATTATTTGTAATACCAAAACCTAATACATCCGGAATTTCGATTTGACCTTCTTTAATTCGGATGGTATCAACCCCGATTGAAGATCTGTAAATTCCGTCTTTCGTCGCATTAAGATTCAAACCTGACTGAAATACAAAACCAAGAGTCAGTGACCTTAGCTGAAGTATTTTCAGAAGTTTTCCAACTTCAATTATAACTCCGCCTTTTAAAAAAGATTTTTGAAAGTCGGTTTGATTACTGATCCTTGTATCGTTGTAACTAGCATTTGTAAAATCGATTAGATTCTCATTTTTTATCTGACCGAATGAATAATTATACTCCAGTCCGACATTTATTTCTCTTAGTATACTGTATGTCATACCGAGATTTATTCTCGACAAACCTCCTGTTCCTGAATAATTCTGAGAGTAATTCTGACCTCCGATATTTCCATTAAGCTTTACATTATAATCCACATCGCTGTACGGATTGAATCCCAGTGTCATTACCCAGCCTCTGCCTTGATCAAACGGGATGCCAATATTTATTCCAAGTAGATTACCGCTTGATAATTTATTTACTGCATTACTGCTGGAAGTTTTAAGAAATCCGTAGTTGAAATTAAGGTTGATCGTAGTAGCGTTGATCTTTGTTACTGCTGCGGGATTTAAACTGTTCAAATAATTTCCGAGCAGTGAGACGCCTGTAATTCCCATACCGTAAGTCCTTTGACTTGTAAAATAATTCAGATCTCCGATTCCGAAAAGTGAATATGGTGAACCGCCTGCAAGATCTTCCTGTGAACGTGAAGTCCCGGCAGTTATAAAAATATCGTTATTATAATTAATAATTTTCTCATTGGCTTCTTGGCGTATAAGTAATTTTTAATCTCGGTCTTTTTGTCACATCCGGGTGTGATGGTGAATATATTGCAAAGTTATCAAGGTTCTGAAGTTCAAATGAATTCTTCATTGATATACCGAGATTAGGAAGATTACCGACATTCCATCTCTGAAAAACAGGATTCAGACTTACTGTATATTTTACGCTGTCGAGCAAAAACGCATCAGTAAAAAGACTGTCTGTTCTAAGTGCGCTGTCTATAACCGTTCCTATTATAATCCTTTTATCGGTCTCTTCAGTTAAATAGGAAAGGGAATTATCTAAAGTAAATTCAAGCGATGCATTATTAATAATGACATTCGCCGGAAGTTTTGTCAGATCAAAATTTAAAACATTTCTGTAAGCAATACCGTTTTGCAGAAGAATATGATCTGCGGGAATTATTGACGGTGGTGCGTCAGACAATGAGACATACTCCGAGATATCAAGTTTTACTGTATCAGTAACATTATTTTTGGAATAGACCACGCTTACATACGGAACTAATTCCACAGTATTATTAGAAGAATAAAATCCTTTTATGGTCGTGGATGACAAAGCAGGTAAAAGTATTATGCCGTAATTTTTAACGGAATAATTTGTGTCAGCTGCATACTCAAGCCAGTCTCTGACAGTCTGATTGTCTAAAGTTATTTCAATTGACTGAGAATCATTAACAACTCCGGAGTAATTTCCAAGAGATACATTTCCGATACTGGTCGAGTTTAACGAATCGTAAGTAACAGTAGTGTAATTGTAATTATTTAAAATTCTGTAAACATCAAATGCAGTACTTCCCATATTGTCCTTAAAGAAATAATTTGCATACTTCAATGTAAGCTTTGCTGAAATAACTACAGCGCTGTCATAATCGGGACTAATATTTGTAAATTTCAAGAGAGCATTTGATTCGTAACTCTGATATCGTCCGACTAATAATTTTGTGGCTGCGAAATTTGTAATGTATTTTTTAAAATACTGACTGGTGATATTCATTGTGTCAGCTTCAGAGTCAAGATATCTTACTCCTAAAGTATCTATGGTCGGAAGGAAACTTTCTCCGACATCGTTGGGATTATTCTCACAACTCTGATAAATGAATGTTAGCGCTAAAAATGAACAGAGGATAAGGATTGAAATTTTATTTTTTTGCTTCAGGATATTTTTGTTTTTAATTATTACTTAATCAGTTTAATCTAAAAATATTTGTAATTTACAATAAAATCGGATGCGTCATAAATATTACCGGCATAATATTCCGGTAAAATATTTCTTTCAATGCATTTATCGTAATCTCTTTCACCGTAACCTGTCTTTACCAGTATTTTTTTCAGACCTGCATTTTTTGCACAAAGCATATCCGTAATACTGTCTCCGACTAAAAATGAATTTTTAATATCTATAAAATGCTCATTCGCCGCTTTATCAATCATCCCGGTGCCGGGTTTTCTGAAATTGCTTTCTTTTGTAAATTTATCAATAATACCTTCCGTGTGATACGGAGAATAATATATACCGTCTATTAGTTCCTCTCCGTTATCGGTAAGAATATTCCTTAATTCAGAATGAACTGAATCAAGATCATTCTCATCAAAATAACCTCTTGCAATGCCTGACTGATTTGTAATGATTATATTCAGAAAACCGGATTCTTTCAGATTCAGGAGAGCTTTTTTAGTCTCGGGAAATAAACTTATCTCTTCTTTTTTTTTTAAATAATTTACTTCTTCTATTAATGTTCCATCCCGGTCTAGAAAAACTGCTTTGTTCATTTTACAAGCAAATTATTTCGAACCCGAAACATTTTTATACAGCTTCATATATTTCTTTGCTGATACTTTCCATGAAAAATCAAGAGACATTCCCTGTCTGAGCAGTTTGTTCCACTTTGCTTTATCGTTCTTAAACATATTTAAAGCAGTCTGTATGATCTTTAAAAGTTCATCGCTGTCATACTTGTTGAAAAGAAATCCGTTACCGTTCGGCTTTCTGTAATCTACTATCGTGTCTGCTAAACCTCCTGTATTTCTGACAATCGGCACAGTGCCGTATCTGAGCGAATACATCTGATTAAGTCCGCATGGTTCATATTTAGACGGCATCAGAAACATATCGGAAGCAGCTTCAATCTGATGAGCAAGCGTTTCATCAAATCCTATTTCAACAGCTAATTTATTTTTATATTTCTTCTCAGCATTCTTTAAAAATTTCTGATACTTCTCTTCACCGTCACCTAATATTATAAGTTTAATATCTTCTTTCATAAGCTGAGGGAGAATTTTCTCTATAAGATCAAAACCTTTCTGATCGACAAGTCTGCTGATAATTCCCAGAAGAGGGATTTCTTCATCATATACCATTTTGTATTTCTCAAGCAGCTCGCGTTTGTTCTCATACTTTAACGGAATTTCCTGATATGTGTATCTGTAAGGGATAAGTTTATCCACCACCGGATTCCAAATGGAATAATCTATTCCGTTCAGTATTCCGGTAAGATCTTTTTTTCTTGCATTTAGAACATCTTCCAGACCGCAGCCGAAATCCTTGTCAGACCTTATCTCCTCGGAATATTTTTCACTGACGGTTGAAATTTTATCTGCAAAATTTAATGCTGTTTTCAGAAAACTGAACTGACCGAAATGCAGTCCGCCTTTTTCCGACAATACTGATTCAGGTAAACCTGTTTTTTCGAACATTGATTTTGGAAAATTTCCCTGATATGCCAGATTATGAATTGTGAAAAGCGTCTTTATATTTTTTAGATAATCATTATTTTTATAAACTGTCTTTATAAATGCAGGTATAAGTCCGGTCTGCCAGTCATTGCAATGTATTACATCAGGCTTCCACTGCAGTATCTCAAGGATCTCGATCGCCGCTTTACAAAAAAATATATATCTTTCATCATTATTCGGAAAATCCTTTTTCGTTTTTGAGTTTTGATATATACCTTTGTTCTTAAAATAATCCTGATTCTCAAGCAGATACATCTGAGCTTTAGTATTTTTTCCGTGGATAAAAGATGACTTAATGCTGAACTTAGTTTCCTTACCGTTAGCATTGATCTTAAGATCTTTCAGTCTTTTGATCTCATGTATCTGTAATTTTCGCTCGTCAAGCTGCCCGTATTTTGGAGTAACTATTCTCACGTCATTTCCTAATGAGTTAAGCGCCTGAGGGAGGGAATTAGATATGTCAGCTAAACCGCCGGTCTTTGAATATGGAAATACTTCGCTGGTAACAAACAGAACATTAAAGCCTTTAGCCATTTAGGGTATTTTTTCTGACAAAAATAATTATTCACTGTAAGATTAGCAATGAATTAATAAAACACGTAATTAAAACAGTTGCTTTTAAAGAATATTAATTTCATTTTTTCCCACCGGTTTTAATTCCTTTCTCCTTATTCTCAATTGTTTAAAATCAATATCATGTGTAACTTAAACTGAATTTCACAATTTATTTTATATCCGGTTTGGAGATCTGGCGAAAAAATTTATACAGTATCTGGATATCGCAGTTTGTAGCAATGGCGGGGATGAGCATGGTGATTCCTTTTCTCTCGTTTTACATTCGTGAGCTTGGGATCACTGACATACATGAACTCGAATTCTGGAGCGGTATAGTTTTCAGCGGACCGTTTATTTTGTCTTTTATTCTGACTCCCGTCTGGGGAATGCTCGGTGACAGATTCGGAAAAAAGACTATGGTGCTCCGGGCAATATTCGGACTGGCTTTATCTCAGCTGCTCATCGGCTTTTCAGCAGATGTATATCAGCTTTTTATTTTCAGGATGGTGCAGGGCGGGATCAGCGGATTCATTGCATCATCGCTGGCTCTTGTATCATCAGGCACACCTAAAGAAAAATCCGGATATGCAATCGGAATACTTCAGACTTCTATTTCATCTGGTACAGTCATAGGTCCTTTTATCGGCGGAATTATTTCAGACATGACTTCATACAGAACAGTATTTTTTATAACCTCCGCTATGTGTATTGTTAGCGGGATGCTTGTTATGCTAATTGTTAAAGAACCGCCGAAACAGGAATCAGCAAAACTCTACACCCTTAAGGAAAATTACAGATATGTGTTTTCGAAATCATTCCTGCTGATGTCAATGCTCTCGATCTTGTTTCTACAGATATCCATAACTGTAGCTCAGCCGGTCTTTGCGCTTTTTGTAGAATCCATTACTACAGGTACAGAGTATCTTTCCACACTTACGGGAGCAATCTTTGCAACTCTCGGAGTATTCAGCGTAATTTCCTCGCCATGGTGGGGTAAAAGAAATGATACAAAAAGTTTCAAAAAAAATATTATTATAGCTGTGAGCGGAGCCGGCGTTGCTTACTGTCTTCATTCTTTTATATTCAATCCTTTCATGTTGTTTCCGGTGAGAGCTTTACTCGGACTTTTTGTCGGAGGAATAATACCTGTTCTGTATGCAAATATTAACAAAAATATTGAAGACAGCAGAAAAAGCGGTGTGATGGGAATTGCTTCGAGCTTTACTCTTCTCGGTAATCTTCTGGGTCCGTTGATTTGTACAGCACTGCTTATAAAAATAGAAATTCGTTATGTCTTTCTGATTGCCGGTGTTATGATGTTTGTCAATGCTTTTCTGATTTATGTTAAAGTGAAAGATATTCCGGAAAGGAAAGAGACTTTTTTAAAGAATCCTGAACCATTCAATAAGTTGTAAATAATAAGATGCAGATAATCCCGAAAAATATCTGTGATTGCTTAATGTATTTTAAAAATAAGATCATTCTGATTAAATTAATATAAATAATTTTATATGAGTCCTAAAAAAATCAAGAAAACCGATGACAACAAACTCTTAATTTACTGGAATGATAATACCGAATCATTACTGGATGTGAATCAGCTAAGGGATGAATGCCCGTGCGTTCACTGCAAAGGGGAGACCGTTATATTCAGCTCATACATTCCCATCAAAGATCCATTTAAAGCTGCAGGGTATTACGAAATTGAGAAGATAGAAACCATTGGAAATTACGCTATTCAGATCTTCTGGAAAGACGGACACAATACCGGAATTTATTCGTGGGAATATTTAAAGGAGCTTTCTGAAAATAAAAAGAGTGAGGGTTAAATCAATTATCAAATTCTTCTGTAACATCTTTGTTGGCTTTCTTTGAAAATACTTTGAATTCATCAAGGGCAAGATTTTCATCTCCTACGAGTTTAATATTAAGTAAATTATTTATTCTTAATTTTGTAACTCTGCTTATAAAACCTTCGGTCAGATAATTTTTTATGAAAGGATTTACCGTCACCGTAATACTCTTTCCGTTAGTTCCGCCTTTATATCTTTTCATCCATCTTTCAAACCGGTTGATGAAAGTAGCTTTTGACTGAACGTGTCCTGTGCCTCTGCACATCGGACATCTGTCTGAAATAGTATGAATAATATTCTGTCTTATTCGCTGTCTTGTGATCTCTACGATCCCGAATTCACTTACAGGCAGTATAGTTGATTTAGCTCTGTCATTTCTGAATTCTTTTTTACTTCTTCATATAATTTCTTTCTGTTCTTTTCGTCATACTGATCAATGAAATCAATCACTATTATACCGCCTATATCTCTGAGACGGATCTGTCTTACGATTTCTTTTGCGGATTCAAGGTTTGTATTAAGAGAATTTACTTCCTGATCCTTGTGTCTTGCATACTTACCACTGTTAACATCTACGACTGTCATAGCTTCGGTCGCTTCTATGATAATGTATCCGCCGTTTTTAAGCCAGACTTTCCTCTGCAATGATTCTTCTATCTGCTTTTCAATATTATAAACATCAAACAACGGCTGATTGCCCGTGTAAAGTTCGATCTTACCCGAAAATTCCGGTGAAGTATCGTCCATGTATGTCTTAATTTCTTTGAAAAGTTTTTTGGAATCAACTACGACTTTACTTATATCTTCCTTAAAAAGATCTCTGACTACGGAAGAAGTAGTAGAAAGATCTTTATACAATATAAAAGGTGTGGTTGAAGTTTTAACTTTTGACTGAATGTCATTCCACATTGTTATAAGACTGTTAAGATCATCAAGGATAAGATTTTCATCCTGACCTGCGGCGACTGTCCTTATAATAACTCCGAATCCTTTCGGCAGACTGGATTTAACAATACTTCTTAAGCGTCTTTTTTCCCTGGGGTTATAGATCTGTTTCGAAAGTCCGATCTTTTTTTCAAAGGGAATTAAAACAAGATACCTGCCGGGTAGAGAAACTTTGGTAGTAACGCGAAATCCTTTGTTTGCAACCGGCTCTTTTGTGATCTGGATAATTATGTCCTGACCTTTTTCGAGATTGGGGATTTTTCTATAATCTTCTTTTACTGCTGCGACAGGGGTTTCATCCTCATCGTCATCATCTTCCTCTACATCAGGATCATCACCGATCATTGCAGCGTATTCGGAAAGCGTATTTCCTATATCGGAAAAATGAAGGAAAGCGTCTTGTTTAAATCCAAGGTCTATAAATGCAGCCCTGATACCTGGAATTACCTTGCCGACCTTCCCAAGATAAATATCACCTACATTTCTTTCTTTAGCCGGAGTGTCAAGAAAAAACTCAGCAAGCTTACCGTCCTCGGTAATTGCTATTCTGATATCTTCGGAAACAGAATTGATTAGTATAACTTTTTTCATAAATTCAGAATGTATTCACAAAGACGTTACGAATTCATAGATGCTAAAAACTCCTTGTTGGACTTCGTACCTTTCATTTTACCAAGTAAGAATTCCATTGCTTCGACAGGATTATAGTCAGCTACTATTTTTCTAAGAAGCCACACTCTGTTGAGTACATCGCTTTCGAGAAGAAGTTCCTCTTTTCTTGTTCCCGATTTGTTAAGATCAATTGCCGGGAAAACTCTTCTGTCTGAGATTCTTCTGTCAAGGATTATCTCCATATTACCTGTACCTTTAAATTCCTCGAAGATAACTTCATCCATTCTGCTTCCTGTTTCAATAAGCGCAGTTGCTATTATAGTCAGACTTCCCCCTTCATCTATATTCCTTGCCGCGCCGAAAAATCTTTTAGGTTTATGTAAAGCGTTTGCATCGACACCGCCTGACAGGATCTTACCACTGTGAGGTATTACGGTATTGTGAGCTCTTGCAAGTCTTGTAATACTGTCCAGTAATATTACAACATCTTTTTTTGCTTCAATAAGTCTTTTAGCTTTTTGAAGTACTATCTAGGAAACTTGAACGTGCCTCTCCGGCGGTTCATCGAACGTGGAACTAATGACTTCAGCATTTACATTCCTTTCCATATCAGTTACTTCTTCAGGTCTTTCATCGATCAATAAAACTATTAAGTGTACTTCGGGATGATTTCTCGTAATGCTGTTTGCTAGCGTCTGAAGTAAAATTGTCTTTCCGCTTTTTGGCGAGGATACGATCAGTCCTCTTTGTCCTTTTCCTATTGGGGTAAAGAGATCCATTATTCTCATTGAATATTCACCGGGTGAAGTTTCAAGATTTATTTTTTCTTCAGGATATAACGGCGTAAGATTATCAAACAGGATCCTGTCGCGTATGGTATCCGGGTTTTCAAAATTCACCGACTCTACTTTCAACAGCGCAAAAAACCTTTCCCCTTCTTTAGGTGGTCTTACCTGTCCGCTTACTGTATCGCCTGTTCTCAGCAGAAATTTTTTGATCTGCGAAGGTGAGACATAAATATCGTCCGGTGACGGAAGATAGTTATAATCTACTGAACGAAGGAATCCGTATCCGTCCGGCAGCACTTCCAGTACTCCGACAGCATAAGCAAATCCGTCTTTCTTTGCCTGAGCTTCAATGATCTTGAAAATCAGTTCCTGTTTCTTTAAATCGCTGTAGCCCGATACTCCCAGATCCTTTGCTATCTGAATGAGTTCGGATACTTTTTTTGATTTAAAATCAGTAACATTTTTTGTATCTGAAACGGGTTCTGGTTTATTGCCGGTCTTTGTTTCCATAAGTTGAGTCCTTTCAAGTGAAGGAATAATCGGAGTGATTTTTAAAATTAAATTATCTTAAAATTATTCTATATAAATTAATGAGCTGTATATGTTTTTAATAATTTCCTTAAGCAGAAATAAGGTGTGTTATTTGATGTGGACAAAACTATCATATATTATAAATATTATCAAGTTATTTATAAAAACTATTTTAAAAAGCGCTTTCCCGCGCTGAAAGAAATTTCGAACCGATTAATAAAATATCTCCGGAATAATCGGCAATTAAATAAATTTTGAATTCAGTTTTTAATTTTTAAAAAATCAATTTAAAAATTGAAATTACATATGCAAATAATTATTTTGTATTCTTATGAAGAAAATCAAAATCCCCGTAAAGAAAAAAAGGACGAATAAAGAGGATTATGGAAAGTATAGTTTTGAAGATCCCTTCAAACCAAGCAAAGCCCTTAAGATAATATTTTATGCTATCGTAATTCTTTTACCTGTATTGCTTGCTTTTATTTATCTCAGATTCGCAGTCAACACAAATAAATTTATGAGCTTTCCCCTGGATGATCCGTGGATTCATCTTACATTCGGAAAAAATCTTGTTGAATATTTCAGCTTTTCATATTTTAAAAATGAAATGGTGACTGCCGGCTCGACATCTCCTTTATACACTATACTTGTGGCTGTCGGCTTTTTAATTGTTGATAATGAAATGATACTGAGCTATGCTCTTGGTGTCGGATTCTTTGCATTAGCGTCACTGGCATTCTACAGATTAAGCATGTTTGAATTTGATAAGGAAAATTTATTTGCCCTTCTCTGTACCTTGATTTTTATAATTGATAAATGGATGAATTTCATTTCGCTTTCCGGAATGGAGACCACTATGTTCATCTTTTTACTCATTGCATGCGCGTATTTTTACCGGACCCGGAAAGCAATACCTTTTGCAATTTTTCTCGGACTCATAATCTGGACACGTCCTGACGGCATCGCGTTTATAGCGGCTGTCATTCTGGATTATTTGCTTGTCAAATTATATTCGAAAGATCAGCTCAGTCTAAAATTGTTTTCGGCTAAAGATCTGAAAATAATTGGTATTATTTTCGGCGGTATTATCGGCGCTTACTTTTTAATGAATTTTATGCTTTCAGGAACCCTGCTGCCGAATACCTATAATGCAAAGCTCACATACTATTCACCTGAATTCAGAAGCAGATGGGATTTCTTAAGTATTGAAGTTTGGGAATATTTTAGAACAGGTTCATATTATGTTATTATGCTTGGTTTTATTTTCTCATTCGGGAAACTTATTTACGACCTTTATAAAAAGACTTATAATCAGAATACTCTGTATATTGCGTTTGCGCTGATTATGGTTTTTATTTACTGGTATAATCTTCCGTACGCTCACAGGTTCGGCAGATATATGATGCCTGTAATTCCGTTTTTTATTCTTGTCGGAACTATTGGCTTCAGAGACTTTGCCAGGATCTCAAATAAGTATACAAGTAATGCTCTGTTTTCCAGAAGTCTGTTCTATATTCTGATCAGTATAACTTATTTTATGGGAGTACAAAATTATGATGAAAACCGCGAACTGTATTCTCTGCAATGCAGGTATATCCATGACAGACATGTTCTTGCTGCTGAATGGTTCGAAAAATATTCCAAAGAAGGAGATGTCATTGCAACACATGATGTCGGAGCTATCGGGTACTACAGCGGCAGGAAAGTCGTTGATGTTGCCGGGCTTGTCACTCCTGAATTGATTTCGAAAATCAATGACCGGAATTATGTTGAATATATGACCGAATATCTTAAGAATAACGGCGTAACTCATCTCGCTTTTCTGAGAGAATGGTACCGCGTTGCAAATCAGAATCCTCTATATACAACACCTGATAATTTCTCAGCGGAAATTATGGATATATATAAGTTTGACCATGTCAATACTCATATAATCTCACGTGAGGCAAATGAAATGGTAATGTATGGTCTGAAACTTGTTTATCAAAAAGCTGCGCAGCAGCTGATTCAGTTTATGAACCGTCTGTTAATTTTAGAACCTAACTATGCTTATGCATATTATCTCAGAGCATATGGTCACTCATTACTCGAAAATAACTCTCAGTATGAAGCAGATCTCAGAAAGTCACTTTCTATTCAACCGGATTTCAAAGACGGTAATCTTTATTTTGGTATGTATCTGAGTAGTATCCGGAAATTTGAAGAGGCTAAATTCCATCTTGAGAAAGTACTTGATAGTGAACCATTAAACATCACTGCCAAAAATACTCTGGCGATTGTAAATGATTCGCTTAATGCTCGTGCGCTTACCACGGGAAACAATTTATTAAAGTAATTTTAGTACTTCCGGTTCTCATTTGTCTCAATAATCCAATCCCTGCATTTGGAATTTTCAGTATTTAACATAAAAAGATATTATTTCTATATTTTTGTTCTTAATATAGTAATGATATCTTTTTCCGCTTACTGGATTTTTTTATCGAAATACTACTGGGACGGACCAGATGAAAAAAAAATCTCAATCACAAAAGGATCAGGTCTTAATGTTATTATTGATGAACTTGAAAAAAATAACATTATTGCTGACAAGTCTCTTTTTAAAATCGCTGCAGTCCTTACTTTTAAAGATGATAAAATTATATCCAACTCATACCTGCTGAAAAACGGAATGAGTAATTATGACCTTCTGAAAATTTTAACTGACAATACCGTCAGCCTGGTTAAGATCACTATTCCTGAAGGATTTACTCTCAAGAAAATTGCATCTCTTGCTTCATCAAAACTAAAGCTTTCGGAGAATAAAATTTTAAAGGAAGCGGAAAATGACTCCCTCATAAATCAATTGGGACTAAACAACAAAATAAAAAATCTTGAAGGTTTTTTATTTCCGGGCACTTATGAAGTATCTCAGCAAATCAGCGAGAAAGAGCTTATAGAAACTTTATTTAACGGATTTGAAAAAAATATAATTGAGAATATTGGAACTGATTATATTAAGGAAGGAAATGCAGATTCACTGCTGAAGATAATTACTCTGGCATCGATCATTGAGGGTGAAACAAAAATTGATGACGAAAAGCCCGTTGTTTCAGGAGTGTATCATAACCGGCTCAGAAAAAATATGAAGCTTGAAGCTGATCCTACAGTACAATATGTAATTCCCGGCGGACCGAAATCAAGACTGCTATTCGAAGATCTTAAATATAATTCTCCCTACAATACATATCAAAATAAAGGTCTTCCTCCGGGTCCTATAAATAACCCGGGTCTGAAATCAATTCAGGCAGCCGATAATCCTGCGGATCACAGATATATTTTCTTTGTTGCAACCGGTGAAGGCGGGCATAATTTTTCGGAGACCTATGATCAGCATTTGAATGCCATAAAAGAATACAAGAAAAAGCTGAAGGAAAATAAACAAAAGAAAGAAAAAGAGATAAATAAATAATGAGCGGAAACATTTTAAATACATTTTCATTATTTCAAAAACTTGATTACAGGGACAAGGAAAATTCCGGACTCAGAAAAATTACAGGGATCATCATCGCATATCTTTTTTCAAATACATTGTTATCATATAATTTCAGTCTCTTATTTGATGAAAGAAGTTACATTATAATGTGTCTGACTACAAATCTATTTCTCGTATCAATGATCGTCATGAATGATTTTGATAATCTCTTTCTTTCGACGAGGACTAAAAACAAATTAGATTCGTTTCCCATTAAAAGCGCCGATATTTTCAAAGCAAAATATTTATCCGCTGTCGTTTTTCTTTTTATATTTATTTCCGTGGCATCTCTCCCGCAACTGGTTTTCTTTTATCTTACAGTCAAAAGTTTATCACATACTCTGTCTTTCTTTTTTGTAAACATTCTGTTTTGTTATTTTGCAATTGGATTAATTACTCTGGCTTATTCACTGATATTACTTTTTTTAAAAAAAGGCTCTCCGGTTTTTCTTGCATTATTTCAGGTGTTGTTCTTTGCATTCGTATTTTATTCATCAGGAGCAATTGGCAGAAATCCGGATGCAGGATCAATGGTATTTACTAAAGTGGATCTGACGAAAATTGGTTTTGTAAATTTCCTTCCGCAGACTTACTTCTCATTGTCAGTTTATGATCCTATATGGTTTATTTATTTACTTGCTGTATGCTTATTTGTGATGATTCTTCTGTTTCGCTTTATCGCCGTGAAATACGATTCATTGTTTCATAATTTAATTTCACTTCGCAAGAAAAAAACAAGCGTTGTCAGATTTCCTGAAATTGGTAAATCAGTAAAAACAATGTCGGGCTTTCTGACAGGCGGCAATTCCGGAGCGGCAACTTTCCTTCTTGTAAAAGATCATCTGAAAAATTCACCTTTCCTGAGACTTAAGTATATTCCGCTTCTGTTTATACCGGTCATTGTTGTGCTTGTAGGATTTATTACAAATCCGGCGGAGTTTCTTTTTTTTAAGTCTGCGAAAGAATCTTCATGGATTATTAAGACAGCTGTACTTCCGGTAAGTCCGGCGATTATAATGACATTATTTATGTGCGTGCGATTGCTGATTTCCAATTCTAAAATTTCAGATGAAAATTCTCCCAATACAAAGTGGATTTTCAAATCTCTGCCTGCCCGAAATGTTTCGTCTTACATTAAAGGAGCTAATTCGTTTATCTATTTTGTACTAGTGTTGCCTATAATTATTTTAATATTCATTTTACTTTATTTCGCTGCAGATCTCCTTACCGTTACTATGAATTTGTTATTTATCTCAACTGCTGTACTTTTTATAATTTCCGTTACTTCATTGTTTGACAAAACCTTACCTTTTACACTGGAGAGTTCTAAGTTCAATTCCGCAACGAAATTTCTTGAAGTTATTTTATCCGTTTTTGTCGGATTGATTGTATTTTTGATTCAGATTTTTATTTTTCAAAACATTATATTTGTATTGTCAGCGGCAGTGTTTTTTATTACCGTATCTTTTATTTTAAATCGAATTTAAATTCTATTATGTCAGGCGAAAAAATTTCAGCAACTACTCAAACTGAAACATCAGCATTAATTAAAACATATGACGGAGAAGGAAAGAATGTCATACTTGCAATGACAGGAACAAGCGGAGCAATATACGGATTGAGAATTTTAAGAGCGCTGCTTATTAATGAATTTAATGTTGATCTTATTTTATCAGAATATGCTTCTTATACTATGTATAAAGAATGCGGCGTTGATCTGAAACCAAATGTTATTCAGACTTTATTTCCTGAAATACTTATTATGAAATCTACTGTTACATTTCATAATAACCTTGATCTGAAATCAGATATTTTCACTAATAATTTTAATTGTTACGGGATGATCGTTGCTCCATGCTCAATGGGCATATTAGCAGGCATTGCTAACGGGGAATGTAAAACGCTGATGGAAAAGTCTGCGGACTATGCGATGTCTTATTCAAAACCCTTGATAATTGTTCCCAGAGAAACTCCAGTCAACAGGATCCACTTAAGTAATATGATAAATATAATTGAAAGCGGCGGAAAGATAGTTCCTGCTATGCCGAGCTTCGAATATTCACCTAAAGATTTTAATGATCTGGCTGATCATATTTCCGGAAGGGTTCTGGATATTCTTGGAATGAATTTTAATCCGCCTGCTTAAATTCTGCTGCACTATTTAAAAGTCATATCCGAAATAAAAATTGTGGAATAAATCTCCCTGAAGTTTTGTAAAGTTCTCCTCTATTCTTTTTCCCAGATCATATCTGAGAACAACTAAACCCAAAGCGTTTAGTCTTATTCCTGCGCCAATACTCCCTCGTGTATAACTGTCACTGTATTTATTATCCCATGCATTTCCCGCATCAAAGAAGAATGATCCTTTTATCCCGGGAAAATCAAAACCTATGCCGAGCGGAAATCTTAACGCTACTACATTAAGCAAAGGAAATCTTAATTCGGCATTTGCCTGCCATAATTTACTGCCCCTGATAGAATTCAAAGGCCAACCTCTCAGCGACCAGCTTCCACCCATAAAAAACCTTCTCGGCTCTTTTCCTTCATTCATGAAAAATTGTGTCCTTAAAGCAAGCGCAGATGGTCTGCCGATCCTAATGTATTTTCTGTAATCAAAAAATAATGAATAGTAATTTATATTGGAATTTGCAATGTCAGTAGTATAACCCAATGTTACGTTCAGTCTCTCTCCGTCCATCGGTCCTGTATAACTCCATAATGTATTGTCCCTTACATAACTTAAGTAATTTGAAAGTAAAAGGGATCTCGTATTGTCAAAAGCATCAAAGCTTCTTGTTGACTGAGAAAGACTTACCGTCATTTCCAGTCTTCTGAAAAATGATAACGGATATGCAAGACTCAGATAACCACCATATTGTCTCTCATAATAAGATGAATTAAATTCACCAAGGTCATATCTTCTTCCTGATAAATGATAAATTCCATAAGCATAATTAAGTCTGTTCTCTACCGATACTTTTGAAATAGCAATATTGAAACTTTTCCAGAATTCTTCATCGCCGTTCGAATTATTGAATATAAGAAAATAATATTTTTCATTACCAAGTAAATCACTGAGTGAAATTATCCCTCCTGTGTTTGCGCCAAATACCGGATCTACTGTAAGCGCTGTAGTCGCTATGTCAAATGAAAAATCTTTTTTATAAGGAACTGTATTTTTCATTGTATGACTTTTTATCTTTGCAGCCGTCCAGTTCTCTGTCTTTAATTTTATATCCGTCTTTCGTACAAATTTACTACTGTCAAACCTCTCTTGTATCTGGCTGAGCATTTTAATGTTTATCGCTCCTTTTTCAAAAGTCGAGAATACAACCCTGTCCTTTCCGCTCCACTTCGGATCATAAGCAGCAGTTATAAAATTTGTGATCTGTCTCATTTCAAGTTCATCGTAATTAAGAATACTATTGTCCTCAAGTGAGTTTGCGCCGGACTCTGACGTCTCAGATGTAATGGATTTTTTCAGATCGATCATCCATATATTCTGCGGTCCGTTTACATCTGATGTGAATATTATTTTTCTGCCGTCTTCGGAAAAATTAGGTGAATGATCTATCTGGTCACCTAAAGTAATGTATCTTATGTCTCCGGATTCTATTTCATAAAGAAATAAATTATATGCTTTTTTATCCCCAAATGTAGTCCTGTCAGAAGAAAATACAATATATTTTCCGTCCGGAGAAAAATCCGGATCCCTGTCGTCATAATAATCATTTGTCAGCCTCTTAAGATCGTTAGTGGCAATATCCAGAATATACAGATCATTTATTCCTCCAAAGTCAGATGCCGGAAAAACTAACTTGCTTCCGTCACGACTCCATGAAGGCGATCCGATACTTACAATATCAGGAAATGAATAGTCTGATATCACTTCGTTAGTGCTCGTATTCAGTATGTGAAGCGCATCCGCATTTCCCTTTTGAGTGATAAAAGCTAGTTTACCCGATGACGACACGTCAATTCCGGTCCTGAAAAAATGAAATTGCTCGTATTCATCACTTGATTCTCCACCTATTACCATCTCAGGCTCTTCTCTTTTTCGAAGATCAATCTTGTATATGCTCGTAAATCCTGTTCTGTTTCCTATAAAATAAATCTCCCGCTTTCCGTTTGCATTGGAAAAAGTCGGCTTATGCGCAAATGACTCCGAATATAAATTTTGCGATACCTGAGAAGGATTGTCATGATCCTTGTACTCCGGATAATATTTTTTCTCAAGCCCGTATAAAAATTCTTTATCAAACTGCGCGTAATCCAAACCAAGCGTGATCTTCATTAAGTTCGAAAAATTTTCATCCATCCAGAAATTATCCATAAGCTGCAATACTTTGTCCTCTCCGAAATTTTCCGCAATATATTCAACCGCCTTCTGTCCCATTTTATACATCAGATATGTACCGTATATTCTCTCCCAGTTATCAAGCCCGGGCAAATATCCCGTCAATACAGCATCTTTCAAAACCATGTCCGCCTGTGTGTCCCATTCAGTTGACCAGTATTCCGCAAGTCCTTCCGTAAACCATAGCGGCGGCGCTCCGCCAAGCGTCTTTCTGTGTGTCTTCAGTACATTGTTTATTTTACTCATCATAAATACATGCACGAGTTCATGTTTTATTACATGTTTGAACTGTGCCAGAGATCCCTCAAAAGGAATTACAACTCTTCCTTTTATAAATTCAAAAAAACCCCCAACTCCGTCAGGTATAAACCCGGGAGTTGTATTGGTTTGCTTGAAATGTAAAGGTGATGTATAAAATATGAGGGGTACTGTATCTACAAGCGAATGCTTGAATTTTTGCTGATGCTCTCTGTAACTTTCCTCTGCATAATTCGCTCCGATCTCCGCAAGTTCCTTTGCATCCTGATAATAGTATATCCGGAAATGTTCTGTCTGAAGTATATGCCATTCGAAATCAGAATACTGAACTTTGTTTCTCCCGAAATCAACAAACTGAGCTGTCAGATTACCAAGATTCAACAGATAAAATAAAATTCCAAATGATATTTTTAATGTAGTCCTCATGAAAAGTTTATCTTTGTGCCGGGGAAATATTATTCAAAAAAATTGTATTTTCTTAACATCATGACAATTTTAATAATTGCATTAAGAAAATAAACTGAAGAGGGTTTTAATTTTTTGCTTTAATAAAATAGAAAACTATATCGTTAATTTCCACATATGTTTTTATAATTTTGCAAATTTCTTGTGTGCGTAATTTAGGGAATGGATTTGATTTCTTATGGAAAAGTATACTTCTACGGAATTGTAGCACAATTAATCTCGTAAACTTAACTGATTTTCTATACTATTATTTAGTTTATAACATTGAAGTTTTAAAACCATATTTATAAGTTCATACCTGAATTTAAATTTGAATAATGAGTAATGAAATTTTAGATTTTATAAAAGAAGCTGTCCGGCTTTCCAGAGAAAATGTAATTAGCGGTGATGGAGGACCTTTCGGTGCAGTAATTGTTAAAGAAGGTAAAATTATTGCTTCTGGAACAAATAAAGTTACTTCAAAAAATGACCCGACAGCCCATGCTGAAATCGAAGCTGTAAGATCTGCCTGCAGCTCTCTTAATACTTTTAATTTGTCCGGCTGCGAGATCTATTCAAGTTGTGAACCATGCCCGATGTGTCTTTCAGCTATCTACTGGGCGCGGCTTGATAAAATTTATTTTGCAAATACTAAGAATGACGCAGCGGAAATTAACTTTGACGATAATTTCATTTATGAGGAAATTTCAAAACCGCTCCATAAAAGAAAAATCCCTATACTTAAAATTGATCACGACGATGCTAAAAAAGTTTTTGAAGAATGGATTAAAAAAGAAGAGAGAATAAATTATTGATTTAATTAATTTCGTCGTCAGCTGTTAATCACTTCTTTCATTTGTTCATGTAAAATTCCGTTAGTTGCAAGAATTTGCTTTCCGTAAACAGAAAATTCTTTTCCGGAAAAATCCGTAACTTTTCCGCCTGCTTCTGTCAGTATCAGATATCCGGCGGCAACATCCCACGCATTCAAATTGTATTCCCAGAATCCTTCAAACCTTCCGCACGCTGTCCAGCAAAGATCAATTGCGGCAGAACCTAGCCGCCTAATAGGAATATCTCTCATCAGAAATTTTTTAAAAACCTCAGCTGGATCCGGTTTGTAAGTACTCGAATCATAGGGAAACCCGGTAACTAGAAGTGATTTTTCCAAATCATTCTCTTTTGAAACAAATATTTGTTTGTCGTTAAGAAAAGCTCCTTTTCCTTTTTCGGAAAAGAAAAATTCCTCTGATATAGGATTATATACCGCACCGCAAATTATTTCTCCCTTCTTTTCAAGAGCTATCGAGACACATGTGATCGGTATCGAATGTGCGTAATTTACGGTTCCGTCAATCGGATCTATCAGCCACTTAAATTCCGAATCCTGTTTCAGCTCACCTGCTTCTTCAGATAAAATATAATGTCAAGGAAAATCCTCTCTTATAACTTCGATTATTTTCTTTTCAGAAAGTTTGTCAATTTCTGTTACAAGATTGGAAGCTACTATCTTACTCGTAATTTCATATTTTCCGCCAAAGTTATCTCTGAGTATTTTACCTGCTTCAATTGCGGCTTTCTTTAATGTCGAAATCATATTTTAATTTGTTTATAAATCAATCTCAAGACCGTCATAAGCCAGTTCAATTCCTTTCGGCAGAGTCTGGTTAATTTTATCATGAATCAGATCATGTGTGAGATGCGTCAAATAAGTTTTTTCGGGATTAACCGATTTTGAGATCTCTATCGCCTGCTGCAGATTAAAATGTGTAGGATGCGGTCTGATCCGTAAAGCATTCAGAACAAGCACTTTTAATCCCTTAAGTTTAGCAAGTTCTTTTTCATCTATCGCGCTCGCGTCTGTTATATATGCAAAATCATTTATCCTGTATCCGAATATTTTTATGTTTCCGTGATGAACTTCTATTGGCATGATCTCAGTAACTCCCGATCTGAATTTTCGGTTTGACTTATCATGAAATTTAACGATTGGTACTGAGTTATGCCTTATTAATTGCTTATCAAAAACATACCTGAACGTTATTCTTAATTCATCAAGCGTATCTTTTCTCCCATATATGTCAATTTTTTTATCAAACCTTTGAGTAATTTGTCTGAGATCATCCATTCCGAAAATATGATCGACATGGTGATGTGTATAAAGCACTGAATCAATATCATTAAGATTGTTACTCAGCATCTGCTGTCTGAAGTCCACAGAGGTATCTATCAGTATATTTGAATTGTTAACATTTATAATTGCTGAAGTCCTGGTTCTTTTATCTTTTGGGTTCTTGGAATTACATGTTTCACACCTGCAGCCGATTACCGGAACTCCCTGAGAAGTACCTGTTCCGAGTATGATTACTTTCATTAAAAATTTATATAGTATAGATTAAAATAATTTGTCATCCGCTTTTTCATTTTCAATTATTTCTCTAATGCCGGGTTTTATATAAATGTCATCTGCTCCGATTAAGGCAATGCTTTGAGCAATTATACTTATTTTTTTATCCTGTTCGAGATTCTTATTTATGAGAAAAAGTTTCTGCTCATTCAATATGCAAAACCCGCCTTTGAAACTTCCCTTTTCTACTCTCACTGTAAATCCTATTTTTTCAAGAATTTCAGTAAGTTCACTAATGATAGATTCTTTGTTTTCATCAAGAGGTTTCTTCTGAACTTTCTTTATTAACTTTGCCACTATATTGTATCCGGAATTTTTTTCTGTTTATTCATAATTATTTATAGTAAGATCATCTTCTTCGTGAAATATATATTTATATCCGTGAGTTTCTTTTAATCTGACCTCATCTTCTAGAAGTTCTTCAGAAGTCTTTTTCATCGGCTGAAATATTGCCAGCCATATAACAGTAAAATAGCTCATGATCGCTATCCACGGTACTCCTCTTAAAAAACCTATTCTCTCTCCGAATAATTTTAAAAGATTGTCATGATTTGCAGGTCTTTTATCAAATAACATTATAAATTTTAAATCTAAATAGGAAGTATAGAGCTCAACCGGAACAAACACAAAAAAAAGTATTGCGCACATCAACAGCCATGTGTTCTCTCTTAGATTTATTTTACATGTTTTCATAAATACAATTGCTGAAATTAAAACTGCCGTATAGGAAAACATTATCATAAGTGAAGCATCGGATATCATTTTAAAGATCTGATTTTCTTCGTCGGGAGGTATGCTTATTCTGAAATTAAATTCATCGTAATCAAGAAGCTGATTTCCTATAAAAAATCTTACTGATATTCCGCCCAGCCAGAATATGGCAAATACAGTCAGAATAAAAAGAGAGGTTTTTGCTTTCTTATTTAATTTCAATTCATTAAAAAAAGTTAAACGTAATTTAGTAATTTTAATCTTCGTTATGTATGTAAAAATAAATTTCAGATTGTCATTTCAGTAAAAATATATTATTTGTAACTTAAAGGCCTCTCTTTTAAAAATAAATTATGTCTGAAGAAAAAATTCTTGAAATTCTATCTCAGATACAGGATCCTTTTTTAAAGAATGACCTTGTATCGCTTGGTTTTGTAAAATCGTTTTCTCTGAATGGAAATAAGCTTTCGCTTGAATTAGGATCGGCTTCCGAAAATAATGAAAAGACCGATTCGGATATTAGAAACGCTTTTAAAATTAAATTTCCGGAAACTGAGATAAGCACTATAACATTTACCAGAGGAATTTCAACTCATATAAATCCAAAGAAAACAGAAATATTCCCTGAAGTGAAAAATACAATTGCAATTTCTTCAGGAAAAGGCGGTGTTGGAAAATCAACAATTGCAGCTAATCTTGCCGCATCATTCGCTAAGAAAGGATTTAAAACCGGATTGATCGATGCAGATATTTACGGACCATCCATTCCGCTAATGTTCGGTATTAATGAAAAACCAAAAGTCCGTGAAGTGAATGGTAAAAGCAAATTATTGCCCATTGAGAAATACGGTGTGAAAATTATGTCAATTGGATTTCTTGTAGATGTTAATTCTGCTGTAGTTTGGAGAGGTCCGATGGCTTCAAGTGCCTTAAGACAGTTCATTAGTGACGTGATCTGGGGAGAACTTGATGTGTTATTTTTTGATATGCCTCCTGGTACCGGTGATATTCAGCTGACATTAAGTCAGACTCTTCCGCTTACAGGAGCCGTGATCGTTACTACGCCTCAGGAAATATCTCTGGCTGATGCAAGAAAAGGATATTACATGTTTGAAAAAGTAAATGTACCTACACTCGGCATAATTGAAAATATGAGTTATTATCAGTTGCCCGGCGGTGACAGGGAATATATTTTCGGAAAAGAAGGCGGCAGGCTAATGGCCTCAGAATTCAAAACTAAACTTCTCGGTGAAATTCCAATTAACACCCGGATCAGAACCGGAGGGGATGAAGGTAAACCTGTTGTAATAAATAATCCCGGTTTAATGGAATCTGAAATTTTAAGCAAGATCTCGGATGAACTTATAAATGAAATAAATATTGTAAATGCAAACAGAAAAGAAAATTCAGATCTGGTTATCGAAATTTAAATTGTTTTTTATAAATTAAAATAAATTTGCAATGAGAGTTAATTTGGTTATGGCTTTGCTCCTGACGTCATTTTTTATCGCCGGATGCGGAAGCACAGGAGGATCTGATTCTCCTGCAAATTCATTAAAAGATTTTGTGGCGGCATTAAAAGAACAAAACCCCGGGAAAGCCTGGAATTTTCTATCTTCAAATTCTCAGAAAATGTATGACGATATTGCAAAAAACAGAAATCAAAGCGGCAAAGAATATTTTGAAAAAAGCGTTTCCAATGTGAGTTCACTCGGGCTCATCGGAATGGACTTTGATGTGATTGATGAAAAAAAAGACGGCGATAATGCTGTAGTACTTATAAAATCCAAAGACGGTTCTACAACCGAATATTTTTCCGTAAAAGAAAGCGGTGTCTGGAAACTGGATTACGCCAAGACCATAGAAGAAAATATGAAAAAAGTTGAATGAGGTTAATTTAAAAAGCAACGAATTAGTGTTAGAGCTTACTGAAGAAAATATTGAAATTGTTTTAAATGATATAAGGCCTTATCTGCAGCTTGATGGTGGTGATGTGGAACTTTCAGGAATTTTAGAAGGCGGCATTGTCGAAGTCAGATTCAAAGGCTCCTGTAAAGACTGTCCGCTCAGCCCGATGACGCTTAGAGCCGGTATCGAAAGAGTCCTTATGCAAAAGATTCCTGAAATAAAAAGAATAGAGTCCGTTGAATAATTATTCTGAAAAAAGATTTTCCTTCTTACCGAGATCTTTAAAATTACACTCGCCTGCATCATAACCTCTTATTTCCTCACCGCTTCTTAACGCTTTCAGATATATGGAAATAATATCAGACATCTCAGCATTTTTTACTTCGTTGAAAATTCTGCGGGATATTAAATGAATTCCGTTAAATGCAAAAAGATTATACGGTACAGAATTTTTTTCTTCTCTGCCGATTAACTTCATATCACTATCAAACTCCAGATATCTTTTGGAATATCTTTTCTGAACGGCAATTGTCGCAAAGGGCTCGGTTGAAAGATTGTAAAGTATCATTCTCTCAATATCCATGTCAGTATCAACATCAACATTTATTACCATAAAATAATCCCCGTCTGATAAATATTCTCCCGCATTTATAATGCCTCCGCCTGTGCCAAGAATATATTTTTCAGAAATTACGGTTATCTTAATTCCAAATTCATTTTCCGAAAAATGTTTCTGAATTAACTCTGAAAAATGATGTGCGTTTATTACAATTTCCGAAACTCCCGCATTCTTCAGCCTTTCAATCTGATATTCTATCATCGGCTTGCCTTTGTATATTATCAGAGCCTTGGGAAGTTTGTTAGTATATGGTAAAAGCCGGGTACCGTATCCGGCGGAGAGTATCATTGCTTTCATGTCTGCATAATATCTATTTTAATTCTAAAATAAAATTATATAAGTTATTAGGTTTAAAATTAATATTTTAATAAATATTTTGAATTAAATTTCAGAAATCTATTTACCTGTTGAAAAAAGTAATTAAAAGAATAAAAGATTTTAATAAGAACAGAAACATTCTTAAATACAGACTTTATAAATTTCTTAAAAAAAATTCAAAAGTAACAAAAGACTCACCTGTGATCATCGCCTGGGAATTAGGCGGCTTCGCTGATATTCTCAAAAAAAATTCTATTATTTCAGCTGCTTTAAATCTAAGAGGATACAGAACTCATTTTATTATATGCGATGGTACGCCGGTAGCCTGCATTCAGAGAGGTCTTGAAAAAAACGAAAAGTTTTCTGAATGGAATTTGAAATGCGACAATTGCATGCGGGCAATGAAATATTATGCTAATGAGTATTCCATAGAATACTCGCTGGCAGGTGATCACATTTCCTATGAGCAAAAAACTGAGTTCAGTAAATTATCAGAATCAATTGCTCTTGAAGAAATTTATAATTACAAATATCTCGGTGTCGATGTCGGAATGCTGGCATGGAGCTCAGTCATACGGTATATGAAAGGATTTGTAATCGAAAGAAAGGATCTCAAAAAAGAAGATGAAAATATTTTCAGGAAATATTTTTATGCAGGGTTATGCAATACCTTTGTTGCTGATGAAGTAATAAATAAATTTAAACCCGTCAGTCTCTATAGTTCGCACGGTGTTTATGTTGATTATTCACCTCCTGTTTTACTGGCGTATATCAGAGGGATAAAAACTCTCTGCTGGTCCAGCGGTTTTAAAGACTTTCTTCACTATTTTACAGTTCCGAAAAAACCAAACAAACTTGAGTTCCGGGGAATCACGGAATCTGAATGGCAGAAAAGAGTTGCGGCTCCTTTAACTGACAAAGAAAATAAATTTCTGGATGCTTATATTCATCACAGATTCAACAAAGGAAACAAAAGGGATTTCCTGAATGTCACTCTGCCGGAATCTGAAGAAGATCTTAGAGAGAAAATCGGTTTCCCCGCAGGGAAAAAAATAGCCTGTCTGTTCACTCACGTTAGCTGGGATCTTACATTTGAACTTTCAAAAATGATATTTGATAATGCTAATCATTGGCTATCCGAGTCAATGGAAGCAATATTTAAAAATGAGAATGTAAACTGGATTATCAGAGTGCATCCGGGTGAAAAGGTTTCAGGAAGTCTTTATACAAATGATGATTTTATAAAAGATCATTTTAAAAATATTCCGCCGCATGTAAAAATATTGTGGTCTGATTCGGAAATAAATTCACTCGGACTTTATAAGCTTATTGATGTAGGTATAACATTGTTCGGGACTATGGGAGTCGAACTTCCTCTACTCGGAAAGCCTGTAATCTCGGGCGGTGAAGCGCATTTCACCGGAAAGGGTTTTACAATTGATGCAAAAACAAAGGAAGAATATTTCAGGTTACTCGGAAGTATAGAAAACATCAGTCCGGTATCAAACGATATGATCCTAGTTGCAAGAAAATACGCATATTCCTATTTCGTCCAGAGACAAATTCCTTTAAAAGTAATAAATAAAGAAGAAGGTCATTTCGGAAATCTTGATATTAAAAAACTTGACAGATTATTGCCGGGAAATGATCCCATCATAGATGGTGTTTGCGACAGCATATTAGAAGGAAAAGATGTGATATTAGATGAAGAGATGGCTGACAAAGCAGGTCTTGAACTATAACTAATTCTAGTGTATAATTTTATATATATAACTGCAACCGGGCTTTTTGTAATTTTAGGAAAATAAGTTGTGATCAGCATCAGATAAATTTCTTCTTCAGGATTAATTTCAGTTTATCTTTCTGATAATTAAATGCTGAAGAAAACATCCTTGTTTTTTTTATATAAATACGCACCAAAACAGAATTAATATGAATAGAACTGTTTCAATTATAATCCCAACATATAACAGAACAGATACTTTAGAAATAACTATAAAAAGTTTGCTTGATCAAACCTACCCAAAGCATCTTTACGAAATAATTATAGCTGATAATAATTCTACGGATAACACAAAAGAGCTTGTAGAAACACTTGCCGGAAGTTCCGAAGTTCGTATAAAGTATTTACTTGAGAATAGGCAGGGAGCGCATTTTGCAAGAAATTCTGCAGCGCAGATTTCCGACAGTGAATTCCTGTATTTTACGGATGATGATATGATCGCTGATAAATTTATGCTGGAAAATATTATAAAAGTTTTTGATCTGGATTATAATATTGCTGTAGCCGGCGGGAAAGTTCTGCCTAAATGGGAGTTTGATCCGCCGGATTGGATTCTTAAATATTTTCAGGATGGTACGTTAAGTCTTATAAATAAACCGGAAAAATTGATTGTAACAAATCAGGATTTCGGAATATTCAGTTGTCATCAGATAATTTACAAGAATGTATTCTTTGAATGCGGCGGGTTTAATCCGGATATTGAAAAGGAAAAACTCATCGGAAACGGAGAAACCGGGCTCAATATAAAAATTTTAAACAAAGGTTATTACTTTGCTTACTCCGGAGATTCAGTTACGCATCATATTATACCGAGATCCCGGATGACACAAAAATATCTGAACAACAGGTTCAGCAATCAGGGAATATGTGACGGCTTTACTAATTTCAGAAAATTAGAATATTCTAAAAAAAATTTATTCAAACTTATTTTCAATTCTCATATTCCAAAGCTTTTCGATAACCTTTTTGATTCAATCTTTAAAAAACTGAAGGGGCAAAGTATATGGAGACTTAAGCGGGCTTTGTCACATTATTATTATTTTCGTATGAAATTTGATTTCAGATTAATTTACAATGACGACTGGAGAAAATTTGTTATGCGAAAAGATTTTTTTGAATATTAATTCTTTCTACCCTTAATTATTAACTTCATATTTTCTGATTTAAAAATTAAATTTTATTTGTGATTCTTTAATAAACAATCTAAGAAATTTCAATATGGAAACATCCGATATTAAATCAAAACCGTTAAGCCTGAAATTTGACGGAATAAAGCCGTTCGACCCTTACTTAAACCTTGCTGAAGAAATAATTAAACTTAAGAAGGAAATGAATGCCGTTATACTTGCCCATTATTATCAGGAATCTGAGATTCAGGATCTGGCGGATTTTATTGGTGACAGTCTTCAGCTGTCTCAGCAGGCGGAGCAGACCAAAGCTGATGTTATTATTTTTGCAGGAGTTCATTTTATGGCAGAGACTGCAAAAATACTTAATCCGGGCAAACCCGTTCTGCTTCCGGATCTGAATGCCGGTTGTTCGCTTGCTGAAGGATGTCCCGCGCCCTTGCTGAAAAAATTTAAAGAAAAATATCCTGACCATATTGTGATAAGTTATATAAACTGCACTGCTGAGGTTAAAGCCATTTCAGATATTATCTGCACTTCATCAAACGCAGTCAGAATAATCGAACAGATTCCAAAGGATCAGAAAATCATCTTTGCGCCTGACAGAAATCTGGGAAGATATGTTATGCAAAAATCGGGAAGAGATATGGTTTTATGGCAGGGCGCATGTATAGTGCATGAAACATTCAGCGAAAGAAAAATAAACAAACTTAAATTTGAAAATCCGGATGCGCTTCTGATAGCGCATCCCGAATGTGAGGAAACCGTTTTAAGCAATGCGGATTATATCGGATCGACAAGCGGTCTGCTGAATTTCGTAACCGAATCTGAAAAGAATGAATTCATCGTAGCAACAGAACCGGGAATAATTCATCAGATGCTTAAAAAAAATCCGGAAAAAACTTTCATACCTGCGCCGCCGGAGTCAAGCTGTAACTGCAATGAATGCCCATATATGAAACTGAATACGATTGAAAAATTGTATCTGTGCATGAGGGACAAAAAGCCTGAAATAATTCTTGATGAGGATATAATGAAAAAAGCGTTAGTGCCGTTGGAGAGAATGCTGGAGATGAGTAAATAATAAATTATATTCCGTTAAATAAGCCGGATCCTGTTTCCTTTTTACAAAGGATGACGATCATTTATCTTATCTTTACATTGCTGTAAAGCTTTTTGCAACCTACCCCGGGAATATACAAAGCGGACAGTTCTTAAATTCCCTGTACATGGTCTTGCTCCTGGTGAGGTTTGTAGATCCCGGAGATCACTCTCCGGATGGTAGGCTCTTACCCTGCCTTTTCACCCTTATCGCCGGCAAGCCGGGACGGTATATTTTCTGTTACACTTTCTGTAAACAAATCTTGCGAAATGATTACCCGGGATTATCTCCCGGCACCACTGTCCGTTACGGAGTCCGGACTTTCCTCACATCCTGAAAATTCAGGACAGCGCGATCGTCTTTAACGGAATAGAATTTATAAAGAACATTAAAAATATTTATCTTTACTGCGTTTAATTTTTACTTAATTCATCAAGTGCTTCGTTTGCAAGTCTGTCTGCAGTTTTATTCTTATCTCTCGTAATGTGAGTGATCGTATATCTCTTTTGTAAATTTTTTAAACCATTAAAAAATTCCTGCGAAAGTTTTATCATATCAGAATTTTTGATCCTGTATTCTCCCCTTACCTGCTTAACTACCAATTCGCTGTCGCAATAAAAATTTACCTGCTCAAAATCGATCTTCAGGTTTTTTATAATTTCAATACTTTTAATTAAAGCTTTGTATTCCGCAGAATTATTTGTGCCCGTGCCGATATGTTTTTTATATTCAAATGCCGGTTTATTATCACTGTCATAAACCACTATCCCTATTGCGGAATTTCCCGGATTACCTCGGGAAGCGCCGTCAGTATAGACACTGATATATTTTATCATGATGTATTAACCGTTACTCTGAAGTTCTTCTGATATCAGTATTCTCCCGCATGACTGGCAGGTATAAATATTTTCAGCGGTTTTGATCTCAATGACTCTTTGCGGGGGAATGGAATTATAACAACCCGAGCAGTTTCCGTTTCTGACAATTGCAGTTGCTTCGCCATTATAAGAACCGTTAATTTTTTCATACAAAGTCACAAACTCCGGAGCCAGTTTTGAAATCAGATCATTCCGTTTCTCAAGTAATGCTGATTCATCCTGCAAATATTGTTCATTCAACTCATTCAATTGCTTTTCTTTCTCACTTAATTCCCCGCTAAGCTCAGTGAGATCTGTTTCTCTGCTGTGTGAATCAATATTAAGCCCTTCTATTTCTTTAATGATCTCTTTAATTTTCTTTTCGTTTTTTTCAACAATCACAAATAAGGATTCAATGGCTTTTGTAATTTCATCATACTCAGTATTGGATCTCACGTTAAATTTCTGTTCATCATATTTATTTATCTTCTCTTCATATGATGAATTTTCATCTTCAAGAGAATTCTTTTCATCAGTCAGATTTGTAAATCTTTCTTTCTCAGCGCTCAAAGATCCGGATAATCTTTCAACTTTGCTTCTTATAGTTCTGATCTCAGATGGCAGATCACCTTTTTCCTCTTCAATATCTGCAAGCTCTTCATCAATCTCCCTGAGCTCTAAAAAGATTTTAAGTATACCTGTTTTCTTTGGTATTTCAGATTCATCCTCAGCAGCTTCAAAAGTAAAAAACACAGATGCTCCGGATTCTTCACCGGCCGGCTCTTCAGAATCCGGTGAGTGGTCTGAATTGCTGCTGTTAATATCCTGACTATGGATATCACCTTCATTTTTAAATGCATTCTCTGAGGCGGAATTTTCGTCTGATATTTCGTTATTTTTAATTTCTGTCATTGTAATATTTTTATAAGTTTGAAATCATTTTCCTTTATAACTATGATCAGCTCAATATTAAAATACTTAGCTGATTCCTCAAGTGTTTTGTCAAATGAAACTTCAGATATAAGAACTTTTTTACAAATGTTTCAGGAGTTCCTGTTTCGGTTTTTAACCTTTGATTAAGTTTTTTCAAAAGACCGGTAATAGATATTTTACGCTTCAAAGTATAGGACTTTCCTGAAATCTTAGTATCAAGCTTCACAAAATCATAGATCTCATAAGCTGTCTCTTCATAAGGGTGCGCTTTTAACATCGCTTCAATTATGCCTGTTAAATTATCCGGACTGCATTCCGTCTCCAGTCTTATCTCTTTTTCATAACTTATCGTGTTTTTCTTTCCCGAAAATGGTTTTGCATTATTATTTGGTCTGAAAGTACCGGTTCCGTTTAATCTGAAAGAACAGTTGTCGTAATTTCCAATTTTACCCGCTCCTGCTTTTGACATTTCGCTGAATAGTTTTTCCAGATGAGAATCCGGAACATATACAGCAAGTTTTTTCCTCTTTTTTATCAGATAGAAATTATTTTCCGATAAAATCTCTGAGTTAGTAAATATCTTTTTCATTTATCTGAATCAATTTTTTACACATAAAAAAAAGTGTATCTTTAATCGGATACACTTTTTTCAGCTTTTTTTTCCGGAATCAGGCTTGAAATTTCGAATTTGCCTGTTTTCTGTAAAACAACAATTATAATAAATCAGATATTTGCTTAATTTCATTTAACTAAAATATACACGTCAGTTTATAAAAACAAGTTACTAAATAAATTGATCAGATATTCAGTTTCTTCATAAGTTTTTCAATCGGTTTAGAACTTTGCATTATATAAAAGTGAAGCGAAGGAGCACCTTTGTTTAGAAGTTCTTCAGACTGCTTAAACGCCCATTCAACGCCTATATCGATCACGTGTTCAGGTTTTGCTTCCTGAATTTCATTCGAAAATTCATCCGGAATTTCCACGAAAAAATTTTTGGGGATCGAATTCAGATGATTTTTTGAAGTAAGGATCTTCAGTCCCGGTATGACAGGGACATTAATTCCTGCTGCCCTGCATTTATCCACATAGTCTAAATAGTATTTATTTCTGAAAAACATTTGCGTGACAATATAATGCGCGCCCAGATCAATCTTTTCTTTTGCAATTTTGATATCTGAATTTATATTCGGAGCTTCGAAATGCTTTTCAGGATAACCGCTGATACCTATGCAAAAGTTTGTCGGCGCAGCATCCAGAAGATCTTCTTCGAGATAATGTCCCGCATTCATATTTACAATTTGCTTTACCAGTTCTGTTGAATAAATATTGGAAGTCCTTCCTTCGGGAACCGGCTTTTTAAAACTTAATTCATCACCGCGGATTGCAAGAATATTCTCTATGCCAAGATAATTCAATTCTATCAGAGCGTCTTCAGTTTCCTCCTTTGTAAATCCGTTGCATAAAATATGCGGTACAGTATCTATGTTAAATTTATTTTTTATGGCAACGCTTATTCCGATTGTACCCGGTCTTTTACGCATTACTTTTTTACTAATGCCTTTCGGAGTTTCTACATAGTACACTTGTGATGGGTGTGAAGTCACATCGATAAACGGCGGTTCATACTTTAGCAGTTTTTCAATGGAATTAAAAAGTACATTAATATCTCCTCCTCTCTGCAGCGGAAGGATCTCGAAACTTATCAGAGGTTTCGTCGCTTTAGCTAAATGATCTACTACTTTCATAATCCGAAAAACGGATAAATCCGTTTTTCAAAACAACCTTTCGTTTAGTTATTTTAATTTTATATAAGACGGATGAAGATTAAATCCGCCCTCCGCTATTATTTCAGAACTGCCTGAACTTACATTTATGATTCCTACACTTAATCTGCTGTCAGTGCCGGCATCATACAGAATCCTGTCATTATCCATCCACTGAAATGTGCCGACGTTTCCGCCGCTAACATTCAGATTTCTTGCGTTGCTTCCGTCTGCATTCATTAGATACAAATCCACATTGTTGTTATTGATCACTACAAACGCAATCTCATTTCCGTCAGGTGAAAATCTGGGTACGTTTGAACTCGGAAGTCCTTTTGTCAGCGGAGTTTCTACTCCATCCTTAAAAATTCTTACAGTACCGCTGAGATTATTATCAAAGCTTGCATATACAAGCTGCTTACCGTCAGGTGAAAAATCCGGTTCGAGATTAGCGTCATTATTCAGACTGATCTTTGAAATATAATCATTCGATTCATCATTGAGATCAGCTATCATTATAGACTTACTGCCTTCATAAAACGAAGAGAAGGCGACCTTATTCGCATCCGGTGAAAGCACCTGCATATTGGAGTATGAACCGTCTGTGATTAACTGCGGCTGCGCTCCGTACTGATTTGTATCAATTACAAAGACCGATAAGACGTCTTCGTATTCGGAGTTGAACATAATTTCCGAACCGTCCGGCATAAAGGTCGGATACATTCCGTTCCAAACCAAAAAAGTATAATCCAGATTCGGATTATCCACATCTCTTATAAGATATACAAAACCCTGATCTGTATAAAACGTGATCTGCTTTCCGTCCGGTGAAAATTTCGGTCTCATACAATTCTCTTCAATATCGGTAAGCTGTTTTTTATCCGAACCGTCCTCATTCATAATAAATACCTGCAGGAATTCTGAAGTACCCTGATTGGAGCAATAAGCTATTTTTTTATTCTGACCGAACGCAATTGAAAACGTTGTCAGAAATATTATTACTATTAATTTAATATTAAGCATTGTTAAAAAAATTTTGAAATGACCGGTAAAAATAAGAATCGAAAACATCTAATTAAAGAGATTAAATTTGTCTTTTATAATATTCCGGCTTTTAATAAGACAATGAATATCAGCACTATAAAGATCTGGAAATATTTACAAAAACCCCGGCTGAAGTTTATCAATATTTTCAACCGGGGTTATATGAAAATCACCGTTAAGTTTTATTAGCCTGAATTTACTTCAGAAGGATCATTTTCTTTGTATCTGAAAATTTGTCTGTCTGCAGATTACAAAAATAAACCCCGCTCGCGAGATCAGTTCCGTTTAATTCCACTTTATAATATCCGGCAAGTTTAAATTCATTCACAAGTGTCTTAACTTCCCTGCCTGTATTATCATATATTTTCAAAACAATTTTTGAATCTTCAGGAATGTCAAAATTAACAAGAGTTACCGGATTAAATGGATTTGGATAATTCTGCGACAGTCTGAATTTTTGGGGAACACCTATCTGTACAATATTCATCAATTCGAAATATTCGAAGTTTCCGTTGAAATCGATCTGCTTCAGTCTGTAATCATATTTTCCCGATTGTAAATTTCTATCTTCAAATGAATAAACATTCTGATGTGCTGAATTTCCGGCTCCGGATTCAAAGCCAATATTTATCCAGCCTGACTGCTCATTACCTGTTAACTGCCGCCTTTCAATTTCAAAACCCGAATTATTAATTTCTGATAATACACTCCATTGGAGTCTGACATTGTTTTCATAAACGTCTGAAGTAAATGATTCAAGTTCTACAGGCAGCACTTCATTTATCTGACCAAATGATATTGCAAGTGGCGACCCGAAGAGAGGACCGGGAGTAATGACTGTTGTATTACTTTCAGATCGTCTGTATTGCAGTCCAATAGTACCTGTAGAATTTTGAATGCCTACTGTGTTTGCATTTAATCTGTTGTTATAGTAATTATTTAAAAATGTCGAGCCGCTTTTTGAATCATCAAATTGAACTGTAATTTTTCCATTATCAATTCCGCATCCGGCTGATGTTTCTAAAATAACCTGACACGATACATAATCATTTGAGTCGAATACGGCATTATAAATTGGCAGTCTGTCATATGTAACAATAAATTTATTTCCTGAGATTTTGTATTTTAAATTTCTGCCGAGGATTTCAGGGTCGAAATAATTGCATTTATACCAGAATGGAAAAATCGCCGGACGGGGTGCTGATACTGACGGAATCTGAACAGGGCTTGATGATGTCATGCCTGTCAGTGAACTTCCCAAACCAATTATTCCGTTTGTTGAAATTACAATTGTATCATAACATACTCCGAAAAATCTGAATTTATTGCCGTCTGTTATTACATCCGGTAATCTGAAACAGCCGTTGAATATATTACCTGCTGTGAAAGGAACCTGTGCAACTCCTCCCGCTATAAGATTTACGCTTCCCGTTGTATCTTCCCAATTGAATACCGGCTGATCGGGTATGCAGTTTGCATCTGATGAAGAATTTAAGAAATAATATCCGCTGATATCTGAATAACCATAATTCGGATTGAGAACTGAAAAAAATGATTCTGCTGTATCATTATGATAAGCAGTATCGGAGGTCAAACTTGTCCATGACCTGACGATATAATTCTCATAGTTATAAGTTTGATAATCGAAACTTGGTATGTATGGATCAAAATTAATTATGTGCGTTTGTCCGGTGCTTATAGTATCCTGCTTAGTGTCCTGATAAACTAAACTGCTGCCTTCTTTAATTTCTAAATGCACATCAAAGAAATTATTCTGGTTTTTAGGTCCAAAGTTCTTAACTGTTACTTCAGGAATAATGGATTCAATATTTGAGCATTTTACATAATATGAAGAATCAAAAACAGGTTTATTAACAAATGTCACACCTACATCATCAGAATCATTTGTAAATACAGTACTTATAATTGATTCACCTGCAGCCCAGCCGTTGACACTGTCAATAAAGAAAACATTTGAGGCCGGTCCATAAAATATAAAAGGGGGTTTATCCAGACGTAACTCTGACCAGTTGTCTCCGCCGTTTACTGTATTCAAAATTGTAGTTGCATATTGTTGGTGACTCCCGACAATCCAACCGGTCTTACTGTTTATAAATTGAATAGATCTCAAATACAAATCCGCGTCAAAAATTTTTTTCCAGGAATTTCCACCGTTAGTAGATTTTATAACATCTCCTGTAATTCCAATTGCCCATCCCGTATTTATGTCTATAAAATCAATATCTGCAATTGATAAGCGGATTGTATCTGCGTTTGATGTGTAATTCCAGCTGGATCCGCCGTTATTAGTTTTTAGAATTATTCCTTCATAACCATCTTCACCTGTTCCGCCTACCCAGCCTGTATTTTGATCCAAAAAAAATCCAGTATTAATATTAATATCCCAATATTGTAAATCGTCCCATACTTTATACCAGTTGGTTCCGCCATTTGTGGTTTTGATAACTGAGTTGCTTACAGCCCAGCCGTTATTAAAATCTGTAAATTGAATAATATATATATGATTTGTAATACCACTTGATTGGCTTATCCAGTTAATACCTCCGTTTGTTGTTTTAAGTATTAAACCTCCATTCCCGGCTACCCATCCGGTATTCATGTCAAGAAATTGAATTAATCTCAAATTTTTATTTAATTCTTGCAGTATGCTCCAGTTCTTTCCGGAATTTGTAGTTTTTAAAACAGTACCATTATAACATACTGCCCAGCCGGTATTGAAATTTATGAAATGTACAGAGCTTGGTGAGTTAATATGACTACCATATTGTAAATACCATTCACTTTGTGATAATAACGCAGTATTCATAAACAAAATCATTATTACTAAAAAAAAGTTTTTCAATTTGATATCCTCTTATTTAAAATTTTAAATTCAGAGATTCAGATGGGTCGGAATATAGACCGCAATTGCAGAAATGGAGGAAATTAATTAACAAAATCTATACATGTTTAACACACCAATAATCTCTGCATAAATACTTATAATCGAACTTAACAATCTAATAAATGTATGATAAATGTCATATGATCTGAATCATAAAGAGAATATTTAATTCAATTAATATTTACTGAAACACTTGCCATTAACAGTTTGGAAAAATTGAGTTTCACTTTCCGAATGCTGAAGATCTTAACGTATCAATCGATCAGAAAAGAAGAAAACTAAACATAAAACAGAGAATGCAGAGTCTGTTAAAAAGAAACAGCTATACAATCCTAAGAAAGCGTGAAATCTAATTTAAGAATGATGTATTTGATGCGAAGAGTCGGAGAAATTAAGCAGGGGACTGCAAATTCTGAATATAGCGACGAGGATATTTAATTAAGAGTTCTGATATCTGAATAAAGAAGCGGAGAAATGATACAATGAAAAGTGAAAATGAAATAAAGAGTTGTGAAAATGAAATAAAGAAAGGTGAATGGAAAAAGAAGAAGGGAGAATGCGAAATTAAGAGTGGTCTATGTGAAATTATTTTCAGGGAATGTTAAATTATACGAGGTGAATATAAAATTATGAGAAGTGAATGTCAAATTAAGAAGAGTGAATGTCAAATTATGAGAAGTGAATGTCAAATTATGAGGAATGAATGTCAAATTATGACGAGTGAATGTCAAATTATGTGAAGTGAATGTCAAATTATGCGAGGTGAAAGTCAAATTATGAAGAGTGAATGTCAAATTATGTGAAGTGAATGTCAAATTATGAGGAGTGAATGTCAAATTATGTGAAGTGAATGTCAAATTATGCGAGGTGAATGCCAATTTATGAAGAGTGAATGTCAAATTATGTGAAGTGAATGTTAAATTATGAGGAGTGAATGTCAAATTATGAGGAGTGAATGTCAAATTATGTGAAGTGAATGTCAAATTATGAGAAGTGAATGCCAAATTATGAGAAGTGAATGCCAAATTATGAGAGGTGAATGTCAAATTATGAGGAGTGAATGTCAAATTATGAGGAGTGAATGTCAAATTATTTTTCAAAAAAGTGAAAAATTTAAAAAAGTTAAAAATATTTCACAAAAAAACGTAACAAAAATAAGAAGAAAGAAGATCAACAGAAATAAGATGCAAAAATTGAAATAATTTGTAATAAATAAATTTGTAGAAAAGTTTTATTTAAGTGGGTTTAAGATCCGGAAATTTTATCTGAAACCCCGGCTGAAGATTATGAAAATTTTCACCCGGGGTTATTTAAAATTCAGCATTAAGTTTTTCTACCCTGAATTTATTTCAGAAGGATCATTTTCTTTGTATCTGAAAATTTGTCTGTCTGCAGATTGCAAAAATAGACTCCGCTCGAGAGATCACTTCCGTTTAATTCAACTTTATAATATCCGGCAAGTTTAAATTCATTCACAAGCATTCTCACTTCCCGGCCTGTGTTATCATATATTTTCAATACAATTTTTGAATCTTCCTGAATATCAAAATTAATAAATGTTACCGGATTAAACGGATTTGGATAATTCTGCGATAGTCTGAATTTTTTGGGAACACCGATCTGTACGCTATTTATCAATTCAAAATACTCGAAGTTTCCGTTGAAATCGATCTGCTTCAGTCTGTATGCATATTTTCCTGTTGGCAAATTTCTGTCCGAGAAAGTATACTGCTGAACATTAGTAGTCGAACCGCTTCCGGAAACGTTGCCGACCTTTATCCATTCATCTGAAGAATTATTTTCGACATATGATCTTTCAATTTCAAATCCGGAATTATTTATTTGTGAACTAACTATCCAGAATAAGTTTACATTATTCTCATTAACAGAATATGTGAAGGATTCGAGTTCAACCGGAAGGACGCTGTTAATCGGCGCAAATTCTAAAGCTATCGAAGATCCGAAAAGTGGACCCGGAACAGTTACAGTATGATCTGATTCAGAGCGTCTGTATTGCAATGCAACAGTACCTGTTGAATTTTGAATTCCGACTGTCATCGCATTAAGCATATTATTGTAATAATTATTAAGGAATGTAGAACCGCTGTTATCATAGTTATACTGAACCTTTATCTTTCCGTTTTCAGTGGAGCAATCATCGTCTATTTCCAAAATAACCTGATAAGTAACATAGTCATTGGCATTAATTATAGCATTATAAAGGGGAGCTCTGTCATAAGTTATTATGAATTTATCTTCGGTGATTTTATACTTCAGGTTTCTTCCGGTAATTTCCGGATCCTGAAAATTCACCCAATACCAGAGCGGGAAGATCGCCGGATGTGGAGCATTTACAGATGGAACAGGATCCGGGAACGGAACATTCATTCTCGAAAGCGATGCATTTCCAAATCCTATGATCCCGTTGTTTGCAATGATTATTGTATCATAGCAGGTATCGAAGAATCTGAATTTTTTTCCCGTAGGAAGTACATCCGGTAATCTGAAGCTCCCGCAAAAATAGAAATTATTATATTCAGTATATGGAACGACAGTCTGTGCATTGCTTATAAGACTAACGCTTCCCGTCGTATCTTCCCAATTGAATACCGGCTGATCGGGTATGCAGTTTGCATCTGATGAAGAATTTAAGAAATAATATCCGCTGATATCTGAATAACCATAATTTGGATTGACAACTGAAAAAGATGTTTCTGCTGTATCATTATCATAAGCGGTATCTGAGGTCAAACTTGTCCAAGACTTGACGAAATAGTTCTCATAGTTATAAGTTTGTAAATCGAAATTTGGTGTGTAAGGATCAAAGTCAATTGTATGCGTTTGTCCGGCGCTTATAGTATCCTGTTTTGTGTCCTGATAAATTATACTGTTACCTTGTTTAATTTCTAAATGCACATTAAAGAAATTATTCTGGTTTTTAGGTCCAAAGTTCTTAACTGTTACTTCAGGAATTATGGATTCATTATTTGAGCATTTTACATAATGATTAGAATTTAAAACAGGATTATCAATAGATAATAACCCAATGTCATTCGAGTCATTTGTATTTACAGTACTTATAATTCCTCCGCCTGTTACCCACCCGTTAACACTGTCAATAAAAAAAACTGAATTCAATATCCCCATGTAGTTTGAAAAAGGCGGTTTATCCAAAATTAATGTTGACCAGTTTTCTCCACCGTCTACCGTATTCAAAATTATACTTGGGATTTCTACCCCGACAATCCAACCGGTATTGCTGTTTATAAATTGAATGGATAACGAAGTCATGTAAGGTGCGTCAAAAATTTTTCTCCACGAATTTCCTCCGTTTGTAGATTTTATTATATCTCCTGTTACACCAATTGCCCATCCGGTATTAATGTCAATAAAATCAATATCTCGGATTCTATAGCGAATTGTATCGGCGTTTGACGTATAACTCCAGCTGGACCCTCCGTCAGTAGTTTTGCGAATTATTGCATTATCGTCAAATCCCCCTACCCAACCTGTATTTTGATCTATAAAAAATCCTGTTTCAATTTCCATATGTTGTAATCCGTTATATTTAGAAACCCAGTTGGTTCCGCCATTAGTAGTTTTAATAACATCCATTTCGCCTATCGCCCAACCGTTATTAGTATCTTTAAAATGTATGTTAAATATAAAATGAGTGTTACCACTTGATTGCCTTATCCAGTTAATGCCTCCATTTGTGGTTTTAAGTATTAAACTCGTAGTATCATTCCCGCCTACCCATCCGGTATTCATGTCAAGAAATTGAACTGATCTCAAATTTTTATTTAATTCTTGCAGTATGCTCCAGTTCTTTCCGGAATTTGTAGTTTTTAGAATAGTACCATTTTGACATACTGCCCATCCGGTACTGATGTTAATGAAGTGAACTGAAGTTGTAGAATGGTTGTAATTACCGTATTGTAGATACCATTCATTTTGAGAAAATGCCGCAACGTTCATAAACAAGATCATTATTACTAAAGAAAAAAAGTTTTTCAATTTGATATCCTCTTATTTAAAATTTTAAATTCAGAGATTCAGATGGGTCGGAATATAGACCGCAATTGCGGAAATTGAGGAAAAGTTAATTAACAAATCTACACATGTTTAACACACCAATAAATCCCTGCATAAATACTTATAATCGAACTTAACAATCTAATAAATGTATGGTAAATGTCATATGATTTGAATCATATAAATAAATTTTAATTCATGTTTAATGAAACACATTACATTATTTTGGTAAAGTTGATTTTCTCACGATAAAATCATGATTTTAAGTGTGGAAAAAATTTGTGATAATGGTTATGTTTAAAAAACTAAAATTCAATTTACCTTTAATATAAAATGAGACATAATTTTATTTCTTTCATAACTGCTATTTGCGTTATTTTAATTTTTAATTCCGGGGTTACCGCGCAGTCATCATCTTCAGATGATCTTAAATCCGGATTAAATCCTGAAAACTTTGACCATTCTATCGACCCGAATTCCGACTTCTTTGATTTTGCATGTAATAAATGGTTTGAAAAAAATCCTATCCCTGCACAGAACAGCAGATGGGGTACCTGGGATGTATTGATTGAACAAAACTACGAAGTCCTGAAAAAAATACTTGAAGACGCTTCAAGAAATACTTCCGCTGCTCCGGGCAGTATTGAGCAAAAGCTCGGAGACCTTTATTTTACTGCGATGGATACCGTTAAAATTGAAAAGTCAGGCATAGAACCTTTGAAGAAATATTTTGAAATGATAGACGGCATCAGCACTCAGGAAGAGTTTCAAAAAGTATTTGCGTATTTAAAATCAGCCGGTTCGGGCGGACTCTTTTCAGTGTGGGCAGGTCAGGATGACAAGAACAGCCGTAATGTAATTCTTCAGTTTTATCAGGGCGGTCTCGGACTTTCCGGAAAAGAATATTATACTAAAAATGACGAGAACTCCGTGAAAGTCCGTGAGAAGTATATGGAGTTCATGAGAAAAATTTTCGCTTTACTTGGAAATGATAACATTACCGCCGGTGGAATTGCGCAAAGAATAATGGACATTGAGAAAAGGTTAGCTGACGCTTCGATGACAAGACTTGAAACGAGACAGGCGGAAGCGACCTATCATCCGATGAATTTTCAGGAAGTCAAAGATCTTATGCCGGATTATAACTTTGACATCCTGTTTAATGAGATTGGAATTTCAGATGAAAGAAGATTCGGAAAAGGAATAAACGTCGGGCAGCCGGAGTTTTTTAAGGAACTTAACCGTATGCTTGCTGATGTAAAACTCGAAGACTGGAAAAATTATCTTAAGTGGAATCTGATAAGAAACAACGCTGATAAATTAAGTCCTGATTTTGAGAACGCTTCATTTGAATTTTATGGTAAGACATTAAGAGGAAGTGAAGAGCAAAGACCGAGATGGAAAAAAAGTTTAAGCTTTGTTGAGTCAGCATTGGGTGAACCTCTCGGACAAAAGTTTGTCGAACTGAAATTCAAACCCGAAACAAAATCCAAAGCTTTGCAGATGGTAAATAATATAAAGGAATCATTTAAAGACAGGATAAATCAGAATGACTGGATGAGCGAAGCAACCAAAAAAGAAGCGCTGAAAAAACTGAGCACATTCAACGTAAAGATAGGTTATACTGATGAATGGAAAGATTATTCAGGTCTTGAAATAGATAGAAATTCCTTTTTTGATAATATGATCAGAGCATCTAAATTCAGAATGAAGCAAAACATGGAAAAGATCGGAAAGCCGGTAAATAAGAATGACTGGTACATGTATCCGCAGACTGTGAATGCATATTACAGTTCTTCCAATAATGAGATAGTTTTTCCAGCCGGAATACTTCAGCCGCCTTTTTATGATCCCGCAGCTGATGATGCGGTAAATTACGGCGGGATCGGCATGGTGATCGGTCACGAGATCTCACACGGGTTTGATGATCAGGGAAGAAAATATGACTCTGAAGGAAATATGAAAGACTGGTGGACTGAAGAAGATGCAGCTAATTTTAAAGTCAGGGCTGATATGCTCGCAAAGCAATACAGCGGTTATAATGCAGTGGATTCATATTATGTGGACGGCAATCTGACGTTAGGGGAAAATATTGCTGATCTCGGCGGAATTATTACTGCTTATCACGCTTACATGAAATCAATAGATTATAACGATGAAATATTAATCGACGGCTATACTCCCTCACAAAGATTCTTCCTCGGTTTTGCTCAGATGTGGATGATAAATTACAGACCGGAGCTGATGACAATGCTTGTGAAAACAGATTCGCATTCGCCCCCTAAATTCAGAGTTAACGGAACAATAACTAATGTAGAAGAATTTGTAAAAGCTTTCGGCGGAAAAGAAGGTGACCCAATGGTAAATCCAAAAGATAAAAAAATTGTGATCTGGTAAGCTTGATGTATAAATCTTCAGGGGTAAGATAATTAAGATTATCTTACCTCTTTTTATAAATTAATCAGCAGAAATCGTTTTCAGAAAATCAGCAAGCTCTTTCTGGAAAGTTCTGGTTCTGTCTTTTGCATACCATAGCTGGATATTTTTCACAGCTTCTTCATGTGAATAATCAGGCTGCAGTTTTGCCTCGCGCATGATCTGCTGCGCCGGATCAGGTCTCGGTCCCCATGTACCGATTACATCCAATGTGTCTTTTCTTATCAGTAAAAACACCGGAATTGATCTCGATCCGTTTGTAAGAAACTGATCCATGATTTCGGGATTGTCGTCTCTTAAAATAATTTTCACTTCTATCTTAGGATTATAATCGCTTATTGTTTTCAAAGGCGGAATGTTTTGCGCAACATCGCCGCACCATGCTTCCGCAATGACTAATATGACAAACTGACTTTGAATTTTATCAAGCTCTTTCTTTAATTCATCGTTTAATACAGTTGTCTTTTCAATTCTCTTAACTCTTTCGGTATTTAATTTTGTGAAATAAATATTTTTTTCAGATTGAATATTGCCTGTAGTTTTGTTTGATTTATTCAGATAGTTTATGAGTTCTTTAAATTCATCATAAGTAAAAGCATTATCTAAAATTTCCTTAGTTATAATATTCTTCATAATTTTTTTGCATTTGATTGTATACAATTTAAGACATAACTTTCTTATAAGTAATTCAATAATAATAAAAAAATCCGGTCAGCGTGAACTTTCCGGATTAATTTTATAATAAAGCGGTATTAATTTAAATCAGATGCTGTTTTTAGTTAACATCTTAATATAATATTATATAATAAGCATTGCATCACCGTAACTGTAAAATCTGTATTTCTCCTTGATAGCTTTTTTATAAGCCTTCATAATGAGATCTCTTTCTGCGACAGAGCAGGTCAGCATAAGCAAAGTACTCTGCGGCAGATGAAAATTGGTTACAAATTTATCTATGACTCTTACGGTCTGCGGAGGATGTATGAATTTGTCGGTCCAGCCTTTTCCGTATCTTACGTGTTTGCTGGTGATTACATTGCTTTCAAGGACTCTTGCTACTGACGTTCCGACTGCAATGACTTTCTTTCCTTTTTTCTGTATCGCAGCATTGATAATATCTGCTGATTCTTTTGTAAGCTCGTAATATTCCGAATCCATTCTGTGCTTCGATAGATCTTCCACTTCCACCAGTCTGAAAGTGCCGAGTCCGATGTGAAGAGTGATATATGCGATCTTTATTCCCTTGGCTTCGATTTTTTTCAAAAGATCTTTTGTAAAATGCATACCTGCTGTCGGTGCAGCTACTGAACCTGTATTTTTTGCATACACTGTCTGATAATCATCCTTATCTTTTTCCGTGGATTCTCTTTTAATATACGGCGGAAGCGGCGTCCTGCCGAGTTTCTCTATGTATTTGGAAAAATCACCGGGATAATTAAATCTAACAATACGTCCTCTTGAAGTTGTATTGTCAATCACTTCACAGTAAAGGTTTTTAGTGAAAAATATTCTGTTCCCTATTCTGACTTTTCTCGCCGGATCCACCACCACATCCCAGATGTTTTCATCCTGTGATAATTGTCTCAGTAGAAACACTTCTATCTTCGCCCGTGTCTTTTCCTTGGTTCCGTAAAGTCTTGCGTTAAAAACCTTTGAGTCGTTAAGGACAAGCACATCGCCCTCATTCATGTAGTCAATTATGTCTTTGAATTTTTTTGTTTCAAGCTCCCCTGTTTCTTTATTGACTATCATAAGCTTACAGGTATCCCGCGGAGATTTAGGATTTTTTGCAATGAGATTTTTCGGTATTGCGTATTTAAATTGTGAGAGTTTCATTTATATATATTGTTCTGAATTAATTATTTTTTAATATTGTAAAAGACATTGACACCGGGATATATAGCTGAAGATCCCAGCTCTTCTTCTATTCTAAGCAGTCTGTTATATTTTGCAACCCTGTCTGTCCTGGACAGCGAACCGGTTTTTATCTGTCCGGCATTTGTCGCTACTGCAAGATCAGCAATAGTTGTATCTTCTGTCTCTCCGCTTCTGTGGCTGATGACTGAAGTATAACTGTGAGTCTTTGCGAGCTCAATTGCATTAAGTGTTTCAGTAAGAGTACCGATCTGATTTACTTTTATGAGAATGGAATTTGCAATTTCTTTGTCGATCCCTTTTTGAAAAATTTCTGTATTTGTAACAAAGAGATCATCTCCGACGAGCTGAACTTTATCACCGAGAGCTTCCGTAAGTATCTTCCATCCTTTCCAGTCATTTTCCGCCATGCCGTCTTCAATACTTACAATGGGATAATCCTTTACAAGTTTTTCATAAAGCTTAACCATTTGTTCAGGAGTTTTGTCCGGAATATGGGATTTATAAAAATTGTACTTTCCGCTTTTCCACATTTCACTGGACGCTACGTCAAGTCCCAGATAAATATCTTTCCCGGCTTTGTATCCGGCATTATTAATTGCTTCGAGTATGACTTCTATAGCTTCTTCATTTGATTTTAAATTCGGAGCAAATCCGCCTTCATCCCCGACATTAGTATTATAATTTTTTTTATGCAGTACAGTTCTGAGGGAATGAAAAACTTCCACACCGTATCTCAGCGCTTCGGAAAAACTTTTTGCCCCTGCGGGAATAATCATAAACTCCTGGAAGTCAACTGTATTGTCTGCATGTCTTCCGCCGTTAATAATGTTCATCATCGGAACGGGCAGCGATCTTGCGTTGACTCCGCCTATATATTTGTACAGAGGTATTCTGAGAAAATTTGCGGATGCATGTGCAGCAGCCATCGAAACTCCGAGCAATGCGTTTGCGCCGAGTTTTGATTTATTTCCCGTACCGTCGAGTCTGATAAGAACGCTGTCTATTAAAGTCTGATCGAGACAGTTCATACCTGTTATTTTTTTTGCAATAGTATTATTTACGTTACTTACTGCTTTGGTAACGCCTTTACCGTTGTATCTTTTTTTATCTCCGTCGCGGAGCTCTACGGCTTCTCTTTCACCGGTGGATGCACCTGAGGGTACAGCAGCTCTGCCGATTGTACCGTCTTCAAGTATTACTTCCGCTTCTAATGTTGGATTACCTCTTGAATCTAAAATTTCTCTTGCGTGGACTTTTTGAATTAAGGGCATGTATTGATAAGTATTGATAAGTGGTTTTTTAAAAAGTTTGTAAAAATAATCTATATATGCGGTGAAAGCAATTCAAATTTAAAAAGCAATTTCAACTGATAGATCATATTCTTCTAATAGTTATGTTTAAAGTAATTTTCAGCTTTTCTTATTCAGAATATCTTTCGTCAGTTCCACCTAATTAAAACTTGAATATTAATATCTCTATTAATATGTTATCAAAAATCCGAATAATGTCTTACGTTTTAAAACTGTTTATATTTTTTATTCCGTTTCTGCTGATTATTCATTTTAATGATGCTGCTTCTCAGAGTGGTCCTAAAATTCTGATAGTCACAGCTCATCCGGATGATGACGCTATTTTCGCAGGTACAAATTACAAGATAGTGCATGACCTTAAAGGCACGGTAGATCTTGCCCTCATCACAAACGGTGAAGGCGGATATAAATATTCAACTCTTGCTGAAAATATTTACGGACATGAACTCACGATCGAAGACACGGGCAGAAAATATCTTCCCGAGATCAGAAAAAATGAACTTGAAGCCGGCGGGAAAATAATCGGGATCAGAAATTATTATTACTTTGATCAGAAAGATCACAGGTATGTCACTTCTGAATTCATTTCTGAAATTCTCGACAGCAATATCTGGGACCTGGAGTATATCAGATCAAAGCTTAAGGACATTTTAACAAAAGAAAATTATGACTTTGTATTTATAATGACTCGAGCTTAGGTACGCATGCACATCACAGCGCTTCGGCAATTCTTACACTTGAGGCAATTCAGACGATTGATGTAAATCACAGACCGGTTGTTCTTGCAGGTTCGAGTTCTTCGAAAAGCGACACAATAAATTATATTTACAGCGGTCTTAAGGATTTTCATATAACTAATGTAAGCGATTCAATTCCATTTCAATTTGACAGAACACAGAAGTTCGGATTTCGGGATGTTCTCGATTATAAAATAATCGTCAACTGGCTGATAGCTGAACATAAATCACAGGGAACGATGCAGCTGCTGATGAACCGCGGTGACATTGAAAATTACTGGTACCTTGATATAAATCCCGAAAGCGGAAGAGCTAAAACAAAAGAATTATTTGACAGACTTAAAATAAATTACTACACGAAAAAAGAATATAATTAATTTATGCTGAAATATTTCAACCTCTTTGTTTTAATATTCATACTCATAATTTCCGGCTGCAGTAAGGATTCCCGCAAAATAGTTACTGTGTATTCTCCTCACGGTAAAGAAATGCTTCTGGAGTTTGAAAAACGTTTTGAAACCGTTTATCCGGACATCGACATACAATGGCTGGACATGGGTTCGCAGGAAGTGTTCGACAGAATAAAAACCGAAAGGCAAAATTCAATCTGCGACGTTTGGTGGGGTGCGCCTGCAACTATTTTTATGAGAGCCGAAAAAGAGGGTTTACTGGAAAAATATATTCCGCAATGGGCAGATCAGATTCCGGCTGCAAGCAAAAGTAAAAACGGAATGTGGTTCGGTACTTTTCTGACGCCGCAGGTGATCGCATTCAATGATAAGACACTGACAAAAGAAACTGCGCCACGTGACTGGAATGATCTTATATTACCTGAATGGAAAGATAAAATTATTATTAGAAATCCGCTGGCGTCAGGTACAATGCGGGTGATCTACTCTGCTGCGATCGCAAGTTCAGTTAAAAATACCGGCAATGATGCCGAAGGTTTTGACTGGTTAAAAAAACTTGATGCAAATACTTCGTCTTATGCTGCGGATCCGACTCAGATGTATATAAAACTATCCGGTAATGATGAAGCCGTTACTCTGTGGAATATGCCGGATATAATTTTACAGAAAACCCTGTACAGCTATCCTTTCGGATATAATTTTCCGGATAGCGGTACCGTCGTCCTGACTGACGCGATTGCAGTTATAAAAGGATCAAAGAATCAGGAGGATGCAAAAAAGTTTTATGATTTTGTTACATCAGAGGAAAGTCTTTCGCTGCAGGCGGAAAAATTTTTCAGGATACCTGCGAGAACCGACATTCCTAAAGATAAACTTCCTGAATGGATCAGGAACGCAGATTATAAAACTCTCGATCTTGACTGGGAACTGATCTAAGAAAAGGAATCGGAATGGATGAAGATCTGGGACACGCAGATCAAAGGCAAATCAAAATAATATCAGAATATTTTAGTGATAAAATTAGTTAATGGCAAATCTCAGGATAGAGAACTTAACGAAAAAATTTGATGACCATGTTGTACTGTCAGATATAAATTTTAATATCGGACAGGGTGAGTTCTTTTCGATTGTCGGACCAAGCGGCTGCGGCAAGACTACTTTACTTAGAATAATTGCCGGTCTTGAATTTCCCGACAGCGGAAAAATAATTATTAACGGGAAAGACATTACTTCATTACCTCCGCAGAAAAGAAGAATAGGAATTGTATTTCAGAATTACGCTTTGTTTCCCAACATGTCCGTTTACGACAACATCGCTTATGGTCTCCGTATTCAAAAAACGGATAAAACTGTTTTGGATTCAAAGATCAATTCCGTTCTCGAAATCGTTTCACTCACTCATAAAATTCATAACAGCGTGACCTCTCTCAGCGGCGGCGAGCAGCAGCGCGTATCTCTGGCCCGCGTTATCGTTACAGAACCCGAACTTATTCTCTTCGATGAGCCGCTTTCGAATCTTGATTACGCTCTCCGTATCGAAACACGGAATGAACTTAAACGACTTCAGCGTGACGTCGGTATTACTTCAGTTTATGTAACTCATGATCAGACTGAAGCGCTTGCTCTTTCAGACAGAGTCGCTGTTTTGAATAAAGGCGTCGTTCAGCAGACAGGTTCGCCCGATGATGTTTATTACTGTTTATAGAACCGGACAAATAACGGAAGTTCAGTTCACGGGATTTTCAGTTGAGTATTCAGTTAAAATATTTGGCATGACCATAAAAGTTCTTTGCCTTTCGTCATCAGATACCGGGAAACTTAAGAACGATGATTTTGTAACTTTGAAAATAAAATGTGACAACTTTACTATACTTGACGGGTAATGAAAAAACTTTCCTTCTTTAATTTAATATTACTTGCAGCAATAATTTTTTTTACCGCAGGTTACATTATTTATCCGTTGATCTCATTGATAAGTGAAAGTTTCATATCTCAGGACGGCTCATATTCCGTCGGCGGATTTCAAAACATTTTTTCACAGTCAGCTCTTGACGCTTCACTTAATTCTGTATTACTTTCCGTGATCACTGTGATCGGCAGCGCATTCATCGGAATTCTCTTTGCATATATAATCCAGTACCATAAGTTTCCTCTAAAGACTTTCTTCTCATCTGTAATAATAATTCCCGTTGCCACACCTCCTCTGATCGGCGTAGTGGCTTTTCTTTTTTTACTAAGTGAGAACGGACTTGTATCGAAACTTATGACACATGTATTTGAAACAGACGGACGCTTTTTCAATTTTGACGGATGGACTGCAATTATAACCGTTCACATTTTTTCATTTTATCCGCTGTTTTATTTATTTGTATCCTCTGCATTAAAAAAGATTGACGCTAACACTATAGACGCATCTTATTCACTCGGCGCTTCGAAGATAAAAACATTCTTTAGTGTAATTATCCCTCAGCTTATACCTTCTATGATAGGCGCATCTCTGATCGTATTCATGGCAAGCATAGCTTCGTTTTCCGCGCCTTTTATTTTCGGCGGCTCGGAAAGATTTCTTACGACGGAAATTTATTCCGCAAAGATCAACGGAGATTCAGCGGGAGCGTCATCGCTTGCTGTGCTGCTGATGTTTATATCAGTTGTATTTCTTCTTATGCTCAGGTTTTACAGAAAAAGGAAATCTTTTGAGATTAGACATAAAGGCGCTCCGCGAACATTTGTGACTGGTCATAAAAAAGGCGTAAATGTTTTCAGCTTTATTCTGACTTCACTTTTTTCAACAATGATCATTCTTCCGATCCTCACTTTACTATATCTTTCTTTTATTCCTGAAGGTTCTCTTATGAGAAATTTTTTTGCTGAGCCGCTCACTGCAGACAACTATTTTAAAATATTCAGTGAAGCGCAGTTCTTTACACCTTTTCTGAACAGTCTGGAAATGTCAGTGTATGCCGTGATCATTACGCTTATTATTGGCGTAAGCGCTGCGTTTCTGATCATTAAGAAAAATCTGCGGGGAGGAAATTTTCTGGAAAGTGTGATCTCTCTGCCTTACGGAATTCCCGGAACAGTAATAGCGCTTGCTTTCATTCTTTCTTTCAATTTTCCGAATGTGTTTTCGGGTTTTACTTCGCTTGTAGGAACGTTCTGGATACTTCCTCTTGCATACGCTGTTAGAAATCTTCCAATACTTACACAGTCAGCAATCGCCGGATTTCATTCGATAGATCCGTCTCTTGAGGAAGCTTCTTTTACACTGGGCGCAAACGGGTTCAGGACATTCAGAAAGATCACTGCGCCGCTGATTTTTCCGGCGGTTCTAAACGGCGCTCTGCTTGTGTTTATAAATTCCATCGGCGAGTTTGTATCTACAATTCTTTTATATACTTATTCTACAAAGACTATCTCGATCGAAATTTATTCTCAATTGAGAATGTACAATACAGGCGCAGCCGCATCTTACGGCATTATTCTTTTTCTTTTTGTAATGATCGTTGTATATTTCTCAAGAAAAACTCTGGATAAATCTGTCGGAGTGAGTTAAATCAGAAGTAAATAATTCCGGTGTATACTGATACAGCGCAATGTCCGGCTGAATACGATTTAGGTTTTAAAATATTTTGCTTAACTAAAAATCTTTGATGACATCAAGTTTCTTTAGAGCTTCAAGCGTTATCTGTTTCCTGATATGTGCAAAATTATCCATATTAAAATTTTCCTTAGGCTCAACATTCGCAGCGAAAAAAAATACTTTCCCGCCGGTCTCAATATATCCGACAAACCATCCATTATCATTTCCGTCTCTGAATGACCAGCCGGTTTTACCGCTTAAAATAAATTCATCATTATCATTTATCACCATCATTCTTTTCAAAATATTAAATGTCCTTACGGAAACCGGCAATTGGGAATTATAAAATTTTTTTAAAAAATTTATCTGTCCGCGCTGTGAAATTTTAGAATCTCCTCGAAGCCAGAATTCATCTATGTTTGACGAATCCATTATCATATTTCCATATTCAAATGCTTTTAAATATCTTGCCATCCTTTCCGGACCGATTTTAACGGCTATCTCCTGATAACACGGAACGCAGGAATAATGGAATGCATCTTTTAATATCATATCCTGTTCCCACTCCGGCAGCATCCTTTTTACACCATTCCATTTAAACACTGTGCTGTCACTTTCGACCATTCCCGCTTCAATTGCAATCACAGAATTTACAATTTTAAAAGTGGATGCAGGTAAAAATCCCGAGTCAGCTCTTTGAAAATTGTTTGAATAAAAAATTTCAGACTGCGGATCGTAAATCAATATAGATCCGGCTAAGTCACTGCTGTCAAGTATCTGCTGAAAATCTTCCCGGTATTCTTCCTTAGATCCGGTATTCATAGATGGAACGGATTCAGTTTTTTTATCTGAACTATTCCCCGGAATTTTTTGTGAGTTGTCTTTTGAATTACAGGATGAAATTAAAAAAAAGCATAAGATCAGTAAAAGAATTTTCATTGCATTATAAGAGATCAATATTGAATTTTTACAATTTGTTAGAGTAAAATAATAAAGTATAAATTGAAATAAAATTTAAGATTAAATTATGATTTTTTATTTACTTTAATAATGTCATTCTCTTAGTTTCAATTATTTTACCATCAGTAAAAAGAGAATAAAAATAAATCCCGCTCGCAATTCCGCTGCCGTCAAATTCCACTGAATGAGATCCGGCATTCTTTTTTTCATTAACTATAGTTGCGACATTACTACCAAGCACATCATACACTTGCAGTTTTACAAAATTCGTAATTCCTATTTCGTAATTGATAATTGTATTCGGGTTGAATGGATTGGGAAAATTTTGATGTAAGAAAAAATCACCGGGATTATTCGCCGCAAAATTATTAACATTTGTCAATCCTCCGGTAATAGTTTTTACTATTACTCCGTTATCTCCGGCAGCCCACCCGGTTAATGAATCTGTAAATAATATTGAGTTATAAAAATTACCTGAGAAATCAAGCTGCTGAGTCCAGTTTTGTCCGCTGTTACTGGTTCTGTAAATCCTTCCGCTGCATCCCCAGCCGTTTACCGGATCAGTAAAATATATCTGGTCGAGTCTAAGATCCAGTCCGAAATTGTATTTATCCCAGCTTGTCCCGGCATTAGAAGTTCTCATCACAAAATTGTTATTAGAAAAATTCACATAATCACTTCCCGATACCCAGCCTATATTATTATTGTAAAAGCAAAGAGAACTAAAGTTAGTTTGAGATCTTTGAATATTTATATTCCATGAATTTCCACCGTCAGAAGAAACTGAAATATAACCGGTATCACCTCCGGTATCATCGACGTATCTGCTTAAAGCCCAGCCTTTGTTCGGATCCGTAAATTGAATGTCTGTATATGCTGAGGTACTGTTGAAAATAAGTTGCCAACTATATCCTCCGTCAGAAGTTATATTGAGTCCGCCGATAGATCCGGATCCCGTTCCCCCAAGTTCAGTCACAATACCATGCATAGCATCCGTAAAATAAATTGGTCCGAAGCTTGTGTATGCGCTGTTAGAGTAATATGATTCAATCCAGTTGGAGCCGCCATTTACTGTTTTTAGAACCAGCATTCTGCTCGGAAATGTATTAAAATCCCATTTCCCTCCTGAGCACCATCCGGTATTCTCATTTAAAAAGAAAACTGATAATAAGGGATATTGTGTAGGAGAACTTTGCAAAATCCACTGTGCTCCGCCGTTTGTAGTTTTAATGATCTTTCCGCTGTCCCCGCATATCCAGCCTGTATTTGAATTCACAAAATAAATTGAATTCAGTCCAACACTTAAACCACTCTGCTGAATAAACCAACCTGACTGTGAAAATGATGAGCCCGTATAAAATGTGATCAGAATAATAAAGATTAATCTTTTCATATTTTCCTCTTTTTTATTTTAAAGTTAATTAAATCAATTTCTGTTATCCATTCAATAAATTATATATTCGAAGAGAATTTAAACTAACTTCAATAATTTATAATAAATATTATCTTTTACTTAATATCAAAAGCAGTTAAGTTTTATAAGCGCCTTAAACAAATATAATTTAAATTCCATGAAAACTTTTATTTTAATTTCAGGATTTATTTCGTTATTTATTTTTTCTACACATACATACTCCCAAATCCCCGGTTATAAGCTAATTGCGAAATATTTTGATCATCCAAAGTTCACAGGAAATTATGTGACATTTGATATTTTTCTAATTAATACTGATACTGTAAATTTCGAGTATGCCGGCGGGGAATATGTTTTTGATTTTTATACTCCGGTCGGAAATGGTGGTGATTTGATTTATGAAATTCATAATAAAATTTATCAACCGAATCTGCCGTATTATCTGAGACCGGTCAATCCACAGATTCATATTGGAGAGGGAGATACTTCACAATTTAGCTTATCGCCGAATGTATTTCCCGGAGCAGGCAGAGGATTCATTGTTCCTCAGAATATTCAGGGAGTCAGAGTTATAAAAATGAGTCTGTACTCAACTGCGCAATCAATGCTTGTCAGGATAGATCCTCCGAGTACTCATATGATAGATCTGAGACTTAGATGGAAAAATATTCCTGATCTGCTTTCCACAAAAATTTACGCTTACGTAAATGACACTCTTACTGATATCACAAATCCGTCCATGCATTTTATTGATTCGTCAGGACTTCAGATATTTCCGGTTGAGCTGATAAGCTTTACTAATTCGGTGAATGATAACATTGTAACACTGAACTGGACTACCGCAAGTGAAATTAATAATTCAGGATTTGAGATACACAGAAAACTTTATGGCTATGACGAATGGAACAAGGTTGGTTTCGTCAGCGGTCACGGAACAACCAACGATTCAAAAAATTATACATTTACGGATAAGGTAAATATTGGAAAATACAATTACCGTTTAAAACAAAATGACTTCAACGGAAACTTTGAATATTTTTTACTGAACTCTAATGTCAATATCGGCATCCCGTTAAAATTCAGTTTATCTCAAAATTATCCAAATCCATTCAACCCATCTACCGCTATTGATTTCCGGACAGGTGAAGATGGATTTATCACTATCAGTCTTTATGATAATCTCGGCAGGTTCGCCGTTAATTTAATAAATGAATACATACAGGCGGGTTATTATTCACTGAATATTGATATGAGTAACCGTCCGGGTGGAATTTATTATTATAAATTTGAATCAGGCCAATTCAGAGAAGTAAGGAAGATGGTGTATTTGAAATAATTTTTCAAAGTTCATTGAAATTAATACAATATCCTGAAGAATATTAGTTTAGTATAGAAATAATCTGTTCTGAAATTTTTTTATCAAATATCAGCTCAAAAGTAAGAGATGAATATTTTTTTTAAAAAAGGTATGGTTTTTTATTTCAGAAAGTAAAACATCGAAGTTCTTTTTCAATTTCGATAATATCTTTTATCTGGTCAAGGAACCATTTGTCAATTTTAGTTACTTTGTATAACTCATCTGTAGTAGCTCCGAGAAGGTAAGCATATCTTAAATAAAAAATGTTATCTGACCTTGGCGTCTGCAGTTTGATAAGAGTTTTAGCTTTCAGTAAATTCTTCTCTTCCGTATTAAGTTTACCGATATAATCAAATTCATAAATATCCTTTCCGTCCGCTCCGAGACCTGCCCTGCCTGTTTCGAGAGAACGGATTGCTTTTTGAAAAGCTTCCTTAAAATTTCTTCCGAATGACATTACTTCGCCGACTGATTTCATCTGCACTCCGAGTACGTCATTATCCGGATTTGAAGATCTGAATTTATCAAAATCCCATCTCGGTATTTTAACAACTACATAATCAATTACCGGCTCAAAGCAGGAAGGTGTTGTTTTTGTAATGTCGTTTGGAATTTCATCCAGAGTGTAACCGACTGCGAGTTTAGCTGCGATTTTTGCAATCGGAAAGCCGGTGGCTTTTGACGCAAGAGCTGAACTTCTCGATACGCGCGGATTCATTTCTATGACAACAACTTTTCCGTCAACAGGATTTACAGCAAACTGAATATTTGATCCGCCTGTTTCAACTCCTATTTCCGAAATGATTTTTTTCGCTGCATCTCTCAATTCCTGATATTGTCTGTCGCTCAATGTCTGCGAAGGAGCTACCGTAATTGAATCTCCGGTATGCACTCCCATCGGATCAAAATTTTCAATTGTACAAATCACTACAAAATTATCATTCACATCACGCATAACTTCGAGTTCGTATTCTTTCCACCCTATCAGTGATTCTTCCACTAGAACTTCCCTTACAGGGGAAGCGTCCAGACCTTTATTTACAAGTGTTTCAAACTCTTCGACATTAAAAGCGATTCCGCCGCCTGTTCCGCCCAGTGTAAAGGAAGGTCTTATAATAACAGGAAAACCTGATTTCTCGGCAAAGCTCTTTGCATCTTCAAAATTTTTTACAAACCTTCCGTTCGATACATTCAGTCCGATCTTCGTCATCGCATTATGAAACAATTCGCGGGACTCGGCTTTTCTGATCGATTCTACTTTCGCTCCGATGAGCTCGACATTATATTTATCAAGTATTCCTTTTTCATAAAGATCCATTGCAGCGTTCAGAGCTGTTTGTCCCCCCATAGTCGGAAGAATGGCTTCAGGTTTTTCTTTGCGGATTATTTTTTCAATGTAAGTGCTGTTGATGGGTTCGATATAAGTAGCGTCGGCAATTTCCGGATCCGTCATAATAGTCGCAGGATTGGAATTAATAAGCACGACTCTGTATCCTTCTTCCTTCAGAGCTTTAACCGCCTGCGTACCTGAATAATCAAATTCGCATGCCTGACCGATCACTATCGGTCCGCTTCCGATTATTAAAATAGTTTTTAAATCAGTTCTTTTCGGCATTGAGATAGTAAGTGGGTGAAAATATCAGGAAACAAATATTCATTTTACTGCATCCTTTTTTTTGTAAACACCGTTTTGAGAGATCTTTTTTTTCAAAGATTCTTTTAATTCCTTTTCAGTTTTTATGACAGCTTTCTTTAAAAGATACTCCTGAATATTTATTTTTTCAAACGGAATGTCATTAAGCTTAAGGAAATCTTCTTTTTTGATATAGCTTCCGTCGCTGAGCATCACCCATGTTTTAGCGGTATCTGTAAGATACAGTTTTAAAATTTCAATCGAATCCTGTTTTATTCTTTCATCTTCAATGGGGAAAAATATTTCAACTCTTCTGTCAAAGTTTCTCTGCATAATATCTGCGCTTCCGAAAAACAATTTGGGATCTCCGTTATTATGAAAATAATATGCGCGGCTATGTTCGAGAAACCTTCCTACAATACTGTACACATTTATATTTTCGCTGAGACCTGCTATACCGGGACGAAGTCTGCATATTCCTCTTGTAATGAGATCGATTTTGACGCCGGCTTTTGACGCCTGGTAAAGTTTCATGATCACTTCTTCATCGACAACTGAATTATTTTTAAATAAAATATACCCGTTTTTATTTTCTTTATGCGACTTAATTTCATCTTCAATTAATTTCAGTACTTTTCTCCTAAGAGTAATTGGAGCAACAAGTAATTTAGAGAAAGATTTTTGTTTTGAATATCCTGTCAGATAATTGAAAAGATTTGAAGCGTCTTTGCAAAAATCCTGATTTGCAGTAAAAAGTCCGAAGTCAGTATAAATCCTTGATGTAGTGGAATTATAATTACCTGTACTGAGATGAAGATATCTTTTCATTCCTTTTTTTTCTTTTCTTACTACAAGAGCCATCTTACAATGAGTCTTCAGACCAATAAGACCATAGACCACATGCACACCCGCGTTCTCAAGCTCTTTAGCCCATATGATATTATTTTCTTCATCAAACCGCGCCTTGAGTTCTACTACCGCTGTTACCTGTTTTCCGTTTTCCGCAGCTTCGATCAGTGATTTGATTATGAGAGAGTCACCGCTTGTTCTGTAAAGAGTCAGCTTGATCGCATATACATTCGGATCTTCTGATGCCTGAGCGATAAATTCACTGACTGAGGAAAAAGAATAAAACGGATGATGAAGCATTACATCCTGTTCGGAAATAGTTTTAAAGAAATCATCTTCCTGTCTGAAAAAAGAAGATATCCTTGGCGTAAATCCTTCATACTTAAGCGATCTGTTATCAATTTTATACAACATCATAAGATCCCCGAGATTCAGCATGCCGTCAATTTTATATATCTCGTTCTTATCCGCTTTAAGAATATTCTCCAGATAATTCAAAAGTTTATCAGGCATTTTTCTGTCAACTTCAAGACGAACAAGAATACCAAGTCTTCTTTTCTTAACTTCTTCTTCAATAAGCGTAAGAAGATCCGCGGCTTCTTCTTCTTCAAGCTCGAGATCAGCATTTCTTGTAATTCGAAAAGCATAAGAATCTATAAGCTTCATTCCGGGGAAAAGCTTTTCAGCGTTGGCTTTTATAATTTCTTCCAGCAATATAAACTTATGATCACTTCCTTCATCTATCAGATAAAATCTTGAAATATTATTCGGGATCTGTATTACACAAACTTTTTCCTCAACGATTTCCGTATCCGGATCGTCAAGTAAAATAACTAGCGCAAGACTTCTGTTAATGAGATTTGGAAACGGATGAACATTATCAATTGCCAGAGGAGTAAGTATGGGAAATAATTCCTCTTCAAAATATTTATCCGCCGCTGATTTCTGTTCATCACTAAGTTCAGCATAATTTAAAAATTCAATATTGTTTTCTTTAAGAAGAGGTATTATGTCATTATTAAATGTCGAATGAAATTCCTCCACGAGGGGAGTAAGTACTTCAAAAATTCTATCACTCTGCTCTTGTGCATTCAGCCCGTCGGATGAGAGTTCGTTCACATGACTTTTGATCTGACGTTTCAGACCGGCAAATCGGATCATAAAAAATTCATCAAGATTTGTGCTGAATATCGATAGAAATTTTAATCTTTCGAGCAAAGGCTGAGTATCATCTTTTGCTTCTTCAAGCACTCTTTTGTTGAACTCTATCCAGCAGAGTTCTCTGTTTAAAAAATAATCTGAATTTAATTTTGACATGGTTCAAATCTAATTTTATTACGTTTGATATTCTATGCAAAATTTTTTTATTATATATGACTTGCATTAGATTTATATCATACACAACTTTAAATGCCCCAAACATTTATTAATATAAATCATACTATGGGGAAAAAAATATCCTACTTGTTAATATCCGCTGTTATTCTGAGTTCATTCGCTTTAACCTTTTCATTTACCTCAAACTCCAAAGCATACAATATATCTGATGATTTAGATCCTGAAACAATTCAGTGGCTTCAGCGCGTTAATTTCGCGGGAGGAAATGTTTCTGACAGTATTATTTTTGCTGTTGATGATTATTTAAAGGAAATTAAAGGATTGAAATATCAGTCATTAAATATAAGAGAAAATATATTACGGGAGAACTGGTTTTGCGGTAATTTTAATGCTGCCTTTGTACCGATAATAATAAATTCCGACGGCTCGGCGGCGGCTTTAGGAAATTTTATAGACAGCAATAGAAATTTTACGCCGAATAATTTTTCTGATACGGGAAAATACAGCGGGCTTCGGGGAAATGGAATTGATCAATATTTAACAACCGGCTTTAAACCTTTTTCAATTCCCGAATTTCCTATTAATGAATCTTACTTCATGATCTATAGCATGACAGATTCTGCGGATGCAGGCAGATCAGGAAGCAGAGGAAGTTTCGGAAGCGGATTTTATATTTACCCGAAATATTTAAACGGAAATTCATATAGTGCACTGAATTCTTCTGTTGAAACGCAATCTTCATTTCAGTCAATAAAAGGATATTTACTTCATCAGAGAACCGGCAATCAGATTGTCAAATCATACTATTTATTAGATCAGGTAAACGCATCTCAGATTTATTCTACTTCAAAACCTGATAAAGAAATTTATATCTGCGCGTTTAATAATAATGGTTCTGCAACTAGCTATTCGACCACGAGATATTCAGGATATTCAATCGGTAAAAGTTTTTCAGATCAGGCGAGAATAGTACATTACAATGCCGTTCAGAGATTAATGTCAAAACTTGGCAGAGAATTGCCGGGATCAGATCAATCGGAAATCACATCAAAACTGATGACATTTACGGGTAAAGATCTCACGGTGAATTATAAAACAAGAGGAAACGGCAGCATCCGATTCGGGTTCAAGGATATTAACGGAAATGTATTGAGCGGTTATACTACAGACGACTGTATCCCATTGTCAGGAGATGATTTTTCACGTAAAGTCAACTGGCCTGCAGGCAGCGACTTAAGCTCACTGGTAAATACACCTCTATATTTAACTTTAAAAATTTCAGATGCAGATCTGTTTAGTATTCAGTTCAAGGAACAGATTGCGCAGACGGACAGCACAAAGCCCGGATTTAAGATAGGGACTTACAAACAATTCTTTGCAGACTCATTGCTTATCGGAACATCTCCATCCGTTTTCAGAATTATGCATAATCCTGTGAAAGAATCACAACCGGTATTATCACCGGAAGAGGATTGGGAAGGCGATTTGATAATAACTACATACAGTAATGTAGGTTATTCGAAAAGTATTGAGCAGGAAAAAATGGTTTATAAAATGTGGTTACGTGTCCAAAACTCGTACGGAAGAGTGCCCGTCTATTATGAATCGGCAGACGGAATAAACTGGACGAGACCAGTGCTTGAGCAATTTAAATTTAACAACAGCATGGAGAACAATATTATGTCCGACGCGCCTTATCCGGGAGGGTTATATACTGTAGTTGATGATTCATTATATAATCGAAGTGACTCAACGAGGAGATATAAATCTGTTTACAACACTCATCCGAATCCTCCGCAGAGTCTTCTGAATGTTCTCTTTTTCTTATGATGGATTAAACTGGGTTCCGTATTCCGGTAATCCGGTGAGAAATATAGGAGAAGATTTATCTTCATGCGGATGGAATCCTGTATTGGGAAAATATCTCGGATATTTCAGAGATTCCCTTGCGATAAGAAATATCGGAAGATATGTGAGCGATGACTGGATCAACTGGACATATACCGGGACAATATTAAGACCGGATGCAAATGATATTCCGAAAACAGGATACTATAACATGCATGTATTATTTAAAGACAGTGTATACTGGGGCTTTCTCGGACATTTCCAAATGAATGCAAATGGAAATGAAAATCCTCCTAATCCGACAAGGACTGACAATACGGTATTCATAGAATTATTATTTTCAAGAGACGGAATTAATTTTACAAGATGCGGAAACAGGATGGCTTTTTTAAATTATGGTGAGTTAGGGGAATGGGATGATCAGATGGTATATACAGTAGGCGTTCCCGTTATAGTGGGGAATGAGTTTTATATATATTATAACGGATTTAATTTTAAGCATATGTGGACTCCCGTACCTCCTGCAAACGGAGGACCGATGATGAGCCATATAGGCTTAGCGAAGATAGGAATAGACAGGTTTGTTTCATTATCGACTTATTAAAATTTTAAGGGTTTGAACTGAAAGAAGCATCAAGAGCAGTTTAATTGGGGATAAAACGTATTAATGTTTTATCCCCATTTACTTTGAATTTTGTTTGATTTTACAATTAAATTTGGCAGTTATAAAAACATTCCTGCTTTAATAGTAATAAAACGTTAAAACGGTTTATCACTTTTCCTCAAATTTCAACGCCGCCGAATTCATACAATATCTCAAACCCGTTGGCGCCGGACCGTCGTCAAATACATGTCCCAGATGCGCTCCGCAACGGCTGCATATTACCTCATCCCTTATCATCCCTTTCGAATTATCCTCTCCCACTTTTATATTCTTTTCACTTAAAGGCATATAAAAACTCGGCCAACCTGTACCGGAATCAAATTTTGTATCCGATGTAAATAACTCCTGACCGCAGCAAATACAATTATATTTTCCTTCTGCCTTATTATCATGATACTCATTTGAGAAAGCTCTCTCTGTTCCTTTTTTCCGAGTTACTTCATACTGTATTTCCGTCAGCATACTCTTCCATTCATCATCAGTCTTTGTTACTTCAAACTCTTCCTTTATCTCTTCTTTCACCTGTGTTGTTTTTAATGAATCTGAGAGTTGAATTGAATTACCAGCTTCTTTCTCCGAGCATGAAAATAATACGCCGAACATAATTATTAATATTAGCATTTTTGGATTCTTTATCATTTATGATTTAATTTTATTCTTTCCTGAACTCATTTCCATCCTGTCTAGTTCATTTTTTAAGTTATACAATATATTCACTATATACTTCCAGAATCCGTCGGTACTCTTTTGCGATCTCATCTTTATTACAGTCTTCCAGTTTAAGACTGAATGCAAGAGATTTTAATTTTCCCGTGCACTCAATTGATTTTGCAAGACGTTCGCTGACTGTAAGCTGTTTATGCAGTCCGGTAAATACAGTTGCCGTAGCAGTAAACATCGCAACTATTCCGCATGTCCATTTCCATGCTGTAGGACCTGCACCTGCTACCGGTCCCGAAAATGCAGTTACTCCTGCGAGCAAAGTCGCAAATACACTAGCTGTCAGACTTATTAATATAAATCTCGAGTTGGTTTTCTTCAGCCTTTCATAATTTTTTTCTGACTTCGAAAGACTTTCATGAATTTCATTAGTCATATATTTTTTGTTTTAGTTTTCAATAATTACAAATATAATTAATTTATAGATACAATTTTAATTTATGATTTTTTATTTTGTTTTTTTATATTCACTTGATTTATCTTTTACAAAACTTTAATAATTAAATATGGCAGCATTAAGATTAGGAGATACAGCGCCGAATTTCACCGCGAAGACCACTGAAGGTGAAATTATGTTTCATGAATGGCTTGGAGATAAATGGGGAGTTCTTTTTTCTCATCCTGCAGACTTCACTCCGGTCTGTACAACGGAGCTCGGCATGGTCTCAAAACTCAAAGACGAATTTGATAGACGTAATGTGAAAGTTATAGGACTGAGCGTAGATCCTCTTGATTCACATATGAAATGGATAAACGATATCAACGAAACTCAGAATACTATTATGAATTTTCCAATGATTGCAGATGACAACAGGTATGTCTCATCTTTATATGATATGATCCATCCCAACGCAGATAACTCTTTTACAGTCAGATCAGTTTTTGTAGTGGGACCGGATAAAAAAATTAAACTTACTCTTACTTATCCTGCTTCCACAGGAAGAGATTTCTTTGAGATTCTTAGAGTCATTGATTCATTGCAGCTTACTTCAGATTATTCAGTCGCTACTCCGGTAAACTGGAAAGACGGTGATGATTGTATTATCGTTAATTCGATCAGCAATGAGGAAGCTGTAAAGAAATTTCCCAAAGGATTTAAAGAAGTAAAACCTTACCTTAGAGTTACTCCGCAGCCAAACAAATAAAAATTATCTGTTGAATATCAAAAGGCAATGCTTCCGGGCTTTGCCTTTTTGATTTTAAATTATTTCTGAAACCTTTATAAAATTGCTTCGTCTTATCGGTAGTCTGTAAAATTTAAATACTTCATATACTGAATTTTTATAACTTAAAATAATACCATGAAAAAAAATATTACAACCCTGGTATTAATTATTTTAATCCTTACATCACTTCCTGTACTACCGCAGTCACAGGGAAACAGATCCGAATCAGTCTCAGTGGACGGACTTTTAAAAATATCTGAATGGTCCGATGCTAAAGTATTTACTGATTTTTATAAATTCATTCCAAAGTCAGATGAAAAAAATTATGACAGCACTATTGTTTATATAAAACAGACTAAGGATGCAGTTTATTTCGGGTTTGACTATTTCCCCAAAGGAAAAATAATTTCCAAATCCCTTACGCGCGACAGAAGCACCGAAGATGAAAATGAATTCTTCATACTTCTCGATCTCGAGAATAAAAATCAAAACGGCTATATGTTTGCATTCAGCTTTCTGAATAATCAGAGAGATGCCGTGATCTATAATCAGAGAAATCAATCAAGCGAATGGGACTGGGTATGGGAGGTAAAATCTAAAATAATTGTAGAACCGAAGAACGGTAAACCCGGTCATATTCAGACTGAAGTAAGAATCCCGGTTGATAAGCTTCAAAATAAAAACACAAAATCAATTGGTGTGGATGTGCAGATGTTTTCTTATACTCCTGATGGTAATTATTATTACTATTCAATAACACCAAACAGCGATCTGCTGTCATTGAAAAATACTCATAAACTGGATCTGACTACTCCTTTTGATGAAAAACTGAATGTAAAATTTGATGCGATCCCGATACTTGTCGGACAAAGTTTTAATGATAAAGAAAATGATTCCCTGCTTTACGGAATAGATGTGAATGCCAGCATAGATAAGCATAAATTGAAAGCGACCTATAATCCCGACGAATCCACGCTCGAAGCTGATCCATTCAGATTCTCACTTTATTCCAGACCAATTTTTCTTCAGGAGAAAAGACCTTTTTTCAGTAAAGATCTGGATATTTACAGAACACCTATCAATCTATTTTATACCAGAGCGATTGAAGATATCCGGTATGGTTTTAACTATACTTACAGAAGTGATAATTTGAAAGCCGGCGCAGTGTTTGTAGATGATCATGATCAGGAAGGGAATAACAGACAGTTTCTTATTGCAAGACCAAACGTTATTACAAAAAATTTCAATCTCGGATCGCTATTTATATTTGATCAGAATTCCGGACTGGACTATAATGAAAAAATTGTAAGCATGGACGGCTTTTACAGATTTCCTGAAAACCGAGTCAGACTGCAGTTTCAGGTAGCTAACAGCTGGAATGAAAACCAGGGAAATGCAAAGGAAGGAGCAGCTTATAACTTTTCCGGATATTATGAATATAATAACGCAGGAGGTCCTTTCGCGGATGTAAGTTATAAACGGGTTAATAAAGGTTTTAATGCTGTTACTTCGTTCAACAATCAGATCGGCCTCCCGGATAATTACGATGAGGTAAATGCTTCGGGTGGTTACTATTTTGTTTTTGACAGACCCTATTTTAGTGACATTAATGTCAGCGGAGGATATTACAAAGGCAGGACTCTTCAGGAAGATTTTCTTCCCGCTGACTTTAATCTGCAGAATAATATTTTTCTTAATTCCAACTTCAAAGTCGCAGAGTGGCTAAGGGTAGGACAATATATTGAGTATAACAGGCCGAATGATTTTAATTCCAATAATGAACTTATCACAAGATATAATCTCGGACAAGAATACAATGCAAGTTTTTTTATTGGTACTAATTTCATAAATGCCGGTTACTTTTTTGGTCCCTACTTCGGCGATTTTATAAAAAATCCTTACCTCAGCGGAAATATCTTTCTCTTTGAAAGACTTGCTATAAGCGCGAGTGTAAACTTTATAGATCTTTCGGAAGAAAAAAGAACGATCATAAATACAAGCATGAATTTTAAAGTGATCGACAAACTGTATCTGAAATCCTACTTCCAGAGAGATAATTATTCTAAACAGGCATTATGGAATTCCATTCTCCAGTATGAATTTTTTGCTGGAAGCAATGTGTATTTTGTAATCAATCTTAACGGAGACAGGCTGCAGAATACAAGAAGATATTTTAAGATCGGTTACGAGTTTGGTTTGTAATAATTTTAACCTGCACTGCATTTTTATGAATAATTAATTTTGCTAAATTGAAAAGCCTTTTATAATCAGGCTTTTCTTTTTTAATAATTTATGTGAAGTAATTCTTTCAATTTATGAAATATATTATTTTAATTCTTCTTACTGTGTATTCTTTTAACGATTGTCTGTCTCAGTCAGACGGTGAAAGTAAAAATTCATCTTTGTTTAAAATCGCCCGTCTGAAATATTCCGGCGGCGGAGACTGGTATAATGACCCCTCGGCTGAAGTAAATATGATGGAGTATCTCAAAAAAAATACTGTCATTGATGTTGAGGAACCTAAGTTTTATTCAGTCGATGTGGCTTCCGACGATATTTTCAATTATCCGTTTATCATGATCACAGGTCACGGGAATATAGAATTCTCCCAATCTGAAGTTTTAAGACTCAGAAAATATCTTGAGTCAGGCGGTTTTATTTATGCCGATGATGATTACGGAATGAATGAATCTTTTATACGCGAAATGAAGAAAATATTTCCCGGTGAAGATCTTCGCGAACTTCCTTTCAGTCATGCAATCTATAATTCTCATTTCAGTTTTCCAGCCGGTCTTCCGAAGATCCATGAACATGATCAGAAACCGCCGCAGGGATTTGGTATTTACATTAACGGAAGGCTGTGCGTCTATTATACATATGAAACAAATATTTCCGATGGCTGGGCTGATACAAAAGAACATCAGGACCCGCCGGAAAAAAAAGAAGAATCTTTTAAAATGGGTACAAATATAATTGTTTATTCTCTTATGAATTAATTTATGCGCGTAAATAATTTCTGTTTATGATATTAAGAAGATATCCGGAGTCAATTCAGAATGTTAAAGATAATTTCATCGTACACTTTACAGCGGAATCATCCAAACTCAGCAGACATGTAACACCGCTTACTTTAAAATGCTCGATGCAAGGTCAGGAGACATTTAATACTACTAAAAGAACTTACGGAGTAAACCCGGGTAACTTTCTTATTCTCAACGAAGGTCAGCAATGTGAAAGTTTAATCGAAAACAGTTCTGAATCTTTCACAATATATTTTAAACCCGAATTTGCCAATTCAGCTTTAAAAAGTCTTACTACTCCTAGTGACAGAATGCTGAATCTTTCATTTAAAAACTATAGTCAGCCTGTTATTTTTTTTGAAAAACTTTATCCTCATAATTATTACATCTCTCCTGTCATCATGAAAATGAGACTTGCATCAAAAATTAATTTTGATGATGAGAACTGGCTTAAAGAAAGATATTTTGAACTGCTTGAAAATCTTCTGAAACTTCACAGAGAGTTATACAAAGAAATAGAGAAACTTCCTCCCGTAAAATTTTCCACTAAAACCGAATTGTACCGCCGCGTATCCAGAGCAAAAGAATTTATTGATATGGGATTCACGGACAATCTGACTTTAAAAAAAATGTCCGGAGAAGCATGTCTTTCTCAGTTTCATTTCCTAAGAATATTCAAATCTGTTTATAATCAGACTCCTCATCAGTATCTTACAAAAAAGAGAATTGAAAAAGCTGTTGATCTTTTAAGAAGAACAGATATGCCAATTACGGGGATTTGTTTTGAAATTGGTTTTGAAAGCGTGAGTTCATTCAGTATTATGTTTAAAACTAAGTTCGGCTTATCGCCGGAAATATTCAGGGAGAGTTATCGAAAGCACCTGGCAAAATTCAAATTGTTCAAATAGAATGAATTCATATTTAACTCCGAAAATTATTATTCTTAAATTAGCAATTTCCGATAAGCACATTTATATTTATTCACATACTTTTATATAAATATTTTTCTAACTTAACATAAAAAAGGAGAAAGAAATGGCAAGCGCAATAAACTGGTTTGAGATACCTGTAATTGATTTTGACAGGGCCAAAAAATTTTATAATGAGATTTTCGATATTGAAATGCATGAGGAAATGATGGGTCCGCATCAAATGGCTTTTTTTCCCGGCGAGGGAGTCGGCGGAGCGATCGTAAAAGCCGAAGGTTATAAGCCTTCTATGGACGGTGCGCTTGTGTATCTGTCTGGCGGATCGGATCTCACAAACATTATGAACAGAATTGATGCCGCAGGCGGGAAAGTGCTTCAGCCAAAAATGATGGTAACTGAAGAGATCGGATACATTGCTATTTTTACAGACACTGAAGGAAATAAAGTAGCTCTGCATTCTCCGAAATAATTTTAAGCTGGGGTTCGTTAAGAGTATTTTTGTTTCACAAAAAATTTTTAAAATAAAAAAACCCGGTAAATTTTATACCGGGTTTTTTATAAACTGCTTGCTTAAATTCTCAAATGAAAATATCTCTTTATTTAAGCAAAGACATTTTTTTAGTGGCTTTGAATTCACCTGCTTCTATTCTGTAGAAGTAAGTTCCGCTGGATAAACTGGATGCATTAAAATTAATTGCATGGTTACCTGCTGCTTTAAATTCATCCACTAACTGAATTACTTCCTTACCTAATATATCATAAACTATTAAGCTTACAACACCGGCTTTCGGAATAGAAAAATTAATTTTTGTCGAAGGATTGAACGGGTTAGGATAGTTCTGTGACAGATTGTAATCTAAAGGAGTATTTATTACAGAAGTCACATTATTGTTCACGCCGGTAATTGTACCGCCGTTTGTCCTTACCCAACCGACTACTGCTTTCATAACTTCACCGTATCCGCCGAGGAAATATCTCGGATCCTGGAATACTGAAGCCATATTATAACCTGTCTGCACATTACCAATTGCCGCAACTGTGTCAAGAGCCGTATGATTTGTATATCTGTATAAAACTGATGAACCTCCCGGTACGATGCTGCATCCGTCAGGCCAATATCCCGCTCCTGCAGGCGATGTTGTCATCGGTCGGTTATTTCCAATATCGATGGAGATTCCCTGAGTGGATGGATTGGTAGATTGTCCGTTATCAACTTTGAAAATATATTTACCGAATGTTTCAGCAAATTCCAGATCGCGTCCGCCACTTCCTGATCTGCTGTAATTATATGCAAGATCACCGCCAATCATAACAAGAGATTTCTTGGCAGAAGCAGTTCCGCTGTTAAGCCATGCTTTTACCTGAGCTCTTGCACCTGCTCCGAGATATCTTACTGCAGCTGCATCGAAACTTGTTTCTACTATTATTATAGTGTTGTAATTACTTAAGCTGTCAAATGTAGTCGTAGTATCAAACTGTTTAACAACAAAATTTGATATCAGACTTCTCAGATATACATTAAGTGTATCTCTGTCAGCTTTTCTTTTTGGAGTATCTGCAAGCGTGGAATCATGTACAAGTACTAAAGTATTTCCGCCGATCGGAGGAGGAGGCGCGGAAAAAGGAATTGCGAAACCACAGACTTCTGCTAACGGATTAAACGGAGCAATCAAAGTAGTTCCGCCTGTAGTAAGATTGACTGTTCTTAACTCTCCGCGCATAACTGTGTTATTATAAGCTGCATACCATAAAGTATCAGTCTGTCTGTCAAAGCCAATTCCCTGAATAAAGTTTGCGTCGAAACCAATTGGTCCAATCAGTGTTGCAAGACCTGTAGTCAGATCTATACTGTATAAATTGTCTGCGATGCTCACGCCGTAAGCCATGCCTGTACTGTTAATAGCAATATCAAAAAAGTTCTGACCCGGACTTCCTACCAGAGTAGCTACTCTTGTTGTCAGATCAAGTGTGTAAAGTTTGTCACTTCCGGCAACAGTTGTAGTCAGATACATTGTATTATTAACAGAGTTAAAAGCCATTCCTAGCACTTGTTCTGCTCCTAATCCAGTTATAGCTCCTAAATTTGTAAGCACGCCCGTTGCAGTATCAAGACTCTGAAGCGGAGATGCAGCGGCAACAGCAATACAGTATAATGTACCTGTATTATTGAATTCCATAGCGCCGTATAAGCTTGTCGTACCCGGGCTGAAATTAGTATGTGATCCGGTTGCATTTAAAAAACCTTTTGCAAAAAAGCTTGTAGCTGCGGCATTCTGACCGAACCATCTTCCGCCCCAAGCCTGGATGTTAATATTACCGGAATTATCATTAATCCCTCTTAAATTCGGAGCGCGTTCTGTAGCTGTGTTTTTTGAATTTACCATGTCCTGTGCAAACGAAATATTACCGAAGGCTATCAGCATAGTAAAAAAAAGAATAAGTGATTTCATTTTTTTTTATTAGTTTATAAATAAGATATAAATTTCTCAAAAAATTTTATTTTTAAACTTATCCAATACACTTTATATTAGCAATATAATTGAAAATACTTCTATCCCGTTTATTCTTAATTCAAAAAATTTTAACCCGGAATTTCTTTCTCATTATACTGCAGCTGATATAGTTTAAAATAGAGTCCGCCTTTTTCAAGAAGCTCCTGATGCGAACCCATTTCATTTATTTTTCCTTTATTCATTACAATAATCTTATCACAATTTTGAATCGTAGAAAGTCTGTGAGCAATAATAATCGAAGTTCTTCCTTCGATGAGTTTCTTAATTGCATTCTGAATCAGTATTTCCGTATTTGTATCGATGCTTGAGGTCGCTTCATCCAGTATTAGAATTTTTGGATCGTATGCCAGCGCTCTTGCAAATGATATAAGCTGTTTCTGTCCCACGGAATATGACGATCCTCTTTCCGTAACCTGTCTGTAAATATTTTCCGGATAAGATTCTACAAATGAACGAAGTCCGGTATTGTCAATGGCTTTTTGAACTGTCTCATCACTTATGTCTTTTCTATTTAAAGTAATATTGGATTTTATATCGCCTGAAAAAAGGAATACATCCTGAAGGACGACAGCGATATTTTTTCTGAGTTCGTGCTGTTCAATTTTTTTTATATCAACGCTGTCTATAAGTATATGTCCTTCATTTATATCATAAAATCTTGTCAGCAGATTTATGATAGTTGATTTCCCGGCTCCGGTCGCGCCTACAAATGCAACTTTCTCACCTTCTTTAATTTTGAAGCTGATATTATTGAGAACGTTATCGCCTTCATTATAAGCAAAACTTACATTACGGAATTCAATATTTCCTTTTAAATCTTTTATCGGAACGGGATCATCCGGATTTTTTATGGTCGGCTTTTCATCAAACAGTGCAAAGATCCTTTCGCTTGACGCCATGGCTGTCTGAAGTATATTATATTTTTCAGACAGATCCCTTATAGGTCTGAAGAACATTTCCGTAAACTGAATAAATGAGATCAGAATACCAACAGATACAGCTTCCTGAATCACCTGTCCGCCGCCGTACCATATAATAAGTCCCGCAGATACTGCACTGATGAGTTCAACCACAGGAAAGAAAACGGCATAATAAAATATGCTTTTTTTATTCTGTTCAGTATGTTCGCGGTTTATTTCTTCAAACTCGCTGATGGTCTTTTTCTCTTTTACAAAATACTGTACGATCGATATTCCGGAAATGTGCTCCTGAATAAATGAATTAAGTTTTGCAATGAGTATCCTGATCCTCCTGTAAGATTCCCTGACTCTTTTCCTAAAAACGGAAGTTGCATATATAAGAATGGGAAGTACTGATAATGTAACAAGCGTGAGCGTGAAGTCAAGCGAGAACATAAAGTAAAGTATCCATGCGATCAGAAAAATATCACCGAAAGCCGTTACAAGTCCTGAAGAAAAGACCTCGAATAATACTTCTACATCACCGGTTACTCTTGTTACTATTCTACCGATCGGATTCCTGTCAAAAAATTTCAGATCGAGCGACATTAAATGCGAATAGATTTTTTTTCTAAGATCATAAATTATTTTCTGTCCGATCCAGCTGGTTAGATATGTCATTCCGTACTGAATAATTCCCTGCACTACTAAAGTGCCGACCATGATAAGTATTATGAACTGAAGCCCGGGAAGGTCCTTATTCATTATTTTATCATCTATTGCAATCGGAGTTAGCCTCGGTCTGAGCGCAGCTAATGCTGAGACAGTGATTGTCATAAAAGTAGCAAAGACTATAAACTTGGTATAAGGTTTGAAAAAACCCAGAAGTCTTCTGAGGATTTTAGGATCAATCTCCTTTGTTAATAAATCCTCTTCGCTTTTATTTATGGTCTGTTCAGACAATTATTTTCAGATAATAAATATTTTTAAAATTCCTTTATCTCTTCTTCAAGTAGCTGTTTCTTATAAAGATCAAAATAAATACCGCCGGCGGAAATTAGTTCGTTATGCGTACCTTCTTCAGCAATTTTGTTATGACTGATTACTATTATATTGTTTGCATTTTTAATGGTTGAGATCCTGTGAGAGATTATGATGCTTGTTTTATCCTTCATCACTTCTTTCAGCTGCTGAAGTATTTCCTCTTCTGTTTTAGTATCCACCGCAGACAGGGAATCATCAAGTATTAATATATCCGGCTTCTTGTAAATCGCTCTGGCTATTGATGTCCTCTGCTTTTGACCTCCTGATAAAGTGATCCCCCTTTCCCCAAGTACGGTTTTAAATTTATCCGGAAAGTCTTCTACATCTTTGTATAATCCGGATTGACGGGCAGCTTCTATAACCTTCTCTTCTGATATAGTTTCCCCCGAATAGGAAATATTTTTTTCTATTGATGTCGAAAAAAGGAATGATTCCTGGGGCACAATACCTACTGTGCTTCGCAGCATATTGAGAGGAATTTTTTTAATATCAATTCCGCCGATTAAGATCCTTCCTGAAGTAATATCCCAAGCTCTCGGGATAAGATTAATTAGAGTGCTTTTACCCGAACCGGTATGCCCGATAATGCCAAGTGTTGTACCTCGACGGATATTCAGATTGATATCCTTCAAAGTAAAATTATTTGACAACGGATATTTGAATGAAACATTTTCAAATACAATATCGCCTTTTATATCTTTTTCAGTAATGTTCATATCAGTGTTTTCATTATCAGCTATATCCGGTTTTACATTTATGATATTAAGAATTCTCTGCATAGAAGGAGCTGCTCTCTGTATTAGATTAATGATCCATCCGAATGCTATCATAGGCCAGGTAAGCTGTCCGAGATATATTAGAAATGAAGAGAGATTGCCAAGAGTCATTTTTCCTTCCATGATCTGGATCCCGCCGAAATAAATAACTATGATCACGGAAAGACTTGTAAGAAGAAACATCATCGGAAAAGAAAAAGACTGCACTTTTGCAAGACTGAGATTTTCGTTCTGATAATTAAAAGAGATCCTGTCGAATTCTTTCTCTTCGTTATTTTCCCTCACGTAAGATTTTATTACTCTTATCCCGGAGAAGCATTCCTGAGCTTTTGATGTAAGATCTGAGAATGTCCTGTAAACTTTCAGGGACCTGTTGAATGTAAGTTTACCTACTTTATAAACTATATAGGTGAATACCGGAAGCGGAGCAAGTGCAAGTATAGTTACAGAAGAACTTATGGAAAATAAAATTATCAGCGTGAATATAATTCTCGAAAAAGTCTGAAACGAATACATAATGCCCGGACCGACAAAATTCCTGATATTGCTTATATCATTGGTTGCGTGTGCCATCAGATCTCCTGTAGATCTAATATTATAAAAAACTTTCGAGAGTTTTTGCAGATGCGAAAAGAAATCATATCGCAGGTCATTCTCTACTTCCCTTGAGACAACTATCAAACTCTGCCTCGTAAGGAAAAGGAAAATTCCTCTGACAGCAACTAAGAGCAGTCCGACGATAACGTATGTTGTGAGGTTGTGTCTGAGCGTACCATTGATCAGATCGTCAATAGCAGCCCCAATTACCAGCGGATATATACTGTCAGCTGCATTTGAAATCAGAATATAAAAGAAACCGGCTGTTAATTTTTTTCGGAATTTTTTTAAGTAAGGTATTAGAGATAAAAGATATTTCATCTGCAGTAATAAAGTTAAATATAACTTTTAATAATTTTAGTTTTTAGTATTTAATTTATGTGCATAATTTAAATTTAAGATTTATGCATAAATAATGCATTTTGAAATTACCTACAAATTGATACAATGTATTTATTGTCGATTCTATTTAAGAATTTGAATTACTTTACCTCTTAACTTTTAAATGTAATAATATTTAAATATTTTACACAATAAATTTTATGAATAAATCCGGACTTAAGAAGTATTCTTCTGAAATTGTTAAAAGACTTGCCGCAGAATATCCTGATGTAAAATGTCATCTGGAATTTAATTCTCCGTTTGAACTATTAATCTCTACAGTATTAGCCGCACAATGTACGGACATCCGGGTAAATATGGTAATGACTCCATTATATAGAACTAAATACAGATCACCTTCAGATATTATCAAAGACGGGATTGACAATTACCGGGAAAACATAAAGTCAATAAATTTTTTCAACAATAAAGCAAAATCAGTACTTTCTATCTGCGATGCGCTTGTAAACGAGTTCGGCGGAAAAGTTCCGGATAAAATGGATGAGCTTACATCTCTTTCCGGAGTCGGAAGAAAATCAGCGAGTGTTTTACTCGGCAACTGTTTCGGAAAAAATGATGTGATCATAGTCGATACTCATCTTAAAAGAGTGTCAGCCCGTCTGGGATTGATTGAGAATGATGATCCTGAGAAAATAGAAAATGAACTTAAAGAAATAATTCCTGCAGATGCGCAGTTTTATTTTTCAATGAGGATAGGAGAGCACGGAAGACAGATATGTAAAGCAAAAAAACCGGACTGCGAAAAATGCTTCCTCAATGACATTTGTCCAAGTGCTTTCAAAATTTAATTGATTTATAAATTTAATAAATATTGAAAAAAAAGAAGAAAAAAGATCTGTCAAAGATTAAATTTATTTTAATGGATCTTGACGGATGTCTCACTACAGGTCACATTATTTACACAAGCACCGGTGAAAATATGAAAATGTTTCACACTCATGACGGATTCGGAATTGTCCGGGCGCGTGAGCTTGGAATTAAATTCGCCGTCATCAGCGGAATGAGTTCAAAGGTAAATCAGATGAGAGTTGATAAATTAAAGATACACCATCTGTATGAAGACATTGATGATAAGACAATACCTTTTGAAGAACTGAAAAAAATGTATGGGTTAAAAAGCGAGAACTTTGCATACATTGGTGATGATGAATTTGATCTTCCTTTACTGACTAAGGTTGGTTTCTCAGCTTGTCCTAAAAGTGCTGTTGATGAAGTTAAAAAATATGTGGATTATGTCTGTAAGAAGAATGGCGGAGAAGGCGCAGTCAGGGAGTTTGTCGATGTTATACTTAAGAAAAAGAAGTTATTGTAAAAGAACAATATTAATAGAATGAAGTCAGGATTTTTCGTTCCTGTATTTATTGTATTAAAATTACGGAAGAAAGTAAGAGGAAATAGAAATTCCATAGAAGGATAATTGTCATTAAAGATATTACATATAGCGCCTCAAAATTTCGCGGGAATGCCTTATGACTTTGTAAAAATGCACAGAAGTTCCGGGCATAAATCTTCGCTGTTCACATTATACAAAAATACACTAAACTTCCCGGAGGACATATGTCTTGGTTTGGATCTGCCAGGAGGAAAAAGCGCAAAAGCATGGAGAGACAGCAAAGCTGAAAGCTCCGGAGATAAAGTATTAAAATATACGGAACCTAAGAACTTTGCGGAAAATATTTATTTCAGGATAAGGGATCACAGAAATTCAGGTCTTATAAATGAAGCAATTAAAAAACATTCGCTGTATGATTATGACGTATATCACTTTGACGGCGGCATGGATCTCTTCAGGGATTTGAGATTCGCAAAAGAGCTAAAGAGACGGAATAAAAAAATTGTTTGCTGCTATTTCGGAAGTGATCTCAGGACCAGAGGAATATTCAGAGAGATGGATGAGATGAGTGATCTGAATCTTACTGTTGAGTTTGATCATCTGAAACTGCATAAAAATATATTCTATACTTTTTTTCCTTTTGACACAGATCAGTTTAACATAACTAAGAAGAATAATAAAAAGCTTAAGATTATACACTCACCCACGAACAGAAAATTCAAGGGAACGGATAATATTTTAAAAGTCATAAATGAAGTTGATAAAATCAGAAGCATTGAATTTATTTTACTTGAAAATACTGACAGGGATAAAGTTATTGAGATAAAGAAAGAATGCGATCTCGCGATAGATCAGGTAGGAGGCGAGCTTGGGGGCAGCGGTTACGGTAAAAACTCAATTGAAAATCTGTCTATGGGAATACCTACCTTTACTGAATTCACTGAAGATTATCTTTTTTTTCTTGAAAGAAATCCATTCATACATTCTACCATCGAGACTTTAAAAGAAAATATTTTAAAATTAACAGACAACGAAGAACTCCGTGAAGATATATCAATCAAAGGCCGTGAATGGGTAAAGAGTTTCCATTCATTTAATGCTGTAAGCGGGAAGCTCCGGGAGTATTACAGCAAATTCAATATCTCTTCAGATGGAAAGTGAATCTCACGTAAAGAAACTTTTCTCACACACAATTATCTACGGACTCGGGATCATACTGAACAGATCGGTAAACTTTATTCTTCTCCCGGTTTATACAAACTATTACTCTCCGCAGGAGATAGGTATGCTGACGCTGCTTCAGTCCATATCTTTTTTTTTAATGGTTGTATATGCATTAGGAATGGAAACTTCATTCATGAAATTTTTTATAGAAGAGAAAGACATTAAAAAAAGATCAGTAATATTTTCTTCAACTTTATTTTTTCTGCTTGCATTCACCATCATATTTTCTTCAGTTATATATTTTAATTCAGAAAGCATAATTTATTTTTTTGAATTTAGCGATGCAGATACAAGCATACTTCTTCTAAAGATACTTTGCGTGCTTATGGTAGCTGATACGGTTTACAGGTTTCCGCTGCTGCTCTTCCGCGCGGAGTTGAATGCAAAGACATATGCTTATATAAACCTTCTGACATTCATTATAAATATTGTCAGCAACATAGTTATGATTGTTTTTTTAAGAATGGATATAGAAGCGATATTATACAGTTACCTCATTTCTGTTATTGTAACTCTGATCGTTAGTTTAATTATTACACGGAAATATCTGACGTACAAATTTTCTGTATCTGAAATAAAGAGGATGCTTGGATTCGGAAACAAGTTCATATATATCGGAATGTGTCTGATATTAATTGATATGTCTGACAGATTTTTTCTGAAATATTTTTACAATGAAAAAACCGTAGGAATATACTGGGCAAATTACAGACTGGCGGCAGTGATGAGTCTTATGATTGCAGCATTTAAATTTTCGTGGACGCCTTACTTTTTAAACCTGACTGAAAATCCGGAGAATAAGAAAATCATTTCAAAGATATTTACTTATTTTTGTTTTACCGGATTGTCTTTGTTTCTGATATTCTCATTGCTGACGGATAAACTGGTGCAGACTGATATTTTCGGTATTCAGTTTCTTGATGAAAAATATTATTACGGGCTGAGTATAATTCCCATAGTTCTGCTTGCATTTTTTTTCAGCGGGGCGTATTCAACTTTAAACGCAGCCCCCTTTTTTACAGATAAAACCATTCTAATACTTTTCATTTCTGTCACAGGGTTACTTATAAATGTTGCTTTAAATTTTCTGATGATCCCGGTATTAGGCATGAACGGAGCGGCATTGTCCACACTGTTCACATACTTTGCGATGTTTCTGATAATGTATTATTACTCTCAGAAAATTTACAAAATCAAATATGAATGGAAGCTAATATTCAGGATAAGTATTCTGACGGGAGTTTTTTATCTGTTAAGCAAAGCCGTCCTGAATAATATTTCCGGTAATATAAATATTCAGATCATTATGAACTTAGTTTTGATAATTCTGTTTTTTTTCATAATTAATAAAACCGGGATGATCAGACTAAAGTCTGTAAAAGATATGATCTTAAAAAGAAATTCTTCAATGGATAAAATAGAAACGCTTTAACCGCCGGCAAAAGGGGGCAGCAGAGCTACCTCGTCTCCTTCGTTAATAGAAAGAGTATTGATATCATCTATCAGTTTGAGATTTACTGCAAATCTGAAATTTGCATTTTCGAGACCGGGGTATAGTGCTGTGAGAATAGCGCTAAGAGAATTTAAGTCTTTCACATCAGCAATAAACTCCTGCTCTTTACCGGTAATGTCCGCTGTCACTCCGAAATATAGTACTTTTACTTCCATATAAATTGAAATTTTCTAAAATAAACAGACATCCGCTAATTCACCTTTTGAAATTTTATTTTTATCCAACGGCATATGGATAAAGCAATTTGCTTCCGTAAGAGTTCTGAGCATAAAGGAAGCCTGGGCATCAAGAGGCGTTACATTAACTTCTGAATGTTTTGCTCTCAGAAACCAGCTTAAGTTAAAATCCTTTCTGATCTCATTTGTAACAGGAAGTTTTTTCCATACAGGCAGAAATTTTTTATGTCCCGACATTTTTTTCAAAACGGGAAGCACATACAAATAAAAGCAGGTAAAAGCAGATGCCGGATTCCCGGGTAATCCGAAGACTGCAGTATTTGATTTTTTCCCGAAGTAAAGAGGTTTGCCCGGCTTTTGAGAAACTTTATAAAATAGTTTGCTGACATTTAATTCATTAAGTACTTCATTAACATAGTCATACTTTCCAACGGAGACACCGCCTGAAATGAGCAGCATGTCGGATTTTTTTAAAAGAGTTTTGACTTTGGATTTGAGATCGGACTTTCTGTCGCGTGCGGCTGTTGTATAACGGATTTCAAATCCATTATACATCGCCAGTCCCCGAAGCAGACCCAAATTCGACTCATATACCTTTCCCTTTTTAAGATCAGATCCCGCCTCCTGCAGCTCGTCCCCCGTTACTATCAGTGACAGTACAGGCTTTCTGTGAACCTTCACAAACTTTATTCCCATCGATAATAAAAACCCTATCACAGCCGGATTTATCAGCGTTCCGCGCCTGACCGCAGGTGTTCCTTTCTTTATCTGAACGCCTTTTTTTCTGATGAATTTTCCCTTGACTATTTTTTCCGCAGAATAAAATAACTTATCACCTTCCGTACTCACGTTCTCCTGCATCAAAACAGAATACGTCCCAGCCGGTAACTCCGCTCCGGTAAAAACTCTTGCCGCCTCTCCTTTCTTCAATCTGAATTCAGGATGATCACCCGCTCGTATCTCACCGGTAATGCGCCACTCTCCGCTGTCTGAATCTGTGACTGCATATCCGTCTACATTCGACTGATCGAACGGAGGAAGATCAGTACCTGAACTGATATCTTCCGATGTTATATATCCTAATGAGTCTGTGACTTTAATAGCTTCAGGATTTTTTAGAATGAATGTGTTTTCGGAAATTATCTTCACCGCTGTTTTGAATGTGATCATATGAATATTAACTTCATTGAAGCAAAAAATAAAACTAACGAAAGTAAAATTCTCAGCGCTTTTTTGTTTGCAAATTTACTTCCCCATTGCGAACCTATAAGTCCTCCGGTAAATACTGCTGCTGTCATGTATGTCATTTCAAAACTTATGTTCAGTCCGTCAATTGATAATCTCAACAACCCAGACGCCGAGTTTACAAATATGAATAATGCAGATATTGCAGCCGTCTCTTTTATTTCTGACCATCTGAATAAAAGTAAAAGCGGACTTAAAATTATTCCCCCTCCTATACCTATCATCCCTGATACAAATCCCAGCAAAGCTCCGGTAATCAATGCTTTGAGTAAATTGAATTCAACTTTGAAATTCAATTCTACTTTGTCAAATACTCCTGAGATTTTAAATGATGCAAATAAAAGAATTATTCCGAGTAAGATCTTGTAAATGTCTGTATCAGCCGGAAATCCGGCTCCTAAAAATGCAAATGGAACTGATGTTGCAGCCAGCGGAATAAAAATTATACTGCTGAAGTAACCGGCTTTTCTGAATCCGTAAAACGCTGTGCCTGAAACAATGAGATTAAGTACCAGCGCTGAGCTTCTCATGATCTCCGGGTTCATGCTCAGAATACTCATCACTGCCAGATAACCGCTTGCACCACCGTGACCGACAGATGAATACATTACAGCTACAAAAAATAATAACGGTATTAGAAAAATTAATTCCGCGTTCAGTCAGCCTCCGATATTTACCATACTTCTGTTTTCGATATTCTCTGACTCAAACTGTCCGCCTCTTTCAAATTCCTTTTCCGTCAGACCGGATATTATCAGCTGCTTTATATCCTCTCCTTTTCTGAACGATGTAAGCAGATCCGTCTCTCCTTTTGAAAAAAGACAGTTCTTTAATTTTCCGTCAGACGTCAGCCGCAATCTGTTACATCCCCCGCAGAATGGTTTTGTAATAGTGCTGATAATTCCGATACTTCCCGCATGTCCGGTTATTCCATATTTTTTTGACGTGTCATTTGGCTCATCCTGTAATTTATAAATATTATATCTGCTTCTGATATTATCCAGTATCTCGTCGTGCGAATACACTTTTCCGGAAGACCATTTATTTCCTTTAAAAGGCATGTACTCTATGAATCTGACTTCAACTCCAAAATTCTTTGTAAGTCCTGCTGCTTCAATGACTGCATTTTCATTAACCCCTTTCATTACTACGAAATTAATTTTTACTCTAAAATCATTTTCAATAAGTAATATAATGTTGGAAAATATTTTCTCCAATGAATTACTTTTTGTGATCGATAAAAATTCATCCGGATTTAATGTATCAAGACTGACGTTAATGTTTTTTACTCCGCAGTTTTTTAATAAATCTATGTGCCCGTCTATAAGCAGCGCATTTGTGGATACAGCAAGTGTTGCGGGAAGAACTGACAGGTTTGTAAAAATAGCGGCGATCTCTTTTCTGACAAACGGCTCTCCTCCAGTGATCCTTATTTTGTTAATTCCGAGATCTGAAAAGACTTTAGCTATTTCATATATTTCCGAAACAGACATGTTTTTATTCTCTGCGCTGCCGGATAAATTTACGTCGGGCATACAATACACGCACTTCAGATTACACCGGTCCGTTACTGAAATTCTCAGATAGTTATGTATTCGTCCAAACCTGTCTATGAGCATAAAGCTTTTTTTTCTAAAAATAACTTATTTTAAATTTAAAAACAGTTTCGGATCGTGTTGAAATTTATTCTTTGAATTTTCGAAATGCATAAGTGTGCTGTTTGATGTAGCTGACTATATCGCTCTTTATGATCCTCATAAATTTTACAAGACTGACCTTACCTTCATTCTCAATCGCGAGCGGGTAATCAGGTGTATCACTTAAACCGAATTTCTTCGGCTTTCTGAAATGCGGATCAGGTAAGAATGCAGTCCCGAATATCCAGTCCCATATTGCTAATTTCGTCCCGTAGTTATTCTGATACTCTTTGCCGCCGTCGTCAGAATGATGCCATCGGTGCATCTCTGGTCCGTTTATGATATACTGAATCTTACCGAGTCTGACATCAATGTTGGAGTGTATGAACATTCCCCAGATCGCGCTGATCATTCCTTTATATATCGCTACTTCAGGCGCTGCGCCTAACAGAATAATTGGCGCGAATTCAACCGTCTGATTTATCATTATCTCAAATGAATGTGACCTTGCGCCGGAAAGCCAGTCCACTGTTTTCGGCGAATGGTGTGCCTCATGCACTCTCCATAAAATTCTGTTGTTATGCTGCCATCTGTGAAACCAGTAAATATAAAAATCATGTGTGATCACAAAAAACAATACCTGCACCCAAACAGGCCAGTCGCCTATAAGACTGTATCTGTATAGATCTGTATTGTCCTTTACATAATTCAGAATTCCGAAAATGATAAGCCCGAGGAAATAACTCTGCACTATAGAGTACATAATTATGTCATTGAAAAAACCTTCACGGAATATCTTCTGACCTTTTGTATACGGGTAAAGTTTTTCAAAAACCACCATCATTACCGCTGCAAAAGATATGATTATTAATGACCAGATCTGAATTGACATGCTGTAAAAATAACTAAGAGAAGTGTTGAATTAAATATACTAATTCGAGGAGGTATGGATCTTCTAAAATTGATTTAGGGAATTATTCGAACTGAAAATAATTTTTAAATATCCGGATATAATTAAAACTAAACTCTCGCTCTTCTGAGTTTTAATCTCTGCCCTATTTCACTGTCATAAATTCTTTTTTCTCCGTCGCCTAAAGATTTTTCAATGTCTCTGATATTTTCCACAAGTCTTTTGAATCCGCCGGGTTCAACCGAAGCCGCCTGATCACTGCCCCACATCGCTCTGTCAAGCGTTATGTGTCTTTCTACAAACACAGCCCCGAGCGCAACCGCAGCCCACGTCGGCGAAAGTCCCGTTTCATGTCCGGAATATCCGACAGGCACTCCGTGGAAAATTTTGTTCAGAGTATTTATCATCTTAAGATTTAATTCTTCCGGCTTACATGGATATGCTGAAGTCGAATGCGCGATCAGGAGATCCTCTTTCCCGAGAAATTTTACTGCGTCCTTTATTTCCTTCATAGTTGACATTCCCGTAGAGATCATGATCGGTTTTCCTGTCGATCTTTTTTTATTTAACAGATCGAAATCCGTGAGCGAGGCTGATGCCGCTTTATAAAAAGGCACGTCAAACTGTTCTATGAAATCCACAGAGTCCTCATCCCAGCAGGATGCTGTCCACATGATGCCGAGCTTTTTACAGTATCTGTCTATTTCCGAATAGTCCTGCAGACTAAGTTCAACTTTATGTCTGTAATCAATATATGTCATCCTACCCCAAGGTGTATCGCGTTCTATGTGCCACTGATCCTTAGGTACGCATAGTTCCGGAGTTCTTTTCTGAAATTTTACCGCTTCGCATCCGGCTGTAAACGCTTCCTTGATAAGTTTCTTTGCAAGTCTCAGAGAACCGTTATGATTAATGCCCGCCTCAGCCATTACAAAAACTTTTTCACCTGAGCCAATATACCTGTTTCCTATTTTTACTTTTCTCATAATATTTGAGGGTTATTTTATTACACCAACATAATTGAAATTTCTTAAATATACATCATGACATTGTAAATAAATATTAACCTTATTTGCTCCTTTAAAATCTTTAATAGATTTTACCTTTTCTGTCTGTGATTATTGTACAATATACAAATATTCAGCTTAAATTTTCTGTTTGGGTTTTAAATTAAAATTACCGGTCTTTCTGAAAACCGGTTCGACAGGTTCTCCTTTCAGATAAGATCTGACATTATTTTCATCAACTGCTTTTTTGAGAATTGGCAGAACTTCAGCATACGCCTTCAAAGTATAATCAACGTCATCATCCGAATGCTTAAAGCACATATTGTGAAACCCGCACCACAGCACACCGCGCTTAATCATTTCCTGTTGAACAAGCGATTTCATCTCTAGCGGATTTCCTGATTTTGCATCAAACGTCATGATCGTCCTGCAGTTATATCCTGCACAATTAGTGTAATCCATTCCCAGTTCACCGGCAATTTTGTTATAACCGTCTTTAAGTTTTTTACCCTGCTCGGATAAATATGCCGGAACATTTTTTTGGGTTATCTCATCGATAGTTGCCATTGACGCAGCGAGTGAAAGCGCTTCACCGCCGAATGTCGTAAAAAAGAATACATCTTTATCGAAGAGTTTCATTACATCTCGTCTTCCGGTTATAGCCGAGAGAGGCATTCCGTTTGCCATCGCCTTGGAATAGCATGCCAGATCAGGAGTCACACCGAAGTATTCCTGCGCGCCGCCTGCAGCAATTCTGAATCCGGTCCACATCTCATCAAAGATCAGCAGCGTTCCGTTTTTCCTGCAGACTTCCGATACCTCTTTTAAAAAATTATTTTTCTCCTCTTCAAATACAAACGGCTCGAGTATCACGCAGGCAATGTCACTGTCAATAGACTGTATTAGTGTTTCTATATCATTGTAACTGAATGTATAAGTCAGGTCTTTTACCGCTTCCGGTATTCCTGCGTTTCTGTCTGTTACTCCTATATACCAGTCATGCCAGCCATGGTATCCGCAGCATAAAACTTTTTCCCTTTTTGTAAACGCTCTCGAAACCCTTACAGCCGCTGTCGTAACATCGCAACCTGTTTTAGAAAATCTTACAGACTCTGCATTGGGAATGATCTCCCGAAGTTTTTCCGACAGCTCCACTTCCAGAGGATGTGTCATAGAGAATGTAATACCTTCTTCAAGCTGACGGCGTATCGCATTATCAACTTTTTCATAGCAATAGCCGAGCACTATCGGACCGATCCCCATATTGAAATCTATGTATTCATTTCCGTCAGCATCAAATACGTGAGAACCTTTACCGCTTTTCAAAAATTTTGGCGCGACTCCCTGATCCATTGTGTTGGACCCTTTGCAAGTGTCTGCGAATATCCCGGGATCAGTCCTTCAGAGCGTTTGAAAAGTTTATCGGATTCTGTAATAACAGGATATTCCGGGTTTGAACTTACTGTATTTGGCATTTAAAATATTGTTATTATAAAATTAATTTAATCGGTGATGTTACCCGGATATTTCTTTCAGTATTCTTTCAGCAATTTTCTTTCCTGTAAACCCCTCATACTCAAGCACGTCATTCAATAATGCGGGTTTAAACCATTTATTATCAAGCGCGAATGGTATTACTTTTTTCGTGATTTGATTTTTCAAAAATATCTCCGCCAGTATTGAATACAGACCGCCTGTGAGAAAATGATCTTCAAGAGTTACAAGCGTTTTTGAATTTTCAGCGGCTTTTAAAATCGCAACTTCATCTATAGGTTTGAGACATCTCATATTTATAATGCCCGTGGATATTCCGCTGCTTTCAAGAATTTCCTTAGCTTCAACCGCCTGCTTCAGCAAAATTCCATAGACGAGAATAGTTACATCATTTCCTTCAGAAATTATTTCCGCTTTGCCGATAGTGAAATCTTTTGAATGTTTAACGGAAGGTTTAAGATTATTATATCTGATGTAAAACGGCGAGCTGCTTTTTAAAACTTCTGCAAGTCCGATCAGCATATCTTCATCATCACCGGGACAGAATACATTCATATTCGGAATGCCTCTCATTAACGATACATCTTCTATCGCCTGATGCGTGGGTCCGTTTGCTTCAGAAAGAAATCCTGAAAATCCGCCGACTAATTTCACCGGAAGATTTCCTATGCCGACATCTGTACGGATAAATTCAAATGCTCTCATAGTAAGAAATGTCGCCAGCGCATGTGCGACAGGTATCCTGCCTCTCAGCGCCAGTCCGCATGCTGCGCCGACAAGCGTCTGCTCTGTAATTCCCGTATCGAGAAATTTATCACCGATCTTTCCCGGTAAGTTTCTTATTGCAGCCCTGTTCTCTGCTGTCAGTATCATAAACCTGTCATCACTTTCGATAAGTCCTGACAATATATCTTCGTACGTCATTTTAAATGTAAAATGGTTTCAGCAAGCTATTAAAATTGAGTAAAGCAAACAATTTAGAAAACAATGTTCAATTATAAATTTTCAATGTATAATATTTAATTTTAATAAATCATAAATAAATGTAAAGCTTGTAATTTATAAACTCTAAACAGATAAAAGATTTTTTTATGCATTTTTTTTTTTTTTCGAAAATGTTTTATATTGTTACAGAAAAATTTAATTCCTAAATTAATTTCAGATAAAAAATGTCTGCAATAATTTTAAAGGACAAGGTCACAGGTGATGAAAGTTTTTATGACACATTCAATGAAGCCATAAATCAAGCTGACAAAGGTGATCTTATCAGAATTACGAAAAATTTTGATGATCAGAATGAAGAACAGTTTGATTATCAATTAGAGATCACAAAAGACGTTGATATTATTTTTGACAAAGGGGTTAAGTTTAAAAGGAAGAAAGATTCTCCTCCTCTGATCATTGTAAATGAAGATTGTAAGGAACCGATAACATGCAATATATCAGGATTAAATATTGAGACAGTTTTATGAAATTTGATAAAAACATCAGGAAGTAAATACGATAGTACTTTTTAAAATTAGCACCTACCATTATGGCGACAGAAGTATCCCTCCGGAAAATTAGTTCAGGACTTGTTACATTTTATTCCACCTATGCAGACGCAAGTGATAATGCTGAAGATTATGACGTGATCAGTATCTATGCAGATCTTGACGAAGCAATTATTTTAAAAAACCTTGTCGATATTTACATTGAGCCGGGTACTATTATTAATTACTCAGGCGCTGAACCTACTATATATGACAAAGATGTTGCAGTATGTAATATTATGGGGGGCGGCATTATAAAAAATTCGTATTCCGGAACATATAAGGTAGAATGTATTGCCGTTTATAACAGCGAGTCAAGTGTTAACATTGAATGTTTAAGTATAGAAGGTACAGGTGATAATAGTAGTTCGGTCGGCGGTGCATGTGTAAATGTAGAGGCTGCAGAAAGATTTAGCTTAAAATGTAAAAGCATTTCAAATAATTATAATACTGCGATTATTATAGCTGACTGTAATGATTATTTTATAAATATACAGGAAGTCGAATCAGGAAAACCAAATACTCCCAATGCCGGTGCACCTGTAATTTCAATAGACGGCTCGGGATCTGTATATATAAATTCTCTTACATGTACCGGATACGGATCATGCCTGAAACACTCAGGAGGAAATCTTGCAGCTACAATTTATAATATCAATACATTACTTCCGGCAAATGAAACTCCTCCCACTGCTGAGCCTGCAGTAATGGTGGAGGAAGGAAACAGTCCGCCTGAACTGGTATTATATTTTAATGAAATAAAAAATTACAATTCTAATGATGGTGATGCTGTAAAGGTCACCGGCGGAAATTCAACTCTAATCGGAAATAATATTTATTGTGTAAACGGATTATCTCTAAATCTGATAGATAATATACAATCAGCTTATATAAAAAGTGATAATATAATCAGTCTTACAAAAGGGATAAATATAGATAACGAAAATGATCCGATAGTAATAGAAGCAAATTATATAGAAGGAAGCAATGGAAATGACGGAGTGGTAAGGTCTGCTACAGGTTCTAATTATGTTTTGAGGAATGCGAAGATAAAAAATATTAGTTCGGCAAGTAATTCCGTTTGTATATTTATTCCTTCTGGATCGCAAAATGACCAATCAATAGAAATTGAAAATCTTATTCTTGTAACCGGAAACACTACTAATGGTGATACTATAAATAGAGACACTACGAATACTATCGATATTAAAAATCTTGGCTTATTTGTTAATAAAGGAATTAACAGAGAGAGGATAATTTTAAAAATAGGAACGGGTACTGAAGATAATTTTAAGTATATAGTTAGTACAGATATAATTTAAGGATAAAATGATTATCAAAAGTATAATTTCAATATTAATGTTTTTAATGTTTTGTCATATAGAATATGCATTTCCATCTATTACCCAAATCTGGGCTAAAAGATATTCTCTATCTTCAAATAGTTTAGATATTCCAAAATCAATTGTCACAGACAATTACGGTAATATTTACGTAATCGGTAGTTCAGGTAGTAATTCAAATATTGATATAGTAACAATTAAATATTTACCAACTGGTGAACAGGATTGGCTAAGGCTATATAATGGCCCGGGAAATAATAATGATATTGCAATGGGAGCTAAATTAGACAGTGAGGGAAATATAATCGTAATTGGGGATAGTGAAGGAACTGAATCTGGACGAGATTTTGTTATAATTAAATATTTATCTTCTGGCCAAAAAGTTTGGGAGAAAAGATATTCTAGTATAGGTGATAACGATGATTTTCCGTCATCAATTGCTATTGATAAATTAAACAATATTCTTGTTACAGGAAGAGGTTTTCAGAATTTTGTAACTGTTAAGTATAATTCTTTTGGGGTTCAACAGTGGATTTCAATCTACCCAACTTTAAATTCTGATGATATTGCTTATGATATTGAGGTTGATAAATTGGGAAATGTTTATATTGCAGGTGAATATTCTGGAGATTGCATTACCATTAAGTATGATTCAACAGGTATACAACAATGGGTTTCTTTATATAATGGTTCTGGGAATGGCAGTGATTTTATTAATTCTATTAGTTTAGATAGTATAGGCAATCTTTTTGTAAGTGGAAGTAGCATTGAAAATACCTCTCCCTTTGGGGGATTCCTAACCATAAAATATAATCAATTAGGAGTTCAACAGTGGGTAAGATTTTATGAAGGAACTGGTAATTTTTTTAGTGTCGGAAAATCAATGAAAGTTTCAAAAAATGGGAATATCTATGTCACAGGATATAGCACTGAATCCGGCCAAGGTTACAATTTTACAACGATAAAATATAACACATATGGCGATACATTATGGAAAGCAAGTTATCATAATGGTTCTAATGACATTGCTTTTGCTATGGATATTGATAATTCAGATAATGTTTATATAACAGGGGAAAGCGATGGAAATGGAACAGGAGATGATTATGCAACTGTAAAATATGACTCTACAGGTAATCAGCTTTGGGTAATGAGATATGACTATTCAGGACAGTTTGGAGATTTTGCAAATTCAATTGCTGTTGATTATAATGGAAATGTATATGTTACTGGAGGCAGTGATAGAGATATACTTACTATAAAATATTCTGATTTAACAGGATTGATTACAATTAACTCAGAAATTCCCAAAGATTTTTCACTTTCACAAAACTATCCAAACCCCTTCAACCCGAAGACAGTTATAAGTTACGAGATACGAATTACGAGTGATGCTGAGCTAAAAGTGTTTGATGTTCTGGGGAATGAAGTCGCAGAGCTTGTCAATGAGAAGCAGAATGCCGGGAGTTATTCTGTGGAGTTTGACGGCAGCGGTTTTGCGAGTGGGATTTATTTTTACAGCTTGATTATAGACGGTGTTATCATTGATACGAAGCGGATGATACTTTTGAAATAAAATAAAATTAAAATAAAACATTATGGCATACGAGGTATCATTAAAAACAGCATCTACAGGAAACATGGTGTATTATACCACTTATGCGTTAGCCAGGCTCAATGCATCTTCTGGTGATGTGATAAATATAAAGGCAGATCTTGATGAACAGATAATTCTAAAAGACGGAGTTGACATTATTATTACTTCAGGAAGAATATTAAATATGACAAGTGCTAATCCTACAATTACTGACAACGGCGTGAAATGTATCTGCAATATCTTTGGAGAAGGCATTATACTTAACTCCTATACCGGTTCTACAAAACAGGAATGCATAAAGATCACAGATGATGAATCCGAAATTTATATAGAGTGTGATTATCTGTCTGCTCCCGGCGGTGAGACTTCCGGTGCAGGAAATTTCCCGACAGTAAATGTGGCAAATGCAAAAAAATTCACTCTATACTGTAATAATATATATAACTCCAGAAATACCGCTGTGAAAATTACCGACTGCAGCAGCTTTTTCATAAAGTCTAAAAAAATTACATCCGGAACTTTTGATACCGGAAGTAAAAATCTTGGAAAATCTGTGATTGAATTCAAAGGCAGCGGTTCTGTCTTTGCCGATGAAGTGATCTGTGACGGATACGGCTCATGTATCGAGCAGACAGGAGGTATTGCGTTTTTTAAAATTCTAAAGATCACAACATTAACTAATGCCACTGCTGCAAATCCGACTGTATTGGTGGATAATGTGACCGGTGAGCAGTTTCTAAATCTGAATTTTGATGAAATACAAAATCTGAATACAACTGACGGAGATGCAGTGACATTAGCTGAAGGTAAAGCAAAGCTTACCGGCAGACGTATTTATTCCGAAAAAGGATTATCATTAGATCTCGGCGCAAATGCAAATATTTTATGCAGTGAAATAATCAGTGTAATGCAGGGTGTCAATATTACAAATTCTGCTTCAGAAAAAATAATACTGGATGCTGATCTTATAGAAGGTGCAGGGGGAAATGGCGGAGTTATTTATGCTGTGAATGATGCAAACTTTACTATTCGAAATGCAAAGATCAAAAATACTTCTTCTACCGGATCATCATACGGTATCTATCTCAATCCCGGAAATGGAAATCCTTTAATTACTCTTGATAATGTCATAGTGGTAACCGGAAATCTGACTTCCGGAGAGACAATTTACTGCCTTACAGGTTCGAATGAAACATACATTTATAATTATGGAATGTTTGTGAATAAGGTTTTCGGTGGTGTGCAACTATTAGTCGGAGACAGTTCAAATTATAAAGTGATCGATGACATACTAATAACATAGAATTTAATCTCTTATTAATTTCATTTTAATTTCTTAAGAGGGGTTAGTTTTTTAAATAATTTTATTTTTTAAATTTTTAATTTTATCATGGCGACAGAAGTTTCAGTTTTGGATAAAGACGGCGACGTAACCTATTATTCTAATTATGCGGATGCAACAACAGACATAATTAATTCCGAAATTGAACATCCGCTTGTTCAGATATGGGCTGATCTCGATGAACAAATAATACTTTTGGATGGAGTGGATATATGGATCGCACCGGGGGTGACTATAAGTAATTCATCCGGAGATACAATTACTGATAATAATGTAGCTGTGAAATGTAATATATCAGGATATGGAAAATTAACTCAGACAAGTACAAGCTTTTATGCTGTGTGTAATTTTACAAATTCAAATTCTAAAGTTTCAGTAAAATGCGACATCATTGAAAATGAAAGTGCAGGTCAGGCTTGTGTAAGTTCATCAGCAAAAAAATTTCATCTTGAATGTAATTTAGTTTATGGAAAATCTCATGGAGGAGTATATTTAAATAATAATAATTCAGATGATTTAAATATCAATGCGGAAAAAATTGTAACAGGAGAAATTACTGAGCTAAGCTCAGGAACAACAGCTATAATTTCAAGAGGAAATGGCTTCATGCATATTAATGAAATACTTTGCAGAAATCTTGGACATTGTATATCTCACAGAGAAGGTGAGATTACTGCGAATATAAAAAAATTAACTACTAAGATGAACATTGCTAATGCGATTGCAGCAGTTCATTTAGATCAAGGTACTGGAACTCAAAAATTAATTCTATATTTTGATGAAATACTAAATTTCAACGGTTCGTTTAATTCCGGAATCGGAATTTATTTGCATGAAGGTAAAGGTATATTTATAGGAAGAAGGGTTTATTCTGAAAATGAAGAGGGAGTTGATATTTCTGGAGATAATACAAAAGGATATATAAAGATTAATGAAATAATTAGTTTAAATAAAGCAGCAATTCGATCATTTTCTAACAATGAGCAATTAATTATTGACTCTGATTACATTGTGGGCTTTGGATTTACAGGAAGTGTTTATATACAGGATGATGCAAACTTATTGTTAAAGAATGCAAAAATTATAAATACAGATGATACATCAGATTCGAAATGTATTGTATTGGAAAAACCAGATACATTATTACCTAATTTAACTCTAAATAATGTTAAAGCTGTAACCGGAAATACATCAATTGGAACAATCATATTTCAAGCGGGATTTACCGGAATATCTATAAAGAATTATGGGTTTTTTGCAAATAAAAGTTTAGATACTGGAATTTCACTCGTAATTGGAGACTCTTCAAATTTCTTTTTTATAGTTAGTACTGATTTAACTTAATTTAGAATTTTATAAATTATTTATTTTGTTGATATCAAAATTTTTGTTAAGTGTTTCATTTTATTTTATTTTATTTACAAATATTTATTCTCAATCCGGCTGGATAAATCAAATCAGCGGAGTCACGACTAATTTGAATTCAGTAAAGTTTGTCAATTCTCAGACCGGATGGTGTGTTGGAAACAGTGGAAAGATATTAAAGACCACAAATGGTGGTTTATATTGGAATCCGCAATCTTCGGGATTTCATTACAATCTTAGAGCTTTAAATTTTCCATCTATTGACACCGGTTATATTGCAGGTGACAGCGGAATTTTCTTAAAAACTTTAAATGGCGGTGATAACTGGTTTCGTTTAAATTCAGTAATGTCAAAAATTAATTTTTCCTCAGTATTTTTTTTGAACAATAATGAAGGATATTTAGGTGGAAATTATTCAAAACTTTTTAGAACAACGAACGGAGGTGTTGACTGGGATTCTATTGACTATGAAGGTGATTTTATAAAATCTATTTTTTTTATAAATATAAATAAAGGGTGGATTATAAATGGGTATTACGTATTAGGTACTGAACAAGTAAAGAAAACATTTGATGGCGGATTAAACTGGATTGTTCAGTATGGAACTAATACACTAAATAAATTATTTTTTTTAGATTCTTTAGTTGGTTGGACAGTAGGTTTAGGAAGTGGACCTTCAATATTTAAAACAAAAAGTGGTGGAAACATTTGGTCACCTTGTTTATTATGTAATGTCGGAGAAGTAAGTTCGGTTTTTTTTACAGACGATAATAAAGGCTGGCTGACAAGTTATGGAAGTATAAGATCAACAAGTAACGGAGGAAGTAACTGGATAAATTATCAAAACCTTCAGAACACACAAATGAAACATGATATTGTATTTACAGACTCCCTCACCGGCTGGGTAGTCGGCGACAGCGGTACAATCCTCAAAACAACCACCGGCGGCATTCTCACAGACTTCACAAATTTCTCCTCAGAAATTCCTGAAGATTTTTCTCTTTCACAAAATTATCCAAACCCATTCAACCCAAAGACAATTATAAATTATCAATGTGCAATTTACAATGATGTTTCATTAAAAGTATTTGATGTTTTAGGAAATGAAGTTGCTGAGCTTGTCAATGAGAAGCAGAATGCCGGGAGTTATTCTGTTGAGTTTGACGGAAGTGGGTTTGCGAGCGGGATTTATTTTTACTCCTTATATATAGATGGAAGTTTGTTTGAAACGAAGCGGATGGTTTTGCTGAAATGATTTTTAAATTAACCTTTACTTCGGCGCAAGCGGTGAAGGTTGTACAGGTATTAAAATTTCGGTGGTGTGCAACTATTAGTCGGAGACAGTTCAAATTATAAAGTGATCGATGACATACTAATAACATAGAATTTAATCTCTTATTAATTTCATTTTAATTTCTTAAGAGGGGTTAGTTTTTATAAATAATTTTATTTTTTAAATTTTAAAAAATTATCATGGCTACAGAAGTTTCAGTATCGGATAAAGACGGCGACGTAAATTATTATTCTACTTATGCCGCAGCACGAGCAGACATAATCTCTTCCGAAATAGAATTCATCCACTTGTTCAGATATGGGCTGATCTCGATGAACAAATAATTCTTCTGGATGGAGTGGATATATGGATAGCTCCTGGTGTGACGATTAGTAAATCAGCAGGAAATACTATCACAGATAATAACGTTGCTACGAAATGTAATATATATGGTGAAGGAAATATAAAAAATTCAGGGAGTGGAAACAGTATAAATATCTCCCATGCGGATTCTAAACTAGATATTGTTTGCAATTATATTGAAAATTCAGCAACGAATGTCCAAACTACATCAATATTTATTAATAAATGTAAAAAATTTCACTTAAATTGTAATAAAATAATGAGTAATGGAAATGGATTATGGATTGGATTTAATGATACCAATATGGCTGAAGATTTAAATTTAGAGGTTGAAAATCTTGAAACTGGAAATATCGCAACTTCTTTCACTGGAACATCTTTATATACAAATGCTAATGGATTTTTAAAAATTGATGAAATATTATGCAAGAAAAACGGACACTGCTTTAGACAAAGTTCAGGAACCATTATAGCAGAAATCAGAAAGTTTAAATCTATTCATGCCCAAGATATTTCTACTGTACATATAGATCAAGGAACTCTCGAATCACAAAACTTAGCTTATATTTTGATGAAATACTAAATTTACATAGCATTGCTTTAAATCATCATCAAGGTTCAGGAATGTTTATTGGTAGAAATATTTTTAGCAAAGATGATTCAGCGGTTGACATGTCAGGAAATAATTTAAAAGGATATGTTAAGTGTAATAAAATTATTAGTGAAAATAAAAATGGTGTTAGATCCGATGATAATGATCAAGAAATTGTTGTAAATTCAAATTATATAGAAGGTCACTCCTTATATGGCTGTATTTATTTACAAGGTGATGCAAACATTTTAATCAAAAATGCAAAATTATTTAATAATAGCTCTTCAGATTCAAGATGCCTTGTATTAGAGAAGTTAGATAATAATACTCCAAACTTAACACTAAATAACGTTAAGTCTGTAACAGGTAATCTTGTTGATGGCTCAATAATCTTTTTAGCTAATTTTGATGGAATAGAGATTAAAAATTATAGTCTTTTTACCAATATTTATTTAGATCCTTCAGAGAATATTACATTATTAATAGGTAAGTTAATTAATTATTTGTATATCACTAGTGAAGATTTAACTTAAAATTTTAATAATAAGAAAGTATTACTCAATTGATTGATTTTTTTACAAACAGTTTTTAAAAATTTTTTTTTTCTAAAATATCATATTTTACTAATTCAATATTTTCAGATAAACTATAATATTTATGTTCGCTCTAAGTTTTAAATCATCAAAGATAATATATTTCTTCTTACTTGTATTTTGCATCTCAAACTCAGGTTTTTCACAAACTTCAGGCTGGTATCAACAAAGATTCCAAGTAGGTGACTCACTGCTATCTGTAAATTTCGTTAATTCCCAAACTGGTTGGGTCTGTGGAAAAAACAGCTTAATATTGAAATCAACAAATGGGGGAACTGACTGGAATCAGCAGGCTACAGGATTTAATAATACTTTAGAGAATATATATTTTCCGTCAATTCTAAGTGGTTATACTTCCGGTCAAGGTGGATTAATTCTTAAGACTACTAATCAGGGAATAAACTGGATACAACAAAATAGTGGAACCACAAATTATCTGAAATCAATGTCATTTGTTAACGATTCTACCGGATATATCGCAGGAATGGGTAACACAATATTAAAAACAACAAACGGAGGAGAAAATTGGATTAATAAATTCATAGATGATTCTTTAGAATTTTTTTCAATCTATTTTATAAACGAAAATACCGGTTGGGTAAGCAGCAGATTAGATCCTAATGTATTTCCACCAGAACCCGGCTTAAGAATATACAAGACTACTAATGGAGCTGAAAATTGGTTTGCACAATATGAGAGAACAATTGAACATACTCCAATATTGTCTCTAAATTTTATTAACGAATTTTATGGTTGGGCATTTTTTCAATATGGTGCGATTGCTTTTTGTGATATATTAAAAACTACAGATGGAGGAAATAACTGGTCAACATATGGTATTGGTCCTAATAATTATTTTTCTATATATTTTGCAAATGAAACAAAAGGGTGGGCTGTAGGTGATTATAATGGACCTGGACATACCGGAATAAAATTTACTTCAAACGGAGGTACTGACTGGATTTATCAAAATAATCCTGATGGTGGACATCTTCATTCAGTTTTTTTTATTGATTCATTAACAGGCTGGGCTGCTGGTGAAAGAGGTAAAATTTTCAAAACCACCACCGGCGGCATTCTCACAGACTTCACAAATATCTCCTCAGAAATTCCCAAAGATTTTTCACTTTCACAAAACTATCCAAACCCATTCAACCCAAAGACAATTATAAATTATCAATGTGCAATTTACAATGATGTTTCATTAAAAGTATTTGATGTTTTAGGAAATGAAGTTGCTGAGCTTGTCAATGAAAAGCAGAATGCGGGGAGTTATTCTGTGGAGTTTGACGGCAGCGGTTTTGCGAGCGGGATATATTTTTACAGCCTGATTACAGACGGTGTTATCATTGATACGAAACGGATGATACTTTTGAAATAAATTTCAAATTTCAAATTACGAATGACAAATATTCATCCTGAGATAATTTTTAAAAACATTTGATCATTAAGTCTGTCTACGAGCAATAAATAATAAGAGTAATATCTTGCCTTTAGCTTACCTCGCGACGATAGTATCTGAAGTAAGTACAGCTCTTTCTTCACCGTGCAGCTCTTTCAAAAGCATCTCCACTTCCTCAGCTGTAAAATTTACAAACCACCTGTCCGCGCGAGACTCAATGCTCGGCAGTCCTTTGCCTCTGACTGTTTCTGCTATTACCAGCGATGGCCTTTCCGGATCGAACGGTATTCCGGAAAACGCTTTTTCCATGTCACCAAAATCATGTCCGTTGCAGGAAATGGTTTTCCAGCCGAATGATTCAAATTTATCTGCGATTGGATTTAAAGGTATGAGCTCTTCTGTTTTGATATTCGCCTGAAAATTGTTTCTGTCAACTACTGCTATTAAGTTACCGAGCTTCTTTGCGCCGGCTACAAGAGCGGCTTCCCACACCGAACCTTCGTCAAGTTCTCCGTCTCCGAGTACAACTAATACTTTATTGTTCATACCGCGCATTTTACAGTCGATAGCAACACCAATTGCAACACTGATCAAATGTCCGAGCGAACCGGAGTGAAATTCAATTCCGGGAATGTTTCTGTTCGGATGCCAGTAAATAAAATCATTTGTCTTCAGATGATTCTTTAGTCTTTCCTTTTCAATAAATCCCAACTCGGCAAACGTCCCGTATAATGCCGGTACATCATGACCTTTGGAAAGAAAAAAATAATCCCTTTCCGGGTCATTTAAATTATCTTTACTGATATTTAGATACTCGCTGTACAGGAATACTATTAAATCCGCGCACGATAACGACGCTCCGATAAAACAGCCTCCGTCTCCTGACATTCTTATAATATGTTCTCTGACATTGTAAGCTGTCTGCTTTAATTTTTCTGATTTTAGTTTATCCAAATATTTAATTGTGTTTACTGAGATTTACTGAATGTCTTTTCTGATCTTTTCAGGATCAATTGTTTTTAATTCACCGGTATAATTTCTGTACCAGTTAATTCCCGCGCGGAAAGAATTGATTTCCTTCAGCTCCGGCTTTCTGTCAAGCAGCATCATAATATCGCAAAGCTTAAAATCGTTTTTGTTTTCATAAAGCTCTTCGAAAATTTTCTTTACGAATTCATAGTCTTCTTCATAATCTACAACTAACCTGTGACTCATTGAAAAGTCCAGTCCTGTTTCCCATTCCACATTCCCGATCCTGAATCTTTCCGGACGTTCCCAGATAAACGGAGTTGTATGCTCTCTTTCAAAACCCCTTTCTGCTTCATTCCATGCCTGCTCAAGAATTTTCATGGGCATTATTTCGACATCATTTCCGTCAGGATGCGTGGCCGGATGAAGGTTGCTTACATAGTCAAAATCATTCTGATGCGAGTAATAAAAATTTAAAACTTTATCTATAACGTCAGGACAAATCAGCGGACAGTCTGAAGGGATTTTAACAATTACATCTGCGCCTGATTCAATTCCCGCTTTATAATGTCTGTCTAAAAGATCCGCAGGATGTCCTCTGAAACATTTAATTCCGTTCTCTTCACAATGTTTAACTACATCATCATCCTGAGGATCAATGGTTGTTGCTACAACAATTTCCTGAGCTGATTTTGAAGCAGCAACTCTTTCATACATTCTGACTAACATCGGTTTTCCGCCAAGCGGTAATAAAATTTTTCCGGGAAGCCGTGTGGAACCGGTTCTCGCCTGAATGACTATAACTGTCTTCGGCAAGGCATTATCCGGTTTATTAATTAGATCTGACATATGAGTCGCTTATTATGTAATCTCTCCTTGCTGACATTTCATTTAACAGATCATAATTTTCTTCCATGACAGAAATACAAATTCCCGCAATCCTGTCGGCGGATTTGTTTCCGTTTTGCAGAGGCATAAGTCTCTTCAACTCTTCCAGATCAAATTCAGAATACACTTCTTTTCCCAGAGCAAGTCCGACATAAACTACCGTAGAAAATTTAGTCAAAAGTATATCGCAGTTTGCAATCATCTCATTTGTGTTTCCGGTTGAAAAGATAAGTGATCCCGGCGCCCATTTATTTATTTCCCTTGTTGCTCTCGGCACATACTCGTTTGGATGAAGTTTAAAAATTATCTGCCTGCCTCCTGAAAGTTTTACCGCTTTCTGAATAAACTTTTTCCTGTTTTCATATTTATGTGTTTCTCTCATGTCTGAAGAGCATGCAAGGAGATAGTTTTTATAAGGAAAGTCATTTGTCAGATATTTTTTACAATTATCAAAATTCGGAATTCCGGTAACAATGATCTTCTCCGGTTTTATGCCTTTGCGGATGAAGTGTTCCCTGTAACCTTCTGACGCTACGCAGAAATATTTGTAACTGTCAGAAAGTCCGGTCGATGCTGTTCCTCCGTAATATCTCGGTATACCGATTTTTTTGGACATGTGATAAAATATATTTTCCGGATCTGTCATGCCTTCCTGTACGAGAATAATTTTTTTTTTCCTGATATTTTTGGGAATGATAAGATCACTGCAGTTTACCACCAGATCATAATTATTTTTTCTGCCTTCATAATCTATATTCAGATCATTGTCCCTTAGATATTCTTCCGTCTGAAGTCTGAATCTGCCGCCAAGCACAGTGAAGTCAAGTACGCCGAAATTTGCAAAAAATCTTTCTATGCCGTCAGAATAGTAAGCTGAAAAAAAATGCTCATGTTCTGGCATCTTCTCAGATATCTGATGAAGCATTGTAGTCTGGTTCCTCGAGCCGCAAATGTAAAGTATCTTTTTACTTTTCATTCCGGATATTTTTATTAAGGTGATTTGAGCGCGTGATTATAAAACAAGGCTTGACGCTGTGATATTTATCAAATTGAAAAAAACTCTGAAAACGGATAACCCTCTTCATATTATAGAAAACAATCAGGTCTCAAAATTGAATTTATAAAATATTTTTGATTTGGAATTTTAGCAATGAACAGTGAAAATTACAATTCAAAACAGGCAGTCCTGTATATTATAAATATGGATTGCAAGTGAAGTCTGATTCAGTTTTAACTGATTTGACATTTTGAATTTAAGAAAAGAAACTGAAAAAAATAGGTTATCTCATGAAGTTAATTGCAAATCCAAGCTGCACACCTCCGATGTTATCAATTGGATTGTCCCGTATACTTTCCACTTCATTGCCTACTACCTTAATGTAATAATAACTGAGATTGAAATTTATTGACATATCTCTGCTTTGCCTGAAACTTACTCCCAAGCCCGTAAATCCACCGAGTCCGAAACTTGTTGTTGTCCGACCCAATGCTGAAAAGAAATTCTGATCATACGGATTCATAAATATCATTGAAGGCGAGATCCCTATATTAAAGATCGGAAGAAATTCTCCCTCTATATCGTCTTTAAATAACTCCTTTCTCATTCCGAAACTCAGGGTTGACATAAAAACCCTGTTTATTTTATTCTGTACAGGTATTGCATTTCCATAAAAATCCGTTCTTTCAAATTCCCGTGAATCAGATACACCCGAGACTGAAAGATTTAAAAAAAGATCAGTGGATTTTCCCGAAGGGATAAAATAGCTGAACGATGGTCCGAAACCTCTTTCTGAATATGATAAACCCATACTCCAGTTATTTCTCGGATCTTTAATGACGGGTTTATTTTGACTTAATAAAACAGATGAATTTATTGTTATGATAAGGGAAATGGCGGGAATAAATAAAAATATTTTTTTTATATACATATCATGATTTGTTAATTGTTTAAAGAAAGTTAATTAATTAATTTTTGATTTAAAATTCCAAACACAGTTGACTCAAAAAAGGTTTAATAAGTTCAGATATGTAGTTGGAAAACGTCAGAAATATCTTACTCTTGTTCTGGAAAACATCCATGATCCCCATAATGTAAGCGCAATTTTCCGCAGCGCTGAATCTGCCGGGATAGATAAAATTTATCTGATCTATAACACTTGTAAATTTCCGAGGATTGGAAAGACTTCATCAGCAAGCGCTAAGAAATGGATCACCGCTGAAAGGTTTGATAATGTAAAAGACTGTTTTGAAGAACTCAGAAAGAATAAATTCAGGATCTATTCCACTCATATGAGTAATAAGTCAAAGGATAAAAGCCTTTATGATCTTGACCTGACAAAAAAAACTGCTATTGTTATAGGTAATGAGCACTCAGGTGTTTCCGATGAAGTGAAATCATTGTCAGATAAAAATTTCCTTATACCTATGTTCGGTATGATTCAATCGCTCAATGTCTCAGTAGCAGCAGCGGTCTGTGTTTATGAAGCTTTGCGACAGAGAAGTCTCAAAGGGATGTATAAAAATCCAAATACACCAAAGAATAACTTTATGACAAACTAAATGATTACTTAAACAGATAATTTAATGCTGCCTTCTTATTTAAAAAGTGAACTTAACCTTAAGCATCTTGATAAATTTCTGCTCATATCAGGACCCTGTGTTGTCGAATCAAAAGCAGTAATATTCAAAACATGCGAAGCTTTGAAAAAGCTATCTGAAAAATATAAACTGCCGTTCATATTTAAGTCTTCTTTTATTAAAGCAAACAGAACTTCATCAGAATCATTCAGGACACTTGGCATTGATGAAGCATTGTATATTCTTATGCAGGCGAAAAAAGAATTTGAAGTGCCGTTGCTAACGGATATTCATTCAGAACTTGATGCGATACTCGCTGCTGAAGTAGTCGATGTCCTTCAGATACCGGCTTTTCTCTGCAGACAGACTGAACTTCTCGAAGCTGCGGGAGAAACAGGAAAGATCGTAAATATAAAGAAAGGTCAGTTCATGGCTCCTGAAGACATGAAGTATCAGGCAAAAAAAATAGAAGCGACCGGGAATAAAAAAATATTTCTCACGGAAAGAGGCACGACATTCGGATACAATAATCTGGTGGTCGATATGAGAAGTCTTGTGATAATGAAAAGATCCGGCTATCCGGTAATATTTGATGCGACTCATTCTGTACAGATGCCTTCCGTGGAAAAAGGAGTTAGCGGAGGTAATCCTGAATTCATAGCTCCGCTCTCAAGAGCAGCTGCAGCTGCAGGAGTCGACGGTTTTTTCATTGAGACACATCCGGATCCGAAGAAAGCTCTGAGTGACGCTGCCAGTATGCTGAAGCTCGATAAAATGGAAGGTCTCATAAAGGATTTGATTTATGTAAATAAAGTTCATAAACTTCACAATAAATCTTAAAATAAGTTTGGCAAAAACATTAAGATCCATTCAGACTAATTACGGTAATGCAAAGACATCATACTTTGCCGGAATTTTTATAATTGCAATGTCCACGATTCTTCTGGAGTTTACCCTGACCAGGGTTTTGTCCGTATCACTCTGGTATCATTTCGCATTTATGATAATTAGCGTAGCGCTGCTTGGATTCGGAATAAGCGGAGTTGTGTTAGCGCTCAGCAGCCGCATTGAAAAAATTCAGTCTGACAAACTGCTCAGCATACTCTCTCTGCTGTACGGCGTAAGCGTTTTATTTTCTTTCATAACTATGAACAAGATCCCCTTTGATCCTTTCAGTCTTCTTACGGATTCAGTTCAGCTTATATATCTTCCAATATATTATCTTCTTATCACGCTGCCGTTTTTCTTTGCCGGACTTGTGATCTCTGTATTACTTGTAAGATACAAAAAGGAAGTCTCTAAATTATATTTTTATGATCTCATCGGCGCGGGATTATCATGCTTTATTTTTATTTTCCTGATCCCATTAACCGGAGGAAACGGAGCGATAGCTGTTGTAGCGGCTATGGGATTTTTTGCTGCAATGATCTTCTCATACGAAATGCATAAAACCATTTCTATGATTTCATTCATTTTGCTAGCGCTTTCACTCACTTTTTTAATAAATACTGATGAAAGACTTCCTATAAATGTAACGTCAAATAAACTATACGGAAATTATATCAAAGACCGTCCGGATCTGAAGATCAGAACAGACTGGAATATTTTTTCAAAGATAGATGTGATGAGAGATGAGGAAAGTTCGCAGGACGGATATGATATCTATCTTGCAATTATCGATGCAGGAAATGCAACGACAAATATTCCGAATGTAAAATCCCTTCCTCCAAAAACAAAACCCGCTGACGCTTCCAATCTGGCTTATCTGCTGAAGGATTCAGCGGAAAAGGTTTTTATAATCGGTTCTGCAGGCGGCGGAGAAATACTTGCAGGTCTTTATCATAATGCTAAAAATATTAAAGCCGTTGAGATCAACGGCATTTTGAATGACTACCTTGAGAATACTCTTTCATATTGGACAGGTCCTTTAGTTAAAAATAACAAGTCTGTTAATCTCATTACGGACGATGCAAGAAATGTAATTACTTCTAAAAGAATTGTGTATGACGTAATTGTTTCAGCTCATACAATTTCCGCATCAGCTATGTCTAGCGGCGCTATGAGCATGGTGGAAAATTATATTCTTACTAAGGAAGCTGTCAGCGAATATCTTCATCATCTTGACAGATCCGGAGTGTTGTATATTTCAAGACCGGAGACTCAGATCCCGAAACTCATTACTACTCTTAAAGAGGCAAGACTTGAAAACAGTAAAGGTATTGAAAACAGTAAAGACTGTTTTATAATATTCAGAAGACCTCCGAATGAATTTGAAGGTGATAAAAGTTTTCTTGCAGGAGTGTTATATAAAAAGGACGGATTCTCCGCTGAGGATGTAATAAGGATCAGATCTGAAGCCGGTAACCTGAGTCTGGATCTGTTGTATGACCCGCTCAGCGAAAGTGAAAGTTTTTATAAAACGCTTATAGATTCGGATAATTTCAGAAGTCTTGCCGGAGGAAAAGATAATGTAACAGATGCAGGACTTGAACCCGCAACGGATGACAAACCGTTCTTCGATCAGAATATCGGATTCGGCAATCTGACATTTGACGGAATCAGGGAAACTTTCTCTCAGGGTGATAAAGCTATACTTGCGCTAAAAGACAAACCCGTTGCAGAAACTACTTTAATTGTCATACTGATACAAACTCTGATCACGGCATTTGCATTTCTGATACTTCCTCTTCTTATTGCAAAAAGAAAATTAACAAGCAGTTCTACCGGAAAAATATTTCTGATCTACTTTGCAGCAATCGGTCTCGGATATATTATGATGCAGATTTCATTGATCCAAAAATTTACATTGATGCTCGGACAGCCGGTTTATACTATTCTGACGGTAATTTCTTCCATGCTTATTTTTTCGGGGATCGGAAGTAAATATTCGGATACATTTTTAAAGAACAATAAGCACAGGATTCAGATAATTTTTTTTCTGATAGCATTGACAGCGATTCTTATCGGAGTATTTAATTCATATCTGTTTACATCAATGGCGCGGTTTGATCTCATTTACAGAGTGTTGATTTCTATATTGCTGATAGCGCCGCTTAGGTTTTTTATGTCAATGCCTTTTCCTTTGGGGATGAAAAAAATCGATGATTCGGAAAAAAGTCTTGCTGCATTTTCATGGGCTGTGAACGGATTCTTCTCAGTCATCGGTTCTGTTTTAGCAATAATATTCGCTATGACAATGGGTTTCCGATTTGTTTTTATTTTTGTCTCAGTGTGCTATCTCATTGCAATGCTGATGATAATTTTTCGAACTAAGAGTCTACAACTAAAAACATAAATTATTTTTAGAATTTCGTAACTATTAACTACTAACTATTAACTACTAACTATATTTTGGACGATCACTACAGAAAAAAAACATTAGCCATTCTCGTCGGAGGCGGACCTGCTCCGGGTATTAACGGTGTCATAAGATCCGTTACAATAGAAGCAAAAAATTCAGGTTTGACCGTGTATGGTATTCTCGAAGGATTTGAACATCTGAGCAGAGGCGACTCCACTCATTTCCGTGAACTCAGGATCGAAGATGTGTCAAGAATTCATTTTACCGGAGGCAGCATACTTTATACATCAAGAGTGAATCCGGCAAAGAGCAAAGAAATGCTCGAGGCTACTTTGAAATCACTTACACAGCTTTCAGTAGATTATCTTATTACTATTGGCGGTGATGATACTGCAACAAGCGCATACAAGATTGACCGTCTTGCAAAAGGACAGATACAGGTCGCGCATGTTCCGAAGACTATTGATAACGATTTGCCGCTCCCCGGAAATATGCCTACTTTCGGGTATCAGACGGCGCGTGATTTCGGATTCCGTATTGTGCAGTCCCTGATGCTTGACGCGGCAACTACGCGCAGATGGTATTATGTAGTTTCAATGGGAAGAAAAGCCGGGCATCTCGCGCTTGGGATAGGTAAAGCAGCTGGAGCCACCTTGACCATTATCGGCGAAGAATTCCGTAATACAATCATCAGCTTTGAAACAGTATGTGATATTCTTGAAGCTTCCATCATAAAAAGAATGTCACAGGGAAATCCTTACGGAGTTGCCATTCTCGCAGAAGGTATTATAACAAAGATCGATCAGAATGAATTAATGAAACACCCTTATGTAAATCTTGAAAAAGATCTTCACGGTAATATCCGGCTTTCGGAAGTTGATATCGGAAGGATCACAAAGGATGAAGTAAGAAGAAGATTGAGAGAGCGCGGAATAAACGTCACCATTGTTAATAAAGATATCGGATACGAACTTAGGTGCGCTGACCCGATTCCTTATGACTGCGAATATACGCAGGACCTTGGCTATGCGGCTGTAAGATACCTGCTGGATGACAATTCAGGAGCGATTGTAACAGTTGACAAAGGAAGCCTTATTCCGATAAAGTTTGAAGATATCATTAACAGCGAAGGCAGGATCAATACGCGTGAAGCTGACGTGGATTCAGACAGTTATCAGGTCGCAAGAAAATATATGATAAGACTTGAGAAATCGGATTTTGAAGAATTAAAAAATGTAGCAAGGCTTGCTCTTATAGGAAATATGAAGACAGAGGAATTTATAGATAAATTTAAATACTTAACTAATGATCCGCCTGTTAAAAATAAACCGGCCGGATAATCACTTTAAAAAATAACGTATATTGAAAATTGGCATCCTGACAAGCGGCGGTGACTGTCCCGGACTTAATGCCGTGATAAGAGCTATTGTAAGAAAATCCGATCAATTAGGTTTTGAATCAATCGGAATTAAGAACGGTTGGAAAGGTATCTTTGATGAAAGCTATGAAAAACTTGACCTGAATAATGTAGCCGGAATTGTAAACAAAGGTGGTACAATACTTGGCACTTCAAGATTCAGCCCATTTGAAAAAAAGAAAGGGAAAGATATTCTTCTCCATAAAATTGCCCGGGAAAATTTTGACGCCATAATTGCTATCGGAGGAGATGGTTCTATGCATATTGCTCAGATAGCTTTTGAAGCCGGATTGAATGTGGTCGGAGTTCCGAAAACTATTGATAACGATATAAGCGGAACTGATTATACTTTCGGATTTGATACGGCAGTCGGAATTGCTACCGAAGCTATAGACCGTCTTCACACCACTGCCGAATCACATCACAGAATAATGATACTGGAAGTAATGGGAAGACATGCCGGATGGATCGCTCTCTACAGCGGAATTGCCGGTGGTGCTGATGCGGTGCTGATTCCTGAGTTCAAAACCAAGGTGTCTGATGTTTTGAAAATTCTCAGCAGCAGATTTAAAAGAGGAAAGCTGTTTTCTATTATAGTAATAGCAGAAGGAACAAAGTTTGATGAGAAGAGCATGGCGAAAAGAAAGGAAGATATTAAGCTTGACGACTTTGGCAGGGAAAGACTCGGAGGAATTGGAAATTATCTTGCTGATGAAATTGAAAGAAGGACCGGGTTTGAATGCAGAGCAACTGTCCTCGGACATGTACAGAGAGGTGGTATGCCATCGGCTTTTGACAGAGTGCTCGGTACAAGACTTGGGATTTATTCGGTGGAAATGGTAAATGAAAAAAAATTCGGCAGGATGGCTGCGCTTCAGGCAAACGAGATCGTTGACATTCCGTTCACAGAAGCCATCGGAAAATTAAAAACAGTTGATAAAGAATTATACGAAGTAGCTCAGGTCTTTTTCAAATAGTAAATTTTATTTTCTTAAATACTTATAATGACCGGGAATAAACAGGACGGGGTTCATTCAAGCGGATTGCTTACTAGACTTGGATTAATGACTGCAATCTTAATTGTCGTCAGTTCAATGATCGGATCAGGAATATTCAAGAAAGCCGCGCCAATGGCTGCTGATCTTGAATCAGGCGGATTACTGCTCCTGTGCTGGGTGATAGCAGGTCTGATCACTATGATCGGGGCAGTAACCAACGCAGAAATTGCAGGACTTATTGCAGCACCCGGAGGACAGTATGTTTATTTCAAGGAAATGTACGGCAAAGCATTCGCATTCATTTACGGATGGTCATGTTTTTCCGTAATACAGTCCGCTTCAATTGCATCCATAGCTTATGTCTTCTCAGAATCAGTAAATGCCATACTGCCTCTTCCTCATCTCAGCACTGAAATGGAAAGTTTCAGCATACTCGGTATATTTTATCCGTTCGCAAGTTTCGGGGTGAAAGTTCTAACGATCGCCACTATAATTTTTCTAACTGTTGCAAATTATCTCGGAGTAATATTCGGAGGTATCATAAATAATATTTTCACTTCACTCAAAGTTCTCGGGATTCTGATAATAATTACACTCGGACTCACGATGAGCGGAGGTTCAGTTGAAAATGTTTCGCCGATTGGACCAAATCCTTCAGCGGAATACGGAACTTCACTCGGATTATTCGGAGCTATGTTTGCCGCAATGCTAGGTGCATTCTGGGCTTATGACGGCTGGAATAATATCGGATATCTCGGAGGCGAAGTGAAAAATCCTAAGAAGAATATTCCAGTCGCTCTCTTTACCGGCGTGGGTATTGTCATCGGAATTTATCTGCTTACTAATTTTGTATTTTTGTATGTAATGCCTGTCAATGAGATCATTGAAGTTGCGCAAAAGGATAATACTATAATCGCTGTAGAAGTGATGAGAAAATTTTTAGGATTCGGCGGCGCGTTCTTTATTTCAATACTTATAATGGTCTCGACTTTCGGCACGACAAACGGGTCCATTCTCGCTTCATCAAGAATTTATTTTGCAATGTCGCGTGATAAACTATTTTTTAAATCCGCAGGAAATGTTCATCCGTCATTTAAGACACCTTATACTTCTTTAGTCATTCAGGGGATCTGGTCGTGTATGCTTGTACTTTCCGGAACTTTCGATCAGCTCACTGATATGGTCATCTTCGCATCATTTATTTTTTACGGAGCCGGGGCTTTCGGAGTGTTTGTATTGAGAAGTAAGATGAAGGATCATCACAGACCTTATAAAACAGTTGGCTATCCTGTCCTTCCGCTGATATTTGTGCTGTTCTGTATTACGCTTGTAGTGGTAACTATAATTCAGAATCCACGTGATGCAGGAATCGGACTGCTGCTTGTGCTCAGCGGAATTCCATTTTATCTTTACTGGAACCGGAGCAGCAGGAAATAATTATTTATTATGAATTACAAAATACGGGATGCTGATAAAAATTGTTGTTCTGAACTTATTATCATTTCAGAAACTAACTAATCTAAAATATTTGATTTCTGAATGGTCTTATGAAGTTTATTTATTTCCATTAAAGCAGCGGAACCGTACCACGGGTGAAGTTCCATTTCAAGTACTCCCGCCTGAATAGCAGGATCAGTCTCAGTAAGTTTTTGCGCTTCTTCAATTGTCTTCACATTAAATATATAAATACCTCTTATTTCTCCGTTATCAGAAAACGGCCCTGCAAGTATGAGAGAACCTTCTTCAGCAAGTCTCATAATATTTCTCATATGAGCCATCTGAAGCTCATTTGCTTTTTCATTATTTTCCGGTTTCACTTTCCCTGATTTTAGAAAAGCCATTACATATTCTTTCATCCCGTAATCATCCGAGCCAAGAGATTTTGCATATGCTGAATCATAGCTGCTGCTTTGCGTATATCCTGTGTTTGAGATTAATATCGTTAGGAACATTAGAAAAATTATTTTCAACATATATCTTAAGTTTATTTTTTTTTAAAATTAGTTTTAAAATTCTGACAGTTCAATCAATTTTTTTCTCAATACATCTTTCTGAAAAAAGTTCTCCTCGAGAGCTGAAGAAAAAGGAACCGGCGTATCAAGGCTTCCGCACCGCATTACAGGCGCATCAAGATTTTTAAATAAGTGTTCGGATATATATGCAGCAATCTCAGCTCCAATGCCACCTGTTAAAGTGTCTTCATGCACTATCAGGACTTTGCCTGTTTTCATAACACTTTCTGTAACTGTTTCTTTATCCCATGGAAGTAAAGTGCGCAAGTCTATAAGTTCAGCTGAAATATTTTTATTTTCATCCAGTAATTTTTCTGACCAGTGAACACCCATTCCGTAAGTTACAATTGTTACATCATCACCTTTCCTTACAATCCGTGCCTTGCCGGATTCTACTGTATAATAATCATCGGGTATGTCATCAGAAATGCTTCTGTATAATGCCTTATGCTCAAAGTACAAAACAGGATTCGGATCTTCGATCGCGGCGGCGATCATCCCTTTTGCATCATAAGGATTTGACGGATAAAATATCTTAAGTCCTGGCGTATGAAAAAACCACGCTTCATTTGACTGCGAATGAAAAGGACCTGCTCCGACACCGGCGCCACACGGCATTCTTATTACGACATCGGCATTCTGTCCCCAGCGGTAATGTATCTTCGCAAGATTATTTACAACAGGATTGAATCCGCTTGTAATAAAATCCGCGAACTGCATTTCAACTACCGACTTCATTCCTTTGATCGAAAGACCGAGCGCAGCACCAATAATAGCTGATTCACAGATAGGCGTATTACGGATCCTGTCTTTACCGAATTCTTCATGGAAATTTTCCGTAACCTTAAAAACACCTCCATACTCTGCGATATCCTGACCCATTATTACAAGGTCTTTATATTTTCTCATAGATAATCTTAATCCGTCTGAAACAGCATCGACAAATCTTTTCGGAGATTTATCACTTCCTGCCGGATGAGTTACTTTCTGTATGTAAGGCGCATATACATCATTCAGCTCTTTTGCAGTGTCAGCTGTTGTTTCCGAGTCATTTAGCGCTTCATCAAGTGCTGCGTCAATTTCTTTTTTGTATTCATCCCTTATCGAATTTATAGTTTCTTCATCGAGAATCCCCTCATCGACAAGGTAGCTTTCGTAATTCAACACGGGATCTTTTTTAACCCATTCTTCAAAAAGTTCTTTAGGAACATATTTTACTCCTGACGCTTCTTCGTGTCCTCTCATTCTGAAAGTCTTGCATTCGAGAAGCAGCGGACGCGGATCATTTCTCATAGACTCCGCATAGGTTTTTACAGTATCATAAACTGTGAGAATATTATTACCATCGATCTGAAGCGCTTCCATTCCGTAACCGACGCCTTTGTCTGAAAGGTCACCGCATTTATACTGTTCATTAAGAGGCGTTGAAAGTCCGTATCCGTTATTTTCTATTACAAATATTACGGGAAGATTCCACACTGCTGCAACATTCAGTGACTCATGAAAATCTCCTTCACTCGTGCCTCCGTCACCGGTAAAAACTGCAGTAATTTTTTTATCATTATTCAAAAGCGATGCAAGACCAATACCGTCGGCAATTGCAAGCTGAGGTCCGAGATGGGATATCATTCCTACAATATGGAATTCATTTGTACCGAAATGAAAAGACCTTTCTCTTCCTTTTGAAAATCCGTCATACTTTCCCTGAAGCTGTTTGAATAATTTTGCAAGCGGAAGTCCTTTTGAAGTAAATACTCCGAGATTCCTGTGCATAGGCAGTATGTATTCATCTTTTTCCAAAGCCATGCTGACTCCTATTGATATTGCTTCCTGACCTATCCCGGAAAACCATTTTGAGATCTTTCCTTTTCTCAGCAGCAGCAGCATCTTCTCTTCTATTAATCTCGGAAGAAGTATGCCTTTGTATAATGAGAGCAGAGTGTCATTATCATAATCTTTTCTGTCGAAATTCATTAACCTTCTTCTTAGATCAGGAGATGTATGTGATTCCATTTATTTTTGATTTAATGTTCGTTTTACTTCAAAATAAGAATTGATATCGTGATTATAAATGATGAATATACTTCTCTTTCGGAGTAAATAAATAGTTTTGCCGGAAAAATATAGTGCTTAATAAAAAAGATTTTAAAAAATAATTATATTTACTACTTTATATGAGAATTATCAGAAAATTAATATAATGAAAGGCTTTATAGCTGCTCTGTTACAATGCTGTAATTTTATTTCAAAAAGTTTTTTACAGCAATATAATTTGTTTAAGATAATATTGTTTATTTAAATCATTAAAATACTGTTATGAAAGTTATCGGAATTGTTTTAGGAATAGTCGCAATGCTTGGTATGGCAATAGCTTTCATTCCTTTGCTGGGTTGGCTGAACTGGCTGAACATACCTTTTGCAATAATAGGACTGATATTCAGTATTATCGGAAAATCAAAAACAGGTATTACTCTTTGCAGTATTGCAATACTTTTCGGAATATTCAGATTAATGTTAGGCGGCGGTATTCTCTGATACCGGTTAATTCGTATTTCATACAAAGAAATTATTTCATACCGGGATAAATATTTTATTGCCCCCAATATCTCATATTTTAAACTTTCTTTCTGAAAAGTTTTTCTGACACATTCTCTTTACAAAAACTCCGTTAACAAACTTGATTACAACGAATTTTTTAATATGAAAAAAATCCGTATACTTATAATAGAGGATAACCGGCTTCTGCGGGAAGGTATAATTAAATTAATTAATGAGTATAACGACCTTAAAGTAGTTGCTGATCTTGATTACAAAGGAAAATTAGATTCGAAAATACTCACAACAAAACCGGATATCATGCTTGTTGATCTTGGTCTTTACAACAAAAACAGTCTGGAATTAGTAAGAATAACAAAAAATAAATTTCCTGAAATAAATATAATAGTAATGGCAATTATGCCTCTGCAGGAGGACATATTTGAATTTGTTAAAGCTGGTGCATCAGGATTTATTATGAAGGATGCACAGGTAAGGAATTTTCTCAGCACAATCCGCTCCGTTTATAAAGGAAATAAAATTCTGCCTAATAATTTAACCTGTTCTCTTTTTTCACAGATTGTGTCTGATGCAGTTTCCGATCCGAAGAAATCAAAATTAATCCGGTCATTCATAATGTCCAAAAGAGAACGGCAGGTAATAGCCCTGGTAGCTGATGGTTATTCTAATAAAGAAATCGGTGATAAACTATTTCTTTCTCCATTTACCGTAAAAAGTCACATTCATAACATTCTTGAAAAACTGGCAATGCATAACAGAGTTGAAATTGCAAAGTTTGCAAAATCCGAAGAAGGTTTAAATGAACTACGTAACACGGTATCTCTTTTTGAATAAAATCAACCTCAATTTTTATTAAAATAGTCCATTTATCATCCGAATGGACTATTCTTTTTTAATCTCATCCTTACTAAATTATAAAAAAGTTTTAGATGATTCAAAGGAATATTTCTTTATTTCATTTATTCTAAAATTTAAAAATCTCTTTGAAGTTTAAAACTATATGTTAGGATTAAGACGATGAATAACAATCAAAATTTAATAACACAATCATTTCTGAGAGGAATGATTATTGGAATTTTACTTGGCGGAACTGCAGCATTATTGTTTGCACCGGGAAGCGGCAGGAAATTTCGAAAAAAAATTCTAAAAGTAAAAGATGATCTATTAGGCAATGCGGATAATATGATAAAGGATATCGAGAAAAATTTTTCGGATATAGTTACAAATGCCAAAAAAAATACTGAAACGCTATAAGAAATTTATCTTGAAATTCGGGTTTTACAATAAATGCAGTTTATAAAATCCGAACAATGTTGAAACATTAAACTTTATTTTATATAAAAAACAGAAAGGAGTAATATATGTTGTGGACAATAATTATAATACTATTAGTGTTATGGGCTCTGGGGATGGTAACATCTTATACTATGGGCGGATTTATTCATGTTTTATTAGTCATTGCAATAATAGTTGTTATCGTTCGATTGATTCAGGGAAGAAGTGTAGTTTAGATATTACCTTAAGAAAATCTTTGAATAATAACTATGGGGAGTAAATACAGTTTAAAACTGTTTCATATCTAAAAACATTTAAGGAAGTAACATTTTAATTTTGCAATTACTAAACTGAAGAAATACTCTAATGCAGGATCTGATTAATATTCAGATATTCAGTTCAATCACTTACAGCTATTGAACAGGAATAGAGTATTAACTTTCAAGCTGAATTTTTATTCAATATGCATTGGAAATAATTTCACCTGCGGCATATCATGCAGATGAAAATCAGTAGTAATGCAATTAAATATTTAATTGTTCTTTATTAAGGGAAGAACAAATTGTGAAAGATATATTAACTGTTTACCGGCACGGTAAATTATTTATAGTGCTTTCAAAACAGAATTGCTCAGGAAATAATTTTATAATCAGATAAGATGAAAAAAAAAGACAAAATTAATAAACCTAATAACAAAACACACAAGATCAAGTTATTACTAATTGAAGACAATAGAATACTGCGGGACGGAATGACGGTAATGCTCAAGCCGTATAAAGATATAGAAGTAGTAGCTGCATCCGGCAACAGTGAAAATACAATTCAGAAGATCCATAAGATGAAACCAAATGTCATTTTATTAGATCTTGGACTGAGAAGTATAAGCAGCTTAAGGATTGTAGAAATAGTAAAGAAGGAATTTCCGAATGCGAAAGTAATTGTAATGGATCTTGTACCGGTACAGGCTGATATTCTTCAGTTTATAAAGGCCGGAGCCAGCGGTTTTATTCTGAAAGATGCAACTCTTGATGAATTTCTGGATACAATAAGAACCGTTGCTGATGGTGAGAAAGTATTGCCGAATCATTTAACAGAATCACTGTTTTCTCAAATTATTGAACATGCGATCAAAAGCGGCAAGACTAAATTAAAAAACGCTGTTCGTATGACTGCCAGAGAAAAGGAAGTCATTGCGCTGATCGGTAATGCAATGACTAATAAAGAAATTGCTCTGAATTTGAAAATTTCATCTTTTACCGTGAAGAGTCATGTACATAATATTCTTGAAAAATTAGCTTTGCATTCACGCCTTGAAGTAGCCAACTTCTCACTTACAGACAGTACATTCAAATCCCTCGCAGAGAGTTTATCAATCATCCGAAATTGATTTCAGATGAAAAAAGGATGTAGTCCTTAATTCATACCTATGGAGGATTATCTATTATCATTACAATGTATATTTTTGTTATAGAAAGAAAACCAAATACGGTTTTCTAATAAAAAAGAAAAGGAGTTGTAAAATGTTTACGAAAATCTACAAATTGTTTATATTAGTTACGATGTTTGCTTTAGTAATTGGGTTGTCAAACAGTAATATAATTAACGCGCAATCTTCAGGTACAACAGTTACGAAAACATCTAAAACCAGTTTATATCCTGTATTTACCTTAAGTCCTGTAGCCGGTGCGATATTTCCGATGAGTGAACTTGGAAATACTTATGCAGCAGGTTTTAACGGAGGTTTAGACTTAGGAGTCAGAATGAACAGAGAATTGTCTCTTTACACAAAATTGGGATACTACAGTCTGACCAACAATACACCAACTGCTCCAACCAGCAGTTATATTGAAATATCAGCAGGACCGAGATACAACTTTACAGATCCAAAATTAAAATCCATTTTCTTCCTGGAAGCAGGTGTCGGAGCTTACATATTTTCACAGGATGCTTATACAGAAGGAACTCAAACTTTTGAAAAACTTTCCAATACAAATATTGGAATGAATGTAGGTCCTGGTGTAGCGCTGCAATTAAGTAAAGCTATGGACATTATTTTAAAATCAAAATATCATATGATTTTTAATGATGGGGGAACCCGTAGTTTCTTAACAGCTTTAGGCGGACTTGAATTTAAATTCTAAAACGCTTTGAACTAATGCTAAATAATTAAAGATCAAAACGAATCAGTATTGAAATAAAATAGAGATCCCTGTAAGCCAAAAAGTTTACAGGGATTTTTTATGTTCTAGATCATTTAACAATATGAAATGAATTAGATTAATGCAAAAAAGGCAGATTTGATATCTGCCTTTTCTATTTCAGTGCCTTAATTAACGTTATTCTGCAGGAGTAAATTTTCTCGTTATTAATTCATTATCAATAGTAAGCAATCCGAGTCCCTCGCCGTTTATCATTTTCAATTTTGCAATAAGTCTAGACATTGTAGCTTCTTCTTCCACCTGTTCATCCACATACCACTCGAGAAAACTTTTTACAGAATGGTCATTCTCTTTTATTGCAATATCCATAAGATCGTTGATGCTTTTTGTGATATATCTTTCATGCTCAAGAGCTTCTTCAATTACATTAAGTACTGAACTGAATTCTGTCTTCGGCTCGCCGAGTGATTTCAATATTACGCGGCCGCCTTTGTCATGTACAAAATTAAACATCTTCATCGCATGAAAATGTTCTTCCTGCGCCTGTACATTGAAGTAATTTGCAAATCCTTCCATCTCTATTGATTCGAGATATGCCGACATGGAAAGATACATATATTCCGAAAAAAACTCTTTGTTTATTTGTTCATTGATCGCGTCCTGAAGTTTTTTGGTTAACATTTTTCTCCTTAATTAATTTATTAAAATTTTATACTGTTGATTATGCTTCTGCAAAAGGTCTTTCACCTGCTACCAGTCCAATGCTGCCGATGGTTTCATAATCATAACCGTTCATTTCCGGAATTACGCCGCAAAGCTCTGTAAATACTTCTTCGGAATTCTCAAATTCAAAATTATGCCCCATAGCTTTTGCAATAAATTTAATAATCTTCCATCCCGGTCTTGAGTTGAACTTTGTTCCTCGGGTCCATCTGTCATTATGAGCTCCGAACTTATCTAATCTCGACATCGAAAATTCGCCGATCAGTCTCTCTTGTTCCAGAGAAGTAACGGCAGGTCTCAGTCTCTGTATCCTGTTCTGAAAATTTACAAATGTTCCGTTTATTTCCGCATAAGTTGATATAGGAAGTATTACATTTGCCTGGGATGAAAAAGTATTTTTATATGAGATGAGATTAACTGTCGTTTCAATGTTTTTCATAAACACCTCAGCGCCATTTATATTTTTTATATCTTCATTCATTACAAACATCATCTTAATGTTTCCTGAACCAAGTGAATCCACAGCGCTGTCTGATATTGGTTTAATACCTAAAAGTTTCATGCCGTTTGAATTCGGTGTCATATCCGATTTTCTTAAAATATCATCACCGAAATTTTCATCAAAATTTGGAATGTAAACAATATTATCACTGCTGAATATATCCTTTGCAAATTTCTTTAATGCGTAATTATCTTCAAGAGTCGAATAAGCTGAAGCAATAAATAAAATGTCATTGGCGCTGTAATTCTTCAGGTGGGAAACCGATTTTGAAATCGCTTCGTCCCAGTTTACATCCAGAAGATCTTCGTTCTCTGTTGTTCCTTCGTTTAACCTGATAGCAGGAGAATTAAATCTAAGTTCCTCGTCATTTACGCCTTTTATAGTATTTAATCTGCCGTAATCGCAAAGCCAGTAATCATTAACAGACAGATTTTCTCTCGGTTCGATCCTGAGAATTTTATTATTCCTTACTCCCACAATAGTATTACAGCCTCTTGCGCAGCCCGGACAAATTGAGTCAGTAAAAGACATTTCCCACACGCGTGATTTGAATCTGAAATCCTCTGAAGTCAGAGCTCCGACCGGACAAATCTCTATTACATTCATCGAATACGGATTATCAAGTTCCTCTCCGGGAAATGTTTCAATCGTTACATGATCGCCTCTTTGAACAAAAGTAAGCTCCGGATCTTTCGCGATCTCTTCACAAAACCTGATACACCTTGAACAGCTGATACATCTTTCCTGATCGAATAAAACATTCGGACCGAGCTTTACTCTTTTATCCTTATGATTTTTAACTTCGTCAAATCTTGAAATCCCGACACCGTACTGATAAGCGTAATCCTGAAGTTTGCATTCGCCCGCTTCATCACAGATAGGACAGTCGAGCGGATGATTGATAAGAAGAAATTCCATCACTGCATTTTGCGCGTGAATCACTTTCTCTGATTTTGACCGGACTCTCATTCCTTCCGTAGCGGGGGTCGAACATGCAATTACGAGTTTCGGCATATTTTCAATTTCCACAAGACATATGCGGCAGTTTCCTGATATTGACAGTGATGGATGATAACAGAAATGAGCAATCTCAATTCCGGCGTTCAGAGCTGCCTGAATAATAGTCTGCCCGGCAGAAAATTCCACCTCTTTATCATCGATTATAATTATTGGCATTTGTAATTCTGTTGAATGGAAAATTTCGTTTAAATTAAATCTATTTTTATCTTTTTTCAATTCAGTTTAATTCACAATTTGAAATACCTTAAATTACACAAAGTAAAATTAGAATGAACACACGAAAAATCCTGCTTGTAACTTCCGATAAAGATCTGTCAGGAATTGTAAAAATTTCAGCGCTGACACTCACTAAGCTGAACTGTCAGGTTAGTATTGAAGAGTCTTCAGGTTTTGACGAAGTACTGAAAAAGTCTAATGAAGAAAATCTTGACATGATAATTGCTGATGCTGATCACCACAGTTTAAATATACCTGAACTGATAAATGAAATCCGTAATGGAAATATTCCTTCAATAAAAAAGATAATGACAGTTTACTCCGGAGAAATTATCAAAGATGAATATTTCAAAGCCGGATGCGACAGTATAATGTCAAAGGATGAATTTAAAAGAGTTGTTAATAATATTCTTCAGCATTGAAAAATATTTATATTTATATCATTTTTTGATTTCCAATTTCCGTAAAGTAATTTCATTATTCATACGACCCTCTTATAATCAATCTCTACAGCTTTTGCCTCTTCGCCATCGGGAGTGACATTGTAAGATGTAATAATCACATTATCCTTATCTTTCAATTCTATATTCGTCTTCCATCCCCACCTTTCTTTGTAATCTGTATCTCCATAACTGCCGAGAACAGAGAATTCGCCGGCATTGTCGTCACCTTCTGAAAACAATATGTTCGTACCGCAATGAAATGTATCCAAATATGCGATCTGATACTTCTGTTCAGGAATACTGAATCCTATAACTGCTATAGCTTCGTAATTCTTCCCTTCGAGTTCGTATTTATATTCATGTATAACGAACCGCCCGCCGAGAATAGATCTGAACTCTCCTGTAATAATCGATGTATCTGCAAGTACTCCGGGCTCAAACCAGGTTTTCACACTGCCTTCCCATTTTCCCGCAAGCTGCAAAAGTTTTGAGTGTCTTCCTGTTTCAACTGATACTGAAAATTTTTCTTTACTCATATTAATTTTATTTTTTAAAATCAACTTAAGGATAATAAATTTTTTTTGAAACATACTTGAATAGAATTTTCCATACTCATTCAGGAAAAAATTTTATCTTTAACAATAACGGCCAAAAATTTTTTTGTAATTTGAAATTTAAAATTTGAAATTGTTCTAATTCAACTTCCTTTTATTTAAAATGCTAAAAATCTATTTTCCAAAAGATTAAAAATTTAATATTTATATAATATGGAACAAAAGCTAAATGAAGTAAGGAATTATATTGCGGGAAAATTCACTAAAAACGGACATAAGACGTTAGATGTGATCAGTCCGTCTGACGGTAAAAAAATTTCCACGGTACCATTATCTACATTGATAGATCTCGATGAAGCAGTAAAGTCGGCAAAAGAAGCATTCAAAAGCTGGTCCGTGATTCCCATCAAAGAGAGGGTACAGGTATTTTACAAATATAAAAGTCTTCTTGAAAAAAATATAAAAGAGCTTGCAGAGCTGACACATATTGAAAATGGTAAAACTATGGATGAGTCAGTTGCAGAAATAGAGAAGAGTATTGAGCTGACGGAATTCGCATGCTCACTGCCGCAATTAGTCGGTGGCGAGGTTTTGGAAGTAAGCTCGGGAGTGGAATGCCGGATTGAATATAAACCTTTAGGTGTAGTTGCATCAATTGCACCTTTCAATTTTCCTCACATGGTCCCGCACTGGACAATTCCCAATGCAATTGCTTTGGGAAACTGTATGATTTTAAAACCGTCTGAACTCGTTCCGATCAGTTCAAACCGCATCGCTGAAATGCTTAAAGAAGCAGGACTTCCTGACGGTGTATTCAATATTGTAAACGGTGACAGGGAAATTGTAGAAGCAATATGTGATCATCCGGGAATTGTAGCGGTTTCATTTGTCGGTTCGACAAAAGTAGCGAAGATAGTTTACAAAAGAGCGACATCAAATCTGAAAAGATGTCTTGCGCTCGGCGGAGCAAAAAATCACCTGATAGTATTACCGGATGCGCATCCGGAAATGACAGCAAACAATGTCTCAGCTTCAATGTCAGGCTGCGCCGGTCAGAGATGCATGGCAGCATCGGCAATGGTAGGCGTTGGCGAGATCGATGAAATTATAAAAAAGATCTGTGATGAAGCGAAGAAGATCATTCCGGGAGAAAACCTCGGTTCAGTGATCAGCAAACAGGCAAAGGATAGAATTGAAAAGTATATTACGGAAGCAGAGGAAGCCGGCGCAAAAGTACTGGTGGACGGAAGAAAAGTAACAGTGAAAGGAAAGGAAGATGGATTTTATGTAGGTCCGACTGTAATTGATTTTGTTAAACCTGAAATGGCAATTGCAAAGGAAGAAGTTTTCGGTCCGGTATTGGCTATCATCAGAGCAAAAGATATTGATGAAGCGCTGGAGATTGAAAATAATTCGGAATACGGTAACGCGGCTTCAGTATTTACTCAAAGCGGAAGCGCAGCAAGATATATAATGGACAAAGCAAGCGCGGGAATGATCGGAATTAACATTGGAGTGCCGGTACCCCGCGAACCGTTTTCATTCGGCGGATGGAATGAGTCGAAATTCGGAGTATGTGATATTACGGGAAAGAGTTCGATAGAATTCTGGACATTGCTGAAGAAGACAACGACGAAGTGGAATCCTGAGGCGAAGAAGAACTGGATGTCGTGAGGGGAGTTTTCCTTGCAAAAGAGAAATTTTGCTCTTTCCATTAGTGAAATATATGACATAAAAGTTTGCAGATAAATTGACCTTAAGAAAGAGTGTCACAAGTATTATAGTTTTTTAGCTGAGTGTAATTATTACCTAACAACGGAGGATACCAATAACGAAGAACCGTTAAACCGGTTTTTTCAAACTAAACTATTTAATTAAAATGACCACCACATCAATTTCCAAATCCGAAATTATAAAAAATTCTCTTGACCATACCATCACCTCCTGGTCAAAGCAAAAAGGTTACACTCCTCCCGTCATTACGAGTGCGGAAGGTGTCTATTTCCATGATATCGACGGTAAAAAATATCTCGACTTCTCCTCTCAGTTGATCTGTGTCAATATCGGTCACGGTCATCCGAAAGTTCTTGAAGCCGTTTCCGCGCAAATGAAGGAAGTCAGCTATATAAATCCAAGTATGACCACCAAAGCCCGGGCTGATCTCGGTAAAAAACTTGCAGAGATAACTCCGGGAAATCTTAACCGCGTCTTCTTTACTCTCGGAGGAGCTGAAGCTGTCGAAAATGCTATTAAGCTTGCAAGGATCTATACCGGCAGACATAAGATCATTGCAATGTATCAGTCATATCACGGCGCAACATATTCCGCTTTTTCCGCAGGAGGTGATCCGAGAAAACTTGCTGTTGATTCGCAGCAGGCTCCGAATTTCATTCATGCGGAAAATCCATATTTCTACCGCTGCCCATGGAACAGTAAAACCCCTGAAGAGTGTACTGATAATGCTCTCGCACATCTTGAAAGAATTGTTCAGTACGAAGGACCGGGAAATATTGCCGCGATAATTCTTGAAGGTGAATCAGGTTCGTCAGGCTGTATTAAATTAACTCCGGGTTACTGGAAAGGTGTAAAATCCATTTGTGAAAATTACGGTATTCTTGCAATCGACGATGAAGTGATGAGCGGATTCGGCCGAACCGGAAAATGGTTCGGCATTGATAATCATGATGTTACACCCGATATCATGTGCATGGCTAAAGGCATTACTTCCGCTTACCTGCCACTCGGCGGTATCATGATCTCTGAAGAAATTGCAAAATCTTTTGACGATAAACCTCTTCCTCTCGGACTCACTTACTCCTCACACCCGGTTACACTTGCAGCTGCAAATGCCGTTTTAAATATTTATGAGGAAGAAGATCTTATAAATAATGCTGCTGAGATGGGTAAATATATAAATCAGAAAATGTGTGAAATGATGGGCAAACATCCTTCTATAGGTGATTTCAGAAATACAGGCTTATTGGGATGTATTGAACTTGTAAAAAACATAAAGACAAAAGAACCAATGGCAAAGTGGAATGCTTCTCCGAATGAAATGGGCGTCATGCCTAGAGTAACTGCTAAATTATCTGAACTCGGAATGTACACTATGAGCAGATGGAATCTTATTTTTGTTGCGCCTCCGCTTTGTGTTACTAAAGAACAGATAGATGAAGGTATGGAAATTTTATCTGAAGCAATAAAAATTGCAGATCAGGAAACAATTTAAAATCTGACTGAAAATATTTTACCGGGTATTTTTATAAAAACGGTTTCATAAAATTTCATAAAAAATTTCTTTAATTTTAACTGATGTTGAAATTAATTTTTCTGTTGCATGAATATTGATCGGATTAATGATGTGAACAGTGATCAGAAAAATAATCTGACTGAGGAATTTTCATCATCACTTTACAGCGAAGACCTTGCCGCCATTCCGCTGTCTAAGCGAACATGGAATACCTGGAACTACGCTGCTCTCTGGATCAGCATGAGTCTTTGCATTCCCACTTACATGCTTGCAAGTTCACTGATTGACGGCGGTATGAATTGGTGGCAGGCTATACTTACCATTTTTCTCGGCAATACTATTGTACTTATTCCAATGATCCTTAACGGACATGCCGGCGCAAAATACGGTATTCCGTTTCCCGTCTTCGCAAGAGCCAGCTTCGGAATAAAAGGAGCTAACATTCCTGCTATGCTCAGAGCGATCGTAGCATGCGGTTGGTTTGGGATTCAGACATGGATAGGCGGCTTTGCTATATACCTTATGATAACTGCGTGGATACCTTCGCTGAGTAACTTGCCGCGGATTTTTCCTGAGTCTTTCGGTCTGGAAACGGGACCGGCTATTTGCTTTTTTATATTCTGGCTTCTGAATATGTATGTGGTTTATCTCGGTGTTGACAGCATTAAAAAATTACTTGTATTCAAAGCATACTTCCTTCCGCTTTCCGCGCTTGCATTATTATATTGGGCAGTATCTGCGGGGAACGGATTCGGTCCAATATTATCTCAGCCCGATAAGTTTGCAACTTCATCTGAATTCTGGGATTTCTTTTTTCCTGCCCTTACAGGAATGGTCGGATTCTGGGCAACACTGTCTCTTAATATTCCCGACTTTACGCGCTATGCAAAAAGCCAGAGAGCGCAGGTAATCGGTCAGATAATCGGACTTCCTCCTTCTATGACTATGTTTTCTTTTATCGGTGTAGTCGTAACTTCAGCTACTGTCATTATTTACGGAAATACAATCTGGGATCCCGTCGTACTTGCAGGTAAATTTGAAAATAAATTCATCGTAAGTATTGCTATGATCTGCATTGCCGTTTCAACTCTTGCGACTAATATTGCCGCAAATATTGTCAGTCCGGCAAATGACTTTGCGCATCTTGCACCTTCTAAAATCGATTTTAAAAAAGGCGGATATATTACCGGAGTCATTGGAATTCTTATTTTTCCGTGGAAATTGATCGCTGACCCTAGCGGATATATTTTTACCTGGCTGATAGCTTACTCAAGTCTGCTCGGACCGGTCGGCGGTATTATGATTGCCGATTATTATTTTTTAAGAAAAAAATGTTGAATGTTAATGATCTTTACAGATCAAATGGAGATTACACATTTACTAAAGGATTTAACAATGCGGCTTTAATTGCTCTTATCGCAGGTATAATTCCAAATGCTCCGGGATTTTTGACAACTGTTGGTTTGGTAAACGAGAATACATTCCCTCAGGTTATAGTTAATCTATATCACTATGCATGGTTTGTCGGTTTCGGTATTTCATTCGTTGTGTATTTATTGTTAATGAAAAAAGTCATGCAGGAAAGTAAAATTAATCTGCAAGAAGTAAATTAATTTTTTAAATAAAACAATTTTATAAAAATGTCTATACTTATTAAAAACGGCAGAGTAATTACTGCATCTGAAGATTATACCGCTGATGTGTTTATTGATGGTGAAAAGATTTCAGCAATCGGAAAAGGATTAAATTTAACTGCTGATGAAATTATTGACGCCTCGGGAAAATTAATTTATCCCGGAGGAATAGATCCGCACGTACATCTTGACATGCCTTTTATGGGTACATTTTCAAGTGATAATTATGAAACAGGAACTGCTGCTGCTCTTCATGGAGGGACAACAATGGTAATTGATTTCATCTTACAAACTCAGGGAAAATCACTGTATTCAGCGCTTGAAGAATGGAGAGGACGTTCCGACGGAAACTGTTACGGAGATTATTCTTTCCATATGGCTGTGACTGATTTTAATGAAAACACTAAAAAGGAAATTTCTGAAATGATCGAAAAGGAAGGCATTACTTCCTTTAAAACTTTCATGGCGTATAAAGGCGCGCTCATGATAGATGACAGAATGATGATAGGACTTATGAATGAAGTCAGAGACAAAGGCGGCGTTGTTACAGTTCACGCTACTCACGGTGACATAATAGATTTTCTGATCGCTAAACACAGGGAAGAAGGTAAACTCTCGCCGTTATATCATTATCTTTCACAGCCGGAGATCACTGAGACTGAAGCTTCAGGAAGATTTGCAGATATGGCTTATCACACGGATGTGCCCGCTTACATTGTCCATATGACATGTGAAGGCGCGCTGAATGAGATCCGGAAAGCATCAGAAAGAAATCAGAAAGTTTTTGTTGAAACTTGTATCCAGTATCTTTTGCTTGATGCATCTTTATATGAAAAAGATTTTGAAGGCGCTAAATGGGTTATGAGTCCGCCGCTTAGAGAGAAAAAAGATCAGACCGCTTTATGGGCGGGAATAAATCAGGGACTCGTTCAGGTAGTAGGTACGGATCACTGTCCATTTGAATGGAAAAAGAAACTTATGGGCGAAAAAGATTTCTCTAAAATACCGAACGGCCATCCCGCTATCGAACACAGAATGGAGCTGCTTTATTCCGAAGGTGTAAGAAAAGGGAAAATCAGTCTGAATAAATATGTTGAAGTTACTTCTACAAATGCCGCAAAGATCTTTGGTATGTTTCCTCAAAAAGGTTCGATTGGTATTGGGAGTGATGCAGATCTTGTAATCTTTGATCCGGAAAAAAAGCATACGATCTCAGTGAAAACTCATCATATGAATGTCGACTATTCCGCTTATGAAGGATGGGAATTGACCGGTAAGGTCGAGACAGTAATTCTTCGCGGAAAGAAGGCAGTTGACAAAGGTGATCTTAAAATTAATAAAGGTTACGGCAATTTTATCAAAAGAAATAAAGTCTCAAAAATTGTCTGATGAATTCAAATGAAATTTAATACGTGTGATAATTCATGCATAAAAATTATCATACGTATTTTCAAAAAAGTACTTTGACTTAAAATGTATCCGGTGAATTTTCATTCCCCGGTTTATTGCCAAACTCTCCGAGATCTTTGCCTTCCGTCTCCACGAATTTTTTTATTACATCCAGATTCTCAAGTATGAGTTTGGCTTTTGCCAGGCCGAATGAAAATGAGAATTTACTCTCGGGATTTAAATTGAGGATCTTGTTACCTTTGTATTCCTGTATTTCCGGCATTTCGTATTAAATTAATTTATAAAAAATTATTCTTCAATATATCTGTGATTCATTGCAGAAAGATATTCATACATATTTTTAATATTACTTTTCAACTGAGTCCTTGCTGAATCCTTATCGCTGCAGTTGTAATATTTATCAAAAAATGAAATACCTTCATCTTCTTTGCTCAGGATTTTTTTCTGCAGCAGATATTGCTCGAAAAAAGAAATATAGTTAGAAGTTTCATCGCACTCATCCATTTCCTTTTTAAATTCATTAATATTGTAAAGCATATCAGCTTCTATAATATCAAGATTCGACAGAACGCTTCCCTTGCCTGTTTCTTTATCCAAAACCATTTTCTCACCATCGTAAATCAGCGAATAATCGTAACCTGTTCCGAGATAAAGCGGACTGAATCTGACATGTGAAACGATTCTCGGAACATCATCAGGATCGCCGGCGATTTCTGCATTATGAATTTCATATAGCGGATTAGCGCTTAGTGTGAAATCAAAGACAAGAAGCATATTAAAGTCATATGCATTTACTCCTGTTGACAGATTCAGAATAAATTCATCCGAGCCGTCTCTATTCAAATCTGCAAGTGTATCCGAGACATATCTTGAAAATAAATTTTCACGGAAAAATACTGTTTTATCAGTGTTATCTGTTATTTTAATACTCCCTGAAAAGAAATCTGAATTATTGTTTAAAAGAAATATTTTATAATTACCTGCTGTGATCACTTTACTGAATGTTAATTCATTTTCCTGAGCAAACAACTTTATAGTAAATGACATTGTCATCAAAAAAACAACACAGATGTATTTTATTATATTTTTAGTCAAGAGAATAATAATCTGCGCTTTGGTAATAACCGGTTTTCTGCTTGTCAAGCTGCATCAGTATATCATTCAGGACTGAGCTTGCTCCTAGACGATAAAGATCAGGAGTCAGCCATTCATCGCCGAGAGTTTCTTTCATCAGAACCAGATATGCTATAGCATCCTTTGCTGTCTTGATCCCGCCCGCCGGTTTCATTCCGGTTTTAATTCCCGATTCATTATAATAATCGCGGATGGCTTCGAGCATTACAAGCGTAACAGGCAATGTAGCTGCAGGCTGAATTTTTCCGGTAGATGTTTTTATAAAATCCCCGCCTGCCATCATTCCGATAAAACTCGCTTTTCTTACATTGTCGTATGTTTCGAGCTCACCTGTCTCAAGTATTACTTTGAGATGAACTTCATGATTTATACCGTGACGGTCGCTGTATTCCTTTGCGGAATCTACACACGTTTCCTTGATCTGCTTTATTTCCTCAAATACATATTCATAATCACCTGATAAAAATTCACCGCGTGAGATCACCATATCGATCTCATCAGCGCCGTCTTTAATACATCTTTTCACATCTTCAATCTTAAGCTTAAGAGGATACTGACCTGATGGGAAAGCCGTTGCAACAGATGCAATATGAACGCCGGAATTTCTGACTGCGTCTTTTGCAAATCTTATCATATTCGGATAGACGCAAACGGCAGCTACATGAGGAATTGTGTCGTCACCGGGTTTCGGACTGATCGCTTTCTGACACATCGCATGAACCTTGCCTTCAGAATCCTTTCCTTCAAGTGTTGTAAGATCAAGCATTGATATCGCTGTCTTTAATGCCTGTATCTTACTTTCGGTTTTAATGCTTCTGGATGATAGTGATGCTGCGCGTTCTTTTGCTCCAATTTCATCAACTGATAAATTAAAATTATTCAGAAACGAATTTATTTTTGACATACTTTATAAGTTTATTATACAAAGATTATTACCGTACATTAAAATTTTTAAAATAAAATTTTATTTCTTCAGAAATTCTTTTTGTATCGAAACAACATTATATCTATTTTAAAAATAAATAAAAATGGTTTTTCAGCTTTTGAATGGGTGTTAATATTTTTTAATTTTATTTATGATCTCTTTGATCTTCTCATTCATTTCATCTTCACTCATTTCATTTGATTTTATATCTTCATCACTTTTTTTAATTTCAATATTCAAACTATCTTTTCCTGCCGGAGTATTTTCTTCAGTTGATGATTTTACTTCAGGAACAATTTTTGATGAATGGCTTTCTTCATTTGTCTCTTTCCGGTTAATTATATCCCCATTAATAATTTGCTCATCACGTATTTCTGGTTGATCTGATGTCTTATCATCTGATTCAGAGTCTGAAATAATTTCATCTGCATTTTCCGCTAATATTTCATTCTTAGTGTCCGGAATTTCTGTTGAATTTATTTCCCCTGAATCTAAAAGATCAGGAACATCAGCAATTATTTCTTCCTGCTTCTTCACAAATTCTGTCTGAATTTCTTCATGTCTGTATACATTAACAGCAAGAGGAGGTAAAGTAACTTTAATGCTGAACGGAAATTCAAATCGCGGACTGTCAGCAGAATATATTCCCCCGAGATTTCCTTCACCTGTTCCGCCAAACTCTGCAGCATTGCTGTTCAGAATTTCCCTGTAAAAACCTTTGCGCGGTACACCAAATAGATATTCTTCACGGATCACTGGTGTCATATTAAATGTAAAGAGTAACATTTCTTTTTTATCTTTACTGAACCTAACAAAAGCAATTACGCTTTTATCAGCATCAGAAAAGTCGAGCCATTGAAATCCCGAACTGTCAAAATCATCTTCATGAAATGCCGGATATTCTTTATAAATTCTGTTAAGCTCACGGAAATATACATGATACTTCCGGTTAAACTCATAATTGAGAACTTCCCAGTCAAGTGAAGATTCTGAATTCCATTCCTTATACTGTGCAATTTCATTCCCCATAAAATTCAGTTTCTTACCCGGATGACTGAACATAAATCCGAACATCAGTCTCAGGTTAGCAAATTTCTGCCATTCATTTCCCGGCATCTTTTCAATTACTGATCTTTTAAGATGCACTACTTCATCGTGAGAAACCGGCAGCAGAAAATTTTCATTGAATGCATACCATATTGTAAAAGTAAGTTTACCGTGATGAAATTTCCTGAAGACCGGATCCATTGAAAAATATGCAAGAGTATCATGCATCCATCCCATATTCCATTTCATATCAAATCCAAGTCCGCCGAGATGAACTGCTCTTGTAACGCCGGGCCATGATGATGATTCCTCAGCTATCATCAGCGCATCTTTTACTTTCTTGTGAACCGTTTCATTTAGACTTTTTAAAAATTCAATAGCTTCAAGATTTTCATTTCCGCCGTGAACATTCGGAACCCATTCTCCATCATTCCTTGAATAATCCAGATATAGCATTGAAGCAACGGCATCGACTCTCAGACCGTCAATATGATATTTTTCAAACCAGAAGAGAGCATTGGAAATAAGAAAATTTCTCACTTCGTTTTTTCCGTAATCAAAAACATATGTCCCCCAATCTTTATGAAATCCTTTCAAAGGGTTCTCATATGCATATGCCGGGCTGCCGTCAAATGTTGCAAGACCGTGCGCGTCTGTCGGAAAATGTGAAGGCACCCAGTCCAGTATCACACCGATTCCGTTGCGGTGACAGTGATCTACGAAATACATAAAATCTTCCGGAGTACCGTATCTGCTCGTCGGAGCAAAATAATTTACCACCTGATATCCCCATGAAATATCCAGTGGATGTTCCGCAACTGGAAGAAGTTCAAGATGAGTGAAGTTCATTTCTTTTGCATATTCAGTCAGCTCATGAGCAAGCTGTCTGTAATTTTTATAACCCCATTCATTTGGAAAATCTATATTGTTGTAATCTTTTTTCCATGAACCGAGATGGACTTCATAAACTGAGACCGGCTTTATTTTATAAGATCTTAAATTCTTGAAGTTAATTCTTTTCCTCATCCATTCACCGTCTTTCCACTTATGTTTCTTTAATGAAGTAACGACAGAAGCATTACCCGGTCGCAGTTCGCATTTTAAAGCGTAAGGATCTGATTTAAAAACAACATTCCCCTGTTTATTTTTAACAGCGAATTTATACATAGTATCTTCCTTTAATCCCGGAATAAATATGCACCAGTAACCGGAATTACTGACATTTTCCATTGGCAGAACTCCGTCTTTCCAGTCATTAAAATCTCCCGCAAGGCTTACGCTTCTTGCATTCGGCGCCCATACTGCAAAGTGAACGCCTTTTATTTTCTTAACTGAACAAACTACCGCTCCTAATTTTTCAAAAGATTTCTGATGAGTACCTTCATTTAAAAGATGAATATCCAGATCGGTGAGCTGTGCTGGAAATGAATACGGATCATAAAATTCATGTATTGATTTTTGTTCATTACTTAAAAGTATTTTATAAATAAATACATCCTCCTTATTCTCAAAAGTAATCTGAAAAATTCCGGAATCAGAAAGACGTTCCATTTTATGTTTTTTTCTGCTTCCGGTAATTTTTATCCATGCTTCATTGGCGTATGGGAGATAAGAAGTTATCGTTACTTTCTTTTCAGGTTTGTTTAAATGAGGACCTAAGATATTGAAAGGATGACTTTCTTCCGATTTAAAGATCATTTCAAATTTCCTGAGAATAGGTATTTCCGGATCCGATGTTTTTTTATTCTTGGATTTTTTATTCATATTTGAAAATCCGTAAAAGAAATTACAATTTAAATTCATTCCGCATAATATTTTATTGCGGTAATAATTAGTTTATTGTATAAGAAAAAATTCATATTTACTTTGAGAAAAATTATTCAAATTTTTTCATAATTAGATTTATTTTAAAATTGATGAACATTTTTCTTAACAAGCTCTCTGGCTTCTACTTTTCTTTTATACTTTTGTTAAGTATCAGCTTCTTATCTTTTATTAACGGATCTGAGAAAACTAATTCTACTGCTGTATCAGACTCAGCAGACTGCGATCCCAATATAATTTATTTCAAACAGGACGTACTCCCGCTTCTACAGTCAAACTGCGCAAAATCCGGCTGTCACAATGAAGAATCTCAAAAGCACGGCGTAATCCTGACAAGTTATGAAAATCTTATCCGTACAGTCGAAATAGAAGATGATGACGACGACAGATTTGATGACAGGAATGATGATGACAGAGGCAGAAATAAAAACAGGGACAATGACAGATTAAAAAACTTTCTCCGGGCAAACGGATCTCAGGGCGACAGATATAAAAATAAACTTGAAAAAATGCTGAGACGAAACAAGATGCCTCCGTCTCCAAATAAAAAGTTAACGCAGGAACAGAAAGATATAATTTATAAATGGATAGATCAGGGAATGCAGAATAACAGCTGCGAAATTTCTGCATCAGATTGTATGTCAGAAAATATGTCTTTTGAATCTGACATCAGACCAATTATTGAAGAAAATTGCGTGGGCTGTCACAGCGGAGCGAAACCTAAGATGGGATACGATTTCAGTAATTCTGAAAAATTCAGGGAAGTTGCATTGACCGGTGATGTCTATCTTGCAATCACGCATTCAGAAGGTGTTACTGCAATGCCTTTTGAAGGCGATAAACTTTCTGACTGTGATATAAAAAAGATCAAATCCTGGATCGATGACGGAGCAGTTCTAAAATAATTTTCTTAAGCGAAATTAATATTAAATCTTAAAATTCTCCGCAAACTTTATCCGTTTATCAATAGACGGATGTGAATGAAATAAAAATTCTATTGTTTTATTAGGAGTTTTGTCAGCAAGATTCTGATCAGCTAATTTTTCCATTGCGGAAATGAATGACTTTCTGTCAAGGGTTGTCTCCAGCGCAAATGTATCCGCTTCCCATTCATATTTTCTCGACAAAATACTCGACACCGGAGTTGTAATTAATCCGAACATACTAAGGTATAAAAATAAAAGCGGTAAGGCGGCTATCTCTGAAACTGAGCTGAATCCAAAATTGGAAAGTGTATCTGAATACATAAGTGATGTCAGATACAATCCTGCAAAAGTCATTACAACCGAAACTGACATAAGCTTCAATATGTGCCTCCTTTTATAATGTCCCATTTCATGAGCAAATACCATCTCTATTTCTTCCGGAGAAAATTTCTCAAGCAATGTATCGCCGAGTATTATTCTTTTGGATTTTCCTAATCCCGTAAATGCAGCATTCGCCTTCTTTGTATTCTTACTCATGTCAAATTCAAAAATACCCTGGACCTTTACGCCCGTTCTGTCACAAAGCGATTTTATACGGGTTTCTATTTCTTTATTTTCAACAGGTTTGAATTTATAAAATAACGGCATGATCAGTATCGGCGCCAGTCTGCCGATGATCACTGAAAAGAAAAATATTGTTACACCGAGTATCAGCCACCAGCTGTCCGGATAATTTCTGATGATGTAATAAAGAATTAAAGTAAGCGGAACTCCGATTAGAATTCCTACAAGCATCCCTTTAAACTTCTCTCTGAAGTAACCGCCAATGGTTTGATTCGAAAGTTCATATTTATGTTCAAGTATATACTCTGAGTAAAATCCCAGAGGGAAAGAAATTACTGACTGAAAAATTCCGAAGACTCCAAAAAAGATGAGCAGAGCAATATATGCATTAGAAGTAAATTCAAAGGCAAATGCTTCCAGCGATTTTGAATAACCTGATACAATGAACAATACAGTTATTACAAAAAACAATATTGTCTCAGTAAGAGATATGATCTGATTTACTTTTGAGTATTTCTTTGCAAGTTCATCTCTTTTTCCGGCGGTATTTTTTTTCTGAATTTGATCAGACGTTAATTCACTATTCATATTTTTTATCAGAATAATACTGACAATAATATAACGTAAAAAATAAGCCATATACCAAATACAAATGCCGCAGATTTCACAAAACTGATCCTTCCGATCTTTGATAATCCGATCGAAACAACTGTATAAAACCATATTGCAAATAAGTCAACTTTTGTAAGCATGGCAAATATTTTTTTACCGGCGCTTTCTTCTGTCGTAAGCATTGCCGGTCCTAAACTTGTTAGATCGCCCATGATGATCGAAACTACAGTTGCCAGTAGATTTCCAACCGCAATTATTATAAATGAAAGTCCGACTACATTCATTACATCTGTAATATGAGCTTCCGATTTAAATATCTTAAGCGCAATAAAATAAATTATGCTGAGCACAAGTAATATTATGAACGGTCCAATCGCAGCGCCACCGTATCCGATCACTTTAAACATTGTCCCTTCAGGATTCATTGAATCCATCGCGCTCTCCGCCTGCTCCTGAGTCATTGTTCCGTTCTTTATATTCTCTCTGAACTTTTCCATCATATTTTCTTTTTGCTTTTCCATTGTCTTCGATGTCAGCTCTTTGTCCTGCATAAAAAGAAATGATGTAACAAGTCCAAGTAAGACTGCTATAAGAATTGGTGTCAGCCAGTAATTTCTCTTAGGAGTTGTAGCTATAGTTTCGAAAGTTTCTCCGGGTGCTGAGATAACTCCGGAGATTGCTTCTGTAACCGATAGCTGCTGATCCTGATATTCCTGATCTGAATTGCCGGAAGGTTCAATGTTTTCTTCATTCATGACTTTGAATTTTGTTTAAATAATTTTTGTAAAATTAATAAAATTAAATCTCATAAGTTATCACTATATGTATAATCGGTTTTCATATATATAATTTTCGACATCCCTGCTTATCATGTATCTTGCAGATTTTTTTTCTCTGATAAGTGATCTTATGTTTGATGATGATATTTCCATTAAAGGTATTGGAACAATTCTTATTTTGGAGGAATATTTTGCTTCAGCTTTTTCAAGCTCAGATCCGGGTCTTCCTATTACTACTATTTCCGAAAGCTCAAATAACTTCTCTGGCTGCTTCCATTTGTTAAGTATAAGAATATTATCAGCTCCCAATATGAGAAATAATTTTACTTCTTCTTTACTATAAACTTTTTTTAATTTCTCAAGCGTATCAACAGTATATGTTTTTTCATTGCTGCCTCTGATCTCAATATCGCTTACTTCAAATTTCTCATTATCTCCGAATGCAAGTTTCGCCATAGCTAATCTGTGTTCCGCGCCGATGGACTCTTTTAAAGGATGATTTCCCGAAGGAATGAAAATCATTTTATCCAGCGTCAGCTCATCAGTAACATGCTCCGCGGCTATTGAATGAGCTATGTGCGGCGGATTAAACGCGCCTCCGAATATTCCGATTTTTTTCATCTGATAGTTTTAATTTCTGTTTAATTTCAGGTATTCCAATTCTATTTTATCAGTCATCATTTTTTCTGAAAAAATTTTTGAACTTCTGAATGCGTTGCCTGACATTTTGTCGCGGATATCTTTTCGTGTGATAGAATTTTCAATTTTCTCTTTGAAAACTTTTCTATCATTAATATTAAATAAATATCCGTTCACTCCATCTTCTATAAGCTCTTTGTTAGAAGGAATATCGCTTGCAATAATACATCTTCCGCAAGCCATTGCTTCGATCATCGAAATTGATAAACCTTCCCATAGAGTCGGGAATACGTAAACATCTAACAATGCACAGTGATCTTCAGTATTTGTTATTGCACCCGGAAAAATAATTCTTTCTTTTCCTTTAAGATCCTTTTCAAGGTCTTCTGCAATTTTTTTACATTCATCCAAATATTTTCCGTCACCTGCAAGCAGTATCTTTAACCTTGGATGTTTCTTTATAAGCTCAGCGCAGTTTCTGAGAACGTACCTTTGTTTTTTTGAAAATCAAACCGCGATATATTTCCTATTACTGTATCACCTTTTTCAATTCCATATTTTTTCATAAGATTTATATTTTTTTCACTGCAGCTGAATCTGTCAAGATCTATTCCGTTATGAATTACAGTTGTCAGGGATGGCTCGATGATCTTTAGCTTTTCCGCAAGGTCACGGTCTGAATGTGAAACGCAGATAAATCTGTCTGTGAACTGAGTAAGGTATTGTTCGATGGAAAGCGAAAAGTATTTACGAAAAATGTTTGAAGAATTAATATAGTGAATACCGTGTATCGTATGTAATGTTTTTACATTACCAAAATTTTTTTTATAAAACCTTGCGTACATCCCCGCTACTCCTCCGTGTGAATGTATGAGATCAATGGAATATTTCTTTACGATCTCATCAATTTTTCCAAGATACTTCTTCCGGTAAAGCTTTGGAAGTTCCGCCGGTTCAAATTTGAAACCGCTTTTTTCTGCGAGCGGTCTGAACACACCTGTTCCAGAGGCTGATATGACCGGATCAAATTTTTCTTTATCCAGACATTTTACAAGCGAAAGAATATGCGTCTGTCCGCCCCCGATAAATCCGCCGTCTATGAGCTCAAGTATTCTTATCATTTTCTTTTCACTCCCATTGTCAGCAGTAAAATTTGGGCATTCACTTTTTTGAAACCGGTTACTGTCAGTATAAAAAACTTAATGAACAAATAAAATCTCAAACTCATCCGGTTTAAAATCCCGCAGTGTTTTTTATAATAATATAGCTGCGACTCTTTTGAATAATAATAAGTATCAGTCTGAAATTTTTGATTCACTTTCTCACCTTTGTAATGTATGATCTTACAATTCGGGTAAAACAAATTCTTATATTCTGCATCTTTTAATCGCTTACAAAGATCCGCATCTTCATAAAACAGAAAAAATTTTTCGTCGAACCCGCCTGCATTCACAAATACATTTTTTCTTACTGCCAGCGCTGCTCCTGTCACCCAGTCTGCTTCGCTTATACCGGAATATTCCGTTTCCTTAAGACCCATGGCTATTGCATTCCTTTTCGCAAATTCCTTCTCTTCATTTTTATTCCTGATCTCGTTAAAGAAATTATTTTCTTTCCAGAATGAAAGCTGAAATGTTCCGTCTTTATTAAACAGTTTTAACCCAACAGCGCCGGTGCTGGGTTTATCAAGCAATTCGAATAAGTCATCGCCGGGTGCTGTCTCGATTTTAGTATCCGCATTTAAAAAAAGGAGAATCTCGCCGGATGAATTCTGCACTCCAAAATTGTTTGCCTGAGAATATCCTCTGTTACTGTTATTTAAAATTTTAATGTTTCCATATAGTTTTTTAAACTCATCCAGATTCTCATTTGGAGAATTGTTTACGACTATAACTTCAAATTCAAAATCGAATTTTTCATAAACGGAATCCAGACAATTCTTTAAAAGAGTTTTCTGATTATAATTTATAATGATTATGGAAACCATCTATACCGTTTTTTTATTTTCCAAAACCATTATGCCTGTAGTTTTACAATATGATATTGAAATAAAATTAATCAGTCTTTCAATAATATTATTACCATTAAATATTTTTCCGCTGATATAATTCATAACATATGAGCCGTTTACTCTTTTGTTTAGTTTTATTTCAGACCTTTTATTCATTATCCATTTGATATTTGTAAAAAACCAAATATACGCTTTAACAATTTGTACCGCTGAATATTTTTTCTTAAATACTGACAAAATTAATTTCATAAAAAAATTGAAGATAAGATACGGAATATACTTCAGAATAAAACTTCCTGAAAAGAAAAGAAGAAAGTTAAGCAGACGGTTTCTTTCCTGATAAAAAAATAAGTGTAACGCCTTACTGTCTTGTGATGAGCCTCCTCCTTTATGATATACTATTGATTCTGAAGTATGAATAATTTTTAATCCTCTGAATTTCACGCTGAAGCAAAGAAATGTGTCTTCTGAATATGCGAAATACTCAGACGGAAACAATTCACCTAGACTTTTTACAAGTTCTTTTCTGATAATAAGAGAACAGCCAGTTGCCTGAAATATTTCACCGGTACCGTCTTTTCCAATTTCAAATACACGCATGATATTGTGACCAAGAAGATTTATTGTGCCGTTAATTTCATAGTACTTTAAAGGAATACCTTCAGTATATACAAGTGACTGCGCAATACCAGTGTTCTTGTCCCGCTCAATGCAGTCAATGAGTTTTTCCAGCCAAAATTTGTCAACGGTTGTATCGTTATTCAAAAGCACAATAAATTCGCCCGAGCACTCCGGCAGACCGAGATTGTTTCCTCCGGCAAAGCCGAGATTTCTATTAGCTTTTACTATTTTAATGAAAGGTAATGCGAAATTCTCTTTAACAAATTCCACGCTGCCGTCAGACGAAGCATTGTCAACAAAAATAATTTCAAAATCTCTGAAGGACTGCCTGATCAATGATTCAAAACAATCTTTTAGAAATCTCAATCCGTTGTAATTCACTATGATAACAGATGCTTTAATAAATAGTATTAATTTTTTATTTAATATTTATCTGAAGATACTTTTCAAATATTCATTGCTGACAGTACGCGTCTTCTGAACTGACTTCCTCTTGCGGAGCGATGCCGGTATTTCGGCGATACCTTTTAAATATCCTTTCAGAGCTGAGATGAATACGCTGAATGATTCATTAATTAAAAATAACAGATATCTCTTTACTCTCACAATACAGAAGAAGGGTAATCCGGTCAGAAGCATTGGCAATGGATAGTTTTTTAGTCTGAGCGCAACAAGATTTTTTTCACAAAGCATTACCTGAAATCCTTCACGTGATTTCGTAGTTGCTCCGCGCTTGTGATACACGATCGCTTTAGGATTATAAAAACATTTGTAACCTGCAAGCTGAAGTCTAAAACTGAAATCAACATCTTCATAGTATGCAAAAAAGTCTTCGTCAAAATATCCTGCGGAACTGAACACTTCGCTTCTGTACGCGGATGCTCCTGCGCAGGCTCCGAAAATGAATTCCGGATTGTCATACTGACCGATATCTGTTTCACCGAATCCTCTCGCATACGGAGAACCTTTCAATTTTATAAAATCACCTGCATCATCAATTAATTTTCTGTCCGTAAAATTCAGCATCTTGCATGCAACGCTGCCGGTATCTTCATTATTGAATCCTTCGATCATTTCTTTCAGGAAATTCTTATCACATTCAATATCGTTATTCAGCAGTATAAGATAATCAGGTTTAATTTCATCCAGCGAATACTTAATTCCCTGATTTACAGCTTTGGCAAATCCGTTATTTACATTATTTCTGATGATCCTGATCTCAGGATAATTCTCTTCGGTAAATTTAACTGAATTATCTGAAGAGTTATTGTCAACCATTACAATTTTAAATTCTACTATTGTCTGCGCTCTCAGAGAATCAAAGCAGGTCTTTAGATGATGCTGTCCGTTAAGGTTTGGAATTATTACGGCTATCATTTCAAAAAATTGTTTTATTGAATTCAGAGATCAGATTCTTATGTTTCTTAAGTCTATAACTGTTTTTATTTCCTGCTAAACCTTTGAGATATTCACCGGAGATCACTATCAGTGAATTTGCATACACGCATACTTTCAGAAGCAGTGTCCTTATAGTTCCGTAATTGTTTTCAAAAAATTTTATCATACTCATAATAAATCTTCCGTGCAGCCAGTGATCATCATCGGTTTTAAAGCTCTCGCCTCCAAGATGCGTTACGCTTATCGAAGTATCCACTTTAAGATCATACTTTTTTGATGTCCTGTAACTCAGATCAACATCTTCAAAAAATAATTCATATGTTTCATTCATCTCACCGGATTCTTCGAATATATCTCTTCGTGTAAAAAAAAATGCGCACGGGATCTGATCAGTCTTTTCCGGTATTCCCGAATTCAGATCAATTTCATAATCGCAAAGATATTTATTTTTTAAATATCGGGAAGTTTCAAACAACTTAGCAGCAAAAGAATAGAACAGAATAAACTGAATGACAGATGGATACCTCTGAAAATAATGGTATTGAAATTTAGCGTCCGTTCCGATTAGTTTAGGACAGACAGCTCCTGTATTAGCTGAATTTATTAAATTATCCGTTAATTTTATCAGCAGCGGTTCGGTGAATAATATGTCCGGATTCATTATCAAAATAAACTCTCCATTACTTTCATCAAACCCCATATTGTTTGCTGCAGAAAAGCTGATCTTACTTTTCAGATATAACGCCTTTACGTTTTCATGTTTTTCCGCAAGACTTTTTATTATTATCTCTGATCCGTCACGTGAATCATTATCAACTATAATTAATTCGAATGTATTATCCTTCTCAAAAAGAAATACCGACTCCACACAATCTTTCAGGACTGAAGGAGTTTTATAGTTTACAATTATAATTGATACTTTCATTTAATATTATTTATCGGAGATCATTACTTCAAATTTGTTTACTGATCTGTCCCAGTTAAGTGTATCTCTGACTTTCTTATAACCTTCATCCGAGATCCGCTTAAGTTCATTTCTGTTACTTAGAAGATAATCAACACAGCTGAAAAGTTCATCAGGATTTTCCGGTGAAGCGAGCATTGCGGATTTTAGATGTTCTGTAAACTCCGGCACAGCTCCTGATCTGTTACCTGCAAGAGCGCATCTGCATGCCATTGCTTCCGCGGGTGGAAGTCCGAATCCTTCATAAAGACTTGTAAATAAAAAAATATCCGATCCGCGGTATAGCTCAGTGATTTCCTCTTCGACCGGATCAGCAATGAACTCAATATACTCAGGCATACTGTGATAGCGGCTTCGTCCGAAACATCTGAATCTCACATCCGGATATTTTTCATGAATTCTGATCGCCGTTTCTATAGCCGTCTTTGTGTTTTTATTTTCAAGGATGTGATCCGTAAAAAGTATGACAGGCGGATCATTGAATACTTTGTTTGGATTATTAAATATACTGAAATCAATCCCGTTTAAAATAGTTACAGTATCCGAATTGAATTTCTCAATCAGCAGATCATTCAGATATTTTGAAACGGTAATTCTTTTAAAAGAAGACTGTAACTTTTATCCACATACAATTCATTAGAATTCCAGTTCTCATAATCCTGAATGAGGTAAAACTTTTTTCCTTTAGATGCATTTAGTTTATTGACGATGTAAGAGGTTGTCCAGGAAGTTGCTATGACTGCGTCTGCATCTCTTACGGTGTAATTATTAAACAGCCAGAGAAATTCAAATTTAAAATTATGTCTGTATATATTTGCCGGAAGCTTTTTTCCGTTAACAACAATATTCTTAGCATATTTAATCTGATACTTAAGATAATGTTTCATAACAGAACCTTTATAATTATTGAACGGTATAACAGGCGTATATAAAGTTACTTCATGTCCGCGTGATGTCAGCCGGTTTGCATATTCGAATATAATTCTCATACCTCCCGTCCTTGAAATTTCCGGTACTATAAAATTTATCTTCATCAGTTTTCCGAAAGTTTTTTGATCTGCATAATATATTTTTCGTAACTCTTCCCACTTAACTTTTCTTCATTAAGATATTTTTCCGGGATCATCTTAATGATAACCTTTGACAAAAGCTTCTTATCCCTGTTGTCTAAAAATTTCATTTTTCTTATTAAAAGGAAATAAGCAGATGTAAAAAAAATTGAAAGTATTATTATATAAATTATTCCGGAGATCCTTCCCTGCGGCTGATAAATAAATATATATGATATAAAATATACAGCTCCGGCTGCAACACCGCTTATAATGCCGGCTGCCAGTGGGCGTAATTGTTTCTTAGAAAAAATGTCCTTTATCTTAAGAGAGAAAAATTTCGCTGAAACAAAATAAAGATACAGTGAAGAGATGACAGTGGAAAAAACATTGCCGATAGCTGCGCCTGTCAGTCCGTAATATTTTATGAGAAAAAAACTCACAACTAAATTTATGCCGAGAAAGATCATGCCCTCCCTCATTTGAAATTTCGGAACACCTGTATTTGGTATAACGGAATTTCCGGGTGCTGATATCGACATGTTCACAAGCTGACCTATAACCAGAATTTTCAAAATATACGAAGAAAGCTCATATCCCGCTCCGAGCCAGGTAAATATTAACAGATCCGAGAAAACAAATAAAAAAATAAAGACCGGAACTGCCGTCAGTGTAAGATACTTGGCGGAATCGGTATACAGCTCTTTTAATTTTTGATCATCATTTTTCGCTTTTAGTTCAGATGCTATCGGCGCGATCTGAGGTATGATCTGAAAAGGAACAAGCCTTCCGATCCGTGTGATCCTGTTTGCAACATTGAAGTATGTGACGTTATTCAATACTGAAAAATAAGCAAGAAGAAATTCATCATATTTCTCAGCTGCAAAAGTCGCAAGTTTGGAAACCTGCATCTGTACCCCGAATTTTGACATTTCTTTAAGCGGAGCTATTCGGGTAAGAGTAGGATTGATCTTTAATTCTCTGAGATGCTTCTTTGCCAGTATTACATACATTATATTTGTAAGGGAAACCGAGAAAAGCTGTACCCACATTATTCCCGTAAGTCCGTAACCTGACTGAAGCGCTATCACGGTCAGTATCAGATTAATAAATCCAACTGTCAATGCAACTACACTTGTAATGTACATTTTCTGAATACTGATAAGAACAGATGTAAAGATCATAAATGTACCTGATATAATGAATATTATCAGACCTATGTTGTAAACATCCGAAGCCAGCTCCTGTAACTCGGCCGGAATATTCAATAGGGAAAGAAGAGGTTCAGAAAATAAATATGCGACACCTGCAATCAGAAGTGAGATAATAATATAAAAGATCAGTCCAGTGTTGAAATATTCATTAAGATTTTTAAAGTCTCGGCTCACATTATATCTGGAAATAAATACAACAAAAGAAGATGAAATGCTCAGGTCAAAAAGATTGAATAATCCGATAAATCCCAGCACCAGCGCATAAAGACCAAACTGCACTTCACCGATACTTGATAAAATAAATGGAGTTAAAATTAACGGAAATATGAATCCGAATAACTGAGCAAGTACATAATAGGCGGTATTTTTAACTACTTTATCTGCAAGGGACATGATCAGAATTAGTGAGTTCAAAAATTCCGGTTAACGGAAAATTATATTTTTTTGTCGGAGAATTAGTTAGGTTATATGAAATTAGAATTAAATACGGTTCAGTAATAAAAATGAATTTATCCTTTCTGAATATTCCTGAGAAATAATTAGAGATACCGGATTGAGCGGAAAAAAAATCAGCATAATTCATATTCAAATTTTATTTGCCGAAGGGAAATGCATTCCGGCATTATAAAACATCATCTGAATCTGATAACGGAGGTTATCAATATCCTTTTGATAGTTCTGCTTTTTTACACCGCTGACATTTTTATGTTGATTTTTTCTGAGAGCGAGAGTAGTGGCTGTCTTCACATAACTTTTTTGATCTACTCCGGCCGGACACCATCCGTATTTAAATCTTCGCATTACATACGGAAGATGATTTAAATGTTCCGGAGGAATATAACCTCTGTTCACCTCATCCTGCAGCTCTTTAAGAATTGTTTTGCCTTCAAAGTAAACCGATATCTGAAAAATTGAAAATGTGACAAAGAGGTAGAGTATCAGGAACAGAAAACCAAACAATGTTGTGTTCTCAAAACTTACGGAAAGATTCCAGCTGAAATGCAGGAATACAGCAAGAAAAAATCCGGTGGGGATCAAAATAAATTTTAATATAACCGGTTTAAACTTTGCATAACCGAGAAACGCTCCAAAGGTAGCTGTTGCAAGACAGTGCATAACAGCTGAGAACAATGTCCTTATTATAACTATCATAAGCCATGCTACAGGCGTTGTCCCGTAAAAAAGGAAGTACATAAAATTTTCCGTCATTCCGAACCCAAGTCCTATAGCGCCGCCGAGTACAGCACCGTCCACACCACCGTCAAATCTTTTACTGAATGAAATGATGAGAAGAAAAAGACCTTTAGTAAATTCTTCGACAAGCGGCGCAGTAATCACAGCACCGGAAAGATTCATTAACTCTACAGGGTTATCATCTGATACAGCTTGTATCAGTTCATTGAGGGGGATCTGGAATATCAGACTGCCGACTATTGCCAGAAAAACCGCTCCGGTCGCTCCCCAGAAAAAATTCATAAGGACAAACCAGAAAGGCTCTCTTTCATATCTGTCCATGTACCAGATAATAATAAGGTAAAAAAACATTGGTACAACCGCAGCAACAAGTGACGCAAATGCAAGGAATAATCCCATTAAATAATTTAATTCCTGATTTAATTGATTAATTTTCTTTATCCTGAAAAACTGTCAGCCTAGTAAAATCAAAAGTTCATTCTTTTCCACCGAGTTCATTTCCTCAACGCATATCTTTTTTATGACTGAATCCTTTTTCGATTTTATTTCGTTCTCCATCTTCATTGCTTCGAGCACAAGCAACACATCACCTTTCTTTATCTGCTGCCCTTCTTGTACATTAAGCTTCTTTATGATTCCCGGCATCGGCGAGACTACTTCGTTTTTAACATTATCGCCGGATTTATTGCCTGACAGTTTTTCTTTTAGCAGATCAAGTTCGCTTTTGCAGATCACTTTGTATAGGATTGAATCCAGATTTATTTCTATGTAATTATCATCTGTATTTTCAGCTACAGAAAAATAATAGTTTCTGTTATCAATCCTGAGGATCAATACATTCGGACTCAGCCATTTATAATTGAACCCGACTTCTTTTCCGTTGATCACTGCTTTGCTGTCCGAAGTGATACTCACTTCACTTTTCTTTTCCGAATCCAGAAAACTTAATTGAAAGTTTTTCATCTGAATGTATCCTGCCTTTTTTTGATCCAGTTTCCTGAAACACCGTTACTGCTCATTTTTAATTTTCCGTTTGATGTGTTTTTATTTTCTTTTAAAATAACCGCTGCAAGACTGACAGCCGCATCCAGTTCTTCATTTGAAAAATCCGGACTGATTATCCTGGATTTAAATTCCTTTTCTATGAACTGAGTATGATAATTGCCTTCTACAAATTCTTTACATTCCAGAAGACTCAGTAAAAAATTAATGTTCGTTTTAATTCCGACTATAACATAATCTTTTAAAGCTCTCTTCATTTTTTCAATTGCGATCGTCCTGTCCGCTCCGTATGAGATCAGTTTAGAGATCATTGGATCATAATAAACCGAGATCTCGTCACCCTGTTCGATTCCCGTATCTTCCCTCATGCCGCTTCCAAGAAAACTTTTCATATAAGTGATCTTTCCGGAGGACGGCATAAAATTATCATATGAATCTTCAGCGCATATCCGGCATTCGATAGTATGACCTTTGAAATTAATGTCTTCCTGTTTTAAAGTAAGTTTCTCGCCAAAAGCAACTTTGAGCTGCTCCCTTACAAGATCAAGCCCTGTACGAATTTCAGTAATAGGATGTTCTACCTGCAGACGCGTATTCACCTCAAGGAAATAAAATTTTTTATTTTCATCAACTATGAATTCTACCGTTCCTGCATTTGTATAACCTGCTGCTTTGACAATTCTTTTAGCACATTCGCCCATTTCCCTTCGGAGGTTTTCATCCATTATTACGGAAGGGGTTTCTTCTATGATCTTCTGATGTCTTCTCTGCATGGAGCATTCCCTTTCACCGAGATGGATTACATTTCCGTGTTCGTCGGCAAGTATCTGAAACTCAATATGTCGGGGATTAACAATATACTTTTCAATGAAAACGCTGTCATCACCAAATGAAGACTTTGCTTCGCTCTGCGCCATTCTCAAAGAACTTTCAATTTCAGATTCATCATTCACCACGCGCATGCCTTTACCGCCGCCGCCTGCTGATGCTTTTATCAGGACAGGATATCCGATCTCAGAGGCAATTGTTTTAATTTTGCTCATATCCTGCAGCGGCTTATCAGTGCCCGGTACGACCGGCACATCATTTTTTAAAGCCAATGCTTTTGCTTCTGTTTTACTGCCGAGCAGTTCAATCGATTTGTAGCCGGGTCCGATAAATTTTATACCGTTATCTTCACACATTTTCGCAAAGAAACCTCTTTCAGAAAGAAATCCGTATCCGGGGTGTATTGCTTCCGATCCGGTCTTTTTTGCAATTTCAATTATTTTATCGGCAAGTAAATAACTTTTTGAGGAGGGGGATTCTCCCAGTCTGTATGCTTCATCAGCTAGTTTTGTAAAAAGTGAGTATCTGTCAAAATCAGAATAGACCGCTACCGTTTTTATTCCCATTTCCTTTGCAGTCGAGAGGATCCTTACAGCAATTTCTCCTCTGTTTGCAATTAATATTTTTTTAAACAATTTGTTTTTGAAATTTTATTGAATACCTGTAAATTTAGTAATTGTGCATCGATTTAAAAAGGAAGTAAAAGTTATCAGATCACAAATATCCGGTTAAATCTAATACCGAATTTACTTCACAATTTAACCGCTGCTCTAATATATAAAATAAATTTCAGCTGCAAAATGTGATCTTAAAATAATTATGGTATTTTCTAAACATTAGTAAATATGAAGTCCGGTAAATATAGAATTTAATTTAAGTTTTCAATTTCAGATATTTGTGCTTTTAAAATAATTCATAAAATGCCAAGAACTGAACTGATACAAAGAATCATGGACTCAATAGACAAAATGGACGCAAAAGCGTTCAGTGAATTTATTACCGAAGACGGCGTATTTAAATACGCAAACAACGAACCGGTAAAAGGAAGAGAAAACATAAGAAATTATGTTGACGGTTTTTTTAAAATGATCCGGTCAGGCAAACACAATATAGTAAATCTCTGGGATAACGATGACAGTATTGTATGGCAGGGAGAAGTAACTTATACCAGACATGATGAAAAGGAAATGACATTCCCTTTCGTTAACGTATTTTATATGAAAGGTGATATGATCACTGATTATCTTATCCATATTGATAATACACCTTTGTTTGCCGCGTAGTCAGAATTATTATTCCGTAACTCTTTTTTGTTGAATTATTAAAAGACTTTGTGAAATGAGTTACGGATATATTATTATTTCTGCAAAAAACCCGGTTAAGAAATTTATTCTAACTTCCTGCGTACTAAATCGTTTACTCCTTACATTCTGAATTTAACTGTTGTATTATATTTTTAAGTTTTAGTATCACCTGTAAAATTTCCTTAACTTTTTATTTATTTATTTCTAATCATAATATAAGATATACTTTTTCATATCTCATATATATGAGATTGAAACCTCTGCTCTGATTTTATAAATTATCCTATGAAAAATATTGGTATTAAAATAATCAGTGTATTGTTATTCGTTTCAATGAATTCAGGCTTTATTCAATCGGAGGAATACAGTACAAAAACCGAGCGTGTATCAGACAAACTCGGCGTTTCTGTAAACTTAGTCTACAGAATGTATCAGGACAGCAAAGGTTTTATGTGGTTCGGCACTATGTTTGGTCTCATCAGATATGACGGAGTGAATTACATAACATACCGGCATGATCCTTCTGATACAAATTCACTTTCCAATGATGATATAATTTCATTTTTAGAAGACCGTGAAGGTTACTTATGGTTCGGTACATATAACGGCGGTCTGAACCGGTATGACAGAAACACCGGAGTTTTTACCAGATACATTCATGACAATAAGAATCCCGGCTCGGTCAGCGGTAATGTGATCTGGTCAATGGTTCAGGATAAAGAAGGAACAATCTGGATCGCAACGGAAGATGGCGGGCTTTGCAGATTTGATAATGGCATATTCAAAACATACAAACATGATCCGTCAAACGTGAAAAGTATTAGCAGTGATCAGGTCAGAACTTTGTCAGTAGATAACCAAGGTAATATCTGGGCCGGTACCTCCGGCAGCGGGCTGAATGTATTTGATAAGAGCACGGAGGAATTTAAAGTATATAAAAGTGATAAAGAAAACAAAAGCAGTATAAGCGGAAATTTTATTCACTCAATGATATGTGACAGTTACGGCGACATTTGGATCGGCACAGGCGCTGCAGGATTAAATAAATTTGAAAAAAATACAGGCACATTCATTAGATATTTACATGACAAGACTGATTCAGGAAGCATAAGCGATAACAGTGTGTTGTCAATTACAGAGGAGTATCCGGGGGTATTGGCAGTGGGGACGGGAAATGGTCTAAACCGTTTCTCCGTCCGTGATGGAAAGTTCAGTAAGATCAATATCACTGATGATCCTGTCAGAAAACGCGAAGTTATTATGAGTATCTGCAAGGACAAGTCCGGAGTGTTGTGGGTCAGTAATTATCAGGAAGGCTTATATAAACTTTCGCAGTCAAAAGATATTTTTAAAAACTATCTTGAAAATTACAATGTCCTTTCGCTTCATCAGGACCATGTCGGAAATTACTGGATCGGAACCCAAAACGGTCTTTACAGGTCGGATACAAACTTTAAAATACTTGAGTCATATTTTCACGATCCGAATAATTCCGGCAGTATCAGCAGTAATTATGTCAGATCAATTGCAAAAGACTCTTATGGTGATATCTGGATCGGTACAAATAACGGACTGAATAAATTTGATATAAGTAAAAATTCATTTGTGAAGTTTTTTAATGAACCGGATAATGCTAATTCACTCAGCGCAAACAATATTAATAATCTTTATACAGACAGATCAGGAATATTATGGATCGGCACACCGTTTGGTGTGAACGAATATATTCCGTCTGAAAATAAATTCAAAAGGTATCTCCATTCTGACAGCATTAAAGAAAGTCTGAGTGAGAATACTATTCTCTCTATTTATGAAGACCGCTCCGCCAGTATGTGGTTTGGAACATTTGCAGGTTTAAATAAACTGAACCGTGTTTCAGGAAACTTTATTCATTACAGACATGATCCTTCAAACGTAAATAGTCTTAGTAATAATTATGTATACTCCTTTTGTGAGGACGAAGCGGGAAATTTCTGGATCGGGACAGGAGGTGGACTGAATAAATTTAATCCGTCTTCAGGTACTTTCACTTACTTCAATGAAAAAAATGGGCTTGAAAATTCCGTTATTGCAGGCATAATTTCTGACAGATTTGGAAATCTCTGGCTTAGTACTATGAAAGGTCTGAGCAGATTCAGCCCGAATCAGAAAGAAGTCAGAAATTTTGATGTGACCGACGGTCTTTCAAACAATATGTTTAACTTTTCTTCAGGTATGGCTTCTTCTGACGGAGAGATTTTCTTCGGCGGTGTGAATGGACTTTGTTCGGTGAATCCGGCTGAGGTAAAAAACAGCGGTTACATTCCTGATATTATTTTTACCGGACTTACCCGATACAATGATAATATAAAATTCACGGATTATATTTCATCTGAAAATGAAATTTCATTGAGTCATAAAGATGCAGTCATCAATATAGGATTTTCATCTTCCGACTTTTCCGCTCCGGATAAAATTTTATTCTCATATTTACTCGAAGGGTTTGATTTTGACTGGACGCCGTACAGCAGTTTAAGAAATGCAGTATATACTAACCTTGATCCCGGTAACTATACATTTAAAGTTAAAGGTACAAACGCAGACGGAGTTATAAATGAATCTGTAGCTGAAATTAAAATAAGTATCTCACCGCCTTACTGGAAAACGTGGTGGTTCTATACAATTGTTTTTTCTGTTTTAATTGCATCATTGATTTTAATTCATAATCTAAGAGTCAGACGAAAAGTAAAACATCTCCTTGACATAGAGAAAGCGCGTGAATCCGAACGTGAAAAAGTTCGCGAACAGGCTTCAAGAGATTATCATGATGAACTCGGTCATAAGCTTACAAGGATCTCTCTCTACAGCCGGAGAGTAAATAAAAAACTTCAGGCATTATCAACCGGAATATCCGATGATCTCAAATTCATTGTTGATACTTCAAACAGTCTTCAAAGCGGCGCTAAAGACCTTATATGGACAATGAATCCTCAGGAAGATTCATTGTATGATTTCGCCGTCAGGTTAAAAGATTTTGGCAATGAGCTTTTTGATAATTCAGGGATTGAATTCCATTCCGGCTCATTAAATACTGAACTGCAGAATATTAAACTTTCCATGAACTGCAAAAGACATCTCATATATATTTTTAAAGAAGGTATGAATAATATTTTGAAATACTCAGAATGTAAAAATGTTAATCTGATCTTCCGAATTTATGATGAAGATGTCGAAATAATACTCGAAGACGACGGCAAAGGATTTGATCCTGCTTTATGTCAGAAAGGTTACGGTCTGAAAAATATTTTCTCGCGGGCTGAGCAGATTGATCTGAATGTAAACATAAGTTCATTTCCGGGCGCCGGAACCAGGATCACTCTTACAGCGGGAATTCAGAATCTGATATCAGTAAATTCAGGTAGTAAATTATGATCAGAGTATCAATAGTTGAAGACGACAGACCGATAAGATCAGCATTGAAGGAAATGATCAATGAGTGTGACGGATTATCCTGTATAGGAAATTACGGAGATTGTGAAGGCGCTCTTAAAGATCTCTTAAAAAATAAACCGGATGTTATGTTAATGGATATTGAACTTCCCGGGATTTCAGGGATCGAAGGAGTGAAAATAATAAAACAGAAATTTCCGAAAGTGGATGTCATAATGCTTACCGTTCACGAAGATCTCTCTCTTGTATTTAAAGCACTGAGCGCAGGAGCCAGCGGTTATCTGGATAAAAGCGCTTCAGAAGAAAAGATCATTGAATCGATAAAAGAAATTTACGAAGGCGGTGCGCCAATGTCATATAAAATTGCCAAACTCGTAGTCGCTTCCTTTCAGAAAAAACCTGAATCACCCCTGACAGCCAGAGAATCCGACGTACTGGACCTTTTATGCAAAGGTAATTCTTACAAAGAAATTGCTTACAAACTTTTCATTACCGTCGGAACTGTCCGTCATCACATAAAAAATATTTATCATAAACTCCATGTCCATTCTAAATCCGAAGCTGTCGCTAAAGCTTTTAAGGAAAGGTTAATTGACAATTCCTGAAAAAGTAAATGCATCTGGATTCTTAATACTTACCTGACATTTTTCAGATTCTCCGCCTCTTTCCATTCATTAATAAATTGTTACACAAATTATAATTAATTAATTTGTTCATAAATTCATATAATATTTGATGAAAGAAAAAATACGCATTGCCTCCGGTCAGGGATTCTGGGGCGATCTCGTCGACGCTCCTTACAAACAGGCAACAGGCGGACCGGTAGATTACATTATGATGGACTATCTTGCTGAAGTTACAATGTCTATCCTTCAGAAACAAAAACTTAAAGATCCTTCCTTCGGATATGCTCGCGATATCCCTCCTCTTATGGAAAGACTTCTACCTGTTATTAAAGAGAAAAATATAAAAGTCATTACAAACGGCGGCGGCGTTAATCCTGTCGCATGCAGAGATGCTATTTTTAAAGTCGCAGAAAAAATCGGAATTAAAAATTTGAAGATCGGGATCGTACAGGGCGATAATATTCTGGATAATATTGATGAGCTCGTTTCCAAAGGAATTGAACTTAAAAATATGGAAACAGGAGCTTCGATAAAAACTGTTCGGGATAAAATTCTCAGCGCTAACGTTTATCTCGGAGCTGCACCCGTTGTAGAATGTCTTAAGCAGGGAGCTGATATTGTTATTACGGGAAGAGTAACGGATACCGGACTTACGCTTGCTCCGATGATCTATGAATTCGGCTGGGATATGAATAACTGGGATCTGATGTCAGCCGGAACAGTTGCCGGTCACATTCTTGAATGCGGCGGACAGGCAAGCGGCGGAAATTTTCTTGGTGACTGGAAAAGCATTCCCGATCTTGCGCGGATTGGATTTCCCGTAGCTGAAGCATTTCCAAACGGTGAAGTCATTATTACCAAACATGAAAACACCGGCGGAAGAGTCAGCATTGATACTGTCAGCGAACAGCTAGTGTATGAGATCGGCGATCCGAAAGATTATATTACTCCTGACTGCATTGCAGACTTTACATCTATACAGCTTGAAAACGTTGGTGAAAATAAAGTTCGTGTCTTTGGCGTGAAAGGTTTTCCTTCCACTCCATTTTACAAAGTATCAATGTCCTATTCTGATGGATACAGTGCTGCAGGTTCTCTGACATACTGCTGGCCTGAAGCTCTCGAAAAGGCAAAAGCTGCAGATGAGATTTTAAGGATACGTCTTAATGACCTTGGTTTGAAATTTGATGAGATAAGAAGCGAGTTTCAGGGTTACAACGCCTGTCATGGTCCGCTTGCAAATGTTATAAACGAACCGAATGAAGTTGTGCTCCGTTTTGCGGTGAGATCTCAGGATAAATATTCAATAGAAAGATTCGGAAAGGAAATTGCGCCGCTGATACTCACCGGTCCGCCGGGTGTTACAGGCTTTGCGGGCGGCAGACCAAAACCTTCTGATGTAGTCGCTTACTGGCCCGCGCTGATACCTAAAACCCAGGTTACATCGGTATTTGAAGTAACGGAAAATTAAATCTGAATTAATTAAACCCTTATGAAAAAATTAATACAAAACGCCGGCATTCTCGTTCTGGTTTTTATTTATTCCGGCTGCGGTACAAAAGGAATAGACAGTTATGAAGCAGGTCTTAATCTTTTCAAGGAAAAAAACTATAATGCTTGTGTTGTCGAATTTCAGAATGCAGCAAATGAAAATCCGGAATTCGGAGAAGCGTATATGTTTCTCGGAAGGGCTTATAATTCGCTTCAGAAATATGATCTGTCCATAGAAAATTATCAGAAAGCTCTCGGTCTTTTTAAGATGGATAAGTTCAATATACAAGTCGATAATCTTGACGATAAGGAAAAAATAACTCAGATTGAAGAAGTCTGGATGCCTTATTCACAGCTGCAGCAGAAAATTCAGAAAGGTATTCCTCTCACTGATATTGAAATTCAGAAGCAGGAAGAAATAATTAAAAAACTTGACCCGAGATAATCTTTTCATTTAATCTCTGTTCATTCTATAAAATTAAATCTATCTCTTTTTTAAATGGAAAAAATTCTTGTTATCGGAGCGGCAGGTCAGATCGGCTCCGAACTTACTTTAGCATTAAGAAAGATCTACGGAAATGAAAATGTATTTGCAACTGATATAAAGGATGCGCCGAAAGATATAAAAAATCGGGTCCGTTTCAGCTGCTGGATGTAATGGATGATAAAAGACTTATCCATTTTGTGATCAGGTATAAAATCTCTCAAATATATCTCCTCGCTGCGGTATTATCGGGAAATGCCGAAAGACTTCCCCTTCAGGCATGGGATATAAACATGAGAAGCGTACTTAACATTCTTGATCTTGCAAGGGAAGTCGGGATCAAAAAAATATTCTGGCCAAGTTCAATAGCCGTATTCGGAAAGACCACTCCTAAAATTGACACGCCTCAGCTTACGATAATGGAGCCGAATACTGTTTATGGAATCAGTAAACTTGCGGGCGAAAGATGGGTCGAATATTATTTCAACAAATACGGGCTCGACATAAGAAGCATAAGATATCCCGGACTCATCAGTTATAAAACCGAAGCCGGCGGCGGAACTACAGACTATGCAGTGGAAATTTTTTATGATGCGATTGAGACAGGTAAGTATGAATGCTTTCTCAAACCTGATACAAAACTGCCGATGATGTTTATGGATGATGCGATAAGAGCTACTACAGAACTTATGGAAGCAGACGCCGATAAGATCAGCATAAGATCGAGTTATAATCTCAGCGGTTTCAGCTTTGATCCCGAAGAACTTTCAGACGAAATCAAAAAACACATTCCCGATTTTGAAATAATTTACAAACCGGACTTCCGTCAGGCTATTGCAGACTCTTGGCCGCAAAGTATTGATGATTCTGTCGCAAGAAAAGACTGGGGATGGAAGAATAATGTTGATCTGGAAAAAATGACTAAGGTAATGCTGAAAGAGATCAAAAAAAAATTAATTCAAAAGTGAAACTCTTTTTATTATAACTGCTCTTCTTTTATTGAATCCGTTAATATATATTCACAGACCATTCCTTCTGATACAGGACACATAAATTTTGTTGGAAATGTTACAGTAACTTTTATCGATTCTTCCAGATCAAACAGAAATATTTCCTCTCTCGTTTATTATCCCGCTGTGTCCGAAGGAAACGGAGCTCCTGTACTTCAGGGAAATAAATATAATATAATTTCTTTCGGACACGGATTTACTCTGAGCCCGAATTTATATGTTTCACTTTACAGGCATCTTGCAAGCTGGGGATACATTGTTATTGCTCCATCCACTGAAACAGGATTCTTTCCGAGTCATATTAATTTTGCAAGAGATCTTGCCTTTGTAATAAAGGATATGAAACGAAAAGGAAAATCAACCGGTGATTTATTTTTTGATGTTACAGATTCATTATTTGCGGGAGTCTTCGGTCATTCAATGGGCGGAGGATGCAGCTTTCTTGCCGCTTCTATTGATACGAACATCAAAGCAGTATCTTCCCTCGCAGCTGCAAATACAAACCCGTCTTCAATTTCAGCGGCTTCACTGATAAAAAGCCCCGTTCAGCTGCTTTCCGGGCAGAGAGACAGCATTGCATCTTACGCTACAAATCAATTACCTCATTACAGGAATGCAAATCCATTCAGACATATTATTAATATTTTCGGAGGCAATCACAGCCAGTTTCATCTTATTCCCGGTCTCGACGATTTGGTTGACAATCCTGCTGCAATTTCCAGAATTGAACAGCAGAGAATTACGAAATATTACATAACTTCTTTCTTTAATCTTTTCCTTAAAAATGATACCGCTTACAAAAAATTTCTTTACGGAAATATTGCTGAGAGTGATACTTCCGTAAATTTTCTGTATGATAATTTTTATCTGAATGCTCTGATACAGGGGTTTTATAATAATATAAACGGAAAAATGATTAAGGATACAGTTAAAGTTTATTTGCGCAGTACAGTGACTCCTTATCTCAAAACCGATTCCGCTTATTCAGTTATAAATGATTCGGGTTACTGCGCTTTAGGGTTTAAAAATGCAAACGGAAATGAAAATTATTTTCTGCATCTACATCATAGAAATTCCATTGAAACATGGAGTAAAGCCGGAGGACTTAATTTTGATCTTAGGCGTGCAGGTTATAACTTTACAATGGATTCGTCAAGCGCTTTTGGAAATAATCTTGTCAGAAAAGGACAAAGGTTTTGCATTTACGGCAGCGATATAAATCAGGACGGTGTTTCAGACCTGCAGGATGTCGTAATTGCAGATAACGATGCATATAATTTTTCATCAGGATATATTAATTCCGATCTCACCGGAGATATGATCACGGATGCGGATGATCTTTCATTGGCGGATAATAATGCATTTTTATATGTTTCAAAAATTCTTCCCTGAAAATCAGACTGAAATTATTTCTGCATAATTATGCTTTCAAAAATTTTAGATTCAATCCCTTTACATAAAAAAGGTCTGATATATATCAGTTTCTGCGCACTGCTCTGGAGCTCAGGAGGTCTTTTCATAAAAGTCCTGACACTTGACGCTTTTCAGATCTCATTTTACAGATCTCTTATTGCTGCGGTTACTATCATAATAATATCTCTGATCAATAAAATAAATTTTAAATTTGAATTCGATAAGATCTCAATAATGTGCAGTCTTACCTATTCATTTATTCTCGTTCTTTTTGTAATTGCTACAAAGCTTACTACAGCTGCAAATGCAATATTTCTTCAGTTCACTGCTCCTATTTATTTGTTAATACTCGAACCCATTTTTCTGAAAACAAAGTTTGAGAAGAAAAATCTGATTGCACTTATTTTTTGTCTTATCGGAATGATATTGTTTTTTTTCGGTAAGCTTGATTTGACTAGTATCAAAGGTAATTTGCTTGCTATCGGCTCAGGAATTAGTTTCGCCTTGTTCACTCTTTTTCTGAAATGGAAAAAGCAGATCCATAAAACTGAAAATACTATAGTGTATATTATTGCCGGAAATATTCTTGTATGTATTTTTTGTTTTCCTCTGGTGTATGACAAACTCATAGTTGAATTCTCTCAGGCGATGATACTTTTATATATGGGAGTGTTTCAGATCGGAATAAGTTATATTATTTTTAACGAAGGCATCAAATATATTTCAGCTACTGAATCCATGATCATTGCAATGCTCGAAGCTATTCTGAATCCGGTGTGGGTTTTTTTAGGAGTCGGGGAAGTGCCGACTGTATATTCAATTATCGGAGCGGTCATTATTTTACTGACTATAGTCTGGAGAAATTTATTCATTAAGCCTGAGGAAAAAATAAACATCGCTGACTGAAAAAAATATTCAATCAAAGAATAGAAAATATATCAGTCCACCAAGAGCTGCCTGCATTAATACCAGTGAGATGACAAAGTAAGTATCATTTTCTTTTGACTCATCCAGCTTTTCCTGACTTCCTGTTAACAAATATTCATCATAAGCGCTATTTCCTTTTTTCTTGAAGTTGTAAGTAAAAAATCCTGCTGCTATTGAAACTGCACCCAGTCCAGATATTACCGGCAGATTCCTTGATGTGTTGAACTGCGTTCCTTTGTCTTTATAAACTTCATCGTTGGTTCGGATCTTTCCCTTTGACTTCATATTCACTTTTAAACCCGTTCCGAAATCGTAATCTGAAATATTAAAAACCAGATCCAGGTAGTTTTCTTTTCTGAAAATGATATTTCCCGTGATCTTATATTCATTAAGAAGTCTGAGAGGAGTTAGACCTAAGAGAGTGTCATTGCTTATAACAGACGCATTAAAAGGATCGGAATCAAAATAATAAAAATACCTGAACGCAGCGCTAATAGTAGTATCAGCTTTAAGATGCAGATCAATTATCTGATTTGAATTCTGCCAGAATTTTCCAGAACCCGGATTTACAAATTTCAGTTTGTAGTTTCCTTCCTTCATCTGATAATTCAATACAGGAGTAGCTCCGATCAGAACAGTGTCATTGTACACTTCAGCGTTATCCGGCAGCGAAAGCAGATTCACCGAAAAAGATCCCAGGGAATCTGTTACTTCCGAAGCAGTTACTTCTGTAGAATCAGTCTGGGAATGACTGTTGCTGAACACAAAAAATATGAGCATAAAAAATAATGAACGCATACTATTTTTTCTTCTCCATAATTTTATTTGAGAAACAATAAACGTACTTGTCATCACTTGCAGTAAAAATATAATCTTTCCAGATTACAGCACTTGTCCAAACGCGGCCTTCACATAAATAATGCCAGAGCTCTTTTCCGTTATCTGCATTTATACAGTAGAATCTTCTGTCAAATGAGCCGACGAAAATCATATCCTTGTGAAGAAGCGGGGTAGCCCAGACTGCGCCGTGTGTTTTAAATGTCCAGATAATTTCACCGTCTAAAGAATTCATTGCATATATATTTCCGTCAATGCCCGCTGTGATAACCATATCATTATAAAAAGTTGAAGCTGCTTTAAAAGTCGTTCCAAGATCTTTTTTCCAGACAATATTCCCTGCAGTATCCGCACAATAAAAATTTTTATCATCAGATCCAAAATATATTTTTCCATCCTTTGCTGAAACGTCGGTTGTAATGGAAGCCCCTGTTTTTAAACTCCATAGCTCTCTTCCGTTTTTCAGATCAAAGCAATACATAGCGCCGCTGTTATTCCCGGCAAAGATCTTATTTTCGAAAATTGTCGGACTGTTAAAAAATGAGCTGAAAGGTAATCCGGATTCTTTAGGACCGGCAATCCATACTAGGACACCCGTGGCCGCATTCAGTCTGTATATTTTGTTATTTGCAGAAGCAACTATAATATCATTTTCCGTCATGACAGGTGAAGATAATATGCTGCCTACATTTCTTTTCCATTTTTCATCACCGGTGATCAGATTATAACTGAATATTCTGGTACTCCTGTCTCCGGAAGCGGCAATAATAATGTTGTTCCTGTCGATGACCGGAGTGGAATATGAGGCGTCACCTAATACGGAAGTTCTGCCAAGACTTTTTCCGCTGAAAATATCTATCGCAAAAGATTCACCGTTCAAAGTGTTTACAAAAACAATTGCATCGCTGACTGAAATGCAGTTCTTTGCAAGTCCGCCGTCAGCATCAAATTCCCAGTAAAGATTAAATGGCGGTGTAAGCGCGGATTTAGATTTAGAAATATTTGTCTTCTGGGGGTTTCCTCCGATCATAAGCCAGTCCTCTTCAGGATTGACCTCGACCATTTTATCGATTGACAAGGAAAAGCATCCCGAAAACAAAATTGCGCTGAATAAAAGAATTAAATAAATAAAGGATCTGATTTGAATCATAAGGTTAAATTAATATTTAATCAGATAAAACGGATTGTATAATTTAATTTAAATTGAGGGCCGGATTTAGAATATTTAAGAATGGATATTTCATATTTCTTTTTCAAGATACAAATAAAAATAAAAAAACCCGGTCTCCCGGGTTTTCAGTTTATGAAAATTTTTCAGTAATTAATTCTTTAAGATCCGGTCTGCCTATTTCCTGCAGTTCATAGTTTATTCTTACCGCCGGCTTTTTGAACTTTATAAGTCTTCTCAGATCTATCGGAGTTCCTATCAGCACACTGTCGCACGGCACTCTGTTAATACTGTCTTCAAGATCCTTTATCTGCTTATCTCCGTAACCCATTGCCGGCAAAAGTTTGCCGATGTCAGGATACTTTTCAAATGTGTCGCTGATCGATCTGACTGCAAATTCACGTGGATCCACAATTTCCTTTGCGCCGAATTTTTTTGCGGCTATAGTGGCTGCTCCGTATTTCATTCCACCGTGAGTGAGCGTCGGTCCGTCCTCGACAATAAGCGTTCTCTTATTTTTTATGTGTTTTGCATCTGCCGGATCTTCCAATGAAACAGGGGATGCTGCTTCGACAATGACTGCTTTCGGATTATATTTTTCTATGTTTTCTCTGACTATATTCACATCGGAATGATCAGCGGAATCTATTTTGTTTATCACTACAATATCTGCGATCAGAAGATTAATGAAACCCGGATAATATTTAAGTTCATGTCCCGGTCTGTGAGGATCGACAACAGTAATTATAAGATCGCTTTTGTAAAACGGCATATCGTTGTTTCCGCCGTCCCAGATAATTATATCCGCTTCTTTTTCAGCTTCTCTGATTATCGCTTCATAATCCGTGCCTGCGTATATAACATTTCCCTGTATGACATGCGGTTCATATTCTTCCATTTCTTCAATAGTGCATTTGTGTTTTTTAAGATCTGAGACTTTTGCAAATCTCTGAACTTTCTGCTAAGGAGATTTCCGTAAGGCATCGGATGGCGTATTGCCACTACTTTCTTTCCATGGATTTTAAGATCTCAACAACTTTTCTCGATGTCTGGCTTTTACCTGTTCCTGTCCTTGAAGCAACGACTGCTATCACCGGCTTTACAGACTTTACGGCCGTCTCATCATAACCGGGCATCCTGAATGAAGCGCCTGCTGCATTTACTTCCGCTGCTTTTTTCATAATATATTCAAATGTAACATCGGAATATGAAAAAATGACTTCATCAATTTTATGTTGTCTGATAAGATCAGTTAATTTTTCTTCTGAATAGATCGGAATTCCTTTGGGATACAATTTCCCGCTGAGCTCCTTTGGATAAATTCTTTTATCAATATACGGGATCTGAGTTGCTGTAAATGCAGCTACTTCATATAAAGGATTATCTCTGTACAAAACGTTGAAATTATGAAAATCTCTGCCGGCAGCGCCCATAATTAATACTTTGATTTTTTTCATAAGTGAGTAATTTAAGTTTTAGATAGTATGTAAAAATACTAATTGCAACTATAGTTTTTATATGATATTTACCTGATTTTTTTATTTTTATAAAATCACTTTAAAATATCTGATTTGGAATTTCAGTCTAAAGAATGAATTTCTCTTAACAGTATATTAAATTATATTTACAGCATAAATTTTATTATGAAAATCGGCATCACTTGTTATCCGACGTATGGAGGTAGCGGAGTAGTGGCAACTGAACTCGGAAAAGCACTCGCAATGAGGGGACACGAAGTTCATTTCATTTCTTATGCAATGCCTACGCGGCTGAATGGATTTGTAGACAACATATTCTATCACGAGGTGGAGATAAATAATTATCCGCTGTTTGAATTTCCACTTTACTCCATTGCGCTTGCAAGTAAGATGGTTGAAGTTACTAAGTTTCATGATCTGGATCTTCTGCATGCTCATTACGCAATACCGCATGCAACAAGCGCATTTCTTGCCAGAGAAATCCTGAAATCCGAAGGAGGAAATAAATCCGAGATTAAATTTATAACCACTCTTCACGGTACGGATATAACTCTGACAGGGCTCGAGCCAAGTTTTCTGCCGACTATGAAATTCAGCATTCAGAAATCCGACGGCGTTACAGCCGTATCGAGATTCCTGAAAGATAAGACACAGCAGCAGTATCAGATCGATAAAGAGATAGAAGTGATCCCGAACTTTATAGATATAAATAAATATAAACGCGAAGATAACGAAAAGACAAAATGCTTCAGAAAGAACTTTGCGAAGAATGACGAGAAAATTTTAACTCATACATCAAATTTCCGCGCATTGAAAAGAGTGCAGGATGTCATAAAATTTTTAACACAGTAAAGGAAAAAGTTGACAGTAAGCTGATTCTAATCGGAGATGGTCCGGAGAGAAGCGAATGCGAAAGATATTCCCGTGAGCTCGGAATTTTCGAAGAAATAAAATTCATGGGAAAGCAGGATGCTTTAGTAGAGCTGCTGTCAGTTAGCGATCTTTTCTTTCTGCCTTCGCAGTCGGAGAGTTTTGGACTGTCAGCGCTTGAAGCTATGAGCTGCGGAGTACCCGTGATTTCATCGAGTGTCGGCGGATTGCCCGAACTGAATCTGCACGGTGAAACGGGATATATTGCAGAGATCGGTGATGTGGAAAGAATGTCAAAATATGCGATAGAACTTCTCTCGAATGAAAAAAGATACGAACATTTTTCAATAAACGCCAGAAAGCGGGCAGAGCATTTCAGCGAGGAAAATATTGTACCGATGTATGAGAAGTTTTATGATAAAGTGCTGGGGATGTAGCGCGGAGTTGTTTTTAAAAAAAAATTTGATATATTTAATTTATAGTTTTAAAGTAATAGTATTTATTTAATCAGCATTTCAAATATTTAATTTCGATATGAAAACAATTTCAGATTCTGAAAAGGTAATATCCTCTAATGGAAAATCTAACGGTTCGGTTAAAATTGTAAAGTCGAAAAAAATAAACTGGGAATACTCAAAATCTGTTGAGGATTCAAAGCATATAAAATTAAAAGATCAGTATGATCTGTTCATCGGCGGAAAATGGATTAAGACAAAAAAATATTTCAGCACCGTAAATCCGGCTACAGAAGAAGTCATCGCGCGAGTTGCATATGCATCTGATGACGATGTAACTAAAGCCGTTAAAATGGCTAAAAACGCTTACGACAAAACCTGGAGCAAAATGCCTCCCGAAAGAAAGATCAAAATATATTTTCAGAATAGCCAGGATCATTCAGGGAAAAAGCCCGTGAATTTGCTGTCATAGAATCTATGGACGGAGGTAAGCCGATTAAAGAATCCAAATCCGTTGACGTCCCGTTAGCTCTTGCGCATTTTTTCTATTATGCCGGATGGGCTGATAAACTTGATTATGCTTTCCCGGGAAGAAAAGTTTCCCCGATCGGAGTCGCGGGTCAGATCATCCCGTGGAATTTTCCGCTCCTCATGGCCGCGTGGAAGATCGCTCCGGCCCTCGCCTGCGGAAATACAGTGGTCATTAAATCTGCCGAAACAACTCCTCTTACTTTATATAAACTTGCTGAAGTAATACAGGAAGCCGGACTCCCTGACGGAGTCGTAAATATTATTTCCGGGGACGGAAAAACCGGCGCTGCTATTGTCAGACATCCGGATACAAAAAAAATTGCATTCACCGGGTCCACTGAAGTCGGTAAACTAATAATTAGACAAACTGCAGGTACAGATAAAAAGCTTACTCTCGAACTCGGAGGTAAAGCGGCAAACATTGTTTTTGAAGACGCCCCTATTGATGCTGCCATTGAAGGAATTATAAATGGAATATATTTCAATCAGGGTCACGTCTGCTGCGCAGGCTCAAGACTGCTCGTGCAGGAAAGCATTAAAGATATAATTATAAAAAAACTTAAACACCGACTGTCGACTCTGAGAGTCGGCGATCCGCTGGATAAAAATACAGACGTTGGCGCAATCAATTCAAGTATGCAGCTAAAAAAAATTACTGAACTTGTCAACGCAGGTATCAGTGAAGGCGCAACTATATTTCAAAGCAATTGTGAACTGCCGTCCAAAGGTTACTGGTTTAAACCTACTTTTTCTCCGACGTCGCGCAGTCACACAGGATCGCAAATGAAGAAATTTTCGGGACCGGTTCTTTCAATACTTACTTTCCGGACTCCGTCTGAAGCCGTTGAAAAAGCTAACAATACATTCTATGGACTCTCTGCAGGTATCTGGACTGACAAAGGCTCGAAAATTTTTAAAACTCTAAGTAAGATCAGGGCAGGTGTAGTCTGGTCAAACACTTTTAATAAATTTAATCCCGCTTCGCCTTTCGGCGGATATAAGGAAAGTGGTTTCGGAAGGGAAGGCGGAAAACAAGGGCTCGACGGCTATGTCATCTGACCTTTGGTTTTGTAATCTTTTCTCACTCAGTCAAAAAACTTTACCTGATTTGCAGTAAAATTTTTTGAGATTCAAATTAATAAAGTTAAATATTGATATTAGATTTAATAGTTTTAAACAGTTTTAATAATTCTTATTAATGCTTACCTCTCAGTTTCTTATTTCCTGAAATTACTTAAATAAATTTGTCAGATAATATTATAGAAGTTAAAAATCTCGTTAAAAAATATGACACGCTGACTGCTGTTGACGGGATAAGCTTTAATGTCAGAGATGGTGAAGTATTTGGTCTGCTCGGTCCGAACGGCGCGGGGAAAACCACTACACTTGAAATTATGGAAACTCTCCGCAATAAAACTTCCGGAGAAGTTTTTATCAACGGACTTTCTGTTGATAATGATCAAAGTGAGATCAAACAAATCATAGGCATCCAGCTGCAGGCAGCCGGGTTTTATCCGAACCTTTATCTTAATGAACTCATAGAATTATTCGCAGGTCTGTATAACGTAAACACCGATCCGGATGAACTCCTTGATCTTGTTAACCTCCGTGAAAAAAAGAATTCGAAATTTAAAGAACTTTCAGGAGGACAAAAGCAGAGGTTCTCTATTTGTACCACTCTTATAAATGATCCTAAGTTAATTTTTCTTGATGAACCTACTACCGGGCTTGATCCGCAGGCAAGAAGAAATCTGTGGGAACTGATAAAAAGAATAAAAGCAAAGGGAACAACCATTATGCTTACAACCCATTATATGGACGAAGCTGAAATTCTTTGTGACAGGGTAGGTATTATTGACCATGGAAAAATTATTATTATAGACTCTCCGGATAATCTTATAGATGATCTCGTCCAAAGCGGTTTCGAAAGACCGAAACAGGTAAAGCTCGCTTCACTTGAAGATGTTTTCATAAATCTTACAGGGCATACTATCAGAGAAGCCTGATCTGTTTAATTACCTGAGATGAATATTCAGTTTATAAAAAATTTAATTTTTAAAAATAAATAAAATTCTCTGTTTTGTCTGACTATAATATAGCAGCTTATAATCTAAAAGTATAAATGAAAGATATTAAATACAATCATTTACGGGCAATGCTTTCACTTACTAAGGCAAGTTTAAAGGCTATGACTCGTAATCCTTCTGCTGTTGTATTCAACCTTGTTTTTCCTCTGATATTTATTCTCGTATTCGGTTTTATCGGCGGAAGCAGTTTCAAAATTGATGTCGTATTCGAAAAAAATTCCGATACTTCAAATTATATATACCGGGAGTTAACTAACCGTAATACCATCAGCATTATAAAAAATCTTGATTATGATGCTGCATTTTCTGAACTCGAAAAAGGCAGGATTGACGCTGTCATAAATATTGAGAACAGTCCTTCGGGACAGCAAATAGTCAGCTTGAAAACCACTAAGGCTTCTCCCGAAAGAGGAAGTATCCTGAAAGTGATTATCAGTGAAATAGTCAATAAACAGAATCTTGCTTACTCTGAAGCGCAAGTTCCGAAAACTGAACTCAAAGAAATTGAGATCGAAGGACGAAGATATAAAACAATTGATTTTATCTTACCAGGTCAGCTGGGGTTTTCTCTTCTCAGCGCAGGAGTATTCGGCACGGCTTTTATTTTTATAAGTCTGCGTCAGACTCTTGTTTTAAAGAGATTCTTTGCGACACCTGTAAAAAAGTTTACATTATTCTCGGTGAATCTTTAAGCCGTCTGATTTTTCAATATTTACATCCATAATAATTATTCTTTTAGGATACTATATTTTCGGCTTTACGCTTGTTAACGGTTTTGTCACATTCTTAAATATGCTGATCGTATCCGTTATCGCTCTAATTGTTTTTCTTGGATTCGGATTTGTCGTTTCCGGAATTGCAAAAAACGAAAGCGCCGTCCCGCCGATTGCAAATCTGATAACGCTTCCGCAGTTTCTCCTTGCCGGTACATTTTTCCAATATCAAATTTTCCCGAATGGCTGCAGCCCGTCAGCCGCGCGCTCCCGCTTACTTATCTGAATGAAGCGTTAAGAAAGATCTCGTTTGAAGGCGCAGGTCTCTTTGATGTATGGAAAGATATTTTGGTAATGCTTATCTGGGGAGTTGTTGTTTATGCCATTGCTGTTAAGGTTTTTAAATGGGAGTAAAATTTAATCAGATCTACTTCCTTATTCACGGCTTTACAACACTCACAAAAATTCACCGCATTGTTATCTGCGATCGCAGCATCGCTGACATCAGTAGTTTCATCTCCGTTCACATCAGTCGGTATATACCCGCTCATAAAATTTCCGGCGTCATTGTCAATTAATACATTATCGGTTACATCAACTGTCCCGTCCTGATTCACATCCCGCTGTAAACCGCAAATCTTACAGGTGAAGTATCTGTCTGGATCATATTGTTTCCGAATGCCTGTGATACTGAAGGTGTAAAATCATAATTCAAAATGCCGGTCGTAAAGCTATGCGCCGAAGCGCTCCATGTCTCAATTGAGTTTCTGTGTTTTAAAACTATGTAATAGTTTACTCCGTTTGAGATACCCGTAAAGTAATATCTTCCGTATCCTGTTGTATCACATTTGGTAAATGAAGAATCAATTACTGAATACGGACTTACAGAACTTCTTAAGTAAACTCTTACTGTATCGCTTATCATTTTATTAAGTGATGAATTATAAAACCCTTCTATTATTCCGGTGATAAGTGCGTATGGATCCTGAGAATATTTTATTGTTACAAAATCTTTTTCAGTTAAAATACCGCTGCTTGTTCCTGTAATATATATTTTATCAGATGAATCAACCGCAATCGAAAATGACTGATCGCTTCCGCTTACCGTTCCGTTATATGTATCGCTCCATTGCTCCGTGCCGTCACTTGTGTATTTTACCGTAGCAAAATTATAATTCGCTCCCGCAAATGCGCTTGATCCGGTTATAAATACATTTCCCGAATTATCAAGCGCCATGTCGTTTGCATTCTCTACATTATTCCCGGGTCCGTTGAAAATTTTACTCCACAAAATCACGCCTGAAGAATTATATTTTAAAGTTAAAAAATCATAATTCGAAACAGCGCTGTAACTCTGACCGAAGACATAAACGTTTCCGGAAGTATCGACTGCCACCGATCTCGAGTTATCCGAACTGCTTTCAATTCCGTCAAATCTCCTGACCCATATAGAATCACCTGAAGAATTGTATTTAATCGTAGTAAAATCATACTGAGTCGTAATTCCCGGACTCCTTCCTGTTACATAAACGTTGCCGTACTTATCCGCTGCAATTGACTGAGGTTGATCAAATCCGTCTCCGGGTCCGTTGTATGTCCGCGCCCACTGTTCTGTGCCGGCGGCATCGTATTTTATTGTTGCAAAGTTGTCATCCTCCGTTCCGGTTCCTCTGCTCCAGCCGGTCACATATACATTACTCGTTTCGTCCAGAACTAATCTGTATGCAAAGTCCACATTATTACCTGTACCATTATAACTCCGTATCCACTGCTGAATACCTGCTGAATTATATTTTACTGTTGCAAAATCATTCTGAGTTCCAAAACCTACGGCATTTCCTGTAACATAAACATTCCCGGAGTTATCGGCTGCAATGGAAAATGCATCATCATTACCGTTTCCCGAACCGTTATATCTCATCAGCCACTGCTGTGCGCCAAGAGAGTTATACTTTATAGTGACATAATCCGAATTGAACGAAGTTCCGATACTGTAACCCGTTACATAAACATTACCGGAAGAATCAACAGCAATATCCCGCGCATGATCCGTACTGTTTCCTGTTCCGTTATATCTTGAAACCCAAAGCAGTATGCCCGATGAATTGTATTTTAAAGTGGCATAGTCTGTTCCGCTCATACCGGTTACATATACATTCCCTGAATTATCAACTGCTACTGCATCAGCATCTTCAGATGAGAAATTATATGACCTGAGCCATTCCCTGCTTACCTGAGAAATTATAACTGATGACATTAATAATATTGTAATTGTTAAATATATTTTAATTCGCATATACTGATTTTTATGTTTTAAAAAATGTTCTATAAATTAATATCTTTCTTTTCAAACTCCGTATCAGACACATACAGCATAGAGATTTAATTGCATTCTGTATTAGATCAAATGATTTCCGTTAACTTTATCTAAGATGTATATCCTTTATTTTACTAAAGTCATTCTCTTAGTCTCTGAAAAATTCTCGGTTTTCAAAGTATAAAAATAAATTCCGCTTGTCAGACCTGATGCATTGAAATTATATTTGTAAGTACCGGGATTAAGCTTGAGCTTACAAGTACCGACATTTCTTTACCAAGCATATCATATATTTTCAGGGATACGAATTCCGGTTTTGTAATTCCAAACTCCAGGTTTGTATTAGGGTTGAAAGGGTTGGGATAATTTTGTGAGAGTGTGTATTCACCCGGAGTTTCCGTAGATATATTTGTAATTCCGATAGTCACGTGATCGCCGTAATTTACTGACTTGTCACTTCCCAGAGGAAAGCCGTTGAATGAAAAACTTGTATATGTAATTGTAAATATCGGAAGTTTTCTTCCGTTCACAAACCAGCTGTAGGAAGTCGAATTTGAATTCGATATTCATATTGATGTAGAATCATTTGTAACTGTTACAAATTTTAATCTTAAAGCGTTTGAAAATGTACCGGCGGGAAGAGTGATCGTTCCCCACGCATCAGCTGTTACGGTTACTGTTCCGGTTGAAAATACCTCAAAACCCTGTGAGGAATAATGAGCTGCAAAATTGTCTGTAAAACTGTTTGAATAAGAAAACGGGAATTGTAAGTATGTCTGAGGGTTAGTGTAATTTATTACAAGACCGGGACCGGCAATTCCGTTTGAGATAAGATTTGAAGAAGATGAAGTAAGATAATTAAATGATGCATCATCTTCGGTAGATGCGATGTTTGATGAAGGAAACTGTGATGCATATGGCGTTGAACCCGGATTCACAAATCTCACCGTTCCGCTGTCTGTAGCAGTTAATACCTGAAAACTCCATGTTTGATTTGCTCCTGAGTTTCCCTCCGAAATACTTGCCGTGTCACATATTGTGTAATGATTATTCTCGCCCGGAGAGGGATTGTTTGCGCTTGTAAGAGTTATCTGCGCGTATGACTGTGTTGCTGACAGAATTAAGACTGCAATTAATTTTTTCATGATGATTTTGTTTTTTAGTTTATAAAAAGTTTGTATTACTTAATTACTTTTTTGATTTCTTTGTATTATTAACTTCACTGTAATATAACTTCACAGCCCGGGTTATTATTGTATCTTTACTCACGTTGATCATAAGCTGGATTTTTTCTATCAGATCATGAGTAGAATTTTTAAGACGGTATCCTTTTGCCGTTTTCATTTCACTTCTCTTTTTAACAGTTATCATATGCTTTCTCAAATTTTTGTGCACTTACTTGTGCACGATGCAAAATACATCTTTATTAATGGTCATAGCAAAGAAATATTTTCGGTAAACTAACCTGTTGTTTTTTTGCTGATCATATTATATACATTGATTATTGCTTATTATTAGAGGAAATTTGGATTCAAGCTAACCATATGAAAGACACAAGGCTCATCAGGACGTTAAAATCATTTAGCAGAGAAGAGATGAAACTTTTTGAAAAGTTTGCTGCCTCTCCTTTTTTTAATAACGGAAGAAACTATCTGCCGCTTTTGAGTGAACTAAAAATTTTCCTTTCCGGAATTGACAGTGATAACTTCAGTTATGAAAATATTTATGAAAATCTTTATCCCGGAAAGAAATTCAATAAACAGGTTATGTGGAATCTGGTGTCAGGTCTTGAAAAACTTGCTCTGGAATTTCTTTTACAGACAGCGCTTAAAAACAGTAAAAAGGAGAGATCTGTTCTGATGTTTGATGAACTTTTAAAAAGAAATCTTGACAGGGAAATTTTAAGTCAGATTCAAAAGACAGAAAAGTTTCTTGGCGGTCTGAAATACGGCAGAGAATATTTTTCAATTAAATACACTGCGGAAAACAATAAATGCGAATACTGGAATTTAGCGCAGGGGAGACAGGATAAAAGTCTGGAAGGAACTGTGAAAAGTTCGGAGTATTTAATACTCAGTCTTGTTTCCGAACTTTCTGTTATAGCGTGGGATTTACATGTGATGTTACTTACATATAATTCCGGTAAAAGAATTAAATTCAGCGATTGAATTGATCAATAGTCTTGACCTTAAAAACTTGTAAGCATTGCTAAAAAAAATAATAGCGAATATGCAGACATAATAAATTTTTATTACAATAAAATAATGTGCGCAACGGATGAAAGTAATGAAAGTTACTTTTTAGAAATGAAAGAATATTTTGAAAATAATCATGAGCTCTTTGACATTCAGGAACAGAGAAACACAATTATAACTCTTGCGAATTACTGCGCTCTCAAGATGAGATCCGGAAATGAAAAGTTTCTTAAGATTCTGTTTGAGATAAATAAATTCCGGCTTAAGTCAGGTATTGAAAACCTGAATGGCAGGATAAACAAAGCGCTTTATCACCAGATACTCCGTAACGCACTTTCACTTGGAGAAATTAAATGGTCTGAAGATTTTGTTAATGAATTTACTCCGAAGCTGAAAAAGGAACATCAGAAGACAATGAATTTTTTCGCAAGAGGTTATCTCAGTTACGCAAAAAAAGAATATGCAGACTCACTTGAGAATTTAAATAAAGTTGAGTTCATTGACGTAAGAGATAAGCTCCATGTTAGAATACTTTCTGCTAAAGCGTATTATGAACTGGGAAATTCTGAATCTCTGTTCTATTATATTGATACTTCAAAACACTTTATAGGAAACAACGCCTCCCTTGAAAAAGGAACTAAAGAAGCTTATATGAAATTTTTTAATTTTCTTAACAAACTTCTCATCTGCAAGGAAAATCCGGACAGGAATAAACTTAAGAAATTAAAGGAAGATATTCATTTTGACCGGACATTAAGGAAAAGACATAAGGAATGGCTGATTGAAAAGACCGGCAATCTGATTAATTAATTTAATTTGGAAAGGAGAAAATGATTATTTTTATAAAATATTCTTAAATTATAATTCCTATTTAATCATGAAATTTAAATTAAAACAATATATTTATTTTGTAAAAGATATGGCATTGATGAGAAATTTCTATGTGAACATTTTAGGACTTAATATTATAAAGAACAAAACTTATTCCGAAGATAAGTAGCTTGAACTCGGAGGCAACGGTTTTAAGATATGTCTTCACTATTCTTCTGAATCAGGTTTACAGGGAAAAATAAAAATAAACTGGTTTTTTCTGTCGAAGATACCGGTAAAGCAAGAGATTATCTTATCAGTCATAAAGTGAAAATGGGAAAGCATCATATATGGGATGAGATTGAAGCAAGTGACGGTTTTGATCCTGAAGGAAATAAATTCCAGATCGCAAGTATTAGATAAGTCCCGGTAAATAATTTATTTTATATCAAATCTGAAGATCCGGTTCCTGCTAAGCAGTGAAACGTTTCAGATACAAGTCAATTCTATAATGTTACTTCGCATGACAGAAACCGTAAGATCTATTTAATTAAAATCATTTTCTTAGTTTCAGAAAAATCCTCCGTTATCAGTCTGTAAAAATAAACTCCTCCTGCTATATTACTTCCATTGAAATCTACTTCATATGATCCCGGCTGAAGATTTTCATTAATAAGTGCTGAAACCTCTTTGCCAGTTATGTCAAATATTTTCAATGAAGTAAAACTGCTTGAACGAATTCTGAAACCGATCACAGTATTTGGATTAAACGGATTAGGGTAGTTTTGCATCAGTGAAAAGCCGGATGGAATTTCCGTTGAGACTTGTTCAATATTTAAAGTTCCGTTTACATTTATACTTGCTCCAAAGATTCCTGATCCGTTGCCTCCGATACTGTTAAATGTCTCCCAGACTACTACTGCGCCGTCTCCGTTTTTTGCAGGCTGAAATCTGTGATATGATGGGAAATTAATTCCTGAAGAAAGTGTCCTCAGATTTGGCGTCCAGGCAAATGTGCTGTCGCTTTTGATCCGGGCAACAGAGAAAAAGACTGATTGTTGTTAACAAAAATATAAGCTCCTCCCGAATTATCATTAATTAAATTCGGCTCAGGATAGTAAGTCGGGTAATTTGTAACAAGCACTCCGTTTAGCGTCCATAATGAATTTCCCGATGAGCTCAGCTTCTGACAATACACATCATTATTTACATTAACTCTCCGGCCGTCTGTCCAGACGATTATGTAATTTCCGTCTGAAGTTCTGGTCAGATTATGACTCGTCTGAACTCCGTTGTAATTACAGATATATTTCCTGTTGCATTCCACTGTTCATCTCCTGCTAAGTTTATTCTCTGTGCATAAATATCTGAACCAGTAGCGCCGCCGCCGTTCGTTGCCCATGATATTACAGCGCCTCCGGTTCCGTCTGATACAGCTCTGATAAGAGGATAATTATTTGCAGTAAGATACAGCGCTTCTTTCGGCGGAAAGTTACCTGATGAATCAATGTGAGTTTTCCAGATGTTATAAGGTCCCGGTACATTATACCAGAAAATATGCACGCCTCCTCTTTCATCAGAAGTTATCACAGGAGCGCGGCTTTCACCACTGACGCTGAGATTATAACCGTTGGTCGACGGACTCCATTTTATAATTCCGTTAGAGGTTATCCTCTGCGCAAAAATTAATGTTGCCCCCCCGCCCCATGTCACCTGATAAGTTACAATTATTCCTCCGCTGCCGTCAGATACTGCGCCGTAATTGCTTGCTCCGAGCTGCGGCCATCCTGCAACATAAAAAGCCAGCGGACCTGACCATATATTATTTCCGGAAGAATTAATTTTTATTGCCCAAATTCTGTTGCCGCCGTTTGTCGAACTATAAAGCACTATTACATTTCCGTCTGATGTGCGTATGGCTTTAGGTATGGAATACAATACACTGTCCGCTAAAAATTTACCTGCCGAACCCCAGAGCTTGTTTCCGCCTGCGTCAAGCCGCTGACCGTATAGATCAGCTTCATTCTGAACGTAATTTCTGTGATCTGCCCAGAATACAAAATACCCCCCGCTGCCGTCATTTATCATTACAGGTTCTTTTTGATCATGCGGCTCATTGCATACAGCCATAGGATTATCAGGATCGCCGCTCCATTGTGATGCGGATTTGTTCTGACACATTAATATTAATACAAATAAAACTGATAATAATGTTATTGTTTTCATTTTGCAGAATTTTTGGTTTATAAAATTTATTAAGGAGCTTTTTTAATTATTTTTTTACTTGATTCTCTGTTAAGATTTCCCTGTCCGTCTCCAGTCATTGTCGCGACCCGGAATAAATAATCCTTATTTGATTTGAGATTCTTTACTGTATACCGGGGATCTGAAATTATATCAATGTTTTTCCATTTGATCTCAATCGAGTGATTAGGATTTGCAATTTCAACTATATAAGAATCTGCATCTACAACTGAATCCCATTGCAGATTTATCTCTCCTTTTGAATCACCTGTTGCAGCTGATAAATTATTTATTTTCATTTTTCGGTTTTTCAATTGCAAAATAAAATTTCCGAACCTTTAATCCAAAGAATCTTATTTCCATTTGTTTCAGGAAAGAAATTCTATTATTATTAAATTGATTGTTTTTAAATGATTTTTGGACAATTTTAGAACCTGAATGTAACCATAAAATTTGATCTGAATTTTCGAATATGTTTAAATCAACTATCATAGAAGTGTTAAAAACTTTCAGCAGGCAGGAATTGAAAGAATTCGGTCTGTTTATTCAGTCGCCCTTTTTAATACAAATCAAAGCGTGATAAAATTATTTGATCAGATAAAAAAACTTTATCCTGAATTCGATGAAGAGAAATCAAATAAAAAATTATTATTTGAAAAAGCGTTCGGTAAAATTGAATATGACGACAGCTTTATGAGAATGACCGCTCACCGTCTGCTTGAATCGGCAAAAGAATTTCTTATAAATAAAAATCTGCAGCGTAATAGTTTACTTAAAGAGACAATCCTGCTGGAAGAGTTGAGTTTAAGAGAATTGAATAATTTAATGATGAAGTCAATAAACGACCTTAATAAAAAATTTGAAAAACAAACTGTTAAAGATGCCGAATCCTATTTGGCAAAATACAGACTTGAATATTTTAAGAATGAAGTTAAAGCCCTTGATACTAAAATGATCACCTATAAAGATACTCTTGATAAAGATCTGATGATCGAACAGAAAAGTTTAAATACATTTTTCTTCATCAGCTCTTTGAAGTTCTTTCAGTACTTTCTGAACCAAAAAGATTTTGTGGTTAATGCTGAAGGTTATCCGGATTTCATCAATAACATTCTTGATCATTTGAAACTTCACAGTCACTATTTAAATGATCCTGTTTTAAAAGTTTATTATAACTTAGTCTTAATGCTGATTACTAAAGAAAATGAATATTTCTTTGAATTAAAAAAAATGCTTTATGAAAATAAAGATGACATAGGTTATAATGAAAAGTACAATCTTATTGCACTGCTGAGAAATTTTGCCCAGCTGAAATTCATTGAAGGTAAGGAAGAATTTAAAACTTACATGATAGATTTTTTAAAATTCTCGATCGAACAAAATATTCTTGCGCCTTCTCCTCAAAGCAAGTTTATAAACGAGATAAGAATTATGAATATTGTATGGGCGGGAATACAGCTGAAGGAACCTGACCGGGTTGAAGAATTTTTAAAAAATTTCGGAGACAGGATAGAGCCTGACAAAAAACAATATGTGACAGCTTATGGAAAAGCATGTATCGAATTTGAAAGAGAAAATTTTTCTAAAGCGCTCGAAAATCTTGCAAACAGCGGACCGATAAAGAATGTAATTTATAAAGCTGCAATAAAGCAGTTAACTCTTATGATCTATTACGAACTTAAGTGGTTTATTCCGGCTGCTGAACTATCTGACGCCTTCGCGCATTTTATCAGGACCGATAAACTACTCCCCGAAATGTATATAACAAAGTGCAGCTTGTTTATAAACTTCTATAACAGGTTATTAAAATTAAATGACAGTAATGTTAAAAATATTTATGAATTATCCGAACTAATTTCCGAACTGAATTCAACTTCCCAGTCCTGGCTTATTAATAAAGCTCAGGAGCTCAAACCGAAGTAACAATTAATAGTTAATAGTTAACAGTTAATAGTTAATAGTTAATAGCTGAAGTTACGCAAAGCTAAAATATGTTTGATTTTAAATTCCATTTTAAGTTTTTTTGTATAATGCAATCAAGAAGTACTAATCTTATTTTATAAATAGTTGTAATATTTTTTTTGATTCTAAATTCTTCAAGTTGACAAAAAGCAAACAATACAAAATAGATATGATTTACCTGTGCTGTTTTAGTTCTAGATGGACAACCTTCGATCTTAAGTTCTGATTTTAGAATTTTAAAGAATTCTTCAATTATTTGTCGTTTTCTATATAGTTTTCTAATAATAGCAGACTCCAATTTAATATCACTAGTTGCCCAGTAATTATCATTTTGTTTAGTAACTTTTACTTTAACTCTAACTTTTTTCTGATACAATTCACCAGTTTTATTTCCGTATCTGTAACTAAAGAAATCTTTAACTTGAACACCATTTATCAGACGGTTAGATTTTATTTTTGCGATCCAATGCCATCTGAATTTACGAATCAGTTTTAATAATTTTGCAGCCGGATAAAAAGAATCCATTAAAACATAATCTGGATTTACTTTGTAAAATTTTTAGCATCTTTCAAAATATCCATAGCCAGATCAATGCGGGATTTTTTGTCATCTTTATTCATTAGGCGAAAGCCAATTGGGAAACGGGTGTTACCGTCAGTCCAGATAACAAATACAGCATTTAGACCAAGCAAAGATTTTTTGTCGCTAGGTGAATAAACCCAAGTTAATAATTCAAGTTCTTTACTAAACGGCTTGGCAAGTATTGTATCGTCAATGATTAAGAACGTTTTTTTTCTTTTTGATTTATTGTAACTTAAATCAAATTTCTTGCTGATCAGATGACTATATTTTTGCTTTAAAACTAAATTCCATTTCTGCTCCAACTGCAATAATCGTTGCAGCTTATCGTGTGAGATACAAGAGCATTTGGAATCAACAACTATATTGTTGTTATAGATTTTAGAAATTTTAACACATGTTGGACTAAAATTTCTAAAACAAATAGAATTTATATAAGCAAATAAGGCGGTTTTGAAAATTAGTTTCTTCATAAAAACTATTTAACCGCTTTATTTTGCTTATAGTTTTCATCTTTGCGTAACTTCAGTTAATAGTTAACAATTTACAATTAACTAGCAACTATCTATTAACTATTAACTATTAACTATTAACTATTAACTACTAACTATCAGGGTGTTATTTTAACCACAAAATTAAACCCATTATTATCCGCAAACACTGCATCAGCAAGATCAATCACTTCATCGCTGTTTATATCAGTAGGCAGATAACCCTGAAGCAAAATTGAATGCATCATTATCTATTAAACTCCCGTCGCTGAGATCTACAGTGCCGTCCTGATCTACATCGCCGCTGTACACTGCAAAACGGACAGGACTGCTGTCCACCTGCTTCATATTATTACCAAATGCTTTAGTTACCAGATCGGTGAAGTTATATGAAGTCTGTTTTGTAAATTGTGTGAATTTTATTACCGTCGAACTCCAGGTCTCTATGGAATTCCTGTGCTTTATTGCAAGAAAATAATTTGTCTCGGGCTGAACTTTCGTAAATGGAACAGAGGCTGATCCGGACGTATTCACTTTCGTTTTTTCATTGATCTGCACACCCCAGCTTATAAGAGATCCTGTATCCGAACTTGCTTCATCTGTAACGCTCAGTATCCATTTACCTTTAGAGTTGCTTCCGGAAAATATTGCGTCAATGTCAAAGAGTGGTTTTATTCTCGGACCAAAACTCACATATCTGCTGCTGATCAAAGCGCTGTCAATATCAGAATCAAATATAGTTACTAAATTTTTATTGCTGTCAAGCAGAGAGGTGTTAGCGAATAATTCAGTCGTAGCTCCGAGTGGACTGGTAATGGTTAATCTTAAATTTTCTTCACGCATATGATTAATTGCAATATAAATGTTCAGATCGGAAATTGTTTCGGAAGATAAAATTTCAATGGTATCTTTTATTGTTCCGGATGTTCCCGTTGCCGGAATTCTTTTCTGCGGCATATTCAGATAGTATCCGCTCTGAAATTGTCCCGATGAAATATTTAGTACCGGCGAATGCGGAATGCCTGCAACAAAAGGAGCTGAATTAAAAGTAAAGCTGGCGGTTCCTCTTAAATTCATTCTCAGCCGCCGTCTGTATTCGGTAGTGTGGAACCGTCCAAATTATATACTGCATTTGCCGCAGCATCATTATCGTTTGTTTCATTTACTGAAGTAAACATCTGACTGCTTATGTCACGCATTGTTTTCAGATCATTTGTGATCCGCAGCTCGTCAATGTATCCGATTAAACTGCCCGTAAAAGGATATACTCCCGCAAATACTGAATCAGATCCGTTGTTAATATTTGCAGGCGTAATGTTTCCGGCAGTTCCCTGCTTTCCGTTAACATAAAATTCATACCTGCCCGTCGCGGCGAAATATGTAAATGCAACATGTGACCATCGATCTGTCTTTACAGAATCCGCCGAGTTAATTTGTATATTGTTGATATACCCTGATAGTTTTCCTGAAATTACTCTTAGACCGTAATCGGCATTTACTATGTTTATCGGACCTTATATATTATTCCGTAATTTTGTGTCTTTGGAAAATCCAGCATTCGATCGTTAACTTTGGCAGTAGGGCTTACCGAAGGATTATCAGGCGCAGATATGTATCCTGCTGTGCTGAGATTAACACAATCTGACATTACATGAGTACCCGAAGGTCTGTCCTTCAGATCAAATGCGGTTACATTTCTTATAAAGCCGTGATTCTGTCTATCGGAATGATCCATTGCTGAAAAAACCGGTCCGGACCCGGTATTGTTTTGAAACGGAATGGACAATACTAATTTATTGAATGTTCCGTTTCCGCTTACACCTAGAGTTGATTTCATTAAATATTTTATCTCCAGTGCCGCCAGATTAGAATTCCAGATCCTTACCTCGTCTATCTGTCCCGTAAATTCCGTTGAAGAGCCGGTGGATCCTATATAAAGTGAATCTGTATTTGCAACAGGCAAAGTTCCCGGAAGTGATACTGAAGTATCAAGAATTCCGTTAAAGTAGATCTGATATAAACCGGCTGAACTTAGAGTCACAGCTACATGTGTCCATTTGTTCAAAGGTATAAGATTAGAAGACCGGCTGAATAACCTCTGTGTTGAATTAGTTATTACAACAACTCTTCCCGAGATCATTCTGACTGCATATCTTATGCTGAGACCTGTTCCTTTTGAAATTATTCCTTTTGCAATTATAGCCGGAGCTGTCGGGTGGATCCATGCTTCCAGTGTAAATCCGGAAGTTAAATCCAAAGTTGAAGAATTTGCTACGGTGATATGGCTTCCTACTGTTCCCGGAAAATTTCCCGCCTGATTCCAGTACATCTGAGCATTGGCGTATGATGAGAAAATAAATGCTGTTGCAAAAATGATTTGCAGGGATAGGATGGTTTTTTTCATTTTAACTCCTTGTTGGTTTAATGATTTAAAATAATTGATTTTTAAAACGGGTTTCCGGCAAGCTCCTTTGGGAAGGAGCATTGCCTTCCGCCCTCCATCATCCCTGATAGGAAACTTTTGAAATTTGAAATTAAACTCTGATGCAGGATGATGGATGTAATTAAAATTCTTTACAAAAATATTAGCGGAGATGTGAAATCGAAAATCGAATTTGCTTTATTCTTAGTCAGAAAGCGGGACTGTATTTTTCTAAAAGAAATTGAAAAGTTGAATTATAAAAGAAATTCCGTATTTTGTTAAATTATACTTTAATTTACCTTAGTCAGAATGAAACCTTCAGATGATATTTTTTGCTGATAAAATCAATGTCCGGGAAAGAAAAATTGTTTTTCAGAAAGAAGTTTCTTTTGTTAATTGAAGACGCTGATGATAATTATCTGAAATTGTTTAATGAAATTTCAAAACAGGCGGCGGAAGGAAATGAATATGACGAGACTAAAATTAAAGAGGGAAACTATTCGGGGAAGTTTATAAAAAATCTTCCCTTTCATAAAAATTATTTATACAACACAATTCTGAACTCTCTTTCTTTTTTACATAAAGATACAAAAGACATTTATTCAATAAGAAATTTACTTACTCAGGCGGATATACTCTCAGATAAAAATTTACTGGAACAGAGTCTGAAACTTCTACAGAAAGCTAATAAAACCGCAGTTGAAAAGAAATTTACAGCAGCCGGTTTGAGATATCCAATTCCGAAAGACTTATTAAAAAATATTTATGCTCAGTTGAGGAATATACCGTTCAGGCGAAAGAGCTTTTTGAAAAACAATACAATTCTCTTGAGCTGAATAAAAACCTTATCGATTATTATATATTGAATGAAATGTCGGGATCTTCCTGAGGAGTTATGGTTCGGGCAGGTTGAGAGATGAAAACACTATGAGAGAATTTAAAAAATGTTTGAAAGCCCGCTGCTGAAAAATATTGAAAACGCAAAGTCATTCATTACAAAATATATTTTTACAATTTGTGGCTGCAGTATAATCTGACTATGGAAAAATATGAAGATGCATATAAATGCGCAGGATCAGCAGTTGAGCTGTGTGAAAATAATCTGGTTATGCTGAAAGGTAGTTTAATAATTATATTTTTTCTCTGAATAATCTGATCAACTGTGAAATAAGAAATCATAAATATAAAGAAGCTGAAAGCACAATTCTTAAAATGGAGAATGTTATAACAAAACATTCCGGATCAGTTACTGAAGCAAATAAAGCCTTCATATTTTATTCCGCTTCAGTCGCGAGACTCTCAATTCATATGGAATCCTTTGATGAAAAAAAATTATATAATACAGAGACTGAAATACAAAAAAACATTTCAATGTTTGAAGATAAGATTCCGGTTTATCAGAGAATAATTTTTACTACTTTCTCAGCGCTTCGAATTTCATTCGCGGAGAATATGGGAAATGCATATACTGGAACGGTAAAATTTTTAATATCGGGAGGACGGATCTGTCCGAAGATTATCAGTGCTATGCAAAGATCATCCACCTTATATCTTACTATGAACTTGGTTACATAGATTCTATGGAATATGCTTTGAAATCCGCTTACCATTTTATCAGTATGAAGAAGAAAGTCTACAAGTATGAAAACATTATACAAAAATATCTTAGAAGATCTTTCCGTATTAAGACCGATAAAGAAATGACGGATATGTTTAAGGAAATGAAATATGAACTGAACGTGCTACTTAAAGATCCTCTTGAAAAAATGCCTTTGACGCCTTCAACATTATTTACTGGCTGGACAGCAAAATCAAAAAAATCCCCGTCATTGAAATCCTAAAAGCCGGAAAGTAAAACTTTATTGTTTAAAGTTTCCTTAACTCTTGTTAACCCACTTCAGGACAATACATCACGTAATTTCTCATTTACAATTGTTCATTAATCATTGATAATTAATCATTTGTAATTTATCATTTATCATTTATCATTTGCCATTTGTAACTCTAAACTAATTTCCCGGTGGCGGAGAAACTGGAGGAACCGGCTGCGGTACTAAGTTTTTAATAGGTTTCAAAGATTTCAAATACGCAAAGATCGCTTTTATCTCATCGTCCGACATGTGTTTATACATTTCCCATGGCATCGGCGGTAAAAGAGTTCTGCCTGATGGCATGCCTTTATACTTACCCTGTTTGAGCGCAACGATGAAACTGCTTTCCTGCCAGTTGCCGATTCCGGTTGGATCCGGTGTAAGATTTGATGCAAAAGAAATACCCCACGGACCGATCCATGATGTAAGTTCACGTGTGACAACAAGCCCGTTCTTTTTCCATCTCAGCTCTGTCCACTTCAGGCGGAGGCAGCGCTGCAGGATGTCCGGACATAGTCAGTTCCATATCCGGAACAGGACCTTTTGGCGACATTTTCTTAGGTGTATGACAGTCATTGCAGCCTCCGATCATAACAAGATGCTCACCCCATTTAACCTGACTTTCATAACCGCCGTGCAGATTTTTTTGAACCTCTGCGCTTTCCTTTTCTTTTTCAGAACAGCCGTTGAAAAGTATCGCAGTAAAGATCAAAGTGAAGCAGATAAAAAGTAGTTTAGTTTTCATTTTATATTAGTTAGTTAAAAAATGTTATGACAAAAATACTAAATGAGATTTAATATTCAAAGAATTAGTTTTTTTATTCCACTTTTATTAGAATTAGTTATGATATCATCAGATCCTTAAATATTTATTAATATCCGGTCTTTAGTAATGTAAACTTTTTAAAAAATAATTGGAAATAAATTTTTATTTTTATTAAGTTGTATCAATTTCCATCCTACTAATTAACTATTAACTATTAACTACTAACTTTTAATTATAAACTAAGGAGAAAAAATGAAAACCTTGAAACTACTCGCTGCGTTTATCGCAGTCTTTTATCACAGTTAAATCTTATTCACAAATGCCGCCTGAACCAATTAAATCTCCAATGATAGATGCCATGCTCGGTACGTGGATTTCCGAACCTTATGAAATGATGTGATCAAGAATGACAGACCGCGCTGTTCATTCTCTTGTTCTAAACGGTCAGTATATGGAAATTGATGTATTAAGCAAATCTGACGGCTTTACTTATGAAGGAAAGATTTATATTTATCCTGAGAAAGACGGAACAATGAAAGGAACTATGTTTGATGTATTCGGCGGAGCAGGTACAAGCTACACCGGAATAGTTGACGGAAATAAAGTTACTATGACAGGAACAAACGAAATGATGAGTGAAACCAGTGAGATAATTATGGACGGCGATAAAATGACTCATAATGTAACATTTGATATAAAAGGAATGCCGCAGCAGAAAGTAACAATAGTTTATAATAAAGAAAAATGATCCGCGACAAAATAAAGTAAAATAAAGTAAAGTAAAGAGAAAGTAGCCGCAGGCTTCAGCCTGCGGTATACTTATTCAAATTATGAATTTCATATTCATAGCCCTTTATTCGTAATTTGAAATTCGTAATTGTTTCTCGGTATATCATCCCAATTTGCTTTTATTTTTTGAAAAGAATGAATATTTAAATTAAAAAAGATCATTTACATAAAAATTATAGCCTCAATATAAAACCTCTAAATTCCGGTTTAAAAGCCAACAAAATCAATTTCAACGCCATAAATTCTAAATTCAGCGGCAAAATTACTAAATTCATCCAGCCAAATTTCTGATTCAGCGCTTCATGACATAACTGCAACGCTCCGTGTTACTGATTCAAAGCTGTGCGACGCGCTTTCAATGCACCGGATTGCAGTTACAATACATCAGATACTGCTTACAATTTGCCAAATTACCCATGCATTCTCTCACGGCATCACTTACAACACTTCGGGTTACTGATTCAAAGCATTGCCTTACAAATTCAATTAGCCAAATTTCATTTGCAAAGAGGCAGACTGAAATTTCGATTCGCCAAATTTCATTTGCAAAGAGACAGACTGAAATTTCAAAGTACCGGATTGTGATTTCATAACCGCACGTAGCCGCTTACAATGCTCCGAAATACAGATTCAATTATGTTTGTTACAAATTCAATTTACCGGATTGCTTTTAGCAATGCTGCGCAACACTACTTACAATACACCAATTTGCGGATACAATGCCGCGCGATACCGCTTACAAACAAAAATATCTTTTTTTAATGGGAGCGAATTTTTACCCTATTCGCAAAAACCGAAAGAGTTTAAACAACACTGCCCGCGGAAGGTCAATAAAATCAATGCTTTACGGCATTTTTGAAAACAACCCGGAGAAATCAGGAATTTCATATTTTTACGGATTTTCACAAATCGTGAAAATTGCAACTACACTTTTAAATTAAAACTTTATAATTTATCACCGCTGCTTATTCATATACCGAATATGCAGAAATTAAAAAACAATTATGAAAACAATATTAAATTATGTTCCAAGAGCTCCCCCGGATCTTATTTATTTTTATAGATCAGAAAAATTATCTCTAAACATATTTCATAAATTTAAATAAACATTAAAATGAACGAACATAAATTATCGAAAGTACAGGAAAATAAATTAAGCACTTTCATAGATATAGAAACGGCCCTGACAGAAACAGCTCCATTGTTACAGAAATACCTGCGCTTTCTGTTTCTGTTTTGGATTTCAAAAAAGTGATCTCCGATATTAATTCGAAAGCGGTCAGGAGAAACACCGTAAGAAGAGGTGCATCCGAAACAAAACCCTGAAGCGTATCGAACTCGAAAATACTACTGTAGAACTCGCTTCAGCTCTCTATGTATTCGGACACAAGAATTCCGACGAAGTCATTAAAGCAATCGCAAACATACCGCCCTCTCTGCTTGACAGAATGCGCGACACTGAAGTGATTAATAAAGCGAATTCAATTCTCAATACCGTTACTGAAAAAGCTGACGACCTGACTTCGTTCGGGATCACCCAGACTGACATTGCAAGACTCAGATCGTGTATTGAAAATTACATAAGTTCAAACATAAATAAATCAGGCTCCCATACTGAAAGCGTCGTTATAACAAAAACACTCAAAGAACTTTTTCAGACCGGCATGGACATACTTGATAAGGAAATTGACAGAATGGTTGATTCACTGCAGACAAAAGAGAAGAACTTTTACGAAAGCTACTATGCCGTCCGGTCAGTTAAAAACTTTGGCTTAAGACACAGAAAAGAAACCGATCTTCAGCCTCAGAAGCAAGATTAGGAGCAGGAGTAGGTGCATTTACAAAAAAAAGCATGCATGAAAGTTATTAATTTGATCCGATGATTTTACACATAAAACTAGTCTCCGCAAAGTCCAAATATTTATGACTCCGCGGAGACAGTTTTTTTCCAAATACTCGTAATTTGAAATTCGTAACTCGTAATTGCTTCTATTAACTACTAACTATTAACTACTAACTACTAACTGTTAACTATTAAGGTGTTATTTTGCTCACAAAATTAAACGAATTATTATCCGCAAAAACTGCATCCGCAAGATCTATAACTCCGTCCCCGTTCACATCCGTCGGCAAATAACCCGACTCGAAATTAAAAGCATCATTGTCTATCAGACTCCCGTCGGACAGATCTATTACGCCATCCTGATTTACATCAGCGCTGTATATTGCAAACTTCACAGGAGAATAATCAGCCTGTATCATATTATTCCCGAATGCCTGAGATGATGCAGTTGTAAAATCATAGTTTAATGCGCTTCCTGAGAACTGCTGCGGCATATTGCTCCATGTCTCCAGTGAGTTTCTGTGCTCTAGCTGAAGATAATAGTCTGCACCGTTTACTGCATTTAAAAACTCGAATGTCCCCTGACCTGTTGGATCAAAAGCTGCACTTGCAAGATCAATTACTTCATATGGTGATGATGCATTCCTTAAATAAACAGAAACTGTATCGCTGACCATTGCATCGGTATCGGGATTATAAAATCCCTGAATGCAGATCTTCTGACTCAGCGTAACAGGTAGTTGTAATACCGGCCTTCTGTAAACGCTGTTCACCGAAGCTCCGGCATACATAGTCGTTGTAAAAGTATAAAGAATAAATTGTTATTCCGGCGGGCAACCCGTCATTGAGTTGTGACCAGTTCAACCCGTTATCAGTAGACAGAAATACTCCGTTTTGTTCCGTTCCTGCATAAACCGCACTCCCGTCTGCAGCCAGCGAAAAGACCGCATTATTATTAAGGGATGACCGTGTCCAGGTATATCCGCTATCCTGATGAATAATATACCCCGCCTTCCCGTACCTGCGTAAGCATAGCTTCCGTTTATGACTACTGAATATACTGTTCTGTTGTTCAGAGATGTCGCTGTCCAGTTGTTGCCGTTGTTAGTTGACAAATATACTCCCGCATTACCGCCTGCTCCCGCAAGAATTAAATTTCCGTTTACAGCTATTGATTTTATATTTATTACATTCAGCGAACTGATGAACCAGCTTGAGCCTCCCGATGAATAGAACAAACTGAAGTATGAAGTCCTGAGAATATTCGTGTCGGATTTGATGCCAGTGAATAAATAGTAGAATTGTTTAATCCGATCAGCGTCCAGTAAGCGCCGTTGTTTGAAGTTCTGTATATACCTATATCAGTACCTGCATACAAATAATTTCCGAACATTGTCAGAGAAAATACGACACGGTTATTAAGTCCAATACCTGCCTGAGTCCAGTTCATGCCGTCATCGGTCGAGGTATAAAGTCCGTAGTTGAATGTTCCGGCAAATAGATTAGTGCTGTTGTTTGTGAATGAATATATTTGCTTGTTGCCAAGTCCGGTGGAGACATTGCTCCATTGTGCGTAGGAATTTTGGGTAAGAAGAGTTGTAAAGAATAACATAGCCACTGCTAAATTTTTCATAACCATCCTCCATCAAAGATTTGATATTTTTTATATCGAAAAAATAATCAATCCTCATGGAATGAGAAATGCAAAAAGGGAGTGTGAGTAATATCGTAAGATATACATGACACTCCCGAAGTTTTAAAAAAATCCTGCCCATCCACCATTTAATTATAAATTATAAACTACTAACTATTAACTACTAACTATTAACTACTAACTATTAAGGTGTTATTTTCCCTACAAAGTTAAACGAATTATTATCCGCGAACACCGCATCAGCAACGTCAACAATCCCGTCGCCGTTCACATCCGTCGGCAGATATCCGGATGCAAAGTTGAATGCGTCATTATCTATCAGACTTCCGTCAGAAAGATCAATAGTCCCGTCCTGATTTACATCGCCTCCGTAAAATGCAAATCTGACAGGCATATCATCCACCTGCGCCATATTGCTTCCGTATGCCTGTGTTACATCGGGTGAAAACGTATGAGTCATACTGTGCCGCAAACTGTATTGTACTTCCGCTCCATGTCTCGACTGAATTTCTGTGCTTCACCTGTATATAATAATTTACAAAGTTGTCCGTATTATATAATTCAAAAAATCCGTTACCGCCGTTACCGACTCTTGCTTTTGACGAATCAATTACGTCATAAGGTGATGCGCTGTCTCTTAAGTACAGTCTTATTGTATCACCGAACATCATATTTGTATTTGGATTATAAGACCCTTCGAGAAATCCGTTGAATGAGAGATACTTATATGTTCTCGGTGTTCCCGAACAACCCAGTGAAGCCCAGACATTTGTGCCGCCGCTGTATTCCGTCCAAACGGCAAAACAGCTTTCTCCCTGAGGTCGTATTTAATTCCCGGTCTCGGCTGAGCTGTGTTAGGATTGGTGTTGATGTGATTCATCTGTGTAACAATTCCCCCCAGACATTATTTTCCGCCGAACAATAAGTAACAGGTATTATCGAATTTGTGAGTTCCGAATATGCGCATGAATAAAATCCCGGAGCGCTTCTGAAGCCGATGATATCAGCTCTTGTGGAATTGTTTGTACGGTAATCAACGTAGCCGTTTGCCCAGCCGGCGCTTCCGTTCGTGGAAAGGTAATATTCTATATCTCAGTCAGTCGCCGAATATTTTCTCAGGTTCACGATCATTAAATTATTATATCCTCCCGCCGATGCAATGTATGCCTGATACGCTCTCTTATCAGGTATTGAGCTTATGTTTCCTGCATAGGTTGCAAAAGATGAAGAGATAAATGAACCGATGGATGTTTTCGCTAAAATAATTCTTGATGAGTCTTCAAGACTTGACTCGACTACAAGTATGGAATCCATTCCGCCGTTTCTGAAATATGCAATGTCTACATAGTAATCGACAGGATATCTGAAGAGTAATCCTAAAAATCCGGTTGCCTTATATGTAAAGACAGGAGAGACAGTGTATGGTGAATAACAAATTGCAACTTTCTCACCTGAATAATATCCGCCTGCGACCGCGCTGTCCATGCATGCGGTTATGTATACCCAGGGATTAGAAGGATAAGCTTCATTGTCCGAGACAATGCGGGGTTTCCAGTAATAATTTGAATTTACGGTTCCGGGCCAGTTAAGAGTATATCCGGCGTAATCAAGAATTCCTGTAATTCTTACAATTGTGACTCCGATCCTGTATTGTCCTGTATAATTATTTGTCGCATATCCGAATGCTGTCCAGATAAATTTATCTCCGCTGCTGTTTTCTATCAGCTCAATGTCAATCTGATCCTGCCACATTCTGTTGCCGGCTGAAAATGCAACTGTTGCTTTTCTATCCATGTCTTTCCTCCGTCATCGGAATAGCTCAACCTGAGCTGATCCGGGGTGGCTCCGCTCTGCGGTCCGGAAGACAGCAGCAGGTCCAAATCCTTCCTGCAGTAACGCCGACCTGTTCAGTGCATGTTGCAACTCCCTTTGTACCCGTTGTTGACGTGACCAATCCAATATTAATATTATCAGACTGACTTTCTTCCGGCTTTATTAATGTCAGAGGAAATTCATCTCCCGGTTTTGTTACTGATCCGGTTAGAGCGTCAAAGTTTTTTTGAGTATTCAATACATCAAAAGTATTTCCTGACTTCTTTGACATCAGAAGATTGCTTTCAAGTACTGATATTTCATTTATAAGCTGCGGATCCCTGTAAACAGACTGATTGCTGTTTCTGTCAAAGTCCGCTATAACTTCCACCGGAGTTTCCTCCGGCTGAACTTTTTATTCTGAGGATAAGCAGTTGTGCTTAAGAGCAGTATGAATATTAAGCTTGATAATTTTAAGAACATGATTCCTCCGTATGTATTTAATTTTATATAAAATATTTTTATAATATTTTTTCTTCTTTGGATTTGATTGCTTAGCATAAAAAATCTTGCACCGGTCTTTCTTCTGACCGGATACTAAATTGCAGTAAATACATTTGCAAAGCAAAGAAACTTTAAGAGAGTTTTCACCTCGGAAATCAAATTGTAATTAAGAAATATTAATGATAATTTCATAAATAAAATACATTTACGAAAAGAAAATATTTGCAGAAAATAATTTTTCGCGGCTGATGTTTTTGGAAATTATTTACTAATGAAATAATCTGTAATAAAGTATAAAATGCTTAACAGTAATTTACTTGAAATATTAAGAACCTTCGATAAGCAGCAGATCAAAAAATTCGGAACATTTTTAATTTCTCCCTATCATAACAGAAATTCAAATGTAGTAAAACTTTTTAATTCCTTAAAAGCATTTTATCCGGAATTTCAAAACACTAAACTCGAAAGAGAGATATTATGGAAGAGGGTTTTTCCGGGCAGGGAATATCAATACGGTGTAATGAAGAATCTTATCTTCGAACTTCAGAAACTATCTGAAAAATTTCTTTCGTTTGAGAAATTCAGTTCAAATGAACTTGAAAGCGGTTTTAATCTCCTCGACGCCCTGCTTGATAAAAATCTGATCTCGCTTTTCAGTAAATATGCGGGTCATTTTAAGTCAAAGCTTGAAAGATCCAAAATTGATCTGGATTATTTTTATTACAGATGTTTGATAGAGTGCCGTGAACTCAATCACCTTTTTCTGAGTGAGAATAATATCCGCGGCAAGATAAATTCGATCAGCAGACCGAATGAAAGTTGACTGATATTTTTCTTTTTAAATTTTTTTAACAGTAATTATAATTCGCTGCATGACAGCGTTTTGTATAACAGTCCTTATGACAGGAGGTATCTGAATTCCGTTTCGGATTTTTTAAAAACAGTCCGGCCCGGGATAATATTTTTGTTTCAATTTTTTCTTCAGTAATTGACACACTCTCTTTTCCGGATGATGAAAGTTTCTTCCGCAGACTTAAATCTTCTTATGCTAAAAACTCCGGCAGACTGAGCAGGGAAATCAAATATAATGTGCTGACCGCTCTTGTAAATTTCTGTAATTATCAGGTGATGAAAGGAAATACAAAATTCATTAATGAGCAGTTCAAAATATATAAACAGATGATAGAAACCGGTATATATAACAACGGTAAAGACAATTTCATAAATCCATACATGTATGCGAATATTGTCAGCATGGCGGCTAATCTGCGCAGATACAGCTGGGCTGAAAATTTTGCGGAAAAATTCAGAAGCAAACTTAACAGTTCACATCGAAAACAGTGTTTTCAGTTTGCTATGGTTTCTCTGAATCTTAAAAGAAAAAGTTTGATGCTGCTCTGGAATATTTATCTAAAGTAAAAGCGGGGATGTGATCGATAAAATTACTATCAGAAGATTTCAGCTTATGCTGTATTACGAATCGGGATATTTTGACGAACTTCATTCTCTTATCGATTCGACAAAGCATTTTATTACTAACGACAATAAAACCTCTGCCGGCGCGAAAAATATATTCGGTAACTTTCTGTACTTTGTTAAAAAGTTCGCCGAAGTAAAAGGTAATATTAAAAATAAGAAATACGATGAATATTATTTGATAAATCTGAAAAAGAGCTCAGCGAAAAAAAGTTTCAAATAAATTATGGCTCACTGAAAAGATCGATGAACTTGAGAAACCTAAATCAGCAAACCGCAAAATTAAGGTGTAACCTTTCCTACAAAGTTCAGCGCATTATTATCTGCTGTCACTGCGTCACTCAGATCTGTCACGCTGTCTCCGTTCACATCAGTCGGCAGATAACCTGTCATAAAAGCGATCGCATCATTATCTATCAAAAAGTTATCCGTTATATCAATTAAGCCGTCCTGATTAACATCTCCGCTGTATAAACAATATTCACCGTCTTTAAGAACCATGTTATTTCCATACGCCTGACTGTCTGAGGAAGTGAAATCATAATTATAGAAAGAACCTGTCGTCATACTCTCTCCTCCGGCGCTGCTCCATGTCTCAATACTGTTGCGGTGTCTGACCTGAAGATAATATGTTCCGTTTGTAATGTTATAAAATTTGTAAATGCCTTTCATGCTTACTGAATCGATTACCCCCGTAGATGAATCAAGCGCATTATAAGGTGAAGCATTATTTCTTAAATATATTCTGACTGTATCACGCATATTCAGTTCACCTGTTCCCGAATTTAAAAATCCTTCCATCGCCGCTGTAACATTAATCGTTACTGACCGGAGATACCAGGGTTTGAAGTTTCATCCCTTTTAAAAAATCATCTATTCGAAGAGCGACTTTTTGTCTTCCGGCTGCGGAGGGATGCGTTCCGTCAGCTGCAAAGTCCGCCGGACAGTTCCAGGTCAGTCCGTCAATTCTGGAATAATTCCGTCAGCCCATGTATAAGGTCCCCATGAAAGCCACGGGAATTTTTATTTGTTCCGTTATAAATTAAACTTGAATCTCCGTTTATCTGATCTTCTATCAGCCATTTCACCGACCAGCCGGAGTAATAGGCAAAGGGTTCAGGATTCAAAGTGCCGGTTGCGTATCCCGCATAGATCCTGCTTGCCAGATAACACTGCTTCAGATTTATATATTTAGTTTTCATTATACCCATGCATATTTTGAATTTCTCCTTCAGACTGTCGGGATAATTCGGGAATGCCGTATCAGAAGGATTTGCCTGCGCTTCTTTAAACCAAACTGCCTGGACCTGTTTCACAGAAAGTCCGGCCTGTGCAAGTCGCTGGAAAATTACAGTCCAGAAGGATGCGCCGGGATTGTTTATTATATCAATTGTTTGTCCGCCCTGCGCCCCGTTTATTATTACAAGTTTTGGATTAAGATACGGCGCTCCGTTTACATTCTGCATGAACTGCTGAAATTCCTGAGCGCAGTTTGACATTCCGACAGAAAGTAAAACCACCTTCCCGTTTACAGGATCATAATTACCGCCTGTATCAAGCGGAACAATATTCATTCCGATATCAAGGCCGTCATCATCATGAACGTCAGGTCTGACATTATTTCCGTTAGGATAAAGTCCGCCCTGATAACTTCTGAAATATCCCGCGCCGAGATCATTAATCGGAGTCAGCCCGACTGAAGTATTTGTGCAGACCTGGGAAATACTTTCCTTTGGAGAAATTACTACCGTAATTAAAAGTGTTAAATAAATAAGAGGTGTACGGAAAGAAGAGAATACATCTTTCATAATAGAGGGTTAAATTAATGAAATTAATTTCATATAACTTAATTTATCTGATTTGAAAAATCAAATAGATTTATTCAGCAAATCAATAAAATAAATTGTCCAGATAACCGGTAGTTACGAACGGATGAGAAGCAAAATTAAAATCTGAAATTGTATCTATTTTATTAAATTCATCTTCACTGTTTCAGAATAGCCGCCGCTCTTAAGCTGATAGAAATATATCCCGCTTGAAAGCGAGCTGCCGTCAAAGCTAACCTGATATGATCCGGCGTTTAGATTCTCATTAACAAGTATTGAAATTTCTTTTCCAAGAATATCGTAAACAGTAAGATTCACAATACCGCTTTTTGCAATATCGAATTTAATTCCTGTTCCCGGATTGAACGGGTTCGGATAGTTTTGATATAGTTTATATCCGGCAGGAAATATATTATTGTTAGTATGTAAAGAAGTCATAGTTCCATTACCTCCGTAAAAGCAGATCACTCTGCCTTCCCTGTTCCCTCCCAGAAATTCATTAATTCCGTTTGAGTCAATATCATTAAGCGCTGCGGCGCGGTCTCCGCGCTGTGTGAGAGTCGAACCGAAAATGTGATTGAAAAGTACATTTCCGTTCATCCCGTCAAGTACGAGTAGTCTCGGCTGAAGCTGTGTGGCAATTACAATATCATCAATGCTGTCACCTGTAATATCACCAATGTTATCAATGCCTCTGAGATAAGATGAGCTTAAAAAATTTGTCCAGATAATATTTCCTGTTTTTGTATCAACTCTGCTTGCAGACTGAGGCGCTGAAAGTGTAATATCAGCAAAACCGTTTCCGTCAGCATCATTTAATAAAGTAATTTTTCCGTTATTACTTGATCCGAGATTCTGAGTCCAGATCTGCGCTCCGGTTTTTCCTGAAATAGCAAATACCGATCCAGTGAATCCGCCCAGTCCTATAATGTCTTTAGCGCTGTCACCGCCTATATCCGGAACCTCGATAAGGCTCCATGTATTTCCGGTACTGTTATAACTCCATACGGAATTTCCGAGCGTATCAAAACCGGTTACGCTGTACGGCGCGCCGTTATTGTTAACTCCGATCGCTCCGCCTGATTCGGTAGCAACGACATCATCCGTAAACGGCTGCGGCTGTGTTCTGTAAAAAATCACTTCACCGTTTAATGCATTCAGACAGATCAGGGCGTGTCTTCCTCCATTGGTAACGCCGCTTGCAGAGACAAGCGCATCATTAAATCCATCGCCGTTGTAATCATACTTTAACTTTATAGATTCTATATCTCCGTCGCTGGTGGTTGTGGAATTTCCGTATGACCATAAGACAATTCCGTTGATCCCGTTAAGCGCGTATATCATTTCATTCCCTCCGCCGCAGCCGATCACAACATCATGTGTTCCGTCGTTGTTAACATCCGCAATTGCCATTGCTTCTTCCCATTCCACCGAACCTGTATTTATCGAACCGAAGTGCGTACTATACTGCCAAATTATCGCGCCGTTAATTCCGCTGAAGCAAATAGTCCAGTAATTTCCGGTAGCGACTGCGACGTCATTTACATTATCGCCGTTAACATCCTGGATCTGCTTCATACTTCTGATCTGCTTATCATTCAGAGTTGTTCCCGGATTGTCAGGAATTAATATTTGCCATACAATATCTCCGAACTCAAGTCCTCTTGTCTGTGAATATGCATTGTGTGCAGTAATTGTAAATACAGTTATAGCTGATATAATTGCTATATTTGTAAAAAGGCGTAGTGAGTATTTCATAATGATTTTTAACTTAAAATAAATAATCAGATTATTATTAGAAAGAAAAGAATTTTTAGTAAGTTATCAGGACAGTTGTGATGAATCATTTTTACCGTTTATCTTCAATCATAATTTTAGAATAAACTGTCAGACATATGAAATGTAAGGCATGACATTTAAAAAAATGTTTGTATCATTAATATGTAAACTGTTTGCATTATTAACTTTTATTAAACACCTGATAAATATATTTTGCCTGATTAAAATTTATTCATGCAGCTACAGATGTTCATCAGACTTTCGGTTTTTTATATTATTACTGTTCGTGTCCGGAGAGGTATTTACGCAGCAGGATCCTTTAAACAATAATGACAAAGGTGTATTAAAGGGAAAAATAATTGACAATGAGACCGAAGCGCCGGTGGAAGGAGCTGCAGTTGAAATTCTCGGATCGACAGTTAAAACCGAAACAGATGTTAACGGTAACTTTAGTTTTACCAATTTAAATTTTGACACCTACCAAATTAAGATCACTTCAGCCGGATATGAACCGATGGTAAGATCCGATCTTCTTCTTTATGCGAGCAAACCGCTGGAAATTATTGTAAAGATCAAACCGAAAGGATACAAGACTTCTGTCATTGACGTGGAAGGAAATTTCTTTATTCAAAGCTCTGACGTAAATCTCAGTTCAATCAATCTTGATTACGAAGAGATCCGCCGCGCTCCCGGAGCTACGGAAGATATCTCAAGGATGCTGCAGACTGCGCCCGGTATTGCGATAGGTAATGATCAGAGAAATGATATAATAATAAGAGGCGGATCGCCTGCGGAAAATTTAATTATTATAGACGGTATTGAGATCCCCAATATAAATCACTTCGGTACCGATGGTTCCTCAAGCGGAGCTATTGGTTTCATTAATTCAAAATTTATCTTCGAGACTAATATGCTTACCGGCGGTTTTCCCTCGATATATGGGGACAAGCTTTCCGGCGTGATAGATATTAGTTTCCGGGAAGGCAGCAGAAAAGCATTTTACGGTGACATTAATCTTTCCATCGCGGGATTCGGAGGAATATTCGAAGGACCGATCTCTGATAAAGGATCTTTCCTTTTTTCCGTAAGAAGAAGTTATCTCGAACTGGTCCGCGACGCAATAAGACTTACTTCCGTACCGAATTACTGGGACTTTAATCTTAAAGCTGTCTATGACATTAGTCCTAATGATAAGCTTACTTTGATCGGACTTTCGGGAATTGACAAAATTGATTTCTCAGGCGAGTCGGCTGAGAATAATCCTTACGGAAATTCGGAAGATGATCAGAAGACCTATGCGCTCGGTATTAATTATAAAAAACTTCTGCGCAATGGATTTATTGAAACTGTTTTATCGGATTCATATACGGACAATTACATTAAGCAGGTGGACGGACAGACCGCTGATGTAATTTTTCAGAATACTTCATATAACAATGAAGTAACATTGAAATCAACTTTAAACTATAAGCTTTCAAACACTCTTACACTAAATACAGGCATAGGCAGTAAACTTGCCGACATTAACAATCAGCTTTTTCTCCGGGGTGATACAAGCGCGGCGGGATTTCCATATGATACAATTAATGCCGACAGTAAAATTAATTCATACAAACTTTTCGGACATGCGAATCTCACATACAAATTATTTAATGATAAGCTTATAATGAACACCGGAGTGCGCGTTGATTATTTTGATTACATCAGACTGAAATCATACTTCTCTCCCAGATTAGGAGCGTCTTATAAAATTACTCCGGTAACTTCGCTCAATGCAGCATGGGGAATTTTTTATCAGTCGCCGGAATATATCTGGCTAAGCGCGAGTCCTGAAAATTACAAGCTTAATGACATCCGGTGCGAGCATTTCATTACCGGCATCGAACATTATTTCGCTGCTGATGTGAAAGCCAACTTTGAAGTTTATTATAAAAAGTATAAGGACTATCCTGTCTGGAAAGATATTAAAACTTATATACTCATCGATGGAGGAACTGACTTCGGACCGAATATTGTAGGCGAAGCTGTCAGCGCGGGATTTGGTTCTGTGAACGGGTTTGATATTTCAATACAGAAAAAATTATCCGGCACAGGATTGTACGGCTTAATAAGTTATTCATATATAAATTCCGGGTTTACAGCGCTTGCAGGAGGCGAGAAGCCCGGCGCGTTTGATCCGGGAAATCAGTTTACTTTAATTGCCGGTTATCAGTTCAAAAACGGATGGCTTGCCGGAATAAAATACAAATACTCCGGGGGAAGACCTTACACTCCGATAGATCCGGTTGCATCAAAGCAGGTAAACAGAGCAGTATATGCAACTGACGATTTTAACAGCGCTCGTTATCCGTATTATATGCGGGTAGATGTGAGAGTTGATAAAAAATTCGATTTTAAAAGTTCGAGTCTGGTTGCTTACATCGAACTTCAGAATGTTTTCGATAGAGAAAACATTTATTCTTATTACTGGAATGAAGATGACAAACGGCTTTCAACTATATATCAATGGGCTTTCTTTCCGGTAGGCGGAATCAGTCTGCAATTCTGAAATATTAAGATTATTCATTCCATCTGTAAATATTCTGAATATTTTCTCCCGATCCTTCCCGGTTTATTTTAAAATTAATTCAACTCTTTCCCAACTCTATTCTATATCTTACCTGATTCTTTATCAAATCTTATCTGATTTTACTTTCCGATCTAATCCATAAGTATTATCAAAGACTGATCCAATTTAAATTTTTCTTTAACTTGAAATTTTATATAATTAAAGTTAGTTTATAAAAACGTGCAAAACGTGCATTTTTATTTTTTATAAAATTTACATCCTAAAATGATCTTATCATCGAAAAGAGCTGCTGAGTTTCTGAATGTAAACGAATCTACGGTTAAGAGGTGGGCTGACAACGGTAAGCTGAAAAGTTTTAAAACTCCGGGCGGTCACAGGAAATTTAAGTTTGAGGATCTGAAAAAAGTATCAGAAGAAAATCACTATCTGACGCCCGATATGAGCGCTAATTCGATGTCCTTAAAAACAATCAACGAAATAAAGAACAGGGATTACGGATCTCTCAATAAAAAATTCGGGAAGTATCTTCTCAAGGGAGATACAGACGCTTCCTATGATCTGATCTATCTTTTATATCTTGATAAAGTGCCGGTAGCGCAAATTTTTGACGACGTGGTAAAAAAGTCTATGGAAAACATAGGTGATCTCTGGTCAAAAGGACTGCTGGAAATTGAAGACGAGCATATCGCGTCCGGAGCTTTACTCTCCGTTATACACAGATTTGAAAATGACATTACAGATAAGTATTATTCAAAATCAAAATTCCGGAAGACTGCATTATGCGCAGGTCTTGAGAATCAGCTTCATGATATAGGACTTCTGTGTGTAAGGATCACTCTGAAACATCTCGGCTGGAAAGTAATTTATCCGGGTTCCAATCTGCCGTCAGATTCAATCATTAGTTTATTAAAAAACGAAAAGCCGGATTTGCTATGTCTGTCATTCAAATCACATGGTTTAAACGGAAACACCACTAAAGATTCATTGGAAATAATGAAGACTGCGGATAAGCTCAATATGAAAATATTCACAGGCGGAGAAGCAGCAGTTAGCAGTAATAATGGAGTTCAAAAAATCAAAGATATGGTTACATTTACAAAACATTTAAAAGAATTAAGACAGAAATGAAAGAAGTAATAATAGTAGGAAGCGGACTTGGCGGATTATCAGCGGCATTAAGACTTTCCTCAAAAGGTTATAAAGTAAAAATTCTTGAAAAAAACAGCACAGCCGGCGGCCGTCTGAACCAGATAAAGGAAAAAGGTTTTACATTTGATTCGGGACCGTCTTTTATGAGTATGACTTATGAATTTGATAATCTATTCAAAGAGTGCGGTGTTGAAAACCCAATAAAGCTTAAAGCTCTGGATCCTTTGTATGAAGTTTATTTTGAAGGCAGGCAGGAACCTTACAGAATTTGGAAAGATCTTGACAAGCTTGCAGGGGAATTCGCTGAAATAGAACCCGATTTCAAAATAAAAGCGGAAAAATATCTGAAACGCGCGTCTGAATTTTTTCACGATACGGAAGACAAAGTTGTAAAGAGTAATTTTAACGGACTCGCGGATTATTTTATAAAAATATCGCGTGTTCCGCTTAAGCATCTTCCATATCTGAGAAAAAAATTATGGACGCTTTTGTCAGAGACATTTGACTCACAGGTTGTAAAAGTAATATTTTCTCTGGTTGCGTTTTTTCTGGGATCTACTCCTTTTAAAACACCGTCGATATATTCGCTTCTGAATTACACTGAATTCATTCACAACGGATACTGGAGAGTCGAAGGCGGAATGTACATGATAGTTGAAGAGATTTTGAAAATACTTAAAGACAGAGGCGTTGAGATAATTTACAACACAGAGGTATCGGATTATTATGACAGTGAAGGAAGTCTTAAATACTTTTTAGATAAAAAAGGTAATCACTGGATTGCTGACCTTTATGTAGTAAACGCTGATGCTGCATCATTCAGAGGTATGATACTTAACAGGAAAAAATATTCGGACACACGGTTAGATAATATGGACTGGTCTCTCGCACCATTTACAATTTATCTCGGCGTAAAAGGAAAGATCAAGTCGATGTATCATCATAATTATTTTTTGGGAAATGATTTTATAAAATATGCGGATAAGATTTTTATAACGTCCGAAAGTCCTTCAAATCCATACTACTATGTAAATATGCCGTCATATCATGATACCGAATGTGCGCCGGAAGGATGTGAAAATTTATTTATTCTCTGTCCGGTGCCTGATCTCAGATTCAAAGATCACTGGAATGACAGGGAAGAATTTGCAGACAGGATAATTCAGGATCTTTCTGACAGAATAAGTTTTAATCTGAAGGACAATTTACTTGTGAAAAAAATTATGTCCCCTCTTGAATGGGAGTCGGAATATAATTTATATAAAGGTTCCGGACTCGGATTATCACACGGAATGAATCAGATAGGAGGCTTCAGACCTTCCAATAAGGATGAAGAATTTTCAAATTTATATTATGTCGGAGCATCGACAGTTCCGGGTACAGGACTGCCGATGGTTTTGATAAGTTCAAAATTAGCAACAGAAAGGATAATACATGAGCATTAAACTTTATGATGAAACATCATATAAAATCAGCGATGTCATAACAAGAAGTTACAGCACTTCCTTCAGTCTGGCCATCAGATCGTTTGGAAAGGAAATGCAGAATTCAATTGCTGCGGTTTACGGTTTAGTCCGTATTGCGGATGAAATTGTAGATACATTTCATGACAAGGATAAGATCTCTCTTCTGCATACTCTGAGAAAAGATACTTTTGAATCAATTGAAAAAAAGATTTCTATAAACCCCGTGCTGCATTCATTTCAACTGACAGTAAATGAATACTCAATTCCTCATGATTACATTGAAAGTTTTTTTGAAAGTATGAAAATGGATATTTACAGTAACTATTATGACAGGGAAAATTATGATAAATATGTTTATGGTTCTGCGGAAGTCGTCGGACTTATGTGTCTGAAGATATTCTGTCACGGTAATGACAGACTGTTTGAAGAACTGAAGGAACCTGCGCGGGCGCTGGGTTCGGCATTTCAGAAAGTTAACTTTCTCAGAGATATTAAAAATGATCTGTCCGAAAGAAAAAGGATCTATCTTCCGGGCGCTGAAAACAGTACTTTTATAAATCAAAAAAACAAACAGCTTCTTGAGGAGGAGATTGAGAAAGAATTTTCAATTGCGTTAAGCGGCATAAAAAGACTTCCTGATAAATCATGTATTGCTGTATACTCTGCATATCAATATTATTACAAGCTTTTTGAAAAAATAAAAAAACTGGAAGTAGAGGATTTGTTCCTGAACAGGATCAGTGTATCAAATTATACTAAAGTATTTTTGCTTCTGAAAAATACCGTCAGATTAAAATTATCACTGTTTGTCTGAATGAGCGTTTACTTGTTAATAAATATTTTCATAATCATCATTCCGCTGATTATGAGTTTCGAAAAAAAGATCTGCTTTATTAAAAAACTTCCGGCTGTAATAATATCAATAATATCAGTCGGGATTTTTTTTATTGCATGGGATATCAGTGCGACGGAAAAAGGTGACTGGAGCTTTAATCCGGAATTTGTATCCGGCTTAAAAATCGGCGGACTGCCTTATGAGGAAATACTTTTTTTTATAACAGTACCTTACAGTATATTATTTATTTATGAAAGTCTCAGGCTATATATAAAAGAGAAGACTTATGATATAAATAGAATGCTGCTATTGACAGGTATGATCATCTTTGCAGGTGCTTCCTATTTCTTTATAAATTTAAACTATACTTCAAATGTAATGACAGCAATGCTTATTGTTTTACTGGTTGCGCTGTTATCCGGAAGAACGTTTGGAATTACAAATGTATTACTGATTACACTTCTTGTTTCGTTCATTCCTTTTATAATTGTAAACTATTTTCTGACATCACTTCCTGTGCTGATATATAATCCGGAAGCTATAACAGGTATAAAGTTTATAACCATACCGGCTGAAGATTTTTTCTATTCATTCTCAATGATAAGCGCATGGCTAATGATCTATTCAATTTTAATAAAGAGTAAGTTATTAAGTAAATAAGACTGACATTTCTGGAAATTATCATATTCATAATATTATCTGTCGTTCCGGTTTATTCATTCATCGTTTCTCTGATAAATCTTTTCACGGCGCCGTTTCTGAGTTCGGAAAATTCAAAAGTAGAAAATGATCTGGTCTCTTTACTTATCCCGGCGCGAAATGAAGAATGTAATATTGAAAAGTGTTTAAGAAGTGTAATGATTCAATCATATTCAAACATTGAAATAATTGTATATGACGATTCATCTTCTGACAGCACGCTTGAGATTATTACAAAAATCTCCAGTGAAGATAACAGATTAAAAATATTGAACGGCGTTCAGCTGCCTGAAGGATGGCTTGGAAAAAACCACGCTTGCTGGAAATTATCACAGCAATCTTCAGGAAAATATCTGCTGTTTATAGATTCAGATGTAATTCTGGAAAGAAATGCCGTTGCCTCAGCAGTTTCAGAGATCAAAAATAAAAATGCCGATCTGCTTTCTGTGTTTCCGAAACAGCTTATAAAAACTTTCGGCGAGAACGCTGTAGTTCCGTTTATGAACTGGCTTTTGCTTTCTTTCCTGCTTGTAAGGTTAGTCTCGTCTCCTAAGTATAAAAATTTTGCCGGGGCAAATGGTCAGTTTATTTTATGGAAAAAAGATACTTATGTTAAAACCGGAGGACATTCTGCTGTAAAGAATGAAATAGTCGAAGACATTGAAACAGCGAGATACCTGAAAAAAAACGGTTATAAAATTCTCTTATTGATGAGCAATGATCTGGTATCCTGTAGAATGTATAATAATTTCAACGAAGCAGTAACCGGGTTCTCGAAGAACATTTATCCTGCATCCGCAATGCCGGCATTATTTTTTATTTTAAATGTCCTGTTTCTTGTGTTATCAAATCTCGTTCCTTTTATTCTAATGTTTTATTATGAATATTTTATTTTTGTTTCATTGCTGATAATATTAGAGAGGATTGCTGTTTCACATACCAGCTCGCAGAATGTTTTAATTAACATAATTCTGCATCCCATTCAAATGATAATGCTTTTGTACATTAGCGTGAGATCGGTATATCAGACAAAGACAGGGAAATCTGTATGGAAGGACAGAAAACTGTGAGTGATAGATCAAAAGCCGCAATTATTTATATAATTTATATAGTCGGCATTGCAGGTCATTTATCAGATGCGGCAAGAGCTTCTATGATAACTCTGACTCCTTATGTATTGATTATAACGGGATTTCTAATCCTTATATTTTCAAAGGTATTCAATAATAAAAAATTCTTGATATGGTTTCTAATTTCATATCTCATAACATTGCTTTTAGAGATTGCCGGTATCAGGACAGGACTTATATTCGGAGAATACATATACGGAGATGTTCTGGGATTCACTATAGCCGGTGTTCCTTTGATAATCGGCTTTAACTGGATATTTGTTATTTTGGGCGGAATAGGGATTGGGTCGAAAATTTCCGGAAACAAAATCAGTATTGCCGTGATTGCAGGAATAACAGCGGTGATATTTGATTATGTACTTGAGCCGGCTGCGGTAAGATTAAATTACTGGAGCTGGTTATCAGGGGAAATTCCTCTGCAGAACTATCTTGCCTGGTATTTAATTACATTCCTTATTTCTCTGATGTTCAGTTTATTTAAAATTAATATAAGTTTTAAATTCTTTATACACTATATTATCGCGCAGTTCATTTTCTTTCTGATTCTAAATTCGGCATAAAAAAAAAGCGGATAAATCTCCGCTTTATAAAACTCATTTTCTTACTAACTCATTATATTCTGTCATGAAAATTTTACAAATATTATTACAACGCTCACTAACAATAACAGAATATATACAAGAGTCAGAATAAATTTTCTTGATTTCTTTTTACTGGAGATCTTTCTTTCATAGGAAACATAACTTTTTGAATAGTCCCCTGCGCTGGGATCCCATTTATAGCTATTCTTAACTTTTTCTAAATCCATAATTTAATTTACTTTTTAAAAATATGTTTTTCAACTCTTTATAACTACTGCAAAAAATTTATAATTTATAATAGCTTTGCAGACTCCTGACGCCTGTCTTTCCTTTTTTAATCCGCGAAATTCCTTCAGCAAATGACTGAGCTGCAGATAATGTCGTAATGAATGGAATTTTATGCTGCACTGCAGTCCATCCTATAGAGTACTCATCAAACCTCGACTCAGCTCCCAGAGGCGTATTAATCACGATCTGGATCTCCCCGTTCTTTATTCTATCCACTATATTTGGTCTTCCTTCATTCACCTTGAATACTGATTCGGATTTTATTCCGTTCTTATTGAGAAATGCTGATGTTCCGGAAGTTGCTATTACTCCGAAGCCCAGACGAATGTATTCGTTAATTATTTCGATGGTCTTTGGTTTTTTATCGTTTTCATTTACGCTGATAAAAATATTTCCTTTTACCGGAACCGGTGAACCTGTTGATTCCTGAGCCTTTGCAAGCGCTTCTCCGAATGTCATTCCTATTCCCATCACTTCTCCGGTCGATCTCATTTCCGGCCCGAGAAACATTTTCACTTTAGGAAATTTCTGAAACGGGAAAATTGATTCCTTTACACCTATGTATCCAATTTCTTCAAAACTTTTTAATCTGAATTCTTTCAGTTTTCTTCCCGCTATAATTTTTGCGGCGATCATGACGACAGGAATTCCCGTGGTCTTGCTTACAAACGGCACCGTCCGCGACGCTCTTGGATTTGCTTCCAGTACATAGACAATATTATCTTTCACTGCAAACTGAATATTTAACAATCCAATTACATTCAATGCCAGCGCAATTTTTTTTGTGTACTTTTTGATCTCATCAAGATTTTTTTTGTTAATCGAGATCGGAGGAAGAATGGAAGTGCTGTCGCCTGAATGAATTCCCGCCTCTTCTATATGCTGCATTATACCGGCAATGTATACATCTTCTCCGTCGCAGATTGCATCGACATCAATTTCTCTGGCTTCCTCGAGAAATTTATCAATTAATACCGGATGATCTTTTGAAACTTCCTTTTCATCTCTGAAAAAATTATTTACCTGTTCATCGCTGTAAACTATCTGCATCGCTCTGCCGCCAAGTACATATGAGGGACGCATTAAAACCGGGTAACCGATTTTATTGGCAGTCTTCTTTGCTGTTTCAGGATTTGTTCCGGTACCGTATTCGGGTTTTGGAATGTCAAGTTTATCCAGAAGGTTCCCGAATTTTTTCCGGTCTTCTGCAATGTCAATATTTTCCGATGAAGTGCCCAGTATCTTTAGTCCGTTTTTCTCAAGCTCTTTGGAAATTTTTAAAGGAGTCTGGCCACCGAAGCTTACAATAATTCCTTTTAAATTTTTTTCATAATGAACTATGTTCAGCACATCTTCCGTTGTCAGCGGTTCGAAAAAAAGCTTATCAGTAATATCATAATCCGTTGATACAGTTTCCGGATTACAGTTTATCATAATGGTCTCAAACCCTTCCTCTCTCAGGGCTTTCACGCATCTGACACAGCAGTAATCAAATTCTATTCCCTGCCCGATCCTGTTAGGTCCGCCTCCAAGTATTATAATCTTTTCCCTGTCGGAAGATACATTCTCATTAAATTTTTCATAAGTTGAGTAATGATAAGGTGTGCCGGATTCAAACTCCGCTGCACAAGTATCTACAGTTTTGTAGACGGGAATAATTCCATTTGCGAATCTGAATTTTCTTATCTCTTCTTCCGTCGTCTTTAAAATTACTGCAAGCTGTTTATCAGAAAATCCGTTTTTCTTTGCTTTTAATAATAATTCCTTACTGATTTTTTCATTAACTGTTTTGTTTGAAATACTTTCTTTCAGGATTTTATCAAGATAGAAATCATTTATGCCGAATTCACTTTTAATAAAATCAGTTTCATCTTCCGATTTAATTTTTTTTGAAGGATTCTTAACTGCAGCGATCATTGTGTTTCTTGCAGTATGATCTGTTGAAACGAATTCAAATACTCTCGTATCATAGCCGTATTTTTCTAGTGTCATTGCGCGCAGTCCGTCAGTAAGCATAACTGCAAGTCGTTCCTCATGTATCCCGTAGTCAAATATCCCTTTAAGCTTTTCGGGAACAGTCATTTTTTTTCTTACATATTTCTGACAGCATGGAGCGAGTACGATTATTTCCGATTCAGCTCCGAGAGCTTTCTTAATGGCATCATCAGTAGCCGTGTCGCATGCATGTAACGCAGTAGTAATGTCAGTTTTTTCTAATTCCGTGTCAAATATATTTCCGTTAATAAATTCCAGTCCGGTGAAACCGCATTTCACCGCGAACCCGTTTGATAATTCTGTCAGCTCCCGGTTTTGCTCAATTCCCTTCACAGTTACATTTTTATTTAATACGTTTTTGAAATGATCATACATTGCAAAGGTGAGGTAACTTTTACCCGAACCCATATCGGTGATACATATGTTTTCCTTTTCAAATATTCCTGAGGATTTAAAAATTGAATCCATAGTTTCTATGAATTTATCTACTTGTCTGAATTTATCATACATTCCCGCTTTTACACTTCCGTCTTCTGACGTAATTCCGAGCAGGTGAAAATATTCAGCTTCCGGATTTACTTTTCTTACTTTTTGTCTGTTATGTTCCTTTACTTCAGGATCATTATAGGAGGGTTTCTTTATATGAAATGAAGGCACTCTTTTTTTAGAGTGATCTATAGTGTAATCTTTTTTTGTAGTAAATAATGTTCCGCTTAAGAAATCATTTCCAGTTACATCTTCCGCCAGCTTAATTCCCTGTTCAATTTCAAAATTCTTAACTACATCCTTTGTATTATACCTGAAATTAAAAGATAGTCTTTCACCGTCTTTTAAATTAATTCTGTTCACAATTATTTTCTGAAACTCCTTATCATCACCGCGGTACTTTCCGAACTGCAGTTTTACAAATGAATTATCAGAAATGCTTTTTCTTAATTCGCCGATAAATTTTTCTTTTTCAGAAGTCATGGTTTAGTGTCCGTTACTTTTATACAATCAGATATTTCCTTAGCTCTTCTTCTCAGTACATTTATTTCCGAATCGGTTTCATCCCATGTGAGAGCAACTCCCATTCTCCTGTGCATTTTAGCCGAGGGCTTTCCGAATATTCTAATATCAGAGTTTTTAAATTTAAGCGCGTTATCAAGTCCTTTATATCCCGGTGATGAGGATATTATTTTTTCAGAAAGAATGACAGAGCTCGCACCAGATCTCTGTAGTGTAATCTCATTTATTGGTAAACCGAGAATCGCTCTTAAGTGAAGTTCGAATTCATTTATATTCTGAGTATCGGCAAGAGTTACCATTCCTGTATCATGCGGTCTTGGTGAAAGCTCGGAAAAATATACTTCATCTTTTCCTATAAAAAATTCCACTCCCCAGATTCCGTAACCTGTAAGAGATTCCGTTACTTTACCGGCAATATCCCGGGCTTTTTGTAAAAGAGTTTCAGAAATATAAGCAGGTTGCCAGCTTTCCTGATAATCGCCGCGCTCCTGTCTGTGACCGATCGGCGGACAGAATAAAGTTACACCTGATCTTTGAGTAACCGTTAGCAAAGTGATTTCCGACTGAAAGTCAATAAATTCTTCTATGATGACTTCATTGAAATCACCTCTGCTGTTCGAAGAAGCATTGTCCCAGGCAGATTGCAATTCACTTTCGTTTTTTACATAAGATTGTCCTTTACCGGAAGATGACATCAGAGGTTTTATCACACACGGGAAACCGATTCTTATAGCAGCGTTACGGAGTTCATCAAGTGAAGCGGCATATTCGTATTTTGCAGTTCTTAAACCGAGTTCTTTTGCAGCAAGGTCACGAATTTCTTTTCTATTCATGGTAAAATTAGCAGCTTTAGCGCTCGGTACTACAGCAATTCCGGATTTTTCATAATCATACAGTCTTTCAGTCCTGATAGCTTCGATTTCCGGAACAATAATATCGGGCTTATGTTTTTCAACTATTCTGTCGAGTTCATTTCCGTCAAGCATATTAATAATTTCCCGTTCATCCGCAACCTGCTGCGCAGGTGCATTAAAATATGAATCAACAGCAATCACATACTGTCCAAGTCTTTGTGCGGCTATAGTAAATTCTTTTCCGAGTTCACCTGATCCGAGTAGTAAAATCTTTTTTATCAAGAGTTGATAATTAATGAGATTTGGATTTTAATTTTGCCCTGAACATAGACTTAACGCCATTTCCTTTTATTATGTCTCTGACAGCTTCATTATCAGCGATAGCCTGCCATTCGGTAACGCGATTATCTCTTACCTTTGCTCGCCATGCGGCCGGAATTTTAAATTTATCATGATGAACGGGATCTTCCGAATCAAATGTACCGACTGCAAATCCAAACAATCCTACAGTATCGTCAGTTAGTAATGTATTTGAAACCTGAATTTCATAATTGGGAAACCATTTTAGAAATATTTTCCATGCATTGATCATTTCCTTTTTGCCTTTAATAACCATACCGAGCGAATCAATAAAGATATGATCATCGGACATAAACTCCGCTAGTCCGTCAATGTCATGATGATTAATTTTATTTACATAAGAAATTACTGTATCCAGAATTTCAGAAGGCAGGTTTCTCATTGTATGTTCTGTATCAGATTGTTTACCGAGATAGAAAGGAACAAAAGGAGTTTCAACAATTTTGTTTCTGACCTTTTTAACTGAGTAAGCTGTTACATCAGGTCTTGAAGTAACTACCCTTAAAATTTTATTACCTAAATAATGAACCGCAGCTCCGTCTTCCGCTCCGACTCCGTTTCCTATTGTGCCTTCAAGAATTAGTTTATGAAATGATTTTTTAAGTTCGACTTTATCATCATAATGCGGGCAAAAACTTCCTTCTAGCAAACCTAGACAAGGCAGACGTGTAAGAACACCCGGGGACGGATTAGTGATCCCGTCCTGAAACCAGCAGATAGCTCCGGCGCTCATTCCGGTAAGGATGACTCCAGATCGGTATGCTTTTTTCATAATTTTATCAACTCCGGTTTTTTTCCAGGTTTCAATAATGAGAGAAGTATTACCTCCTCCAACATGAATGATATCTTTATCAAGAATAAATTTTTCAATATCATAAGGCGGATCAAGGAAAGATAAGTGAGATGGTTCACAGTTTAATTTATTAAAAAAATTGTAGAACATTTCTCTGTATTCCGTACCGTCGTTACTTGCAGTTCCGAAGAAACATATTTTCGGTTTCTCTTTAGGAACAAGATTAAGTATATATTTATCAAGAAGCCCGTTATCAGCTTCCATAGAAAACATACCTCCTCCTAGCGCGACAATTTGACCTGGAGTTTTCACGATTGAGAGATTAATTTTTATAAGAATTAGATTGGTTTAAAATAAACATGCTGATAATAAATATCAGTATATAAAAAAGAGGCAGGTGTGAAAGGGAGGCAGCGGACGGGAAGATTAGTAATATATTGCATAATAAGGTTGTGCGGATTGAATTTTGCTCATATTCGACAAACTATTTTATATGGTTTTTTGTGAGCATAATCCATAATCTGTTTTTATTCTGCACAACCTACATATTTCTTAACCATTAAATTTTGATATCCTGATTATCTTATCTATAAGAGAATGAATTTTCTCATCATCACCTTTATATAACTTTTTAGCTTTCTCAAAATCCTTTATCGCATCCGTGAAATTTCCAATCATGTAATATATTATTCCTCTGTTAAAATTAATCAGATAACTATTAGGATTCTGTGAAACAGCGTCGTTAAATACACTGAGCGCATATTTAAATCTTTCACTGACTGTAAAAATCAGCGATTTGTCCAGATCTTTAAATATATAATTTGAATCCCAGTATAATGACTCACTTACATTTTCAAATATTTTTGCAGTGTCATCTATAAGCATGTTGACGATAGCTTTATTCATAAACGCTCTGGAATTTTTGGGATCTAAAGAAGTGACAGTGTTAAGTTCAACCAGTGCTTTATTATATTCTCTGCTATTTATATAAAGAAGACTTAATCCGTAATAAATATCCAGATTTCCTCGTTCATATTTTATGGCATCTCTATAATCTCTCTCTGCTGCAGAATAGTTTCCTTCCAGAGCATACACGTTTGCGCGGTTAACATAACCTTTTGTATAATACTTGTTCAATGCTATTACTGATGAAAAATTTTCTTTTGCTTTTGGATAATTTTTTAATCCTAAATAACTTAACCCTATGTAATTAATGACATCCCAGTTTTGTGTATCCATAACCAGGTAATCATTGAAAAATTTTATCGCATCATTAAAATTTGAAGAATAATACTGCTCGAGCGCTTTTTGATATATATCCTGCTTGGTTGACTGTGAATATGATTCACAATACGGTACTATGATTAGTAAAAAGATCAGTATATGCTTTATCATTTTTTTAAATTTAAATTTGTGTAATGTCTGCGCAAAATTACTTTCTTTTAATTAAAATTATAATGTTTTTATTTAAGCCATATAGTAAAATTGTATTCTTTATTAAAGCAAGGCCCGGCAATATAAATGCGGTTTATTTTTTGAAAATATTTAAAGTCGGGTGTTAAAAATATGTACTGTTAAAATCTGATAAAGAATTAAACAAAATCTTTATATTCTGATATTAATAGTTTATTTTTACTAAAGAAATTTTTATCCAAAACTTAAACTAAATTCTTCAGAAATGAACAAAGTATTTTTTGTTTTTATTCTTTTTCTTTCTATTTCCTTATCTGAATATATTTCCGCATTTGAAAATAACCGGTTATTTAATAATATTAACTATGACTCGGATCCTCTGAAATTACTATTAAACAGTAAAGTAGAACAGACCTTCATGGATCTGAAAATACCCGGGGCAATTGTAGGGGTTTGGAAAGGTGATTCTGACAGTTATATTAAAACATTTGGTGTTTCAGATATTGTCACTAATACACCTATCAGAACCGATGACCATATGAGGATCGGCAGTATCACAAAAACTTTTACCGGTACTGTTTTGCTGCAGCTCGTCGATGAGAATAAAATTAAACTGTCAGATAAGCTGTCAGAATATTTTCCGGATTTCCCGAACGGGGGAAATATTACGGTTGAAATGCTTGGCAAAATGACCAGCGGTATTTATAATTATTCCGAAAATGAAAACTTCGAAAATACTTTAATGAATAATCTGGATACAACTTTTAATCCCGGTGAACTTATTGATATTGCAAAGGCGCATGCTCCGTATTTTCCACCGGGTGAAGGTTTTCACTATTCCAATTCTAATACCGTCCTTCTCGGTCTGATAATAGAAAAGATTACGGGTAACAGTCTCACTTCCGAAATACAAAACAGAATTTTTACTCCGCTTGGTATGACCAATTCTTTATTTGCCGCTGACACTTATTTTCCCGACCCGAAAGCTCAGGGATATATATATATGGATTCTCTGCAGCTTACTCCGACTGATGTTACAAATCAGGATCCAACGTGGGCATGGGCAGCGGGAGCAGTAATATCCACACTTGCAGACGTTTATAAGTACGCAAAGAAATTGGCGACCGGTGAACTTATAAGTAATAAAGCTCAGGATGAAAGATTAAAGTGGGGAAAAACTTTTATACCGGAGACCGGCGCATGGAAAGGTGAGAAATTAAATTACGGTTTTGCCATTGCTGATTTTAACGGGGCTATAGGTCATAACGGCGGAATACCAGGCTACAATTCCTTCATGGGCTATTTACCGGAACAGGATGTAACAATAATTGTACTTTGTAATATGCAGGATAATAGAGCAGGCGTTGGTCCCGCAGATTATATTGCGCGAATGATTGTTGAAATTATTTCTAAAAATTAATTTTAATCTTAACTTCAAAATTATAATTTCTATTAGAAAATTTTCTTGTTCTAAATAAATCCTTAAATAAATTACAAAAGTTCTTTTAATTAATTCTATAATTAAAAAAAATCATCGTGAATACAGAACATGACATTGATTTAAATAAATACCTTGCAAAGTCTGATACTAAAATTAACTTGTCTCATTTTGATACGGAATACAAAGGAAATAAAATTGATAAAGACGAGTCTGTTGAACTTCTTGAATCAGGAAAAGCCAAACTTTCCATTATTCAGGATGTACTCTTTGCGGACAACAGGTACGGAGTTCTGATTGTTTTTCAGGCAATGGATGCTGCAGGAAAAGACGGTTCCATTAAACATATTATGTCCGGGTTTAATCCTCAGGGCGTTGTCATTCACAGTTATAAAGCTCCTAACTCTCTCGAACTCGATCACGATTATTTATGGAGACATTATATTGATCTGCCGAAGCGGGGTAACATAACGATTTTTAACAGATCCCACTATGAAAATGTACTCGTAACAAAAGTTCATCCCGGGTATGTCCTTAATGAGCATATTCCCGGCATAAACTCGGTAACGGATATTGATGAAAATTTCTGGAATAAAAGATATAAACAGATCAACAGATTTGAAAAAAATATTTATGAAAACGGAACAATCATCCTGAAATTCTTTTTACATTTATCTAAAGACGAACAGAAAAAAAGATTTCTTAAACGGATTGACACTCCCGAAAAGAACTGGAAATTTTCTATGAATGACGTAAATGAAAGATCTTATTGGAAAGAATATCAATCTGCATATGAAGAAGCAATATCAAACACATCAAAAGATCACGCTCCGTGGTATATTGTTCCTGCTGATAATAAGTGGTTTACAAGGTTTCTTATAACAGCTGTCATTTATGAACATCTCAGCAAGCTCAACATTAATTATCCTGGAGTCAGCGAAGAAATGAAGAAAGAACTAATTACTGCGCGGGAAGCTCTTATGAACGAAAAATAATCAGAATCCGTATTTCAAAAATCCGCCGTCCACTGAAATACATTCACCGGTAATATATGATGCAGCCGGCATTGACAGAAATGCCGCGGCAGCTGCAACTTCTTCCGGCTCTCCAACCCTGTTCATCGGTGTCCTGGATAAAACTGACTCAAGATACTCCGCATTTTTTAAAACAGGCTCTGTAAGTGAAGTCCTAATATACCACGGCGCAACTGCGTTTACACGAATATTATCCTTTGCCCATTCCACTGAAAGATATTTAGTAAAATGAATAATACCGGCTTTCGAAATTGCATATGGAGAACCTGTTCCGACCGAAGTTATTCCGGCTACTGAAACGATATTAACAATTGATCCGCTCCCGGATTCTTTTAACAGCGGTTGAAATATTCTGCAAAGTTCAAATACAGATTTCATATTCAGAGAAGTTAAATATTCAAAATCATCTATGGTATTATCAAGTGTTCTCTTTCTTGTGTTTGTTCCCGCATTGTTTATCAGTATATCAAGACTATTGTATTTTTTTAATATTTCATCAAATAGATTTTTTCTGTCGCTTTCTTTTGTCACATCACATTCCATTCCGGCAGCTATGTAACCTTTATCCGTGTATTTTTTAATCTCCTCCTTTATATCATTTTCATTTCGTGAAACAAGAAAGACCTCAGCGCCGAGTGAAAGAAATTCCTCCACTATCGCTTTGCCAATACCGCGCGTAGCTCCTGTGATCAAAGCATTTTTGTTTTTGAGTGTCCAGCGGTTATTCATCTGTATATTATTTATTTAATAAAAGGTTTTTTATCCATTTGCTGTAATTAAAGTAATACTCTGCATTCTTTTCATATTTATCATTTCTTATATTATTAAAATCATTTAGAAGTCCGGATTTTAGCTTATCAGTGTTGCTGTTTTTTGTACTGATCATTTTTGAAATAAAATTCAGAACAGAAATTTCGGTTTTGTGAAAAGCCTTTCTGCTTTTTAAATACTTTTTAGCAGAAGGTAACATATACTTTAAAAGTTTATAATTATCCAATTCATAATGTATAAGAATATTCAACATTTTCAGATAAGGCTCTAAAAAAGGCGATAAGCCGGAATATTGTACTGTTGAATATACATTCAATATTCTCAGCGCTTCATGATAATTTTTGTCAAAAAAATATGAGGAAGATAGTCTGTAAACGATCAGATTATAAGTGTTTATTGTGAGCTTGTTTCTATAAATATTGAGATACTTTTCTGCTAAGATCAGAACTTCCTTTTTACCTGAAATAATTTTTCCATTCAGGATCTTCAGCAAATTTAAATTGAGATTGTTAATGTTAATGTCTATTTCATCGATTTCTAAATTTTTTGATGATTCTTTCAAAATCTTCAGGTGCTTTTCAGATACGCTGAAGTTACTGCAGCGTGATGCAGAATTAATAACAGAAAGCAAAGAGTCTCTGTACTTATCATATAACGATTCATCAAAAATATTTCTGTTTAATGAAATAAGTTTAAATCTCTTTACACAAACTGAATATGATAATTCAAGATCACCTTTTAATTCGTGCGCAATACTCTGCGCATATAATATTCGTTCCGCTGACGTAACAGACATACTGGTATTAACTTTTCTGTTTTCGATAACTGATAATGTTTCATTGAGATCTTTCTCATCATCTTCAGATCTGATTATACCGGTGCTTCTGTAAATTCTTAAAAGTGAAGAGATGGATTTTTTATAAAAATTAATTTCCCTTATCTTTTCAAGTACTTTTAATTCATATTCAAATAATTTCTGAATATCATTTGATAATAATTCTTCCTTTCTGGTAAGCTGTCTTTCCATTTCAATGAACTCAAGTAAGAAACCGAAACGTTCGCATTTCTCTGCTATCGCCTTACCGGCTTTTACTGTTTTAAAATGCTGTCTGAATAATGCTTTCTGAAACAGTATCCTGCACCTCTGAAGCATATTGAAAAGTTTTGCATCAGTTGATTTCTCATTTTTATAATTTAGAAGACTTTTAAATATAAGTTTGGCAAGATAGTTTTTTGTAAAATTAAAATTCTTTTTAAGATCTTCATTTCCTTTAAATGATTTCAATGCTTTCTCGTTATAAATTTTCTGAGAATCAATCAGGTCAAAGAGTTTCAGATATTTTGTAACTCCTTTCTGCACTGATGCATTAAGTTTAAAATATCTTTTCTCACTGGAAGAAAGCGATTTTATGAGGTCAAAAAGTTCTGTGTTGGTTTTCATTTGGAATCTAAAGTATTGAAATCAACTTCTTAATTACAACAAATTTTATTTTAAATAAGAAATACATTCTAAATTCGTTTATAATTTAACTAATCAGGAATCAAATTTATGCCTGAATATTTCCCTGTTTGTTTTGTATCAACGGATTATACCTGTCGTATATTTTCTGTAATTTTATAAATTAAAAACATTAAAACTATGAAAACAATAATAGCACTTCTTCTGGTACTTTTATCAGGAGTATCTCATTTGAGATCACAGGATTTTATTAAAGTGGAACAGAGTATAGTAAGTATTGACAGCGGCGCATCCCGCGGAGTTAATTGGATAGATTATGACAATGATAATGATCTTGATCTCTTTATAACAAACGGTAAACAAGGCGGTGAGTATAATTATTTGTACAGAAACGACAACGGGACATTTGTAAAAATTGAAAACGATCCTATTGTTACTAATTTTCTTCCTTATGACGGAAGCAGCTGGGCTGATTATGACAATGACGGGAATATAGATATGTGCGTTGTCACCTGGTATAACAGAGTTAACCAGCTGTATAAAAATTTTGGGGACGGAACATTCGATCTTGTCACAACAGGACCTGTTACAACTCTCACTACTTATTCAGAAACCTGCAGCTGGGGAGATTATGATAACGATGGACTTGTAGATCTTTTCATTACAAACAGCGCCGGCTCCGGTCACAGAAATCTTTTATATAAAAATACCGGCGGAGGAAATTTCGTGAGGATAGATACCGGTGCGATATTCAGTCAGACAGCTTTTTCAAGAGGTGTAAACTGGGTAGATGTAAACGGCGACCGTCTTCCGGATATTTTTGTAACCAGGGAAAATAATCAAAGTGAATTTCTTTATAAAAATAACGGTAACGGATATTTTACTGAAATTACAAATTCACCTCTTACAACCAGCGGCGGTGAATCCTGGAGCGGAAGCTGGGGTGATTATGATAATGACGGTGATCTCGATGTATTCGTAACTAATACAGGCAATCAAAGAAACTCCTTATTCAGAAATGACGGAGATTTTAATTTTACAAAAATTGTGAATGACCCATTAGTTGATGAACCGGGATATCATTCGGTCGGCGGATGGGGTGATTATGACAATGACGGTGATCTGGATATGTATATATCGCAGTCTTTTAAAGGGCCTCCGTTTACTGAAAAACTTGTGAACAAATTATATAAAAATAAATTAATGGAAACAGGTTCAGCGTCTTTTGAAAAAATAACTTCAGGAGTACTTGTCAGTGATTCCGGATATACTTTCGGATTTGCGTGGGGTGATTATGACAATGACGGAGATCTTGATCTTGCAGCTGCAAACACTTTCGGAGAAAATCAGAAGAACGCTTTGTACAGAAACGAATTAAACAACGGTAACAAATGGATTAATATAAAATGCACAGGAACGAATTCCAATAAATCAGGTATCGGCGCTAAGGTAAAAATAAAAGCAACTGTTAATGGAAACCCGGTTTATCAAATGCGTGAAGTGAGTGGTCAGGAAGGATATTGTTCGCAAAATCTGTTACTTCATTTTGGACTGGGAAATGCTTCTGTTATTGACTCGATGAAAGTCGAATGGCCATCCGGAGCTGATCAGCATTTCACAAATGTTTCCGTAAATCAGAATATTACAATTACTGAAAACGGAACCATTATATCTGTTAACAATAATGAAACTGGTGTAATAAATAATTTTAAATTATTTCAGAATTATCCGAATCCTTTTAATCCCGACACCCGTATTAGATTTCAGGTTAGTAAAAATTCAAGAGTTTTGCTTCAGATTTTTGACACATTGGGAAACGAAGTAACAACACTTTTGAATGAAACAAGACCCGCCGGAGAATATGATTTTGATTTCAGAGGAAATGGTTTAAGTTCAGGAGTATATTTTTATAAGCTTACGGTAGATGGTTTATCAGATACAAAAAGTATGATGTTAATAAAATAAAAAAGTGTTTTTTTTTAATTTCCGATTAAGAGGACCCGGGTGTCATGATGATGAAAAGACTTTATGAATAACTGTTTATATTTATAAAATAAACCGGTATGTGAATACCGGTTTTTTTATTGCTGTAAAAGAGATTCCTGTTTTATAAAATCTCCAGATAATAATAACTTCGGTCTCTATCCTGCTTAAATCCCATCTTTTCGTATAGTCTGCAAGCATTCTTGTTTGTTTTCTGAGTTTCAAGCATAACAAATCCGGAACCGGTCTTCCCGGCGAATTTTCTTACACTTTCAATAAGTTTTTCACCGGCACCAAGCATTCTGTTTTCCTTTTTTACAAACATATCATTTAATATCCATGCTCTTCTCATCCCTAATGAAGTAAAATAGGGGTATAGCTGAGTGAAACCAATTGCTGTCCCTTCTTCATCTAGACATAAAAATATTACTGATTCATTTTGTTTTATTCTTTGCTTTAAAAATTTTTTCGCAGATACCATGTCTGAGTTTTTTTCATAGAATTGTCTGTAAAGATCGAACAACTCCGTCAGTTCATCAATTTGATTTATGCCGGCTTTGATAATTTTCATATAATAAATTTAGGATTAATTATTATGAGTTTGTTTTGCCGAGTTTTACAGCTATTGCATTAGCTGAATTCTGTCCGTCAAGCGCCGCAGAAATTATACCACCGGCATATCCCGCTCCTTCCCCGCTAGGATAAAGTCCGTTGATTTCAACATGCTCATAAGTCTGCCTGTCTCTCGGTATTCTTACAGGCGAACTCGTCCGTGATTCCGGACCTGTAATAATCGCTTCTTCAGTCAAATAACCTTTCATTTTTTTTCCGAATTCAGAAAATGCCGCTCTTAATTTTTCTGAAATGGATGCGGGTAAGAGTTCATTAATGTCAGCTGAATAAATGCCCGGTATGTACGAAGATCCCGGAAGTGATCCGGAAGTTTTTTTTTCTAAAAAATCTGTCAGTCTCTGAGCAGGCGCTTGCTGATCTCCTTCGCCATTGTTAAAAAAATTCTTTTCTGTTTCCTTTTGAAATTCAATTCCCATGAATGAACCGTGACTCAAGTGATCTTTCAAATCCTCTGTTTCAATTGCAACTACAATTCCTGAATTTGCAAATTTTGAATCTCTTCTCGACATTGACATTCCGTTTACAACAAGCTCTCCGGGTGATGTTGCCGCAGGAACGATCAGGCCGCCCGGACACATACAAAATGAATATACTCCTCTTCCGCCGCATTGAGCTGCAAGCTTATAAGGCGCCGCCGGAAGATATTTACTTCTAGGATTTTGCCTGTACTGTATTTCATCTATTAATTCCTGCGGATGCTCCGCTCTGACTCCAAGCGCAAAAGGTTTTACCTCTGTAAGTATATTCTTATTCTTAAGCAGATAATAAATGTCTCTTGCAGAATGACCTGTGGCGAGAATTACATTGTCGCATAGAATTTCATCTGAATTATTTATAACTATACCAGATATTTTATTTTTTCTGACTATGAGATCAGTTACTGAAGAATTAAAATTTACTTCGCCGCCGTAATTAAGAATTGTACTTCGGAGATTCTGAACAAGGACAGGAAGCTTATTCGAACCGATGTGCGGATGCGCATCATAAAGTATATCAGGATCCGCTCCGTGCTCGGTTAGTATTTTCAGGGCTTTGTAAATATCTCCCCGCTTATGTGAGCGCGTATAAAGTTTTCCGTCGGAATACGTCCCGGCTCCGCCTTCGCCGAAGCAGTAATTTGAATCAGGATTAACAATTCCGTCCTGCTGTATCAGACGAAGATCTTTCCTTCTGCTGCGCACATCTTTTCCGCGGTCAAATATTACCGGCTTGATCCCGTTCTCAATTAATTCCAGCGCAGCAAAATATCCAGCTGGTCCCGCGCCGACTATTAACACTCTAAGTTTATCTGAAACACTTTTATATTTATCACTTATGTCCGGCTCGGGATCCGGCGCTTCATCAATATAGATTTCTGCGGAAATATTTATAACCGGATTTCTGCTGCGTGCGTCAATGGATCTCTTTAAAAGTCTGACAGTGAAATCCGTATCCTTTCTTAGTCCGCAAATCCTTCTGAAAATTTCATTACGTTTTGTTTTATCGGAATTTTCTTCGGGTGAAATTGAAATTTCAATTTTTTTTCTCATGAATGTTCACTTTTTATGTGAAAAATATTTTGGAGGTTTTCATAAAAGCATTAGGTATTACAATACTTTCAGCTCTTCGCGAAGTTTTTTAGATAAACTCTTTACAACAAGTTCATAAGATTCGTCAGTCATTTCGTTCAGTAATATACCAGATATCTTTCCGTCAAAAGTCACTGTGTTCCAGTGTTTCTTATTCATATGATATCCCGGTATTATTTCATCATACTTTTCTCTCAGATCTACAGCTTTTTCGGGATCACACTTTAAATTTACCGTAAAAGGCAGGTCGAATGATGTTATAGCGAAAATTTTTCCGGAAACTTTAAATGCCAGTGTATGTTGATCGAACGGAAATCCTTCAGTTACGCCTTTCTTGTTTAAACAATATTCACGGAACTGTTCTAAATTCAAAGCTGATTAAATTAATACGGAAATTCCGTTTATTAAAATTTATATATCTTCTTTATTTATCCATTTTCTGACTCCTACAGGTTTGTATTTATCCATTTTATCCAAAAGTGAAATTGGATCTTTATCAACTATTATCATATCGAGATAAAGTTCATGTACAAATTTCTCACTAACCGCCTTATTTATAAAATCTATAATAAGTCCGAAATAATTGTCCGTGTTGAGAATTCCGATCGGCTTTGAATGAATTCCAAGCTGAGCCCAAGTCCAAGCTTCAAAAAATTCTTCGAGCGTCCCAATACCGCCTGACATCATAATGAATCCGTCAGACAGTTCGGACATTAACGCCTTTCTCTCATGCATCGTCTTTACTATTCTTAACTCTGTCGCATCTTTGAATGCAACTTCACGCGCCACAAGATCTTCAGGTATTACTCCTGTTACTTTTCCGTTATACTGCAGAACTGTATTTGCAAGTTCTCCCATTATACCTACATTACCGCCTCCGTAAACAAGTTCTATACCTTTACCAGCCATTAGTTTCCCCAGCTTCTGAGCAGAAACAAGATAACTAACTCCTTTGCCGGAATTAGATCCGCAAAATACACATACACTTTTCATATTATTATCCTGCCTGTTTAATTCTTTTTTCTTTCTTCAGAAGGAATGAAAAAATAAACGTGATAACGATACCGCCGATCAATACAAAAAGCATTTGCTGAATTATTTGAACATTCAGGCTGAACTGATACCTGAGAATAGTTAGCGCTGTATCTATCTGATCCCTAGGAATGTTATTTTCAATCATAGTCTGCTCTGATTTTGCCGCCAAAAAATTTACGTAATCAGGATTTATATATTCATAATAAACATAAGTGAACAGCACGATCATAACTGCTATTATAAATGTAATTACTATTCCCGTTTTAAACGCTTCCTTGTATGTAATGTATCCGAAATTATTTTTTTCTTTTCTCTCTTTAATTCCAAGATAAATTCCGATAGCCGGAATCAGAATCGAAACAAACATTACAAAATTGCCTGCTTCATGATAATTCGGGACAATGATCGTATATACCATCACCATCCATACGAATAAAATAAAAGATGTAAACAGACCGAACTTAAATTCCGGCATAATATTTTATTTATGTGTATTTGTTTCTGAAATTGATTTAAGTATAAGCTTGAGTGATACTGTGTTAATTTTCCGAAGGATTTTCAGTTAACAAAAGATATGCTGTTAACTTCCGGATCAGCCTTCAATATCCTTAAGTAAAGCTCTTGCATATTCTTCATCTTCAGGCATTACTCTGAACTGCACCGGGCCGGTGATCGGATTAAATCCTGTTCCTAGGATTCCCACTCCGAACAGATCCTGCACTCCTTCGCCTTTTGCAAGATATCTGATCTCGGCTTCATCAAGAACCGATTTTATCACTGCTACAACCGCTTCATTTCCGGTCTCATATACCGTTACAAGTCTTTGCTGATTTTCTTTTTCCTGTTGTGCTTCATCCATATTGAAAATTTATTTGATTAGTATTAATGTTTGAAAATATTTTCTATTATTCAATTTAATTTTAATTGCTTATTAATTTGAAAGTCTTTATTAGAATTTTTACTGAAATCCGGAACTTCATGTAGCATTTAAATGCAGATCGGTTTATATGAACAAATTCATTTGATTTAATCTCTTAACTTCTGAGTATTTTTAAAATCAAATTAACTGATATACTTCATTCAGAATATTATAAAAAGTTTGTCACAGTTTCCTAAAATATATGTCTAAATATTAAAAAGAAAATTCTTAAATTAAATACATCAATTAATTTTATGTATAATCCTTTTATAGAAAACAGATCTGCTATCAATACATCAGATACCGAAGATTCAGATTTAGTCAGTGCCGCAGTTGCAGGCGATAAGAAAAGTCTGGAGCTGCTTATAAAGCGGCATCAGTCATGGATATTTAATATATCTTTAAAAATGGTTTGGGATCCGGCGGATGCAGAGGATGTTACACAGGAAGTTTTGATTAAGATTATTACAAAACTTTCTACATTCAGAAGTGAAAGCGCATTCAGAACCTGGGCATACAGAATTACAGCCAATCATGTTATTAATATGAGGAAAAGAAAAAAGGAGTTTGAATATACTTCCTTCAGAGTTTATGGTAATCAGATAATCAATTCTCCGGACACAGATTTACCTGACAAAGACAGTGTCCCTGTAGATGTAGAACTTTTGATCGAAGAAACAAAGATCGGCTGCATGAATGCAATGCTTCTTTGCCTTGACCGGGAACAAAGACTGGTGTTCATACTCGGAAGTTTATTCGGGGTAAATGATACGACCGGATCAGAAATTCTCAGCATCAGTCGTGATAATTTCAGGCAAAAACTCACCCGCGCAAGAAAAGATCTTTATAATTTCATGAGCAATAAATGCGGACTTATTGATAAAAACAATCCGTGTCATTGTAACAAAAAAACAAAACTGATGATAGATGCAGGTCATGTGAATCCCGAAAAACTTTTGTTCACTAAAAGCAGGATACACAGCATCGAAAGTATAGCCGGTAAAAGAAAGGAAGCTATTGATGAACTGTTAGAAAAAAAAGCTGTCAAACTTTTCAGAGATCACCCGTTTCAGGATTCTCCGGATTTTGTTTCATCTCTGAATCAATTACTGGAAAGCAATGACTTCAAAAGAATTTTTAATTTTAACTGAATTTCAATCCGAAAAATCATTCGGAATAAAACTCACTACCGATAAAATATTCAGATATATTACCGTTTCAAAATTTCTGCTAAGGTAAAACCGCACCGACAAAATTAAATGAATTATTATCTGTAATTCCAAGATCAGAAATATCTGCAAACCCATCGCCGTTTACATCCGTGCTGATATAGCCTGTCAGAAAGTTGCCTGCATCATTATCTATTAGAGTCAGATCAGTTAGATCTGTTGTTCCGTCCTGATTCACATCACCGGAATAAATTGCCCAGCGTATTCCTTTTAATATCATATTATTTCCATAAGCGTTTGCGGATGAAATAGTAAAATCATAATCAAGTTCATCTGAAATAAACATTAAAGCGCTTGAACTCCATGTCTCAATAGAATTTCTGTGATTAATCGTTATAAAATAATTCACATTATTTAATGCATTACTAAAATACACAGATATGTTGCCGAGCGAATCAGTCAGTGACTTTCCGGAATCAACCTTATTATATGGGGTAAAAGAGTTTCTGAGATATACTGAAATTGTATCTGCTGTCATATTGTTTTCAGACTCATTATAAAATCCTTCGACAAGCAATGTCAGATCAAGATGTTTAAATACGTTACCGCCGGTATTTGTTTTCCGTATTACGCCATTCTCGCCTGAAGTCCAGGCTGTCATTGAGTTCAGGGAAACTAAAGAATAAAAATGGGATGATGCATTACTGTTTTGATTAAGCCAGTCAGCACCACCGTTTGTAGTGGCAAGAATAGTTCCGTTATCACCCGCTGCAAAACCTGTTAAAGAATTTACGAAATCAACGGATCGTATGAAGACACCTGTTCCGGTATTCTGGAAAGTCCAGTTTGCTCCGCCGTTAGTCGTGGATAAAATAATTCCGTTGAAGCCGGTGATCCATCCGATAGCCGGATCAATAAAGTTTACACAATGCAACAGAGAAGATGTCCCGCTTGTTTGTGAAAACCAGTTCGTTCCGCCGTTGGTTGTCTTTTGAATTACACCTCCGTTTCCGGTAACCCATCCTGTCATTTCATTTATAAAAAATACTGAGTATAAAACCTGAGCAGTCCAGCTAGTCTGAGGATTCCAGTTCACTCCGCCGTCAGTCGATTTCAGAATCACTCCGTTGCTGCCTGAGATCCATCCGGTCGATGCGTTAATAAAATGCACATACCATAGATCTGAAAATGCTCCGCTGTTTTGTGAATTCCAGTTTGCACCGCCGTTTGTAGTTGATAAAATAACACCACTACTGCCTGATATCCATCCGTTGTTTTCATCAGTAAAGTATACAGCCCACAGAGTGGAAAAAGTATTTGAAGATTGCTGTGTCCAGTTCGTTCCGCCGTTTGTAGATTTCATGATGAGTCCGTTATTACCGGAGAGCCATCCGGTATTTTCGTTAACGAAATATATCTCGGTAACTGTGTTGTTAAGTCCATTGCTGAGCGAATACCAGCCTTGAGTTAAAGCTGTGTTAAATGAAATAAGTATAAGGACAAATACAATGAGAATATTCATTTAAATTATTTTAGAGTTGTTACAAAGATAATATATTTTTTCTAAAATGTCAGTTGGTTGGCGCTAGATGTTGTAGCGCGGAGTTGTATTCCGTACATTTGCATAATGATGACTTTAGCTGAATGACTATAGCCCGATACTGTATTCCGTGTATTTGTAAAAGATCACTTTGGTGGTTTTATACTATAAACATACTGTCTATGTAACTGCTGAATCTCTTTAAAACTATCTTTAATATAATTTATGAAGTAATAATGTTTTGTATTGTATAAAATTTTTTTAATAAATAGCTTAGGAAAAAATTATTATGAAAAAGAAATTTACTGACATTTTTGAATATGAGATGTGGGCAAATAATCAATTTATTAATATATTCGAATCTATGGATTCCCCTCCTGATAATATTCTGAATTTGATGTCACACATTATAAATGCGCAGATTATATGGCTTTGCAGGATTAAAAAAGTTAACTCAGATACTGAAGTATGGCAGAAATATAGAAAAGATGATCTTAGAAAAATTCACACTTCTCAGAAAAATTAAACAAAATAACTGAATATGTCCGAAAACAGTTTTCAGATCTGCGGAAATATTGTCGATATCTTTAATAATAAAATCTATCCCGGCTGCATCTCAGTCAGTAATGGTAAAATAATTTCCATAGAGGAAAACAATAGTAAATACAATTCTTATCTTATGCCGGGTTTCATCGACGCACATGTGCACGTTGAAAGCTCTATGCTGATACCGTCTGAGTTTGCAAGAATAGCTGTGACTCACGGAACCGTATCAACAGTTTCAGATCCGCACGAAATTGGAAATGTACTCGGAGTAGACGGGATCAGATATATGATCAGAAACGGCAACAGAGTGCCGTTCAAATTTTATTTCGGCGCGCCTTCCTGCGTACCCGCAACTGCATTTGAAACTGCCGGTGCTGAGATCACCGCATCTGACATAAGACAATTATTCGAAATGGACGGTCTCCTTTATCTCAGCGAAATGATGAATTATCCCGGTGTGCTCTTTGAAGATCCTGATGTGATGGAAAAAATAAAGATCGCTCATGAACTCGGCCGTCCCGTTGACGGACATGCCCCCGGTCTCAAAGATCACGATGCGGAAAAATATATCTCAGCCGGCATTTCCACGGATCATGAATGTTACACTCTTGATGAAGCGCTGGGCAAAATTAAATTTGGTATGAAAATTATTATCCGCGAAGGTTCGGCTGCAAAAAACTTTGAAGCTCTTCACCCATTGATAAAAGATCATCCGGAAAAAGTTATGTTCTGCAGTGATGATAAACATCCTGATGATCTTGTAATCGGAATGATAGATAAAATAGCTGCCAGATCAGTTGCCATTGGTTATGATGTCTTCGATGTTATTCGATGCGCATCCCTCCATCCCGTATCACATTATAATCTTAAAACAGGTCTGTTAAGAATTGATGACCCGGCTGATTTTATTGAAGTGGCTGATCTTAAAGAATTTAAAGTCCTTAAAACTTTCATAGACGGAAATCTTGTAGCTGAAAACGGTTTGAGTAAGATCTCCCGTGTTGAAGAATCCGTGGTGAATAATTTTAACTCTCCACCGAAAATTGTTTCTGATTTTGAAGTAATAGCTGAAGGAAATAAAACGGTCAGAGTGATCGAAGCTTTTGACGGACAGCTAATTACTGATGAGATTCATACTATGTTAAAATCCGCTGACGGTAAATTATTGACCGATATTGATAATGATATTCTTAAAATAACTGTCGTTGAAAGATACAGATCAGGGAAACCTGCATTAGCTTTCATAAAAAATTTCGGTCTGAAAACCGGAGCAATCGCTTCATGCGTTGCACATGATTCTCATAATATTATTGCTGTCGGTACAAATGATACAGATATTTGTAATGCGGTAAATGCAATAATTGAAAACAAAGGCGGTATTGCGGTTACATCAAACGGTAAAACAGATTCACTCGCTTTGCCTGTTGCAGGTATTATGTCAGCAGATGACGGTTATGAAGTTGCAAAAAAATATTCACGGCTGGACAAACTTGCTAAAGAGCTCGGCTCCGGTTTACATGCGCCTTTTATGACTTTGTCTTTTATGGCTCTGCTTGTAATACCTCAGCTTAAACTAAGTGATAAAGGTCTATTTGACGGTAAGAAGTTTGAGTTCACTGATATGGTTATAAAATAAGTTTTTATTGATCCGGCGTTGTTTCGCTACTGTAATAATTAAGATCTCTTTCCCAAATATGGATCGGTTTTACAAATTTCAACCCGATCTTATTTATTACTTTTATTGAAGCAATATTTTCCGGATAAGCTAATGCAATAATTTTTGTTAAACCGATACGGATAAACCCAAATTTCAATATCTCTTTAGAAATTTCAGTCGCATGTCCCTTTCCCCATGATTCCTTTTCAAACAGATAAGCAATCTCAACTTCATTAAGACTCTTAATAAAATTTAATCCGCACTGTCCTGTTAGTTCACCGGTTGTTTTATTTATTACTGCATACATTCCATAACCATTTTCTCTATAATTTTTTATATAATGATTTAGCATCTTCTGTACCTGATCAGGTGAAAGTACTCCGCCATGACCAATGTATCTCATTACATCAGCATCCGAACAGATCTTTGTCAGCTTACCGAGATCGGATTCACTGTATTCTCTTGCATAGAGTCTTTCAGTCTCTGTAATCATCATAATAGAATTTTTGATAACAATCTTTAAACTTGTACGTAATTTTCCTAACTTGTTATTCCTTTTTAAATTTTAAAATCAAATATATGCGGTTATTTATTTTATTGATATTCATGACATTATTTAACTCCGTTTTATCTGCGCAAAATACTCAGGATAATTCATACAGGTTTTTTGTAGATATGAACTTAGTTGAAGATGATAAACTGACTGTAGAACTTATCACGCCAAAGTTCAGTGAGCAGGAAGTTACATACAAATTTCCCGCAATGGTTCCCGGTACTTATAAAGTGTATGACTTCGGACAGTATGTATCGGACTTTTCTGCTAAAGACGCTTCAGGAAATAATCTTCCTGTTACAAAATCGGATGTCAACACATGGACAATATCTGATGCAGGCAGTCTGTTTAAAATCAGTTATAAAGTTGATGATACTTTTGATGACATTACTGCCGCTGAAAAAGTGTTTGAGCCAGTCGGTACAAATATAAAAGAAGGAATTCAGTTTGTATTTAATAATCAGGGTTTCTTCGGATATTTTGACGGCTATTTGAGGAATGAATATCTGCTTACCTTTATTAAACCCCAGGGATTTTATGGATCAACCAGTCTCGGTTCTGTTAAACGAGATGAGAAAGAAGATGTTTTTATTTCAAAAGATTATCAGTATCTCGTCGATAATCCTATCATGTATTCAATACCGGATACAACATCCATTAATTTTGATGAAGCGAAAATAATGATATCCGTTTATTCGGAAAGCAAAGGAATTACTTCTAAAGATATTTCTGAAAGTCTTAAAGAACTAATGGTCGCCACCAGAAATTTCCTCGGAGGAAAACTGCCTGCTGAAAATTATACTTTCATTTATAATTTTTCATCTGACGGTAATTCCGGAAACTTTGGAGCTCTTGAGCATAACCAGTCATCGTTTTTCCATTTTCCCGATATTCCGGCTCAGGCTAAATCCTATATGATAAATTCACTTATGTCCACAAGCTCACATGAATATTATCACACTGTTACTCCGCTTAATTTACATTCTGAGGAAATAGGAGTTTTTGATTTTAATAATCCTGTTATGAGTAAACATCTATGGCTGTATGAAGGTACTACGGAATATTTTGCGGATTATATTCGGTACAGAGAAGGATTAATGGATCAGAAAAGTTATCTGAGTAACATACAGGATAAAATTAACGGGTCAATGAATTATAATGACTCACTGCCGTTTACTGTAATGAGCAAAGGAGCTCTCGACAAATATGAGGATCAGTATCTAAATGTTTATATGAAAGGCGCTCTGATTGGTATGTGTCTGGATATTATTATCAGAGAAGAATCTGGTGGAACTATGGAATATCAGGATCTGATCAACAGTCTGTCGGCTAAATACGGAAAAGATAAACCTTTTAAAGATGATGATCTTTTCAATGACATAGAATCTTTATCATTTCCAAAAGTAAGGGAATTTTTAGATACTTATGTCGACGGTCCGGAAAGAATTCCTTATGATGAAATTTTCGGTAAGATCGGTCTAGTTTTAAAAAAGGATACTTATGATGTCATAGATCTCGGAGGTCATGTGCAAATTGGATTTAATCAGGATAACTACAGACTTAAAATTGCTGAATTAAAAAATACAGATAATAAATTCATGTCTGAACTTGGTATAATGAAAGGTGATGAACTTATTTCCTTTAACGATATACCGATCTCTTATTTAAATGCAAAAGATGTTTTCGGATCTGCAGAAAAACAGGCTAGGAAAGGTGATAAACTGGAACTTGTCGTCGCTAGATATGATGATAATGGCGCTGAAAAACAGGTGAAATTAAATGCCGTTGTTTCCGATACTAAGCAAAAATACGATTATGAACTTTCTCTTTCTAAAACTCCTACTGATGAACAAAAAAAATTATTGTTGCTTTGGTCAGGTAAATAAAACTATATTTACTCTTGTAAATACCGCTTATATCCAGCGGTATTTTTTTTTGCTGTTAATACTGATAACTTGAATCAATAATAATGTATGTTTAATTTGTCCAAATTCATAAAATAATCATATGAAAAAAATTAAACTTTACTCAGTTAAAGCTCTCATCATTTCAGTTCTTATTTTTTCATCATCATCGATATGGAATTGCAGCGGCGCATCACCTGAATTAAGCGAGTACAGAAATGCACTTAAGATACAGATGCAAACTATGCTCAATACTTTAAATGGCGCCCACTACAGTCAGTTCATGCAGAACTATGTTGAACCATCATATATTTCCAAAGTCGGGGGTCTGGATCAGGCGGTTATTCAGTTTGATAACAAAAAGCAGAAGGAAGTATATACTATGCTGCAGTTTGCAAAAAACATAGAACCGCTGTACAGTTCTAAAAGCAAACTGATGACATATATTGATAACTCAATGCCGATTCCTGTAACTTTCAGAATGGTAAACGGAAAATGGTATCTGACCGGTGATATGTTTCAGAACTGATTTCAATTTTTAAATCATCGTTTTTAAAATTAACTGAATCTATTTCAGAAGAACCATTCTTCTGGAGCTCAGGATTAAGCCGTCGGCTTCAAGTCTGTAAAAATAAATTCCGCTGGGAAAATTATTTCCGTCAAAATTTACAGAGTAATTACCCGGAGACTGCCTTTCATTGATCAGCGTTATCAATTCATTTCCCAAAATATCATAGATTAAAAGTTTTATATACAGAGGTGTATTATTTACCGCCGGAAGACTGTAATTTATTTTCGTAACAGGATTAAAAGGATTAGGATAATTCTGATAAAGCATATATCCGTTTACTGAATTACCGTTCTCTGAATAAATTCCCGTCAGCGTCCAGTTATTATACAGTGTCTGCAAAGAGTCTATTGGATCTCTTCCGAAAGGTGTATTCAGCACTTTAAGATTCAGATATAATATCCCGAGTGTATCAGCGGGCTTTGCAATTCTAATAAATGCTGACTTTGACGAAGTGTTCCAGCTTGCGCATCTTGTATCAGCGCCGACAACTTTTGCACCCTGCATTGCCGCCATTAATTTATCAGAAAGAGAACCCGGAGTATTCAGAAACCGCGCTTCCATCGAATCAAGTATCGGCTGACCTGACAGAATATTTCCCGCTATTACATAATTCGGACCCAGAATATGATTTTTATAATTAAGACAATTTGCACCGGTATAGCCTGCGCGTTTTGGAGTGCCGTTACCTTTGTTTATAATGAGATACTGCCTGACAGATGGATTATTCTGAGCATCATGCGCAACAAGCGAATCAATGATCGCCTGCGGATCAAGTCTCTGCAGCATCAGAGACCGTGCATAAGTCTGATTTGAAGAAAGCCACGATGCCTGCGTATGAACGATCCCCCATCCCGGAAATACATCTGTAAGTATAGTACAGTCGTTTACGCAAGATGCGCCGGCGCTGCCGACTTCACCTGTAACTGTGTCAATTGCGCAGATTGAAAATGTGTCCTGTGAAAATGCTGTTCGGTCTGTTATGGTAAATAAGATAAAAATTAAAATAAGTGATCCGGTTTTCATGAGTTTTTTTAATCAATTTAACTAATCATAATTATTAGATAAAGGTATGATTTTTATTTATTAGAAATTGCGGAATTCAATTTAAAGTGCATTTATATAAAAAATTAATTACAGTAATTTGGCAAATATAAAAATACAATGCACAAGACAGATACTGATTTTCTTAACCCCCTGTTCGGATTTGATTTCAAAGATCTCTTCGATCCTTTCAGACTAAAGTCGCTTACACAAGTTTTTTTAGAATATTTCGAAAAAGCCGATAAGAATAAGTATGAACAGTTTATAAACTATTCTTTTACAAAAGGAACCGGCTTTAGTGATCTGCGTATTTCGGAAATTCTGATCGACTCTTCAATTATACTTTCAGATTTCTTAACAGAGCTTTTTAATCTGGAGAATGAAAGAAATGAATTCTTAAGCGAAGTGAAATATGTAAACGATATTTTTGTTTTCAAAAAAGAATTTGTACAAAAAGTGGTAAAGAAAAGATTTAAACCCGAAGACCTTGCAGATCTGAGTTATGAAAAACTCGATGAATTCGTTTCTATTGTAAAAAAAGAAATTTTTCCCGGATATGATTTTAATTCTGATGAAGAAAAATATACGGCGAAGATGGTACTTGAACTTGCAAATACTGAACGAAATTATACTTGGTATTATGAGGGGGATAAATTTGCTCCTGATAATTTTGTCATACCGGATGATGTAAGTTCAAATGCAAAGAGAGTCATGAGTATTCTGAATGAAAAGGGGATTTTAATAACTGATAATATTGATGACGGGAAAAATATATCGGACAATTATAAATATCTGATGAGTGAAATATCCAAATGGGTATTTGCCAAAAAGAATTTTGATCCATCAACAATTCACTGGGTTTCTTTTTCCGACATTCATAAAACAGATTACGCTCATCTTGTAAATACTGTAACGCCTGATCCTGATTTTCCTGAACTGATCAAAGGACCTGAAGAATCACACCGGCGCAGATTCGGTTTCAGACTTACCGATCCCCGAATGGGAAAAAGAGAAGTGCTGGATGAGGTTGATTACTGTCTCTATTGTCACGAAAGGGAAAAAGACTCCTGCTCAAAAGGCTACGCTGACAGATCCGGAAATATAAAATCAAATCCTCTTGGAATAAAACTTGATGGTTGTCCGCTTGATGAAAAAATTTCCGAGATGCAGTATGTCAGAAAATTGGGACATCCTGTGGCTTCGCTTGCGCTGGTAATGATTGACAACCCGAATGTTCCGGGCACAGGTCACCGGATCTGCAATGACTGTATGAAAGGATGTATATTTCAGACACAGGATCCGGTGAACATACCGCAGATAGAAACAAACGTACTTACGGATATTTACAATCTGCCTTACGGCTATGAGATCTATTCACTTCTTTCCAGATGGAATCCGCTTAATATCAGACAGCCCGTCACTCTTCCATATAACGGGAAAAATGTAATGATAGCAGGACTTGGACCTGCAGGTTACACATTAGCTCATTTTCTGCTGAATGAAGGATTTGGAGTGATTGGTATAGACGGACTAAAGATCGAGAAAATTCATAAAAAATATACAGGAACAAAAAATAAAAATGGTTTTGAAATTTTTCCCGAGCCGGTAAAATACTTTAACAAAGAAATACGCGAAGACCTTGACAAGAGAGTGCTTCAGGGATTCGGCGGCGTCTCTGAATACGGTATTACAGTGAGATGGGATAAAAATTTTCTGACGGCAATTTATATCAATTTGGCAAGAAGGGAGTTTTTCCGAATTTATGACGGCGTGAGATTCGGCGGAACTATAACTGTTGATGACGCCTGGAAATACGGTGCCGACCACATTGCCATTGCAACCGGAGCAGGAAAGCCGACAATTATAAGAATGAAAAACAATCTTATACGCGGTATCAGAAAAGCTTCAGACTTCCTTATGGCTCTTCAGCTTACCGGTGCTTCCAAAAAAAACAATCTCGCTAATCTCCAGGTGCAGCTTCCGGCTATCGTAATAGGCGGCGGACTTACGGCAATTGACGCATCTACGGAATTACTCGCTTACTATCCTATACAGGTTTTAAAAGCTCTTGAAAAATATAACAGCGTTACGGAAAAATTCGGTGAAGACGTATTCTGGTCAAAACTTAATGATGAAGAAACAGAGATTATGAAAACCTTTCTGGAGCATGGAAAGGAAGTCCGCCTTGAACTGGACGAAGCTGAAAAGGAAAACAAAATGCCTGACATGTCATCACTCGTTAAGAAATGGGGCGGTGTTACAATGGTCTACAGAAAAGGACTGATTGATTCCCCTGCATACAGATTAAATCACGAAGAAATTATTGAAGCGCTCAGGGAAGGAATTGAGATAGCCGAACATCTTTCACCTGTTGAAGCGGTAAAAAATAATTTCGGAGCAGTGAATGAGATGGTGTTTGAATTCAGTGAAAAGGTAAGGGAAGAAAGTAAAAGAAAAACTTTAAAAACTTTCAAAGCAAAAACGGTTTTAGTGGCTGCAGGAACTTCACCGAATATTATTTATGAAAAAGAATATCCGGGTACCTTTGAACTTGATGATGACGGATATTTTTTCAAATCTTATAAACTTGAATACACTGCTGATGATAGTAAAAAATTAATTTCCGCGGGAAATGACGAAACAGGATTTTTTACTTCCTATGAAAAAGACGGTAAGTATATAACTTTTTACGGGGACAATCATCCAGTCTATGCCGGTAATGTGGTGAAAGCTATGGCATCCGCCAAAGATGGTTATGAAAAAATATCGGAGTTATTTTTTAAAGACGTTGACTCTGTCAGAAAGGATTACGGAATTTCCGGACCATTAAAAGAAAATTTCTGCGAAATTGTGTCTAAGCTCGATCATGATCTGACTGCAACTATTAAAAAAGTTGAAAGACTTACACCGGATATTCTAGAAGTTGTAATTAAAGCACCTGCAGCTTCCGGGAATTTTGAACCGGGACAATTCTACAGACTACAGAATTATGAGACGGATGCAGAGAAAATTAATGGATCAGTTTTGTCAACCGAAGGACTTGCAATGACAGGCGCCTGGACAGATAAAGAGAAGGGACTTATATCTGTGATCATACTTGAAATGGGAGTGTCATCAAAACTCAGCGCACGCTTTAGAGAAGGTGAAAAAGTTGTTTTAATGGGTCCGACTGGAAAGCCAACGGAAATTTATTCCGGAGAGACGGTACTTCTGGCGGGAGGAGGTCTTGGAAATGCCGTTCTGTTTTCAATTGCAAAAAAACTTAAGGAAAAAGGAAACAATGTATTGTATTTTGCAGGATATAAAAATTCTAAGGATGTATATAAAATGGATGATGTGGAAGCCGGCACGGATCAGGTAATTTGGAGTAATGATGCAGGTGAAATGATAAATCCGAGACGAAGTCAGGATCTTAGTTATAAAGGAAATATAGTTGAAGCGATGAAAGCATATTCGGACGGTAAACTTGGAAACAGATTATTTGATTTCGGAAGCATAGACAGAATTATTGTTATCGGCAGCGACAGGATGATGAAAGCAGTGAAGGATGCCAGGTCAACTGTTTTCGGAGATGTGTTAAAAGATCATATAGCTATCGGAAGCATAAACTCACCAATGCAATGTATGATGAAAGAGATATGCGCACAGTGTCTTCAGAGACATATAGATCCTGACACAGGTAAGGAAACTTTTGTCTTTTCATGTTTCAATCAGGATCAGCATCTGGACAGGGTGGATTTTGAAAATTTGAATCAGAGACTGAAAGCAAATTCAGTACTTGAGAAGCTGAGTGATTTTTACCTTAATACTTTACTGTCTGATCGCGGAAATGCTTTCGGAAAGAATGGCAAGGAGAAGAAAACAGACAGTATAATGGAAGGGCACTGATATTTTGAGATGATTTTAAAATTTTCCGTAAAAGTTTGAAATATCAAAAAATACATCTTTTTCTTCACCATTCTTTAATTTTATTTTCATCACATCATAAGATTTATTTTGATGATCTGCCAGAGATTGCTGCAGCAACTCCCAGTCTTTATCGGGGTTTCCGTAAAGCATGGAAATAAACATGTATTCATTTGAAATTCCTTCTGAAGAATTTTTTGCTTTAATAATTACGGCATTTTCAAAGGATGTTCCGTCACCTCCGGCAAACATTTCACTTATAAAAGAATCAATAGGATCTTTTTTAAAAAGCCGGTCCGTTAATTTTTTAAAAATCATCTGTAAGTTATCTAAAGAAAATTTATCAAAATTTTAAAAAAAATGTTTAATCAAATTTCAAAAGCCTTCTTCGTTTTTCACTTCGGCATAAATATTTCCTTCAGCATCCACTCTTAATATTATTTCAACAGGTCTGCAGCAAATCTCGCAGTCTGTGATAAGTTGTTCGGATACATTACCGGAAATTTCGGCATCAATAGTATTTACTTCCCCGCAGTATGGACAGAAAATTTCAATAGAATTATAAATCATAAATTAAAATGATTTAGTAAAATTTTAAAAGCGCCGTTAATCAATATCAAAGTGGAAATAACTCCGCCGATAGCTCCGCCGAGATGGGCTTCATGACCGATATTCCCGAGTTTCTTTTTCATACCGTAAACGGAAAATGCGATCCATAGAACTGCAAACAAATAAGCAGGCATAGGAATAAAAAATACATAAAGCATACTTTGCGGAAAGAAAATTATATATGAGAATACAATTCCTGATACAGCGCCTGAAGCGCCAACCGCAACATACTGGGGATCATTATAATGAAATACAACAGTAAGTACTGATCCGAAAATCATACTGATAAAATAAATTAGAAAGAAATATAAACTTCCTTCAAAAGCCCCGAAATTTTCTATAAAGAAATATTCCAGGAATGAACCGAATGTATAGAGCGCAAACATATTAAAAAAAAGGTGCATGAAATTTGCATGCAAAAAAGCAGAAGTTATGAGCTGGTAATATTTTTTTTCGTGCCAGATCTGATAAGGCCATTCTGAAAATTTATACATATATATAGGATTTCCATACATAGCCCAGATCGAAATTGCAATATTTGCGAACAACAGGGTTAAAGTAACAGGTGAATCAGTTAAAGAAGTCAAGTTTTTAAATTATTTAGTTCAATATTTTTTTTAACAAAAAAGGACCTTCGTAAATCAGACCAGTATAAATCTGAACTAATGAAGCTCCGCATTTAAGTTTATCTTTCATATCGTCCGAAGTAAAAATTCCTCCGCATCCGATTAATACAGGTATAATACCGGTCCCGGCTTTTTTCATATCATAAAACAATTTCAGTATTTCATTAGACAGCGGCTTTAAAGGTTTTCCGCTGAGTCCGCCCTGTTCATCAGAATTTGATTTCATATCCGGACGGCCGACTGTAGTGTTAGTGGCGATAATGCCGTCTATACTGTGTCTGATAACATTTTCATATACAGATTCCACAGATAATTTATCAATGTCCGGAGATATTTTCAGAAAGACCGTTTTCATAGTTTCATTTTTTTTGCCGGAAATTATTCTGTTAAGATCCTGAATTTCACTGAGCAGTTCTGAAAGGCGATGATCTTCCTGAAGAGTTCTCAGACCTTCTGTATTCGGAGAAGAGATATTTAATGTAAAATAATCGGCAACGTCATACAATTTTTCAAAGCAGATTTCATAATCATTTACAGCTTCTTCGATAGAAGTATCTTTATTCTTACCAATATTAACTCCAATAATAAAATCACTGCTTAAATGTTTCCTTGCCGCAGCGATATTTTTTTTAACTTCATCAGCTCCAAGATTATTAAACCCAAGCCGGTTGATCAGCGCTTTATCTTTTTTAAGTCTGAACACTCTTGGTTTAGGATTTCCGGGTTGCGGTAACGGAGTAACCGTGCCAATTTCAGCGTGAGAGAAACCAATTGCATCCCAGAGTCTGAGAGCTGATCCGTTTTTATCGAACCCGGCAGAGAGTCCTGCTTTATTTCTGAAAGTGAGACTATTCAGAGTAAACTTTTCAGAATTTTCAGGCGAATATAAAAACTTTATAAACGGGATCAGAAATCCGGTTTTAGAGAATAAATTCAAAACTAAGTTATGAGCGGATTCCGGAGTTAGCAGAAAGAGCAGCGGTCTAATAAAAATTTTATACATTATTAAATATCTGAACGGTTTTGAATCAAAAGCAAAACGGATTATAAAAAAAGTCCTTAGAAAAAAATAAAATTCCAAGGACTTATATAAATTTTTACAAATACAGGAAGCATATAATCAATTAATTTGCTTCATTGAGTCGGAACGGCTGGATTCGAACCAGCGACCTCCAGTTCCCAAAACTGGCGCGATACCGGGCTACGCTACGCTCCGTTTAATATTCTTTTGCTTCCTTTATTGTATAAAACGTTAAATTTCCCAAAACTTCCGGTTAACCAGTATATTTTGTGATTCTAAATCCGTCTTATAAAATTTAAGTCTTGAATCTACACATTATATAAAATTTATTCAAACCTATAATTCATTCTAAAACACAAAACTGAATGACTCATTAATTGTTACAATTAGAAAAATCTGAATGTTAATATATAAGATCATTATAAAAAAAAGCAGATTTGTTAAATCTGCTTTTTAAAAGAAAACATGAAACATATTTATTTAGAAATTAATGTCAAGGTTGAACTTCGATTGCAAATATAAATACATTATTATCACAAAGAGCCAGATCAGAAATATCAACAAACTCTTCCCAGTTCAAATCTGTAATTACATAGGGTCCCATAACAAAATTAAAAGCGTCATTATCAATAGCAGCTAGATCGGAAATGTCAACAAACTCATCATCGTTTATATCACCCGTCATAAATGTTGTTTTATTAGTCACGAGTTTCATATTATTTCCATAAGCTTTATTTAAACCTGTAGTAAAATCATAAACTGTAACCGACGCAGGTAACATCTCTCCTCCGCTTCTGCTCCAGGTTCTTATGGAATTTCTGTGATCAACTACAATATAATAACTTTCCATATCATCAGCGAAAAACCAGTTGATGGTTTTTTTACCGAGGGTATCACGGTAAACTTTGTTAGATTCAATTGTCTGATAGGGAGATAATGAAGATTTTATTTCAACGTTTACTGTATCCCTGTCACGAAAATTTGCATGACCTTCCATCAGTACAGTCAAATCTAATATAGATGGAAAATTATCATTCTTGTACGAAACACCATCTAATCTTACAGCTCCGAAAAGCCCGGCTACTTCTATATGGCGGAATCCGATATAAATGGGCATGCCAACATAATCCTCCAGACTGACAGCTCTTCTGTAATATACATTTGGTGTCAGGAGCCCAAGTGTAATGTTTATCGGAAGTATAAAATCAAGGAAATTAGCAACAGCCGTTCCTGTAGTAGATACTTTTACTTCCAGTCTTCCAAGTGCGGAAAGGACATAATTCGAACTTACATAAAAAATTAATGAATCTCCGGAGACCGGGGTATATTGACTTGTCATCAGCCAGTTGTCCCCGAGTAATGTTCCGTCTGACTGAGCGCATCCGGGAGCTGTATGATATGATGAAGTAGCTCTATCCCAGGTACCGCCCCCCAGTAATCCGGAAACATGAACTGAAGTCCAACCGGTGGGAGGAAATGTTGCTCCGGTATAACTTTGTGTACTGTGAATATTTGAAAATGAATTATTGCTTAAGCTTAAAAATAATATCATAAGTATAAAATACTTTAATGATACTGGGAATAATTTATTCTTTAAAACCTTGAATAAATCATTAATTGGATTTCCTGATAAAGAAGCTGTTTTAAAGGTTTTCATTTTTTTCTCCTGTATAATTTTTTAAATAATTTGATTTTTCAATTAGCATGAAAAATTTTTCAGTAATTTATGGAACTGTTTTGTAAAGAATATAAAACTTTTTGGACATATTTTTCATAATCTAAAATTAAATTAAAAAATAAAATTTCAGTTAATTATAATTACCTGTAAGTATTTTAAAAACTAATTTTGGGGTTAATAACTTAGAAGTTTTCAGAAAATACTCTGAAAAAGTTTGCTGTAAAAATTGATACAGATTTGCTTAAGAGAAATTCTAAAAGCAATAAGGAGTTTGTTTTTCCATAAATTTAATCTTTTATTTTTTGAAATTAATTTTAAAATATAAATTCAAAATAATTTTTAAATTTCTGAAATCGAATAAAAAGAAATTTATAAAGTTGCAGAAGATTTTGGGTAATCCATTAATTTTGAAAAAGATAATTTATTTTGTAAACAGTGTCAAGACATTTAGGAAATTTAGAATAATTTATTTTGAAATTTTTTAAAGTATATGCTTAAGATATTTCTTCAAAAATAAAAAAAATTTTATCAGTAATTATATAGGAAAATGTTATAAATCGGATAATTGAAAGGAACAATTGAAAAATTTTATATATAGTAATTAATTAATAATTCTTCAAAGAGTATTAATAGTTAAGTATAATATGTAAATTTATTTCAGCAGAATCATTCGTTTAGAATCAATAAGCTTACCGTCTGAATACAAAGAATAAAAATAAATCCCGCTTGAATAATTACTTCCGTCAAAAGTAACTTCATAACTCCCGGGATTTTTTCTTCCGTTTATAGGCTGCGAAATATTTTTTCCCGTAAGGTCATATACTTTAAGCTGAATTTCGGATACGGTTTTTACATTGAAACTTATAACCGTACTTGGATTAAACGGATTCGGATAATTCTGACTGAGTCTGAAATCGAAAGCATGATTTTGATTTATGTTAGAAATCCCAACAGGAATTTCCATTAATTTTCTTTCGTAGATCCCGTTACCGTGAGTTGTTGCGCGGATCTTTCTATTTGGATATACAACCGTAAGATCAAACACTAATGTATAAGGCATTCCTGAACTGTATTCATTCCAGTTTGCACCGGCATTTGTAGTTACATAAACACCGAGATCATTACCTGTATATATATTTTGATTATAATCAGGATCTACAACGACAGAGTGGTGAGGTATATCAGGTAAGTTTCCTGAAATGTCCAGCCAGTCATTACCGGAGTTTGTTGTCTTAAAAACATGTGCAGAAGTAAATCCTCCGAGAGTAAGGTACACTTCCGCAGAATTATCAGGATTGACAGTTAAGTCTGTTACATACCTGTTGGGAATTACGCCGCCTGTTATATCAGTCCAGTTAACACCTCCGTTAAAAGATCTGAAGACAGTTCCGTTAACGAGTCCGCAATACAAAGTATCGGTGCCGGTATGAGATCCTGCGAGTGACAGGATTTTGGAATTATTAAAAGCTGCAGTTCCGTAAGGGCCAAGCCAGTTACCGCCGCCGGTAGTTGATTTATAAATCGACTTTCCTCCGACATACATTATCTGCGGATTTGAAACACACGAGATGAAAGGAGTTACAAAACAGTAATTTGCAGAATTCCCGCCGCCGGGAGGTGAAATTCCAGACCAGTTAATACCTCTGTCAGTAGACTTATACATACTTCCGTAAACATATTCAGTATAACAAATTCGGTCATCCATAGAATTTACAGCGCAGCTCATTCCGTCCCCGAAAAAAGTTTTATACCATGCACTGTTTCCCTGATAAAATGCAGACCGGTTATCCTGCATTCCTCCGATACAAAAAACTGAATCCTGATAAGAGTTTGCAAAACTCGCATAGAACTGAGTAGTTACAAAACCTCCGTTACAAGAATAAAATGTTTCACCGAAATCATTCGACCTGTATAAACCGCCGTCAGATGCGACGTATAATTTATTTCTATCTTTGGGATTAACTGCATAGAAATGAACGTCTGCATGAACAAAATTATCCGGACCTTCAGGTTCTCCGGGCGGAGTCGCGCCTTCGACCCATGCGCTCCAATCGGATTTGGTTTGAAATGAACTTCCCCCATTTACTGATTTCTCAACGTTGATGGTTCCGACAAGAACAGTATTCGGATCATCCTGTTTTACAATATGGCCGTTATTATACCAGCCCTGCGAGCCAATCGGAACCGAAGTACTAAGCTGAGTCCAGTTCTGACCGGCATTAGAACTTCTGTAATATCCGACGTATGAAAAATCATTTGATATACTTGCATAAACAAAATCCTGATTTCCTTCATACAGCTCAAGTGTGGTTTTCCCTGTCCATGAAGCCGGTAGACCGCCGGAAAGTTTTGTCCAGTTAAGTCCGCTGTTAGAAGATTTATAAATTCCTTTTTCATCCTGTGGAATGTTATTCGTTAGATTACCAATCGAAGCGTATAGAACGCTTGTATCGGATTGATTCAGTTCGAGATCCATTACCATTGGATAACTCAGCATCTGAGACCAGTTGTTACCGGCGTTAATGGATTTATAAATACCTTCGCTCGTCGCGGCATAAAGTATATCGGGGTTTTTATTATTTATGATTACTTTCCAGACACCTCTTTCATTATTATATGACCAATCGAGAGATTTCGACCATGTGTTTCCGCCGTCAGTAGATTTTAAAATTCCAATGCCGTACATGCCTCTTGTAACTCTTACATCGATACCATATTGTGAAAACATATAGCCATAATTTTCACCTGTACCAATATATATGATATTTGGGTTTGCGGAGTCAATAGCTATTGAACTTACGGCAGAAGAAGGAAAGCCGGTATTTACAAGAGACCAAGCGGAAGCGCCTGTACCGCCAGTTATTGATTTCCAAAGTCCGCCTGAAGCAGATCCGAGAAAAATTATATTTGTATCAAGCGGATGAACTGCAATGGCGATTGATCTCCCGCCGATATTATTTGGTCCGAGAGAAGTCCATTGATCATTGCCGTCTGAATTATTTACCTGTTGAAGATTTTCAGAAGAGTATTCAAACGCCTGATAAAATTTATCATGCGGAATATCAGTTTCCGGGTAAGCTCTCATTTGAGAAATGAACTGCATCGATTCCATTATACCTGATGCATTTCCTTTTTTCTTACCGGTGTCACTTTCAACAGATTCGGATACTTTTTTCTTTTTTGTATTTTGAACCGGAGTGTTTTTTGTTTTTTCAATAACTAAGGATAAAAGATAAGTTAATCCTGCAAATATAAGAATGGCAAGCAGAAGAATTAATTTTGATTTCATGGTTTACCGTAAAGAGAATTTTTTTAATTAACTTAAATTAAAAATTTTATTAAACATAAAAATTATTCCTTTCTTTTGAAGAAATATTATTTGCATAAATAGTATGAAATGCTATATATTGAATTTATAACTTAAGTTCAGATTTTGTTTTAATTCGATAAGTAGTACTTTTAAATAATGAATTAAAATAACTTATGTAACATTAAAATTTTACATTAGTGATTAATTATTTTAAAATTGCTGAGAATAAGGAAGTCGAAGATTCGCATAGTTCGAAATAAATTAGTATTGTTTAAACAGTTATTTATATATCTAATAATTAAATATTGTAATTTAAAATAAATTAGGAATAAATTGAGTCAGAATTTGCGAAAGTAGGAAATTTAATATTATATAACATTTTAAATTGGGTTTTAAAATTCTTATTTAAGATTTCACTTATAAAATATGAAACTGATAAGATTATTCACAGAGGATTTAAACTTTGGATGTAAAATGAATTATAGTAAGTGACTTTCACTTAAATTGATATATAGTGAATGAAGGACAAAATTGATATTAACTAAAAGCATTTCACTTTCCAAATTATACTTAGTTATAAAATTAATGAATTTAAAAGTTCAACAATTGCAGGTAAATATTTACAGAAATCTTAAGATCATTTAATTCTTGTCGGGATTCCATTTGAAAATGGCACGAATTGTGTGGGCAGCATTATTTTAAACAAAAAATAAAATTGCAATTTTGAACATCAACTTTTTTTATATAATATCTCAGATAAATTTTTGTAAAAATTCTTATAATTAATGGTTCATGAGTAAATGATTGTGAAAAGGATTATGAAAAGGATTATGAAAAGGAACATCTATATAAGCACTCATCGAAGAGAGACATTCATTTTTAATGATTATTATTGAAAATAAATTTTAACAAAGTTATAAACAATTTTTTAACAATGATCTTAATAAATTACAAACTAAATTTTTATATTGTTTCTCGAGAAACATTGTAAAAAACTTGAAATAACAAATAGATAGTAGATATGCAGGAAAAAAAATGATGGATTATTAATTATGATAAAAAGTTTTTCACAAATTTACAAATAATTAGTAACAATCTATTTTAATAAAAAAATAATTATCTATGCATAGAAAATTAGCATAAATTTAAATAAATTAGCACCTATAAATTTTCAATGGAAAAAAAATTTGATGTAATTGTAATTGGCGCAGGTCATGCAGGAATTGAGGCGTCTTATGCAGCTTCCAGAATGGGCTTGAAAGTTGGTTTAGTCACAATGGATATAAATGCAGTTGGCAGAATGAGCTGTAATCCGGCTATCGGCGGAACTGCAAAAGGACATTTAGTCAGAGAAATTGACGCACTTGGCGGAATTATGGGGCAGATTGCAGATAAAACGGGAATTCAGTTCAAGATGCTGAATACATCAAAAGGACCCGCTATTTGGTCACCGAGATGTCAATCCGATAAAGATATGTATTCACAAGAAGCCATCCAAATTATAAAATCGCAGGAGAATATAGAGATCATTCAGGATATGGTGAAGGAACTAACCGTTTCAAATGGTGCCTTAACAGAAAATGGATATAAATATGTAATAAATGGAATAAAGACTGAAGGCGGTAGGATAATTAACTGCAGTTCTGTAATAATAACTTCCGGTACATTTCTAAATGCTATAATGCATACAGGAAAGTCGAATATTGAAGGTGGCAGGCTAGGGGAAAAATCAGCTACAGGACTTTCTGAATGTATGAAAAGTTTAGGCTTCGAAACCGGTAGACTTAAAACCGGAACGCCACCCAGATTATTAAAGGAAACTATTGATTTTTCAGTTACAGAGGTTCAAAAAGGTGACGATAACCCAAAGCCATTTTCTCATAAAAAATATAAAAGATTTCCCTTTCATCCGCAGATCGATTGCTTTCTTACACATACTAATGAACTGACGCATGAAATATTAAGAACAGGTTTTGAAGATTCACCTATGTTTACCGGCAGAATAAAAGGAGTCGGACCGAGATACTGTCCTTCGATTGAAGATAAAATTTCAAGATTTTCAGATAAGCCAAGGCATCAGATCTTTCTCGAACCGGAAACACTTGAAGGCGACTCCATTTATATGAATGGGTTTTCTACAAGCCTTCCCCTGGATGTTCAGGAAAAAGCAGCAAGGACAATTCCGGGACTCGAAAATGTGAAAATTGTAAAACAGGGATATGCTGTTGAGTATGATTTCTTTCCTACTCATCAAATAAATCTGACATTGGAGACAAAACTTGTTTCCGGGCTTTATACAGCGGGACAGATCAACGGTACATCAGGCTATGAAGAAGCTGCAGCACAAGGTCTGATGGCAGGTATAAATTCCGCACTTAAAATCAAAAATTCAGATCCTTTCATTTTGAAAAGAAGTGAAGCATATATCGGAGTTATGATCGATGATCTGGTTAATAAATGTCCGGACGAACCGTACAGAATGTTTACTTCGTGCGCTGAATACAGACTTGTACTTAGGCAGGATAATGCAGACAGAAGACTAATGAAATATGGTTTTGAATTCGGACTTGTTGCTCAGGAAACAATGACTCATCTTATTGATAAAACAACACTTATATCTGAGGGATTTCAATTTTTTTCAAAAAACACAATCAGTCCGAAATCAATAAATGAAACTCTGGCCGGAAAAAATTCAAGTGAATTATCTCAGAATGAATTCATTAACAATATTATTAAGCGAAATGAAATTAACATAAAAGATATACTTTCGCTTGATACTTTTAATGAGAATGATCTGATTAGAAAATTAAGGGAAAATGATGAAGCATCAAATCAGATAGAAATTGAAATTAAATATAAAGGATACATTGCCAGGCAGGATGAACAAATAAATAATTTCATCAGGAATGAGTCAATCAGAATTCCGGATGATTTTAAATTTGAGAAAGTAAAATCACTTTCGACCGAAGCGCTTGAAAAGCTTAAAAAAATAAAACCAAATTCTATCGGGCAGGCAATGAGAATTTCCGGTGTTCGTCCGTCTGATATTTCAGCTGTAATGATTTACATTCGGGGTTAATTATATTAATTAAAAAAATGAATACAAGTATTAACGAAGATTTTTTAGCGGAAGTATGTTCTGAAATTTCCGGTGGTAATTCTGATATTAAAAAATATTATCCGGGAGATTTTCCTGAAAGGCAGCCGGTTCAGACAGTTTACGGCGGAGCGCAGTTGTTCAATTCGGAAACGATCAAAAAAATAGGGGAGCTGGCGCTAAAATCAATGCAGGATTACGGATCTGATCCTGTTGAATTCGCCGGGTCTTTAGGAATCGAAGGTGATGATAATTATAAAAAAATTATCCATGCTAAAGTCCTGAGTAAACTTGAAAATGAAGCGGTTGAAGATTTTCGGATAGATTTTGAAGACGGATTCGGTATCAGATCTGAAGAAGAAGAAGATAAGACAGCTGAATTTACTGCAGGTGAAGTTTTAACTGCAATGAATGAAAATTTACTGTCACCGTTTATGGGGATAAGAATTAAGAGTTTTTCAGATGAGATGATGAAGCGTGCGATCAGAACAATGGATATTTTTATTACTCGCGTAACGGAACAATCAGCCGGTAAACTTCCTGAAAATTTTGTAATAACTCTGCCTAAAGTTTTAAATAAGAATCAGGTTTCGGCAATGGTAAAAATTCTTAAAGAGCTTGAGAAAAAACTTGGACTGAATGACGCGAGTCTGAAAATTGAGCTGATGATAGAAACTACCCAGTCAATTTTTGATATTAATGGAAATGCTAATCTTCTGCAGCTTGTAAAAGAAGCGGAGGGCAGATGCATTGCAGCGCATTTCGGAGTTTATGATTATACCGCTTTATGCGATATCACTGCAAAGCATCAGAATATGCAGCATCCGGTGTGTGACTTTGCAAGACATATGATGAAAGTTACGCTTGCAGGTACCGGTATCTGGCTTTCAGACGGAGCGACTAATGTGATGCCGGTAACGGTTCATAAGGGAGATGTATTAAGTGAGATCGAGCAGCGTGAAAACAGAGCGGGTATTTACAAAGCATGGAAGAATTCATTTGATGATATAAAACATTCTTTGAAAAATGGATTTTATCAGGGATGGGATCTTCATCCGGCTCAGATACCGGTGAGATATGCAGCGGTGTTTGATTTTTTTCTGGAAGGAATCGGACAGGCATCTGACAGACTGAGTAATTTTATAGATAAAGCTGCGCAGGCAACATTAGTCGGTGATATTTTTGATGATGCAGCGACAGGTCAGGGACTTCTGAATTATTTTCTCAGAGCGTATAACTGCGGAGCGGTAACTGAAAAAGAAATTTTAAAGACGGGCATTTCTCATGATGAACTCAGAGGAAAATCATTTTTGAAAATATTAGAGAACAGAAAATAGAGTTTAGTAATTGTTAGCTCTTGCTTGATGCTGGTTTAAATTTTTTAAATAATAAATTATTTGTCAGATCTAATAATAATACGTTCTGAAATCTTTGAAAAATTTCCTGAAATAATTTTCGGGTTCAGCACAAAACCCGGAGGTGTTTCAACGGAACCGTATTGTCTAAATTTAAGCAATGCCGTAGGAGATGATCCGGATAATGTTTCAGCAAACAGAAATTTATTTTTCAGACGGCTCGGAATTGATGAAAACAGAATAACTTTTCAGAAACAGATCCACTCATCAGTGGTGAATTATTCACCTCATCCGTGTCATTTCGAGGGATGTGACGCCATATTTACCGATAAAAAAAATAACTTCCTGGCAGTCGGAGTAGCTGACTGTATTCCCGTTTTTTTGTATGATCCTGTTTCAAAAGTAATAGCCGGGATTCATTCAGGCTGGAAAGGCACTCACGAAAAAATCCTTACTAGGACTATCAGCGAACTCATAAATAAATTCGGGATCGATCCTGCGAATTTAACGGCGTATATCGGACCCGGGATCTGCAGTGATCATTATGAAGTAGGAGAGGAAGTCGGTATTCTGTTTAATGAAAAATACAGACACAGATCAAACGGAAAATATTTTCTCGATCTTAAGAAAGATAATTATGATCAGCTTATAAACTCCGGAGTAAAGCATGATTCCATAGAAGTGTCAGGACTTTGTACCTTTTGTGAAAAAGATTTACTGCATTCTTACAGAAGAGACGGAACTTTGTCAGGAAGAATGTTCGGAATTATTGGAATTGTATGACAGGCTTAGTTAAAAGAGATGAGTATATTAAAAATACTTTATCAATCAGTGAAAATATTTTTTACTGTCAGCTTTGAATGTTTAATGAAGATATATCAGGTTTATTTTTTTTAAGAACAGAGTAAGTATAGAAAGTAGCAAAGATCATTATTATGCCACCCGTAATAAACGGATACTGATATCCAAAATACTGGTAAGCAAACCCACCCCACATAGGACCAAGAAATCTTGCAAATGCGCTCAGCGACTGATTCATTCCCAGCACCGTTCCTTGTTCATTCGGCGAAACATTTTGTGAAAGCAGACTTATCGATGCTGTATTATTGAAGCCGTTACCTATGGCAAGTACTGCAGTAACAGCCAGCAGAATTCCGACTGAAGATGAAAATCCAATTAATCCGATACCGAATATTGTCAGAAAATTTCCGAGTATGAGAGTATTCTCTTCTCCGATTTTTTTCTGAATTATTCTAATTAAAAAAATCTGAACTATTGCGCCGGCAATTCCCATAAAGGAAAACATATATCCGATCTCCGCCTGACTCAATGCGAGTCCGTCTTTCCTTTCCGCGAAAAGCTGATATGTCCCGAATATATTTGAAAATGAAAACACCGCAATAAAAAAAATGATAACATATTTACCGTATTGTTTATTTCTAACTGTTTCGGCTATTTTTTTAAAATTGATATTTGTAATTACTTTTACATCGCTGCGGTTTTTTTTCAAAATATCCGGAGGAAGTGTTTCCTTAAAAACAAAAATACTCATCAACAATGCTATCAGCGAAAGACCGGCTGAAACAAAAACGGGAAATCCGTAACCAAAACTTTCCGAAAGCACTCCGCCGACTGACGGACCGAATACAAAACCCAGCGAGAATGCGGCGCTGATAAGTCCCATACCTTTTGATCTCTCTTCAGGCGGAGTTACATCTGAGATCACCGCCTGAGCTGCAGATATATTTCCGGCGAATGCTCCGGCAAACGCTCTTGAAAAAATAAACAGCACTGCTGAAATGAACACTCCGGAAAATACCAGCGCAAGCAGAAGATTTGAAACTACACTTCCTGCAAGACTAACTATCAGCACAGGCTTTCTGCCGTATTTATCCGAAAGCGAACCCCAGAACGGCGTAAACAAAAACTGCATCAGTGAAAAAATACCGACTACAAGTCCGATGGTGACTTCATTTATATGAAGCACATTTACTGAAAATGTCGGCAGCAACGGAAGTATTATTCCGAATCCAAGCAGGTCTATAAAAATTGTAAGGAATATAATAAAGAGAGTGGTCCGCTTTTTATGATTATTTCTGCTGATCATAATTCATAAACGGGTACCGGGCAGAATGATACAATGAAAATAAAAAATGTGAACCAGCCAATCAGCATTCTTCTTTCATTAAGCGGCTGTTCATATTCAGATAAAACGGGAGGATGTTCTATTTTTATTACAAATAAAATCAGCACTGCCCACACAAGCCAGTTTATCGAACCCCAGTTTATGTTTATTTCAAAAAGCGGCATTAATCCTGCCAGCCCAAAGAACATAAGCAGTCCGAATGTAGCGTAAGCAATATATTTATGCTTATCGCCGAACATAGCGTAAGATATGTGTCCGCCGTCAAGCTGACCTACCGGCATCATATTAAGTGAAGTGATAAGAAGTCCGAACCATCCGACACACAGAAACGGATAATGATAAAATTCATTCATCGGCGGCATAAATATGCCGGGCGAAGATGCGAACAATTTCTCGAATGTCCAGAAGACAATATTGTAACCGAATGAAAATCCGCCGACAGGAATACCGGTAGCTCTGTATTCCGGATGAATCTCGTAAATGTAATTGATTGAAGGCAGTGTCAGAAATCCAATAAGCAGTATTATTATAGTAGTTATCCAGCCGGCGATCGGTCCGGCAGCGCCGATGTCAAACAGCGCTTTTCTGCTGTAATTACTCGTTTTCATTTTTATAACAGCTCCCATTGTTCCAAACGGATTCAGAAAAATAAACGGAAAGGGAATGTAATACGGCAATGTCACGGGAATTCTATGGATCTTAGCGGCAAAATAATGACCAAATTCGTGAGTCGTAATTACCAGTAGTATCAGAAAAGAATATGTAAGCCCGAGTGAAAAATTGCTAAGATCATACGGATCTTTATTCAGCCAATAAACGCCAGCAATAGTAGTTGTAAAAAAAGTGAGGAAGAATAAAAGTATATTAAGCCAGACACCTATGCCTTTTTTTTCAAAAGTCTCAGGAGGTTCATTTATTATAACTTCAGGATTCTCACGGTTAAATTCAGGGTATGGTTCGTTAGGATTCATCGATACAAAATAATTTTATTGCATTACAAATTCAATCTATCTTTAACCTGACTTTAATCTAACTTTACTCTTTAATTAATTCAATGATTTTATGATATTGCAAAAAACAATCACAATAGTTCGCAGACTAAATATTTTATTTGGAAAATAATTCTCCCGAAATCAACAGCTCCGGTACGATGAATAAAAAAGGACCGCTGTCTAACCTGCCACCTTTATATTTTATATTTCTCTCACTCGCTGCCGTGTTTTTTCTGTATCAGATAGTAGGCGGTCTGATCACATTCTTTATCCTCGGAGATGATATGGAAATAAAAGGAGAGAATCTGAATATGACCAGACTGGTTCTTACGTTTGCGCAGTTCATGTTTATACTTGCTCCGGCAATAGTTCTTGTAATGCTTCAGGATAATAATCTGAAAGAGACATTCAGATTAAAGCTTCCCAAAGGAAACTTAATGATTTATTCTATTATAGGTTTGATATTCATTCAGCCGTTTCTGCAGGTGTTTCTTTATTTTCAGAATGAACTGATCTTTTCACTTCCTTTCGGACAGGAATTTTTAAACAGTATAAAGGAAATGTTTGACGCGCTTGAATCAACAACCGCCAAACTTGTATCAGCAGGTTCTATCCCTGAATTTCTGATGGTTGTGCTTGTCATTGCAGTAACGCCTGCCATCTGCGAGGAGTTTTTATTCAGAGGACTGGTTCTTAAAAACTTTGAAAAATTTCTGTCCGCATCCAAAGCGATTTTCTACTCAGGGTTTTTATTTGCGCTGTTTCATTTTCATCCGTTCAATCTGATCCCGCTGATAATACTCGGAGTGTATCTGACATTTATTGTATATCACAGCGGCAGCATACTGACAGCTGTCGTTTGTCACTTTCTGAATAATTTCATTTCCGCAACTGCAGTTTACATTTACGGTGCGGAGACATTTTCGACAATGGGTTCGGAGAAAAGTTTTAGCATGGAAGAGAAGCTGCAGTTCCTGCTGCTTGGCGCGCTGTCTCTTGCGGCATTTATATTTATCTGCAGTATCATTAAGAAAAATTCAGCAGCCGGAAATAATATTTTAACATCAGGCATTACACATAATGAGTAATTTGTCAAAAAGAGTTATTGCAGGTATTTTCGGAATTCCGGTACTGATTTTCGCATCTTATGAAGGCGGAATTTATCTTATGGTTCTGACATTGATTTTGAACAGCATTGCGCTGTGGGAATTTTGTTCAATGTTTGAGAACAAAGAAATATTTCCTTTGAAGATACTCACAGTTATAACTGCAGATATAATTTTAATTTTACCGGCAGGATTTCCCGGATTTGCAAACTCCTTTTATCTCTTTTTTTATTATATCCTGATAAGCGCACTGATATTTAGTTCATGTGAAATATTCAGAAAGGAAAAGCGAAGTCCTCTGAATCCCGCTGTATCAATTTTCGGGATCGTATATGTAACAATTCCTTTTATCATGTTAAATTTGCTGCAAAGCCTGTCATTTCAATTGATTATCGTATTTATGTTTATATTGATCTGGACATGCGATACGGCTGCATATTTCGGCGGGAGATTTTTCGGAAAGCATAAGCTGAGCGAGATTAGTCCGAACAAAACCGTCGAAGGTTCTGCCGCAGGATTTGTTATTACTATAATTGTTTCCTTTATACTCCATTTCATTTTTCCGGAAGAAATAAAATTAACAGACGCAGTTGTAATCGGAATATTAACAGGAATATTCTCACAGGCAGGTGATCTTTTTGAATCTCTTATAAAAAGATACTGCGGAGTAAAAGATTCGTCACAAATAATTCCAGGTCACGGAGGGATCCTAGACAGGTTTGACAGTCTGCTGTTTGTAACTCCGGCTGTAGTTGTTTATTTTATTGCACAAAAATTTATATAAAAAATGTTTTACAAGTGATTTAAAATTTGTATCTTGATATAAATAAATAATATTGAAACTGAATTACAATTTATAATTAATTTATAATTGATAAATTGATTTATTATTATAAATTTGATTAAACAAAAAATTCGATAACCAATTTATCATAAAGCGAAATTATGACAGGTAAGAAATCCCAAAATAAAGATTCAAAGAATTTGAAAAAACCAAAGAAAAAATCCGAAGAGAAACCCGATGATTTAATCGAAGATGATAATGATGATTTAATGGATACGGATCTTATATCTGACAGAGATATTGATAAAATGCTTGAAAGCGAATCACTCGGAGTATTAGATGAAGAAGATGACGAGGAATTCATTCAGAAAGTCGAAGAATTTAAGAAAGAGCATTCGAAATCCAAAATGGTAAAAGTGTATGATTATATCGGAAAGCCAAAATTCCCCGAGTTAAAGAAACTGGATCCGGAGAACTTAAAAAAAGAATTAAGAAAATTAATAGTCGCACTTGATTCAAAGAACATTATTGTTCATTCTCACGGTGATCCTGACAACGCGGAAAAATACAGATTCATTACGGAGGAAATATTCAGTGAGTATGTCGAAGATAAAAAAGGTCAGCATATAACTTTCGTTTATGAAGATTATCATCCGGAACTGGATGATGACGATGACGAAGAATTTTTATAAAAATACACATCACAATTGCCGGTTTCAAATAATATAAATAATCTCGGATCTCATCTTATACCTTTTTCTCTTGAAAGTACAGAAGGTAAGATCTATTCGCAGTCTAATTTTGAGGATAAGAAAATTCTTGTGATTATTTTTATGTGCAATCATTGTCCGTATGTGAAAGCTGTAATGGAAAGGTTAACTGCACTTCAGAATAAGTTTGAAAGTTCAGGCGTTCAGTTGGTCGGTATTAATTCAAACGACCCTGTGACTTATCCGGATGATTCATTTGATAATATGATCACATTTTATTCAGATTATAAAATGAATTTTCCTTATCTGTGCGACGACACGCAGATAACCGCCCGCGAGTATGACGCAGTATGCACTCCGGATATTTATGTATATGATGCAAAGAGAATTTTGAAATACAGGGGACGGATCGATGACAACTGGAAAGATGATACGAAAATTACTTCAAAGGATCTGGAAAAAGCTATAGAACTTTTGCTGTCAGACAAAGAAATTGATTTTCCGCAGATCCCGTCAATAGGCTGTTCGATAAAATGGATACCTTCAGATAACAGCTAAATTCCAAACTTACATTTAGAAGCTTTATCAATTTAATTTTAAATTGTTTGAATAAATTATTTAAACTAATTTGAAAAGATTTTAAATCATAAAAATAAATTCAATGCCGAAGTTAGTAATAGTAAGACACGGTCAGTCTCAGTGGAATCTGGAAAACAAGTTCACGGGCTGGATCGATATAGACCTTTCACCCAAGGGAGTAGAGGAAGCGATGCAGGCTGCGGAAAAATTAAAGGATTATAAATTTGATAAAGCGTTCACTTCGGATCTTATAAGAGCTCAGAGGACATTGGACATTATTTTAAGAAACACCGGTATGGAAGATATACCTGTAGAAAAAAACCAGGCGCTGAACGAGAGAATGTACGGGGATCTGCAGGGACTGAATAAAGATGAATGCAGACAAAAATTCGGAGAAGAACAGGTAAAAATCTGGAGAAGGAGTTACGACATTCCGCCGCCAAACGGTGAAAGTCTTAAAGATACAGCTGACCGCGTACTTCCTTATTATCATTCAAATATAGAACCGGAATTAAAAAACGGAAAGAACATAATAATTTCAGCGCACGGAAACAGTCTCAGAGCTTTGATAATGTATCTCGAAGGATTAAGTAAAGAGGAGATACTGCAGACGGAAATTCCCACAGGTTCGCCAAAAGAATATATATTTGACGATTCATTAAAAGTACTCGAAACGAAATATATTTAACTTTCTGAATTGAAAGCATCTAATCCTGAAAATAAAATAAAGAACATAGTCTTTGATCTGGGGAATACGCTGGTTTATTTTGATTACTGTTATTTTTATGACGGATTGTCTAATTTAGAAAAGAATGCAAACGCCAGGAAACTTAAGAAGTATTTCACGGATGAAAAATTTGATATTAAGATCGGCAGCGCAAAATTAACTATAAAAGAGGCGTTCAAAATTCTTAAGAAAAAATTTAATCTGAGGACAGGGTATTCTGATTTCTATTATCTGTACTGCGATATCTTCTGGGAAAATACACTTATGAAAAATTTTCTGGAGAACAAACTGCTTAGTTCCAATTACAGACTTTTTATGCTTTCCAATGTAGATGCATCGCACATCAATTACATTGACAATAATTTTCCGTATGTAAAACACATTAAGAAAAGAGTGCTCTCATACAAAGTAAAAGCCGTAAAACCGGATAAAAAAATTTACCTGTATTTGTTAGATAAGTATAGACTCCTTCCTGAAGAAACTCTATTCATTGATGATCTCAAAGCCAATATACTTTCCGCAAAAACTCACGGGCTGAATACAATTCATTACAATTCCCACAAAAAATTTCTGAAAGAAATAAAAAGCCTTACGGGAATTAAATAAGTCATATTATAATTTATTTAAAAAATCTAAACCATTATATTAACCAGCATTATTTTTTTCATAAAACCTCAATAAAATAACATGAAACAGTTAACAATACTAACTGCAGCAGTTTTATTTCTCCTTACCGGATTTTCCGTGAACAGCGAAACAAATCTTTATGCAAAAACAAGTTCTCCTGTCTGGACTGACATCAATGAAAGCGAAATTGATCTCATAGGAGAAAGAAGAATTATTCCTCAGAAATACAGAACCGTTTTAACAAACTTCACAGAACTCAGCGAACTGCTTCGCACAGCGCCGTTTGAATTTTCCGACAAAGCTAAAAGCGATCCTTTTATAATAGAGCTGCCGATGCCGGACGGAAGCATGTCAAAGTTTGAGATCACGGAATATTCAATGATGGAACAGGGACTTGCGGAGAAATTTCCTGAGATAAAAACCTTTAATGCAAAAGGAGTTGACGATCCGTATGCAACAGGAAAACTTGACATCACACATCACGGATTTCATGCAATGATACTGACTGCAAGAGGAGATTATTTTATTGATCCTTACAGTACCAATGAAAAAAATATTTATATAAGTTATTTCAAAAAGGATTATGTTTCGAATAAGTCCTATGACTGTATGACGGAAGATGATCCTGAAAGCATTTTAAGATCTAAAGATCTGATGAGAGGCGGAATTGTAAGCGGTTCTGAATTGAGGACATACAGATTAGCAGTTGGCGCTACAGGCGAATATACAACATTTCACGGCGGGACGGTTCCTCTAGGACTTGCTGCAATAGTCACAGCGGTAAACAGGATCACCGGAGTTTATGAAAAAGAATTTGCGGTAAGGACAATACTTGTGGCGAATAATGATCTGATAGTTTATACAAATTCAGGAACGGATCCATATTCAAACAACAACGGCGGAGCAATGCTCGGACAGAATCAGGTAACCCTTGACAATTTAATAGGTAATGCAAATTACGATGTAGGTCATGTGTTCAGTACAGGCGGCGGCGGAGTCGCGGGATTAAGAGTTGTATGTATTACCGGTCAGAAGGCGCAGGGTGTAACGGGACTTCCGACACCGGTAGGCGATCCTTTTTATATAGATTATGTAGCGCATGAACTGGGACATCAGTACGGCGGCAATCATTCATTTAACAGTCAGTCAAGCGGCTGCGGCGGCGGTAACAGAAACGGAAATACGGCATACGAACCCGGCAGCGGTAGCACTATAATGGCATACGCCGGATTATGCGGTGGGGATAATCTTCAGAGTTTCAGCGATGCTTATTTTCATACTATCAATTTTCTTGAAATTGTTTCCTATACACAAAACAGCGGAGGAAATACCTGCGCACAGATAACTGCAACCGGTAATACGCCTCCGGTAGTTACTGTTCCGGCGAGCGGACTGACAATTCCCATCAGCACTCCGTTAGCAATTACCGGCAGTGCTACAGATTCTGAAAATCAAAATTCATTAACTTACTGCTGGGAACAATACGATCTTGGACCTGCAGGAACGTTAGGCAATCCGACAGGAAACGCTCCTATTATAAGATCATTCAGTCCCGATACATCATCTACAAGATACATTCCTAGAATCAGTAATCTGATCAACAATACATTTGCAACAGGTGAAAGATTACCGTCATATGCAAGATCTCTGAGCTTCAGACTGACGGTAAGGGACAACAGCATAGCCGCCGGCGGTGTGAATTATGAATATGTAAGTTTTGATGTAACAGCAGGTGCAGGTCCTTTCCTTGTGACACAGCCGAATACAAATGTTACATGGAATTCAAATAATCCGCAGACTGTGACATGGGATGTTGCAAATACAAATGCAGCTCCGGTAAGCGTTTCAAACGTTAATATAAAATTATCAACAGACGGCGGACTTACATTTCCCACGACTTTAGCGGCTAATACATCGAATGACGGAAGCGAATCAATAACACTCCCGAGCATTAATATTGCAAACGCAAGAATAAAAGTGGAAGCGGTTGGTAATATATTTTATGATATATCGAATGTAAATTTTGCAATTTCAAATCAGGTCTCCGTTTCAAATAATAACACAGGAATACCAACGGAATACTTATTATCACAGAATTTTCCGAACCCGTTTAACCCATCAACGAAAATTAATTTTGACATTCCTGAAAACGGTAATGTAACATTAAAGCTAATGGACATATCCGGAAAGGAAATCGCGACACTTGTAAGAGATAATTTTACCGCAGGGTCATATAGTTTTTCATTTGACGGAAGAGGATTATCGAGCGGTGTATATTTTTACAGACTGACTGCCGGTAATTATTCCATGACAAAGAGAATGCTGCTGGTAAAATAAAATCCGAAATAATATACAAAATATAAAGAAAAAGGCTGATAAAGATATCAGCCTTTTTTATTTGTATAAACCGGTTTTAACTTAAGATTTCTGCATAGGATAAGCTTTTTAACGTGGAATTCAGGTTTTTCGTTAAGCGGGTCAAGTTGTCCGTTGAACGGTACACTCTCCCGCTGTACGGTACACGTCTTCCGCTCGACGGTACACGTCTTCCGCTCGACGGTACACGTCTTCCGCTCGACGGTACACGTCTTCCGCTCGACGGTACACGTCTTCCGCTCGACGGTACACGTCTTCCGCTCGACGGTACACGTCTCCCGCTCGACGGTACACGTCTCCCGCTGAACGGTACACGTCTCCCGTGGGACCGTACACGTCTCCCGTGGGACCGTACACGTTTCCCGTGGAGCGGGACACGTTTCCCGTGGAACGGGTCAAGTGGCCCGACGAACGGGTCAAGTTGCCCGTGGAACGGATCAAGTGGCTCGACGAACGGGTCAAGTTGCCCGCCGAGTGGGTCAAGCTGCCCGGCGAGCGGGTCAAGTTGCTCGGGGAGCGGGTCAAGTTGCCGGGCGGACGGGAAATATTACTTGCCGAATTTACAATGCTTCTGAATGGATTATCGACATTTTTAATTTGATGATAAAAATTGAAATCCAGGTTATTAATGCCACCCCTTGAATAGAAAAAATGTCCGAAAATGACAATTCTTAAAAACCTTATTAAAATAAATGAAATAAATTATAGTTTTTCTAAATCGGAAATAAACGCCATGCTATTTTTTTACAAAAATCAGAACATGACCTAAGTCCTTTTATTGTAATTATAATTTATTTAGTATTATAACGCGCCCGGAAATGAGTTTCAATGGCAGGATAAAAATTGATTTTAAAATTCATCTTCCTTAAATTGAAATAAAAACTCTTACAGATATGGAAAAAAATAAGTTTATAAATAAGATATCATCACTTCTTTTCTACATCAGCATACTCACCTTCATTATCGCATTCAACTTCGCGCATAATCCTCCGGGCGGATGGTATCAGCAGTCTCTGCCGAATATAAACGGTGCATCGATAAGAGATATGACTTTTACGGATAGCTTAAACGGATATATAGTTACAAGTATAGGTGGGAGTAACAGTTATATACTTAAAACCACAAATGGAGGAGATAACTGGGATCTGAAGTTCACTCACAATCAACCTTTTGTAAAGGTTCAGTTCATCAATGCTAATACGGGGTTCACAAATGCTTTTACAAAAATTTTCAAAACAACTAATGCAGGTGAAAACTGGAATGCAATAAATTTACCCCAAATATTCGGAGATGATATGAGTGTATTGAATGAAGATACAGTATGGCTTGCAATGAGTGAAGGTTTTACAGGCGGAGTCTTCCGCACCACTAATGGCGGATTAAACTGGATACAACAGTATAGCGCAGGTAGTCAGAATCCGGATAAGATATACATGTTCAATCCCAGAATTGGATTCATAGTAAGAAATACTTCAGGCGCTCCAAATCTGCGCAAAACTACTAATGGTGGATTTAATTGGTTTAATGTTTTGAATGAAGGATTTGTTGATATGTATTTTATTGATTCGCTAAAAGGGTGGAGAGCTTATGGAAATAATATGTATCTGACAACAAATGGCGGAAGTAACTGGGTAGTCCAGATATTACCAAGCGGAGGAATTATTTTATCAACAGGAATAAATGAATTTTCAAATATTAATTCTGATACTATTTTTGGAGCGGGAGGTATTGCATTTTATGGTTCCGGTCAGTTTAGAAGCATTATTTATAAAACGTTCAATGGAGGCAAAAATTGGTTTTATCAGGTTCCTGATACAGCAATTCACTCGGGTACATATCAGCACATTCAATTTTCAGACAGATTGAAAGGCTGGGCATATTGGGTATCAGGTGGTATACATACTTTATCCGGCGGAGATACTGCTTGGCTTACGAATATAAAAAACACTAATACACAAATAGCAGATAATTTTATTTTACATCAAAACTATCCAAACCCATTCAACCCATTAACTAAAATAAAATACGAACTGAAAACTCCCGGCTTTATTAAACTGAATGTTTATAACATAAACGGAAAAGAAGTCAAAACAATTGTAAATGAAAAACAAAACACAGGAGTATATGAAGCAGATTTCTCAGCGACGGAATACGGCTCGAGCCTGTCTTCGGGGGTTTATTTTTACAGTTTGTTTGCCGGTGAAGAATTGGTTGATACAAAGAAAATGATTGTCTTAAAATAGTATCAATTGATACTAACTAAAAATAAATTGATTCGTGAATATGTAATAACTAAGTTTAACAAAATGATTTAATTATGAAGAACTTCAAAAAAATATTAAATCCCGACAAACTCTCTACGCTTCTTCTCTACATCAGTATACTGACATTCATCATCGCATTCGGCTTCGCGCACAATCCTCCGGGAGGATGGTATCAGCAGTTTCTGCCGAATCTGAATGGACAGCCAGTATCAGATGTGATATTTCTTGACAGTTTAAATGGTTTTGCAATTACGGATAATGATTTTTCAAATGATACCGGATATATTTTGAAAACTACAAATGGCGGAGATAATTGGAATATAATTTATACTGATAATAGAGACTTCAAAGCTATTAAGTTTATTAATTTAAATGTAGGGTATGTATGTGCAGCAGATCCTTTCACGAGTTCTAACTTACTAAAAACAACAGATTCAGGATTAAACTGGTTTGATGTCCACCCACCGGATCCTGCTCTTACATTAGATGACATTAGTTTCTTTAATGAAGATACAATTTGGGTTGTTGCGAGCAGTGGTTTTGACGGTGGTGTTTACCGCACAACGAACAGCGGTATAAATTGGACCCATCAGGTCAATTTAGGTGGAAATAATCCTACACACATTTATATGTATAATAAAGACACCGGATATGTAGCGGGGACTACATTGTATAAGACAACTAACAGCGGAATTGACTGGCTGCAAATTCCGGGCGGTGGATTTGGTGACATGTATTTTATTAATGCAACAACAGGATGGAAGTGTTATGGTCCTATGCAAAAGACAACTAACGGAGGATTGAGCTGGGAAAATATTCCTTTACCACCTAAAAGCGACACATTGCCATTGTCCAGGGTGATAAGTTTTTCAAACATAAATGCTGACACAATATGGGGGGTGGGTTCAGTTGGTGTTATTGGATCTTCGGCGAGAGGTGTAATATATCTAACAACAAATGGAGGAACGACATGGAGCTATCAAATCCCGGACATATCAATCAATATATTTCGATATTTTTATACTCAATTTGTTAATAAAAATATTGGCTGGTCATATGGGGTTGCTACCGGCGTTCATACTGTAACCGGAGGTGACACGACAATTACAAACATAATAAATCCAACCAATGAAACACCTGAAAACTTTAAGTTATTTCAAAATTATCCAAATCCCTTTAATCCGGAAACAATAATCAGCTTTCAATTGTCTGTTACCGGTTTTATTATAATAAAAGTTTATAATGCTTTAGGAACTGAAATAGAAACATTGGTTAATCAAAAACACAGTGCAGGAAGTTATAACGTTCGGTTTGATGGAAATAATATCCCGAGCGGAGTATATTTTTATAACTTATTTGCCGATGGGGTAAGGATTGATACAAAGAAGATGATGTTAGTTCGGTAGTTGATAAATGTTTTAAAGTTTAAAAAATTTTCAGTTAGTTATGAAAAATAGTTAATACTAATGAAGAAAAGTTTTTGCAATATATTTAATTACAAAATATTCATGGCGAAAACCGCTCCTTAGGGAGTAAACTTAAATAAAGGAAACATTATGAAAACAAAACTTATTATTTCAATTTTACTCGGGTTATCAGCTCTTTCTTTTGTGCACTACAACAGTATACGGTCTAACAGCCGGGAAGAGCAAACTGCTGTTTTTCCTCCTCAAAATTTTCAGGACACAACATTTCTCATTGGAGCATTGGATGACGGTTTTGATTTTGAATACGAGCGATTAGACGAACTTGGATTTAATGTATGGCATAAATATATCGGTAAAAATATGGGATGGACAATCAATGGAGCGCCCGGTGATACCTTATTAGCTGATAGTTCGGTTTATGTTCCTCAGGTAAAAGCAATACTGGATACTAATTCATCTCATGGTTTAAAATCTATAATGATGAGGCCTAAGGTTACTTTTCTATATTATGGAAAAAGAAGCGATTATCAGTGTGAACCGGTTTTATCAAATGATGACTTATGGTTTTATTCATTTAACGTGAGTAAACAGAGTACTTACATACAAAATATAGTTGACACCACTTACGGTAACGGAGCAATTGTAAAAAGGTGTAAAGGAGATCCGGCAGATGCTTCCAGCAGAGCCGACACAATCGTAAAAAGGTTGAAGGCAAATACGGAACAAAGCAGTACCTGGGCTGATTTACCTAAAGGCTCTTCACCAATTAAGAACTGGATCGTTAAACCAAGAATAAGAATTGATTCAACTATAGCCGATAATCCAGCGAACTTCAATGTAAATGTTTGCAAGGTAATAGTAATAGGAGAAACAAAAACAGGGGCTGATACAATTCTAAAGTCAAGTAATATTAAGGTTATTAATTTTATAAACGATCAAGGTAACTATGATGGAAAATACATAGAGGAATTTCATAATTTTTCTTCTAATGATAGCCTTACAATCAACGGATTATGGGGAGGTGGGAATGGTAACAGAGCAAGAGGCAACCATAGTAACGATAATAATAATAGCAAAGTTGATATTCAGATTTACTGGTATGGTATCTGTGATATGTATATTGATTATGTGAGAGTGGATAATATGGTGGCTCATAGATTATTAAAACCTGGAGGAGATTTGGATTTTGAAAAATGGCTTCGTTGGGAAGCACAAGACATTGCTTGTCACAATGATTCCCCGATAAAATTTTATATCGAGCTTTTCGATTTTTCTAACATACCGTGTATGGCTTATGTAAGCAGGAAGCTTGATTCATTGGCTTATGCCAAATGCCAAAAACACATAACGTTAACTGGACTTATAAGCGGAATTTATTCATTTGTAGTTCCGTGGGAGGACAGATTCAGTGTTCTGAATACAGGACATATAATAAGAAATTATGTAGAAAAAGTTGGATTAAGCGATATTCTGATTCCATGTTATCCATTTTATACAAATAAGCAGGTAAGTATTCCATACACTAACACCACGTTTGCTAAAATACCAAACACACTCCCGAGCACAAACGGAGGAGAAGTTTTGGCAAATGCAATTTCACCCTCTGCTTACGACGATTGGCTTCAGGATAATCTTGATCATTCGCCGGCTTACTTTGAAACAGGATCTACGTCTGAGTATCCATGGGATGGAACTGCCCGACAATGGGAAGGAGCATTCAGATGGACAATGAAAATGGGAGATGCGATCTCAAAAGCTAAGGATATACCTTTTTTATACAACGGTCAGTCACATTTATGGTATTATGCCGAGGGAGAATCTCATAAAGAACCTACAAACGAGGAAATGGAAATGATTGCAAATGTATCTCTGACTTATGGCGAAAGAGGTTTGATTGATACGAAAAAAATGTTTGCGTTAAAACAAATTGAATAGTGAAAATATATTATTTAAGTTTCATAAAACAATTTTATTATGAATAACTTTAAAAAGATATTCAACTCCGCCAAACTCTCAACTCTACTGTTCTATTCGAGCATCCTGACATTTATCATCGCATTTAATTTCGCACATAATCCATCCGGAGGGTGGACGCAGCAGTTTATGCCCTATTTAAATAACAGACCTATAGTGGATATTACTTTTACGGATAGTCTGACAGGATATGCTATTGCCAGCAATAGAAATTCTGATTCAAGTTTTGTAATCAAAACATCTAATGGAGGTGATAACTGGAATATAATTTTGAGTGAATACAGGATTTATGAAAGCATAGTATTTTTAGATAATGAAGTAGGATATGTAGGTGGAAGTGATTTAAAAATTGGTCATACATATTTAATAAAAACAACAAACGGTGGAATGAATTGGATTAGATTGAATTCTCCTAACAGTTTGAGAATATTTGACATGGCTGTTTTAAATCAAGATACAATATGGGTCACTGATCCAAACGGATTTGACGGAGGAATATTCCGAACAACTAACGGAGGAACAAACTGGACAAGACAAACTGCTCCCGGCGGCAGTACTGAAAAGATCTATATGTATAACAGAAATATTGGATTCGCTTCTTCTACGTCACGCCTTTATAAAACAACGAATTCTGGATTGAACTGGAATTTAATACCGGGACAGAATGCATTTCGCGATATATATTTTATTGACAGTCTGAACGGATGGAAATCTTATGACAGTATGAAAATAACAACGGATGGCGGATTTACATGGAAACCGCAGTTAATTAAAAGTCCCGGAATTCCTTTATTTAGTACTATTGCAACATTTTCAAAAATCAGTAATGATACAATTTGGGCTACAGGTTTGGTTTACGAATTTCCAAATTTACAAGTTAGAAGTGTAATACACAGAACAACAAATGGCGGAAGAGATTGGTATTTTCAAATACCTGACACGTCTATTCGTGTTGGTGTTTTTAGAACAAATTTTATAAACACAATCACTGGTTGGAATTATGGGAATTCAAGTGGACTATATACTAACACCGGCGGAGACAGTATTTTTAATCCTATCACAAGTATAAATGAATTCAGCATCATTGAAAATCCGAGTTTTTATAAACTTTTCCAAAACTTTCCAAACCCATTTAACCCAAAAACAAAGATCAGTTTCGAATTACAAAAAGCGGGGATTGTTAAATTAACGGTTTTTGATATTCAGGGGAAAAATATTGAAGTATTAGTAAATGGAAAAAAGCAAACAGGAAATTATGAAGTAGAATTCGACGGTAGTAATTTATCATCAGGTGTTTATTTTTACAGATTAGAAATATCAGGAAAAGAAAATTATTCTGATACAAAACGAATGGTATTATTAAAGTAATTTGAATAATGATCTATTTGAAAAATTGAAACCCAAAAATTAAATATATATATATAAAGTATTTTTTAAAAATTAAACATTACGAATATGAAAAGCAAAATTGTTTTCAGTACCGGGTTAATTGCTGTATCGGTGTTTATGTTTTTAAGTTTAACAGCTTTGGATAATCCGCAGGATAAATTTTTAATAGTAGCAATGCACAGCGGGGTAGATACTTCACCCGTAAATTATACAAGATTGAAGGATTCTCTGGGATTGAACGGATGGCACAGATATAACCAATGGTTTACCGGCGATGAAATAAATGGAGATACTACTGAAATTTTTAATCGTGTTAAATACAGAGTAGAGCAAAATAATACCAGGGATCTGAGAACTGTATTTGGAAGACGAATAACAGATTACAGCGCATGGGGTCAGAGAAGCGATTATCAGTGTGAGAACGTTACGGAAGGTCAGCCGTATTGGTTTTATTCATATTATAATTCGGCTACAAGTTCGTGGATCCAAGACATTCCCGACAGCGGGCAGACTGTGAAATACTGCAAAGTGGATACAAGTAATCCCGGAGGAGATTCCGGATATATAGTACAGGGATTAAAAGCCAACCGCGAACAGGCAAACAGGTTCTGGACGCCTTACCAGGCAGATACTTTTAGTGACTGGTATGTAAAGCCAAAAATAAGAATTCCAACAGGGCTGTCAATAAATACAAAGGTATGTCGAATTGAAATATTGGATTGGGATAGCAGTGTAGTAAAAAGCATTGAATTAACTGTAAATGAATTTAAAGATGGAAATCAAAATTATAATGGAAACTACATGGATGAATTTTATTTTCAACCTAATGTACTTTCACCAATAAAAATAGATTCTCCGGGACTCTGTCCCGGTCCAGACTCTTTACGAAAGTATTTTTGGGATTGGAGTTCAACTACTCCATTAAACACAATTAAAACAGATTTCAGAGTATTCTGGTATGGTCAATGCGATATGTGGATAGACAGGATAAGGGTTGAGAATGAGCAGGCAGTTAAATTGTTTTATGATGATCCAACCGAATTATTTATTCGCAGCGAAGTTCAAAGCGCATTATTGGATTATGACGAAACGCGTCCTAATAATTTTTATCTCGAGGAATTTGAATTTAATACAACTCCTTGTATTAATAGAGTAAGAGAAATCATAGAAGATGAGTCGCAGGGGAGGCTCACTTTGATCACAAATCTGAATCCATTTTTATATAATTTTGCTGTACCTCATCACAAAACAAACAGATTTACAGCGGATGACTTTAAAAGATATTTATTAGTAGACGGAGGTGTAAAAAAAAGTTGCAACTACATTATATTTTCTTGAAGGATTTGTAGATACTACATACAGAGAGTCATATAACCCAAATACGCTTCCTGTATATTCTGTATATCCTACTGTTAGTTATAGTCCTGCAAATGGTCTTCACATACAAAGAAACACCGGCTAATTATGATAACTGGCTGCAGACAAATTTTGACGAAAACACACACGTGGATTTTAATTTTACAGAGGTATTAAAATTAATGAACACATTGTCAAAAGATAAAGAAATTGATTTTTATTCTCTGCATCAATCCTATTCATGGTATGATACTCTTTTAAAATTAAAAGAACCTACAAACGAGGAAATGGAAATGATTGCAAATGTATCTCTGACTTATGGCGAAAGAGGTTTGATTGATACGAAAAAAATGTTTGCGTTAAAACAAATTGAATAGTGAAAATATATTATTTAAGTTTCATAAAACAATTTTATTATGAATAACTTTAAAAAGATATTCAACTCCGCCAAACTCTCAACTCTACTGTTCTATTCGAGCATCCTGACATTTATCATCGCATTTAATTTCGCGCATAATCCTCCAAGCGGGTGGTATCAACAGTTTTTACCGGATCTCAGTGGAAGACAGATTTCTGATGTTTTCTTTCTTGATAGTTTGACAGGGTGGGCGGTTACACCTTATACCCATCAAAATGATACCGCATTTGTTTTAAAGACAACGAATGGTGGTAATAACTGGCTTATTCAATACTTGCGAATAGAGATGTTGGTTTTGAAAAATATATTTTCTAAATGCTAACACAGGTTTGCATGCGGAGCTAATGACTTTGATGGATTTACAGGTTTGAGCAAATCAATAGATGGTGGATCAAATTGGAATTCATTAAATGTCCCTGACCCTTTTGCTCAATTCAGTGATATGAGCGTGCTAAGCGAAGATACAATTTGGTTGGTAAATGACGAGTTCAGGCGGCGGAGTCTTTCGCACAACAAACGGCGGAGTAAACTGGATTCAGCAAGCACCTGCAGGTGACTATCCTAATAAGATTTATATGTACAATTCCCGAATAGGATTTATAGGATTCAATGCCGGTACCCCTACAACTAAAAAAACAACGGACGGAGGATTCAACTGGTTTACTGTTTCAAATGAAGGTTTTACTGATATACATTTTGTTGACAGCTTGACCGGATGGAAGTGTAATGTATTTACAATAAAAAAAACCTCGAACGGAGGTATAAATTGGATTTCCCAATCATTTCCAACTGGAAAGAACATTCTTAACGGAATAAGAAGATTTTCAATTTTAAATAAGGATACAATATGGGGGGTTGGAGGAATAAAGCAACTTGGAATTGTGAACAGAGGAATGATTTACAGAACAACAAATGGCGGAAATTATTGGCTATATCAGGTTCCCGATACATCTATTAATATACCAAGATATGAGTATTCCAATTTTGTTTCTGCTTTAAAAGGCTGGAGTTATGGAGTACTATCAGGAGTTCATACTTTAACCGGAGGTGACAGTACATTCTATCCAATGGTAAACATAAATCAAATCAGTATAGAAGTGCCCATAGACTTCAAACTAAATCAAAATTATCCAAACCCGTTTAATCCCACAACAACAATAAGTTTTAAAATAAAAAATTCAGAAGTTGTGAAGATTAAAGTATATAATATTGAAGGAAGAGAAATTTCAATTCCTGTAAATGAAAAACTTAATCCGGGAGAATATCAATTTCTTTTTGATGCAGGTACATTAAGCAGCGGAGTTTACTTTTACAGCTTAATTATAGATGAAGAAATAATGGATACTAAAAAGATGATATTAGTGAGATGAAACGCCAAACACTAAACTAATGCCTTACGGCAACAGGCGGGACCACCATAGATGTTATGGACAGACCAAAACTACGCTAAGAACGTTATAAACTTTATGAACTTAATGAGCTTTATAAACTTTTATAAAACTTTTAATTAATTTATTTATGAGAACAAAATTATTATTAACATTGCTTTTCATGCTGTTAACATCATTTTATTTTTTTAAAAAGACTTCAATTAATACAGAAATCTCAACTGAATATGGTAAAGAAAAGAATTTTCATCTTCTCCTTCGTCATTCACTCAGGACACAACCTTCCTGATAGGAGCTATTGAAAGCGGTATCGATACAGGATTTCAAAATTTAGATGACGTTGGATTTAATGCATGGCATAAATACACTGACGGAAAGTATGGCTGGTCAAATATTGGTGCCACCAGGGGATTCTTTATTTGCAGACATAAATACTTACAGGGCAGGTGTCCGGAATAAGCTTGCGGCAATCTCATCACACGGCATGAAATCAATAATTCATCGTCCGAAAATAGCAATGCTTTGCTATGGTCAGAGAAGCGACTATCAATGTGATAGTGTCCCCTTAAACGATGATCTCTGGTTTTATTCCTTTCAATCCCCGAATCATGTTGGCATTGATACAAATGATATCTGGCAGGGACAGACACAAAGAGTAAGATACTGCAAGCGAAATATTCAGACAACTGATGGCGGAGCGGGTTGGGTTGTAAGCAGATTAAAGTCAAACTCAGAACAATGCGCTACATGGGCTGACGCATCCGGTATAATATCGCCCGATATTAAAAACTGGAAGGTAAAACCAAGAATAAGAATTGATACGACATTTGCACAACTTAACCTAAATGCTTTAGTTTGTAATGTAAAGGTGATAGGACAGAACGGAGACACTTTAAGAAATGCTGATATAAGGGCAAGAAACTTCTCATCCCCAACTATTGCTTATAATGGGAAATACATTGAAGAATATTTTTTTGAAGATTGGAGTGACACTTCCAGTTTAGAAATCGACGGTTTATGGGGAAGTGAGGTTGGACGCACTGCAAGAGGCAATGATACGGTTGATCATCCCTATAATAAAATTGACATACAGGTTTACTGGTATGGCAACTGCGATATGTGGATTGACTATGTGAGAGTGGATAATATTGTAGCGGATAGATTATTAAGTGGTATCGATTTAGAATTTAATAACTGGCTTTCATGGGAAGCGCAGGATATTGCCTGTTACAGTCAATCATCAGCGATTAAATTTTACTTGGAACTCTTTGCGTTTAGTAATATTCCCTGTATGTCTTATGTAAGTCAAAAATTAAATGATCTTTGCACAAAAGATATAACTGTAACTGCATTAATGAGCCCTCTTTACATGCATATGATCGTTCCATGGAATGAAAGATTTAGTGTAATGAATGCCGGGCATGTTATAACAAATTATGTGGAGAAAGTCGGATTAACTGATATTCTCATTGCTAATTATCCTTTTTACACAAATAAGCAGAAGTTTTCCATATCAAGAACACACATTTTCTAAAATACCAAACACACTTCCCGAGTCACATCTGGAATGGAGAAGTCTTGCAAATGCAATTCCACCGGCAAATTATGACACCTGGTTACAGGATAATCTTGATCATTCGCCCGCTTACTTTGAAGAGGGTTCAACTATGAGTTATCCCTGGACTGATACTGCCCGTCAATGGGAAGGAGCATTCAGATGGTCAATGGAATTGGGAGATGCGATATCAAAAACTAAGGATATACCTTTTTTATACAACGGTCAGTCACATTTATGGTATTATGCTGAAGGAGAATCTCACAAAGAACCTACAAACGAGGAAATGGAAATGATAGCAAATGTATCTCTGACTTATGGCGAAAGAGGTTTGATTGATACGAAAAAAATGTTTGCGTTAAAACAAATTGAATAGTGAAAATATATTATTTAAGTTTCATAAAACAATTTTATTATGAATAACTTTAAAAAGATATTCAACTCCGCCAAACTCTCAACTCTACTGTTCTATTCGAGCATCCTGACATTTATCATCGCATTTAATTTCGCACATAATCCATCCGGAGGGTGGACGCAGCAGTTTATGCCCTATTTAAATAACAGACCTATAGTGGATATTACTTTTACGGATAGTCTGACAGGATATGCTATTGCCAGCAATAGAAATTCTGATACAAGTTTTGTAATCAAAACATCTAATGGCGGTGATAACTGGAATATAATTTTGAGTGAATACAGAATTTATGAAAGCATAGTATTTTTAGATAATGAAGTAGGATATGTAGGTGGAAGTGATTTAAAAATTGGTCATACATATTTAATAAAAACAACAAACGGTGGAATGAATTGGATTAGATTGAATTCTCCTAACAGTTTGAGAATATTTGACATGGCTGTTTTAAATCAAGATACAATATGGGTCACTGATCCAAACGGATTTGACGGAGGAATATTCCGAACAACTAACGGAGGAACAAACTGGACAAGACAAACTGCTCCCGGCGGCAGTACTGAAAAGATCTATATGTATAACAGAAATATTGGATTCGCCTCTTCTACGTCACGCCTATATAAGACTACGAATTCTGGATTGAACTGGGATTTAATACCGGGACAGAATGCATTTCGCGATATATATTTTATTGACAGTCTGAATGGATGGAAATCTTATGACAGTATGAAAATAACAACGGATGGCGGATTTACATGGAAACCGCAGTTAATTAAAAGTCCCGGAATTCCTTTATTTAGTACTATTGCAACATTTTCAAAAATCAGTAATGATACAATTTGGGCTACAGGTTTGGTTTACGAATTTCCAAATTTACAAGTTAGAAGTGTAATACACAGAACAACAAATGGCGGAAGAGATTGGTATTTTCAAATACCTGACACGTCTATTCGTGTTGGTGTTTTTAGAACAAATTTTATAAACACAATCACTGGCTGGAATTATGGGAATTCAAGTGGACTATATACTAACACCGGCGGAGACAGTATTTTTAATCCTATCACAAGTATAAATGAATTCAGCATCATTGAAAATCCGAGTTTTTATAAACTTTTCCAAAACTTTCCAAACCCTTTTAACCCCAAAACAAAGATCAGTTTTGAATTACAAAAAGCCGGGAATGTCAAATTGACGGTTTTTGATATTCAGGGAAAAAATATTGCAGTATTAGTAAATGGAAAAAAGCAAACAGGAAATTATGAGGTTGAATTCGACGGTAGTAATTTATCATCAGGTGTTTATTTTTACAGATTAGAAATATCAGGAAAAGAAAATTATTCTGATACAAAACGAATGGTATTATTAAAGTAATTTGAATAATGATCTATTTGAAAAATTGAAACCCAAAATTAAATATATATATATAAAGTATTTTTTAAAAATTAAACATTACGAATATGAAAAGCAAAATTGTTTTCAGTACCGGGTTAATTGCTGTATCGGTGTTTATGTTTTTAAGTTTAACAGCTTTGGATAATCCGCAGGATAAATTTTTAATAGTAGCAATGCACAGCGGAGTAGATACTTCACCCGTAAATTATACAAGATTGAAGGATTCTCTGGGATTGAACGGATGGCACAGATATAACCAATGGTTTACCGGCGATGAAATAAATGGAGATACTACTGAAATTTTTAATCGTGTTAAATACAGAGTAGAGCAAAATAATACCAGGGATCTGAGAACTGTATTTGGAAGACGAATAACAGATTACAGCGCATGGGGTCAGAGAAGCGATTATCAGTGTGAGAACGTTACGGAAGGTCAGCCGTATTGGTTTTATTCATATTATAATTCGGCTACAAGTTCGTGGATCCAAGACATTCCCGACAGCGGGCAGACTGTGAAATACTGCAAAGTGGATACAAGTAATCCCGGAGGAGATTCCGGATATATAGTACAGGGATTAAAAGCCAACCGCGAACAGGCAAACAGGTTCTGGACGCCTTACCAGGCAGATACTTTTAGTGACTGGTATGTAAAGCCAAAAATAAGAATTCCAACAGGGCTGTCAATAAATACAAAGGTATGTCGAATTGAAATATTGGATTGGGATAGCAGTGTAGTAAAAAGCATTGAATTAACTGTAAATGAATTTAAAGATGGAAATCAAAATTATAATGGAAACTACATGGATGAATTTTATTTTCAACCTAATGTACTTTCACCAATAAAAATAGATTCTCGGGACTCTGTCCCGGTCCAGACTCTTTACGAAAGTATTTTGGGATTGGAGTTCAACTACTCCATTAAACACAATTAAAACAGATTTCAGAGTATTCTGGTATGGTCAATGCGATATGTGGATAGACAGGATAAGGATTGAGAATGAGCAGGCAGTTAAATTGTTTTATGATGATCCAACCGAATTATTTATTCGCAGCGAAGTTCAAAGCGCATTATTGGATTATGACGAAACGCGTCCTAATAATTTTTATCTCGAGGAATTTGAATTTAATACAACTCCTTGTATTAATAGAGTAAGAGAAATCATAGAAGATGAGTCGCAGGGGAGGCTCACTTTGATCACAAATCTGAATCCATTTTTATATAATTTTGCTGTACCTCATCACAAAACAAACAGATTTACAGCGGATGACTTTAAAAGATATTTATTAGTAGACGGAGGTGTAAAAAAAGTTGCAACTACATTATATTTTCTTGAAGGATTTGTAGATACTACATACAGAGAGTCATATAACCCAAATACGCTTCCTGTATATTCTGTATATCCTACTGTTAGTTATAGTCCTGCAAATGGTCTTCTAGCATACAAAGAAACACCGGCTAATTATGATAACTGGCTGCAGACAAATTTTGACGAAAACACACACGTGGATTTTAATTTTACCGAGGTATTAAAATTAATGAACACATTGTCAAAAGATAAAGAAATTGATTTTTATTCTCTGCATCAATCCTATTCATGGTATGATACTCTTTTAAAATTAAAAGAACCTACAAACGAGGAAATGGAAATGATTGCAAATGTATCTCTGACTTATGGCGAAAGAGGTTTGATTGATACGAAAAAAATGTTTGCGTTAAAACAAATTGAATAGTGAAAATATATTATTTAAGTTTCATAAAACAATTTTATCATGAATAACTTTAAAAAGAAATTCAACTCCTCTAAACTCTCGACACTTCTGTTCTATTCGAGCATACTTGCTTTTATCATAGCATTTAACTTCGCGCATAATCCTCCGGGCGGGTGGTATCAGCAGTTTATGCCGAATCTGAATGGAAGATCTATATCAGATATTAAATTTCTTGACAGCTTAACGGGCTATGCTGTGACAAACAATTTAACGCCCGGTGACACCGGATACATTTTGAAAACCACTGACGGCGGTGATAACTGGAATTTTTCGTTTACTGTCAATAGAGGATTTGCGGCAATTGATTTTATAAATTTAACTACAGGTTATGCTTGTGGAGGAAGTGGAGGAGGCACAACTTATTTATGTAAAACTACAAATGCAGGATTAAACTGGAATTTTGTGAGCAGTCCGTCGGCTGCAAAATGGGAAAGCATGAGTGTCTTGAACAACGATACACTTTGGTTAGTAGATGACGATGGTTTAACCGGTGGAGTCTTCCGCACCACTAATGGAGGATTAAACTGGATACAACAGTATAGCGCAGGTAGTCAGAATCCGGATAAGATATACATGTTCAATCCCAGAATTGGATTCATAGTAAGAAATACTTCAGGCGCTCCAAATCTGCGCAAAACTACTAATGGTGGATTTAATTGGTTTAATGTTTTGAATGAAGGATTTACTGATATGTATTTTATTGATTCGCTAAAAGGGTGGAGAGCTTATGGAAATAATATGTATCTGACAACAAATGGCGGAAGTAACTGGGTAGTCCAGATATTACCAAGCGGAGGAATTATTTTATCAACAGGAATAAATGAATTTTCAAATATTAATTCTGATACTATTTTTGGAGCGGGAGGTATTGCATTTTATGGTTCCGGTCAGTTTAGAAGCATTATTTATAAAACGTTCAATGGAGGCAAAAATTGGTTTTATCAGGTTCCTGATACAGCAATTCACTCGGGTACATATCAGCACATTCAATTTTCAGACAGATTGAAAGGCTGGGCATATTGGGTATCAGGTGGTATACATACTTTATCCGGCGGAGATACTGCTTGGCTTACGAAAATAAAAAACACAAATTACGCGATTTCAACAGATTACAAATTATTTCAAAACTTCCCAAATCCATTTAATCCGAATACAACAATCAGTTACGAGTTACTGGTTACAAGCAATATCGAGTTAAAAGTTTATAATATCGAAGGGAAAGAAGTATCAACTATTGTAAAGAAAAAACAAAATGCGGGAAACTACAATATTAGTTACAATGGAAGCAGTTTTCCAAGCGGTGTTTATTTTTATAGCTTGTTCTCTGAAGGGATATTAATTGATACCAAGAAAATGGTTCTTGTTCGTTGAACAGAACCTGAGTGTTGGTCAGTTAAAAAGTTAACATTCGAAATGAAATTTAAGTGTAGTATCAAAATTTTTTTAAAACTATAATTTAAAAGCCATGAAGGCAAAAATTGTTATTGCAATTCTGCTTGGGTTGTCCGTCCTTTCATTTGTTTCTGATAAGAAAACTGCGCATAACTATATTGGAGAGCAGGCTGCTTTTTCCCTTGCTTCATTAAATCAGGATACCTCTTTCATTATAGGAGCAATGGACGACGGCTTTGACTTTAACTTCCAGTATTTTGACGAACTTGATTTTAATCTTTGGCATAAATACATAGGAAGCGAAGAAATAAACAATCGTCATTACCCGATGGGGTGGACTATTAACGGAGCGCCGGATGATAAATTGTTTTCTGATACAGATGTATATGTTCCTCAAGTAAGAGGAATACTAAATAATTTGAGCAGCCACAATTTACGTTCCTTAATGCAAAGACCTAAAATAGAATATCTGTGTTATGGCCAAAGGAGCGATTACCAGTGTGAACCTGTAACATCAGGAGACTTATGGTTTTATTCTTTCAATGTTCATGAAACGGGTATTCAGATTACTGATTCCGGACAGCAGGTAATTCATTGCAGGACAATTCCTTCTAACTCCACAGCAGATGATCCGGGTTTTGTAGTAAAACGTTTAAAAGCAAATACGGAACAATGCAACAGTGCAAATTATTATAATGCTGACGGAGAGTGCAACTGGTTTATCAAACCGAGAATAAGGATTGATTCTACAGTAGTAGATATAAACCCAGGTACACTTGTTTGTAAAATAATTGTAACTAAACAGTCTGGTACAGATACCATTAAATCTGTTGACATAAAGGCAAGCTATTTTCTTGATGGGCAAAACAATTATAATGGTATGTATATAGAAGAATTCAACTTTGGTCAAGATCCATATGATCTCACCACTCAAGGTGCCTGGGGCAGCGATTGGCAATACCGGGCAAGAGGAAGCAGTACTGCTGACAGCGCAAATAAGGCAGACATCCAGGTTTACTGGTATGGAAATTGTGATATGTGGATTGATTATGTGAGAGTTGATAATGATGTAGCAAATGAATTGTTTAAAGGACAACATAATGACTGGCTTCAATGGGAGGCGGAGCTGATCGCATGTTATAATGAGTCACCTTTCAGGTTTTATATTGAGCTATTTGAATTTAATAATATTCCATGCATGTCTTATGTCAGCAGGAAGTTAGATTCACTGGCATTTGCCAAATGCGGAAAACATATTACCGTTACAGCGCTTCCTGCGGCTAACTTTTACTCTTCTCATGTCCCATGGAATGAAAGATTAAGCGTGCAAAATACGGGACACTTCATTCGAAATTATGTAGAAAAAATAGGACTTAGGGATATTTACATTCCCTGTTATCCCTTTTTTACCGAATATAAAAACCCTGAACCTGATCCGTATTACAGCAGTTATGGTTCGGATTCCTGCAGCATACCGAATACACTCCCAAGAAATCATGGAGCCGGAATATTTGCTCAGGCAATTTCACCGTCTCTATATGACACATGGCTACAGGATCATCTTGATAGAAGTCCATATTGGTACGAAGAAGGATACACCGGTGGGCAACCTACCAACTGGCATTCCTCAATGCATAAAGGAGCTTTCAGATGGCATATGAAACTGGGCGATGAAGTTTCAAAAGCTAAGGATATACCTTTTCTTTATAATCCTCAGGCTCATCTATGGTACCTTAATGGTGAGACATTACGGGAACCAACAAATGAAGAACTGGATATGCTTGCAAATGTTTCAATCAGCTATGGTGTGAGAGGTTTGATTTATTTCTTTTATGGAAAAAGCTCCGGTCAAATTGGCTTAAATGAATTTTACAGCCGGGGATTAACAGACACAACTCAACTGCCAAGAACTTTGAACGTTTATAATCAAAACAAATGGGAACAGATAAAATTAATTTCAGAAAGAATGAAAACCTGGGAGCCGTATATAATGAGTTTCGATAATACAAACCGTTCGACATACATACTCAGACTCGAAAGAAGCAGTCTGATTGATGAAACATTTTTTAATGATGTTTTAAGCTATGAACCGATTCCATCTGATTATATGATTGCTTCGCAAATTCCGGAAGCAGTATCGGAAAGATATCTTCAGGTAGGGAAATTCAATAATCCTGATGAAATGTATTCGAGATATTTTATGATAGTAAACAGGAGATGTTCACCAATTGATACATCAGATCCGGGCGGAGTAAATGGAAGGAGATCAGTGACCATTAAGCTCGATTCTGCATCAACTCATTTTGCGGGATTTAACAACTGGAGTATTTATGACCTCGAAAGAGATTCGTTAATAATAACTTTTGACAAAAGAATAATTTCAACTACAAATCTTGGATGGTTTCTCCCCGGCGAAGGCAAGCTCTACAAACTCGCGCCCGTCATGCAGGAAGGCGGAACGCTCGTTGCAAATGAGTCAATTAATAATATTAATTTCAACTGTAACGGAGATGTGAATAATGACGGAAAGAATATTTCTTTGTATGTCGGCACTACAGTGAATTTTGCAGACGGCGTGAAATGGAATATCACAGGCGGAGAATTTAAAAGCGGACTTTTCCCTGATTCGCCTAATCAGCTTAAGGTGAATATGAAATCTCAGAGCGGAGCATACTGGAGTGGAATTGATTTTACCAGCTGCGCTATTGTGACTATTGCCAATACTGTATTTGAAAGTGTAAAACTAAGCGGAACTGAAATTGAAAATCCTTCTGCGCTGCTGTTTGTGGATTGTTATGATCTGTCAGTATCAGGATGTAAGTTTAATTTTGCCAATTTAGATTCACTCAGTTGCTTATATATAAACTATCTGGAAAATGAAGAAGAAGAGGAGATATCATGTAATTTATTATATAATGAATTTAATACAGGGGGCAATAAATATTCTACCGTATTTTGCGCAGGATTTGCAGAGAGCGTTATACCCCTGATGATAAACGGTAATGATTTTAACTCAACAAACGGTAATAATGCAATACTACTGTCAGGCGTTGCCGGTGGAGCTATAAAAGATAACATAATTACAGGATACAATAATGGGATTATTCTGATCTGGTCTGCAATGGATCTGTATGGAAATATCATTACCGGAGGAGATGAAGATTCTAAAGGAGTTATATCCTGTGCATTATCTTATTCTAATCTCTCACCGAATGGATTTGTATATACGGGAGGATATAATTCTGTTTCCTGTGAAGGTGAAAATGCAGAGTGTCTGGAGTTTGATAATTCTTATTCTTACTTAAATGATGGATATAACATATTCAATCTAAATGGCTATGATCCGGGAAATGCATTTCATATTGCAGGGACAATTCCTGATTTGATCTATGATGAATACGGCGGAGAAGCTGATGCAATAAATAACTGTTTCAGGATTTCGAATATTGACACTAATGCTGTTGCCAATGTGGAACGCTTAGATGAGGAACCGTTTAACTTTATCTTTACTCCTTATTACTGCGGGGAAAACCTGTTGGAGGGTATGATCGCATTTGATCTGGGAAACGGGATGTATGATACGATTTATACTGAACAGGGAGGAAGCGGCGGTTCAATCTCCAGTGTTCAATTTTCAATGTTAAATGAACAATCAGCGACATATGAAAATTTTTCAGACTCAGTTTCTATAAATTTAAGGAAGAGAGATTATGAGCGCGTATCGGATCTTTGTTATCAATTACTTACGGATCATATTGACAGTTTAAAAGATGTCAGCATAATTTTAAAACTATATCTTGCGGAATTACAGCTCGACAGCTCCGGGAACAGAATCACGAATTTTAAATCATTCCTTGAATCACTTATATTAAATAATCCGGAGAAAGTAACTTTAGTAAAGCAAGCAAATTATGTTATACAGAAGTGCAAGGTTTCACTCGGAATGTATGAATCAGCCATGACAGGTTTTCAGGAAATAGTAAATCAGAATCCATACAGCTATGAAGGACTGGTAGCAGGCTGGGACTATGCCGCTACGAGTCTGCTTTCAGGCGGGCAGGGAGGAGGAGATAAAAATTTGGAACTCGGGACTTTGAATCCGGAATCAGAAAATTCCCGGCTCCAAATCTTTACCGATGATCCTTATGATAAATACGATTCAAAAAGGTTTAATAAAGAAAAAAGGAAAGCAATTAGAGAAAATGTTATTAATTCTTTTCAAACTTCAAGAGATATAGAAATTGAAAAAGTAAAATCGCTTGAAAAGAAAGTAAGAGAAGGAAATGCAGGGAAGAATGAGAGATCTGCATTAAATGTAAAGAAAATATTAAGTGAGGTAATAAAAATTAAAAAACCGGGAGATATTACAGAGCATATAAATAATGTTAACAGTAATATTCAGAAAGTATTCGGAGCAGTGAATGATCATAATTCAAATGAAATCATTAACATAATTCCAAATGAATATTCTCTCTCTCAAAATTACCCAAACCCGTTTAACCCTTCAACCAAAATAAACTTCAGCCTTCCGGAAGACGGAAAAATTAAGCTTATTGTTTATGATATTCTCGGAAGAGAAGTAAAGAGATTAGTTAACAGTGAATTTAGATCGGCAGGCAGATATACTATAGAATTCAATGGCTCGGGATTATCCAGCGGAGTTTATTTTTATAAATTGGAAGCGGGTGAGTTTGTTCAGACGAAGCGTATGATGCTTTTAAAATAATTTCACATAAATTTCGGATAGTGAGGGACATTTTCCACTTCTTCCCAAGCCCCAGCTTGGGAAGGTCGGATAGTGAAGGACATTTTACACTTCTTTCCAAACCACAGCTTGGTAGGTATGATTTTTATGAATAATAAATTTCCTATTCACTTGAAACATTACAATATAACTTCATCCCTTCCCAAGCTGGGGCTTGGGAAGGAGGTGAATAAATTAAAGCCCGGATGACGGGCTTTTTTTATTTGTATGAATTTAATTTCTTAAGTATCCAAATTAACATTTTGAATGAAATTTATTTAAATTAATTTAAGAAAAATTAAATAATAAGTTATGGAATGGAAAGGACGTGATCAAAGTTCAAACGTAGATGACCGGAGGAGGAGCACCGGAAAGACTGTCGGCGGTCTGGGTTGTCTCGGAACGATAGTAATGGCGCTGTTAGTTTGGCTGCTCGGAGGAGATCCGCTGCAGTTCCTTCAGCAGCAGGTTGGGACGCAGTCTCCCCAGACACAACAGACTCATCAGCCGTCAGCAGACGAGGACGAACTTGCACAGTTCGTTTCAGTAGTGCTTAAAGATACGGAAGATGTATGGAGTAAATTATTCAGGGAAAATTACGGCAGAGAATATGTAAAGCCGACGCTTGTAATGTTTACCGGATCCACTCAGTCAGGCTGCGGGTTTGCAAGCGCTCAGACGGGACCGTTTTATTGTCCGGTTGATAATAAGTTATATATCGATCTTAGCTTTTATCAGGATCTGAAAAATAAATTCAAAGCGCCGGGGGATTTTGCGATGGCTTATGTGATTGCGCACGAAGTTGGTCATCATGTACAGAACCTGCTGGGAATTCATGATCAGGTTCAGAGTCAGAGAAGAAGATTATCAGAAGCTGAAAATAATCAGATGAGTGTAAGAGTCGAGCTGCAGGCGGATTTTCTATCGGGTGTATGGGCTCACCATGCGCAGAAAATGAAAAGCATTCTGGAGCCCGGAGATATTGAGGAAGCATTGAATGCTGCAAACTCGATCGGTGATGACCGCCTGCAAAGACAGTCGCAGGGACAAGTAACTCCGGATTCATTCACACACGGCTCTTCGGCACAGAGAATGAAATGGTTTAAAAAAGGATTTGATACCGGAGATGTATCACAGGGAAATACATTCAATACAGGAGATTTATAATTCTTTAAATTAGATTTATCATTAATAAAATCTTCTATTTATTAATTTCATTATGAAAATCATATTTTTGTTTTTGCTTTTAACAATTGCTTATAATTTTTCATCAGCGCAGCCGATGAACATTACATATAAAAGCATTGATCAGAAAAATGAGGAGCTTAACTGCATTTCGAATGTAACTTATCCGCAGATCGATTTCGGTCCTGACGCGCTTATGGGAGCGAGAGGAGTTGCAACCGATATTAACAACGCTCTTAATGCAGTTGTGCAGAATTATATAAAAAGTTTTGAATCTCAGCTAAAGGATTTAAAGGGAAGTTCAGATGATTCGAAGCTAAGTTCATTTAAAGTATCCTCAGAAGCCGGGATCTCCGGAGGTTCACTGCTGTCAGTAAAGTTTACAATATTCACGGACATTTCCGGGATGGCGCATCCGGTGACAAACGATTCATCATTTAATTACAGTATTGTATCAACAGGGATTTTAAAGTTAAGCGATCTATTTAATCCGGATTCTGATTATCTGAAATTTTTATCAGCGTATTCACAAAAGGAGCTTGAAGCAAAAGCTTATTCGGAAGGCAATGAAAATATATTCGACATGATAAGATCCGGAACATTACCTGCAGAGAAAAATTTTAACGTATGGAATATAAAGAGTGACAGTCTGGAAATTACATTCAATCCTTCTCAGTCAGCTCCGAATTATTTCGGTGTGCAGAGTGTGAAGATACCTCTGAGCGAAATGCTGAACCTGATTAACAAAGGCGGACCGCTGGAATATATGTTCAGATAAGTTTTATAAAGTTTAGTTAAATTCAGATAGGATCAAATAGTTTAGAAGATTGTACGCATATTTTCTAATGCCATCCGTGATTACTTTTTACAACATCTCCTTTGAAATGTATTGATATCGCCATTATCCCGCCCGCTGATACCATTAAAATACCTGCTACTGTTATAAGATCCGGAGTGTTATTAAATAGAATAAAATTGAATATTACGGTAAACGCCACTGTCGAGAAATTTAATGGCGCAAGCTTAACCGCTTCTTCCAGTTTATATGCATACTGCAGCAGATAAAGATATAGCATAAAACAAACTCCCGATGACATTCCGTAAATCAATTCTGTTGATGAAGGTTTTACTTCATTCATTAATGCAAAGGGAAGCGAGAGTATTACTGATATTAAAGAATAATAAAATAAAATTGATTCGAATGTTTCCGTGCGCGTAAGTTCTTTCATTGCTATGTAACCTATTGCCAGTAATATCCCGGATGCAACTCCGTATAACTCGCCCATCTGCAGCAGTTCTCCTGTGACAGGATGTATGATGAGAACGATCCCGATAAATCCTGTTATAATGCCCGGCCAGATCCTTGACTCGATTTTTTTTCTTAACCAGATATATGCTATTATTGGAATAAATATAGGTGTGGAATTCAACAGTAATGTTGCATCTACAATATTTGTCTTCCTTATACAAATTACAAAAGCTGTGAATGCTAAAATACCGGAGAAGCTTCTTATAAAATGCAGCTTGAAATGTTTGGTTTTAATCTTTTCGAATTTCTGAAATGATGTTTTTACGGTGATAAAAATTAAGCCGGTTGAAAACTGGATCAGCACTACCCATTCCGTCGGTAATCCGTCTTCTGTAACCAGTTTAACGAATACACTCTGAAGCGCGAGAAAAAAAAATCCCGCAAGAGCCGGTATTACTGCTTTTGTGTTGATTGTATGATGAGGTAAAATTTTTATTTGACGAATTTAAACATCAGCATGCTGTCTATATAATCTCCATTGGAAAGTTTCATATCTTTCGGACAGTTTCCTTCGATCAGGAATCCGCATTTCTCATAAAGTTTTTGCGCACGGAGGTTTGTAGAAAATACATTCAAAGTTACTTTCTCAATTATTGGCTCCTCTTCAGCCCATTGCAGCAGCGCATCCATAAGTTTTAAACCTATTCCCGAATCCCTGTATTCTTTTGAAATGAAAACTGTAAACGATCCGCAATGCTTTGTCCTTTTCAGAGATCCGTTTACGAAGTCCAGCTCACCCGCTACCTTGCCGTCTGACTCGGCTATGATATACATTGATCCCGGATTTGAAGTGTTTTCAGAAATTTCATTGATAGTCTTTTCAGTAGTGTAATTTGCTTCGTCCGTTTCTCTGAGCATATACATACCTTCAGCTATAATTTCCCTTTTCATTAAATTGATCTGCTCAGCGTCTTCCGGTTTCGCATTTCTGATCAGGATCTTTCTGCCTTTTTTTTTTCTTTTTCTTTTTTTTTTTTTTTTTAAATTCTTAAATTATTTTTTTTTTTAAATTTTGTTTCTTTTTTTTTTTTTTTTTTTTTTTTTTTCTTTTTTTTTTTTTTTTTCCTGAAGTTTAAAATATTACCGATCTCCGCTGATGAAAAACTGTTTACTATAATATCAGCATGATCAATTTTTTGTTCACCGGAATTTGAATTCCTGAATCCTATGCAATGCATCCCGGCAGATTTAGCTGCTGTCACTCCGTTCGCCGAATCTTCAATTACAAAACAATCTTCAGGATGCGCATTAAAATATTCCGCAGCTCTTAAAAAAATGTCAGGTGACGGCTTTCCGTTCTCTACCTCTTCACCGCTTATAATAAATTCAAAAAGTTCATTCAAATTAAGCTTGTCAAGCACTAAACGGATGTTTAAATCGGATGAGGATGATGCCACGCTTAGCTTAAAACCTTTAGCGGAAAATATATTTATTAATTCTCTGATACCTTCTATCGGTTCAGATATCTGATCCGAACTCAGCGCTTCATACATCCTGACTTTCTCCGACTTCATTAACTCTCCTACACTTTCACTCAGATCATAATTGCTTTTTATCCTGCTCCACATTTTTTGTGATGACATACCGACATATCCGTTATATTCCTTCTCATCCATTTTGATGCCGAGCTCAGAGAAATAATCCATATTCATTATTTTATAAAACGGCTCTGAATCTACAAGCACTCCGTCCATGTCAAATATAATTACTTTGATATTTTTTACCGGAATAAATTTTTAAACCTGTTTGAATTACCGCTTGTCATTTTTATCGGATGCAAACTCGACAAATATTTTGTTTCCCTTTATCTGATTATCATTCATTACTTTTACAACCTTGTTGGAATACTTTTCATCGACATTTACAAAACTGTATTTGTCAAATATTGAGATCTCGCCAACTGCCGTTCCCGGAATTCCTGTCTCTCCCGCTATGGCGCCTAATATATCTTTCGGCATTATTCCGGCATTCTTTCCAATGCTGATAAAAATTCTCTTTGAACCGGCGCTGTATCTGTCTGAACCGCTTCTGTCACTTTTTCTGTCTGACTTTCTGTCATCCCTTCTGTCACCTCGTTTATCATCCCTTCTGTCACCTCGTTTATCATCTCTTCTGTCTCCTCGTTTATCATCCCTTCTTCCTCTGCCTTCGTCCCTTTTCCTGTCCTTGCCGAAAGATTTTTTTCTGTCCCTTCTGTCATCATCATCATAACCGCCGTATGACTTTTCAGGCATTACAGGCGCTTCAGTCTCCGCCGTTTTACCTATCACTAATTTAAGTAACGCTGATGCAATATCTTCCAGTGAATGTTCCTCATTAAGAAGTTTCTGAATTATTATATCATGAAGATTAAGTTCTTTGTCTGTCTTAATAATATTCGCAACTTCATCCTGAAGGACTTTCGTTCTTACTTCCTCTACATCTTTCTCGGTCGGAACGTCCAGTTTATTAATTGGCGTCTTTGTATATTTTTCTATATCCTTTAATTTTCTGAAATCCTTACCCTTTACAAATGTAAACGCGCGTCCTTCTCTTCCGGCTCTTGCAGTTCTTCCGATCCTGTGAACATAATACTCTTCATCCTGAGGCATATCGTAATTTACCACTGCATCAATTTCATCTACGTCAATTCCCCGCGCCGCAACGTCAGTAGCTACAAGTATGTCGAGAGTTCGGTTTCTGAATTTTGACATAACCCTGTCACGCATCATCTGCTTCATATCTCCGTGAAGTCCTTCAGCAGGATATCCTCTGGCCTGCAGGTGTGACACAAGATCGTCCACCATCCTTTTAGTGTTACAGAATACAAGCGTCAGCTCGGGATCGTATATATCCACTAACCTTGTAAGCACTTCAAGCTTCCCGACTGATTTAATGTCCAGGTAATATTGTTTCACTTTCGGAACGGTCAGTTCTTTATGAATTACTTTAATATGTACCGGATCATTCAGATATTTCTTTGACAGCTGAACAATCGCAGGAGGAATTGTTGCGGAAAAAAATACTGTCTGTCTTTCCTTAGCTGATGATTTGATTATGCTTTCTATATCATCTCTGAATCCCATGTCAAGCATCTCGTCAGCTTCATCAAGAACAATATATTTTACATCCGACAGATTTATTGTTCCCCTGTTAATATGATCAAGCAGTCTGCCCGGTGTAGCAATAATTATCTGCACTCCGGATTTAAGCGCTTTGAATTGCCTGTCAATTGACTGCCCTCCGTATACCGGAATGACTTTAACATTTTTTTTATATTTCAGAAGTTCGCTGAACTCTTCAGCAACCTGGATTGCCAGTTCTCTTGTGGGGCATAAGACAACTGCCTGAATTTTTTTAGAATCGGATTCTACATTTTCAATTATCGGTATTGCAAAAGAGGCTGTCTTTCCCGTACCTGTCTGCGCCTGTCCAAGTACATCTCTTCCTTCCATAATGACGGGAATTGACTGAGTCTGTATCGGAGTTGCTTCTTCAAATCCCATATCTTTTACTGCTTTCTGAATTTCTATGGATAAATTCAGATCTTCAAATTTTGCGGTATGCATTTATTGTGTTTTATTTTTTTTAATAAATCAGATGGTGATGAGCGTGAATTTTTTTGAAATGATCAATTTTTCCTTAACTGTTTAAATTCCGCTGTTATATATTATATATAATAGATAAAATAATTATTTAAAGCAAATTGCTGGCGAGCTCTGCAAGTTCTGATCTCTCGCCCTTTAGTAAATTTACATGAGCATAAAGCTTCTGACCTTTGAAATGCTCTATCAAATATGACAGTCCGTTTGATTGTGAATCAAGATACGGATGATCGATCTGATACACATCGCCTGTGAATACCAGTTTTGATCCTTCGCCTGCTCTCGTTATTATTGTTTTAATTTCGTGAGGAGTAAGATTCTGCGCCTCATCCACTATGAAGAAAATTCTCTGCAGACTTCTTCCGCGGATGTAACTCAGCGGCTCTATCACAAGCTTCTGATCTTTGATCATCTGAGCTATGATCTGATGCTGTTTGTCTGTCTCTGAATACTGATCCTGAATAACTTTTATATTATCCCATAGCGGCTGCATATACGGAGCAAGCTTATCCTCAATATCTCCGGGCAGATATCCGATATCTTTATTGCTGAGCGGAACAACCGGTCTTGCAATATAGATCTGTCTGTAATTTTTTCTCATCTGCAATGCCGAAGCAATTGCTAAAAGCGTCTTTCCCGTTCCCGCTTTTCCGGTCATTGACACAAGCGGAATTTCCGTATTTATCAGTGCGTCTGTTGCAAAAGTCTGCTCGGCGTTTCGCGATTTAATTCCGTAAATGTCCGTCTTATCTACTTTCCTCAATACTTCGCGAATAGGATCGTAATGCGCCAGCACAGACCTGTTGCTGTTTCTGAGAATAAAAAATTTATTCGGCAGTAAATCTCCGTTCAACTTCTTTTTAACCGCATCTATGCCGACTTCGAACGGCGACTGATATAGCTTCAGTAAAATCTCATCATCGAAATTATCTATGAATTCCTTACCGCTGTATAATTCTTCAACGCTTGCAGTCATATCAGTAGTATAATCTTCAGCAAGCACGCCTATTGCCTTTGCCTTCATACGAAGATTTACATCCTTACTGACAAGTATAACAGATCTGCCTTTGTTTTTATTATGAATATCAAGAGCAGTGCTGAGTATCCTGTGATCCGGCGTATCGTCAATAAACATTTCCCTGATCTCTGACAAAAGACCTTTTGTAATTGCTATCCGTACCTTTCCTCTTCCTTTGCCTAATGAAACTCCGTCTTTAAATAAAGCTGAACCGGTCATTGAGTCAAGTGTCCTTGCAAATTCTCTCGCGTTTAAATTTATTACCTGACTTCCCCTTTTAAAATGATCAAGCTCTTCTATTACTGTCAGAGGTATGATAATGTCGTTTTCTTTGAATTGTAAAACACAGGATGAATCATGAAGTATAACATTTGTATCAAGAATGAAAATCTTAGTGGATTTTTTTGCCATATAGAATTGGGATTCAGTTTAGTCAATTTTCAGAGAACAAATATACTTTATCCCTTGCTTATATGAAATGTAGGTATAATTCAATAATTGTGGTTTTAATTACTGTTCGATAGAGTCACACCAATAGATATACTTTAAACTTGAGAATCATTTTATGCGGGTGACTCTATGGAAACAACTTATATTTGCCCGGGTTTTCAGCTAAAAATCTGTGAAGGATCTCAATAGAGAAGGAATATCTCTGCCTGTAAACCATAAGTACATTATTTAAAGTTACTTCAAAAATATAATTTTACTATTTTAAAATATGAATATTGTAAATTACAGATTTTTTCCCGACTGGAACAGCCCCGGTTTTGACAGCAATAATTATTTTGACATTTTTAAAAACTCATGCGTTATTATAAATGCTGTCTCTGATTATACATATTATCCCCTTCACACCGGCACACTTTCCTTAAAATATATCATACGTGGAGAAGAATATTACTTTACAAAAAAAGGGAAATACCGGGTTTCCAGTGAAAACTTCCTTATAATTAATGAAGGACAATACTATGAAAGTAAAATTGAAACCGTAGAAAATTCAGAATCTCTATCACTATTTTTTGATCCGGTTACCGTTTGCAATATTTCTAATTCACTTGTCCTTCCATCGGAATATCTTCTGGATAATCTTAATGAATCAGGAAACAGCGCGGGAAGTGTGAATTTTTTAGAAAAGCTTTATACGGCAGACAAAGATATTATTACTATGTTTCAAAAAATTAAAAGATCACTTTCGGGGAGTGAAAATTCCGGGTTTTATATAAATGAACTTATGCTGCAGATATTTGATAATATGATACTGAAAAGAAGTGATGTGATAAAAGAAATTGAAAGAATGCCGTTTGTAAAATCAGGTACCAAAATAGAAATATATAAAAGATTAAGCATTGCCAAAGATTACATCCTTTCCTGTTTCAGTAAAAAGATCACTTTATCAGATCTTGCAACAGCAGCGTGTATGTGTGAACATCATTTGCTGAGAGAATTTAAAAAATTATATAATATAACGCCGCACCAGTTCCTCATCAGAACCCGACTGAATAATGCAGCGAATTTACTGGCGAATTCAGATAAATCCATATCCGGAATAGCTTCTGATTCGGGATTTGAGTATCTCAGTACTTTTTGCGAAACATTCAGCAAGTACTATCAAATGTCTCCATCCTCATACCGAAATATTAAAAATATCAATTTTCAGTAAATCTGTTGTCCGCTGTATATTTATTTTTGTATTAGTTTAATCCTTAAAATTAATTTCAAAACTAATATGAAATTCATAATTCATTCATTTTTAATATTACTAACATCATGCTTATTAAAGAGTAATTTTGTTTATTCACAAAACGGCTGGCAGCAGCAGACAAGCGGAACTTCGGCAACTCTTCTCGGCGCAGTTATGACCGACTTGAATACTGCATATACATGTGGTCTGAACGGACTTATTATTAAAACCACAAACGGCGGTAATAACTGGTTTACTCTAAATACTAATACCGGCAGATTCCTTAGAGATATTACTTCTGCGGGTTTTAATACATTATATGCCGTCGGCGAGATGGGAATTGTTTTAAGAACAACTAACGGAGGAAGTAACTGGATCACTCAATTAAGCGGGACGGACAGTACTTTAGTTCATGTGAAATTTTCCTGACGAATTAAACGGCTTTGCAGTTGGAGTGAGCGGTACTGTAGTCAGAACTACAGACGGCGGTAATAACTGGATCCTGCTGAATAGCGGAACGGACAATTCTTTAACAGGAGTATATTTTGTTGACAGTAATACAGGGTTTATCACGGGATACTCCGGACATATTCAAAAAACTATAAACGGCGGTGAAAACTGGAGTATACTTAATAGCGGCGTTACGGATATACTAAGATCCGTCTTTTTCAAAAATGCTGATACGGGATTTGCCGTTGGATATTCCGGAAAAATTCTCAAAACATTTAACTCGGGTTCAAACTGGGAAATCATATCCTCTGCTACTCAGAATAATCTGTTCTCAGTTTTCTTCCCGGTGAGTGATACAGGATATATTTCAGGAAGAGATGTAATTTTAAAATCTGTAGACGGGGGAAACAGCTGGCTGAATCAGCCGGTAAACATTACATCAAATGATCTTTACAGCATTCATTTCATAGATAACAAAAACGGTTTAACCATAGGACAAAACGGAGTAATCCTGAAAACGGTAACCGGCGGTGTAGGTATTGTTAAATTATCCGGGGAAATTCCTGACAGATTTATTTTATATCAAAATTATCCAAACCCCTTTAATCCGGTTACAAAAATTGAGTTTGATATAATTAAAAATTCTGATGTTAAGATATCAGTATTTGACATAACGGGAAGACATATAACTGATCTTGTAAATCAGAACTTAACAGCTGGTACTTTCGCAGCGGAATGGAATGCATCTGACTCACCGGGCGGAGTTTATTTTTACAGGATAGAGACAAATGAATTCACATTTACACGCAAGATGATCCTTTTAAAATAATATCTCCACACCGACATTGAGCCTGTTATTAATATCTCCGTCAATCCTGTCATTTCCGCTGCCGGTGAATTTTACTCCGTCTGTGTAAGTCTCTGAATACTTTGCAGAGATCTCAAACAGCCGGAATGGTTTATAGCGCAGTACGGCGTACCATCTTTTCCCTTTACCGTATAAAGCTGTATTTGACATAACTCCTTTTATATCATTTTCATATTCGTAAATTCTGCTGTCGTAATCTTCCGTATCAAAAAATATTATCCGCATATCGAATACCAGACCCGGAAACGGATTCAGCCGCATATCAGAAAAAAAGATCGTGCCCTTACTGCCTATTCCGGATTCCCTGTATCTGACATTCACAAATTCAAAACGGCTTCTGAATCTCAGAGCGTCAGACAGCTGATATATAAATCCTAATCTTGCATTAAACTGATGTCTGTTATCAGTTAGCTTTACATCCCTTTGAACAGAGTCCTTTACTGTCGTAATGTCTCCTTTAATTTCGTTTTTAATTTTCAGATTAATTACAAATCCTTTCTCCGCGCGCCAGTCTGCATTAAATAAGAAATCATTTCCCGAAACCGGAAGAGGATTTAAAAATGATCTGTATGGAAATTTATACTGATCGAAATATACATTCAGTGTCAGTCCTTTAAATGGTTTCAAAGTCAGACCTGCATAAAACCCTCTTTCGTTTTTAGTCTCGCCGCTTCTTTCGCCAAATCCTGATGAGTGAACGGAAACGAAGTTATAAGGATAATTTCTATATGAAAATATAAGCTCCGCTGTGCCGGGAAATGTAAATGAAACTGAATTAACCGATGCAACTGCGCCCGACGACGAATGAGTCCATTCACCGAAGAAATTCATATTCTTTACAAGTATATCATAATCGGCTCCCAGTGAACTTGCCTTGTCGCCGCTAAAGTCATAAAGTTCTCTCATTGTATCTTTTGATACCGGTTTGGAAAATTTACCGGACCAATATGTTATTCCCGATCTTAAAAATCCTTTTGAGTATGAAACTCTTCCTCCGAAAAATTTTTCCTTAACCGATTTTTTTCTGTTTATCTCTGAAGATGTGCGGTGATATCCGTCGCTGTAAAAGGAGTTAACTTTTTCTGAATTTTCGTCTATACTCGCGTCGAAATAATTATCCGAATAAAAAAGATCGGCAACAAAATTTCCCTGCCCGTAACTCAACGCAGCTCCCCGGAAAAATTGCGACTCGCCGACTGAAGTATATCCCTTTATACCTTTGCCTTTTCTTTTTAACGGACTGACTGCGTCAATCCCTTTGGAAAAATATCCCGAGCCGGAAAGCGTAAGACCCTGTCCGAAGTTTAGCGAATAGTCGCCTGCAATAATTTTTCTGAACCCGAATATGTTATCAGCCGCAATATATCCTGATGTGAAGTCATTTAAATTTTTCTCTCCGGGATCTTTTTCCATTGTAAGATTAATTTCAAAAACCGGATCCGCCTTTCCGTATTTTAATTTCAAGCTCGTGTAGAGTTTAGGTTTCGTACCCTCGTATTTTTCAGTTAAGTAACCCTGCTTTGTTTGCAGGTCCTGCATAAACCTTGATCTGACACGTGTAGTAATTTTATCAAAGATGTTCAATTGGGAAGATTTATAGATCATACCGGTCTCATCAATAATTACATCAGAAGTAGATTTTCTAACAATGAGATAAATTTTTATTTTCTCGTAAAGTTCTGCAGACATACCTTTAACCTTCAGCAATTCACGTTTTGATTTGTATTTTTTAATTTCACTGCGGTAAATTAGAATATTGCGCGCAGTCATAGAATTTAAAAAAGGGATCAGCGTAAGTTCGTCAAAAGTTACTTTATTCAGGTCAAGCGGATTTCTCCGGAAGGTTTCAAGATCTTCAAGTATGTCAGGATCTTCCGTCTCAGCATCAAAACTTTCCATTAGAATTTCTTCGCGGAAAGAATTTCTCAAGTCTGTCGTGTCAGTCGTCTGATCTTTATCCTGCGCCGGAAAAGCGGAATTTATCAGACAATTCATCAAAGCAAAAATGCAAATACTTACCGGCAATAATTTTCGTGTCATGGCTCATCATATTTTCCGTACAAATATAATAATGTTCAGCCCAATTAAAAAAATAAAATTTTGCAGTTTGTGAAAATTCAATTTGTTAAAAAAGTATTGAATAAAAAAAACCTTCTCCTTATAAATAGTCAGGAGAAGGTAAAAATTTATACAAATAAAAAATTTTATTTTAAATCATATTTTGTTAAGGATTTTTCCATTTGCAAGGTGTATTTCCTGTATTCGTTATTGGCGCGTTAATCAGATAAAGATAAGTACTTGTTGTATGCTCAAAGGCGACCCAGCATTCATAATTTTCTAAAGAGCCCGATGGAAAATTACAGGGTACGGGAGTTGCCGGTCCGCTCAGTTCCACCTTAGTGCCGACGTGCTTATAAAAGAGATTATACTTTGTAAAATATACGTCCATTGCTAACAACACTGCATCAATTGAATAAGGGATTGATGTCGGTATCTGATTTACCAATACAGTAGCTATATCGCCGTAAAAATAATGAACAAGATCATTGGGATTTACAACTCTGTAAAATTCAGAATTAGTAGCTGATATTTTTTGCTCAATATGCTGCGCGAAATGAGCATTACCGCAGCTCGGAGCGGCGAAAGTATAAGTATTCAGACTGAATCTCGATGTGTAACCGTTATCAATGAACCATGCAGACATCATAGTCGCGAGCATTCCTCCCAGACTGTGACCTGTTATATACATTTGATTTGTGCTGTCGCTGAATGCGTTCAGATACTGTGAAAGAGTTTTTCCTGTTGCAGAATCTCTCATTATCAAAAGAGAATCCAGACCGAATAATGCGCCGTATGAAACCGAATCCTCAGAAGTTCCCCATGGATATCTGACAAACTCAATTGCTCCGATATCTTCTTCCCAGTCATAAGGGAAACACCAGTCCGTTCCGCGGATTGCAATACAGTAAGCAGCCGGAGTAACAGTTGTATCTTTTGCAACAAACATCATGTTTCCGTTTTGCGAAGAGAGAGCCGGTCCCCAGTCAAGTTTCCAGTCTCCGCCTGTTGCATAATTATTATTCTTCAATTGTATGATAAGCGAATCCCGCAGGTATGCGGTATTATTTTCCGCAGTATAACTAAGCGATGCAAGAGTCATGCAAATCTCAGCTTCGGATTCGTCATAACTGAAAACAGGCGGAGGATTGCTTACGCCCGGATTTCCGGAATCATCCACGCAGGATGAAAAAAAACTTATACAGACTAAAACTGAGAGCAGGTATATTATTTTCATTTATATTTTCGGTTAGATTGAATGCAAATTAATTGATGATAAAAATCAAAACAATTCTTAAATTAATTACATTATCTTAAATGAATTTCCTGCGTTGAATTCTGTCCTATTGAGCCCTCGCAAAAGTTTTAGTCTAAACCTGAGATGTATTTCATGCGGTTGACTTAATGGTGACCAAAAAAAACGGGAAATAACTTAAAGTCATTTCCCGAAAAAAATTTAACAGGCTAAAATTATCTATCTTATCTTAACTCTCTCCACAGCCATTACTTCCTTTACTCCGCTGACAAAATTTGTCCTCTGCGCGAATACAGTTATGTAAGCATGATCGTGATTGATCTCAGCCGGAATATTGTAATTGTGATCGTAACTGTTAGTCTGACCTGCTGAGATATTCAGAGTCTGACCCGAAGGCGGAGTAATAAGATCTCTTAAAGTATTTTCAAACAATGTCTCACCGTTTGGAGCTGAATAAGAAATCTCGCTTTCGGATAAAGCAACATTATACACAAGGTCGCTTAGCGTCTCTCCGGAAACCTGTTTGATTTTAACTGAAATATTTCCGCTGCGTGAAACGGGATCGTAAGTATTGATTAGATTAACCGCAAATGACCTTGTCACCGAAAGTTTTTCATTCAGCTTGTTAGTCCATGCTGACGAACTGAAGTTTGACATAAACGCTCCAAGCAGATATCCTCTCGGATTGGAAGTCGGAGTGCCGGGATATACTGACATTCTCGCGTTGTTATCTTCCTGATTGTATAAATAAAACGGATCGCCTGCATATAAAGTAGTATGAACTCTGAGAATTATTACATTAAGATCATTGATTGTAGTGCCGGTATTATTATTTATAACGTCGAGATACTGATTCGCTTCGACACACGGAATGCAGCTTGTGTTTGTGTATAATTCCACAAGAACTTTATTGGTTGGATTAATGGATTCTAGAGAAACAGCAAACCCGTAAACTGATGACCAGTCAGTTGAGTCTGTCGCATTAACGCCTTTTACTCTCCAGTAATAAGTAGAACTGTCATTCAATACATTTGGGGCCGGTGAATATAAAGTTGAAGTAATTCCCTGCACATCGAGTATTAAAACCGAGAAAGCGGCGCTTTCAGAAACCTGTAAAGTATAAGAAGAAGCGGAATTTACTCCTGACCAGTTAAATGAAGGAGACAAAGTTGAAACAGTTGAATTATTCTCCGGCTGCTGAAGTACCGGGACATTCGATGCCGGTGTATTATTGGTTAACGTCGAATCATTACTTTCACATGACTGAAAAAATAAAGATGAAATTATAATACTGAGAAAAAGTAAAAGTCCTGTGATATATTTTTTTACCTGCATAAAGCTACTCCTTATATTATGGATAAAATTTAAAACTATTGAAAATTAAAATTGTGTTGCCACCGAGAGTCTGAATCCAGAAAAAGGATTTACATATCTGCATATTCCGTTAGTGCATTTTAATCCGCCTCTTTCCGTACCATAACTTACACCGACAGTGTTTGACTGATTGATCTGATAAGTCGCTTCGCCGAGGAACCATGAATTTTTTCCTGACGGCTCTTCATCATCAGAGGTAAACTCTGAACTGAATGTAAGAGTCACGTTAGGCGATCTCTGAAGCGATAAAGCTAAATACTGGTTTGTAAAATTTTTATCCTCACTTATTCTGATCGAATTATGAACCCACTGAGTTTCCCCTGTAAATTTTATAGTATAATCCTCGTCTATTGAGTATTTGAATTCAACAGGAATAGTGGAAGTGAATAATTTTTCCGAAGAAAGCGGGTTCAGCTGATTATACAGCGTACTGCTTTGTCTGGCAAAAGCAAGTTTAGTATAAATTTTTTCTGAAGCATAATATTCGCCTTCTAAATAAAATTCCCAGAATGGTGAAAACGGGTCGTCAAGATCCGGCAGAAAACTGCCGCTTCTTTCAGTTCTCTGATAAGAAATATTTGCTGTAGTATCTGTATCAGTATACTGATAATGTCTTGATGCAATACTACCGTTAAAATTAAATGACAATTTATCACTCGGAACATAAGCAACATCGATCTGTCCGCCGACTTCATCATTGAAATCAACTACATGCGGATTTCTTGAGATCAGAACTGATGTATGTTCTTTTATTGCAGTTGGAGGATTCTGATATGGAAGCATTCGTGTGGGTCTTGTATTGCTTCTGTTATCAGGCAGCGTTATGTCAAATCTGTAATTTTTATAATCAAGAGTAAGTCCGACATTTCCGAAAGAATAAGAAAGCGAGGAGTAGATCCCGTCTCCAAGACCGGTTAGTGAATTTGTATAAATAGAATTCGGACTTATTATTGAAGACTTATGAGCGTAGGAAATATAAAATTCAAAATCCTGTGTAGTGTATGAAAGATTAACTTCAGGAACATCGGAAGTAACTTTTGTCAAAACGTCCTGATCGGGAAGTTCGCCTGTGGAATAAATATAATTCAGTCCGAGTGTTATGGGTTTTAAGGGTGAAATTTCAGCGTAAGCTCCTCTGACTTTATATCTTTCAATTCTGTCCGGATCGAGATAATCGCTGTATTCAATATCGCCGCCGAGCAACTGAGCCTTAAGTCTGAAAGGATTTTTCTTTCCGAAAGTTTTATTGTAGGTAACTCTGACTCCGTCAATTCCTGTATCATATCCGAGAGGTCTGTCTTCGAATACATTCAGTGAAAGTCCGCGGGAAATTGTTTCCCAGTAATCACCCGCACGGAGAGAGATGCCGACCTCGTGATTGTATTCAATGTATCTTTTTCTAATACCTACAAAATTCAGACCGTATTCAATCGGATCACTTACTTCGTATCTGATACCGAATATTACTCCGTTTACATTAAGTCTTGCATCCGTAAGATTTTCAAAATACTCTTTTGCATTCCGGATGTTTCCCGAGTATTCATATCCGTTTCCGTATCTTAACAGGTTACTGACGGAAGCATCAACATTAAGATTGATCTGTCCGAAGGAAAGGTTTGAATAAAGAACAATTGCGGTAACAATAAAAGTAAATTTAATCAATTTTAATCTCCGTAATTTAACTGAATATATTACTTGTCGCCTTTGTAATTACTGCCTGCCATTAAAACTTCCTGTATCTCCTTCTCAATTTTTTTATCATCTCCGGTAACATAGCCAAGATGTTTTGCGGCAATGTTTTTATTCATGTCTATAAGAATGGAGTAAGGCATTCCTATACCGCCGTATGCTTCAAAAATTTTTTTATCTGTATCGAGTACTACCGGGAAAGTATATTTGTTAGCGTTTATATAAGATTTAACCTTGGCAATTGATTTTTGATTGTCCTGATTAACTGCAAGATAAGTAAAACCCTGATCTTTATATTTTTCAAAAATAGGCTGAAGTTTTTTCATTTCTTCCTTACATGGTGAGCACCAAGTAGCCCAGAATGAGATCAAAACCGGTCCCTTAGCTATTAACTCATCAAGTGTAACATCATCGTTTTCAAGGTTTTGAAGAGTAAAGTTATAATATGACTGAGCATTCAAATTTAAGACTGCAATAAATAAGAACGCTGTAACAAAAAGAATTTTTTTCATTTTAGATTATTAATATTCTGAAAATTTATTTGATAAGCAATAGAACCACAGCAGTTACAATAAGATTCGCTATGCCAAGCGGAAGCATTACTTTCCATCCGAGATTCATAAGCTGATCGTAACGAAATCTCGGTATAGTCCACCTCACCCAGATAAAGAAAAATACCAGCGCAACTACTTTTATTACAAAAGTCAGGATCTGAATTATGCTTACAAGCATTGGCGGCAAACCAAAGTCCTGTAAATAAGGAAACTGCCATCCGCCTAAATAAATTGTTGTTATCATTGCAGAAGAAATTATTACGTTTGCATATTCTGCAAGAAAGAACAGAGCGAATTTCATACTCGAGTATTCCGTATGATAACCTCCGACAAGTTCCTGCTCAGCTTCCGGTAGATCAAAAGGAGTTCTGTTTGTTTCTGCAAATGCTGATGTAAGAAATATTATGAATCCAAGCGGCTGTAAAAAAATATTCCATTTCCAGCCCGCCTGATTGCTTACCATTGTGTCAAGTTCAAGAGATCCGTTCATTAGTATAACTGCTATGATCGCAAGCCCCATAGACAATTCGTAACTAATCATCTGCGCTGAGGATCTAAGTCCGCCGAGCAGCGAATACTTATTATTGGAAGACCAGCCGCTGAGTGTAACACCGTAAACACCTAAAGATGTAAGAGCTAAAAAATACAACACTCCGATATTTACATCTGCGATCTGAAGTTTTATTACTCTGTCGCCAATAGTAATAGTATCACCGAAAGGAATTACGGCAAATGTTGAAAGAGAAACGATAATTGAAATAACAGGAGCAAGCGAATGAATAAATTTATTGGCATTGGCCGGGACAATATCTTCTTTAAGTAAAAGTTTTATAACATCCACTAACGGCTGCAGCAGTCCCTGCGGACCCACCCTGTTCGGGCCGTATCTGTTCTGTATAAAAGCAGATACTCTTCTTTCGGCATATACGGAATATGCAACACCTGTCAGCAGCACGGCAAGCACTACACTTATTTTGGAAAGTGTAATTAAAAGTTCTATAATAAATTCAGACATTCGCAATAATTATTAAGTGTCAAAATTCCGAAAAATATATTTAAATTTAAATGCAATAGAACGGGTTTTTTATGAATGAAATATTATATAAGCTGCGTGACAGAATTTTCGTTAAGAATATTACTGTTGAATTTTTTAATTCTTTCCTTGATCTCTGTTTCAGTAGATAATTTCAAAATTTCATCACAGACTATGGCTGCTTCTTTAAAACTGATACTGCGGATGATCTGTTTTATTTCAGGATATTTAGACGGGGAAACGCTGAGTTCATCGACACCAAGCCCTATGAAGACCACTACTGCGTGAGGATTGGATGCCATTTCACCGCAGACGCTTATGGAGATATTATTTTTATGCGCTGCTTCTGTGATCTGTCTGATAGTTCTTATTACTGCGGGATGAAATTCCTGATATAAATTGGAGATCAGATCATTCCCCCTGTCCACTGCAAGTAAATACTGTATAAGATCATTTGTGCCGATACTGAAAAAATCAACTTCCGCTGCTAACTCTTCAGCCAGTAATGCAGCGGAAGGAACTTCGATCATAATTCCCGTTTTAAGATTTTTATCAAACTCAATCCCGTCTTTTTCTAATTCGTCTGTTATCTCTTTTATAATTTCCTTTACTCTCCTAACTTCAGATACAGAGGATATCATTGGAAAAAGAATCCTGATGTTTTTATTAACTGAAGATTTGTAAACAGCGCATAACTGTTCACGGAAAATATCTTCCCTGTCGAGACAGATACGGATACCTCTCCAGCCCAGGAAAGGATTATCTTCCTTTTCTGAGCGCGGAAGTAATTTGTCACCGCCAATATCGTATGTTCTGATTGTAACATTTTTCGGATACACTACATCTGAAATATGCTTATACTCTTCATTCTGTTTTTCTTCCGAAGGAAATCCCCCTTCTTCCAGAAACAAATGTTCAGTCCTGTATAACCCGATCCCGCAATGTCCTGTGTTAATTATAAAATCAATCTCTTCGTCGAAATCAATATTTGCAGTAAGCTCTATTTCCTTATTGTCAGTCGTAGTGCAGGGCAGATCAATAATTTCCTTAAGCTTCTCTTCATATTCTTTAAGTAATATTATCTTTTCCCTGTATGCTTCCAGAGTTTCCTCTGACGGGTTTTTAATTATTATTCCTGCAGAACCGTCTATAATTATATGATCACCGGACTTAAGTGATTTGGTAATATCCTTCATACCAACTACAGCAGGGATTCTGAGCGCTCGTGAAATTATAGCAGCATGTGAAGTGTTTCCGCCTTTATCGGTTGCATATCCGAGAACTTTTCTTTTGCTGAAAAGTATTGTGTCGGCGGGGGTAAGTTCATGTGAAATAATGATGAGATTTTCTTCGATCTTCGATACAAGCTTCTCCCTTTTCAGATTTCGTATAACCCGGTTTTTTAATATCCTTTATATCTTCAAACCTTTCTCTGATGTATGTATCTTTTGAAGAAAGCAGAGCGTGTTCGAGTTTTGTAATTTCATCATTGAAAATAAAATCTGCAGTTCTTTTTTCATTCTGAATTCTGTGAATGATCTGACTTAGAAAAAATTTATCCTGAAGAAATTCGAGCTGCGCATCAAAGATAAGAGAATTTACTTCGCCGATTTTTTCGTAGGAATAATTTCTGATTTTGGAAAGTTCTTTTATGGAAATTTCTACTGATCTCTGAAAATCCCCGATCTCCTTTTCAATATCCTCGGGAATAAGATCACGCGGATTTATTTCGAAATTATTCCGGAGATATAGATAAACATCTCCGACAGAGATGCCCGGAGAAACCGGAACACCTTTAAAGGTTATATCTTTATCCAACAATTAATGAGAAATAAAATGTGAGATTTAAAATTTCCTAAAAATAAACCTTTGATGATTGAAAAGTAAGGATTAAAAAAAAATCTATGAAATGGTGATATAAGTTGTAATTTAGAGTTGATATGCCTAAATTGCATATGTAAAAAAACAGTACAGCGTTTTTGTTCCGGTAATTCGGAATTGTTCTACCAAAATTAGAAAGTAGTAAACAAGCTTTTAATATTTTGCTGATGTAAGATTAAATCCTTTTTTGGAGTGAGATTCACAGCAAATAATCAGAGAGTAATTTTAATTACAATCCGGTTAAAAAGATTTAAGAGCCAAAATTTGCAAAAGTACAATTTCACAAACACAAAAAGGTAAAAAACAGCAATGGAAAAAGGAACTGTAAAATGGTTCAACGCTACTAAAGGTTATGGCTTCATAACCAGAAGTGACGGACAAGATGTTTTCGTTCATTTCAAAGCTATCAATTCCGACGGTTATAAAAAACTTGACGAAGGTGATAATGTTGAATTTGAAGTAGAAGACGGAGAAAAAGGTCCGCAGGCAGCCAACGTTTCTAAAGTTGCATAACAGCAAACTTTAAGAATTAAAAAGCCCGTAAATTTATTTACGGGCTTTTTTTATTTCCAATTTTAAAATCTCTTCTCAATACATTCCTATACTTTTTACAATCTTTCTAAACATCGGGTGCTAACCAATTTAAAAATTTTTCACAAAAAAAATCTTACTTTACTCCCAGAGTCTCAAGCATTTTCCGTGCATTATCATTTTCGGGATTCAGCTCAAGGGATTTTTTGTAATTGACTACAGCAAGTTCGTTATTACCTGTATACATATATGCTTCACCCAGACTGTCATATACATTGGAAGAGTTCGGAAAAACTCCTGCATTAAGTTTTAATATTTCTACGCCTTCATTATTTTTTCCGGCTTGTAAAAGCTGATAGCCCAGTTTGTTTAATTCGCTTTCCTTAAAATTATATTCATCGGCGTTATTAGCTTTAAGTTCATGATACTGACTTATTGCAGCGTCAATTCCGGTATTTAAAATAGTCGACATTAAGCTTTCGGCTATTGAAGTTTTAGGTGTACCAACGCTGATCAGCTCAACATCAAAAACAAGAGTTGCATCCGGCGGAATAATATCACCCGCTCCTTTCTTACCGTAAGCAAGCTCTGACGGTATTATCAATCGCATTTTGTCACCGACATTCATAAGTGCAATTCCTTCTTCCCATCCTTTAATGACCATACCTTTTCCAAGGACGAATTCTATAGGTTCATTTCTGTCGAGAGAGGAATCGAATTTTTTTCCGTCAAGCAAATATCCGGAATAATGCACTTCGACCGATTTCCCGTTCTCTGCATTTGCTCCCGTGCCTTCTTCCATTATTATATATTTTAACCCGCTGACTGTTGCAGCGGTATCGTTTTGAGAAAACGAGATGCTGTATGTGCAAAATAAAATTGCAAATATTAAAATAGTTTTTTTCATTTTATTTTTATGGTTTAATTTAATTGGATTTGATCTGATTCAGAATTTCCTGAAGACTTTCTCTTGCTTCTTCCATACTGAAGTTTCCTTTTACAAGTTCCGTTTCATCTTTGCTGATCAGATCTTTGTAAAATGTAACGGCTCTTTTTCGCATTCTGATTTTATCATCCGGTCTCCGGAAGATCTGATTCAAGAATATCAAACAATACATCTTCAGCTTTGGAATAATTTCCGGACAGGTAATAATATTCAAACAGCACAGGATAATTTTCAGGCCTCTCATCGCTGAAGAAACCTGCAGTTGAGAGAACGGGGATCAGCTGATCGGCTTTTGCAATATATTTTTCCGGATCAGGAATTTCTTTTGTCAATAAAGCTTCAGTATAAAGCCGGAATGATTTATTATAATAATCATAACACTGCCTGTCATTTTGAGTCTTAAGAATATCTGCATACCCGGACAGCAATCCTGCCGAAATAAGACATCTTCCCGCATAAACATCTGAAGTTTTCATAAGACTCACAAGATCATCAGCTTTTAAAATTTTTACCATTTCAAAGTCGAGACCGGCTATTGTCTTTCCCGCTGCTTCAAGTTCTTTGAGAGCTTCCGGATAATTTTTACTTTCTTTAAGATTTAGAACTTTCATCAGAACAGTGGTAAGCATTTCTACCATTTTCATTAAGTAGTCTCTTTGCAGCATATCGGATGTTTAAAAATTCAGTGCTTATTTAAATTTAAAAATTATTCTTATTAAAAATTTTTGGAGAAGTTTAACTTAGGAAAAGTTCACCTTTGGTTACGGTAACTGCGCTGCCTGAAATAAGAACTCTGTCTCCGGAGAATTCAACCGTAAGTTTCCCGCCTCTTTCCGAAGCCTGGTATGCATTCATTTTATTCTTACCAAGTTTATCTGACCAGTATGGAGCGAGGACGCAGTGAGCTGAACCGGTAACAGGATCTTCGTCAACTCCTTTAGCAGGCGCAAAAAATCTCGAAACGAAATCGATCTCCTGATCATCTGAACGGCATGTTAAGATCGTTCCATATTTAGGAAAAGTTTTAAGCAAGGAAAAGTCAGGATTTACATTTCGTAATTCTGTCTCGGAATTTAATTCGATCAGATAATGATTATCCGTGACAAAAACATTTACGGGATTTACATTCAGAGCTTTTAACAGAATTTCATTTCCGTCTGAAGGAGAAGGAATGTTTGCCGGAAAGTCCAGCGTAATTTCATTTCCGTTTTTCAAAGCTTTCAAAATTCCTTTGTACATAGTGTGGAATACAGCTTCTTGTGAATCCGGTATAATATTTTCCTGCCAGAGAATGTGGGCGCTTGCAAGAGTAGCGTGGCCGCAGAGTTCCACTTCAGCTTTCGGAGTAAACCATCTCAGACCAAAGCAGTCATTTCTTACAGTGAGAAAGGCGGTTTCAGACAGATTCATTTCGAATGCTATGCTCTGCATTTGCGAATCACTTATCTCATGATCAGGAATACACACTGCGGCAGGATTACCTTTAAAGGGAGTATCCGTAAAAGCATCAACAGTAAAAATTTTTATCATGCGAAAAAGTTTGCGGATTAATTTTTTTGTATGACATAGTAATAATTTATAAATCTTATAACAATTACAAACACATGAAGAATTTTTTTTACGGAAAATAGGGGTGTTCAAAAAAATAATTTAAAATCAAGAGTGATATTTTTTTAAAACGTTTGCATTTAAAAAATGAAACTTATAATTTTACAAAATAAAAAATTACAAAACACTTCCAACATTTCTGTAATATTTTTAAACTGAATTAAAAACTGGCAACTAATTCTTTTTTAAAAAATATTTTATAAAATTCTATTTAATATATGTAAATGAAAATTAGCCGACACCTTGTACACAAAGGCAATTCCGCTTATGACCAGATAAACTTCGATACACGCTCATCGGTAATAAGAAATCCTGACGGTTCAGTTGTTTTTGAAATGAACGACATAAAGGTGCCTGATCACTGGTCGCAGGTAGCTACAGATATTCTTGCACAGAAGTATTTCAGAAAAGCAGGAGTACCTGTATATCTTAAGAAGGTAGAAGAGGACGGAATACCCGGCTGGCTTCAGAGATCCGAAGCTGATTCTAACAGATTAAGAGGAGTTATAGAAGAGGAAAGTTATACCTCGGAAAATGATTCGCGACAGGTGTTTAACAGACTGTCAGGCTGCTGGACTTACTGGGGATGGAAACATGGATATTTTAATTCAGAAGAAGACGCTGCAAATTTTTATGAAGAGATTTGCTATATGCTTGCGATGCAGTTTGCTGCGCCGAATTCTCCACAGTGGTTTAATACAGGATTAAACTGGGCTTATGGAATTACCGGACCGTCACAGGGACATTTTTATGTTGATCCGATTTCAGGTAAACTTACCACTTCAAAAGACGCTTACACACATCCTCAGCCTCATGCATGTTTTATACAATCATTATCAGACGATCTTGTAAACGAAGGCGGCATAATGGATCTTTGGGTAAGAGAAGCCCGTCTGTTCAAATACGGATCAGGCACCGGTACAAATTTTTCCAATGTAAGAGGTGTGAACGAGCCGCTTAGTGGCGGAGGAAGATCCTCAGGACTTATGTCATTTCTAAAGATCGGTGACAGAAGCGCAGGCGCAATTAAATCAGGCGGCACTACAAGACGCGCCGCAAAAATGGTGACGCTCGATATGGATCATCCTGATATTGAAGAGTATATAAACTGGAAAGGAATGGAAGAGCAAAAAGTTGCAGCGCTTGTTTCCGGTTCAAAACTTTTAAACCAGTTTCTCAATAAAATTATAAAAGCCTGTCACAGCGTACATCCTGAGAATGACGGCTTTGACAAAAAAACAAACAAGCTGCTTGCACATGCAGTGAATGAAGCGAGAAAAGTTCAAATCCCGGAAAATTATATAGAGCGTGTAATTCAGCTTGCAAAGCTCGGCTTCAAGGAAATAGAAATTCCCGAATATGATACAGACTGGACTTCTGAAGCGTATCTTACAGTGTCAGGACAAAATTCTAATAATAGTGTAAGAGTTACAAATTCATTCATGGAGTCGGTAGTATCCGACGGCGACTGGAATACATACTGGAGAACGGAATTAAAAAAATCTAAAAAAGAAAACAGAGAACCCAAACCATACAGAACTTATAAATCAAGAGATCTCTGGGAACAGATCGCATACTCAGCATGGTCATGCGCAGATCCGGGGATACAATATCACGACATAATAAATGACTGGCACACTTGTCCGGCAGGAGGAAGTATAATTGCTTCCAATCCGTGTTCGGAATATATGTTCCTCGATGATACTGCCTGTAATCTCGCTTCGCTTAATCTCATGAAATTTTATAACAATGAAACTGCCGGATTTGAGATTGATAAATACAGACATGCCTCAAGATTATGGACAATCGTACTTGAGATCAGCGTGCTTATGGCACAGTTTCCGAGTAAGAATATCGCAAAGCTGTCTTATGAATACAGAACATTAGGACTCGGATATGCAAATCTCGGAGCTTTGCTGATGGTGAAGGGAATTCCTTATGATTCGCCTGAAGCTCTTGCAATCACTGGTTCATTGACTTCAATACTTCACATGACTTCATATGCAACTTCAGCGGAAATGGCAAAAGAGCTCGGACCTTTCCCGAGATATAATGATAACGAACAGAACATGCTCAGAGTAATAAGGAATCACAGAAGAGCTGCATATAACGAAGGTATTAATGAATATGAAGGACTCTCAATCACACCGATGGGTATAAATAAAAATCATTGTCCGGAAGCTCTGCTCAAAGCAGCGAAAGAAGATTCAGATAAAGCGCTTTCATTAGGTGAGAAACACGGTTTCAGAAATGCGCAGGTAACCGTTATTGCTCCGACCGGAACGATAGGACTTCTCATGGACTGTGATACAACCGGAGTGGAGCCTGATTTTGCGCTTGTAAAATTTAAAAAGCTAGCAGGCGGCGGATATTTTAAAATTATAAATGAATCCGTTCCACCGGCATTAAGGAATTTAGGTTATAAAGAAAACGAGATTGAGGAAATTGTAAAATATACAAAGGGACACGGTTCGCTAATCGGATGTCCTCATATTAACGCTCAGACACTTTCTGAAAAAGGATTTACAAAAGAAATAATATCGAAAGTGGAAAAATCTCTTCCGTCTGTTTTTGATATAAACTTTGCATTCAACAAATGGACGCTCGGTGCAGGATTTTGCAAGAATGTACTCGGGTTTACCGAAGATCAGACGGATGATCCTTCATTCAAAATTCTTAGCGAACTTGGTTTTACAAAAGATCAGATAGATCAGGCAAATGATTTCATCTGCGGAACAATGACAGTTGAAGGCTCTCCATATCTTAAAGAAGAGCATTATGCAATATTTGACTGTGCAAACAAATGCGGGAAGAAAGGAACGAGATATATTTCCGCAGACGCTCATATAAAAATTATGGCGGCGGCGCAGCCGTTTATTTCAGGCGCAATCTCGAAGACTATAAATCTTCCTAACCATGCAACAATAGAAGATATGAAAAGCGCTTATCTGAATTCATGGAGACTTGGAATAAAAGCCAATGCATTATACAGAGACGGATCAAAACTTTCTCAGCCGCTGAATACAGTGAAGGATGATGATATTATAGATTATGATAATACAATTGATCTGAATAAAGAAGTATCGAGAACAAATGACATTGTAAAAATCGCTGAAAAAATTATTCACAGGTATATAGCAAAGAGAAGAAAGCTTCCGTTCAGAAGAAAAGGATATACACAGAAAGCAAAGATCGGTACTCATTCGGTCTATCTCAGAACAGGTGAATATGAAAACGGACAGCTTGGGGAAATATTCATTGATATGCATAAAGAAGGAGCGGCATTCAGAAGTCTTATGAACTGTTTTGCCATTGCAATTTCACTCGGTCTTCAGCACGGTGTTCCTCTTGATGAATTTGTAGATGCATTTGTTTATACGCGATTCGAACCGAATGGAATAGTGATCGGAAATCCGAATATAAAAATGAGCACTTCGATAATTGATTATATATTCAGAGAACTGGCTGTTACTTATCTCGGCAGAAATGATCTTTCTCATATAGAAAACAATTCGGAGTTTCAGAGATCACCGATTGACGCTCTGAATAAACTGGAAAATGATACTGAGTTTGATGAAGAGGAAGTATACAGTGAACGGATCATCGACGACCCGGGAACAAGAACAGATAAACCATTAAAAGTTTTATCTGTGTCATCGAGTAATATTAAGATCGCTCCTCAGAAGCAGTCTATCGAAAAAATACAGGAAGCAAAGCTGAAAGGATATACGGGAGATATTTGTACTTCATGCGGAAGCGTAACAATGGTAAGAAACGGGACTTGTTTAAAATGTATAACATGCGGAGATACAAGCGGCTGCAGCTGATCGAAATTAATTTTAAAATTAAAAAGCCGGATTATATTAAAGTAGTCCGGCTTTTTTTATCGAGGGGGTAAAAGAAAAATTAAAACACTGAATGAAAGATGGCTTGAATTGAAACTGAGGTCCGGCTTTATAAAATTTTAAAGAAAGAATTATTCATCACTTAATAAAAAATTCTTTCATATTTAATCTTCCTTTATTTGTGTTTTTAGATATAAGTAAAATACAATCAGTAACGGACAAACAATGTCCTTATGTCTGTTAAATTTATTCTGACTAAATGGAATATATTTAATTTTAAAATCCCGTAAGAGTTTGGATGAACCGAACTTAGGAATATTATTCGTATTTTTTTAATGCTGTCGAAAGATCATTCTTTATTTCAGTAACGAGCTTTTTAGGAGAGAGTAATATGCAGTTTTTTCCCCAGCTTAATATCCAGTGTTTTATTTCTGATGAACCGTTTACTTTCATTTCTAATATTATGCTGCCGTCCGGATTCTCTTTAATAACCTGTGAACTATGCCATATTTTTTCTTTAACATAACTGGCTGAACCTTTTTCAAAATAAATTTTTACTTTAATGATCTTATGTTCATTAAAAATTCCGAAACTGTCCTCAAAAAATTTATCGACATCAAATTTTTCCTCAGGAGTAAACTGAAGGCCGCATAACTCCACGCTTTCAAATCTGCTGACAGAAAACAGTTTGATCATTTTATCCTTGTGGCAAAAACCAATCAGATACCACTCGCCTTTATCGTTAACAATATGATAAGGGTCAAGCATTCTTTTACCTGTCCTGCCTGTATAAGCTGTCCGGTAAAAACATTCTAGACTTTCACAATCGGTAATGGCGTTATTTAGTTTAACAAAGATATCATTATTTATTAATCTCGAAATCCTGATCCTGAAGCTTATATTGTCTTCCACATCTTTCAGCTGAATGCTGTATCTGTCTTTATAGATATAATATATTTTATTGAAAAAAGAATTGAGGTTCTCGTCGAATGGATTTGCATTCGAAAATTTTACAGCTTTATTCAGTAATGCAAGCGTGTGCAGGTCTTTGTCATCGAAATCAAACTGCAGCAGTTTGAATTTTTTATCTGTATAGTAATAACCGTTAATTTTCCTGTCATATTTTATCGGAGCGTTATAAAAAGTTTTCATAAATTCAATTGTTCTCTTTATGGTCTTTGTACTGACCTGATATTCCTTTGATAATTTCTCAGCGCCCGGAAAATTTCCCCTGGAAATTTCCATGTCAATAAATGCCATCCGCATTATCTGAGGAATGTTTAAGCGGTTAGATTTTTTAACGTTCTTTTTTTTCATATATGATAATATATAGATACTGTAAAATAGTTTTAATGAAAATTTTTTATCAGTTAAATCTATTTCAGATGTTGTCCGAAGAACTAACTTACACTTCAGATTTTTTATAACAATTGTATAAAATTACAATTATGTTTAATTTCTAATAAATCTATTAAGAAGAGAAAAAATCTTCAGCTTATTTAGGTAAAAGTTTAATAAACAAAAATTTTATTATGAATACAGATCTTGGCAGAGTTGTAATTCTGGTAAATGATTATGACGAGGCATTTGAATTTTATAAAGAAAACTTCAACTGTAAAAAATTTTTTGATATAACACAGCAGGACGGAAAAAGATATCTTCACATTTCCTTTGGCGGTGAAACGCGGTCTGGGCTGTGGTTTGTACAAGCGGAAACAGAAGAGCAGAAAAGCCGTGTCGGCAATCAGACAGCCGGGATGCCTTTACTTGTTCTCTATACAGATTCTCTTGAAGAAATGACCGAAAGTCTTACGGAAAAAGGAGTTAAGTTTAAAGCTGAACCATTGATCACCGATGATTACATGTCTGTTCACGTTTATGATCTTTACGGAAATGAAATTATTATTGTACAATTACTACCGGGAGAATAATTTCCGTATTTAAGGTAAATAAATAAAATTTCATGACAGAAAAAAATTTCAGCAGCGAAGAGTTCTCACACGGCATTTTACTTAATGCTTCTCCGGAAGAAGTATTCACATATCTTTCCACCGGAACTGGGATCTCAAAATGGTTTATCGGCAGTGCTAAATATTATTATGGTGATAAAAGCATCCGCCTCGGAAATGAAACTGCAGGCAAAGGTGATTCTTTCCTTTGGACATGGCTCAATAAAGATCTTGAATTAAAAGGTCATGTGACCGGATCTGAAAAAGGTAAGTCCTTCGGATTTACTTTCGGTCCGTCTTTTTTGGTGGATATAAATTTAACTGAATCCGGTAAAAGATCTAAGCTGACTCTTACGCAAAAGTATCAGGACTCCGCTGTCAAAAATGAATTTGCCTACATTAACTGCTGCGTGTGCTGGGTTTTTTTTCTCACAAATCTGAAATCAGTTATCGAAAATAATATTGACCTAAGAGAAACTGAAGCTGATAATGAATTACTAGTGAACAGATGATCCGTATCTGTCAGACGGAAAAAATTAAGAATAATATTCCGGACTGATACTGTTTCCTTTATCTTTTAGCCATAAGTATACTCTGCATTTCTCCTTCCCCAAATATTTAACATTGTAATTATAGCACAATGTGAGTAATTTGTGATAATTTCAAAAAAAAAGTTTAAAATTAATATATTCAGTAAATGAGTGATAAATCCCACCTGAACGGAAAATTTAACAACATACTGGTTTCGGAAATAGAGAATCCCAAAGGTCTTAAAGTGGGTTTGATACAGCTTAACAGACCTGACGCGCTTAACGCTTTGAATATTGATCTGATGAAAGAAGTAGTAGAGACTCTTGAGTCATTTGATAAAGACACTGAGACAGGATGCATGGTGCTTACGGGAAATGCAAAAGCATTTGCTGCAGGCGCAGATATAAAGGAGATGGCTGAAGCCACTGCGATCGAAATGCTGCTCAGAGATCAGTTCGCAAGATGGGACAGGATCAGGAAAATTAAAAAGCCGGTAATTGCTGCTGTCAGCGGATTTGCGCTTGGCGGCGGATGTGAACTGGCAATGACATGTGATATGATCATTGCGGCAAAGAGCGCTAAATTTGGTCAGCCTGAAATTAATCTCGCTGTAATTCCCGGAGCCGGCGGAACACAACGCCTTACAAAAGCTGTCGGCAAAGCCCGCGCAATGGAAATGATACTTACAGGAAGAATGTTTTCTGCTGATGAAATGTTTGAAGCAGGACTTGTAACCAGGGTAGTAGAAAATGAAATTTATCTGGATGAAGCGGTTGAAATCGCTAAAGATATTTCTTCCAAGCCTACAATCGCCGTTCAGCTTGCAAAAGAATGTATACTGAAATCGTTTGACTCCACAATTGAAGCCGGTCTTGAGTTCGAAAGAAAAAATTTCTATTTGCTTTTTGCGACTGAAGATAAGTTTGAAGGAATGAAAGCTTTTGTAGAAAAACGTAAAGCAGACTGGAAGGGCAGATAAATCCAATGTCAGATATATATCAAAAATTAATATCGCGATTATTTTTTCGCATGGTAAAAATAATTTTACTTCTGCTAATAATTATTTTAAATCCGGTTTCTGATTATTCTTATTCTCAGGATGATTCTGCGAGTCCGGAATCAGTTATAAAAGATGATGAGTTTAATGCTGAACAGATAATTGATAATAATAAGGAAGCGCTGATCTCCATATGGTATGCGGATAATAATTTTTATTCATACAATCTTGCAAGATATATTGATACAACGGTTCTCAACGGCAGCGGATTTATTCTTTCAGAAGATGGTCTTATCGGAACAAACTATCATGTAATTGAAAACATTGACAGTCTGATAGTAAAAACCAGCAACGGTAATTTTTTTCATGCGCATAAAATAATGACTGATGAGAAAAATGATTTTGCTCTTATCAAAATTGTGAATACACCCGGTATAACTTTTCTGCCGGTAAAGCTTGGAAATTCTGATGATGTAAAAGCCGGTCAGGAAGTATTTGCTATCGGAAGCCCCCTGGGTTTTGAATATACAATTTCATCCGGCATTGTCGCCGCACTGCGGGAAAACGAAAAAGTAAATTTCAGCGACCCTTACACTTATGCTTCAAATGAAAAAACATTTGAAAAAGTAATTCAGGTTACCGCCGCAATATCCCCGGGAAACAGCGGAGGAGCATTGTTTAACAGGAAAGGAGAAGTCATAGGAATTACAACTTATACTTATTCCGGATACGGTAATCTTAATTTTGCTGTAGCCATAAATACTTTTAAAAAGTTTATGGATGCCGCTCTGAACAGCGATGGTGAAATTACGGAAGACCTTTTATTAAAAAAAGAAGATGACCTCTTCAACTCTAATTTTAAAAATGCCGTGAATCTTAAATATCAGCTGACATCCGACTGGTATTATACCAGGCTGAAAGATTCTCTTAAAACTGTAGACGAATACGTGCTGAGACAGGATTCTGCAAATAAAGTAAAGTTTGGTAAGATTGAAAATCTGCTCGGGGTGTGTATTGATTTGAAACCGGATTCATTTTATGTATATGAAGAATTGCTTGATTTGTATGTTAATACGGAGAATGCGGAAAAGACGGAAGAGCTTTATAAAAAAATACTCGGCAAATTTGATTCGGACAGTCTGCTTAATCAGATATCATCCAAGCTTGCGTCAGCTTACACAAACTCCGGAAAGTATGATGAGGCGTTGAAATTTTATAATAAGATGCTTGATCAGGACAAGACGTTATATTATATAAATTATCAGATTGCCTATATTCATGAAGAGAAAAAAGATTTTAAAAAAGCGGTGGAAGAGTATAATAAAATTTTAAGATATGATCCGAATTACAGTCAGGTGTACACGCGTCTCGGCAAGATTTATTTTGAAGAATACGACGATCTGAAAAAAGCAAAATCGTATCTTGAGAAAAGTTATTTTAAAGAGCTTGAATATACCGGCTATCCGCCATATGATACTGATCTTCTGTATTATCTGGGAATGATTGCGGTAAAGGAAGAGAAAAAGCTTGAAGCGATTCTGTATTATATGGATTTGAAAACCAGCGGAGGATATGATGAAGCTTCCAATAAAAAAAAATCCAGATTGCTCAAAGCGATTAAAAAACTTGATGAATGATTTTATAAAATTAATATTAACGGAAATAAAAATTTTAATATGATTAAAAAGTTTGATGTGGTAATAGTGGGAGCGGGCGGCGCCGGACTCAGAGCGGCAGTCGAAATTCCAAAGGAATATTCATGCGCTGTGATCTCAAAAGTATTTCCGACACGATCTCATACAGGTACGGCGCAGGGTGGTGTCTGCGCAGCTCTCTCGAATATGGAAGATGACAGCTGGGAAAATCATGCTTTTGATACTGTAAAAGGAAGTGATTATCTCGGAGATCAGGATAGTATCGAAGTGATGTGTAAAGACGCTATCAGAGCGATAATGGAGCTTGAACATATGGGAATGCCGTTCAGCAGAAATGAAGACGGAAAGATAGCGCAAAGACAATTCGGCGGTCATACAAAACCCGCTGATATGAATGATCCTTACGGAAAGAGAGTCTCCGTAAAAAGAGCGTGCTATTCGGCGGACAGGACAGGTCATGTTATGCTGCAGACGCTGTATGAGAATACAATTAAAAATCAGGTTACATTCTTTTCGGAATATTTTGTTACGGAGCTCCTGATGGAAGACGGTGTGTGCAAAGGAGTAGTAGCGTTTGATATTGCAACAAGCGAACTGCATATATTTCAGGCAAAGGCGGTTCTCATTGCAACAGGCGGATACGGCAGAGTTTTCAGGATCACTTCGAATTCGCATGCTGGCACAGGTGACGGAATGGCATTGGTATATAAAGCAGGATTACCGCTTGAAGATATGGAGTTCTTTCAATTTCATCCGACAGGTTTATGGAAACTCGGAATCCTTGTCAGTGAAGCTGCAAGAGGCGAAGGCGGGATTTTAAAGAATAAGGACGGTGAGAGATTTATGATCAGATATGCGCCTACAGTTATGGATCTGGCGCCGAGAGATATGGTTTCAAGAGCTATTATCACGGAGATCAGAGAAGGCAGAGGGATCAGAGGAAGCGACGGAACGGATTATGTATTGCTTGACTTAACTCATCTTGGGAAAGAAGTCATTGATGATAAACTTCCTGAGATAACAGGTTTTGCAAGGACATATCTAGGAGTCGAACCGACTACTGACCCTATCCCGATTCAGCCGACTGCGCATTATGCAATGGGCGGCATACCGACAAACGTAAACTGTGAAGTTCTGCTGAATGAGGATGGTGATATTGTAAGAGGACTTTATGCAGCGGGTGAATGCGCATGCGTTTCCGTTCACGGAGGAAACAGGCTCGGCACGAATTCTCTGCTTGACCTTGTTGTATTCGGCAGACGAGGGGGCAAAGCGATTCACGAATTTTTAAAAACAGCTTCGTTCGGTGATCTTAATGAGAACGCTGGTAAAGAGACTAACGGGACCATTAAAAAACTGATGGATAGCAAAGGGAGTGAAAAAATTTCAAATATCAGAACTGAATTACAGAACAGTATGATGGAAGACTGCGGTGTCTTCAGGACGGATGAAGGTCTCAGGAAAATGATCTCGAAATTAAAAGAGCTCAGGGAAAGATTTAAAAATATCGCAGTACAGGATAAAAGCAGAGTATTCAATACGGATCTGGTGGAAGCTCTTGAGCTTGAAAATTTATTGCTAAACGCTGAAGCCACTGTTTACAGTGCATATGCAAGACATGAAAGCAGAGGAGCTCATACTAGAGAAGATTTTCCGGTACGCGATGATCAGAACTGGATGAAACATACTTTTGCTTTCTGGAAAGAAGATCAGGATCCGGAGTTAAAATTTAAACCGGTTGTCGTAACGCGATTTCAGCCGATGGAAAGAAAGTACTGATTTGAAATTTTGTCTGCATTTAAAATATGCAAAGTCATATTTAATTTCAGTAGTGATTGTTCTTTGCTTTTTCGCGCAGGGATTTGCTCAGATTGAAAATCTGAATTTGAGATTCGGTAAGTATAATTTCCAGACAAAATTTGATTCCGCAGAATACATTACTACATTAAAGGTTTTCAGAGAAGGCAAAAAAATTTTCGAGGAAAAATATTATGACCTTATTCCGGAAATTAAAAATGCGGATCTCGACGGAGATGGAAAAGATGAAATTCTTATTGCAATGTATAGCGGCGGTGCTCACTGCTGCACTAATTTATTCGCAGGAAAAATAAGCAAAGGAAAATTTATTATAACTGATTCTATCTATTGGGGAAATTCATTATTCATAATGAAAGATCTGAATGCAGACGGTAAGCTTGAATTTACCGGAGTAAATGATGTCTATGCTTATATTTTTACAAACTATGCCCAGTCACGATTTCCCGTTTTGATTTATGCTTATAAGAATAACAGATTTGTAAAAGTTACAGATAAATTTCCGGATGTAATAAACGAAAGATTAACTGATCTGAAGAAAGAACTTGAAGAATATAAAAACTTTCGGTGTGAAGAAGCGGGGGCGGAAACATTTAACACTGATGCAGGCGCCGTAAAGGCAATACTCGCGGCGATCACGGAAGAGTATAAGTCGCTCGGCAGGATCGAAGAAGGTTATAAACTTATTGATGAATTTTACAAATGCACTGACTCGGAAATTTTTAAGGATCAATTAAGGAATGATTTTTTACTGAAATAAATTACAATTTTTTATATAACACTATGGACATACAGGTAAAAATTTTAAGATACAATCCGGAGAAAGACAACGAACCGTATTATCAGGATTTCAATGTAAAAGGTGTAAGCGAAGACTGGCGCTTACTGGATGTGCTGCATGAGATAAAGTGGAATTATGATTCGTCACTGACATTCAGAAGATCCTGCGCACACGGAATTTGCGGCAGCGACGGAATGAAAGTAAATGGCAGGAACAGGCTTGCCTGTGCGCTTCTTCTTAAATACATCAACACGAAAAAACCGATTGTTATAGAGCCGCTTCCTTCACTGCCGATAATAAAAGATCTTGTAGTGGACATGTCAAGCTTTTTCAATAAATACGAAGTCGTAAAACCGTATCTGATCACCAATACTCCACCGCCTCCGGATAGCGAGAGGATTCAGTCTAATGAAGACGCAGAAAAACTTTTTGAATCCGCTAAATGTATATTGTGCGCATGCTGCACTACGAGTTGTCCTTCTACCTGGACAAATGAAAATTATCTGGGTCCGGCCGCTATGCTGAAAGCTTATAGATTTATTAATGATACAAGAGATGAAGGCGCTGATGAAAGGCTTGATATACTTGACACTCCCGACGGTATATGGAGATGTCATACTATTTTTAACTGTATCGAAGCTTGCCCGAAAGAAATAAATATTACATGGCATCTTTCTCAGCTTAAGAAAAGGATCTCTTCAAGAGAGATGTAAATAAAATTTTAAAAGCGAAAAAACATTTAGAATTAATTAAAAATATTTTTTCGCTAATTAAGTTAAAACTTATAAGAACTGCAAATACCTAACCTTGTTTTGCTGATTTTTGAATTCTGGCCTTTATGAAATAATCCTTACTAATATTCGTTACAAAGATTCAGCATTTTTAACTTCATGTGAATGCTCCGCAGTTTTCAATCTCTCAGCTAATTTTTCCGCCTGTCCCCTGAGCTCGTTCACTGCTGTGCTTTCCCATAACTCTCCTTTCAGATTTGATCCTAAGGTAAATAAACTTATGTGAGGTTTGCCTTCTGAGTTTATTACCTGAAAAGTTTCCGTGTCTGCAGTAATGCCAAGTTTGAGTTTGTCCTGAGTAAGAATTCCTTTGATTAGACAATTTTTCAGAAAACTTTTTTCAACATTCATCAGATCCGTTTCCGGACCGGTGCAGTTTATGATACGGGATACTTTTAATTTCTGCATAGTGTGATCATGATGATTAAAAAATTCAACCGTAATAAAATTATCTGATTCGATTATATCTATTATCTTTCCTGAATTTATATGAAGTCTGCCGTCAATCTGAAGCTTCTGGATTTTGTCGTGCATGTGAAGCGGAATCCTGTGACGCGCTACTCCCCACAAGTGACGCAGTCGTGACATAAATAATTCTTTCTCATTGTCGGTAAATTTTTTCCAGATCTTCTGAGTATGCGGTCTGAGTGAATCAATTACAGGTTCTGCCGAAACACCGTATTCCCTGACCATCTTAATATGTTTATTAACGAGTTTTACTAGTTCAAACAATGATAAATTATCCGAAAGCTCATCCGTCAACTTGGTATATTTCAGTCCGTTGTGCCTGTGCGGTAAAATGTTAAAACCATTCGGGGAGATAGAAAATATTTCACCTTTGAAACCCTGCTCAAGTAATCCGATAACAGTATCTACCATTGTCAGACCGTTCCCGATAAGTAATACCGGCAGATCATTGTTCAAATCTTTTACCGAATCAATCAGCCAGGGGTTTTGGTAATAGTTTTTACTTTTATAAAATTCATTGTTTTTAACAACCGGATTTCGCGGTATCTGATTACCGGTAGCTATTATACATTCGTCAAATATCAGATTACTTTCATTTTCCAACAGTAAGGATACAGAGTTTTCATTTACGTCAAGATCAATTACAAAACTGTCAATAACATTTACATCAATTCCTTTTGAATCCGCAGTCTTAATAGTATCAGCCCAGATCTCCGTTAGATATTCGCCGTATAGTTTTCTCGGTAAGAATGAATTTTCAATAAGAGTTTTGTCTCTGTCCTGAAATTCAGATCTCGACATTACCCAATCCAAAAAGTGGTCGGGTTTGTCCGGATATGCGCTCATCTTTCCGGTGATAACATTCAGTATATGTTTTTCGGAATACGGATTGTATGCAACGCCTTTGTTAAATGTTTCCCTTTCGTTGATTATTGTGATCTCACAGGATCCGCTTGATTTGGTTATAAGCTGGACAGCAGTCATTGTTCCGGTAAATCCGCCGCCGATGATTCCGATTTTTTTCATTTGATAAAAATTAATTTATTAAAAATTTTTACAGCATGTATTTAAACAATTAATCCCTAATACAACATAAACCGATCAGAGAATTATTTGTTATAAGTAGATTGTTTATTAAAATTACCATTCACATTTAGTTATTTCAATTCTATATTTTTGAAATTTCTATTCCACAACAATATCAATTATCATATCACCAACCATTATTTTATCAACAGTTTGCATTCCATCCGTTACCTTTCCGAAGATGGTATATTTTCCGTCAAGATGCGGAGTAGCCGAATGCGTGATGAAGAACTGACTGCCTTCCGTATCTTTTCCGCTTGAGGCCATTCCAACATATCCGGTCTCATATTCCAGTGGTGAGAATTCGCTGCGTATTGAATAGCCCGGTCCGCCGTATCCCGTGCCAGTCGGATCTCCGCCCTGTATTACAAAATTTGAAACAACTCTGTGAAAGATCGTTCCGTCATAAAAATTTCTCTCAGACAATTTCAGAAAATTCAATACCGTCATCGGAGCCGCATCCGGAAATAACTCTATTCTGATATCTCCTTTTGATGTTTTGATCACAATGTTTTTTTTCTTATTCATCGAATCAAAAAAATTTCTGTCAAAGTCCGTCCTCGGATTAAACTGAACCGGATATTTTTTCCAAGTGATCTTTTCCAGCGCATCAGCCGACGCCTTCGCTATTTCGTAATTGCCGTAATTAAGATTTTTCTCAAGAGTTTCTATTGTATTTTTATTGTGAAGATCTTTCATTGCGTCGATGAAGATCATTATGACAGCTTCGTCTTCAGGAAACTTCAGTTCATTATAATCAAATAAAATAACCGAAGAAGTCTCCTCTCTGTATTCGCTGAAGATAGTATCTTTAAGCGCAGTAAGACAAATGTCCGTGATGACGGGATCTTTTGAACCGGCAAATTCCGTGAACATTAACCTAAACATGTTTCTGTCATTATCTTCGGTCTTTGACATAAGTGAAGAAAGCATCCTTACAAATCCTCTGTATATCTTTGCTAGCTCTTTACCCGAGATCATTTCACCCGAGCTGATTTCATTTTTGTCATTATATCTTTTTACTTCAGCGCTGATACTGTCTCGTACTTCATTAAATATTTTATAATCATTAAAATTTCCAAAAGCGGTTACAATGCTTCCTTTAAGATCATAGTCATCCGTTTCAGAAAATGTTTTGAGCAGATCCGTTCTGATCTCATCACGATACATCTGAGATAAAGTATGTGCAACTCCGGATCTCTGAAGTGACGTCAAAGTATCTTTGGAATTCAATGCAAGAATAAGTTCGTTCTTCAGGGATTCCGCTAATGGGGTAAGAATATAATTTTTTGAATTCCGGATATCCTTTAAAAGATCACCTGCCGCTGAAATACCGGCGAGAGATACATGCAGATTACTGTCAGTAATTGCGCTGCCGAGAACATCCAGTAAAGCCGAAGTCTGATCCGCTGAAGAATCAATATTATAATTTCTCAGTGAGTTTAAAATATTTACTTTAACCCGCCAGTCTTTTTCCTCATCAAAAGTATCGAGAGTATAATCCAGCATCAGATTATCTTTAAGCTTTCCGAGCGCGCTGAATGCCCACATTCTCGTCTGCGCATCGCCGGATATCGCCAGCGAAAAAATTTCCTGTTTGGCGTTTTCAATCAGACTTCTGTCACCCATTCTCCAGAAAGCAAATGCTGCATTACGTAAAGTGAGTTTATCGGTTGAAGTGTTAACGAGCCTTTTAAGATACTCAACTGACTTTTCATTTTTGATATTTCTTAATGCAAAACGAGCAACAGCCATAACGGAGGCGCTGCGGATTTGTTCGTCTGCGGAATAAATGAGATCATCTCTCCGGAAAAGTTCATCCAGATTTTTTATGTTGCCAATTTTACCGATCGCATCAATTACATAAACTCCCGATTCAAGCATTTCCTTTTCATAGTCCGATCTGTTATTCAGAATTGTACTGAGCATACTCCGGCTTGCATCGCAGTCGATCTGCCCCAGCATAAATGCAGCTGCTTTGATGTCATCTTTAGTCGGATAATCTTTAAACGGACCTGCGAAAAGAAAATCAATATCGCTGACAGTATTACTGTCGCTAATATTTGCAAGCGCGTAAATTGCGTTCTGTCTCAGCACCGGATCAAGTGAGTGAAGATATTCTTTAAGTTTGTTGTCTTTACCTAATGACCTTGTATCGCGGAGTTCGATGATCTCAAAATTCTGATCGGAAATATTTTGTGCATTATTTTCCTGTGAAAAGAAAAATAAAAATATTAATGCTAAGTAAGTGAAGTAAAATTTCATTCAGATAAATATTAAAATAGATTATAATTTAAGTCCGAAACCAATAGTGATTTTTTTTGTAATGTCAGAGTCTGTTTCCTCCTGTGAGTATTTTGCATTCAGAGAAGATCTTTCCTTTTGATCAAAATAAAATGTTGCCGTTCCTTCATATTTATACCGTGAAATTCTGATGTCGTCAAATTCACTGAAATAATTTCCGTAAAGATCAAACTGCAGATAATATCTTTTGAAAGTCAGGTTTCCTGCGTAAGAGCCGTAATAGTAATTTGTATTGTAATTAAAATTTCCGTCATATACTCTGTCAAAGTTAATTCCGAATATTGGATTGAATCCTATAACCCATCTGTTGTCTTCTTGGCTGCCGTCATATTTGAATTTAATGTTTGTTACATTTCTCACAGGTAAAAAAAACTTAGGGAACTGCGGGACGAAGAATAAACTCACCTTTCCAATTTCTTCCTTAGTGAAAAAATCTTTTGAGTAAGATATTAAAGGTTCGAGCTTTCCGCTTCCGCCGGAATAATTGTATATTCTGTAATAAGAACTCACGCCTGCAGTTAACTTGTCCGACTGATCTTTTGATTTGGAAGAATAGTCAAACTGCACAAAAGGAGTTACGCCGGATTTTTCATAATTAAATCCTTTATAAGAAACGGCGATATCAATTAAGTAAACCGCTTTCTCGTCATTGTCTTTTTTGTAAGAAAAAAGCGCCGGCTTGTTGGTTTCGTTTTCGGATGTAAATGATTTTCGAATATCAATTATATCCTGAATGTTGTCAAGTAATGAAAGTGTCGGCTTATCAGAATCAGTGCTCTTTTTTTTCTTGCTTTGAGACTCTGCGATTCCGGAAATGGAAATGAGAATTAGAATGGACATAAATATTATCAGCATGAAATTATTCACTGTATATTCAGAACTTCCTTCCAGTTATCCCATGTCAGTCTTCTGTTTCCCGTTATGTTTCTGTTATATGGCTGGTCATAAATTACGTGCTCCCATTCGGGAATGCATGAACCTTTAATATCAGGTTTGTCATCAATTAGCACATCGCCTTTGACGACTGTTTTGTCGCGCGTGAGGATTATGTTATTCACCCAGTCTGTGCCGAGATGTTCATATACCCAGTGAAATTTTTCGAGCACGCAGTTCTCATATTTAGGAAGCATCGGACTTGTGCATAGAAAAACATGATTGAGAGAGTTCTTAATTTCCTTTAGAGCTTCAATAGCTCCGGGCATTGGCGGCAGATTCTGATAGAATCCCGGACTGTGATAAATCTCCTGAACAAATTCTGAAAACTCCTGAGGATATTGCTCTCTTACATAAAAACCTTTCCTGTTTTCAAGCGGTATGTGGGTTTTTTCCGGATGAGTTTCTTTCCATCTCCTAAGAAAATCCCCTTCAAAATCAGCTATGACGCCGTCCATGTCTATGAGAAGTCTCAATATACTGTGATTTAATTTCTAAAAAATTTTACTAATATAATTAATTTAAAAAATTCATTTGACTAAATTATTTATCTGTATTCACTGAATTCATGGGAGAGTTTATATTCATTGTATGAAATGACTTTTAAAGTTAAGTTATCTTTTTAAAATCCTGAGTTATTACGTATTATTTCTGTATAATCTCTTAAATATTGATCTACCAAAATTTTAATTCATATTTTTTCAATTTAATTAAAACTTAACATGAAAGACTGCAAACTAAAATATTCCATTTCTATAAATTCACCGGCTGAAACGGTTTGGGAAAAAATGACCGGCGCTGATACATATAAAATCTGGGTGAATGAATCATGGCCCGGATCGTATTATGAAGGGGAATGGAAAGAAGGAACTGAAATTAAATTTCTCTCGCTAAACGGCGGCGGAACTCTTGCTGAGCTTAGATCCTGTACACCAAATAAGAATGTTGAATTACTTCATACTGCTGTTATAAATCCGGACGGCTCTGAAGACAGGGATTCCGAAATGGCTAAGAACTGGATCGGCAGTTTAGAAAAGTATTCTCTTAATGAATCTGACGGTAAAACGGAATTAACCGTTGAAATGATAACAAGTCCCGAATGGGAAAAAATGTTTAACGAAGGATGGCCCGCTGCGCTGAATAAGCTGAAAGAAATTTCTGAAAATTAATGACAAATACAAATCAGAGACAGAAGCAGGCAAAGCTTCTGAGAATATTCAGAAAAATTCACAGGACTACAGGCGCGATATTATTTGTATTTTTCTTTTTTGTTTCCATATCCGGTCTACTTTTAGGCTGGAAAAAAAACAGCGGCGGGTTGATACTTCCCGATACATATGAAGGAACTTCAGCTGACCTTAAAGACTGGCTTCCATTAGACAGTCTGCACAAAATCGCATGTAAAATTTTACACGACTCTGTTTCAAAAGATCTCTCGCTCGGTCTGGAAAGAATTGATGTGAGAAATGACAAAGGCATGGTGAAGTTTGTATTCACAGATCATTACTGGGGAGTTCAGATTGACGGAGCGACCGGGAATTTGCTGCACATCGAAAGAAGACGTTCCGATATTGTTGAAAATTTTCACGACGGTTCTATTCTTGATTACTTATTTGATACAAAGCATGAACAGATAAAACTTGTTTACACTTCCGTAATGGGTTTAGCTCTTATGACATTTACCATTACAGGATTCTGGCTATGGTTTGGTACGAAAAGAATGAGAAAGAAAAAGCATTCTTCAGAGTAAACGGATTAAAGTCACCTCTTAAAAAATCCGCCGATAATTTTAAAAAATTTAAACAACTGCATTCAGAGCATTGAATAAAATTTTAAAGATTTGTAAGAACGGGCATAAATTTTTTAAGAGCAGCGACTGCCCCGTTTGTCCTGAATGTGAAAAAAATTCAAAACCAAAAACCGGTTTCCTGTCGACACTCTCCGCTCCTGCAAAACGCGCTCTGGAAAGCAATAACATCGTTACAATATCCGTGCTTTCAAAATACAGTGAAGCGGAAATTTTAAAACTTCACGGTATCGGCAAAGCATCAATTCCGACACTCCGTGCAGCGCTGGCTGCAGTAGGCAGGAAGTTTAAGAGTTAATTCTTTATCAGACTGACTGACTTTCTTTCCTATCTATTTTTTTCAAATCAATATTCCGTGAAATTTTTATTAAGTCTATAAAATTACTTTTCATGAAATAATAATATTTGATTAACAAATTAGATTTATATATTTTATAAAAATCAGATCCGGTAATAAAATATTTTTACTCGCTATTCCAAAATTAAATCATATATTTGTTTGACATATGTCAAATTCCGTTTGCTAAGAAATTCATATTTTTGTACAAATGAAGTACGTCGATAAAATAATCAGTTATACAAAGCCGCCCAATGCATGGAAAGTGTCCGTTATTATTATCAGCGGAGTTATGACGGGATTGATACTTTGGGTATTGTATGTCGGTAACGCCGTTTCATATCTTTCGGATAAACCGGAAACATGCATCAACTGCCATGTGATGAATCCGCAGTTTGCAACATGGCGCGTAAGCTCTCATGCAAATGTCGCTACCTGCAATGACTGTCATGTACCGCAGGATAATATTTTCAGAAAGTATATGTTTAAAGCCTCTGACGGACTGAGACACTCGACGATGTTCACATTCCGGCTTGAGCCGCAGACTATCAGAATTAAAAGCATGGGCGCAGACGTAGTGCAGGAAAACTGCAAGCGTTGTCATGAACATCTTATTGATCATTCGAGTCTTATGAAAACCGAAAATGATGAAGAGAGAAAGTGCTGGAGCTGTCATATGGAGACTCCGCACGGTTCGGTAAGAAGTCTTTCCTCAACTCCAAATGTAAATGTAGAAAAACCATTCGAACTTTTACCCGAATGGATGCAGAAGTATAATATAAAAAATTCAAAATGAGAAAAATAAAAGACATTATAGCTGAAAAGCCATGGTTCGGATGGCTGCTTTATATACTGACAATAATCATAGTCTTTCTGATCGGACTGCTCGGCAGCTCAATAATTGAAAGAAGAAGCGAAGCGAACCAAATTCTTCAGAAAGTAAAACCGCTCGCTGAATGGGAACCGAGAAATGAAGTGTGGGGTGAAAATTATCCGAGAGAATATGAAACATATATCTCCACTCTTGATACTTCTTTTATGAGCAAACACGGCGGGGCGAAGAAAATCGATATGCTTGAAAAGTATCCCGAGATGGTTATACTCTGGGCGGGATATGCATTTTCACGGGATTATAATCAGGGAAGAGGACACTACTACGCAATTAAAGATATCAGAAATACGCTGCGTACTGATGTGCCTCAGCCTGCAACATGCTATTCATGTAAAAGTACTGATGTCCCGCGCGTGATGGATATAATGGGAGCGAGTGAATTTTATAAAAAGCCGTTTAAAGAAATGGGCGGGGAGATTGCGAATGCTATCGGCTGTCAGGACTGTCATGATCCCGAATCTATGAATCTGCGGATCACAAGACCTGCACTTGTCGAAGCATTTAACAGACAGGGTAAGGATATTACGCAGTCCACTCATCAGGAAATGAGATCACTTGTCTGCGCGCAGTGTCACGTGGAATATTACTTCAAAGGAAAAGAAGAAAAGTATCTGACATTTCCGTGGGATGACGGAATGACTGCGGAAGATATGGAAACTTATTATGACAGTATAAAGCATGTTGATTTTGTGAATTCTCTCAGCAGGACACCGATACTAAAAGCGCAGCATCCGGATTATGAACTTTACAAGCTGGGGATTCATTCAGAGAGAGGTGTCGCATGCGCCGATTGTCATATGCCGTATAAGTCTGAAGGAGGAATTAAATTCACTGATCATCATATACAGAGTCCGCTGAATAACATTGCAAATTCATGTCAGGTATGTCACAGGGAATCGGAAGCAACTCTTGTAAAAAATGTTTATGACAGACAGGATAAAGTGCTTGAGCTTACAGGTATTGCAGCGCGGTCGCTTGTGAAGGCGCACATAGAAGCAAAGACAGCATGGGAAAGCGGAGCAACCGAAGAGCAGATGAAACCGGTGCTGGATCTGATCAGACAGTCGCAGTGGAGATGGGATTTTGTTTCTGCAAGTCACGGCGGAAGTTTCCACGCGCCGCTTGAATGCGCGAGGTTACTTGGAAATTCGATAGAACGATCAGAGCAGGCGAGAGTTCTGCTTGCGGAAATTCTTTCAAAGCTGAACGTTCCGCTTCCTATAGCAATGCCTGATATTTCTACAAAAGAGAAAGCGCAGAAATATATAGGACTGGATATGGAAAAAATGCTTGCGACGAAAAAGGAATTCCTCGAGACCGTAGTCCCTGTGTGGGATAAAGAAGCTGAAGAGAGACACGGGAAGCTTGATGAGAAGTATAAATAATTAGGAATTGAAAATTAGGAATTGAAAATTAGGAATTTGTTTGCAGAGGGAAATGCTAAGATGTTCAAATGCTATGCAAAGTATTAAAAATTTCTCAATTGCAACAAACAGCTGTCAGCGTATGCTCAACAGTCTGTCATATATTTTTTTAATTTGTAAATCACCTAAGCCATAGATTCCTTCTCTCCGGTTAAATTCGGAAAATACGGACTCAAATTCCCCCGAAGTGTTTTCAATAATTTCTTTTATGGTTTTCTCCGGTCTGCCGGATGATTTATCTATCGGAAATCTGTCAATATGCGCCTGACACACTTCTTCTAAATATTTAAAACAGCTGGATTTTGTTTTCGATAATTCTTTAAGTTTTACTAAGTCGCTGTTTTTGTAAGCCGTCCATAAGTTTTTTCCTAACTCAATGTCTTCGGGTCCGAACTGAATTTTCGAGTTATAAGCCTGTTCGAGCTTTTCAATATCTGCATTTCCAAATCCTTTCCATATGTCATCATTGTTTTCAATAACCGGAAATACTCTGAAGATTTTATGAGTCGGGTTAACAGCAAGAAGAGAAATTATAAACCACATATTTATCTGGCAAAACAAATCATTTTCAAACCATAGACAAATTTCGGAATTGTCAGGAAGGTGATTCAGCTTTTCAAATTCACTTACAGTTTTACTAAAATATTCTTCAGTGGAAATATTGTAAGCGCTGCCAATAAATTTTGCGCGGGTCTTCCAGAAGTCAGCGATGCTGTCTGCATGAACGTTTCCATCGATCAGGCATTCTCTGCAAATAATAATGTCCTGATTAATATTTGTCTGATTAAAGAGAACAACTAAACAGTCTCCGTTTAAAATGTGATATGACGGCATAAGTTATAAAAGTGTTTTCGGGAGCCAATTTCGGATTGATGGTATAGATAAATAACAATCTTCAATATTTATAAATCTTTGCATTATCTAAAAGTGATATTGCAGATTTCCAGTCCGGCAGCTTATCCGCATCAATGGTGATTATTCTTATTTCTTTTGCAATCAGTCTGCTCTTTTTCATTGCTTCTAAATGCGCGCCGTTCATTGCAAAAGATTTCATATCCAGTTCATTCTTCCAGAGACTCATTGTATAATGTTTAGTCCAGAATCCTCTTTTTTTAAATTCAATTATATTACTGGTTTTAAATTGTTTCATGATTTTTAATGCATAGGATGAAAGCGCAAAAAACTTTAACGGACTTTTTAACTGAATGTATGTGATGGTTGCTTTCATTTGTTTAAATCTTATAAATATTTATTTGTTCACTTTCCTGATTCTATACTGAAATGACAGGTAATTCAGTAACATCTAATATTCCTCTATAAAGTATATGAGGAATTCTATGATATAACAAAGGTCGCCCGCCCTTTTCAATTATTTCTTTGTAATAATCTTTCGTTGCCTGAGGTAAAATAGAATACTTAACGGCATCATTAGCTGCATACGGTACAAAATTTTTTCCTTCAAGTTTGTCTTTAACGTCAACATGAGCATAGAGATAGACGATTGTACTTTCCGGTGTGAGTAAATTCGGATCAATCTGATAATATCTCAATTTAAATTCTTTTTTATCTCCGGCTTCTGCAAGTGATTTTTTAATTTGACCCGGATGAACAGCTGATAAATGTAAAACATCATTCCAAAGACAATCGAGTATGGGGATTTTATGTTTCAATAATTTTTCACGTCCAACGTATTTGAGAAGTTGCTGTTCATAAATTTCAGGATATTTATCTTTTATCTCATTCAACGGATAAAGAATATTCCCTGTCATATTCAATGGTATTCTGTGATAAAGATAAATCATAATTATTTCATAACTTCTCTAATTTAAGATTGCAAAAACTAAATTCCTGTTTAAACTAATTCTTCAAAAAACTGAAATAATTTATTATTTCCCGGCAGACATTTCTTCTATATCTTCAGCTGTCGGTCCGTAGATCTTGGGGTTTCTGACTCCCATATTTCTGTAATAAGTACTTAACTGTCCTCGGTGATGAATGATATCAAACATAAACATCCAGAAAGTATTGCTCATAGGGTAAGCAAAAAACTCCTGTCCGTCCAGACGAAATGATACTTTTTGTTCATCCCATGTTTTGTCATCTACGGATTTTAACTTATCAATTATTGCTTTTGCATTTCTCTCAAAGTAATCTGCGACATCTTCTTTATTATTAAACAGTTTCGTTTCCGTTTTTTCATCAGCAATAAAGGACTCTATTGAATCATTCATTACTTCAGCATGTCCTAAGAAATGACTGATAAGCTCTGCAGCGCTCTTTGATTTTTCATTACACCTGTAATTAAGTTTGGTCATATCCGACGGCAGTCCGTTAATAGCGCTTAAGGTTGAAGCCATTTCATTTCCCCAGGTTTGGATAAAAAATTCTTTGTTTGTCATTTTATTAATTTTAATTTGCACCAAATTAATTCTTTATAGAATTAATTTCAATACTACAGTTTCAAGTAAAAACTTAAAAGAGGTTAAAAAACAAAATGATTAAAGAAAAAAAGCAAACTAAAAAAGTTAAATCTGAAGTTAAAAAATTAATCCCTGTAAAAGGTTTTAAATCAGTAGAGGGGATTAGAAAAGTTCGTGATGAAATGTATGAAAAGAATAAAAACCTGACTATGAAAGAATATGCTAAAAAGTATCTGCAAAAAAAATTATGAATTGTGATTAATTTTAAAGTAAATATATATACTTTTACTATAATTTTATTCCGGAGTCTAATGAATTAAGAAATTGTTCAGCGATATTTAAATGAGCGTTTTGCTTTACTTCAGACATTTTATCAAAACTCCTTATTAACATTCTCAGCCTGGGGTTTTGCAAAAAAAATGTCCGGTGTGTATGCAAAAACCTCCAGAATAATCCGTCCCATACTTTTTGCCACTCACCTTTTTTATAATCACTCATTTTCATTAAATAGTTGCTGCCGCTTATATAAGGTTTGGTTGACATCAGACCGCCATCGGCAAACTGGCTCATACCGTAAATGTTCGGTACCATCACCCAGTCATAGGAATCTATAAACATTTCCATAAACCAGCGGTAAACTTCATCAGGATCAAATTCGCATAAAAGCATAAAGTTTCCCAGAACCATTAATCTTTCTATATGATGACAATATCCTGATCTTTTAACTTTCTTAATTGTAATGTCTACCGGCTCTATACCTGTTGTGCCATTCCAGAAAGCGGCAGGTATTTTTCTTTTAAATCTCCAGTAGTTTATTGTGCGTTCTTCACTTCCTTTCAATTCATATACTGCTCTGATAAACTCTCTCCATCCGATGATCTGGCGAATAAAACCTTCTACTGAATTAAATGAAATTTTGTGTTTGGCGGCAAACTGCAAAGTCTCATCCAAAACAAACTGAGGCGTTAACAGTCCGGTGTTCATCATTGGTGTCAATACGCTGTGATGCAAAATATTTTCATTTGAAACGATAGCATCTTCATAATTTCCAAATGCTGAAAATCTTGATTTAAAAAATTCTTTTAGCCATTTTTTACTTTCGGCAAAAGTAACAGGATAAATAAAATCCGTATTTAGTTCACCATAATTGTCGGGAAAATATTTTTGTGTATATGCAGTTGCTTCTGTATTAAAATGAGTTGGTTTTAAAAATTCAGTTTTTGGAGGAATCTTTCCTTTAGGATATTTTAACCGATTCTCATCATCAAAAGTCCATTTACCTCCAACAGGTTTCTCATTTATCTCTAATAATATATTTCTGCTCTTCCGCTGATGTTTGTAGAAATCGGTTTGGAACATTCTTTTCTTATCTGAAAAATAGGCGGCAATTTCTTCGGAGGTATTTAAAAACAATGGAGTTGGGGTTTTTATTTTTTCAATCCCTTGCTCCCGGGCTACTTTGCTGATTCTTTGCTCCAGCCAGTGATCGGTTGTATCTATATATTCAAATGTATTTACACCATTTGTTTTCAAATAAGGAATTAGTTTTCTGATATCAGCTAATTCATTAAATGCATCTATATATACTACTTTAATATTTTTTGATTGTAAATAACTTTCATAAAACTTCATATTGGCTCTGTGAAAAGCGATTTTCCGTTTGTGAAAATTATATTGCCTGAAGAAAAGCCATTCTTCAACCAGATAAATTACATCGCAGGTAGATGTAAGTATATTTTGCTCAAACAGTTGATGTGGAAATATGATACCGGTTTTATTCATACGTTTATTATTCATTCTACATTATAAATGCAATGCTTTACATATTCCCAAATCAGAAATAAGGTGAATATCAATTGTGAAAAGAGTGATGTCGAAAAATAATTATTCGTTTGGAAAGAAATTATAATCTCTAAAGATCAATTTGAAATTATCAGTTAAGATACAATCCTCAATTAATGTTCCTTTGTATTTGTCCTTCAGATCGCGCAGCTTTTGGCGGGCCTGATCATGACTAAGTCCTTTAACATTTCCAAGATAGTACCAGTATTCATCCATGATCCGGGTTAATGAAAATGAATTTGGATAATTGTCGAAGTATTTATCGAACATATCCTGAAACAAACTCGTATCTTTTTGACCTTCGGTAAATTGTAACAAGGCTATATAAAATTGCGGACAATATTGTGAGTCTTTATACTTTTCAAGTATCTCCAGTCTGTAGTTGTATTGTTCTTCTCTTGTTGCATGTTTATATGGACCATGAAGTTCATCGAAGATCACCTTGTCTCCACCTTTCGGTTTACTGACAGCAAATGTAATTTCGTTTGATTCTAAGTCCTGATAATCTGCAATAACTGTAAAGGTACCTGCTTTGAGAATATCGGATATATTGTAAATTAAATGTATATAAGTAACTAAAGAATCGCTTTCAGGTAAGAGGCAACTAAATATTCGTGCAGGCTCATAATTCTGGTTGTCAAACCTTAACCTTAATGAATCACCTTCTTTTATTGTAAACACAATTCCGGGTTTGGAAAATGGAAGGTTCATTAAATATGGCGCTTTAGAATTATTGTAAAGTTTCACCTTCAGCCAAATATCCTGATTGACTAAATACTCTTCGTACTCAGACTGTATTGTAAACTGTAAACTGTCATTTTTTAAATTAAATATTTCTACAGGTTGGTTACCTTTGAAAGTTGCGGTTTTATAATATCTAAAGATCATCAATGAGATCAATAATACGAATATCAGTAACATGAATAATTTTGCTTTCCTTTTCACATTTAGTTGTAAGTTAAAAGTTGATGATTAAAAATGTAAGTTATAAGAGCAATATCAGATTCCTACAAATTAACAAACTATAAGGTTGATGGTAATCTACCTTATAGTGATCTTTGTACACAATTTAATTTTATCTGAGGTATCAGGAGTTATAATATTTAAAAACACTAAATTAATTTTAGCTCATTGAAGTATCAAGGAAAATCCCGAAAGTGTATGAACCCCTGAGAATTGCTGCAGGTGAACAATAAGTCTTTACTTATTTTGCAGGATTTTAATCACAGTCTTAGTAAAATAGTTCGTATGTCACCTAATGCGGGAATAAACAAAAATTTCTCTGCCGGATATTATTTTACAAGCATCATTTTTCTTGTTACGGAAATTTCGCCATAAATACTCATTCTGTAAAAATATAATCCGCCGGGAAGTCTGCTGCCGTTCCAGTTGGTTTCATAACTTCCTTCCGTGAGATTTTCATTTACCAGTGTCTCTATTTCATTTCCCAGAATATTAAAAACTGTTATACTGACTTTAGAAAATTTAGAAACGTCGAATCTGATTTTTGTTTCAGGATTAAAAGGATTGGGATAATTCTGATATAATTTAAATGATGCGGGGATTTCTAAACCCAAGTTAGTTATACCGATCACGGAATTTGTATCCCCATAAATTACGCCGTTAATACGGCAGCCTTTGAGCTGATAAAGGACAGAACCAAAAGTATAACCTTCACCGTAACTGGTAAGTCCAAAATCCTTTGCAAATGATCTTGCAACCAAGGGTCCGCTCTGTCCTCCTAAAATATAATATCTGAAGGTTTTATTTTTAGTCTGATAATTATTAAAAATTGTAACATCACCTGTATCTGCACAAGTGAAAGGCAATGAACAATTTCTTAATGTATCATTTATTCTGACAGCAAAGCTGTCAAGCAGCCATTCGTATTGGTAAAAAGGACAACTGTTAGAGGCCTCATACTGATATAGACTTCCTGTATTGCTATCAAGCCGAACCCATTTATTATAATAATGATAAGGAAAATTACTTAGAAAGAAATATTTTTTATTACCAATCATTGTGTCTTTTGTAATTTCACCTCTGCTCATATAGTAATTAACATTACTGCCGGACCTGTCAGTGACCAGATAAGAGTAATAGTTCCCAACGGATAATGGAAAATATTTAATGGCGGAAGTATCAACGGCTTTAAGCTGATTTGAACAAAAAAATATTAACAGTATAAGGAAAAGAAAATTAGCTTTTGACATTATAAACACCTTTCAATTTTTTACTATGTTTATATTCAGTTACATTTTTGATTCAAAGTATAATTTGACTATTATTGAAGATTTAATTTTGAAAATGTCAGTTAATTTAACAGCAGAATCAGAGGGATTATCTGCCCCCATTACATTTTATCGCTTTTACAAAGGTTGGAATCTGAATGTGATTATTTATTTTTTCGGGTTCTTTAATTTTTATGAACTTATACATTATTTTCAGTAAATCAAATAGAATAAATCGGATTGAGGGAAATACGGATTGCTCTGGTAATTAAAGCGGGTTATTTTTGAAATTGTTGTAAGTAACTAACGGAAATTTTGTTTAATGTTTTCAAATTCATAATACTTTGTTCTAGAAGCTTTAAGAGGTATTTCTAATGTTCCGAGACATTATAAATTACCGGCATTTGTCCTTTCCACTTTCTCCAGATCCCGGTATCAGAAATAAGCCCTGCCATAAAATGCGCAACATTTATGCGGCTTGTTTTCCCCGCATTAAAGATCGCGCTTCTCGTAGGTGATTTATGCAAAGAGTATTCAGTTACTTTTTCTTCATCTGTTAAATTGTCAGGACGCACAATCGCCCATTCAATAAATGGATTTTTCTGTCCGGCATTTACTCTTAAATAGTCTGCCGCCATTTCATTGTCAATATGCGGCGGCAGTAATAATCTGAGCAGACCTAACACAATTTTTTGTCCGAAAGAGATCCGCTCGTTTAAATCTCTGTTACAATTACCGGCTGTATTCATTAGCACAAACCTGACCGGTGTAGAAGGAGAATTTTTTTGAATCGCTTCGCAAAGTAACCTCACCGAATCAGTGACAAGTCTTTTCGGTTTTCCGAATATTCCTTTAAAAGTAAGATTGTGTCCTAGACAACAAGCTGCAGACTGACAGTCAGCGATGTATCCCGACATTTCTTCAACGCTGATATCCGTAATGTTCCTTTTGATGATTGTTAAATTTTCATTGCCGGTCCAATGGTCAGGAATGTTACCTGCTGATCGAATTATTATTTTAACCTTTTGATCTGACGTTAATAATTGTTCAACTAACAATTTTCCTGTAGCTCCGCTGGCTCCAATAATTAATGTCGTCATAAAATTATTTATTCGCTGATGCTATTTTCGCCAAACCTGCTTTAAGCCAAACTAACTATTAACTACTAACTATTAACTACTAACTATTTTTTAGTATCTCGTTTTCAGTACAATATCCCCAATCTCTTTGATTTCGTCCTGTGCAGTAAAAAATACTCTGCCTTTTTTAGATAATACTTCCCATGCAATGTTACTTGTGATATCTTCTATAACATTTACTTTGGTTCTGTCGTCTGTTATTTCAAATGTCCTGTCACTTGTCATAAGCACAGGCTGAGAAAAATCCTGATGAACTATTAATAAATCACCGCGGCCATCAACTGATGCCTGAAAAATTTCCTGTAAATCAGTCAAAATAGTGCTTTGTGAACCCGCTTCTTTTATTTCTTCAATAGCGTCAGCTCTGCGGTCATGCTGCAATTTCTCAACTAATTCCCAACCCTGTTTTGCTATATTATGTCCGGCTGTATTATTATAGTCAATGCTTGAGTATCCAATATAAATTGATGGTTTATCTGCAACCTGCATCAAACGGCTGTAATTGTCTTCCGTGCAAATCACAACACATTTCAAACCTGTCTCGTTATTCAGCCTCACAACGGCTTTATCTACTTTATTTAAAAACTCACGAACTAAGTCATCATGATGTTTTGAATCGCTTGTCTTTTCAGGATTAGTATTGAAATGCTGACTTTCTGAAAACGGGAAATCATCATTTTTAATCTCATCTATTATTCCGTCATTGATTGTGTTATATATGTTCACTCCGCTTTGTGATAATAAAAGTGTATAATACTCTTCGCTTCTGTTGCATAATTTTATCAAAGAACGAACATTAAATGTATCTGATATATGTACACTGTTTTCCTTTACCGGCCAATTAGATTTTATTATCTCTTTAGTGTCGTTGGAAAGATAGATGTGCAGACTGTCCAGATTATAATTTACATTTATTTCACTTTCAATTTCTGAAAGCCGCTTTAACAATTGCTCTGATGGTTTTTCGCCAAATTCGCTTACCACTCTTTTTTCAGCTTCCTTCAGAAGATTTTTTAACTGAACCGCATCCTGTGCGTTATCCGGATGAGTTCTGTGAGTGTTTAGTGAAACAGTTACGCAAGGAGTGTTTTTTTCTGATGCTAATTTATCTAATTTTTGTCTGTTTGTCATAATTGTTTTTTTAATTAACTTAATTTCCTACTCTGTCGAATTTTCGGATTACTTCCCTTTTAAATGTCAGGTCATTGTGATATTGATATGGTATTGATAACTTCGTCTGGTGAATTTCTGTAGTGATAGAGGTCAGATAAACAATGCTTATATAGAATATAGTCATTCTGAACTAAAGAAATTTAGTCTGACTTATACAAAAGATTTGATTTATTGCAATTCATACATTTAATTTTAACCTTCCTGAGTCTGTTGTTAGCGGTTCGTGCTTTAATATTGGTCGTCAGCTTTCAATGGTGCGCCAACAACTTTCATATCATGGTCTGAAAAAACCTTTGCGATTTCTTCTTTTGTTGGCGGAGATGTCCATTTGTCCGTAACCTTAAAAAATGCTTCCATCTTTCCTGATGGCAAATAAGAAACTATCATCTTTCCTTTTTCTGTCAATTGAATAAAAGTGTGTTGCACATTTCTTGGAAGGAAAATTGTGTCGCCTGTTTTCATTTGATATTTGTCATCACCTACTTGAAACAGATATTCTCCTTCAATAACATAAAACCATTCGTCTTGAAAAGGATGAATATGCAAAGGAGGTCCGCCATTTGGTGTTAATCCGGTTTGCTCAAACACAGCTAAATCATTTTCAGTGTCAGTTCCGGAAATTTTTATGTCTAAGTTATTTAGAGTGATTCCTTTCATTTTGTAGTGTTCACCAAATCTGGCTTCACCTGCCTTTACTTTGAATCCTTTTTCTGTTCTCATAAAAATGTTGGTTTTGATTTTAGTAAAAACGCTTAATGGAAAGAGTGCAAAGTGCCGATAAAATAAATGTTACTCGTTTCATTTTACTCCTAATTAAGTTATCAGTACGTTTATTATAGTCTATTCAAGTATGCATTGTTGCATTAACAGACCGCTAACATTTTACGGCTTGGTGAAGATTGCGATTTTCAGTGCCAACTTTAATATAAAACTCTAAGTTTATAAACACAAAAAACAGTCATACAAAGCACTGCACTACTACTTTTTCCAAGTCATTGTTTATGCCAGTGCCTTCATTTTCATATTAACATTTTCTTGTCGAGTCAAGTATTAATTTTTCTAAAAGGTTCTGATATCGTTTTATGCGTTCGTGGTTTTTCTTCTGTTAAAAAAATTTGTTTAATAATTTTAGTAATATAATAGTAAGAATGCAAAATTAAACTTCGTATTTAGTTTTTGTTTTTATAAAGCGACTTTATACACCACGAAGCCATCACAATATGCGCAATGACAGCAGGCCATAACGCAATTCCTGTCAGGTCTTCCTGAAGTCCGGCATATCCAAGTATAAATGCTGCAGCCGGATTGTAAAATAATAAAGCAATGACCAAACCAACTGCGTTCTCATTTTTTCGTGAAAGCCAGCACGCAATAGCAAGTGAAACCAAAGCTGCCCCGGCTACCCTGGCGATTATTATGCCAAGCGGATCTGTTAAAGGTGAACCGAGTAAAACCTGAACAATCAATGACGGCAGTATCATCAGAGCCAGACCTGTAGAACCTTCTAAAATTGAAGTTACTGTAAGCAGTCTTTTCATAGAGCGGAGGTTTTTTTTAATTGTTATGCTGTTAAAAGAAATTTCTTAGAATCGGCAGTGTAGTATTCTCTGCACTCACTGCCGTGCTTAGATCTTGTGTTACAAAAAATCGATACTGCTAATATTTACATCGGGTGTAAGTTCTCAGATGTGTATTAAAATCAGGGGCATTACTATATTCATACTATAATAATTTTAATGACACGGCAACAATGAAAAGACAAAGAATCAACAGAAGTAAAGACGGCATTCGCTTTTGCCAGGGATTGCCGGCTTTAAAATGAAAATATTGAGCCGATACCATAAGAAAAGCCAGAAGCAGGGCAGGGATCAGCACTAAATCCGGATACCAAATTCCTGCAACAAGTAAAGTAGATAAAGCTATTTTACTTGCCCCAACGATATTACGGATTAAGTCACTTAAGCCATATTGTTTAAATTCTTTTTCGACATTGTAGAATCGAAACACCCATACAATTACTATTGAAACAGCAACTATAATTTGAGCGATGATGGAGTAAGTAGTCATTTGTTTTAGTTATAAGTTTTATTGATGTTTTTATTATTCTATATGCCGATGCTGAAGACCTTGTCTGATTATTGTGTCGCCTTCCGGTCAAATGAGTTGCAAACGAATGTTTTAAGGAATTCACACTTCCATTGTTTTATTACCGCTTTTAATTTCGTACGCTTTAAAATCCCTTTTTCTACTCACATTGTATATCCCGTCATTTGTCCCTCAAATAAATATTCTTTCGTAGTTATACTTTTTGAAATAGTCTCTCAAAAGTCTTTTCATAAGTGCTGAGGATTCCGCTATCATATGTTTCCGTCATGTTAAACACAGTTGTAAAATAATTTATTACTAAAATAATTTCAATTATAATTTGTGATGATTTGTCAATGGTTTGGCGATCATCATTTTTATGTCCAGCTTGATCAGTTTAAAGATATTCGGGTAACTGGTTAACCGGACCACCGCATTATATTATTAAGATCTAAAATTATCAGTAAGGTCATATCAATGAGTAAGACATTTCAAAGTGATACTCTTTTCTTTACCGGCATTCTGTTTCTCATTAACACCATTATAATTGTAAGTAATCCTGATACCAGTAATCCAATGTCCTCAATAATCCCAAAACTAAATGCAGCTGTAAAGCCAACGATTGACCATGCAAAAGGAATTATAAGAATGGTAAGTGGACATTTCCTGTCACTCAGAAGTAATAACCCGAATGTTAAAATCGTAGTAGGACATGGCAGACCAAAAGTCGGGGAATAAGGATAGACATGCCCAAAAGAATATCCCAAAACAGGATAAATAATCAGAGCAAATAAAATCAGAATGATGCCTGTAATTCCATAACCGTCATAACGAAAGTTAAAAGAAAGTTTGTTTTGAAAAACTCCGAATGTTAAAAACAAAATACTCTGAAGAATAAATACAACTCCAAATAAATAAGCTGCATTGTTGATTTCGGTAAAATAATAAAGTTGGTAAACAACTCCCATCCACAACCAAAAGAATGCAAGTAATCCGCTGATAATTTTGTCAGATTTCGCAGTGGGTCTGAATGTCAGATAAATGACAATAATGGATAACATGTAAAATACAATCTGCATAGGAAATACACCCTGATTGTAATTTTTAAAGATCTCTAAAAATTGGTCAGCAGTAAATGGAGTTTTCATATTGAAGCATATTAATCATTAGCTGCAAAATATTTAGATAGAATGTTAAAGTAAATTACGGAAGTCAAATATCAGGCTGATAATTTTCAAAATGAACTGCGCCACGGAAAAATCTCTTTACTCCTACACGGTTGATCGCAGTTTAATATCCACCTGCCGCTCTTAACTTTTATCTCTGAACCTTCAGCTAAAAATACTGAATAGGGTTTTGCAATGTCAGGAATTCAAATTCCTCTATTCGAAAGTAGTTTTCGAATATTTTTGAAAATAAATACGCTTTTTATGGAAATATCTTGTATACCAGTAGTTGTATATTTCATAAGGGTCGCTTGCAAACTGCACCTCTATGAAAGTTTTTGGTATCTTTTCGATTCCGTCCAAAACACAAGTATCTGATTTACTTTCATAAATTTGTCTGTACATATCGTTCATTTTGCTGTCGTATTCTATAGCTGTTCCGTCTATTAATTCTGTGTGTGCCACCAGAATATTATTATTTTCCTTAAATAAAAATAACACAACTACAATAGATCCGGTAATATAAAAGTATTTAACATAGTTTGTAAAATTTATTTTAATTTTTTCTCTTAAATAAAAAATTACAACAATTAAATTAAAGAACCAAATTATAAGAAATAAAAAATAGATAAAATTTGTAATTCTGGCATAAGGGGAATCACTAGTACTCCAGTATATTAAGACGGGCATTGTGAGTAAATATATAAAAGATATTATAAATGAAATAACCGGATTTATTGTAAAGATTTTTAAGACTGATTTTTTACTTCCGGTTAATATAAATAAAACCGGAATCAGCATAATTGTAAAACCAATGAGAGGTGTATTGATCACCCAGAAGTACATTGATTCGAACGTGAATATAAGGGACGAATAAATTATATCAAAAATCGAATCTGAATAATTCTGCCTTTTGTCACTTCCGGGGGATAATATTATAAAATAAAATACAGCAGCCAGGAACAGAATAAAAAAAACCAAAACCGGACTCAGCTTTTTTTCAAAATATATTTTTAATGTAATAAATATTAATATTGACAAAAAAATCAGAGCAATCATTAATTCTGTAGTTCCCATAATCGCTGAAATCCATATCATAGTACAAGCACCAAAAAACATCTTAGACTTTTTTGTTTTTGCTTCTATATGCCATTTGTAAAAAACAATTGCCAGAAACAGCAAAATAATCGATACATTATAAGTCGTGATTCCCGCAAGATAGTAAAAACCTTCTGATACTGATGGCATTCCGTACAAATATAAAAACAATATTGACAGGGAAATAATTAATTTTTCCCGCAATAATAATACACCGGAAAAGAGTTGATTTATAAAAAAATGCAGTACAAAAAAGAAAAAAATCATAAATAAAAATATCAACAGTTTAAATGCAGGGATAGAGTGAAAGATTAACGGGTTGATACTCAACAGAGCACATGTTAAGAATCTTCCTCCTATATCATTGTACATGTATATTTGTGTATTAAGGAATCCAATTCTGTGAGTATATTCAGTAAATGATAAATCTTCAGGGCAGGGATGGTTGAAAAAGCACAATACAAAGAAAGGCAGTACCATCAATATTATAAAAACAATGATTGATTTATGTATAATGTATTCTGATTTTTTATTTAACATTGTTTGCTAATCACTAAATTTAGATAGAATAATCATATCAATCTTAAAACACAATTTCAAAGCTCAAAGAAATTAATTCACAATCAGAGATTGTGATCTGAAAGCGGTTCAGACTGGCTTATACGGATTACGCGATTACCCCTGTCTAAGTCTTCTCTGTACTTCCCGAATTCTGAAAAGGGGTGAATGAAGAAGCTCAAAGCTCATGTATACATCTCAGCTCTGCTGTCGCAAAATCCATATCGTACGCAGTTTTATATCTGCCTGCCGCTCTTAACTTTTATCTCAGAACCTTCAGCTAAAAAAACTGACTCAGGTTTTTGCGACGACAGGAAATCAAATTCCTCTCCGTAGATGTTGCCGAAGTCAACGTCAATAAAAAAATCTTTTGTCTTATACACTTCCCACCTGGGATGCTCCACTCCGTACTCGGATGTCTTTTCATCCGAGACTTTTGTATATCCCCAGTAGTGTTCCGTAATAAATTCTTCTTCGCTGTTTTCCTTTATCAGGCTTGATACATTGCCTGTGATGATCTTCAAAGAATTCCACCGTCCTTTTTTCCACTTGTATTCCACAGTCAGGTTATCGTCTGCAGTTGTCCATGAATGGCTCATAGGCATGGTCTCATAATTTTCGCCATAAACTGCATTCGCCACTAAAGTCAGCGCCGGCTTTGAAACTATCTCCTTTATAAAAACCACTCCGCGCCTCCATTCCCGGTCGTGTTTATACCGGACATAGAATCTGAGATTTACTTCTTCAAAATTTATATGAAACGGGATCTTAACGCCTTTGACTTTAGTGTTCAAAAACATGAACCCTACTAAGCTCACGTAACATGTCTCATTCCAGAGATCAAGTTCAGTCCCCCGCGGTAAATACTTATTCAGCAATTTCCTGTCAATTGAATAGTTGGCAATTATCAGCTTTCTCCACTCCGCCTGTAAAAATGTTTTTGTCAATGGGTGTTGTTTTTGTTTGTTGGGTAGATCGTTTCTTAGTATTGCTGGATTAATTTTTTAGCTAAACAAAAAGCTTTGTCTGCGTCATATCTGTGGTACCTTTTAATCTGTATAAAATAGTTTCCTTTTCTTTAACTACCTCAATAAAATCCAGTTTCTTTAAATAACCGTCAAGCTTTTGAGCTGTCCAGGTCAGGTTAAGTTTTGTAAGTAGTTCTTTTGCGCTTAATGATCTGCCGCTGAATGCTGCACGAACTTTTGTTTCTAAAGGATCTTTATCAGCAGGTTCCTTAACTACAGAATACTGATCTGCAAATGTTATGTCGTAATTCGATGGTAATTCAAAGCCATTAAAGTCCACTGGGACTGCGCCTTTCTGAATTAAAATGTTATTTGCATTTTTTTCATTGGGCTCAGGTTTTCTCACAAAGATCTTTCTGCCTTTTCTTATTCCGTCAACTACTCCCGACCAGGTCCCGCCTTTTTCCGCTGATTCAGCAACATATATTTCGTCAGCAAGTCCGTAAATAACCGGATTACGCGCCATTGCTAATTCCGCTTTCCACGGCGCTTGTGGAAAAAATGTGCTTAAGACCAATGCATCTCCGTCAATTATTTGCCTGTAATAATTTTTAAAGACCGAACTATATGTCATTATTCCCTGCGGCAGAACAATAACACTTTTTCCTTTAAATTTGACTGCTGAATCTAATGCCTGCCTGTCCACACCTTTTGCAAATCCGCTTACAACAACTTTGGATTGATTACATACAAGTTTCGTAATGTTGTCTGTAAACTTCAAAGCGGTTTCTGATGCTTCCCTTGAACCAACAATTGCAACTGATTCTTCTTCTAATATTTTTTTATTCCCTTTTACATAAAGAACCGCAGGCGCATTCGCAGTCTTGAGATTAATTTTTAATGTCTTTGAATATTCGGGAGATGTAATGGGAATAATTTCAAACCCCTGGCTGAAAAAAGACTCCGCTAAGAATGCATTGCCCGCCAGTTCAGTTTTAGCCTGTTTCAAATCCAATACTTGTTTTTCGTCTAACTGATAGCGGTGCTGCAGGTCATTATCATTTAATTCAAAAAACTCATCGATTGAGATCTTATTCTCGTGATAAAACTTTACGATGAGATTATTTATTTTCAAATGACTCCATCCCGGTAAATGAGCCAATGCAATCCAATATGCCGCTTCTTCTTTTCTCATGTTATAGAATGTCTCCACCTATGGTCCTTGCAATTACAACTGGGGATATTTTTTTTGCACCAAAGTTAGTTAATGATCTGCCGGCTTCTTTCAATGTTGCGCCGCTGTCAAAGATGTCATCAATGAGTAAAATACTTTTACCTTTTATGTCATTCGGATTAATTAAAGTAAAGGCGCCGCTTACGTTTTCTGTTTTGAGATAACCGTTTTCAAAAACCTTTTGTTCTTTTGTAACTCTGCTTTTTGTAAGATTATGGGAAACAGGGAAATTTAAAACTTGAGAAACTTTTACAGCAAAGTTTTTTACTAAATCACCAGATGAAGTAGGCGGTACATAAACTAACATATCAAATTTCTCCTGACCAAACTTCTTTCGAAATGCTTTTATTACCAGCTTTAAAAGAAAGTCGGGAAAGTCTCCGCCATATTCATGTTTTGAACGATATATTGCATCACCAACATTAGAAACACCATAGTAGGATGCAGCTACTCCATTTACCAAGTTTGAACCTTTTGATTCAACTTCTAATTCAGGAAAATATTCTTCTCTGAAATGTTGCAATTTCTCTTTCCATTCAGAAGTAACTGATACTGTAATTTTCTTTTCGCCTGTGTTATCACAATTCACAAATGTGTGATTTGAATTATCTCCTAAATAATCACAAAGAAATTTCATTCGTGATTTATCAGTATCAACATAAGCAATCATATTTTCAAGATCTGCCAGTTTAGCATTTCGTAACTCTTCAAATGTTTTAGTATTTAAAGGTTGAGAGTTTGAAACAAACTCATACTTTTTACTTTTACCAATAATTACTTCACGAATAATACGTTGTTCAATTAAATCAGCTTTTATAGCTCTGATTTGATTTTGCTTCAGGTTCGTTCGTTTCATTAATTCCCTTTCTCCATGCAATTCAGATTTTACAACTGAAATAACTTTCTCATATTTTTTTATAGAAGGTCTTCCACTTTCTATAAAAGCTTCGGGTAATTTTCTGTCTTCCGGGTTGTAAAACAAAATTATATATGATGGTAGTCCATCTCTGCCTGCTCTGCCAATCTCCTGATAATAATGAATTGGTGATTGCGGGATTTGAGTATGAATTATAAATCGAATGTCAGGCTTGTCAATTCCCATTCCCAACGCGTTTGTGGATATGACACATTTCCATTTGTTTGACATCAATCCATTTTCTATGGCAATTCTCGAATCAGCATCCAACCCTGCGTTGTAAGCGGCAGATGATATTTTGAGATGCTCAAACCAATTGGAATAAATATCTGTCGCGATCCTTGTTCCGGTATAAAGAATTCCTGAACCGGGAAAACTATTTAAGTTTTTACCCAGCCATATTAATTTTTCATCTTCAGTTGAAACTTTAACTACAAACAACTTGAAATTGTCACGCATTAAATTTCCACGGATAGTCATAATGCTATTGCCAATTTGCTGAGCAACATCAAGTTCAACTCTTTTGGTCGCTGTTGCTGTTGTTGCAAGAACAGGAAGTCCTTTAGGCAATAACTTAACCAGATTAATAATTCTTTTAAATGCAGGACGGAAGTCGTGACCCCAAACCGAAATACAATGTGCTTCGTCAACTACAACCATTGATAAATTCATTTGTTGTGTTGCTTCGATCCATTCACTGTTTTCTTGTCTTTCGGGTGCAATGTATAGGATTTTTATTTTACCCTGTTTTGCTTCATTCATTATCTGTGTGTTTGCATCCGGTGTCTGCTCGCTATTGATACATTTTGCAGAAATACCCAGCGCCGTTAACTTTTTGACCTGGTCACGCATTAATGCAATTAAAGGAGAAAATATTACTGTTGTACCTTTGAACACTGTCGCCGGAAATTGAAAGCAAAGTGATTTACCGAAACCTGTCTTTTCAATTAATAAAACCTTTTCACCTTTAAGGAGTTTTTCAATTGTCAGCCATTGTTCGTCATAGAACTTAGGGAGCTTAAATGTCAGCTGTAAAATTGTTTCTGCTTCTTGTCGTGTCATAATATGTTATTCGTTTAATTAAGAGATAAATTCATTTGTGTCCTGTCGTTCCGGACTTGCTAACATTGGGTTTGGATAGTTGCGGGATTCTTAATAATACAGTGGATACCTTTCACAACTTCGTAATTTAACTCATATATTATTGGAAAAAATTTATAAATGTGTCAGAGTTTTTTGAAGTTAATAGATGCTTTTTTCGTAGTATGTGAAAAATCGCTTTCATAGGTTTCTTCCTTTCAAAACCTTTGTAAAATAATTTATTACAAATATAATTACAATTATATTTTGTGATGTTTACAAAAAAAAATCTTTGGTTATGCACACGGCTGAAATAAAACGAAGGCGTATTCCTTATTATCATCATAATACGTCTGAATTATCTTCATCTTTGATTCACCGGCAATTTCTTCGATATCGCTCCTAAAATACTTTTTGGAGATCTCGGTGTGTATGGCTTCATAGGCAGCGAAAGTTACCGTAAATCCATCTTTAAACTTTACGGTTTGATTTTTTAAACTGATAATATGGCTGGAAGTAATGCCTGTGACGGGATTGTAAAAAGGAAAGTGCTCAAAGTTTGAAATATCAAAATCTGCACCCAGTTCTCTGTTCATTCTTTCTAATAAATTAAGGTTAAATTTTTTAGTAATTCCCTGACTGTCATCATATGCTTTTAATATTTTTCTTGGATGCTTTACCATATCAAACGCCACTAAAAAATAATCTCCGGGGGTTAATCCTTTTTTTATAAATTCAAAAAAAGTTATGGCTTCAGCATTGTGAAAGTTTCCTATATTCGCTCCTAAGAACATCACCAGCCGTCCGTGACGGGCACGGTCTAATTTTTTGTATGTCTCAAAATAATTTCCGGCAATGCTGATATGGTTTAAACTTTTAACCCCGCTCTTTATTTCATCTTTGTTGACGGCTAAAATGTTTGGAGATATGTCCATAGCTACATATTCCAGCTGCTTGAAATGACCGGAAAACTGTCTGAGCAGATGTTTGGTTTTCGTGCCGTCGCCTGCGCCGAGTTCCACAATCTGCAAAGATGAATGATTTGCAGAAATATCTTTCGCTATCGATTCACTTTGGTTTTGAATGATCTGCATTTCGCAGCGCGGCAGATAGTATTCTTCCAGTTGCATTATTTGCTGAAACAGCCCGCTGCCTTTTGCATCATAAAAATATCGTGATGATAATTTTTTGGGTAACCGGCTTAGTCCATCCTTTACGTGAGTTAAAAATTCTTCCATACTGAATTACTTTTTTACCAGCCTGATCCCGGAATAGATCCACCTGCCGGAAGCGTGAAAAAAATTGCGGTATGTAGTTCTTTCATGTTCTTTGGGAGTGACAACCGATGCTCCCCGCAAAACCATTTGATTTATCATAAACTTTCCGTTGTATTCGCCCAGAGCTCCATCTTCTGTGACAAATCCGGGATAGGGCAGGTAGGCGGAGATGGTCCATTCCCATAGCTGTCCCCAGTTAAATTTTTGAGCTGCTATTTCCCATTCAAATTCCGTGGGCAAACGTCTTCCTTTCCACGCTGCAAAAGCAAACGCCTCATACATTGAAATGTGTGAAACCGGTAGATCCGGATTAATTTTTTCCAGGCCATTAAAAGTGTAAGTGCGCCATTCTCCTTCAATGAAATGCCAGTAAAGCGGATGTTCAATTTTATTGTCCTGTACAAAATGCCAGCCTTCATCATGCCAAAGATTAAAATTATCGTAACCTCCGTCTTCCATAAATTCTAAATATTCCGCATTGGTAACCAGCCTGTTACTGATCTCAAAATCTCCTGAATAAACTTTATGAACAGGCAGTTCATTATCAAAACAAAAGTCTTTACCCTTGTGACCAATTTCATAAACACCTTCAGAAACGGATATCCATTCCTGATCTTGAGTTTCCTTCTGTAGTTTGAAAAAATCTCCTATGGCGGGAAAAGTCGGCTGCGTTCCCAAAATAAATTTGATATCATAGGCGAGCAATTCCTGATGCTGCTGTTCGTGATTAATCCCTGTTTCCGCTAATTTCAATACTTCATCGGAAGGATCATTCTCCAGTAATTTTGAAATAGCGCCGGTGACATATTTCCGGTATTCGTAAACTTTCGCAACTGTGGGACGTGTCATAAATCCGCGATCATGACGAAGGGATCGTTTACCCATATTGTTGTAATAACTGTTAAATAGAAAAGCAAAATCGGGATGAAATTCCTTATAATTTTTTAAATGCTTTACCAATATAAACTGCTCCCAAAACCAGGTAGTGTGCGCCAGATGCCACTTTGGCGGCGACACGTCCGTAACGGGCTGCACCACATAATCTTCTGTTTCCAGAGGATTGCACAGCGCTTCGGTTTGCTCACGTACCTGAATGAATTTTTCTATGATGTTCATTTATTTTTTATTTTTAAGTCATTCAACAAAGTAAAACAACCGGCAATTTCTGAGTCATCTTTAGAATCGGGTTTCACCTTGCAGCAACTTTATTGGTCTCTCAATTTACTGCTTGCGATTTGTAATCCGCTGCGTCTTTCCGGAGACAGTAGTTTATGTTTTGCATTCAACAAAAAATTCTGCTTACAAGCTATCGGAAATAATATATTCATTGATTTCTGAAACGAGAGTTTTATTTCTTACTGCAATAATTTGATTATTCAAAAAGCGCTTCGTTTTAAAGTAAGTTATATTTTATTTTTTTTTCAACTCTCAGAGTAATACCGTCTATAGATTTATTAGTAACATAAATTCTGAGAATTACGCCAATACAATATTGCCGGCGGTTTGAATTTCTTTTATTCCGGATCTTCAAATTCCCAACGGTTTCCCTGATCCCATTCACTTATTGAATTACCATAATTTGGATAACCATTGTTAGCTTTTAACAAAGAGGCCAGATGAAGCAGGTTATAAGTCATAAAGGTCGTGTTCCGGTTAGTAAAATCTGAATCATAACCTGCCGGCGGTTCTATTTTTTCATTATTCCATTCTGTATCTCCGTAACTCGGACCGGGTCCTACATCGCCTATCCAGCCGGCATCAGCCTGAGGCGGAATGGAGTATCCAATATGCTGAAGAGAATACAAAATACCCATCGCGCAATGTTTTATGCCGTCTTCATTACCCGTAATTATGCAACCTCCCGCTTTACCATAAAAAATGTATTGTCCTTTTTCATTTGTCTGTCCGCTCATTGCATAAAGTCTCTCGATCAATTTTTGGGCAATCGAAGACTTTTCGCCAAGCCAGATCGGTGTTCCAATAATAAGAATATCCGCTTTTATGATCTTCTTAAATAATGCAGGCCATTCGTCTGCTTCCCAGTTATGTTCTGTCATGTCAGGGTAAATGCCGGAAGCAACCTGGTGATCAACAAATCGAATTTCATCAACTTTTACTTTTTCCTTAGTCATAATTTTTTTCGACACGTTCATTAATAAAGACGTATGACTAACTTCCGGTGATTTTTTAAGAGTACAGTTTACATACACTACACTTAAATTGCTAAAGTCTGTATTTTTCATATTCTGTATTATAGTTAGTCAAATTTAATTTATTGATCGGTAAATGAATAAGATAAGTCTATTCATTAAAATGGGCTTAATATTAGTACCGGAAAAAACAACAGGGTTGCCCTTTTCTTTCCTAAAAAAGTAGTTTATAATTCAGTTTCATAAGTTTTTTAAACAGATACCTTCAATTTGATTTTTAACTTTAATTCACATCACTTTATTCCTTGCCTTCTTCAATTTTTTCTTCAACTTCCGCTTCCTCACCTGCATCTGTTTTTTCCAATACTTCTGTATTATCACCATCCGGTTCATAATTTAAACCAATCAGAAGTGGATAGTGGTCTGATCCAATATCTTCAAGTGTCTTAAGGGTTAATAGTCCAAATTCTCCGGAGTAAAAAATATGATCCAGAGGAAACCTTAACAAAGGAACAAAAACGTTATAGGTATTAAAAAATCCCCTGCCTTTACGCGGGTCGGCCAGCTTACTGTATTTTCTGAAAAGTTTCGAAGTAACAGACCAGCCTACATCGTTCATGTCGCCGGCAACTATGGTTGGATTTTTAGTTTCTCTGATTTTTTTGCCGATAATAAGCAATTCTGTATCTCTTTCATAGGTATCGGTACCCGGCTGCGGAGGTTCCGGGTGAACTCCATAAAAGTCAATTTTACTTCCTGACGGTAAGGTAATTTTGGTAAAAATAGAAGGTACATCGTCCTTAACCAAAAAATTTACAACGCTTTCAGTGAGCTGAAGTTTTGACAGCAGTATCATACCGTATGTATTCTCCAGCGGATATTTGATTGAATACGGAAAATCCACTTCAAGCTTATTAACAGAGTCAGCCCATTTTTGATCAGGTTCATTTATCAGCAGAATATCAGGATCATACTTTTTTACAAGCGTATGAAAGCTCTCTTTATCTTCATTATCCATAAGCACATTTGAAACAAGAAGGGTCAGGCTGGTTCCTTCTGTCGGCTTGTTGCTTTTCTTTGCCTGAGTTTTAAAAAGGGGTGTATATACTAAAACAAACTGCATTTGATAGACAAAGGCAACTGCAAGAACCAATAACAAAAGTAACTTGAATTCCCATTGGAAATTTAAAAAAACATATGCCAGAATCATCGTCAGGAAGGTGAAAACAGCAATCTGAATTCTTGGAAAATCAAAGATCCTGATCCACCAGGCTCCCGAGCGTATCAGGGGCAGTCCTGTTGTAATCAGAACAATAGCGCATAATATTAGTGTCACTATCCACATCAATCTATATTTAAAATTTCAACAGGTTGGAAAATTATTTTAACGTGCTGTTTAATTCTATTAATTCAATAAGTGCTTTCTTAAATAATGAGTCTGTGTAATGGCAGCTAACATAATTCTTATGCTTTGTGTAATAACTTAAAATGAAATTTTATTAATGAATCCTTGTCGGTTTTGCATCTATTCAGGTGCCACAGTGTTATGGCTTCTAAGTGTCGATATATAAAATATATTTGTAAAATAAATCATTACAAAAGTAATTTCAATTAAAATTTGTTATTCATTATAAGGATAGAGGAGATTTTATTTTACATATCCATCCCTTTGCCTTTCGGCGACCAGGTGAGGAGAATGAGACTGATGAAGACGACAATAAAACCAATAAGCTGATGCCAGTAAAATTTTTCATCAAGAATAATATATGAAAGAATGAGAGAACTGATAGACATAAATCCCATGAAGCCGGCGGCTGTTACTCCGGTCACATTTTCGAGACCGTAATTCCAGAGTGATAAGCCGAGCGCGACCGAACCGGCACCCCACCAGATAAGCGCCATCCATTGAGAAGTCTTTACAAATGAGAAATCGAAATCCTGAATTTCAAATATTGTAAACGGAATAAAGAGGATAAGTGAAATTAAAACAGATAAGCTGACAATCAGCATTGGCTTTATATGATCCATTTCTGATTTACCGATTATAGTATAAGCTGCGCCGAAGCATACTGCTAAAAATACAAGGACGCTTCCTATCAGCATCATACCTGAGGAAGACTGCGGACCCATTGCCATTGTACCTCCGAAGTTTACTATGATTATCCCGACAACGGCAAGAATAATTGCAGTCCATTTCCTTATTTTATATAGTAAAATAAATCTGAATTTTACTTTATAAATAAATTTATACAAACTTAATAAAAATATTTTATAAATCCTGTAATTTTTTTTTAAGTTGTCTCCATTGAGTCACCCGCATGAAATGAATATATAGTTACATAGTAAATCTTTTGCGGGGACTCAATGGGTTAGTATATACGACGCTGAGTCCCCGCGAAAAATTTACAGTATAATTATACGCAGTCATTGCGGGTGACTCAGCTGTGACGGTAATGCCGGGACTCAATGGGTTAGTATATGAGGCGCTGAGTCCTCGCTATAAATTCATTGTGAATTTACACGCAGTCATTGCGGGTGACTCAGCTGTGACGATAATGCGGGGACTCAATGGGATAGTATATGCAGCGCTGAGTCACCGCATATATTCGTTTCCATTGAGTCACCCGCAGGAAATGAATATATAGATTTACTGTAAATCTTTTGCGTGGACTCAATGGGATAGAATGAGCTGAGTCCCCGCGAAAATTCTCAGTAAAATTATACGCTGACTTTGCCGGTGACTCAGCTGTGACGGTGATGCCGGGACTCAATGTGATATTATATGCGTAGAATGTATCGGCGTTGAGCTATTATCTTAACAGCACCATTTTCCTGGTAAGAGAAAAGCCGGCGGCTTCAATCTTGTAATAATAAATACCTGATGATAAATTTTCACCGCTGAAAATAAAACTGTGACTGCCCGTATTTTTAAATTCATTCACGGGAGTGTCAACAAGTTTTCCGTTTGAATCAAATATCTTGATTATTACTTCAGCGTCATTCGGTATTTCGAACTGAATATTGGTAACGGGATTAAACGGGTTTGGAAAATTCTGCTTCAGAATGTAACCGTTTGAATTTCCTGTTGCTGGATTACCGCTGCCCGGATTTTGAAATGTAAATGTATTATCCGCTGTAAACTCTGAAGTATTAAAAGTATTGTCAACTGTCTGAACGCTCCAGTAATATACTCCCGTATCCAATTCATCAATATGCCATGTTCTGCCTGCGCCTGTATTGCCTGTTCCCGGCAAGCGGCTGAAGCTGTTAATCCCTGATCCGGCCGGAGATAAAATGTCATCACCTCCGGGAAAGGTGCCGATCCTTAAATTATAAGAAAGTCCCGCAGACGGTGTACTGCTGTCAGTACCTTCAAGCCAGTTGAAGTGAATCACCGCATTATCAAAAGTAGTCGTAAGACCTTTCGGTTCGACAGGCGCTTCATTAATCACGGGAGTTAAATTTTTGTAAACGGATGTAATGTTTTTCTTTGCAGTAAGATTGTGACCTGTCAGCAGAATATCGATCCTGAAATCATTATCAAAATCCCCGATGGAAACCTGACCGTAAGTTAATGCAGGGTGTATGGTTTTCACTGCAGTAAAATTTCCATTTACATTTCTGTAAATTCCGGCAATACCTGATGCATTACCCGAATGATTTCCCGCAGCAAGTATATCCAGAAAACCGTCATTGTCAAAATCCGCCCACAGTATATTTCCCGAAGCGAGTCCGGGCAGCTCCGATGTGTGTTTTGAAAAAGTATTGCCCCCGTTATTCCGGAAGATCACAGTTGTGAATTCAGTATTTCCGGTTGAGCTATTAAACATTTCTCCCTGCATCACAATGTCGCCTAATCCGTCCGAATCAAAATCTCCCCATGCAGAAGAGCTTTTTGACATTGGGGGAAGTATTATGCCGGATTCAGAGAATGATCCGTTTTCATTTATAAAAATTTTTGTAAGATATGAATTCTTATTTTCGTTTGTCTGACCGGAGATCAGCAGATCTGCGTCACCGTCAGTGTCAAAATCATAAAATTCACAAGAAGAAAAATACACGGCAGGAAGACCTGTCTGTATTTCGGTAAAAGAATTTCCGGTATTTTTATAAAGTCTGAGCTGCGGAGCGCCGCCCGAATCAAGTCCCGTGATGAAGACATCCGGATGTGAGTCGTTATTGTAATCGATCCATTTTACTGAACCCGAATGAAGGTCTTCAAATCCAAAGTCACGTTCGTCAAAAGCCGACGGAAGCTTATTCTCATAAATCCTTGTAATGATACCGTTATGACTGACTGAGTAAGCTGAGATCAAAAGATCCAGATCGCCGTCTTTGTCAAAATCCGCCCAGGCAACGGATGCGTTGGTAATATCCGGCAGACCGGAATTTATCAGGACAAAATTTCCTCCGCCGTGATTAATATACACCTGAGATTTCGCAGTTATGGAATCATCAACGCCCGAAATAAAAACATCAAGCAGCCTGTCATTATTAAGATCGATCCAGTTTATCCTGCCGTGTGAGAGACCCGGAAAACTGAGATTGATCTTTTCAAACGGCTGACTTACTGCAAATCCTGAGATCAGTATGTTTAAAAATATGAGAGCCGGTAAGAGCGGCTTCCTGTATTTACTCATGTTTTTTTTATAAAGATACTAAACTTTTTAATTTCATTCATTTAAATTTATTTCAAAACATAGAAATTGCTCTGCAATATGTATTGAAACTTAAAATGTATTTAATGTAATTTACCTGCATGAAATGTTAAGTTAAACGACAAATTCTATTCTGCAATTTATCCCGGTAACAAAGTTAAAGAGAATTAAAATTTCAAACTATATTTTAAAAAATTGAAAACACCGTCCGAAGATCTCTGGAAACTGATCCACTCAATGAATATTTCCGAAAAAGGTTACTTCATAAAATTTGCCCGAAGGCATTCGCATGTAAGTGAAAACAATTATGTAAAACTTTTTGAAGCCGTGAGCAGGCAGAAAGACGGATATGATGAGAATGAAATAAAGAAAATTTTTAAAAAAGAAAAATTCATAAAGCAGCTGACATCGGCTAAGAATTATCTGTATAATATGATTCTGAAAAGTCTTGTCAGCTATAATGATGAGAAATCCACCGAGAGCGTGCTTTCAAACATGAAAGAGCATTATACAATTTTATTTCATAAAACTTTATTCACTCAGGCGGAGACCATTCTTAACAGGGCGAAGAAGCTGGCGGCTGAAGAAGATAAGTTTGCAAAACTGATTGACATACTTAAGGATCAGAGAAATTTTGATTACAGAAAAATTGCTGAGCCGGACTTTGATAAATATATTGACAACTGCCTGAAGGAAGAACTTGAAACGATTGATAAGCAGAAGAACATTGCCGAATACAATGCGCTTTATCTCAGGATGTCTTCGCTGTTCAAGAAAACCGGCATTGCGCGAAATACCAAAGATAAAAAGATGTTTGAAGAGCTTGCGCGTCATCCGCTGATGAAGAATGAAAGCGCCGCCCGTTCCATACGCGCTAAAAATCTTTTTTATATTCTCAATTATCTTTATTACTACTGCACCGGCAATCACGGAAAGGCGTTTGAGTTTACTGTGAAACGTCTTGAGCTTATCGGGAATAATCCTCTTAAGACAGGCGGCGGGAAGAAAGAATATCTTTACGCATTAAGCGATGCGATCGCAATGTCTTACAATCTCAAAAAATACGATCTCTGCCTTTCTTATCTGCGGAAGCAGAGAGAAGCTGGCGCTGCGGCGGTGAAGACAAAAAATGATATTCCGAATTTTCCGGAAATGTATATTAAGTCTTACAGTTTTGAAATTAATATTTATATCATCTCCGGATATTTCAGGGAAGGACTTAAAATGGTAAATGAAGTGACCGGCTGGCTGGATAAATATTCGGGTAAGCTTAACAGGTCTGAAGAGCTTAAAGTAATTTATTCGATCGCCTATCTTTATTTCGGGGCGGGTGAACCTGAAAAATCACTGAACTGGCTGAACAAAATTCTGAACGACAGGACTGAGTACCGTATTGACTACAAAGCGTTCGCAAGATTAATGAATCTTATAATACATTACGAGCTGGAAAATTATGATCTGATAGATTATGAATTCAAATCCGTGAAAAGATTTCTTTCAAAGAATGACAAGCTGTATGAATATGAGAACGTAACTCTTTCTGCAATAAAAAACCTTGCATGGATTTCTGATAATAAGGAAAAAAAATTATTTCTTGAAATGCTGAAGAAGAAGTTAAATGATGTTATAATTAAAAGCGGTGAAAGGAAAGCCGCTGAATATTTCGATCTGATTTCCTGGATTGACAGCAAGCTTGAAGGAAAAAGTTTTTCCGACGTTATAAAATCCCGTTCCAAAGTTAAACTTTCCGACCTTAAACTTAGCTGAATTTTTTCGATTCCTATGTTTTGAATCCTTTTGATTTTTTGCGGAAGTGTTTTAAAATTATTTTTGTGAAGTAATTTTAAATAATTTAAAACAAGAAGGAGAAAACATGAAAAGCAAATCATGGCTAAAAGCAATCATTGTTATAATATTCAGCGCGGTATTAATGCTGAATTCAAACGGAAATATTAAAGCGGATCAGAGTGAAGCGCAGGCGCTGAATCCGTTCAACCTGCTTTTCCCTCCGACCGGGATTACATTCCTTTCTGAGGCGGGAAACAACTCTCCTGTAGACATTACCTGGAGCAGCGCGGGAAGCGGCGCAGTTACATATAAATGGAAATTCGGCGCGCCAAATATCGGCTCAGTAATATTGAGTCTGCCTTCAAACTCCGGCGGCGCTGCTACAACTCTTACGGTAACTCCTGCCGCAGTCGACGGAATACTCGCTTCTCTCGGACTGAATCCCGGAGATTCGGCTGCAGGTCAGTGGGCTGTCTGGGCTTATGAAGGAAATGATTCGCTGAAGTCAACACAGACATTCAACATAACCTTCAAACGAAAAGCGGTTCTCAATTCATTTGGGTTATTGTCACCGCCGACAGGGATCACTCTTGTCACATCTCCTGAAAATAATGCAAATGTAAATATCACCTGGAGAAAATCCGTAAACGGAGCAAACTACAAGTGGAAGTTCGGCGCGCCGAATATAAATTCCGTTATCCTGAGCATTCTTTCAAACACTTCAGGATCGGATACAGTATTAACCGTAACGCCTGCCGCAGTCGACGGGATTCTCGCTTCGCTCGGATTAAATCCAGGAGATTCGGTATCGGGACAATGGGCAGTCTGGGCTTATAACGGAACCGATTCACTAAAGTCTGACCAGACATTTTCCATCACATTCAGAAGGAGCGCATTGAGCGCATTCAGTCTTTTATTTCCTCCGACAGGCATAACATTTTTATCAAATCCGACAAATACGACTCCGGTCGATATTAACTGGAGAAGATCAGCGCAGGGAGTTACATACAAATGGAAATTCGGCTCGCCGGCTGTAACAAATACTATACTTGATCTGTCTTCGAATAACAGCGGGGCTGACACGGTTTTAACAGTAACTCCTGCAGCTGTCGACGGAATACTTGCATCGCTCGGACTTAATCCCGGGGATTCGGTGTCAGGACAATGGGCTGTCTGGGCTTATCTGAACGGCGACTCTCTGAAATCAACTCAGACATATAACATAACTTTCAGACGTGATAATCAGATCGGAATAAATCAGATCGGGACTGAAGTGCCGGAAAAATTTTCACTGTCACAGAATTACCCGAATCCGTTCAATCCATCGACTGTAATTAAATTCGGAATTGCAAAACAGGGATTTGTAACGCTGAGCATAATTGACATGTCCGGAAGAGAGATCGATAGACTTGTAAACGAAAACTTGTCTGCCGGAAATTACGAAGCTGTTTTTAACGGCAGCAACATTTCCAGCGGAGTTTACTTTTACAGAATACAGGCGGGTAACTTCACTGAGACAAAGAAATTTATGTTGATTAAATAAAAATAGGTAAATCAACAGCTCCGGAATATCCCTGCAGATCCTGTCTGCGGGGATGTTTTTTATATAATAATTAATCAAAAATTTTATCAAAATAATTTAAGAATTAACTAAATAAAATAAAACTTTCCGTGTGAATTTAAACGGTTAAGCAATTGAATATGAATTGGTTTATTGATCAGAATTCTTAATCTTGATCCGACCACATTAATTTCCCTTTGACAATAACTGAAAAAAATATCGATACTTCTGAACTTGAGCTCATTGCAGGTTTAAGATCCTATGACCAAAAGGTATTTTCAAAAATATATGATCTTTACTCAGCTGCATTGTACGGCATTATATTAAGAATAGTGGATTCGTCAGCGGTTGCTGATGATGTGCTTCAGGAAACTTTCATAAAGGTTTGGAAAAATGCAGGCAAGTATGATGAGTCCAAAGGACGTCTTTTCACATGGATGGTAAACATTGCGCGTAATTCTGCAATTGACAACACGCGTTCAAAAGAAGTGAAACATACCAGTAAAATCCAAAACACATCTGATGACGTAAGTATTATGCAGGAAAGTCATTCTTATATTGTTAATACCGACACCTTAGACATGTCACAACACGTTAATAAACTTCCTCCCGAACAGCAAAAGCTCATTGAGCTTATCTATTTTAACGGATATACTCAGCAGGAAGTATCAGATGAATTTGGAATACCGCTCGGCACGGTGAAAACCCGTGTGAGGAACGCAATTTTAGAATTAAAAAAAATCTTTAAAGTAAATTGAACAGTCAGGAAATAATAGAATCCGGTTTGTTAGAACTTTACGCTTTGAACGCTCTGGGCGAAAAAGAAAAAGCTGATATTGAAAAAGCTCTTTCTCAATACCCTGCGCTTCAAAATGAATTAAGAAGCATTGAACTTACATTGGAAAAATATGCCCTCTCTAGAGAAGTTGCTGCTCCTGAACATATCAAGATGAATATCTTTGAAGAGATAAATAAAACTGCGTCCGGTAAAGAAATTAAATCCCCGCAGACTCACATAAATAATACATTTAAGCCCGAGCCATATGCAAGGATGAAATATTTTTATGCAGCAATTGCAGTTCTTTTGCTGACCAATATATTTTCGAATTTATTCCTCTTAGATAAAATTAATAAAAAAGATGAAGAACTTATAACGCTTCAAAAAAACTTTGAAGTTATGACTGAGGACTTTGATAAAGTAAAACAGAATATTGCCTTTAAAGATAATTTCATTGAGCAGCTTGCCACAGGGGAAGTTGTGAAAGTTGAAATGAAAGGTGTTGAGTTATCACCGGACTCAAAAACTCTTGTCTACTGGAATAAAAACAACAATGAAGTATTCCTCAAAGTACAAAACTTACCGGAACCACCTTCGGGAAAAGTGTACCAGCTATGGGCAATTGCCGACGGAACCCCTGTTGACGCAGGAATTTTCAATAACATTGAAAAAGATTCTCTTCTAAAAATGAAAGACATCAGAAATGCTCAGGCCTTTGCAATTACACTGGAACCGGAAGGCGGCAGTATCAATCCCACTCTTGAACAAATGTATGTGATCGGTAATATCTGATCTCCGAAAAATCCAAAATCGTTTTTGCTTCGTAAGTATACTAAATCAAATAAAAATACTATGAAAGCAAAAATTCTATCGATCAGTTTTATTTTAATGTTTGCATTTGTTCAGTTTGCAAACTCAGCGCATCTTAACTTCTCTTCTTATTTTTCAGGCGCACAGGAAAATCCTCCGCTAATAATCAACGCAACAGGAACCGGGGTTTATACATTGACAGCTTCCGGCGGACTTAATTACAGAATTACAGTTGACGGATTAAGCGGTTCCATACAGGCAGCACATTTCCATTACGGCATGACTGGAGTGAATGGTCCTGTTGTAAAGATATTACAATGAGTGTAGATGGTAATACTATCACAGGTATCTGGAGATCTACCGATTCCCAGCCATTAAACGATTCACTTATTGCAGCGTTAATGCTTGGAAAAGTATACGTTAATGTACATACCGCAGCAAACCCGGGTGGAGAAATTCGCGGACAGATCAACATCAGCTCAGGTACAAGTCTTATCGCAAAACTCGACGGTAAGCAGGAACGTCCTGCGGTTATAACTAATGCTATGGGCACGGCAAACATAATACTGGCAAGTGTTGGCGGAGCCGGGCTTGCATACAATATATCCGTTAACGGATTAAGCGGTCCTATTCAGGGCGCTCATTTTCACAGAGGAGAAGCCGGAGAGAATGGTCCTGTTATCAAAGATCTTACAGCAAATATTAACGGACAAAATATCATGGGTGTATGGAGAACTACAGGACCGGATGCTCTCACATCAGAAAATATTGCTGACTTACTCACCGGTAAAATTTACATTAATGTTCATACTTCAATGCATTCCTCAGGCGAGATCCGCGGGCATTATTTGTAAGCGGCGGATTTGGATTTAGTCTGAAGCTCAGCGGTATGAATGAAGTACCACCGGTTACCACGCCGTTTAAAGGAACAGGTCATCTTATCTTTACCGACTATGGTTTAATTTATGATATTACATTTGAAGGACTTTCAGGAACTTTCGGGGAGCTCATATTCATGATGGTCCTTTGAGTGTCAACGGTCCGGTTGTGTTTGACCTCTCTTCGCAGGTAATGAATAATAATATTAAAGGAGTTTGGAAAGCGTCAGGCATGGGCGGGGATCTGAACGCTTCACTTGTGGAAAAACTTTTCAAAGGAGAACTTTACGTTAATGTTCATTCTTCAATGCATCCCGGCGGAGAAATACGTTCACAGATTTTATCGATCGGCGGTTCGGGAGTTACAGCCTCTCTCAATGGTCAGCAGGAAATACCGTCTTTAGTCTCAAATGCAAAAGGAAGCATGACGATTCTTGCAAATGCAACAAGTTTGATTTATGATATCACAGTCTCAGGACTAAGCGTTCCCATTACAGGAGCACATTTCCATCTTGGCGGAATAGGTGAAAACGGGCCTGTTGTATATGACATTACAAGCAGCTTCATGGGCGGTAATACAGCATCAGGTTCAATCCCACAGGCGGTTACTGATTCATTAAGAAGACTTCTTGTTGTTCAAAAATTTTACGTTAATATACATACAGCTTCCAATCCCGGAGGTGAAATCAGAGGACAGGTTGTACTTGGCTCCGGTTCCGGAATGCAGGTTTTACTGACAGGAGCTCAGGAAGAACCGGCTGTAGTGACGGATGCATCCGGGACAGGTTCATTTACACTGACACGCGGCGGACTTGGATTTAATATTTCAGCAAATGGTTTGTCAGGACCAATTCAGGGAGCTCACTTTCACATGGGTTTGCCGGGCACAAACGGTCCGGTCGTTAAAGATATTACAAGTGTTGTGACGGGTAACAACATCGCCGGATACTGGACTGTTCAGGACGGACAGCCATTAAACGACTCGCTTATCAAAGCTCTTCTCTCCGGAAAACTTTATGTCAATCTTCATACAGCGGCTCACCCAAATGGAGAGATCCGCGGTCAGGTAATGCTTCAGGAAGGTATCGGACTTTATGCTGTAATTGACGGAGCGCAGGAAGTTCCTTCCGTAATGACTGCGGCAAAGGGAACTAGCTCTTATACTATGACAGACAACGGATATGTATTCTTATCAACAGTAACAGGATTCAGCAGTATGTTAATGGGAGCTCATCTTCATCTCGGAACTGCAGGTTCAAACGGTCCTGTAATTTATGACCTCTCAAATTTACTGACGAATTCAAACACTGCGCATTCTGTATGGAGAAGAACTGATGTCATGCCTTTTAATAATGATGTGATCAAATCTTGTCAACAACAGGGTTTATGCAAACTTTCATACTATGAATAATGCAAACGGAGAGATCCGCGGACAAAATCTGACAGGCATTGTAATAATCGTGAGTGTACAGCAAATATCATCCGCTGTTCCGGAAAGTTTTACGCTCAGTCAGAACTACCCTAATCCTTTCAATCCTGCTACAAAAATAAATTTCACTATTCCGAAACAGGAAATAGTTAAATTAAGAGTATATGATCTGTTAGGAAAACAGGTGGCGGAACTCGTGAGTGAGAACTTAAATGCCGGATCGTATTCTATAGATTTCAATGGTTCAGATCTCTCAAGCGGTACATATTTCTACCGCATAGAAACACCAAGTTTTAATGACACGAAGAGAATGATCTTAGTAAAATAAGACGCATGTTGTAACAGAATTTTTATTCACAATTTGCTCCACTTCAGAAACACCAAAGCCTCCCTTCCCCAAGAGGGAGTCTTTTTTAATTATTTTTTATCATTCACTAATAAAGTCCGGTTAAGATTTGAAACAGGTAGTTAAAATCACAAAGAATTAAGTGTCCGCAAAATTCATTTTAAATTTCTAAAGGTCATAAAACACAGAATTGTAAAAAAGGAATTGCAATGCTTTACATTATTGACATGTCCGGAAGGGAGAATTAAAAACTTGTAATTGAAAATCTGACAGACGGAAATTACTGAAAAGCGGCGGACTTGGAAAACACAAAACTGTCAGCATGCATAAATGAACAATAGATGCACTGCACTTAACCACTTTATCCGCCATTTAAGCCCAACACCTGTGACTGCCGGTCTTTTAATTATATTTATATATCTCTTTTATTACTTTACTTCTTCAATTTCACCCGGTCTCCAGGCTTTATCAAACCAGGGTTGAAGTGGACCATATAACCTGAGAAGTGTGTTCCATCCTTTTCCGGGAACTGTCTGTACCCAATTGTTCTCTTTGCCTTCCTGTGCTTTTGGACCAAAGAATACTTCGACAGATCCATCAGGATTTACCAGCAGGTTTTTGTTTTGACTGGAAACCATTGGGAATTGTTGATCGGTCTGTAACATCGATCGGGTCTGATTGTCATACACTATCACTGACCAGAAATTATTTATTGGGATATTGGGAGGTAATAAAAGTCTGTAAGTTTTACTGCCATCCAGTGGATTATTTCTTGAGTCAACAAATGCTGCGGCATATTGTGAGCCTTGTCCAATCATCTTCGCTTCCATTGCCGGGGTGACACCAGTGGCATAAAAATAGAATGATGAAAAGGCATCCATGTTTCTCACACCAGGTTGCCATTCGAACTTGTATCCACCTGAGAATGGTGAACACCATGCACTATTATCATAAAAGTAGTTTTCCTTTTGCCGCATTCTGAATGTGAGAGCTCGGACAGTTGCATCTCCAACAACTGCTGCTTCAGTCAATATATTCTTCATCCTTTGATCAGGAGAAAAGGCTTACCTTTTTCAATACCGATCGAGGCAAAAAACCAAGGGATACCGGATCAAGAGAATCTACATGTGAACTCTGTACTACATCATTAAGATATTCCCAGAATTTGTAATCAGCCGGAGCAAGTGTGCTGAATGCTCACTGAGACATTTACAAATGTGTTTCCGGGAGGATTTGCTGCCTGTGATAATAAATAAACTTTTGCATTTGTCTTGAGGCAATCGATTGCGGGGTTTGAAATCACCATTAACTGCGAAATTTCTCCAACCAAGGACCCTTCCGAAGTAGGCATTTTTACTATGTAATATTCACTTGAATTTTTCCCTCATACCCCGGAGGAACTATCAAGTATTTCCCCCTTTCCCTTGTCAGGTCCAACTATTCCCATATCCGTCACATAGTAAAACCAGAAATCATTGATCATACGCAATACATTGGGTGGAATTTCTGCTACCAATGGTCCATGATTAAGGTTTATCCACATCCAGGTGTATGGTGTATTAGCATTGGCTGTAAGAAACAATGAACGTGAATCCATCAGGTTTTCGAAAGTAGGAATTGTACTATTGGCAGGACCATACTTAGTTAACCCCTCACGCAATCCAACCATACTGACAGGAGGAGAGCAAGCATGTATGCCTGCACTGACCGTTGAAAATCAAGATTATCGTAGAGCTTTTCAACTGAGGCAGAGTCAGGAAAACCATCGAAAAATTTAATGTTCCAAGCCTGGTTTCAATCTGGTCCGGAGTAGAAATTCCGTCAGGAATTTCTGTTGTCATCCTGAACTCCTGTTTAGAAATGTTCTTTTTCATGTTATGTTTTTTAAATTTTACAAAGATACATATAGGTTTCTTAAAAGCTTGTACTTATGGATTTCGTGTTTGAAGAAGGTGGCGATTTTCATTATAAATTTGGATGCAGAAAATTAATGTTTAATTTACAATAAAATTTAGCTGTAGCGCATTCTTTTGCCAAACCAATGTTAATGCTGAATTTCTGTTTTGTTTATCTTGTGTTGTCAAAATATTTATTGTCATTACAATTATACTTTATTGATGATACTTCAAAAGTTCCGTAGCATAAATCCCTGTCAGGATAAGTATAAATAGTTTCTGCATATCCAACTAATTTATTTCCATTCACTTCCTTATAGTCACTTAGTGGTGTCGCCCATGGCAATTTCTTACCAGCGTCAGTGTTGTATCTATCGTTAGATTTAAAGTTTATAAGTTCTCCAACTTCGTTAAAGAATAGTTCGGCAGTTATTGAAATTCCGTTATTAGTAAAGGTTGCCTTAACAATATTTTCACCTGTTACTTGCCACGATATTCGCTTGTCAATTAAAGTTGCGGGTGCCATACAACACATATCATTAAAAAAGTCACTGTTTCCGCCTTGTCCATTTCATCACCATCCTGGTATTGAACTTTAAATAAAGAGAGCAGGCGTATATCCATATATGCATCTCCGTTATTATAAAGATGATAACCTGCTACCGGTAGACTCTTCATGACTGCTTTCATGAAAAATAAACGGGTTGGGATTTCCATAAAGTTATATTGCTCTGAAGTAAATTGCATCCATTCTGATTGTTCATTCTTTCTGATTTTACCCTTAAGCTCTATTTTAAAATTATTCACTTTAGGTTTACCTATACAACCTGAATAACGAAGATATTCTTTTACTGGCTCAGGTAAATGTTGGATGTCCTTTTCGGTAAGTTCTGAGTTTTGAAAATACTCTTTCTGTTGGAAATTTAATTTAACATCATTTTGATATTTGTTGTAATAACTCCATGTACCATACCCAATAATGGATACAATTAGAATTATTACATTTGCAATTGTTCCGAACTTTGCATCGCCCCAGCTTAATATGATTACAGTTTGGGAAATCACAACTGCAGCTATCGAAAAATGGCCCAGTAGTCTTTTTTTAGCAGGAATAATATTGCAGAAGTAATAAACAACAAAGTTGCTATTAACCACATTACGCCAACAGGTTTTGAAATGGCGATGGTTAACTGTTTAATTTCAGCATATTGAAATGCTTTTGCAAAGCCTATGAAATGAATGAGGCCATGAACTGTAATGAGTACTAAAAATACAATTCTCATAATTAACTAATTTTTATTGTGGTATCAGCCATGCCGCTATCAGTTAAATATACCCAATAAATATCTTCCTTTATACTAAAAAACCTGACTCAAAACCCTTGTTTCAAGCTATATTCTGCAGCGTTTATTTTTATAATTAGTGAGTTTTAACACTAATTTTATTCAGAGAATTGTACCTCCGACTTGTACAATTGTGCTGCAAAGTATGACAGCGCAGCAGGACGAATTATACCCCGCTATTGAAAACGTTTGTTATTTGGAGTTATTCTTTTTCAGCTTTTTTGCCAGCTTTATTGAATGTTTTAATGAGTTTACATTTTTCCAATCGCTATGTGATATGATAATAAATTTTGGGTCAGGGCATTTTTGCTGCACTCTGTTAAGAGTGTTCTCATATTCTAAAACATTTGCATCACCTAAGTAACCTAAATTTTCAGCATCAGCACCTTTTATTAAGCAGCCGCCGTAAAGAATTTTCTCTTTGCTGAACCAGATAATAATGTTATCTGCTGTATGACCTTCCCCCGGATAATAAACTTCAAATGAATATTGTCCAATGCTGAAAACCGTGTCCGTTGACATTAAAAACTCAGCCCTTTTTTTGTTGTTCTTTTTACTCAATTCGTCTGTCAATAAAGTTGTGTAAGTTTTAATTCCCTGGTCCCTGTAATATTCAAGTCCTTCAGTTCTGTCGCTATGCCAATGCGTTGCAATACACAAATCCACACTTTTGTTGTGTCTTAATTTTATGCTGTCCAGCAAAGGATGAAATTGAGTTGTGTCCCAGGGTGTGTCAAACAATACAACGCCATTATCTGTGAGCAGATACATTCCGTTTGCAGGTATTTGATTTCCTTCGTAAGTGCTGTATGTTGTGTAAATATAAAAGTCGTCTGTCAGGTGTGAGATTTTTAATTTCGTTTCTTCTGTCTGTCCAAAAGCGAAAGTAAGAAAAAGAGAAAAAGTTAATGTTATTGTAAATATAGTTTTCAGCATTAGGTTTTATTTTTCAATTAAATTGTGTTGTCTTTAAAATTACTGCTAAATATTAAGCAATATTTCTGAAAGTTATTTTTTACCAATCCTTTGATATCTGTTCACCTTTTTTAAATAACGGAAAGCGCTGTCCAAGTAACATCGGATTAACCAATAATCAATATTCGTTAATCAAAAAATGGTTTAGATCTTTATGAATCAAATTTGGCAGGATCCCATTCAACGCCGGCAGGAAATAGTTCTGCGCTTCTTTTTTTCATTTCTGATGCAATTAAAGCGCTGTTCCCGCCTTGCTCTTCAAGTTTTGAGATTATATTTAGATAACTTTTTTCATCTCTGTTTTGACTAAGTTTAAATACATTCTCAAGTTTATCCGCTTTAATTTCAAAACCAACAATAGCAGGCATCATCTTACTTAAAAATTGTTTAGAAGATTGTCAAAAATGTTAACGATTGTCTGTTACCATTTTCAAACTTTAAAGTCAATTTCCGCATAAACGTTATTAGTTCATCATCTGTCATAAAACTGACTTGCCCGGCAAACATGAACACCCATGTAATTCCAGGTTGAACCAATCTGAGGATCACTGTACCAGGAAGCGCTTACATAACAACTTGGTCCCGTGAACACAAGTAATGCGTTTGGATTCTTAACGAAAGCCTTATGGTGGTCAGTGTTTCGCATAAAATGTCCTTGTAGATACAGTTCACCATTTCTCTCTTCAGGTAAAACAGGTATCTGTGTTGCAACCTGACTACCCGATAAGTAACTACCTGTCATAAAAGTAAAAGGATTTTCTTCTATGACATCTAAAAGTGTTTGCCTGTCTTTTTCTTTGAAGTATGAAAAATTATACATTTTTTTCTGGTTTAATGTCTGTTAGTTTTCGTTTATAAGGACCGCTATTGGTATATAGTTTTATTCGTTGAGCCACCGTTTATACACTGATTCACAGGATCAGAAAATTTATTGAGAGATCTAATAATTCACGGATTCCATCAGCAATATGTCACCATTTTTCTTTGCATAAGAATAAAACAAATACTCCATGTTTAAAGGAGTACTGAGAGAGCTTTTGTGAATTTGTTAATTTACTTTCTCCTTCCCGGATTCCGGAATCATCGATTTGAAAATGTCCCGGCTTTTTCCTTTAATTACTGGTTATTTCAATTTTTTGAAATTTATTTCTGTAAATCTCATTTCTTCTTATTTTTTATTGCCTCTGTTACATTTTTTTGTGAAATATTTTTCACTTTTTAACTTATTTTTAATTTTACAGAAAATTTCTTTACATTCACAAGACATTTCATCACATTCACAGAACATTTCATAACATTCACAAAATATTTCTTTACATTCACCGGACATTTCATAACATTCACAAAACGTTTCTTAACATTCACCGGACATTTCATAACATTCACAAAACATTTCTTTTCGTTCACGGGACATTGCCTGACTTTCACAATTCATTTCTTAACATTCACCGGAGATTTCCATACTTTCACAAAACATTTCTTCGCGTTCATCTTTCATTTCTTAGGATTCACATGATATTTCCTGACATTCAACAGACATTTCTTCCCGTTGACTGAAAATTTCTTCACTTACACAACTCTTCGTTTCGCATTCACAACTCTTCGTTTCGCATTCACAACTCTTCGTTTCGCATTTTACTTTCTTCGCTGCGCATTTCCCCTACTTCGCTGCGCATTCAAATTTCTTTATTTCATTATCACTTTTCATTTTATCACTTCTCCGCTTCTTTATTCATTATCAGAACTCTTTATCAGGTATCCCCGTCGCTTTATTCGGAATTTGCAGTCCTTTGTTTAATTTCTCCGACTCTTCGCATCACATTCATCATACTTCATTTGATTTCACACTTTCTTATGATTGTATAGCTGTTTCTTTTTATCAGATTCTGCATTCTCTGTTTTATTTTCAGGCCTTTTTTCTTTGCGGGGGCCTTGGGGGGTTGGGGTTTTTGGGGGGGGGGGGGGTTGCCGGGGGCTTGTTCCGGGGGGGGCGCGGGTTGTGGTTTTTTTCACCGTCAAGATTTGGTTTTGAATATCAATTTTCTAACATTAATTTAAATTTGTTTTTAAGTTTTGTTTAATTGTTGTTACCCGCCTAAAATGTAAATTCATTTTCCTTTTACTTTCTTTTTCATAATGAAGAGCAATTACTCCGCAGGAAAAAGTTTTCGATTCTAAAAGTTTCAGTTTAGTCTTTTCGGTCACACCTTTAAATAACGGAATGCCCTCTCCAAGTAACACCGGATTAACAAATAACCAAAACTCGTCAATCAGTCCCAGACTTAATAATGAATGAGAAGCGGACGGACTTCCAAAGATCAAAATATTTTTCCCTTCCCGGTTTTTTATTTCGTTTATGTTGTCTGCAAGCCTGTCGCTGATAACTTTAGTATTGTCCAGCCCTTCTTCACTAATTGTCTTTGATAAAACAACTTTTGAAACCTTGCTGTACCATGCCGAATGTTCTTTGTCGTGTTTAGATGCGTTTGGTTTATTCCCGGCAGTTGGCCAGTAACTCTGCATCAATTCAAAAGTTACCCTTCCGTAAAGCGCAGTGTCAGCTTTGCCGGTCATTGTACCTACAAAGTCAAATATCTCTTCGTCTATTTTTGCCCAGTTCAATTCTCCGTTAAGTCCTGCAACAAAACCGTCAAGTGATGTGTGCATAAAGAATATTAATTTTCTCATATTGTTATTTGTTTAAGTAATTTTACACTGGCAATAAACTCGATACGAAGATCAAGCAGCAAAAAGTGTGTTATCTGAAACTTTTTAAAAATCCGGTAAACTATTTAACACCTTCTATAAGCTGTTTATTATATTCATCAGCATCAAAACTACCGTAGGACTTTCTTCAACCATCTTAAAAGTCCAGACTTCAAATCCGCCTTTCCTTATTTTTTGTCCGGGGGCCGGGGGAGTGGAATTTTGCGCCCCCGAGGGGGGGGGAAGGAATTCGTAATTAAACCGCCCGAGGGGGCCCGTCCAACGGCCGGAGAATCAGTATTTACTTTCAATGATCCATTGTCCGCAAAAAAGGCTGCCACGCTTTCCGGTTTTTGACTGCTCCAGGCCGCAGAATATTTTTTTCCAAAGTCTGTCAGTTTATCATTGTCCATGATCTTATAATTTTTTTATTTAAGTAATTAGTGTGTTTGTTTTTTATTTGTATGATTGATAGTTAAAGCCTGTTATAAATATTATATAAAAAAATGTAAATGTAAATAAGAATAGTTTTGTTTTCATGTCAGGAGTTTTCTAGAATATCTGCCGCTGTTTTATTGCCGAATTTGTCCGCTGTCAATGTCCAGTGAAATTCTGTACCCATGTAGCAGAGTTCTTAATTAAACTGAACCACTTCTCCAACGATTTCAGCGCCATGCTTTGTAAGTCTGGATACCAGTTCGTCAATGTTGTCAACTGTGAACATTACTTGCAGATAGCCGAGTGAGTTCACAGGAGCAGTTCTGTGGTCTGAAACAGCAGCCGGATTTAGAAATCGTGAAAGTTCAAGCCGGCTGTGACCATCGGGGGTAACCATCATAGCAATCTCTACTGACTGATCTCCAAGTCCTGTTACCCGTCCTGCCCATTCACCTTCTACCATGGCCCGTCCTTCGAGCTTCAATCCTATCTCAGTGAAAAAGGAAATCGCTTTGTCGAGGGATTCTACAAAGTGCTTGGATTTCAGTATGAACTTATTTCCATGGCTTTATATTTATTTTAAGGACTTAACTAAATCTGTTGTTTTTCAGCTTTGTCAGCGGGTGACTTGATCGTTACCAAATTGCAAAACATCTACACTATATCAAACTCTTTTAGCAGGTATCTGTCTTTCGCTTATGTGTCAGCTATTTTACTCTGCAGGAACATTCGTGATGCTCACTAATGTATCTGATTGATTCTTCGCAGAGTACTTTTAGAGCTGATATATTTATGTCCGAAAGATTTTTCACGTAAATGTAGGCTTTGCTCATTTTGAATTTACCAAGGTCAACTAATGCCAATTTACTTTTTTTAGTGTCAGAATATACATACAGCGAAAACGCCACCTTTCTTGGAGAAAAACCAAGAACAGGCGCATCTCCTTCGTGTCCGCTTGCATATTTGTAATGGTAATTGCCGAACCCGATAATTGTCGGTCCCCACATTTTAGGTTCAGAGTCAGACCACTCCTGCATTAACCCGATCAGCCGGAAACTGTCCGCTTTTTTTTGTTCACTGTCAGCGTATGAGTTAACAAATTCTGTTACGTCCTGTCCTGTGTAAGTTGTTTTTGTTTTTGCCATTATTCCGATATTGTTTACTGTCTTAAAATCTTTTCCATTTTTCTGTCTTTCGCCAACTCATCCACCAGCTTGTCTAAATACCTGGCTTGTCTTGTTAACGGATTTTCGATTTCTTCAATCCGGTAACCGCAGATAGTTCCTGTAATTAGATTTGCTTTGGAGTTCAGTTTAGCTCTTTTAAAAAAAGTCTCAAAAGTTACTTTCTCGTCAATGAGTTGCTGCAGTTTTTTCTCATTAAAACCAGTCAGCCATTCTATTACCTGATGTAATTCTGCTTTTGTCCTGCCTTTGCTTTCTACTTTTGTAATGTAGTGCGGATACACCGATGCAAATGTCAATTTTGCAATTCGCTCATCATGCTCGGGAGTTGTTTTCATTTCTTATATATTATTATTTTTTGAAAATTTTAAAATCCGTTTTATTATACTTCTGTTTCATATGCAAACTGTTTTATCCCGGATTAAATTTTAAATGGCTTACCGGTACCTGTGTTTATGAACTCTGATAAACTATTTGTGAAATTGTGCCAGCCGTCTTCGCAAATGCTGTAGCATTCAACTTGCGGTGTCAATCCGAAATGTGTCAGATGCAATTCTGTTTGGCTGTCCGCAGAAGATATTTCCCAGACAATTTTAGTATTGATCCATTCCGTTTTATTCTTTAATTCAGGAATGTCAATTAACGATGCGGTCACATTCCAGACAACTTTTTTATCCGGCACCAATTCTTCAACAGCCATTGTTTTGAACACCCGTCCCAAAGCGAATTGTAAAAGTTTTTCCCTGCCGGTTTGACGCGCCTTCAAACATTTCTGTCCACCATTTTGTAATTGAGTTGGTCAATGCGTCATAAACTTTGCCGCTTGTTGTCTGAAAGATCAATGTCTTATTAAAATTATCCATATTCATTTTTTAATGAAAGTTATCCATATTTATTTTTAAATGTTGGTTGTCATTCTAACATTGACGGTATCGTTCGGGCGCCGGCAGTTCGCTGCTCTTAACTAAATATCCAGAATTGCAGTGAGTCCGTTTGAACTAACCGGAGCTGACGTATGCTGATGTATCACTTTCCATCCGTCTTCAGATTTTGAAAATCCGAGTGTTATTCTATTCTTCATACATCTTAAAACAGCGCCTTCACCTGAAATTGCCTGAAACAAAATCAATGCGCTCGCAAATCCTGCATTTCCTGACTGATGAATTTTTACCATTTCGAATTCAACTTTTACTTTTTCTTCGCCCAAAGATTCGAGCCAGTCTGTAATAATTTTACTCCATTCTAATGGATTCACAATGTATCCCTGATCCCACATGTCAAATATAACGGCATGCTCATCGTAAAGACTGATCAGAGCCGTTGCGTCCTTATGCCAGGCAGAATTTTGATAGATCCTGAAAAAATCTTCGATCTCCATAAAGCTTATTTTAATTTTTAGACAAATGTTTTATTTCTCTCACTACCGGTTAGAGTTTTGGAAAGTGTTTGTATATCTCGTTAAGTCAGCGCTTTAATTTTCTTGATTTTGTTTTTATTCTTTCTTGTTGTTTCGGTGTCATTGTTCTGCGAAATATTTTTTGCAGATTATATCTTTACTCTGTCAATTTGTTTTTTAATTCAAGTGATAACTTTTCATTTGTCAGAACCATAGTCGCATCCTGGCAATATTGAGTTTTACCAAGATATTGCTCATATCCCGATGTTTTAATAGTCGTAAAATTTACCCATTCATTATTTTCTTTCGACAGAAATTCTCCGCATAAAACATAAATCTTTTCACTGTCCTGTGATGTAAGGTATCCAATTTTTACATTACGAAAATCAACAGGTACCGGTGGCTGATGATTACGAAAATCGTCAGAAGCCGAGGTAATTAAAAACTGAACAACTGAGTCAGGTATGACTTCGTTTTCAGCAGTTGCGCCTGATCTTTCATTTGTTTCAATTTTGTTGTTAGTGTTACAACTTATCATTGCTGAGATAATAAATATCAAAGCGAATGTTTTTAGAATGTTTTTAAAAAAGTGTATAGCCATTTCTTTATTTAATTTATTGATTTGTCCTGTCGCTGCAGTGGACTAGCTACACCTGCAGTTAACGTTTTCGGCTTTGCGTAGTGTCGGAATTTTAGCACAAAAGTTCAATAGAATTCCTGATGTTGACCTTTGAGAAAATGTTTCATAGAAGCTCTTCAGCCGTCATATTGCCATACCGGTGTTACAGGCTGTGTTTATTTCTTTGTATTTTTACGATATTCCTGAAACTGTTATTTTTCACAAATTTCTTTCAGCTTGCCGAGCGCTTTTGGGTAGGTCTGATTCATAAAATCCACAAAATCTTCAGTGGTGTCTAAATCAACAGTAACGGTTGTAGTCCCGTTGTTTTCTTCGAAGGTATAGTTTTCAAATCCGTTTGCCCATTTTTCCACTTCCGGTCCTTCTGTAATTTCCTTGTCAGCTTTTAAAAGACCGTAATGCTGAATCGAAACAAATTGGTTGGGAATGTTTTCAGCTATCCTGGAAACCATACCTCCCTTTTCTCCTTTCTCATCTACTCCGACAAACAGAATTTTACTTCCCTTGTCCCAGCTTCCTTCATAGGTCGATGACGGATGGAACATTGAAGTCCATTGATCATAAGTTGATTTATTGCTGATGCCAAGCATTAGATCATATACTTTGGATACTGGTGCATTGATGCTTACTTTGAATTGTAATTTTTTCATAATGTTATTATTCGTTTAAATAAATTTTACGAGTTTATATTTTCCGTCATACTTAGCAGTCGATCAACATATCGATTACGTTCCCACGTCTGAATTAGAGTCTGTCTCAAAACTAGAAATATAAATTAAACACAAAGTACAAAGGCACAAAGCATTCTATTTTTAAAACATTTTACTTAGTGTCTTTTTGACTTTGTGGTAAATAGTAATGTTAATGTTTATTAAAATTACTGAACTTCAATTTACCACTGAACCGAACATTACGCCAAACCGCTTTTAGCATCCGGCAATTTCATATATCTACTTTTGTAAAAATTCAGTCAGCGGCTTTATAAATCTTTCAAAAGATTCAATATGAGGAAGATGTCCTACGTCGTCCAGTTCTACCAATGTAGAGTTTGGTATAGCCTTTTGTGTTTTCTTTCCTAATTCATTGTAAAGTCCCATTGTCAGCTGTATATCTTTCGGGGCTCTTTCTCTGCCTATCGCTGTCCTATCGCGCGTACCGATGATAAGCAGCGTCGGACATTTAATGTTTTCGAATTCATATACTACCGGCTGAGTAAAAATCATATCGGTAGTCAGAGCTGCATTCCACGCGATAATGGGGTAGTCTTCGTGCAGTGTCCATCCCGCTAAAAGGTTAAGCCAGGGATCATATTCAGGTTTCCAGGTATTATCGTAATAATATTTCAGTTGGTAATTGCGATAGCTTTCCACAGTATTTTTCAATTCACTCTGATAGTTAGCGTCAATGGTTTGATAGCTTGTCAGAACTTTGTAATCCTCCAGACCGATCGGGTTTTCCAGAATGAGTTTATCCGTCATTTCAGGATAGGATAATGCAAATCTTGCGGCAAGCATTCCGCCCATTGAATGTCCCAATAGAATAATTTTATTGATCTTCAGACTGTCGAGAATTGATTTGGTATTATGAGCCAGCTGCTGAAAGCTGTATTGATAATTTGAAGGTTTGGTGGATTTTCCAAAGCCGATCTGGTCAGCCGCGATCACGCGATAGCCTTCTTTACTCAGTTCTTTTATAGTCTGCTCCCAGTAAGCCACATTGAAATTTTTGCCGTGCATGAGCAATACGGTTTTTCCATTGGGATTTGGTGACAACACATCTACATAAGCCATTATCTGGTCTTGTCCCTGCGATCTCAGCGGATGTATTTTGACCTCAAAAGGATAGTTAACAGCAGCAAGGTCTTTATCCAGCTCCGTTAATTTATCCTGTGAGAAGCAGGTGGAAAATGCTGTGATAACAAAAAGTATTAAAATATTTATTTTCATTTTTCAATAATGTTTTTTTAGTTTGTCTCTATAAGTATGAACTTTTCCGCTAATTGTAATTCCTGTTTTGGGGGTCTTTTGTGTTTTATTTTGAAACCCAAGTGTCATATTGAATGCTGCAATTTCCTTTTTCATAATTTTCAATTTTATGTCAGTATGATTCTGTAATATTGATTTGTAAAGTTGTTCTTGTCTATTCATTGCGATTTGGTCTGATTTGGTCAGCAAGTTTTTTAGGTGCTATTTCGCAGTATGCTGTTTTCAAAGCATCAATAAATAAGTCCTTATTCACATTTTTCATTTCGATTAATGTCCAGCCATGTTTGCCCCATTTGTTCTCAACCGGATAGATGCTTGTCTTGTCAGCAGAAGAAAATATATTTTGGTCAATTTCTGACAGTTTGATACAAGCTCTTTTTTTTATGTCGTCATAAGTTGCAAAGATTTTCTTTTTCAATCTGAAAGAGTTTTTTTCAAAGTGAGGTTCTTCGATTACTTCCGGAAACGATAATGCCAATTTTCTGAAAGTGTCAATTGATACCATTTGTCAAACAATTCTTTTAAAATTTATTTTATCAAGTGTATTCTAAAATATCTGTTGCTGTTTCATTGCCGGGTTGTTCAGCTAATCCAGTCCGCACCCACCTACGCAGTAATATCGACTAATGGAAGCAAGGTAGGTTGTGCCGGCGTAACTCCGTTCTTTATAAGAATGGGTACAAGCGTTTCAGCAAATTCATTTAATGCTTCCTCTGACTCCCATACATCTATTATTAACAAACCATCAGCTTGTTGAGCCACTACACGATTAATATATGCCGGATCTTTCAGTTTTCCAGAAGCTTCAAGTTCTTTAATTACCTGGCTGTATTGTTCAGCAGTATAGCCGGCAACATTAAACAGAGCAACAATTTTTTTCATTTTGGTTTAATTTTAATTTTGTGCTTACTCTAATCGGTTTTCAGCGGCCCCGTTTATTTTTAGTTGTCAAAGCTAAATTTTATTTCTGTCAGTTTTCTGTAGTCAGTTTGAAATTCCGATGTCGATCAAGCATGATGCATAACATATTGGGGCCTGGCTAAGGCGGCGGTTTTTACCACAAAATAATATGATAACAAAAAGTATTAAAATATTTATTTTCATTTTTCAATAATGTTTTTCAGTTAGTCTGTAGAAGTATGCCATATGAATTGTTACCTGCCGCTTTTTTTCTTTTCTAAACTTTTTCTGTCCCATCCTGAAAGATCTGCCGCGGTTTCATACGTACTATGGAGAAAGTCCAGCAAAGTTTGGGAGGGATTGTCCGACTGTTGTACTTCTTTATAAGGAAGTAAAAATTCTCTTAAATTATCGTCATAATATGCTGCTTCAGGTGATATGGTGGAATTTTTTAAACCGGCAGGTTCAGGATAGATATAGCTGTAAAAAGCAGCAAAAGGAACTGCATCACTTCCGGGCCAGAAACCACAACTGCATACTTCATGTGAATACGCTTCATGTGCTACCCGGTCCGGCATGTTGGGAACTCCTCCCGGATGTAAAGGAGCTTCTCTTCCGGAAAATCGTGTTACGGCTAAATCAAAACCTCCCCAAAAGAAATGAACGGGGCTGCATTTTCCAATAAATTCCGCTCTGAATTGAGTAAAAACTTTGCTGGCTTTTAAAAGCGCCTGATGTAAATTGGCAGCATGCCGGGGATCATAAGTGGCATGATGCTCATCCAGATTCAGAGGGATCGGATTTTCCATTTCATTGGGAATTGGATTTATTTTACAGTCAATCCCAAATTCTTTTAAACTTGTCAAAGTATGTTTGTAGCAGGATGCCACAGAAAGAGATCTCAGGTCAAACAAATGTTCTTCATTTTTGCTGGTTATGATCTGTAAGCGATGCTGCAGAAAATCAAAATTAATTTGAAAATGTTTGTCATGATCCGGAATGTCACCGGTAGTCAATCCGAATGGTGTTACAAACAGAGTAACATGCCATGAATGATTGATCCAGGGGAGTTTTGCTAATTTTACCTTTCCTGCTATCTGCGTCCACAGATGGATTGTTTCATAAGTCTGTTTTGCTTCTTCGAATGATAATTCCGGCCAGTTTTCTTTTCTCATTAGTTAATTTATTTTATATGTCAGGTAACGTTTTGGCGCCTGGCGCAGTGGCGGGTTTCGGAGCATAAAACTGTCATCCTGCAATGAATTGAATATAAGCACAAAGCTCCAAATTTGCAACCCCGCCTAACGCAAAACCCGTGTCAGCGGTTCGTAGTTTTACTACCGTGCCGGTTCATAATAAAGTACGATTGCACCGGAGTTTAGTACTTTTGTCTTAATGAGTTTCAACATGATCCTGTCCCTGATCTGGTCAAATAACAGCTGCCCTTTCCCTTCGATGACAGGGTGAATGCAAATTTGTAATTCGTCAATAAGATCACTGTTTAAAAGCTGAATGATCAAACTCCGGCTTCCGACAAGAATGTCCTTACCTGCCTGTTGTCTGAGTTCCGGAACCTCTTCGGCAAGTGGTCTTTTTGCAAGTTCTGCACTGTTCCATCCTGTCTCTTTTAACGAATTGGAAAAAACAAGTTTTTGAATTTTATCTATTGAAACTGCAAAGTCGTCCATTGATTTTTCACCTGAAGGATCTTGCTGCAGTGTTTGCCAGAATTGCATGAGCCGGTAAGTAATCCTTCCATATAGAACAGTGTCACTATTGAGTAAAAGGTTAGCGTAGTGTTGGTGCAGTCCTTCGTCAGCAATTCCTGCCGTATGGTCGCAAACACCGTCAAGTGTCATATTGAATGCTGCAATTACTTTTCTCATATTTTGTTTTTTTCTTGTCTGTCTGTTTGCGGGTCGTCCGATAATGAATGCTAACAGATTAGGGCTTGGCGAAGGGCGGGATTTTTAGCACTAAACTTCATTCGGAGAACTGAAATTCCGCCTTTCATCTCTGTGTATCGGGACGAAGAACGGAACCCCCGCTATCGCAAACCCCTTGTTACCGGTAGTGGCTCTAATTCTCGTTTGTATCATTTTCAAACAGTTCGTGTAATTTTTGTTGTAATAGTTTTTTGTCAGGCAGTTGCGTTTTATATTCTGAAACCATAGTCGGAGAAAGACTTCTGCTTAATGCATATTCAACAACTTCGCTGTCTTTATCCTTACATAATAAAACCCCAATGCTCGGATTTTCATTTGGTTTCCTAATATCTCTGTCCAATGCTTCTAAGTAAAAATTCAGTTGCCCTAAGTGACCTGGCTTAAACTTGCCGGCTTTAAGTTCAAATGCCACTAAGCATTGCAGTCCACGGTGGTAAAATAATAGATCTATAAAAAAGTCGCTGTTGCCTACCTGCAATTTGTATTCTTCGTCTATGAACAAAAAGTCTTTTCCAAGTTCGAGAATGAAATTCTTCATTTGTCTTACAAGTACTCGCTGTAATTCGCTTTCATTATGAGGCTCAGGTAAGTTCAAAAACTCAAAAACGTAACTATCCTTGAATGTGTTTGTTAGGTCTTGATTACTTTCTCTCAACGCTGTCGAGAGTTTCGAGTTTCCAATCATTGTCCGCTCGAAAAGGCTTGCAGATATTTGTCGGTCGAGTTCGCGTTTGCTATAATTTTCTTGCTTTACATACTTGAGGTAAAATTCCATTTCTTCTAAGGTTTTACACCTTGAAAAAATTAACAGATTGTTTGTCCAGCTAATTTCTCTCACCAGTGGTGAGAGTTTTGGAAAGTCTTTGTAAGTCTCATAAAACTGTTTCATTCTCCAAATATTCTTATCAGAGAAGCCTTTAATATCAGGTTCGTTGGTCTCTATATATATTGCTAACTCTGTTACAACCGAGTCGCCCCATTCTGATTGTTCAATTTTATTGCAGATATATTCCCCAATATTCCAATAGAGGTTTATCAGTTCAGCGTTTACGGTTCTTATTGCATTGGTCCGGGATTGCTTTATTAGTTGAATTATATCAGTAAAACGTTTATCCATAATTTGATTCTATGTGCTGCAAAAAAATTTTTTGTCATTTGTTGTATTCGGATTACTACTATCATTGCTAAAGTTTCGGGGGGGGGCAATGGCGGGGAGCTTAACTTCCGCCTTGCACAATGTGTATGCGAAGAACGGAACACCCCGGTATCGTAAACCCCTTGTTAGCGGTTCGGCTTTCTTTGTATTTGTCAATTGCGTCATCGTCCAATTGTTTTGTGTCGCCAAATAGCAATTACGTTTGTATCTGCGTGATGCTCTTCGGGATTGTTCTCTAAAAGTCGTTTTTTTATGTCATACGCTTTTGTGAAGTCGTCAATAAGTCCCTTGTCGTTTAGGTCTGTCGGTATAAATGTTTCGTCAAAACCACCGCAATTTGTCAAAGCACTGATGCTGAAGTCCTGGTCTAATAAGTCGTAACCGAGAAATTCATATCCGTCAATATTTATGTCCTTACAGTCTCGGTCTGGCTCAAACACAATTGTCAACAGATTAAACTTTTCTTTTGGTTTCAATCTTTTTAAAACAAAATCAAGTGTCGTGAAAAAGCCTGTTTGATATTGTTCAACAACGTGAATACAATCCCAATCGTCTTCATTGTCATAGTCTGGCTCAACTAAAATTTCATTGAGCATTCCGTCAAGCGAAACAAGTTCTGTCAAATGTGTCAATTTAGACCATTCAATATACTTGTCCCAAGACATTCCGTCTTCGTCATAATTCTTATCGTATGTCCCTCTTGCTGTATATAAAAATGTCATCCGTTATTTCTGTTGTATGTTGTATAAGCTGACCGCTAACAATTAAATATGCGTAATAAAATCTTCATTTATGCATTAATCCAGACTGCGTGTAGCTGCTTTACGCAATGTTCCGTTGAGTTTATTTTTTATAAAATTTTATCTAAAGGCGATTTTATCTTATCAATATCTCACACATGCATAAATCATCGTCATCTATTAAGATGCAAAATTTTCTAAAAAAAAGGGCGCCAGGGGGGAAAAAAAAGGGGGGGGGGGGGGGGGGGGGGGGGGGGGGGAAAAAAAAAAAAAGGGGGGGGGGAGAAGGGGGGGGGGAAGAAAAAAAGAAAAAAGGGGAAAAAGAAGAAAGGAGAAAGAGAAAAAAAAAAAAAAAAAAAGAGAGAAAAGGGGAGGGGGGAGGGGGGGGGGGGGGAAAAAAAAAAAAAAAAGAGAGAAAAAAGGGGGGGGGGGGGGGGGGGGGGGGGGGGGGGAGGGGGGGGGGGGAGGGAGGGAAAAGGGGGAAAAAAAAAAGGAGAGGAGGGGGGGGGGGTTGGGGGGGGCGCGGGGGGAGGCAAAAAAAAAAAGGGGAAAAGGGGGATACGCGGGCCTCCAGAGGAAAAGGAAGGGGGGGGGGGGGGGGGGGGGGGAAGGGGGGGGGGGCCCCCGGCGAGGGGGAGGGGAAAAAGAACAAGGAAGGGAAGGGCGGGGGGGGGGGGGGGGGGAAAAAAAAAAAGGGGGAGATGGGGGAAGGGAAGGAAAAAAGGGGGGGAGGGAGAGGGGGAAGGGGGGAAGGGAAAAAAGGGGAGGGGGGGGGGGGGTAGAAAAAAATTTCAAGCTTTTTTTCCCCATCTTGCCCCCCTTTCCACCTTAAAAGGGTATTTATCTTCCTGTGATAAAGAGTAATTGTTTGTTAAAAGTATTGACAAACATTTTCCAAATTTCATTTTTATTCCATAGCTATGTCGGGAATAATAGAACTTTTCTTTATTTTCGTGAAATTTTCAATTCCTTCAAAGTTTTAAATGTTCTTAATCGTTGGGAAATTCTGCGCCCTGCTTTTGTGTTTGTAACTCTCTTGTTCCGATTGAAGTTTTGATAAAATATTTGCGGAAATTGTCATGTGAATATAAGGGAGAGAAAAACATCACAATGAAAAACATCGCAGCAATTGCTAATGTTATATTTCCCATGACTGTAATATTTTTTAAAACTTTGGTTTAAAATATTTAAATACATTTCGATTCAAACTTAAATTCAAAAATATTTACTGATGCTTAGACTTTAATTCTTTACATCGAACACAACCTGATAATTATTTTACTGAATATTGCCCATCTCCAAAATAATCTCACTTTTTATAATACATTATAATAACTATTTTACTGCACTTAACATACGTTTCATAAAGTAAACCTGTAAGAATTTTAACTGAAAAAAAATTTATCCATTTAATACAATTTATCCAATTTATAAAAAAGTATGAAAATATTTATTGACACGGCTAATCTTGATGAGATCCGCGAAGCAGCCGCTATGGGGATTCTCGACGGCGTTACTACTAATCCGTCACTTGTTTCAAAGGAAGGTCATAAGGATTTCAGATCGATGCTCGAAAAGATCTGCGCAATGGTGGACGGTGATATCAGCGCTGAAGTGGTTTCGACAAACTGCGATGACATGCTGAAAGAAGGAAGAGAGCTTGCGAAAATTCATAAGAACATTGTCGTAAAAGTGCCATTGATAAAAGAAGGTCTGAAAGCCGTTAAGGTTTTCAGCGAAGAAAATATCAGAACCAATGTAACCCTTTGTTTCTCAGCATCTCAGGCGGTGCTCGCCGCAAAAGCCGGAGCTTATATTATCAGCCCGTTCGTCGGAAGACTTGATGACATTTCTCAAAACGGAATGGAACTCATCGGTCAGATAGTTCAGATCTACGGAAATTATAATTATCAGACACAGGTTCTCGTTGCATCCGTAAGACATCCGATACATTTTGTCGAAAGCTGTCTGCTCGGCGCTGAAATTACGACGATGCCTTTTAAAGTGATAGAGCAGCTTGCAAAACATCCGCTGACTGATATAGGACTTGAAAAATTTCTGAGCGACTGGGATAAGCTGCAGAAGAATTAAGAAAAATTTTAAAAACATTACTTGAAGAAAACAGCTTTTTATAATATTCATAAAAGTCTCGGCGGTAAGTTAGTGGAATTTGCGGGGTTTGAAATGCCCGTGCAGTATGAAGGCATTATCGCCGAACATAAAGCAGTCCGCGAATCAGCGGGAATATTTGACGTGTCGCATATGGGTGAAGTCGAAGTGAGAGGAAAAGATGCGTTTGATTTTGTTCAGAGGATCACGACCAATGATGTTTCGAAACTTGAGAAAGGCGATGTGCAGTATTCGGCAATGTGTCTGAAAGACGGCGGCATAGTGGATGACTTGTTAGTTTACAATTTCGGTGATCATTACATGCTTGTGATAAACGCTTCGAATATTGATAAGGATATAAAATGGATGGAAGAAAATCTTTCAGGCGATGTTACTTTAAAAAACATTTCCGATGAAACTTCACTGCTCGCGGTTCAGGGAAAAAATTCGATGAACATACTTCAGAAGCTTACAGACATTGATCTTTCCCAAATGGATTATTACAAATTCGCCGAAGGCAAAATAGCCGGACAGGATGCAGTGATCTCACACACAGGTTATACCGGTGAGAAAATTTGCTTTGAAATATATTCATCATCAGACATTGAAAAATCCGAAGCCCTGTGGAATGCGATAATGGAAGCGGGAAAGGAATTCAACATCAAACCTGCAGGTCTTGGTGCGAGAGATACGCTCAGACTTGAATACGCATTCAGACTTTACGGCAATGATATGGATGAGACGAATAATACGATAGAAGCGGGACTCGGATGGATCACTAAAACCGACAAAGGAGATTTCAACGGAAAGGAAGCGATATTACATGCAAAGGAAAATCCCGAAAAGAAATTAGTGGGATTCATAGTGGAAGACAGAATGCCGGCAAGACACGGACAGGAAGTATTTTCCGGAGATGAAAAGATCGGGATCGTAACAAGCGGAAGTCTCTCGCCGATGCTTAATAAAAATATCGGCATGGCTTACATTAAAAAAGGATTTAACAAAACCGGAACACCGGTAGAAATTTCAGTAAGAGATAAAAGAATCAAAGCAACCATTACTAAGACACCGTTCTTGCAATGAAAAATGTTTAGACCGGATAAAATTAATTAAAGCGTTACACCGAAAGGGTTACAAAACAGTAAAATGAAAAGTATAAATATTCTATTAACGCAGTCGTTCATTCAGGATGATCTTATTCTGAAAGACAGGAACGTAATAATACTGGACGTGCTGCGCGCAACCACTACTATGACCATAGCGCTGGCAAACGGAGCAAAAGAGATAGTACCGACAGAAAGCATTGCAACTGCAGTGAGGGTTGCAAAGGGTTCGAAAAATTCAATGCTGTGCGGAGAGAGAAACGGAAAAGTCGTGGACGGATTCAAGCTCGGTAATTCACCGGCTGAATATACACCTGAAGTTATAAAAGATAATTCGCTTATTTTCAGCACGACAAACGGAACGCTTGCCATTATCAAATCAAAGTTTGCAAAGAACTGTGTGCTTGCGAGTTTCCTGAATATATCCGCAGTTGTGGATTATGTTAATTCGATAGACGAGGATTTTACAATTATATGCGCAGGCAAGCTGAACGACTTTTGTCTTGAAGATGCAGTGTGCGCGGGAATGATACTCAGCAAACTCAGCGAAGGAAGGAATCTTGAAATGAAAGATTCAGAGATCGCTGCGTTAAATCTGTGCAATGATCTTGCAATGCTGCTGAATGTACCTTCTGAGGAAAAGATACTGAGAATGTTCAATATGTCTGAACACGGGAAGTATCTCACTTCAATTGGCTTCGGCGCTGATCTTGAAATTGCATCAAAGATCGATTCATATCCGTTTATTCCGTTATTCAGAAACGGAGTGGTGAAGTTCAAGGAAATGTTCGAAGGCGAAACCAGTCAGAAGTCTAAGATGAAACGCGTAAACATAGGTCCGAAGAAAGAGGAAGTCAAAGAAAAATAGGCGAGTAAAATTTTCTAATTTAATTTTTAGAAATGAAGCAAAGCAAAACATCCCGCTTACCTAAGAAGACAGCCGGAACCAAAAAGGGGACAGCCGGATCTTCAAAAGAAGATATCACTATTTCCGAAGATTTTAAAAAACAGCTTTTAGGTTTTCTTATTTCAATATTCGGAATTATGATATGCCTGTCAATACTTTCATATTCCGATAAAGACCAGGCGACTCTCGAGCGTCTCAGCTTTTTAAGCATATTCAAAAAAGAATCCTATTCAACTGCGTTTGTCACTTACAACTGGCTCGGAATTGCCGGCGCATACCTTTCTGATTTTCTTGTAAATTATTTCTTCGGTTATTTCTCTCTGATAATTTCAGTAATATTCATTGCATTCGGCGTAACTCTCATATCAAAAAAATCCTTAAGCAGAACCGTGCAGTTCAGCATTTACGCATCGTTACTAATGATGATGACGGCATCTATGTTTGCATTGCTCAGAATATTTTCCGGACCGGAGTTTTTTTCACCAAAGCTTAGCGGAACTACCGGAGATTATTTCGCATCAATATTTTATCACACGCTGGGAAGCGTAGGCGCAACGGTATTTTTTGCTGTCTCGATAATTCTTCTGTCATTCCTTCTGATTGACGGAAATATCATTAAGACAATGGTGAGATTTAAATTATTCTTTGAAGGCGTGATAGAAAAATTTAAAAAGGAAAAAGTCGAGCAGGTAACGCAGAAAGAAATTAAGAATAAAGCGGGAATTCCGGAAGACGTTCCCGCGGAAGACAGCGAGCTGGAAGAAGCGTTAAAGAAAGAGAGAGAGAGAATTCTTAAGAATAAATATTTAAAGAAAGAAGAGATCAAAGCGGCAGGAGAGATCGGGCTTATAAAAGAAACGGAGATCAACCGACCGAAACAGGATGATCCTTCGCAGATCGTTATCAAAACAAGAAAGCTGAAACCGGAAGCCGCAGAACCTGTGCTGGTGGCTGCGCCTGTATTAAAATCCAGCGCTGATGAACTTGATGTGAATCCCGCGAATTCAAATGAAGTGGAAAGTCTTCAAAGCAAGAAGGAAGAAGATTTCAAAGAAGAGAAACTTGAGAATTATAAATATCCTGTGATCGAAATTTTACAGGAGCCGACTAAGGAAGAGTTTGATGTTATACCGAATGAAGAGCTGACTGAAAACGGAAGACTGCTGCAGGCGAAACTGCTGAAGTTCGGAATAGAAGTTGAAAAAGTATTCGCAACGCCCGGTCCTGTGGTAACGCTGTATGAACTTGTGCCGGCTGCCGATGTAAAACTTTCAAAGATCGAATCGCTTCAGGATGACATTGCGCTTGCGATGAAGGCGAAAGGAATTCGTATGATAATTCCTATTCCCGGTAAAGGAACGGTAGGCGTTGAGATACCGAATAAGAAAGCGCAGCTTGTGAGGATAAGGAGTTTATTCACTTCGCAGAAATTTCATGACAGCAACAAACACTTACCTGTAGCATTCGGGAAGACGATTGACGGTGAAGTATTCATAGACGATCTTGCAAAGATGCCGCATCTGCTGATAGCGGGAGCGACAGGTTCCGGAAAAAGCGTCGGTATAAATACTATAATCGCAAGTCTCCTTTATAAGCTGCATCCGTCCGATCTTAAATTTGTAATGATAGATCCGAAGAAAATTGAACTTAGTCTTTATTCAAAACTCAAAAGACATTTCCTTGCAACATCCGGAGACATAAACGAAAGCATTGTAACCAGTCCTTCAAATGCCGTATCGGTTTTGAAAAGCGTAGAGAGTGAAATGGAGAACAGATATGACAAACTTGCAAACGCGGGAGTAAGAAATATCGAAGCGTATAATGAGAAATATAAACAGGGAAATCTGAAAGACAATGATGTGATACGCCATAAGAAAATGCCTTATATAGTTGTGATCATTGACGAACTTGCGGATCTTATGATAACGGCAAAAAGGGAGATAGAAGAACCGATAGCGCGGATCGCTCAGATGGCGAGAGCTGTAGGAATTCATTTAATAGTTGCGACTCAGAGACCGTCGGTAGATGTCATCACTGGCGTGATCAAAGCAAACTTCCCTGTAAGGATCGCTTATCAGGTCGCATCGAAGATAGACTCAAGAACTATTTTAGATATGGGCGGAGCTGATCAGCTTCTGAGAAACGGTGATATGCTTTACCTTTCATCCGCTTCATCCAAACCTATCAGGATTCAGAATGCATATATCACTACTGAAGAGTGTGAGAAGGTTGCAGAATTCATCGAAGCGCAGGTAGGATTTTCAAAACCATATCTTCTGCCTTCTATCATAGAAAGAAAGACCATCGCTTACGGCAGTGAAGAGGACAGAGATGAACTCTTCGGAGAAGCCGCGAAATTAATTTTTAAACTACAGCAGTGTTCGGCTTCCACATTACAGAGAAGACTTAAGCTGGGATATGCGAGAGCTGCAAGGATAGTGGATCAGCTTGAAGAAGCAGGCATTGTCGGACCTAAGAACGGATCGAATGCGCGCGATGTACTTATCACGAGTGAAGAAGATCTGATGGAATATCTTTAGTAGCTTTAGTTTGTCAGCGATCCCAATCGGGAGATTGGGATCGAGGTGTTTATGGATTGGGATCGGGTTGCTTAATTTCACATTGTAATAAATTAATTCATGTCTCACATTCTTATCACGGGCGGAACGGGAATGCTGAGCGGCGCAGTAATAAAATTCCTTTCGAAGTATGAAACTGTTTCCGTCATCGCAAGACACGGATCATCTTTTAAAAAAATATCCGCAGCTTCGGATTTTACTCACAGATTAAATCCCTTAATACTCGACTACTCGGACACAGATCTTTTAGCTGAGAAAATAAATTCAGCCGTCATTTCCAAAGGACCGGTAAAAACTACTGTCAGCTGGATCCATTCTTATGCTGAGAATTCGAATATAATAATAGGAGAGATATTAAATTCACAGAAGATCAGTTCTGATTATTTTCACATACTCGGCAGCGCTTACTATGATCCTGAGAACATTTCCCGTGACATTGACGCGGAGTTCTCAAACTTCAGATATGTAAATTATAAAAAGATCATACTCGGATTTAAAATTGAAAACGGAAATTCGAGATGGCTGACGGATGAAGAGATCAGTGAAGGCGCGGCTGAAGCGGTGGATGCGGGAGCGGATGAGTTTAAAATCGGAGTTACGCAGCCGTGGGAGAGGAAGCCTTAAAAATAGGATGGACGGTATAATTAATGCATTACGTTTTTAACTTTTAAACTTTCAATTCATTGCCCGTTGTTTTTACATCTCCGACCTACTTTTAGAAAAAAAACTGCCGGTCAATTTCTTAACCGGCAGTTTATCTAACTAAACTTACTCTGCTTTTACAAAGCTTTTATTTTACGAGCAGCATTTTCCTTGTTAAGAAATTACCGTTCGATTCAAGCGTGTAGAAATATATTCCGCTTGATAAGTTATTGCCGTTGAACTCTGCTGCATATGCTCCCGCGCTTTTATACTCATTCACTATTTCACTGAGTTTCTGACCTATAGAATTATAAACAATTATTTTAACAACTCCTTAAAAATGTTATTTTGGAATTAATTTCAATTTCTATAAATACAAAGGGACAGACACAATTTTAATTTTATTAAAATTGATCTTTGAATAAGCTTGCCGGCTTTAAACAAGGAAAGTCTGCCCTTGTTTATATTATAGTTTAAATTATGGAGCTCTGATAAATTTCATATTCTTACTTTAATAATAGTAATTTGATGGTTTCAGAATATCTATTGTTTATTGTTAACCTGCAGAAATAAATACCACTGTTTAAATTTTTTCCTTCAGCAATAGATGAAAAGACAACTTCATATTTCCCGGGCCCCTGTTCCTGATTAACAATTTCTGATATTATTTTTCCTGTAATATCATAAACTGAAATATTAACATTGCCGGAACTATTTAATTCGTAATTTATAGTAGTATTCGGGTTGAACGGATTTGGGAAAATATAAAAATTAAAGTTTTGATTTTTAGAAGTACTTTTTAATTCTAAATTTGTAAGCTGGGAATATTTTATATTAACAATTCCCAAGCTATTATCGGAAAAATAACTTTGCCCTGAAACCATAATGTTTGAATGTTTATCTATACTTATATATCTTGATATATCTGAGTTTGGATATACAAGTGGATAATTATATGTTTTTACCCAGTTTACTGTACCAGCAGAATCAAACTTAATAGTTAAGAAATCATTTCCGCTTGAAGAGAAAGTATTGCCGGTAACATATATATTTCCTTTTGTATCAATCGCAATTGAATTTCCCACATCATTTTCTGAAATACCATTATCATAAGTTTTTAAAAGAATTGTATCTCCACATGACGAATATTTAATTAATAATATATCATTGTAAAAATTTGTAAAAGTTCTTCCAACAAGATAAATATTTAAATTATCATCTAAAAGAATTTCGTTAACATAATCATTGTTCCCTACAGGACTATCAAAAACCCTGTCCCACAACAGGTTTCCGTTTCTTTCATATTTCAGTGTTACAAAATTTGACTGTCCGGCTAATTGATAATATCCGTTTACTATTATATTGTTTTGTCCGTCAATTTTTGAATATAACGGAATCGCATATTCACTGCTATTTCTCGGATATTCTCTCACCCAAATTTGTTTACCTTCTGTATTGTATTTCACTGTTGCAATTTTCGATGGAAAAGAATATCCCGAAAGATAGACTCCGCAAGAATCATCTGTTACAACTGAATATCCCCAGTCAGAATGAAACGGCGGAGAATCAAATGACCTTGTCCAAAGCTCTTCACCATTATTGCTGTACTTTGCTACAACCATATCAAAATTCTGCAGGTTTGAAGGCGGTGACCAACCGTAGCCGGCTACAAGTATATTTCTGTCTTTATCAAGCGTAATACAAAAAGGTACATCCTCTTTATGTAATGTCCAGTCAAGACTTTTTTTCCATTTCATTTCTCCGGCTGGATTATACTTGATTGTTAACCAGTTAGTGTAGCCGTTAGATATACCTTCATTGCTTGATCCGGTCACATATACATTTCCTGAATCATCCAGAACCATATCTTTCAGTCTGTCTGTGCCATTCTCTGTGCCGTTATATGTTCTTGACCAGATCAGAATTCCTGATGAATTGTATTTTAAAATAAGATAATCTGTTGACATAACTTCACTTACACCTGCAACTATTAAATTTCCCAAATTATCTATAGCATTTTTAACTGCGTAAAATGATCCTGTCCCAGTCCCGTTGTAAGTCGCTACCCATTCCTGCGTCACCTGAGCAGAAATTTTTTGTGCAAATATCAGTAGCAGTATAAATATTATTTTTTTCATAAGATCAATTGGAAATTTATATTTTTGGGATAAATTCTTTTGGGGGGATTAAGATTTTGGTACTCCTTTTAAGTTAGTTACAGTATCTTATTTCTAATAGCAAGTGTTTTATAATTAAAAATACGGTTTTACTAATCCTCGTCTATCAGAAGATTAATCTTTGATAATCTGCCTGGTAGCTAAATTACAGAGAGCGTCTGCCCACTCTTTTTATTCAAAAAACTTTTACATTAAACTAACTTCGGCTTTAACCGAACCAGCTTCTTAAACTGATTCATAAACCCTCCTTTTTATTTTAGTAAAATTAATTTTTTTGATTTTATAAATAGTTTGTTTGCTTCCATAACACAATAATAAACACCGCTGGCTAGGTTTTTAGCTACAAAATCAATCGAATATTTTCCCGATTTTTTGTATTCATTCAGAACTGCTAAAATTAATTTTCCCTTAGAATCAACAATATTTATACTAAGAAAAGCATCTTCAGGCATCTCATATTCAATCTTTGTAATAGGATTAAAAGGATTTGGAAAGTTATTTAGTTTATATCCCATAACGGAATTACTAATATTCTGAGCATTTGTTATTTGTGAATACTTTATAGAAGTAATTCCATAACGACCGTTTTGTAAATAACAGCTACCGGAAACAAATACATTACTGTTTCTATCTAAGTTTATTGAAATTCCAAAGTCCTGTCCTGGCGGATTGGTAGTTGTACTATATGTCTTTTTCCAAATTAAATTTCCATTTTTGTCATACTTTATAGTAAGAAAATCATTTGAAGTAATAGGTGATTGTGTATTACCGGTCACATAAACATTTCCTAAAGCATCGCAAGCAATCGATTTTGCTTCATCATTCTGACTAAAACCGTGGTCATAAGTTCTTGACCAAAGTGTGTCTCCATTCGAAGCATATTTTAAAACAAAAACGTCATTATAGAACTTTGTAAAAGTTCTTCCAGCAATAAATATGTTAGAACTATCATCCATATTGATTGCATTGGCAATATCTAGAGTACCGATAGGACTGTCAAAAATTCTATCCCACAATAAATTTCCTTTTTCATCATATTTCAATGTTACAAAATTTGATTGACCTGCCAATTCGTAGTATCCATTTATAATTACATTACTTTGATGGTCTGTCTTTGAAAATAGAGGTACAACAAGATTAATACTAATACAATAATAATTTTCGAGCCACTCAATGAATCCAGAAGAACTATACTTAATAATTATTATACTATCACCAGAATAACCAGAAACATATATATTATTTGAGTCATTTATTGAAATAGAGTAACCGACAGAACTTTGTGGTGTTGAATTAGAATAAGAGTTAGCCCATTGTAATTCTCCATTGATATTGTACTTTGCTATAACCAAATCTTCTTTCAGAAGCGGGGGCGGTCCAACATATCCATAACCGGTTACATATACATTATGATTTTCATCAACAGCAATGAAATTTGGATCATCTCCTCTGTGCCCAGTCCAGTCCAAACTTTGTTTCCAGATCATTTCACCATAAGGGTTATATTTAATTGTCAACCAGTTACTCCCCCATTGGAAGTTCCTTCATAACTGAACCCAGTGACATAAATATTTCCGGAGTCATCCAGAACCATATCTCTTGTTTGATCATCATTGTTATAACCTCCGTCATATGTTCTTACCCATAATAGATTTCCTGAATTGTTATATTTTAAAGTAATGAAATCCGATCCAGATCGTCCGGCTATTATCAGATTTCCAAAAGGATCTATTGCATTTTTAACTGCGTAAAATGATCCTGTCCCAGTCCCGTTGTAAGTCGCTACCCATTCCTGCGTCACCTGAGCAGAAATTTTTTGTGCAAATATCAGTAGCAGTATAAATATTATTTTTTTCATAAGATCAATTGGAAATTTATGTTTTTGGGATAAATTCTTTTGGGGGGATTAAGATTTTGGTACTCCTTTTAAGTTAGTTACAGTATCTTATTTCTAATAGCAAGTGTTTTATAATTAAAAATACGGTTTTACTAATCCTCGTCTATCAGAAGATTAATCTTTGATAATCTGCCTGGTAGCTAAATTACAGAGAGCGTCTGCCCACTCTTTTTATTTAAAAAACTTTTGCATTAAAACAACTTCGGCTTTAACCGAACCAGTTTTTTGAACTGATTTATAAACCTTCCTTTTATTTTAGCAAGATTAATTTTTTCGTAATTCTCATTTCTCCATCAACGTAAAAACTATAAAAGTAAATTCCGCTTGTAAATCTAGCAAAGTTGAATTCAACTTCATAAATTCCTTTCTCCTGTTTCCCGTTAACCAATGTATTAATCTTAACACCATTGATGTTATATACTCAAATTAAAATATTTCCTGATTTCAGAATTTCATATTCTATAGTTGTTGGAGTATTAATTTAAAACAAAGAGGGAAAGGCAAAATCTATTTTAATAAATTTATTTTTAAGTATTACCTTGCCGGGTTCGCTTAATACGTCTTGCCCTCTTTTCTATATTAATAAAAAAACTGCCGGTCAATTTCTTAACCGGCAGTTTAATAAACTAAACTTACTATGCTTTTACAAAGCTTTTTATTTTACGAGAAGCATTTTCTTAGTCTCCGTAAATCCGTCAGTCTGCAGTTTATAAAAATAAACTCCGCTGTTTAATGAAGCGGCGTTGAAGTCCACTTCATAAGTTCCTGACTGTAATACTGTATTCACTAAGTTTGAGACTTCTTTTCCGAGAGCGTCATAGATTTTCAGACTTGTATATCCTGATCTTGCCAATCCGAAACTGATCTTTGTAGCGGGATTGAAAGGATTAGGAAAATTCTGAGACAGCGAGTATCTCTCAGGAGTTACAGAGCTATAATTAGTAATGCCGAGCGCTGTATTGAATTTAAGTTTTGCAGCAACGGTGTTTGCCTGAAGATCAGCAAGATTTGTTCCGGCAACGAGAGCGTATGTAACTGTAATCTCTGAATTTGCCCCGATGGTATACGGACCGCTGCCCACTACATTAGCAACGTCTCTTCCGTTTGTACCGCCCGCATCCGGTCTGCCGATGCCTGAAGACATTGACTGAAATTTTTCCGCATCTGTAAATCCGTCATATATATTCCATGGATTGCCTGCAATATTCTGTTCATTATCAATCGCCCAGTATCCCGGATTATTCGCCGAGAGTAAGGCGATGCCGACGTATGTGCCCGGATTGTTATCCGTTCTCCATACATAACCGAGCTGATTAGCTGCATCCCAGCTTGCGCGGTTAAGAGCTCCGCTCGCACCGATATCCCAGTCTGCAAAAAGTCCTGCGTAAAAATTAGTTATTGGCGCTGCGGTTGTATTCTTTATTTTGTATTTCATTATGACATAATCTTCATCAGCGGCAGCGATAAAGGAATAACTGCTGAATGTAACTTCGATGCCGAGCTTATTCACGCCTGCCGCATCGTCATTGTACTTTGCGTTTCCGTCCTGATTTGAAATGATACCCGGCTCGGTAATCTGAAAAGGAATTACGCTTGTATAATCCTGACTCTGAACAGCCTGATCTCCTGATCTTACACAGTCAGAAACTTTTGTAGAAGATACTGCGCAGATAAGTCCGCCTTCAAATAAAAGATTGCTTCCGTTATCAAATTTAAATCCGTCACCCTGTGTGTTACTTGAATAATCATTGAATCCGAAATTACCGCGGCTGTTAATCGTTGTAGTGATTTTATTCAGGTTCATATTAAAATAACTCGGGTTCACCACTACTGTAAAATATTCAAAGTCAGTATAAGCGCCGTCAGTATAAATTATTTTAAAATCAATCTTACTGTTAGCTGCAGCGTTTGAATTAATCCTTACTCTGTAGGGGTTTGATCCGTTATTTACATTGTTTAATGTCTGGATCGCACCGAGTGTCGAGTTACCTGATAACATAGTAACATTAACATTTGACGTTGTGATCTCCGCAGTGACGTTTGAGGTCGCATCAAGATAATTTACAAAATTTCCGGTAATGCTCATTGTATCATTCGGCTGCGGCACATTATTGTTTCCGTCCGTTACGGTAAAAGAATTTAATCTCACAGCCGGTGAATTTACTGTAAGGGCTCTGTGCATATTTACTCTGCCTTTTCCGAGTCTGTCAATGTAAGACGGATTCTGAGCGTTTATATTATCGCTTGTCACTCTGACTTTTTCTCCGACCTGTAAAGCTGTATAAGTCGGAAACTGTGATTTGACAATTCCTGCTACACCTGCAGCTATAGGAGAAGCCATAGATGTTCCGTCAAAAATTGCATAAGAATTATTATAAACAGTACTGTAAATACTGGATCCCGGAGCGCATGCGTCTATTGATACACCATGATTGGAAAATGATGATCTAACGTCACTTGAATTTGTCGATGCAATATTCAGAACATATTTATAACCTGCCGGATAGAAAGTTGCGCTTGATGAGTTATTACCTGCAGCGCATACTACAAGTGAATTTTTATTAATGGTAGCGTAAGTAATTACATCCTGTTCGAATTGTCCGCCGCCGCCGCCGCCCCATGAGCAGTTAATAACAGCGCAGCCCATGTCTGCAGCGAATTTAATTCCTTCGTATCCTGCTATAATAAGACCTGTTCCTCCCGGACCTCTTGTATCGTTATCAGCTGAAGTTTTGATACCCATTAATTTACAATTGAATCCCGGACCCGCGACACCGATTCCGTTATTTGTAACAGCTGAAGCATCTCCTGAAACGTGCGACCCGTGATTATTATTTCCGCCCATGATCATCGGATCATTATCACCGACTACATTACTATAATCAGCGCCTGCAAAATCCCATCCTCTGTAATTATCAACAAATCCATCACCGTTATCATCAATTCCGTTTATCGGATCAGCATAATTATTTTTTACATTTGCGGCAAGATCAGGATGGTCCCAGTCTATTCCGGAATCTACGATTCCGATCACGACATTTGTATCTCCGCGCTGAATGTCCCATGCAGCCGGCGCGCTGATCCGGTTAATATAATACTGCTGACCAAGCGACGGATCGTTGGGTGTAAATTCAGTTGCATATACCTGCTGAATATATTTTGGCTGAGCATATTCCACTTCGCCGGTATTGTATATTTCGTTTACTGCATCCTCTAGACTTATGCCGTTACTGAAATTAAAAATATAGATCAGCGAAAGATCTGAATATTTCTCCCCTGAAGCAGTTACTTCATTCAGCGGCTTTACAGCATCAGCAAACATTTTTGTAACGCCGGCAGAGCCTAGTCTTTCTAGCGTATTATTGATTTTAATATTGTCGATATTTGCAATACCTGATGAATTTCTGTTTGATTCTTTCAGCTTGAATATTACAGTGTTTGGGAAATAATCTATTGCTGTCAGAGTTGGATCAAGTTTGAAATAATTGTTTGAACCTTTATTGTCCCCGTAATTTCTAAATGAAAAAAATACTGAAGAGAATAAAAAAAGCAGAAGGAAATAATTTGTAATTTTGATTTTTTGTTTCATGCTTTTGTTTTTATTATTAAATAAGTAGTGATTTATTTTTTAGACAAGTTCTTTATCGGTAAAAAAGAATCCGGTTTCAATCTTACCGTTTTCTTCCGAATCAGAACCATGAACTGCATTTTCAGATTTTGAATCTGCGAAAATCTTTCTGATGGTTCCTTCTTCTGCTTCAGCCGGATCGGTAGCGCCAATTAGTTTTCTGTAATCCGCCACTGCATTTTCTTTTTCAAGAGCAATTACCACTACTGGTCCTGAGATCATGAATGAAACAAGCTCACCGTAGAAAGGTCTTTCTTTATGAACTTCATAAAATTTCTGAGCAGCGGATTCATCCAGTCTGATCATTTTCATTCCGCGAATATTAAATCCTGCATCGAGTATTTTCTGGATTATACCGCCCTGAACTTTTTTCTTTACTGCATCGGGCTTAATGATGCAAAGAGTCCTTTGTAACGAGTCTGACAAATTGGGTTTTCCTTTCTGATTAATTTTATTTAAATAATTTTTAAAAGCCGACGCTGCCTGCAGGCGGATCCGCTGTTTCTCCAGTAGTTTCTTCAGGCGCGCTGTAATGATATATGTTACATTTTTTAGAATTGTTTTTCTTTATTGAAAGATCGGTAACAGTCGGACACGATCCGTTACTTCTCATTCCCGTAACTGTGCAAACCGCCGCTTCCTCTATAGTCTCAGGCATAAGGAAATATGCGATAGGAAAATCGAACTGATCATCGGAATAAAGCTTGCCCATAAATCTTCCCCATATCGGTGCTGCTGCCGTACCGCCCTGTCCGTATGAGCCTCCGAACTTAACTCTCGCATCATCAAATCCTAACCATACACCTGCAACGAACTGCGGAGTGAATCCGATAAACCATGCATCTGTATAGCTCTGAGAAGTTCCGGTCTTTCCCGCCGCCGGTCTCTGAAAAAATTGTCTCACACTTGTAGCCGTTCCGTAGTCTATTACTCCCTGCATCATATCGCTCATAATGTAAGCTGATTCTTCACTCATAGCTTCCCTTGTCTGCGGATGAAATTCTTCTATTACTTTTCCGTTTCTGTCTTCTATTTTGAGAATTGCGATTGGCTCTACCCAAATACCTTCATTTGCAAATGTTCCAAAAGCGTTTGTTATCTCGAGAGGAGTAACTTCTCCCGCTCCTAGTGAAAGTGATATCACATTCGGCAGTTCGGAATTTATTCCCATGTTGTGAGCGAGTTTTATTACATCTTCGATCGGTGCAATTTCCATTGAAGTCCTTGCTGCAATTACGTTAACTGATTTAGCAAGCGCGTCACGAAGCGATATGCTTCCGCCGGTTCCGCCGCCTTTAGGCGACCAGGTTGTTCCGCCGGTGTTTACTACAAGCGGTGCGTTTGAGATCTTATATCCCGGGGAATATCCTTTTATGATCGCTTCAGCATATACAAATGGTTTAAATGAAGATCCGGGCTGACGCTTGATCTGAGTTACGTGATTAAGACCGTATTTAAAGTTGGAAGTGGGATTTGAACCTACCATTGCTTTTATTTCTCCAGTCTTCGGATTCATAACAACGAATCCAACCTGTACAGTTGATGTGAGGATCTTTACAGAATCAATAAATCTCTTATCGGCTTTTAATCTGTCAGCGATTTTTTTTCTTTCTTCTTCTGTCTTTGCTTTTTTATATTCTTCTGAAAATCTGATGTTTCTTGAAATTGCGTCATTAAGAATTTCTTTTCTTCCGGGTGAATTCCAGTTCCAATATCCGTTAAATGATTTTTGAAATGTGCTGAGCTGCTTTACTACTGCATCAGTTGCATGTTTTTGAAATCTTGAATCAAGTGAAGTATATACTTTCAGACCGTCTCTGTAAAGATCGTAACCGTGTTTCTCGGCTATGCCTTCCATTAACTGCCTGACATATTCCGTGAACTGAGGTGCAGGCGAATTGAAAACCGCGTAATCTTTTTTGAGAGAAATTTTCAGCGGATCGTTAACGGCTATATCGAGATTTTCCTTTGAAATAAATTCTTCAGAATACATTTCGTTTAAAACGAGATTTCTTCTTGCAACGGAATTTTCGGGTTTATCAACGGGATCATAATTCGCAGGTGATTTCAAAACACCCACAAGCAAAGCGCATTCGTCAAGCGTAAGTTCTTTGGCAGTCTTATTAAAATAAGTCTGCGCAGCCGCCTCGACTCCGTATGCTCCTTTTCCAAAATATACAGTATTAAGATAGTAAGCAAGAATTTCTTCTTTGGTATAAGTCCTTTCTATCTGCACAGCTGTCAAAGCTTCGCGGAGTTTTCTGTTAAATGAAATTTCCGTTCCGATATCCTTATAAAGATTTCTCGCAAGCTGCTGAGTAATGGTGGAAGCTCCCTCCCTTGTAAGACTTCCGCTCATTATATTTTTTATGAACGCTTTGAAAATTCTGTCTATATCGACTCCCCAGTGATCATAAAACTTCTTGTCTTCAATTGCAATCAAAGCGTTGACCATGTCCTTAGGCATGTTTTCGAGAGTAACCTTAGTTCTGTTTTTAAGAAAGAATTTGTCGATGAGTTCACCGTCAACGGAATATATTTTAGTCGCTTCTTCAAGTTTAGGATTCTCAAGTTCTGCAAGTGATGGAAGTGTTTTAGAAAGATAAAAAAGATAAGCGCATCCGGCAATTACTACTCCTATAAAAATTAATAACGCCGAATACAGAAAGCCACTGAAAGTGTTTTTCCGTTTTACTTTCTTCTGTCTGTATTTTTTATCCGAAAAGTATTTATCTAATTCTTCTTCGGAATAATTATTGTTGTCCAAATTTTTTATTTCAGATTAATTTATAACTTATTCGTGTCGTAATATGTCTTAAGATCAAACTTTCCTTCTTTATAAACTCCGTATGAAAAATTATCAATCCAGTCGCCGAGATTGATGTAATAACCGTTTGCATGTTCCAGCATTTTCGGCTTATGTCTGTGTCCCATTATTACATAATCAAAACCGGCTTCAAGCATTTCAAATGCCCTGTCCTTTAAACCGTCTTTTTCGGAATAGTCCTTGACGCTTGTATGCTTTCTCGAAGTCTCGGATGTTCCTTTTGCAAGTCTGATCCCAATATCCGGATGTATCATTGAATAAAGTCTCTGACTAATTTTATTCCTCAGAATTTTTTTCAAAATTCTGTATCCTGTATCATTATGCGCAAAACCGTCACCGTGATGTATGAAAAATTTCTTTCCGTCTATCTCTGTTTCTATGTGTGTATGACAGATCTCAATTCCGAATTCATCTTTAAAAAATCCGCCTTTCCAAAAATCATGATTTCCCGCTATATAATTTATCTTCACACCACTCTCCGTAAGTTCGGAGATCTTTGTAAACAACCGGTAAAAACCTTTCGGCACTACGTATTTATATTCTATCCAACAATCAAAAAGATCTCCTACTATGAAGATCTCTTTCGCATCTTCCCTGATGCTCTGCAGGAATTCAGTGAGTTTGGTTTCTTTCAGCTTTTCTTTTTCCGGGGATTCCAGTCCAAGATGAACATCGGAAAAAAAATAGTATGCGCCTCTCATTTATTTTAAAGTAAAATACTATTTTACTTTTATTTTGGCAGTAAAATTTTGATTCGCCATTTTACAGACGCCGTCTGTAACAGTGCAGTATCCGAACTTAACTTTTCCGGTTATTGTGATCGTAGATCCGCTGACTGCATTATCCGGAACTCTGAAATTATATTTTACTTTTGAGTTGCTGATATATTCGCCGTCTCCGCCGGAATAATCCTGAAATCCGTTACCTTCTATTCCGCCTGATGTAAGCTCCATCGTAACACCCGGTTCTTTCGGGATCTTTACTTTTGAACCTGTCTTAAAAGAAATATTTAAAACTCCGGACTCTCCGGGGCTGAAAGATTTTTTGTTTGCGCTAGCGCTGACACCCGGCGCTGATGAACCGGATTCATTAAAACCCATTCCCGTTATTAAAGGAATTATCATCAATAAGGCAACAAAAAACACTGTTTTTTTCATTAATTTCAACTTTATTACTCCTGTTTTATTATTTAAAAATATACTCATTTTGATTTTTTATACAAAGACAATAGTCTGTAAGAGTTAGTAGTTAGTAGTTAGTACTTATATTAAAAGAATTAATTTTCTAACCTGAAACCCGTAACTAAATCGAATAACTTTTAACTTATTAACTATTAACTGCTAACTATTAACTATCCTTCAGTATCTTCTTATAATATGATCACTGTCTATTCCGTTCATAAAATTTTTATGGGATTCAATATGCGCGTATGCATTATGGTTATGAATGCTTTCAAAGTTCTCGGCTTCGACGCTGTACCATATTATATTTTTCATCTTTTTAAGCTTTAAAACAACATTACGAACCAGATCTTCTACAAAAACCGGATTTTCATATGCTTTCTCGGTAACATATCTCTCATCTTCCCTTTTAAGAAGTGAAAACAGTTCGCTGCTTGCGCTTGATTCTGCAACCGCAATGATTTCTTCAATCCAGACGGTATTGCGGAATCTGACTGAAATTGTAACTTCGCCTCGCTGATTATGAGCGCCGTATTTTGAAATGTTTTTGGAACACGGACAAAGTGTCGTAACAGGCACCTTTACAGTCAGAATGAAATCTTTTTTATTCCCGGATCTGACAGCATGAAACTTTACTGAATAGTCAATAAGAGAAGGCTTTCCCGTGACCGGCGCTTTTTTTAATTTGAAATACGGGAATTCTATTTCAATGTGCGATGAATTTGAATTAAGTCTGTTCTGCATATTTACAAGAAGTAAATCTATTGAATCAACATGAATCTCACGCGATTCACACTGAAGTATTTCGACAAACCTGCTCATATGTGTTCCTTTAAACTCTTTCGGAAGATCAACTGTCATGGAAACTGTGGCAATTGTGTGCTGAAGTTCATTATCTTTATCTCTGACTGCAAACGGATATTTTAGGTTTTTTACGCCTACTTTATCAATCGGTATCTCTCTGACATCGGTTTGATTTTGAGTATCCGGAAGTTTAGTTACTGCTTCAGTAACAACATTTTTCAAAATATTTCCTTTTTTAATTAATTTTAATACTTATTGCACGGTTTGTTAAACCTAATGAGTAATTTTAAAATTTCAGATTTAATAATTTATTTCCATTATTTCCGGAAATTCAGTGCAGTCAAGTGATATAAAAAACGGTTCGGGATTATCATCAAATATTCTGCTCCAAATAAATTTTTTATCTGTTTCGGGAATGTTGTGACTATTGAAATTATCGGGGTGAATGAGTAAAAAATTTCCTTCAATACAGTCAGCAGGAATATCTAAGATCCTTGGAATAAATTTCATGAGAAAGATCATAACGTTTCCGATATGAGGATATTCCTTCTCAGTCACAATGCCTGCGAGTTTCCAGTCATTGCTGGCGGAATCGATGTTGCATTCTTCCTTTGCTTCCCTTATTGCGCAAAAGACCGGTGACTCAGCTGAACCTGTTTCCACTTTTCCACCCGGCGGAGAGATCAGACCTTTGTTCGGGTTTTTCTGTCTTTCCATCAGAAGATATTCACCTTTGTCATTTTGTATATATAATAGAGTGGCAAGTATCATTATGCGCTGATATTAATCTTTATCACCAAAACCGAATTTTAGTTTTCCCTTTTTGAAAGCCGGTTTTGGATCATCCGTTGACTTTTCTTCTAAGCCATTATTAATTTCTTTGTCAATTTCTTCGATCTCATCAATTTTAATATTGCCGGTAATATCTGCAGGTCTGATATTTATTGGAATGTCGGTAATATTTGAAACTTCCGTATCTACTGAATATTCCTTAACTTCCAGGTTTTCTTTTACTCCGGATTTTTTGAACTGCTTTAAAATTTGCGGCTGCTGCTGCAATTTATCAGACTCAGATAATATATCTATATCTGCGCCGGTTTCCTTTATATCCACAAAGTTAACTGATTCATCAGCTGTGTCACCTGTATTTTCTCTTTTCTTTTCAAACTCTTCTTCTTTTTTTCCTATAATTGAAAATTCTCCTTCGCCTTCGTATGTTCCGGTCTCAGTCATATCAACAAATATTTCAGGCTTTACAAGCAATTTATCCGTTTCTTCCCTGCTGTTCCCTCCAAGAGAAATTTTATCCACTCTTTCTCTCATCAGATATTTCTCTTTATATTCGCTGTACATTCCGGCTTTATATAGTTTATCCGCAATAGCCATAGATTTTATTTTTAGCTCATGTTCATTAACTCCGGCAAGTCTGGTTTCCATTACAACTTGTTCGCCTTTTAAAAGCACATCGGTGATATCCTTTATGGTAAGATTCTGAATTATAAATTCACTTACGCTTTCACCGGTAATTTCCGGCATTGAAAGAGTATTGCGAATATCATCAACAGAAAATAATATCAGATCTGCAGATTTATTTCTTTCGACAGATCCGGTGACATTGGATAATCCGAAAAGTAATGAAGGATTTTTTACAGCCATTTTAATTACCGATTCATACAGCAGAGAACTTTTTGGAATTATATTAGACAATATTTTCAATTCTGTGAGAATATTCTTTCCGGTGTAACCCGTTCCGATAATTATATTCAAACCGGAAAAAAGCAGCTCATCAATATCTATCTTCCTTCCCGCGAGATTAAGATAGTCAGAAGGAGAGATCAGTACAGAGGCGTTTTTCTTTTTCAGAATGTCCAGCTCAATCTGATTTATCTGAGTCGGATTATAAACGACTGTAGAAGAGTTTATAAGATCCATATCTGACAACACAGTAATGAACGGTTTCCCGAAAATTTTCTTAGCGGACTCAATTACATTTTGTGAAACCGATGCTTCGATAAAAAACTTTGCGCCGGACTGTGCCAGTGATTTTTTAATTGATGAAAGGGAATAGTTGTTTATCTGTTCATCGGGTATCAATCCCATTGATACAGAATTTATTGAACCGGCGTCTGAACGATCCGAATAAAGAATATTCTGATCATAAGCTTTGAGGTCAAAATATTGTTTGATTTTTTGATTGCCTGCGAACACCCTGTCAAAGACGCTTTTTGAGATACAGCTGCTCGATTCGCTGATAAACACTTCACCGTTTTTCAGAGCTTTTTTATAATTGATATTTACAAGTTCAGACATAATTCCCGAATTAAAATCATCAGAAATAAAATTTTCAACAAGTCTGAGTGAATGCCATGTTCTCAAATTTTCATAACTGCATTTATCAAGAAAGCGGCTGCAGAGAGAGAATGAAGAGTTTAAAGCGGAATTAAATAATCCCGGCATTACAAGTTTATCTTTTGCATCAATTATTACGGCTTCAGGATTTTTCGATACGAATTCTTTTTCGCTGAATTTATTTTCAAAGTCTGTTAAAAATATCTTCCCGTTTTTCAATATTACAGTAAAGTAACCTGCGGAAGAATTTTTATCCAGCGTTAGAACCAGACCGTTCTTAATTACTGTATATTTATCCTGCAAAATATTTTCATTTTTTTCCTGAACTAATTTAATCACAAATCTTCGATAATAAATTTTTCATTTATAAAATAATCACTTTCATTGAGTGAATTGTCGTCATTTTTATAAACCGCATACTGAAAACCTTCTCTAACGCTGAAGGCGCCGTATTCACCTTTTACATTTAAAGCAACAAATCCGACCTGATAAATATGATCCCTGTTTATATCAGACAGCTTATTCAGTTTATAAACTCTTTCGCATGCGAGCCGGCAAGCTTCGGTCGGAGATTTTCCGTTTCTCATCATTTCCACTATCAAAAAACTTCCGCAGGCTCTGATGCATTCTTCGCCCCTTCCGGTAGAAGCAGCTCCGCCGATCTCTCCGTCCACATAAAGTCCCGATCCGATGACCGGACTGTCACCTACTCTACCTTTGAGTTTCCACGCCATTCCGCTGGTTGTGCAAGATGCGGAAATTTGTCCATCCTTATCAATAGCTACCATTCCTATGGTATCGTGATTTCCGTCTGCATTAATTCTATCAATGATCTCTTTTTTTGTAAGAAAATCATCAGTATGTATCTCTTCAGCTTTTCTTCCGCCGGATGCTTTCCACTCATGAAATCTTCTGATGGAATTTTCCGTCAGCAGACTTTCCGGTTTGAATCCGTTTCTTAATGCAAAATCATAAGCACCGTCGCCTGCAAGTATAGTGTGTTCGGTATTTTCAAGAATAAGTCTAGCAAGACTTATTGGATTCTTAATATTCTCAAGACTTATGACCGAGCCAATCCTTGCGCGCCAGTCCATGATAGCTGCGTCTAATGTAACGCTTCCTTCACAGTCCGGAAGTCCGCCGAAACCAACGCTCAAAACATTGGGGTCATCTTCGGAAATCTTTACACCCATCTCAACAGCATCGAGAGAATTACCTCCGTCTTTAAGGATCCTGTACGCTTCTTCATTGGCAGCGAGTCCGTGTTTCCATGTAGAGATTACAACAGGTTCCATGCAATATAATAATTTTTAAAATTAACTTTTTATGTGCCGGGAAATTACTTCAAAGGTTCTGTCAAATCTGTAAGGTATATTCATATGTCCGTCGTTAAATTCTTCGTGTATATATTCTATATTATTTTTTTTCAGCTTGTCACAAAAAATTCTGGCGCCGACGTGCAGATTGAATTCATCTCTGATCCCGGCATCGAGATAGATCAGCTTAAGTTTTTTCAAAGCGCCTGAATATTTTTTTACAAGTCTTACTGGATCGTGACTGAGCCATTTATTAAAAACTTTTAAATCCACTTCACCGGAATTCACATCATACGGCAGATCGAAATTATAACCTTTTGATCTTACCGCTTTTGGATTCGGAGAGTAACAGCTTGCCATTCCAATGGTGTTCAGCATATCGTGAAAATTTTTCGGTTTGGGCTGATCGAAATTAAGTTTTTTCTTTATAAAATTTTCAACACCTTTATGGCCTTTTCCGAATTGCTCAAATCCAATCAGCGCTTTAGGAAAGTCCGGCATGTAACAGTATTCAAAAGCCATATCGCCGGCGGTAGAGCACATCAGTCCATACACTTCCGGATTTCTCATTGCGAGAATAACAGCTCCGTAACCGCCGCTGGATTTTCCGCAGACAGCGCGGCTGTTGCTTTCAGGTAATGTGCGGTATTTCGAATCGATGAACGGAACGAGTTCGCGGATAATGTAGTCTTCATACTTTCCTGTAGCAGACGAATTAATAAACTGACTGCCGCCGTATTTTGTAATACAGTCCGGCATTACTACGATCATCTCTTTCATTTTTCCGGAAGAGATTAGACGGTCAAGCCGCTGATGAATATTTTCGGAAAGAAAAGAAAAGTTAAGATGCGAAATTCCTTTGCCGGTAAAACCGGAGATAAGAAATGTAACCGGAAATCTTTTTTGGGGAGATGAAAAATATGATGGCGGAAGATATACAGGAAAGTCTCTTATATGCGGATCATTGAGAGGATTACCTTTCAGAATTCCGCTTTCAAAAGTTTCCAGTACCACCGATCCCGCTTTTTTCATTTTACTTTTATATAATTCCCGTTTTCGTCTCTGCTGAAAAAACGTGTTAACAACCATTACCATTCATATTCTTCTTCACCTCTTCCATATCTTTCTTCTCCGTTATCTTTATATTTTTTTTATCACCCGGTATCACCTTCACTTTGTATCCATACTTCTCAACTATCGAAGACTCATCAGTTCCGGTAAATCCATCCTCATACGATCTCAAAAAACATTTCTCCAGTATTTCAAATCCGAAAGCCTGCGGAGTCTGAACGGTTAATATATTTTCTCTGTCCACAGTTTCTTTAACAAATAAATTTTTATCCGCCCTCTTTAAAGTATCGCTGACGGTAATGCCGGGAATTGCGCAACCGAATTTATCGGCGGCTTTTATTAATTCCAAAACAAGCTTTACCGAAACAAGAGGTCTTACTGCATCATGGATCAGTATAATGTCTTTCTTTCCGCAGTCAAGATTTATCAAAGCGTTATAAACCGAGTCCTGTCTGCGTTTCCCGCCTTCGACAACTTTTTTTACTTTTGTAAAATTGTTTTCCCTTATTATTGAACAGATCCGTATGAAGTTTTCCGGAGCTGCTGCAATAATTATTTCATCGATAACTTTTACATCATGAAATTTTTTTACAGTATGAGTTAGAATTTCTTTACCGTTTATTTTCATAAACTGCTTCGGGGTCTTTCCTCCGAATCTAATTCCGCTTCCGGACGCCGGTACTATGACTTTAACGGCTCTGTTCAATCCTGTTCAGCTTTATTTATTCTGATCAAATCTGATTCAATAATAATTGAATTCTGAAATATTTTCCGGTGACTGATTAAAAATTTTGTTTTGTAAAATTAATCAAATTAAAAACTTATTACGATATATAATTTTCTCTTCTTACAGAAAATGCAGGTACATATAATGAAATTATAAAATAAGAATAAATATTCAAAACTGTATTTCGTTTTCTCTGAAAAATTTTTCTTATAAATAAATATGAGTCTTAATAGAATTGGAAATTAAGCTAAATTCTATAATTATTATTTGTTGCCCGATAACTGATATTCACATATATTTTTTTTGCGAGAAAGGTTATTTTGACTAATGAAAAATATGTATATCGCTTTTTATGTCCTTAGCCTTTTAATATTTATCTTCACATTATTAGGCGGATCGCTTACCCGTCCCGTTTTCGAATCGTTGTCTGAGAAGACAATTGAAAAGACAGGTTTCAAAAAATCTTATGTTCAGTCCTTTGATAACAGAATTGACGAACTCATATTCAAATCAAAACAGATCGAACTTCAGATAGAAAAAATAAAGAATTTTTTCTCTTCGGATAAAATTGATGAAAGCAAATATTCAAAAGAGGAAAGTAAAATGCTTGAGAACTCAGTTTATATACCTTTGCAGAATATGTTCATTATGATCTACCGTTTTCTGACAGTTATCCTATCTGTCTTTATACTTTTCACCGCTGTGATAATTCAGCTTTTCAGCAGAGGGTTTGAATTACGTAAAAGAGTATCAAGACTTGAAGCTGCGATGTATTCCGGAAACCGCGTATGACGAAAATTATTACGGACATTGAAACTGCGGCTGAAGAGATCCGCAAAGGAAATATCACCGGTCTGCCGACTGAAACCGTTTACGGACTCGGTGCAGATGCATTAAATGACAAAGCGGTTATAAAGATCTTTGAATCGAAAGACAGGCCGGTATTTAATCCGGTCATTGTTCATATCCGGTATGCAGCCGACATAGAAAAATACAGCTGCGAAATTCCTGATATAGTATACGACCTTGCGGAAAAATTTTCTCCGGGACCGGTCACGTTCGTTCTTAAGAAAAAAAACAATATCTCTGATCTTGTAACTGCAGGCAATAACAGCGTAGGACTGAGAATTTCGTCAAATCATATTTTCAGGGAAGTGTTAAGACTTGCGGAAACTCCGATAGCTGCTCCGTCGGCAAACAGGTCGGGCAGGATTTCGCCTACCACTGCGGAAGAAGTTTTAAAAGAAATGGACGGGAAAATTAATTACATACTTGACGGCGGGAAATGTGAAATAGGAATCGAATCCACCGTCATTAGTTTTTTAGATAACGGGATCAGAATTTTAAGACACGGATATATAACAAAAGAAGATATTGAAAAAGTGACAGGTAAATTAAATGATAAGATCAAGGATGACATATTTGATCCAAACTCAACCGGAAAAATTTCTCCGGGAATGCTGAAGATACATTACGCTCCTGCTACACCTTTATATAAATGTAATGAACCTGAAATGGCGGAAAGCATTACCGGACTCAAAACCGGAATACTTGATTTCGGAAAATATCAGAATACAAAAGAAATTACATTCAATCTTTATTCCGATCTTAGAAAGCTTGATGAATCGGGGTTTGACATGCTGTTGTACAATGATATCGAAAACACGGGACTGGGAGCTGCTATTAATGACAGATTAAAAAGAGCAGGATCCGGTGAGATTATGCTTTCTGAAAATTCATATAAAATAATTAACAACACGAATGACTGAGCGGATCATAATAGATTTTGATGATGAAAAGGAAAAACCCAAAAAAGCTAATTCAGATAAAAAGGTTCCGGAGAAAGAAAGGATCGTAATTGATCTTAGCGAAGAGCTTAATAAAATTGATATTGAACACATTGAAGAAACTTATGAAGATCAGATACTTAGGCAAAAAGTTGACTGCTTTTATAAAGGCGGCAGCGGTCTGAATAATTTTTATGAGAGCAGTCTGAATTTTCCGGAAGGTATTGAAAAGGGTTTCAGTCAGTCATTCAGGATAAATCTTAAAGATGATTTTTTTAACAGTGTGCTTTTTAATAACAGATATATAATACTGAGTTCGTGCACCGGTCATGTTTATTTTACAGACAGGTTCACGGGATATACCGAACATAAAGCACATATTAAGGAGCAGGTGTTTGAAAAGACCGGACTGGTTTATTCAAATTGTGTATACATAAATTCACTGAGGAAAATTTTCCGTTATGGAAAAACTGACGAAAAAAATTTCGACTCACAGGAGATACATGAAACCGGCGAGGGAGTTTTTATCTGGAGCAATCTTAACCGGTATAAGAATTTAATACTGTTTACTGACTACGACCCTTCGCTGCAGACAGCCGGGCTTAACTTATTAAATATTAATAACACCGAAAACGATGGTAATGAAAAGATCACGGAGAACTTCTTTCGTTTTGAATTTAAAGTCAGCAGATACATTAGCGACAGAATATGCATTGCGGGCAAGACGGCATTTATACTGACGGATTCAAAGCTGCTGATATTTGACATTGAGAAAAGGACAGGAGTAATGACGGAACTGAATTTAAAGACAGATGAAAATTCTTTTCTTTTTTATTCGGGTAACAGGATATATATTACAACAATTGATTATGAACTTTACTATACTGATCTCCCGGTAAATACAGGTAATTTCAAAACAACCGGAATAAAAAGTAATTATATCAATTCCATCGGAGGATTCGGTGATAATATTTTTACGGGAACGATGGAGGGCTGGAAATTATTCAAGTCTACCGGTCTGAAGATTTATGAATTTGAAGATGAGTATGAGAACCGAATTGAAAGCATTGGCAGAAATATCTTAGTGATCTCAAAAAGCAATAAGATTGTATTCAGCAATCTCAACAGGTTTCAGGAAGCGGAAGGATATGTCATATCTTCTGATGAGTTAAACGAATCGGAATTTATAAATTCAGCCGTGATATCCGGGAATGAGATTTTCATATTAACGAGAAAGGGTATACTTGAATCTTTTACAAACGATAAATTAAATATACATATCTGATCAATGATCAATTTCAGAAAACTTCTATTAATCATTTTACTTACAGCGGTTTCGTCTGCAAATTCACAGCCGGATAATCAGTTCATATTTTTATTTGACAATTCGGGAAGCATGCTTCCTTATTATAATAATCCTGAGAGCAGTTTCAAGGTTTTCAGCAAAGCTTTAATTAAAAATTCCGTTAAGGGAAGTGATAAAACCGGAATATACATATTCACAAAGACAGATGAGAAGCGCGCGATCAGTTCCCCTAAAATGCTGTTCAACGCAGGCGCAGATGAAATGATACTGGATAAAATATTTATTAAGTTCACTCCGATGAGAGGAAATGATAATCTCACGGGAACGACGGATCTGATAGAAGCACTAGACAAGGGAATTGCCGCAGTCGAAGGAAACTCTGCAGTGATTTGGCTTATCACTGATAACATTAACGATAACAGCGGAAGCGGAGACTCGTCTTATTCCAACACTCTTGAGTTTTATAAGAAGCTTAGATCGGATGCAAATATTCAGAAAATTCTTTTGTATCCTATTCCGGAAAAAGCTGTAGATGGAAGCGATACGGCAAAGGGTTACGTTGCATACGGAATTGTATATTCGAAAACCCGTTTGTCACAGCCTGAGCTGGAAAGTTATGATACTATTTTAAGAAGATCCGGCATAAAAGAAAAAGCCATCACGTTAAAGCCGCTTGACATCGGAACGATATTACTGAAGCCGCAGATCACACAAAGCAAAATTACAGACGGTAAAATTTATTTCGACGGATCGTCATTAAGGGGAAAAGGATTTGAAGAAGGAGAGAAAGTTCAGGAGACCTTCAACGATCTCACATTGAAATCAAATCTATATCCGTACATAATAAAGAGCGCAAGACTCAGCGTCGGACTTGATAATTTTACATCATCCGATTATTCCGTAAAATCACTGGGTACGCAGACTATTTCGCCGTCCACAGTCAGCAACGTTTCGCCGGAAGGCGAGGTAACGGGATTTTCCGTAATATTCAATCTGCCGGAGATCACACCGAATTTTTCTTTCAATACAATTTTTAAAGAGGATTTCACGATCGGCGGGGATCTGATACTTGACGTATCGCAGGTGGATATTTTACTCGATGAGAATTATGTGAACCGATTCAGAGAACTATTCGCGCTGCAGTCTGTTCCGGAAATTTTTCAGCCGGTGCTGAAGGATAAAAAAATAATCACAAAGATACCGCTCGAGATACGGATGAGATACGGACCATGGAGATTATTCGTACTGATAGGACTGATCGCGCTTATTTTAGCATTAATAGTGTTTTTCCTCTTAATGATATTTAAGAAAAAATGTTTCGGGCTCTCAATAGACAACGGTCCCGCGCAGGATGTATGTCTCGGCGGATTTTCCTCTTATTCGGTTTCGACCAGAATGTCCGGCGAGCTGGGTAAAATAAAAAAGTCAATGTCAGGAAGACTGAGTTTTGAATACTCGAAAAGCACCACATCACCCGGCTCAAAGACCACGCTCACTGAAAATATCCCGATTGAGATTCAATACGAAGACGAAAGTTTCAGGACGAATTCGGTTTCTCTGATGATAACCGAATCCGATAAAAGTGCAGACAGAAATCTTGGGGATACTGATGAAACGGGAATTTACTGACGCGAAAATACTAACTAATTTTTTAATTAAATAATTTTTTGATTATACATTTATTAATTTAACAGCAGAAATAATTTATCTGAAGACCGTAATTTATTTTATTAAAATAATTTAAACTGCATACAGTTTTTAATCTTTTATCGGAGATACGGTTAATTTAAACAGAGTAATGTTAATCAAAAAATTTATAATTCTTTTACCGCTGCTTTTTCTCTCAACCTGTCTGTATTCACAGCAGAATCCGAATTATAAAACAATAGTAACGCAGATAGGTAACAGGGATACTCTGATAACTCTTCCTGAGAAATTTATAATTCCTTTTTCAGAAATTCTTACACTGCAAAACAAAGTACTGACTCCGGTAAGCGACTACAAACTCGATCATCGTCAGGGTATCATAACACTCAGCAAAGATCTTTTCAGCAAATACCAACTTGACACTTTTCAAATTTATTCCCTGAAGACGGATTACGACATATTTCCATATGACATTAAGGAAGAGTATTCTAATTTTGAGATCATCACTGAGAGAGATACGGTTACAGGTGATTCTATAATGATAGCAACGCAGACAAAAGATTTCATGGGAAGTTTATTTGAAGGAACTGATCTGCAGAAATCAGGAAGTTTATTCAGAGGAGTTACGATTGGTTCAAACCGTGATCTTTCGCTTAACTCCGGATTCCGTCTGCAGCTGAACGGAAAACTTACCAGCGACATAGAAATTAATGCAGCGCTTACTGATGAGTCGACGCCTATACAGCCGGAAGGAAACACACAGAAGCTTCAGGAGCTTGATAATGTTTTTATAGAATTGAAGGGACAGGATTTCACGGGAACAATAGGAGATATAAAAATAGATTTTTTAAATACTGAGTTTTCAAATTTTTCCAGAAAGATACAGGGAGCGAAGGGATACGGAGTTTATGGAAACGGACTTGGGAATATACTGCTGAGCGGAGCGGTGCAGAGAGGAAAGTATAATACAAATTCCTTTAACGGAAGAGACGGCATACAGGGACCGTATTATCTTATCGGCAATGACAACGAGATAAACATACTTGTTCTATCCGGCACTGAAAAAGTTTATCTTGACGGAATTGAAATGATCCGCGGCGAGCAGGCTGATTATATTATTGATTATGGCATCGGGACGATCACATTTACAAACAGGAGGATCATAACATCAGCTTCAAGAGTGATTGTTGATTTTGAATATACTGACAGAAAATATTCAAGGACGCTTATCACCGGAGCAAACAATCTGAATCTTCTTAACAATAAATTAAGGGTTGGTTTTTCATATGTAAATGAAAATGACAATGAGGACAAGACAATTGATTTCACGCTGACGGATGCAGATAAAGAAATTCTTTCTCAGGCCGGTGATGACAGATTCAAAGCGATAAAGTCAGGTGTTCAATTTGTCGGCAGGGATACTGCAACGGGACTTGGAAAAGGACTGTATATAAAATCCGATACTCTAATAAATTCCGAAAACATAACAGTATACAAATATTTACCAAATGATACCAATGCAGTATATCAGGTTACATTTTCTTTTGTCGGACAGGGAAAAGGAAATTATCTGCAGAAGAGTTCGCTCGAGTATAATTTCAACGGACTTGCGCAGGGAAATTTTGATACTATAGTTTTTATTCCTCTGCCGAATGCATATCAGATCGGGGACATAAAAGTAAAGTATGAGTCTTCTCCCAGACGTGAATTCACGCTGGATTTGGAAACAGCTGTATCAACACTTGACGCAAATAAATTTTCAGACGTTGACGATAATAATAACTCCGGTCTGGCATTTTTCGGAGTACTGGGTTTAAGCAAACAGAATTTTAATTTTCTTGGAGCGAAGCTTAATTCACTGGAGCTTAAGCTAAAGAGTAAAATTGTAAACAAAATATTTGCTCCGGTTGAAAGATATAATCCTGTTGAGTTTTACAGACAGTATGATATACAGGATTCCAATAAACTCACGGAAGATCTTAGAGAAGCGTCACTCATAGTTTCACCGGTTGAGTATGTGAGATTGAACGCTCAGTTTGGTCAGCTATTAAGAGGCGACGGATTTGATGCGCTGAGATCATCAGCTGAATTCATTATGAGAGATGAAACAAAGGATATTCCTGATGTGCTTTATAACATTGAATTTATAAAATCTGATAACACATACATTAATATAAACAGCAACTGGCTGAGACAATTTGCGACAGCGGGTTATAAAAAATATTTCGGGGGATTTTCCTTTGACAATCCGAATATGGAATTCCGTCTGGATTTTATTCAGGAGAACAGGCGAAACAAGGTGCAGGGGCTGACAGGAGACAGTCTTCAGTCAGGAAGTTTTTCATTTTATGAAGTAAAGCCTAAGCTGATACTGAATAATTTGTTTGATGTAAATCTTTATACGGAATTCGGATTAAGGAAAGATAATCTTCCCGTCAACGGAGTTCTTCAGAAAGAGTCTCAGACGTTCACTCAGACATACGGATTAAGATACAGCGGTGTACAGTGGATATCAACGTTTCTCGAACTTACCCACAGGAAAAAGATTTTGACAACGCGTTTGTTTCGGAAACCAACACTAATAATAATTCATTACTTGTTAACTGGCAGACGAGGTTTGATCCGTTAAGCGGTTCGCTGCTTTCGGATTTTTATTACAATACCACAAGCGAGAGACAGGCGCGTGTAGAGAGGATCTTTGTCGAAGTGCGGGTAGGCGAAGGAAATTATATTTATCTGGGTGATCTGAATGCAAACGGATTGAAGGATGAGAATGAATTTCAGCTGACAAATTTTGACGACGGAAATTACATACGAATAAACCAGCCTACGAGTGAATTATTTCCTGTTACCGCGCTGAACTCGTCAGTCAGATTCAATATAAAGCCGTCGAGATTTTTTACCGTTACAGGCAACGATGTATTTTCGGAGTTACTGCGTAATACAACTGCTGAAACATATTTAAGAGTAGAAGAAAAAAGTAAATCTCCAAATCCTGAAGACATTTATTTTTTAAAGTTCAGTACATTTCAGAATGACTCAAATACATTATTAGGTACAAGCCTTATACAGCAGGACATTAACTTTTTTGAATTCAATACCGCATACTCGCTTAAGCTGAGATTCATACAGCAGAGAAATATTAACCAGTTTGTCAGCGGCAACGAAAGATTTTTCGGAATTCAGAAATCAGTAAAGCTCAAACTTGGACTGACGAATGACATTACAACTCTGTTTGAATACTTAAACAGAGTAGACAGAAATGACGCGCCGGCAAACTCCGTCAGAAACAGGAATATAAAATCGGAAGGCATATCGGGAGATTTTTCATACAGACCAATTCCGGAAATTGAGAGCGGATTTGTTCTGAATTTTTCAAAAGCGACAGATGATTATCCGGCTGTACCTTTGCAGGCTGATATTAACAGGATACTATTCAGAATTATATATTCATTTACATTATCCGGACGGATAAGAGCGGAAGTGGAAAGGGACAACATTAAACTTAACAATCCTGACGCTGCATTTCCCTATGAGCTTACAAACGGAAGACCTGTGGGAAGCAGTATATTATGGAGAATATTGTTTGATTACAGCATCAGCAAAAATTTGCAGGCGACTTTTAATTACGACGGCAGGTCAGAGAGCAATAGAAATGTAATACACACCGGCCGCGCAGAAATAAAGGCATTCTTTTGAAATGGGATTTCATTTTAATATCATGCAAATCCTGACCTGTTCAGATCAGAGAGATCGTCAATATCTGAAAGCTGTTCAAGCAGAGAATAATTTTTACTAATCGAATCAATCTTTTTAATGGTCTGCTCAAGGACTTCATTAGTACTCCAGCTAATATTTTCAAACAGAGAGTCTGAATTCTCTTTCAGACCTATGAGATAATATCCGCCGTCTTTTGCCGGACCCAGCACAAATTCAGCTTCGTCAAGTTTATCAAAAGCCTGATTCAGAATTTCAGCATTCAGTTCCGGACAGTCTGTACCTATTAGTAATATTTTTTCAAAACCTGATCTCTTAAGATCATTGAATGCATTTTTCATTTTCTCACCCAGGTCCTTACCGCTCTGCAATTCCTGACGGTAATTTTCATCGAAAAGATCTTCATCTTTAAAATCAGTCAGGTACAAATATTTTTCACATGGAATATTTTTTGTGCAACCGTAAGTATGATATAAAAGCTTTACATATATTTCAAAAGCCTTATCGTTTCCCGCTTCAGCTGCAAGTCTTGTTTTGACTTTTCCTATTACCGGATTTCTTGCAAATATTATGAGAGCATTTTTCATACTGATATAATTCTTTCAGATACTTTATAATTAATATTTTTTAATTTTTTTATATCAATGCTTAGAAAAACTAATACTAGAATATATTCCGTAAAAAGTATGTAAGACACATCTTCCCAAACGCCGGATTTAAGATAATAATATACAGTAAAGTTTGTCAGACAAATAATTCCCGTCCAGACGAATGAAGCATAGCTGAAATAAAGGGGAAGCAGCATTACGAGAATGCAGAGATACCAAGGATGTACGGTATGTGAAAAAAGAAAATAGAAGATAGTGACAAGCGTAAACTTTTTAATAAGATCAATATTCATTATCAGCAGAATGCAGTATGAGATCACAAACAGTACTAACAAGATTTTTCGGGTAACCGAATGATCAGTGAAGCCTGAAAGTTCTGACAGATAAAGAATCATTTTATAGATGAGATTATTTGAATACCAGTGCTTCATATAATTTTCCATAACGGAAAATACATTCAGAATACCATGCCTGTAAAAGTATATGATCAGAAAAGGGAAGAGAAAGAAAAGAAAATTTTTTATATTTTTTAAACTACGGTTAACTGACTTTTCATTTCTAATAAAATACAGCAGCACTACAGGAAGAAATATAAGTGAGTAAGTTTTACTTAATACTGAAAACCCGAGCATGAGAAGGGAGAGAGCCTGATTTTTTTTAATTGTAAAATATACACATCCGGAAAGAAAAAAAATCAGGATCACATCAATATGAGCATTAAGAAAAATCTCCAACAAAATCAGAGGTGAAAATGCATAAAGGATCATTAAACCGGATCTCATATTAAATTCTTTCAGTGAAAGAAAAAGAAACATCATAACTCCTATATCAAAAATCAGATAGACGAATTTCAGACCGGCAGAACTATCAGGGGAAATAAAATATGCAGTTAAAAAAATTATTTGTGAAACAGGAGGATAGATTGTTTTAATTTCAGGAAATGTGACTTTAGGATAGACGACATCATCGTGATGTTCCGTAAGTTCAAGCGGCGAATATAGAAACGGATTCAGTCCGGCATTCTGAACTTTACCGTCCCAAAGATATCTGTAATAATCATCGGAAGTCACCGGCTCCGTCGCGATCAGCAGCAGCCGCAATACAATTGCGGCATACAAAACCTCCCTGACGCCAACCTCCCTATCTTTATTTCTCACATACATAACCCAATACAAAATAAAGCAAACAGAAAACACAGCCATATAAACCAATACACCATCCTCACGAGAAACACCCGGAATATAAAAACATAACAGCATTGCCAAATAAATTACAATGCAGAGAATGTTATATTTATCTTTAAAAAAATTCAAAGCTTATATTCGAAATATAAATTATAATAAATTATCTTCGGGATTAATCAAATATTAGACTCTAACTAAATTTACAATGATCTGAAAATTGTATAAAGTATTTTCACACCGGCTTTAACGCTTCCGCTGACTGTACCTGTAACTTTGGATATACCGATCCGCCTCCTGTAGCTGACAGGCACTTCTTTACATTTCATTTTCAGCTTTGCAGCTTTTATCTGCATTTCGACTGTCCATCCGTAATTCATATCATTCATTTTCATTTTTTTCAGAGAGCCGGCTTTTACCGCTCTGAACGGGCCAAGGTCGGTGAATTCATATTTCCAGAAAAATTTAATGAGTGCCGTTGACAATCTGTTTCCAAAAATCGCCTGAGGAAGCAGTGAATTTTTTTCAGTCTTGCCGAGATCTCTGCCGAGAATTCTCGAGCCGATAACCATATCATAATTTTCATTAAGAACAGGACCAGCTATGATTTTCATCTCTTCCGGGTAATCGGAATAATCTCCGTCAAGAAAAACAATAATATCACTGTTGTCACATTTACCGAGAATATATTCGAGACCTTTAAGACATGCGGCGCCGTATCCTCTGACTGGTTCAGATAAAACTACAGCTCCGGAAGTTTTTGCAGCAGCTACAGTATTATCTACAGAACCATTATCAACTACAATGACTTCTTTTACAAAACCATCAGGAATGTTTTCTATAACTTTTGAAATTGACTTCTCTTCATTGATTGCCGGTATCAGCACATAGACTTCATTCATTTATATAAACTTTCAGGTTTATAATTTTTACCGTGTATAATTCTGAACTCTTCAGTTGATTCATCCGATAAAACAAATCGCATAATTTTGATCTCTTTTAATTCTTCAAAGTTTTTTTGTAAATAACCAATATCTGAATTCCCGTATGTAATGACAATGGCATCTTTACCAATAAGATCTTTATTTACTTCAGCTGAATTAATATATTTGAAACGAAGGTCGCCCAGTAAATAGACATTGTCTTTTTTCAAATAGAATTTCAGCAGCGGACTAAGATTAAAGTTATCACTTGCGATAAATTTATAATCCGGTTCAACAGATAAAATTACTTTATCAATCTCATGAATATTGCTTCGCCGGTTCTTCATTTTCAGAATACGTTCTTCCCAGCTTCTGTCGTTTGTTGTAAGAGCGGTATGCCCATGCCAGTAATCACTGTAAGTACTGTTAATATATTTCCCGAAATCATTATCCGCTAAAGTTTTTATCTGCGCTGAATTTAGATTCAGTGTTATGAGCAATAACAGATTTAAGCCAACCATAAACGCCAGGACTATACCGGAAAAAAAGTTTTTTCTGATAAAAAGAAAACTATAACCCAGCGGAATGAATGCAGTGAATGACCAGTTCCCTTTTGACTTACCTGTAAGTGACAGCACAGCAAATGAGATTAAAATAAATAATCCGCAGAAGATTAAAAAATTTTCCTCTGTTGATCTTTTGTGTTTAAGAATTTGAGAGATAATAATAAATACAAACATCACAAATGACGCAGGCAGAAGTATTGCCGCCTGAGACAGAATAAAATTTAATATTCTGCCGGTAAAGTTATTTCCTGAATAATCGGCGTCAGAGTTTATGTAATGGTTAAACCACACCGGTTCATACAAAATATTCCATAACAGCAACGGAGTGATCACAAGTAAAATTGCAGTCAAAAATGCAAAGAGTTTTCCCGGAGAAAATTCTTTGAGATCATTTCTTTTAAAGAGAATATATATTGCAATTGCAGATACAAACACTGCGCCGGTATATTTACTTAGTATCATTAGTCCGGATGAAACACCGCAAAAAATCCAGTCAGAGTAAGTACCGTTTTTAATAACTCTGACAGAAAAATACACAGAAATAACTGAAAACATCAGCAGCATAGTATCCGGCGAAATAAACGATGTATAAATTGTTACAAAGGGAATACTGAACAAAAATAAAGCAGCGAACAGTATTCTGTTTTCAGCAAAGCCGAGGAGTCGTCCTGTTTTTATAAAAAAGAAAAGTATAACAAAATTTGTCAGCAGCGCCGGCAGTCTGACTGTGTATTCATTCAGATATCCGGGAATCAGAGTAAATATTTTGATAGCGATCAGAGTAGTGAATGAATATGAAGGATCGGGAGACAGAGACCAGTTCCAGTATATCGCTTCATCTTCAAAAAGAGCTGTATTAAAAGAGACCGTAAACTTAAGAATGAATATTATTCCGATTAAAGTTTTTAAAGCAGCCGTATCGGTTATTTTATTTAACATCGTTCAGCTTCCAGGAATAGTCATAATAATTTATATCATTGGTATTATTATTAACAATAAAATCCTTATCGCCTTCGTTTATGTATTTCAGAATATGTTTTATAACCGTCGTATCTTTATTTACAAAATCCGAGGCATACCATTTATATATTTCGGAGATATGAAGTGAGTTCTCTTTTTTATCGAGATAATTTTTTTCCTGATCATCAAGAAAAATTGATGCTTGTGTGTTAAGCTGATTGTCAAGCTTCGCGGGAAGGTATGCTTCTGAAATAAGTTCAGGACAACTTACAGCGGCGCAGACAAGCGCATAGTGAACTCTCGGATCTTTATAATGCGGAATAATAATTTCCTTTTCAATTTCATCGAGACTGAATTTCCTGCCGCCTTTCATTTCGATGAATTTAATTGACCATGGATTTGCATTTGCTTTTTGTTCGATATCGAGAATTGATTCAAGCGGATAGTGATCTGTGATGAGTTTAATAGTGAATGCATTGTATACATTGATCCAGAATGCAAGTCTTTCGTTACCTTCTTCGATGTTGTACGGTTCCGTATCTTTAATCTGCTGAATAAATTCATTCAGTGCATCATCTTTAATAACTGCTTTGTAATCTACATTCCCTCCTGTCACGTATTTTTTAAAAAAACTATCCGCGATAGTGAAATCAAATTTTGCTTCGGGAGTCATTACCTGAGGTTCAGGATTTTTTTTCGAACAGGAGTTAAATAATATTAATAACAGGAGAGAAGCTAATGTAAAAAAGTTTTTCATTTATTTTATCTTAAGTATTCTTTATTTAATTCAAACCTGTTTTCTAAAGGACCATTTTCAAGACGGAGTACACCTCTGGGACAAACTTCGGAGCAGATGCCGCATCCTACGCATGAAGCTCTTATTATATTTTGACCGCGCTGCGCATAAGACTTAACGTCTATTCCCATTTCACAGAAAGTGGAACAATTCCCGCAGGAGATACACTGACCGCCGTTTACAGTAATTCTGAATCTTGAAAAATATTTCTGAAATATTCCGAGAATTGCAGCCATAGGGCATCCGAATCTGCACCAAACTCTGCTGCCCATAAGCGGATAAAACCCGACGCCGATCACGCCGGCAAACATTGCGCTGATAAAAAACCCGTACCATTTATTTGCACTGTGAACAAATTCACCGAGTATAAAATTATCATTCGTATTATCAATCCAAAGTAATGCGGTTATAATAATAATTATAACCAGTACCGAATGCACCATCCATCTTTCGATCTTCCAGCTTGTCAGGGATTTATCGGAATTATGTCTGTAAGGATCGCCGAGAGTTTCAGCTAATGCGCCGCAACCGCACACCCATGAGCAGTACCATCTTTTTCCGTAAAAATAAGTGAGTACAGGAGTCGCAATAAAAGACATCACAGCAGCCCAGAAGAACATGAACATTCCGACACCGCCCGACGCAGAGAGATATTCATAACTTGACGGAAAAAGATATTCCTGCTTCAAAGGCCAGAAGTATGAAAAGAAAAATCCGTTTTGAATGAACATTGGAATAAGATATGCGAGTGTAAGCTGGACGAACATTACGGATAAAGTTCTGATGATCTGATATTTATTGTGCCGGTTATGAATTAACATTCTTACACCCATTACGAGTACAGCAATAGTATAAAGTGTGCCGTAGAGAAACCATTGATTAGAAGGATTTCCGGTAAGCGCAATACTGAGCGGGTCAAAAATTCTTATAAGATTTTCGAGAAGTTCGGGAAACCAGTATATAAGAATGTACATTCCTGTAAGAAACACAGCAATTGTCCATCCAAGCAGACCGCGGTTAGTCGCTGACATGAACTGTATTCCGTTTTTCTTAACACCGGGGAGTGAACTTTTCAGCTGAGCGAAAAAGAAGATCAGAGCGCCGGCGGACGGCAGAATAATACTTAATATAAAGAATAAAAGCGGGCTGACTTCTGTGACTGAAGTAAAGCTGATAAAAAAGAAAAGCATACCAACTGATAACATTGCAAGACCTGTCTTCTTTAAAGCTGTAAAATTATTTCCTGAAGGAAGATCAATATTTATAAAGTTTTGTGTCACTAACTTTGTGCAGAGTTATTAAATAGTGAGTTAACAAGTTTACGCTTTTTTCTTAATAAGATATTTTTTCCGGGATTAAGGCTGTTAAATTTTTTAATCAGATAGTATTCATATTGTCTGAAAAACTCCGGATCGAAATTCGCTTCCCCGAGATTTTCAAGAACTGTTTCGATTGAATATTTTTCCCTTATCCATTTTTCACAAACCTCCTGTCTGTATCTGATTCCCATGAGATTAAAACCGATCACGGATTCATCAGTATAGACAATTCTTATTGATTTATTTCCTTCATCATTTTCAAAGTAAAGATTTTTTTCACCGGGTATATTCTTATTTACAAGACCGTAAACCTGATATTCAATGTCGAGAAATTTCGCTGAGTTAAACCAGACGCCGGGAGAGTACGCTGTTCTGTTTCCGCAAATAGTCTGTGCGAGTGCTTCCGCCTGCAATCTTCCCGTGTACCAGACCTGTTCGATATTTTTTCTGAACAGGATCGCATTTTGAAATTCAGCGCAGTCACCTGCTGCATATACATCTATGATATTCGTTTCGAGATATTCGTTTACTAAAATTCCGCGATTATAATTTATCCCCGAATTTTTTACAAGATCAATATTAGGACTTACTCCTGCTGTAAGACCAATAAACTGACACTCTATATGATCACCGGTTATTGTAATAACGCTTTTTACTCTTCCGTTCTCATCACCTATAAACTCTTCAGCTTCTGTAGAAAGCCGCAGATCAATATGATGCTGCATGATATATCTGCTGATCATTTGAGATTCTTCCTCTGGCAGGATATTATTCCAATAGCCGGATTCTCTGACGAGCATAGTGACTTCAATATTTCTTGACAATAACATTTCGGCAAGTTCAATGCCTATCAGTCCGCCTCCAACGATTACAGCTTTTTTAATATTACGGGAATTACTTTCGAGCAGCTTCAGATCCTGAAGAGAATACAGCCCCTGCACACCGTGAAGGTCCTGACCTTTCCATCCGAATCTGTTCGGGCGCGAGCCGGAGGCAATAATGAGTTTATCATAATTCAGAACATTACCGCTTGAAAGATTCACCTGTTTTTGGACTGTGTTGATATGCGTTACATGATCAAAGACAAGTTTAATATTGCTTTTTTTCCAGAAACCGTCTTCATAAGGCTTGATATTTTCGAATTTTTCATGACCCATGTAAACATACATAAGAGCGGTCCTCGAAAAAAAATATTCGGACTCGGATGATATTACTAAAATATTATTGCTGCTCATTTTTCTGATATGCCTTGCAGCCGTAATGCCGGTAATGCCGTTACCAATAATTAAAATATTTTCGGACAAATTAATAAACTTAATTCCCGGAAAATAGTATTTGAAAAATTTTGTGACTGAACAGGAAATGACATTTTATAAACAGACTTTTTTTTTATAAAAGATTCAGAAATGATATAAGTAAAATTAAGTAACTGCTCCACCGCAGCTTGAACCCGAGCCGGCTGTGCAGCCGAAACAATGCTGTCCTGTAATAATTTCCCTGCTGTCAAGATAGGTGAGATCAAAATCCTTTATGTGTCCTTTTTTACTATTCATAACTTTTATTTCAAGCATCTGATTAAAATCACAGTCATATAAATATCCGTCCCAGCCGACGGAAACAGTATTGGTACACATTACATTTTCAGCTGCAGCGGGATTAAAGCAATCGATAAGTTTCTCCATATAACTTTCATAATTTCCCGAATCAATTAGATATTCAAGAAATCTGCTGACAGGCATATTTGTAATTGTATAAAGACTATTGAATAAAATTCTGTGATTTTCGAACAGAACCTTTTTATATTCATTTTCCAAAGTAATTTGTGATGAAGGGAGAATCGCGCCTACCGGATTATAAACGAGATTAAGCATAAGACCTGTGCCGGAAATTCCGTACCCAATTTCATTCAGCATCTTCAGCGCTTTTATAGATTTTTCAAAAACACCTGCGCCCCGCTGTTTGTCTGTATTGCTTTTATGATAACAGGGTAACGAGGAGATCACTTCAATATTGTTTTCTTTATAAAATTCAGGCAGGTCATAATATTTTGGATTTGAAAGTATAATTGTGAGATTACATCTTACAATAATTCTCAAATCAAGATTTTTGAGTTCGGTTACAAACCATCTGAAATCCGGATTCATTTCAGGTGCACCTCCTGTTATATCGATAGTTTTAATATCCGTACCCGAAAGTTTTTCAAGAATTATAAGCATAGTTTCCTTTGTCATAATTTCTTTTCTGTCGGGACCGGCGTCGACATGACAGTGAGTACAGGTTTGATTGCACATTTTGCCGATATTAATCTGAAGGATCTCAACCTTTCCGGAAGAAAGTTTATTAATACCGCTTTTTCTGAGATATGATGAAAATGTATTTTCTGCAGATCCGTTGAGAATTTTGATCTGCTCATCTGCAAATGCAAGTTCCGAATCTCTGAACTTCAGACTTTTAACGAGCATACTTAAATTAAATTTAAATTTTCGGAATAGTGACTGTGTCTCTCATGATAAATTATCAGAATTTAAATTTCAGGGGATAATTTAAAGAAACACAAAATTTTAAATGTAAATCAGACAACTTAATAGAAATATATTTAGTTCAGATAAAACTATGGAAAGAAAATTACAAAAATCTATAACTTTGCGTACGGAACTTAATTTTATTAATTAAATACAATATAAAGCTCAACAAACAGGATCAAATATAAAAATAAAATACTTTCTTTTATAGTTAATTGAATTTATTGTTATAGTTAAGTTTTCTAAATTACACAGATTTTTTTAAATTAATGTCAGACAATATAAACAATCCGGATTCAAATACACCTCAGGACAAGAAACCTTCAGAAAATCATAAGGATAAAGATCCAGATAAATTAGAATCAAAGGAATCGGCGGGATCAGAATCAGATAATCCTGTTAAGGATCCTGATGGAAGCGCTGTTTCAAAAAAAGATGATGTAAAAGATCCGTCCTCTGAACTTCCTGTAAAGCCTGCAAAATCAACTTCAGCGACAAACAAGCCAAAGGTGAGTAATTACCAGATAAGTCTGATAGATGAGAATTATCTTAAAATAACCGTTGTCACAAAAAAAGGCATTAAGATCAATTCTGCACTGAAGGAGAATATTAAGAATGCCGACATACAGAATAATGAAATTTATCTAAATCCGAGATTAGACCTTGCTCAGCAGGAAGTTGAAATAAACATTACAATTGATGAAAATTCAACAAAGGATCAAACCCCAAGCGCTGGAGAAGAACTTACAGATAACAGCAAATTAAATGATAACATATTAAAAGAAACATTAGACGGTGAAGACGAAGGTGAAAGCAAATTCAAAGTAAGTCCAGTCAATGAGAATCTTTTGAAGATAAGGATTGAAACTGATAAATCAGTTAAGATAGATTCGGTAGCCAAAGACAAAAAGACATCACTTCAGACACAAAGCAACAGAGTTTTAATTCTTTCTGAATCTGATAATAAAAAGCATAACATTGAAATAACCATTGAGCTTGATCCTGAGATAAAAGATATATCGGAGGAAATTTCTGTCAGCACTAAAGACGGTAAGATAAAATTAATTCCGAATCCGGAAGTAGTAGATCTTATTCAGCCGCCGGATTATTCAAGTTTTCCTCCGGACCCAGAACTAGAATTAGCTGATACCGGATTTAAGAATCCGTTTGATTCGCTGCGTTCGCTAATCAGAAGAAATCTTACAATCGGAATTGTTATTGCGGCTTTACTTCATCTGTCTGTAGCTGCGCTTGCCTTTTATACAATTGGCAAGAGATCAAAGGATGAAAAGCCGGATGAGCAGCAGAGACTTATCGTATTACAGGATCTGCCTGATCCAAAAATTATGCTGCAGAATGTTGAAGATCCTAATAAACCTAAAGTCGAAGAAATACCGGCTGACGAAACTGAAAATAAAAATGAGAGAGATATAACTCCGAGAAAAGTTATACAGCCGCCGAGAGTCAGCAGACCGCCGGACAGAAAAAGAGATGATGACACATTAACGGAATCTGCTCTTAATCGGGAGCTTGATTCTCTCAGACGACTTGCAGAAGTAACGGATGGTGATTCCACTGTTTCAGCGCCCGATACACTTTCATCAAATTATGTAATACCGGATTCACTCAGGAATAATTTCAGCGAACAGGATATCGGACTCGGGATGTATTTCCCTAACAACTGGAAACTGACGGATCAAAGAGATATAAATAAGAACGAGAAAGATTTCAAAGGAGTGGTATTAACGGACACAACTGCGGAGCAACCTGGCACGATGACAATGTTCATATTTCTTGACAGTGATCTCAAGGATTATAATACTGAAGATTTCACGGCTGAATTTGCGATGAATGATACTACTCTGAGCGGATTTGTAAAAGAACCGAAGACGCTTGCCGGATTTACCGAATATAGATTTTATATATTTAATACTATTGGCACTGAAAAATTATCATTAAGAGCTTCTGTAAGAAAGCAGTATTTCGATCAGTATAAAAATGAGATAGAGGCGGTGGTGAGGTCAATAAATATTAGGAAAAACATTAATAAGAAAGACAGTTCTGAGACAGAGCCGGAGACAATTCCTGAAGATGAATCAGGAACAGAATAAAGGATTTAATACTTGACAGCCGGTTTCGTGTATTATGCAAAACCTGACAGGTTATCTTGAATTCCAAATCGATCCTGAATTCATGAAAACCTGTCAGGTTTAGTCAACCGCTACAGCCCCTGACTCCCGATTCCAAAACTATTTCACCCTTTCAAATCCCTACTTTAACAGGATCATTCGCTTCACCTCTAATACATCTCGGGATTCCAGACTATAAAAATAAACTCCGCTGGGATATTTACTTCCGTCAAATTCCACTGAGTAACTTCCGGCGTTTTGCTTTTCACTGACTAGGGTCACGGTTGAATTTCCTAAAATATTATACACTTTTAATGTAACATTGCCGGTAGTATGTAATTCGTAATTGATAATTGTTTTCGGATTAAACGGATTTGGAAAATTCTGTTTGAGACTAAATTCATCCGGCAAGTTTATAGCATTTACATTAGAAATTCCAACAACTGTATTTGCAATATTTAAACTTCCAGGTCCGCCGTAAGCTCCGATATCATTTCGCAGCGTTCCCCTCGATGGCCATTTAGCAATTGCCGGATTATTCTGATCCGGAATATCATTATACATTGAGCTGGAGTCGCCCCTGTCCGTACATGGAGATCCCGGTCTTAGAAAATAGTTTGTAGTGTCAAAGTCAGGATTTTCATTAATGTTTCCCGCTCCGTTGTATCCGCCCTGCACATTACAATATCTGACAGTGAAATTTCCGCTTGCTATCTGAACATTATTCGGAGATCTGTTACCCCAGATTATATTATTCCTGAAAGTAGCGACCACACCGCCGTTGCCGTAAACTCCCGGATTTCCGCTGACTGCTGAATTATTTATAATTGTGTTATTTATCACAGTAATTGGTCTTGTAAAAAATCCATTCACCCAGATACCTGAGCCCGCTCCGAAATCCATCGAACCGTAATTATTGAATACAATATTATTCTTATAATCGCCGCCTGTATAATTCAGCACCACGCCTGCGCCGTATCTGGCTGTATTATTTGTAACAATATTATTGTAAAACCGCGGATAACTATCGCCGATCCTGACTCCGCCGCCGCCTGTGCTAATGACACCGCCTGTAACCGCTGAGTTTCCGGTAATTACATTGTTCTGAATTACAGGTTTGGAATATTGAACCAGAATACCTCCGCCTTCCCTGAAAATACCTGCGCCATGTTCGTCCCTCCATCTCGTTCCCGTACCGCCCGTTAAAGTGAAACCCTGAAGTACGGTTGTTGAATCCTCATTATCGCATATTATCACGCAGCTTCCGGTATCAGGATGAACAGGACTGCCGCCGTTGATAATTGTAGTTTGAATGAAGTTCAGATCACGATTTTGATAGTAAAGACTGGTCAGGACGATACTCTTTCCTCTGAAAATAATGTTTTCCGGATATACGCCCGGCTGAACAAGCACGGTATCACCGTTTATAGAGGCGTTTATTGCAGACTGAATTGTTGAATACTGAGACGGTACATTTAAAATGTTTGCTGATGCGCCTGATATTGCGATAAATACAGCAGCTAAAATTAATACTAAGTTTTTCATTTTATATAAATTTTAATTAAGAATATTTATATGGTTAGACATTTATTAAAATCACTTGTGACAATTCTTTAATAATATTTGTACACTATGTATTCGTTTACAATTTTCTTGCGTATTTTTATAATATTGTTTTATATAAAATGGATTTTAATTATTTTGAAAAGTATTTCAATAATAAATTAAAAACTATTATTGAAACCCGGACAAAATTACCATTTCATTTTGTTCGATTTCCGAATAACAAAAACCAAATTACACATTAAAGTTTTTAGAATTTAAACTTCGCGCGGCATGGCAAAAGTAAAGACAAAGTATGTATGTCAAAACTGCGGTTACACTTCCGTCAGATGGAGCGGAAAGTGTCCGGATTGCGATAACTGGAATACATTAGTGGAAGAGATCCAAAGCACAGGCGACCGGAATAAACCCAGTCTTAAAAATGTAAAAATTAATAATGGCTCATACAGACTCATCACTGAAATTGATTCTGTAAACGAAACAAGGACACTGACTCACATTTCTGAACTTGACCGCGTCCTCGGTGGCGGAATAGTGGACAGTTCAGTAATTCTTATCGGTGGAGATCCCGGTATTGGCAAGTCAACACTTATGCTTCAGCTTGCAGAAAAGATCAGCGATAAAAAGATCCTATACGTCAGCGGTGAGGAATCCGCAGCGCAGATCAAACTTCGTTCCGACAGACTTAATTATAATCTCGGAAATTTTTATATACTCTCTGAAACAAATCTCGACATAATTCAGGCCGTTATAGAAAAAGAGATACCTGATATAGTAGTAGTAGATTCCATTCAGACTGTATTCAGACCTGAGATAGAAAGCGCACCCGGAACGGTTTCTCAGCTGCGTGAATCTACAGCTTTGCTTATGTACCTCGCCAAGAAAAATAATTTTTCAGTTTTTATTGTCGGTCATATTACAAAGGAAGGAATGATAGCCGGACCGAAAGTATTAGAACATATGGTGGACGTTGTCTTACAGTTCGAAGGAGAAAGAACTCACTCTTTCAGGATCCTCAGAGGAATTAAAAACAGATTCGGGTCAACAAATGAGATCGGAATTTTTGAAATGACTGATGCCGGCCTTAAGGAGGTTTTGAATCCGAGTGAAGTATTTCTTTCACAAAGAAATTATGGTGCATCCGGCTGTGTGATCTCTTCTTCTGTTGAAGGTACAAGACCGATACTTATTGAAGTTCAGGCTCTCGTAACTTCATCAAACTACGGCATACCCCAGCGTACTTCAATGGGATTTGATTATAAAAAGCTAAATATAATTGTCGCCGTTCTGGAAAAAAAACTCGGTATCTTTCTAAACAAATCGGATATTTTTATTAATATAGCGGGAGGCATTAAAATAGAAGAGCCGGCAACTGACCTTGCGGTTGCTATTAGTATTTATTCATCTTTCAGGGATATTCCGGTAGATTCGGAAACTGTACTGCTTGGGGAAATTGGGTTGTCTGGAGAGGTAAGAACAATTTCTTACGCAGACAGAAGAATAACAGAAGCAGCAAAACTGGGTTTTAAAAAGATTATTATCCCAAAAGGAAATCTGAAAAATATTAATTTAAAGAAATTCAAAGCAGAGATCATTGGTGCGGAAAAAATTTCCGATGCTGTAGATAAATTATTCTGAACTTATAAATTCCCGCAACGGAGTATTTGGCATAAAACCGTTAAAATGGTTTTTCATCACTTAATTAGGTCTCCCCTCCAGCAGAATGTCCCTCATCTCAGTAATAAAATTTATCCATAATTCTATCGCCTCTTCTCCCTTATTTTCTTCACAAAGAATAACAAATTGTCTGTGAACATCTATCTTGAGCTTTGTATTCTTTTCGCTTTCAAAAAAATCATTAAGCAGTCTGATACTTTGACTATATATGTCGTTTATAATTTTCATAGACATTTCCAGCTTCGCCGGTGAATATATTATCTTTGCAAAATCCCAGACTAGATAACTTGACTCACAGTATTCTTCGCAGTTTTCTATCTTATCAAGTACTGCATGAGCTTTTTTATAAATACTCTTTGTATATTTCGGAATTGCTTTTCTGAGAATGTATGGAGCAAGAAGAAGATAGATATCACCGTTTTCTATAATATTGCTACGGAGAATTTTTTTCACAAAACTCCCCCTGTTATGAATTATTTCAATGTATCCTTCGCTTTCTAAAATTCTGAAAGATTCTCTTACGGGGACACGGCTAACTTTTAAATTTCTCGCTACCGATGCTTCCGTAATATGGAATCCTTCTTTCAAAATTCCGCTCGTTATATCTTTTCTTAACTGAATAACGATTTTCTGAACAATGAGGCTGGCGGTTATCATATTTGGTTGCTTTAATGTTCTTAATTTGTTCCGTCGTTCTAAATTCCTATTTATTGAAAATAAACAATAGATGTTTTAATATCAAAATATTTTTAAGTATTTTTTTAATGCATAAATATTTTAAAATATTAAATGAAATTAAAACACTTCCCTGTAATATTTCATATTTATAGTTTTAATTACGGTTCAATACTTTTATATTGTAAAAAATTATAACAGAATCTCAAAAAATAAATCATGAAAAAATAGTTACGCTTATTTTACTTCTTACTTCTTTTTCAGTAAGTTATTCACTATCAATTACTAATATGCAGAAGCTCGGAGGAGCAAATGAATTCACATCAGGAGGCACTCCGTCAGGCTGGCATTATGCGGCATGCTGGGGTTATGTAGCCGGGGGAAGGGAATATGCGATCATCGGACACTATGCAGGCACAACAGTTTACGATGTTACAAATCCCTCGAACATTACAAATAAAGGCACAATCCCGGGTCCGGGATCATTTTATAATTACAGGGAAATGAAAACTTATTCTCACTACCTGTATATAGTATCCGAAGGCGGCGCCGGTGTTCAGATTGTTGACCTTCAGTATCTTCCCGACTCCATTAGTTTTGTAAAAAATTATACCTTCCCCGGTTATACCAGATCACATTCAATATCTCAGGACGGAAGATTTCTTTATCTTAACGGAGGAAGTTATAACGGCGGCGGAGTATTCATTCTCGATCTTCTCGATCCGGTAAATCCGGTGAAGAGGGGACAGTGGGGAACCAGATACGTACATGACTGCTTCGTCAGAAACGATACTATCTATGCCTCTGCTATCAGTTCCGGCCATATGGTTTTTCTTAATGCGGTAAATAAAGATTCAATAAAATTTATCCGTGAATTCACTTATCCGTCCGCTGTTACACATAATGCATGGACGACTGACGACAGAAGAATTCTTGTTACCACTGACGAAGGTGGAACAAATCATGCCATACTCTGGGACATTTCGGATTTTTCAAATCAGATCCGTCTTTCGGAAATCACTCCGTATGACGGAGCGTCAATGGTTCACAATGCTTACATTAAAGGAGACTCGCTTTACCTTGCCCACTATCGGGCCGGTGTCATCGTTTATGATATTTCCGATCCATCGTTACCTTTTGAAGTCGGGCATTACGACACTTATCCCGGTGTTAACAGCACTGCCTTTCAGGGATGCTGGAATGTTTATCCGTATCTTCCTTCGGGAAATATTATTGCAAGCGATATCTCTACAGGTCTATACGTCCTTAGGCTCGGAAAGACAACCTCAGTTAATAATCAAAATAATGAGACCGCTGAAAATTATAATCTGATGCAGAATTATCCGAATCCGTTTAATCCTTTGACGAATATTACTTACTATCTGCCCAGACAGGAGTTTGTGAAAATTACTGTTGCTGATGAACTCGGTAGACAGGTCGCTGTGCTGGTTAATGAAGTCCAGCAAAAAGGCAGTTACTCTGCTGAGTTTAAGGCTGACGGATTTGCTTCAGGTGTTTACTTTTACACTATCAAAGCGGGTGAATTCATTTCAACAAAAAAAATGATCTTAACAAAATAAAATATTTTTACTGTAAGCTTTTGTGAGTCAGTTATTAAAATTGATCCTCAGACTTTACTGTGAATTCAAATTATAACCCCTCTCTGTCTATTCACTTCATTAAGAGTGTAAACTACCGGCGGGGTTTTTAGTTTATAATTTAAAACTCATATCCGCTTTATTTATAAAATCTTACATGAACAAAAACAAACTCTTTAACCGCGAAGCTGAGCTGGCTTTCATTCAACCATAGAGTTTTGCAGGAGGCACAGGATAAAAATGTACCGCTATTGGAGAGAGTTAAATTTCTCGCGATATTCTCTTCCAATCTTGAGGAGTTTTTCAGAGTAAGAGTCGCTTCATTAAGAGCGCTACTTGATCTGAAAAAAAAATCACGTAAGGAGCTGGACTTTGATCCTGAAGAGCTGCTTAAGGAAATTCATAAAAAAGTAGACGAACTTCAGTTCCTGTTAGGTAAAATTTTTAGTGAAGATATCATACCCGCTTTAAATGCTCACAATATTTTTTATTAAAAATGAAACAGAACTTAATGAAGATCAGAAAAATTCGCAAATGAATTTTTTTACGAAAGAGTACAGCCATATATCAGCCCGATGGCGCTGGTCAAAAAGAAGATCCGTCCTTTCCTCTCGACAGGCGCTCTCTATCTTGCAGTCAGAATGACGTCAATTAATAGTAAGAGTAAGGATAAGACTAAATATCAAAGTGTAAAAAAGATTTGTTAATGCAATTGTCGGTATTCCGACAGATATACTTCCGAGATTTATTGTACTTCCATCCGACCCGAATGAAATAAATATTATTTTTCTTGATGACATTATCAGATTTTCTCTCGGTAAGATTTTTAAAGGATACAAGATTCAAGAAACCGTTTCCGTCAAACTAACACGAGATGCAGAGCTTTATATTGATAACGAATTTACCGGAAGTCTGCCTGATAAGATAAAAAAGAATTTAGGCAAAAGAGTAACCGGCGCACCAAGCAGGTTTTTGTATGATAAAAATGTATCAAAGGAATTTCTGAACTTTCTTAAAGAATCACTGTCACTAAAAAAAGAAGATCTTATCTCCGGAGCAAGGTATCATAATTTCAGTGACTTCTTCAATCTGCCTCACCATTATGTTAAAGAACTTGAATATGAAAAACTCAGACCGCTTACAATTAAAATAACGGACTCATTTAAAAATATATTTGATGCCGTAAGTAAAATAGATATTCTTCTGCATTATCCTTATCAGTCATTTGATCAGGTGATAAAATTTTTTGAGACCGCCTCCTCTGATGAAAATGTAAAAGAAATTAAAATTACTTTATACCGCGCTGCAAAAAACTCTGCTATTGTCAGGGCTTTGCTGAATGCTCTGAATAACGGAATTAAAGTCACTGTTTTCGTTGAAATAAAAGCCCGCTTCGATGAAGAACTTAATATGGAATATGCTGAAGTTTTAAAAAATGCCGGGGCTGAAATTATATATAGTATTCCCGGTCTGAAAGTACATGCGAAACTCGCGCTTATCAAAAGAAAAGAAAATAATTCTCTGAAAAAATACTGCTATCTCTCCACCGGAAACTTTAACGAAAACACTTCAAATATTTACACCGACTTCGGATTTTTTACTTCTGATGAAAATATCACAAATGAGATTTCGGATCTTTTTAAATATCTCGGGGGTAGACTAAAAAATCCCGAATTCAATCATATCCTTGTCGCTCAGTTTAATATGAAAAAGGAATTTCTGAAACTTATCGGAAATGAAATAAAGAATGCGTCAGAAGGAAAAGACGCTTCCATTTTGATCAAACTCAACAGTCTGGAAGATAAAAAGATGATAGAAAAACTTTATGAAGCAGGTGATGCAGGCGTAAAAATAAATATTATAGTCAGGGAGTCTGCTGTCTGATACCGGGTGTAAAGGTTTAAGCGAAAACATATCCGCATTCAGTATAGTCGACAGATTTCTTGAGCACAGCAGAGTTTATGTATTTCATAATAACGGCGACGAGAAAGTATATCTGTCCTCAGCTGACTGGATGAAACGAAATCTAAGCAGAAGAATAGAAACCGCCTTTCCGGTTTATGAAAAAGTCTGAAAAAGAAATACTGGATCTGATGGAGATTCAGCTCAGCGACAATGTAAAGGCAAGGATCATCGATGCCGGGCAGCTTAATAAATACAGAAAGGATGATACCGGCATAGATATTTGTTCTCAGAAAAACACTTATGAATATCTTAAGAATCTATAAATTAATTTTCATCCGTAAATTTTATTGGGGTAATGTTAGCGTTTTGGTTTGAAAATTGAAAATTTTACTTGATAGATAAAACGATTCAAAATTAGAGTTGGAATGATCCCGTTTTACAGGAGATTTTCACTTCAATATTCTTAAAAACTAAATCCTCTTGCATGAAAAAAAATATACATGTTTTAATTGCTGCATGAAGTGTTATACTGATTTGCATTAATTCAAATATCTCCAGGACAGACTTCTGCCGAAAGGGATGTTTTATTAAAAAAAATATCGGAGCTTAAAGAAGAAACTAAGGTGAAGTCATTAACAGCAGGTATAAAAAGGTGATGAAGAAATTCTGACCATCGCGCTCGGAGAATCAATGACTTCCGTTCCGGCTTCAGCGGATATGCATCTCCGTATAGGTGGGGTGTCTGAGATATTTTTCGGCACTCTGCTTATGATACTTGCCGATAAAAGTCTGATAGGTCTTGACGATAAGATTTCTAAATGGATGCCGGATTTACTTGCTGCAGATAAAGTAACTCCCGGAATGCTGATTAAAAATACCGCAGGATATAAAGATTATGTTCTCAATAAAGATTTTATTGATCTGGTCACGAAAGAGCCGTTCAGAAATTTCAGCAGAGAGGAAATTATTGCTTATTCAGTCAGCGGCGGCGAACTGAATTTCACGCCGGGCACAGATCAAAAATATTCACACACAGAATTTACAATACTGGGAGAAGTAATCGAGCGCGCTACCGGAAAAAAAATGCATGAGCTTTATGAAGAATATATTTTCCTTCCAATGAATCTCAGGAATACCGGTTACTGTCTTAATTCAGAACTTCCTTCACCGGTTCTTCACGCATACAGCTCCGACCGCGGGATATATGAGGATGCAACATTCTGGAATCCCGGGTGGACAGGGGATTCGGGGGCCTTTATTTTCAAACCTGTATGACCTGCTCAAATTGCGCGCGTATTCGGGAAGGGAAGTCTTCTTACTTCCGAGTCGTTTGAAAGACTCATAAGCAGACCTGACGGAGCAGGAAATCCTGATCTCTATTTTGCTTCGGGTTTCATATTCGCCAACGGATGGTACGCTCAGAATCCCAGCTTCAACGGCTACAGCGGTGCATTCGGATATCTGCCGGAAGATGATATAACAATAATTGTATATACCACACAGTCAGAGGATCCGGGATCTGATGCGCAGGCATTTAAAATATTTAAGGAACTTGTTAAAATTGTCAGTCCGGATAAAGTTATTAATTTCTGAATGAACCTATTATTATATAGAACGGCTTACGGAAAAGTTCAAAAAATTAGCCTGCACACTTGTAGCCGTTAATTAACTTCACCGTTTATGGTCTCAGTCTGCTGTTACTTAAAAAATTTATGAATTTATTTAATCTGAGCAGGCGAGATTAACAACCCCTATAACACTTTTATATTATTTCAGCACTACAAATTTCTTTACTGCATAAAATTCTCCAGCTTTAATTCTGTAAAAATATACTCCGCTTGACAGACTGCTGCCGTCAAACTCAACCTGATATGATCCCGGACTTTGGTTTTCGCTTACAAGAGTTGTCACTTCTTTACCCAAAATATCAAATACTTTCAGAGAAACAAATTGGGATTTTGGTAATTGATAAATGATTCTTGTCTTTGGATTGAAAGGATTTGGATAATTTTGAAACAGAAAATAATTTTCCGGGATATTCTCGCTTATAATATTCACTGCAATAAATCCTCCTCCGTTAATTGTTTTGAGCACAGCTCCGGTAACTCCGACTATGTAACCGGTGTCATAATTATTCGGGAAACAAACAGCTGTAGTCTGATTATTATAAGGAGTGTTAAGTTTGTTCCAGCTTTCACCGCCATTCGTTGTCTTAAGAAGATAAGATTCGCCGTAGCTACCACCCGTAACATAACCAAACAGATTGTTGAATGGAAAACAAATTCCGTATGTATTTATATCTGTCAGATATGCTGTCCAGTTAGTTCCGCCATTAGTTGTCCTAAGAATTTTTCCCGCCCATTCAACTGCATAACCATTCTGATCATCTGCCGGAAACTGAATATCAACAATACCTGATACTGAAGCTGCAGTTTGCTGGATCCAGTTTAATCCACCGTTGGTAGTTTTATAAATTCTTCCTGAAGACCCTGCTTCACCGGCTACGTATCCAGTTTCATTATTGTCGGGAAAACTTACAGCATTGAGAAATATGGGCGGTGAACTCAACTGTTCCCAGTTTTCTCCGCCGTTTGTTGTTTTAAGAATTACCATGTCGCCTGAAATATATCCTGTATTTACATCTGAGGGAAAATCAATATCACACAGCTCAGAGCCTGAGAATACAATTTGCCTTACCCAGTTCTGTCCTCCGTCCGTGGTCTTAAATATTCTTCCCGTTCCGCCAACCACATAACCCGTTTCATTGTTAAACGGAAATAAAATTTCCGGAACATTACAGTATTGCCGTCAGCAGACTGCGGTATCCATTCACTTCCGGCGTTTGTTGTTTTCATTATTATACCCGAGCCGCAGATATAACCCGTTTGCCTGTCTACCGGAAAACAAACTGATTCAATCCATTTTATATAACCTTTTCTTATGCTGTACCATGAAATACCTGAGTCTGTTGTCTTTAAAAGTGAACCTATCATTCCGGCAGCAACAGCAGAATTTGCATTCATAAATGATACCGAATACATGAAGTTATTAGTCGGTTCCGGTACATTGTATCCGGTCAGTTAACTCCTCCGTTGGAAGTTCGCATATAATATCCGAATGTACCTACTGCAACTCCGGTCTGATCATTTTCATAAAAATCAATTGAATAGAATTGAGCATTTGAGCCGGACAATTGTGAGGTCAGTTATTTCCACCGTCGGTTGTTTTAAAATTTTACCTGGATAACCGGTTACATAACCTGTCTGACTGTTTTGAGGAAAACATAAATAATACAGAGTACCTGTCAGACCCTGACTCTGATTTAACCATGTTAATCCGCTATCTGTGGTTTTCAGAATTATCGCATTATCATTGCTGAAAACCCTTCCGCAAATAAATCCGGTACCGCTATTATCCGGAAATTCTATATCATTGAAAATACCATTTATTGCGGTATTCAAAGGAAGCCAGCTATCTCCTCCGTTTACTGTTTTATAAATGAATCCCAGAGTATCCGTCGAACTAACACCTGTTAAGAAACCTGTCAGTGCGTCTGCCGAAAAATCTACACTAAAATAAACATCATTAGTATTAAAGGATTTATCAGTCCATGTCAGTCCGTCGTTCGTTGTTTTAATAATTGTACCGTCGTACCCGACTGCAAATCCAATACCCGTCTGTTCGCTAAAATCTACAGATGACAGTCTGCTGTATGTGCCGGATTTCAGTATTGTCCAGCTTTCGCCTGCATCTGTTGTTTTCATCAACATGCCTGCATCACCTGCCGCATAACCTGTAACACTGTTAATGAAAGTTACTGAATTCAGATTATTTCCCTGAGGCAGAGGGTTCTCCCACTGCCATAATCCCTGAGAAAAAACTGTTGTAAAACAAAATAAAAACATTGCTGCAAAATAAAATTTCTTCTTCATACAAATAACCTCCTGAGTTTTTTTGCTTTAGATTATTTTTCAGATACATTCTTTATAATTTAATTTTTCCTTTATAAAAAAATTTAAAGAATCAATTCCTTTGAAATTAATGTTTTAATGTAATAAACTATTGTTCACTTAGTATTCTTTTATTATCAATTTTGAGTATTCTTTCCATCTGTTTTTTCCTATCAGCATAATTATTCAATTCATACATCTCATAAGTGTAACTGCTGCTGCCGATTATTCCGCCGATTATTCCGCCAATAAGGACTCCCGAACCCGCGCCGATTATTCCGCCAACCGGAGTTCCTATTGCACCAAGTCCTGAGGAAGATGTATTGTAAGTTGAACCAATTGCGGCTCCGGAAATAGCGCCGGCTAATAATCCGGCCAGTGCTCCAAGCACTATACCGGTACCTGTGTTTTTTCCGCTCTTGATACTGATCCCGTTTATTTTGTTAATGTTCAGCTGCTGCTCCGAACTCTGTTCTGAAGAAAGACTTATCAGACTGTCATTTAAAAATCTGATCATTTTTATTCCTTCCAGGTTTGTCAGAACCGGGACTCTCACTCTTTTATTATCAACAATGTTTTGCTTTGATCCCTTAAAATATTCGATTGAAATTTCATCCGGATAAAATGTATTGACTGAGTCGGACTGAGCATAAACTGTGTAACTTGCGAAAGGGAATATTATAAATATTGTTAGATTTAGTATGTGCCGTTTCATTTTAACATCTCCTGGATTTATTTACTAAAAAGTTAGTAAATTTACTTTTTCAAATTGTCATGACTTTGTCAAAAGTTTAATGAAATATTAATTTAAAATTAAAAGACCTCACTCAGCATCCGTGAGTGAGATCTTATAAACGCTTTTTAACATTCCTATATTTGTTCAATAAAAATTACTTAGTCAGTATCATTTTTTTGTCTGAACAAATCCTTCGGGCTGTAATTTATAAAAATACACTCCGCTTGAAAAATCAGATGCATTCCATATAATTGAATAGCTGCCTGCATTTTGTTTCGTATTAACAAGAGTCGTTACTTCTCTTCCCAGCAGGTCATAAATTTTCAGTGTTGTGAATCCGCCTGCAGCCAGGCTGTAATAAATAGTTGTCGAAGGATTGAATGGATTCGGATAATTGTTCTTCAGTTCGTAATTGAATTCATTCTGTTCTGTATCACCGGTTAAATCAGCAGCATCTCCTGATTTACTTCCTTAATTCTGCCCTCCGGATGTATAATACAGGAATCTCAGTTTTCTCACATAATCTTTGAGTCCTTTATATTCAGGAACCTGAAGTATCTGAATATTTTCAACTTCCACTCCTCCGAGTGAAATTAATATTCCAAGCAAACCTTCATTTACAGTGACCGAATATTTTTTATTCGGATGCAGCGGAGAATTATTTATTCGGACTGATGAGAGTATAACTCTTTCGCCGGCAGGTTTTTGAATATCGTATTTGAATTTCATTCCGGAAACCTGCAGAAAAAAATCATTGTCAATTCCTATCATAGATAAACCGATTTCCAGTCCTTTAATGAGCTCTGATCCTCTTATGTCAAATGTCGCAAGTTTAAAATCCAGACCGGAAGCTGTGTCATATCCGTAACTGACTGATCTGAAGATATCAGCGCTTGTAATAGCCCGCGGTAAATTTTCTCAGCGATTAATCCGTTTGCAGTGATTCCGATTTTTGTATGTGTTTTATTCCTGTAGAATCTGTGATCAGATTTCCCATAGGCGTATCTTTTATTCTGCTGTCCGGATTATTTGCTGTTTCCAAATCTTTAAAGCGAAGCCGTCAACCGTGTGGAATACATCGCCGAACTGGGCTGTGATACCGGCTTTAAGTTCATCTATTACAGCTTTAATTTCGGGAACTGCCGGAACATTTTTATCAATGGGTATAAGAGTATATTCATTAAACGTAACAACATCATTCTCAAAAGTAAAACTGAGTTTGCCGATGTTTTGATAATATGAACCTGCCTGACAAATATATACAGGTTTGTTTTCAGGATTCATTATGACTACCGGCTGCTGAAATGCAAAATGGTCATGACCTCCGATAATGAAATTAATTCCGGGAATATTTGCAGCTATCTGTGCATCAATCGCAGAGCCGAGATGCGAAAGAAAAACTATTACATCTGCTCCCTGATTCTGCAGCTCAAGAACTGTAGCATAAGCTGTTTCTGCAACATCCTCATTTATAATAACAGGATAGGCATTGCTGAGCGGTGAGGGAATTGTCATTCCGAAAATACCGACTTTTACATTTCCGAACTCTTTAATTGTATACGGCTGTATAAATTCCGAAAGAGGCGGATAACCTGTGAGATCAAGGTTCGCAGATATTACCGGAAAAGATCCGTTAGAAAATCCTGCTGTCAATACATCATTCAGTGTTGACGGTCCGAGATCAAATTCATGATTCCCAACTGTCAGTGCGTCAAATCCTAATTGCTTCATTATCTGCAGCTCGGGAACACCGAAATATGTATTAAAGAAAAAATCTCCTGTAGAGAAATCTCCTGCATGAAGCGTAAGTACATTTGGTTCTGTCTGCTTTATCAATCCTATCACTGACGCAGCTTTTGCTATTCCTCCGATCGTCCCTTCAAGATTACAGGTCTTCGGACCGACAGCGTCAAGATGCGAGTGACTGTCATTTGTATGTAAGATTGTTACCGGTATTTCCTGTGCATTAGTAAAATTAATGAAAGTGAATATCATGATTAAGATTGTAAAAATAAAATTTGATGGCTTTTTCATCTCATTACTCCTTTTCCGCAACTGCGGATAAATTAAATTGCAATTATTAAGTTTTAACTGTTTTAAAAAGAATCTCATTATCTTAATTAAATCTAAATTAATTTATATATAATGATTTCTTCAATTGTCACAGCTTTGTAAAAAATGTGGTGGCTTAAATTATCAGAAAAGAAGAAATTCACTTGTTATCATTTATAGTTACTTCTTTTTAAAAGTCGCAGTGTGTGTACATAAAAAAACGGGGCGGTGATACCGCCCCGGACAGTTAAAATAACACATGATCATATTTTATTATTTTACCAAATTCATTTGTTTCGTTTCGGAAAAATCTCCGGAAACCAATCTAAAATAATATACACCGCTTGAGAAATTTCCGGCATTCCAGATATAAGAATGTAGTCCTGCCTGAAGATTCTGATTTATAATTAAGTCAACTTCCCTTCCTGCAATGTCATAAACTGAAAGTTTCACAGGTGATTCGGATGAAAGTGTAAAGCTTATTGAAGTAGAAGGATTGAACGGATTTGGAAAGTTTTGATTGAGAGTTATGTCATTTCCGGTAACTGTTGCTGTGTTATTCCTTTTTAAACCTTCCGGATTCAAAGGTGATTTTACCGACAGAAATTTATCTTTGTTCAATTCAATTATTACAAGGTCTTCAATGTCTACAAAATTATCTCCCGTAAGGTCTGTAACTGTATAACCGGTAGTCATATTCCATACATCATTTTCAATCATTGAATAATCTTCAAGATCAATAAAACCGTCCTGATTTGCATCACCGCTTAGCATAACTCTTCTCTTGCCGGCATTAAAAGTATTATTTCCGTAAACATTTGCGGCAACAGTAAAATCAAATTCATTTAACTGATTTTCAAATATTCTTACCGGCGTTGAACTCCATACCTCAAGACTGTTTCTGTGTTTCAGAACAATATAACATTCTGTGAATTCATTTGATGAACTTCCGGGTAAGTCAAATCTGAAAATTCCTTCCATTGTGTTTTTTTCAATTTCTGCTTCGGTAGCTGACATTACATCAAACGGAAAATATCCGTTTCTGAGCTGAGCAGAAAAACATCATTGGTTACTGCACTGCCGTAATCATCATGATACATACCCTGTGTACTTGCTGTGATTTTGACATCAGCATACGGGAATGCCGGCTGAGAATTTGTATTGCCTGACTGCATTAACATAAATGCCGTGAACAGCATAAATGCTTTTAAAAAAAGCGAAACTGTTTCTGATCTGTTTTTGAAAATTCGGGTATTCATTTCTTACTCCTTTATTTAAAGTTCTTAAAATTGGTTTTTTATCCGGACGTAAATTTGTTGAAACGGGCATTTGAATTGCCGGTGTTTTCCGTTTTAAGATCAACGGATTGTTTCACAATGAATTAAGAATTACTTCTCCGGTTCTACGTCTTCGGTTATTAAAAATTTAATTTATGAATCAGTTTTATTCATTTGTTAAATCTGTATAAAATTAAATGTTATAACCAATTCAAGTGTCATGCGAAAGTAAAAATATGTCTGAGAGTTGTAATGAACGGAGATTGATTATGTGTGAGTGGATTTTCCGCGGATCTTATTTTACAAATTTATATCCAACTGAATGGTATGTTATAATATGTTTCGGTCTTGACGGTAGACCAATCACTTTATCCGCTTCTTCTGCTTTTGCAGAAAGCATTATTATGGGGAAGTTGTGTCCGCTGAGCCGGAGATCTTTGCAGATATCAAAACCATTTTTGCCGGGCAGCATTATATCCAGCAGTATCAGCTCGGGTTTAATTTTTAATGCCGTAAGAAATCCTTTTTCACCGTCTGATGAAATCAGGGTTTCATAATTTTCTTTTCTCAGACTAATTTCCAGCCCCTTGGAAACAGCCGGATCGTCTTCTATGATCAGTATTTTATTCATGTCCGTATTGTAGTAATGTAATTTTTATAATTAATTAAATTGACCTGATATTTACCGGTCAGCTCTGTTCAATGGAAAATATAAATTAAATGAAGTTCCTATTCCTAATTCGCTTACAACTTCTGTCTTTCCTTTGTGTGAATCCATAATATTTTTATAATGCTCAGTCCGATTCCCGCACCGCCTGTGTGTTTTACATCAGCATTTTTCAGCCGGACAAACGGATTGAATATATTTTTTATATCTTCTTTTGATATTCCTATTCCTTCATCTTTAATTTTTACTACAGCATAATTGTTTATTATTTCAGAAGAGACTCTTATAAATTTTTTCTCCGGAGAATATTTGATAGCGTTTGATAAAATATTTATCATCGCCTCTTTCACTGAATCCTTATCCGCTTCAATAAAAATATTATCCTGAAGAAAAATTTCCGCTCTGAAATTTTCCATCATAAACTGATATTCCATTATCCTTAATGATTCCGTAATACAGTCATTAAGGTTTATTCTTACAAATGAGTATTCCTTTATTCCGTTTACAATCTTTGAATAGTTCAGAACATTGTTGATAAGTCTTGTGAGCCGGTCGGTTTCACGTTCTATAATTTCACGATATTCATTTGTTATTCCTGTTTTAAAATTATCTTGCTCTTTTAAAATTTCCGTGAACATCTTAATTGAAGTAAGAGGGGTTTTAAGATCATGTGAAACGCTTGAGACATAATAGATCATGTTCTTATTAAATTTATCCAATCTCGATATTTCAAGCTCTTCAAGCTCTACTTTTTGCTGAAGCTGCAGTTTTTTAAACGCAAGCATTACATTGGAAACTAAGATGTTCAGTAATTCAATGTCTTCTTTCATATAACGGTGACCGGATATTTTATCACCCAGTATTATTGCCGCCGAAATATTTTCCGGTTCAATAGCAAAAGGAATTAATACGCTTATATTCCGGACGGTCAATATTTCTGTCTTCGATAAATCTGTATCCAGTCCCGGCTCCGTTTTCTCTTTAGCTGTTAATATTTTATTCTGACCGGTATTCTTTCCGCTCAATATTAAATCTGATATCTCTTCACTGAGAGTTTCGAAATTATTTTGCGAAAGTACTTTTATATTTTTTCTGTCTTCTGTGACTGCAGTAAATGCAATTTTCCGGACAGGGATTATTTTATCAATTGCCGAAACAACATACTTACTTAAGCCGGGTATTGTGATCTGGTCATTTAATCCTGCGGAAAAATTAATTACAGCTTTCTCAAAATCATATCCTTCCCTGTAAAAAACTTTGTCAATGTAATTTCTTAATTTATTCTGGATCGGATTAAAAATTATTATTGCAAAAAATATCAGTATAACCGAGACAATGTCTTCATATCCTTTTATAAAATCGCCGGCAATTAGTTTTATAAATTCATTTGCAGCTAAGTAAATAATTATAATGATAAAGGTTAATGCGGTATAGAGGATGCTTTTCTTTATAAAAACATAAATATCAAAGACATGATATTTAATTATTGCTCTTGTAAAAAAAACCGGGACAAAGATTAAAAATGCTAATAGAAATTCCTCCTGAATAAGTTCGTCAAATCCCAGCAGTCTCGGCAGCAGCCATAGCAGCAGGAACGGAAATGCTCCGGCAGCTAATCCCCAGAATAACCATTCTGCTTTTTTCTTTTCAGCGGTGTCACTTATTTTCCGGTAGCATAAAAATAAATTTAGCGCTCCGGAAATAACAGTTATCAGTAATACGGCTTCAGTTATTTTCCATAGTGTTTCCATGGTGAGAACCATTTCTGAGTTTATATTATTGATAGAATAAATCTGAGCCGAGATCAGTAAAATACAAAACAGAAATGATATTATATAAAGAACGGTAAAATATTTATTGAATCTATTTATTCTTATAACAGGAAAAAGAAAAGTAAACTGCAGAAATGCTATTCCGCCGAGAAAATATGAAGATACATGAGAAGCCCTGACTATATAAGCAATCCAGTCATTATCCGTAAAATATTTTCCGGGTGAAGTCATGGTTGCAAGTGAAAAAAGTATAAAGACCCGGAATAATACTCTGACTGCTCTGTCTCCGGATTTTTTTCTGATCAGAAACACAGAGGTGATCCAGAATGAAAGTCCCACAAGTAAGCTGATCAGTATGAAATTGTATTTTCTGTAATAACGTACAAGATGAACCTGAAGGTTTAATACTGTATTTCCGGCCGTTAATATAGCCAGATCTGTTTCGAGACCTGCTGATCTTGAATCAAGTATTGTTTCAAGCTGATACATACTTTTTAGGCTGATACCGTCTGCAGACTGTATTACATCCCCCGGTATTATTCCTTCGTAATTTTCAGCAGATATAATTTTTTCATCTATACAATAATAGCGAAACGGGAGATCCGCTTTTGATATAAGTCTGTTGATTCCCAATAATCCTGTTATCAGAAAAATCAGCGATACTGCATAATAAAAATACTTTTCACGATTATCCGTATCCATTTCCGCAGAAATTAATTACAAATCTTATGCGATAAACTCAGACAATTACATGTATCTATTTATATTAACAAGAAAAAAGAATTCTGAGCAATGATCAATATTCCCGTTGTATTCCGGGATGAATATCAGGTTTATTTTTTACAAATAGTATGACTTACATCAACACCTATATAAAGCTGTTTCTCTAAACATCTTTCTGTTAGTAATAAATACATATTCAGAATATCCAGCCTGCTGTAATTGTAAATGTCTGAAAATTTTTCCAGTCATCAAAATTATTTATAAAAGTAGGCTGTTTTAAATTTACATAATCAAATCTCACTTCAAGAGGAATTTCATTTTCAGACAATTGTCTGACAGGAATGTTCAAACCTAATCCGTAAGTGAATTCGCTTATTTTGTCTTTACAGTTACTACATTCTTCTGTTATTTTCTGAGTGTAATATCCTCCCCTCAGAGAAAGTATTTCCAGAAAAGTAAACTCCAGTCCTGAATGAAAACCGCCGTAATATTTTGAATTAAAAAGATCCATATATTCAAGATTCATAAGAAAATTATAAGAATTAAGCTTTGAAATAATATTCTTATCATCAATTGAAAGATCATACGAAGCTCCTATTCTGAATATAACCGGCAGCTTGTCTTTCTGAGATGCGTCAGCTGATGAGAAAGATGCAGAATTCACGTTGATGAGACTTGAACCGGCGTTAATCAAATGATTCAGCTTACCTGATTTTATATTAAATGACTTGATGACTCCGAGATCAAAATAAAATACATCTCCGTTATCGCTTCTTTCATTTCCAACCGAAAATTCACTTCCGGTATTGTTCTTCAGCAGATTCAGATTTACTCCGACAAATAATTCTTTAATTACTTCCGAAGATAATGTCAGCCGGTAATTTGTAACATACGGTTCATATTTTCCGGTTATATTTCCGAACTCATCTGTAGTAACAACTTCATGTCCGTAAGTAAAATAATCCCTGCTGAAGCCGGCAGTTCCGTAATCCATTATTTTATATGATGCTGAAAAGAAATTATATTTTGATGAATCCAAAAGATAATATTTGCCCGTGAAACTGCCGCTCAGATTGAGACCTTGCAGCGAAGCAATACCTGCAGGATTATAGAAATACGAAAGAGCATCTCCGGTAACTGAAACAAAACCTCTTCCCATCGCTTCGGCTCTTGCTCCCGGCTGTCTTCCAAAAAATAATTCTGATAATGTTCCCTTATAATTTTGTGAAAATGAGTCTTGGTAATTAATGAACATTAGCAAAACTGCAACTAGCGTAAATATTTTTTTCATTTATAATTCTCCTTATGATTAGTTTTTATTTTTTGCTGAACAAATTACCTTCTGATAAAACAGAAAAATTTTCATCTTATTTTGTTAACTTCAATACCCGGCGGCAGTCCCTGCGGAAATCTTGCAAACATTTTCAGATCCATTACTGAAATTTCATCCGCGTCGTAAGTAAATGCAGAATCACCGCTTGAAGCTATACCTATTGTCAGTAACAGATATACCGGTAAAGATATCAGGGCATAATATCCGTGCGTAAGTGAAGCAAGCATAAAAAGCGGGACAGCGCCTCCGTAACTTACGCCTTCAGCGTATTTCACATAATACTTGCTGACTTCTTTTACCGGAATTATTTTAATTGTTCTGACCGGGCTGTCTTCCGGTTTACTCAGCACTATAAATTTTAAACTGTCAACTGCGATAAGCTCTCCCCAGATCGTTTCTTTCTCATTGCGGTAAAGTGAAATGTAAGAACCATACTGGTTTACGTCTATTTCTTCTGATTCCGGTAAATAATCAGGCGAGTAAGTACAGCTGCTTAATGACAGTAATACCGCAAATGCTGCAACAATAAATTTAGTTTTCATGATATGAAAAATTTTTTGTATCGATTTTAGAATTCCAGAATTCCTGCTCCATCGTAGATTCATAGAGCTTATAATCTTTTGCTTCTGATCTCAGATAATTTAAAGGATGCTCTATCATCTGATTCAGCTTTAGTAAATCCTTGTCCTTTATCCATTGTTCACGCATCCATTCGAGATAATATCCTTTTGAATAAAGAAACAGCTCGTAATCTTTATTCTGCTGAGGCAGATTAAAATAGAATTTATACTCACTGCCCGGCATTGATATCAGGAGTTTACCTGGATCATTTATCAAAGCAAGCGCTGCGTCGTCTGCTTTACCTTTATTTAAAATCAGGTTTGGTGATATTTCCAGAGGTTTTACTTTTTCTTTTATGTTTGTAAGCGCTGCATAATCTATGCGCCATAATCCTTTATTCAGAACCAGCTTAACTCTTATATTAGAACTGCCAGTATTATTTTTAAGGGGAAGTAATTGTTTATTTACTGCAATTGGTCCTGTCTCGAATAAACTTCCCGACTTATACCATTTGCTTTTGTTCTCATTCCAGACATAAACATCAATGCCGCCAAGTTCTTTTTTGATACCGCCGTTCAGTTTATTTATTGTCTCTTTGCTGACTTCCATCTCTGCAAAAAAATCTCCGATCTCATCTCCCATATATCCTATGGCGCTGTATATAAAATATGTTGTCATCAGCGTCTGTCGAAAATGTATGATAAGTCCGGGGTTAATATTTTTACCGGCATTATCGAAGTTTAAGATTATTTCTTCTTTACTGCTGAGATTATTTTCATCTGAGTAACTGAACCGCTCCCGCATGTCATCATTCCTGATCAAATCGGTTATGTCACCTTCGGCTCCGGCAGCATTGCTGACAGGATAAATATTTTCACACAGATAAAAGTTATCACCGGCAGAATGATAGATGCGCTCACCATCTTTTCTCGGATATGCGAGAAGTTTCACATCCCTGACACAGTGAGTTTCAAGAGCTTCATTTTTCATTGTAATTGAAAACTCATGGTCTGTTAAGAGTCTGTTATTAAGCGCGTCAATGTCTGCGTATTCCAGCGATGGTGATATTGCGCTGGAAAATCCTTCAGCATCAGCAAAATGAAAGTTGTCATTTTCATTTTTATAGAAAGTCGGACATGAACCGAAACATGCTTTTGGATTAGTTATGCAGTATGACACCTATTGCAACATCAACTCCGGCAAGAATATACAACCCCGCTAATCTTCCCGTTTCCGAGCCGGATATTTTTTTGTTTGTTTCAAAGATCGCAATGCTGTCAATTGGTATATCAACGTTTCCCTGAAATGTTATTTCACGGTTAAAGTCATATAGTGTCCCTGTTCCTGAAACTGTATTCTGAACTGTGTCAACCTTCCATGAATTTCGAAGGATACACACATCTCCGTTTTTAAAATGAGCTTTGAGAAATAGTTTGGCTCCGATGTTTTTTGTCTCATGCATAAGTTCGATCGCCTCTTTATAGTTTGAGCGGAAATAATATGTCTTGCAAGCTTCTATTGCAACGATGCTTATAATAATTAATGCGGTACAGAAAATTATCTTTTTGGTTTTCATTTTATTCTTTGAGTTAGAATTTCCTTTCATATACATTAAATACATTTAAAAAATCCGGCTTCTGAATTATTTATCCGCCGGCATCTTCATTCCGCCAAAATCTATTCCGCCGCTTGCAATCCAGGTTAAAAGACCTAAGACAACAACAGATCCTGCCACTACAAGCAATGTCAACGGCACGTTGACAGTAGAATTTTTCATTTCAATTTTCCTGATCTCACCTGCGGGTATCTTTTTACTGCTTATTGTATAATAATCCGTACTAACGGCAGATTTAGAACTATCCTGAAACCATATTACTAAATATTTCACAGTATCAGATACTCTTTCCAAGCCAACTGTATTGTCACCGGTATTTATAACTGTTCCGTCTTTCAGATAAATTTTTGTAATGTCTTCGAGATATTCATTCCTGAGTGTGTCTGCTTTGGAATAATAAGTTTCGCTTGTAGTCATGCAGCTGCCGAATGTTGCCAAATATGCTGTTATCAGAAGACAATTCAAAACAGCTTTTGCAGGACTGAACTTTGCGGAATTTATAATTTTGAAAAACATGATCGCTACTTTTTACTTCCTGTTCCAAATTATGTATTCTCGAAATTTCAATTGTCAAAGAATTGTAAATATTTTCTTATAAATTATTTGCCTGATCTTGTTATGTTTTATTGTCAAACCTTCTCGCCTGATCCGCCTCAAAAAATAAAATATATTAGCGCTGTGAAGGAACTGAACCTTTCCGGATCACTTCGGTTTATAAAAAGCTGCGGCTGTCTCAGATTTGTATAATCAAATTTTATACCCCAGGTTTTGTAACCCGACGGAACAAGATTCAAATGTAGTCCTGCGCCGTATGTGAATTCATTCAGTCTGTCTGTACATTCAGCGCAATCCCTGTTATACTGAGAATAATATCCCGCTCTCAGAAATAGTAAATCAAACAATCCAAATTCAATACCGGTATGAATTCCTTCAAAGTATTGTGAATTAAGAACATCCTCGTATTCAATGCCGGCAATGAATGTAATTCCTTTCCGGTAAAGTATAATATTATATGATGCGCCTGCTCTGAAAATTACCGGAAGAGCTCCCCTTTGATCATTATCTGAAATTGAATAACCGCTAAAGTTAAGATTTGTAATGGCTGAGCCAAGTGTGAACGTATGTTTGTTTTTTTTCGATGTTTTTGTGAATGACTTCATTACTCCAAGATCCAAATATACTATCACATCAGATGAAACTCCTTTTGTATTTCCGATTGACATATGCCTGTATTTTTCCAAAGGCCAGAAAGTGTTTAGATTTACACCTGCATATAAGTCCTTTGCAATTTCAGATGATACCGTAATTCTGACATTGGCAATGCCGGTATTATATGCTTCATTATTTGCAGTGCCGGTGTCATTACCCGGGATACCGGCAAATTCATTTGGTGAGAATACTTCTCCGCTGAATCCTAATACTCCGGATTTTTTAAATGAATATGTTGCTCCGAATCCTGTGAAGTTTCCTTTTTCAAATTCATAATACGGTTCTGCATAACTTCCCCATAAATTCAAACCATTGAGAACAGCTGAACCCGCAGGATTAAAGTAACACGAACTTACATCGCCCGGAACTGATGCAAGACTTTTTCCCATTGCTTCCGATCTTGCTCCGGGCTGTCTGCCAAAAAAAAATCCGTAAAAAGATCCGTCATATGCCTGAGGATAAGTTTCACCGAACGTAAAAATTAGAATTATTATCGAAACTGCTGAAAATGACTTTTTCATTTTGAAACTCCTTAATGAAAATTGAAAACTAAAATCCTGTTGTTAATATATACAGGAATTATCGGTTGCCGGCATTAAATAATTTCGGATGGTTTATAACTGTGTACATAATAATTTCTAAAATTTTTTTTGAACTGTTCAAAATTACAAATTCTATTATTTCCTCTTGTCAAATAATTGTAAAAGTTTTTTTTCCGGCTGTCTCTTTATACAAAGAATGCCGTCTGAACTTAGACGGCATTCGTATTTGAAAATTTCTGAAATTGTTATCTTTCCGATCATATCTGAAATGAGTTTTTATTATTTTTAAGGTCTTCTCACCATCACATTCCAGTATGAGTTATTATTAATTATGACAAGGTCTGATATATCTGTAAAATTATCTCCTGTAACATCAGATAGCAAATATCCGGAACTGAATATGTAAGCATCATTATCTGTAATCTGGAAATCAGTTACGTCAATTATTCCGTCAGAATTCAGATCTCCGGAGTAAAAGCAATACTTATTACCGACCTGGATCTGATTTGAACCATATGCTTTAAAAGCAGCTACTGTGAAGTCATATTCTGACGGCTGATCAGAAAACATAATTGTGTTTGCCGTCCACGTTTCAATTGCATTCCTGTGTTCGATTGAAATATAATATGGCACGCCAATATCAGCCTTATAAAATGAAACAATACAATTTCCAAATTCATCAAATGTCGAGACAGAAGAATCTAATTTACTGAAAGGAGAAATGCCTTCTCTTAGAAATACATTGACAGTATCCCGGATAGTTGATGAACTTACCGGATCAAAGAAACCTTCTATTAAGAATTTCAGAAGTAGTGTCTTTGGTTCAGCTCCCGCGTTTGTTGTCTTGAGAATAGATCCCTCACTTCCTACTAACCAGCCTGTTTGAGCATTTACAAAAAACATAGACTTCAAATAATCATCAGTGCCTATGATAGAAGATTGCCAGTTGAATCCTCCGTCAGTGGTTTTAGCTAAAGTGCTGTTGTTGCCCGAAATCCATCCGGTATTATTATCAAAAAAATATACAGAGCTTGGATCAATATTTAAGAATGGTGAATAGGGCACTCTTTCCCAATTATCTCCTGCATTTGTAGTTTTGAGGATTACTCCTGTCCCGAAATTTCCAACTATGTAACCTGTTGATACAGAAGGAAAATGAACCGCGAGAAGTTCACCTATATAGGGGGATGTAACGGCTGACCAATGTTCGCCTGAATTTGTTGATTTAATTATGAGACCTTCTCCGCCAACTGCCCAACCTGTTTCCGGTGAACTAAAGTACACTCCTCTGATTCTCATACCATCATTGCTGTAAACAACAGACCATGTTTCTCCTGAGTCAGTAGTTCTCGATATGTTTGTTCCGGCCAGATAGCCGGTTGATTGGGAAGTAAAATATATAGAGTATATATAGGTTTCTACAGATTGAGATTGCCAGCTGAGTCCGCTGTTTGTAGTTTTCACCAGCTCGTTGCCGCCTGCCCAACCGGTGGTTTGGTTTGTAAAGAAAACAGATCTTAGTGTTGAACCGACTGGAGTCGGTTGAGCTGTCAGTTTATTCCGCCATTATAGTATAAAATATTTTTCCGGATTCTCCTGCTATCCAACCGGTGTTTTCAGATGTGAAAAAGCATGAGTTTAGCTCTGTTCTGAAACCTGTCGTCAAGTCAACCCAGTTCTCACCTCCATTGCTTGACCTGTTTATGCTATTCCCGGAATGCGTTGTGTACCAACCGTTCATTGAAGTATCAAAGAATATCGAACTAACAGATCCAATATCATTTTGAATACTCCAGTTACTTCCGCCATTAGTTGTAAACAAATTAGATGCCCACCCTGTATCAGAATTTAGAAAATACAATGAGCCAATGTTCCATGGAATTGCTCCGGGATACTGAGTTTCCCAATTGTTACCGCCGTCAGTGGTCCTGATTATATCACCATTATTTATTATCCAGCCGGTTGTATCATTCACGAAAAAAATATCGGCAATACCAAGAAAATTATTTGCAAAGCTGATCCAGTTTTCACCTCCGTTTGTTGTCTTCACATTTTCTTCATCACCGGTCACCCATCCAGTTAATTCATTAATGAAGAATAAATGTCTGAAAGGATATTCAAGTGATGAATGTTGATTTATCCAGTTCAAACCTCCGTTTGTAGTCTTCAGGATATCCCGGCCTACAATCCACCCTGTCATCTCATCAACCAACTTACAATCAAGCAAATATCCATACTCCTGACCTGAATACAGTTTTTTCCAGTTTTCTCCTGTATCAGTACTTCGGTAAATGCAATCAGTTCCGCAAATGAGTCCGACCATATCATTTGCAAAACTAATAGATGTCAGCCTGTTCGCTAAAGAGTTTGTCAAAATTGTCACTTTCCAGCTTTCGCCATTATTTGTAGTCCTGATGACTAAACCGTCCCCGACAAGCCAACCTATATTGTGATTCAGAAAAAAAGATGAATTATACTCTGAGTTACCGGTTGGATAAGGATTTTGCCATTGCCATACCGGTTGAGCATTTGCAGCTGTTATCAAAACTATACATGATATCAGCAAAGAAATTAGATTTTTCATTTTTCGTACCTCCGATTTCATTTATTATTAATATTAATTATTACACATCAATGTTAATCATAAATCTCAATTCGATCTTTCAGCAGAGGGAAAGACCCGCTTCCAGTTGATCACAATCGAATTCTCTTTCTAAAAAGATTATTACTTTGTGTTAAACTGCTTTACTTCAGCACTACAAACTTCTTCACTTCAACAAACTCACCCGCCTTCATCTGATAGAAATACGCTCCGCTAGCAAGGTCTGCGGCATTGAATTGTATCTTATGATATCCGGCTGTCTTCATCTCATTCACGAGTGTTTTCAGTTCACGTCCTAGTATGTCATAAACTTTGATAGTTACAATTCCGTCAGTAGGCAGATCGTAATTTATTGTCGTTACCGGATTGAACGGATTCGGATAATTTTGTGAAAGATCATACTTATCCGGAATGCCGATGCTCACAACTTCGGGAAGTTCTAGGTATTCAAAACTGCCATTGAAGTCAAGCTGTTTTAGTCTGTATTTGTAATTGCCTGTTTCGAGATTTCTGTCTATGTAAGAATATTCCTTTATCTCATTAGTCGTCCCGCTTCCGCTTACAAATCCGATCTTACTCCATTCTCCGTTTTCAGTTGCTCTTTCAATTTCAAAACCCGAGTTGTTCAGCTCGCCGGATGTGGGCCAGGAGAGAGTGACATTAAGTTTGTGAACGATGGAATTAAAAGACAAAAGTTCTACAGGGAATGGGTAATCCCAGATTACAAATGCAGTATCAGAAAATGAATCTCTGATGCTTGCGATTATGGTGTCTTTTCCAAGATTTTCGCCAGAATAGCAGAAACGAACTTCTCCTGAATTATCGGTTTGTATCCATTGTGATTCATGATTTGCACCTCTTGCAAAGAAATTGACCCAGACATTTGAGACCGGTCTGTTTAGCTGATCCTTAACAAGCGCCGTAAAGCAAACTTGTCCGTTCGGAGCTTCAGTAATTATCCTTGGCGTTACGCGAAAATATGAAATTACAATTGCTCCTCCATTTCCATAATAAACATAAGCAGTGTTATAAAAACCATTGCCAATGATTATATCATCATAGCCGTCTCCGTTGACATCGCCGGCTGAAGATACTGATGTCTCATCACAATTAACATAACTGAATGACATTGCCGGATCGGTTAACAACCCTGTTGCTGAACCGAAGTACATTTTTACCGCCGGATTAGCCTGAGTCAACCCTTTTCCAATCAAAATGTCGTCAAATCCATCATTATTGAAATCAAGCGCTGTGGATAGTGAGTAAGAGAAATGGTTAAACCCTGTTACGCTCCAGTTTTGAGTAAGCGGTAACCCTGACGATGAACCGTAGAATGCATAGACATACTCCTCCACACAAAGACCAAAGTCATATCTCCCAATCAATCCATCCCCAAACCCATCTCCATTTACATCACCCGCGGTTCAGACAAAAGCACTTAGGTAGGGACTTGTCCAATCCGCATCTTCATACATTCCTTTGTCGGGATGCCCATAGAAAAGAAGCCCGGCATTTCCTCCTACAATAACATCGTCATAACCGTCGCCATTTACATCACCGGCGTCCGACACTGACCTGCCAAATGATATATCCAGTTCACTTGAAGCCGTCCATGCAGCCTCTTGTGATAGACCGGATGATGAGCCGGTGTAAATATAAGCTCCTATACGCCGTGAGCCCTGGTAATAATAGTTGAACATTCCGATAACTACATCTGAAAAATTATCGCCGTTTACGTCGCCTGCTCCTGAAACCGAATATCCAAACCATGTACCTGGAGAGTATGAATCCCGTAGCCAGGATGGATTTGCAACCAGCCCTGTCGGTGATCCATGGAACACATATGCCCTTCCATTCAAGTAACCTCTGGCACCGATAATCACATCATCATATCCATCGTTATTTACATCCCCCGCTGATGAAACTGATTCGCCGAATAAGGATCCTGAATCACCCACTGCAGTCCAATCCGGGCTTGTATTCAGCCCGAGAGAAGAACCATGATAGACATAAACTTTACCTGCAGAGTTTAACTGAGACGGACTTCCGATCATCACATCGGAATAACCATCTCCGTTCACATCTCCTGCATCTGAAACCGAGATTCCAAAATGTCCGGTGCCGTTGACAGTCCAGTCTGGCGCGGGATCCAAAACGACATTCCCTCCATAGAATGCATAATACTCAGGTTTTAAGTTGCCCCATTGTGTCTCTTCAAGCAAAAGGGAGCCTGTCAGCAGATCAGAATATCCATCTCCATTTACATCTCCAATTGTTGTTACCGCAATGAAGGAGTGATTGGCTAGTATGTAATACCAGTCATGTGTGCTTTTCAATCCATTTGCAGATCCATAGAACACATAAGCGCTTGAACCAGACGTATCAGACGTTAAGTCCCATTGTGTGTAATGCGCTCCGATTATAACATCATCAAAACCATCCCCGTTTAGATCTCCTGCGGCAGAAATTGACGATCCGAAACCCTGGTCCTGATTGCTCAACGACCAGGCAAATGTCAAACCTAATGGGGAACCGAGATAAAGATATGTCTTGCCAAAGTTTCCCGAACCTGGATAGTAATTTGGAGCACCCACAATTACATCATCAAATCCGTCATTGTTAACATCTCCTGCAGACGAAACGGAGTATCCAAATAATGAGAAGTTGTCATCGCCGATTCCTCCGCCACCCCAGCCCGAATGACCGTTTGGTGATCCTAATGAAACAGAAAATCTGCCGTTTGATTCATATTGTGAATCTCCCGGACCTGACGGGGGCGGTGGCCAATAGGGCTCACCAATTATCACATCATCATAACCGTCTCCGTTTATATCTCCTGCGCATGCAACTTCATCACCCATACCGGTATATCCGTCCATCCAGTTTATGAATGAATAAACCGGACCATCCGAAAGCCCGCTTGCCGAACCGAGAAAAACTAAAACCCTTCCGTGTGCACTCAGATAATTGTTCGGATAACCGGGAGCGCCGGCCACTACGTCATCATAACCGTCTCCATTATAGTCACCTGCGGTTGAGAGACTGTAACCCAGTTTCGCATACTCAACATTGCTTTCATACTTCCAGTCTGCAGAGTCAAGAAGACCGTCTGTTGTACCAAAGTAAACATGAATTCTGCCTTCATTCAGTTGACCGTTCGAATAGTTCGGTTCTCCAATTATGATATCCGAATATCCGTCTCCGTTAATATCACAAGCTGCAACCGAACGGGCAAATTCCGTTCTTGGATTTTTGTACGGGTCACTATATTCCCATTTTCTGTCCGCATTTAATCCGCCCGGTCCGCCATAATGAACAATAACAATACCATTGTTACCTTCTTGTCCCGGGACTCCGATTATCAGGTCAGAATAACCGTCAAGATTTATATCGCCTGCGTCGGCTACAGATAAATAATTAGAGCCTGTAAACCAACTCCCTCTCATCCAGTCCGGCGTAGTCGATAGCGGATCCACTGTAACAGGATATACTGCATCTTCATCATTCACTACAATTGCAAATCCTATCTCACTTCTCTTTTCAAAATATGCATCAAGGGTTTTACCCCTTACATCCCACGCTTTCAACGATGCATACATCATCTTATCTTTGCCGTCTCTGCCGGAACGAAATGTTACTGCATCTTTGCTTACATTCATCTCCAGATCCGTACTTACATTCATCAATAGCTCAAGACCTTCGTCACTTGAAATTTTTTCTTTAATAATAAAATCCTGACGCATGCCTTCTTTTGTGTTCGTATAGTCGATCCTGATATTTTCATTTTCGATTGAAGTTTTATTTCCGGATGAAGTAAATTCTTCATTCTTAATTCCAAATTCTTCATTCTCAATTCCAAATATGACACTCCACTCTTCCATCTCTTCATACTTCTTGTCTTTTTCTGAAAGCATTCTGTCATTCACATCAAACAGCGGTATCTTTGTCTCGCGCGGTTTTGCCGTGAATCCGTTTGTGTGATATGTGAATTGTAAATTATTAGCCCGGTTGGGCGACTGATATGATTTTATTTCTTCGCTGTATGAAATATTGTATTCTTCTTTCATAATATTTTCTACAGCGGCGGAATACCAGCTCTGATCTGCGCCGGTCAGAACTGCTTCCTGAAATACTCCGTTTGGTTTTTCACTGATTTTATACTCGGCCGGCAGGTAATCGGGACATGTCAGGCTTAGGGGATTGTTTGGATCGGCTAAGGATGGCTGTTCTTTATAATTGTCTCGAATCGCTGACGAGCTAAGCAAAATCAATGAAACCAATAGTATAAAATGTTTCATGATTGATTTTATTTATTTTTAAAAAAAGATCGTCAGATCAATTACTTTTTCATCGGGTATTCATTCCTGCAAATGCAATGAACACGAGCAGGGAGAACCTGCAGGAATGAATAACTTTAAATTATTTCAACACTACAAACTTCTTCACCGAAACAAAATCTTCCGAAGTCATTCTGTAAAAATAAGCCCCGCTTGAGAGATCCGATGCGTTGAATGTTAATTTATAATATCCCGCATTCTTCATTTCATTAACTAAAGTCTTGATCTCTCTTCCGAGGAGATCAAATACTTTGATAGTCACAATTCCGTCTGTTGGCAGATCGTAATTTATTGTCGTTACCGGATTGAACGGATTAGGATAATTCTGCGAGAGATCATACTTATCCGGAATACCGATACTTACTTCTTCTGAAAGTTCGTAATATTCAAAATTGCCGTTGAAGTCAAGCTGTTTCAGTCTGTATTTATATTTTCCTGTCGTAAGATTTCTGTCTGTGAAAGAATATTCCCTCATCTCGTTGGTAGTCCCGCCTCCGCTTACAAATCCGACTTTACTCCATTCGTTTGTCGTTTGACCTGTAACATTTGTCTTTTCTATTTCAAAACCTGAATTATTTATCTCTGAAGAGGTTGACCATAAAAGTGAAACATCACTTCGGGAGACAGAAGAATTAAATGCTGAGATTTCGACCGGTGCAGGATTGTCTATATAAACATGTTTTGTGCAAAGTATACTGTCAGTCATAATAAGATAAAGTACAAAATGACCGAAATTATTACCTGCATTCACATAAATTGAATCATTGTGATTATTTGAAATGATAGTAGCCTGTGTAGATTCAAAATTTGAAATGTCCCAGTATACTTCTGAGCTTGGTTCAGTGTAATAAAGATTTACAGAATTTGTTACAATTAATTCAGGACCTGAAATACACGGAGACTCATTATTCATATAAGTTCTCAGTGTATTATTTTTAACAGTTACCATATCCAGATCACCGTCATTATCAAGATCAGCCGAAGTAAGTTTTTCCATCCAGTCTTCTAAAAATGAACCGGGTTCTCTTTGAAAATTTCCCGAGCCGTCATTTTTATAAATACCCGCATAAAAATTCAATGTAATAAAATCAAGGTCTCTGTCTCCGTCAATGTCAAATGTGTTCGGCTTTCCGATATTCCATATACTACCTGATATATCGAACAAACCATTACCAATATTAGTAAGTTTTGTATCATATAATAGTATATCTTCATCATTATCTCCGTCATAATTAAAAGGAGTAATATAGTGTTGATCAAGAAGGTTATGATTACCTCCAATCCCGCCGGATGTAATTGTTTCTTTTATGAAATTACCCGCTCCGTCATTTTTGAAAAATTCCAGGTACATACATCCTATAAATATTCCAAGAATTTCCCAGCTTGTATGGTGAACTTCTACAATATCAAGGTCACCGTCACCGTCAATGTCATCTGTTCATAATCTGAAATGCCACTGAGGGTCGTTGCATTCATGAGGTACAGGTATAGTTGCAGTCTCTGTAAAGGTACCGTTATTATTCCTGAAAATTGACATATCAAATCCCGAAAGTATTGCTGCCATATCAATATCACCATCCCCGTCAAATCACCCGTCTCTTTTGCCAGTCTTCCCGGAGTAGATAATGAGAATGAAAATATTCCCGTGCCATCATTTTAAATAAAATCTGATCGTGACATCTGAAGCCCCGTAAACAATATCAAGATCACCATCAAGATCAAAATCATTTAAAATAAAAGGGCTTGTTCCCCCCGAAATTTGCGAATAATAACTGAAAAATCCCGAACCGTTGTTTTTATATATTCTTATGCCAGAGGCTTCAAATGATGTAATTAAATCAATATCTCCGTCACGGTCTATATCTCCCGGCTCAACATTCTCACAATTACTTATAATATCCGAGATCTGATAGTTATTCGTGCTTCCTGTTACCTCACCGATGAATGAATATATGAAAGGATTTATAGGAATATTATTTTCGGTCTTAATCCCGGACTTAAGTGTTACCAATATCTTCTCACCAGCCTTGAATTCAGTTAAGGGATCCACTGTTAATTTCCTTAAAGCGGCATTGTAATTTATGTTTGAAGAAATTACACCTGAATAAACTCCGTTGACTATGACATTGGAGCTGTTAAGCGTCGATGCCATCATATGTTGAGTAAAAACTATATTAATATCAGACGACCTGTTTACACTTACTGAATTCATTCCCGGAGAAACATTTTGAATAAATATATTCAGAGTGTCAGCAATTGATGGTCGGAATGAAGCCAGCAGTATGAAACTTAATAAACATTTTTGAATAAATATTTTTCATTTTAATATCCTCATTTTTAAAAATCGGATCCATTTGATCCATTGAATTCATAAAAGTTTTAAAACTTTTACATACTTACCATTAACTGCAAACTTATTTCAGCACTACAAATTTCTTCACCGCTACAAAATCTCCCGAAATCATCCTGTAGAAATAAGCCCCGCTTAGAGATCCGAGGCATTGAATGTTAATTTATAATATCCCGCATTCTTCATTTCATTAATTAAAGTCTTCATCTCTCTTCCCAGTATGTCATAAACTTTGATCATTACAATTCCGTCAGCGGGAAGATCGTAGTTGATCGTCGTCACCGGATTGAACGGATTGGGATAGTTCTGTGAGAGATCATACTTATCCGGAATGCCGATACTCACAACTTCGGCAAGTTCGAGGTATTTAAAGCTGCCGTTGAAGTCAAGCTGTTTCAGTCTGTATCTATAATTTCCTGATTCAAGATTTCTGTCTGTGAAGGAATATTGATTCGGCTGATTCGAAGTTCCTTTTCCAGCTACGAAGCCTGCCTCATTCCATACAATATTATTTTCAATGTCTGATGCTCTCTCGATATCAAAGCCGGAGTTGTTGAGCTCGGCGGAAGTAGTCCAGATGAGAGAAACATTTCTACCCGAAACTGATGAGGTAAACGCTGCCAGTTCGACAGGTAATGGATTATCAACATATACATGATAGGAAAGCAGAGTATCAAGGCCGCATTTTCTGTGGGCGTTAAAGAAAAGTACAAAATGACCTAAATTGTCGCCGGCTGAAACTGCTACTGTATCTCCAGCGGAGTTCGGAGGTATTGTTGCCTGTGTATTATCATAATTTGAAATATCCCAGTAACCGCTGTCTGCTGAGCTCACATAGATATTGTCAGTTGAGCCTACATTAATAGTTGAATTTCCGGAAATTGTAAATCCGTGATTGCAATCCTGATTCCTGGCAATTTTCACTTTTCCGTTTGATTCAGTCACCAGATCAATGTCGCCGTCATTGTCAACATCGACACTGATCAGGTTCTTTCCCAGATTGTCTACATTCAAATCATTTGTAAAATTTCCCTGTCCATCGTTCCTCTTAAATTTCATTTTCTGAGTCAAACTCGGCCAAGACATAGTCATAATATACTACGTCAAGGTCTCTGTCTCCGTCAAAATCAAACACATTGGGCCGTTGTCCCCGGTACAGAAAAGACATGTTAGAAAATTGAAATTCGTAATCCCCTGAATTGGAGATTTTCTTGGTTGAAAGGATCAGGTCCATGTCAGTGTCATTATCGAAATTCAAACTTGTAAGAAAAATTACATGTTCCCAGCAACTGCCGTCGTCCCCGGGGAAAGGGTCACTTAAAATATTAATATTAGTGAAGTTTCCCTGACCGTCATTTTTAAGCACGTCAACATATCTGCATCCCATAAAGAAGAATGGATTTTCACATGCCGTCATGTGGAGAACAACAATATCAAGATCGCCGTCATTATCCATATCCTCGATCTTGAAATCAGCGGCGGGATAACAATTGAGATTGCATTCATGTCCGACTGCAATCGTGTTACTCAAATGAAATGTTCCATTATTGTTTATGTTAATCGAAATATCAAATCCGTTTGAGAAGTATGCCAAATCAGGATATCCGTCATTGTTAAAATCTCCTGCTTTTCCCAAATGCACATTTGAAATGGCTGAAGGCGAAAAGTTTCCAATACCGTTATTGAGAAATAATTGTACATGATCATTGTCAACAGATGAAAGCACATCAAGATCTCCGTCTGCATCATAATCTTCCAGTTCAAATTGTGAATTGGCAAGCGGGATATTTTCTGTAAATACAAAGTGACCAAGTCCGTCGTTTGAGAATACTTTCAGTCCGTCAACTTCATTACCCACCAGCAGATCAACATCACCGTCTTTGTCTGCGTCACCGGCTCTTACGTTTCCTGTAATATCTATAGAGTCAGTTATACTGAAATATCCTCCTCCGGTAGCTTCAGCAATAAATGAATAAGAAAACGGAGTGATCGGAATATTTGCAAAGTTTTGTATCCCGGAAGTGAGAGTTACCCGGATATCTTCACCCGCGGAGAAATTTCTTTGCGGATCTATGATAAGTGTCCTGGTGGAAGGAACATAATTCAGTGAGATTGGCAGGCGCCCTGACATATTCGAGCTCACATTAATGTTTTCTTCATTCAAAGTTGATTCATTCATTTGCTGCGTAAACAGAATGTTGATATCAGACGACCTGTTTACACTTACTGAATTCATTCCCGGAGAAACATTTTGAATAAATATATTCAGAGTGTCAGCAATTGATGGTCGGAATGAAGCCAGCAGTATGAAACTTAATAAACATTTTTTGAATAAATATTTTTTCATTTTGATATCCTCATTTTAAAATTAGATCCCTTAGATCCATTAGATCCATAAAAGTTTTTAAAACTTTCAAATACTTACTATTAACTGCAAACTTATTTCATCACTACAAATTTCTTCACCGCTACAAAATCTCCCGAAATCATCCTGTAGAAATAAGCGCCGCTTGAGAGATCCGATGCATTGAATGTTAATTTATAATATCCCGCATTCTTCATTTCATTAACTAAAGTCTTCATCTCTCTTCCCAGCATATCAAATACTTTGATATTTACTATTCCGTCTTTAGGCAGATCGTAATTTATAGTCGTCACCGGATTGAACGGATTCGGATAGTTCTGTGAGAGATCATACTTATCCGGAATACCGATACTTATTTCTTCAGCAAGTTCGAAGTATTCATAACTGCCGTTGAAGTCGATCTGTTTTAATCTGTATTTATATTTTCCTGATTCAAGATTTCTGTCTGTGAATGAATATTGGTTCGGCTGATTCGAAGTTCCGTTTCCGGCTACGAAGCCCGCCTTATTCCATACAATATTTTTATCAATGTCTGATGCTCTTTCGATTTCAAAGCCGGAGTTGTTGAGCTCAGCGTAAGTAGTCCAGATGAGAGAGACATTTCTTCCCGAAACTGATGAGGTAAACGCTGCCAGTTCGACAGGTAATGGATTATCAACATATACAAGCTTCGAAAGAAGAGTATCTCCTCCGCAGTCACGGTAAGCGATGAAGTGTAATTCAAATTTGCCAAGTACATTGCCGGCAGTCACTTCAACTGTGTCATTAGTTGAATTCTGCGGTATGAATGCCTGCGTACTGTCAAGATTTAACAGCTCCCAGTATCCGTTTTCAGATTCAGTTACATAAATATTGTTCACTGATCCGGCTGTAATAGTAGAACTTCCTGAAATACTTAAAACCGGATTATTACAGTTATAGTCATTACGCAATACAGAAACATTCGATCCCGTTGCATCTCCTCCCATATTAAACATTACCAGATCAATATCACCGTCAGCATCAAAGTCCGCCGAAGTACCGTTGAAAGGACTTACGCCGGAAAATGAATTTGCAAAAAAGCTGAGTTCGCCTGCAGAATTGTTTTTAAAAAGCTTAACAAAGTTTGAATTATAGTCAGGGAATAATCCGTCAATATCACCGTCCCCGTCATAATCTCCGGGAAGTACTACAGAATATGTTCCGGAAGAAAATGGCGCATGTGTAAATATTCCTGTACCGTTATTAAAATATATATCATTAATACCCAGAATATCCAGATCTCCGTCTCCGTCCAGATCAGAATGTACTGAATACACGGTCCAGGCATCTACTAAACTGCTCCCAATAAAATTTGCATTCCCATCATTAAGTAAAGTTATTAAATCGGTATAGCTCGGTGTATGGATCTGAATGACTTCTACAGTTATATCCGGATCACCGTCATTATCAAGATCCCCGAGTGTCAGATTTGATATATGCGGCGGATGTTCGTTTATATCCTGGAAGGAAATTATGCTTTCGGTAAAACTACCATTACCGTCATTAAGATACCATCTCACAGTAAATCCGGTGAAAAGAATTATATCAAGATCACCGTCACCGTCCAGATCACCCAGGTCTGAGGAGGAACCGCCGCCGGGTGAAGATGATGTGTAAGCAAAATTTCCGTTTCCGTCATTGGAGAATAATTCCAGCGGACCGCTGTTTTTTAAAATATCAATGTCTCCGTCTCCGTCATAATCACCGAGTGTAAAATCAAAACAGCCGGAAATTAATATCTGGGAAATTGAAAATTCAGCGTTACCGTTATTTTTTAAGATTACTAAATTTGTGGAATCCAATGCAACTACATCAACATCACCGTCTGAATCCAGATCGCCGTCGGAAATTTTAAGCATGCCATAAGGATACATCATATCTACCGAGGAAGTTTTCGAGAAGTAGCCGGTGCCGGATAATGCTTCTGTAAGGAATGTCCACATGAACGGCGTTATGTTTTCATTATCCAAAGTCTGTATTCCGGATAAAAGATTTACCTGTATCTTTTCACCGGTTTTGAAATCGCTGACGGGATTTATTGTTGCTGTCCGGTTTGCATTGTTGTAAGAAATTACCGCAGGGATCGATCCTGATTCGTATCCGTAAACCTTTATGTTTGAGCTGTTGATAGTAGATGAATTCATATTCATAACGAACTCAACCTGTATATCTGAATTGCGGACTGCGCTGTTTGCGTTCATTCCCGGGGATACGTTTTTGATAAAAGCAGTTATTCCCGAAAGATTCCGTCCGTAAAACGCGTGTACTTTGTCGTATTCAGAGATTATCACATCGCTGAAGCCGTCATTATTTATATCTCCGGAAGCAATACTAAGCGGAGTTACAGGGAATTTCACCTGAGCAGCGCTTAATCCGGCTGCAGAGCCTCGGTAGAGAGTTGCACTATCACATTCGCTTAACACCACGTCGTCATAACCATCGTCATCAAAGTCACCGGCAGAGCTTACAGGACTATAAATCGAACAAAAACCAATCGGATTTGTCCAGTCCGGCACCGGCCCGGGAGCTTCTGTAGAACCATTATATATATACGCTCCAAAATATCCTCTTACTAGCATATCACCATATAAATCCGAATTAACGTCCCCGGCAGATGAAACATAGTTAACGAAACCATTAATAGTATATTCTCTGTGAGGCGATCTGACAAAAATTATAGAATCATTTCCCCTATACACAAAAAGCTTGGTACCATTTACAAGAATTGCTGCTTCTTCAAAACCATCTCCATTCAGGTCGCCAAGTCCGCCAAATGAACGGTTGAGTGGATATACAGGATGATCAAATGCAATTACTGAAGAAGGATAGTTCCCGGAAATTCCGGCAGCTGAACCATTGTATATGTATGCACCAACCTCGAGTGTATCAAGTTGTCCTCTTATGGTCGCAATCACATCTGAATAGCCATCACCGTTTAAATCTGCGGAAGACACACTATAGCCAAAATCCTGAATACCTGTTCCTACTGGAAGAATAACAACATTAGCAGTATCCGAAAGTCCATTTGGAGAACCATAATGTATGTGAACTTTTCCTGTTCCGCCTGTCCAGGGATCTCCGATAATGAGATCGCTGAAGCCATCATTGTTTATATCAGACTTAGCCTCGATGTGATCGGAGAATCCGGGACCTTTCCCTCGAATAATCTGATCAGGTATAACCGGCGGCCCTGATATTGAACCTGAATATATGAAGACAGCTCCAGAATCATTGTAATTGCCGTTAGCTACAGCAATGTCTGCGAACCCATCACCATTAAAGTCACCGGTTGATACGAATTCTCCGAACCTTGTCCCGCTAACATCGCAAACTGCTGTCCAGTCAGGGAGCAAAGAATCTAAGCGCCAGTCTTCATTTCTATTGCTGATCAATGATGGTAAATTGTTTCCGGCGGCAAATCTTTCGCCGATACCGCTGTAAGCGGTCTTTGGAGATATGAAATTTATTTCAATTACTACAAAGAAAATTAGGAGCGCTAAAGTTGAACAAATTTTCGCTTTCATGATCATTTTAATTTTTAATGTTCTATGAATAAGATCACCTTCATCTCATAAGATCATCTTTTAACTTCAACATCCGGAGTGATCATTCATCAAATTTTTTTTATGCAAATGATAATTTTGGTTTTTACTTAATAATTTAAAGTAAAACATCACATTAAGAAAGAAACCGGGACATGTCAGGCTTAGGGGATTGTTTGGATCGGCTAAGGATGGCTGTTCTTTATAATTGTCTCGTATCGCTGACGAGCTAAGCAAAATCAATGAAACCAATAGCGTAAACTGTTTCATGATTTATAATTTAAAATATAGACCTAATTCCGGCAATAAAATTTATACTTCTTCAAATACTGTCAGTTCATTCTGTTACCTGTAATTTTTTACCGGCTGAATATCTGTACAAAAATAACGCAGAATAAAAAAACTTTAAATTCAAAAATATATCTGAATTGTTTTTCTCAAATGGTTTTAATCATCATCTTCTTCTTCATTATTTTCTTTTTCACCTTCATTGTCATTTCGTTTGTCAGATTCCTTTGTATTGCCTTTTTCGTTTTTATTAAATTTTCTATCCGTTTTTCCGTTCATTAGAATGTCATCTTCGTCTGCGCTTTTGTGACATGATACACAATCGTCAATATTGGAGATACCTTCTTCTCTGTGTTCATCCATAATTTTATTTATAGAATGTTCGTGACAGCCGTAGCATGTATAAGAGCTTAAATTATTATCTGTATGACATGTAATACATTTCGTATTATGATCTTTGTCAAGTATGAAAAAATTTGAATGGTTAAATGTAGATGGTGTCCATTTGACCGTGCCGTGGCATTTGTTACAGTTATCTTTTATCATGCTGTGAAATGTATCATCCGGCTGCACATGACAGGAAACACAGTTGTTCTTTTCCGCCGCGTTAATCATTTCGTGATTAAATAAAACATCAGACTTCCATCCTTTTGTCTGATGGCATTTGCTGCAGTCTGATGACAAATTTTTATGAATGTTATCCGAAAGTTTGTTGTGACAATTGACACATTGGTTTAAAACTGTTTCCGGCAGTAATTCATGATCAAAGTTCATGGAAATTCCGGCGTTTAAACCTGCGTGATCCGTGTGACATGACGCGCACTTCTGTTCCGAAAGATACTGATGAAATAATTTTTTGGGATTCTCTTCTGAAATGCCGGTTATATTTAAAGTGTCCTTTCCAATATTTTCCAATTTATGGCAGTCGGTGCATTTGTTTGATTCAATACCCCGAAAAGGTTTATGACATGAAAGACAATTTTCTTTCAGGGTCTGATGACCTTCGGCAAGATCACCGGGATTGATCATTGCATGCGGATATTCATATACCAGCCACACACATAAAGCTGTTAACGCTATTAATATCACCTTATTCATTTACTGAACATTATAATGGTTATAATATGAATCAGGACAAGGATCCCGAGAATTATTGTAATGGGCAAATGTACTATACGCCATTTTTTCATTAGATCAACCGACACAGTATCAAGAAAAAGTTTTCTGTCAGCATCTTCTTTGCTCATACCCGTTGTTATCAAGCCCTGTCTTTTATCTTTTAGTTTTTCACTCGCTTTCTTCAAAAGATATTTTCCCGTTAATCCGCTCGCTACTGAAATTAAAAGCATAAGAATTGCAAGCCATGGAAGAATTGCATTGAAATGTATTCCGGCATGAACCAGTAACATTACTGAACCCGCCCACGCGGTGTATTCGTGAAACGCCAGAAGTTTTTTAGGAGAACCGGATTTAATCAGCTTGCGCTTTCTCAGCGAATATACAAACGATATCAAAATTGTAAATGTACCTGCGTATCCAAAATAATAACCCACTGAAATTATCTGAAACCTGTGAAGGAAGTAATCGATAGCTATGGCGAATAATATCATTAACGCATACCACTGAATAAACGGCAAAACAAAACTTACTATTATTGATTTTTTCATATAATTTAAATCCCGAAAGATTAAAAGAGAAATAACTTTTCGGATTATCCGTAAAATATTTACATATGAAAACTTAAGAGGGGAACAGCTTAAGTGTTATCTTAAAGATATCAATACAAACGGCTTAAGCTTTTCCAAAGCGATTCACATGCGAATTCGCGTCGACAATAATTTGATGTGCAATTACCATTCCTTTTAATTAAGGTTTAATTTGTTAAATATTTAAAAGGATTTATAACAAAGTTTAGTATTAATTTATTTTTGCAGGTGAAGGTGTGTCTGATGTGTGGAATTATTACCGTTATTAACTGCTAAAAAATATCTCTGTTTATTGAGAAGAGACACCCAATTGGGCGTCTCTATCATTAATAAAAAAATCAACATAATCTGATATTTTATCATCGCCTGGCAGTCCGGGGTTCCGGATTCTGCGCTAACTTGAATTTTTCCGGCATAGCTACTGTATATTTCAATTTAGTGAAAATTATTTCAAATTTTCTTATCTACTTATATTAATTTAAAGCCGCTGATGCGGATTTAGTGAAATGTTTTTCACTTTTAAAATTTTTTTTCCTTTTTCAGAAAATTTCTTAACATTCACGGTACATTTCTTATCATTCACAATAAATTTCTTAACATTCACGGGACTTTTCTTCTCATTCACAATAAATTTCCGGACTTTCATGAGACATTTCTTCTCATTCACAATAAATTTCCGGACATTCAAGGGACTTTTCTTCTCATTCACAATAAATTTCCGGACATTCAAGGGACTTTTCCTGACTTTCACGGGACTTTTCCCGTCATTCACGGGAGATTACGTGACATTCACGGAACATTTCCTGACTTTCACCGGTCATTTCCGGTCATTCACGGGACATTTCATCGCATTGACTGAAAATTTCTTCACTCACAACACTCTTCGTTTCGCATTCACAACTCTTCGCTTCGCATTCACAACTCTTCGCTTCGCATTCGCAACTCTTCGCTTCGCATTCACAACTCTTTGTTCCGCATTCAAACTTCTACTTTTTCAATTTACTTTTCTTTATTACATTTTCATTTTACATTTTACATCTTCAACACTTCTTTTTTCAGTTATCACAATTCTATATTAAGTTTCCCCGTCGCTTTATACAGAATTTAGCATCCTTTATTTAATTTATCCGCCGCTTGGTTTCACATTCAGTATTCTTCATTCACTTTACGCTTTCTTTTCACTGTGTTGCTGTTTCATTTTATCACACTTTGTATTTATTGTTTTACTTCCCTGTTTCAACTTTAATATTCTGCATTCTTTAATTTTAATACTCCGGATTAAATAAGAATATTATGACTTCAATTCTTTGTTAGTTCTGCATTATAAAAGAATATACGGGTAAAATATCCGGACGTTCCACTAATTTATATTGCAGGTATATCCGGCGTTTCAATCACAGGTTCGTTTTGAATTGTTCTGAAATAATTGGATCTGTCCCGATGGATTCGGGGATCTCACATTACGCATCTGTTTATTATTAATTGCGATAAATAATTGAATTTAATTTTTTATACCTGCTGTTTAATTTTACACTGTTATAAATTTGATCTTTCAAAATTTTTTGTTAAATCAAAATATTCCTTCCATGAAAACCTCAATTACTACAATTCCATTTATTTTTATAGTCTCTCTGCTTAGTATCTTTTCGGGATATTCTTTCTCATATATTCAAGATGTTAGCCCTTTAGTAAATTCCCAAAACCTGGATACAAAAGGAAACATAACAGTAAGATTTCTTTATGAGATGAATGCAGCGACACTTAATGACGAAACAGTAATATTAAACGGATCACAGTCCGGAAGAATACACACACTTGTAACATATAATGCAACAACCCGCACTGCGACAATTGATCCCGTAAGGGATCTTAAAGCCGGAGAAACAGTACAGGCAGATCTTACTTCCGGAATTTATTCAGTTTACGGACCCATTCAGCGCTATATTTACAGTTTCAAAGTCAAACCCACCGGAGGGAGCGGTATTTTTCCTGAAACGGTGACGAGTCAGCTGGGGGCCGGTAACTTTTCCGGGCTGAACTCCGGAGATTTTGACGGTGACGGAGATCTGGATCTGTGTGTGTTAAGAAATGAAAATGGTTCAAATAATCTGTATATCTTTAAAAATGACGGTGCCGGAAGTTTCATCGACACATCGTTGAAAACTATTATTTCATCAGCAATAACAAGTATGAGATTCGGAGATTATGATAATGACGGTGATATTGATGCGGCCGGATTTGAACATAACTGGAACACCAACCCTATGACCATATTTAAGAATAACGGGTCGGGAGAATTTTCATATCACTCTGTTTTCAATACCAGTTATGATATAAAAGCTATTGAACAGGCAGATATTGATAATGACGGCGATATAGATTTTATTACATTAAACAGTCACAGTATTCACCAGTATCGTAATAATGGAAATGGTGTCTTTGAGGATTATACATATTTTGTAATTGGGTGTCAGTATTATTATTTTAATTTTGGTTACATGACGGTGGATGATTTCGATGGTGACAACGATCAGGATATTTATTATATGGGACAATTTCGTGAAGAGGAGCCCGGTTACAACTGTTATGAAACAAGAATTTATATTAACAACGGTGGGGGCGGTTTTGACAGGTATTTTATCAACAATCCTTTTAGTCCGGCCTGGATGGTTACTTACGATTTAAATAATGACAGGAAAACTGATATAATTATGCCGCCTAACAGAATGTTGCTCTTTGTACATTTTATAAACTTTTCCACACATCCTTATCCCGGAAGCGAGACTGCAGGAGATTTTGACGGCGACGGGGATCTTGATCTTATAATCGCAGGATCATATAACACTCAGCCGGTAATTTATTTTAATGACGGCAGCGGAAACTTCTCAGCCGGATCTGTTTTAAATCCGGAAAGTCAGGGCGGAGGTTTTCCTATGGGTGACTTTGATAATGACGGCGATCTCGACATAATTAAAAGTGGTTTTGCGCCCGGTGAGATCATGGTGTTAAAAAATTACAGTTACTGTACGATCAGCGGACCGGCTGTTATTAACTTAGATTCGACTATGATCAGATATTTTTGTTCGGACATTGAAGGCTACTGGATCCTGACAAACAATCAACAGTGTAATGCATCAATAGCAGGAAATAATAACGATGATACCGTATTTGTAAATGCCGGAAATTCAACCGGATCGTTTAATCTAAATTTCTATCTTCCTGATAATACTTTGCATTGTTCGAGGGTAATATCTGTCGACGATCCAATGCCTGTAGAGCTGTCATCTTTTTACAGTGTTGTGAATAAAAGAGATGTGAGCCTTAACTGGACAACTTCTTTTGAACTGAATAATTTTGGCTTTGATATTGAAAGACAGTTCATTAATTCAGATGATAATCAATGGAAGAAGATCGGTTTTGTTCAGGGGCGCGGAAATGTTACTGCCGGCAGTGAATATAAGTATGAAGACAAAAATCTGATGTCCGGTAATTACAATTACAGACTCAAACAAACTGACGTAAACGGAGGTTTTGTATATTATGAACTGGATGATGAGGTTATAATCGGAATTCCTCAGAAGTTTGATTTATCACAGAATTATCCGAATCCGTTCAATCCTGTTACGGTAATAAATTTCGACATTGCTGAAAAATCTTTTGTTACGCTGAAAATTTATGATAACACGGGAAGAGAAATTGCTTCATTAGTTGACGAATTCAAACCTGCCGGCTATTATACTGTCACATTCAATGCGTCGGGATTTGCAAGCGGCGTATATTACTACAGACTGACTTCAGATAAGTTCTATTCAACCAAGAAACTTATTCTTATAAAATAAATATTATCAAGTTAATCTGATCTCTGAAATTTAAAATCCGGTTACCGTCTATATAGAACGGTAACCGGAAAATTTTTTATTAACATTATTACTATGTGATTACTAATGAACCGAAATCGCTTTTCAGAAAGGTGTAATAATTTTTGTTTATGAATTATTCCACTGGATTAATGATCTCCAGGTCGAGATACCTTTGTTCTTCGGCGCTGATAGACCCGTAACCCCATATGCCTCCGGTTATTTTTGCAATCTGCTTTGACATACTTCTCATATCTTCATAAAACATTTTTGCAAAATTGCGGTTAAGCTTCGGCAGAATTTCGTTTAACTTCGTAAGTTCTTTTTTTATAAGTTCACCTCTTTCTTCAGCGTTGTCCGGAAATGTTTCAATGAACTGGCTGAGAGTATCTTTAAAAGTTTTTTCAACTTCAGTGTAATAGCCCTGTAAAATTCCTTCATTGTCTTTAGCGCGGAAGTGAACGATCTTTGATCCCCAGTCTGTTTCTTTTTCTTCAATATTACCCTCCGCGCCGGCAATAAGAAGCGTAACCAACGCCGGGGCGTCAAACATTAATTCAGTTTCCTGCTGATTCAGATTTTTAAATTCAGGTATCATTTATTTTTTTTACGTTTTAATTTTTTACAAATAACAAAAATTCAACTTAAGTAAAAAGGAAGAATTTAAAACATTGTAAATCCGGTTACGCATAGATACGCATTTCAATAGTATTATAATGTGTATTTAAATATCATTACATATTTGCAATATTGGAAAAAATTTAATTTGACAAAAAAGGATAATAAGGTAATAATTAAACCTAAAAAAGAGAGACTCTGGCTGTATTTAATAGCCGGAGTATTTGCTGCCGGTGCGCTTTTAATATATCTGAATGAACAAAACCACAAAGATCCTGATTTTCACGAATGGTCTGCGGAAATGGATTCGGTTTTTGTAAAAAACTGTTATGATAAATACAAACCTCAGGTAAAGGATGATATGATAAAACAGGAAAGTATGAAAAGTTTCTGCAAGTGTATGTTATCAAAAATCAAAACCAAATACAGCGAATCCGAAATGGGTAATGTTACAAATGCAGAGATAAAAGCATGGGATGCAGAATGCAGGGAGAAAATTTTAAATCCGAATAATCTTACACAGTAAATTTTAATTTTTAAAATGCTTTTAATAGATAACAGCAACATAACAGATCCTTCAATTAACCTGGCTCTTGAGGAATACTGCGTAAGGAATCTGGATATGGAAAACGATTATCTTCTTTTTTATATAAACGAGCCATCAGTTATAATTGGTAAACATCAGAATACTATTGAAGAAATAAATTCCGGTTATATAAAATCCAACAATGTGCATGTTATAAGAAGAATTTCAGGCGGAGGAGCTGTGTATCACGATCTCGGGAATCTCAACTTTAGCTTTATGACGAGGCATTCAAATAAAAGCATTCATAATTTTAAATTATTTACTGATCCTGTAGTAAAAGTCCTGAAGGGGCTTGGCATTGATGCCGAACTCAACGGAAGAAATGATATCACAGCAGACGGAAGAAAGATATCCGGCAATGCTCAGTTTACAGATACAAAATCAATGTTCAGTCACGGAACACTTCTTTTTGATTCAAATCTTGATGACGTTGTAAAAGCGTTAAACGTTCAGGCTGATAAAATAGAAAGCAAAGGAATTAAATCTGTCCGTAGCCGTGTCGCCAATATTTCTGAGTTTACCGGAAATAAAATGAACATATATGAATTCAAAGATATAATCACTGAATCTATTTTTGGCAGTGCGGATAAAATAGAATATTACAAACTTACTGAAAAAGATTTAGAAGGAGTAAGAAAGCTTTCGGAAAATAAATACAGGACATGGGACTGGAATTACGGTAGGTCTCCGGAATTTAATATTCAGAAAAAAAAGAGATTCGGGTTCGGAATGATAGATGCTAGACTTAATGTAAAAGACGGCAGGATATCGGAATTCAGAATATTCGGGGATTTCCTGGGACACGGAGAGCTTGAGACTGTGGAGAAAAAAATTATAGGAATTAAGTATAATGAAAAAGAAATATATGATATGCTGTCTGAGACGGATCTTAATCATTACTTAGGTAATATTTCAGCAGGAGAGTTTGCAGAATTTCTTACCGGAATATAGATTAAATATTTTTTTTTTATTATTATAAAATTATTGAAACTTTTAAATACTGAAAGTGTTATGACTATTGCTTGCGCCAGCAAGCTACGTTCTTTCATATTTGTTCTTCCTTTAATTGACCTTCACATAAGATTTTTTATGTGAAGGTTTTTTTTATATAAAAGGATTTTTATATGATGCTTTATTTGGAATGAATTTTTTTGTGTGAGTTAACCGGTTACGGAAATGAGTTCTTTTGCGCTGTTTAGTGATGATTCTGTGATCTTTTCTCCGCTTAAAAGTTTTGCCACTTCTTCTATTTTTTCACTATCCGATAGAATTCTTACGAGCGCTGAGGTTTCCTTATCTTTTTCTGATTTACTGACATTAAAATGTCTGTCACTCATTGCGGCAATCTGAGGCAGGTGAGTAATACATATAATTTGATGAGAAGAAGCGAGTTTTTTAAGTGTAACTCCTACTTTTTGTGCAATCCTTCCGCTGATACCTGCGTCTATTTCATCGAATACCAGAATTCCTATGTTGTCTTTTTCCGATAAAACTGTTTTTATTGCAAGCATTATCCTTGAAATCTCACCTCCTGATGCCGATTTCCTCAGCGGCGAAAAATCCATTCCTTTGTTTGTCTTAATTAAAAATTCAATTTCGTTTATTCCTCTTGCAGTAAGCTGCAGATATACTTTGCCTTTTTTAACGGAATAAAAAGTTTCTGTATCCGAAACTGTGTTTTTTATTTCCACTTTAAATTCCGCTGATTCAAGTCCTATATCTGACAGCAGCTTATTTATATTTTTTTCAAGATCTTTGGATTTCTTAATTCTTCCTGCGGAAATGCGTTCAGCAAGTAAAAATAAATTCCCTCTTTTTCCGGATATTTCCTTTTCCAGTTTTTCAATTTCGAAATCAAAGTTTTCCGCAAAAGTAAATTCCTTTTGAATATCCTCAGCTTTTTTGATTATACCCGGCAGATCCAGTTCATATTTTCTTTTTAAACGGTTAATTTCAGATATCCTGGTTCTCAAAAATTCTATTCGGAGCGGATCAAAATTAAGATCACTGCTGTAATCAGATAAAGATGATGAAGTTTCCTTAATGATTATATATGAACTTTCCAGATCTTCAGTTAATTTTTCATAGTTTTTATCAAACGCAGAAATTCTTTTTAATTCTTTAATCGCCGAACTTATCAGGAATAAAGCATTAACTTCATTTTCATAAAGCGACTGCAAAGAAAAATTTAGCACAGATGATATTTCTTCCGAATTTTCAAGTTTGATTAATTCCGATTCTATATCTGAGTCTTCGCCTTCACTGATATTAATATTATTTATTTCTTTTAATTCATGGTCTAAAAATTTTTTTCTGCTGATAATATCATCTTTTTTTGAGATCAGGTCTGAATATTCATTTATCATATTCTTAAATTCAATAAAATCCTCTTCATATTCACTTATACTTTCCTGATCAGAAATATAATTATCGAGAATATTTAAATGAGTTTCCTTATTGAGAAGAGACTGATGCTCGTTTTGAGAGTGGATATCAATTACGGCATCACCGAATTTTTTCATATCTGAAATATTAACCGGAGTGTCGTTTATAAAACATCTGTTGATACCTTTATTATTTATCTCTCTTCTCAATATAAGATAACCGGAAAAGTCCTCTTCAGGAAATAATTCATTAAAAAGGAGACTTACGGTTTTATTACCGGTAAAATCAAACTGACCTTCTACAATCAGTTTATCATCACTCTTCTTGATTTTGGAATGGTCAGCTCTCTCTCCGAGGAGAAGTGACAGCGCATCGAGAATAATAGACTTACCGGCTCCGGTCTCCCCCGTTAGAATATTCAGACCTCCGGAAAAGTTTATTTCAGCTTCTTTTATTATGAGGTAGTTTTTAACAAATAACTTCTCTATCATTATTAATTATATTTATAAAAGATTAGTAGCAGTAGCAGTGGTGTTAATAGTGTCAGTAATTAATAAACCCCTGTATATCAGCCATAAAACGGTCTGATAACTTGTTAATAAAAATAGCTTAAATAAAAAATATTAACAACTGAAGATAAAAGAGAGTAAAACAAAAAATAAAAATGTCAGTAATTACAATTTATTAATAAGTTACTGATATGATACTGACATTATGAGCTCAGACATAATAATTGAATTGAGATTATTCATTATAAAAAACACACTCTTTAGATAAAGGATATTTAATTTAAAACTATTTAGATTTTAAGATCAGAGATTTTTGAGATGGTCTTTTATCTCAAGGATCTGATTTAAGACATCACTGTCTTTTTTGATGAGGTTCGAGATGATGTTGTTTGCATAAAGAACGGTTGCGTGGTCTTTGCCTCCGAAATTGAGACCGATGGATTCAAGCGTCAGAGGAGTAAGTTCTTTTGCGAGATGCATTGCGACTTGTCTTGCAAAGGCAATTTCCTTGGTGCGCTTTCTTGACAGAATTTGGTTTTCAGAAATTTTGTAATAATTTGCTACGGTATAAATAATATTTTCGATTGAAATATTCTTTGCACGTCTTACGGTTCCGACAACTCTTCCAATTACATTTTCAGCAATCTCCAGATTAATTTCTCCGTTATATCTTAATACGCTGTCGGCTATAATTCCCACAATACAGCCTTCGATTGTGCGGATACTGTCTTTTACATTTGAAGCGATAAAGTGAACAACTTCTTCCGGAGCTTCAATGCCGGCTTCAGTTAATTTTTTTTGTATGATCACCACTCTCATTTCCCAGTTCGGCGCCTGTATGTCAGTTGTAATACCCCACTGAAATCTCGACATGAGTCTTTCCTCGACGCCTTTGATCTGGCTGATCGGTTTATCGCTTGAAAAAATTATATGCTTTTTATCGTTGTATAATGTATTAAAGATCTGATACATAAAGTCCTGCGTTTTCTCTTTTCCACTCAGATACTGAACATCATCTAAAATAAGAACGTCAAGGGATTTATAAAAAGAGTCAAGTTTTTTAGTCCCGTTCCTGTTTGAAGAAAAATCGATCCTGTTCTGAGCGATGTTGTTTGTAAACTGAGTAGTAAAATCCGGAGCTGTGGTATAGTAGACTTTCATATCCGGATTCTTTTTTAAAATTTCATTTCCTATCGCCTGAATAAGGTGAGTTTTTCCCAAACCTACACCTCCATAGACAAAAAACGGATTATAAGTTTTACCCGGGTTATTGGAAATTGCAAAGGCGGCTGCAACCGCCAGTTCATTGCTTTCGCCTTTTATGAAATTTTCGAAGATATGCTTTTGATTCAGATTGCTTGAAAAATTATTGTATGGATCAGAAGTCAGCTCGTCGGCATTAACGCTAATGCTATTGAAAACGGATTTTTCTTCGGTGGATTTACTAATTTTAACTATATGATTTTCGGATTCATGTTCTTCGAAAAGACCATACTGAGAAATTTCATAATTAAGCTTGCCATCGGGACCCAGGAGAGATTCTGTAATTGAGGAAATTATTTTGTTGTATCTGCTTTCTATCAGACTGTAATAATCTTCGCTTGGGACAGAAATGGTTAGTACATTATCCTTAAAACTTTTAGGAACTATAACCGAAAACCAGGTATTAATTTCACCGGCTTTAAGACTATCCGAAAGCAGTTCCAGAAATTTTTTCCAAAGCAACTCAGTCTTTACAGAGTCTTCGGAATGAATTAAATTTTCGTTTGCTGTTTTAGTGTCAGCGTTATTATTTTTTTTGGATCCGGCAGCAGAGAATTTAATCACACCTAAGAATATTTAAAATTATTAACAAATCATTGCCGATTAACATTTTACTTTAAATCGCCCGGCAGGTTCAAACCGCAAAAATAAGAATATTAACAAAATTACCAATAAAGATGGAAGCAGTTAAAACCCTTATAAGTATAGAAGTTAAGACATCGGAGGAAACTTACTAACATTTTTTGTTAATAAGCGTTTAGTCAGGCTTGCCAGCAAGCTCCGCAAAAACCCTTCCCAAAAAGTTATTAACAATGTATTAACAGGGTTTTTGTTCTTATTTTCCTTGGTATATATTAAACAAACTCAAAATTATTTTCAAGTTTGATTTGAAAATATTTTTAAAAAAATTGATAAAAGTTTAAAAATGATTTGGAATAGACAAATAAATAAATTCTTTTTAGCGAATAGTTTTTTTACTTTGACAAATGAATCTGAAGTCCGATGATAAAAATTTCAGTGACACATTTGCTGAAATAGATCTGAAAATTTTCACCAAGAATTTTAAAATAGTAAGAGAGTATGCCCGAATTAAGAACAGGGATACTAAAATTTGTTCGATAGTAAAGGCAAACGCTTACGGTCACGGAATGAACGTAATGGCTGAAGAGCTTTCCCGGATGGGCACTGATTATCTCGGGACGGCGGATTATACAGAAACAGCATCTTTAAGAAATTATCTTGATACAAAAAAATTTCATAAGGTACCGATATTGTGTCTTGGATTAATCACCGAAAAAAACCAACTGACAGAAAGCTTAGCCGGAAAGAATATAGAATTTTCAGTAGCTGATCTCAGGTCAGCAAAAATGCTGAATGATATAGGTAATAAATTAAACAGAAAACCTGTGATACACATACAGGTAGATACGGGAATTAACAGAACCGGAATTAAGGCTGAAGATGCTTATAAAGCAGCGGCAGAAATTTACAAATTAAAAAACATTAAAGTAAAAGGAATATACTCTCATTTTGCAACAAGCGAAATCCCGGGAAGCAGTTACGCCGGGCTTCAGTTAAAAAAATTCAAAGAAGTTGTAAAAGCAATAGAAGAGAGTATTTTAAAGTTTGAACTCAGACATATAAGTAATACCGGGGGCATATTAAATTTCAGTGACGGATATTTTAACATGGTAAGACCGGGAATATCTTTATATGGATTTTATCCTGACGAGAAGAAAGTAAAACACAGAATAGGAATTGAGCCGGTAATGTCACTTAAATCAAAAATTAAATTTATCAAAGAGCTCGGTAAAGGAGAAAGCATATCTTACGGGAGAACGTTTTTCACAAACAGGCGTACGCGGATTGCATCAATACCGGCGGGTTACGGAGACGGTTATCCGAGATCATTGAGTAATCTGGCGAAGGTATTTATTAACGGAAAATTATATAAAGTAGCAGGGACGGTATGCATGGACTGGATAATGGCAGACATTGGAAAGAAAGATAAAATAAATATAAATGACGAAGCGGAATTATTCGGCAGAAATTATCCAGCGCATAAACTTGCTGCGCTCACAGATACAATTTCATATGAGATAACTTGTAACATTTCATCCAGGGTAAAAAGAATATATAAAAAATAATGCAGGAAAATCTAAAGAAAGATTATTTAACATTTATATTCAAAAGAACTGTCAATAACTTATGGAGACAAAACGTCAGACATGAGCACATAACAACAATCAGAAAAATATCGGAACGGCTTCTGAGATCGGATAATCTGATGAAGGACTTGTATATTCTTCATCACATTAAAGAGTTTGGAAATACGGGAAAGTATCTTATCTATATTTTAAAGAAACTGGAAGATGACGTAATTACATTTGACAACCTTACACAGAATGCAAATGATGATGCGGAATATCTTGGAAAGGAACTGATTAAATATTTCTCCGCGGAAGGCGAAGGGATCACGGATGGCAGCAATAAAATAAGTTTCAATTTTGACAGCGCGGAAGAAGAGAGTGAAAAGACAGAAGAAGCAATGGATATAGAAGCGGAGCTGAAGAAATTAGATGAAAGCGGATCAGAGGCAGGAGGAGGAGAGTACGGAGAAGAAGATGAGGAGCTTGTAAAATTCAGACAGAATTATATGGAGCTGCTCAGAACGGAGGAAGAGGATGAAAATGCAGCGTTTGAGCTGCCGGAGAAAATGGAGATGATGATGGGAGACGGAGTTGTATTACCGGAATTGAATTCCGGTATGTATGAACCGGAGGCAGCGGATCCTGAATTTGATATTCCAAGCTCTTTAGTAGAAACAGAAAAACCCGAAGCCGGCAAACCGGCTGAAATATCTGCAGACGATACAGGTGACAAGCAAAAAAATGTACAGCCGGAGCAAGAGGATATTCCTCCGGCAGAATCCGCAGATACAGCACCTTCTTCCGTCACGTCCGATCAGCCGGAATTCAATTCCGGCGGTACAAACTCTGCCAGCCCAATAATATCATCAATCCCCATTCCCACGGCAGATCTGAATTATGACGAAAGCGAAGAATCTTTTACCATTAAAAAAACTTTTCCGGGTAAACCTGAAACAGAAAACGCAGAGGTTTCAAATTCGCATGAAGAAAAATCGATTGTTAATAGCGAAGAATATAAACTCGATGAGGATATTCAGAACGAACTCAATATTTACGAAAGAGAACTTAAAGAAAAACTCTTAGACAGCAGTATTCAGCATTCCGTTGAATCCGGTGTTTCGGCTGATTCCGAAGAAGTTCTTAGTCCGGGGGAAACAGAAAATGAGGAATTTTTAAATTTTGAAACGGAAATTAGATCACTTAATGGTAAACTGAATTCGGAATTTGACAGTCTTATTTATATCATCTCCGCAAAGATTGACAACGAAGAAGAAAGAGCGAATATTATTTCCAACATTACTAATATCAGCAGTGACCTTGAATATTCTTCCAAAGAAATGTCGCTTGAAATTATTTCCAATATCTATCAGGCTATCAGACTTTCTTTTGAAAAAATATCAAACGGAAAATACGATATTACGGAAAGTACTTTGAATCTATATAAACTCGGACTTACGCTTGTTTCAAATCTCATCAAAGGCGAAGACTATTTTGGGTATAAGAATATTCTGAAGTCAATCGAGAATATCAGAAAAGGTCTCATTGAGGAAAATTTAATGAGAGAAGAATATATAAAGAACAAAGAAATTAAGAATCAGCTTGCTGAAAAACTTAATGAAAAATTTTCTGATGATCTTCAAAAGGAAAAATTAGTAAGTCTTAAAAAACTAATTAAGGAAACTGATGAAAATTTCAAAAGTCTTTATAAAATAGAAGGCGAGTTCCGTATATATGAAGCTCTCAGAAGCCTTACCTCAGCGCTGACAAATCTTAAAGAGACAGTATTAATTGCAAAGGAACTTAAGTTAGATAAGTTGGTTCAGCTTGCAGAAGCCGGATATGTATTTCTGAAATTTATACAAAGCTACAGAATAAATCCTGTTTCGGAAGATACTGAGAAAATATACCGGTATATTATTTATAATATGAAAGCGATTATAATAGATAAGGAGGTAGATGATCAGGATGTATTTATTTCATATCTGAATGATCCGGTAAAGATATTCAGTAATATCAAAAAAAATTAATAATCTTATATTTATAAAATGATAAATTATGCTGTAATAATGGCTGGCGGAGTCGGTACAAGATTCTGGCCAAAAGGCAATTACAAAGTTCCGAAACAATTTCTTAAAATCACGGACGATGATGATACCCTGCTTCAGCTTGCATATAAAAGACTCGATGATGTTTTTAAAAACACACATATTTTTGTAGTTACAAATGTCATTTATAAACAGGAAGTTAAAAGGCAGCTTCCGAAAATTCCCGAAGAAAATATCATCTGCGAGCCTGTTGGCAGAAACACCGCCCCATGTATTGGACTTTCCTGTGTTTTTATAAACAGGTTCCAGCCGAAAGCAAATGTGCTTGTAGTAGCTGCTGATCATCTTATCGATGACGTTGATGAATTCCACAGGGTTATTAAAAGCGGATTGAAATTTGTAAACGATAACGGAGGAATAGTTACTCTCGGCATACATCCCGACAAGCCGGAAACGGGTTACGGATATATACAGTATGATTCGGACATATACGCCGACGTGGAAGTAGAAAGTCTTAATAATGTGTCTACAGAAAGAATTTTCAAAGTAAAAACGTTTGCTGAAAAGCCAAATCTTGAAGTTGCAAAAGCTTTTCTTGAAAGCGGAGATTTTCTCTGGAACAGCGGTATGTTCATCTTCAGAACTGATACGATGATCGAAGAAATAAAAAACTATATGCCTGAACTTTATGAATCTTTAAACAGACTTTCAGATAATATTCTGTCAACGTCTTTTCCCAAAATTCTCGAAGACGAATTTTCCAAACTGAAAAGCATATCAATAGATTACGGCGTAATGGAAAAATCCGAAAAAGTCTATATTATCAGAAGTCATTTCGGCTGGAATGATGTCGGCGCCTGGGATGAAGTTTATAATATTAAAGACAAAGATCCCGACGGAAATGTAAGGCAAGGTATGACAATTACACACCATACTAAAAACTGTCTTATTATTAATGATCTGAAAATAGTAGCTGCCGTAGGAGTGGAAGATCTGCTGATCATCAACACTGAAAACGGATTACTTATCTGTAAAAAAGGCGAAGCGCAGAAAGTTAAGGATGTTGTCGATTATCTGAGAAGAAAAGGAATGGATCAATATTTATAAAATTAAAAAAAGTTAAACAGGCACAATATGAAACTTGCGCACTTAGGAATTGCAGTGAAATCTCTTGAGGAATCCGTAAAAGTATTTGAAAAAATATTCGGCATAAACGCTTCAGCAGCGGAATTTGTAGAGGAGCAGAAAGTAAATGTCAGGAAATTCCATCTTGAAAACTGCGATATTGAACTGCTTGAAGGCACGGACCCGGAATCGCCAATTTCCAAATATATTGAAAAAAAAGGCGAAGGTATTCATCACGTATCCTTCGAAGTAAATGACATAGCTGGATCACTATTGAAACTTAAAGAAGACGGGATCAGACTTATTAACGAAACACCAAGGACCGGAGCAGACGAAATGCTGATAGCTTTTCTTCATCCGAAATCCGCAAACAATATTCTTATTGAATTTACACAGAAAAATAATTAATTATTTTATGTCATCGGAAAAGTAAAATTATTCAGCTATTGATTTGAACAGAAAATGGAAGAAAAAACAGAAGATAAAAAAGATAAAATAGAATTCATAGATGACAAAGATCTTAATCCGACTCTTAAAGAAAAGTTAAATTCACTTCCTTCATCTCCCGGTGTTTATCAGTTCAGGGATTCAGCAGGAAAGTTATTGTACATTGGTAAAGCGGCGGTTTTGAAAAACAGGGTGAAGCAGTATTTTCAGTCCAAGCCTGTTTCCCCGATGATCAGCGCGATGATAAGAAAGATCAGCGACATTGAACTTATCACAACGGACAATGAAGTGGAAGCTCTTATCCTCGAACAAAATCTCATCAGAACTCATAAGCCGAGATATAATATCAATTTCAAAGATGACAAATCATATCCTTACATTGTAATCACAAACGAACCGTTCCCGAGAATTTTCCCCACGCGAAAAAAAGAGATCAGACGGGTCGAAATATTTTGGTCCTTACACAGATGTCAGGAATATGAGATTTGCTCTGAAGACCGTAAGAAATATTTTCATGATAAGATCATGCAGTCTGAATCTCACGGAAGATGCGATTTCCAGAAATAAGTTTAACCTTTGTCTGGATTACCATATTCAAAAATGCGAAGGTCCCTGTGTTGGATTTGTCAGTAAAGAAGAATATAATCATACAATAGATCAGGTAGCAAAACTTCTGAACGGAAAAACAAAATCTCTTGTAAAAGACCTTACTTTAAAAATGCAGGATTATTCGGAAAAGATGCAGTTTGAAAAAGCAAAGCAAATAAGAGACCGGATCCACGCTATAGAAGTATATTCATCCAAACAGAAAATTGTGGATGATGAGATCATTGACAAGGACATTATCGCATTTGAAAAAACGGATAACGACTGCTGCGGTATGGTACTCAAGATCCGCGACGGAAAGGTAATCGGCAAAACGCATTATTTCCTTACTAATGTAGAAGACAAAACTCCGTCCGAAATAATAGAACAGCTTCTTATAAACTACTATTCAAAATCAGAATTTATACCGGATGAAATTCATCTAATGACGGAGCCGGAAAATCAAAGCGCAGTAAAGGACTGGCTGGAAAAAAGAAAAAGCGGTAAAGTTGATATGATTATTCCAAAGATCGGAGATAAGTATAAACTGCTTTTTATGGTGAGAAAAAACGCGAGATTAATGCTTGACGAACTTATACTTACCAGACTTAAGAGAGAATTCATTCCGCCTTCACTTGATTCGTTAAAAAAGGACCTGAATCTTTCCAGACTTCCGCGGAGAATTGAATGCTATGACATTTCCCATATTCAGGGAACGGATACCGTGGCATCAATGGTAGTGTTTGCAGAAGGCCGTCCGAAAAAATCGGATTACAGAAAATTCAAAATAAATTATGTACCGGATGAGACAGGAACACCGGATGATTTTCTTTCTATGAGGGAAGTGATCTACAGAAGGTATAAAAAAATTACCGAAAAGAATTCCGGCGGCAGTTCAGATTTATCAGCAGAGAATTCAAAGGAAGATCTCAGTTTCGGAGCAATTCCTGATCTGATCATTATCGACGGGGGAAAAGGTCAGCTGTCATCAGCGGTAAAGGTACTTGACGACCTCGGCGTTAAGGATCAGAATATAATCGGACTGGCAAAACGGCTTGAAGAAGTGTATCTACCCGGAGAATCAATGCCGCACAATATTCCTAAGACTTCAAGCGGATTAAGACTGCTGCAGAGGATAAGAGACGAAGCTCACAGATTTGCAGTATCTTATCACAAAGACTTAAGAAGCAAAAGAACTCTGACCTCCGAGTTGTCCGATATAGAAGGAATAGGCGACAAGACTGTTCAGAAACTTTTGACTAAATTTGGTTCCGTGGAAAATATTAAGGAGATGTTAAAAAGCAGTTACGGACAGATTGAAACCGAAGCCGGCAAAAAAACAGCAGAGAGATTAAGAAAGCATTTTGAAGATCTTTAACTGTAAGACATTTACTATATATGGAGAAAGTATTATTATTATATTCAGAAATAAAATGTCCTGTCTGCGGTTTTGTAAAAAGGGAAAAGATGAGTGAAAACTCATGCGAGTGGTATTACGAATGCAGCAGCTGCAAAGAAATCATAAAGCCGTTAAAAGGAGACTGCTGTGTATTTTGCAGTTACGGATCCGTGAAATGTCCGCCTGTTCAGATCAATGGAAAATGCTGCGGAGAAGAAAGTGTTTAAATCGGTACAATTTCAAAAATTAAATAAAGCAATTAATATATACACATGAGAAAAGGTTTTTTAAAGATCATCTTTTCCGTCATCATTCTAAGCGGTTTTATGTTATCTGAAACCGCAGCATTTGATTACCATGACACCGGTTTAATTTCATTTTATCAGGAAGTAAATACCCGTGACAAAAATGATTCAGTACAAGAAAACAATCTTCGGATCGATAAACTTAAAAATACTGAAACTGAAATTGTAAAGTTATTTGAACAGAATAAAATAGATTCTCTCCTCAGAATGAAATTAAAAGAGGAGCTCAATCAGTATGAAGAAAACACACAAAAGAAAAATGAACTGGAAGCAAGGCTCAAAAGTATTGAGACAGCTGACTCAATCAAAAAGGCGGAACAGTTATTAAAAATCAAAGCGCTTAAAGAAACAGCAGCCGGATATCCTGTAAATTTGTTTTCAGATACGCTATTTGTTATATATACCAAGCTGGTATCCTTCAGCACACAGGAAAGAGCTGCTTATATATCGAAAAAGATATACGAAATTTATGCTGCAGATTATTTCTATCCCGATTCCCTGAAAATTCAAACAGGAGATAATGTAAAAGATATTTATTATATGAATGTAGTTATTATGACAATAACTGAAACAGATGCTCTATGGTATGACAGGTCAACGGAGGAAATTTCGGAGTTTTGTCTAGTTAAGATCAGAGACAGTATTATAAAGTCAAGAAACGAAAATAGTTTTTCCAATAAATTAAAAAGAATTGGTTTTGCATTACTCACATTAACAGGGCTTATAATTTTCATAAAGCTGATATACGTTTTATTCCGAAAATTAAGTTCATATGTTTTTTCAAAAGAAGATAAATATTTATCCGGAGTAACGTTAAAGAATGTCAGAATTCTAAACAGGGAACAAAGTACCAAGGTCATACAGATCGTTATAAGGATATTCAGATTAATATTTGTAATTTTAGCTCTTTATTTTTCTTTGCCCGTTCTCTTCAGTATATTCCCCAGGACAAAAGGTTATACGGATTTACTGCTTAGCTGGGTATTAAATCCTGCTTCAATGATATTTAATGCGCTGATAAATTATCTTCCGAATCTGTTTACAATAATTGTTATCTTTGTTTTCACAAAGTATATTTTAAAAGCGGTTAAATATTTTGCAGAGGAAATTGCTGCTGACAGGATGTCGATTGGAACATTTCATAAGGAGTGGGCAATACCGACATTTCAGATATTTAAATTTGTTATGTATGCGCTGATGTTTGTAATTATATTCCCGTATCTGCCGGGATCAGATTCACCGGCATTTCAGGGAGTTTCCGTCTTTCTCGGAATTCTTGTTTCTTTCGGCTCATCATCTTCAATTGCAAATATTATGGCAGGTCTTGTAATCACATACATGAGACCGTTTAAAATAGGAGACGTTATAAAAATCTCTGATGTAACAGGAGCTGTAATAGAAAAAACATTACTTGTAACAAGAATAAGGACTATAAAAAATGAGGAAGTCTCGGTACCAAATTCCGCCGTACTTTCCGGACATACGATAAATTATTCAACAAATGCGGAAGGTTCCGGACTTATACTTCACACAAGCGTTACAATCGGTTATGATGTCCCCTGGAAAAAAATGCATGAGGCGTTAATTGAAGCGGCGAGCAGGACAGAGTTTATTATGAAAGAACCTAAGCCGTTTGTTCTGCAGACAAGTCTGGATGATTATTATGTGGCTTATCAGATCAACGCATATACAAGAGAGCCGGGCAAGCAGGCGTTGATTTATTCTGAACTGCATTGTCATATTCAGGATGTTTGCGGTGAAAAAGGAATCGAAATAATGTCACCGCAGTATAATTCACTCAGAGACGGAAACCATTCTACTATTCCGGAAAATTATCTGCCGGATGATTATAAGATCCCTCCGTTTAATATTAAAGAAGAAAAAAATAAAAATGATTGATATACTAAACAAGGAATTAGTAACTTCTGAATCCTATATAGTAACCGTATGGAATTTGGTCCTTGTTGCTGTTATTATTCTCTTAACGATTTTTGCAATAAAACTAATTTCATTTGTTTTGAAAAGAGCAATGACTTCAAAACACAAATTAGACGGAAGACATCTGTCCATAATTCAACTGGTTAAATATATTGTGTGGGTAATAGCTTTAGTTTTCTGTCTGAAAGCGATCAAAGTTGACATAACATTTCTTATTGCAAGTTCGGCGGCGTTGTTAGTCGGTATCGGTCTCGGATTACAGAATGTGTTTAAGGATTTTATCAGCGGAATTATTATTCTCATAGAAGGAACCATCAAGGTGGATGATATAGTGGAAGTGGAGGGAATAGTTGTGAAAATTCAGGAAATTTCATTAAGGACAGCAATAGCCATTTCAAGAGACGACAAAGTATTGATTATACCGAATCATAAATTTATAGAAGACAATGTTACGAACTGGACACACAATAATACACCGACACTTTTTAAACTTGAAGTTTCAGTGGACTATTCTTCCGATGTCAGGCTAGTTGAAAAAATACTTCTTGACTGCGCTAAAAGCAATGATGACGTTTTAGAAGACGAAGTATACTACCCTTTAATAAGATTTTCGGACTTCGGAGATTCAGCGCTTTTGTTCACAATTATTTTCTGGAGCAATAATCTGTTAAGAATAGAAGGGACAAGAAGTCAGTTAAGGTTTGATATATTTGAAGAGTTCAGAGGGAATAACATTGTAATACCATTTCCTCAGAGAGTCATACACAACGCAGATGCAGTAATAAAGAGCGAATAATTTTTTATAAATCTTTCATAAATAATTCTGATATGCTTCTGAAAATTCTGATATTAATCATTGTTGTATTTATTTCGGGATGTGACCGGATCAACAAGGTACTTTACAAAGACGCATTTGAAGAAAACAAAGTCAGTTCTTCAGCGCAGGATTCCGGCAAAACTTCCGTAAAAAATATTGCCGGTGAAAATTCCGATACGGTGCTCAGATTATTTGAAGGACTGATAAAAATAAATTCCACTGAAAGATCCTTCAAAGACTGCAATAATCCCGACTCATTATATTACATAAAAGATGAAACAGGAGCGCTGTCTGCAAATTTTAAAAAAATATTTCCTTCTGAAAATATATACGCTTCCGCAATGGCTTCCGTAAAGGGATATACAAGCGACTCTGTAAAAATTAATGCGCGGGACCCTGAAAAATATTACAAAGTTTTGATCATAAAGGAAGTAATTTCTGTGGAAGGGAAAAACTTTAGGAATACCTGCATCCCATATGACTTCTGGTGTCTTGGCAACGAACCGAACTGGTCACTGCAGATCTCGAAAAGCGAAAACATGATGGAGCTATTCCTTCCTTCGGAAAATAAGTCATATTTCTTTTTTTATAACGATCCGAAAGATGAAGACGGTATAATAAAATATTTCGGCTACAATAATATTCAAAGGACTACCTTAAACGTATCAGTTAAAAAAGAAAACTGTTCCGATAATATGTCAGACAAAACTTATGAGTACAGTGTTACGTTAGCACTTAATGACAGCAAAAAATTTTCAGGCTGCGCTATAAAGGGAAATTTCATAAAATAAATACTGACTCATGAAAACAATTTTTATATTATTTGGTTTGTTAAATCTTTTCTGCGGAAATAAATTTGATGAACCGCAAAACGAAACAAACTCAGATAAAATTGTTAAAGATACCTGTGACGGTCCGGACGCCTATATTGGCTGCAATTTTATAAACGCACCTTCTGATCCGGGAAATGAAATGCGGATCGCTAAAGAAAGTGAACCCGGCCAAAAGATCAGGATCGAAGGCCGGATATTTAAATCAGACAGCATAACTCCTTATCCCGGAATTTTAATTTACGCTTATCATACTGATGCAGGTGGCTTATATTCCAAAAGCGGAAACGAAACAGGATCTCAAAAATGGCATGGCAGACTTCACGGATGGTGTATGACGGATAAAGAAGGTAAGTATTACATAAATACCATAAGACCGGGAAAATATCCGGGAGGCAATTTCGCCGCTCACATACACTGGGCTTTGAAAGAACCCAACGGAAGAATGCAGTATCTGAATGACTTTGTTTTTTCCGATGATAAAGATGTGAATGAAGATTATCTCTCCAATCTTCACTATAAAGGAGATTCAGGCGTGATCACATTAACGGATTCAGATTCCGGATATAAGAATGGAGTCAGAGTTACCGTTTTAGATTAAAAAACATTAAGAATTTTTCAAATTACAAACAATCCGTCTTTAATAATCTGGTGCTCAAGTCCGTCATAGTCGGTTGCTCTTACATTTATAAATTCCGAACCGATCATAAAGTCAGTATGAACAACGGATTCGTTGCATTTATTTAATTTCATATCTGCGGGAGTAATGATCTCATCCTTATTCGAAAAACACATTGGAATACCTCTTCCCAGTGCAATGTGGCAGGCTGCATTTTCATCATAGAGAATACTGTTTAAGATCAGACCGGATTTATATACTTCGGAATTAATATCAACCAGTGCAACCTCACCGAGATATGAAGCGCCCTCATCTATTTCAAAATATTTTTCAAGAATTTCCCTGTTATCATCAGTGCCGAAATCAACGACTTTTCCGTCTTTAAATTCAAACCAAATGCCGGTGAGTAAATTCTCAAGTACCTTCACAGGTTTTGTAACTTTTACTTTACCGTTTGTCCGGCTGAAATCAGGACATGTGAATACTTCTTCAGTAGGAAGATTCGGGATGAACTCTCTGCCGTTCTGAGCTTTCACCAATCCGCCTCTCCATACTGCATTCCGGGTAAGACCTATCTCAAGATCAGTATCCGGACCTGTAAAGACAAGCTTGTCAATTTTCAGATCCGTTAGAAGATTTCCTCTTTTGACAAGTTTTTTCCCCAGATTTTTCCACTCCTTTACCGGGTTTGGCTTGTCAAGTCTGAGAATTTTGGTGAGACTATCCCATAATTTATTTTCAAGTTCGCTGTAAGGCTCTGAGTCAAAAACTTTCGCAGCCCAGTTCAATCCCGGAGCGGCCACAATACACCATGCTATCTTTGCCGATGCAATAGCTTTGGACATTGCCTTCAGCGCGCTTTGTTCGTTTTTTGTTATTGTACTAAGAATATTTGCATCAAGCGATTTCAGCACATTAATTTCCTCCAGGTTATCAATCCTTATAAAAGCCCAGTCATTTGCAATTTGTTCAAATCCTCTGCTTATAGGATAGTTCGGCATAAAATTAATATTTGCCGCTTTCTTTGCATGGTCAACGCGGCTTCTTGTAAGTTCATTTGAATTAAAAATTATATCAACATAGCCTGCTCCGCATTCATAAGCTGTATCTGCAAGCATCAGCGCGAAATCCGCATTTCTGATCCCGCAACCTATGGCAAGATTTTGTCCTTCATATAAATTGACACCTGCTTTTACTATCAATTCGCAGTATTTTTTTAAATCTTCTTTTTCCATTTTTTAATCGGTTTTATTATTTTTACAAGTTAACTAAATTGATTTTTAATTTTAATTCAATCTTAAATTTCCGGTAAATATATTTTTTAAGAATATAAAATGATCAGTTTTATAATTTAAAAATACATACCAATGAAATACACGTGAAAAAAATAATAACTCTTTCAGATAAAAAAGTTATAGAATATTTCTTCAGAAAAAACACCTGCCTGCATATTTATCCGATCGGAGATCTTGATGAATTCTTTTTTAAACATACAAAATGGTTTGCATTTACAGAAGGAAGTGAAATTCTTGAAATAGCATTTCTTTATACCGGCGTGGATCTTCCGGTATTGCTTGCAGTCTGTGACGGTGATTTAAAAAATATGAAGGATTTACTAAAAGGAATTTCACCTGAACTTCCGGATAAAATTTATACTCATCTCTCACCCGGTCTTGAAACAATTTTTTCAAATAAATATAAGTCAGAGGATTTCGGCAGACATTATAAAATGTGTTTATTGAAAAATTTTTTTCTGGATATGAATGAAAGGGACAACATAAGAAGATTATTATCTGAAGACATTGAGGAGATCCGGAAATTTTATGCTGATGCTTATCCCGGGAACTGGTTTGATATTCGTATGCTTGAGACCGGAAAATATTTCGGATATTATACAGACGGAAAATTAACCGGAGCTGCGGGAATTCATGTATACTCCACGGAGTACAAAGTTGCTGCGCTTGGAAATATTACTACACATCCGCTTCACAGGGGAAAATCAATCTGCCGCAAACTAACTTCGGCATTATGCAGTGATCTTTTTAAAACAACGGATCACATCGGACTGAATGTCCATGTTGATAATACAGCTGCGATAGAGTGTTACAAAAAAACCGGATTCAATTTCTCAGGAGAATATCATGAATACCTTTTTGTAAAAAAGTAAACTCAGAACAAACTGAAATTCGCTTGTTATATCTGCTCTATTACTTTCATAAGTTTATCCCTAACTTCATTAGCAAGACTTCCGAGACGTTCATTTTCAACTGCTGACATTGAAGCTACCGGATCGACAGCAGAAATTTCTATATCTCCGTTATCAGTTTCCCGCACTACTACATTACACGGCAGGAAAACTCCTATTTTGTTTTCAGCAAGTATTGCTTTATGAGCGAAAGCAGGATTGCATGCGCCGAGTATCTTGTAATTACTTATTTCAGCGTCTATTTTCTTCTTAAGTGTATCTTTAACATCAATTTCGGTAAGCACTCCGAAACCTTCTTTTTTTAACTCTTCGGTGACCTTTAAAACTGCATCATCAAAGCCGGTGCCTGTAAGGGTTTTGTCAAAAGTGAATTTCATAATATCAGTTTATTTTAATTATTAAAGCGCCGGTATTCCCGGCTTTAAAATTTGTTATTGATTAACGTCAGTGCGTTATTAAAATTATTTAACTTCACTCAGCTAATTATACAATCCAAAAATACTGATTTCGTCTGCTTATAATAAGTGAAAAGCCTGTTCTCATTTGATTTCGGGTGTTGATGAAGATTAATAATTGAGTTTAATTGCAGATGTATATAATTTAATTTATAACTCCAATAATTTTTAATCAAAAACACTATCATGAAAAATCTAAGCGCCATAGGACTCGACAGTAAAAAATCAAAAGAACTCGCCGATAAGCTGAATATACTGCTTGCTAATTATTCGGTGTTTTATCAAAACACAAGAGGATTTCACTGGAATATAAAAGGTGAAAAATTTTTTGAACTTCATTTGAAATTCGAAGAGCTGTATAACAATCTTTTTCTTAAGATCGATGAGATCGCAGAAAGAATTCTTACGCTGGGTTATTCACCGGATCACCGACATTCAGTTTATTCGAAAGAATCAGAAATAAAAGAAAGTTCACAGGTATCCGACGGAATGAAGTCGGTTCAGAATATTCTTAGTTCTTTCAAAGTCTTGATCGGCATACAGAGAGAACTTCTGGACTTATCAGATGAAGCCGGAGATGAAGGCACCAACGCGCTAATGAGTGATTACATAAGAGAGCAGGAGAAACTGGTATGGATGTATTCATCTTTTCTGAATAAATAAATTTCTCCGCTACTGCTTTTCTAAATTTGCAGTCATTGGAAACACCCATTCAGCAGTTGAGTCCATAGATTTATCCGGCGGTCTTACATTATCTGATGTTTCTATATCTTTCCACTTCAGCTGACCGTTGACTCCGTATGGAATTAAGCTGACAGTACCTTTGGACGGTTCAATTTTTATTTCAAAGAAGCTCTGAAAGAACGGCGATTTATTATAGTCGAAAGCGGCGGAAAGAAATTCAGGATTAAAAGGCCATCCCCCGAGATTCTTTGTCCAGTACCATGCAGGCGCTTTCAGAATATTATTATTGTCTTCAATTTTTTTAACTAACGGTTCAGTAGCAGGATAGTGCGCCCATTCTTTTTCCGGCATTTGATCTTTTGGCTTCATTGCAGCTCCGATACTGAGATAAGCTCCGCCGCCGCCGTTCACAAAATGATACATCTTTGACTCCGGATCATTTCCGAAGCCGTGTTCCACATAATATTCAAGATCATGCGTGTCCCCGCCCATTACCAGATTAACTTTATAGTCACGAAGCAGCTGATGCAGCGCTTCAAAATCCGGATTGAGATTTCCCTGATATTCTCCAATAGCATAAAACGGATGACCGATCAGTATCATAATGTATTTTCCCTTTGACGCTTCGAGCACTTGTTTCAGCCACTCCATCTGAATATCATCAATCGTCCGGGTCACTCCTGTTTCAATGGTAATAAATGCAAACTTATCGGTTTGAATCTGGAAGTAAGGTGATTTTTGAAAACCTGTTTTGACTCCGTAATCTGTTTTGAGTCTTTCAGCTTCCTTTATCATTTTATTTATGTGCCCTTCCGTAGAAGCGGAAAATTTAAGATCTGCATTCACTCTTGCAATCATTGCATCATAAGCTGCTTTTGGATCAAAGAATGTAGCTGTAAATCCTTCAAGCGCGTCATACCAGTCGTGATTACCCGGGATCGCATAGACCGGTTTGCTGATCCCTTTCATCGGAAGCCAGAATTTATTTTCATAATCCTTCATCTCTCCGGAGGGATATACAATGTCTGTAGAGATTATAAGAAATTTCACATCCGGTTTTTCCGAAACTATCTGTATCTGATCTTTCAGACAAAGCTGCGATGCGTCTCCTTCTCCCGGATCCCCGATCACAATAAAGGAAAAATCAGAATTATCATTTACTCCTTCCGGTAATAATCTGAATGCGTCAGCATTGATAATTTCCCCGCTTGACTCTGCTATCGCCATTCTCCACTCATTTGTTCGCGATGCAGCCCAGCTGTCCCAGATTCCCGCAGCCCAGTTCTCCGTGTCAAAATACCAGCTCATTCCGAATACAGGAATTATAGCGGCAAACATTGCTGCGTAAGGAAGTCCGGTCTGCATACCTGTCATGAATGCCGTTTTGTATGAATAACCCGAGTTACGCAGCCGGATGGAAACTCTCAGACGCCGTTCGAGATAATTATTTACAACCCTTCTGAGACTATACCACTTCCTTTGCTCAGCAGGAACTTCATCAACCCACGTCCACAATTTTCTTGACAAAGGTGCGGTAAATTTTCTGAACACAGCCTTAAGCGGAGTGATGATACCAAATGTAATAATTAATGCAATTACGATATCTCCGAAGAGAGCAAAGCCCGGTGATAAAATACCGAGAGCGGTTTTGTCAAACCCCATTCTGCCGAGATGAATAGCAAATAAGAGAATTAAAAAAAGTAAGATCCATCCTTTATCAACCGGACGTCTTAAAACTTCTTCGGACATAATTTTTTTTACAGTGCTATTAACTGAAGGATTATCCGGCAGCCCGAGACTTTCAATAACATCTTTTCCGCTTGATTCGATAACTCCTTCTTTTGCATTGAAGATGGAAACTGCCGTTCCGAAGATCCTCCATGCTCCGGCAAGAGCTATTGTCCAGTCAGCTCCGAAATTTTTTGTAAAAAATATCAGGGCAATGACCGAAAAGTTTCCGATCATTGCCAGAGCGTCAAATTTATAATCAGAACCTTTCCTGTAATTTCTAAAAGCTTCAATTCCATATTTGACTCCGTCAATAAAAAAAGAAACCGCGATTAAAATTATCAGCGCAGTTCCCATGATAATAGATGCATTGATGAGAAGTACCCCGAACATCAAAGTGATGGACGCGCTGAACCAGGCGGATTTTCTTTCAGAATCAGTTGCCCTTCTGAAGCCGTGTAAAATTTCCAGTACACCGGTTATAACCAGCAGCATTCCTAGTCTGGGCTCCAGCGGACCTTCCGGCCATATAGGTGCGATTACAGCTAAAATACCAAGAAGTAAAGCAATCGAAACGAATACGTATTTCTGTAATGGGTTAGGAAGATTCATTTTAAAATGAATTTAAATTTCAAATCAGGGTAAGATTTTTTTGAAGACATTCTGAATAATAGGATGCAATATATCTCTGATATATTTAAATTTAAACTCACATTTATAATTTGTAATACTTAATAATTATTGCATAACAAAGTGGTCCTGATCTAAAATAAAAGAACCATAAATTAAAAGACAATATACTTTTATGTTTGGGCTGGGAATTATAAAAAACAAATTCCACATAAAAAATTTATATACTGCTTTGATATTTTTTATCAGAATATTTAACTTTGATGCGGTTCGTAAGGGCATCATTTAGCGATCCGGGAATTTTTTAAAAATGATTTATGGAAAATAATGTAACGGCGAAAATTCTTGAAAACGAAATATTAACTTAAAAGAAAACATGAAATTAACAGAAGAACAAAAAGCTATTATCAGCTCCGCAGGCAATATAAAGATCAATGCTGTGGCAGGTTCAGGCAAGACCACAACGATCATCGAATATGCAAAAACCCGTCCGCAGAACAGCAGAATTCTTTATCTCGCATTTAACAGATCAGTAAGAAATGAAGCTGTAAAAAAATTTGCAGCAAAAGGGCTTAACAATGTCAAAGTGGAAACCGCTCACTCGCTTGCTTTCAGGCAGATCGTATATAAATACAATTACAAGGTACGCGCTCACGGATTTAAATCTCACGACGTAATAGACATACTCCGGCTTAAAAGTCCGGGAGAGCAGCACGGTGAGTACATTGCGGCAAATCACATTCTTAAATTTCTTTCATACTTCTGCAACAGCACCGTAAAAAAAGTCAGCGAGCTGAATTATAAGGAGACAGTTTCCGATAAAGAGGCAATGACCTTTGTGATGAAGCATTATGGATTCATTGAGAATCAAACAAGACTTCTTCTTGCGAAGATGAATAATTCGGAGATTGAGATCACGCATGATTTTTATTTAAAAAAATTTCAGCTGTCCGAACCGAAGCTCGAATTTGATTATATACTTTTTGATGAAGGGCAGGATGCTTCAGCTGTAATGCTTGACGTATTTATGAATCAGGATGCGGTAAAAGTCATTGTCGGCGATACGCATCAGCAGATTTACGGATGGCGATACGCTGTTAATTCACTGGAGAAGGCAGACTTCACGACATATGGTCTTACGAAGAGTTTTCGTTTCGGACAGGACATTGCTGATCTGGCAATGTCAGTACTGAAAAGAAAGGATCTTCTGAAATCATTTACGAATACGCCAATATCCGGTGAGATAGCAGCAATCGAAAATGATAACAGCAAAGTGACTGCAATTTTAGGCAGAACAAATCTCGGTCTTCTGATAAAAGCAATTGAAACAGTAACCGAAAATAGTAAATACACGCGGCTGTATTTTGAAGGCAATATAAATTCTTACACATATGCCGATGAAGGAGCATCGCTTTATGATGTGCTGCATTTATACAACGGAAAGAGAAAACTTATCAGAGACAAGCTTTTAAAAACTATGAAAAGCATGAGTGAGCTTCATCAGTATATTGAAAAGACGGAAGATATGCAGCTGTCTATGTTAGTAGAAATAGTAAAGAAATACGGCAATGATCTTCCGAAAATAATCAGAAGAATAAAAGCAATGCATGTTAATGATGATGAAAAAGACACTGCCGAAATTATTTTCTCGACAATTCACAGATGCAAGGGAATGGAATACGATGATGTCCGGCTTGTGAATGATTTTATGACAGAGGAAAAAATTAAGGAGAAAGCGGATGAATTAAAGTCGGAAGGGTTAAGTTCGTCAAAACTGAATGAAGAAATAAATTTACTTTATGTAGCAGTAACGAGAACGAGGAAAAAACTTTCTATCCCCGAATGTCTGGTTCCGAAAGGTCTGAAGGAATCCCCTGACATTTTCATTATAAAGCCTGATCTGAAGAAAAGCAGCAGCAGTAATAAGGATAAATTCAAAGACGGAAAAATCCCATTTGAAAAACCGGATTTCAGAGAATTTTCTGATGAAAAAAACAGCTCAATCCATAACGGGAAATCATTTGACAGGATCAGGGAGAGACACCGTTCAGCATATTTGCCGTGGTCAAAGAAACTTGATAATGAACTCAGGGAAATGTACAGCAAGGGAGAAGCAATTGAAACTATTGCAAAGAAGTCCGGAAGGACCGCCGGCGCAATAAGATCGAGAATACAGAAACTTGAGCTTGATGAAAATTTCGGCTGAAGTTTTACAGGTCTGGAAATAAAACTCATGTCAGGTAAGTTTCGTTTGATCAAATAACCAAGAACTTTAAACAAAACAAATATTAAAGATCTATATGGATCCAAAAAAAGCTTATGATCTTTGGGCGAATCAATACGACACAGATTTAAACAAGACAAGAGATCTTGAAAGAATAGCGCTCAGAAACGAACTTAACAATATTAATTTTGAATCATGTCTCGAGATCGGATGCGGGACGGGAAAAAATACGGAATGGTTTGTAACACGTGCAGAGAAAATTACGGCAGTTGATCTTTCTGCCGAAATGCTTGAGAAAGCGAAGCAAAAAATTAATTCACCTAATGTTAGTTTTGTGAATTCGGACATTAAAAAGGAATGGAAATTTGTTACGCAAAAATATGATCTTGTCAGTTTCAGTCTTGTGCTCGAACACATAGAAGATCTTGAACATGTCTTTAAAGAATCCACTGAAGCATTGAATCCCCGCGGTTACATATTTATTGGCGAGCTGCATCCATACAAACAGTATACCGGGACAAAAGCCGGATTTGAAACTGAAAAGGGAATAGAAACGGTAACTTGTTTTAATCATAACATTTCAGACTTTATTGTTCCGGCAAAAAAGTACGGGCTGAAAATTAAGGAAGTTAATGAATATTTTGATAATGAAGACAGAACACAGGTTCCGAGGATATTAACATTACTGTTCCGGAAATAATCTGAGTAAATGAAATAAAAAACCGGATAAGATTTCCGGCCAGTTAAAATTAATAATCGGAAATCATTAAAAATTACTGGAATTATTTTATAAGTATCATCTGCTTTGTATCTTCAAAAGTGTTACTGCCTGAAATAGCTCTTATCTTATAGAAATAAACTCCGCTTGAATAGTTGGCTCCGTTCCAGAATACTTTATATCTTCCGGATTTAAAATTCCTGTTCACAAGTGTCTCAGTCTGCTTTCCCAATGCGTCATAAATTGTTATGCTGACATCCGAATCATACTGAAGACTGAAAATAATATTTGTCGAAGGATTAAACGGGTTCGGATAATTCTGATCAAGCTCATACTTTTCTACGATCACATCAGGACCGATTAGATTTTCGACAATGAAATGATCTATCCACACATTATCAGAACTAACGCCCAGTGCGCTGCCATCTTTGAGATAATAGTTAACGGCAAAGTAAATTGTTTTACCTGCATAAGAAGATAGGTCGTAAGTTTTATTATGCCATACGGTCGATGGTCCTTCCACTTTGAATCTGTCAATCTCAACGAAATCCTGAATATTATTTTCCGTGACGGAGATTAAAACCCTTAGAGTATCTTTATAACTTTTATCCACGGCTCCGCACCAGAATGAAAGACGGTCATACTTGTCAATTTTTATCTGCGGTGAAATTACCCATTCATCTATAAGTCGGTCATCATTTGCATTGAGCGAATTATAATTAATAAAATAATTTCCGGCATGCGGATAAAGATAACCGGCGTCTGTAAAAGTAAAAGAACCGCTTAGCACCGGATACTCAACCATGTTACCGTCATTGTTGATGAATTTCCATCCGCGGCTTTCAGCGTCCGGTGACTCAAAAGTTTCGATAAACTTTATAAGCTGTGCGAATGAATTATCAGTGAACGTCAGACTGAATAGTAGAACAATATATATTATAATTTTTTTCATATTCTAAAAACAAAATCCTGGAAACATTATATCCTTAACTCTTTGAAGCATCTCAAGCGCGCCGCCTATAGTTCCGGGAACAGGCTGATTTATTCCTGCATGTTTCATGGCAATTCCTACAAGACCTCTCTGAAATCCGGTTAACTTTTCGTTATTAAAATATTCCCTGTCACCGAAATAACTGTATGGTCTAGGATGAGTTTCAGGCCAGTCGCTTCTATCACGCGGTTTGCTGAGATTAAAAAGATTATTCAGCGAAGCCGGGTTGAATTCGTCTCTGTTTGTCAGATAATTAAATCCGTATTTTTCCTTAAGAGTTTTAATAACGGATGTATGTTCTAACTGCTCATGAATGATCGTATTCTTTTTAAAATAAGCTGAGACCAGTACGGCAGGAACTCTCAGACCGCTTCTGTCAAAATTAAATCCCATTTCGTTTCCGTGTGTGTAAGGTACGGGAATATTTAAATAAGGCGGAGTTACTTTTACCGGCGGCACGTGATCATAACATCCGCCGTGCTCATCATATGTAATGATCAGCAGAGTATTCTGATAATTGTTTGTTTTACTATTGGAATTTTTTATTGCATTATAAACAGTGTGTATCAGCTGTTCTCCCGCAAGTACATTAGACGGCGCGGGAAAATTTGTATTTTGCATACTGCCTTCATCAGGGGGATGCTCATCATTATGAAACCAGTGCATTCTCGGCTCGACAAAGGAATACTTCGGCAGATTGCCGTTCTTTACGTCTGAAAGAAATTTATCAAAAGTACAGAAGTGATCAAGATGTTTTATAAGTCTAGGTAAATGAAGCAGAAGAGTAGCGGGAATAATATCAAGTACATCGAAATAAACTTTCCACGGTACATTCATATCCTGCAGGCGGTTATAAACAGTGACTCCGGCATTATTAACCCATCTTTCCGAAGGAGAATTATTTACAAACCCCCATGAAGCGGCAGAGTTAAAAAATGATCTGTTGCAGTAAGTCTGTGTCGGCACAGAGCAGAACCAGTTATCACACACGGCAAACTCCTTTGCGAGTTTACTTATAACAGGAACTGCAGTTGGCGGAAAGCAGCCCATGATGATCTTGTATTCATCGTCCTTTGGATATCTTCCGAAAAATAATTTAAAGTAATAAATATAATCAGTTACAAATCCATTCATTGATGCAGTATCAGGTACGGGAAAAGGTTCATTGTAAGGCGGCTGCATCTGTGATATGTGTCTGTATTTGTTTGAATCCGGAAGTATAGTTCCGAAGAGCTGTGTATTCACATGTGGATATTCTTCTCCGGGATCGGGGCTCGGATTTGTCATTATAGTATCGGGATAAACCTTAACACTGTCTTTTGAATAAACCGTGTCGGATGGATTTATATTCAGAGGATTTGATAAATTTTTCCCGGCTACACCATTGAAGTAATCGCCGGGCGGAACTTCACCCGGGGAGTATAGATAACCAAGCATATTATCGAATGATCTGTTCTCAAGCATCAGAACGACTATATGTTCATACTTATCAATGTTAGCAAGAACGGTTTCGTTTTTAAGAATCGACGGAAAAACTGAACCGACTGCTCCGAGGGCAATTGAAGAACCGGTAAGTCTGAGAAATTCTTTTCTATTCACGAACAGGATTTAATAAAAGAAATATTTTTATTAAAAGAAATTAATTTAATAACATGAATTACTTTCTAAGATTACCAATATAAAAAAATGAATTTAAAAATTCATCTTATTTGAAATTTAATATTTTAATTATTTTCATATATAAAGCCGAAACAATAAATGCTTATTTCAAAAAGATAAAACCGGAATCAAAGAGTAGATACTTTAAATATAAATATATATTTTGTTATCTTACAATTAAAAACTAATGACAAACAAACACACAATTTTAATACTCTCCGCAATACTGATCTTAATTTCATTTTCGATTTTTTCCGGATGCAGCAGTGACGATACAGTAACGCCTCCTCCGAATACAGGTGAAGTTTTATTAGCTGAAGTATCCGGTGATTCGGTCGGAATAAGTTCAGGCAGCTCAACAAAATCACTCAGCATAACGGGAAGCACTTTAAATTTCACAGACAGGGACAGCGCAAGATTAACATTTTATTATTCAGGGGAAAATAATGGTTCGGCAGAACCAATGACAATCTCATATGAGTCCGGACCCAGCGTTTTTGTAATATACAACGCTGTCTCACTGAACATACTTCCAAACGAACAGTATGCGGATATTACAATCGCTTCACCAAAAGTAAACCAGTTTTTTAAATATAAAATTAATACAGTATCGCCCGGATTTTCTTATTTTAAATTCAGGGATCTGAAGATCTATAAAAAATAGATGCTGTAAATTTACAGCAGTGTAAAGATTACCCGCCGCCTGAAACAGAAGTAAGCAATTCAAATATGATGTGCTAAGGGGATACTTTTCGCCTGAGCACAGACAAAATTTGTTGATCATTATACATACAACGCGATTCCGGATTTAACATTTACTGAATCATCAGGATTCATCACGCCTCAGATCAAATTATAACTAATGACAGAATCGTAGCGTATATTTCCTCCTGAAATTTTTTTAAAACATTCATAAAAATTTTTCTGTAATTCATCTCAGTTAGTATGTAAATAAGGGAAACTTAATAATTCAACTACACTTTCTTTGAAGTTAACAATAAATAAACTGAGTAAAACATATGGTAATAATTTAAAGGCTCTTGAAGACATAGATTTAGAGATCGGTCAAGGCATGTTCGGATTTCTCGGTCCTAACGGCGCGGGTAAATCAACTCTAATGAGAATTATTGCTACTGTTCAGCTGCCTGACACAGGAAGAATATTATTCAATAAAATTGACGCGCTGAAAGATCCGGTAAGTCTCAGAAAAGTTCTCGGATATCTTCCCCAGGATTTCGGAATATATCCGGGTGTGAACGCTGAAGACTTACTTAATTATTTTGCTGTACTGAAAGGTATCTCCTCATCAAAGGAAAGAAAAAAAGTAACAGAGAAAGCGCTCGAGCTGACCAATCTGAATGAATTCAGAAAAATGAATGTGAGTAATTTTTCAGGAGGAATGAAACAAAGATTCGGAATTGCGCAGATACTTCTGAATGATCCGAAACTAATTATAGTAGACGAGCCCACAACGGGTCTTGATCCCGCAGAAAGAAAACGGTTTTTGAATTTACTGCGGGAGATGGCAAGCAGCAATATTATTATTTTTTCCACGCACATTGTGGATGATATTAATGATTTTTGCAAAAGCATGGCTATTATCAACAGGGGAAAAATTCTTAAAACAGGTTCTCCTTCAGACTCTGTCAGAGAACTTAAAAATAAAATATGGAAAAAAAGAATCAATCCTTACGAACTATCTGAAATGGAAAAAATATATAAAGTAATTTCAACTGAGTATAACGAAGATAATTCAATCAACATCAGAGCGTATTCAGAAATTAAACCTTCGCCTGAATTTGCTGCAGCGGAACCGTGTCTTGAGGATCTTTATTTTACAACGCTTGATGACAGCTCACATTCAGTCAGAATATGACCGCATCCATAATTAAGTTCGAAATATATTACCGCCTGAAAAGACCTGCGTATTATTTCTACGCGCTGATATTTTTTTTAACAGCGCTTTTATCTATTGCAGGTTCGGCCGGACTTTTTGGTGAAGGAACATCTTCTGCAGTCACAGCAAATTCACCATTAAACATACATTCGTATGCAGTTTTCTTCAATAAACTTTTTTTGTTTCTGATACCTGCATTAGCCGGTTATTCAATTTACAGAGATTTCAGCAGCAGGACGGATAGATTTTTATATTCGTATCCGCTGAAAAAAACCGAATACCTTGCCGGTAAATTTACAGCAGGAGTTTCGTTAATAGTAATCATTACATTACTTGTTTTGTCCGGACTTGCCGTCGGAGTGAATCTGCCCGGAGTAAACGCAGAGCAGGTGACAGCATTTGATTTCAAAGTTTATCTTAAGACATTTTTTATTTATCTCCTTCCGAATATTTTATTTGCTAGCGCAGTAGTCTTTGCTGTAATCATCAGGACGAAGAACATTTACGCCGGATTTATATCCGTGATAATACTGCTTCTGCTCAGAGCAGCAGTTACAAGCATTACGGGGAGCTCCGGCTTATTGGGAATTATTTCAGATCCTTTCGGAGAAAATTTATATGAGCTCAATACAAAATTTCTTACGCCTTCGGAATACGGCACTGCTCCCATCCCATTTGACAATTCTATATTACTTAACAGAATTTTCTGGCTGACAGCGGCAGCAGCGGTTTTAACATACGGATACTTTAATTTTTCATTTCTTATTGAAAAGAAAGATCAGGGTAATTCAAATAATATTAAAGCTGATGTTAGTTCATTTACCGAAGCCGGGAATACCGTAACTGAAAAAGCTGAGATTAATTTAGCATTTATACCGAACGTAAAAGCGGTTTGGAAAATATCGCAGTCCGAATTTTTTTACATTATTAGAAGCAGTCCTTTTATTATTATGCTGTTTGCCGGTGCGATTTTTATTGCAGCGCTCATACTGAAAATAAATCCTCAGACCGGGATCAATACACTTCCGGTCACCGGTATGATACTCGGAAAACCATTTTTGTTTTACTCACTTCTGATTCAATTCCTGACATTTTTATATTCCGGTTTACTCATCAGCAGATCTGAAAATTCCGGAATGAAAGAACTTGAAGCTGTATCTCCGTTGTCCGACGGAGTATTTTATTATTCTAAACTTATTGCTTTAATACAAATGCAGATGCTGCTGTTGATGACACTGATGTTAACAGGAATTTCAGTTCAGCTCTTCAGCGGATATTATCATATCGATATTGGAAATTATTTATTTACATTATTCGGAATTCATCTTTCAGGGCTGGTGATCTGGGCAGTCGCTGCGCTTTTTATTCAGACCATAATCTCAAATCCCTTTGCCGGAACATTTGTGTTAATTCTCGGAGTGATCGGGACAGACTATCTTCCTTCGATTGGAATTGAAAGTATTCTGTATCAATTCAATCAGAATCCCGATAAAGAATTTTTTTTGAACTATTCTGACATTACGGGATACGGTAACTCATTAATTCCGTATTTCAGTTATAAAATTTACTGGGGAATATTCTGTGTTATCCTTGCATGGCTTACGACTCTTGTAAACCGCCGTCTGAAAACAAACACTATACGTGAGAGAATTTATGCATTAAGATCAAAGCTGCACAGAAAGCATATTTTTGCCGCAGTAATGCTATCACTTGTATTTGTATTAACAGGAATTTATCTTCAAAGGGAAGAACTAAAAGGGATGAGCAATAAAATAAAGGAGAATCAGGAATCAGAATATCTGAAAAATTTCAAAAGCAGATTTTCGTTTTATTCCGGAATACCTCAGCCGAGAATAGTGTCGGTATTTCTTAAACTGAATCTGTATCCCGTAGAAAATTCTTTTACAGCGGAAGGATCTTATGCGCTTGTTAATAAAACACAGGAAACTATAGACACTTTGCTGATAAAAACCGGCTATGATGTAATTACCGAAATAAAAATACCGGTGACAGCAGAGATAATAGCGTATGACAGTGTTTTAAAATTTTGGGCATTTAAACTAGAGAAAGGAATTGAGCCGCAGGACACATTAATTCTTACGTTTGAGATAAAAAATTATCCGGCGACTTTACTTCATAAATCTTCAAACATTTTTAAGAAAGCTTCATACATCAGAAGTGATATACTTCCGAGGCTCGGATATTTTGCGGATGAAACACAGCTTTCACCGGAAGATACTTTGTCACATGCAAACCATTATCAGTCAATGGATTCAGATTTAATTGATCTGGAAATTATTGTCAGTACAGGAAAAGAACAGACAGTAACAGCTCCGGGAAAACTTTTAGAGGAATGGTCCGAAGGAGATAGAAAATATTTTCATTTCCGTCCTGAAGGTAAAATTAAATTTGGATTCGGAATAAATTCCGCTGACTATAGAATATATCATGAAACACATAAAGGAAAAGACATCAGCATATATCATCATAACGCGCACACTATGTGTCTGCCGAAAATTTCATACGGAATAAAATCAGCGCTGGATTACAACACGAAACACTTCGGAGAATACCGCTACGATAATATAAAGATCATTGAATTTCCATTGTCCTTTGGAACCTTTGCAACGGCAGCAGTTAACACAATTCAGATTTCCGAGATCCGATTTATTAATGATACATCTCATGCGGGAGATAAATATACTGATATTTCATTTTATACTGCGGCTCATGAATTCACTCACCATTGGTGGGGAAATCAGGTTATGCCGGCTGATGCAGCAGGTGCGCTGATGATCACGGAAAGCATTACAGAATATATCACTGCAAAAATTTATGAAGAGCAATACGGAAAACGCAGTGCTTTAAATTTTCTTTCAAAACAGTTTAACAGGTATATGAGCGGAAGGTCTGAAGAAACTGATAAAGAATCACCGCTAATTTATGTAAATCCGCAACAGACTTACATTTCTTACGGCAAGGGAGCAATTGCATTTTACATATTGAGCGAATATATGGGCGAAGTTGAGTTAAACTCTGCATTAAGATCATTTCTTAAAAAGGATGGATACGAAGGTCCTTCTTATAAAACTTCTGTTGAACTGATCAAACACATAAAGAATGAAGCTCCTTCAGAAATTCATTACATCATTCATGAATTATTTGAAACTGATGACTTTGAAAAATTCAACAGTTATTATCAAAAATTAATTAATCAGGACTAAAGCAGCACAGGCAGAAATCCTATAAAATAAGAGTTCTACGTTTGGTGAAATATTTATTCGTATATAAATATAATTAGAGATAATTTTATATAATTATAATTTAAAATTACGGTCATGAAAATTTTAATCTTCATAATAACATTATATCTATTTACTATATCTCAATCCAACGGACAAAATTACTGGACGCGATTGAACGGACCATACGGGGGAACAGTTTTAGATATGAAGAAACTTCCAAATGGAAATCTCGCCGTGCTGAGAAATGAAGGCTTATATATTTCTACAGACAGCGGTGAAGAGTGGAACAGAACAGAGCAGGGATCGGTGAATTCCAATATATGCATGGATGTAAGCAATTCCGGGACAGTTTATTTAGGCAAAAGTTCGGGCGGATTATGGTGGACGACAAACTCCGGTCAGAGCTGGAGTTTCAATCCGATCAGCATCGCTCCGCACAGCGGTCTCTGGGCTTCGGTGGTAATTGTTAAAGTCAGTCCGCAGGGTTTGATATTAATTAACAATCACATTTCACTTAACGGCGGAAATAATTTTAACACATTCACATATAACGGAACTTCGCTCTTATCAAGGGATTATGCATTTAACTCAGCCGGTAATATTATCTCCGCGACACAAAACGGAATATTTTTATCCGCTGACAATACATCAAGCTGGACTAATATAAACGGAAACCTTCCGTCATTAAACGTATCAGGACTTTTAGCAGATGGTGAAAATTTAATTGCCGCTTTACCGGGTTCGGGAATATTTAAAACAACCAATAACGGAATAAGCTGGACTGAAATAAATAACGGGATCACGGATTTAGATTTCAGTAAAATATATAAGGATGTACAGAATAATTATTTTGCAGGAACTTCCGAAGGAAAGGTTTACAAATCTACTGATCAGGGCAACAGCTGGACGCAGATATTCGAAAGCTATTCTGTCAACAGAATAAATTCCATTTATTCAGGAGGAAGCTCGGTATTTCTAATATCGTCTTTAGGAATTTATTATTCTGATAATAATGGAATTTCATGGGTTGAAAAAAATAATAATTTAACAGTACCGGTTTTTAATTCAATTACTTCTTTGGACATGAATTCAATTATGACTGCATCCGGATCGGGAATACATTATACTTCAGATAACGGACTGAGCTGGGTAAGAAGGAATGGTAATCTTCCTACGGTATTTTCAAACATACTTCATAGATGTCAGAACGGTGAGATCATTACGGGACTAAGAAATATCGGGATCTACAGAACGGCTGACAACGGCGTTACATGGAATTTATCAAACCACGGAATTGAAACAGGTTCAAATATAACCCACATATCAAATTCTCCCGGCGGAAATATATTCGCTTTATCATCTTCGGCCGGTTTCTCAGATTCTGTAAAATTGTACAGATCTTCGGATAACGGTAACAACTGGTTAAAAATATTTCAGCCGGAATCAAATTTTTTTAATGTACTAAAAACTGATGCAGCCGGTAAAATTTATTTAGCTTCTCTGAGCAGTTTTCCGTCGAGATTGCTTATTAGTTCAGACAACGGAAACAGCTGGATAGAAAGAACCCTCGAACAATTTTTTTTCCCGGACAAGTTTACTGTTTCAGGAAATAATCTGTATTTAAATTCAAGCGGACAACTACATAAATCTTCAGATGCAGGAATTACATGGGAAATCATTCCGGACGGCGGGTGGTCAGGTTCCGGCATCAGCGCGTTTGAAGTGAACCGACAGGGAGATATCTTTGTATCACACAGCGGAAGTATTTATAAATCTACAGACAACGGTAATACCTGGAATGTCCATAATTCCGGATTGACACCGGGAGCATTGATCAACACTTTTATTTTTGATAACTCAGATTACCTTTACGGAATAACTTATAATAACGGAATTTTTAAAAGTGCAGATCCTACGATAACAAATGCGGCAAATAACATAAGCATAATTGCAGACAAGTATATGCTTTCTCAGAATTATCCGAATCCGTTTAATCCCGCTACAAAAATAAAATATACAATACCCGTCTCAGGAAATGTAATGTTGAAAATTTATAATTCACTCGGCCGTGAGGTAGCTACGCTTGTAAATAAATTTCAGACTTCAGGTGATTACGAGACGGAATTCAATTCAGTAACTGCCGGAATTGAATTAGCCGGTGGTGTATATTTTTACACACTGGATTCAGGGGATTTCAGACAGTCCCGGAATATGATCTTAATTAAGTAAAAATATTTTATAAAATCACTGAGTCATATTATTTGAAATATTTTTAAATTATTTTAATGAAAATTAAAATAAGATTATGAAATTTTCATTCAGTCCGCATATTGCGGTGCAAGTTAAAGATTATGACAAAGCTGTTAAGTTTTATGAGAACGTCCTCGGAATGCAAAAGGAAAAACATTCGGAAGCTGAAACACATTTTATAAAGGACGGAATAAATTTTTATGTGGAAAATAGTGAAAGCGGATTTACATTTTTTGAATTCAAAGTCGAAAGCGTTCCCGCTGCACAGGAGCTGCTGGAAAAAGAAGGATGTAAAGTAACGCAGATATATAATGATAAGAGTAAGATGTTCGCAGATCCTTACGGAATGCGTTTTCATATTTGGGAAGATTAGAGAGAATTTTTCTTATGCTGATTAACTAAATTAAAATTATTTAGTCAGATTATTTTAGCAAGCGCTGCGACGGCTTTTTCGAGAGTTTCATTTTCTTTTGCGAAGCAGAAGCGGAGGACTTTGTTGTCGGTTTTATTTTTGTAAAAGACGGAAAGGGGAATGGAAGCTACGCCGAAATCTTTAGTGAGTCTCACGGCAAAGTCAAGATCGTATTCGTCAGAAATGCCGGAGTAGTCGAGAAGCTGGAAGTATGTAGCGCTCGCAGAAAATGGTTTTAAACCGTTTTTCATGAGAAGAGAGCGGAAGTAGTCTCTCTTTTCAGAATAAAAATTTTTAAGATTTCGTATCCTTGCGATATCAGTTATATATTGTGACAATGCAATTTGAAATGGCGTTGATGTAGAAAAAGTCAAATACTGATGTATCTTCCGGAATTCTGATGTCAGCTCTTCAGGAGCAGCGCAGTATCCGACCTTCCATCCGGTGATGTGAAATGTTTTTCCGAATGAAGACACTGCAAAGGATCTTTTAAATAATTCATCATCCTCCAGTACCGAGTGGTGTTTAAGCCCGTCGAAAACAATATGCTCATATACTTCATCACTCAGAATATAAAGATTATTTTTCAAAACGATTTCCTTTATAAATAAAAAATCACTTTGCGAAATAACTGTTCCGGCGGGATTATTGGGTGAGTTTAGAATAATCAGTTTTGTTTTTTTATTAACAGCGGAAAGAACTTCCACCCTGTCAATTTTAAAATCAGGAAATGTTAAAGGTATTCTAACGGGAACTCCGCCGTTGAGAATTACTGCCGGTTCATATGAATCATAAGCCGGATCGAAAATTATTACTTCATCTCCGCGATTTACTGTGACACTGACGGCTGCAAAAAGAGCTTCAGTAGCGCCTGATGTAATTGTGATCTCCGTTTCAGGATCCCTGTAAACTCCGTAAATTTCTGAGATCACATTTGAGATACCTTCTCTCAGCGATTTGACACCGGGCATCGGAGCGTATTGATTAAATCCGTCTTTCGATGCTTTGTAAACTAATTCGTAAAGCAAAGGATCAACAGGAAAACCAGGAAATCCCTGGGAAAGGTTTACAGCATTGTGCTCTGAAGCTAAGGCAGACATTACGGAAAAAATTGTAGTTCCGGTAAAAGGCAGTTTTGAATTCAAGTATTTATCTGGAAAAATTATTTACGGATTAAAATTCATATTTTTAAATCTGAAGTAAACGCAATTTTTTAAGGTGAAAAAATTAGATCTCATTAAAGTCTTATATGATGATCAAGATAATAAATCATTAATTAATATTAAATATTTTATAGAAAATAATTATCAAAAAAGTTAAGTTGTATAAACATTTAAAGGAATGAATCGTATCCAATTCTTTTTATTTAATTTCAAATAATAAATAAATGAACGACACAGGTTATAAAAGATTTCCCGCAGTATGCGGAGATAAAGTTGTCTTTGTAAGCGAGGATGATCTCTGGGAAGTAAATCTATCCGGAGGCGTTGCGCGAAGACTAACTTCAAATTCAGGCGAAGTTTCAAACCCATATATTTCACCCGATGGTAAATTCATTGCATTTTCCGGAAAAGAAGAAGGTGAAAATGATGTTTATATTATCCCGTCAGAAGGCGGAGCAAATAAAAGACTCACCTTTATCGGAGGTTTAACAAAAGTCAAAGGATGGACTCCTGACAGCCGGAGCGTAATATTTTCTTCAGATACAGGACAGCCGTTATCCGGGAAAAACATGCTGTACAGTGTATCTGCAGAAGGAGGTCTTCCTGTAAAATTTCCTTACGGAAGAGGAAATAATGTTTCCTTCGGTCCGCGCGGCGGGGTGCTGATAGGCAGAAATACAATGGATCCCGCAAGATGGAAAAGATATAAAGGCGGTACTGCCGGAGTTTTCTGGATTGATAAAAAAGGAAACGGAAAATTTGAAAAATTTCTCAGCAAAATAAAAGGAAACCTTGCAAGCCCTTTGTGGGTGGGAGACAGAATATTTTTTATTTCCGATCATGAAGGACTCGGAAAACTCTATTCATGCGATATGGAAGGCAAGAATATTAAAAGTCATTCCTCAAATTCAGAATATTATGTGAGAAATTCAAACACCGACGGGAAAAATATTGTCTATCACTGTGGCGCTGAAATTTTCATTTATAATATTGAAACAGAGGTCGAAGGCATGATCGATATAAAATATTACAGTCCGAAAATTCAGAGACAAAGAAAGTTTTCCGATGCTGTGAAATATCTTGAATCATATAATATCAGTCCTGACGGTAACTCATCAACAGTAACCACAAGAGGAAAGTCATTCGTGTTTTCAAACTGGGATGGTTCGGTTTTACAGGTGGGAATGCAATACGGAGTAAGATACAGGTATACTCAATGGATGCATGACAATAAAAATATAGTTACGGTTTCGGATGAGAACGGTAGCGAAACTATTGAAATACACAGCATCAAAGATGGATTAAAAGAAGTCAAGAAAATGGATTTCTTCAGCGCGGGGATAATTGCAAATCTGAAAGTCTCGCCCAAAGAAAATAAATTAGCAGTTTCGAATAACAGGTATGAATTATATCTGATTGATACGGATAACAAAAACTTTAAAAAAATAGCGAGAAGTAAATTTGAACGCATAGAAGATTTTTGTTTTTCCCCTGACGGAAAATGGATCGTTTATAGTTTGTCAGACGCTGAATATCTTGCATCTCTGCATTTATACAGTCTTGATACCGGGAAGTCCGTTCAGATCACGCCAACCGGATTCAGGGATTATCAGCCGACATTTGACCCTGACGGAAGGTTCATTTATTTTTTATCACAGAGAGAATATAATCCTGTTTATGACACGAGTTATTTTCAGCTTGGATTTTCTCTAGGAGTAAGACCATATCTTATCACTTTAAAAAAAGAAACGCCTTCTCCTTTTACTCCGGAATATGAAAAATTATTTCCGGAAAAGCGTAAAAGCAAAAAGTCAAAAGACGGTAAATCTGAAATTCACGCGGTTAATATAGATCTTGACGGAATTTATGAAAGGATTATTTCATTTCCTCTTCCGGAAAAAAACTATTTTCAGATCACTGCAGTGAAAGACGGATTGCTTTACAGCAGAGAACCAATAAAAGGTTCGCTGCATCACTGGTACTGGGAGCAGCATCCGTCTGATGAATCACTTGATCTGTTCAATTTTACAAATCAGAAAAACGAACACGTTGCAAAAAACATTAAGAGCTTTAAAGTATCTATGGACGGCAGTACGGTAATTTACAGACAGGATAATAATCTTTATATAAATTCTAATATCCTTTCCGATTATTCAGATCATGATTCAGAGAAAGAACCGCATCATCACAGGAGCAGAAAAAATGACTGGCTTGATCTCTCAAGAATTAAGGTCAGCATTGACCCGATGAGAGAATGGAAGCAAATGTATACCGAAGCATGGAGACTTCAGAAAGAACATTTCTGGACTCCTGATATGTCAGGTATAAACTGGGATACAATTTATAAAAGATATTTGCCGCTTCTCGATAAAATTGCTTCGAGATCAGAATTTTCAGATCTCATTTGGGAAATGCAGGGAGAGCTAGGTACTTCACATGCTTATGAAATCGGCGGTGATTACAGACTTTCACCTGTTTATAAAATCGGAAAACTCGGAGCTGATTTTGAATTTGATGAAAAAGAAAACGCCTACAGGATAAAACATATTATTAAAGGTGATTCTTGGAAAAAGAATTCTCCGCTGAAATCCCCGGGTACGGAGATCAATGAAGGCGATTATCTTATTTCTATAAACGGCGAACTACTTAAGAAAGAAGTTTCACCGGGCGAGCTGCTTGTAAATCAGGTTAAAAATGTTGTGAGCATTACTATTAAAAATGCTGTTACAGGTAAGCTTAAAAATTTCGAAGTAAGGACAATTGCAACTGATACGGAAGCGCGGTACAGAGAATGGGTAGAAAAGAACAAAGAGTATGTTCATAAAAAATCTAAAGGAAAACTCGGATACTTACATATTCCTGATATGGGACCCAATGGATTTTCGGAATTTCACAGATACTACATTCATGAAGCCGCAAAAAACGGTCTCGTTGTAGATCTGCGGGATAACAGAGGCGGTCACGTATCGCAGCTTCTTCTCGAAAAACTTTCCAGAAAACAATACGGATATGATCTTTCAAGATGGGGAAGCGTCGGTACTTATCCGAGCCACAGCGTTGCAGGTCCTATCGTTGCTTTGACCGATGAGCATGCAGGATCAGACGGTGATATTTTTAGTCATAACTTCAAGCAGATGAAACTCGGCACTCTCGTCGGAAAAAGAACCTGGGGCGGCGTTATCGGAATCCACCCGAGACTTATGCTCGCTGACGGAACAATGACTACACAGCCGGAATACGCAACCTACATGAAAGATGTCGGCTGGAAGGTGGAGAATTATGGAACGGATCCCGATGTCGAAGTGGAAATGTCACCGGAAGACTTTGCAAAAGGAAGAGATCCGCAGCTTGATAAGGCGATTGAGATCGCGCTTGATCAGCTTAAAAAGAAACCGGTCATACTTCCGGATTTCAAAAACAAACCGATACTTTCATTACCTGAAATTCATCTCAACGGAAACGGTAAAGCTAAATCATTAAGCAAATCAAAAAAGAAAGTTAAACAATAAGAAACATTTACAGGAAAATTCTTTGGGTTAAAATATTAAATTATTTTACCCCTTTTTTTTATATAACTCAGAGGAACGAATATTTTCAAAATATTTGAAAAAGACACTCAGATGTTTTTTCCAAAAATCATTATGTTTATATTTGCAAATCCTTTGACTAAAAACTTTGAAACTCATATTTATAAGTCACAATAAATATTCCATAAACAGCTGTTTAATTTTTTTCTATGAAAAAACTTCCACTGATTCAATTTATACTGCTGCTCTGCTTAAGTTTCACCGGAGCATCAATACATAAGGATCCGCCGGAAAACAAATTCCTGAATTTCTCCGATTTACACTTCGATCCATTTTATGATACGACAATTGTCCATAAACTAATAATGTCAGATCATTCTTCATGGGAAAATATTTTTTACGGGTCGGAAATTAAAAGTGTCAGTAATTACGGAAGGGATTCTAATTTTCCTTTATTGAAATCGTTAATGGTAGAAATGAAAGATCGAATTCCCGAGCCGGACTTTATTATTATAACCGGGGATTTTATGGGACATGATTTCAATGAGAATTATGAAAAGTTTTCCGGATCAAAAAATCAGGATTCACTGTATGTATTCATTGAAAAAACCATAAGGTTCTTAACATCCTACATTACAAAATTTTATCCCAATACGCAGATATTTCCGATGGTCGGAAATGATGATTCTTTCTGCGGTGATTATATGATCGATCCGCAGGGAGAATTTCTAAATATGCTTTCCGAAGTCTGGGAACCGGTCGTAAACAAAACGGGAAGCAATGCTTCATTCAGGACGGACTTTTCAAAAGGCGGATATTGTCTTGTAAATTTTCCGTCGAATATAAGTGATGAAAGTAAAATCAAAATGCTGATTCTCAATACGGTTTTCTTTTCTTCAGACTATAAAAACATTTGCGGTGACACTTTGACCGATCCGGGATTAGAACAGCTCGAATGGCTTGAAAATGTATTCCGGAAGTGCAAAGCCGACGGTAATAAGCTTATGCTTTCATATCATATTCCGCCCGGTATTGATATTTACGGCACGATCCACGGTAAAGGCGACTGCAGTGAAAAGATAATGCCGACATGGAAAGAAAAATACAGCATCGAGTTTATAAGACTGATAAAAAACTATTCCGATATTATCTTATCCCAGTTCGCAGGACATTTCCACAGAGATGACTTCAGAATATTTTATGAAGGAAATAATCCTGTATCATTCATTCACATCACTCCATCTGTAAGTCCTGTTTACGATAACAATCCGGCGTATCAGATTTTCAGTTATGATAATACAGATTTCAGCCTGCATAATTATGAAACATATTATCTAAATAATGTCCGTGAAAACAATACAGATGCGAATGAAACGCCTCAGTGGTTATTTGAATATAATTTTAATGACAACTATGATGAAAATTCAGTTAATATTGATGCAATGCTCAACGTAGCTATGAAGATCGCAGATGACAGTACTTACAGGGAAAGTTATATAAAATTTTACACTTGCAGCAATGAAACAATGACAGATAAAGACATAGACACCTGGTGTTATAACGTTTGCGGTTTTGGAAATCTTACTGTCGATAGTTATGCTGAATGTCTGTGCGCAACTAAGGATATTAATCTGAAATGATTCAAGTTGTAATTTATTTGATGCAGATTATATCATTCTCAAAAAAATTAATACATTAAGAGTGTTAATTAAAAAAATTATATTTGTAAAATTAAAATTAAAAATAAAATTAAAAATAAAAAAGACATATGATCAGGATTTACTCACTCATCTTTTCAGCTGTATTTTTTTTAATGCCAGGATTAATTTTTTCGCAACAGGATACTACTTTAAAACCCGGGTGGAATCCCAAAGGCGTTCTCGGTATTGGTATCAGTCAGGTTGCATTGAGTAACTGGTCTAAAGGCGGTGAGAATCTGCTTTCCATTACAGGCATATCCGATTTTTCGAATCATTTGCTTTCAAAGCCATGGATTCTGAAAAACAATCTTAAGGTTACGCTTGGTTCGACAAAGACCGGCTCAAACAGTTTTCAGACAAATGACAATGATCTCAGACTTGAAGATGTTCTGATATACGACGCCGGATGGCTGTTTAATCCATATGTTTCAAACGAAATAAGGACTTCTGTACTGAATGGATATGATTATACTCTTGATCCCGCAGTTCAGATCTCTGCATTCTTTGATCCGGGATATGTTACTCAGAGTATAGGTTTCACATACGGTAATCCAAATTTTTCTACGCGTCTGGGATTTGCATTTCAGGAAACATTTACGAATAAATTCAGACAATTCACTGATGACCTTGAAACATCTGATAAAACCGAGGCATTTAAATTTCAGACCGGTGTGGAATCAGTAACTGAATCGAATTTCACAGTTGCAGATAATATACTATATACAGGAAGACTGAGACTTTTTTCAGCGTTTGAAACGTTCGATGTTTGGGATATAGGATTTGATAATACTTTCACGGCTGTAGTGAATGACTTTTTGAATGTAAATCTGAACGTACTTGTAGTTTATGAAAAAGCGCAATCTCTGAAGACGCAGTTAAAAGAAGGTCTTCAGGTTGGTATTACATACACTGTATTTTAAAATTCTTGAACTGACTTAAATGAATCAAAAGGATACGGAGAAAAAATTATCCGCTGAAAAAGCTGTAGAGATTATTGAATACGGAATGACTGTAGGACTCGGAACAGGTTCTACCGTATATTTTGCTATTAAAAAATTAGGTGAAAGAGTTAAAGATGGATTAAAAATCAAAACCGTTTCCACTTCAAATTCATCAACAGATCTCGCCCGTTCTTTCGGTATCGAACCGTTATCAATTGATAATGCGGGAATTATTGACATAAACATTGACGGCGCTGACGAAGCGGACAGATCTTTTAACGGAATAAAAGGCGGAGGCGGCGCTCTACTGTTTGAAAAGATCGTTGCTCTGAATTCTAAAAAAAATATCTGGATAATAGATTCGGATAAATTAGTAAATCAGCTCGGTAATTATCCATTACCTGTAGAAGTCATTCCATTCGGATATAAAAGAGTTTTCGGTATTCTGAAAAAATACGATCCTGCCGTGAGAATGAAGGATGACGGATTTTATAAAACAGACAGCGGAAATTTAATCTTTGATCTTCATTTAAATAAAATAGAGGATCCTCAGACACTTGATGCGGAGCTGAAGCAGATCACAGGTGTAGTGGAAACAGGTTTATTCATTGGCATTGCAGACACAATTATAATCGGCCGGAAAGACGGAACAGAAATATTAATTAAATAAAAAATTACTTTGAGAAAAGAAAGCTTTGAGTTTTTAAAGAATTATCTGAACATAGCATCTCCGGTAGGTTTTGAAGTACCCGGACAAAAGCTCTGGCTTGAATATATTACACCTTACGTTGATACTTATTATACGGATGTTTACGGGACAGTGGTAGGAATAATAAATCCAGATGCGGAATATAAAGTTGTACTGGAATCACATGCTGATGAGATTTCATGGTTTGTGAATTATATAAATGATGACGGATTTATATATGTAATTACAAACGGCGGATCCGATCATCAGATCGCTCCGTCAAAGCGAGTGAACATTCATACGGATAAAGGTTTTGTAAAAGCTGTATTCGGGTGGCCGGCAATACATGTAAGGGGTAAAAAGGAAAATCATCCCGAGTTAAATAACATAATTCTTGACTGCGGCTGTAAATCAAAAAAGGAAGTTGAAGCGCTCGGAATTCATACCGGTTCTGTCGTAACTTTTGAAGACGAATTTATGACATTGAATAAAAATTATTATGTGGCGAGAGCGATGGACAACAGGATCGGGGGATTTATGATAGCAGAGACTGCTAGGATGCTTAAGGAGAAAAAGAAGAAACTTAATTACGGTTTGTATTTTGTAAATGCTGTACAGGAGGAGGTTGGTCTGAAAGGCGCGGAAATGATCTCGCGAAGGATCAAGCCGGACGTGGCGATTATAACCGATGTAAGTCACGACACACAGTCTCCGCTTTATAATAAAATAACTGACGGAGATCTTGCCTGCGGTAAAGGACCTACACTGACTTACGGACCTTCCATACATAATGAACTTCTGAAGATGCTGATAAATACAGCTAAGAAAAATAAAATACCGTTTCAGTATGAAGCGGTCTCTTCACATTCCGGAACTGATACAGATGCGTTTGCATATTCTGCTGAAGGCGTTGCTTCAGCGCTTATCGGAGTTGCAGTTAAGTATATGCATACAACAGTTGAAACGGTTCATAAAGACGACGTTCAAAACGGAATAAAACTCATGTATGAATTTTTGCTGCAGCTTAAAAGCGGACACAACTTTTCTTATTTTAAATAAATTAAAACATAACTCATGAAAATAAAAGATTCAAGAATACTCGTCACAGGAGGGAGTTCAGGTATCGGTAAAGCTGCTGCAGTTCTGCTTTCGCAAAGCGGTGCAAAGATCGCAATTACCGGCAGGGATAAAGACAGGCTGGATAAAGTTGCAGCAGAAACAGGCGCGCTTGCAATTCACGCTGATGTTTCGGATGAAAAAGATATCATAAGAACATTTGAAATTATTAAAAAAGAACTCGGCGGTTTAGACTGCCTGATCAATAATGCAGGCATAGGCGAATTCCCTGATGTAGAAAATCTTACTGCGGAAGCTTTTTTAAAAGTTTATTCAGTAAATGTATTCGGCGCTGCGCTAATGGCAAAACATGCTGCTGAGATTTTTAAAAAACAGAATTACGGTAATATAATAAACATTGCTTCGACAGCTGCTCTGAAAGGATTTGCGAGAGGTACAATTTACAGTTCGTCAAAATTTGCGCTCAGAGGAATGACAGAGTGCTGGCAGGCGGAACTCCGTCCTTTCAATATCAGGGTAATGCTAGTAAATCCAAGTGAAGTTACAACTGCTTTTGCAAATACAGAAAGAAAAGAAAGACAGAATGTTCCGAATAAATTAACCGGAGCGGAAATAGCTCATACAATAAAATCAATTCTTGAAATGGATGACAGAGGAATGATACCGGAAGTTACAGTCTGGGCGACAAATCCATGGGATAAGAAGAATTAAAAATTTCCTGCGTAAGTTATTTTATATGGATCAAGTGATTCATTAAGCAGATCATATTTTAATTTTATAATTTACCTGATATGCAGCAGATCGTGTGCATACCATTCTGACAGCATTTGAATAGCTGAAAATTCACCAAGGTTCGGATGTACAACTTTTACATCCCAATCATTGACCTTAAGACTTTTCAGCCACTCAACTGATAATTTACGTTCAATCAGAAATTCTTTAAGTACGGTATTGAAATCCTTTTTCATATATTCTCTTGATGTTACCCAGTCCTGCGGGTAGATAGGTTCCCAGTTGTGATCGCTTTGAATAATTTTTGCAAGACGCGGTCGGAAATCTTCCCGTTCTTCATCATATAAGTGACATAGTATTTCGAGCAGCGACCACCTGCTATCGGATGGCTTCCAGAGAATTAATTTTTCCGGAACTCCGTAAAGTAGATTTTTAAATACTGCGGAATTTGAATCAAGCTGAATTATAATTTCGGAAGGACTCATAACCTATTGAAAATGAAATAATAAATATTTGTAAGAATACTTTAAAAATTTTATAACTCAAAGAAATTTAGTTTAAAATTCCAAAGTATTAAAATTCCTTCAATAATTCAGCTGAAATGTACCGCACCGAGAAACTCCACAGCATTTTTCCACAGCAATTTTTCTTTAGACTCCGAGCTTAAGATACTAATAGATTCTATCAGTTTACCCGGATGATGCTCCCCCAGAGGAAACGGATAATCCGAACCGAGTATTATTTTTTCATCACCAACGAGGTCTACCAAATATTTCAAAGCCGTTTCATCATGCACAAGCGAGTCAAGCCAAAATTTTCCAATGTATTCTCTCGGATTAACTTTATTATCAATGGCAACTAAGTCAGGTCTTACATTGAATCCGTGTTCGATCCTTCCAATTGTAAAGGGGAACGAACCGCCACCGTGAGAAAAGCAAACTTTAAGCTTTTTGAATTTTTCAAATACTCCGCCGAATATCATTGAGCATATTGCAAGTGAAGTTTCAGCCGGCATGCCGACCAGCCACGGCAGCCAGTATTTCGGCATTTTTTCTTTGCCCATCATATCCCACGGATGAACAAATATCGCCGCGCCTAATTCCTCCGCAGCTTCGTAGATCGGAAAAAGATTTTCGTTATCAAGATTCCATTCATTTATATGCGAGCCGATCTCGATCCCCGAAAGTTTAAGATCTTTTATACATCTTTCCATTTCCTTAACGGCAAGTCCGGGCGACTGCATTGGCAGCGTTCCGAGTCCGAGGAATCTGCCGGGATAATCATTGATAACTGAGGCAATGTGATCATTCAGATATTTAGAAAGATCAAGAGTATCCTCCGGCTTTGCCCAGTAATTGAACATAACAGGAACTGTCGACAGCACCTGTATATTAACTTGTGTATGATCACAGTCTTTTACTCTCACAGCAGGATCCCAGCAGTTATCCTGAATTTCACGGAATACTTTTCCGTCGATCATCATCTTGGCGCAGCAGGGTTTGTAATGATCAAGCTGTACAAATCCGCCGTAGCCGTACTTTTCATTCAGATCAGGCCAATTTTTTGGTAGAATGTGAGTGTGAAGATCTATCTTAGTCATAATTTCAAATTACAGATTACAAATTACAAATAATTTATTTGAGTTTGTTTTTTAGAGATGATTTTGTAGTTAATTGAATCTTTGATAAAATTCTAAGAATTTCTTCACAATCTCTAAATAATGAAGTGAATAATTCTCTATTGAGATAATCTGTATCAAATAATATTCTTAACCAATAATGAGTTTCACGAGCTTCACGATAAGCAATGGAAAGCTTCGATAAAAACTCTCTTTTTGAATGTCCACCTGTTGCTTCCTCAATATTAGCACCGATAGAAGTACCGGATCGTAATATTTGTTTTGCTAAAGAATATTCTTTGTGTTCTTTTATTAAATATTGATATAACCTAACTATTCTTATCGAAAAAGAATAACTCTTAACATGTATTACACTTTTCTTATTCATATAATCCTCCTTTTTAATAAACTACCGCCAAGATATAAAATCTGCAGAACTATTAGTAATCTGAAATTTGTAATTTGTAATTATTTTTTTACCGGCGGTTGCATCACCGCTCCGCAGCTCTTACATGTCCGCAGATCTTCCGAATCATAAAACTCCTTAAGCAGCGGCGGAAGCTGAGATACAATGTCTGTCAGTTTAAAGAATTTCTCATGAAGTTTCACATGACAATTCTCACAATACCACTGAAAACCGTCAAGTTCGCTTTCAGTTCTTTTTCTTTCCACCACTAATCCTACAGTATCTGCAGGTCTTCTCGGTGAATGCGGTGTCTTTGGCGGCACATAAAAAATTTCACCTTCTCTGATATCATAAATTGTTTCCTTTCCGTCTTCAACTATCCCGACCTGTATATCTCCTTCAAGCTGATAAAAAAATTCCGGTCCGTCCTGAAAATGATAATCTTTCCTTGAATTCGGTCCGCCGACTACCATTACTATAAAGTCGCCGTCGTAAACGCATTTATTCCCGACCGGTGGTTTCATAAGATGACGGTTTTCTTCAATCCATTTTTTAAAATTAATAGGTGGTAACATAATAAAATCCTCCTGACGTTTTTTAAATTTAGTTGTAAGTTACGTTTGCAGAATATTTATTTCTATGTATTATCAGAGGCATTAAATATTCCATGAAGTAACCGGATCTTAACTTCTCTATTTACAATAACACTGTTACAGCTTCCGCTTCAATTTCAACAAGCATATCGGGATCCACAAGCGCGCTGATACCAACAAGAGTCTGCGCGGGTTTTATGGTTTTAAAAAATTCTCCGAGCGCATTACCTGCCTCTTCCCATCTACTGATGTCCGTTACATAAATTCTTAACCTAATAATATCTTCAAGGCAGCTTCCCGCCTGCTTTAAAACACGGTCTATATTTTCAATTATTGTTTTTGTCTGAAGATACATATCTCCTTTGCCAACTAGTTTTCCATCTACAATTGACGTTGTACCGGAGATAAGAATTCTGTCATCAATTTTTACCGCCCTGCTGTATCCAACAATGTCTTCCCAGATCACACCGGATGAATATTTTTTTCTTTCTTTCATTTTAGTTTATTTGAAGGTGCGTATTTAGTTCTTAATTTTTTAACGATCTGATATGATGCAAACGAAAAGATCAGTCCGGCATAGACATCGATCGTATAATGCGCTTTCTGAAGAATAACCGACGTTCCTACTGTCACCGTAGCCAGCAAAAAATATATCTTCAGATATTTATTCTTAGCAGTTTGAAAAAGCAAAAATGCAGTTGAGGTATGTCCGGAAAAAAACAGATCCTTAACAATTTTTTTCCCTGTACCCATCACAAATACAACAGGATCCTGAAGATCAATACATCCGACAGGCGGCTCCAGCGGAATAAGATACATTGCGGACATTCTGAAAAGCACAAGAAGTATATATGCCTGAATTCCCGTCAGCAGTGTATCCGGGTCGAAGCTGAAAAAGATCAGAGCTATCAGCAGAGATGAATAAATTGCAAAAAACAACAATCCGTTCAGATCAATTGCATGAAAATAGTTTAATACAGGATCATTAATTTCAGCGCCTTGTCTGGATTCATTAAACAGAAGAAATCGGCTGAATGCGCTTAGCGTGAGTATCAGACAAACAACTGTAATAATAAATTCAGCTTTAGTATATCGGTATAAAAAATATTGCTTCCAGGCGGAAATAAATTTTGCCAAATTAATAACAGATTAATATATACTTTTTCCGGCTCGTGAAACTAAGATACCCAGCTGCCCTGCATGATACATCTGATGAAGTTGCCAGTGAACGATCACGCCTTTCTTTGTCTTGAAATAATTATCTTCATTATTTTCCATAAGAGCATGTGGTTCGTCAAGTTCACTGTCATTTAATTCCAGATAAACTTTTTTGTTCTTTTCACAGACATTATTCCAATACTCTTTTAAAACGGAAACAGCCGGATAATTTTCGGCTGGCGCGGGTTTGCTGCCTTGTCCGAATAATTCTATAAGTTCAGGATAAAGAATTTTCCCCTTTCCCATGTATTCCGAAAAGTCATCATCGCAGACAACAAGATGCCCCAATATCCATATACCCGTGCTTTTTCCCGGAGATAATTCCTGTTTAAAATCTTCTTTCGAAAGAGGATTTATGCATCCGTTTACCCAGTCAACCATTATATCGTACTGACCGGAATATAAATTGATCAAAGGATTGTTTAATGACATCAGTTTAATTTTTGATTTTAATTAATTTCAGAATCGAATGAAGTATATATATTTAAAAAATTTATAAATAAAAAATATTGGCACACTCTTATGAATCTAATGTTATATCTTCATTCGGAAGCAGGTCAATAAAATGCCAGATGTTACAGTAAAAATCTCCCGGACCAAATTCATCTTTTGCAACTCTCACAATACTGCCGTCTTCTTTCTTTTCAAACACGGATACACCTGGCCAGTAATACTTCTTATCGTCTTTTCTTATTTCATAACCCATGTCATATATAAATTCTGTTCCGGCAGCAGAGTAAGTTCTGTAATTCCATCCTCTCGAATCTGCAAACTCTTTATGAACTTCAGGTGCATCCGGACTTACTAAAACAAAAGAAGCTTTCTTTTCAATCTCTTTATAAGTGTCTTTAAAACCGTCAGCCCACATCGTACAATAGGAACATCCCTTTCCCATATTGTGAACTAGTATCAGATGATTTTTATCGCCGAACATTTCGGAAAGCTTTACATCCTTACCATCTCTGTCTTTCATAGTATAATCAGAAACATCCATTGCTGCGATAATTGAATTCAGATCAATCCTCTTTTTTCTGAGAAGTTCGATCTCTTTGTCTATTTCTGATAAATTTTCCTTAGCTGCTTTCTTTTCTTCTTCGGAGTATTTCATTTTATAAGTTAATTTAATTTTTTAAAAAAATTATTGATGCTGCGGATCTGTAAGCTGAAACCAGTTACCGTCCGGATCTTTAAAAGTAAAGCACGAGTCAGAACCGTCTGTACCACTGAATACAAGACCTCTGCCTTCAAGTTCATCTTTCGTTTTCATTATGTCATACGTGTATATAACAATTCCGATATTTGAATCTTTATATTCATCAGTTTGATTTTTATTCATTCCCGGTCTCAGCAGGAACTCAGTTTCTCCTAGTTTCATCCAGACGAATTTATCATGCTGAATTTCCGTAACGCTGAAGCCAAGGATCTTTTCATAAAAATCCATAGACGTCATAGGATCTTTGACAAAAATTTCTATATGTCCGGCGCGGATATTCACTCTCTGTTACCTGTTTTCTTTAGTCTCACAAGTCTGTCTTCTTCATTTTTTTGTAACCATATGTCCTGTGACAAAATATCATAAGCTTTTCCTGCGTATTCTTTGGCTTTCTCTTTCTCATTTTTTATAAGGCAGCATTCCATCAGTTCCTCAAATACATATCCGTCATTTTCAGCTTTTCCTTCATTAATATCATTCAAAAGTAAAAGCTGCATTTCCATTGCTTCGTCTGTTTTACCAAGCATTCTCAGTGTTTTTGCCACGCTCCATTTTGCAATTGCCAATCCGTATCCTTTCTTATTTTCTTCATGCCACTGTCTGCATTTTTCAAATATATTCAGCGCTTTTTCATAATCCTTCATATCAAAGTAAGTCCAGCCGATGTTATTGTAAAGAGATCCAAGCCATCCTTTTGCTCTTTGATCATCAGACTCTTCGGCGTCTTTCAAAGCAGTCTCATTCCATTTAAGAGCTTCGCCGTGAGATTCAATGATTGCCATCATGTGAGCGGCGTCAACCGCATAACCGTCTTCTCCTATTTGTTTACTGAGCTCATAAGCTTTAAGAAATAAATCACGTGACTTTTCTTTTTGATTGGACGAATTAAACACGCGTCCCCTTTCGAGCAGATACCTGACTTTCTCAATGCCTGAATCTTCGGTAAGATTATCTTTAACTTCATCCAGCAGTGAATGCGCTTCATCAAACTTCATCTGCAGTCCGAGCGTCCTGGCGATTTGAGTTTGCAGCTGAAGGTAAGCTGAATTGTCGTTAGAACTTTTTACTTCGTCAAGTATTTCACGGAATTTAATTTCCGTACCTGCGGGATCATTGTAATCCCATAATTTGTCAAAATTATTCACCAATTGTAAATTAGTTTTAAAAAGTATGTCTGTAAAATAATTTAACTATTTTAAAAATTCAACTAATTGGGAATGATAATTAAAGTACATAGATATTTCTCTCTTCTTAATAATTATGTGATGTTTAACTTTAAATGAAAAGGAAAACTATGTTTATAAACTTATAAACTTTTATTGTTTTCAAAAAGCTTAAAGAAGGACAAATCTTGATGAGATATTTTGAAATTAAGTTTTTAGAGGATGCAGATAAGTTTTTAGGAGAATGTGATTCAAAAACTGTAAACAAACGGTAAGACTTTCTGATTTGAAGCAGATATGTTTAAAAAATAGATCTCATAAAACAATTTATTATCACTTGAGAAGCAGCATTTTCTTAGTCTCAATAAAACTATCCGCTTCAATTCTATAAAAATATATCCCGCTCGAAAAATCACTTCCGGCGAACTCAACTTCATAACTCCCAACAGATTTGTATTCATTTACCAAAGTCGCGACTTCATTCCCAAGCACATCATACACAATCATTTTTACAAAACTCGCAACTCGTAACTCGTAATTTATAACTGTGTTTGGATTAAAGGGATTTGGATAATTTTGGTTAAGAAAGAATTTATCTGGAAATACAGAAACTGAATTTGAATTTGAGTTACCGGTAAGTAAAGAATATTTCACAGTTAATATTGTAATATCAGGATATACTGTATATGCATTTCCAGACACATATATATTATCATTTTTGTCGGAAATTATTTTTATTGGTCTACAGCCAGTGCCTGAAGTATTTACATATTCACCGTTCCAAAAAAGTGAGCCGTCAGAATTATATACATATGTATAATATTTTTGATTTCCACTACCAGTACTATAAGCTGATAAAAAAATTTTATTATTCTGATTGGTGTATATTGATGCAGGAAACAACACGCTTGGAGTCTGTGCTGTCCAAATGTCATTACCCGAAGTATCAATTTTATTTATAATTACATAATAAGATTGATTGATATTATTATATCTTGCTGAGATAAGATTTTGATTTGTATCAATATTAAATTCTTTTAAATTATCAAGTTGTTTAAACCAAAGCGAATCTCCGTTAGAATTAAATTTTAAAATACCGTTAGCACCTACATAAATATTTGAATTAACATCTGTTAATAAAGTTTCGGAAGAAGACATATTTTTAATTGTTTTAATCCATAACTGAATTCCATTTGAGTCTAATTTTATGATATTTAAATCATTTGAATATGAATTATTTGTAGTGTCAACGTTATCACCCGAGATTATTACATTCCCTGAACTGTCTATTGCTAATTTTGGTTTTGGAGCATAATCACTTAAAACATATTGAGAAAACCCGCAATATTGATATCTCCAGATCTCATTACCATTCAGATCATATTTAAATATCGTCCATTTGAAATTACAACTCCCGGTACCGGAGTCTCCATAGGAATTAGAGCCGGCAATATATAAATATTTATTTTTATAGACAATTAGTTTATAAGCCCTGTCACTAGATCCCATTGGATTATCATAAGTCCTTGACCATTGAAAAATACCATTATAATCATACTTTATGGTTAGAAAATTATTATTAAATGAGGGGGAATGTTCACCTGTCATATATACATTTCCCGAATCATCAGCACTAACAGCATAAGATTGTCCTGACATAAAAAATCCGGGTAAGGGATAAGCTACATTCCAGATCAAATTACTGTTTTGATCCATTTTTGCAATTGAATACCTGTAACCCAATAAAACAAGATTGCCGGATTTGTCAAAAGTAAGATCAGTTATATTATTTGTACTGCTGTCAGGGCGTGGAGTCCTTTCAGCCCATTCCAAATTGTATTGAGACCTGCATTCGTTGAAGAAGAAAATTGATAAGATTAAGAGTAAAAATATTTTATGTCCCATATTTTTTTTTATAAAAGTAAATCAAATACTGAGTAAGATGTGAGGGTAACTGAATGTAACTCATATTTAATTCCACTAATTTTATGCAGATTTAAGATAAGTTGCTTAATTTTTTAAAACAAGGAATGATTATGAGTAAGCGTTGACGACTATGACGGATTTGTTATCACTAACTGAAGTTACACAATTTAAATTTTTTTAAGATTTTTATTGAAGGGATTTAATCGAAACAGAGTTTCGCTTGAAATGGCATTTCCAAACGGAATTTGGAAACGAGCAAAACTTAATAGAAAAAATTATGCTGTAAGTTAAAAATTTATTACATTAATAAAAAAATCTTATTTAGACTTTAACACAGAATATAATATGAGTAATTTGTTCATTAAAAATTTATGACAAAACCAATTTCTAAGATCGGATTCGGATGTTACAGGATCAATACCGGGATAGAGCAGCACTATAACTCTTTGCTAAAAGCTCTCCTTGAAGGCGTGAATCTGATCGATACTTCATCAAACTATTCCATGGGCGGAAGCGAATCGCTTGTCGGAAAGGTTTTAAATGAACTGATAACAGAAAATAAAATTCAAAGGGAAGATATTACGCTTGTAACGAAAGGCGGATATATACAGGGTATACTTTTAAATGAACTTAAGAAATTAAAAGAAGAAGGTAAGATCTTTGAAGAAGTTGTAGAAGAATCCGACCGGCTCTGGCACTGTATTTCACCGGATTTTTTGGAAGATCAGCTCAGAAGACAGTTCGAAAGATTGAATACGCCCTACATAGATTATTACCTTTTGCATAATCCGGAATATTTTCTTGAAAATGCAGCGCACAGTAATCCTGATAAGAGCAAAGCTTCTGAAATATATTACGGCAGAATAGAAAAGGCATTCATATATCTTGAAAAGCAGTGCGATACAGGAAGGATAAAATATTACGGCGTATCATCCAATACATTTCCCGCTTATTCAGACGATCCGTCTTTTACTTCACTGGAAAGAATTTATGAAATAGCGAATTCAATTTCCAAGAGTAACAGATTTAAAATGATACAGCTGCCACTTAATCTTTTTGAAGCCGGCGCAGTGAAAATTAAAAATCAGCAGAATAAAACCAAAACAGTCCTTGAGTATGCAGCGGATAAAGATCTGAAAGTGATTATAAACAGACCGCTTAATGCCATTACTTCAAAAGGTCTTGTCCGGCTCGCTGATTTTAAATCTGAACAATTGGAAGAGAAGGATTTTATAAAACAGATAAAACTTGTTAAACTGCTTGAAGAAGATCTCTTAAATGAAAAGCTGAGCGGTGAAGAAATTCATGAAGAAGATCTTAAAAAATTAAAGAGCTGTCTGATAACCGGAAAGCAGATAGATGAGAACTGGAAATTCTTCGGCAGCATAGAACATTTTAATGATCTCATAAGACAGCTCTTTGCTCCGAGGATAAATACGCTTCTGGATTACTTTGAAAAAAATATTTCTGACGAAGGCGCGAAAGAACTTTTTAATAACTACATACAAAATGTTTATAGACTGCTGAATCTGACCGGAAATTATTATAAGCTCAGAGCTGAAAAGAGGAGCAGGTTTATTCACGGACTTGTAAATTCAAAATTAGATCCCGCTTATCATAACTTAACACTTTCACAGAAAACTGTTTTGATCATTTCTTCCGTAAAAGGCGTGGACTGTGTACTTGCCGGTATGACCAGACCTGAATATGCAGATGATCTTTTAAGAGTCACTGAATTAAGTAAAGTTGAAAATGCTGAAGAGATAATTTCATATGTGTCTTCTGAAATTGAATCAGCAAATAATAAGACGGAGATCAGTTAAATTCAAAGAACTTTAATGGAAAGGAAGGAAAAACTTAAAATTATACTGATCATAGCTCTCGGAGTAATGCTTATCATTTTTACTTTACTGTTAATATTTTCAGAAGAAAAAGAAGAACCAGGTCTTACGCAAATTTCAAAGAATGAGATCACTCCTGCTATTTTTAAAAAAGACATAGATTCGATATTACATTCTTTCGGAATTAAAGACGAATTGAAAACCAAATCCGGCGGAAATAATAAATCCGGCAAAAATACTGATGAGGGATATGCGCTCACGGAAAGCATTCTGTTACCGGCTGATATTCAGACTATAAATCTTAATTATGATCTCTCATTATACTTTGCGAAAAATGGATTTACTTCAGTAACGACTGAAGATGCTAAGACGAAAAATATTGTAATGGAGATCTTTCAGATAAAGGACAGCAGCAGAACCAAATATGCAAAATTAAATTTTATCTATTCACAAAAAGCCGTAAGAAATATTTCTGAGATATGCGTAACACTTGACAGCATTGAATATATGGATTTCGGTGATGCAGAAAAAATTTTAAAATCTACTGAAAAAATTTCAGTTTTTCTTCCCATGGGAAATGACAAAGCTGATTATCAGTCAATGATAACTGATAACAATAAAAATTATCTGCTGAAGTTTGTCATAGGAGGTAAGAATGATATTACTTCGGATTTTAATTCCGAAATGAAAGAGTCTCTGATAAAGCAGAGAATAAGATCTGTTGCGATCAGTTATCCTAAAGCTTCGGGCATTGTGTTGTATTATCCGAAGGAAAGGAAAGAGTTTGCGGAAAAGATAAAATCTGAATTCAGTAAAAATAATATGCGCGTATACAGCGATACTTTATTCAGAGAGATCAGAACGGATGAAAACAAAGTAAGCAGACTATTTGATGAAATAAAAAGAGAATCTGAAAAAGGAACAAAGCTGAAGTTTTATACGGTCAGCTTTTCAGGAAAGGATTTTGAAGAATATACAAACAGGATCTGGGAATTAAAAAAACCCGGCATTAAATTTCTCACGGTAAATGACGCAGAGAAAAAACTGAATAATATGTTGAATGAAAAAGTCCGGGATTCTTTAACCGTAAAATAATTTTAAAGGATATATAAAATGATCAGTCACGAATTTTTTATGAACTATGCATACAGGGAAGCCGAGATCGCATATGAACAGCAGGAGATACCTGTCGGCTGTGTGATAGTTTTTCAGAATTCTATAATCGCTAAATCTCATAATCAGACTGAAATGCTGAAAGACCCGACAGCTCATGCGGAGATACTTGCCATAACTTCGGCTGCAGAATATCTTCAGTCAAAGCAGCTTGTCGGCTGCAGCATGTATGTAACGCTTGAGCCGTGTGCAATGTGCGCCGGAGCGGTAGTCCTTTCCAAAACCGAGAATCTTTTTTTCGGCGCGTTTGACAACAAAAGCGGCGCTTGCGGCAGCGTTATGAACATTACAAACAACAAGGATCTCAATCATAAATGTAATGTTACCGGAGGAATATTGGATGACAAATGCCGCGAAATACTGAGAAGCTTTTTTGATGTTAAGAGGTGATGTTATTTATGAGATGATAATGATCCGGCGATATCTCCTGTCAGCTTTAGAAACTCTTCAATGGAAAGACTTTCCGGTCTTCTGTTAAAATCAAATTCAATTTTTTCCTGCAGTATATCATTCTCAATAAAAAATTCTTTCAAAGAATTTCTCATTGTCTTTCTTCTTTTACCGAAACTTTTCTTTACCACTTCGCTGAGCAGACTGTAATCAATTTCATTATGTACATTTTCCGGAAAATCAAATCTAACGACCGAAGATACAACTCGGGGTTTTGGAAAAAATGCTTCGGGCGGGACGTTAAAAAGTATTTTCGGAATAGAGTAAAGCTGTATAAGCACAGCAAGTATGCCGTAATCTTTTGTACCCGGTGATGAAGTAAGTCTGCGCGCAACTTCTTTCTGCATCATCAATACAGCGGATGATATCATATTTCTTTTTTCCGTCATCCTGAAAATGATCTCAGTCGTAATGTTGTAGGGTATATTACCGATGATCTTGATCCTGCCTTTGTTTTTTCTTCGTGAAAAAATTTCATCTTCAATACTGACTTTAAGAAAATTCTTATGTATAAGATTTATCCGGTCTCCATATTTTTGTTCAAGCTCAGTCACAATATGTCTGTCAAGCTCTACAGCAAAAAAATCATTTGTAAGAGGCTCGATATATTTTGTCAGAACTCCTTTACCCGGACCGATCTCAACTACTGTATCACCCGGAACTATATCGAGTGAGTTTACAATTTTCTTTGCAAGATTTTCATCTGTAAGAAAATTCTGGCCGAGAAACTTCTTCGGTCTGTATGTTTCATATTTTGTTTGAGTTGAAACCAATTTAAAATTATGATGGTAAAAAAATATTAACTATTCCGCAGGTTCAAAGCTGAGCATTTTAAGATTCTCCTTTTTCAGTTCGGAAAAATCCGTTGTTACTTTTTTATAATCCCCGTTAAGCCAGAGTCTTGCCTGATCTCCGTAGTTTGGACTGATCGGCTGACCGGACTGTCCGGTTGGAAGTATAGAAAGATAATTTTTTATGGAAATCATATTTGCTATCATTCTCATCGAAGGTCCGAGATAGCTTTCGAATCTCTGATCTGTCAGCGCTTTTGAAAAACTGTATTCGAGATTGTTAACGGTAGTTCCGTTTCCGCCTATGCTGAACGGACCGATATTAAGCATAGAGCTGAATTCAGGAACAATGCCGAGAGGATGCTTCATATATACATCATGCATTATCTCCCATTTCCATCCTTCGGGATTATTACCGTATTTAGAGATCAGAGCGGAGACGGCTTCATAAAAACTTCTTCTGATGATCTGACGCTTGATTGTATTATTCTCAAAAAGAAAAGATGAGCTGAGCTTCAAAAGTTTCGAAGTATTTCTTACAGGTATATTTTTCAGATAAAGATAATCTTCAAACAACCCGCTGCCAAGTTCATTCTGATATAAATTCTTATAAAGCTGAACTTCAAACATTGCAAATATCCCTGCTCCCGTACTGTACAGTCGGAATTCATAATCCCATTGTTTCAGAATATCCAGATAGGATTTTATATCGGGAGTAAGATCAGATGAATCGCCGAATGACTCGAACAGAAACCCGCAAAATTCCTTTGCCTGAATACTGTACACATCACGCTGGATCTTTTTAGACTCTTCCTCATTTATCAGCGGAATGCCGGTAATAAGCTGTTCGATCCTTTCCGCCCTGTAATGCGGTTCATAAAGATTTGAGATATAATATTTATAATTATTTTTTGGCTTATTGTTTGCGGTCACAATATATCCTGCAGCCGGATTGACTGACTCCGGCAATTCATCGAACGGAACAAAGCCTGTCCACAGCGCATCCGGACCCAGCGGTATGAAAGGCGCAGATTCACTTTCGGTAAAATTTCTAACAGGTATAAAACCTGCGGATCTGTATCCGATATTACCTGCTGTATCAGCATAAACGAAATTCAATGCAGGCGCGCCGAAAGTTTTTAATGCGTCTTTAAACTCATTCCAGTTTGCAGCGTTATTCAGTTTGTAAAAAGTTTCTATCTCATCGCTGTATTCAAATCCCGTCCATTTAAATGTCAGGATCTCGTTTTCATTAACTTTATCAAACTTCTGATTATTTATGAATCCTGTTTTGGTAAGACCCGATACAACGGGACCAAGCACAGTTGTGTAAGCAGTAAAAACATATTCGTCATTCTCATCTTTTATCTTAATGCTTTCTAAGCTGCTGTCCAGCGCAAAAGATTTGTCTCTGTAAATATAATTTCCGCCGGGTACAGAATCCTTTTTGAGAACATAAAAATCGGAATCGTCACACATCAGATTAGTAAGTCCCCATGAGATCACGTCATTGTGACCGATCGCAACACCGGGCACACCAGGAATTGTAAATCCGCAGACGCTGTATTTTTTCTTTTCATTATAAAGACTTACTTCAAACCATTTGGAAGGAACCTGCAGAGCGAGATGCGGATCGTTGGCTAAGAGAGGTTTGCCGGATTCAGTCCTGCTGCCGGAGATCACCCAGGAGTTGCTGCCGACATGTGCGCCTTCTGTACCAATGAATTCTCTGAATTTCATAGCAGAAGTATAAAAATCTTTTCCGAGAGAAGAAATATCACCGTAGTTTTTTTCTACTGATTTTAACATGCTCACCGGTTTTTTTACGGAATCAGATTTAACTTTAAGCTGATCATCTTTCACAATAAAAGGAGCGTCTTCGGGATAATCAGGAAAGAAAAATTTTGCATTATCTATGCCGAATTTTTTTACGATCTCTCCGAACATAACATCAGTATACCAGGATAGATTAAGCTCCCACGCCATCAGCTTCACTATCATAAGTGAATGCTCGGGTTTCCATTGCTCGGGTTTGTAATTCAGTATATCAAATTCCAGAGGAAGCTGCTTTGAATTATTTTCTATAAAATTATTTACTCCCGCTGAATAAGAATTCAGTAGCGATTTGGACACGGGAGAAAGTTTATCATACTGATATCCGGAATTTTTATCGATGCCGAGAGTGCGAAAGAGAATATCATATTCAAGAACTTCCTTTCCCAATATCTCTGAAAGTTTTCCTTCGGCAACTCTTCTCATAAGATCCATCTGCCACAGTCTTTCGCGGGCGTGCATGACCCCCAGTGTAAAATACATGTCCTCTTCGTTTTCAGCATAAATGTGCGGAACGCCGAAGTCTGTCATATAGACATTTACATTCCCTGTGATACCATTAATTTTGAATGTACCGGAATCTTCGTAAAATGATTTTTTGGTGAGATTATTGAAAAGGACTCCAATCGTGATGAATACAATTATCAGGAGAATGAGAATTCCCAGTATATTTTTTAAGACAGGATTCAAATTAATTTAAAAGATATTTATGAGACCAATGAGAAATGACAAATTACTCAAATCGGAATCTTTATTACAGATAAAAAAATTGTTTATCCATCAAACCAATGCTGATAAAAGTTCATTAAAAATCATTCAATCACAATCTGTTCGCCGATCTTCAGAATTTTAACTCTATCTTTATATTGCGGCTGTTCCCTGATCAATTCTTCCAAAACTCTCTTCGGCTCTTCCGGTTCAGACAGCTCAGCGATAGTGCCGTAATGCATTGGTATCATCAGTTTAGCTTTTGTGTCGTCTAGAATTTTCAATGCGCCTTTCGGATAAAGATGTCTGTCAGGTTTGTCAACAAGCGTACAGTCCGAGCAGGGACCGATTGGCATAAACTCAAGATCAATTTCATAATTCTCTCCGAGAAATTTATAAAACTCTTCGTCGTATGCAGTATCTCCCGGAAAATAAACTGTGTAACCGTTATACTTGATTATGAATCCACAGAATCCATCATAGCCCCAAAGCAGTCCGTCGAGTCCGTATCTGCCGCCCCAGTGATAAGCTGCGACGCATATGATTTCAACACCGTCTATAATTTTAGTTTCGCCAATATATTTCTTTTTTTTATGTGCCGGTATTTTAAGCGGATGTAAATTGAAATCAATCTTTGGTATAAATTCCTTAGCATCTCCGGGAAAGACGAGATGAGCTTTAGGAAACTTCTTTTCGAGAATTCCGAGACTGCCGAGATTTAAATGATCAAAATGCGAATGAGAAATTAAAATGATATCGCACTGCTTCAGATCATTAATATCAATTCCCGGTTCCTGAATTCTCATCTGAATTTCCGCAATAAAGTCCGTAAGGAATGGATCCGTAAGGATAACCTTGTCGCCTATCTGTAAAAGAATTGTTGCATGTCCAACCCATAGCGCTGATATTTTCACTCCGGGTCTGACGGGATCTTTAATTCTGTTTTTTATTTTTTCAGGCGAAGAAAAGCTTCTCACTATATTATCACTGACATCAAATAAAACTCTGCAGCCGGACAATGAAGTTACAAGAAATATAAAAATCAATATGCGGGATAACGTTCTCAATAATATTTTAAATTGACAGATAAATTATATCTGCTCTGTTCAGTAAAATTATAATCAGCTGTAAATCCCAGTATTCCGAAAAAGGTAAATAGTCCGGCTTCCACAGAATAATATCCTGCGTTTTCCATGTTCTTATTTTTCCTGAAGTTGTATTTACCGCCGAGTGAAATGGAAAGATATTCGCCGTATTCTGCCGCGGGAATAAATCCTCTGACACCTGCTGTCAGATTGAATCTGCTGAGATCCGAATGCCGGAAATCCGCAGTCACCCATTCCGGCTGCATAAATAATTCAAGCGAGCCGCCGTATCTTCTGACGGGATTTACTTTAAAAAACTGCACAGGCGAAACTAATTTGTTTGCATTAAAGGAATAATTAAACGGAGTGACCTGCCATCTTAAACCGAACTGAAGCCGGGAGTCGGTTTCCTTTCTGTCCTGATAAAAAGAAGGAGAAGGTATTGTCTGAAATAAGACCCACGTAGTCCATTCGGCAAATTTATCTCCGGGTTTATTTTGTGAATATGAATCAGTTGAAAAAAAACTTACAGTACATAAACAAAATACAGTCAGAAGTTTTAATGCGATACCTGTGAAATATTTATTAAAAAAATTAATCTTTGATCTGAAAAAAATATAGCCCATTGATATAAAAATTCATCAAAACAATTATAATATAAATATATATAATTTAAATATTAATCTAAGTAAATAAATCAAATTCCGGCTGACGAAAAAATCCAAAAATATAAACACAATTCAAAATTCACATTTAAATCAAAATATATATTAATTATATTTACACATAAAAAATCTTAATTAAGAGATTATCGGGATGTAGCGTAGCTCGGTAGCGCGCCTCGTTCGGGACGAGGAGGTCGCTGGTTCAAATCCAGTCATCCCGACTGGTATTTTCCTTTTGGAAAACAGTCCATTAATTTTAACTCCCTCATTATTAAATGAAAAAAATAATTTTAAATCTGTTAATTCTTTTTACTTTTTCCGGAATATCCGTTTCACAGAATTCCGATTCAAGGAGCGGAAAGGACAAGAAGAGATATAAAGAACTAACAATACTTCACTGGAATGATTTTCACGCAAGAAATCAGCCATATAAAATCACAAAAAAAGACACAGTAGCCGGAACAGATAATTCTTATATAGTAGGCGGCACTTCCGGTATGCTCGGATATATAAAAAAGAACAGAAACAGTAAGACTCTTCTTCTCAACGGCGGAGATGATTTTCAGGGCTCGCCAATATCCACCATTACAAGGGGAAAGTCGCAGATAGAGCTTCTTAATCTTTATGACCTTGACGCTTTTGTACTTGGAAATCATGAATTTGATTACGGTCAGTATGCGCTGGATTCGGTAATGATGCTGGCGGAATTTGATTACCTTTGCGCTAATGCCTTTCTTACGACAAAAAATAAAACGATCGGAGACAGGTACACAATAAAGAAAGTTAACGGCGTAAAGATCGGCATCATCGGTCTGACAGCGCTTGATCTTATGACGCTTACTTTGCCAAATAATGTCAGTGATATTAAAATGCTCGATGCGGACTCAGTGGTGAATGAAGGAATTAAGTATATGAAAAAAAACAAGTGCGATCTGATAATTCTTCTTACTCATGTCGGAGTCGATAACGATAAAATGCTTGCTGAAAAATTTTATAAAGACGTGGATATAATAGTAGGCGGTCATTCTCACACTCCGTTATTCAAACCGGTAATTCAAAACGGGGTAGTCATAGTGCAGGCAGGTTCATACGGAAGATATCTCGGTCAAATGGAATTAATTGTTGACAGAAGAAAAGATACATTAGCAGAATACAAAGCATGGCTTACGGAAACGGTTATGGACACTGCAATAAATGACAAAGCCGCCGGTGAGAAAGTTGATAAAATGCTTGAAGAGATTGAAGGATATCTTTCAACAGTCATTGGCACGCTCGAAACAGACTGGAAACGCGGTAACACAAATGAAAGCAATCTCGGACAATGGGAAACCGACGCAGTCAGAAAAGCAACAGGAACCGATATGGCGTTTCTAAATTCCGGTGGGATCAGAAAAGATCTTTACAAGGGAAGTATTACAGTTGGAGATGTATGGGAAATAAATCCGTTCGGAAATACAATAGTAAAAATAAACGTGACAGGAAAAATGCTGAAGGAAATGTTTGAGAATTTTATTTTTCAAAGTCTTGATAAATCAACTGAAAGAAGTTCAGGAGACAGAGTAATAATATCCGGTCTTATGATCGATTTTGATTCGGAAGATGGTACAAAGGGAAATTACATTAAGAGCATTAAGGTAAATGGTGAGGAAGTTAACGATGAAAGGACATATAGTATTTCGACAAATAATTATGTCGGAGCGCAATTTGCAAAATACTTTGGGGATGTATCCGGAGAGATCAAGCCGTTAGATACGGGAATAGTGGACAGGGATCTGTTTATTGATGAAATTAAAAATCAGGGTGTGATCAATAATACCGCCGAGATCAGAATGAGAGATATTTCAAAAACCGAAAATGATTAAAATAAAACTTTAAAAAACAAGAATGTCTGAACAAAGAATAGTACACTGTGTAAAGCTCGAACAGGATCTGCCCGGTCTTGATAAACCGCCGGTAACAGGCGAACTCGGACAGAAAATTTATAATAATGTATCAAAGCAGGGTTTCAAAATGTTTCTCGATCATTTTAAAATGATAGTGAATGAATACAGACTGGATCTCACCTCTCCTGCAACGGATAAAATATTTGAAGATCAGATGAACGAATTTTTTTTCGGGGGGGGTATAAAACTTCCTGATGAATACGTTCCGCCGGATGAAAAAAAATAGATAATCTATTAACTAATCAATATCCGTTACGTTATTACTTTACCCTTTCAAAGTTATGAAAAATTTATTTAACTTTCGCTCATAAGTGAATCTGTTACAGACATTTGATACATATCTACAGCATCCCCGCGAACAGGCGTATAATCTTTTTATAGACGAGAAGAACCTCAGGTTTTTTAAATCCGTGCTGAATTTTTTTATTGCTATTATTACCATTATGGCAACGGTTAATATTTCATCCACCGGTCATGTTAATATTTCATTCATTATAGCAATTCTGAACTTTGCGGTACTTCTGACTTTAAGGATAATTTATAATAAATATTTCGATACAGGAAACATTCGCAAAAGCGTTTTCATTTTTGTAATTGCGCAGATGTTAGTGTTCATGTCATTCGATATATTTTATCCTCCGGAAGAATCCGAAAAATCATCAGAGACCAAAAATGAAAGCGAAGAAGTAGTAAAGCAGGATTCCTCAAGTCTTAACTTCCGTGTAAGTATGGACGAAGAGGATGATACGTTTTTTGAATATATAGTATTCGCGGGAATACTGGTTTTGATATTCAGTTTTTCAAGAACCGAGATCGTCCAGCTTTTCGTAATTTCCTTAAGCTTACCGTTAATTCTGTTAATTGTTTTTCAGAATGCAATAGAGCCGGAAGAGCTTATACCGAATATTCTGATCGGAGTATTTCTATTTTTTATTGCTTACTCATCTGAAAGAAAGCGGCAGAAAAATTTTTTCAGTCAGTATAATTTCCATTACAAGAAAAATTTTGAATCCATCAGAATGAAGAAAGAGCTGAATTACGCCAGGGAGATTCAGCTTTCCATGCTTCCGGAAAATGATGCAGTAATAGGTCATATTAAAATATCAGGAATCTCAAACCCGGCGAGCGAAGTCGGCGGCGATTATTTTGATTATTTTAAAATATCCGAAAACGAAACGGGTTTTTTTATATGCGATGTCTCGGGACACGGCGTAGCAAGCGGTCTGCTGCTTTCAGGACTAAGAAGCGGTATGCATCTTTTGCTTGAGGATAATTCCAATCCGAAACTTATAATGGAAAAGCTGAACAGGATGATAAGGAAAACGCAGAACAGAAAAATGTTTGTAACATCGATCTTTGCAATTATAGACACTGAAAAAAACAAGTGCAGACTCTTTAATGCAGGACATCTGCCTCCGTATAAAATTTCCGGTGAATCGCGGGAAATATTTAAGATTAAAAAACACGGAATAGCGCTTGGAGCTATGGACACTGTGGACAATTCCTCCGAAGACAATGAAGTGGTTATAGATTTCAAAAAAGATGACAAGCTTATATTTTATACTGACGGAGTGAATGAAGCAATGAACAGCATCAACACAGAGTACGGACTGGAAAATCTTGAATATTATCTGAATAATAATTCTGAAAAAGATTCTACTGCATTACTTAATGGATTACTCGGTGATATTAAAAAATTTACGGGAGAAAGTATTCAGAAAGACGATCTGACAATTTTAATAATACAAAGAATCTGAAAATCATATGAAAAAAAAGCCGGCGGTGGGAATATTAATGGGATCGGATTCTGATATGCCTGTGATGAAACAGGCGGCTGAAATACTTGATGAGTTCGGAATTGAGTATGAAGTAAAAATCACATCAGCGCACAGGACGCCTGATCTGATGGCATCATATTCTAAGTCGGCGCACAAACGCGGAATAAAAGTGATCATTGCAGGTGCGGGCGGCGCAGCTCATCTGCCTGGAATGTGCGCATCTTATTCCCCTGTTCCGGTGATCGGCGTACCGGTTACTACGAAATCACTTGAGGGATTAGACTCGCTTCTGTCGATAGTGCAGATGCCGTTCGGCGTACCGGTCGCGACTGTAGCAATAAATAATTCAAGAAACGCAGCGCTGCTTGCGGCTGAGATCATAGGAATATCAGATAAAAAAATCCTTGAAAAGGTGATTTCATTTAAGGAAAAGATCAAAAAAGAATCTTCGGCAAAAAACTCTAAATTAAACAAACCAAAATAATTTTATGAAATCAAAGATTTTGCTGCCGTTATTTTTTGCAGCGTTAATGACAATAATGATGACGAATATTGTAATGTCACAGATAAAATCCATTGACATAAAATCACTTGTAAATTTAATGGAAGGTTCGTTCACCACCGAAGAGCAGTCAAAGAACGACTCTGATTATTTTGACATCAGACTTCACATGAAAAGGATATGGAAAGACATTGAAAAAGAAGATGAAGAATACTGGCTTTATGTAGAGCAGGCATCAGCACAAACGCCGGATAAGCCTTACAGACAGAGAGTATACAAAGTAACGAGAACATCCGAAGGAAGATTTGAAAGCGCGGTGTATACAATATCCGATCCGATGAGATTTGCAGGCGCATGGAAACATGAAGCTCCGCTGACAGAACTTTCTCCTGATTCACTGACGCTCCGGGAGGGATGCTCAGTTACGCTGACCCTGATGGGTAAAGATCATTACGAAGGGGGCACGAAGGGAAAGGATTGTAACAGCGAACTTCGCGGTGCGGAATACGCTACTTCGGAAGTTGAAATTTTCGCAGACAGGATAATCAGCTGGGACAGAGGTTTTGACAAAGATGGTAAACAGGTGTGGGGCGCGGAGAAAGGCGGTTATGTTTTTATCAGGATAAAATAATTACGAATTACAGATTACAAATATTACAAATCTTAAATGACATTACCTCAGAGATAAATCATATAATTTAATAATTCTTCATCACAGATCTCTAGTCCACAACACCTTTCCTGATTTTTCATCTATGCATGTTGCTTTCAGCATAAAAATAAACACAAGTTTATTATCGGCATAAGCGGTTCTCATCGTGCTGAGATCGGGATTGCCTTTTGAGAAGACGTCATCGAAGGCGGATTTGTCAAGACCTCTGTCAGGCTCTCTGTAGATATTATCAAGAACTGTTTCCCACTGAAGAGCTGCGGATTCAGTACCGTTGAACTTAACTTTTGATATGATAACCTTCGCCTGATCAGTAGCATCGGTCCTGCTTAACACAAAAATGCATCTGTCATTTGTTATGATCTGGCCTTTTGCAAAAATATTTTCAGGTTCATTTTTTCTATTTAGTCTTATCGGATCTTTCTTTGCCGTTGCATCTTTGTATGCATCGCCGGATAAATATTCGGAAGGCATAAAAGCATCGGAAGAACTTTTGATTATCTCTCCGTTTAGAAAAGATGGTTCGTCCATTATTTTATTCATTATCTGAAACCGTTTTCTTGGATTTCCAGATAAATAAAGCATATTATTTTTGTCTAAATAAACTGATGTAGTCATAACGTTTTCTTCAAAATTAATTTGTTCAAGGGAAGATGTCGTTTTTTCGGCTTTCAGATTGACCGGATCTATGTTATAAAGATATCCGGCATTGTCAGAGATCATGGGCATGTTCTTTGAAATATCAAAACCATAAAACTTTTTAATGCTGTTCCATTCAGGTCTGCTCATATTATTCTGAAGAAAAGGATTCGCATCGGTTATCATTTTTTCCGGAACCACTACATCAAGCGTAACCGGATCCCTAGCATGAAATCCAAGTTCGGGGTTTACACTTTTATACCAAAGTCTGCCTTCTGTAATGCCAAGTAATACACATTCATTTTCCCTCATGTCACCGAGCTCAATCCTCTTTATGATCTCACCTGTATACAGATCATAACTCGTTAATCTGTATTCAGCATAGCCTGTAATTTTTCTAAAACCTCCGTCGCTTGATTTTGATGTTGCCTGAAAAATCTCTTCATTTGTGATTAAGGCATACTTACCGTTGCTTTCGGAAATTACAGCTTCCTCTACATCATCACAATTGTCATCCATGACATTCTTTTTCATGAGATTGCAGGATGAAAAAAAGCAGACAGTTATGGAAATAATTATAAATGTAAATAAATATTTATTCATAATTTATTAATGAAATTATTTTATGAGGAGCATACTTTTAGTTTCTGATATGTTTGTATTATAATTACTTTCGGAATTTAAGATCAATCGGTAAAAATATACGCCGCCCGCGAATTTACTTCCGTCAAAAGTAACTGAATGACTGCCTGAGTTTTGTTTTTCATTAATAAGTTCCAGAATTTTTTTACCTAAAAGATCAAACACTGTTAAATTTACCAGTCCGTTATTCTGAAGTCTGTACTTTATCACTGTACGCGGATTGAACGGGTTCGGGTAATTTTGTTCAAGATTAAAATGAGCAGGCATTTGGGTTTCATTCTGACTCATACCGGTTACAGGAAGAATAATTTTGTATGAGCTTCTGCCGTGAGTCCATGCAATTAAGGTTCGTGTTGGATCATGAAACGTGAGATCATGACACGGCACGTTTGACGGAATGCCTGAAGAAAGTACATCCCAGACAGCACCGAGATTTGTCGAATACATTACCGTTATGTCAGTTGCAATATAAAGCGTATTTGTATTCTGCGGATCAATGATTATATCATTTACAGGCGCGTCAGGTAAATTTCCCGAAATTGAAGACCATATATTTCCGTAATCTACCGTCCTGAAAACATGCGAACCTGTCGAGTCGACTTTGTATCCGGAAAGAGTAACGTAACATACATTTGCAGAATCAGGATGAACGGTAACTCTTGTAACCCATCTGTACGGAAGTCCGGAATTTATTTTAGTCCAGTTCGTTCCGCCGTTAGTAGTCCTCCACACGTTTGCATCATCAGTGCCGCAATAAATTACATCCGGGTCAGATTTAGCGACGTCTACAGTTGTGATAGTTCCGAGATTTCTTATGTGACCGTTGGAGAGATCAGGACTAATGGCCGTCCAGGACTGCATACCGTTAGTGGTTTTATGCATCTTATAAGTGCCGCAGTATAAAATCTGCGGATTATTTTTATCCATGACATACGGGGTCATCCAGTTAGTATATTGCAGATCAAGTCCGTTAGTCGCTAAAGAAAAAGAACTACCGCCGTTAACTGATCTGCCTAGTCCGCCTGACTGATATGAGGCGTAAACATTTTGAGAATTTGAGTAATCAACCAAACAGTAGAATCCATCTCCGAAGTAGATCTCGTTCCAAACGCCAAAAGTCGAAGTTGATCTGATTGTTCCATTATCCTGCGTACCACCGAGGATGACTGATGGATTATTAAAATCTATTTCACCTGCATAAAACTGTGTGACAGGGAGAGAGAGACTTTCACCCCACGTAGCTCCCCCGTTTGTTGAATAATCAATACCGCCGTCATTTCCAATCACAATATAATTCGGATCAGATTTTGAAAAAGCGACAGCATGCTGATCTACATGAACGGAAACCGGAATACCGAATGAAGTTCCGCCATTATAAGAGAGTTCCATTTCAAGTCCTCCGCAGAAAAGTTTTTCGGGATTTGAAGGATCTACCCTGCAGATCCTGTTGAACCATGCATAGTTTGAAGAACCGGCGACAGAATTATTTATAAGACTCCAGTTATTACCGGCATTAGAAGTTTTATAAAGACCTCTTGAAGTGCCGCTGGAGTTTGCAGTAAGCGCGTAAATTATATTCGGATTTGACTGTGATATATCCAAAGAAATTCTGCCAAGATTATTATCGTTAGCCGGAAAGCCGTTCTGCATTTGCTGCCAGTTAAATCCTGAGTTTGAACTGAAATACAAACCTGAATATCTGCCGCCGTATTTTATATAGTCTTCACGTCTTTGTCTTTCCCACATCGCTGCATATACTCTTGATGGATTTGAAGGATCGACAGCAACGTCAATTGCGCCGACAGAATCGGAAATGAAGAAACTCCTCTGCCATTTAGCTCCGCCGTCAGTGGATCTATAAATTCCGCGCTGGCTGTTTTTTCGTCTCGTCCATCCTCCTGCAGCCGCGTATATTTCCTGCGAATTAAAAGGATTTAAGGAAATATTCCCTATTGTAAACGAACTGTCGAGACCTGAGAAACTCCAGGTGTTTCCGCCGTCCGTGGATTTATAAATTCCTGTGCCGGGATAATAACTCCGAAGTGAATTCGGCTCTCCGGTTCCGCAGTAAATAATTTCGGGATTCACGGGATCAATAACGACAGCTCCTATAGAAGAAGTATTTTGTCCGTCAAATACACTTGTCCATGTCTGGCAGAAGTCAGTTGATTTCCACAGACCGCCGTTTGCAGTACCGGTATAGACTATCTGAGAATTTGAAGGATGAATTGCAATAGTAGTTATCCTGCCTTCAATATTCAGAGGACCTGCAAGCGACCATTGCGGAGCGCCGTCCGGAAAATCCTGCTTCATATTTTTTTTCACATACTCGATAGATCTGAGATATTCTTCATGCGGTATTTCATCAAAAGGAAAAGCTCTTTGACTTTCAAACCAGTCATCCGCTGGAATAAATTTTTTTTTGTAATCGGATACTGCAGTATAAGTATCATCACCGGATTTTGAACTATTACTTTTTGAATAGAAAATTACGCTGGCTGAAAATAAAATCAAAGTTAGAATTATAGAAATAAATTTTTTCATAATGCTATTTTGTTAAGCTGCAATTGCTTTTTTATCATAATGTGTAAATGCCCATTTCAGCGCCGGCGGAGTTATAAAAGTTGTAAGTATGACTACAATTATTATAGATGAGAACATTGCGTTATCAAGCACGCCTATACTTTTTCCGATACTTGCAAAAATCAAACCGACTTCTCCTCTCGGTACCATACCTATCCCAATAATTTTTTTATCCATTCCTTTTGCGAATAATCCACATCCGAATTTTCCAATAATGGCTGCAAGAGTCAGCAGTAAAGATACCATCAGAATATCCGTATCGAGGAAAACAGAAAGATCTACCTGCAGACCCATAATAACAAAAAACACAGGTGCAAAAATGGCTTCTATCGGCTCAATCACATTCTTAACTGATTTGGAACTGTCTTTTATCACATCATTAAAAAACTCTTCTTTAATAATAAGCCCTGCTGCAAAAGCTCCGACTATACTTGCAAGTCCGATACTGTCGCTTATCCATGCCATAAGCAGCATCATTCCGAATGGAAATAAAACGCTGATATTTTTTCCCTGAACGAGTGAAGCGAGTTTAATCTGTTTTCTCAGATATTTTTTTCCTATATAAAAAGTGAGTCCGAGAAAAACGAGAGCTTTAAATACAATAAGTAAAATATTTCCAAACTGTAACTCACCGCTTTCGATAATTCCCGCGACTACGGCAAGGACAATCAATCCGAGTACATCATCTATCACAGCAGCCCCGAGCACTAACTTTGCCTCAGGCGCATTTGTCCTCTTAAGATCTTTGAATACCCGGGCTGTGATACCGATACTGGTAGCGCATAAAGTAGCTCCGACGAACATATAAAGATTCACCCCGGCTTCGGGAAACAGAAACATTGTAGAAAGGTAGCCGAGCCCAAATGGTGCGACAACCCCAATAACTGCAGCTGTCAAAGCCGAACCTCCGACTTCAAACATTTCTTCAAAGCTGGTTTCAAGTCCTACAAGAAAAAGAAGTACAAGCACTCCGAATCCTGAGAACAGCAAAATGATCTGAGCGAATAGATTATCATCAGCAAATTCCGGACTTATAAGAATTTCAGAAAGTACTTCCCCGTAACCTCCGTCCTCAAAAGCTTCGGCATTAAGATTTTTCTTAATTGATTCATCCCATTTAATATTTTCGGTAACGCTTGTCTGTATAACATGCTGAATTTCATCCTGATGTCTTAATATTACAAGAATAGGATTATCAAGCTGATAAAGGATCAAACCAAGCAGAACTCCGATCATAAGTTCGCCCAGCACTTCCGGCTGTTTTAGTTTTTTTGCAATGAATCTTCTGCCGATGACAGCGCCGATTATAATGAGAAACAGGATCAGATATATCTCAGCAAATTTATCACCGTGTCCTGTTGATCCTTTTTCCTTAGTATCATTATTCTGAAAACTGCTTTCGACAAATCCTGCTGAATAAATTGAATCAGAAGAAGTATAATATTTAATTTCACCTGCATGCTGAAACGAAAATACATTTTCGGAAAATAAAAAAAGTATGATCAGCGGGAGAACAGTAACAGAATATTTCACATATTTCATACTTTGCAGGAGTCCCTCACTTTATAAAGTTTATGATTAACGAAATGACTTCTTCAAGAGCTTTTGAACTTCCTTCATAAGGATGCACTGCTCCGAAAGTATGACCGGTATTATCAATTAATTTTAATGAAGTAAGTTCCTTATTACTTCTGCTGAAGAGATCTTCAGCATTAGAATAATCGACCGTAATATCCTGTGTGCCGTGAATTATAAGAGTTGGTATTTCGAGTCTTGAAATTGCGTTCTGTATATTAAGCCGTTCTTTATTTTTTTCAAGATCTTCAATAAGAGTATAATTCATTCTCATCACCTGATTTGTCCGGGAGTTCAATACTTCGAAGTAACCGGTTCCTTTCCATTTGGATTTTAACACATCACTGTATCTGTCAAAGTTACAGACAGAAGACAGTACGATCAGCCGGTTAATTCTTTTATCTTCGGCAGCTTTTAATATCGCCGTCCCTCCTCCTCTTGAATGACCAAGTAAAGTAATTCTGTCAGTATCAATATTCAGTTCACCGGCATTTTCAAAAAGATAATCGATCAGAGATCCGGCGTCATCCAGTTCTCTGGAAAAAGTATTTTTTGCAAAAAGGTCGAGTCTTGTAAAATCGCTGTGATCTTTTTTATCATCACCTGTGCCGTTATATGAAAAATTAAATGCGACTGTGCAGAAACCTTCAGCGGTAATTTTTTCCATCATATAGGGAAAGCAGCCCCAGTCTTTAAATCCTTTAAAGCCGTGGAAGAGAATGACAACCGGAAGTTTAAAGTCTTTATCTGCATTTGACGGATAGCGGATATCAGTATTCAGATTATCTCCATGGCGGTTTTTAATTTTATACGTCTTTTTTATTATATCTGTCATTATATAAATTATTTATAAATATTTTATCATTACAACATGCTCTCCGAGACCATCGGGAGTAAATACATCTCCATATCTTTTCATTCCGAATTTTTCATAAAAACCTTCCGCTGTAGTTCGGGCATTACACCAGAACAAAAAGCCGTTTTGATTTTTAATATGCTTTGTGCATTCATCCATCAGCAAAACGCCGACACCTTTTCCTCTGCAGCTTTCGGAAGTAGCCATACCTCTTAATCTCCATGACTGAATTTCATCAATTCCTTTTAGTTTATGTTTATACAAAGAAGAGATCCCGCAAATTTCATCCTGAACATAAGCTCCGAAATGAACAGTATCAGGATGCTCATCATCTTCATATATAAGTTCATCGGCTTTCTGATGCGGTCTCAGTATAAGCTGTCTGAGATTTCTGGTTTCAGCGGCTTTTATTTTTTTAATATCAACATTCATATAAAATTTTAATTTACAGGTTTGACATACTCAGCTGAACTTCTGCATCTTTCCAAGCTTTCTGAAACTGAATTTCAATCTCTGCGGCTTCACTGTTTTTACCCTGAGCGGTTAAAGATTCTTTTAGTCCAAACAATCCTCTGCCGTTATGAGGATATTTTTTCAATTCATCTCGAAAAACTTTTTCAGCTTCCTCATATTTTTCATTCATAAAAAGCGCTGATCCAAGCATGAGTCTAACGCTCGGATAATAATCAGGCGGTTCATTATAGTTAACTTTATTTTCCTTAGCGACTGCATCTTCAAAAAGTTTAAATGCATTTTCAGGTTTATCTTCAGCTAAAGCAATTTTTGCAAAAATAATATCCTGCATCATATTAAGTATTAGGTCTGCGGGAGTCAGTCCGATATATGCGTCTTTCGGAACCAGAGATTTGAAATGCAAAAATTCATTAAGGGAATTCCTAGTCAGCTCAAGATTACCTGTTTCCGCATAAGCAAGCGCTTTGGCATAATAGCAGATAGCCGAATAAAGATGAAGAGAAGTATCAGGAGCGGGAATGTTTATAATTTCATCCCACTTACCGAAAGAAATATATATCAGCAGCGGGTTAGCAAAAAATCCTTCAAGCATCAACATATCTTTAAGAAAAGGTCTGACATTTTCCGCAATTTTATTTGCAGCAGATACAGCATCAGAATATTTCCCTTCCATCATTTTTGAAACAGATAGAAAGTTAATGTTATGATTGTAATACATCACCGGATAAATGCCTTCGGGTTTATACCTGCTGATATAACTTTCATCAGCATTGATAGCTGCGATATTAGACTGAGAAGCGCCGGAATAATCCCCCACTCTGAAGAAAATATGCGCAGGCATATGAACGAGATGTCCTGCTGAAGGGATAAGATCTTTTAACACTTCAGCGCTCGGAAGCGCGCGACCGGGATTGTTTGACGCTTCGACTGCGTGTATATAATAATGATTTGCGCCGGGGTGTTTCGGATTTTTTTTGAGAACCGATTCGAGAACCGATACTATTTCTTCTGTACCATCGGCAGGCGTTCCGTCTTCATTCCAGTACTGCCAGGGCTTGAGATTCATCAGACTTTCCGCATAAATAACCGCTGCATCAAGATCTTTCGGATATTTTGTCATAACACTTTTCATTGCATAGCTAAACTCTTTATTCTTTACAGACTGTGGTACATTATCAACATCCTTTGCATACCTTTTAGACAGAGCATATATATAATCTTTTTCTTTTATAGAAGAATTTTTTGATAATTTAATGGCAGTATTTATAGCAGTATACGCCTGCTTTCTTTGCTCATTATCCGCCGGCATATTTATGTTCGGACCGAGCGCATAAGCGATACCCCAGTATGCCATCGCCAGATCAGGATCGAGCTTAGCCGCCATTGTAAATGATCTTGAAGCTTCATTGTGATTAAAACTATAGACAAGTGTCAGTCCCTGATCGAAGTACTGCTGGGCTTTTTTATTTTTAGTTGAGACTTTAAAAGAGTAATTTCCGAGACCGGGGATTATGACAGCGGGATTTTTATCTTCTTCCTTATTCTTTTCATTTTCCATCCGGTGATCAGACTGGGAGAATAAAATTCCTGAAAAGATAAACAGTATCAGAATAGAAAATAATATTTTTGTTTTCATATTAAATTTTAAGATTAATATAATAATATTTAAAAAATTCTGAATTATAAAAAACACTCTTAATAAATATTAAACAGATGATCTGATTACGGCAGGAATAACCAAAAGAATATTTGCTGAAAAATCAGGCGCAGCAGAAAATTACAGTTTCTTAATGGAGGTAACTGAAATAGATAAATCTTTAGGACTCACAGATCCTTTTAAAGAAACCCTATCACCTTCGTTAAAGCTGTTGTCAATATTTTTAATTTTATATCAGGAATATTTAAAGCTGATAGAATATATCCTGAGCTGCCGTTAGTTATTAGTTTGCCTTTAGCTTCTACCGTTATATCCCTTAAAGTAAATCCGCCGTCAGTAACGGCCTTAATAAGTTCAGAGACATCAACGTCCGGTTTGTTTTTAAAAGATATGATAAATTCTGTTTTTTTCAAATCAGCTTTAACTGATTTAACATAGTCGAGAGCTTTAAACTGTTCTTCAACGCCTTTTGCACAAAGAGAACATGTAAAACCATCAACTCCGATCGTGGCTTTTGTGAGTTGAGAATAAGAATATTCAGAAGATAATAATATAAAAAAAAGAAATACAGATACAGATAATTTAAACATAGTATTAAGCATTAAGTTGAATTGATATAATTTAAAATATACTCATTAAAAAAGAAGTTTAATTATTTTTGACAGAGTAAATAATTTGTATGAGTATAATTAAATCTGTTTAAATTGTTTCACTCATTTTCAGAAAATCCTTCCAGTATTCTTCAGGCACTTCTACAACGGATTTCCTGCCTTCTTTCACGAGTGGGAATTCCAGATATTTTTTATTTGCTTTGATCTGGGCAAGAGTAACAGGTTTGTTTAATTTTTTTACGGGTTTTATATCAAACACCATTAATTTAGGATTATCTTCAGAAGGATCAGGGTACGGGTCGGAAATAATTTCTGCAATACCAACTATCTGCCTTTCGTCGCCTGTATGGTATATAAAGACTTTATCACCTTTACGTGCATTTCGGATACAGATAAGCGCGGCATTATTAGCGACGCCATTCCATACGGTTTTCTTATCTCTGACAAGGTCGTCGAAAGAATAATCAGAGGGTTCAGTTTTCAGCAGCCAGTAATTCATAAAAATCTAGTTAGAGTTTTAAAAACATATTTAACTTTCGTGCACTGTCATTTTTGCATACTTAAGAATAATTTTTTTTATACCTACATCATCAAAATAAATCTCGGCTTTTTTATCGAGTCCTTTTCCGACGGTATTGAGTACGGTGCCTTTTCCGAAAGTATTGTGAGTAACAGTAACGCCTTTTTGAATATCAGGAAAATTATCATTGAATTCACTTTCTGTTTCACGGGAAGTGGGTTTTTTCTTCGGCGTGGAATTAAATTTTACAGACGGACCGGAGGGGGAATGCTTATCAGCGCCTGAGCGAAAAGCCGATTTAATTTTTAATCCTTCGAAGGTAATAATATTTTTGGAAATATCTTCAGGTATTTCTTTTAAGAATCTTGATTTCATCTGAAAAGAAGGAGTGCCGAAACGGTATCTTTGATTAGCGAACGACATATACAGTTTTGACTTTGCTCTGGTGATCGCAACATAAAATAAACGTCGTTCTTCTTCGAGTTCATCCTCATACATAGTAGCTCCGCTGACGGGAAAGAGACCTTCTTCAAGTCCTGTGATAAACACGACAGGAAACTCGAGACCTTTTGCAGCATGAATTGTCATAAGTGTGACGGCATTTTTCTGATTGTCGAGATTATCAATATCAGCGACAAGAGAGACTTTCTGAAGAAACATTTCGAGTGAGGGTTCATCTTCGGTATCACCGAATTCCGCAACTGCGGAGAGTAATTCCTGAATGTTACCTATCCTTTCTTCAGACTCTACAGTATTCTCAAGTCTCAAAGTTCTTAAAATTCCTATCTCATCCAAAACACTGTTAACTATTTCTGTCAAGGGAATTTCTTCCTGCAGATACTGATATTTATAAACGTAATTATTAATTTCGATCAGAAGATTTTTAACTTTAGAGCTGAGCTCGGTAACTGCAGCAATATTTTTCATCACATCAAAAATTTGAACACCGTCTCTTTCTGCCATAGAGATAATCTTGTCGACAGTAGTTTTGCCAATTCCGGCTTTTTGATTAAGCACTCTTAACAGAGATTCATTATCTTTAGGATTTACAATAATTTTCAGGAAGGCGAGAATGTCTTTAATTTCCTTTCTCTGATAAAATCTAATTCCGCCGATGATCAGATAAGGAATATTGTTTTGTCTGAGCGCATCTTCGATAGTCCTGGACTGAACGTTTGTCCTGTATAATATAACGAAGTCTTTGAAGTTAATTTTTTTCCTCTGCATTTCATCGAAGATATTTCTGCAGATCCTTATAGCTTCGTCTCTGTCAGTCATATTTTCAATGAGATGGATATTTTCACCTTCATGATTTTCCGTCCAGAGATTTTTCTCCATTTGTTTTTTATTATTCTTAATCACATTACCGGCGAGAGTAAGTATATTCTGCGTGGATCGGTAGTTTTGTTCGAGTTTAAAAACTTTACAATCTTTAAAGTCATCCTGAAAATCGAATATATTTTGAATTTCCGCGCCTCTCCATTTATAAATAGACTGCGCATCATCTCCGACGATGGAGAGATTTTTATATTTTTCCGCGAGAAGTTTTATGATAGTGTACTGCGCTTTATTCGTATCCTGATATTCGTCAACAAGTATAAATTTAAATCTTTCCTGGTACTTGTCGAGCAGTTCAGGATATCTATTGAAAAGTTCGATCGGCTTAAGCAGCAGGTCGTCAAAATCCATTGCGTTATTTTTAAATAGCGCCTTTTGATAATCGTGATATATAGCCTCGATTTTTTTTTCGTAAAGGGATTTAGCCATGGATGAAAATTCCATTGGCAGGATCATTTTATTTTTAAGATTGCTGATAAAATTCTGTACAGCTTTAGGAGTAGGATTATCAGTGGGCTGCGAGAGATTGATCATAATCTGCTTAATGAGATTGGCAGAGTCATCAGTGTCGTAAATCGAGAAGTTTCTGTTAAAGCCGAGATAGTCTGCTTCAATCCTGAGCAGTCTTGCAAAAATGGAATGAAAAGTACCCATCCAGATTTTATCAAAGGATGAGGCAACAAGTTTAGAGATTCTTTCTTTCATTTCGGCGGCGGCTTTATTGGTAAAAGTAAGTGATAGGATTTCATAAGGGCTGACGCCTGATTCGAGAAGGTAAGCAATTTTGAAAGTAAGGACTCTGGTTTTACCGCTGCCGGCGCCTGCAATGATCATGCTGGGACCGTCGATTTCTTCAACTGCTTTTTTTGTTCAGGGTTAAGGATGTTTAGATTTAGATACATGAATAATATTTTAGGGAAGTTAAGATAAGGAAAATAGGTATGAGAGTAAATTAAGATATGGGGAATATTTGTATGGCGGAATTGTTTTTTCAGGTATGTGCAGAATTGTATACCGGCTCAATGTATGAATTTCATAAAACGAAATATGCAGTTTGATATGTAATTTTAAATAATATTTTGCAGAAGTGATTAAAATCACTAAATATTAAAAAGACAAATATGAATATAAATAGTTATTACAGAATGAACTACCCGCATTTTCAGATCAGCGGACAAAAAGTGGGGAAATTAGTTAAACCATTTTTTAGAATAATGCAGTCATTTAAAAGATATATTTCAAGAGAATTAAATTAAATTCCGAAAACATCCTCCGCTTTTTGGGATGCAGAGAGTTAGACCATATTGTAAAGCATGAAATTGAATTGATCAGAATTTTAGATCAAATATTAAAGGATCCTGAAAGGGCGGGTTTTACAGAAAATGCATTTGATTGGAAATGGAGTTATTCAAAATATCAAACTCTTTCAGGAATATAAGCATTTGGCAATTTACACTCTCACTGATTACAAATCCGTGATATGCATCTTCTCTTCCACATCAGCTGTTTCCTTTACCATTCCTCTTGTCAAAACTTCACTTCCGCTTTTTGTCACAAGTACTACATCTTCAATCCTTATACCCATACTCCTGTATTTTACCGGTATCTCCTTCATTTCTTTTGTAAAATATAATCCCGGCTCTATAGTAAGAACCATCCCCGGCTTTAGTGTATCTGTATCGGAACTCTCCGTTACTGATGACGGCACAGCATCATGTGTATCCATACCGATATGATGACCGATTCCATGAAGAGAATATTTTTTTATTTCGGTTTTATCTTTCAGTATACCTAACTTGTTCAGTCCTTCTGCAAGTACTTTCTCACTCAGCTTTCCGATCTCTGAAAATCTCACTCCCGGTTTTACTTTTTTTATACATTCTTTATTTGCTTTTAGAACTATGTCATATATCTCCTTTTGTTCATGTGTAAATTTTCCGCTGACAGGAAATGTTCTTGTAATATCCGAACAGTAGTAATTATATTCCGAAGCTGAATCAATAAGTAATAGCTGGTTATCAGATAATTTCTGATCATTATTTTCATAATGTAGAATACATGCATTTTCACCCGAGGCAACAATAGGATGGTATGCAGTTTCCTCCCCGCCGTAATGTCTGTAATAATATTCAAGTTCAGTCTGAATTTCAAATTCAGTCATTCCCGGTTTCAGGATCTTTAAAATTTCATTATAGGACTGAACAGAAATATCCGAAGCTTTTCTAATTTTTTCAGTTTCGAATTCTGTTTTTAGAGATCGCATTTTTCCTAAAATATAAGAAACATCAATTATTTCTGTATGAGGAGCGATGCGGTTAAGATTGTCTAAAAAATCCGAGATAATTTTTTTCATATCGCCGGTAAGTTTTAACATCTCTGCAATATTGAGATATACTCTTCTGTAATTTTTAAGAATATGATAAGACAGTATGCGGCATATTTTTTCATTAACTTCGGAATAATCAACCCCCAATTCATTCTTTACATTATTATACCCTAATCTCTTCCCACTCCAGGTTTCCATTTTTTCATCCTTTGGCTGAACATATAAAACCTCTTTTGTTTTTATTTTCTGTGACCCTGATTTAAGAGTTATACCGCCGGGCGCAATCAACAGTGCAGAATTTGCTTCTGTAAATCCCGTCAGATAATAAAAATTCTTATACTGCTTGAACAAATAATCCCCGTCATAGGATTTGTTTCTAAAGGTATTTCCAAAAATAACGGCTATGGAATCTTTACCTATCAGTCCGGATAATTCTTTTCTTCTTGACTTATGAAAGCTCTGTTGGATTTTATTCATTTTTTTGAATTTAATGGTTTTTGAAAGTTAATCATCGAATTGTTCTTTTTTCATTTCTTCGAGACCTTCTATCTGAATTGGATATTCCCGTGTAAAGCAGGCTGTACAGTAATCGGTCTTCTCGCTTGTGTAAGGAACAGACTCAAGTAATTTTTCAGTACTCAGATATGATAAAGAAGTTACACCGAGTTCTTCCCGGATACTTTCTATATTACTGTCATGTTGATTTGCTATCAGCTCTTCAGCAGATGGAAAATCCATTCCGTAATAGCAAGGTGAAATAATCGGAGGTGAAGTTATTTTAAGATGTATCTCTTTCGGATTTGCTTTTTTTATAAGATCGACAAGTAACTTCGAAGTTGTGCCTCTGACAATGGAATCATCAACTACTACAAGCTTCCTGTTATTTATAACTCCTTTAACAGTATTGAATTTTGTTTTTACTTTCATTTTTCTTTTATCTTTACCCGGCTGAATGAAAGTCCTTCCGACGTAATGACTTCTGATAAGACCAATTTCATGCTTAACTTCTTTGTTATGCTTTATCATTTCATTAAAATATCCTAATGTAGCTGTATTCGATGAGTCCGGAACATTTATAATTCCTATTTTCTTTTCATCATCCGCTTCTCTTTCAGGCGCAGGACTTTCGATGGCGAGATTTTTTCCGATCTTTCTCCTTACCTTGTCCACTTTCTCTCCGAACACTGTACTGTCCGGTCTTGAAAAATATATATATTCAAAAATACAGTGTTTGTATTTTTCGGCTGAACGTGTCTGAAATGATTTTTCAATTCCGGTGTCCGTTACTTCACGGTCTATCATAATTATTTCACCCGGGTTCACCTCCCTTATATATTCGGCATTTATAATATCAAGCGCACATGTCTCTGAAGAAAAAATAAAACTGTTATCGACCTTACCGTAACAGAATGGTCTTACTCCGTAAGGATCTCTGACAGCAAAAAGTTTATCATCTGTTAAGATGCATATAGAATAAGCTCCTTCGACCTGTGAAAAAGCGTCAAGAAGTTTATTTACAATATCACTTTCTTTGCTTTTTGCAATGAGATGAAGTATCAGTTCACTGTCGGTAGTAGTCTGAAAAATAGTACCTTCGTTCTGAAGCTTGTCTCTTAAATATTTTGTGTTGGTAAGATTACCGTTATGCGATAATGCTAGGTTGCCGTCTTTATAATTTACTTTGAACGGCTGTATGTTATTCTTATTATCTCCCGAGCCTGTAGTTGAGTATTCCAGTATGTCCGATAGCAGATGTACCTTTTAGTTCATCGGTAAGTATTTTATCATCAGAAAAAACACTGAGTACAAGTCCCAGATCCTTATGAATATTGAATCTACTTTTGTTTCCATTCTCACCTTGTTCACAGGATACAATCCCTGCCGCTTCCTGTCCTCTGTGCTGTAACGCGTGCAGACCGTAATAAGTCAGAAATGATGCATCAGGATTGTTATACACGCCGAATACACCGCAATTGGAATGTATTGACTTGGTTGAACTGAAAACGGTATTTTTGAGATTATTTATTTTCAAAGTGAGCAATGTAAAATAAATTTTTGTTGTTAAAGAAAAAAGGTAAACATTGCAGAGATAACAGTCTGATGGTAAGACTGTATTAAAATATAAATAGCTTTATGTATCCGCTGTGAGAAGCTTATCCTTTAATGAACGCCGGGCTGCAGATATAATGCTGTTCTGAATAGGTATTACTCTGATAACACCCTGATATGATTTGAAAATATCCATCCCTTGTTTTCTTTCCATGTCTCGACTCTGAATGCCCCTGTTTTATCAGAATCAAATGTAAATTCCATGCCCTCAGATTCATGTATGCATTTACCATTATGAATAACTTTTATTTTGGCGCGGGAAGGAATAAGAGTTCTGAATATTACTTTCTTTTTTCTATTCTTAATAAATTTAATTTCATCACCCGTATTGTAATACACTCCGTCATATTCGGCGAAAAACCTGAATCCTTTTCCGCTGCCATAATAATTATTTACAATGAAAGATCTTCCTTTAGCAATGGCTTCAATTATTTTGTCACGGCTTTCGGTGTAATTTGAACCGATTCCTTTTTTGAGTTCGTCATTAAGAAATACGTGCATTCTGATTGACTTAAATAAAACTTTATACGGAAAGATCTCAAATTCCATTCCCATTACATTGTGCTTGTGCGCATGTGCGTCCACTCCGCCTATGGCAACGACCTTTCTTTTTAAATTCAGATCATCCCATACTTTCAATGTCTTCTCCGGCGGAGCAATTATTGACTTCAGCGGATGAAGGAACCTCTGAAATTTATTGGATTCATTCAGACCTTCCGCCCATTCACTCATGTGATTCCATATCTCGATGCCGGTAAAATCTTCACAATCCCATGCAGTCCATGGATACGGCGGATGTTCCGGAAGATTATTCCGCTCTTCATGCGGATGCGCAATAAATCCGAAACCGCCTTCCTTATTAACAGCTTTCACATATTCGCATGCTGACATTCTGCTGCCTGTGTCACCGTCTGGAAGTGTTTCATAAGTGCCGGTAATTTTATCAGTCCCGAGTACGATGTAATGATTCCGGTTTTTTTTGTCGTTTACTTCATATCCGACAATCAACATAGTATTCTTATACCACTTTTCATATCCCTTGTCCTTAGCTTTTAAAGTATTATGATCAGTGAGAATTATAAAGTCCAGATCGGATTCGACAGCCGCTTTTACAATATCTTCTACCGATCCTGAACCGTCGGAATAAAGAGAATGCATATGCATGGACCCTGAATATTCAAACATAGATTTTGTGTGTGTAAATTTTAAGTTTTTTTGAAATTATTATTTACGGTTATTTCCGATAATTAATGATGACCAAATATGATGTTCATGATCCAGACTGTAACAATAACCAATGTTATCGCGATAAAAGTTTTTTTACCGGAGACTAACCGGATTTTATAATTATATAAACTGAGTATAAAAATACTCAAACTTAACACCGCTAAAAATGTAAAGATAAATACAGATGATGGATTATAATAAAAACTATTTACGAGATTAAAACTGACTAACTCTTCAAAAGATCTGGTAAGCCCGCAGAATATGCATGGAATGCCGGTAATGTTTAGTAATATACATGAACTATCTCTGTTAAACATTTCCGGATAAAAATATCTAATCAGCTTCAATGGTGACAGATAGGTCGTTATCACAACAAAAAAAATTACCACCAAAAGATATAACCGGGTTTTCGTGGATTCATCCGGGTCGGTTTTTTCTAAATAAAAGAATCTCAATTCAGACTGCGCTTTTCTTTTTCAAAACTGATACACCAATAATTGCTCCAATCGCTCCGAATAGAGGATATATAATAAGATTTGTTATAAATGAAAAAATTGTCAGCGTCGGAGAATAACCGTGTTCATTGAATTCATTTGAAAATTTTTCGAGATATTCATATGCCATTGGGGGTATATCTATTCCTAGGCTGTCAAAACCGGTCAACATTTCAGACATCGGATTCTGATTTGAAAAAAGACTGAACAGCAGACCGAATCCGCTTATTATAACCGCAGATAATACTCCGCTCAGTATTCCGATCATCCCTCCGTCTTTTGAAGACATTGTCTGCCCTGTCTTCGCGAGTTGCCGGTTGTAATAAAATACACCTGCAAAACCTCCTGCCATAATTCCGGCGCAGCATAATAGATTCAGCAGATTCAGTATTGGAAAAAGAGCTATGAACGTCATTGTAAATGTACCGATAATTACGGGGAATAATTTATTGTCCGGATGCATATAATTAACTCATATATTTATTTTTAAAAAAAAGATTTACTTCAGAAAAAAATCTTACAAATCCCGGAATAAGATAATAAGGCAACACAAAACCGATTAGAAAACCGGTGACAGATCTTGTTATAAATGAATTTTGCAGTATATTGCTCCATTTTAGCAGTACGTCTACTCCGAGCAGGAGTGATGCAATCAGCAGATAAATAACGGAAGGAGTATTTATATTATCGAGTTTATATTTTAAAGGATACAAAGCGGTCCCGGTAAAAAATCCCGCATAAATCCACAGACACCTTGAGCATACACCAAGCTTTTCTCCGAAAATAAAAAATGATCTCGCGTCCTCCTGATGACAAACAGGTGAAAAAAACAAATACAGATATGAAGAGATTTCCCTCAAAAACCCGTCGCGAGTGCTCAATAACGGGGCGCTTATTATTAATAGTAGCCAGAGAAATGAAAATATCAAAATAAAAAAGTAAACTTTTTTTGATATATCTGCGTCTTTATAATTAATGTCACCGGCATCAGAAAGCTTCATTTTTTAAAATATTACATTCACTTGAATAAATCAATTAGAATATTTACTATCAAAAAATTATCAAAGAAAATTTAATCTGTAATATCAATATGAAAAATACCAAAATATTTTTACTTATGGTGTTATCCGCCGCTCTAATATTTTCCTGCGGAAGAAATAAAGAAACAACCCAAAACAAAGAAACCGAACAATTTCCCATTACCGAACTTCAGGCAATAGATACTGCCGGCTCCGATTACGGAGACTGGATCATTAAACATGAAATGTCTGATGCAGAAAAGCTGAACCCTATAGTTACTAATGATGCTACTGCTACCGGTATTATGATATACATTTTTGAAAATCTTCTCGAAATTGACAGAGAAACTTATGAATTTAAACCTCTCATTGCAAAAGGAATGCCTGAAATCAGCGAAGATCATTTGTCTTATACATATGATTTAAAAGAGTATGTTACTTTTTCAGACGGTAAGCCGCTAACAGGCGAAGATATAATTTTTACTGTAAAGGTTATAAAGAATCCCTTCACAGATGCGCAGGCGCTTAGAAATTATTTTCTGGATGTAAAAAGTGTGGAACTTGTAGACGGAAATAAATTCAAAGTGAGATTTAATATGGTAAAGCCCTATTTCAGAGCAGTTGTCGCTCTAAACGATCTGGAGATTATTCCGAAACATGTATTGGATAAAAATAACGAAACTGATAAATTTACATGGGACATGCTTGATGAGGCTGGAAAGACATTTGATCCGGAAAAATTTGCCGGCATGAAAAAATACGCCGATGTTATTAATAAGGAAGAGATGTCAAGAAGCCCGGAATTCGTCATCGGCTCTGGTCCATATAAGCTTGAAAAATGGGTTACAGGTCAGTCTATTACTCTTGTAAGAAATGAAAATTACTGGAACAAATCTGAATTGCCAAACTACCCTCAGAGGATTGTATTCAAAACCATAAAAGATCAGAATGCAGCTGTAGTAGCAGCAAAAAACAAAGAAGTGGATCAGCTGCAGGTAATCCAGCCGATTGATTTTGTAGAAAATATAAAAGAACCGGAAAAATTTAATTTAAAAAAATCCCTCGTAATCGAACCTTCATACAATTACATTGCATGGAATAATGATCATCCGATATTTTCAGATAAAAAAGTCAGATGGGCAATGGCGTATGCGATTGACAGAAATTCGATAGTAGATAAAATAGTCTACGGTATGGGAAGCAATATTCAGTCGCATATATTTTTCAAAAGTAAATTCATAAATACCGACCTTCCGGAAATTCCCTATGACATTAATAAAGCAAAAACTCTGTTGAATGAAGCCGGATGGAAAGATACGGACGGGGACGGGATCCTTGACAAAGTAATTAACGGTAAGAAAACAGATTTTAAATTCACATTTACGAACAACACAAATCCTAAACGTAAAAAGGTTATACTTATTCTTATTGAACAGCTGAAGCAGCTCGGGATACAGGCTGATATTCAGGAATATGAATGGTCAGTATTTCTTGACAAAGTAAAAAAACATAATTATGATGCATGCTTTGCCGGTTGGCAGCTTTCGGTCACTGCGGACGATCCTTATCAGATCTGGCATTCTTCACAGTCCATAGGGGAAGGAAGTAATTATTTCAGTTATAAAAATCCTGAAAGCGATAAACTTCTTGAAGAGAACAGACTTACTTTTGATGATGTAAAGAGAAAGGAAGTTCTTGACAAATGGCAGCAGCTGGTATATGATGATCAGCCGGTAACATTTCTATGGAGGAACCGGTAAGATATGTTTACAGTGACAGATACAGAAATGCGAGATGGTATGCTTATCCGGATTCACCTTTATTGAATGAATGGTGGGTTCCTGCAAACAGACAATTATATAAGGAATAAACTATTTTGTTTTAAAATTTATAATATTTACAATAAAATTTTACTTAATGATTCAAGGTCATTCTATATCAATAAATTATCTTCCAAAGGTTTTTTAATTTATAGTTGAAATTAAATAAAGAGTTTAGCATATTCGCAAAAATCCGATACTTATATTATAAACTTTATAAACCGTAAAAATGATAAAAATTAACATTACTTCACGTCATTTCAAAGCTCACGAAACTTTACAGGAGTACATAAAAGCTGAAATCGAAAATCTCAGCAAATACAATGAAGAGATTATTTATGCAGATGTCATACTTTCATTTGAAAAAGCGGTCAACAGTATTAAGCATTGTGAAATATTAATTAAAATAAGCGATAAGAACTTCACTGCAAAAGAAAGCAGTGATGATTTTACAAAATCCATAGATAAGGCGGTTAATAAAATCGAGACTCAGATATTGAAGTATAAAGATAAAAATAAAGCGGAAAAGTATAATTCCAAAAAAGAAATCAAAAAGACCATTTAACGTTGCCTGGAAAGTATGAAAATATAAAGGAGATAAAGAAAGATTCCATTACGGTAGAATTTCTTTATAATGAATTTAAGGGCAGATTCAAACTTGAAAAAGTTACGGATAAAGATATCGATCCTGAAATTAAAATCACGGAAAAGGATATTCACAGACCCGGACTTGCGCTTGCCGGATATGTAAAGTTGTTTACTTATAACAGGGTACAGCTATTCGGGAATACCGAAATTAAATATCTGGAACAGCTGTCTCCGGAAGAAAGACTCAATTCACTTAAAGGATTTTTTTCTTTTGAAGTACCGTGTGTGATAATTACAGGTAATAATAAAGTCCCATTTGAACTCAAAGAATTTGCGGACATGAAAAACGTCCCTGTATTCCGTTCAGCATATCCTACCACTAGATTTTCTTATTTTATAAGTGATTTCCTAGATGATCAGTTTTCTACACAGGTGATTATGCACGGATCTTTTGTAGATGTTTACGGTGTGGGACTTTTTTTCTCAGGAAAATCAGGAATAGGTAAAAGTGAAATTGCGCTTGATCTTGTAGAAAGAGGACACAGGCTTGTAGCGGATGACGTCGTTGTGGTTTCTAAAAAAGGCGAAGGCGTATTAATGGGTTCCGGGATGGCGCTTTCAAAACATATAATGGAGATCAGAGGACTTGGTATTATTGATGTCAGCACAATATTCGGGATCAGATCTATTCGATATCAGAAAAGAGTGGAAGTGATAGTGGAGCTCGAAGACTGGGACAGGGATAAAGCATATGACAGGACAGGCCTTGATAATTCGACGATTGATATTCTGGAAGTGGATATTGAGCTGATCAAGTTACCGATATTTCCAGGAAAAAATATTACGGTGATAGCCGAAGTTATAGCGTTGAATTATTTATGCAAGCATTACGGTTATAATGCTGCCGAAGAATTCAGAAAAAAGCTGCAGGATAAAATTACAAAAAAGTCCGAAAATAAATCATTTAACAACGATAATGTCAGAATTGAAAAAACCACTGAATACTTCGAGCATGATTTTGAATAGAATTTTTAAATTTATTAAATAACATTTATTATGAAAACAACCATAGCAGGAATTTTTTCCCTAATGATAATAATGATTTTTATATTTTCATCATGCGGAAGAAATAAGGAAACTACTGAAAGCAAAGAAAATGCTGAAGTGGTATTAACAGAGCTGATGCCTGTTGATACTGTAAATGCTGACGAAGGCGACTGGGTGATCAAACAGGAAATGTCAGATGCCGAAAAACTTAATCCGACGGTTACTAATGATGCTACTGCAACCGGGATTTATATTTATATTTTTGAAACGCTGCTTGATATAAACCGGGAAACTTACGAACTGAGACCGCTTATAGCTAAATCAATGCCTGAAATAAGCGACGACAAAATGTCATACACATTTGATATGAAAGAAGATGTTAAATTTTCTGACGGTACTCCTCTTACAGGTGAGGATATAATTTTTACCGTTAAAACAATAAAGAACCCTTTTACAGATGCTCAGGCGCTTAGAAATTATTTTGTAGATCTCAAAAATGTGGAACTGGTGGATGGAAATAAATACAAGGTCAGATTCAACATGACTAGACCATATTTCAGAGCGGTTTATTCACTGGGAAGTATGGCCATTACACCAAAGCATGTACTTGATAAAGACGGAATGAACGATAAATTTACCTGGGAAGATCTTGACGAGGCGCAGAAAAGTCTTGATCCGAAAAAATTTCCGGATATGCAGAAATATGCAGATTTCCTGAATTCTCAGGAAGTGTCTCGTGATCCGAAATATGTATTGGGCAGCGGTCCGTATAAACTGGAAAAATGGACAACAGGACAATCGATAGTATTACAAAGAAATAATAATTACTGGAATAAAAGTATGGTGCCGAATTTTCCAAACAAGCTTGTCTTTAAAATAATACAGGATCAGAATGCTGCACTGGTAGCAGCAAAGAATAAGGAAGTGGATCATATGTTTGTGATTCCACCGATTGACTTTGTGGAGAACGTAAAAGATCCGGCCAAGTTTAATCTTAAAAAAGCTCTTGTATCAGAACCTGTTTATATTTTTATCGCATGGAATAATAAAAGCCCGTTGTTTTCAGATAAAAAAGTCAGATGGGCATTGAGCTATGCAATAGACAGGCAGACAATGATAGATAAGATCGTATACGGGATGGGTACAAAAGTTCAGTCCCCGGTTTTCATAGAGAGTAAGTATTACAATAACGATCTGCCCATTATCGAATACAGTCCGGAAAAAGCTAAACAGCTTCTTACTGAAGCGGGATGGAAAGATTCTGACGGAGACGGAATTATTGATAAAGTCATAAACGGAAAGAAAACGGATTTTAAATTTACATTTATTAATAATAATAATCCGAAAAGAAAAAAAGTAATGCTTGTGGTAATTGAATCACTGAAACAGCTCGGCATTCAGGCGGATCTTCAGGAATATGAATGGTCAGTATTTTTGGAAAAGACAAAGAAACATGAATATGATGCATGTTATTCAGCATGGCAGCTGTCCGTAACGCCGGAAGATCCCTATCAGATATGGCATTCCACCCAGTCCGAAGGCGAAGGGAGTAATTTTATCAGTTATAAAAATCCTGAAAGTGACAAACTGATAGAGCAAAACAGAATGGAGTTTGATGATACAAAAAGAATGGAGATCCTGAAAAAATGGCAGCAGATAATATATGATGATCAGCCTACTACATTTCTCTGGACAGAGCCTTCCAGATTTATTTACAGCGACAGATTTAAAAACACTAGATGGTATGCTTATCCTGATTCACCTTTACTCAATGAATGGTGGACACCGGCAAATGCTCAGAGATATCAAAATTAATAAAACACACGCTGTCCGTATTATACGAACAGCGTGAGTATCTATAAATACTAATTTATAAAAATGACAGAATATGTAATCAGAAGAATTTTACTTTTTATTCCGACTCTTATCATTATAACCATGATAACATTTCTTGTCTGCAGACTTGCCCCCGGAGATCCGACCGAAATGAAAATCGGACAGACTCAGGAAGCGCAGAAGACGGATTCAAAAAATATGATGAATGAGCAGGCAAAGGAATTTTATAAAAAGAAGTTTGGACTCGATAAGCCGTTGTATGTTCAGTATTTTATCTGGATAGGAAATATGCTCCAGGGCGATTTTGGGAATTCTTTCAAAGATGACAGACCTGTTATTGATAAGATTCTTGAGAGGTTGCCTGTTACGATTACCATCAGTCTGCTTTCATTTTTACTGATATATACAATTGCAATTCCAATAGGAATTTATAGCGCTGCAAGGCAGTATTCACTACTTGACAGGACGACTACAGTACTTTTGTTTGTACTTTATTCCCTGCCAAATTTCTGGGTGGCTACGCTTGCGATAGTATTTCTATGCAATATCGAATACATAAAAATATTTCCGACTGCTGGAATAAGGTCGGAAAACTTTGATTCGCTGAGTTTCCTTGGTCAGATAAAAGACAGATTTATGCATCTTTTCCTTCCGGTTACAATTTCGAGTCTGACAAGTTTTGCCTTTCTTTCAAGACAGATGAGAAGCTCAATGCTTGAAGTCATAAGACAGGATTATATAAGGACTGCAAAAGCAAAAGGGCTTTCAGAAAGAAAAATCATTATGAAACACGCATTAAGAAATTCACTGATACCGATAATTACTTTGGTAGGCGGATTACTTCCGGCAATGATTGGCGGAAGCGTTATTATCGAAACTATCTTTTCAATTCCCGGTATAGGTCAGCTTGCATTTCAGGCGATATTAGACAGGGATTATCCTCTGATAATGGCTGAACTTGTTCTTGTATCAGTACTGACAGTTGTTGGTATGTTACTGGTTGACATATTATATTCGTTTGTAGATCCCAGAATTGCATTTACTAAAAAAGCAGCATGAAGAAAACAGATCAAAAAGAAATATCAGTTAATACGGAAAACGGCGTTGCGACCGGAAACGGCTTAAACAAATCGCAGCTTGAGTCTCAGAAAGAAGTCGGCGTTTCTTACTGGTCGCTGGTAAAGCATCAGTATAAAAAAAATAAGCTGGCAATGATATCAATGTATATAGTTATTATATTGATAACGATTGCAATAACGGCGGATTTTCTTGCAAACAGCAAACCTCTTTATGCAGTCTATAATGGTGAAACGTATTTTCCTGTTATAAAAGATTATCTGAATGATATAGGTATCAGCAAGTGGGAATCAGGAATGATAAATGTTAACTGGAAGGAACTTGACAACCAGAATAAACTCGAAAGTGTACTTTGGACTCCTGTCCCTTACGGTCCCAATGAAATAGACCTAGCCAATAATCTGAGATCTCCAGGAGGCGATCATTATCTCGGTACAGATGCGATCGGCAGAGATTTACTGGCTGGACTAATACACGGGTCGAGGGTCTCGCTTTCTGTGGGATTTGTTGCTGCCGGAATCGCTCTCTTAATCGGAATTGTAATGGGTTCTCTTGCAGGATTTTACGGAGGCAAAGTGGATTTGATCATTATGAGGTTTGTAGAGATCATGGTAACTCTTCCTGTATTCTTTCTCATTATTACTATAGTCGCGATTTACGGATCGAGTATCTGGTATATTATGGCAGCTATCGGCATTACATCTTGGACGGGAGATGCAAAGCTGATCAGAGGAGAAGTTTTAAAAGTAAGAAGTATGGAATATATTACGGCTGCAAGTTCAATAGGTTTGCCGAACAGACAGATCATTTTCAGACATGTAATTCCAAATGCAATTGCGCCTGTACTTGTATCAGGAGCATTTGCAATTGCAGGAGCAATTCTGACCGAGGCGGGGTTAAGCTTTCTCGGATTCGGTGTAAGCGCTACGATAGTAACCTGGGGTTCACTGCTGAATGAAGCAAGAGGAGCTTCTAATGCATGGTGGCTGGCGATATTTCCCGGTATGATGATCTTTATAGCAGTAGTAACTTATAATCTAATAGGTGAAGGATTAAGGGATGCGCTGGATCCCAGACTCAGAGATTAAAAATTTTTAACCATAGAAACATTTAAATTAATAAATTAAAATATCAGGAGGTAAAATAATAATATGGTATGGACATTAGAACTGGCATCTTATCTGGATGATGCGCCGTGGCCGGCAAACAAATTTGAGCTGATAGATTACGCTATCAGATCAGGTGCTCCAAATGAAGTAATAAATAATCTGAATGATCTTGAAGATACAGAAGAGCCATTTGAAAGTATAGAAGAGATATGGCTTGATTATCCAACGGACGAAGACTTTTTTTACGATGAAGAAGCTAAGGATTTTTAAGTCAATTCATAATTTTTTAAGACCCAATGATGCGAATTATTGGGTTTTTTTATTTAATCTTTGCCGATGAGATTTTTTTTAAAATTATTGCTCATTTCGGGAATTACATTTTTTTGTTACCATTTTTCTTATTGTCAGGAAGTGACGCCTGTTGAAGGTGTCTATGAGATTGATGAAATTAATATCAAATTTGAAAACAGTTATGCATTTGAAGAAAGCACTATCATAAGCCTCCTCTCATCTAAGACCGGAGATATTTTTGATATGAACACATATCTGCTGGATGTGGAAAGAATTAAAAAGTTTTATTTCGATAACGGATTCTTTAATGCAGTGATCGATACAAATCTGCAGGTCATAAGAGAGGATAAGGAAGCGATTGAAAATTTCATTGTAAAAGAAAACGAAAGATTCAGGTATAACATAATAGAGTATAAAGGATTAGACAGTATAGATTCATCTGTAAAATCTCTGATATTTAATGAAAAAAGAGCTTTCATAGTTAAAGGAAAATATTATTCCAAAGATACTGTAAACCTTGAATTACAAAGGATCATGGAAATTTTATTCAACAATGGATATGCTACAGCAACATCAGGTTTTCCGGAAATACTAAAGTATGAAACTAATAAGGATGACCTTCTAAACAAAGTGGATGTAATAATTAAATTTGATCCGCAAAGAAAATATAATTTCGGAAAAACGCTGATTAAATTTACAAATTATAAATACAATGTAACGGAAGAAGATATTAGAAGAGAGTTGACTTACAGTGAAGGTCAGGTCTATGATAAAAGCAAGATCATTGAAAGCGAATCCAAGCTTTCAAAGTTTTCAATTCTGGAAAATCCGAGGATCAATATTGACTCCATTAACAGTACTTCAGGTAAAATAAATTTGATCATAAATGCTGTCGTTGGAAAAAAATATGATATTACTCCTGAAGTTTTCGGTTATTATTTTCAGAATTTTTTTTATGTCGGAACAGGTTTGTCATTCAGTGACAGAAATTTTCTGGGAGGCGGAAGAGTGCTGACAACCAGCGCGAGAGTCTATTTTAATTCACTTGAAAACAACAGGTTTGACATAGTGAATTCAGTTTACCAGCCGTTTCTTTTCGGTAACCGTTTTATAACAGGAAACTGGAATATCGGATATGAATATGTTCTCGAAAAAAGTATAAATATAGGCAGACTTAAAAACTCATTCGGCGTTACTTATGAACTTCCTAAACACACATATATAAACAGTCTTCAAGCCAGATGGGATCTGGATAATTCCAGAATAGTAGTAGATGAGGATCTCACGATCGAAGGAAGCGAACTCGTCCTTGGAAAATTTGATTACAATGAGTTTATCTCAAAGATAGGATTTACTGCAATTCATAATTCTGTCAACAGCATAATCTTTCCGTCGGGAGGAAGTTATCAGTCATATGAATTTGAAGAGAGCGGACTTTTATCAGGTATAATCAGAAGAATTTTCAATACATCCACTTTCAGTTATTTTAAATTTACAAATCTTAGTTCAGCATATTTAAATCTGAGTAACCGCGAAGTAAATGTTCCGTCTGCGCTTGCTTTCAAATTTCTGGCAGGTATCATAATAGAATACGGAGAGAATTCATTTACTTTTATGGGACAGGAATTTTCCGAAGACAGGGTCCCGAGAGATACAAGATATTTCGGAGGAGGAAGTTCAAGCATCAGAGGATGGGGAGCAAAGCAGCTGGGCATAGTACCGAATAAAGAGCTCGGTGGAAATTTTACTTTTGAGAATACTGTCGAGTACAGGATCAAACCATTTCTTACAGCAGAGAATTTATATCTCAGGGATCTTGGATTCGCGACTTTTGTAGATTATGGTAATGTCTGGTCTGAGATCGGAAAATTTAAACTGAATGAAATCGCTGTTGCTTCTGGTGCAGGCATCAGATATTACACAATTATCGGCGCAATAAGATTTGACGTCGGATTTAAGATCTACGATCCACAGCCCGGTCCGGTCGGCGGTTCAAACTGGATTTTCGGAAATGGAAGTAACTTCAGTGACAAATATAATTTTCAATTCGGAATAGGAAATACTTTTTAATATGTGGTCAAATATAATAGGACAGCAAAGAGTTAAAGAGATCCTTAAGAATTTTTTTAAAAACGGTAAGCTGTCTCACGCTTATATTTTTTACGGAAATGAAGGTACAGGCAAAGATGCGGCTGCGGTTGAGTTTGCTAAACTATTGAACTGTGACAGTCCTTTGAACGAATCAGAGGCGTGCGATAATTGCAAAAGCTGTATTGAGATTGACTCACTTAAGTCGCAGATGCTGAGATTTGTAACCGCGCTGCCGGCAGGAAAAAATGATTCGGATGACGATTCAAATCCGCTGGAAAAACTGGATAAAGAGGATTTCGAAAATTATCTCGCCCAAATAGAATTGAAAGCGGTTGATAAGTACCATACTGTGTCGATTCCCAAAGCGAATGATATAAGGATCTCGAGTATCAGACAACTGAAGAAAGAAATTTATATGACAGGGAGATCTGGAAAGAAAAAAGTATTCCTGATATCAAGGTGTGAAATGATGAACACTCAAAGCGCAAATTCATTATTGAAAATTCTGGAAGAGCCGCCGAAAGATTCCGTGATTATACTTACCACTTCGAGATTAAATTCACTTCTCCCGACTATTGTCGGCCGATGTCAGAATATCAGATTTGATGTAATTCCCAATAATAAGATCATAGCGTATATTAAACAAAAGAACAGCGCCATTACAGATGAGAATGCATCTTTTATTGCCGGAATTTCAGAAGGAAGTATTTCGAAATGCAATCAGCTGCTGAATAATAATTTTTTGGAACTCAGAGAGAAAGTCATTGACACGCTGGTTTCAATGCTGTCGGGACACAGCCTGAAACTCGGGAACAACATTGATTTTATAATCGGAAAAAAAGATAAAGCGAGAATAAAAAATTTTCTAGTATTTCTGATTATCTGGTTCAGGGATATAATTAACATCAGCAATGGGAACGGAGACCTCATTATAAACAGAGATAAGACAGAAAGGTTAACAAGTTTTGCCGGAAAATACAATTCGGATAATTACAGGATTATAAGTGCTATAGAGGATGCGATCACGGATATAGAAAAAAACGTTATACCGGAATTAATACTTTACAATCTTTTTTTCAGGATCGGATCCCTTATGAATAAGAAAAAAATCTGATGGATTATTCGCATAGCATTAATCTTTAAAAATCCAGAATAATATTTTCAATACTGCTGTTACCTTTGATCTCAAAATCTTTATCATAAATAAGGAATCTTTCCGGAGCTTTAAATGGATATACAATACCCGGATCAAATGAACCTCCGGAATCTTCATCACGAAAAGCAAACAACATATATTTTCCTTCAATAATATTTCCGATTGTAAAAGCGGATGTATCTGAAATAATGGAAGTGTATTGGATTCCCCGGTCTGAAAGGTTGTAGAGCTTTAGTATTACAGGTGCGCCTGTTCCTGCATTAAGAAATTTACCCGATATCTTTCCGAATTTTTCTCTTTCATAAATCTTAAAATACTCACGATACTTTTCAGAAGGTGAAACATTAAATCCGACAAAAATAACTGAATTATATTCAAACTGTTCGGAAGAAAATACCTCAAGCAGTGAATCACTGACCCAGTTAAAAACCGGTGTATAAATTTTTCCTGAAGATGTATCGGTAAGTATAAAATTTTCAACAACGGATATTTTATCAGGGAATTTATTTTCGAAATAAAAATAAAATTTGTGAAAAGGAGTGATCAGATTAATATCTTTTGAAGAGTTTGTGAATACATTTCCTGCCGAATCAGGTTTAAGACTGTTAAGAAAATCAACACTCCTGATATCCGTATCGGGAATCTTTAAAGCGAAATTCAGACCGCTGACGGAAATGCTGTCACCTGTCAGAACAGGATCATCCGGAAGCATAGCAACATTATCAATTCCGCGATCATAAACATTATTCCGGTCTTCATCAGTGACTGCATAAAGTCTGAATTTTCCGTTTGGTAAATTTGTAAATGTATAATTTCCATCCGCAGTTACCTGTGTAACATAGCCGGGAATTTTAACTGTGGGATCTGGAAAGTAATCTGAGGTATCTTTAATATGATACAGCAGCACTTTCACCCTGTCATAATTATCCGAAAAAACTTTTCCGTATATATTACCCATATCAAGTTTATTACCTGTAGAAAATGCAAACCCGAAGGGCTCTGACAAATTGTTGCCTCCTCTTACGTCACGAAGATCTTTTCCGATAATAATTACATATGTTCTTTCTCTTTCAAAATTATCATTGAAAACGATCTCGACTTCTTTCCCGCTCCACTCAAATATAAAACCTTTCGCGGGCAGCGGGGAGATGAAAAAAGATTCCTCAAAGCTTCTCCTGTCAACGTATTCATTAAATTTAATAATAATTTTATTTCCTTTTACACCGGTAGAGTTTGGCCGCGGAAATATATAATTTAATTCCGGCGGATCTGTATCATTTTTTCCTCCTTCCGGCGGAAGCTGATTTGCGCATGAGCCGCTGATAATTACAGACAAAACAAAAACAGAAAAGTAATAGAGATAGTTAATCAATTTAATTCCCACTGTTATTTGAATTAAACTTGGCAAATTTCAGAATTACCTTTGTGCCTTCATTTGGAGAGCTTTCGAAATTAATTTCAGCTTTCATATCATCGAGAGATTTTTTTGAAATTGAAAGACCAAGTCCCATACCGGTAGTTTTAGTAGAGAAATTCGGATCAAAGAGATTTTTCATAATGGATGGATCTATACCGCAGCCGTTATCTTTGACTTCCGCTATAATATATTCGCCGTTGCCTCTTGTTGAGATCTCAATTATACCTCGGTCACCTATAGACTGAACTGAATTTTTAACAAGATTCTGAAATACTCTATTCAGCTCCTGTCTGTCAGCAGAGATCAGTCCGATATTATCATCAAGATTTTCAACGAAGTCAATATTCGGAGACAGTTTATAAAGCGAAACGACTTCACGGATAATTTCATTAAGATCAGTTTCAGTATAGTTTTTACCGGGAAGTTTTGCAAAGTTTGAGAATTCAGTAGCGATTTTATTCAACTTATCTATTTCATTTATTATGATGTCTCTTGTTTTTTTCAGCACTTCGGAAAATTCTTCATTTGATTTGGATTCATGAACTTCAAAAAGATGCTGAATGGATAGTTTCATAGGAGTAAGCGGATTTTTTATTTCATGCGCAACGCGTCTTGCAATGTCTCTCCAGGCAGCTTCTCTTTCAGCTCTTTTCAGTTTTACCTTTGAAGATTCTAGTTCACGTGACATAATATTGAAGGAGTCAACAAGATTTCCGATCTCATCTTTTCTTTTAATATCTATCGCTACATTACTTTCGCCCTTGGAAATTCTTTCCGTTGCATTTTTGAGTTTAAGAATAGGCTGAGAAAACCTGTCTGTCATAATGGAAACAAAGATCAGAAGTATAATGACTACAATCAAATAGATACCGAATATGAAAGTAAGAATTTCCGTAAGTTCTTCGCTGAGTTCATTCTGCTTATACAAAGTCTGAGAAGACATTATCCCGACAAAATTATTTTTCTGATCTAGAAACGGTTTATAGCCAACAATAAATGAATATGCTCCTATCTCTTCATTTTTAATGAAAAAATCTTTTCTCATGAAGTTGATATTATAAAAGGCTTCGGCGTCAACTCTCGAATCAAGAATATCTGATTTATACAATTCTTCATTAGTAGTGGATATCAGATCTGTATTTATATACAGGTTAAAATTCTTATCCGACTGAAAGAGATTACCGGTAAATAATTTTTTACCCGGAGAAGTAAGTGTATCCTTATTATTCTGACTCAGGTTTAGGTTTTTCAGACTTTGGGAAACGAGATTAAGATCAGAAATAATCTGATTCTGAAAATTAACGTCATATTTTTCCTTTATGAAGCTTCTTGTATAAATAGCAAGCAGAACAATAGGAATAACTGAAACAAAGAAAAAAGAAATAAATAATTTTTCCCGGAAATTCAGTTTTAGTTCTTTTAGTTTAAAAACCATCTGAAACAATTTCACAACCAGTACAACCATATATATCAGAAAGGCAAATAGCATAAATTTCAAATAGAAAAAAACAGTAAGTTTAAAATCGTTTCTTGTCAGACTTACGGAATAGATTTTTTCACTAACAGATTTGTCTTTGTTCTGATCAAGAATATAAAAGGATCTGTATTTTTCATTATTAATAATTTCATATCGCCAGTCTGATTTAACATCTTTAAATTTTATAGCTTCTCTGAATGCGTTAAGTGAAAGTGTATTTGATTTTGTAAGATCACGGCTGGTGGAGTTTAAAATTTCACCATTCACATATTCCGTAATAACAGGTTCTGAGATTAGTTTGTCAAAAAGATTATTGCGCGAATAGGTTTTAAAAAGCTGAACGGAAGACTGCTGAAGAAGATTTTTTGATTCATATTGAATAGCCACAAGTAAATATCCGAGATTAGTTTCAAATACGGTATTACGGAGATCCACTCTTTCTACCGGTACAATTCCGAGAAAATATTTTTCAACATTGTTATTAAGAATGAGAATTTTGTCTGTTATGAAAAGGTTATTAAGATCTTCAATAAAGCTTTCATCGGACATTTCCGTTTCATCTTCAGCATCCTCAGTAGTATCTTCATCTTCATTGTCTTCGGAAGTATTCAGAGAATCAATATAAGCCGTATCCTGAATACTCTTTAGAGATTCTCTTTTAATAAAATACTCTTTGTTTGCAAAAGCTATGATTGAGTCCTGATTCATTTGTCTGGAATTATACATAAAATCGCTCAGAATATTCCTGTTAGTATCCAGAATAATTACGGATGTGTTCAGATCTTCTTCACTGAATTTGCTTTCATTCCAGATTGAGAATGCAAGCTCCTTAAGTTTATTTTTATTTCTGATATCACTTTCAATTTTTTTATTGTTTGAAATTTCAGAAAGTTCGGTCAGCAAAAGAAATTTTATTTTATCATCTTCTTTTTCGGTTAATTTGTTTCCAATGAGTTCGACGTATCTTGTTTCCTGTGAAGTAATATTGTCGAGCAGAATTCCCGGTATAGTAATAATACAGAGCAGCAGCAGTACTGAAAAATTTTTAAGGGAATAAATATTATATTTTTTAATACCGGCAAATTTCCGGCTGAGAAAAATACCGAATAGAAAAATACTAACTATTATAATTACTCTGAATAGATAACTGATATGAAAGTTGACATCATAAAAAGTCAGGATCTGATTAATTAAAAAGAGAACAAACAGAATTAAAAAAGGAGAAAATCCTTTCAAAGATTTTTTTTCGAAGATATTTAAAAGCAGACTTCTTAATAAAAGAATTACAATGGAAACAAGTAAAAGGAAAAGGGAAAAAGTCAGGATCAGAATAACAAGCTGGATCAGGAACAATTCTCTTGATGGTATGATATTGGAATTATCGAAAAACTTTAGATTGGAATCAAATACCACACTTTGGATTACCGCTCCAAAACCGTAAATAAGAAGAAAAAAAATAATAACCGATATGGTAATTTTCAGAATATTAAGGGGAACTGATCTGACAGCGGATCTTACTTTATTCTTCAGGATTGTATTAAAAGCAAACACAGATATAACAAGAATAATAAATGATGATACAAATAATTCACCGACAGATCTGGCAATTCCATTTCCGAAGACGGAAGCATAATATCCGGGAGAAAAAAGATCAGAATTAAAAATTGCAGAGGGGAAACCAAACTCCAGCCAGAGATATCTTAAAAAAATCAATAGAGTGGCAAACAAAGTAAATCTTAATACTGGAGAATTTAAAACCGTAATAAACCTGTACAATATAATGAATAAAATCACCGAAAAACCAAATATTAAAGTAGAATTTAAATTACCTGAATAATTTTCAATATCGGTAAAGTGTGTAAGTTCGTTATACTTAGGAATAAGAATAATTCCGATAACATCATCAGAAAGTCCTTTGAGTTCGACCTGATTATAATCCTCAGCATTAGGAGAGATAATATCAATTTTTCCTGAAATGACATTAGAAGTATATAGCTCGGGATTTACACCGGTTTCTGCATTGATATTATAAAGCAGACCTGTATTTTTAAAAAACTTATTATCAATCTGATACTTAATGTCTATCAATTCTGCAATCAGCGAAGCGCCTATAATACGGTCTTTGGATTCAGGATCATAGACAGGAGAATATATAATGAGATAAGTATAAAAGCCGATTTCTTTTAAGACGGCGAATCTATTTCCGTTAATACACTTGTTCAGTGAATATATATCCGAATCAAGCTTCCTGCCTTTGAAGGCAAGCGGTTCAAGCCGCGAGTTATAAAATTCAATATGAGTATTTTTTCCGGTTTTGAGATCTAAGAGAGATTCGAATAATTTTTTTGAATCGCTTTTAAGAATGAGTTTAACTATTTCCTGATCAGCGGAAATTTTAACAGAGATATTTTTCAGATCATTCAGGTTAGAATTAAATAGCTTCAGGACGGTCTGAATTCTTATATCATTATATTCAGTAGAAATTTCATTCCAGTTTTTAGTGGTTTCTGACTTTATATAATCTGTGATATATCTGGAAACAGTGATCCAGACAATAAACAAAAAAGCGATTAAAATCAAAATTTTTAACCGCCTGTCAAATAGACTCTGTTTGTATTTTTTGTTAATCTGTTCCAAAACTATAATATTTAAAAAAAATATTCATTTACATGCAGCTGTCCAGTAAATTCAATTAATATTAATCTGATCCAGAATCCATTTATCATTTAGGTATTTAAGAGAAATAGTTACATCGAGAATTCTTTTGCCGTTACCCAGTCTGTACGAATATTTTCCGTTGATAAATGCATATGTATTAAAACGTTTGGAAGTAATATACTTAAATTCGACTACATTAAAATAGTTCATAAAATCAGATAAAATAATTTCCGCTTGATTTGGGCTGTAATAACCTTTATCAGTGGATATTATGTTAAGAAAGATCTGTTCATCGAAATACTGATTAATGGAATTTATATTTTTATTAGAAAACCCGTACGCAATTTCTATAAATGTTCTTTTACAGAGATCATATTTAGACCTAAGGTTTTCATTCTTATATTTTTTTTCTTTCCACCATTTATCCTGGGAAACTGCATTATCACAGGGAATAAAATACGCAAACAAGAATAAAGCTGAAATAAGGGCTGTCTTTCTAAGCATCAGGAGAATTTTAGATAAATTAAAGAAAATGTAAACTTAATTCAATTAATAACTCCAATAATTCAGCAGGTATTAAATTTAAATTAGATATTACATGATCATAAAAGTTCTTATTTTGGGCTCATATGATTTTTCTCCGAGAGGAATGTATCTCTCTTTAATTACATTAAAGTGATGTAAAGTGTGACCTGCAATTACAAATCCAATTGCCGCGGGGGAAATTTTTTTGTTATAACAAATACCGGTTCTGTTAAGCATTTCATTATTAAAACTTTTATACAGTAAAATACCCGATTCTCTTACTGATTTAAATTCAGTGATCAGATCATTCAAATCCCTTGCATCCGATCCTGACATTTCAGCATAAATATTTTCATCAAAAGAAGGCAATACTGTATTGTCACCTCTGGCAAAGCATAATGCTCTGTAAAAAAACACTCGTTCAGAATCAATTATATGCTGAATGATCTGTTTGATCGTCCATTTGTTTTCAGCGTAAGTTTTGTCCCCGGCTTTTTCAAGTGCGGAAAATTCATTTCTGAAAAGCTCCGGACCGTATTTTATCAAAGCATCGGAAAGTTCAATGTCATCAAGTTCATTTATGTAATTTCCATAATATTCCGGAATAAATTCCAGCTGAGAACGTTTCAAAATAGTTTTATTAAATTTTTAAAAAATAAAATATTGAATTACACAGGAAATTCAAATATATATTTAAATATCTCCCTTAATTAAATTTAAAATTCGGATTGCATAGACATTGATATTTGAGAAATAACAGATAATGAATAAAATAAAATTTATTCAATTTTTAAAAACATTCATTATACTTAAATTGATTAATTAATAATCATAAATAGAAAATCTAATACATGGCGGAGAAATTTAAAAATTTAATTAATGGAGTCTGGAAAGACTCTTCTGAAGGAAATACATTTGAAAACAGGAATCCTGCGAAATGGAATGAAGATTTAATAGGAATTTTTCCTTCATCTTCAAAAGAAGATGTTGACGAGGCAGTAGCTGCAGCAAAAGCTGCGTTTGAGAAATGGCGGTTAATACCTGCGCCAAAGCGCGGTGATATACTAAAAGTAGTAGGCGACAGAATGTCTGAAAGAAAAGATGAGATTGCTTTTGAAATGACTAGAGAAATGGGAAAAGTTTTTGCAGAAACAAAAGGTGATGTTCAGGAAGGTATTGATACTGCTTATTATGCAGCCTCTGAAGGTAGAAGGTTATTCGGTTATAATGCTCCGAGTGAATTACAAAATAAAATGAACCTGAGTTTCAGAGTGCCTATAGGTGTTGGCGGATTTATTACACCATGGAATTTTCCGATGGCTATACCAACATGGAAAATATTTCCCGCTCTTGTTTGCGGAAATACCTGCGTTTTTAAACCGGCAGAACTTACACCTAAAACAGCAGCTACACTGATCGAAATAATTGAAGCATCAATTAAAGAAGTTCTTGGAAAGGATTATATTCCGGGAGTCGTTAATATTGTTCACGGAAAAGGCAGAATCGTCGGAGAAGCAATAATTTCACATCCCGATGTAGATCTGATTTCTTTCACCGGATCAACTCTGGTAGGAAAAAGGATAAATGAAGTTGCCGGAGGAGATCTTAAAAGAGTATCGCTTGAACTCGGAGGAAAGAATGCGCAGATAGTTATGGATGACGCAGATACAGAACTTGCGTTGGAAGCAGTATTATGGGGTGCATTCGGAACGACCGGTCAGAGGTGTACTGCGACATCAAGATTAATTCTTCATAAAGATATATATGACGATTTTATTAAAAGACTAACTGAAAAAGTAAATAAACTTAAACTCGGATACGGTAATGAACCTGAATCACAGGTAGGACCCTGTGTAAGCGAATCACAAAGACAGTCAGTACATGACTATGTAAAGATCGGTCTTGAAGAAGATAAAGCAAATCTTATCTGCGGAGGTGAGTTCGCAACAGACGAAGAGCTGTCGGAAGGATGGTTTTATAAACCGACGATATTTGCAGATGTGACACCGGGGATGCGAATTGAGCAGGAAGAGATTTTTGGTCCGGTGTTATCGGTAATAAAATGCAATGATCTGGATGATGCAATCAAAATTCTGAACGGAACAAAATACGGATTGTCATCAAGTATATTTACAAAGAATGTAAACGATGCATTCAAAGCGATCAGGGATATTAAGGCGGGAATCACTTATGTTAACGGCGCGACAATCGGTGCGGAAGCTCATATGCCTTTTGGCGGAGTAAAGCAAACCGGTAACGGTCACCGGGAAGGCGGATGGACTGTTTATGATTTTTATACTGAATGGAAAGCTGTATATATTGATTATTCCGGTAAACTGCAAAGAGCGCAGATAGATAACTATTAAGTTTTAGTTTCAGATACAAAACCTGACAGCTTTTAATTTCAATCTGATTATTAACGGCCTTCCGCGGAAAGCTGTCAGGTTCAGCTCCATATATATAATACTAAATCCAAATTAAATCTTTTTTTTATAATTTCTAAATACTATATTGACCTCAGTTAGATCTCCTTTATGAAAATTATTTTTATTTCATTCTGTATTTTTATCCTTAACGGCAGCTCCTTCTCTCAGCAGGAACCATCCCAGTATCTAAATGAAGGTATCCGGTCTGTTGAAGGTGGTGATTTCAGTGATGCTGTGAATTACTTAACTTCTTACCTAAACTCAAATCCTCAGAACGCTGTAGGAAATTATTACAGAGCTGTAGCGTATTTTTTCTTAAAGGAATATCAGTTTGCAGATCAGGATGCTACTACTGCCATTACGGTAAATCCACAGTATAAAGAAGCTTACCTCATCCGCGGGAGAATTTTTACAGCAATGCAGAATTATTCATCAGCTGTTTCTGATTTTACTTCAGCTATTGATATCGATCCGAATTTCGGAACTGCTTTTATGTACCGGGCTCTTGTGTATAAAAATGAAAATGATTATGCCAATGCTGTTTCAGATCTGAACAGCGCATTGACTGTTCAGCCGACCTTATTGGATGCTTATCTTTTCAGAGGTGAGATATATACTGCCATGGGAAGTTACGGAAACGCAATCACTGACTTTAATACATTCACTGAAAATAATCAGAATCAGGCTGTCTCCCTTATGTCAAGCGGACTTACTCTTTATCAAAATGGAAATTATACCGGAGCTGTTAAAGACCTTACTAATGCCGTGAATATAAATCCGGAACTTAATTCTGTTTTAAACAATGTTATTACGGATGCTCAGAATAAATCCGGTTCTGATTACAGCAAATAAAATTACAGTTCTTTTCTTACTATCCTGAATTTTTCAATATAAAATATTTCCAAAACGGAATATAATTTATTTCAGGATAAATAATTTTAAAGAGATTTAGATAAATATCATCCACTTATTGATTACATTTTTTCGGTTACAGATGTTATGATTATGAAATGAATTTATGAATTAAATATATTTTGAACTATGAAAATAATCTCCGGTTTCCTGTTTGTTGTAATGTTCTTTACAGTAATTTTATTTTCCTGCTCTGACAATAGAAAGGATGAGTCGATTGAATTAAAAACCTTTTCGAGTCAGAATAAAAACCAGTTACAGGATAATTTTCAGCAGGATGAATTTTCTTCGGATGCTTCGGATGAAAGTAATTTAAAAGGAATAACTGCACCGGAAATAAAAAACCATATCGGAGAAATAGTATCTGTAATAGATATTGTAACCGGTGTACATATATCTGAAAAAGTCGCATATCTTAATTTCGGTAACAAATTTCCAAAAAACGATTTTTCAGGAGTTATATTTGCAGGTAAATATGAACTCTTTGGGGATCTGAACATCTTTAACAATAAGCGCGTTGAAATCACCGGAAATGTTTCCCAGTTCAGAAATAAACCGCAGATAATTTTAAATTCACCTGATCAAATAAAAATAATCAAATAATGTTTTGGTAAAAAAATCCGGCTTTGTAACCATCTTCGGCGCTCCGAATGCAGGTAAATCCACCCTGCTTAATGCACTGCTGAATTATAATCTTTCCGTAGTCAATAAAAAAGTTCAGACTACCAGAGACAGAATCCTCGGAATTCTTACGGAAGAAAATTATCAGATCGTCTTCATTGATACCCCCGGTATTCTCGAACCGAAATACGAACTGCAGAAATTTATGCTGAAGGAAATTAAATCATCTCTCGAAGAAGCTGACCTCATAATTCATATTATCGATGCTGCCAAAATTAACCTCGATAAATTAAAAAAAATTGACGAGGAGTTTAAAGATCAAATGCATAATAAAAAACGTATTATTGTTCTGAATAAAGTGGATCTTATCACTAAATCTAATCTCTTACCCGTTATGGAAAATATTTCTGAAAATTTCGGATATGACGATACCGTTCCAGTCTCAGCTGCAAAAGTTGAAAATCTCGATACTCTTAAAAATGTGATCCTGAAATTTCTACCCGAAGGAGAATTTTTTTTCAGTAAAGATACACTTACTAATAAACCTGAAAAATTTTTTGTGTCTGAAATTATCCGTGAAAAGATACTGACTTATTATCATGAAGAAATACCTTATAGTATAATTGTAAATGTTACGGAGTTCAAAGAAAGATCCGAAAACCTGATCTTCATTAATGCTGATATTATTGTTGAAAGAGAATCACAGAAAATAATTATTATAGGAAAAGGCGGCAGCAGCCTTAAGAAACTTGGAAATAAATCACGTTTGGAAATTGAAAAGTTTCTCGGAAAGAAAGTCTATCTTGAACTCTTTGTTAAGATCAGAAAAGACTGGCGAAATAATAAACGATTTATCCGGGATTACAAATCCGGAGATGCTTCATGATTTTAATTGTCTGAAGCATTAATGCCGTAACAGAAAAATCAGCCCATACTACAGTTATAAATTCCTCTGAATTATTAAAACAGTTATACAAGTATTAATAATATCTTCAAATCATTTCCTTCCTTCAAACATACTGATAAGTGTAAATGCCCCTATGTCGTATATGTAGAATTCCTTATTACCATTATTATTTATTTTACGGAAGTTTAACAGGTTTTTTTTTAGTTCTTTACAACAATTTTCAGTAAATTGTAAATTAAAAAAAATTACACTAATTTTAAAAAATCAAAAAAGGATAAAGCAATATGAAAACCGTAAAATACTTATTAATAAAATCTGTTTGCTTAACGGCTCTCACTCTGTTGTTTATAGGCGGATGCACTTCAAGTTCACAAAGCAGCAGCAGCTTAACAACTTCGTTTTTAGTTTCAGATTCTCTTGATGACAATATTGAAACTTATCTGGCAGCGCAAAAAAAAATAGATCCGAAGATCTGCGCAGATCTGGCGGATCTTGAATCAAGATACGGGGTAAACTGCCCGGATTCTGTCTGTATATCCTGTAATACGGATATTTCTATCTCCTCTCATGTAATAGAGGACAGAATAATTGCTTATATATACTGCGCTGAAGAGATCGGAGAAAAAGTGGTTTGTCTCGATCTTGTCGAGGATAATATTCTTGATTCGATCCGGTATAAAGAAAGCGTGATTCTGAAATATAATGAATGCTGTCCTTATCCGGTGAGTTACAGAGACCGCAAAAATCAAATTTTAAATCATCAGCGTGATCTCGATAGAGCAAAATTTATAACAAATTATCTTTATATGAAACTTAATATTGTAAATGAACTCATTACTTATCTCGGCATTAAAAACTGATTATAATTCAGAAAAATATTTCTTCATATGAGATTTGAAAGAATTTCACCGGAAGAAGGATTGTCGCAAAGTCTTGTAAGCAGCATTTGTCAGGATGTGACGGGATTTATGTGGTTTGGCACTCACGACGGTCTTAACAGGTATGACGGTAACTCTGTCAGAATATTTGAAAATGAAATCTCCGACCCTGAAAGTATCAGTAATAATCAGATCGAATATCTGCTCCGGGATTTGAAAAATAATTTATGGATAGGGTGTAATGATGAATTCATTTCACTGTATGACAAATACAGGGAAAAATTTATTAATATTCCTTTAAATCTTAATAATAATACTTCCGCTAAAGCAAATAATATTTCGGGAATGTCAGAAGATCATTTTGGGAATATCTGGATAGCTGCTCACGGAGGCGGTCTGATAAAATTTGATTCGAAAACAATGACATCCGTAAGATTCTGTAAAGAAACAGATATGACAGGTAATTTCAGCAGCAACTCTATCATGTGCATTTATGCAGACCGCTCAGGTAATATTATTGCAGGAACAAGGGACAAGGGATTGATACTTATTAAACAGATCAGCTCGGATGTATGCAGTGTAGAATTAACCGGAAAGATTAACGATAAATTAATAAATAACGATATAAAGTTTTTCTTTGAAGGTCCTGAAAATAATATCTGGGTCGGTACAAGACTTGGTCTGAAGAAATTTAATGTAAATAAAAAAATATTTGAAGATTATAGGTTCGGGGGAAATTTCAGCGAAAAAATTAAAAGCGAACATGTAACCTGTATGTGCGAGGACAAGAATACAAATATCTGGATAGGCACGAGAAACAACGGGCTTTATTATTTTGATCTTAGCAAAGACGTTTCTGAAAATTTCATGCAAAATAAAACCGATAAATATTCTGTCAGCAATGATACGATACTCAGTCTCTACTGTGATAATTCAAATGTAATGTGGGCAGGTACGCTAGGCGGAGGCGTATGCAGGACAGACTGCAGTGCGAAAAAATTCTATCACATTCCTTTCGTAAAAGACTCTGATGACGGGCATGAAGCAAACATAATTATGTGCTTTGCAGAAGATGACAAAAATAATCTCTGGGTAGGGACGCTTCTTTCAGGAGTATTTAAGATCAATAAAAAAACAGGTCATACTAAAAGTTTTAAAGATAAAGATGATTCAACGGGCTTTAAGGGAAAATCTGTTTTTGCGATCCTTCATGATAATGAAAAAGTCTGGATAGGAGCTAATGCAGGTGGATTAAATATGTATGATCCTGTTTCGGAAAAATTGACCAACTTTAAAAACGCGGAAAATAATGCTGCTGATGTTTATTCGCTTATGAAGGGAAGTGACACTAACAGGAATTATATTTATTGTGGGACAAGCTATTCCGGTATTTGGAAATTTAATAAAGTAACTGAAAAATTCGAAAAGTTTTCGAATTCAGATTCAGATAAATTTCATATCTCAAGCAATCAGATAAGAACAATGATAACCGATTCATCAGGTAAAATATGGGCAGGTACAATTACAAACGGAGTGAATGTGTTTGATGAAAAAAATCAAACGGTAGAATACTTCACTTACACAGCAGAAAATTCCGGAGGAATTCCGGATAAGCATATCAAAGTAATTCTGGAGGAGGATGAAAATACACTTTGGCTTGGAACGCAGTTCAGCGGGATCTGCAGATTTGATAAATCCGGAAAAAATATAAAAACATTTTCAGTAAAGGATGGACTTTCGAATAATATTGTACAGGGAATGCTTAATGATAATACCGAAAATATCTGGATAAGTACAAACAACGGACTTAATAAATTCAATAAAACTACAGGTGAGTTCAGAAAATATTATCGTGAAGACGGACTGCAGAGTAATGAATTCAATGACGGAGCTTTTTTCAGATCAGAAGACGGGACTTTTTATTTCGGCGGTGTGAACGGTTATAATTATTTCAAACCTGATGAGATCACCGATAATGAATATATTCCGGAAATTGTGATCACGGATATTAAACTCTTCAATGAGTCATTAAGCATAAACGACAGTAATTTATTTTTAAAACGCTCAGCAATTTATACTGACAGTTTAGATCTCACTTACAGGGAAAGTGTTTTATCATTTGAATTTGCAGCGCTTGTATTTAATAATCCGGGAAAAAATCAATATGCATATATGATGGAAGGGTTTGACAAAGACTGGATCTACTGCGGTAAAAAACATGAAGCTACATATACAAATCTTGATCCGGGTAGATATACATTCAGAGTTAAGGGTTCAAATAATGACGGAATCTGGAATGAGAAAGGATCTTCACTTGAGATCACCATATCACCACCATTCTGGAAAACATGGTGGTTCAAAAGTCTTGGAGCCGCAGCCGGATTTGCTGCAACGGGACTTACCTATAAACAAAAACTCAATAAAATTAATAAAGAGAAATTATATCAGGAAGAGTTTTCCAGAAAGCTGATCGAATCTCAGGAAACAGAAAGAAAAAAAATTGCCGGTGAACTTCATCACACGATTGCGCATGATGTATTGCTTACAAAAAATAAAGCGCTGATCGCTTTAAAAAACCCTGAGGACAATGAGAATCTTTCAAAAGCCATAAATGAAATATCTGATCTTGCTTCAGAGACTTTAAAAGATATAAGAGAAATTTCCTATAATCTGCATCCGCATCAGCTGGAAAGACTCGGATTTACAAAAGCCATAAATTCCATACTCAACGACTTTTCCAAATCCACAGACATTTCACTAGAAAGCGAATTACACAGTGTTAATGATATACTGGACAAGCAGAATGAGATAATAATTTTCAGAATAATACAGGAATGTCTGAACAATGTAATGAAACATTCGGGAGCGGATAAAGCGGAAGTAAAAGTTCTGAATCTTGAAGAAGGAATTCTCATCAACGTAATTGACAACGGTATTGGATTTGACGAAAAAGAAAAACAGCTCGGGAAATCATACGGCATAGGACTTTCGAGTATTTCAGAAAGAGTAAAATATCTTAACGGAGATCTTAAAATAATTAGCGAGCCGGGCAGCGGAACGGCAGTTAAAATTTTTATACCAACCCAGAAAACATCATGAAAGAAAAAGAAAAAATAAAATTAATATTCGCAGATGATCATCCGATATTCAGGAATGGCTTGAAAAATCTCATTATAGAAGATCATGAAATTGATTTCCTCGGGGAAGCTGAAAACGGAGAGAAAGCACTTACGCTTATTTCTGAATTCAAACCTGACATTGCGCTGCTGGATATTGACATGCCTAAAATGACGGGCCTGGAAGTGCTAAAAGAAATTAATAAAAATAAAGTTAAAGTAAGAGTAATTTTTCTTTCAGTGTATGCATCCGAAGATATTTTTGATGAAGCAATGGAGCTCGGTATAAGCGGCTACGTCCTGAAAGACGGCGCAGTCAATGAAATTCTCGAATGTATTCATAAAGTCTATGATGGAGAATATTACATCAGTCCCGCTGTATCAAATTTATTTATTAACAGAAGAGATAAAATAAAACGTCTTGAAACAGATAAACCCGCGCTTTCAAATCTGACAAAAACGGAAATGATAATACTCAAATACATTTCACAAAAAATGACAAGCAAGGAAATTGCCGAAGAACTTTTCATCAGTATAAAGACTGTTGAAAATCACCGCACCAATATCAGCAATAAACTCGGACTTAAAGGGTCTCACAGTCTTTTGACATTCGCGATCGAAAACCGCGCAGTTCTCTGAATCTGAAATAAACATCAATTAAAACTTATAATTAAACTAAACAGGGTAAATCCCCCCGGATTTATCCTGATTCTTTTTTATACCCCTGCTTATAAACCCCTATTTATATAAAGTATCCGCCCGTGATTTAAATGTATTCGCATTTATTCTTTCAACAGTTCATTTCCCATAATTTTGTATCAGTTCTTTAAAATAAAATGAAAGGAGAAAATGAAAATTTTTAACCCGGGTTTTACCTGATCCACTTCTAATTTAAATCTGATCTATCAGATATTTTATAAACTTAAAAAAACAAAAATGAAAACAATCAGAAACACCGCCGCAGCAATTGCAGTCTTAGGATTAATCATAATCACGGGATGCAGTGAAAATTCAGTAACACCCGGAGAATTCAGCAGCAATAATAATTTATCCGGACTGATCAATAAAAATTTCCCGGAACAGAAATTATCTTCAGTCAACCTGTCGGTAAAATTGAATCCGGGTGACTCTTATACTCTGAAGAGTGATGGAGCAAATCTCCAAACATTCAGGATCATCTCATTAAAAAACTGTGATCCGGATCAGCTGAGAATTACTTCGACTACAATTGATTCAGATGTAGGATGTAACTGGGAAGGTTACAACGGTTTTGGACTGGACGATATTACAATTGAAAATATCGGAAAAACCAGAACTTACGCTTTCGGAAACATTTACGGTGTCACAAGAAAAAAATAATTATTAAATTTAAAAACAAAGGAGCTAAAAAATGAAAACGCAAAACTTAAAAAACAGAGCAGCAAAAGTTTCACAGATCTTAAAAGCCTTATTCATATTCACTGCGTTCTTTATAATGCAGGTAAGTAAAGCAAATTCACAGCCGATCTATCCTTATACAGATGTCAAAATTACTGTAGGAACACAGGGATTGTATGATGCTGCTACAGCTTTCTCAAAAACAAATGATACATTTACTGCTGAAATGAGAACAGAAAAAAATCCGGAAGATGTATTTTCTTCAGCTACGGGCGAAATTGAAAAAAGCACCATGGAAGGAAATTTCAGATTTAGATTACCTGCAAACACAGCTAACGGATACACTGACTGCTATATTGTAATTAAACATAGAAACAGTCTGGAAATATGGAGTGCCACACCGGTAAGAGTATATGAAGATCAGTCAAATGAAATGAATTTTACAGTAGCCGGAAATACATACGGGAATAATTCTTTCAATGCAGGAAAGAGAACCGTAATGCATAGCGGTGATGTAAATCAGGACGGTTTCATTGATCTTGAAGATTACTCATTAATTGAAAATGATGTATGGAATTTCACAACAGGTTATGCAGCTACAGATCTTAACGGAGATGAATTTGTTGATCTGGAAGATCTAACGATAATTGAATCAAATATTGATAAATTCCTTACTGTAAAATCACCTTTGAATCCTGATGGATTAAAAAAGAATTCACAGCTGTCGGTTTCAAGAAAGGATATAGTATTGAATCAGAACTACCCAAATCCATTCAATCCTTCCACTACTATTAGTTTCAATCTTTCATCTGAATCACCTGTAAAGCTTGCTATATATGATATCACCGGAAGAGAAGTTGCAACACTTGTAAATCAGAATCTTCAGGCAGGAGCACATTCTTTTAACTGGAATGCCGGTAATTTCACAAGCGGCGTTTACTTCCTAAGAATTAATTCCAACGGATTCTCTGAAACCAAACAAATGAACTTAATAAAATAATTTAACTAATCACATCCCGGATCGGTCAGCACCGCTCCGGGATTTTAAAACCAAAAGGAGAAAATTAAAATGATAAACTTTATGAAAAAAAAATTAACACTGATGACAGTAATACTACTGACACTGGTTTCGGGATGTGATAATTCTGTTACAAACGAAACTGAAAGAAAAATAGTATCAGCCGGACAAAAAGAATCAGTCACGAAAAGAGCCAGCACAATAATGCTTGAGATGAATTTACACTTTGGAAAAGTGACAATGAGTAACAACAGAACTCTTGAATCTAACAACGGAAATAATTTTAACAATATTGTTAAATTTGACACTCTGCTAAATTCAAATGAAATTCTTGACCTACAGGAAATGCAACCGTATGGCATATTCGCTCTCTATTTAAATTCAGAAAATGATATTGAAATATCAAACTCAGACGGAATGAACATCCGCTGCAAAACTATACTACTGGAGAAATGCAGCTTCATAGATCTTAAGCTGAAAAATGTAAGCGGAATAAAGATTAAAGTGTCAGGAATTGTCGCAGGCGAATGAAAAACAGTTATACCCATTAACTAATATATTAAAAATTAAAAAAATAAAAATTATGAAAACCTTAAAATCAGTAACAGCAGCGTTGTTAGTTTCAATATTAGCAGTAATATACGGGTGCAGTGACTATGTAACATCTGGTCCGGATGCATCTTCCGTTTCAAAGAATGTTCAGAATCCGGTATCAAAGCATAACGGCACTGTAGAAGTGTTTATAAAACTTAAACCGTTTAAATCCCATACGATTTATAATTATGATATTGATCTAAAAGAATTCCATTCACTGAGAGTGGAAAATTCAGAAGACGGAGATAATTCAAAAAATACGGTATGCAGGGATCTACAGATTTATTCAGGATTTTCTGATAAAGAAAAATCTTTAAGCTGTTCGGCGAGCGGAATAAAGGCTAATGAGATCACTTTAAAAAATACGGGGCATAGAATGCTCAATCTGAAAGTTACACTGACATCAAACTAATAAATTAAAAAAAAATAAAAGCCCGGTTTAATTGCCGGGCTTTTTTTGTAAAATTTAACAGGTATAATTTTCCTGACTAAGTTAATTATAAGATTACTTTTTAAATCCGGTAACCGCAACTAATGCCGGTCTCGGAATATCGTCTCCGTACATTGGCCAGCGGCTTGTCGGATTGTCATAATCGACGGTTCCTTCACCCGGATGCTGAACAGAAATGAACATTGTAGATCCGTCAGGCGTGAAAGCACCCCCACACATTTCACACTCTACTGGACCGGATGCAAATAAAAATGCTTTTCCCTTATTCTCACCGGATACCGGAATCATAAAAAGTGAATTATTCTTGAACGGTTTTTGAATGTCTTTATTTAATTTAGTTGTAGAAATATCGCAAAGCACCCAGAGATTTCCGTCATTATCGAATGTAAGATTATCAGGACATGAAAATCCCGTATCAGCTCCGCCTTTTGCAAAAACTTCCCACTCAAAACTCAGACTTTCAAAATTATTGTCATTCTCAACTATTCTGACAATACTTCCGAAATAATCTTTCTTACCGGAATTGTTTGTGAAAGAAATGAAAAGAGAATTATCTGCAGGATTAATTTCAATATCTTCCGGACGGTTGCATTCTGTTCCGCCCGCTATTTTAGAAGCTTTGTCACAATTGACAAGAACATCAGCCTGAGAACGGAAATTATTTTTCAGCTCATTACTTTTTTCAAAATCAAGAAGCTGCCACTTATTATTCAAAAAATCCGCAACATATAAATCACCTTCATCAAGAATATCTTCATTCTTTTTTCTGTTTTCCCTATCATAATTATTTTTACTAATAAATTTATACACACACTCATTTACTTTATCATCTCCCATGTAAGCAACGACCTTTCCGTTTTTGGAAATTCCTACAGCAACATTTTCATGTCTGAATCTTCCGAGAGAAGTACGCTTTTTGGGAATGGAATTTTTATCAAACGGATCGACTTCGACAACCCAGCCGTAATGCTCGATTATGAAATCCTTATTTGTGTCATTCCATCTGTATTCCCATACATTATCAGAAGCATAATGATCCTGGAAATTTTCTTCTCCGCTCAGCACGGTTCCCCAGGGAGTAATACCACCGCTGCAGTTTGCTAAAGTTCCGTCTGCATAATCTTTGAATTTTAATTCTTCCGCGCCGGCAGCTTTCCCGGAAAGTTTTATGGGAGTCATCGCGTTTATACTTCTGTTTAAATTCATGTCATCCGTAAATTCCCACTTACCGTCAGCTTTCTTTACCCTGAAAATATTTATCCCAGTTAATTTTCTTTCCCTGTCCGTTTCTTCTTGGGTTTTAATCCTTCCATTCTTAAAATCTTCATCCGAATATTTATTTATAAAAAGAGGAGACGGATATTCGTGATTTACAATCAGCAGTCCGTCTTCAGAATTATTTCCGCCTTCAGGGTAATCTATTGACATAAAAGCGACATAATCATTATTAAAACCGTATGGAGTATCATCCGAAATATTATCACCCCATTTTCTGATTATATTATATTCAAATCCTTCAGGAAGTATAAGCTTATCTTCTATCGACGGCATGATCGGTTTAAAAGTAATTGGTGTGTCCGGATTTGCAGATACAGTATTTAAAAGTATCGGACGGCTGTTTAACAAGTCGAGAAATCCGGAAGGGAATACAGCACATGCTGCCATGATTGCTGCAGACCTGCCGGTAGATTTTAAAAGCTCTCTGCGGGAAAGTTTTTTGTAAATTAATTTATCGAGATTGTTATCATTCATACTGCGATAAATTAGTAATTTAAATTGAAAGATACTCCTATTGAAAATTATCTTTGTATTAATTTTCGGATTTTTGCTTAGTTATTAAAACCAAATTAAATTATTTTTGCTAAAAATTTTTCTGAAATGAAGATAATTATTGTCGGAACGGCATTCCCGCTCAGAGGCGCAATGGCGCAGCTTAATGCCATTCTTGCTAATTATCTTTCTATAGATCACGATGTTGAGATCTTTTCATTTAAAAGACAGTATCCTGAATTCTTGTTTCCGGGAAAGACTCAGAAGGATACAAGCGGTAATAATATTCTTAATAAGAATATTGCTAATACGAATATCATAGATTCAATCGATCCGTTTAACTGGCAGAAGTCGGCTAAATTGATCGCAGCCCGTAAACCGGATCTAATCATATTAAGATTCTGGATCCCGTTTTTCGCTCCGGCGTTTTACCGGATATGTAATTATGTAAAAAAAAAAACCGGAGCGAAAATTCTTTTTATCTGCGACAACGTGATCCCGCATGAAAAAAGACCGGGAGATAATTTTCTTATAAAACTGATCTTTAAAGTCGGCGATTATTTTATCATACATTCTAAGAGCGTCGAGGAAGATCTGAAAAAGTTTGTAAAAGGGAAACCATACAGATATACGCCGCATCCGATCTATAATATTTTTGGAGAACCTGTCGGAAAGAAAGAAGCGCTTGAAAAAATCAAATTAGATTTTGGGATCGATCTGAAAGGAAAAAAAGTAATACTCTTTTTCGGATACATCAGAAAATATAAAGGATTGAAATATTTAATAGACGCTATGCCCGTAATTTTAAAATCCATTGATGTTACTTTACTGATAGTCGGAGAATTTTATGAAGATGAAAAGATCACTCGCGACCATATAAACAGACTTGGACTTGAAAACAGCATACACGTAGTATCCGACTACATCCCGAATGAAAAGGTAAAATATTTTTTCTGCGCTGCTGACACAGTAGTGCTTCCATATATTGACGCTACCCAAAGCGGCATCACTCAGATAGCCTACTATTATGACAAACCAGTGATCGCAACTGATGTCGGCGGTTTATCAGAATCAGTACTGGACGGCAAAACCGGGTTTTTAGTCGCACCAGAAAATCCTGATCAGATAGCGGATGCTGTAATAAAATTTTATAATGAGGATCTTGAGAAAAAATTTACAGAAGGCGCCCGCGAAGAAAAGAAAAAATATGAATGGGAAAGAATGACTGAAACAATAGAAGAGCTTTACGGAAAGTGAAACAGTAATTTATTATTCAAAAAATTTAACATTAAGTAAAATTTGAAATACGATCCGGTTAAAAAAGTATTCGGCGATATAGTATCAGATAATACATTCTTCAGGAAAATATTTTATTGGCTTCTCGATCTGATGTTCCTCAGATCATGGCATGTAAGAAAAAAGATACGTGAATTATACCCGAAGAATAAGGTCATGAATGTTTTTGACGCGGGAATGGGATTCGGTCAATACACTTACTTTCTAGCAAAGCGTTTTCCGGATTCGGATATTCTTGCCATTGATGTAAAAGAGGATCAGGTGGATGACTGTAAGAAATTCTTTACTAAATGTGGATTTAAAAACGTGAGATTCGAGATCGGCGACCTTACCAAAATAGATTACAATATGCAGTTTGATTTTATACTGTGCGTAGATGTGATGGAGCATATTGTTGAAGATGAACTTGTATTTAAAAATTTTTCAAGAGCTTTGAAAAAAGGCGGCATGCTTTTGGTAAATACTCCTTCCAATCTAGGCGGAAGCGATGCGCATTCTGATGATGACGATAGTTTTATAGAAGAGCATGCAAGGATCGGATATTCAAAAGATGACATTACTGAAAAAATTAATGACGCCGGAATGGAAGTACACTCTTTTGATTATACTTACGGAAAATACGGAACAATTTCCTGGCGATTCGGGATCAAATATCCGATACTCATTGCAGGCATATCAAAATTTCTGATATTGCTTCTTCCGTTCTATTATTTATTTACTCTTTGGTTTGTCCTGATATTTATGTGGCTTGATGTTCATACCGATAATAAAGAAGGCACAGGCATTACTATGGTCTCAAAGAAAACATAAAATAATTTCTTAGTATGTATATCCCGAAACATAATTTAATGAAAGAAGATGATGTGTTTGATTTTATTGAATCCAACAGCTTCGGGATACTTGTTTCGCAAAATGAAAAAAAGCTTACCGGCACACACATTCCGTTTATGCTTAAGAGGAATGAAGGCTCAAAGGGAACACTTATTTGCCATATTGCAAAAGCAAACCGGCAGTGGAAAGATCTCTCCGGTGAAGTTCTTGTAATATTTCCCGGTCCTCATAAGTATATTTCGCCTTTATGGTATGAAACCGATCAGGCTGTACCCACATGGAATTATCTGTCGGTGCATGTATACGGTGATATAAAAATATTCGAAGACAGGGACAGGAAAATTAATGCAGTCAGAGAGCTTGTTGAGATGTTTGAACCTGAAAAGAAAAAATATTCAATGGATAATCTGAAACCTGAATATCTCGAAGGACTTCTGAAAGGCATAGTTGTTTTTGAGATTGTTATAAATTCGATCGAAGGTAAAGAAAAATTATCGCAGAACCATTCCGCTGAAAGACAGAAGAGAATAATTGAAAGTCTGATTTCGGATGCTGATACAGATGCAGAAAAGATTGCTGGTAGAATGAAGCTGAATTTATTATCTAAAAGTGACGGGAGCTCAGGTCAGGAAAACATTCCATAATCCTTAATCCTTTATCCCAATGAGCGGAATAAATAAAAAATTAATGAAAAATGAAAAAGCCATTCTGATATTACTGCTCGGTTTATCTTTTTTAATTAGAATTATTTTGCTGTTTACCACCGATCCGACACTGAGGTCGGACAGTCTGGATTATCATGCGCTTGCTTTCAGTCTGCTTGAAGGAGAATATTCGCTCAACGGAAAACCGACTGCATATGTCGGTATAGGATATCCGGCATTTTTATCTGCAGTTTTTTTTATAGCAGGAGAAGGACAGTTTTATGTAAGACTTGTTCAGTCTGTAATTGACGTATTTACTGCGTTAATTTTTTTTGGTATTAGCAGAAATTTTTTAAATGTAAAGTATTCTCTTATCTCACTTGCAATATTTTCATTTTTTCCATCGAATATTTTATATTCACAGACAATACTTTCAGAACCGCTTTTCGGTTTTTTTTCTATGGCTGTATTGTACATACTGCTGAAAGATAACATTGCGAAAAAGCCAACTTTAATTTTTTCAGCAGGTGTATTATTCGGAATTGCAGTGCTGATCCGGACAGCATTTTTACCGGCGTTCTTGTTAGTGCCAATATATTTTTTTTTAAACAGAAAGAAATTATTTACCGCTGATAGTTTTTCTGCGGCGGTAAAATACTGTCTGATATTCATTGCGGGAATTGTACTTATAGTTGCTCCATGGAGTATTAGAAATAAAGTCATGGTCGGCACATTCAGTCCCGGAACCACTTCAGGCATAAATTTCTGGATGGGAAGCAATCCTAAGGCAACGGGCACATACAACTTTTCTGATGAAAAAGATCTGCCGTTTGATTACAGCAATGAAGCTGAAAGGGATAAGGAATATTTTAAAATCGGACTCGAATATGCTGTATCACATCCTCTGAATTATTTAAAACTAGCTATTAAAAAAATCGGATATCTTTTTTCAAGCGAGAGAATGACCGTAAATTATTTTAATGAAACTCTTCCGGGACAAAGCTCAACTGATGTTTACAGATCCGCCAATCCCTTTTTTTTCATGCTCGTTAACATTCCATATTTTATTATAATGCTGCTAGGGACTTGGGGACTTATGCTTATAAGAAAAAATTTATTTTTCATTTACGGATTCAATCTGACGTGGGTCATAACCGTTTCGGTATTTGTAGGACTTGCAAGATATCATTATGTGCTGATACCTTTTTTTATTCTCGGAACGATAATGTTCCTGTCCGTGAGAAAAGGTTCTTTCAAAGAAATTCATATTGGTAAAAAAATAATGGCAGCGGTTTTTACTTTATTTCTTCTTACTGTCTGGGCCGTTGAGTTTTATTTACTTATTAATAAATGAGAATTTGAAAAAGATACTTGTCATTACATATTACTGGCCGCCGGGCGGTGGAGCAGGTGTGCAGAGAATACTTAAGTTTGTGAAGTATCTGCCTTCAAACGGTTTCAAGCCTTATGTCGTGACGGTAGATGCTGATAAAGCAAGTTACCCCGTAACCGATAATTCTTTAAACGCTGAAGTGCCGGCTGAAGCTGAAGTGTTCCGTACGGATACTTTTGAGCCATTCGGTATTTATTCGAAAGTCGTCGGAAAGAAAAGCATCCCCACGGGTTTTTCCAATGAATCTGATCCCGGACTGATCCAGAAAATGTCGAGATTCATCAGAGGGAATTTTTTTATTCCCGACGCAAGAAAAGGCTGGATCAATTTTGCATTTAACGAAGCATGCGGAATTATAGAAAAAGAAAATATCGACACAATTATAACAACAAGCCCGCCGCACTCTGTGCAGCTTGCAGGTCTTAAGCTTAAAAAAAAATACGGAATAAACTGGATCGCAGATCTGAGAGATCCGTGGACTGATATATATTATTATAAAGAATTCAAACATCTTCCGTTTGCAGAAAGACTTGATAAAAAATACGAACGGCTTGTTCTCGAAAATGCGGATAAAGTAATTACCGTCAGCAGCGATCTTAAGCGTATTTTCACAGAAAAATCAGAGAGCATTAATGAAAATAAAATAATAATTATTCCGAATGGTTTTGACGAAGATGATTTCAGAAATGTAATTTCGGAAGATTCCCGTCAGAAGGAATTTATAATTTCTTATACAGGCACAATGGCGGAAAGCTATAATCCGCAGATCTTTTTTAATGTATGTAAAAAACTTACTTCGGAAAATCCGGATGTGAATATAAGATTAAGATTTATTGGCAGTCCTGCAGAACCGCTTATGCATAAGATCAGAGAAATGTCACTGAGCGGAAATCTTGAGGTAATACCAACAGTTACTCACGAAAGATCAGTCGGGTATCTGAATGAAAGCACTGCGCTGCTGCTCGTAATTCCGGAAGTAATAAACGATAAGGGAATACTTACGGGAAAGCTGTTTGAATATCTCGCATCGCGAAAAACAATCGTCTGCATAGGACCTGAAGACGGAGAAGCCGCAAAGATTATAAATGAATGCGGCGCCGGAAAAACGTTCGGCAGAAATAACGGGAACGGACTTTACGAATATATGAAAGGATTATTGAAATCATGGAAAGAAAAAGGAAATCTGAATGTAGACAGCGAAAGCTATAAAAAATATTCAAGAAAATCCCAGACTGCTGTATTAAGCAGTGTTATCCGGGAATTGATATAATTCTGCAGTATATCTGAAATAATCCGGCAATTTAAAAAAGTAGTTAGATTGTTTAAATGATTTAAATTATTTTAATAAAATTTTTAAAAAAATATTTACGAATGGCTAAAGCAAAACAGAAGGTCACACTTAAATCTTCCTCAGGTTCCTTAAGGAATAAAACACAGGATACTTCAGAAGGTTTTACTAATTATGATAATTATATTTTCATCGGTATAATAATATTTGCCGTTCTGATTTTTTTCAGGGAAGGGCTTTTCAGCGGAAAAGTTTTTGCGACAAGCGATAATATTGCCTCAGAAAGTTTCAGGACTTTCCTTGATGATGCAAAGAAAAACGGGATCTTCCCGCTTTGGGTGCCTTATATTTTCATGGGGATGCCGAATTTTCCTATAATATCATATAACCCCAGGGTATATGATTTCTTTTATTTCCTCTGGGACAGCGGTTTCGGAATACTGACAAACTCCTCGGAAAATCTTGTACTTCCGATAGTTATGTATTATGTGATTTTCGGGATCGGTTTTTATCTGTATGCAAAATATAAATTCAAAAATAAATTAATTGCACTTTACTGTTCTTTGTCTGCCGTCTTTGCAACAGACTTTATTCAAAGGATAGTCGTCGGACATAACACTAAGGTCCTGTCGCTTGCATTTTTCCCTTTCATACTTCTTGCTCTGGATAAACTTATTGATTCATTCAGCGATGAAAAGAAATCAGTATTCTCATTTCAGAATCTGCTTAATCTTTTCTTTCTCACAATCATGCTTCATATTCAGCTGAACTCGAATCACATTCAGATGATTTTCTACTGCTATCTGATGCTCGGCATTTATCTGCTTTATCTAATAATATACAATGTTGTAAAAAAGACAAATGTATCAGGTATGATCAAGGCCGGTGTTTTCTTTTTAGTCGCTGCTTTGATTGCCGTGGCAATGAACGCCGATGTGTTGATGACTATGAAGGAATATAATAAATATTCTATGAGGGGCGAAGCGGGAATAATTGCAAAGATCGATCCGAAGGTTTCCGATGATCAGCCGCTCGATTATGAATACGCTACAAACTGGTCATTCAGTCCGGGTGAAGTCATAACTTTTCTTCTACCTTATTATTATGGTTTCGGAGATGTGCAAGTACAAGGTCAGAAAGCGAATCTTTACTGGGGGCAGATGCCATTTACAACAAACCCAATGTACTTCGGAGTAATAACACTGCTGCTTTGTATAGTAGGAATATTTTATAACTTCCGGAAAAATCCTGTGGTGCAGGCTATGACTGTTATTACTTTTATATTCCTTTTCCTTTCGTTCGGCAGGAATTTCTCTTTAGTGTTCGATCTGTTTTATTATTACTTTCCATTCTTCAGCAGTTTCAGAGCTCCTGTAATGATACATCATTTTATGAATATTGCAATTGTGATATTAGCCGGATTCGGACTTAAGTCAATTGTCGATATTACAAAGGATAATCTCAACACGGAAAAATTCAAAAAACTTTGTTACGTGTTTTTCGGTATAGCAGGTTTGATGTTTATTATTTCAGTATTTGGTTTCAAGGACTCTTATACAGATTCTATTTCAAACAGCAATCTTGTAAATAAACTTCAGCAGCAGGGCGCAAATGCACAGCAAATCACTCAGTATATAGGTCAGATATCAACGGTTGCGTATGATAATATTGTAAGCGATCTTAGACTTCACGCCTTTTTTATTGCAATTGTTACCGGGCTTGCTTTAATGTACTCGAAAAAATCACTTTCACTTAAAATGTTACTTATCGGTACCATACTTATTGCAGTAATTGATCTGTGGAACGTCAACAATAAAACTCTTCATTGGGATAATCCCGGAGATGATAAATCCGCCTTTGCAGAATCTGATTATACCAACTGGCTTTTGACCAACGCACCGGATACTTATACTTACCGAATAGCGGAAATTAACGGAGGCAGGCTCAGCACTAATAATACTTTTGCTTTTTTCAGACTGCATACATTCAACGGATATCACGGCGCAAAGATCAGGATCTATCAGGATGCAGTGGATGTAGCCGGTGACAGCAATCCGCTGTTACTTTCTCTCGGAGGTGTAAAATATATTGTTACCGATCAGCCGCTTCAGGATACTTCCTTCACTCAGGTGTTCAAAGGTTCAAGAATGATCTATGAAAATAATAATTTCATTCCGAAAGTTTTCTTTGCAGATGAGGTCAAAGTGGAAAGCGATATTAACATTCTCAACAATATCCGCGACATGAATTTTAATCCGTATGAAATTGCATATACTGAAAAGGAGCTTCCCGTTAAGATCGATAAGCCGGACTCTGCAGTAAATGCCAGGCTCATAAAAGGTGACATACACAGCATGGAATATGAAGTGAATGCCAGCGGAAATAACCTCGTTGTATTCAGCGAGATATATATTCCATTCGGATGGAAAGCTTACATTGACGGAAATCCAACGTATATTTATAAGACGGATTATTTCCTGAGATCAGTAGTAGTGCCGCAAGGAAAACATAAAGTGGAATTCAGATACGAGCCTGAAGTTTATTTTGCAGGTAAAAGTATCAGCATGGCTGCTAACGGTTTTCTCGGATTGATATTAATAGCCGGTATTTTCGGATATGTATCTGGCAAAAAAAAATCAGATAAGAATCATCAGATAGAAAATAAAATTTGAAAACTACAGAAGGAAATATTGTAAAACTGGTTGCAGATATAACCGTGCTGAGTAATGACAATGTGCTGCTCGTGAAATATTCAGACACAAACAAATATGATCATCAGAGCGGATGGTTTCTCCCTGATGATCTTGTAAATTTCGGAGAAGATCCCGATGACGCTGCTGCACGAATATTAAATGAACAGCTAAGAATAAGTAGCGAGCCGATAATACTTGATCACGTTGAAACATTTACCGGAAATGACAGGTCATGGCATATCGTATTTCATTACATTTGCCGGACCGCTGAAATGCCGGAGATAAAAAATTCTGATGATCTGGAAATTTTCAAATGGTTTTCTCTGAACGAACTTCCCCCGAAAGAAGAGGTTGCGCATCACGGATGGGCTTTATATACAATACAAAGCATTACGAAAAAACAATTCAGAATTTAGTTTAATCTTTCGGCAGCTTTTAAAAGTTTTTCGGTGTCGATCTTCTTTCCTGTTTCTTCGGATTCAGTATTTACTGTAACACGAAGCGCTTTTAATCCGCTGAGTCCCTGCAATTCACTCAGTTCAAATTTTTCAACTTCTTTGGTGAGATATTTTTCCGACTGCAGATACTCAATGTAACGCATATATTCCTGCTCCTCCTGAAACTGGGAATATACAATTGCTATCTTTCCCGGCTGCGTAAGCCGCTCTTCACTTCCTTTTATTTCAGCTTTATCAATTCTTTTTTTCATGATCTCATATCTGATATTGTAACTTCCGTCGACATCAAATCTTTTTTCATCATATCTGAATTTTATTGAGAGCGGATTATTCTGCACCAATATAAGCTGCGCCGTCTGTAGTGGAATGCTTAATTTATTTTCCATTTCATTTACCTGACAGACAATGCCGCAGTTTAGTATAAGCTGCCACAGTCTTAAGTTCTTCAGATACAATTTGTCAAAGCTCCCGTTTTCATTTAGTGATGAGCCGATATAAATACTATGTTCCACTCCGTCGGTTTTGTATCTTTCGAAATAATGCGGAAATATTTTCTGTATCTTTTCCTGCTCCGTATCGAGATACGCAGTGATCATATTTGTCAACGCAGCTGAACTCGACTCATACTCCTTTCTGCTTTTGTATATAATTCCAAGATCAGGGTCGACTGTTTTCCGGAACATCTTTATTTTTTCCTCAACACTTTTATCAAATGATCCGATTATGTCAAGCTGAGGATAAATTTCATTCATCAGAAATTCAACACTGCTTACTTCGTCACCAGTGTTAATCATGAAATTTAATGAACTTATTTTTTTTTCAATTTGAAAAATCAGATTTTTGAGAATGTAAAGCTGCCGGAACTTATACGCCTCCTTCAAAATATTATTTACAAGCTCAAGATTTTCTATCAGATCTTTTTTAACGGATTCATTTCTTATCATTGATGAATTTCTGATATCTGATAAGCCATAAAGCGGGTAAAGATTTTTCAGTATAATTTCTTCCATTTCTGATTCATTGCTTTCACCATTATTGATCAGATATTTTACTGCGGCATCCCTGAACTTCCATTCTATCGAAGGATGAATGGAAGTGCATTTCTCCTTTATTACCGATTGTATTTTTTTATTAAACTCATCATTAAATCTTGCTATTGATAAAGCGAACAGATTATATATTTCCCTTAACTTCAGAGTATTGAACGGATTAATTGTTCCGGGTTCGGGCGATACCAGCTCCATGATCGCAATCACTTCATCATTATATATCAAAGGAGCTACTAATAAATTTCTATAACCCGACTTCAGAACGCTTTTTTCAATTTCCGTCGCGTTTGGATAATTTTTAATATCATCGATAATGATCACTCTTTTTTCTGCTGCGCAGATCTCATAAACAGAGTCAGCGTTCCGGATGGAGTTTTCACAGAAGTTGCTGATCTGAAAATTATTTAGAATTTTTTTTCCGTATCTAAACAGAAGATCGCTCTTTCCTGGCACTTCTGTCAGACCTAAACTCACAGACAGATTTTTGAGCATTGATCTTATATTATTCTGAAGCTTCAGCAGACTTGACTGCATTGATATGCTATGCTTTTCAATAAAATCCTTTTTTACTGCTGATAGAATTTCAGTGTCGGTTATGTTGATTGCATTGATTACAAGAAAACCCGTGAACTCGAAATCTTCAGGCGGGATCACGGTTTTTAAAAATTCCAGGTCATGAATTCTGTTGCTTATTTCTCTTCTTTCGGATGCAGAAAAGTTTTTCAACTTACCTTTCACTTTTATATCACCGAATTCATTAGCAAGATTAAATTTAAAATACCTGTCAAGACCGGTCTCGGGATGGGGGATTTTATAAACAAGAGGAAATTCCGAACGAAGATCAAAGCCGTAAACATAATTCAGTATTATTACAAAAGCTCCGACGGCATTTCCAAAATTGTAAGATACTTGATCAATGTTAAGATCGCCTTTGAATTCCTCGCCGTCATTCATAATCAGCTTTTTGAACATAGGCGACGAAAAGAATATTTCGTTAAAAAATAATTTAGTCAGAGCATAAGTCTGCTTTTCCCAGAATGCGTCAGGAAAGACAAACATCATCATATTCGATATCAGACTTTCATATGGTTTTAATTCATATATGTCATTGAAGGATTTTCGAATACCGGGATTTTTATCTATTTCCCTGAGTATACTTTCCGCAAAAGCTTTCTTTATATTGTCCTTTGATTTTGCGGCTGACTCAATATGTTCGATAAGCCTTATTGAAACTAATGGTGACTCTGAAAGGAAACCGGAATTCCGGATTTCTGAATTTATCCGACTGAAAATTATTCATTAACAGATTAATGGTTGAATGCTCTGACATATTTTTAGAAATTATTTAATGTAAACTTAACTTTATGGAAATTTTAAATCAAGAAGTAATTTGATTCAACTTGTTATTTCTACTAAAACTCCGAATGGGTGTTAATATAATAGGGAATATTATATTTGGTGAAATTATTTTTGATAATTTTTAAAATTAATTTTACCAAACCGCAAATAGTTGATATTACATTAAACGAGTTAACCGTATGCAAAAAAAAAAAATTTATCCGTTTACCGCCCTTACTTCGGACTACGAAGCTGATACTAATATTGACGTTTAAAAACGAAATCTAAATTCTTAGATTAGTCACTTAATAAAAAATATGTGCGGAATATCCGGCGTTCTGAATTTCGGTGAAGAAGACTTAAACTTTACACGGTTTAAAAGCTCCGTGAATGTAATTAGTCACAGAGGACCTGACGACGAAGGGTTCGCTGTTTTTAATACCTTTAAAAAACTCAGCGAAGAAAAATACAGCGATGACTCTGCTGTTAAAAAAGGAAGTAATATTCTCTCTGAAAACAACAGCATTTATAATCTCGGACTCGGCTTCAGAAGACTTTCAATACTCGATCTTTCCGTGAACGGACATCAGCCGTTTTTTAATGAAGAAAAAAATATCTGCGTCATCTTTAACGGCGAAATATATAATTATATTGAAATACGTAAAGAGCTAAGGGCAATAGGTTATTCATTCAAAACCGGAACCGATACGGAAGTTATTCTATATTCATATATGGAATGGGGCGATGAATGTCTGAGCAGATTTAACGGCATGTGGGGAATAGCCATTTATGATATGCGGATCGATAAGCTCTTCTGCTCGCGCGACAGGTTCGGCGTTAAGCCATTTTATTTTTATTTATCCGAAGATAAATTTGTTTTCGCATCTGAAATTAAATCCATTATTGAATATTTAAAGGGCGACAGATCTTTTACAGTGCAAGTAAACGACGGAATTGCCTATGACTATTTTATAAATAATTATACGGATCACAGCAGCGCGTCTTTTTTTGAAAATATAGTTCAGCTGAAGCCGTCACATTTTATTTCTATAAGCGGGAAGAATTTCAAAACCGGAAAATATTTTGAACTGAAAGTGAATGAGGAGTTTGGAAAATATGAAAAGGAAAACTTCATAAAACTGAGAGACGACTTCGGCGAGCTGTACAGAGATTCGGTTAGACTCAGACTTCGTTCTGATGTAAGCATCGGCACATGCCTCAGCGGCGGTCTCGATTCGTCTTCGGTAGTTTCGGTGATAAATAAATTCATTACAGGTGAAAAGGATTTCAACAGATCGCAAACGGGTGACAGGCAGAAAACTTTCTCAGCTGTGTATGATGATGAAACCATTGACGAAAGAAAATTCATAGAGCAGATAGTTAAAGCGACAAACTGCAGCTCGCATTATGTATTTCCGGACAAAGCGGATTTTTCCGGGGACATTGATGCATTTGTATATCAGCTTGACGAACCGATAGCGGGAACTTCGCCTTATGCGCAGTGGAATGTGATGAAGCTGGCGAGGAAAAATAATGTAACCGTTCTGCTTGACGGACAGGGTGCGGACGAATCACTCGGCGGTTATGAGGTTTATTTCGGATTCCTTTATTCCAATATGATCAGTGAAGGGAAATACGCCGGAATGATCTCCGAATTGTCAAAAAATTTCAGTAAAGGGGCGGAGATCATTTTAAGAGGATTGAAATATTATAGAAAAATGAGAGATATTTCCTCCGATAAAACCGCGGCTCACTTTAATCCTGATTTTCTTAAAGAAAATAAGGATAGAAATCAGCTTGATTTCCGGACCAAAAATAATCTGAATAAAAAATTATACGAAGACCTTTCGCAGTTTATACTTCCTTCTCTGCTGAGATTTGAAGACAGGAATTCGATGAAGTTTTCCATTGAGTCGCGGACGCCGTTTTTGGATTACAGGATAATACAATTTCTTTTTGAAACGGAAGCTGTTTACAAAATTCATAACGGATGGAGTAAGTGGATTCTCAGGAATGCCATGGACAAAGAGCTGCCTGAAAATATTGTCTGGAGAAGAGATAAAAAGGATTCCCGACACCGGAAAGAAAATGGATGATGGATCTTAAAATTGATTTTATGAAATTAGCGAATGAAAGCGGCGCTGAGATTGGAAATTACTTTAATATTTCTAAAATAACTCAGGATTATGAAAAAATACTTTCTGATCCGGAAATCAAATCTCATTTCCTCTGGAAGATCTACAACTTTATGAAATGGAGGAAGCTGTTTAATGTGAACATTTAAATTTATTCTGATAAATGACATTTATTCCTTCATATCTATTATTTTGTTCAATAACCTAAGTTTTTAATAAATTGTATTTAAAAACCTATAATGGTATTTTTGATAAATTAAATTTAAAAAAATGAAATTAAATACATACAAAATTCTTACAGTCTTTATAGTTTTTTTATTTTCAACATCCTTTTACGGGTGCGGTTATAACACTCTGGTATCAATGGAAGAAGGAGTAAACTCCGCATGGTCTCAGGTGGAAAATCAGTATCAGAGAAGGGCGGATCTGATTCCGAATTTAGTCAGCACTGTGCAGGGAGCTGCAGATTTTGAAAAAAGCGTTTTGACGGAAGTTACGGAGGCGAGAAGCCGCGTAGGACAGATGAAACTTAATGCTGAAGATCTAAGCGATCCTCAGAAATTCCAGATGTTTCAGCAGGCACAGGATCAGCTCTCAAGCGCATTATCGAGACTGCTTGTCGTAACTGAAAATTATCCTCAGCTGAAATCAAACGAAAATTTTTTACAGCTGCAATCACAGCTCGAAGGAACTGAAAACAGAATTTCAGTAGAGCGAAAAAGATATAATGAAACTGTACAGGCTTATAATACAGAGACGAGAACTTTCCCGACACTGATTATGGCTAAGATATTCGGATTCAAAGAGAAAGAATATTTCAGATCTACTGCAGGCAGCGAAAATCCGCCGGATGTAAATTTTGATTTTAATAAAAAAGATAAATAGTATTAAGAAAATAAATTCCTTAATTAAATAATATACAGGTGCAGGCAGTAATAATGGCTGGAGGATTTGGAACAAGGCTCAGACCTTTGACCAATAACATTCCGAAGCCAATGGTTCCGATAGCCAATAAACCAATACTTGAGCATATAATAAATTTACTCAAGACACATGATATAAAAAATTATGTGGTGCTGCTGTTTTTTATGCCTGAAGTTATAAAGGAGGAACTCGGTGACGGAAGTAAATACGGTGTGAAAATACAATACGTAGTTCCCGATCAGGATTATGGCACCGCAGGCGCTGTAAAGCTTGCAGAAAAATATATCAAAGATAAATTCGTCGTTATCAGCGGCGATGTTCTTACGGATTTTAATCTTACTGAAATTTCAGACTTTCACAAAAAGAAAAAAACGATCGCCGCTCTTGCATTATACAGGTCGAATAATCCGCTGCAGTTTGGAATTGTATTAACAGACAAAAATGACAGGATAGTAAGATTCCTCGAAAAGCCGTCTTCATCTGAAGTGTTTTCAGATACAATTAATACCGGTATATATTTTTTTAATAAGGAAATATTTAAGCACATTCCCGAAGGTGAGAACTATGATTTTTCAAAAGACCTGTTCCCTTCGTTATTAAAAAATAAAATCCCGCTTTACGGACACAAGACAGACGGATACTGGCGGGACGTCGGTAATCTGGATGAATACATAGAAGCCAATATGGATGTGCTGAAAGGCAAGCTGAGTTATATCAAAGCTTCCGGTGATGGAAACTGTATCAGTAAAAATTCCAAAGTGGATAAAGATGCGATAATCGAAAACAGTATTATCGGAGATAATGTAGTTGTAGAAAAGGATGTCATAATCAGAAATTCCGTACTCTGGAAAAATATTCGAGTCAGTTCAGATTCCAGACTTTTATTTGATGTGGTGGGCAGTAATTGTTTCATTGGTAAAGGAACGAGAATTAATGATTATGTTTTCATCGGAGAAAACTGCAGTATAGGAAATAATGTATTCATAAGCTCGAGTCTGAAGATATGGGATAGCAAGCAGATCGAAAATAATCAGAAAGTAACTAGAAGTCTTATATATGATGACAGATTCTTTACGGATCTTTTCACAGATTCTAGAATAACGGGACTTTCAAATCTTCAGATCAACCCTGAATTTGGAGCAAAGCTCGGCTCTGTATACGGAGCTTTTATTGGTCAGGGAAAAAATGTTATAGTAGCACGTGATAGTGATTATATTTCCAATATGATAAAGCGTTCTATTACAAGCGGACTGATGTCAGCAGGCGTTAATGTCATAGATTCGCAGGTAATTCCGATACCTATGTTGAGACAGGAGTTAAAAAGTGGTGAGGGAGCCGGAGGAATATTTGTCAGGAAGTCTCCGTTTGACGGAAGATCATCTGATATAATATTTTTTGATAAAGACGGAAGAGATCTTTCGGGAAACAAGACAAAATCCATTGAGAGATTATTTTTCAGCGAAGAATATAAAAGAGCTGATTTTGAAAAAGTCGGTTTTATTAAGTTTCAGGAAAGAACAAATGAAAAATACACAAAGCATTTTTTGTCATGTCTTGATCTTCCTGCGATCAGAAAAAACAGATTCAATATTGTAATTGATTATTCATATGGTATCGCATCAACAATTTTTCCGAATATATTAGGTGAGTTTGACTGCGAAGTCGTATCACTGTCAGCTCATCTTGATTCCAAAAAAGTAACGCGTCCTATCGAGGAATATCAAAGCTCTCAGGAGCATTTTACTTTCGTAGTGAAATCACTAAAGTATGATTTCGGATTTATGATAGATGCAGGTGGTGAAAAGATCTGGATGTCAACCGCCGCCGGTAAACTTTTAGAAGGAGACAGATTTCTAGTGATTGTTCTAAAGATGTTTCTTATGGTTACAAAAAATGTAAAGAAGATCGCTGTTCCAGTGCAGGCAACCGGTGAAATCGATATTGTCGCAAAGGAATTCGGCGTGGAAGTAGTCCGAGTCAAGAATACTCACTATTCAATGATGATGGCATGCGACGATACGGATGTAAAATTTGTAGGAGGCACAAGGGGAGGATTTCTTTTCCCCGAATTTCTTTATGCAACAGACGGAATATTTTCAGTAGCTAAGATCATTGAGCTCATTGCCAGAAGCGGCGTGTCGATTGATGAACTTGATAAAAATACTCCGGGTCTATTCCTGCTGAAAGAAAATCTCATTTGTTCAAAAGAATATAAAGGAAGTATTATGAGAAAATTTATGGAAGACAATACTAAATACAGACAGGAACTGATAGACGGAGTAAAAATTTTTATCGATAAAAATACAACGGTGTTGTGTATACCGGATACGGACAGAAATATTATACATTTAAACGTTGAGTCCGATACACAGCAGAAAGCGGTAAAGTATATGAAAGAGTATAAGAAAAAGATCGAAAAATATTTAACCAAAAATGATTTAACTTAATTTAGAAAAATGAAGATCAGTGAAATATTAAATGAGAAGGTTGTTAGAGTAAATTTTGAATGTTCGGACAAAGATGATGCTATTAATAAGATGGTAGAGCTTGCTTCAAAATCAGGCTTAATGACTGATATAGATAAAGTAAGGCAGTGTGTTTTTGACAGGGAGAATCTTGTTTCGACAGGAGTCGGAAAAGGATTTGCAATTCCGCACGGAAAGACGGATGAAATAAAAGATATTGTTGCAGCGTTTTCAATTTTAAAAGAGCCTATAGATTTTGATTCCATTGACCTCGAACCGGTGAGGTTTATTTTTTTGATAATCGGAAAAGAAACCCTGCTGAACGCTCACATCAAACTGCTCAGCAGAATTTCAAGATTAATGAATAAAGATCAGTTCAGAGATAAACTTTCTGAGGCAAAATCTACAGAAGAAGTATTAAAGCTTTTTAATGATGAAGAGCAAAGCGTGTTTGAAGTCTGATTATCTATTTTTAAATTATTAATACTGCATATCTCAACCCCTGTAATCTCCGTATTCCACTTTAGGTAAATTTTAATTCAATAATTTGAATAAAGAAATTTCATATAAATTATCATTCCCGGAAAGGATGGCTCATTACTGCGAAGTAAGTATATCTATCAATAATCCTGAAAACACCATTGCAATTTTTTCAATGCCTGTATGGACTCCCGGTTCGTATTTGATTAGAGAATTTTCAAGAAATGCAGACAGTGTAAAAGCAACTGCATCTGACGGTGAAAATCTTAAAGCTGAAAAAATAAATAAGAATACTTGGAATGTATTTAATCCTGAAAAAAAGATTTTACATTCAGTTACAAGGTTTACGGAAATGAGCTGACGGTAAGGACAACGAGAATCAATAGTGATCACGCATTTATAAGTTCAGCCGGCGTCTTCATGGCTGTAAGCAGGATGGAGGAATGCAGATGTGTACTGACAGTGGAGCTTCCTAAAGATTGGAAAAAAATTTCCACCGGTCTAAACAAAATTTCGGAGGATGTATTTTATGCAGATAACTATGATATATTAATTGACTCGCCGCTTGAGATGGGAAATCAAAACATACTGGAATTTGAAATCCAGGGAATAAAACATTTCATATGTCTAACAGGTGAGGGAAAGTATAAGGATGAAATAATCATAAATGATTTCAGAAAAATTGCAGAGGAGCAGATAAAATTTTTCGGCGGAAAAATTCCTTACGAACATTATACATTCATCATTCACCTAGTTGAGAAAGGCGGCGGCGGACTTGAGCATCTGAACTCATTTGTAGCTCAGTTTGCTAGACTGAATTTCAGTGATGAAAACCTATATAGGAAATTCCTCGGACTAGTGTCGCATGAATATTTTCACCTGTGGAATGTAAAAAGGATAAGACCTTTTGAGCTCGGACCTTTTGATTACAATAAGGAGAATTATACTAAAAGTCTGTGGATAGCGGAAGGATGGACAAGTTTCTTTGACAATTTATTTATAAGAAGATGCGGACTGATAAATGATGAAGAGTATTTTGAGTTTATAGAAAATGAATACAACGATGTCATGAGATTCAAAGGAAGATTTCATCAGTCGCTTTCTGAATCGAGCTTTGATACATGGATAAAGTTTTACAGGAAGGATGAAAATTTCAGCAACACGCAGATCTCTTATTATACTAAAGGTGCGCTGGTTGCTATGATGCTGAATATTGAGATAATAAAAAATACGAACTGCGAAAAGTCATTGGATGACGTGATGAGAATTCTTTACAAAGATTATGAAAAAGACCGGTCAAAAGGATATACACAGGAAAGAATTAAAGAAGTATGTGAGTCAGTGAACGGCGGAGAACTTAATGAATTTTGGAAAATGTACGTGTACGGAACGGATGAAATTCCTGTTGAGGAATATCTTGGTTTTGCCGGAATGGAAGTCACGGACACAACGAATTCCGCATCTGCCGATCTTGGAATTGAATCAAGAACGGAAAACGGAAAATTAATTATAATAAAAGTTATTGATGGTGGCTCATCGTATAAGTATGGATTGAATTTCAGGGATGAGATAATATCGGTGAACAACTTCAGAGTAAATGAAGAAAATATAAAAAGCATTCTTTCGGGAATAAAACCTGGAGATGAGATCAAAGTAATAATCAGCCGCGAAGGATTAATTAAGGAAATATCCTTAACTCTATTGAAACCGATCCCAAAATTTAAAATAAAGAGAATGGAAATTATAACAGACTTGCAGGAGAAGGTATTTCAGAAGTGGATACCCGGATGAAAACAGATTGATCAGTTTTGTTAAAAATAAACTGAACTCAGACTGAACTGATATAAAAAATTGAATTTAAATGGAAATACATTCTAAATAAATTTACATATCAACTTTTCAAATTACAAAATTATGAAAAATTATATATTGCATAAAAGTATTGCTGGCTGTGATGCTGACAGCGGGCATAACATCAGCTCAGTATCAGAATATATTCATTACGAGTACCGGCTCGCCAAACGAACCATCGATCTGCATGAATCCAAAAAACACAAATCAGATAGTCGCCGGATCTAATCTCAACTTTTATTATTACTCTACAAACGGCGGATACAACTGGTCACGTGCAACTCTCACTTCTACTTACAGCGTATGGGGAGACCCCTGCATTGCTGTGGATACGAACGGACATTTTTATTACGGACATCTGACCAATCTGTCAGGAAGTTATTTCATCGACAGGATCGTAGTTCAGAAATCCACAAATGGTGGGATGAACTGGAACAACGGAGCATTTACAGGTTACATTCCTCCGAAGCAGCAGGATAAAGAGTGGATATGCGTAGATCCCAGGAACAATAATCTTTACATGACATGGACACAGTTTGACAGTTACGGTAGTTCGTCACCGGCTGATAGTTCCGCTATTTTGTTTTCAAGATCTACAGACGCAGGTGAATCATGGAGCGCAGCTGTGAGAATAAATAAAATTGCCGGTGATTGTGTAGATGAAGGAAATACAGTTGAAGGCGCAGTGCCGTGTGTCGGACCGAACGGCGAGATCTATGTTTCATGGTCGGGTCCGTTGGGGATTGTAATGGACAGGTCAACAGATGGCGGCTTAACCTGGCTTAATGAAGATATTTTTGTAACTTCCCAGCCCGGCGGATGGAGTTATAATATTCCCGGTATCAGCAGAGCTAACGGACTTCCGGTTACAGTTTGTGATATATCAAACGGACCAAACAGGGGAACAATATATATTAACTGGTCAGATCAGAGAAACGGCGCTCAGGATACGGATGTATGGTTAATAAAATCAACAGACGGAGGCAATACATGGGGACAGGTGAAAAGAGTTAATGACGATCCCGCCGGAAAACAGCAGTTCTTTACCTGGGTGACTATCGATCAGAAAAATGGCGACATGTATTTTGTGTTTTATGACAGAAGAAGCTATTCAAATAATCTAACTGATGTTTATATGGGAAGATCTACAGACGGTGGAGAAAATATTTTGAACTTTAAAGTAAGTGAGACTCCTTTTAATCCGAGCTCATCTGTATTCTTCGGAGATTATACAAATATTACTGCTTATGACGGTAAAGTAAGACCTATCTGGGCAAGAGCTGACAATACTTCTATGAGCATATATTCGGCAATTGTAGATTTCATTACTAATGTGCAGCAGATAAATTCCACTCAGCCGGATTCATTCAGACTTTATGAAAATTATCCGAATCCGTTTAATCCGGTTACAAAAATAAAATTCGATGTATATGATAATTCTTCTTCCGATGTTAATCTCACCATTTATGATGTAAGCGGAAAGGAAATTACAAAACTTGTAAATGGAAATTTAAGACCAGGCACATACGAAGTGGAATGGAATGCCGCTGATCATTCTTCAGGTACTTATTTCGTAAAAATGGAAGCAATGAATTTTTCAGATATAAAGACAATGATGTTTGTAAAATAGTTTAATTGATATTTAAATCAGAAAAAATCCGGCGGATTACAACGACCGGATTTTTTTTCAACCAAAAAATTTCTTCTCTCATAGATATGTACATTAAAGAAGTCATAACAAATTTTTCACAAACCTGATATTTTAATACTTTTTTCAAATTAAAGTTTAAAGTAAATTGTTTCGGAAATATGAAGGACATTCTTAGAAGTGAATAAGTTAATATCATTGAATCACCGTCATATTAAAAGTAAATTGAATCCATGGAAAATGTAGTAGCGATAGTCGGCAGACCGAATGTTGGTAAATCCACTTTGTTCAACCGTCTCACAGGAAAGAAAAACGCAATAGTTCACGAGAAGAGCGGAGTAACAAGAGACAGAAATTACGGTGAAGTGGAATGGACGGGAAAGAAATTTTTTCTTATTGATACCGGCGGATTCGTACCGCATTCTGAAGAGCAGTTTGAAAAAGCGATACGGTCACAGGTAAAACTTGCCATAGACGAAGCCGATGAAATACTTTTCGTTGTAGATGCAAAAAACGGAATGCATCCTGTTGATAAAGAGCTTGCTAATATGCTCCGGAAACATATGGACGAAAAGAAGATCATTCTTGTAGCAAATAAAATCGACATTGTAGAAAGAACCTCAAACGCGCTGGAGTTTTATTCTCTCGGACTCGGCGAACCGTTTGCAATATCCGCAATAAACGGATTTAACTCGGGAGATCTACTTGATATTATAACCTCAGACTTCCCGATGGCTGATGATGATGAGGAAGATAACACTATTAAGTTTGCTATCATCGGAAAACCGAACGCCGGCAAGTCTTCCATTGCCAACGCTCTGCTGAATGAGGAAAGAAATATTGTTACGGATATTCCCGGCACTACACGCGATACTATTGATTCAAGTATGAAATATTACGGGGATGACATTATTCTTATTGACACTGCCGGTCTGAGGAAAAAAGCTAAAGTAACCGAATCCATTGAATTTTATTCCACCATCAGAACATACAAAGCCATTGAAAGATGCAATGTCGCTATTCTTGTGATTGACGCTATACCGCTTCTCGAAGAACTGGACAAATCCTCCGACATCAGACTTGCAACATTCAAACTGGATAAGCAGGATGTTAAGATCATTGAAGATGTCATTAGATTAAGAAAAGGTCTGCTAATTGTGATCAACAAATGGGATCTTGTCGAAAAGGATTCCAACACAGCTAAGATAATTGAGCAAAAAATAACTGAACATCTTAGAAGTTATACCTATCTCAAATTTATATTCATTTCAGCTCTTACAAAGCAAAGAATACATAAAGTAATTGAAGAAGGTGTAAGCATATATAAAGAAAGATCCAAAAAAGTAAGAACAAGCGAACTGAACGAAGCTCTTCTGAACGAAATTAAATCCACTCCTCCTCAGGCACTTAGAGGAAAGGAGATCAAAATTAACTACATAACACAAATCAAAAGCTCTCCTCCGGTTTTTATTTTTTTTGTAAATGATCCGGACGGAATCAATGAGAACTATAAAAAATTCCTTGAGAAGAAACTACGTGAGCATTTCGGATTTAAAGGTATTCCCATAGATCTTGTCTTCAGAAGGAAGAATAATTAATTCTCCATATCTCAAACGTTTCTAATTTTAACCGATACGATAATTATTTTGGAAAATAAATTCACATGTCATGATATCAGAAATCTATACAGCCACAACTTACGGCGTCGACGCCTATATAGTAAGAGTAGAATCACACATTGAGAAAGGTCTGTTTAATTTTACAATAGTCGGTCTTCCCGACAATGCCGTTAAGGAATCCCGCGAAAGAGTTTCAGCCGCCATTAAAAATTCAATGTTTCATTTTCCGGTAAGAAGGTATACAGTTAATCTTGCTCAGGCAGACGTCAGAAAGGAGGGTTCGGGATGTGATCTTCCGATCGCTGTCGGTCTGATCTGCGAAACATCTCAGGTGTCTCCTTCAAAAGTCAGGGATTATGTATTTATTGGTGAACTCTCTCTCGACGGAAAGCTCCGTCCTGTAACAGGAGTTTTGCCGATCGCACTTGAAGTAAAGAAAAATAATTTTAAAGGAATAATACTTCCTATAGAAAATGCAAAAGAAGCAGCAATTGTGGAAGGCATTGACGTACAGCCGTTTGAAACCCTTACTGAAGTTGCGGATTTTTTAAATGACGAGATCACTCCCAAACCTTTTACAATAAACGTAAAAGAATTATTCGAACTTGAAAAAAATTATCTGCTGGATTTTTCTGATGTGAAAGGACAGGCGGAAGTCAAACGCGCAATGGAAGTTGCAGCTGCAGGTGCGCACAATATCATTCTCATTGGACTGCCGGGTTCAGGTAAGACAATGGTTGCGAAAAGACTTCCTACAATTCTTCCGCCGCTTTCGCTGGAAGAAGCGCTGGAGACAACTAAGATCCATTCCATAGCAGGACTTCTTACTTCAAATACTGCAATAATTTCCACTAGACCTTTCCGCTCACCTCATCATACGGCAAGCGATGTTTCACTTGTCGGCGGCGGACCTAATGCCAAGCCCGGAGAAATTTCATTTGCGCATAACGGTGTACTTTTTCTTGATGAACTGACGGAATTCAAAAAGAATGTGCTTGAAGTAATGAGACAGCCGCTCGAAGACAGAGTCGTAACGATCTCACGATCCAAAATGACAGTTCAGTATCCGTGCAATTTCATGCTCGTCGCCGCCATGAATCCTACTCCCGCCGGCTCCGCAAAGGAAACGGAAATGTATAATGACTACGATATTCAGAAATTTTTATCAAAAATATCCGGACCAATACTCGACAGGATAGATCTGCATGTGCATGTCAATCCTGTTAAGTATCAGGAATTGTCAAGCAAAACCGAATTGGAAAATTCATCCTCAGTGAGACACCGTGTGATAAAGGCGAGAGAACTTCAGCTGGAAAGATTTAAAGATAAGATGGGCATTTATTCAAATTCAGGTATGTCTTCAAAAGAAATAAAGGAGTTTTGTAAAATAGATACAGAGTGTGAAAATCTTATGAAGATGGCAATTACAAAACTCGGCTTGTCGGCAAGAGCTTACGACCGTATTTTAAAAGTGAGCAGGACAATCGCCGATCTCGACGGATCTGAAAACATTTCTCCCGCGCATATAAGCGAAGCGATTCAGTATAGGAGCTTAGACAGGTCGGGCTGGGTTTGAAGATATTTAATCCGGAAAACGACCTTTTGTTTTTTCACTCAAAACTTTAAGCGGTTTGAATTTCTTTTTGACAAGTTTGTATTTTTCTACGGCGCTTTTTTGAATATGTGCAATTGCATCTTCCACCGAATCCGTCAGTATAAAAAGCTTAAGATCTTCGGGACTGATAGTTTTATTTTTGACAAAGTCTTCGAGAAGCTCGGTTAGATTTTTCCAGTAATCCTTACCCATTATGACAACCGGAAAACCGGATATTTTTTTTGTTTGAATAAGAGTAAGAGTTTCAAAGAGTTCATCCATAGTCCCTGCTCCGCCGGGCAAAACGACAAATGCATATGAATACTTAAGTAGCAGAACTTTTCTGACAAAGAAATATTTGAAAGTAATCCATTTGTCCATGTAAGGATTATGACTCTGTTCAAATTCCAGTTCGATGTTACAACCCACAGATCTTCCTCCGGCTTCTTTTGCGCCGCGGTTGGCAGCTTCCATAATTCCTGGTCCGCCGCCCGTCATAACAGTAAATCCTATTTCAGTTAGACGCTTTCCTACTTCACGCGCTGTCTTATAATAGATGTGATCTTCGTCGAATCTTGCCGAACCAAATACAGTAACGCACGGTCCGACGAAATGAAAAGCTCTGAATCCTTTTATGAACTCAAACAAAACTTCAATAGTGAAAATGAATTCTTTTTTCCTGGATCTGGGACCTTCGAGAAAATACTTTTCTTCCTGAGATATTTTTTTTTCGGCGGCCTGTTTATCACTGTTATTAGTAATTCTAAATCTCCTCTAAATTTAATTAATTAAAATACTTATTAATATTAACGGAATAAGTATAAAATTTAATATGATTGAAGTTTTAAGATATAGGTTTGTAAAACGGAACTATATTCCGCTTTAATGCGGGAAAATTTTATCATCAAAACAAAATCGAAACTCAGGTAAATACAGAATCAATTATTTTTAAAAATAAAAATGAAAGTTCCACTGCCACTCATTATTTTTTTTATCCGGTTCTTCGAGAGGAAATCTTACCATAAGCTCTGTCTCTAATCCATAAAACGGAAATATTCCAAATCCAGCGCTTATTCTCTTTACATCATCATTTTCTATGTCACGGTTTTTGTCATAGTATTCGTATTGGCCTCTCAGCTCTACACCTCTGATAATTATTACATTAAGTTCACCGAACCAGTAAAGCGTCCGCCTTAACGGTATGTCAGATTTGTTCTCTTCAAAATCAACCTCCCCGAGCAATGCAACCCTTTCCATTATTCCTATCTTTGCAAATCCTCCGAAAGCCTGTTTTAGCGCGGTTATTGTCTGTGTAAAACCTGTATCAATTGTATTAAAAGGATTATTTAAAAATGATCCGCCGAAATTTATATTGAAGTCTCTGTCACTGAAATCAAATGTAAAGTCCGTAGAAGCTACAAACATTTTGTGCGGATCACGGCCGAGAAAATCAAGGTTCATGGGATTATACAGTCCCACACTCGCTCTGAACCAATCCGGCGATACTCCTATTTCAAATCCGGTATTAGCATAATAAGGGGCATTCAATAATACTTGCCTTTGATACGCTCTGTGTTCGACGATCCTGATCCCGTAATCAGGCGAAAATCTGCCGATCTTTAAATATGAATTGGCGGGCAGATTGGATATCATACCGTAAACTTCATACTTGGTCTCAATTCCAGGAATATTGATTCCGGAAGTTGCAAAAATATTCAGGATTTTATTTATTTCCGCATTGATATAAATGTCACCCTGCATTGCAAGAAATGAATTGTAATTTGCAGTTCCTTCGACTTCATTGTCCACCTGCGCTACTCTTACGTCACCGCCGAGTGTGATGCCTTTTGATATTTTCGGAGAGAATTTTGTTTTACCGGCGATCTTCTCAAACATATCCATCTTAAGATTTTTCTTCGCGAAATAATCTCCGCCTTTGTTTCTCATTAATCCGCCGCTGGGATTAACATGGCAGTCCATACACTTGTCTCCCGTGTAAGCGGAAAATCTTGGATATGTATAAGATCTCTCAGGTGTGAAAAAATTTACGGATAAAATTGTGACGGATAAAATAAGTAATAATTTAATTTTCATTTTTAGTTTTTAATAATTGAATTAATATATCAAAACTATTGAATTTATATTTTACTTACAAAGTTAAATTCCTCTAATTGTAGTAATCTAATTTTAGAAATCAGATTATAGAAAACAAATTTTAAACAGACGTCAATCCGGTTTATTATTTCATCAGTATTTCGTGATTTTAATTTTCCCTGAGGTTGAATTTCCTCTGAAGACGGAATATCTCCATTCTCCTGCGACTGAATTTGACAGCAAATCCATATTCCAGAATACATTACTGTCAGCAATCCTCGGATTTGTGTTTATGAAAACTTTTTTTTCAGTGCTGTTAATATTTCCGGAGAATTCGTTACTCATTGAAGAATATCCAGGAAAATCAGGTACATAATTTTTTGTCACAAGCAATGTTCCCGTAATCTCTCCGTTTACATAAGTTTTAACGGTGATAATTCCTTCAATCAGCGCTTTGCCCGTGCTGTCAGACATTTTATATCTGTATTTGCCTTTACCGAATTTGAAATTTTCTGTGTCCTCGCTGGAAGAACATCCTAAGACAATGAGCATTACTATTGTCAGTACTACATTTAAAATTTTTATCATATTAAAATTAATTTTTAATTATGAAATACTTTTGATTATTTTTTAAAAGTCGTATAAAAAAGCCCGATATAACCGGGCTTAATAAACAATATATATGAACTATAAATTTTATTATAAACGACCCCTAAATTATTTTACAAGAACCATACGTTTAACTTCTCTGAAATTTCCTGTGTTAAGCTCATAGAAATAAATCCCGCTGGAAATGTTATACTCCGTTGATCTGAATACCACATCATAAAATCCGGGTGCATGGTATTTTCCGGAAAGTAGTACTGCAATTGTCTTTCCGCTTAGGTCATATATTTTAAAAGTTACGTTTGCTTCCTCCGGCAAAGCAAATCTGATCTTTGTTTCCGGATTAAACGGGTTCGGTGAATTCTGATACAGGTCAAATGTTGAAGGCTGTTCAGAAGAATTCAGCTCCTGAGTCAAACAGCTGGCCTGCGCATATCTGAGACGGATAGTATCACCCGGTAAAGGTCCGAATCCGGACGCAAGATTAATTCCTCCGCCCTGGTTTGCCTGCCAGAGATGACAGTAACTCATTATAGTACCTACTCTCGGTCTCAGCTGCGTAAAGCAATTTCCCTCCGCATTATAACACGAATCAATCGCTCTGTTTAATCCTCCGCCCACCGGCCAAACACAGGAATGCGTATGTCTTGATCCTATGCTGTGTCCCATTTCATGTGTGATTACCTGAACAGTCCATGAAAATGTCGGATACCCCTGATAATTATTTTCCATATTACTGAATGCGAATCTGCCCGCAGAATCCTGTGCGCTGTAATTGCTGCACATTACTCTGATCCAGGCAATTCCGCCCAGACCCGCATTTCTTGTCGAAAGTAAATGAGCGATGTTTCCCTGAAAATTATCGCGTGTATTTCCGCCAAATCTTAGTAATACTAAATATGAATCGTTAAGTCCGCTGTATGGATCATTTGCCGTCCATACTCCGACTGAGGAAACAACAAAAGGTATTTGTTCATTCTGATATATCGTCTTTACGTTGTTAAACATTGCAGTAATAAAATTTCCTACATTCTGCGTATTGCTGCCGTTGTCCTGATACATTTTAAAATCTGCCTCGAAATATACTTTAATCGGAAGACGGTTCGGATCGTCGGTCTGAGTATTTTCGTTAGACACTTCATTTGGAATATAAGGTCTGATGAATTTCTCTTCATAATCCTCAACACCGCATTTATAATTATTGCTTATATTTAAATCAGCGTCATTATAGAATATATAATTATCTGAATTTGAATTATCGTTGTTTGTGATGCTGCCAAGGACATAATTTCCGTTTTCATCTGAAATGATTGCAACGACCATATTGTCAAATACGCTCAGCGATGCCAATGATTTTTCATTTCCTTTAATTATGCCGTTATAATGAAGTCCGTGTTTATAATTAACATACTTGTCACCGTTTCCGGATTTTTCAAATATTGTAAAATCATCAGAAACCGGTTGAGAACGTGTAAGCTCAAGTACGGCAAAATCTCTTTCATTCACAGGGATCTTAAATTCTATATTCTCTTTTTGTGCACCAATAAAATTTCTTAGCTGACCTGTGTTTAATTTCAGTATAGTTGCTTTTTTTACAAAAGATGATGAGTTATCATTCTCACCGGTGTTTTCCGAAAAATCAAAAAGTTTTATGTTGCTGAAATCTTCTGTCTGCCTCTTTTAACGAATAACTTCATTAACTTTTTAATATTGCTACTAATATTGCTACTAATTGAATTATTCTGATTTTCTACGACTACTTTATTTTCAGAATATTCAGTACCAGTTAATAATGAGATCAGAAGAATTGCCAGAGGTAATAGAATTATCTTTTTCATATTTATCTCCCTTCGTCAGATGAATTAATAAAATCGTTTTGAGGCGCGTTGATTATTGGTTCAGGTGCTGTAATGACTCTTTGATATTTCAGATTTCTGTTTACATTTGCTCCCGTCAGCAGAAGTTCCTGGTTACTGTTGGCAAATTCTACATTATATGAAATTGAAGTTTCAGTATAGGTCAGTACATTGTTCACAACCTGAAAATTTCTTGAAATGGAATTTGAATTGGGGCAGGTAAGCTGCGCCTGTCCGCTGGTCTGAAATACAACTGTTTCATCAGGACATATATCCTGCGCTGCTCCGGTTTGTTCAGTCAGTTTCCAGTTGCCGACTATATCACCGGGGACATCCGGAGCAATCGAATTTAATGCATCTTCACATTCAGTACCGGTGATTGTAAGGAAAAAAATAATAGATACACTAATAAAGGTTAAAAAACCTTTGTAAAGTGATTTGTGTTTATTCATAGTTGATTTTTTAGTAATTTATAAATATTTAAAATCAATTTCAACAATCATTTAAAAGCACTAAGTTAGTATTATTAAAAACTTTAAAGTATATTAAATTGAAAGTAGATTATTTAAAATAAAGATACTATCTTAACTATCTTTAAAAAACAATATTTCAAAAATCAAACCAAAGGAAATGAAAAAAACACTTTCTTCTTTGTTTGTTGCCGCATTATTTATGGCAATGAGCAATTTCGCTTTATCGCAGGTAAGAGTTACACCAACTCAAACCGATTATGCGGATTTTGTTACAGCTTTTGCAGCTATACAGGCCGGAACACATGGAGCTGCTCCAACTGCAACAGTTATCGGTAGTTTCTCCCAAACAGCAGGAGCTATACTTACCAACAATACTCCCACTGCTATTACAAGTCTTAATATTTACACAAGCGGTGTCTTTACCGTAACCGGCGCAGTAGGAATGGGCGCTCCGATAATAACCCTTAATGATATAGACAACGCAGTTATTGACGGAAGGATCGGTCAAGCAGGATCTAACAGAGATCTTACTTTCAATCATTTAAACACTGCTTCTACTTTAATGGGAATATTAAATCTTTCCAACGGATCTTCCAATAGTGTAATGAGATATTGCAATTTGACAACTCTTTCCTTAAACGGCAGAATGTATAATGTCGCTCAGACTACGGCTGTTTTCGGTGGAAATAATAATAATACAATTGAATATTGTTTTGTTGACGGTGGTTCCAGAGGTATTCAAACCTTCGGTACTGCAGGAATAGCTCCTAATGCTAACACTATAATAAGGAACAACATTGTTACAAACGCAGCAACTCTCCCTATTTTTATCGGGAGCGAATTGGATGGCGTAACATGTAATTATAACTCTGTTTCAATTAACAGAGGATTATTGAATGCAGCTACCGGGTATAGAGGGATTGCAATTCAAGGTGTTGGAACTATTAATGTTATAGGTAATAAAATATTTAGCTTGACAAATTCCACCGCGGGAAATACTTATTCCTATATAGGAATTATAACTATTCCACAACCGGCTACAGGAGTAACCAGCTGCACAATTAATCTGATAAATAACGCCGTCACATTAATGGATAATAATTTATCGTCGCCATTTATTTATGGATTATTTCCAGCTTCTAATGCAACATCACCAGTTAGCACCCAAAATGTTTATAATAATACAATTAGATTTGGCGGAACAGGTGCAGTAGTTCCTGCAGGTGCTTATTTTGCATGTTTACCTATTTCAAGTACTGTTGTCGGATCTACTGTTAATTCTTACAACAATGTATCTTCTTATGAAAGAACAGCAAATAATGCAACAAGTTTTGGCATCGCATATGATCTTACTTCATATCCGTCCGCTGGAGTTACTCTAAATTCTGATTACAATACCGGAAATGCTTATGTAAATACATTTGGTTGGGACGGCGGATACGGAACCACAGTATATCAAAACAATGGTATAGAATCATATAAAGATTCACTTTGCAGCATAGGAATAGAACAGCATACAACTTTTGACAGTTTACTATTTACAAGTCCAAATTCATATATGTATGCTGCCGGAACTGTCGGAGGAAACATGAATGGAATGGTTCTTGGCGCAGTGCCAAACGATATTGACGGAACTGTAAGAAATGCAACATATCCATACAGAGGTGCTTATGAAGGAGCAACGTTAAAAGTATTAACACTTGGTGTTGATCTTGAAGGAGTAACATCAAATACACCGCAAATCAGTGTCCGATTGCTTCTTGCCTGTTCAGGAGTTGCAACCAGTGTAGGGGATCTTAATCCTGCTACAAATCAAACTATAGTTACTTATGGTGATGCAGTTTCTACAGCAACCGGATATGTAATTGATGTCAGATCTATGAGACATATCCAAACATGGAGTGCTTCAACTGTAACATTTGCCGGTACTGCCGGAAGTTATAATTTTACAACTTCGACAAGTCAGGCATTTGGTAATAATCAGGCAAGTTCTCCTGTAGCATTATTTGGAGGTGATGTAAATCAGGACGGTGTTGTTGATGTTTCAGATTTGACAGCAATAGATAATGATGCATTTAATTTTGTATCCGGATGCAGAATCAGAACAGATGTTGACAATAACGAAGTAGTTGATTTAGACGATGCATCAATTACTGATAACAACGCATTCAATTTTGTAGGTTCAGTATCACCTTGCGGTCCTGTTCCGCCACCTGCTTCAATAATTTCAAATCAGACAGCAAATGTTAAAAACATAAATGTAGTTAACAAAAGCGTTATACTTAACGCAGTTGATAATTTCTAAGGTTTTGTAAAAACTTTTCTTACCTAACCCCGGTTGTTTATTCAGCCGGGGTTTTTTATTTTATAACGAATTTTGATAATATTATTATCTTGATTTTAAAAATTGATATGCAAAGTTTATTTAAATTTAAAATTATTATGTCACAAATTAACAGAATAAATTTAATCGCAGTATTACTGATCTCACTGTCTATGTATTCATTTTTTCCGCAGGACGGAAAAGACGGAATAGAAGGATTAAGAAATAGTAATATTACTTCTTCGGAAATTTATCAGCATATAAAATATCTATCATCCGACGAACTCGAAGGCAGATTTCCCGGTACGCGGGGCGATATTCTTACTTCAGAATATCTGATAAATGAGTTTAAAAAATATGATCTCAAGCCGTATGGTGAGAACGGATACGTTCAGAATTTTGACGTTTACACACACATAAGTCTTTCGGGGAATAATTATTTTAAAACATCATTAGACGGTACAGAGAAAGATTATATAATTGAAACACAGTTCTCACCGCTTGGATTTTCAGGTAACGGATCGGCATACGGGCAAATAGTTTTTGCCGGTTACGGCATTTCTGCTGCCGATCAGAACTACGATGATTTCAAAGATAAAGACGGAAATGACATTGACATAAAAGGAAGGGTTCTTATAATTATGAAATACTCTCCCGGCGGAAGTGACCCGCATGGCAATCCATTTGAAAAGTATGAAGCGCTGAGGCAAAAGACACAGATACCGAAAGAGCGCGGCGCCGCAGGAATAATATTTATAAACGGACCATCTACAGGTGATGATGATAAACTGACAGGATTAAAATTTGACAGGGTACTTCAGAATGCGGGTATTCCGGTTATTAACTGCAAGAGAGAGATCATTGAAAATATTTTGGCAAAAGAAGGTAAAGATCTGAAAAAAATTCAGGATGATATTGATAACAGTAAATCATCAAATACTTTTGAAATAAAAAATTCATATGCTTCATTTGAAGCTAACATTGAACCTGTAAAAGCGGTTACCGATAATGTGATCGGCATAATAGAAGGAAATGATCCTGTCTTAAAAAATGAAGTAATTGTAATCGGCGGTCATAAGGATCATCTCGGATACGGATTATACGGTTCACTCTATTCCGGAAACGATAAGCAAATTCATAACGGCGCAGATGATAACGCTTCAGGAATAGCAGGCGTTCTTGAGCTTGCTCAGAAATTTTCTTCAGTAAGAAAAGACTTAAAGCGGAGTATTCTTTTTATCTGCTTCGGAGCCGAAGAAGCCGGTCTGATTGGATCAGCTTATTTTACAAATTCAAAATTATTTGAAGATCTGAATGTAGTTGCAATGATAAATATGGATATGGTGGGGAGACTTTCCGATGACAAACTGATTATTTACGGAACCGGAACTTCTCCTGTCTGGAATGACATGCTTGATAAGTTTAACAGCAATTACAATTTCAGCCTTACAAAAACTCCTGATGGCTTGGGACCATCCGATCACTCAAGTTTTTATATAAAAGACGTACCTTCACTACATTTCTTTACCGGTACACACGGCGAATATCATGCGCCGCCTGATGATATTGAAAAAATAAATGCGGAAGGACAATTGAGAATTATGAATTTTATTTATGATATTGTAAGTGATTTGGACGTTAGCAGTTCAAAACCCGATTTTACGAAGGTCGTTGTAGCGGAAAACAATGAAAAGAGATCGATGGGCAGTGTTAAAATATATGTCGGTACAATCCCGGATTATTCATATACAGGTGAGGGAATGAAAATTTCGGGCGTGAAGCAAGGCGGACCGGCTGAAACAGGCGGAATGCAGGCTGGGGATATAATTGTAAAATTCGGAAATACTGAAGTGAAAAATATCTATGATTACATGTTTGCAATGGGTGGATTTAAACCGGGAGATGAAGCTGAAATTACAGTATTAAGAAATAATGAACCGGTAGTACTTAAAGTAAAAATGGGAAGCAGATAAAAATCTATTTTAGGTTTGCGTGAAAGATTAATTCTAAGAACTGTATCTTTTTAGATTTTCATCAACAGTGATCTCCTGAACTTTACCGATAAGACTTTCAACTAATGTGTTCTCATCAGTATCAATAGTAACATACTCGTCAGATTTTCTGAGTCCGTGCACTTTGTTTAAAACCGGCAGTTCGATATTTTCATTTTTGATCTTTGATTCGAATTCTTTTCTGAATTTTCTAACAGTCCATTTTACAGGCCAGGCTGCAGCGTCACCCAGAGCGCAGATAGTATTTCCTTCGATATTTTCAGCAACGGAAATTAAGAGATCAAGATCGGAATGCCTTCCTGTTCCGTCCATAATTCTGTCAAGTACTTTAAGCATCCAGCCGCAGCCTTCCCTGCACGGAGTACATTGACCGCATGATTCATGATAATAGAATTTTGTAATTCTCTGAAGCACATGTACAATATCAGTATCCTCATCCATCACCATAATACCTGCAGTTCCGATAGCTGAGCCCACAGCTTTAAGACTTTCAGCATCCATTTTCATGGTAAGGGATTCCTCTTTTGTTAAAGGCGGCATTGACGAACCGCCGGGGATTATCATTTTAAAATCCTTCCCGTCTTTGATACCACCGCAGTAATCATTTATAATTGTCATCAGCGGAGTACCTGTCGGTAATTCATATACACCCGGTTTATTAACATGCCCGCTGACTCCGTAGAGCAGAGTGCCCGGATGTTTTGGATCTCCGATCTTACTAAACCATTCGCTGCCTTTGTTAATAATTTCAGGGACATTTGCCAGAGTTTCTATATTATTAATTGTAGTCGGATTTCCCCAAACGCCAACTGCTGCCGGAAACGGAGGTTTGACTCTGGGATAACCGCGCTTACCTTCCAGTGAATTCATAAGCGAAGATTCTTCGCCGCAGATATAAGCTCCAGCGCCTTTATGTACATACATTTCTACCGAAAAATCAGATCCTAAAATGTTTTTTCCTATTAATCCTTTTTTATATGCATCAGCTACACATTCTTCCATTATGTTTATCCATTTCCAGTATTCGCCTCTGATATATACATATACAGCCTGAATTCCCATTGCATATGCAGCGATCAAAGAACCTTCGATAAACTGGTGGGGATTTTTTTCAAATATTTCCCTGTCCTTAAAACTTCCCGGCTCGCTTTCATCGCCATTGCAGCAAAGGAATTTTGGCTTTTCATTTCCTTTAGGCATAAAGCTCCACTTCATTCCGGTGGAGAAACAAGCTCCGCCTCTTCCGCGCAATCCCGAATTTTTAACTTCTGCGATAACTTCATCGGGTTTCATTCCTGTTAGAACTTTTTTTAATGCAGAATATCCGCCGTTGGAAATGTAAACATCAATTTTATCCAGGTCAGGTATGTCTTTTAGAATAATTTTTTCCATTTTCAATTAATTAGAATTTCTGAGCTTTGCCAATAGTTCATCTGTTTTTTCAATCGTAAGATTTTCATGGAATTCTTTATTGTTGATCTGCAGCATGGGAGCAGTAGCGCAGCTGCCGAGACATTCCACTTCTTCAATAGAAAACAATCCGTCCGGAGTAATTCCTTTATTCTTAACTCCGAGTTTATCTGAAATATGGTTAAAAATTTTATAACCGTCGCACAGCATACAGGAAACATTCGTGCATATCTGCAGATGAAATTTCCCCACCGGTTTTTTGAAATACATAGAATAAAAAGTAGCAACTCCAAGCACGTGGTCATGCGGAATGCTGAGTAAGTCTCCGACATACCGCATTGCATCAATGGAGATCCAGCCGTATTTTTCCTGAATCATCCAGAGAAGCGGCATAACCGCAGCCATTGGTTTAGGATATTTGGAAATATGCATCTTCACAGTTTGCATTTCACTTTCATCAAACAGCGGAGTATATTCCTGAGTTTTCATAAATTTTTACTTTGTCAAAAAATATTATTTAAAATTCATTCGGAAATAAAGTATGGATTTTGCTGTCAGGATTTATTCTATAATAAATTCTGAACAGTTCTGTTTAGTTTTGGCTTTACATGAATGCAATACAATTGCGTTCCGCATCTCTACTTATCCGCTTCGCCCATCACGGGATCCACACTCCCGATGATCACCACAGTATCCGAAATCAGACATTCCTTCATCATAGGCGAAAGCGCCTGCAGATTAGAAAAACTTGGAGATCTTATCTTCGTTCTGAATGGATGTCCGCTGCCGTCGCTGATTATATAAAATCCAAGCTCACCTTTTGATGCTTCAATAGCGCAGTATGATTCACGCTTCGGAGGATTTACTCCGAAATTTATCAGCATAAAATCATGTATAAGCTCTTCCATCTTTGTATAGACTCTTTCCTTTTTCGGCAAGACTTTCTTTGACTGTAACGCATTGTGCTGACCGGCCGGAATTTTTTCGATACATTGCTTTAGAATCTTTACACACTCTATCATTTCATCTACTCTTACATAATATCTCGCAAGACAATCGCTTTCCGTATAGACCGGAATGTTGAAATCCAGTTTGTCATAAACTAGATAAGGTTCATCTCTGCGGAGATCCCTGCTGATACCGCAGGCTCTTAAAAGAGGTCCCGTCAGTCCAAGATCTATGCAATTTTCTTTTGATAAGTGACCGATGTTCTCACATCTGACAATAAATATTTTATTTCTTTCCACCAGCGATCTCATATCATCGAGATTATTTTCAAACTCGTCTATGAATTTTTTAATACCAGTCAGTGATTCATCCGTAACATCCTGCGCAACCCCTCCGACTCTTGTGTATGATGTTGTAAATCTCGCTCCGCAGATCACATCATAGAGATCAAGTATTTTTTCTCTTTCCCTTATCGCCCACAAAAACGGAGTTACAGCCCCGACGTCCATCAGTAACGCTCCTACTGCAAGCAGGTGTGACTGAATTCTCGCAAGCTCAGCTATAATAACTCTTATATATTTTCCTCTTTCCGGAATTTCAAGATCAATCAATTTCTCAACAGCAAGAGCGTATGCAACGTTGTTTGCCATCGGAGATAGATAGTCAAGCCGGTCGGTATGCGGAATGAACTCATGATATGTACATGCTTCGGCAAGTTTTTCATAACCGCGGTGAAGATAGCCAAGTTCCGGAATGCATTTCTTAACTGTCTCACCGTCAAGGCTTACTAGTAATCTAAGCACCCCGTGAGTCGCAGGATGCTGCGGTCCCATGTTCAGAACCATTTCATTGTCAAGAGCATCTGTAAACTGAATACTGAGGTCTTCCGACTCCAATGCTTCGAGAATTTTTGACTTCTTAGTTTTTTTTTCGCCCTCCTGCTGTTCCGGAAGTATTGTCTGAGGCATTTCTATGTGTTGTCTTTTAAAATTTAGTCTTCTGAAAAAACTACTATGAGAAAATTTAATGTGTATATTTAAACTTTAAATCTGTATTTACAATTAGCCCATTTCATTTGTTGGGTAACGGGATCGATCCCGGAATACCCATCAGCGGAAAATCTTTTCTGAGCGGATGATATTCAAACTCATCAGGCATATACATTCTTCTGAGATCAGGATGATTACGGAAATTAATTCCCATCATATCATATGCTTCCCTTTCATACCAGTTTGCAGATCCCCAGATACCGCTCAGGGTTTCCATTTCAGGTTTCTTTGTATCCAGTCTGATCTTTATGAATAGTCTTTTATTATTATCAATTGAAACAAGATTGTAGATCATTTCAAATCTGTTTTTCTTTTCGAATCTGTCTACGCTTACGCCGTCCACCATTGAATTATATTTTAAAGATTCATCATTCTTTAAAATATTACACACTTCAATTACATCTTTATGATCAATATAAATTGCAGGTGTACCGTTGACATCTGTAAATTCGATTTGAAAATTACCGAGTTTTGATTTGAGAAGTTCGATGGTTTCTTTACTCATTTTAATTTTAACAAACTTACTTAATTATAAATTTATTTTAAACAACAAAAAACCCGCTTATGCGGGCTTTTTGTAATATGTTATTTATTTAATCTTATTTGATCAGCTGCATTTTTTTAGTCTCAGTATAGTAATCAGTTTCAAGTCTGTAAAAGTAAACTCCGCTTGAAAGTGAACTGCCGTCAAATGTTGCAATATAAGAACCGGCAGGTCTGTTACCTTCAAAAATATTCATCACTTTCTGACCTACAGAATTGAAAACCGTAAGTTTTACATTTGAGCTTCTTGCCAGATCAAAACTTATTTTCGTACCCGGATTGAAAGGGTTCGGATAATTTTGGTTTAATGCGAATTTATCCGGAATGACTGTACCGATTTGTGTAATTCCTACTGTGCCCTGATATTCAACATCATCTACCTGAACGAAATAACCGTCTACCTGAGTATTCATATTATATCTGAAACCCACATAAATATTCTGTCCCGTATAACCTGAAAGTGTTACAAAATACTGTTCAAAGTTTCCATAAACTGATCCGACAGGAAAGAGAATATTGTCATATCTTGCGCCGGTTCCGGACAAGAAATCTGAAGGCTGATTTCCGGTTGTGCTGATCCAAATGGAGACACTGTCACTGTAAGACGGTGAACCGCCGGTAACCCAGAAACTAAATAAAGCGTCAGCAGGAACATTTTGAAGTCTGCTTGTTACAAGCCATCCGTCTGATACCCCTGAGCTTTGGCCCATATACCAGCTGATTCCTATTGATTTATTCCCTGTATGCGCAACTGCGGTACTTGTTGAAAGACCCGGCAAACTCGTACCAACTGATCTAACTGTCCAGTTCCAGTTTGGTTCAATTGTGTCTTCGGGCGAGTTATTGTATCTACTCCAGCCGACTGGAAGTGATGCAGAATCTAAAGATTCAAAACCTTCTGACCAGATGACGGGCTGTGAATTTGCGAAACTGCTTAGTAAAAATGTAAATGTAAAGATGTAAATTAATTTTTTCATAATGTATTCTTTATTTAAATTAGTAAAAGTTTAAAATTAATATTAGTTAACGGAAAAACCTGCTTCTTCGCCTTTAGAAATTTTTTCCTGAAGCAGCATTAGTGCATTCAGTAAATTATCCGGTCTGGGTGGACAGCCTGCGACATATACGTCAACCGGTAAGAAAAGATCTATACCCTGAACTACTGAATATGTTCTGTACATTCCGCCGCTTGAAGTACATGCTCCCATTGCAATTACCCATTTAGGATCCGGCATTTGATCATATATCTTTTTAACGATATGAGCCATTTTATAAGTTGTCGTTCCGGCTACTATCATTACATCCGATTGTCTCGGTGAAAATCTGAATACTTCACTTCCGAACCTTGAAATATCAAATCTCGGACCTGCAGCTGCCATCATTTCAATTGCGCAGCAGGAAATTCCCATGGGCATCGGCCATAGTGCGTTCTTTCTGGACCACTTGATCAGTTCATCAATTTTTGATGTGACAAAACCATCTTTGGATAATTTTTCTTCTAATCCCATTTCAATGCTCCTTTTTTAATTACATAAACATAACCTATCAATAGTATAACAATAAAAACCGAAACGCTTATAAATGAATATAGCATTTTTGCGCTATCTAGATTTATAAATGCAACAGCCCACGGATATAAAAAAACAACTTCAATATCAAATAATATAAACAGTACGGCTACCATATAAAATTTAACTGAAAACCTCTCATGCGCCGTACCTATCGGTTCTATACCGCTTTCATAAGTAGAAAGCTTTTCCTTGTTTGGTCTGTTCGGACCAAAGAGAGAAGAAAAAAATACATTAACTACCCCGAATATAACTGCAATAGCAATTATAATTATAATTGGAATATATGATTCTAACATGCGTCAATATAAATTTTTTTTATTTTAATATTAAGGAAAAAATAAGAATAATTCCTTACTAGTAATTTTATTTAATGAAAGGCGCAACATTGATAAATAATTCCTGTACTCAGAAAGAAATTATCATTGAATAAGAATTACAATAAAGTTAAGTTATGCGTTCAGAATTTTGCCGGGATAGCTCAGCTGGTTAGAGCGTCGGAATCATAATCCGTAGGTCGGGGGTTCAAGTCCCTCTCCCGGTACAAAATGAATTAATGCGAAATAAATTTATCAGGAATTTTTTAATAAATTCCGGTCTATGAAATAACACTTCGATTCTAATAATATCTACTCTTTAATTTTCATATCCTTCAATAATCCGGAATCATCTGGTATCAAATATTTCAATTGATTAATTTTTATATTAAAGCTATTTTCATAGTTCACTTTTAAAAATTTTATAAATGGCAGAAATAACATTACAAGCCCAGAAAAGAGATACATATAAAGAATTAACCCTTAATCAGCTAAGAGAAAAGGGGATCATTCCTGGTGTGTATTATGGGCACGGGGTAGATAATATTAGTTTGGCAGTAACGGAAATTAATCTGCGGCCTATAATCTATACTACAGAATCAAGGATCATTAATCTGAAATTTGAGGATAACAGCAGTTTTAACTGCATTCTGAAAGACGTTCAGTTTCATCCGGTTTCAGACAAACCACTTCACTTTGACCTGATTGCAATAAATGAAGGAGAACAGATAACTATAGAAGTTTCAGTGCATATAATTGGAAACGCTCCGGGTATAAAAGATGGCGGTGTATTGCAGCATAGTCTGCATAAACTGCAGATCGAATGTCTTCCTTCAAATATTCCGACTCATATTGACGTAGACGTTTCAGAATTAAATGTAAACGATTCTATAAAAGTATCAGATCTGAAATTAGACAATATTACAGTATTGAATGATGAAAATGCTTCCATTGTTGCCATTATTCCGCCGACAGTTGAAAAAGAACCTACAGCTGAAGAAGGAGCTGATGCACCAACAGAACCGGAAGTAATTTCCAAATCCAAGAAAGACGAAGATTCCGAAGAAGACGGAAAGAAGTAATTTTGGTTTTAAATTATTTCTGATTAATTTTAATTATGAAATTAATAGTCGGATTAGGAAACCCTGGAGTTAATTATGAATATACCAGGCACAATATTGGTTTTATAATACTGGATCATTTTGCAGAAAATAGGAAGGTAAATTTTAAAGCAGGAAGAGGTGACTGGTATGAATCCAGTTTTAAAGTAAACTGTGAAGAAGTATTTCTTCTAAAGCCGTATACATTTATGAATAACAGCGGTTCAGCAGTTACTGAATTTTGTGAGTTTCATGAAATAAAACAGAATGATGTCTTAGTGATATATGATGATTTTCAATTACAGTTAGGTACAATCAGAGTCAGAAAAAAAGGAAGCGACGGAGGGCATAACGGAATTTCGGATATTATGTACAGGATGAATACGAATGAGATCCCTAGAATGAGAGTCGGTATAGGAAATGAAGAAGTTTTAAACAAAGATGAATTTATTGACTTTGTGCTAAGCAACTTCAGTAAAGATGAATTTAAAATTCTGAAAAAGTTAATGCCGGAATTTGAAAAATGTATCATCAGCTTTATAACAGAAGAAATAAAAGTTACAATGAATAATTTCAACAAATCCTTTCTGATATCAGGAAAGGAAAATTCTGAAATTAATTAATTTATATATATACGGATCCGCTTATTCTGCAAATGAGTAAACCGGCATTCTGAATCTCCCGGAAAATTCGATAAGATCTTTTAAACATAAACAGTAAATCATAATTAAAAAAATGAGGAAATATTTATTAGGTATCTTTCTTGTATTGACAGCACCTGTGCTGGCTTTGGCAAGTGAGGCGGACCTGGTAATTCCTGAATTGACTGCTGATCAGAATCAGCTGCTCAGTTACGGAATTGTCATTTGTCTGCTGGGTGTTTTGTGCGGGCTGTATCAGTTTCTTGCGGTAAAAAAATTACCTGCGCATCAGTCAATGCTTGACGTAGCACAGATAATTTTTGAAACATGTAAAACGTATCTGCTGCAGCAGGGTAAATTCCTGTTCATATTGTTTTTATTTATCGGCGCTTGTATTGCTTTTTACTTCGGAGGACTTCAGGGTCAGTCTTTCGGAGGGGTTGCACTTATCCTGATGTGGACGGTTATCGGAATACTCGGATCATACGGAGTTGCATGGTTTGGTATCAGAATGAATACGCTTGCAAACAGCAGAATGGCTTTTGCATCTCTTGAAAGGAAACCTCTTAAGCTTCTCACTATCCCCCTTAATGCAGGAATGAGTATCGGAGTATTGCTTATCTGCGTCGAGCTTATAATGATGCTTATAATTTTTCTTTATGTCCCGAGAGAATATGCGGGAGCTAGTTTTATAGGGTTTGCAATCGGTGAATCTCTCGGAGCATCGGCTTTAAGAATCGCCGGTGGTATTTTCACAAAGATCGCTGACATCGGATCTGATCTGATGAAAGTGGTATTCAAAATTAAAGAAGACGATCCGAGAAATCCGGGTGTGATAGCTGACTGTACCGGGGATAATGCCGGAGATTCAGTCGGACCAACCGCAGACGGATTCGAAACCTACGGTGTAACCGGAGTTGCTCTTATCAGCTTTATTGTACTTGCTATAGCTGATGTTACGCTGCAGGCTGATCTGCTTGTTTGGCTTTTTGTAATGAGAATTCTTATGATCATTACTTCTATCGTTTCATTTTACATTAACGGATTTATATCAAAAATAAAATATACTGGAAAAGACGAACTTGATTTCGAAGCGCCGCTGACTGCACTTGTATGGATCACATCTATAGTATCAATGATCGTTACATTTATTGCTTCATATTATCTGATCGGAAATCTTCCCGACAATCTATGGATCACATTATCGATTATTATCAGCTTCGGTACATTAGGCGCAGCGCTTATACCGGAGTTTACAAAAATATTTACATCACCTAAATCAAAGCATGTTCAGGAAGTTGTGACAGCTTCAAAAGAAGGCGGCGCATCACTTACCATTCTATCAGGACTTGTCGCAGGAAATTTCTCGGCATTCTGGCAGGGCATGGTTTTCTTTGGACTTATGTTCGGAGCTTATATTGTTTCAAATTCCATACCCGAACTAATTATGGATTACAGAGCCATCTTCGCTTTCGGTCTTGTAGCATTCGGTATGTTAGGAATGGGACCTGTTACAATTGCAGTGGATTCTTACGGACCGGTTACGGACAATGCGCAGTCGATCTATGAATTATCTTTGATCGAAGAAAATAAAGAACAGAAAGAAATTGAAATTCAAAGAGACTTTGGATTCAAACCTGACTGGGAAAGAGCAAAATTATATCTTGAAGAGAATGACGGAGCGGGAAATACTTTTAAAGCGACAGCTAAGCCGGTGCTTATCGGAACTGCAGTGGTCGGCGCAACGACAATGATATTTTCTCTGATACTTGTATTAAAAAATGTTCTCGGTGTTGAGCCGGAAACAATTCTCAATCTTCTGAATCCTTATTCATTATTAGGATTTCTATGCGGAGGCGCGGTGATATACTGGTTTACAGGCGCATCAATACAGGCGGTTACAACAGGAGCATACAGCGCGGTAGAATATATTAAGAAAAATATTAACCTTGATGAAAACGCTTCACTCAGCGCATCCACTGAAAAATCAAAAGAGGTGGTCGCTATATGTACAAAATACGCGCAGAAGGGAATGTTCAATATTTTTATAGCTGTCTTTTCCTTTGCCCTGGCTTTCGCATTCTTATCAGCGCCGTCAGGCGGTAATAATGCTGCCGCTTCATTGTTTGTCAGTTATCTTATATCAATTGCAGTCTTCGGCTTATTTCAGGCGCTCTTTATGGCAAATGCAGGAAGAGCATGGGATAATGCAAAAAAAGTTGTAGAAGTGGATCTCAGAGAAAAGGTACGCCTCTGCATGACGCGACAGTGATCGGTGATACAGTAGGGGATCCATTCAAGGACACATCCTCTGTTGCTCTAAACCCTATAATTAAATTCACTACACTTTTTGGACTTCTTGCAATGGAGATCGCAATTACTGAATCATTCAGGGAAACAGCACCTATCATAGGCTGGGTGTTCTTTGCTATTTCACTGTTCTTTGTGTGGAGATCTTTTTACGGAATGAGAATTGTAAAAGAAGCATAGATCTTATTTTCATATAAAATTTAAAAGGCATTCTTTACAGGATGCCTTTTTTTTATTTAAAATACATTCATATTCAAAATTTGCTGTTATGGAAAAGTTAGCTAAATTTTTATCTGAAGAACTTCATACAGATCCGGATTTGTATATGGATAAATTTTATTTGTATCAGGAGAAACTTCTGAAACGTAATAAATCAGTAAACCTGATTTCAAGAAAATCCGAATCAATAGAAGAGCATATTCTAAGCTCTGTTTTTTTTCTGAAAAAATTTAAGTTGAACAATAAGTCAAAGATCGCAGACATAGGCACCGGCGGCGGCTTTCCGGGAATTCCGCTGAAAATTTTATATCCGGAAACTTCAGTAACTTTGATTGATTCAATTTCTAAAAAAATTAAAATGCTTGATGAGATCCTAAACGAAATAGAATTTAAAGAGCTTAAAGCTGTTTGGGGTAGAGCAGAAGAACTTTCACAAAAGCCCGGATACAAAAACAAATTTGATTATGTTATTTCAAAAGCAGTCGCTGATCTCAACAAACTTTTTTCATGGGGAAATAAATTTTTAAATAAAAATGGTGTTATGATCTGCATTAAGGGCGGGGATATAAATAGTGAAATACAGACCTTGAAAAGTTTAAATGAAAAAATTAATATTGAAGTAATTAATTTTGAATTTGATCCGGTTTACAATATCGAAGATAAAAAAATAGTAATAATAAAAAGTTTATTCAATAAATGAAATCTTACACAACACTTTTCATATTTCTGATCATTACGTTTCTTTTCTTCAAGTCTGTATATTCACAGACTTATGAAATAAGCGGATTGATCTCTGATTTTAAGACTAACAAATCTCTGGAATTTGTAACTGTAAAAATCGCTGATACAGCATTCGGAACTACCGCTGACAGGGAAGGTAAATATTTCATTAAGTTAAAACCCGGAGGATACAAATTAATTTTTTCCTACATCGGTTATTTTACTGATACAGCTTACATACTTATTGAAGACAAAGATATTTCGAGAAACATATTTCTGAAACCTTCAGAGATATTGACTGAATCAATTGATGTTTTCGGTGAAGATCCGGCGTATGAAATTATAAGAAGAGCTATTAAGTATAAAAAAGAATTTAAAAAAAATCTTAACGAATATGAGTACGACGCCTATTCTAAATTTGTCATCCGGTCAAATCAAAGCAGCCTGACGGCGGAGAAAAAAGATACTACAGCTGATGGTGAAGAGAAAATGGGGATATACGGTATACTCGAATCAGAGACCAAAGGATATTATAAAAAACCTGATCTGCAAAAGCAGGTAGTGATAGCAAAGAAGGAAACAGCAAACATTACAAGAGGTTTTGCATTACCGCTGATAATAAATTTCTATGATGAGGAAGTTGATTTCAATGAGTTCAAAATTCCGACACCGCTGTCTGATGATGCGTTTGACAGTTATGATTACAGACTGACCGGTACCACTTCGATTGACTCTACATTAATTTTTAAAATTTCAGTTATCAACCGGTCCGAAAGCAAGCCGCAGCTTAAAGGTACGATATATATTGCCGACAGTATTTTTTCACTGATGCGCGTTGACTTGGATAACAACGACGCTGCCAGACCTCTCGGCATTAAGAATGTAAACTTCAAACAGAAATTTACGGCGTTTAAAGATGTAAAAAAACAGCGATGAAAATTTCTGGATGCCGACTGATATACAGATATTTGCGGAAGGTTCATTTCTTGGAATGCTGAAATTTGAAGCGGACGTATTTACGATTGTCTCTCATTATGAACTTAATAAAAAGGCGCCTGCGGGAATATTTGATGAATATGTCATTCAGGTTTTACCTGACGCAAAAAAGGATTCTTCTTACTGGACGAATAATCAGCTTTTAAAAAACACCAGCGAAGAAAAAAGCGCATATAAAAAAATTGAAATTCAAAATGAAAAGGATTCAAGATCTTTGTCAATTGGATTGACATCTTTACTGTACGGAAAGAAATTTTCATCGAACCCGCTTTCTTACTATGCATTCAACAGAGTGGAAGGTAATGCATTATCATTTGACCTAAATTACAGAGAACCATTGAACAAAAGAAGCGGGAAGGCGGAAGTCCGTTACGGTTTTGATGATAAAAAAATTAAGTATAATCTGGAATATTCAATGAGATTCTTTAACGACAGAAGGATGTGGCTGTCCGGTTCCGTGTTCAGAAGCATAACCCCGATGGCGTTTGATGATCTCCTTCCTTTGCAGGAGTTTTATAATACATTCAAGGCGTTGTTTGACAAACGTGATAATCTCGATTATTATTATTCATCAGGATATAATCTCAGATTAAATTACAGGTTTATTCCGCAATTAAGCGGCCGTCTGGATTTCAATCAGGCGAAGCAAACGACTGCATATAAAAATACTAATTTCAGTTTCAGGAAAAGTGATGTGGAGTTCAGTGAAAATCCACCTATCAATGATGCATTTCTCAGGACAATTGATTTCAGACTGTTTATAAATCCAAACAAATTCCGGGCAATAGACTGGGGTGATGGAGATATCTCAAGATTCCGGATTACAAATTTTCCATCGATGCGGATCGGATTTACTTATTCCGGTAAGGACGCATTTAACAGTACTTACGAATATAGGAGAATTTACGGAAGCTTTGGCGGTCAGAATTATATAAATTCATTTATGAAAATTCGATACGAGGTAGGCGGCGAAATTATGACCGGACAAGTACCGTATCAGTCACTTGGATATTTGAATTCGAGATCAGGTACTATAGATACGGATGTAATTTTTCTTGCTACTGCTTATAACGAATTCCGCGGAGACCGTATCTACTATTTGAATTTTCAAAATAATTTTGGAAAGATGCTTTGGGGAGGAGTTCCTGTCTTGAAAAATTTTAACCTTATCGGATTTTTCAATGCAGGCAGAAATTTTATCAGTGAAGAAAACTACGAACTAGCGGCATTCAAAGGATTCAGAATTTCCGACGGATTATATATGGAAGCAGGTTTCGGGATCAGCAGGATACTTGATATTTTCAGAGTGGACTTTGCATGGAGACTTAACAATCCCTATAAAGACAATAAAAGATTTGTTATGAACCTTTCGATAGGGACGTTTTAATAATTGAGCAGTATCAACAAAGTAAAAATGGAATTACCCGTTCATTGAAAAAACATTCAATTCAAACTATCCTTTCTTACATTTCAAATAAACATTAAAGTTAATATTTTCACGCATTGCTGAAAGATATTAAAAATACTATAAGTCAGTCCGCGGTTTACGGGCTGAGCAGAGTAGCTACCAAGCTGATCTCTTTCATACTTATTCCGCTTTACACGGCGAAATTTTCCTCAGACGCAATTGCCAATCTTAATTTACTCGAATCTTTCTGGCAGTATCTTTTTACGATCTGCATGTTCGCATTTGAGACAGCGATCATAAATTTCTGCGCTTCGGAAAAGAATCTTAAAAAAAGAAACAGTATACTTTTTAATTTCTTCTTTCTGACGCTGATCAATTCAGCTGTATTCTACGCGATCAGTCTTTCATTTTCCGGTAGCATCTCTGAGATGATTTTAAACGAAAGTCAAAGTTCAGTTATTTCTTACTGTTTCCTGATTTCTATATTTGAATCGCTTCTGATAATGCCGATGACGATTGCAAGACTGAACAACAAACCAATTTTGTACACCATTATAACAGTATCAAACCTTCTTATCAATCTCGGTCTACAACTGTATTTTATACTCGGACTAAATGAAGGATTTGAAAGCGTGTTTTTTTCAAAATGGGTCGCCCCAGCAATTGTATTTATTATGTTCATTCCGTATCTGATAAAAAATCTCAGCATAGATATAGATTATTCCGAAATAAAAAAAATACTTTCATTTTCATTTCCACTGATGCTTGCAATGCTGCTGTCAATAATGCTGAATTCTGTTGACAGATTTCTCCTGAATGACTTTGTAAGCAAACAGCAGGTTGCAGTTTATACGACTGGTTACAGTATCGGGAGTTTTACGAATGCGTTTATCGTAGCTCCTTTTACGCTTGCGATAAATGTAATATTCTGGAACAAGATCAATGATGCTAACTTCAGAAGATTCATGACAAAATCTTCGACATATCTTTTTTTCGGAATGATACTCACCTCACTCGTGATCACATATTTCATAGATTATGCCGTAAAGATTTTTGTAAGAAACCCGGAGCTATGGTCCTGTGTGGAAGTAATTCCCGTAATACTTTTTTCAAACTGCTTCGTTGCGTTGTTTGTATTCTCCTCACTTGATTTTTATTATAAGAAGAATACAAAATCAATTTTACTTATAATGGCAGTCTGTCTTTCTTTCAATCTGATTATGAATTTCATTTTCATAAAATATTTCGGCATCTATGCTTCTGCGGTCATTACTCTGTTTTCTTATATTCTTATGACAATACTCGGCGGAGCATTAACAAAAAGTTTTTCATTTACAAAATTTGAAACGGGAAAGTTAGCGCTTCTTTCAGTTATGTTCACAGTATTTGCGGCTTACTCTTATTTTATCAGTATTCAAAACATATACTTAGATATATCTATTAAACTTGTCTTAATATTATTATTTTTGACACTATTATATATTTTCAAATTCCCTGAACCGATAGAAATAGAAAGTATAAAAGGATTTTTCAATAAGTATTTTATAAGAAAGTTTAAACGGTAAATATTGTCTGACACTTCACAAAAAATTTCACAAGAAATTTCAAAAGAGGATTTAAAAAGGGAATCGGCAAAATTTACCGATCTTCCTTTCTGGAATACATATTATTATTCTTCGGGATTACTTAAGAAAAGGATGGAAGAAATCATTCCTGCGCATCTTGAAAAAGGAAGGAAGTATAAAGTTCTGGATTACGGCTGCGGCGTGCGTCCGTATGAATATATCTTTGAAAATTTTACAGATTCATATACGGGAATTGATGTAGGCGAAAATCCTCACGCGGATGTAAAGATCGAGCCGGATGAAAAACTACCGTTTGGTAACGGAGAATTTGATATAGTCTTATCATCACAGGTGCTGGAGCATGTCGAGAATACATCATTATATCTTAGTGAATGCAACAGGGTTTTGAAACAGGGCGGACTTCTGTTTCTTTCAACGCATGGTACATGGCAGTTTCACTCTGCGCCGATCGACGTGCAGAGATGGACTTCATACGGACTTAAGAAACTGATAGAGGATCACGGGTTTACTTTGAAGGGATTCACTCCTGCTCTCGGACAGCTGGCGCTGACTTCTCAGCTTCGTCTGACGTTTTATCATTCGTTTGTCTCTGAAGTCGCAAAACCGTTAAAGTTGATTTATTTCCCGCTCTCCGCTCTCTACCAGTTGAAAATGTTTCTTGAAGACGCCGTCACTCCGCAGAGAGTAAAAGACAGAGACTCGGCTTATTATCTTGTTACAGCGGTTAAAAAATAATTTATTTAAAATTTAATGATCAAAAGTTTAGCAAAAAGTGTTTTAAAAAGTGATACAGGTTATAAACTTTTCAAAAAGTTTTACTACCTTTCTGTGGAAATGGATCAGATGTTTCCGGATGTTGAGAAGGAGTTCATCGAACTGAAAGAAATATGTCAGAAGTTTACAATGACTACAGTTGAAAGTCTTTACTATACATACAGATCTGTAAAACATGTGATCGAAAACAATGTTCCCGGCGACTTTATAGAATGCGGAGTTTGGAAAGGCGGAAACACTATGATGGCAGCTCTAACGCTTATGAAGCTTAAAAATACGGACAGGAAAATTTATCTCTATGACACATTTGAAGGTATGAGCGCTCCGACTGAAAAAGACATAAGCTATAAAGATGAGGACGCAAAGATAGAATGGTCACATAGTCAGAAGGATTCTTATAACGAATGGTGCTACTCGTCACTTGACGAAGTGAAACAGAATCTTTATTCCACAGGATACCCGAAAGAAAAACTTATATTTGTAAAAGGTAAGGTGGAAGATTCAATACCCGGGACGCTGCCGGGAGAGATAGCAATACTGCGGCTTGATACTGACTGGTTTGAATCAACATATCACGAACTTATCCATCTCTATCCGCTGCTTTCGAAAAACGGATTTTTAATAGTCGATGACTACGGCTACTGGAAAGGCGCACGGGAAGCAGTTGATAAATATTTCAAAGATAATAATGTAAAGCTCTTCATGAACCGTCTCGACAATTCTGCGCGGGCGGGGATAAAAATTTAAAACATTGTCTTGTCACGAAAGAAATTATTATTTGTTCATCACATTTCTGCAAAGGCAAAGTTTGTCACTAATGATATTGAAATATTAAGAAAGAAATTTGAAGTAGATGTCCTTCAATCAAATTTATCCAACAACCTATCCTTCATATTCTCGTTTGTCTTTCAGTTTTTCAGATTTCTTTTCAGCTTAAAAAATTACGATGCGGTTTATATCTGGTTTGCTGATTATCATTCTTTCCTTCCCATATTTTTTTCAAAGCTTTTCGGAAAGAAAAGTTACATTGCAGTAGGCGGTTATGACGCTACGTATATTCCGGAAATAAACATGGGACTTTTCACAAAGTCCGGAATAAAGAAAAGATTCAGATGTTTCTGCGCAACATATTCCCTTAAAAATTGTTCGGTGATTTTTCCTGTTGACAAAAGTCTCATTGAAAATGAGAACCGTTACATTTATTCCGACCTGCCCGGAAAGCCGGTACTGAAAGACGGTATAAAGAATTTCATCAAAGACATTCAGACTCCATTTAAAACTATTCGTCTCGGGTATGATGCGAAGATTTTTAAATCCGGAAACACTGTAAAAGAAAGAGCTGTCGTAAGCGCCGGTCTGATAGAAAATGATAATGAATACAGAAGAAAAGGATTTGACCTGCTTATAGAAGCTGCAAAGAAAATGCCGGATGTGAAATTTATTCTGATCGGTCTGAATGAATATTATCTCGGATACATTAAAAATCTTGAATTAAAAAACACTGAACTTTACGGTAAGGTAAGTTATGATGAGCTGATAAAACTTTACGGACGTGCGAAAGTTTATTCGCAGCTTTCTATGTTCGAAGGAATGCCGAGTGCGGTTTGCGAAGCGATGCTTTGCGGCTGCATTCCCGTTGGCTCGGAAGTGAACGGTATTCCGGATATAATCGGGGATTGCGGGATAATAGTTAAGGAAAGAAACGGAGACAAAGCGGCTGAAGCGATCCGCGCGGCTCTTGAGTTTGACGAAACAGCGTCAATAAATTCGAGAAACAGAATTGTTGAAATGTTTCCGTTAAAGAAAAGAGAAAAAGAGCTTTTTGAGATTACGGATAATGAAATTTAATTACTTCATAGAATTTGAAAGAGGTTGAGTAATAAAAATTCGTTTCACTATACTTGAAAAAAGTTTCTATGGTGAACAGTAATTGTAAAAAATATTCAGCTCCTCATTACCACTCCGAAAACTTAATTTATAAAATCGAATAAATTAATTATTTTAAATTTAATTGATTCAAATTCCTGACACACTGGTGAAAGTAAAGCGGCAATTATTAAACTTCTTTTAAATATTAAACAATTAAATATAATAATTATGAAAAGAACTTTATTTTTTTTTCTGAACGCTCTTATAATTTTGGGATCTTCAGTCAGAGCACAGGAATTTACACCTGAAGAAATATTCTCAAATTTCAAAGACGCCGTTGTAGTTATCAAAGCGATTGATTTTGACGGTAATGAAACCAGTCAGGGGAGCGGCGTGATCATAAAGGATAAAGGAATACTTGTGACAAATTTTCATATATTCGCAGGCAACGACAAACTTGAAATAAAACAAAACGAAATCCCGGTTGCATTCAATGAAATCATAGGATTGGATATTGAGAAAGATATACTGATCATAGGATTGGAAACGGCAAATTTCCCTTCAATAAAAACCGCAAACATAAATGATGTAAAAGTCGGTCAAAAAGTTTTTGCAATAGGAAGTCCGATGGGTCTTGAGAACCCAATGTCAGAAGGTATTGTAAGCGGAATGAGAACTCTTGAAGAAGGTAAGCAGGAATTTATTCAATTTACCGCAAGTCTTTCTCCCGGTAGCAGCGGAGGAGCTGTTATTAATTCCAACGGAGAGCTGATTGGAATCAGTACGATGTATATTGAAAAAGGACAGAATCTGAATTTCGCTGTATCTATAAAAGATATTGAAGGAATTACATTGGGAGAATACTCTGATAAAATGAAACTTCAGGCGCTGAACCATTTCTTCAGAGGAAGAAAACTTCATGATGAAGGCAGATACACAGATGCAATAAAATATTATGACAAATATATAAGCATTTTTCCAAATGATGCGAAAGCATATAATTTCAGAGGTCTTTCATATCAGGATAAAAAAGATTTCGAGAATGCGATAAAAGATTTCAGCAAAGCTTTAAAGCTTGATCCGAAATACGTAGCTTCTTTATCAAACAGAGGCGAATGCTATTTTAAAATGGAAAAATGGGATGATGCTCAGAAAGATTTTTCAAAGGTTTTGAAAATTGATCCCGATAATGTTTCAATGTATTTTAACAGGGGACTGGCTTTTTCCAAAGAGGAAGATTGGGATGAAGCCATTGATGATTTTACAAAAGTCATAAAAGCAAATCCCTCTTATACTGAAGCATATATGAACAGAGGCCTGGCTTATTATTATGCAAGCAACTATGAACTGGCGATTATAGACTGGAAGAAATGCATTAAGCTTGATCCTTCGCTTACGAATACTTTAAATAAATTAATTGACAATGCCGATCTACTCTGGCAGCATAACATAAAGTAAATGATTCGGATCTCTTTGTATTAAAGATAATATAAAAAAAGTTTTCTCCTGTCAAGGAGAAAACTTTTTAGTTAAAAATTAATTACGGGTTTTATTTTATGAGCACCATACGCTTAATATCAATGAAGTTTTCCGTTTCCATTCTGTAGAAGTAAACTCCGCTGGCAAGATTACTGCCGTTGAAATCCACATCATAGTTTCCTGCCGGTCGGATCTCATTTACTAAAGTCATGACTTCCTTTCCGAGAACGTCATAAACCTTCATATTCACATAACCCTGTTTCGGAATTGAGAAATTTATTTTTGTTACCGGGTTAAAAGGATTCGGGAAATTTTGTGAAAGTGAATATACCGCAGGTATTGAAACCGTATTGCTCTCAATTCCTGTAATCAAAGAGATCTCGAGCTGTATATTTGCGCGGTTATAACTCTGCGTCAGACTTGTCGGATACTGCGTATCGCTCTGTCCTCTTCTTGACAAATAAACTGGCGATGATCCCGTATAAGAGTATCTCGGATAAGTATTCACATACTGCTGAAAGTCTCTTCCGATAGAGATCATAAGATTCTGACTGCTGTTGTATGAAAATGGTGTGGTCAGCTGAATATCCGTCCAGCCGGGTGACTGAAGACTGTTCACAATTCCTGAAAATACAAGTGTCATACCTGTGGAATCCCAGTTACCTGTTGCCAGTGAATTATCAGATGTTGTCTTCATAAAGATCCTTACGTTTTCACTTGTCACTCCGCCTACACTGTTATTCTGATAGAATTTAATTTTCCTGATCTGACCTGTTGTATTTATTTCCGAGCCGAGATAAATACCCTGCCATCTGAAGTAGTTGTAAAATCTGTTCATCGGATAAGATTCATCTGCAGTACCTGCTCCAATTGTAACAGTTGATATCGGAAGTCTTCTCAGAGTAAGTGTGTATGTCTGAGCTGAAGCCATTGAATCGTTTAAACTGTATCCGTAAACTCTCCACTGTCCGGTTATGGAATCACTCACGCCTGCTCCGAGATTTGCAGCAAGAGAATCAAACTGTGAATATCTGATGCTTGCGGAAGTATCGTAACCATTGCCGCCGGATTCAATGATCCTTTTTATATTGGAGGAATTTGAAAAATCCGGATATGCAAACATCCATTTATATTTTACGCCTAGACCGGATTTTGACCACCTTGGTGATGCAATTGTAAAATCAGATGGAGTGGTCTGTAACGTGATACCGGAAGGTGGTGAAATTAAATTAAAAGCTGAAAGCGAAGGAACGCCTCTTGCCAGATAAATTACTCTCGGTCCGTTTTGAGCTGGGAGGGAATCGACATTCGGTAACTGTCTGTATGCAGTGGCAGTCCATTGTCCGCCTAAAGTCTGCCCCTGATTTATACCAAGTCCTGCAAGCATATTGTCTAACTGACCTAAAGTAAATGTCATTGTATTCGCACCTGTAGATATCGCCATCATTCTGTTACTGATAAGCGGTGAACCAAAGATCCATTTATAATCTACACCGGTTGCGCAAGTGTCCCAGTTAAAAGTAATTGTTGATGTTGAATTTGGAAGCGTCGTTACAGTCTGACCTGCAACAGGTGACTGCAGATTAAAACTATTCAGTACAGGTACGTTTGTTATTTTTACTTTATTAACAAGTTTTGAAAGATTCAATCTTCCATTGGAAACCGTTATGCCGTTAAGTGATGGAAGAGTATCAACTGTTGAAAGGATATACTGTTTGAACAAAGCAGCAAGAGAATCGGGTCTGGACCTTCCGAGCTGAATAAAAACTGATCCTGCAGCCGCGTGCATTAATCCGACAGCTCCCGCAACCTGAGGAGTCGCCATTGAAGTACCGGTAAGATTACCGTATGAATTTGTAGGTACAGTGGAAAGAATGCTTGTTCCCGGTGCACCGATATCCATATTTATCGGACCATAGCCTGCTCCGGAATTTTTAGCATCTGTGTTCGTAGTATTTGTAACTGCTATCATATAAATACTCGGACATGTAGTAGGCATATCGCCAACTATATCTATGTTTACATTATTATTCGGACCTGCCCCGCAGCTTAGTATTCCTGCTACACCCAGCGAGTCATAGAATGCACACCACAGAGGATAATTCGAAGGCTGGCCGTTATCAATTCCCCATGAAGAGTTTGTTGAAACTACATACGCACCTCTGGTTCCATTTGTCTGGTTATAAATTTTTCTCTGCTTTAAAACATAACCGTATGCTTTAATTGAGTTTGCTTCAGTTGCCGAACCATAAACTACCGGCATTGTTTTTACAGTCCAGTTTACGCCGGCAATACCTATATTATTGTTTCCTCTTGCTCCTGCAATTCCGGCGCAGTGAGTGCCGTGCTGATTAGCCGGTATTGTGCCGTTGTTATTTCCTGCATGCCATCCGTATATATCATCGACGTAACCATTATTATCATCATCTATACTGTTGCCGGGAATTTCATAATGATTTACCCATGTATCAAGATCCTGATGATTTGTCTGCTGACCGCCGTCTACGATAGCTACTACAATTGTATCACCAAGCGAAGTAATTCCCCCTGTCGAAACTTCCCATGCTTCGGGTGCATCAATATCAGCATCCGGAACTCCTCCGTTCTGTCCTGTATTATTCTTGTCCCATTGTTCTGCGAATCTTGTATCATTGGGAATAACAGGAGGGAGAACTCTTTCTTTAAATCTGTGATTGAACTGCGCGATCTCGACTTTTTCATTTCTCATTACTGACATTAGTGCATCCACAGGCTGAGATATGGAAATATCGTACTGAAAAAGATAAATATTCATGTCTGATACAAGCACTTCCTTTACAGAAAGTCCGATACCGGAATAATTGTTAACAAATTCATTCGCATCCACAGGATATTTAAACATAACAATTATATCGCCTTCTATATAGTCCTTGTCGTTATAATAGTTTGAAAGATCATTACTGCTGCTTGTATTTTCATTTGAAAATAAAGACAATAGCAGCAATGATGCTGCTGCTAAAAATAGAAAAAAGGTTTTCATTAGATTTAGTTTAGTTAAATTTTATTAAAGATATGGATTTTAATATTAAATTAATATTTACTGCTGAATGTAAATTTTTTGCTTATGTGACCTAAGATTTATCATTCAAAAAGCGCTTAGATAATTTTCTATAATTCTCGTTTACCTTATCTGATCAAGTCTTTTTCAAAAATCAGACTGTGAAGGAAAGTTTAAAATACCAGCGATTCAATATCTGTATGTTTTATAAAGCTCATTTGATTTATATTTGCTATAACTAATCCTATTAAATCAGTATGAAAAAACTTACTGCAGTATTTCTCTTTATTATTTTAATCGCTTCATGCGGCAAAGAAGAGCCGAAGACTGAGGTTAAAACAAAAGATTCAGAATCTCAATCTTCCGGAAAGATTGAGTTTATTATGAAGGAATTTACAAAGTCCTATAACGGCTGCAATAAGGATTCCGCCGGATGCACTTACGTAAGTTTTAAATATCCTGAAATCTTAAATGAAAATCTTAAGTCAAATGTGAACAGAGTAGTAGGCGCATATTTGAAAGACAGTATTTATTCGGCTGAAGGCAAATCATTTAAAGACTTTAATGAACTTGCAGTTTCTTTCTTCGCTGACTATGACACAATGAAGAAAATTTCCTCCGTAGAGGATCTTGCATTTGCGCTTGATGAAAAATCCGAAATAGTTTCGGAAACAAAAGATAACTTCACTGTTTCAATAGATTGTTATATTTCCACAGGCGGCGCTCATCCGAATTCATATATGACTTATTTAGTTTTCGGGAAAAGATCCGGTGACGTACTCTCGCTGAATAATATCTTCAAGCCAGGTTATGATTCACTACTGAATAAATTAATCGACGGCGCATACAGGAATCAGAAAGGTCTCACGCCGGAGGATAACCTTCAGACAAAAGGTGATCTGTTTGAAAATAAAATTACACACAATAATAACTTTATGATCACTAACGATTCTATCTCCTTTTATTACAATAATTATGAAATAGCGGCTTATGTCTTTGGTCCGACTGAGATCACAATTCCTCTAAGCGGCTTGAAAGAATATCTGAAAGATTAATCAGAAATTCTGGGCGCACTCAAACAAATTTAGGAACGGTTGATAATAGTGAGAAAATTAATTGCTAATAAAGTATTGAAAACTTACTCTATTAATAATATATTAATAAAAAAATTATGAACGAAAAAAAATATTCTAAAAAAGAAGTTTTCAAGGAAGTAAATGCGGAAGCGTATGAAGTTACTGAAGAAGATATCAAATACGTAGTTGATAATGACGACAACATAAAAAAGAAATCTTCTAAACTTAATATCGGAAAGTATAAAAGATTTATAAGGCAGATCAAACTTCTGCTGAATCTGTTAAGAGACTATAAAAATAAAAAATACACGGAAATTCCCTGGAAATCTGTTGCTCTGATCACAGCTGCTATTTTATATTTTATAAATCCTTTTGATGTAATGCCTGATATAATTCCGCTTCTGGGTTTTGCCGATGACACGCTGCTCTTTGCTGCCGTATTTAAATCCATTCAGACCGATCTTGAAAAATACAGCGAGTGGAAAGGCGTTAATTCAGAAAACCTGTTTAATTAAATTCACATATACTTTTAAAATACTTTTATAATTTGTCCGAAAAAATAAAGATACTTTTCATCGGGGATATAATCGGCGAGCCCGGATATAATCTCACCAAGTTACTGCTTCCGGGTTTAATTTCAAAATATAAAACAGATTTCGTAATTGCCAACGGCGAGAATATTACTGAAGGAAAAGGCATTCTCGAAAAAGACGGAAAGAAACTTCTTGAACTCAATATCAATGTACTTACCGGCGGAAATCATACAATGGATAAAATACAGGCGCATAAATATCTTATGGAAGAGAAACGGGTTTTGCGTCCGATGAATTATCCCAAAGGGGCTTACGGACACGGATTCGGTATTTATGCAATTCCGGGTACGGATTTTAAGATCGGAATTATCAATCTGCAGGGAAGAGTCTTTATGAAATCAATTGACTGTCCTTTCAGAACTTTCGACTGGGTATATGAAAAAATTAAATACGAAACGAATATAGTGTTCGTAGATTTTCATGCCGAAGCGACCGCAGAGAAAATTGCATTCGGCTGGTATGCCAACGGAAGAGCCTCCGTTGTCGTAGGAACACATACACACATTCCTACAGCAGACAGCAGAATACTCAGCGACGGAACCGCATATATCACTGACGTGGGAATGACAGGAGCTTATGATTCAGTTATAGGAATGAAGAAAGACGGTTCGATAAAAAGATTTATTTACTCCACTCCTCAGAAATATGAGGTAGCAGATGAGGACATGAGATTTTCGGGAGTGCTTTGTGAAATTGAAAGCTCTACCGGAAAAGCTGCATCTATAAAGAAAATATTCAGTCCTGAATTTTAATAAATAACACTAACTTTATTTCCTTAATGTATGAAGACAATGAAATCACCTCCTATAAACGATGAGGTCTATAATTACATTCTTGAAAAGTTTGTACCTGAAAATGAGATCACAGTTGAGATCATAAAAGAAACGGAAAAGCTGGAGATCCCTCTAATACAGATCGCGCCGGAACAGGGTAGGTTTTTGTACCTTCTGACAAAAATGATAAACGCTAAAAACGCTCTGGAGATCGGTACGCTGACTGGATTCAGCGGATACCATATTGCAGGCGGACTTGCAGACGGCGGAAAATTTATAACACTAGAGATTGAAAAGAAACACGGAGAAATTGCTGAGAAATTTTTTGAGAAAGCCGGATTAAAAGATAAAACCGAAGTGAGAATTGCTCCTGCGTTTGAACAGCTTGAAGTATTGAAAAAAGAAAATAAAATTTTCGATCTGATATTCATCGATGCGGATAAGACGAATTATATTAATTACTTCGAAGGCTCTCTGAAGCTTTCGCACAGCGGCACGGTGATAATTTTTGACAATATGATAAAAAACAACAGGGTTGTACTTGACGCCGGAGACGACGCTGATCTTAAAGCGATTCAGGAGACAAACGAACTGCTGTCGAAGGACGAGAGGGTGGAATGTTTTCTGCTTGCAATCGGGGACGGATTTACGATCGCGAGGGTTTTATAAAAATACTGATTTCAGAACATTTATTAACATGATTTAAGAATTTCCTTGTTTAAAAAATTCTATTAATCTTTAAATTGTCTAAACCATTATATAAATGATTATTCTGATTTTTAATAAGTCCTCTTTCATTATAATTTTTAAAAAAAGGAACAAGATATAGACCATTTCAAAACATTCAGCATTTTTATGTACTACAAGTAATACTTTCTATACATGTTGTCAACTTTATGTATAGTTTTTCCGATTTTCTATACATGACCTGGGTTAATTGTTTTTATAATATCAGTCCTTTGATTCAATTTATTGTTTGTCTTGAAAAGTTCAAACAAAGGTTCATTAATATAAAAATTACTTTTCCCAATTTTTTGTTTTTTCAAAAAACCTGATTCAACTAATAAATTTAAGTACCTTGTTGCGGTAATTCTTGTAACGGTTAGTTCCTCCTCTACAAATTCAATTTTTGTATAAGGATGTTTGAAAAGATTGTTCAGCAAATCCTGACTATAAATTTTAGGAAGCTCATTTCGAATTCGAGATTTAAAATCTTGCATTAGTTTTTTAATATTTGCAATTAAATCAATAGTTTCCTTTGCTGTTTGCTGTACTCCATCCAACATGTACAAAACCCATTCTTCCCAATTTCCATTTTCCTCACTTCCTGTAATAAACGGTAGTAATCAGCCTTTCGCTGTATAATAAATCGGCTGAGATAAAGAATCGGCAAATCAAGAAGATCTTGCTGCACTAAAAATAAAATATTAAGTATCCTGCCAGTTCGACAATTACCGTCATAAAAAGGATGAATTGTCTCAAACTGAAAATGAAGTAAAGCCATTTTAGTTAAAGGATCCAAATCACTCATCTTTGGATTATTTATAAATTTTTCAAGATTGTTCATCAGTTTTAAAATAGTTGAATAATCCTGCGGGGGAGTAAAAACAGTTTCACCTGTAAATTCATTCTTGAGTACAGTTCCGGGAACTCTCCTGTATCCGGCATCATTTTGCTCCAGGGTTTTTTGAATTTCAAGAATATGATTTTGTGTAATGAGCTTTTGATTTCTCACTAACTGAAATCCAAGTTTTAATGCATCTGCATACCGGCTGACTTCCTTTGCGGATGCATTGACAAATAAATTCTCAAATAATATAGATTTATAGAGTTCATCATGAGTAGTGATTATATTTTCAATTGCAGAGCTATCTTTTGCTTCCTGTAATGCGAGAGTATTAATTAAAATAATCTCATTGGAATAGTAGCTGATTTTCCTTTTAGCTCCGCTAGATATCTGTGAGCAGATGCTAATCTTTTCAGAATTGCCTTGGTCTCAAGATCAGTATCGGGCGGTAAAAGACTAACTTCATTTTTCATGTTAAATTGTCATAATTTTGATTTTCATGATTATCGTTATTTTAAAATCCATGTATCCTTCTTTCAGGGTGATCCTTGATTCAAGCAACTCATGGTTCAGACTATTTAGATCTTTATAATTATGTACTATTTTTTTGTATTCCATATTTTTCAATATGGCTAAAGATTTTTGAATATAATAATTCAAACATTCCATTTCTATTTGAAAAACCAGTATTGTAAAAATGGTCTGAACCCGAATTTATTAATAGGTTCACATCATGTAATCCCCGAATCAGGCAAACAAAGGTTCAGAACATTTCATATAACAGTTTTATAAAAGTTTTAGATTTACTATTTTTGAAAGGTGTTTATGAATATTAAAAATTTTATGTATGATTATGAAAGATACTGTGAAGGTTGTAAAGGATTTTGTTAAAGTTTTATCAGGCGGTGTTGCCAGATCTGTTTCTTTTACTAAGAGCGAGATAAGGGTAATTGTGTTTATTTCCATTGCGGTTACGGCGGGCTTTTCCGTGAAATATTACAAATTCCTTTCTGAAGAAAGCGTTAATACACCTTATGATTTTTCGCACTCCGACAGTGTGTTCAGAGAAAAATCTCTGAAAATTTATGCGGGAAATAAACAGGAAAACCGGCAGGATATAGCGGATGAAAATAGCGTTTATAAAATGCTTGAAGCTTCAGATGATTCGGTCAAACGAAAAGAAAAATTGTCAGCCGATAATGAACCTCCTGATTTTACAGTTGATCTTAATACTGCGGGAATAGAGGAACTTACAGAGCTGCCCGGCGTTGGCGAATCGATTGCAGCGAAAATTATCTCTTACAGGGATGCAAACAAGCGTTTTAAAAATATAAATGAGCTGATGAAAGTAAAAGGTATCGGTCAGAAAAAATTTGAGAAAATGAAAAAGTATTTAAAAGCAGATTAATTGATACGGGTTGAAAAATATTAATTTAGGTTTTTGCGGGAATAATCTGAGAATTATGGAACTCTCCGAAACAGGAGAAGTCAGCAGACTTGAAGAGGTTACATTGAGTTTTAATTTAGAGAATGACAAGCTTCTAAAAAAAAACAAAAAGGAATATCTCGAAGAGTTTTCTGAGATAATGCATGACATAACCGATGCAAGCCTGGAGCCCGTTGAAGCGAATATTCTTCTCGATACAGGCCTGGCGTTTCTTAATATCATTCCCGTTGATTTCAGCGAAAAAAATTCGAATATAAATTCCCATATTCTCCGCGATCTTTCAAATTATTTTCCCGATTCTCAGAAGGATTTCAATCTGAAATGCATTCGGCTGAATCATCATACGGTAAGCGAAAGTATTGATGAAGTGCTGATGATAGCCGTCAGTAAAATTAAAACTGAATTTCTGAAAAGCATATGCAACAGCTGCAACATCATTATAAAAAAAATTGAAATAGATCAGTTTGCCGTTGAAAAGTATATACGGATCAAAAAGAAACCGGCAAAAGCTTTTCTGATCATCGGATATAGAAACAACAGGCTTGATTTCAGTCTGATCCTCAACGGGGTTTTAAAGTATTATAACTTTGAGATCACCGAAAGAAATAATTTCAAACTCTCGTTGCTGCGGCAGCTTAATTTTTTCACCGGAAATTTCGGCAGCATGAAAATAAGTGACATCAGCATTTATGGTGAAGAGAAGATCACCGAACTGAATGATTTTCTGAAAGAATGTATCAGAAGCATCCCCGGTCTGGGAATAAATGTGGATCTTCTTTATGACACCGGAATTCATGAAAGCAAATACGCGCCGCTGTACGGTCTTGCCGTAAGCAGCGGCAATCCGGCATGAGAATTATTTCAGGTATTTACAAAGGCAGAAAACTTATTTCTCCTGAAACGAAAAAAGTAAGACCGACCTCTGACAGAGCTAAGGAAACCCTGTTTAATATACTGAATAACATTATAGACTTTGAAGGAATGAACTGTCTCGATCTCTTCTGCGGATCGGGAGCTCTCGGTCTTGAAGCTGTCTCACGCGGCGCGAATAAATGCGTTTTTGCTGACAGGGATGTCAGTGTCGTCTTAAAAAATATTGCAGTCTTAAATGCTGAAGAGAAATGTATTACTTTCAAAGGCGATGCCGTAAATTACATCACTTCCGTAAGTGAAAAGTTTGATCTGATATTCTGCGATCCGCCTTATGACTTTGATAAATATGAAGAGGTTATCACCGCAGCTTCCAACGCCGGTTCGTTCCTTGCTCTTGAGCATTCGGAAAAGTTTGTACTTAATAAAGAATTTGAAAAATTTCTAACGAGAAAAAATAAAACAGGCAGCGTGAATTTTTCCCTGCTGGATTTTAATTTAAACGAATGAAAAAAATCATTGCGATCTATCCCGGTACTTTTGATCCTGTTACTAACGGACATCTTGATATCATAGAAAGGGCTTCGGAGTTGTTTAATGAAGTCGTTGTGTCAATAGCAGTGAATCAGAATAAGATACCGATGTTTGAAAAAGAAGAAAGACTTGATATGCTTGAAAACGTTACCCGCCATCTTAACAATGTGAAAGTTGATTCATTCGAAGGGCTGCTGGTTTGGTATGCGGAAAAAATGAATGCGAATGTTATGATAAGAGGTCTGCGGGCTGTATCCGATTTTGAATATGAATTTCAGATGTCACTGACGAATAAAAAACTGAATCCGGAGATCAATACAATTTTTATGATGCCGAATGAAAAATATACTTATCTGAATTCATCGCTGGTAAGAGAGCTTGCATCTTATAATGCAAACGTAGAGGAGTTTATCCCGCCTTATGTCATGAAAAAACTTAAAGATAAATTCGGTTACTGATATCAGTTCGTGAATATTGTTGAAAGATCTGTACTTTTGTATTTCCCGTTCTTAAAAAAATCTATCATTTCTACAAAATCATCCGCGCTTATAAATCCTGAAATATTAATAACTTCATCACCGTTGTATTTAAATTTAATAATGCTTCCGTCCGAATTCATAAATGAAAACGATGGGTAGCCAGTTCCTCCGAATAATGAAGCGAGCTCTGCTGCAGAATAGGATTTTCCGTTGTATGTATAATTACCGCCCTGATCTATGTTTAATTTAATGAAGACCAATCCGCTCAAAGCGGATTTTACGCTTTCGGCTGACAGCACTTCCGAATCCATTTTTTTTGACCAGTTGTTATTTTCCGGAAATATATCAATCAATATAATCTTACCGCTTGATTTAGCTTCCTTTATTCCCGTGTCGAAACCGACGGAGTTTTGGGATCTGGCGGTAGTGAAAGCTGTTAAAATAAATAATACAGCCGCTAATAATTTTATTGTTTTCATTTTAATTAAGTTTTTACTGCATTCATTGAACACTAAAAAATACTAAATGTTTCCTGTAAATTCAAACTTAAAGTAAATTAAAATTTAAAGAATTAATTTTCAGTTTACATGAATAAAAGTGCTTTTGAATCTGTAATAATCATCTAATTTGATTTTAAATATCTATCAAAGCAAATTAGATTATACAATTAACAAAAGAAGAGGTGATGAATTTGATTCTTACTCATCTATTTGGGGAAGTATCTATATATTTCTTTTCGGTGAAGAATTCTTACAAATTCGATTTTAGTTTTCTCTATTATTACACCGATCCTGTAATCTTTTATTTTAATTCTATAATACGTATTGTGACCCTGCAGTTTTTTTAGATGGAGTATTTCGTTTTTATTCGATGCTTTTTGAGTAATCTCTATACAATCGGCTACAAGATTTAATATTTTTTTATCTTTTATCTTGTCAGTATCTTTTCAAATGATCTGTTAATATTGAGGATCATTTTCTAAGTTTGCTGATATATTTCTTTGTATCAACATATTCTCTTGTCCTTCCGGTTTTAATTGCATGTGAAAGTCCTATCTCTTCGATTTCAGATTCACTCAAGATCTTTGTATCAACTCCGATTTTTTTAGCAAGATCGGTAAGTAGTTTAATATCTGATTTTGATTTGCTGTTTAATATTACTGTCTGCATAATAATTTTATTCTTAATTTTATTTCAGGCTTATCATAAAATACTTTTTATGTAATCCAATATTTATTTAAAAATATAACTATTTGAATGTAATCAAAATTCTAAAAATTATCATAATTGATCTTGATCCAATTCTCTAAATTATAATAGAGAATTAAAAAAACTCATATCAGCTGAGTATTTAACTTTATACTTCGATGTAAAGCAATTGAATTAATTCCAAATATCAATGAAGAGCTTAAGAAACTAAAGATCCCCAACTGTAATAAATAAAAGTACCATAAAAGCAATTAGCAAAGTTATTATAAAGTTTATTAAACACAAAAATATTTTTATGTAATTTATTTTGGTTTTTTTGGTGAAAATCTGAATGAAGTAATTTATATCAAGAATTAAAAATATTATGCAGAGAATCAAAATAAAATATGATTCAAACAAACGAGGTAATTTTAGATCTATCATCTGATAGCCTAACAAAGCCAAAATTAGATATAAGTTAAAAATAAATTGAAGAACTATTAATACATTACTCTTATTAACTCGCTTGATAGATTGTTTCATTTTAAAATTAAATTGCTTTTCCCGTATGAATCTTAATTTTTTCTCCTAGTTTCTAATCCCCCCATTTTGAAACCACAGGTTAAAAACTTTTATCTGTTTCTCATCTCTTAATGTGTTGTAGAACACCGTAACCATAGGGAGATTGGGTACTAGGATTTGAAAATGGAAGAATTAGATTGAGAAAAAATATCTTTATATTTATTTCCAGTTCAGTCCAGATTCTGAAGTATCCCCTGCGAAAGTAAAATGAGTATTAGTATCCCAAGAGCTATTCTGTAAATAACAAAGATCATCGTGCTTCTTTTCTTCAGATAGTTTATCAGGAAGGCGATTGCAAGATAGCCGGATATTAATGATACAATGGTTGCAATTATCAGGCTGAGTAAATTCTCATTAAGAAGCTCATGTCTTTCTTTAAAAAGTTCATATAAACCGCTGAGCCCGATGGCGGGAATGCTGAGCAGAAAGGAATATCTGGCTGAAGCTTCACGCGTCAGTCCCGTGAAAAGTCCTGCTGTGATAGTAACGCCGCTTCTTGAACTTCCCGGTATCAGCGCAAGCGCCTGCGCGCAGCCGATCATTATGCCGTCTTTTAAAGTCATATTTTCCATGCTCTTGTTTTGCTTTCCTGTCCGCTCCGCAATGAAGAGAATTACGGCAAGGATTATCAGCGCAAAGCTAATTACATAAAGTCCTCTGGCGTCACCTTCTATAAATCCTTTAAGCAATAGCCCGGCGACGGAGATCGGGATTGTGCCGGCTATGATAAATATAAAGATCTTCGAATCCATATTTGAAAACAGATCCCTTTGCTTTACAGCTTTCAGAAATCCCGAGGTGATCTGAGAAATGTCATTGCGGAAATATATCAGCGTCGCAGCAAGCGTGCCGAGCTGTATCACTGCGCTGTATGCAGCTCCGATGTCTTTCCAGCCAAGAAGCGCCGGGATGACTCTCAGATGCGCGGTGCTGCTTATGGGAATGAATTCCGTCGCTCCCTGAATAATCCCGAGAATTACCGCTTTATAAATTTCTTCTATCATATTAGGTCATTAAAAAAAATACAATTCCAGACCGAGTTTTACGCCCATCCCGAAACTGCTGAGATTTATATTGCTGTTCTGTGGTCCTTTGAGATATGTGCCGCCGGAATTTTTAAGATCCGACATAAAACTTTTCATTAAAAATCCGCTGAGATATGTCGAAGAGTTTTTACCGAGCTGCGCATTGAATACCATTTCAAACTTTACTGCAGGACCGGAAGATTTGTAATCACTCTCCGCGGTAATATAAGTCCTTGTGAAGTCTGAAAAATTATATCCACCTCCCAGACCGATTTTAAAATAACTGTGCTTCTGCGGGATAAGATAGTTCAGAGTCAGCATCGGTTGATGCATGTAATACGAGTACTGGTAATTCGGGCTGTAAGGTACGTTGATAGTTTTTATGGTGTAAGAATATTCTCCCTTTACTGAAAAGTCATTCAGGATCTGTCTCTCCGCGCTGCCGAAAAAAAATATCCCGCTTGTGAAGTTTGGAATTTTCTCGTCATTGGGGATCTGCGAATAATCAATTACATCAAACTCAATATATTCCAGTAGTGACGGATTGTCAGAATAACTGATCCCCATTCCGAAAGAAAATGACGTAAAGAAATTTTTCTTACTCTGACTGCTGAAAGACGCCAGCGCTGAATCTCCGGCAGCAAACGCTTCGCTTCCGGAAATTATGAACAGAATAAATACAAAGAACTGTCTTATCTTATTTGAATTTAACTTCATCAAATAATCCGGAAAATTTCATTACACATCAAGATTCGCGTACTTTGCATTCTCCTCTATGAATTTTCTCCTCGGCTCCACTTCTTCTCCCATCAGCACTCTGAATATTTTATCTGCAGCAGAGGCATTCTCATTCGTTACCAGCACTATAGTCCTTGTTTCCGGATTCATTGTAGTCGTCCAGAGCTGTTCAGGATTCATTTCTCCCAATCCCTTAAATCTCGATATGGCAATCCCTTTGTGAGTTCCGGATACTGATGCTTCAGGAATTTCTTCATTTTCGTTTTCTGTTTCTTTTACCGGCGCACTCTTGTCAGCTTTAAATGATTTTAGAATTTCTTCTCTTTCCCTTTCATCATATGCATACAGTTCAGTTTTTCCTTTTTTAATTTTATAAAGAGGCGGCTGAGCAATGTAAAGTCTTTGAGTCTCTACAATTTCTTTCATGTGTCTGTAGAAAAAAGTCAGAAGCAGCGTTCTGATATGCGAACCATCCACGTCGGCGTCGCACATAAGAATTATTTTATCATATCTTATTTTTGACTCGTCAAATTCATCCGAATTTCCAAGTCCTGCTCCGATAGCCGTTACAATCGATCTTATTTCTTCATTTTCAAGTATCTTATTTATTCTCGCTTTCTCTACGTTAAGTATCTTTCCTCTCAGAGGAAGTATCGCCTGAAATCTTCTGTCTCTGCCCTGCTTTGCAGAACCGCCTGCGGAATCTCCCTCAACAAGATACAGCTCGCACTGCGCCGGATCCTTAATGGAACAGTCAGCCAGCTTTCCCGGAAGACCGGATATTTCCAATGCATTTTTTCTGCGTGTAAGCTCTCTCGCTTTCCTTGCAGCTTCCCGCGCTTCAGCAGCTCTCAGACATTTGTCAATGATCTTTCTCGCAACGGATGGATTTTCCTCAAGAAAATTACCAAGCGCTTCGCCTGTAATAGACTGTACAATTCCCTTCACTTCGCTGTTGCCGAGTTTGGTTTTTGTCTGTCCTTCAAACTGCGGCTCCGGTACTTTGATACTGATAACGCATGTAAGTCCTTCGCGGAAGTCATCTCCTGTCAGAGTAATTTTGTCTGATTTGATCAGATTATTTTTTATTCCGTAATTATTTAACGTACGTGTCAGTGCAGCTTTGAATCCCTCGAGATGTGTTCCGCCTTCGTGAGTGTTGATGTTATTTACAAAAGTGTAGATGTTGTCATTGTAAGAATCATTGTATTGAAACGCCACTTCGACCTGTACGTTCTCTTTCTCACCTGACATGTAGATCGGTTTTCCGGAGAAAGATTTTTCAGATTCGTCAAGATATTTTACAAAGTCGACAAGACCGCCTTTATAATGAAACTCCGATGTCTTTCCGGTTCCGTCAGTCCTTTCATCTTTTATAATTATCGTTAGATCTTTGTTAAGATAAGCAAGCTCTCTTAATCTTTCTTCAAGCGTTTCAAATTTAAATGTAGTGATCTTGAATATTTCATTGTCAGGAAAGAAAGTTATTTTTGTTCCGGTTTTCTTAGCATTTCCGGTTGTCTTTACTTTCGCCTGCGGAGTACCACGGACATATTTCTGATAATAAACTTTTCCGTCTCTCACTACCTCCGCTTCGAGCCATTCACTTAGTGCGTTCACAACGGAAACTCCGACGCCGTGAAGACCGCCCGAAACTTTGTAACTGTCGCGGTTAAATTTTCCTCCGGCGTTTAGCTGAGTCATCACAACTTCCAGTGCTGAAATTTTTTCAGTCGGATGAATATCAGTAGGAATACCTCTGCCGTTATCGGTTACAGTTACCGACGCGTCCTTATTCAGTGTCAGCGTGATCTTGTCGCAGTGTCCTGCAAGAGCTTCATCGATCGCATTATCTATTACTTCATATACAAGATGGTGAAGCCCTCTTGTTGAAATATCGCCGATATACATCGCAGGTCTTTTCCTTACGTGCTCAAGTCCTTTTAAAACCTGAATATCCACTGCATCGTAACCGGGCACTCCATTCTTTGCCGGTTTGTCTGTTCCTTCTTTTTCTTTAGCCATTTATGTTTTTATTTTTAAATGAAAACAATTTCTCTGATTAATTTTTTACCGAGTTTTTGATTTAGCTTATTTATTATTTCTGTTTTTTTCAATGACAGCTCATATCTCCATGCAGCGTTTTCCGCTTTTACAAAAAGACGATTCTTCTTCAGCTCAACAGGATTTGAATATTTTGAAATAGATTCTCCTACACATTCATCCCATACATTCAGTATCTTTAGCTCATGCATTTTAGAATTCAGTCCGATGTATTCCATAAAATCGTCCATCTCTGTCTTAAGACAAACTGTCCTGTTATATCTGTCAGTGGTATTTATCTTTTTCATTTACACTTAAATAACTTTTCCTTCTTCTATTTTAAATTCAGATATTTCACTGTCCGAATAAAAAGTTTTTAATCTGTTAATATAATTTCTGTCCGTAGTTGTTAAAAAAATCTGACCGTAATCTTTAAGATGCGAAATTATCTTTGATACTCTGTCCTCATCCAGCTCAGAAAGTATGTCATCCAAAAGTAGAACCGGACTGGTGGATTTGCTGCTTTTCAGATAGTCATATTCCGAAAGCTTTAACGCAAGCAGGAATGTCTTATGCTCTCCCTGCGAAGCAAAATTCTTTAGCTCAAAAGTATCTGTCCCTTCATTTAAATCTTTTCCGTGTTTTGATAATTTAAAAATATAGTCGTCTCTCTGAGGACCTGCCAGCGTAACTGCCCGTTTTATTTCTTCTTCATATTTTTCCAAAAGCAGCTTTTCCGTGAGTGCTCTTAATTCTTCCCGTTCGAATGGTGCATCTGCGGGAATTACTTCCCCTGTAATATCCGAATAATAACTAATCCTTCCTCTGTGATCCTGCTTAAGAAGAAACTTAAAATTTCTGTCAAAATAAGATTCAAACTCTTTCAGAAAATTTAATCTTTTAAAAAGAACTTTAGCCGAAAATTCAGAAAGCTTTTCATTATAGGAATTCAGCAGATTTTTAAGTTCAGTAAATGTATACTTTTTATGTATTGAATACTCCCTTAGCAGAGCGCTTTTCTGCCTGAGTATTTTAGCAAGTTCCTTCAGCTGATCCAGATAAAGATTACTGCTTTGTGAAATAAGTATATCAAAGAACTTTCTTCTGTCAGAAGGATTTCCGTACGTGATGTTAAGACTTTTCGGTGACAGAAAAACCAGAGGAAATCTTCCGAAGACCTCAGCCGAAAAAGAATTTACCTTTTGCTTATTCCTGTGAACGGCTTTGGACTTTTTGAATGTATCATAATTTATAACAATAAAATCTTTGTTACCAAGATCATTTATAAAATCAGACTCTACAAAAAATTCATTGTTGCCGAATTTAACACAGTCGGATTCCGAAGCTCCGAGAAAACTTTTGCCGTATGTCGAATATGAAACCGCTTCCAGTATGTTTGTCTTTCCCTGACCGTTACTTCCGTAAATAAAATTGAACTTATCATTGAAAGTTATTTCCTGAACGGAATAATTTCTGAAATTTTTTAATACAATACGCTTTAAGATCATAGTCAGTGGGTCATTTCATATACAACTGCGTTTATGTCACACATTTGAAAAACTCAGTTTATTAAAACTGCTGTTTCAATATTCAGCTTTATGTAATTAATAAATTGCGGAAAGACTCCGGTAATTTTATTGATCCGGTTAAAATTTATCCGACTCTTACCGGCATGATAAGCTCTATAAAATCTTCTCCGGGCTTCTGCTCGGTCGGTGTAATTATCGCCGCTTTGGAAGGATTTCCAAAACTGATATTCAGCTCTTCTGTTTCCATCTGTGAGACTGCGTCCAGTAAATATCCTGCATTAAAGGCGATCACAAAAGGAGTTTTGTCAAAATCCTCTGTTCCGGTCTTGCTGTTAAAACTGCAGTCTATCATTTCCTCGCCTTCAGATCCGATCTCCGGATTGTCAGCTTTTATCTGAAGAGATGAAGCGGTAATTTCCAGTCTTACACGCTTTGTAATTACGTCAGCAAATATCAGAGCTCTTACAAGCGAATCAGAGAAAGCATGTTTGCTGATCCGGAGAATTTTGTCATTGTCCGGCGGAATTACATTTTCATAATTCGGAAATGTATCATCTATCAGTTTTGAGTATATATTAATGCTGTCGAAGGAAATTTTCAGATCGTGATCGTCATATTCTATTACAGTGTCTTCGTTATTGTTGAGTCTGAGTATATGCTGAGCGGTTTTATATGGTATCACAATTTTTTCATCCGTTTCAGATTCGTGTTTAAAATCAGTCTTAATAATTTTACCTAATCTGAATCCGTCGGTTGCTACAATTTTTATCTGATCCGCCGACACTTCCGTAAGCACACCGGCCATATTACGTCTCATCTCATCAGTATTCACTGCGTGAATAATTTTGGAAAGAAATCTTTTTACTACCGGTCCTTTAATTTCGATTTTATTCAGATCCTTTTTTTCTTCAGGCAACGGAAATTCGTCGGATGGTTCGCCGCCTAACGTAAATTTTCCGCGTTTTGATTTGATGGTAATACGATTCTTATCATTGACATCGAAATCCAGTTTTTCAGTCGTGAGCGTTCTGGTAATATCAAGAAGTCTCTTTGCGGGAACAGCAACGCTGCCGTCGCCTCCCCCTTTTACATCAAGCTCAGTCCTCATAAATATCTCGAGATCAGATGATGTCATCTGAAGTTTGTTTCCTTCGAGCTGGAATAAAATATTATCGAGTATCGGTAGAGGCGAGCGGTTTGGAACTACGGTAATGACTTTTGATAGATATTCTACAAGATTTTCACCGGTGACAGAAAATTTCATTATGCTGGGATTTTATTCTTTTGATTTGTGAAAATACATATTAAATGAAATATTTTCAATTAATGAATTTAGCTTGTTTCATTTGAAAAGTCTAATGAAAATGCAGCTATATACTGCTGAACTTAAGTTATTATTTTACTTTAAAATAACTGATTAAATCTGTTATCACAGATAAATATTTACTTTAACAGAACTAATTTTTTTGTTTCGGAATACCCGCCTGAAGAAAGTTTATAATAATAAACTCCGCTCGGCAGATTTGCGCCGCTCAGCTTTATATTATAAGAGCCGGCGGTTTGAAGCTCATTAACAAGTTTATTTATTTCATTTCCTTTTATATCATAAAGAGTCAGCTCAGTAATTCCCGTCTTCATTATTTCATATCTGATAATGGTTTCGGGATTAAACGGATTGGGATAATTCTGATGAAGTATAAATTTTTCCGGAACGCCGGTGTTAATATTATTTACACTTATTACAGCGGTATTATATTTTAAGATCACGCCGCCAATTCCTACTGCCCATCCGTTTCTTTCGCCGGGAAATTCAATATCATAGATCCTGCTTTGCTGAGGAGTGCCTGTGAGTTCCCATTTTGTCCCGCCGTCAGTGCTTACAAGAAAACTGTCGACTATGCCGAGTGAGATCCATGCCTCTTCTTTCGTCCGGAAAGCAATTGTATTAGCGATTCCGAAAACCTGAAACTCTTCATAAAGCCAGGTAGAGCCTGCATCAAAAGATTTGATGTTGCTCGAACCATATTCAAAATCCCCGCCGACTCCTATTGCATTATTCTTATCAAGAAAAAGAAAATCATTTATTGGCTCGGGGCCGATTATTATAGTCCTCCAGGTTCTTCCGCCGTTTGTGGATCTCCATACCAATCCTGCGATATCGATAGCCCCGCCGACAGCGAGTCCGTAATCTTCATCATAGAATTTAATTTTTTCAACAGGAAAACCAAACACCATTCCGGAATCAATTTCGGAATTTATCCACTGCGCTCCTCCGTCAGTAGAGTAATATAGCTTGCCGCCGGATCCGGCAATGTATCCGTTCAGAGAATCCCTGAAAAAAACTGTATTTAAAAAAACATTTGAATCAGGAAAAATAGATACATTCCAGTTTGCTCCTCCGTTTGTAGTGGAAAGAATTTTCGTCCCGTAATAATTCGGAGGCGTAGCGTCAAGCTCCCATGCAAGAGCATAGCCAATATTTCTGTTCAGAAAAAACATTTCGTGAATATTATTCAGAATTCCGGTGCTTTGAGTATTCCATGTAACCCCGCCGTTAGTAGTATTCAAAACAAGTCCGGTATCACCTGCGATCCAGCCGTATGAAGTATCGGTGAATACGCATGAAGACAGATTTCTCGAAGTCTGCTGCGGCTGCACAAGCCAGTAACTGTTTCCACTGCCCGCCTGCAGATCATAATTAAGAATGAAGAATAATATTATTACAAAAGTTTTCAACTAAAATTTATTGAGTAGCGATATTCAAATCAAATTTATTTACACAATCAGATAAACTGCTTACGGCAGATTGTTTCTCTTTCTTAAAAACCATTCGAGACATAACAAAAATATCAGAAGTGAAAGATAATAAGGGTTTACATTGAGTTCAAGGTTTTTAGCTGTTTTGATCTCATATTCCGACTTGGCGTTAAAATCAGAAATGAATCCGCCGATCTCGCTGCCGCTCCTTCCAGTTAAATTTTCACCGCCTGTTTCAAGTGCAAGCATTTTAAGTATGGAATTATCGGCTCTTGTTTCCGTGAATTCAAAATTATTCTCACCGACAGAAAATCTGCCTTTTATTTCTTCGATAAGAACATTGTCCTCATATAGTCCGGCTGTGAATTCATAATTACCGTCCTCAGGTATTCTGACAGATCCTGAATACTGATAATCATTAAGCCGGTTCAGTTCAGTTTCACTGGCATTGCCATTGCCTGAAATGCGCACTTTTATTTTTTCATTTCCTTTTATTTCGTGATTTGTGATCGCTGCATTGAACCTTACATCCTCAAATTTTGAATACACAGGTTTCGTAGTTTCGATGAAAAAATGCCTGTTGGCTTCTTTATCGGTAATGGCAACTATAATACTTGAAATAATATTTCTGAAAAACTCAGTGTTATCCGAACCGGTTTTGTTCAGTCTCCATTTATAAAACCCGTAAACAAGAAATGCAGCTGATTTTTTATCCGGAGTATTTTCAATTATCAGAGCAGGACCAGTATTTCTTGAAGTCAGTAGAAATGTTTCCGATGACGGATTTCCGGAAAATACGGAAGATGTTTTAAAAACATCAGGCATGCTGCTGACGGATCCAAGCTGACCGAGTCTTTCAAATATCTCACTTCCGGGAAATGCAACGGGAGACAGTCCGGTAAGCTCTTCGCTATCCGAAGAGGAAGAAACTTTAAAACTTAGTTTATCTTCAATTACTTTGAGTTTTCCGTAATCCAAATTTCGCGCAGCCATAAAAAGTAAAGACGAATTATTCTTTTCTATACTGGCGCTGATTTTATTTAAAACACTCTGATCGGAAACAGCAGTGGGATATCCTGACAAAATAAAAACGTCATAATTATCGGTATCTGGAAAACTCCCCTCATAAAATTCTCCTGCAGCTTTTTGCGTCATTATATCGGTCCGGAAATTTCTGATCTTTTTTAACTCCCCGGTAACAAAAGAATTATCAGCTCCGGGTCCGCCTGAGACAAGCAGAACGCGGAATTTATTGTCCGTAAATTTAATATAAAAATCCCTGAAATTATTTTTAAGCGTGATCTCATTTTCAAGCGGTTCTGTTTCAACTCTGTATTTGACAATTCTGCTGTCCTGTGAAAACACGCTGAACGAGACTTCATACGAAAACTGCTTTTCATTTACCGCAATTGACTTTGTATCGATGAGCTTATCTTCTTCGAACAGTTTTACATTCAAAACTGAATTATATAAGTAAGACATTATTTGAACTTTTACCGGGACGCTGCTTTCGGCAAATACAGTTTTATTATAATATAGATTTTTTACCGAAACATCTTTTTTCTGAACAGTATCTCCCGTCAGATAATAACTGAAAGGTACATTCATTAATGCGGCGAACTTAAGCGGATTGCCGCCTTCGTTTATTATTCCGTCTGATATTATATTTACAGTTGAGATATTGCTTTCCGACAGGTTGTCTCCCAGTGTGTTTAACGATGAAGAAAGATCAGTTGAAAAATTATTTATACCCTCATAAGTGATTGCGCTGAGTTCATCTTTGGTTACTTCCTTAATTAGATTTTCCGAAAAGAGGTAGAATACATTTTCTGAATTTCCTGCGCCGGTATTCATCAGTTCTTCGTTAAGTATATTTTTTAAAACTTCATTTCGGTTTTCGATAAGAAGACTTTCTGAATTATCTATAAGAAAAACATTTTTAGGCGAAGGGGAAATGCCGGAAATAAAAGAAAATACGGGAGAAAGCAGCAATAGCAGGAAAAGGAAGACAGTTATAGTTCTGAGAACTGTAAATAAATTTTTCTGAGGATTTTTTAATGAAGTTCTCTTGTAATAGAAATACGCAACCGCGCCGGAAATTATCAGCAGTAATATAGAATAGAGCAGACCGTATTCTGCATTAAAAGAAAAATTCATTCTGACGGATTGGTTTTATGAAGTTAATGCGATTAAGAAAACCTCCGTATCAATTGTATAATTTAAAATTACAATTAACAGGAATTGAGTATTACATTTAATTCATACTTCCTTTACATAAACCGTGACCATATCTCTTAAAAACACACTCTGATCATAATTACATTTTTATATCCACAAAGATTGATTCTCTTAATTCTTCAATCCATTTTTCCATTTCCGTGCTTTCCTTATAATTCTCCGCGAATTTCTTAACTCTGTCATAATCATCTTTAAGAGAAAGAGGATGCGCCGGAATTAACTGTATGAGCTTTATAAGCTGATAACCGTATTCTGAATCTGTGCCGACTCTTACCGGATCAGTGATCTGACCGGGAGTGAGGTTTCTTAATACTTCTATAGTAAGACTGTCAAACTGTTCTGCCGGGATTTTACCAAGATATCCGGCGGTTTTTTTAGCCTGAGGATCATCCGAATGAGTCTTCGCCGCATCTTCAAAAGTAATTTCACCTTTGTTAATTTTCTCTTTCAGATCATTCATGAAATTAATGGTCTCAAAATCAGATGATTCAAATTTCGGGAATCTTATCAGAATATGCTGTGACTTTACATTGTCACCAATCTTTTCATTAAGCTTAATTATGTGTAGTCCGAACTGAGTCTCTACAATTCCGGAGACTTCGCCGGGAGACAGACTGAACACAACATCTTCAAATTCTTTTACAAAAGTCCCTTTTTTAGCGCTGCCCAGGTCACCGCCCTGAATGGCTGACATTGAGTCAGATGAATTTCTCCGCGCCAGTTCGGAAAAGTCAACGCCGCTCCTGATACTGTCGAGAATCTGCTCTGCAATTCTGCGGGCTTCTTTTTTCTCGGAATCACTGACCTTTCTTTCCATAACAATGGAAGCTATTTCAAACTCTTCGCTGACATTCGGGAGACTGTCTTTATAACTTTCATAAAACTCCTTAATTTCATTATCTGAGATCCTTACTCCGCCTGAAAATTTTTGTCTCTTCAGCTTATCTGCTTTCATGTTTTTTGTAAGATCTTCTTTAAGAAGTATTTTTATTTTGGTAAGAGACATACCGTAAACTTCCTGAAGTTTTTCTTCAGAACCAACCTGTGAGACCAGGGTTTTGATCCTGTTGTCCAGCTCTCGGTTTATTTCATCTTCACTGACAAAAATACTGTCCTGTTCAGCTTTAGCTAATATTATTTTATTGGTTATGATGGATTGAAATATCTGCTGTATAATATATGGAGATATCTCCTGCAGCTGATTTTGACGGGCGTATAACTGAAGCTGATACTGAAAATCAGATTCTGTTATGATGTCATTTCCGACTATTGCAAGAACTCTGTCACCTTCCTGCTGCGCTGAAAGGACAGATGACAGAAATAAAAATACGGGAATAATTATTACTTTTAATAACTTCAATTTTATTCTTTAAATGCTTCTATTAATATTGCAGAGTTAATCTTAACCGGATACTTGGTCTTTAAGTTCTCTACATATTGAATTTCCATTTCCTTAAACTTTTCCTGCTGAATCAAATTCGATATTTCAGACTTAACATCTTCGAAAGCCCTGTATTTGACTTCATTGCTGTCTGTATAACTATACTTATCTTTATTCCTGTCATAATAGCCCTGCAGATCTTCCGGATTAATTTTTATTTTTCTCCAGAGCTCTTCCTGATCTACTTTGAAGCTGAGAAGGCCGTTCTCATATTCCGTAAGCTGCGCTATATACTCAGGGTCTTTTTCAATATTTTCCTTTATCGCCATTTTATACAGCAAAGGCATTTCACCTGCGCCATTTATTACTTTTTTAAGAGTTTCTGCGTTTGCAATACTCGTCATCGCGTCCCTGTTCTTTCCCAGATATTCAATCATGTTATTTACTTTTATGTCACCGCCGGAGTAAGTGGCTATAACTATTTCTCTTTCTTCCGGAGTGAACATTGTATCAAGGTTGAAACTGGTTAGTGTTTTGGTACTGTCAAATTTGTTAGTTAAAAAATTCAGTCCTTGATCTTTGATCTCAAACTTAAAATCCTTTACAAGTTTATCTACATATTTCATATATTCGGTTTTGAAAGAAGGTCCTTTTTTATAGTCTCCTTTAAGAGTTTCCTTCTGCTTTTCAAATGAAGCGTATGGTTTAATTTCCGTTACTTTAATTATATGCCAGCCGTAAGGTGTTTTTACAAGATCAGAGACTTCGCCTACTTTAAGAGTAAATGCGACACTGTCAAAAGGCTGAATCATTCTTCTTCTGTCAAAAAAACCAAGATCACCGCCCTTCGGAGCTGAGCCCGGATCCTGAGATACTTCTGTTGCAACTTTTCCGAAATCCTCACCGCTTTTTATTCTCTCAAGCGTTTCTTTAGCTTTATTATATGTACCAATTGAATCAATTGTATTTCCGAGACTGTCCTTTTGATCCTGTATCAGAATATGTGAAGCTTTAATTCCGTCGCTTCTTTTCTTCTTGTCTGTAAGTTTTACAATATGAAGACCGAAATTTGTTCTGATAGGCTCTTTTGTATATTCGCCTACTTTAAGTTTATAAAGCGCATCTTCAAACTCCGGAACTGTCATACCTGCCGTAAAATAGTACAGATCTCCGCCGTTTTGCTTGGCTGAATTATCACTTGAATATTCTGCTGCAAGTGTTGAAAATTCTACACCGTCCTTTAATTTTGTTATAACTTCATTTGCCTTTGCATATCCTTCAATTGAATCCGCCGGCAGCATATTCTGCTGCGGGAGAGTTATTAAAATATGTGACGCTCTGACCTCATATTCTTTTTTATCATAAAGATCTTTTATTTTCGGCTCGACAATTTCCTTGTCGATCAGGAATGATGTAAGAAAGTTTTCTTTATACTGTTTCAGATCATTTTGAATGTCATCGGAACTCAAAAGTCCTCTTTCTCTTGCATCCTTTACTTTTAATCTGTATTTGATAAGCAGCTCGAGAAATTCCGATCTCTTTTCCATATTGGAATTTCTGGCTGAATCTATATTATTAACGGTCTTCATGTACTGATTTTCAAAATCCTCAAGGTAAACTTTCTCATCTCCGATTTCAGCCACCACCTGCTTTTTTTTGGATGAACAGGCAATAATCACTGTCATTGAGATTAAGATCAGAAATGAAATAAATTTGAGATAATTTTTTTTGTTTTGCATTTATTATGTTTGCTTATTTTTAAAATGAATCGATTAAAATACTTATTTAAGCGCTGAATAAAAAGCCAAGAAACCAGATTGCAGCAGGTTTTAGTAACGCAATATTAAGGGGCTCAAGTTCTGAACCGTTATTTGTTCGGATTTAATAAATTGAAAATGCAATAATATAGTGTTATTTTGCGCTGTAAATAAATTAAAAAAATTAAATATGAAAAAGTTATTACTTTTTAAAAGATTTCTTTTGATAATTGTCTTATTATCACCTGTTGTAATTTCATCATGTTATTATGATTACGGATTAGAAACAGACAATTATGACGTAGTAGGTAGTTTTTATAACCCTGACTACAATTTTCAGAATGTTACAAAATATTATTTTCTTGATACAGTAATACACCGCGACGGCGGAACAGTATCCAGACAGTATGACAATCTTATTAAATCAACTACGCTAAACAATCTGAATTCACTCGGATGGGTAAGAGTAAGTGATTCTACCGGAGCAGGAGTTGTAACAGTCGGAAATTTTGTAACAACGACTTCATATACAGTTTCTGAAAGCGGCGGATGCTGGTATGATTACTGGGGATATTCATGGTGCTATCCTTATTACGGGAATACTTATGAATACACTACCGGTACTATCGGAGTTGCAATAGCTGATGTTAATGTTCCAAACAGCAGCACCAGTCTTCCGATACAATGGTTAGGAGTAGCTAACGGACTTGTGGGTTCAGGCGGCAATGTGGAGCAGAGGATCGCAAGCGGAATCAATAAGGCGTTTGATCAGTCACCTTATCTCAGATAAAGAAAAAGGATATCGAAAAACAATTTTAAAAATAATAAATTTATAATAATGAAAAAACTAATACTTGTTGCTTTAGCCATAATGATAACATTTTCTTTATCAGATTACGCAAATTCGCAGACAAGAAAAGGTGGTTATATTTCTTCACTGGAATGGAATTCAACATTTAATATCGGAAGAGCTTCAGACTTTCTGAGCAATCCCGGATTATGGGCTGGTACTTTTCAGATCAAGAGCTTTGTTAAAAATAATGTTTCTGTTGGAGTAGAGTTGGGACTTAATGTAATATCAGATGAAGAAGAAAACGGAACTACAGAATTATCTAACGGAACAATCTCCGGTCCTCAGGCAAGATACCTTAATTACTCTCCCGTCTTTGCAACTGTAGGATACCATTTCAACAAAACATTAAGAAGTAAAACAATACCTTACATTCAGGCAAATGTCGGAGCTTATTATATCTGGCAAAGACTGCAGGTCGGAGCTAATTTAATTGATAATGATAACTGGCACTTCGGATTAAGCCCGGAAGTCGGTGTAATATTTAATCTCGGAAATAATGTCGGTCTTACTATAAACGGCAGATATAATTACGCATTCAGCTCAGGTGAGCCTTTGGGAAAAGCCGATAATAATGCATATTCATTTTTTAATGCGAACATTGGATTTGCATATCTGAAGTAATTTCTTTTAGAAAATCTCTTAATTTTATAAATGGACAGCCGGATCAACCGGCTGTCTTTTTTTTTATTGTTTTATTAACAAAGACTTGAAATTAAATATTCTTAAATATATTTTAGGCAAAATTTATTTTGAGAAATAAAACATATATAACGTTTATTATAAATATACTTATAGGAATAATATTTATTCTTCCGGTATATTCTTTTTCCGGAAATCAATTTGATCTGACAATTTCTTCAGTTAATATTTACTCTGCAGAAATTCACACTGATAATTCATTACTCAACAAATCTGATTCTCCTGAAATAACGGTAAATGAAACCTACTCTGCAGTTATTCCACTTCAGAATAATTTCAATAAGCATCATATTAATTCAGACAATCATAGATACAGTAAATTTGATTTTAAATGTAATGATCTTCATAATTCTCATTTCAGAAATATCAGTTCAGCCTGCGGATCCAACATTTATATAAAGAACATATCGTCTCTTAATTCTCTCCGGACCGTCATAATACTTTGTTAGTATTCTGAAAACCCCTTTTCCAATATCTTAAAGAAATACGAAATATAATTATAACTTTTTATTTATGTGAATTGTTTAAAAAAGTATGAGAGCAGTATTCATATCATTAAATTTTTATCATTGCCTAAACAAATTCCGAAATTAAACTTTAATACTTAACTAAACTAAGATGAAAAATTTATTAAGATTCTTTTTAATTATTTTTTTAGGAACAGCTGCAGTATTGAATGCACAGGACAGTGCGGATACTACTGATTATGAAACGGATGAAATAATTATTTCGGCTACAAGGACAGAACAGAAGCTTATTGATATTCCGTTTTCAGTTTCGAGAATAGATTATTCACAGTGGAAGTCATCAAGGAAAATGGGTCTGAATGATGTAATCACAAATGTACCCGGTCTTATACTGCAGCCCCGTTACGGAAATCATGATGTAAGAGTATCTATAAGAGGATTCGGTTCAAGATCGAATACAGGGATAAGAGGAGTAAGAATATTGCTTGACGGAATTCCTGAATCCGAACCGGACGGACAGACAAGAATTGAAGCGCTCGATTTTACGGCTATAAGCAGGATTGAAGTATCAAAAGGAAATTTAAGTTCTCTCTATACAAATGCCCCCGGAGGAGTAATTAATTTTTTTACGGATAAATATTTCCCGACATCATTTGTGATGCTTGATAATGAATTCGGAGATTATTCTTTAAGAAAAAACGGGATCAAGGTCGGAGTTAACGCCGGTTCACAAAGGTTTATGGCGACTTATAGTTACCAGAATTATCTGGGATACAGAGAACATAATGAGGAATATCAGACAAGATTTAACTCAATATATGAAGCGGATCTGACGGCGGATTCAAAGTTACTGATAAACGGGTATCTGGTAAAAGGATTGATAAAACTTCCGGGTTCACTTACTCTGGAACAATATAACACAGATGATCTTCAGGCAAATCCGAGAGATGTCAGCAGAGATTCAAAGCGATTGTCAGATAAAGGAAGACTTGGAATTACATACAGCACTTATATTGGTAAAGACAAAAAAAACTTTGTTGAATTTACCGGATACGGTACAATAAAAGAATTTGACAGGACGGCGGCAACATACAGGGTGTTTACCAGATGGGGAGTCGGAAGTTCATTCAGATATATAAATAAAACAAAATTCGGAAGCCGGGAAAATGAATTCTCAATCGGCGGAGATATGTTTTATCAGGACGGACCGATCTCTGAATTTAATAACATAGGCGGGATCAGAGGAGACGATCTTCTGGCATTGTCCGATGAGACATTATCAAATATCGGTTTATATTTTCTTAATCAGATCCCGTTAGTTGTTGGAAAACTGAATTTACTTGTAACAGGCAGATACGATAATGTTATTACATCCAAAAGTGATCTCATAGCGGGATTCCGTGACACAACCAGAAAATTCAGTAATTTTACGCCAAAGTTTGCTTTGAATTATAAACTGAATCCAAGAATGGCAATTTATGGATCTTTCGGATTTGGATTTGACGTTCCGGCAAATAATGAACTGGAAAATTTCCCATTCTCATCAGACGGCGGTTTGAAAGCCATCAACCCTGATCTGAATCCGCAGAAATCAACAAACTATGAGATCGGGTACAAAGGTGAAATTCCTAACAGAGGCAGTAATGTATTTAAAAATTCCTTTGTAGAACTTACGCTCTATGCAACAAAAATAGATGACGCAATTATTCCGTTTACAGTAGACGGTGATGTGTATTTCAGAAATGCAGCAACAGTAAACAGAAAAGGTCTGGAATTTGGATTTAATACTGAAGTTGTAAAAGGATTAAAATTCGCAACTTCATATACTTATTCAGATTTTAAATATGACAAATACTCCGCTCTGAATATTGCGGGAAATGGATTAGTAAATACTGAGGACTATTCCGGGAATACTGAACCGGCAAATCCTGATCATTACGCTTCCGGTGAACTTCATTATGTGTATGATCTTAAGAATGAAAGGAATGTATTTATAAAAACGAATGGATTATATGTAGGTAAGATGCAGGTAAATGATAAAAATGTTGATTCGCTTATAACAGCATCCTATTACCTGCAGGGAGCTCAGATCGGAACAGATCTGACATACGGTAAATTCAGGATACTTGCTTTTGCAGGGTTAAATAATATATTCGATAAAAAATATGTAGCGTTTGTTCAGATCAATTCTGACAGACAGGAATATTACGAATCAGGGCCAAGGAGAAATTTCTTCAGCGGACTGAACATATCGTATTTATTTAACAGATAATTTTTCTCTCTAAAGTTCTTTATATATGCGGAGATTAATCTAATCTGACGGGGATTTATTTTTTCAATAAAAGTTATCCTGGAATTAGATGACAATTAATTTTAATTATATTTTTTTTAAAGTATATAATATCAGTTATAATTTGTAAATTTTTGCTACACCATTCTAATCTAACAATATCTTAATGAAGAAAATACTAATGATATTAATGCTGATCTCATCAGCAGATCTTTACTCTCAGTACCCGAGTTTCAGACTTTACCCGTCTACGAATAATCAGATCGAGCCGTATATTGTGGTTCATCCTGCAAACCCGAATATAATGTTTGCAAGCGCTTTTACAGTTCGTTTGTCATTCAAAAGCGAAGGAATCTATCTGACGACAGACGGCGGGACGACATGGACAGGCACTGACACCTGTTTCGGTCAGCCGCTTGCAAATCACGGCGGGGATCCGGGACCGATCATTGACAAGGACGGAAATCTTATCTTAACCCATCAGGGAGGATTCATTCTCGGAATGTATTCAAATTATTCAACAAACTTCGGACAGACATGGTCAAATAATCTCCAGATAGCCGGTAACGATCAGGACAAAGGAAGTCCGGCGACTGACGGAAATCCTTTGAGTCCATATTACGGAAGGACATTTCTTGTGTGGACAAGATTTACGAATCCCTTTCCTATAGCAATTTCATATACTACTAATTCCGGAGTTACCTGGACATCACCTGCTCAGATAAATAATTCTTTACCTCAGAGACAATCAACAGGTCCGTCAATGGTGATCGGAAAGGACGGAACAAATTATGTTACATGGGGATCCTCTTTACTTACTTCGCCTTTTAATGAAAAAAGTATCGGTCTGGCGAAATCTACTAACGGAGGAATTAACTGGACTGTTAATGAAAGTATTTTTGAATGTAACGGAGTAAAGTCATCTTCGCTTTCACCATGGAATGTCCGTGTGAACGGATTTCCCGCAATTGATATAGACAAATCAGGGGGAGCAAGGGACGGCTGGCTTTATATCGTGACATCTCAGAGAAATTTTCTTCCCGCGGGTTCAGATCCTGATGTGGTATTTCACAGATCGACTGATAACGGAGTTACATGGTCAGCAGGCGTCCGCGTAAATCAGGACGCGTTCAATAACGGTAAGAACCAGGTATTCCCTGCAATGACGGTGGATAATTTCGGCGGTATAAACGTGATATATCTTGACAACAGAAATTCACCGGATTCGGCTCAGACATATCTTTCCAGATCGACAGACGGCGGAGAAACCTGGATGGATTACATTGTAAGCGATCATAAATTTCTTCCCAAAAGTCTTTCAGGTGCAGGCTCGGGAAATCAGGGCGACAATATCGGCATTACGCATACAAACAACAAACTTTTTCCGGTATGGAATGATGATGTAACAGGTGTATATCAGATCTGGACAGCTCCGATAGATCTTACGACGATTGGAATTAATCAGATCAGCAATGAAACCCCTGAAGGATATTTAATGAGTCAGAATTTCCCCAATCCGTTTAATCCTTCGACGAAAATAAAAATTGAAATCCCTTATGAAAGCAGCCGAGCAGATAAATTCCGGCTTGCGGTATATGACATTACCGGAAAGGAAATCGCAGTGCTGGTGAATTCAGCATTGACACCGGGTAAATACGAAGTCAGTTTTAACGGATATGATCAAAGCGGTTATGACCTTCCCGGCGGCGTGTATTTTTATTCGCTGTTTTCAGGTGAAAGGCTTATAGATTCCAAGAAGATGATATTGCTGAAATAACGACACTCGTCGCTGTATGATTTGATTTAAAATCACTATAATATATTTAGCAAATGATCTTCGGCGAGTACTCCGGAATTGTATGCGACAGCGGGGCGAAGGTGATTGCGAATATTGAGGTCTTAACATTTGCTGATTCTTTATTGTCCAAGTTTGAAATATATTTATATAAAAATATTGGATGGAATAATTTTCAAAGATAGAATGAAATTAAAAATATTAGAATGCTCCATATGAAACTTAAGATATTAATCTGCATATCAGTTTTGTTTATTTGCTTTGAGTCAGCGAATGCTCAGTCAATAACTTGGGAAAATACCTATATAAATTCTAATTCTCCATTTAGAAACGGTATAAATGCTTTATGTAAATCGGATTCAGGAAATTTTTTTCTCGCTGGTTACACATTAATACCTTCAAATATAAGTTATTACAAAATATGGGTATTAAAAATAAATTCATACGGTGATACTATCTGGACAAAGACATACGGTAGAAACGGCAGTCAAGCAACCACTGTTGTTTCTAACAGTGACGGAGGTTGCACAATTTCCGGCAGAACGGGGGAAGCATTTACAATAAGAATTGATAAAGACGGAAACGTTTTATGGGAAAAATATTATGGTGGATATGCTGTACAAATTTATAAGATAATTCAGACTTATGATAAAAGTTATTTAGCTTGTGGTACTATTAATCTTCAGGATGGATATTTATTTAAAGTTGATTCATTGGGTAATTTCCTATGGGATAAAACCTATTTAAATAACCATATTATTGAATTTAATGATATAATTGAGAAGAACGGTTTCTATTATATTACTGGTACATTGAGAGAAACATTTCAGGATACATCAGCTGCTATCTTTAAAAAATTAGATGTTAGTGGTAACGAATTATTAAATAAAAGAATTAAAATACAAAATAAAATTACTCATGCTAAAAAAGTTTTAATAGAGAATGATAAATTTATTTTAGCCGGTTCTTTATTAAATTCTAGTCTTACAAATGAGATTTTATTTTTTAATAAAATTGATTCAAACGGAGTATCGGAATATGAGAAAGTTTATACATCGAATTATTCAGAATATTTTTCTGACATGAATATTTTAAGTAAAAACAGATATATATTGGTATCATCATTAGATACTTCCGATTATCTATTTGGTAAAATTATAATTGCTGACTCAATTGGAAATATTATAAAGTACAGAATATTTCCTACTTCAAGTTTTATAGTTTTCGAATCATTGCTGACTTTATTAAATGAAGATATTGTAATTGCCGGTTCAGCGGATTTTAATATATCTGAATATGATCAAGTGGGGTATGTAGTTAGAACAGATAGTAACTTATTTATAAAAAATGTTGGAATAAATTCTAACAGCATAATTTTACCCGAAAAGTTAAAATTGTATCAGAATTATCCAAATCCATTTAATCCTGTCACAAAGATTACATTCAACATTCCAGTATCCGGGAACATTTCTATCAGGGTATATGACATTACCGGAAAGGTAATAAAGACGCTTGTTAATGAATTCAGAAATGCGGGGACTTACTATACGGAATTCAACGGCACAGATCTTTCGAGCGGGGTATATTATTATAAAATGGAAACGGGCAATTTTTCCGAAATAAAAAAAATGATCCTGCTGAAATAAAGACATTCGTTATTTTATAAAGTTAAATATATATTTATGAAAGCATTATTTTTATTTTCAGTCTTTAGTTTATCTTTGATTCTTTTATCACCTGATGTTTCACAGTCACAGAGTACGGCGGAATATGTATGCTATCCCTGCGGAAGCGAATGTGATGAAGTAATATATTTTGGCGAAGGTAAATGCAGGGAATGCAGAATGCCTTTGATAGAAAAAAGCAGAGTTGTATTCAGGAATATTTCACCTTCAGAATTGCTTTCAAAGTTAAAATTCGAATTAGGATTTATACTTATTGATGTAAGATCCGCTGAAGAGTTTGACGGAGAAGGGAAAGGGCAGCAGTATCTTCAGGGATATAAGCATTTTAATAATGCGATAAATATACCCAGTGATGAACTTGAAAAAAGAATTTCCGAGATAAAAGATCTTAAGAACAGCGAAATAATAGTTTACTGTTCACACAATAACAGAAGTCCGTACAGCAGCCAGATACTTACGGATGCCGGCTTTTCGAATGTGACAAATCTTATGGAAGGCATAAAAGCATTTGCTGATGATTATCTGATAAATTCGGATAAGGGAAGAAAATATTTTGTGAAATAACTTATGGGAATTTCGCAATCGGTTATAAATATTAAAAATCAAAAAACACTTTTGCAGATAAAGAGAACAGCTGAGCTTCCGGAGCGCGGTCCAACGCGAGAGCTGTCTTATTAGTGGGATCGATGTTAAAGTAAGCGTATTCGAGTTCAGTAATTGCATAAGTAAAATCAGAGATGTAATACTTCAGTCCTAAACCCGTTTTAAACCCCTTAAGCCATTTTATCTTAGAAACATTATAGAGTAAATAATCCTGTGAATAGTAATCATATGTTTCATATGAATAATATTCCCTGACTCTGTCATAGCTTTCCGAAGTATACTGCAGAGCGTAACCGAATTTTATGAAAGCGCCGTAACCGTCTTCATCCCCCGAACTTATTTTGAGAGACAGTGACAACGGAATTGCAAAAAGAGAAGCATAGTCATTTCTGTCGAGATAATTCCTGTTCCCGGATTCACCTGACTGAAACTGCGGATCCACCCTTCCGCTGAAATGAAATAAAAAATCAGATTCCGCTTCAATGGAAACATGTTCGTTCAAATTCTTACCAAGTATGAAACTGAAAGTAATCGGCGACCAGATATCATTATAATCATCATAATAAGATCCGTAGCTGCTGTAGGGATAATTATAATCATCATAGTAATCATAAGAAGACAGAATTCTCATCTGATACACACTTCCGAAATATCCTCCTAAATAACTTGATACCGAAGTACCGGTTCCCATATAAAAATTGTCATCTGAATAATATGACTGAGAAACAACATTTCCGTTATTTATAAAAATAAAAGAGATAAGTATGATCAGATATTTTTTCATCAGAAATTAATATTACAAAATTAATGAATAAATCATTTAATTAAAATGAGACATAAGGAAAGGAAGAACCGGAATCAGTCAGACAATTCTATATCACCATTATCACTGATCAGAAGGGGAGTTTCAGGAAAGTCTTTTTCGGTAAGAGATTTGATAAGTTTAACGGCAGTCAATTCAGGATCAGGCACCGGAACTCCTCTGTTAATTTGCTTAAACGAAAATATTTTTCCTTTAACAAAGTTACCTTCATTATTCAGAAATACTTTAAGGAGTGGTGCGGCTCCCTGCGGTCCGCTCAGACTGAACTTACCGTAGGTGCAGAAATTTCCAAGACTGTAGGCGATGAGTTTTCCTTTGTATAATTCAAGCGCTCTCGGAACGTGCGGACCGTGACCAATTACAATGTCCGCTCCGGCGTCTATTGCGGAGTGCGCAAATTCAATTACATTGCCTCTGTTCTCACCGAGATAAATTTCTTTCCCGTTTGAAACTCTCTGCGCGGAATATCCTTCTGCGCCGCCGTGAAAGGAGACAATTAATATTTTACATTTCTTTCTGAGATCAGAAATTACTTTAACGGCATTCGGAATATCATTAAGATTCTGCGTTCCGTTATTCGGAGCGAATGCAGTAAAGCCAAATGTAATTCCGTTTCTTTCGAACAGCGTAACAGGGTGATCAGAATATCCGGCAAATTCAATATCATATTTTTCGAGAGTATTAATTGTAGATAATTTGCCTTCAGCGCCCATGTCATTGCTGTGATTATTTGCGGTGCTGACAAGATCAAAGCCGGCATTCTTTAAATATCCGGCGTAATGTTCAGGGATACGGAAGGAGACACAGTTGTCAGGAGTATTGCATTTCTTTGGTTTGCCGCCGGAGTCGAGTAATGTACCTTCGAGATTACAGAAATTAATATCGGCTGTGCCGGTAATATTTTTCACGCTGTCAAATAAATGTATTCCGTCATCAGGAGGAAGCGAATAATCTGAAGGATAATTAGTGCCGGGCATAACATCGCCTGCAGCAATTATTGAGATCAGAGATCCATGATCTTTTTTATTAACTGAAATTTGATTTGTATCGGATTTACCGGAAGAATTTTTATCCTGTTTCGCGTCATGCTGACTGCAGGAAATCAAACCTGAAAGAAGACAGGACAGAGTCAGAAGATGAAAAATGAATTTGAGCGGATTAAAATTTATGTTAAGGATTTAAAATTTATAAAATGCATTGATTGAATTGCAACAGACTAAATAAATATTCAGGTTCAGATAAGCTCAATAAAGCTTTTAAAAGAATTATGAAAATATTGTAAAAACACACTGCCTGCTAAAATCAAATTGATCTCATCTTCTTTATCTGATCTTCAATTTTACCTGTTAAGGATCTCTTAACGAAAGCAAGCAGGATCAGCGCAATACCGGAAAGTATAACCTGAATGCCGAGAATTACGGCAATACCCGCTGCGCCGCTGCTGATATTAAATATCATTATAATCCCGGCTGCAATTGATAGAACGCCAACGATAAGTAAGAACCATCCCAGTGAGTTTTCTTTCCTGAGCGACCATCCGGATGAAGTCAGCTTAAATCCTGTGATAAGAATCCATATTCCGAAAATCACAGTAATGACTTTCATTGCTGCAAGTATATTTGATAATAATAGTATTCCGAATACAGCAGTCAGAATACTCCAGATCAAAATCCAGAGATCCCTGTCTTCGCTTCCTGAAAATAACCAGCCGAACAAACCAATCGCTCCGGTAACGAGAAGGATTATTCCAAACCAGAGAGAAATACCGGTGAGCACTTCAACAGGATTTCGGAATATCAAAACGCCTAATATAAAAAGCAAAATACCCTGAATAAGAATTATCCACCATTTCTTTAACATTGTATTCAGCATAATTCTGATTTTTTATTTTCTGATTAACTTATAGTTTTATAAAAGATGAAATTCAAAGGATGAGATTAATATTACAGATTAAAAAAATAAATTCTGATAAATTGATAATGAAGCAGTAGGTTTAAAAAGTTCTTTATATCATGCTCTGTATAGTTTACCGGCGATAAACCACTTGAGCGGAATATTGCGCAGATCGCGTAATACAAAAAACCTCACTACTTCCCTAAAAATAGGTCGAAGCCGTCAGTTCAAATCCCTGAAGCCCGCTGTCAATCAGATAAGTATCCGTACCGTAATGAACATCAATATACCTGTAACCTAAATTCAAAGTCAGCAGTTTATTTAAATTATAACCTGCTCCGAGATATGATTCAAAAGAAAGAAAAGAAACAAGTCCGAATCCGCCGACATCAAAATTTCCTTTTATAAAAAACTTAGAATATTTTTTCTCTCCGAAAGGAGTGTAATAAAAACCCGAACCTATTTTCGGATCAATAAAAAATTTGGTCTGTCCTTCCTGTACGGATCCTGACTGCTTGTAAAAATTTTCTATGAGGTTGGTAAAAATGTTCATACGTATACCGCCGTAAATATCAAATACCGATTTCGAATTCTCATAAAACTGCCAGGAGACATCACCTGAAATGAACATTGGCCGGATCGTAGTTATTGATTTTGAATAAAGCGAATCCTTATCATAAACAAATTTATCACTTTGATATGCTGATGAGAACTGACCTGAATAAGATAACCTTCCTTTTATAGCTTCAAACTTTCCGTAGAAAGAAAAGTCAGCTCCGTTGTATTTATTGTAAAATGTATTATCGATATAACCGTAAAGTCCGTTTGCAGAAACATCTCCGGACATTGCTGTCATCCACGTCCCGAGCGTTACTCTGTAATTCCACATACAGCAATTTTCATCACTGCATTTCTCACCTTTATTTTGTGCTGAGCAGATATATTTACTGAAGAAATCAGAATGAATAAAATAATATACAATATTTTCATACAGAAATTTAGTTTTATATTCGTTAATTTTGTGTAAATATAAGCAGAATTAACTATAAATTTTATGATAAAAATATTATCACTTCTCCTGTGTATTTTCTTATACACTGTTTCAGCTTACTCTCAGATCACATTAAAACTTAACGACAGCAAAAAAGCTTTTCTCAGCAGCACAGAAATATCTGATCAAAAAATGAACGGCAGTACTTCAGCTAAATATGAATTCAGCTTTAATGAAAAGCTGAAAGCTGAAAAAAATAATTTTGTGAAAAGACCTGATACATTAAAGTATCACAGATTTTATCCGCAGTATTTAAAAAGAAGCAGTCTGCTTTTACCGATTGCTGAAGCAGCAGGTTTGAATATCGGTCTTTCAATGTTTAACAATTATGTAACCGGCGCAGAGTATGCAAAGATCTCTTTTAAGTCCGTCAGGCATAATCTTGATACAGGATTTGTATGGGATGATGATGTATTTGTTGTGAATCAGTTCGGACATCCTTTTCACGGCAGTATTTATTACAATGCAGCCAGGTCAACCGGATTTTCATACTGGGAATCAATTCCCTTTGCATTCGGCGGAAGTCTCATGTGGGAAATGTTTATGGAAACAGATCCTCCTCAGACAAATGATATTCTGCAGACAACACTCGGCGGAACGATGGTGGGTGAAATGACTTACAGACTTTCTTCGCTTATTCTTGACGAAAGCACTTCCGGTCCTAACAGAATTTTCCGTGAAACAGTATCAACTATTTTAAATCCCGCGAGAGGTTTTAACAGGCTTATCAGCGGGGATATGTTCAGACGAACTCCAACAAATGTTAATGATGTATTCCCCGTAACAAGCAGACTTAATGTAGGGTATGCGGGAATTAACCCCAGCTCAAGCGTTAACTTTGATAAGAGTCACTTTATGGTTGAATTGCTGTTCACCTATGGAAAGGAAATTGGCAAAGACAAGGAATATAATCCGTTCGAATTTTTCCGTATCCGCGCGGGATTTGACGCAGGTAAAAACGATGCGCCGTCTACGTGGATCTCCGCTTACGGACTTATAACAGCCAAAAATATACTTAAGAAAAAAGACGCTAAGACACTTGTCTTCGGTGTGTTTCACGATTATGATTATTACTATAACACAATTATCAGATTAGGTACGCAAAGCGTTGGAGTAGGACTGATCTACAATACTACAGAGACAAAAAGTAAGGTCAGAATGCTCGGCAGTTTACATACAAACTTTGTCGCTATGGGAGCTTTAAATTCTATTTACAGAAAAGGTCCGAACAGAAATTATGATTACACGATCGGTAATAAAACCATGCTTGAGATGGGGGTGAATTATAAGTTTGTGAACTTCCTGCTTGAGTACAGATTTTATTATTTATATACGGTCAACGGGTTTCCGGGACATTCGCTGTTCGGAGTGTTTAATCCCAAGCTGCTTGTGAATGTTTACAAAGGAGTCGGCATAGGAGCTGAATATCTGTTTTATCACAGGAGCGGTACTTTTGAGAATGTTGCCGATTACAATAAAAAGATCAGCGAACAGAGACTTTATCTGAGTTATTTATTTTAAAATTATCCGGTGAGAATTGAAATAATTTTTCACTGAACTTACATAACAATACAGAACTTGATCAGGACGGAATGTTTTTTTATTCCGTCCTTTTTATTTGAGAAAGTTCATAACTTCATTTTAAGTAAAAGTGATCCGGCAATTGTTAATATCAGTTTTATTTAAAATAATTTTCTATAATTTTCATTCAACTAAATAAATATCATGAATACTAAAATTACAACTTTATCATTCAGAACTATTTTACCTGTTTGTTTTTTAATTATCACTTCAGTTTTATTTTCCTCCAGTACATTACTTTCTCAAAGCTGTACCGTTACAGGTCCTTTGAATGTTCCTTTGAACACTCACATACTTTATCTCACTGATATCTCCGGTCAGAACTGGGAAGTATACAGCTATAACGGAGCTCAGGCGCAGATACTATTTTCTAATGATGACAGTCTGCTGGTTAATTCAGGTCCTACTCCGGGTAATTTCACTGTGTATGTACTGAGTAATCCGCAGTATAATAATTTATGCAGCGTGAATGTAACAGTCGATCTTACACTGCCTGTCGAATTGAGTTCATTCACTGCAACTGCAGATGAAAGAAATGTTACACTCAGCTGGACTACGGTTTCTGAAGAAAACAATTCAGGTTTTCAGATAGAGAGGTCATTGGCAAATGAAGACTGGAGATCCGCGGGATTTGTGAACGGAGCCGGGACTGTAAACTCGCCTGTGAATTATTCTTTCATTGATAATAATGTCCCTTCGGGAGTTTACAGATACAGATTAAAGCAGACCGACTTTAACGGAAATTACGAATATCACAATCTCCGGAATGAAGTAACAATTGGAACGCCGGATAAATTTTCGCTTCATCAGAATTATCCCAATCCTTTTAATCCTGTTACAAAAATAAATTATGATCTGGCTTCGGATGAATTCGTTAAAATTACATTATATGATATTTCGGGAAAGGAAATTAAAACGCTTGTCAATGAATTCAGGCAGGCTGGATTTCACAGCGCAGAATTCAATGCGTCTGAATTAACGTCCGGCATATATATTTACAAACTGGAGTCGTCCGGATTTACAGCGGTGAGAAGAATGATGCTGGTGAAATGATTTTATGATTATTTTTTCAAATCTTTTAAAAACCTCCATCCCAAGCCCCAGCTTGGGATGTTCCGTCTTTAGAAGAGATTGAAAATTCATATTCACATTAAATAATTACTATATTACTTATCTTAATTTCCTCCATCGCAAACCCCAGCATGGGATGTTCCGACTTTAGAAGAAATTGAAATTTCATATTCACATTAAATAATTACAATATTACTTATCTTCTTTCTTCCCAAGCTGGGCTTGGGAAGAAGGTAAAATTTCCCGGCTTAGTTAATGTAAATTTCAATTTATTGAAAATTAATTCAACTATTTTTATTTACTTGTTATAATTTAATGCCGCTGGTCCGGATTTTGTGAAAAATTTTTCACTTTTTAATTTTTTTTTCCTTTTTCAGAAAATTTCTTAACCTTCACGGGACATTTCTTCTCATTCACAATAAATTTCTTAACCTTCACGGGACATTTCTTCTCATTCACAATAAATTTCCTGACTTTCATGTGACATTACTTCTCATTCACAATAATTTCTTAACATTCACGGGACATTTCTTCTCATTCACAATAAATTTCCTGACTTTCACGGGATTTTTCCTGACTTTCACGGGACATTTCCCGTCATTCACGGGAGATTACGTGACATTCATGGGACATTTCCTGACTTTCACCGGTCATTTCCGGTCATTCACGGTACATTTCATCGCATTGACTGAAAATTTCTTCACTCACAACACTCTTCGTTTCGCATTCACAACTCTTCGCTTCGCATTCGCAACTCTTCGCTTCGCATTCACTACTCTTTGTTCCGCATTCAAACTTCTACTTTTTCAATTTACTTTTCTTTATTACACTTTCATTTTACATTTTACATCTTCACCACTTCTTTTATCAGTTATCACAATTCTTTATTAAGTTTACCCGTCGCTTTATACATAGTTTTCCATCCTTTAATTAATTTGTCCGCCGCTTCGATTCACATTCAGAATTCTTCATTTGACTTCATGCTTTCTTTAAACTGTGATACTATTCCTTTATTTCACAATTTGTATTTATTCTTTTAATTCCCGGCTGCATTTTTTATTGTTCTGAATTTTTTGATTTAAAAACTCCGGGTTAAATTAGAATATTCTGAATTCTTTGTTAGTTCTTCTTTATAAAATATTATACGGGTAAAATTTCAAGACGTTACCCTAACTTAAATTGCAAATTACAAATGACAAATAAGAATTAATGCTTCCGGTGGGATCCATTCACAACATTTTTGAATTTAACATTAATATTTTTTTAGCAATATAGATAGCTTAACCCCGTAGAGGTGACATCTTGGTAGCAATAAATAGTATAGACATTTTAACCCCGTAGGGGTGAAATCTTTTTTTAAAATATTCGCAAGAGATTTTTATATTTAAAACATTAAGAAGAAGATTGATCTGACCCGGCAGATTAATCCGGAATATCAACGATGAGATTATTTAAAAAGAATAGTTTTAAGAAATGTTAAAGTAAGCTACGCTCGAGCCAACCCATGTTTTTTCCTTATTGAAGTCCACGCCCATCATTTTTCCTTTGCTCAGTCTTACAAGATTATTTATCAGCATTGGTTTGTCGTTCCATACATACAAAAGTCTGATCTCAGCTTTTGCAGGTATATCCGGCGTTTCGATCACAGGTTCGTATTGGATTTTTTTCTGAAGTATGTAATTCGATCTGTCTCCGATGGATTCGAGTATCTCTTTTGTAACGTCAAATACTACTCCCGCTCCTGCAAAAGAAAACAGCGGCTTGAGTATGTAATTTTCCAGGTCGGCGGGAAACTCCTTATAGTCAGTGAGGAACTTAGTGTCAGGTACGTATTTGCTTTTTAAAAAAGGAAGCGAATATTTACTTATCTTATAAAACCAGTTCGGATGCGCGATCCATTTAACATCAAGCTCTTCTGTAAATCTGAAATTATACTTTATGTCTTTTCTCTTTGCAAGTTCATCGTGAATCACCCTGTTGTAAATTTTCTTTATCAGAGTTTTCTTACCGTCATTCTCATAATAAAGTTTTTTACCTTCCTTAATTATTTTTGTAAGACAAACATATTTTATCCCGAGATATTTTTCCGTACAGAGAAAATCAATGTATGTCTTTTGCTTCTCAGGTTCGATCTCAAGAAGTATCACATTCTCAGGATCAGTGTCACCGATAATTGTTTCTTTTAATTTATTAATATAAGCTTCATGATCAAGTCCGTTAAAATGACTTGTGAGCCCGTCGGGTATATTATAATATTCGCGCATTTTCATATTCAGCAGTTCCTGATAGCAGTACAGCGATGCAAAACCCTGAAGCTCAATAAGCTGCGGGATCATTTTACCGTTCCCGTCTTTGCATAATGCAAAATCTATAGCAAGAAGCGACGGGTGTCCGTCTTCATTGGGAACGGCGAGATTATCAGGAAGTGCTTTTTTGGAATATTCCCTGAAAGCGTCTGTCTGTAGAAGGGATACAATTTCATCGGAAGCTTTTATTAATTCATCCCTGAAATCATCTGTAAGAAAGATAGGTGTCTCGGCGATCTTAAAATCTATTTTGGAATCAAAGGTCGTATTGAGATCACTGACCATTGCCTCATACTGTTTCTGATCGAACTCCGAATTAAATTTATCTCTGTATGCCTTTATCAATATGCTGTGTGATTCATTACAATTTTTAAAAAACCTGAATAAAAATTTATCCGGATCATCAGATCAGAAATTTACCTTTATCCATAACCTTATCATCTTCGAGCCAGATATCAATGTCAACTCCGACGCAGTCGATATGCGTAGTGGAAACCCAGTCCGCACCGGTATGCTCTGAATAAGGATGTCCGAAAGCCATGTGAATGCTCGGAAGTTTTTCATCCTGAAGGATGTGACCTATGACCTTGCTGATCCCGATGTTTGTTCCGATTGCAAATTCACCGACCCGGTTACTGTTCTCATCCGTCATTGTATATGCCGTCAGTTCATCCAGCAGCGCTGAATTTTTACAGGTCATATTTTTTATTCTCGAATCTTCGATCTCAATATAAACCGGATTGTTTTTAAGGTCTCCGTATTTCTGGCAAAGATAATCACCGACCACACCGTCCACTACAAACAGTCCTTCGACATTTTGCGGAGAAGTAAAAATCTCACCGCCGGGAAGATTACCCCATTTGTCAACGGATATAATTCCGCTTGTCTTGAGCCAGTTCAGCTTGTGTGAAAATTCAGCTACAATGTCAGTGCCCGCATCGGATTTTGCCTTGATATATCTGGCTTTCCTAGCTTTGGTGATCAGTCTCTGACTAAGGTCATCTATAATCAGGAAATCCGCTCTCATCCCTTCGAGCATGATCTGAGTATTTATATTCACCATGTGAGCGTGTCTGATCTTGTGCATATTGACAACGGAAGTCATCTGAATTCTCATACTGAGTTCGCCCATCTGCGCCTGAGCGCAGAATATACTGACCTGTGACTTTGCAAGGTCGTCTAGAATTGGCTGCGGCATATTTGGAGATGGTCTTGCTGTATAATCTTCAATTACAAACAGACTGAATTCTGATCCCACTTTTTTGATCTCGCTGACAAGTGCGCAGGCGATCTCTAGTGTATCATTATCAGTTATTATTGTAATTCTTTCATCAGGTTTAAGTCTGAGGCAGACATTGATAGCGTTATGCGCGCCTTCGGAAAGTCTGTTGTCAAAAGAAATATCAGCTATAAAAGAATTTTTCATTTTGAATTTGTTTTTTTGGTTTCAGTTTTATTTTTTTCAGATTTTTTATTTTTTACGTTATCTCTTTTACTGACTATGTTGGTTGGTTTATATGGTAATCCTGCATTGGTCTCATCGACTATATAATCGACAAGTTTATTGAAATCACCGTTACTTTCTTCAAATACTTTAAGCTGTCTGTCAGCGCCGGTGCCGTTTTCCATTATTCTGAAAATATAATTTATTTCCTCCCTGCTGCCGAGTTCATCCACTACATCATCTATGAATTCCAGCAGTTCTTTCGCAAGCTCAATAAAAGGCACTTCTTCCTGTTTACCGAAATCAATAAGTTTTCCGGTGATACCGTATCTTGCAGCCCGCCATTTATTTTCCATCATAAGCGCGCGTCTGTATAATCTGAATCCGAGATTCTGCTGAATGAGTTTGTGAAGCTTTACAACAACTGCCTGTATCAGCGCCGCAAGAGCAATCGTTTCATCCACTCTGAGCTGCACGTCGCAGATCCTGATCTCAAGCGTATTAAAAAAAGGATGTGTGCGGATATCCCACCATACTTTTTTTGCATTATCGATACAGTTGGTCTTGATGAGAAGATTAATATAGCTGTCATATTCGGAGAGACTTCTGAATGAATCCGGAATTCCCGTACGCGGAAATTTATCAAAGACCTTTACGCGGTAAGATTTAAAACCTGTATCCCTTCCGAGCCAGAAAGGTGAGTTTGTAGACAGCGCAAAAATATGCGGAAGAAAATATCTTGCGGCGTTCATTATCTGAATTCCGATCTCTCTGTTTGCAATGCCGACATGCACGTGCATTCCGAATATCAGATTGGCGCGCGCTGCATCCTGCATTTCATTTATGATCTCCTTGTAACGCGGATGATCAGTAATTTCCTGATCCCGCCAGTGTGAGAAAGGGTGTGTTCCCGCAGCCGCTATTCTTAGTCCGTACTGATCGGCAAGCATTGCAAGTGAATTCCTGAGATTGGTAACTTCCATCCTCGCTTCCTGAATGTTTCTGCAGATATTCGTACCGGTCTCTATAACGGACGCGTGCATCTCAGGTTTGAAGTTCTCTTTTAAAAGATGTTTGCCTTCTTCGAAAATTGAATGGACGTGGGACTGAAGCTCCCTTGAAATCGGGTCAATGATCTGAAATTCTTCTTCTATCCCTAATGTATATTTTTCGTCTGTGATAATTTTTCCTTTTAAAAATTAAGATTTAGACTTTTTGGTTTTAGCTTTTTCTGATTTAGCTTTTTCAGCTTTAGGAGCGCCGTTTGCAAGTGAAAGATCATTTGAAAACTGCTTTACAAATGTGCCCCATGTAAGATTATTCAAACCAGATTTATGATTCTTCGCTCTTCTGATAGCCATATTTGCTGCTGATTCCACTACCCAGTCAAAATTTTCCTGACCGACGGAATTTACATCAGCGTCCGGAGCGGGATTGCAGAAATCAATCGCGTAAGGAATTCCGTCCCTTACTGCAAATTCAACCGTATTGAAATCGTAACCTAAAGCGACATTAAGTCTGAGCACATATTCTTTGATCAGATCAAGGAGTTTCTGTTCAGCGGGACCGGCATTGGATACGTATCGGAGATGATGCGGATTTCTAGGTTCGTATGGCATTATCAGCACGTCCTGTCTGTCAATGCAGTAACATCTGTAATACAGATCGAAAGTAATTTCTTCCTGAAGCATCATCACAAGCTGTTCGGTCTCATTATATTTCTCAAAAAAATCGGCAGGGTCTTCCACTTTGTAAACGCTTTTCCATCCTCCGCCTGAATACGGCTTGAAATATGCGGGAAAACCTGTATATTTAAAAATGCCTTCCCAGTCCAGCGGGAAAGATAAATTTCTGAATGATTCGCCTGTAGTGTCAGGTGGATTTTGATTGGACGGAAGAAGCACTGTTTTCGGAACCGGTACGCCGACCTTTGTTGCAAGAGCGTTGTTAAAAAATTTATCATCAGCCGCCCACCAGAAAGGATTATTGATAACCGCTGTTCCGGTGATAGCTTCATTTTTCAGGAAACCCCTGTAAAAAGGAACGTCCTGTGAAATTCTGTCCAGTATCACATCATAACCGCAGGATTCTCCCTGCATTACTTTGTCAAGCGATACAAATTCTGCAATTATACCGTCTTCATTTTTCTCGTTCACTCTGTCAACGAACGCCTGCGGAAAGGTATTTTCCATTCCGAATAATATTCCGATTTTTTTCATTAAATTAAATTAACTCCTTGTTATATTTAGATTGGTTTAAAAAAAATTACATCAGTTAATTCATTTTTGAATTAAACTTTATTAACTGCAAAATAAATTTTACTGATAAGGTCATAATTTAATAAAATTTTGTGAAAACTTATACGCACATTTTGGAGGGAAAAATTCCCACGTCAGAGTCTCCGGTGCATTTCCGGGACTCTGACGTTAGCAGAGTTTCTACCCGTCGGAGTCCCAAAGAGCGGGAGACTCCGCCGGGGGAAAGATACTTTCGTCTATGATATTTCTTCAATAAAATTTTTTAAATATCCTCATAATTAAAACTTGAAATTCCGGAAAATTGAGTTTATATTGATTCAGATCATGAAAAAATTTTTACAAATAAAATTCATATTTCTGTTTATTCTTACAGCCGGAATGCTTTATGCAGCCGTTACTCTGCAGTATTTTACGGCGAGGGATAATGCAGGAGGCGTACTGGTGGAATGGAAGACGGGTGACGAGGCAGGCACGGTAAAGTTTGAAATAGAAAGAAGCGCCGACTCGCCGGATAATTTCATTTACATGAATTTCAAAGAAGCCACAGGTAATAACTCATACTACTCATATCAGGATAATTCTGTTGATTTCGGTTCCGGAAGAAATTCTGAACTCTATTACTACAGACTCAAATGCATAGATGGTAACGGAAATTATACATACACAAATCATATTACGGTTACGCATACTGTGTCAGGCGTGAGAAGCACCTGGGGAAGCATTAAGGCAATATTCAGATAATTCCGGTTCCGGTTTTTTTACAATTAAAAATATTACTTAACCTTTGAAAGGAGAAATAAATGTCTGAATCTGTACGAAATTTAAATGTAACTCCCGAAGAAATTGAATCAGGAAAAACGATGGCTATCATCGCTTACCTGATTTTTTTTATACCGCTGCTTATGGACGATATGAAAAAAAATAAGTTCGTAATGTTTCATACTGAACAGTCAATTGTGCTTTTACTTTTAAACATTGCAGCAGGTATAATAGGAACGATCACCTGCGGCATAGGTCTCGTGCTTTATATCCCTTGGGTTGTGTTTCTGATTATGGGAATTATGAACGCCGCAAACGGAAAAATGGTACCGCTTCCGCTTATCGGACAGCTTGGAGAAAAATTCAATCTCGTGAAATAGTTATTAAATATTTTTTTAAAAAAGGCAATCTTCTTTCAAAAGCGGATTGCTTTTTTATTTTACAATTTAACTTATTTATTCCCGATAACGTATTGCCATTTAAATTAAATCAATAAAATTATGACAAGTGACTTACAGACTGCAAGGACTTTTTTTCTGGTTTCGGCAATAATCAATATACTCGGATTTCTCGGATGGGGGACGTCAACCATTATAGGCGGTGTATTTACCTGCGGCATTGGATGTCTCATGGGATTTTTGCCCATTATAAATATAGTAAGCAGCATAATGGATTTTATCGCTTACGGCAAACTCAACAGTCTCAATCAGAAAGGTACTTACGGAACAGTTCAGACGGCAGCTATATTTCAGATCGTTACCATTCTCACCGGAAATGTTGTAAGCTTTATCTTCGGTATAATAATCTTAACAAATCTCAGCAAAGAAGAAAACAGGAATTTTCTGAAAGAGAAGGATATTTTTTAATTCATCTTTCACTTTCTTATCAGTTAAATAAGTTCATATATATAAATGTTTGAAAAGTTAGAAAAAGTAAAATCACGTTACAACGAAATTTCAGGTCTGCTGTCCGATCCCGCTATTTCCGGAGATCAGAATGAGATCATAAAACTCTCAAAGGAATTTTCAGAGATCGAAGACATTGTAAAAGCGTATGACATTTATCTTACTACTAAGAAAGAACTTGAAGAAAATAAGCAGCTGCTTTATGAAACTTCCGATCAGGAAATGAAAGAGCTTGCAAGAGGCGAGCAGGAAATTCTGGAAGAGAGAATGCAGAAAGTAGAAGCCGAGATAAAAACGCTTCTCATCCCCGAAGATCCCGCTGATAATAAGAATGCAATTTTTGAAATACGCTCGGGCACGGGAGGGGAAGAAGCGTCGCTGTTTGCGGCTGACCTTTACAGAATGTATTCAAGATATTTTGAGAAGAAAGGATGGAAAGCCGAGACGATTGATTTCAGCGATTCATCAAATCCCGGCGGTATAAAGGAAGTGATAATTAATATAAGCGGCAAAAGCATTTACGGCGATCTGAAATATGAGAGCGGCGTTCACCGCGTGCAGAGAATTCCCGATACGGAAAGCAAAGGCAGAGTGCATACTTCTGCGGCGTCAGTAGCGGTATTTCCCGAAGCTGAGGATTTTGATATTGTGATAAATGATAATGATCTGAAAATAGATGTCTTCAGATCAGGCGGCGCCGGCGGTCAGAATGTAAACAAAGTCGAAACGGCGATCCGCATTACTCATCTTCCGACAAATACCGTTGTGCAGTGTCAGGACGAAAGGTCTCAATTGAAAAATAAACTCAGCGCAATGAAAGTGATGAGATCGAGACTGTATGAAATGGAACTTGCAAAGCGTGACAAGGAGCTGACTTCTCAAAGGAAGAATATGGTAAAGTCAGGCGACCGCAGCGATAAGATAAGAACTTATAACTTTCCGCAGAACCGTCTCACCGATCACAGGATAGGACTTACGATGTATAATCTATCTGAAATAATGGAAGGCGATCTTGATGAAATTATTGATAAGCTTAAAACAGCTGACAGAGCTGAGAGACTTTCTTCGGATGAATAATTAATTCTTTTTAATTTAATCTTTCTCAAACAGCATACTTCTTTATAATTCCGGTACCGGATCTTATTTCAGATATTCCTTTAGAAAATTATTTATAATTCCTGTAAACACCTTATCGTTTCCCAGTCCTGATCCGCTGTAAATTGAACCTGTAGATAATACTGCATTGTCTCCGATCTTTCTTAGGACAATCTCACCGCCGCCGTCTCCGTCCCATTCAGGATCACCTTCTTTATAAACTTTTACAGTATCGGCAATTGAAGTATTCACTCCCTTTGCAATTACTTCAGTATTATGTGACATCCAGAAAGGAACCTTATCCGTCTCATCTCCGCATATCGGAAAATCATTAATGCCTTTCATTCCGAAAAATTCTCCGTCATTTACGTTCAGTCCTGAATAAAGCCAGTGAGATGAATTGACAATTTTATACGGCGCAAAAGTGTGAAGACCTTTTCCCGTATATCTGACGCCGAGTAAATCCGATTCGGATCTGAGATTATGTCTCCACATTCCGCCCGTTTCAAGAAATCCCGAATCAAATAATGTCAGATCTTTCCGGCATTCCATTATTGTATAATCATCATTCCATTTTACTTTCCAGTAGATCTGATTCGCGCCGAGCGATATCATCGGAACGTTTTTTTCAAAAACCATTTCTTCAATGTTGTCATACATAGTCTCAGAAAAATACTCGCAGTGATAAGACATCACTATGAATTTACAGTTCAAAAACTTCTCAGGGTTTTGTTCGAGATAGTAATCCGGAAGTATGTTCGCGTTCTGACCTGCGTTAAACCAGTTGAATATATTCGCACAGACGTTTATGTCGATATGATTATACTTATCTCTGAAATACTGTACTCCGGTATTTGGTCTTTGGGAAGAAATGTAATAAACGTTTGAAGAGTCGTTGTAATTATGATACAGGGATTTTCCGCCCCAGGGATTGTAAGCCATGAATGTGGCGAGAGGAGCTAATACTACGAATTCATTATTGTTATCAATGTCACCGACTGTTATCGTTAAGTGAAAAGTATCTTTTGAATTCGAAAGCAATACATTGTAATAACCCGGAGTGTAACTGCGGTCAAGCATTATTTCATGAGTCACATTCCAGCCGCATCCCATCTCCGGCTGATCCGGCGATATGACCTGCTCCGTCCTTCCGAAATAAAAAGTGTCTTTGGGATCGTATGTATAAGGAGAAACAATTTTGGTAATGACAGCTCTTGATGAATCATCTTCACTTCTTAAATAGAACTTCACATTCTCATTATTGAAATAAAACATCTTATCGGTGTAGCCGTCAATCGAAGTCAGCTCCATTTCAGGAATTTTCTCAACCGATACAAGTAAATAATATCTGTATCTGAAAAACCATACGAATATAAAAATTAAAAAAGCCGTGATCAGAATTGTAGTAAGCCAAATAAGTTTTTTAAAATTCATAAAGTATGCGCGGAAAAATATTTGTTATTAAAATATTAATAACCGCGAATAAATAAAACATACATTAAGAATTTTATCTGAATAAACACTACAGACATTTATTTCAAAAGAAGCATGCGTTTAGTATCCTTTAAGATTCCGTCTGAGTAAAGAGAATAGAAATATATCCCGCTCGATAATCCGGTACCGTCAAAAGCTGCATCATAACTTCCCGCTGACTGTTTTTCATTCACGATTGCCGTAACTTCGTTTCCGAGCGCATCATAAATTTTCAGCGATACAAATCCTGAAGCAGGGATATAATAATTTATAATAGTTTTCGGGTTGAATGGATTCGGATAGTTTTGAAACAATTTATAATTATGTATTACACTATTGTTGATTTCTGGAATATTAGTAATTACTTGTGACCATTTAACTGTGAAAAGATTATACCCTACTCCTCCTCCTGTTCCATTGCCTGTTATGTACACATTTAGGTTTTTATCAATAAAAAGATCTCTAATTTGAGATAAAGAAGTATTATTATTCATATAATTATATTCAACTGACCATTGTAATATCCCTTCAGTGTTATATTTTACAATCACAATTTTTTCTCCTCCTTGATTCGTTGTATAATTATATGACAAATATAGATTACAATATTTATCCAATTTTAATATAGGCAAAGTTGTTAAATCCGCCGGAGAATGACTTTTTATCCAGACCAAATTCCCCTCAAAGTTATATTTCAATAAAACAATTCCAAAACCAACTGATACCCCTAATGTATAAACATTTCCCAGAGTATCTGCTTCAATGTCATATCCTATATCTCCATTTCCTCCGTCATAAATCCTTTTCCATAATGTATCCCCTTCAGAAGAGTATTTAATTGTAAGTATGTTCAAATCCTTTTCTCCTGCAATATAAATATTGTTTAAATTATCACATGCGATTGAATAAGAAAAGTTATCTACCCCCTCACTAAACCTGTTATACCAAAGCAATTCGCCTGAATTTGAATATTTTACGGTCATACAATCATATCTGTCGCCAATACCGGTTTTATTCATATACCCGGTTGTGATAATATATCCGTTCCGGTCTAATACTGCATCTTTCCACCTTGCATCGATGGTTCCTGCAGGCTTAAATATTCTTACCCACATTGTATCACCTTCGTAAGAGTATTTTCTTATGTGGAACGAACTGTTTGCAAGTTCAGATGAAGTTAAAATATTGTAATCATTATCAAAATAAATTCTTCCATATCCTCTGTAAATTCCAGGATTTACAGTCCAGATTAAACTTCCATTTTCATTATACTTCCATAATTTTGTTCCACCATTAAAAATATTCCCCGTTTTATCGAAAATTAAACTTCCTCCGCCATTTGAATTATTTGGAAATGGAGTTAAAGTATCCGAGTAAATAGACAGCCAATCAATATTTCCGTTTGCTGAATATTTAATTAATATCATATCTGTTCTGCTTGTTGGAATTCCAGTTGTATATCCAGTTACATATATATCTCCATTTACATCCGAATTTACTTTTGATCCATAGTCAGTTCCATTTCCTCTATCATAAATGTTAACCCATTCAAAATTAACCTGAGCATTTAAAGAATAAAAAAAATAATATTATTATATTAATTATGATTTTCATAAAATGATTTTAAAAAAAAATTAATTTTAAGAAATCACTAATTTAATAATTTTAGATTTTGACGGTAACCTCAATTCGCCGGAATCACTTTGAGATTTATCTTTAATTGCAAATAGCATGTAATATCCCGGAGTAGCTACATACGCATCTATTGGCGGTGTAACTTCATACAAACCTTTCGAGGGATTTGTAAAATCAAGAATAACGTATCTTTGGTTAGAATCATAACAATGAGTCACTGAAGCAAGACTTATTAAAACAAAAGAATCTATTAATATATCAGGTTCTTCTTCTATAAAGATTGATACATTAAATTTATTTGAAGTTCCGTAACTAATTGTTAAAGGTGCTTCATTAATTTCAGGTCTGTATCCGTCAAAAAAATATCCTGGTTTAAAAATTTCAATTCTTCTTTCCATGTCATTTTCAAACTCATATTTCTGCGGGTCAGTATATATCCTACTGCCGGCTGTCCATACACTTCCATCAGGTAATAATAATGCTGTAGAATGATATTTTCGCGGGACTTCCATATCCGGAAGGACGTTCCATATCCAATTAGATGGATTCGGATCACTGTAATCCAGAACTTCCGGAGTTAGAACCGTCTGCATGTCATGTCCTCCTCCAATAACTATCAGACTACCATCTGCAAGAAGCAATGCATTTGGCGCATCATGTCTTTTATAATTCATGTCTTCAAGGGATATCCAAACAGGTGAAGTACTGTTTCCTATTTCTATAAGTTCTGCTGTTTTTGGTGAGAGTCATTTCCACCGCCAAGATTTATAACTCTTATAACAGAATCTGTAGATCTAAAAGGAAGTAATACGGAATTTCCTTTATAGCGAATAGTATTTTCTGCTCCAACATAATTCCATTCCGGAGAAATTAAATCAGGTTTAAATCTATGAGCTCTGTTCCAGCTTGGTAATTCTGGTCCGAAGCTCACTAAGTCATATAAAATTTCTCCTTTCAAATCTCCAAAAGGAATCAAATATGCGCCATTATATAATGGAACCGGCTGTGTAGCGTCTTCAGGAAAAATTATCCAAGATTCATTTGAGGGATCAAAATTTCCGGTCTTGTTTCTACTTCCTGGGATTCATATTTGTAACCGGAAACAGCAACTACCTTACCATTCTGAATACGTGTAAGCTGTGGATACCATCTTCCTCTGTTCATTATAGTTGGTGTAAAAGGTGAATCTTGTAAACGAGTATTTCTCCAAGGACGGTTTGTTATTCCTAATTCTCCCTGATCAAAGATAAAAGAATATTTCAAACCTCTTGAAGCTAACGGTGGAATATTCCTTTCACCTCCTGAAGTAAGTACTCGTCCATCTGCAAGAGTTAAATGTCCGCTGCAGAATATTTTGGATGGGTCATAAGGATCAGTAATATCGGGCCATACCGGTACAGTATATTGAATAATATTATTCGTTTCAGGTTCATACAAACAAGTACCAATTTTACCACCGTCGTCATAATTTGTTATATATCTTCCGTGCCAATATAAAACTTTACCAACAGGATGATCGTTTTCATTTTCTGTTACAGGTATTAAAACTGCATGTATAGCAGTTACGAGTGAATCGATAGGAATTTCATTCTCATCTTTTATTATTTCCCATTCTCCCTGAGGTGCTGCCATAATTTTATTCTCCTAATATTTAGTTTATTATATTATTTATTGATTTTGAATTTATTTTTTAGTTTTAATACAACTGAATCTAAGAATCGCTGATTGGAATATAGGTTTTCTTTTTTTAATAAAAACTTAATAAATTAAATATTCTTAGAATGATTTTTTAATTATATTCTCAAATTTATTTTAAAAGTATCATTCGCTTCGTCTGAACAAACAAACCGGCTTCAATCCTGTAAAAATAAACCCCGCTCGCCAGTCCGCTTCCGTCAAACTCCGCTTCGTAACTTCCCGCTTCCTGATTCGCATTCAGCAGTTCGGCAACTTCATTCCCAAGCACATCAAATACTTTTAGCAAAACCAATCCTTTAACGGGTATATGATACTGTATGACTGTTTTCAGATTAAACGGATTAGGGAATTTATGTCCTAGCCAATACGAATCCGGTATAAGGTTATTTGAATATCATGGTTTAAAAATTTCAATTCTTCTTTCCATATCATTTTCGAATTCGAAAATTTTTTCACTCATATAGTTCTGATAAATTATTTCTCCGCATATTAAGGACAAAATCTCTTGTCAAAGCCGCCACAGTGATATTCGAGGTCAAAGAAGACATTTTAATAATTAAAGAAAAAACTATTTTTTATAATGATTTGTAATCTGAAATATTTCTGCTTCTCCGTCAGCCATAATAAACAAAGCCCTGTATTTTTGATCAATTCGGAATGAATAGATTCCTCTCCAGTGAGGTTCGAGTAATTCTGTGTTC
>JADJYU010000002.1 GCA_016719565.1 Ignavibacteria bacterium
GCAGAAAATTCAGAAAGGTATTCTCTCAATGATATTGAAATTCAGAAGTGGAAGAACATCAAAAACTTGACCCGAGATAATCTTTCATTTAATCTCTGCTTATTCTATATAAAATTAAAACTATTCCTTTTAAATGGAAAAATTTTGCTATCGGAGCGGCAGGTCAGATCGGCTCCGAACTTACTTTACATTAAGAAAGATCTATGGAAATGAAAATGTATTTGCAACTGATATTAAAGATGCGCCGAAAGACGTAAAAAAATCCGGACCGTTTCAGCTGCTGGATGTAATGGATGATAAAAGACTTATCCATTTTGTGATCCGTTATAAGATCTCGCAGATTTATCTTCTCGCAGCGGTATTATCAGGAAACGCCGAAAGACTGCCTCTTCAGGCTTGGGATATAAATATGAGAAGCGTACTTAACATTCTTGATCTTGCAAGGGAAGTCGGGATAAAAAAAATATTCTGGCCAAGCTCAATAGCCGTATTCGGAAAGACCACTCCGAAAAACTGACACGCCTCAGCTTACCATAATGGAGCCTAATACTGTTTATGGAATCAGTAAACTCGCAGGCGAAAGATGGGTCGAATATTATTTTAACAAATACGGACTCGACATTAGAAGCATTAGATATCCCGGTCTCATAAGTTACAAAACCGAAGCGGGCGGCGGAACTACGGACTATGCAGTGGAAATATTTTATGATGCGATAGAGCCGGTAAGTATGAATGCTTTCTCAAACCTGATACAAAACTGCCAATGATGTTTATGGATGATGCGATAAGAGCTACTACTGAGCTTATGGAAGCAGACGCCGATAAGATCAGCATCAGATCGAGTTATAATCTCAGCGGATTCAGTTTTGATCCTGAAGAACTTTCAAACGAAATCAAAAAACACATTCCCGATTTTGAAATAATTTACAAACCGGACTTCCGTCAGGCAATTGCAGACTCATGGCCCCAAAGCATTGATGATTCGGTTGCAAGAAAAGACTGGGGATGGAAAAACAATGTTGATCTGGAAAAAATGACAAAGGTAATGCTGAAAGAGATCAAAAAGAAATTAATTCAAAAGTGAAACTCTTTATTATTATAACTGCTCTTCTTTTTCTACAATCCGTTAATATACATTCACAGACCATTCCGTCTGATTCAGGATACATAAGTTTTGTCGGAAATGTAACAGTAACTTTTGTCGATTCTTCCAGATCAAACAGAAATATTTCCTCTCTCGTTTATTATCCCGCTGTATCCGAAGGAAACGGAGCTCCGGTACTTCAGGGTAATAAATATAATATAATTTCTTTCGGACACGGATTTACACTGAACCCTAGTTTATATGTTTCACTTTACCGGCATCTTGCAAGCTGGGGATATATTGTTATTGCTCCATCCACTGAAACAGGATTTTTCCCGAGTCATATTAATTTTGCAAGAGATCTGGCATTTGTAATAAAGGATATGAAAAGAAAAGGAAAAACAACCGGTGATTTATTTTTTGATGTTACATTATTTGCGGGAGTCTTTGGTCATTCAATGGGCGGAGGATGCAGTTTTCTTGCCGCTTCATTGGATACGAACATCAAAGCAGTATCCTCCCTCGCAGCTGCAAATACAAACCCGTCTTCAATTTCCGCAGCTTCACTGATAAAAAGCCCTGTTCAGCTGCTTTCCGGGCAGAGAGACAGCATTGCATCTTACGCTACAAATCAATTGCCTCATTACAGCAATGCATACCCTTTCAGACATATTGTAAATATTTTCGGAGGCAATCACAGCCAGTTTCATCTTATTCCCGGTCTCGACGATTTGGTTGACAATCCTGCTGCAATTTCCAGAATTGAACAGCAGAGAATTACGAAATATTACATAACTTCTTTCTTTAAATTCTTTTCTTCCTTAAAAATGATACCGCTTATAAAACATTTCTTTACGGAAATACAGCTGAGAGTGATACTTCCGTAAATTTTCTGTATGATAATTTTCAACTTAATGCGCTGATACAGGGGTTTTATAATAGTATAAACGAAAGAATGATAAAGGATACAGTTAAAGTTTATTTGCGCAGTAAAGTATCGCCTTATCTTAAAACCGATTCCGCTTATTCAGTTATAAACGATTCAGGTTACTGCACTTTCGGATTTAAAAATGCAAACGGGAATGAAAATTATTTTCTGCATTTACATCATAGAAATTCCATTGAAACATGGAGCAAATCCGGAGGACTTAATTTTGATCTTAGGCATACAGGTTATAACTTTACAATGGATTCGTCAAGCGCTTTTGGAAATAATCTTGTCAGAAAAGGACAAAGGTTTTGCATTTATGGCGGCGATATAAATCAGGACGGTGTTACAGACCTGCAGGATATCGTAATTGCCGATAACGATGCATATAATTTTTCATCAGGATATATTAATTCCGATCTCACCGGAGATATGATAACGGATGCAGATGATCTTTCATTGGCGGATAACAATGCATTTTTATATGTCTCTAAAATTCTACCCTAAAAAATCAGACTGAAATTATTTCTGCATAATTATGCTTTCAAAAATCACTGATTCAATTCCCTTACATAAAAAGGGACTGATATATATCAGCTTCTGTGCGCTGCTCTGGAGCTCGGCTGGACTTTTTTTATTAAAGTTCTCACAGCTCGACGCCTTATCAGATCTATTTTTACAGATCTCTAATTGCTGCAATTACTATCATTGTAATTTCTCTGATCAACAAAATAAATTTTAAATTTGAATTCGATAAGATCTCAATAATGTGCAGTCTTACCTATTCATTTATTCTCGTTCTTTGTAAGTGCTACAAAAGCTTTACTACAGAGGCAAATGCAATATTTCTTCAGTTAACTGCTCCAATTTATTTGTTAATACTCGAACCCGTTTTTCTGAAAACAAAGTTTGATAAGAAAAATCTAATTGCACTTATTTTTTGTCTTATCGGAATGATATTGTTTTTTTTTTCGGTAAGCCAGTTTGTGGCTAGTATCAAAGGTAATTTGCTTGCTATCGGCTCAGGAATTAGTTTTCGCCTTGTTCACTCTTTTCTGAAATGGAAAAAGCAGATCCATAAAACTGAAAATACTATAGTGTATATTATTGCGGAAATATTCTTGTATGTATTTTTGTTTTCCTCTGGTGTATGACAAACTCATAGTTGAATTCTCTCAGGCGATGATACTTTTATATATGGAGTGTTTCAGATCGGAATAAGTTATATTATTTTTAACGAAGGCATCAAATATATTTCAGCTACTGAATCCATGATTATTGCAATGCTCGAAGCTATTCTGAATCCGGTGTGGGTGTTTTTAGGAGTCGGAGAAGTGCCGACTGTTTATTCAATTATCGGAGCGGTTATTATTTTACTGACGATAGTCTGGAGAAATCTTTTCATTAAGCCGGAGGAAAAAATAAACATCGCTGACTGAAAAAAATATTCAATCAAAGAATAGAAAATATATCAGTCCACCAAGAGCTGCCTGCATTAATACCAGTGAGATGACAAAGTAAGTATCATTTTCTTTTGACTCATCCAGCTTTTCCTGACTTCCTGTTAACAAATATTCATCATAAGCGCTATTTCCCTTTTTCTTGAAGTTATAAGTAAAAAATCCTGCTGCTATTGAAACTGCACCCAGTCCCGAAATTACCGGCAGATTCCTTGAAGTGTTGAACTGCGTTCCTTTGTCTTTATAAACTTCATCGTTGGTTCGGATCTTTCCTTTGACCTCATATTTACTTTTAATCCAGTTCCGAAATCGTAATCTGAAATATTAAAAACCAGATCCTGATAGTTTTCTTTTCTGAAAATGATATTTCCCGTTATCTTATATTCATTAAGAAGTCTGAGAGGAGTTAGACCTAAAAGAGTGTCATTGCTTATAACAGATGCATTAAAAGGATCGGAATCAAAATAATAAAAATACCTGAACGCAGCGCTAATAGTAGTATCAGCTTTCAGATGCAGATCAATTATCTGATTTGAATTCTGCCAGAATTTTCCAGAACCCGGATTTACAAATTTCAGTTTGTAGTTTCCTTCCTTCATCTGATAATTCAATACAAGGAGTAGCTCCAGATCAGAACAGTGTCATTGTACACTTCAGCGTTATCCGGCAGCGAAAGCAGATTCACCGAAAAAGATGCCAGGGAATCTGTTACTTCCGAAGCAGTTACTTCTGTAGAATCAGTCTGGGAATAACTGTTACTGAATGCAATAAAAATGAACATAATAAATAATGAGCGCATTCTATTTTTTCTTTTCCATAATTTTGTTTGAGAAACAATAAACGTACTTGTCATCACTTGCAGTAAAAATATAATCTTTCCAGATTACAGCGCTTGTCCAAACGCGGCCTTCACATAAATAATGCCAGAGCTCTTTACCGTTATCTGCATTTTATACAGTAGAATCTTCTGTCAAATGAGCCGACGAAAATCATATCCTAGTGAAGAGCAGGGTAGCCCAGACTGCGGCGTGTTTTAAATGTCCAGATAATTTCACCGTCTAAAAGTCGTTCCAAGATCTTTTTTCCAGACAATATTCCCTGCAGTATCCGCACAATAAAAATTTTTATCATCAGATCCAAAATATATTTTTCCATCCTTTGCTGAAACGTCAGTTGTAATGGAAGCCCCGGTTTTTAAACTCCACAGCTCTCTTCCGTTTTTCAGATCAAAGCAATACATAGCGCCGCTGTTATTCCCGGCAAAGATCTTATTTTAGAAAATTGTCGGACTGTTTAAAAAATGAGCTGAAAGGTAAACCGGATTCTTTAGGACCGGCAATCCACACCAGAACGCCGGTGGCCGCATTCAGTCTGTATATTTTGTTATTTGCAGAAGCAACTATAATATCATTTTCCGTCATGACAGGTGAAGATAATATGCTGCCGACATTTCTTTTCCATTTTTCATCACCGGTGATCAGATTATAACTGAATATTCTTGTACTCCTGTCTCCGGAAGCGGCAATAATAATGTTGTTTCTGTCTATGACAGGAGTGGAGTATGATGCATCGCCTAATACGGAAGTTCTGCCGAGGCTTTTTCCGCTGAAAATATCTATCGCAAAAGATTCACCGTTCAAAGTGTTTACAAAAACAATTGCATCGCTGACTGAAATGCAGTTCTTTGCAAGTCCGTCAGCATCAAATTCCCAGTAAAGATTAAATGGCGGTGTAAGCGCGGATTTAGATTTAGAAATATTTGTCTTCTGGGGTTTCCTCCAGATCATAAGCCAGTCCTCTTCAGGATTGACCTCGACCATTTTATCGATTGACAAGAAAACATCCCGAAAACAAAATTGCGCTGAATAAAAGAATTACAATAAATAAAGGATCTGATTTGAATCATAAGGTTAAATTAATATTTAATCAGATAAAACGGATTGTATAATTTAATTTAAATTGAGGCCGGATTTAGAATATTTAAGAATGGATATTTCATATTTCTTTTTCAAGATACAAATAAAAAAAAAACCCGGTCTCCCGGGTTTCAGTTTAGAAAATTTTTCAGTAATTAATTCTTTAAGATCCGGTCTGCCTATTTCCTGCAGTTCATAGTTTATTCTTACCGCCGGCTTTTGAATTTTATAAGTCTTCTCAGATCTATCGGAGTTCCTATCAGCACACTGTCGCACGGCACTCTGTTAATACTGTCTTCAAGATCCTTTATCTGCTTATCTCCGTAACCCATTGCCGGCAAAAGTTTGCCGATGTCAGGATACTTTTCAAATGTGTCGCTGATCGATCTGACTGCAAATTCACGTGGATCCACAATTTCCTTTGCTCCGAATTTTTGCGGCTATAGTGGCTGCTCCATATTTCATTCCACCGTGGTGAGCGTCGGTCCGTCCTCTCGACAATAAGCGTTCTCTTATTTTTATGTGTTTTGCATCTGCCGGATCTTTCCAATGAAACAGGCGATGCTGCTTCGACAATGACTGCTTTCGGATTATATTTTTCTATGTTTTCTCTGACTATATTCACATCGGAATGATCAGCGGAATCTATTTTGTTTATCACTACAATATCTGCAATCAGTAGATTAATAAAGCCCGGATAATATTTAAGTTCATGTCCCGGTCTGTGAGGATCCACAACAGTAATTACTAGGTCGCTTTTGTAAAACGGCATGTCGTTGTTTCCGCCGTCCCAGATAATTATATCCGCTTCCTTTTCAGCTTCTCTGATTATCGCTTCATAATCCGTGCCTGCATAGATAACATTTCCCTGGACGACATGCGGTTCATATTCTTCCATTTCTTCAATTGTGCATTTGTGTTTTTTAAGATCAGAGACTTCTGCGAATCTCTGAACTTGCTGCTTAGCGAGATTTCCGTAAGGCATCGGATGGCGTATTGCCACTACTTTCTTTCCCATGGATTTTAAGATCTCAACAACTTTTCTCGATGTCTGACTTTTACCCGTTCCTGTCCGTGAAGCAACTATAGCAATCACCGGCTTTACAGACTTTACGGCCGTCTCATCATAACCGGGCATCCTGAATGAAGCGCCTGCTGCATTTACTTCCGCTGCTTTTTCATAATATATTCAAATGTAACATCGGAATATGAAAAAATGACTTCATCAATTTTATGTTGTCTGATAAGATCAGTTAATTTTCTTCTGAATAGATCGGAATTCCTTTGGGATACAATTTCCCGCTGAGCTCCTTTGGATAAATTCTTTTATCAATATACGGGATCTGAGTTGCTGTAAATGCAGCTACTTCATATAAAGGATTATCTCTGTACAAAACGTTGAAATTATGAAAATCTCTGCCGGCAGCGCCCATAATTAATACTTTGATTTTTTTCATAGGTGAATAATTTTAGTTTTAGATAGTGTGTAAAAATACTAATTGCAGACGGTTTATTTAATTCAATAATCCATAAGTTACCTGATTTTTTATATGATATTTGTCATGTCTTTACTTTTAAAAATTACACTTATACAATTCTGATTTAAAATTTCAGTCTAAAGAATGAATTTCTCTTAACAGTATATTAAATTATATTTACAGCATAAAATTTTTTATGAAAATCGGCATCACTTGTTATCCGACGTATGGAGGTAGCGGAGTAGTGGCAACTGAACTCGGAAAAGCCCTTGCTATGAGAGGCCACGAAGTTCATTTCATTTCTTATGCAATGCCTACGCGGCTGAACGGATTTGTAGATAACATATTCTATCACGAGGTGGAGATAAATAATTATCCGCTGTTTGAATTTCCACTGTACTCCATCGCGCTTGCAAGTAAGATGGTTGAAGTTACTAAGTTTCATGATCTGGATCTTCTGCATGCTCATTACGCAATACCGCATGCAACAAGCGCATTTCTTGCCAGAGAAATCCTGAAATCCGAAGGAGGAAATAAATCCGAGATTAAATTTATAACCACTCTTCACGGTACGGATATTACTCTGACAGGACTGGAGCCAAGCTTCCTGCCGACAATGAAATTCAGCATTCAGAAATCCGACGGCGTTACAGCCGTATCAAGATTCCTGAAAGAAAAGACACAGCAGCAGTATCAGATCGATAAAGAGATTGAAGTGATCCCGAACTTTATAGATATAAATAAATATAAACGCGAAGATAACGAAAAGACAAAATGCTTCAGAAAGAACTTTGCAAAAAATGACGAGAAAATTTTAACTCATACATCAAATTTCCGCGCATTGAAAAGAGTGCAGGATGTGATAAAGATTTTTAACACCGTAAAGGAAAAAGTTGACAGTAAGCTGATTCTAATCGGAGATGGTCCGGAGAGAAGTGAATGTGAAAGATATTCCCGTGAGCTCGGAATTTTCGAAGAAATAAAATTTATGGGAAAGCAGGATGCTTTAGTAGAGCTGCTGTCAGTTAGCGATCTTTTCTTTCTGCCTTCGCAGTCGGAGAGTTTTGGACTGTCAGCGCTTGAAGCAATGAGCTGCGGAGTACCCGTGATATCATCAGTGTCGGCGGATTACCTGAACTGAATCTGCACGGAGAGACGGGATATATTGCAGAGATCGGTGATGTGGAGAGAATGTCCAAATATGCGATAGAACTTCTTGCGAATGAAAAGAGATACGAACATTTTTCAATAAACGCCAGAAAGCGGGCAGAGCATTTCAGCGAGGAGAATATAGTGCCGATGTATGAGAAATTTTATGATAAAGTGCTTGGGATGTAGCGAGCAGTTGTTTTTAAAGAATTTTCCTATAATTGATTTATAATTTTAAGTTAATAGTATATATTTAATCAGCATTTCAAATATTTAATTTCGATATGAAAACAATTTCAGATCCTGAAAAGGCGATATCTTCCAACGGAAAATCAAATGGTTCGGTTAAAATTTTAAAATCGAAAAAAATAAACTGGGAATACTCTAAATCTGTTGAGGATTCAAAACATATCAAATTAAAAGATCAATATGATCTGTTCATCGGCGGAAAATGGCTTAAGACAAAAAAATATTTCAGCACCGTAAATCCGGCTACAGAAGAAGTCATCGCACGTGTTGCATATGCATCTGATGACGATGTAGCTAAAGCCGTTAAATCGGCTCAAAGCGCCTACGACAAAACCTGGAGCAAAATGCATCCGAAAGAAAGATCAAAATACATTTTCAGAATTGCCAGGATCATTCAGGAAAAAGCCCGTGAATTTGCTGTCATAGAATCTATGGACGGAGGTAAGCCGATAAAAGAATCCAAATCTGTTGACGTCCCGCTCGCTCTTGCTCATTTTTTCTATTATGCGGGATGGGCTGATAAACTTGATTATGCTTTCCCGGGAAGAAAGGTTTCTTCCATTGGTGTCGCAGGTCAGATCATCCCGTGGAATTTCCCGCTCCTCATGGCCGCATGGAAAATTGCTCCCGCACTTGCCTGCGGAAATACTGTTGTAATTAAATCCGCCGAAACAACTCCTCTTACATTATATAAACTTGCTGAGGTAATTCAGGAAGCCGGACTCCCGGACGGAGTCGTAAATATAATTTCCGGTGACGGAAAAACCGGCGCTGCTATTGTAAGACATCCGGATACAAAAAAAATTGCATTCACAGGTTCTACTGAAGTTGGTAAGCTGATTATGAGGCAAACTGCCGGCACAGATAAAAAACTTACTCTCGAACTCGGCGGAAAAGCGGCTAATATTGTTTTTGAAGACGCTCCTATTGATGCAGCCATTGAAGGGATTATTAATGGAATCTATTTCAATCAGGGTCACGTCTGCTGCGCAGGCTCAAGACTCCTCGTGCAGGAAAGTATTAAAGATATTATTATTAAAAAACTTAAACACCGTCTGTCGACTCTCAGAGTCGGAGATCCGCTTGATAAAAATACAGACGTCGGCGCAATTAATTCAAGTATGCAGCTAAAAAAAATTACTGAACTTGTCAACGCAGGTATCAGTGAAGGCGCAACTATATTTCAAAGCAATTGTGAACTGCCGTCCAAAGGTTACTGGTTTAAACCTACTTTTTCTCCGGCGTCGCGCAGTCACACAGGATCGCAAATGAAGAAATTTTCGGACCGGTTCTTTCAATCCTTACTTTCCGGACTCCGTCTGAAGCCGTTGAAAAAGCTAACAATACTTTCTATGGACTATCTGCCGGTGTCTGGACTGACAAAGGTTCGAAAATTTTTAAAACTCTAAGTAAGATCAGAGCAGGTGTAGTCTGGTCAAATACTTTCAATAAATTTAATCCCGCTTCGCCTTTCGGTGGATATAAGGAAAGTGGTTTCGGAAGGGAAGGCGGAAAACAAGGGCTCGACGGCTATGTCATCTGACCTTTGGTTTTGTAATCTTTTCTCACTCAGTCAGAAAACTTCATCTGATATGTAGTGTAATTTTTTGAGATTTAAATTAATAAAGTTAAATATTGATATTAGATTTAATAGTTTTAAAATTGTTTTAATAATTCTTATTAATGCTTACCTCTCAGTTACATGTTTCCTGAAATTACTTAAATAAATTTGACAGATAATATTATAGAAGTTAAAGATCTCGTTAAAAAATACGACACGCTTACTGCTGTTGACGGGATAAGCTTTAATGTAAGAGATGGTGAAGTATTTGGTCTGCTCGGTCCGAACGGCGCGGGGAAAACCACTACGCTTGAAATTATGGAAACCCTCCGTGATAAAACTTCAGGTGAGGTTTTTATTAACGGACTTTCTGTTGATAAAGATCAAAGTGAGATCAAACAAATCATAGGCATCCAGCTGCAGGCAGCCGGATTTTATCCGAACCTTTATCTTAATGAACTCATAGAATTATTCGCAGGTCTGTATAATGTAAACACCGATCCGGATGAACTCCTTGATCTTGTTGACCTCCGGGAAAAAAGGAATTCGAAATTTAAAGAACTTTCCGGAGGACAAAAGCAAAGGTTCTCTATTTGTACTACGCTTATAAATGATCCTAAATTAATTTTTCTTGATGAACCTACTACCGGACTTGATCCGCAGGCAAGAAGAAATCTGTGGGAACTGATAAAAAGGATAAAAGCAAAGGGAACAACTATTATGCTTACAACCCATTATATGGACGAAGCTGAAATTCTTTGTGACAGGGTTGGTATTATTGACCATGGAAAAATTATTACAATTGACTCTCCGGATAATCTTATAGATGATCTCGTCAGAAGCGGTTTCGAAAGACCGAAGCAGGTAAAGCTCGCTTCGCTTGAAGATGTTTTCATAAATCTTACAGGGCATACTATAAGAGATGCCTGATATGTTTAATTATCTGAGATAAATATTCAATTTAACAGAAATTAAATTTTTAAGAATAGATAAAATTCTCTGTTTTGTCTGACTATATTTTAGCCGCTTATAATTTAAAAGTATAAATGAAAGATATTAAATACAATCATTTACGGGCAATGCTTTCACTTACTAAGGCAAGTTTGAAGGCTATGACGCGTAATCCTTCTGCTGTTGTATTCAACCTTGTTTTTCCTCTGATATTTATTCTCGTATTCGGTTTTATCGGCGGAAGCAGTTTTAAAATTGATGTCGTATTCGAAAAAAATTCCGATACTTCAAATCATATCTACCGGGAGTTAGCCAATAATAATACCATAAACATTATTAAAAATCTGGATTATGATGCCGCATTTTCTGATCTCGAAAAAGGGAGAATTGACGCTTTCGTAAATATTGAGAACAGTCCTTCAGGAAAGCAAATAGTCAGCTTGAAAACCACTAAGGCTTCTCCCGAAAGAGGAAGTATTCTTAAAATGATAATCAGTGAAATAGTTAATAAACAAAATCTTGCCTTCACTGATACAGAAGTTCCGAAAACTGAACTTAAAGAAACTGAGATCGAAGGACGAAGATATAAAACAATTGATTTTATCTTACCAGGTCAGCTGGGGTTTTCTCTTCTCAGCGCAGGAGTATTCGGCACGGCTTTTATTTTTATTAGTCTGCGTCAGACTCTTGTTTTAAAGAGATTCTTTGCGACACCTGTAAAAAAAGTTTACATTATTCTCGGTGAATCTTTAAGCCGTCTGATTTTTTCAATATTTACATCCATAATAATTATTCTTTTAGGATACTATATTTTCGGCTTTACGCTTGTTAACGGTTTTGTCACATTCTTAAATATGCTGATCGTATCCGTTATCGCTCTAATTGTTTTTCTTGGATTCGGATTTGTCGTTTCCGGCATCGCAAAAAACGAAAGCGCTGTCCCGCCGATTGCAAATCTGATAACACTTCCGCAGTTTCTGCTTGCCGGTACTTTTTTTCCAATATCAAACTTTCCCGAATGGCTGCAGCCCGTCAGCCGCGCACTCCCGCTTACTTATCTTAATGAAGCTTTAAGAAAGATCTCCTTTGAAGGCGCAGGTCTCTTTGATGTATGGAAAGATATTATAATTATGCTTATCTGGGGAGTTGTTGTTTATGCCATTGCTGTAAAAGTTTTTAAATGGGAGTAAAATTTAATTAAATTCATTTCCTTATTCACGGCTTTACAACACTCACAAAATTCACCGCATTATTATCTGAGATCGCTGCATCGCTGACATCAGTTATTTCATCTCCGTTCAGATCAGTCGCAATATAACCGCTCAAAAAATTTCCGGCGTCATTATCGATTAATCCGTTATCGGTAACATCAACTGTCCCGTCCTGATTCACATCGCCGCTGTAAGTAATTGTTAAAAAAATTTTTATTCGCATTTACTGATTTATTTGTTTTAAAAAATGTTTTATAAATTGATCGCTTTCTTTTCAAACTCTGTATGAGGCACATATAGCATAGAGATTTAATTTGTATTCAGTTTAAGATCAAATAATTTCCGTTCACATTATCTGTGATATATATCCTTTATTTTACTAAAGTCATTCTCTTAGTCTCAGAAAAGTTCTCAGTTTTCAAAGTGTAAAAATATATTCCGCTTGTAAGACCTGATGCATTAAAATTATATTTGTAAGTTCCGGGCCTAAGCTTTGCGCTGACAAGTACAGCTGTTTCTTTACCAAGCATATCATAAATTTTTAAGGATACGAATTCCGGTTTTGTAATTCCAAACTCCAGAGTAGTAGCCGGGTTGAACGGGTTTGGGTAATTTTGTGAGAGTCTGTATTCACCCGGAGTTTCCGTAGATATATTTGTAATTCCAATAGTCACGTGATCGCTGTAATTTACTGACTTGTCACTTCCCAGAGGAAAGCCGTTAAATGAAAAACTTGTATATGTAATTGTAAATATCGGAAGTTTTCTTCCGTTCACAAACCAGCTGTATGAAGTCGCATTGGATGTTGATATTCCTATTGAGGTTGAATCATTTGTAACTGTTACAAACTTCAGTCTTAAAGCGTTTGAAAAAGTCCCGGCGGGAAGAGTGATCGTTCCCCATGCATCGGCTGTTACAGTTACTGTACCGGTTGAAAATACCTCAAAGCCCTGTGAGGAATAATGAGCTGCAAAATTGTCTGTAAAATTGCTTGAATATGAAAACGGAAACTGTAAGTATGTCTGAGGATTACTGTAATTTATTGTGAGACCTAAACCGGCAGAACCGTTTGAGATGAGATTTGAAGAAGACGAAGTAAGATAACTGAATGTTGCTTCATCTTCTGTAGTTGCTATGTTTGATGAAGGAAACTGTGATGCATAAGGTGTTGAACCCGGATTCACAAATCTCACCGTTCCGCTGTCTGTGCCTGTTAAAACAGGAAAGCTCCATGTCTGATTTGCTCCTGAGGTTCCCTCCGAAATATTTGTCGTGTCACATATCGTGTAATGATTATTCTCTCCCGGAGAAGGATTATTTGCGCTTGTAAGAGTTATTTGCGCGATTGACTGTGTTGCTGTCAGAATTAAGACTGCAATTAATTTTTTCATAATGGTTTTGTTTTTTAGTTTGTAAAAAAAGTTTTATAGTACTTAATTACTTTTGATTTCGTTTCCTGAATTTTTTTGTGTTATTAACTTCAGTGTAATATAGCTTCACAGCTCTGGTTATTATTGTATCCTTATTCACGTTGATCATAAGCTGAATTTTTTCTATCAGATCATGAGTAGAATTTTTAAGACGGTATCCTTTTGCCGTTTTCATTTCACTTTTCTTTTTAACTGTTATCATCCGGCATTCTCGCAATTATTGTGCACTTCCTTGTGCACGATGCAAAATACTTCTTTATTGAATTTCATAGCAAAGAAATATTTTCGGCAAACTAACCTGTTGTTTTTTTGCTGATCATATTATATACATTGATTATTGCTTATTATTAAAAGAAATTTGAATTCAAGCTAATCATATGAAAGACACAAGGCTCCTCCGGACGTTAAAAACATTTAGCAGAGAAGAGATGAAACTTTTTGAAAAGTTTGCTGCCTCTCCTTTTTTTAATAATGGAAGAAACTATCTGCCGCTTTTGAGTGAATTAAAAATATTCCTTTCCGGAATTGACAGTGATAACTTCAGTTATGAAAATATTTATGAAAATCTTTATCCCGGAAAAAAATTTAACAAACAGGTTATGTGGAATCTGGTGTCAGGTCTTGAAAAACTTGCTCTGGAATTTATTTTACAGACAGCGCTTAAAAGCAGTAAGAAGGAAAGATCTGTATTGATGTTTGATGAACTTTTAAAAAGAAATCTTAATAGCGAAATCTTTAGTCAGATTCAAAAAACAGAAAAGTATCTTAGCGGTCTGAAATATGGCAGAGAATATTTTTCCATTAGATACATTGCTGAAAACAATAAATGCGAATACTGGAATTTAGCGCAGGGGAGACAGGATAAAAGTCTGGAAGGAACTGTGAAAAGCTCAGAGTATTTAATACTCAATCTTCTTTCCGAACTTTCTGTAATTGCGTGGGATCTGCACGTTATGTTACTTACATATAATACCGGTAAGGAATTAAATTCTGCAATTGAATTGATCAATAGTCTTGACCTTAAAAATCTAGTAAGCATTGCTAAAAAAAATAAAAGCGAATATGCAGACATCATAAACTTTTATTACAATAAAATAATGTGCGCAGCGGATGAAAGTAACGAAAGTTACTTTTTTGAAATGAAAGAATATTTTGAAAATAATCATGAGCTCTTTGACAATCAGGAACAAAGAAACACAATTATAACTCTTGCGAATTACTGCGCTCTAAAGATGAGATCCGGAAATGATGAATTTCTTAAGATTCTCTTTGAGTTAAATAAATTCCGGCTTAAGTCAGGTATTGAAAACCTGAATGGCAGAATAAACAAAGCGCTTTATCACCAGATACTCCGTAATGCGCTTTCGCTTGGAGAAATTAAATGGTCCGAAGATTTTATTAAAGTATATACTCCGAAGCTGAAAAAGGAACATCAGAAGACAATGAACTTTCTTGCAAGTGGTTATCTCAGTTATGCAAAAAAAGATTATGCGGACTCACTTGAGAATTTAAATAAAGTTGAATTTATCGATATAAGAGATAAGCTGCATGTGAGAATACTTTCTGCTAAAGCGTATTACGAACTGGGTAGTTCTGAATCTCTGTTCTATTACATTGATACTTCAAAACACTTTATAGGAAACAACTCCTTCCTTGAAAAAGAAACTAAGGAATTTTATATGAAATTTTTTAATTTTCTTAACAAACTTCTGATCTGTAAGGAAAATCCGGACAGGAATAAACTTAAGAAATTAAAGGAAGATATTCACTTTGACCGGACATTAAGGAAAAGACATAAGGACTGGCTGATTGAAAAAACAGATAATCTGATTCAGTAATTAATTGAGAAAAGCAGATAATGTATTTTTTAAAAAATATTCTTAAATTATAAACCGGTTAATCATGAAATTTAAATTAAAACAATATATTTACTTTGTAAAAGACATGGCTGTGATGAGGAATTTTTATGTAAACATTTTAGGTATAAATATTATTAAAAACAAAACTTATCCCGAAAATGAATGGCTGGAACTCGGTGGCAACGGTTTCAAAATATGTCTTCACTATTCATCAGAATCCGGATTGCAGGGAAAGAATAAAAATAAATTGGTTTTTTCCGTAGATGATACCGGCAAAGCCCGGGATTATCTTATCAGTCACAAAGTGAAAATGGGAAAGCATCATATATGGGATGAGATTGAAGCAAGTGACGGTTTTGATCCTGAAGGAAATAAATTCCAGATCGCAAGCATAAGAAAAGCTCCTGAAGATAATTAAAATTTTACTCTGCATTTAATTAAGGTACTGATTCAACGATATGTATAAATCAACCATTATCGAATCGCTAAGAACTTTCAGAAGACCGGAAATGAATGAGAAATTTTGCTCAGCTTAAATTTAATGAAGGTAATGAAGAATTTTAAAATTATATAATAGATTTATTAAACTTTTCTATTGAACAAAATATCCTTTCGCCGTTACCTCAAAGCAAATATATAAAATAGATCAGAATTATGAATATTGTATGAGCGGGAATACAGCTTAAAGAACCTGACCGTGTTGAAGATTTTATTAAAAAATTCGGAGACAGGATTGAGCCGAACAAAGAACAATATGTAACAGCTTACAGGAATGCCTGTGTCGAATTCGAAAGAGGCGATTTTTCCAAAGCGCTGGAATATCTCGTAAAAAGCGGACCGATAAAAAATGTGATTTATAAAGCTGCAATAAAACAGTTAACTCTTATGATCTATTACGAACTTAAGTGGTTTATTCCGGCTGCTGAACTATTTGACGCCTTCGCGCATTTTATCCGGACAGATAAACTTCTCCCCGAAATGTATATAACAAAGTGCAGCCTGTTTATAAATTATTTTAACAGGTTATTAAAGTTAAGCGACAGTAATGATAAAAATAATTTTGAATTATCCGAACTAACTTCCGAACTAAATTCAACTTCCCAGTCTTGGCTTATTAAAAAAGCACAAGAGCTTGAACAGACTTAACAATTATAAATTATCAACTATTAACTATTAACTACTAACTACTAACTACTAAGGTGTTATTTTCACTACAAAATTAAAACCATTATTATCCGCAAACACCGCATCCGCAAGATCACTTACTTCATCGCCGTTTATATCAGTGGGTAGATATCCTGATGCAAAATTGAATGCATCATTATCTATTAAACTCCCGTCGCTGATATCTACAGTGCCGTCCTGATTTACATCGCCGCTGTATACGGCAAAACGGACAGGACTGCTGTCAACCTGTTTCATATTATTACCGAATGCTTTTGTTACCAGATCGGTGAAGTTATATGAAGTCTGTTTTGTAAATTGTGTGAATTTTATTACCGTCGAACTCCAGGTCTCTATGGAATTCCTGTGCTTTATTGCAAGAAAATAATTTGTCTCGGGCTGAACTTTCGTAAATGGAACAGAGGCTGATCCGGACGTATTCACTTTCGCCTTTGAAGAATCAATTATTGAATACGGAGAAGCGTTGCTGCGGAGAAAATATCTTACTGTATCAGCTATTAAAGTATTTGAAGCTGAATTGTATAATCCTTCCATCAATGATGTACACTCAAGATTAAACGGTAATGAACTTTTTTCATTGATCTGCACACCCCAGCTTATAAGAGATCCTGTATCCGAACTTGCTTCATCTGTAACGCTCAGTATCCATTTACCTTTAGAGTTGCTTCCGGAAAATATTGCGTCAATGTCAAAGAGTGGTTTTATTCTCGACCAAAACTCACATATCTGCTGCTGATCAAAGCGCTGTCAATATCAGAATCAAATATAGTTACTAAATTTTTATTGCTGTCAAGCAGAGAGGTGTTGGCGAATAATTCAGTCGTAGCTCCGAGTGGACTGGTAATGGTTAATCTTAAATTTTCTTCACGCATATGATTAATTGCAATATAAATGTTCAGATCGGAAATTGTTTCGGAAGATAAAATTTCAATGGTATCTTTTTTGTCCCGATGAAATATTTAGTACCGGCGAATGCGGAATGCCTGCAACAAAAGGAGCTGAATTAAAAGTAAAGCTGGCGGTTCCTCTTAAATTCATTCTCGGTCCGCCGTCTGTATTCGGTAGTGTGGAACCGTCCAAATTATATACTGCATTTGCCGCAGCATCATTATCGTTTGTTTCATTTACTGAAGTAAACATCTGACTGTTAATGTCCTGCATTGTTTTCAAATCACTTGTGATCCTTAACTCGTCAATGTATCCGCTTAGACTGCTGGTTAATGGAAATACTCCTGCAAATAATGAATCCGTTCCGTTGTTAATATTTGCCGGAGTAATATTTCCCGTTGTTCCCGGCTTTCCGTTAATATAAAATTCATATCTTCCGGTTGCTCCGAAATATGTAAATGCAACATGTGTCCACCTTTCGGTCTTTACAGAATCAGCCGAGTTTATTTGTATATTATTAATATATCCTGTTAATTTTCCTGAGATCACTCTGAGTCCGTAATCGGCATTGGAGCTGAATACCGGACCTTTATATAATATACCGTAATTCTGTGTCTTCGGAAATATCCAGCATTCGATCGTTAACTTAGCAGAAGGACTCACTGTAGAATTATCAGGCGCAGATAAATATCCCGCAGTACTGAGATTAACGCAATCTGACATAACATGCATACCGGAAGGTCTGTCCTTCAGATCAAATGCAGTTACATTTCTTATGAAGCCGTGATTCAGTTTATCTGAATGATCCATTGCAGAAAACACCGGTCCTGAACCTGTATTGTTCTGAAACGGAATAGACAGTACTAATTTATTGAACGTACCGTCTCCGCTTACTCCAAGAGTTGATTTCATCAAATACTTTATCTCCAAAGCTGCCAGATTAGAATTCCAGATCCTTACCTCGTCTATCTGTCCCGTAAATTCCGTTGAAGAGCCGGTGGATCCTATATAAAGTGAATCTGTATTTGCTACAGGGAGAGTTCCGGGGAGTGATACTGAAGTATCAAGGATTCCGTTGAAGTATATCTGATATAGACCGGTTGAACTTAGAGTCACAGCTAAATGTGTCCATTTGTGCAGCGGTATAAGATTAGTAGAACGGCTGAATAATCTCTGTGTTGAATTAGTTATTACAACAACTCTTCCCGAAATCATTCTGACTGCATATCTAATGCTGAGACCGGTCCCTTTTGAAATTATTCCTTTTGCAATTATAGCCGGCGCCGTCGGATTTATCCATGCTTCTAATGTAAATCCGGAAGTCAGATCTAAAGATGATGAATTTGGCACAGTGATATGGCTTCCGACAGTTCCCGGAAAATTTCCCGCCTGATTCCAGTACATCTGTGCATTGGCGGATGATGCGAAAATAAATGCAGTTACAAAAATTATTTGCAGGGATAGGATGGTTTTTTTCATTTTAACTCCGTGTTGGTTTAATGATTTAAATAAATTGATTTTTAGACAGGGTTTCCGGCAAGCTCCTTTGGGAAGGAGCATTACCTTCCGCCCTCCATCATCCCTGATAGGATACTTTTGTATATTGAAAAAAAACTCTGATGCAGGATGATGGATGTAATTAAAATTCTTTACAAAAATATTAGCGGAGATGTGAAATCGAAAATCGAATTTGCTTTATTCTTAGTCAGAAAGCGGGACTGTATTTTCTAAAAGAAATTGAAAAGTTGAATTATAAAAGAAATTCCGTATTTTTGTTAAATTATACTTTAATTTACCTTAGTCAGAATGAAACCTTCAGATGATATTTTTTTGCTGATAAAATCAATGTCCGGGAAAGAAAAATTGTTTTTCAGAAAGAAGTTTCTTTTGTTAATTGAAGACGCTGATGATAATTATCTGAAATTGTTTAATGAAATTTCAAAACAGGCGGCGGAAGGAAATGAATATGACGAGACTAAAATTAAAGAGGAAACTATTCGGGGAAGTTTATAAAAAATCTTCCCTTTCATAAAAATTATTTATACAACACAATTCTGAACTCTCTTTCTTTTTACATAAAGATACAAAAGACATTTATTCAATAAGAAATTTACTTACTCCGGCGGATATACTCTCAGATAAAAATTTACTGGAACAGAGTCTGAAACTTCTACAGAAAGCTAATAAAACCGCAGTTGAAAAAGAAATTTACAGCAGCCGGTTTGAGATATCCAATTCCGAAAGACTTATTAAAAAATATTTATGCTCAGTTGAGGAATATACCGTTCAGGCGAAAGAGCTTTTTGAAAAACAATACAATTCTCTTGAGCTGAATAAAAACCTTATCGATTATTATATATTGAATGAAAATGTCGGGATCTTCCTGAGGAGTTATGGTTCGGGCAGGTTGAGAGATGAAAACACTATGAGAGAATTTAAAAAAATGTTTGAAAGCCCGCTGCTGAAAAATATTGAAAACGCAAAGTCATTCATTACAAAATATATTTTTTACAATTTGTGGCTGCAGTATAATCTGACTATGGAAAAATATGAAGATGCATATAAATGCGCAGGATCAGCAGTTGAGCTGTGTGAAAATAATCTGGTTATGCTGAAAGGTAAGCTTAATAATTATATTTTTTCTCTGAATAATCTGATCAACTGTGAAATAAGAAATCATAAATATAAAGAAGCTGAAAGCACAATTCTTAAAATGGAGAATGTTATAACAAAACATTCCGGATCAGTTACTGAAGCAAATAAAGCCTTCATATTTTATTCCGCTTCAGTCGCGAGACTCTCAATTCATATGGAATCCTTTGATGAAAAAAAATTATATAATACAGAGACTGAAATACAAAAAAACATTTCAATGTTTGAAGATAAGATTCCGGTTTATCAGAGAATAATTTTTTACTACTTTCTCAGCGCTTCGAATTTCATTCGCGGAGAATATGGGAAATGCATATACTGGAACGGTAAAATTTTTAATATCGGGAGGACGGATCTGTCCGAAGATTATCAGTGCTATGCAAAGATCATCCACCTTATATCTTACTATGAACTTGGTTACATAGATTCTATGGAATATGCTTTGAAATCCGCTTACCATTTTATCAGTATGAAGAAGAAAGTCTACAAGTATGAAAACATTATACAAAAATATCTTAGAAGATCTTTCCGTATTAAGACCGATAAAGAAATGACGGATATGTTTAAGGAAATGAAATATGAACTGAACGTGCTACTTAAAGATCCTCTTGAAAAAAATGCCTTTGACGCCTTCAACATTATTTACTGGCTGGACAGCAAAATCAAAAAAATCCCCGTCATTGAAATCCTAAAAGCCGGAAAGTAAAACTTTATTGTTTAAAGTTTCCTTAACTCTTGTTAACCCACTTCAGGACAATACATCACGTAATTTCTCATTTACAATTGTTCATTAATCATTGATAATTAATCATTTGTAATTTATCATTTATCATTTATCATTTGCCATTTGTAACTCTAAACTAATTTCCCGGTGGCGGAGAAACTGGAGGAACCGGCTGCGGTACTAAGTTTTTAATAGGTTTCAAAGATTTCAAATACGCAAAGATCGCTTTTATCTCATCGTCCGACATGTGTTTATACATTTCCCACGGCATCGGCGGTAAAAGAGTTCTGCCTGATGGCATGCCTTTATACTTACCCTGCTTGAGCGCAACGATGAAACTGCTTTCCTGCCAGTTGCCGATTCCGGTTGGATCCGGTGTAAGATTTGATGCAAAAGAAATACCCCACGGACCGATCCATGATGTAAGTTCACGTGTGACAACAAGCCCGTTCTTTTCCATCTCAGCTCTGTCCACTTCAGGCGGAGGCAGCGCTGCAGGATGTCCGGACATAGTCAGTTCCATATCCGGAACAGGGACCTTTTGGCGACATTTTCTTAGGTGTATGACAGTCATTGCAGCCTCCGATCATAACAAGATGCTCACCCCATTTAACCTGACTTTCATAACCGCCGTGCAGATTTTTTTGAACCTCTGCGCTTTCCTTTTCTTTTTCAGAACAGCCGTTGAAAAGTATCGCAGTAAAGATCAAAGTGAAGCAGATAAAAAGTAGTTTAGTTTTCATTTTATATTAGTTAGTTAAAAAATGTTATGACAAAAATACTAAATGAGATTTAATATTCAAAGAATTAGTTTTTTTATTCCACTTTTATTAGAATTAGTTATGATATCATCAGATCCTTAAATATTTATTAATATCCGGTCTTTAGTAATGTAAACTTTTTAAAAAATAATTGGAAATAAATTTTTATTTTTATTAAGTTGTATCAATTTCCATCCTACTAATTAACTATTAACTATTAACTACTAACTTTTAATTATAAACTAAGGAGAAAAAATGAAAACCTTGAAACTACTCGCTGCGTTTATCGCAGTCTTTTTTATCACAGTTAAATCTTATTCACAAATGCCGCCTGAACCAATTAAATCTCCAATGATAGATGCCATGCTCGGTACGTGGATTTCCGAACCTTATGAAATGATGGGATCAAGAATGACAGACCGCGCTGTTCATTCTCTTGTTCTAAACGGTCAGTATATGGAAATTGATGTATTAAGCAAATCTGACGGCTTTACTTATGAAGGAAAGATTTATATTTATCCTGAGAAAGACGGAACAATGAAAGGAACTATGTTTGATGTATTCGGCGTAGCTGGTACAAGCTACACCGGAATAGTTGACGGAAATAAAGTTACTATGACAGGAACAAACGAAATGATGAGTGAAACCCGTGAGATAATTATGGACGGCGATAAATGACTCATAATGTAACATTTGATATAAAAGGAATGCCGCAGCAGAAAGTAACAATAGTTTATAATAAAGAAAAATGATCCGCGACAAAATAAAGTAAAATAAAGTAAAGTAAAGAAAAGTAGCCGCAGGCTTCAGCCTGCGGTATACTTATTCAAATTATGAATTTCATATTCATAGCCCTTTATTCGTAATTTGAAATTCGTAATTGTTTCTCGGTATATCATCCCAATTTGCTTTTATTTTTTGAAAAGAATGAATATTTAAATTAAAAAAAGATCATTTACATAAAAATTATAGCCTCAATATAAAACCTCTAAATTCCGGTTTAAAAGCCAACAAAATCAATTTCAACGCCATAAATTCTAAATTCAGCGGCAAAATTACTAAATTCATCCAGCCAAATTTCTGATTCAGCGCTTCATGACATAACTGCAACGCTCCGTGTTACTGATTCAAAGCTGTGCGACGCGCTTTCAATGCACCGGATTGCAGTTACAATACATCAGATACTGCTTACAATTTGCCAAATTACCCATGCATTCTCTCACGGCATCACTTACAACACTTCGGGTTACTGATTCAAAGCATTGCCTTACAAATTCAATTAGCCAAATTTCATTTGCAAAGAGGCAGACTGAAATTTCGATTCGCCAAATTTCATTTGCAAAGAGACAGACTGAAATTTCAAAGTACCGGATTGTGATTTCATAACCGCACGTAGCCGCTTACAATGCTCCGAAATACAGATTCAATTATGTTTGTTACAAATTCAATTTACCGGATTGCTTTTACAATGCTGCGCAACACTACTTACAATACACCAATTTGCGGATACAATGCCGCGCGATACCGCTTACAAACAAAAATATCTTTTTTTTAATGGGAGCGAATTTTTACCCTATTCGCAAAAAACCGAAAGAGTTTAAACAACACTGCCCGCGGAAGGTCAATAAAATCAATGCTTTACGGCATTTTTGAAAACAACCCGGAGAAATCAGGAATTTCATATTTTTACGGATTTTCACAAATCGTGAAAATTGCAACTACACTTTTAAATTAAAACTTTATAATTTATCACCGCTGCTTATTCATATACCGAATATGCAGAAATTAAAAAAACAATTATGAAAACAATATTAAATTATGTTCCAAGAGCTCCCCCGGATCTTATTTATTTTTATAGATCAGAAAAATTATCTCTAAACATATTTCATAAATTTAAATAAACATTAAAATGAACGAACATAAATTATCGAAAGTACAGGAAAATAAATTAAGCACTTTCATAGATATAGAAACGGTCCTTGACAGAAACAGCTCCATTGTTACAGAAATACCTGCGCTTTCTGTTTCTGTTTTGGATTTCAAAAAAGTGATCTCCGATATTAATTCGAAAGCGGTCAGGAGAAACACCGTAAGAAGAGGTGCATCCGAAACAAAAACCCTGAAGCGTATCGAACTCGAAAATACTACTGTAGAACTCGCTTCAGCTCTCTATGTATTCGGACACAAGAATTCCGACGAAGTCATTAAAGCAATCGCAAACATACCGCCCTCTCTGCTTGACAGAATGCGCGACACTGAAGTGATTAATAAAGCGAATTCAATTCTCAATACCGTTACTGAAAAAGCTGACGACCTGACTTCGTTCGGGATCACCCAGACTGACATTGCAAGACTCAGATCGTGTATTGAAAATTACATAAGTTCAAACATAAATAAATCAGGCTCCCATACTGAAAGCGTCGTTATAACAAAAACACTCAAAGAACTTTTTCAGACCGGCATGGACATACTTGATAAGGAAATTGACAGAATGGTTGATTCACTGCAGACAAAAGAGAAGAACTTTTACGAAAGCTACTATGCCGTCCGGTCAGTTAAAAACTTTGGCTTAAGACACAGAAAAGAAACCGATCTTCAGCCTCAGAAGCAAGATTAGGAGCAGGAGTAGGTGCATTTACAAAAAAAAGCATGCATGAAAGTTATTAATTTGATCCGATGATTTTACACATAAAACTAGTCTCCGCAAAGTCCAAATATTTATGACTCCGCGGAGACAGTTTTTTTTCCAAATACTCGTAATTTGAAATTCGTAACTCGTAATTGCTTCTATTAACTACTAACTATTAACTACTAACTACTAACTGTTAACTATTAAGGTGTTATTTTGCTCACAAAATTAAACGAATTATTATCCGCAAAAACTGCATCCGCAAGATCTATAACTCCGTCCCCGTTCACATCCGTCGGCAAATAACCCGACTCGAAATTAAAAGCATCATTGTCTATCAGACTCCCGTCGGACAGATCTATTACGCCATCCTGATTTACATCAGCGCTGTATATTGCAAACTTCACAGGAGAATAATCAGCCTGTATCATATTATTCCCGAATGCCTGAGATGATGCAGTTGTGAAATCATAGTTTAACGTGTTTCCTGAGAACTGCTGCGGCATATTGCTCCATGTCTCCAGTGAGTTTCTGTGCTCTAGCTGAAGATAATAGTATGTTCCGTTTACTGCATTTAAAAACTCGAATGTCCCCTGACCTGTTGGATCAAAAGCTGCACTTGCAAGATCAATTACTTCATATGGTGATGATGCATTCCTTAAATAAACAGAAACTGTATCGCTGACCATTGCATCGGTATCGGGATTATAAAATCCCTGAATGCAGATCTTTTGACTTAGCGTAACAGGTAATTGTAATACCGGCCTTCTGTAAACGCTGTTCACCGAAGCTCCGGCATACACATAGTCTTTGTAAAAGTATAAGGAATAAATTGTTAAACCGGCGGGCAACCCGTCATTGAGTTGTGACCAGTTCAACCCGTTATCAGTAGACAGAAATACTCCGTTTTGTTCCGTTCCTGCATAAACCGCACTCCCGTCTGCAGCCAGCGAAAAGACCGCATTATTATTAAGGGATGACCGTGTCCAGGTATATCCGCTATCCTGTGAATAATATACCCCGCCTCCCGTACCTGCGTAAGCATAGCTTCCGTTTATGACTACTGAATATACTGTTCTGTTGTTCAGAGATGTCGCTGTCCAGTTGTTGCCGTTGTTAGTTGACAAATATACTCCCGCATTACCGCCTGCTCCCGCAAGAATTAAATTTCCGTTTACAGCTATTGATTTTATATTTATTACATTCAGCGAACTGATGAACCAGCTTGAGCCTCCCGATGAATAGAACAAACTCGAAGTATGAAGTCCTGAGAATATTCGTGTCGGATTTGATGCCAGTGAATAAATAGTAGAATTGTTTAATCCGATCAGCGTCCAGTAAGCGCCGTTGTTTGAAGTTCTGTATATACCTATATCAGTACCTGCATACAAATAATTTCCGAACATTGTCAGAGAAAATACGACACGGTTATTAAGTCCAATACCTGCCTGAGTCCAGTTCATGCCGTCATCGGTCGAAGTATATAATCCGTAGTTGAATGTTCCGGCAAATAAATTAGTGCTGTTGTTTGTGAATGAATATACTTGCTTATTGCCAAGTCCGGTGGAGACATTGCTCCATTGTGCGTAGGAATTTTGGGTTAGAAGAGTTGTAAGGAATAAAATAGTCAATGCTAAATTTTTCATAACCATCCTCCATCAAAGATTTGATATTTTTTATATCGAAAAAATAATCAATCCTCATGGAATGAGAAATGCAAAAAAGGGAGTGTGAGTAATATCGTAAGATATACATGACACTCCCGAAGTTTTTAAAAAATCCTGCCCATCCACCATTTAATTATAAATTATAAACTACTAACAATTAACTACTAACTATTAACTATTAACTGCTAAGGAGTTATTTTCCCTACAAAGTTAAACGAATTATTATCCGCAAACACCGCATCAGCAACGTCAACGATCCCGTCACCATTTACATCCGTCGGCAGATATCCCGTTGCAAAGTTGAATGCATCATTGTCTATCAGACTTCCGTCGGAAAGATCAATAGTCCCGTCCTGATTTACATCGCCGCCGTAAAATGCAAATCTGACAGGCATATCATCCACCTGCGCCATATTACTTCCGTATGCCTGTGTTGCATCGGGTGAAAACGCGTATGAATCATACTGTGCCGCGAACTGTATTGTACTTCCGCTCCATGTCTCGACTGAATTTCTGTGCTTCACCTGTATATAATAATTTACAAAGTTGTCCGTATTATATAATTCAAAAAATCCGTTACCGCCGTTACCGACCCTGGCTTTTGACGAATCAATTATATCATAAGGTGATGCACTGTTTCTTAAAAACAATTGTATTGTATCACCAACCATCATGTTTGTATTCGGATTATAAGATCCTTCAAGAAATCCGTTGAACGAGAGATACTTATAAGTTTGCGGAGTTCCCGAACATCCCAGTGAAGCCCAGACATTTGTGCTGCCGCTGTATTCTGTCCATACGGCAAAACAGCTTTCTCCCTGAGGTCCGTATTTAATTCCCGGTCTCGGCTGAGCTGTGTTAGGATTGGTGTTGATGTGATTCATCTGTGTAACAATTCCCCCCCAGACATTATTTTCCGCCGAACAATATGTAACAGGTATAAATGAATTTGTGATCTCCGAATACGCGCATGAATAAAAACCCGGTGCACTTCTGAATCCGATGATATCAGCTCTTGTGGAATTGTTTGTTCTGTAATCCACATAGCCGGTTGACCAGCCGGCGCTTCCGTTCGTTGAAAGGTAATATTGTATATCCCAGTCAGTCGAAGAATATTTTCTAAGGTTTACGATCATTAAATTATTATAACCTCCCGCCGATGCAATGTATGCCTGATACGCTCTCTTGTCAGGTATTGAGCTTATGTTTCCTGCATAGGTTGCAAAAGATGAAGAGATAAATGAACCGATGGATGTTTTCGCTAAAATAATTCTTGATGAGTCTTCAAGACTTGACTCGACTACAAGTATGGAATCCATTCCGCCGTTTCTGAAATATGCAATGTCTACATAGTAATCGACAGGATATCTGAAGAGTAATCCTAAAAATCCGGTTGCCTTATATGTAAAGACCGGAGAGACAGTGTATGGTGAATAACATATTGCAACTTTCTCACCTGAATAATATCCGCCGGCTACAGCGCTGTCCATGCATGTTGTAATGTAAACCCATGGATTAGAAGGATAAGCTTCGTTGTCCGAGACAATGCGGGGTTTCCAGTAATAGTTTGAATTAACGGTTCCGGGCCAGTTAAGAGTATATCCGGCGTAATCAAGAATTCCTGTAATTCTTACAATTGTGACTCCGATTTTGTATTGTCCTGTATAATTATTTGTCGCATATCCGAATGCTGTCCAGATAAATTTATCTCCGCTGCTGTTTTCTATCAGCTCAATGTCAATCTGATCCTGCCACATTCTGTTGCCGGCTGAAAATGCAACTGTTGCTTTTTCTATCCATGTCTTTCCTCCGTCATCGGAATAGCTCAACCTGAGCTGATCCGGGGTGGCTCCGCTCTGCGGTCCGAAGACAGCAGCAGTCCAAATCCTTCCTGCAGTAACGCCGACCTGTTCAGTGCATGTTGCAACTCCCTTTGTACCCGTTGTTGACGTGACCAGTCCAATATTAATATTATCAGACTGACTTTCTTCCGGCTTTATTAATGTCAGAGTAAATTCATCTCCCGGTTTAGTAACTGATCCGGTTAGAGCGTCAAGCTTTTTTTGAGTATTCAATACATCAATTGTATTTCCTGACTTCTTTGACATCAGCAGATTACTTTCAAGTACTGATATTTCATTTATAAGCTGCGGATCCCTGTAAACAGACTGATTGCTGTTTCTGTCAAAGTCTGCTATAACTTCCACCGGAGTATCCTCCGGCTGAACTTTTTTATTCTGCGGATAAGCAGTTGTGCTTAAGAGCAGTATGAATATTAAGCTTGATAATTTTAAGAACATGATTCCTCCGTATGTATTTAATTTTATATAAAATATTTTTATAATAATTTTTCTTCTTTGAATTTGATTGCTTAGCATAAGCAGATCTTGCACCGGTCTTTCTTCTGACCGGATACTAAATTGCAGTAAATACATTTGCAAAGCAAAGAAACTTTAAGAGAGTTTTCACCTCGGAAATCAAATTGTAATTAAGAAATATTAATGATAATTTCTTAAATAAAATACATTTACGAAAAGAAAATATTTGCAGAAAATAATTTTTTGCGGCTGGTCTTTTTGGAAATTATTTACTAATGAAATAATCTGTAATAAAGTATAAAATGCTTAACAGTAATTTACTTGAAATATTAAGAACCTTCGACAAACAGCAGATCAAAAAATTCGGAACATTTTTAATTTCTCCCTATCATAACAGGAATTCAAATGTAGTAAAACTTTTTAATTCCTTAAAAACATTTTATCCAGAATTCCAAAACACTAAACTCGAAAGAGAGATGTTATGGAAGAGGGTTTTTCCGGACAGGGAATATCAATACGGTGTAATGAAGAATCTTATCTTCGAACTTCAGAAACTATCTGAAAAATTTCTTTCGTTTGAGAAATTCAGTTCGAATGAACTCAAATACGCTTTTTTTCTACTCGACGCTCTTCTTGAAAAAAACCTGATCTCGCTTTTCAGTAAATATGCGGGTCATTTTAAATCACAGCTTAATAGATCCAAAATTGATCTGGATTATTTTTATTACAGATATTTGATAGAGTCCCGTGAACTCAATCACCTTTTTCTGAGTGAGAATAATATCCGCGGCGAGGTAAATTCGATCAGCAGACCGAATGAAAGTTTATTGATATTTTTCTTTTTAAATTTCTTTAACAGTAATTATAATTCTCTCCATGACAGCGTTTTGTATAACAGTCCTTATGACAGGAGGTATCTTAATTCCGTTTCGGATTTTTTTAAAAACAGTCCGGTCCGGGATAATATTTTTGTTTCAATTTTTTCTTCAGTAATTGACACACTCTCTTTTCCGGATGATGAAAGTTTCTTCCGCAAACTTAAATCTTCTTATGCTAAAAACTCCGGCAGACTGAGCAGGAAATCAAATATAATGTGCTGACCGCTCTTGTAAATTTCTGTAATTATCAGGTGATGAAAGGAAATACAAAATTCATTAATGAGCAGTTCAAAATATATAAACAGATGATAGAAACCGGTATATATAACAACGGTAAAGACAATTTCATAAATCCATACATGTATGCGAATATTGTCAGCATGGCGGCTAATCTGCGCAGATACAGCTGGGCTGAAAATTTTGCGGAAAAATTCAGAAGCAAACTTAACAGTTCACATCGAAAACAGTGTTTTCAGTTTGCTATGGTTTCTCTGAATCTTAAAAGAAAAAAGTTTGATGCTGCTCTGGAATATTTATCTAAAGTAAAAAGCGGGGATGTGATCGATAAAATTACTATCAGAAGATTTCAGCTTATGCTGTATTACGAGTCGGGATTTTTTGATGAACTTCATTCCCTTATCGATACAACGAAACATTTTATTACAAACGATAAGAAAACTTCTGCCGGCGCAAAAAATATATTCGGTAATTTTCTTTACTTTGTTAAAAAGTTCGCCGAAGTAAAAGGTAATATTAAAAATAAGAAATATGATGAATATTATTTGATAAATCTGAAAAAAGAGCTCAGCGAAAAAGATGTTTCAAATAAATTATGGCTCACTGAAAAGATCGATGAACTTGAGAAACCTAAATCAGCAAACCGCAAAAATTAAGGTGTAACCTTTCCTACAAAGTTCAGCGCATTATTATCTGCTGTCACTGCGTCACTCAGATCTGTCACGCTGTCTCCGTTCACATCAGTCGGCAGATAACCTGTCATAAAAGCGATCGCATCATTATCTATCAAAAAGTTATCAGTTATATCAATTAAGCCGTCCTGATTAACATCTCCGCTGTATAAACAATATTCACCGTCTTTAAGAACCATGTTATTTCCATACGCCTGACTGTCTGAGGAAGTGAAATCATAATTATATATTGAACCTGTGCTTATACTCTCTCCTCCGGCGCTGCTCCATGTCTCAATACTGTTGCGGTGTCTGACCTGAAGATAATATGTTCCGTTTGTAATGTTATAAAATTTGTAAATGCCTTTCATGCTTACTGAATCGATTACCCCGTAGATGAATCAAGCGCATTATAAGGTGAAGCATTATTTCTTAAATATATTCTGACTGTATCACGCATATTCAGTTCACCTGTTCCCGAATTTAAAAATCCTTCCATCGCCGCTGTAACATTAATCGTTACTGACCGGAGATACCAGGGTTTGGAAGCTTCATCCCTTTTAAAAAAATCATCTATTCGAAGAGCGACTTTTTGTCTTCCGGCTGCGGAGGGATGCGTTCCGTCAGCTGCAAAGTCCGCCGGACAGTTCCAGGTCAGTCCGTCAATTCTTGGAATAATTCCGTCAGCCCATGTATAAGGTCCCCATGAAAGCCACGGGGAATTTTTATTTGTTCCGTTATAAATTAAACTTGAATCTCCGTTTATCTGATCTTCTATCAGCCATTTCACCGACCAGCCGGAGTAATAGGCAAAGGGTTCAGGATTCAAAGTGCCGGTTGCGTATCCCGCATAGATCCTGCTTGCCAGATAACACTGCTTCAGATTTATATATTTAGTTTTCATTATACCCATGCATATTTTGAATTTCTCCTTCAGACTGTCGGGATAATTCCGGGAATGCCGTATCAGAAGGATTTGCCTGCGCTTCTTTAAACCAAACTGCCTGGACCTGTTTCACAGAAAGTCCGGCCTGTGCAAGTCGCTGGAAAATTACAGTCCAGAAGGATGCGCCGGGATTGTTTATTATATCAATTGTTTGTCCGCCCTGCGCCCCCGTTTATTATTACAAGTTTTGGATTAAGATACGGCGCTCCGTTTACATTCTGCATGAACTGCTGAAATTCCTGAGCGCAGTTTGACATTCCGACAGAAAGTAAAACCACCTTCCCGTTTACAGGATCATAATTACCGCCTGTATCAAGCGGAACAATATTCATTCCGATATCAAGGCCGTCATCATCATGAACGTCAGGTCTGACATTATTTCCGTTAGGATAAAGTCCGCCCTGATAACTTCTGAAATATCCCTCGCCGAGATCATTAATCGAGTCAGCCCGACTGAAGTATTTGTGCAGACCTGGGAAATACTTTCCTTTGAAAAAATTATTACCGTAATTAAAAGTGTTAAATAAATAATAGGTGTACGGAAAGAAGAGAATACATCTTTCATAATAGAGGGTTAAATTAATGAAATTAATTTCATATAACTTAATTTATCTGAATTGAAAAATCAAATAGAATTATTCAGCGAATCAATAAAATAAATTGTCAAATTATGCGGTCGTTATGACCCGATGAGAAGAAAATTAAAATCTGAAATTGTATCTATTTTATTAAATTCATCATCACTGTTTCAGAATAGCCGCCGCTCTTAAGCTGATAGAAATATACCCCGCTTGAAAGCGAGCTGCCGTCAAAGCTAACCTGATATGATCCGGCGTTTAGATTCTCATTGACAAGTATTGAAATTTCTTTTCCAAGAATATCGTAAACAGTAAGTTTCACATTTCCGCTTTTTGCAATATCGAATTTAATACCTGTTACCGGATTAAACGGATTCGGATAGTTTTGATAAAGCTTATAACCGGCAGGAAATAAATTATAGTTAGTATTTATTGAGGTCATAGTTCCGTTGCCTCCGTAAAAGCAGATCACTCTGCCTTCCCTGTTCCCTCCGAGAAATTCATTAATACCGTTTGAGTCAATATCATTAAGCGTTGCGGCGCGGTCTCCGCGCTGTGAGAGAGTTGAACCGAAGATGTGATTGAAAAGCAAATTTCCGTTCATGCCGTCAAGTACAAGCAGTCTCGGCTGAAGCTGTGTGGCAATTACAATATCATCAATGCTGTCCCCCGTAATATCACCAATGTTATCAATGCCTCTCAGATACGATGAGCTTAAAAAATTTGTCCAGATAATATTTCCTGTTTTTGTATCAACTCTGCTTGCAGACTGAGGCGCTGAAAGTGTAATATCAGCAAAACCGTTTCCGTCAGCATCATTTAATAAAGTAATTTTCCGTTATTACTTGATCCGAGATTCTGAGTCCAGATCTGCGCTCCGGTTTTCCTGAAATAGCAAATACCGATCCAGTGAATCCGCCAGTCCTATAATGTCTTTAGCGCTGTCACCGCCTATATCCGGAACTCGATAAGGCTCCATGTATTTCCGGTACTGTTATAACTCCATACGGAATTTCCGAGCGTATCAAAACCGGTTACGCTGTACGGCGCGCCGTTGTTAACTCCGATCGCTCCGCCTGATTCGGTAGCAACGACATCATCCGTAAACGGCTGCGGCTGTGTTCTGTAAAAAATCACTTCACCGTTTAATGCATTCAGACAGATCAGGGCGTGTCTTCCTCCATTGGTAACGCCGCTTGCGGAAACTAGCGCATCATTAAATCCGTCGCCGTTGTAATCATACTTTATCTTTATAGATTCTATATCACCGTCGCTGGTAGTAGTGGAATTTCCGTATGACCATAAGACATTTCCGTTGATCCCGTTAAGCGCGTATACCATTTCATTCCCTCCGCCGCAGCCGATCACAACATCATGTGTTCCGTCATTGTTTACATCCGCTATTGCCATTGCTTCTTCCCATTCCACCGAACCTGTATTTATCGAACCGAAGTGTGTACTGTATTGCCAGATGATCGCGCCGTTATTACCGCTGAAGCAGATAGTCCAGTAATTTCCTGTAGCGACTGCGACGTCATTTACATTATCGCCGTTAACATCCTGGATCTGCTTCATACTTCTGATCTGCTTATCATTCAGAGTTGTTCCCGGATTGTCAGGAATTAATATTTGCCATACAATATCTCCGAACTCAAGTCCTCTTGTCTGTGAATATGCATTGTGTGCAGTAATTGTAAATACAGTTATAGCTGATATAATTGCTATATTTGTAAAAAGGCGTAGTGAGTATTTCATAATGATTTTTAACTTAAAATAAATAATCAGATTATTATTAGAAAGAAAAGAATTTTTAGTAAGTTATCAGGACCGTTGTAATGAATCATTCTTACCGTTTATCTTCAATCATAATTTTAGAATAAACTGTCAGACATATGAATTGTAAGGACATGACATTTAAAAAAAATGTTTGTATCATCAATATGTAAACTGTTTGCATTATTAACTTTTATTAAACACCTGATAAATATATTTTGCCTGATTAAAATTTATTTATGCAGCTACAGATGTTTATCAGACTTTCGGTTTTTATATTATTAATGTTCGTGTCCGGAGAGGTATTTACGCAGCAGGATCCTTTAAACAATAATGACAAAGGTGTATTAAAGGGAAAAATAATTGACAATGAGACCGAAGCGCCGGTGGAAGGAGCTGCAGTTGAAATTCTCGGATCGACAGTTAAAACCGAAACAGATGTTAATGGTAATTTTAGTTTTATCAATTTAAATTTTGACACCTACCAGATTAAGATCACTTCTGCCGGATATGAACCGATGGTAAGATCTGATCTTCTTCTTTATGCGAGCAAACCGCTGGAAATTATTGTAAAGATCAAACCGAAAGGATATAAAACTTCTGTCATTGACGTGGAAGGAAATTTCTTTATTCAAAGCTCTGACGTAAATCTCAGTTCGATCAATCTTGATTACGAAGAGATCCGCCGGGCACTGCGGCTACGGAAGATATCTCCAGGATGCCGCAGACTGCGCCCGGTATTGCGATAGGTAATGTTCAGAGGCATTAGACAATAAGAGGCGGATCGCCTGCGGGAAATAATTATTATAGACGGTATTGAGATCCCCAATATAAATCACTTCGGTACCGATGGTTCCTCAAGCGGAGCTATTGGTTTCATTAATTCAAAATTTATCTTCGAGACTAATATGCTTACCGGCGGTTTTCCTCGATATATGGGGACAGCTTTCCGGCGTGATAGATATTAGTTTCCGGGAAGGCAGCAGAAAAGCATTTACGGTGACATTAATCTTTCCATCGCGGGATTCGGAGGAATATTCGAAGGATGATCTCGGATAAAGGTTCATTCCTTTTTCAGTCAGCAGTAGTTATCTCCGAACTTGTCCGCGACGCCAAGACTTCCGTACCGAATTACGGGACTTTAATCTTAAAGCTGTCCTATGAGCGTAGGCCCCAATGAAAACTACTTTGATGGACTTTCGGGAATTGACCAAATTGATTTCTCAGGCGAGTCGGCTGAGAATAGTCGACCAAGGAATTCGGAGGATGTCAGAAGACCTATGCGCTCGGTATTAATTATCAAAACTTCTGCGCAATGGATTTGTGAAACTGTTTTATCGGATTCATATACGGACGATTACATTAAGCGGGTGGACGGACAGACCGCTGATGTAATGGTGCAGAATACTTCACATAACAACCAAGTAACATTGAAATCAACTTAAAATATAAACTTTCAAACACTCTTACACTAAGTACAGGCATAGGCATTAAACTTGCCGACATTAACAATACACCTATAATTCTCCGGGGTGATACAGCGCGGCGGGATTTCAATATGCAATTACAATTAATGCCGACCCAATAGGAATTAATTCTACAAACTTTTCGGACATGCGGATCTCACATACAGATTATTTAATGATGAAACAACAGCGAACACCAGGAGTCCGGGTTGAGTGTTTTGATTATATCGGACTGAAGCATACTCTCTCCCCAGGTTGGGAGCTTCTTATAAAGTCGACTCCGGTAGCTTCGCTCAATGCGGCATAGAATTTTCATCAGTCGCCGGCCAACAACTCTGGTTAAGCGCGAGTCCGGAAAATTACAAACTAATGACATCCGGTGCGAAGATTTCATTACCGATAGAACATTATGTTTCGCTGCTGATGTAAGCCAACTGAAGTTTATTATAAAAAGTATAAGGACTATCCTGTCTGGAAAGATATTAAAACTTATATACTCATCGATGGGGGAACTGACTTCGGGCCGAATATTGTAAGGCGAAGCTGTCCAGCGGGATTGGTTCTGTAAACAGTTTGATGACTAATACAGAAAAATTATCCGGCTCAGGATTGTACGGCTTAATAAGTTATTCATATAAATTCCCGGTTTACAGCGCTTCTTGGGCGAGAAGCCCGGCGCGTTCGATCGAAATCAGTTTACTCTGATTGCCGGTTATCGGTTCAAAAACGGATGGCGCGGAATAAAATACAAGTAATGCTCAAAGAGGAGAAACCTTACACTCAAATAGATCCGGATTTTACATCATGGATAAACAGAGCAGTATATCCGCTATTGGCCGATTTTTAACAGCGCTCGTTATCCGTATTATATGCGGGTAGATGAAAGTTGATAAAAATTTCGATTTCAAAAGTTCGACTCTGGTTGCCCACATCCAACTTCCGGGAATGTTTTAAATAGAAAACATTGTTCTTAATACTGAATAGAAGATGACAAACGACTTTCAACTATATATCAATGGGCTTTCTTTC
>JADJYU010000003.1 GCA_016719565.1 Ignavibacteria bacterium
TTATCACGGCTTGATCCAAGTGGATTAGATGATTTTTATTATATGAATGATAAGACAATTATTAATAAAACTGATTTTGAAGATAGATGGTTCATACAGCATGATATGGGAAATGTCATTGGTCAAGGGAATAAATTTATCGAAGGTTTTGAATTCTTTCAAGCAAATAGTTTTGAAACTATATCCTTGTACAAATGGAGCAAAATTGATGTGCATTTTAAAGAAGATAAATTTGTAGAATCTTTTAAACAATCTTTACCATCATTTTTAGAAGATTATGCAAAAAAAGTTGGAATTTTATTACCAAGAAATCTTTTAATGAGAGGAATCAATTACGGAGAGAAAAATGGACTCAAAAACTGTATACATTAAATATTGATGAAACTCTATATATGTTCAATATGTATTTATAATAGAAATGAAGCAGCTAATATTGTTTGGGGTGCGGTTAGTGCATATTTAGGAATTAATTCCCCTGAATTAGCACAAGCTTATGCAAATTTAGCATCACTTTATGTTAATAAAAGACCTGATGAAAGTTGGGATCAAATTTCTATAAAGAGAGGTTGGTACTATTATGATGAAGATTTTAAAACATTTTATAAATAAAATTAATGAAAATATAAACATTATGTTTGGTTTTTATTACTCTCACAATTTAGTGTTGCAATAATGAAAAGATTAAAAAACCTTCAATTGAAGAATCTTTGAATAAAGATATAAAAATTTTACTTTAGAGGATGCACAAACATTTTTCATTAAAGAATAATGAATTAGACTCATTAGTTCTTTTTTATTTAAAGGATTCTACAGTAAAAACTATTGTTAGGAGAGATAAAAATAATAATTTATTGTCTCCGGATATAGAATATAAAGGTAAAAATTTAATTCACTATAGTTTGGTTTGTTTTAACGTAAATATCTTTGACTTTTCATTTAACTCTAATGATTATAAAAATGAAAATGAGTTTTGGAGGCAGAATTAAAACCTCATTAAAGATAATAATACCCTTTGGATTTAGTTAAAATTATTGAGATGAATAACATTGATATGAAAACATTTAACTATTTTATGAATTTTATTATAAAATATAAAATATCTAGACTCTCAAAATCTACAAAAAACGAATTTGTTAAAGTTAATTTTGGAATTATTGAAGGGTTGTTTTTTATTGCCTCCAATGATTTAATAAAGGATAATATAGAATCCTCAACTAAAATAGAAGAAATTTCAAGAAATTGGTATTATTTTAAAGAAGTATATTAAAGATAATATTGAAATGTTACATTTTGAAATTAATTTTAATATAAATTAATTTGTACACATTTTCAAAAATTTCAACTTGAAAATTTATTCTTTGTGATAACTTTAAAAAAAATATTAATAAAATAACTCAATAGAAATGACAGCAAACATTAAATTAGAAGTGACCTCAAGAAAGGAGTACTAAATTTTATACAATAAAATGTGGTGTCTCTTACGAAATCATTTAATGTTCTTGCGAAGCATATGATGGTAGTATCCTTCACAGTTATGTGTATTTTTGTTATAATTTTAAAAAATGGATATAAAGGTTTATTATAAATGTCGAATTAAATTACGTCAATAAGAATTCATAAAATTTTATAACTTTAATAATATAATATCATACTGGCTGAAGATCAGTTTGGTATAACGTATACATAGCATGTAAGAGGTCAGCGGTTCAATTCCGCTTAGCTCCGCAAATTTTCAAGAAAGCTATTGTACATTTTTATTAATAACTTGAAAAAATTTTTACCAATAATTATTATACAGAAACAATTTTGTAAACTTAACGAGAAATATATGGCTAAATTAACAAAATACACATTAGACTTTAATGAAAAAAAAGATCAATGGGATCTTACAAATGATAAAACTAACAAGGTAGTGAAGTCCTTTGATACTAAAGATAAAGCAACAGCAGGAGGCATACTTAGAAAAGCTGTAGGCAATGATGGCGGATCAGTTAAAATTCAAAAAACGGACGTTTTCAAGAGGAGCGAACATATGCCAAAATCAAGTGATCCAAAAAATCGAAGGCTAATTTAACAAAAAGTTTTTGCTGAAGAAAAGTTAAAGTAACTTACCAATCCTTAACTCTAACTCTTTACTTCTTCTATCTATAAATATACTTTAGTTAGTATGTTATAATGCAAATTATGAGATTGAACACATATATTAGCGATTCTATTAAATCTCCTTTTCATGAAAAGAACGAAGATAAGATTTTAATAATCAATGATTATCATTATTCTCTTTTCTTTTTGTTTGATGGTGTGGGATCGGCAAAAAACGCTTACCAAGCAATTAATATATCTATTCGATTTATTTCAAATTCTTATAAAAAGTTTCTGGATAATGAGTTATTTAATCTTTCAAAATTGATGTTTGAAGTCCATAACGAGATAATGCGATCGAATTTTACAGAAGCTTATAGTACATATGTCGCAATGTTTATACCTCATAGTGATGAACAGAAAGTTTCGATATCTTCGATGGGAGATTCCCGGCTTTATGGGATTACGAATCAATATATGCAACAATTGACTATTGATGATAATGTTCCAGGAACTGAAAATGTTATAACAAAGAGCTTAGGCATTTCGAGTTTGAAAGAGGAAGATTTCATTCAAAAAGATTTTTTCCCTAACGAGAGAAGGTATTTACTTTCATCGGATGGTTTCTATAAGTTAATGGAAAAAAATATTCACATTTTTCATGAAAAGATGAATTTTGCAAGATTGAAAAATACTAAAAAGGCATTGTATAAAGACATTCTTAATAATAATACGGACGATGCTTCGTATATCTTAGCCGAAGTCTATGTTTAAAACAGAAAAGGATTTAGTAAAAAATTACTGCTAATCTTGAGAATAATAAATTAGAAGGTTTCTCATTTCAAGGAATCAAAATAAAAGATTTTCATGAAACTAATTTAGGATACGGTGTTCCTGACATTGTTGTAACTCATTATAATCTTCCGTCTGAGCTGCGTTCAACTTATTTGGATTATTTTGATATACTAGTTCTGGATTTTATTCTTCGGCAGCAAGAAGTCACATTAGAGGTTATTGCTTTGACCACCAGATCTCCAAAGTTAAAGATTAGAAATAGTTTATCAAAACTTCTGCAAGATGATTTTATTTCTTCATATGATAATTTATATAAACCTTTCAAACCATATCAAAACATTCTAACGGGAACAGTTGCAATTGAAGCAAAACTATATTCTTGGAAGCGCGCCCTCATTCAAGCATATAGATATAAATGGTTTTCTGAGCAATCTTTTGTTTTTTTGCCTGAAGAAAATATTGCTCCGGCGGAACGAAATTTAAATATGTTTAAAAAGTTTGAGGTGGGCTTAGCATCTGTTACAAAAAACTCTATCAAGGTTATTTATGCTCCTAAGCCTTCAAACCCTATTTCCTCAACAATGCACGCTGTACTAAATGAGCATGTGCTTAAATGGAGCCAGATCATTAGATGATTTTGATTTTAAAAAATTCTCCCATGTAGAAAGATGATAATCACTACTTTCTTCATCTAATATAACCTTTTTGTCATATAGAATTTTATAAACCTCTTTAGCCTCTGAGATTTTCTTTAAAACGTAATTAATACGATCATTTCCAAGTTTTTTTAGACTTATTTCCTTAAGTATCCTATATATAGCTAAGAGGTAGTTTTTATGAACATCGGGACGATTATTACCATTATTTGCCCAAGGATAAGCTGGGTCAAGTATTATATCTGAAAAAATGTTTTTTCATTTTTGGATCAGGTTTATGCAATTGTTTGATCTTAATTTAACAAGCTCCTGTGATCTAATCATATTCATTACCTTTTCAGAATAATACCAACCTTGAGAAGGGCCTCCGCCAATATCCTCTGTAAATCTTTTTATACTGAACCTCCTGAGATTCTCAAAGCTTCCAATTGATACATAATCAATGTCCGTAAGTGCTATAAACGCGATAGCATCCCAATTCGCATATCCATAAATAGTTTTAAAACCATTCTTTTTTAATATCGAGAAAATACGGGTAAGATTATTATAATAATCATAATGTACGCTAATTTTTTTCTTGTATTCAGGGGCTAAATCACAAACGACATAATATCCATCAAACTTTTTGTTAACGTTTGTGAGTAAAGTCAAAATTTTCTCTACCCATTCAGAATCTTTTATTTCGGAATCATTAAAAGAAACGGTTAAGAAATATTCAACTCCATTATTTTTGTTTTTAGTGATATAATTATTTATTTTATCAACTATACTTGCAAGTTTATCAATATCTTTGTTAACCTCACAACGCATTGGAATAATTATTTTTGAAAGTCCTAATTTTTCTTGATAATCAATGCCTTTGACTATTAAATATGGATAATCAGTGATTGTAGTTCCATCACTCTCCATCTTTGCAGGATGGAAATCATAAGAACTAAGTTGGCCTTTATCTTTTGAGTTTTTATAGCCGTAATATTGAAGATCTACTAAGGAAATAGGTAGATACTCATCGGCACTATACCCGCTAATTGGTGTACTAATTTTGCCCTCAGGAAAACTGTATGCACTAAAAATAAAACCGTCACCGATTTGATTTTCAAAAAAGCAATCCAAATTCCAGTTAGATCTATGTCCGAGTTGATGAAGTATTTTTACCATTTTAGTGTTTCAAGTAAATGTTTTAAATCTCTTGGTCTGTCAGCGGGTGAGATACCAAAACATTCTTTAAAAAATGAATTTAGTTTACAGTCCGGTTCGGTTGCATGGGAAGTATCTTTAATTTGAAATTTTTGCTTCACATCACTTTGGTTATTTCCAAAAGGTTTTCGCTGATAATAAAGTGTGTAGCCGATTAAGCCAAGATTAAAAAAATCCGATCTATAATCAATTAGGTCTCTTTGACACAACAATTGTTCAGGAGAAGCGAAGTCCCAGCTATTCGGAATAAAATGAGTTGTGTATACTGTTCTGAAGATCTTGAGCTATGCCAAAATCAATTACTACAGGTCTACCATCAGTTTTAATCATAATATTGTTTGGTTTTAGATCTCTATGGATTTTGTTATCACCCCAAATCGGTTCAAGTATTGAGGTGATGGTTATTACAAGGGTACGAATTTTTTCAGCATCTCCGGCATAACTGTTAGCAATATCATGCGGGCTTGAACCATCAATATATTCTTCAAATACAACTTTGTCTCCTTTAAAATCATCTACATTTAGTATTTTTGGGATTCCATTTATATGCTTGAACTTCTCATAAATATCAAGCTCTCTAATGTCTCGTTTACCAAAATCATGAAAAAGTTTTAGAACACATTTTTCACCATCCTTAGTAACCACGAAAACAATCTTTTGGCCACCTCTTTTTATAGAATGAGCTTCGGTGATATTATAATGGCTTTGAAGTTCGGGGCTTAAACTGACGATAGTTGAGGTCATAATTTTACGTCAACTTTATTTTATTAATATATACCTTTATTACTATTTGTTCAACCATCCTTTTTTTTGTATTTTTAAATAATTTGTATTGGAAAATCTTGAGTTTTTCAATAATTTAAAGTTGAATTAATGAAAACTTAATATAACGTATTGTTTCTGCTATTTATAGTCTGTTTTTGTAAGATAAGAGATAATCATATATTCATCTAAACCAATGATAAAATAAATATTAAACCTTGTTTAAAATATTTGCACTTCAAGAATACTTTTTAGTTCATAGGATGCTTCAAAATCTGTTTACGAAGTTGCTCCGCACTAGCCTCTAAGTAAACAATGATAGTTTGATAATACTATGTCCATAATTAGGAATTGTGAATAAATAATACACAGTAATAACGTAGCAAATTTATGTCGGAGTCCTTGTGCTCCAAATCGAATTCCTGAACTATATTTAATTATGTTAACTAATTTTTTTAATCTGCTTTCCGTAAATCCCTTGTCGCTCGTGTACGACGTTAAAAACTCCTAGTAAGTTTTCAAAGCTCTCTGTAATATCAAAGTCTTTACAAGATACATTAAGCCCGCTTCTTAGAAGAAGGTTTTTTAAATATGAAATTTATTAAAATATTATTCAATAATATTTTCATTTTTTTACAATCAACTTAAGTTTTATATTTTATTTAAGAAATAAAAAAATTATTTTAAACTAACATATCGCGAAAGTTTTGGACGGCTTTCGTCTCGTTTCCAACTGAAATGTGGCAATTTCAAAAGAAGGAAAAAATAGACGGAAGGCGTCGCTCTGTTACTAGGGGCGCGCCTTTTTATGTCTTTCCTTCGGGCTGCCACAGCCTCAGTTGGGGACGTAATTTAGGTTGCGTCCCTTTTCGCATTTAAAAAACTAAACTATAAGAAAGGAAAAATTTCAATGAAAAATCTATGCTTGTTGGTAGTAATTTCCATGGTTGCTTTTATTGGATGTTCAGGATCAAAAACAACAAAAACTCCAAAGTTAAAACCATTAACATTCCATTTCACACCGCCATCTACATCTAGTGAATCTAATGATATTACTTTTGGATTAATATCTCCAATATTCATTGATTCGTTCAAAGAATCAAATCAGGATCCTTTTAAGACCTATGCTAAAAATATGGAGAATGATTTTGTTGCTATGCTTACAGCAAGAGGGTATAAATTTAAAGGAACGTTTTCCAATACCGAGCAATTGGTGTACAGCGACAAAAAAGATATTGATTTATTAATCCAACCTGTAATTGATTTACAGTTTACGGGAGATGTATTGAAAAGAGAAATAAGTCATGATTATTCAACCGGAAAAGATTACCCTGTGTACTTTTATGACGGCGATTTAACTATGACCGGAACAATGAACTTGTCATTTAGCGAACCATTCACAAATACAAAAATAATGGTTCAATCACTAAGAACAGATCCTGTCAGTTTTAAAATGAAAAGTTACAGTAGTTATAACGGAGAGAATATTCCTTTAACTGATCCATTTGTTTGGAATTCACTTTCAGATAATCTAACAAATGTATATGGAAAAACTCTTCAAACAGTTTGGAATCATCTTGAACCGGCGGAATTACTTCAGAAAAAAACTGAATCAGAAGAGATAAAGAAAAACTCCGGATTTTTAAAACAATAAGATCTAAATATTTCTCCAAAAAAATCAAAACTTTTTATAACTTTTTAATTAAAGATAAATGAAAAAGATTAATTTAAACACAATGAATGTAACAGCAAAAACTTTTGCAATGATTATTGTTATATTATCAACGCTATTAATTACAAATATCAAAGCAGAAGTTATGTCATCAGAAAATTTGTATTTTACATATATTGATACTGGGAGGTATTTATATGCTACGGGTGCAGAGCAAAGTAATTCAAACAGAAATTTTAGATCAGTGACTGACACTCCCGATCTAAAGCCAATCAATTTAAAAACGGATTTCTATAAAAATTTAATAAATGCTAAATCATCTCAAGCCAATGCAGCAAGAAATATTGAATATCCAAAACTTGAATTAGTAAATACTTTTAAAACAGCTTCATATTCATTTCAAAGTATTCCGGATAGACTCCATATTTCATCTATTGACGAAAAAGATTCATTTGAAAATGATATTCTCAATATGGAAAATCTGACCATCAATAGTCCACTAGAATTTTATTTATCCCAAAATTATCCAAACCCCTTCAATCCTGATACAAAGATAACATTTAATATTTTAAAATCAGCTTTTGTAAAGTTAACCGTCTATGATAATCTTGGCAAAGAAGTAAAAACACTTGTAAATGAAAACTTACAGGCAGGTCTGAATACGATAAGTTTCAATGGAAGTAGTTTATCAAGCGGAATTTATTATTATAAACTGGAAGTAGATGGGTTAAATGAGGTAAAGAGAATGATGTTAATAAAATAACGGTAATTAATAGCGTCCTATAGATATATTCTAAATGGAGAATGGTATTACTATTCTCCATTTTTATTAAGATCTATTTGCTAATTACATACAAAGTAAAATAATAAAATTCAACTTATCCTTATATCAATTACCCGGTATCTTCAAGATTGATCATCAATGATTTATCAGATGCCCTTCCTGTATCAATATTTTTTTTTAATTCTATGTTCTCAGATACGAGTCAGTAATTCGAGGATAGCTCATGGGTACTTCCCTAAAGGCTCAAAACGCCCTCTCTACAACGTTTTCAAGGCAATAGATACTAAATCAGCCATAGTAACTATTGACCCATTTGATGCCCTTAGAATCATTTCTATGGGTATGCCAACAAGTAGTTCACTGCTTGCTAACTTTATTGACTATTGAACAAGAGGAACAACTTAAAAAATTTAAGTATAATTCTTTATTCCACACTGAGCCGGAAAAATAATGTGAGTAATCTTTACAATACAAGTTTTAGTAAAGCTCCGGTTTTGAACAAACCAATCCGTGAAATGTCTAATCAAGAATTAATGAATATGATAAAGCCCATAGATAGATGAGGGCTTTTTTTGTAAGGTGTAAAGCTTTACAAAAGAATTTTTTTGTAATAATATTTTATCGATTTCATACGGGGCTATAGCTCAGTTGGTAGAGCGCTTGCATGGCATGCAAGAGGTCAGCGGTTCAAGCCCGCTTAGCTCCACAAATACAAATCCTAGCTGTGCAGTAAGACTTTATTGAATTTAAATTTTGTTTATAAAAAAGTATTATTGAATTATTTAAAATTTTAAACAATAATTTGTAATGGCTAATATGAAGATTATTAAACGATCTAAAGGTGGTGTAGAATATTTAACTGCTTCATTAAAGGATAAGATCCAAACAATAACTCAGGCATGGTTCTGGAAAATTAAACATGCAAGTGGACAGGAAGATATCAACTTAAAATTAGGAAGATACAAAAAAGTATTTGGATTAAGCAAAGTAGTTGAAAAATTTAGTCCTAAAAGTGAACTTACTTTGGACAGTGAGGAATTTCAATCCTTGATTAATTTTATCAGGGAAAACTATCAACCTTTTAAAGATGGGGCTAAGCAATATATACCAGTCGATGAAACTTTTGGTGCTGAAAGTTTAGAAAATCTTAAAGCAATTTTTGAAAACCCTAACAAAGAAGAGTTGCTTAATTTTATTATAAAGAATGATATCCTTCCGGAAGAACTTTTTTTTGATCTGCAATATCACGAAAGGGTTAAAGCTGTAAAAGAATTCGAGGAAATGTTAAACAAAACTTAGTCGAAAATGATTGGCAAAAATGGTTCAAAAAGAATAGTTGGATTCTTGGAAGTGAATTTGTAAAGATATTGGATGAAAGGGACATTGATACTGACAGCATTTCTGATTATTTGATGCAAGCATACGATGGATTTTTAGATATAATTGAAATTAAGAGACCATCAGAGAATTTACAATTTTTCATGTAACAAAAGATCATGGTAATTATGTACCTTCATCAGATCTTATCAAAGCTGTTACACAATCTTTAAAATATATTTTTGAGTTGGAAAGAGAGTCAAATAGTGATAAGTTTATTGCTAGGGTAGGTGGAATCAAAACCATAAAACCAAGGTGCGTTTTAATATTTGGTCGGTCACATGAATGGAATAGTGAACAAAAGGAAGATTATAGAATATTGAATTCTTCATATCAGTCCTTAAATATTCTTACTTACGATCATGTATTAAGTAGAGCAAAAAGAATTTTGGGTATTGATGAATTACTAACAAAGGGAAATAATGTTGATGAGATAATTATAGGCGATGATCTTCCTTTCTAAAGTTTTAAGAATCTAATTTAACGGATGTTTCAAAATCTGTTCCCTTAAATGATGCACACTCGCCGCAAGATAAATTGTTGTTGTCTTTATATCGCTATGCCCCATCATCTTTGAAAGCGAATAAATATCACAACCCCCTTCAAGCATAAGGGTAGCAAAGGTATGACGTAGTTTATGAATTGTAAACTTAATACCAGTAGCTTTAACAATATTTTCAACTAATCTTTTTATTCCGCTTTCTGTAAAACCCATGTCATAAGTGTAGCTGGTAAAAAATTCAGGACAAGTTTTATACGCCTTCTTTCTAATTTCTAAATATTTTTTCAATGCTTCTGCAAGCCGGTAATTGATTGGAATTATTCTGTCTTTATTTCCTTTACCTTGCCTAATAAAAATAGATAAATTTTCTATATCAACATCTGTATATTTTAAATTCAATAATTCTTGCTTTCTTATCCCGGACATTATCAAGGTTGCAAAGATGGCGTAATTCCGGAATCTTAAGAAATTACTTTGATATGGATAATTATCTACGACTTCAAAGATTCTCATTGCATCTTGTTTCGTTAGCTTGCTTGGCAGTTTTCGTTCAAGTTTCGGGACTTCGATCTTTTCTATTGGATTGGCTGTCATAACTCCTTCAGTTACGCAATAACGAAAGAACACCATGAGAGATTTATGGTAACAGATGTAAGTATTCGGAGACCAGTTGAGAGTTGTTCGACCGTAGTAAAACAAATTTCTGGTATTTTCTTCTGTCACTTCATCAATTTCACTAATCTTAGCGAAATTACTATAATAGTTAATAACTTGTTTGTAACGAGTAATAGTTGGTTGAGTATATCCTTTAATGTATTTTGAATAATCACAGAACTTTTGTGAAAGAATTTGGATAGACATAAAAAAAGCATTACAAATAGATTTGTAGTGCATCTTTTGAATTTTCAAACCAACTGAATTTAGTAGTGAAAAATTCTATTCTTCTATGTAGAGGATGACCTATTTTATGTCGGTCATACTCATAAGAATTCAAATTTTCCTTTGCAATATTGAAGATTTCACCCTTTTGCAGAGTTTTACACACCCTCAATTAATGCCATAAAATAGGTCATCCCCTTTTTATCAAATACCCTTGGTTTTATTAGGGAAAATGCTCGTTTCCCTAGTAAAGTGTATATTTTTAGATGGACCTATTTCTTTCCCAACTCAGTTGACTTTTGAATCACAAAATGAGCAACTGCGAATCTATTTTAGTTTATTAAATTACATCTATATTATATCTTATTTAGATGAATTCGTCAATCGTAATTTGTTCTTATCATTATGAAAATGCATTATATATTATCATGCAGTAAAATTGTAAAAAAACGAATATTGCTGTATGATAGATATACACAAGTAATTCATGCACATTTAAAATAAAATTAAAATTCACAATTCATTCTCACGTATAATCATATATAATCGAAATTAAAATAATATTGTTTTTTTTAACAATAATGTTTATTATTGACCTTATTAAATTATTTGCTGGACGAACAAAAAGGAAATATTGAATTCCCCCACGGAATTAAGAGTGTTTTGACCTTGTCTTGGAAGCAGTTATTACTAAATAAGCTTTATATTTTTATTGCAGGTGGTATTGGCTCTCTTATGACTGTTCTTACTTTTTTTAATAAATACTATAACTGGACTTTAACTGATTCTGTAGGTATTGGAGTAATTGCTATTTCAATTATTATTCTAATAATATTCCTAATACTCTTTTCCAAAATAAAAGATTTGAGACAATAAAGTTAAACGAACTTATAAATAGAAAGTTGATGCAACATTAAAGAATATTTAAGTAAAGAATTAAAGAAAATTTAAGAGAAAATGTAGAGAAAAATTTTCATGGAGATGCCATAATTGCTCTTTCAAAATCTTTCTCCAAAATACATTGGCAGAAGAAAACTTCCTCAACTTGAAACATCAAATTATTAGATACAATGTCAGATCTATGCGACGAGTTGCGACAAATTTTTTATAATAAAAATGATTATGAATGTTCCGTTTCTATTAAGGTTATACGAAAAAATGATGAAGGCAAAGTCGAAAATTTTTGTAGAGATCGCAAAGTAATAGGTAGAGATACACTTAAATATATAAATACTAAACATGTTATTGGACAAAATACAGGTTACCATATAATATGTCAAAATTTGTTAACAAATACTTCTACATTTTATTTAAATAATGACATTCCTAGTTCAACGGATTACATGAATACAAGTATAGGTTGTTATAATGAGGGAATTATTCCTTATCAAAGCGAATTAATTGTACCTCTTATTCCTTTAATAAAAAAAACAGATAATTTTCCGCTACGAGGCTTTTTATGCATTGATTGTAAAGAAAAAAATAACTTTGATATAAAGTATGACGTACCAACATTGCAAGGAGTAGCAGACGGAATATATGAGTTATTTAGTAACATTCTATCTAAAAATTAATCGAAAACTTAAATAAAAACCTATATGGAAAAACTTTTGAACAAACAATCAAAAGGTTTATCATACTCAATAGAAAGAAAGAGTGATAAACTTCAACTAACTGCAAAACCATCCAAACCACTTAGTGGAAAAGAAAGAGAAGAATTTGATAAAAAACACGTAAAAGTTGACATTTATTTTTTTGATGAACAGTTACTCGATGAGATACAAAAACTAAATATCCAAAGGGCAAAGGAATTAGAATTACATTCCATTCGCTAACTTCTTTGAAGTCATTGTAAAATAATGACTTCTTTTAATTAGGTGAAACTTTTTTTAGTAGTTTATACTTCATTTTAAACAACTTCATAAGTCATTTCGTTTTAAATTTTTAAACAAATTCGTCAATCGTAATCTTCCTCATTTGCTCGACAACATGTTCATCCGGCAATGACCTTAAATATTGGAGCGTCATCTTAATACTGGTATGACCCATTACTTTTTGCAACCCAACAATATCATGTGTTTGCTTATAATAATTAGTTGCAAATGTATGTCTAAAACGATGCAGGTGGCAATTGATATTGATTGTCTTGGATAACGGTCTCATAAGATGAATTGCTCCGTGTTCAGAAAAGGGTTGGTCTGTAAGACCCTGACACCCATAAGAATAGAGTAAACAGGTGGTTTCGCTGATTTAAGTAATCCTCTAAGTATGAAATTAGAATCGGATTCATTGGAATAATTCTTGTCCGTTTTGATTTGGATGTTTCTGCCTAACTACCACTAATCTACGAAACATATCAACGTCTGACAATTGTAAGCTAATTAACTCCTCTTTTTCTTACACCGGTCAAAGCCAAAAACATTATTATTGCGATGTTGCGTTTCTTGATCAATAAATTAGCCCATTGAATCCTTGTGTTAATCGCATAACAAATAGCTTCAAATTCTTTAGGGCTGTATGCCCGCCTATCAGTGTATGAAGCTTTTGGTAATGGAATTTTCTCAAGTGGATTAACTTTAATGTAGTTGCGTTCAAGTAACCAATTAAAGAATATATTTAGAATACTTCTTACGATTGCGATACTGGAATTTTTGTACACTCTAACTACGTATTGATTTCCGATTTTTCTTTCACGAGTGTTTAGGTATTCCAAAAAATTTATGATGGTAACTTCTGTTAAGTCCTCCAATTTGATTTTGTTATTGAATTTAAGTAGCAATCCAAAGTAGTATCGATGCTTCCTAATTGTTGCATTTGAATTTCCTGCTCCATACAATTTAAACTTAATAAACATTTCATGAAGAATTCTTAGAGGAAAATCATTTTTCGAGTCAAGTGTATCAAAAGGAAGTCTAGGCTGATAGCTGTCCCGATCAAACAAATCTCTCTGTAATTTTTTCCGCATAAAAAAAATTAAGAGCTACAATGAGTTCTTAATTTATTTTATCACAGATTTACCTAATACAACTTTGATTTAAAAGTTCACTTGGATAATTTCAATTAAATATTAATAATAAATAAATGATGAATTGTTTTATCAAATCTATATACTTAAATTCATAAGGTATATCTAATAAAGGTACTTTGAAAAATAAAAATATTAAAATTAATGATCAGGGAAATTTCTGAGCAAGAAAATGTACTTATTCAACATGCAGAGAATCAATTTGGAGAGGTGTATAGGTTATGTAATGAATATTTATTTCTAACAAGATGTGCTAAGACTTTTCCCCAGATTCAAAAGTTTTTCAAATTTTATTTCTCAATTTAGTAATGGATTTTGTTTAGCAGTACTTTCAATTATTAGGAGACATATTATTCAAGCAAACATGATGATTAGACAATCGTTGGAATCGAGCATTTTGGCTTGCTACAGTTTAGTTCATGTTGAAGAAAGCAAATTTGGTAGAATTAATGAAAAAGGATGTCTTGAGCCAAACAAAAAGTTATATAAGATTGCCTACGAATGGATAGAATTCAATTATCCACAATTTTCATCCGAAATTAAAAGACAAAAAGATTCAATAAATGAATTGTTCTCCCATTCCAATATAGTTATCACTCAAACAAATATAATAGAAGACGAAAAAAAAATTTTAGCTTTAGTATTTGACTCATATCCAGACTCTTATATTAAAGTAATATTATGGACAATTTCTAATAACATAAACAGTATTTTAAAAATGTATTTAGAAATTAATAAAATCTCCAATAAAGTTACATTTAAAGATAATCTGGAAAATAAATTAAATTCTTTGTTTGTAGATTTAAATAAGTTAAAGCCAGTTTTGCTTAAAGAAGCTAGTAGACGGATCAAAACTTTGAGTAACATTTTGCAGAAATATTACGAGTTGATGAAAACAACTTCCTTTAACGGTTTGAGTGAAGAAGAAATATTATTATTTATTGTAAATTTAACTGAAATATCTTATGTGTTGCAAAAAATTGAAGGGACAAATAGAGTTCTTGAGTTAAATAAAAATTATAATCCCATATTTAAATTAAATTCAAATAAAAGTTTTTATTATTACAATTTAAGTGTAGCGTGGAGTGATGCCTACAAATTCAAATATAATGAAAGAGTAGATCTCTGGAGTTGGGTTCAAGAAGAATTGGAAAACGAGATATATTGTTTAAGAGTCTCATTAAATTCTTTTGATTACAAAGTCGGAGATAAAACTTTATTGGCTCAAATTTATACAAATCTCGGTAACGCATTTAATACTGTTGGTAGATTTATAGAAGCATTGGACAATTGGGATAAGGCTTTAAAGATAATTCCTAATTTTAGTATGGCCTTAGCTAATAAAAGTAGATGTTTGTTTTATCATGCATCTCATTCTCTATATGATGAAGGACATAAAATTATTTTTGTACGATGTGCATATGAATTATGTAAGCAAGCATTAGCGGGGAAGGTAACGGAGGAAGCAAAAGAAGGTCTATTAAGAGAAATTGATCAAATTGAAAAAATTGGAAGCAAATTCCTTAAAGAGGAATTAAAATTTAAAGACAGTTTTGATGATTTTAAGGAGGGTGAAAAAAATACAGACAGTGGTGTATAAGCAATTGCTTATTCTTAAATGAACTAAATGAAGCTTTGGTACATTCAATTGTCGCTCACGATCCTTTACTATTACCTGATATGGTTGTTGAAATAAATAATGGAGCATTCTATCATAACTTCTTTAATCAAATAAAGCAAGAATATATTTCCGTAGATATTTATTTTTTTGAAAGTCTTGATGTAGATTATGATAATTTTTCTGACAAAGAAGTTTATTTATTAAATACCTTCGATCATTCTATACATTCACATAGAGTTGAAAAAAAGAAACTAGCTTACCGAAGCATATATTCTATTTTCGATAAAATTGCATTTTTTTTAAATACTTACTTAAATTTTTCAATGGAACTACATAACGTGAGCTTCAAATCTATTTGGTTTAAAAAAGATAGGAAAAATTTGAGAGATGAGCTTCTTTCAAAGCAAAATCTAATCTTAAGGGGACTTTTTTGGTTAAGTAAGGATTTATTTGAAGAAAATTTTAAAAGTACTATCGAACCAGACGCTGAAAAATTAGTTGAGATAAGAAATTATATGGAACATAGATGTTTGAAAGTATTAGATATTGAAGGAGATACACAGAACTTTATTAGCAATACTAATACTCAGTTAAAAAATAATTTGTCACTGTCTATATCCAAAAATGATTTTGATAGAAAAACTTTGAAACTATTAAAGTTAACAAGAGAAGCTATTATATATTTATCTCTCTGCGTCAATTTAGAAGAAAGTCTGAATGTTGATAAATGGAAAAGCAAACAAGTTGCAAGTATTTGTTTTGATAAAAAGAATAATTATTAAAATTTTATATAATCCTGTATGAATAGAGAAATCCAAGAACAATTAGAGATATTTAAACGGATGAGTCTGTATTCTAAAGGAGTAGCGGAGCAATTAATTAAAATGCACGATAAAAATAATAGTCAGCAAACTGTTTTATTAATCTCTTTGGTACGAGTGATAAAATATTTCGATGCCTATATTATGCTTGTTGAAAATGGATATGGAGAACCTGCATCTGATTTAATTCGATCAATGTATCATACGTTATTATGGATGCGATGGAGTTTAATAAGTAAGGAAAATGCAGATATATATTTCAATATTGGTGGAGAAGATATGAAAAGAATGTTGAACAAATCTATAAACATGGGAATTATAAATGTCGAAGGGCCTGAGGATCCAAAAAAGACTTTAGAAATGCTTTGTGATCTAACTAAAAAAACCTATAAGCCTAAAGTACAAGAACAAGCTGAGGAAACTGGCTACGGGGACTTTCATAACCTGGTATACACAACATTAGCTGGAATTTCTCATGGAAGTATAAATTTTTTAAAAGAAAATAATACAGTTTCATACATGCCTGATGATGAAAATATAGAACCGTTTTTTGCAATTGCGAACAATATTTTTATCGACTGTACAATAGTAGCTGAGCAATATTTTAAACAAGGGACAATAAGACCAGTTCCAAATATTTTAGAATTAACCGGCATAGAGAAAGCAGTTATTAATGATTGATCGTTATGTTGAATTTTTGGAATAATCATTTTTTATGATATAAAAATAGTGTGTTCTTTCCGCAATTAGTCCGAAATGCTTGCACAGGTTTCGGACTTTTCTCTTTTTTACAATCGAAGTCCAAAATAAGTCCTCCCAAAGAAAATAAGGCAAATAACTCCAATCAAAGTCAATGTCCTTTTACAATTGAATAAGTAATTTTGTGTGTCCATTAAATTAAAAAAAGGAGCACACAATGGGACAAAATAGTAACAGAGGCTGGAAGCCCTGGGCACGAAACTTTACAAGTCTTGTTTTCGGCATTAAACATAAAAAACCGTATGATGCCAATCCGGACTGGACCCGTAAAATCCGACAAGCTCGCCGAACTAATCAACGAAGCTATAACAAAGCTCAGAGGCGTGCGAGAAGAAATGGCTTGGGACATCCATAAAATTAAAACGCCTCATCGTGGTAATATACACGATACAGGCGTTTTTGAATCACTGACTAAAGGTTATGACGGTTGTCGTTATAACCTTTCGGTCTTTTAGAAGCTGTCTTTTTAAGAGTTCGTTGTTTTAAAGACTCTTGTAAAACATCGGCGTCAAAGAAGTAACTTCCGGCAAGTTCGAAGAAGCCGGGTATCTCATGCTTATGCTGATACACCCACTTTTCAGAACGCTTTTCATTAAGAATTAAAACAACTTCTTTGACAGTTAGGTACTTGGACATAACATCCTTTTTACCCAACACACCTTTAACTTTACATTGTCACAAACACCTTACCACCTTAAAAATTGACACTTCATTTTTTCCACAGTTCAATTTACAAAACTAATATAAAAAATAAAATAAAAGAAAGGAGTTATAGTGAAATGCCAATTTATCAGAAAGCTCTTTCGAAAGGAAAAAGGTTCTTTTACAAGTTCGACCTCAATGGGAAAATCTATCGATGCAATGCTATTTATCTCACTAAAGGAGAAGCAAAGAAAGCTGAAGCAGAAGCATATCAGGAAGCAGACTTCAGGCAAAGGCATCCAAAGGAATCAGAGGATATTACGTTGTTTAAAGCAATCAATCTAAGATTGGATCATATCAAATCTCGGAAGTCTACTTCTTACTACAACGAGAACCGAAGGTACTTAAAACTGTTTCGAGATAGAATGGGAGATATTCCTCTAATAGACATTTCCAAAATAGACATCGAAGCCCTTTTATTAAATACTTCTCAGAGGCTTGGAATTAATACTGTCAATGCGATGATTCGATGCTATAAAGCATTATTCAACTTTTCAGGCGAATATAACCCTTGTAAAAAAATTGAGTTCTATCCTATTGACAAAAAAGTAAAATTTATTCCTAGTAATGAAATGATACAGGCAGTCTTGGATATCAGCACATCTGCCCAACAGGATTTGATTAACTTCATTCTGGAAACAGGTGCGCGAATTAATGAAGCATTGAACCTGAAAGGTAGAGACATAGGAAATACTTTTGTAATCTTATATACAAGGAAAAGTAATAACTCAAATAGTGTTCCTAGAAAAGTGCCGAAGCCGGATTGGTTAGATAAGCAAATGTTTCCGGAGGATGAAAGAGTATTCAAAGATTGGAATGAATATCCAAAATTCTTGGACCGGAAAATTCGACAACTCAAACAGCATCCTTGGGGTTATCACAGTTTAAGACATAGGCGGGCAAGTCTTTGGAGTAAAGATGGAAAACCACTTTTTGAAATAATGTCATTGCTTGGACATACAAGTTTGGAGACGACACAAATCTATCTACAGCTTATACCGGATTAAAGAATAGCCTAGTTAAAACTAGGCTTTTATTTTAATGTCTCTTTTAAATTCTCATTTCATCTAGTATTACTTTGAACTTGGATAAGAAGTTATTTATTTTTGTAATATAGATAGTTGTAAATTCATATATTGATTTATAATTTTGAAGATTAGAGCTAACCTAAATAAATAATACATTAAAATTTGTGAGATGAGTAAGAAAGTTATTTCCGTTTTCTTTGATACTAATATTTTTTTACATTTCAAGTTTATTTCTGAAATTAATTGGAATGAGATTTTCCCTGAATCTGACATTAATTATGTAATTGCACCTTGTATTGTGAAAGAGTTAGATGAGTTAAAATATAAAGGTATTACAAAGAAACAAAGGGGCAGAGCAAAAAATATTTTAGAACGCTTTTATAAAATATCAGAACAGGATAAATGTAAAATAGACAATAGAAATATTGAATTTATTTCCATTGAGCCATCGAGGGAAGTATTTGAAGATTACAAATTGTCAGAAACTAATGTTGACGATAGGTTATTGGCTAGCATTGTAGAATTTAGGTCAAATTCTTTTAACGTTTGTTTAATCACCAATGATTTAGGTTTAATTCTAAAAGCAAAGAACTTGGGTATTGATGTAAAAAGATTAAATGAAGAATATAGAATAGAAAATGAGTTAGATGAACACGAAAAAGTAATTGTTCAATTGCAAAAGGAAAATTTGGAGATGAAGGAAAAAAAACCAAATTTGAAATTAATATTCAATGATGAGAAGGACTTTATAGAATGTAATTTTAATAAACCAACAAACTTCTCGAATTATATTGATGATTATTTAAGAAGAATTAAGGATGCATATCAACCAAAAACTTTGGAAAAGGAAAATAAAATATTTCCAATCTCAAAAATTAACCAATTACTTACAACCCCTATTTCCAAACTATCATTTTCACCGGAGTACAAAAAAGAAGAAATAGATATTTATAATAGAAAATTACATCAGTTCTATACAGAGTATGAAAAATATTTAAACAAATACGTTTCGTATCTAAAACTTAAAGAAACGGTTTTAAATCTGCAAATTTACTTATTCAATTTTGGAAATGTCGCAGGAAATAATATAAGGATAAAATTACATTTCCCAGATGGTTTCGAGATATTAGAAGAAAATGAAATGATGAACCAGCCTAAAAAGCCTGAACCACCTGAACTCAGATCACCATATTCTTTTCTAGATTTTTTTTCAACTAAGGATTTAATAAATACCCACATGTTCAATTCTTTACGAATTCAAAATTTAGCGAATCAACTTAATAATCCAGTAAACATATCTGATTTGAGCATAAAAAGACCAACAGTTATGATGTTGGTCTTAAAGTTCAAATTGTCCTCATAAGCACAAAGAAAAGATTTTATCATTATTTGTGAAATTTGAAAGTTTTGAAAAAGCAAATTCTTTTAAGATTGACTACAAATTAATAGCTGATGATATCCAAGATTTTCTAAATGGAAGTCTAAATGTAAAAATAGTTAAGTCATATTAGGTGAAATAGTCATGTTAAACATTATCAATTTAATATTATTCTGGGGACGATTTGGGAACGATATACACAGAATTTACAGAAAATAAGGAGTGACAAAGACTATACATACTGCAATTTTGAAACGGATTCATTATTTTGCTACTAATGCGAATTCCTTTTTTTGACTCTTAATCATTAGGTCGGGGGTTCGAGCCCCCCAGGTCGCACTTCTTCCAATTATCAATTTTAAATTTTCAATTATATTTTTTCAATTCTCATTTCTTAAACGAATGATTTTTTACTGCTATATTTAATTTATTCCAATCCCATAAGAATTTTTTTCAATTCTAAGATAATTATTTTCAATTCTGATATAAAAATTTACATTTCCGGAATATTTAATTACAGTCCCGGAGTGTTTTATTACAATTACATGAAAAGTTTACAAATTCTTTACAATTCATTTACAATTTCTTTCCTTTAGTTTAGATTTACTTAAACTGATTTTTATAGATTTATACATCTATAAATTAAACCAATAATCTCAGATGAACAGACAAAAACATTTTAAAGCATTTTGCTTTCTTATTTTATTTTGCATGCTGGTTTCTACAAATGCAAATTCACAGTTTAAATTACAAATCCTTCATAACAATGACGGTGAATCAAAACTGATTAATGCCGGGGTCGGGGTTTTACAGGATTTCGGCGGCGCTGCAAGATTCAAGACGCTGCTTGATACTCTCAGAGCCCAGGCGAATGCAAATAACATTCCATCCATTATGCTTTCATCCGGTGATAATTTTCTTGCGGGTCCTGAGTTTTATCTCAGTCAGCAGCTTCCTTACGGAACGCCTTTCTATGATGTAATTGCAATGAACTCATTTGACTACGATGCTATATGTATCGGTAATCATGAATTTGATTTTGGACCTGATCTTCTCGCAAGATTCATAAGAGAATTTCAGCCGCTCCCGCAGGCTCCGTGGCTCAGCGCGAATCTTGGATTTGCAGGTGAAGACAGTCTGGCAATGCTTTACAATACGGGAAGAATTAAACCGTCTGTAGTTTTAAATGTCAATGGAACACAGGTGGGAATTGTTGCAGTTACAACTCCGCGACTTCCTTCTATTTCAAGTCCGGGTAATGTGACCGTTGATACCGCAATTGTTTCAATCGTTCAGTCTAAAGTTGATTCACTAACAAATGCCGGTGTAAAAATAATTATTTTCATGGGACACCTGCAGACTATTCAGGAAGACACTGCGCTTGCCAGAAGAATTTCCGGCGTTGATCTTATGATAGCGGGAGGCGGCAGTGAAGTTCTTGCAAATCCGGGAGACTTGCTTGTTCCGGGAGATGTTGTATTCGGTTCTTATCCTCTTATGATAAATAACTTACAAAACATTCCGACTCCGATCATTACAACTGAAGGTAATTATAATTATATCGGTAAATTAATATGTGAATTTGATAATAACGGAGATCTTATCTCAGTAGATACATCAAGCGGTCCTGTCCGCGTATCGGGAGGTGCTTATCCTGATGCCGTTATGCCAAATACACAACTTCAGAACGATGTTGTAAATCCTGTACAGGCGGGATTAAACAGTCTTGCAAACAATATCATCGCACAGTCAAATGTTCCCCTGGACGGAGTAAGAAATAATGTTCGGTCTAAGGAAACAAATCTCGGCGATTTAATTGCTGATGCATTTAAATGGAAGGCAAATGAGTTAATAACACAATCTTCTTCAGGAATATTACAGGTAGATGTTGCTCTGCAAAATGGCGGCGGTATCAGAAATAACAGCGTTATCCCGGCGGGAAATATTTCAGAATTAAATGCATTCTCCATTCTGCCTTTTGCAAATTTCTTATCGGTTGTACCCAATGTTCCAAGAACACAGTTCAAAGAGATTATGGAAAATGCAGTTTCAAGAGTTGCCCAGTTCGACGGAAGATTTGCTCAGATCAGCGGTTTCAAAATGCAGTACAATGTAATGGGTGTTGCGCAGGTGGTAGATAATGCAGGAAATGTCATTACTCCTGGTAGCAGGATTGTAAGGCTTGAGCTTGACAACGGAACAATGATCGTTGAGAATGGTGTGGTAATTCCGGGAGCAGATATTACAATCGCAACATTAAACTTCCTTGCAAACGGCGGCGATCAGTATCCGTTCAGAGGTCTTCCATTTATCAGTCTTCCTGTTTCATACACGGAAGCATTGATCGACTATATTGATAATGGAAATAATAATGACAGTCTAAACGGTGTTATTGATTCTACAATGTACCCAATTAACGGACTCGGAAGAATTATAAGATTCGATAATCCATTGCCGGTTGAGCTGAATTCATTCAGTTCAAATGTTACAGGAAATGATGTTACTTTATTATGGTCAACATCCGGCGAGATAAATAATTCAGGATTTGAAATTGAAAGAAGATCTGATTCGCAAAACTGGATCTCAGTTGGTTTTGTAACCGGAAACGGAACAACAAACGAAACTAAAAATTATGTATTTACAGACAGAGGTTTAATAAGAGGTAATTTCAGTTACAGATTAAAGCAGATAGATTTCAACGGTAACTTTGAATACTTTAATCTTTCAAACGAAGTTATTATAGGTGTTCCGGAAAAATTTAGTTTATCACAAAACTTCCCCAATCCTTTCAATCCATCAACGCGAATCAACTTTGATATTCCGGTAAATTCATTTATAACATTAAAAGTATATGATGTGCTTGGCAATGAAGTTAAGACATTAGTAAATGAAAATAAAACTGCCGGAAGTTATTCAATTGATTTTAATGCAGCTGACTTGTCAAGCGGGATTTATATATATAAGCTTAATGCACAAAATTTCAGCAGTGTGAAGAAAATGACTCTTCTGAAATAGATATAATTTTCCAATCTATCATTCTCCCCCGGTCCCGGAAACTATGGAAAGTCTTCGGGACCTTTTTTTAAAAACCAGTTAATGAATCACTTTGAGAATGAAGTAGTAAAGTGCTTTACTCTTAAGAAGCGTTTTTAATATTGGATTTTTAAATTTATTTTGAGTTTTTTAAATCTATATTGTTGCAGATGTATATAAATAGATTATTTTAGTTATTTGGATCACGGATAATTGACGGGCTGCCTTACGGAATATAAAAACTATTCTAATTAGATTAGAATTTATGTAAATTATTTTAACTTAAAAATTATAAATGAAAACTTTAAGCGTAAAAATAAATGAAAATGACTTTAACAAATACGGCTTTCGAAAGCAGGAAATATTATTTTGTGACTTAATAGATAAAATAAGAATCGAGCTTTCAAAAGAATTTATCAAAAAAAGCCGCAAATCAGCGGCAGAGTCGGGGCTCTCAAATATGAGTTTAGAAGAAATAAACTCAGAAATAAAAGCCTACAGAAATGCAAAAAATAATTCTTGATACAAATGTAATAGTTTCAGCTCTGATCACTAACGGAATTCCGTCGAAAATAGTCGAAGAACTTGTAATTGAAAAAAAAGTTAACATTTGTTTATCCCATGAAATTCTTGATGAGTATCTCGGAGTAATTAACAGGAAAAAATTTTCTGCAACTAAAGAATTTCATTTATACGCAGAGCAATTAATTTATCAAATAGAAAACTTTTCTTTAATGTATTTACCCGAAATGAAATTAGATATCTTATCAGATAAAAGTGATAATAAATTTTTAGAATTAGCTATCGAGTCAAAGGCAAATTTTTTAATTACAGGAAATACAAAAGATTTTACAATAAAAGAAATTGAGAAAACTAAGATTGTAACACCAAGAATATACTGGGAGAATTATAAGCCCCAATAATTTCCTAAAATGTACACGGAGAGGTTTGAATATATTGTTTGTTAAACAGATTCAATAAAAATAAATCCTGAGACTAAAATATTTGTGCCTAAATAAAATGCAGAGACGCAAAAATTTGCAACTCTGCTGATTTAAATTTACTGGTGAAAAGATTTTATTTTATCAAAGCAAATTTTTTCGTTTGAGAAAACGAACCGGACTGAAGCGTGTAATAATATATCCCGGAAGAATGATTTTCACCGTTCCAGTATTTAATATGTTTTCCTTCAGATAAAACGCCGGAAAATATTTCGGATACTTCCCTTCCTGTATTATCAAATACTTTCAGTGTTACAAAATTTCTTTCGGGTATATAAAAAGATATTCCGGTCAGAGGATTAAACGGATTAGGATAATTCTGATAAAGCCGGAAATCATTCACTTCAGAAACATTCTGATTTATTCCCGTGATGATCTCGGATAAAGGACGTTTCCATATCTTACCGGCGGATGTACCGGCATAAATGTAATTATCTTTTACTGTCATTGCGCTGATATTTGTATCAGTAAGTCCCTGATTAATTTCTGTCCAGCTTTCCGAAGTCCGATTAAAAAAATAAACGCCGTTGCCTTCTATTGCTGCAAACAAGTTTGTTCCGAATAAATAAAGATTTCTCACTTCCGGATCCGGCAGACCGGAATTCATCGGATGCCATTGTGATCCTCCGAAATCAGAATAATAAACGCCGCCGCCGAATGTGCCGCAGTAAGCTTTATCATCTGACTGTATAACCGAACGGACACTGAGATTAGTAAGTCCGGAAATGAATACAGCCCAGTTAACGCCGCTGTTTGTGGACCGGTATATTCCCCCTTCCAGTCCGATATAAAGATTTACAGATCTGAAACTAAAAGAATATAAAAGATCACCTTCTCCAAGCGCGAACCGTGACCAGTTCAAACCGCTATTAGTCGAGCGGTAAATGCCTGCAAAAATTAATCCCGCATATACGCCTGTGCTGTCAGACATTAACTTTTTAATATTAAGCTGACCTATTCCCTGATTTGACTGGATCCATTCATCGCCAAAATTAGCGCTGTAAAAAAATCCGCCGCCTGAAGTGCCTGCGTAAACATAATTGTTCCATGCAGACATCGTCTGAACCAGTAAAAAATTTTCAAGACCTGTATTTTTCTGAATCCATGTAGCACCATTATCATCAGACCGGTAGATACCGTTTGCAGAAGTAGCCGCGAAAATATACTGACCTGTATTCAGTAAGTGATTGACCTGTCCGCCGTTTAAATTAACGGACATATTCCATTGTGAATAAATACAATTATTTGAAAGTATGATGAGGGAAAGTATAGTTACTAATTTAGAAAATTTATTCATACTTTTAGTTTAATGAATGCTATATATGTTGAGATAAAAAAAAATCATTTTAATAAGATCATACTCTTCGTCTCAACAAACTCATCTGACTCCAGTTTATAAAAATATACTCCGCTCGGATAATTACTTCCGTCAAATTCCGTTTCATAAATTCCCGGAGAAAGCTTTTCATTAACAAGTACAGCAACGTCTTTTCCCAGAGCATCATATACTCTTAAAGAAACCAACCCAAATTCCAAAATCCCAAATCCCAAATGTGTTATAGGATTAAACGGGTTAGGATAGTTTTGAGATAAATAATACTGTTCAGGTATTTGTTCATTTTCAGAATTTATATCTGTCAGCAGCGTTTTAAAATACCAGACCAGAGACCAATCGCCTGTTCCGTTTAAATTTGTTGAATTCACTCTCCAGTAATATACTGTATCCATAGAAAGTGTTGAAGCAGGTATTATATATTGCGATACAGTCAGGTTGGACAGATCAATAATTGAAGTTCCAAAATTTGAATCTATTGAAACCTGAACATGATAGCTTTCAGCAGTTGGAGCTTCATTCCAGTCCAGTCTTGGAGTCAATGAAATTCCAATTGCACCGAAAGGCGGGGATACTAAAACGGGGGCAGGAGGAAGAAATGTCATAGTTCTGAAATGCCATGTTGAAGACCATTGTCCGGTTCCATTTGAGTTGGAAGCATTCACTCTCCAGTAATAAACAGAATCATAATTTAAAATTGAAACTGGAACCTGGAATTGTGAGGTATTTATATTTGACTGATTTAAAATAAGTTCTGTAAAATCCAGATTACGTGAAAGTTGAATTTGGTAAAGAGCAGCACCTTGAGTATTATTCCAATCCAATAAAGGAGTAACAGATTGATAAACTGAATTATTCAAAGGACTTATTAAGAGTGGTGTTGCAGGGATTGTATTAAAGAGTTGATTATAAAAAATCCCATACACAGGTGCTTTTCCCCAGGAATCTTCATACACATAATCACCGGCTTTCATGTCTCTTATATAAAAAATTCTCAAACTGTCGGTAGTTGATAATGGTGTTAACGAAGGATGCTTCTCCTCTATAAAAGGTGTATTTGTAATATTTTGCGGAACTGACCAAGAATTACCGTTATCAACTGAAATACTGTAAAAGATTTCACCGGTGTTTACGGTATCTCCATTTTGAACAATCTGCGTATTGCCTCTCAGATAAGTTGTAAAAGCACAAATTAATTTTCCGCTTGAAGTCAAAGAAACTGTAGGCTGGCATAATGGGACTTTTGCAAGTTGAGTTAAGGTATCGGTTAAGTTTGCAATGTTTTGTACGGATGCAATTTTAGTAATTAAATTGTTTTGTGAAGTCCAATGATAAATGGCAGGCTTTATAAAAGCATATGTACGGAAATTAAAAAATATAGCCTCCGGATTATAATTATATGCAGCAAATACAATGTGTAAATTTCCATTATTATCATAAACAGACTGATATCCTCCAACTACGTTCGTAAATAATGTATCACCATCATCTACTACAAAAGGTAAAATAACAGAGCCACCATCAAATGATAGCCCATTATTATCAGACCGGTACCATGCTAATTTGTTGGTTTCATTAACATAATCCGTTCCTATAATAGCAACTTTTCCATTAGGACCTGAGGCAATGTCAAAATTTCCGGAAGGTCCGCTGATCAATGGCATATTTTGGTAATCCGTCCAGGTTGTACCGTTATATGTCGTTCTTGAACCATCATATATAAAATCAGAAAAAGCAGCAGCCATTACTAAATTACCATTTGAAGTACCGGAAATTTGCGGCCATATTTGAAATGTAGAAAATCCGCCGCCAATTTGCATAAAATTATTGCTGCCAAATAGAGAATCAATAAATATATATGAGCCGATGTTGAAATGCCGGTGACAGGCAATGACCGGTCTGCTATCTTTTAATGTGATACAGGGAAAACCGAAGGAGAATGTTGTGTTCAAAACATTTGAAGTCCAGGTATTACCATTATCACTGCTGTAAGAATAATAAATATATCTCTGATAACCAAGATTAGTATTTGAATCTTGCTGTGCCATCAAAACTGCACACCAGGAAGATGGATTATTTGGGTTCTGTACGAGATATCGAAGGCTTCCATTTGTTTGGAAATCATAAGATAAAGAATATAAGTTTGTCCAGTGTTCACCGGGATTCAGAACAGGTGTAGGAGGGACCTGAGCATTTAAAAGCCCAGTCAAAATTAAAGTATAAATAAGAAAAATAATTTTCATTTTCCTATTACTCCTTTCTAAAAACTTTCTTATTACAAAACTATCGAATTTCGAATGCTAAATCTAGTATGAAAATTCTGTGTTCCAAAAATTACCTGAGCAAAATCATCTTCCTCACCTCACTGAATTCTCCGGCTTCGAGTTTGTAATAATAAATACCGCTCGGATAATTACTTCCGTCAAATTCCGTTTCATAAATTCCCGGAGAAAGCTTTTCATTAACAAGTACAGCAACGTCTTTTCCCAGAGCATCATATACTCTTAAAGAAACCAACCCAAATTCCAAAATCCCAAATCCCAAATGTGTTATAGGATTAAACGGGTTAGGATAGTTTTGAGAAAGACTAAACTTATCAGCAACTGAATTATTAACAACGACAGAAGAAGGCGTTCCAAGCTGAACGACCCACAGCCCGTCTTCTTTATTTGAAGTTATTATTTTTTTTGAAGGGAACATATAAATTCCCCAGCTGCCTATGAAAGCATTATTATTATTCAAAGGAAATGTATCATACCATGCGACCTCAACGGGATTGACAGGGTTTGAAATATCCAGAACTCTGATGCCTGCGGATCTGTGCGCAATGACAGCAGTGTCTCCGTAAATTTCTATATTATGAACCTGTGAAGTCGTTATATTTGTAGGCCGCCAGTCTCTAATAAAAGTAATATTATTTAAATCCTGAATGTCATAGATCTTTAATGTGCCGGCAGTTGGTGTAGAAGTTTCATCAGTTGTATAAATATATTTTCTGTCTTTGGTCAAAGCGGAATTGTGTGCTGCATTGTGCGGAGGGGTTGTAAAAGAATTCAAAAAAACCGGCTGATCTTTGTTTACGGCATTTATTATTCTGATGCCGTTACTGAGACATGCAGCCCATATAGTGTCATTAATTACTCTGCAGTCATGGACGTAATGTGTATTCAATGAACCTCTGACTACAGGCTGCTCCGGATTTACGCTTAAGTCTAAGATCGTAATCCCCTGCCCGAAAGATGCATTCGCTCCGTTCAAATATAAATACGAACCTGACACTGAGATAGTGTGCGTTGAAGTATGATTGGGCGGAATGAATCTGTTTACACGGTGAACTGAATCCGGAAGATACCGCAGATCGAATATTTCAATTCCGCTGTTAGCCTGCTCGGTAATAACATATGCATAATGAGAATACACCGTGATCTCTCTCCAGTGATTACCGCTGCCTGAAACAGGCGCCGGCGCAAAATCAACTTCGTGAATGTTTGCTGAATTAGTGATATCAATGAAAGCGGTTCCGAGATGAGTACCGAGTATCGCATATTCATTTCCTGCACTGTCCACATATCCCCAGCAGCCCGAATAAGTATCATTAGTAATATGCTGATTCAAATTGGCAAGGAACTGCATATTGTGATTCGGCAGCTGCGCGTGCAATATTTCCTGAGAAAAATAAACTGACAGAAATATTATAAATATTTTTTTCATTTCAATAATATCATTCGTTTAGTTTCACTAAAATTATTTGTAATTAATTTATATAAATATATTCCGCTTGACAGTTGAAAATCAGCAGTTGAAAATTGATAGTTATAGCTTCCGCGATTTTGTTTTTCATTAACTAATGTTGCAATTTCATTTCCAAGTATACCATATACTTTTAAAATTACATAACTATTTTCGGATAATGAATAGTGAATGGTAGTAGTCGGATTAAACGGATTGGGAAAATTCTGAGACAATGAAAATTTATCCGGGATGACGTGTGTATTTGAATTTACAAAAGTAAGGCCGCCTGTGGTTGTTTTTAAAATTGTCCCGTCTTCGCCTACTACAATCCCAACATCCTTGTTAAAAAAATAAACATCGTAAAGTTTTTTATTTGTATTTGAATTTTGAATTGTCCAGTCAATGCCTCCGTTCGAAGTTCTTAAGATCAGACCGGAATCGCCAACTGCATATCCTAATGTGCTGTCTATGAAGAAAAAAGAATTAAAAATATGTTTAGTAGTCCCTGAGTTTTGTTCAGTCCAGTTAACTCCTGCATTAACAGTCATGTAAATTTTCCCGAGATTGCCAAAACTAAAATGAGAATTTAAATTAAAGCTGTATAGTGAATTAAAACAACCTTCCGGAAATTGGGTCCGGCTCCAGTTTACTCCGCCATTTGTTGTAATATGAAGTCTGTTGCAGACATAGGCAGCACCTTCTTGAGGATTAAAAAATTTAACATCACGTGCAGCGCCGATATCCAGCATCGCATTATGATCCCAGTTTAATCCGCCATTTATTGTCTTCTTTACATAAGCAACAGGACTATTATCTCCTCCATCCGTTCCTGATATAAATCCAGTTTCTTCATTGATAAAATCAATATTGGTTTTAGTGTAAGGACCCGCATCGATGTATGTCCAGTTAAGTCCTTTATTTGTTGTTTTAATAATGTAATAGGAATTGAGTATAAATCCTGTATTCTCATTTATAAAATCAATATCCTGCATTAAATCATTTCCTACCGGGATTTCCTGCCAGTTAAAACCACCATTGGAAGAAATTAAAATAATGTTCTCATCGCCCGCACAAATTGAATATTGGGAGTCCAGCATAACAACGCATCTCAAATCGAAAGTTATACTGACCGGTTTTAGAATCCAACCGCTTTGAGTAATCAGCATCTCAATACCAGTTATAAATATTAATAAAGTTAAGACTGAGATTTTTTTCATAATAATTTAATAATTATTTTAACAAGATCATTCGCTTAGTCTCCGAAAAATCACCCGCTTCAAGTTTATAAAAATAAATCCCGCTGGAAAGATCACTTCCGTCAAAAGTTACTTCATAGTTTCCTGCATTTTGTCGTTCATTAATTAATGTTGTAATTTCTTTTCCGAGTATATTATAAACTTTAAGACTGATGTATTGTGCAGATGTTATTGAATATTTTATTTTTGTTTTAGGGTTAAAAGGATTTGGATAATTTTGTGAAAGAAAAAAGTTTTTAGGTACATTTTGTTCTAACTGATTAATTCCAACTTGAATTCCGGAAGATGTTTTAAGTATTGTACCATTACTACCAACTGCCCAGCCAGTATTCGGATTAATAAAAGTTATTGAAAATAAATTTTCATAAGTCGGTGTGGGTTGATTAAACCAATTTACGCCGCCGTTGGAAGTTGCATATATTTTTCCCTGATTACCGCAAACCCAGCCAAAATCTTCATTCAAAAAAACCATTGAATGCAATCCCGAAATATTTAAATAAGATTGGTCTACCCAATTCAGCCCTCCATTTGTTGTTTTACAAATTCTATCATCTCCTGATAGCCAACCGGTATTTTCATTTATAAAAGAAATTTTTAGAAAATTATAAAAATTGCCGTAAATCCCCGGTATTGAAATCCAGTTTAATCCGGAGTTTGTAGTTTTCAATATCTTGCCGGTTCCTACAATGAAACTTGTATTTACATTAATAAATTTTATGTCATTAGGTATTCCTACCGGAAGTTGAGAGGTAGTCCAATTTAATCCCCCATCGGTTGTTTTAAAAAGCATACCAATGTAGTAATATCCAAAAGGCCACTGATAGTACCTTTTGGTTCCTACTATAAATCCAGTATAATTATCTATGAAATTTATCGAATTGATAATATAGCTTTCGAAAAAATTTTCCGCTATAAAAATATTCTGAAAAATCCAATTAATCCCGCCATCAATCGTTTTGTAAACCGTAAATCTATCATTTTTTGCAGCTGAATAAGTTAACCAGCCTGTACTATTGTTTAAAAAGAAAAATTTTGGATAATAACTCCAATTGCTTATACTATCCCAAACTGAACTCCATTGTCCGCCTCCATCGGTAGACTTCATGATCCCGGCTGCACTGGAAATCCATCCGGTATTCTGATCAATGAAAGCACCTAAGCCAATCAGATTTATGATCCCTTTACTTTTTAATTCCCAGTTTAAACCTACATCTTCACTTTTAATTATAGTTCCTGATTTTCCGACAGACCAACCGTTTAAACTATCATAAAAGTAAATTGAATTCAGGTCATGATATGTATTGCTTTGAAGTGAAAACCAGCTATCGCCGTAATTTGTTGATTTGAATATTCCACCTTTCCGCCCTGCAACAAATCCTGTATAAGAATTAAAGAAGCTTATAGAATTCAACACTGTATCCTGGTACGAAAAGGAATTTAACCAGTTGGAACCACTATTTGTAGTTTTTCTTATTATTCCATAATTAGAAGAGCCATGCGAATACCCACCTGTAACCATGCCCTCAATGGTATCCTTGAAAGTTAAATCGATTGCATATGCTAAACTATTTACGAGATTCCAATTTTTACCACCGCTTGTAGTTCTAAATAAAGTATATCCGCCCCCAACCCAACCAGAATTCTCATCTATAAATTGAATTTTAATAAAATAATCATCATAAGGACTAGTAAAATTAAGGATCCAGTTAATTCCTCCATTTGTAGTTTTATAAAGCATCCCATGTCCAATTGAATTATTGAACCCGCTTATCCATCCTGTAGATTGGTTATTAAAACAAATTCCTGTCAGATTAATGTTATCGTTTAAATGATTTATTGACCAGTTTAATCCTCCATTGCTAGAACTCAAAATTATACTGTTTGCACCAATTGCAATAATATTATCAGAAGAAATAAATACAAGATTATTTAAATCTATAAATGTTCCACTGTTGAGGTTTACCCAATTTAATCCTCCATCAGTGCTTTTAATTATTGTTCCTTTAATTCCAACTGCCAAACCTGTATTTTGATCAATGAATTTTACCGCTTTTAACTCATTCCCCTGAGGTAAAGGATTTTGCCAGAACCAACTGGTTTGCCCATTACTTGCATCAGTAATTAAAATGCATATGATTAAAACAATTATTATTTTGGTAGTATGTCTCATGATAAAAATTTTTATTATTTGAGTAATATCATTCTCTTAGTTTCAGCAAAATCACCTGCTTCCAGTTTATAAAAATAAACTCCGCTCGCATAATTGCTTCCATCAAACTTATACTTATAACTTCCCGGTGAAAGTTTTTCATTTACTAAAGTTACAATTTCAGATCCGGATATATTATATATTTTTAATGAAACGAATCCTAAGTCCGATATTGCAAATTCCAGATTCGTCACGGGATTAAAGGGATTGGGATAGTTCTGACTTAAAGAATAAGTAAATGGTATCTCTGATCCAATTGGTGTAATACCTGTCATAGTATTAAGTCTGTCGAAGTATATTCCCGTGTTAGATCCGTCCGCTCCGACCCATATTGCGCCTGCATCTCCTGCCGCATCGTAATATTCAATTAATGTCGGGATGTATTCTCTTGCTGAATATACAGGAGGATGATCACTGAAATGAACCGGCGCTGCAAAATTAAGCGGATCGGTATTCAGAGCTGAAGTATAATACATTTTATCTGAACTGTTAGTGGGAAGCCCGGCCTGCAGACTATCGGAATAATATATTAAACCAACTCCTCCGGGATTTAAGGAAGAATATTTTGCATCAAACCAAAATTCATCCCTTCCGGGCATTGAGCCGATTGTGAACGGTGCGCCATATACAGTGCCCCCATCTGAACTGTAAATGCATTTGATATCCATACTTCCGGGAGCTCCTTCAGAATAAAACAGCCAGGTATTCCCTCCGTAACGTACTGTCTCAAACTGATCTTTTGGAATTCCTGCAGGTATTGGTGATGTGAATGCGCCTGTAACTGCGATCGTTCCCGGAGCGGTTTCACGGTACCGCACATTTCTGATTACAGAGCTTAATGTATCTGTAAATGGTCCGCCGTAATAATTAATTACCGCTGTATCTCCCGTTGCCGACATGGATATTCCCGGACGGGCTGCACTTCCCGAAAGAAATAATTCCCCGCCCCAGTTTACGCCTCCGTTTGCAGAACCAAAAATTCTTACCTGATTATTAGTGTACAGATCTATTATAAGATATAGACTTCCTGTTGATGAACTTGTAACATCAAAATCTCTGACATTAGTATAATTTGTAAAAAGATTTAAACTGCCGTTGACGACGTTCAGAGAGTATACAAAACCATTTACCAGATAAAAGCAATACAACGAGTCCGGACCTGCGCTGATCATTTTGGTTTTAGAAATGACAACTGCAGGACTTATTCCTATCTCCTGAATCCAGGTTGCTCCGTTATTGGTTGATGACAGGATCACTAATCCTTCGTCAGCTCCCGGAAGAGAAATGTTTGTGTCGGGTATCGAGACATAAATCGTACCGGTAGAATTCCTATAAATGCCGGAAGGTCTTCCGAATGGTTCACTGCCGCTGACAAGATAATCAGTTCCCCAATCTGTATTACCCTGAAACGGAACAGGCGGATCGTACAGATTTACTTTTTGTTCCTGCGCCGTAATTGTTATTGTTACAAAAAAACAGATAAACACAAATAGAAAAAATGTTTTCATAACTTTACTCCTTTGTAGTTAATAGTTAATAGTTAATAGTTAATAGTTAATTCTGAGTCTTGATTTGTTAATTCTCAATTGTCAACAGACAATCGAAACAGTATCGATAAATCATTTATAACTTTCGAATGACTGCCTATTAAATAAACTGCAAAATACTAACTATTAACTGTTAACTATTAACTATTTCAAAAGTATCATTCTCTTCGTTTCAACAAACTCACCCGCTTCCAGTTTATAAAAATACCCTCCGCTGGGTAAACCTTCTCCGTTGAATTCTGCCGCATAACTTCCGGCATTTTGTTTTTCATTAACTAATGTTGCAATTTCATTTCCCCTTACATCAAACACTTTCAAATTGACGAAACCATTTTCGATTAACGAATAACGGATAACGGTTACAGGATTAAACGGATTCGGATAATTCTGCGATAACGAAAATTCTTTTAGTATTTCTGATGAACTTGGTTTAATCTCTACAAGTTCACCAAGTGGTCTCCTGTAAATGCCATAACCCCATGCGCCGAGAAAAATGTAATTATTATGAATGCATAAAGCATCTGCTTCTACATTTGGTGGTAAACCTTCATTTCTTTGTATCCAGCTTGTTCCGTTATCATTTGATACATAAACGCCGGAGTCGGCTGTGCCAGCGAAGATAATACTTCCGATCAGAGCTAAAGAAAAAATCCTTCGATTATTTAAAGCAGTTTGAGTCCAGCTTGTACCGTTATTTGTGGATAAATATACGGCACCACCATAATTGGTACCGGCAAAAAGATTGTTTCCGTTTACCTCTAAAGATAAAACAGTTTCATGCAAAGAAGTCTGAACCCAGCTTGTGCCGTTATTTGTAGATAAATATGCACCAAAGAAACAGCCGGCATAGATATAATTTCCGCTAACTTTTAAAGAGAAAATCCTATAAGCGTTTAATGGAGTTTGATTCCAACTTGCACCGTTATTTGTAGACAGATATAATCTACCACCTGTTCCAAGAGAAGCATCTCCCACGAAAACATAATTTCCTTTTACCGCTAAGGACAATGCCGTTTCGATGTTTAAAGAGGTTTGAGTCCAATTAAAACCTTTATCCGTAGATAAGTATACACCATCTAAATCTGTTCCAGCAAAGATATAATTTTCATTTTCTGCTAATGACCAAACAGTTTTGTTAGTTAAGGAAGTCTGAACCCAGTTTAAACCATTATTTGTAGATAGATATACCCCCCTACCGGAAGTTCCGGCAATTATACCAGTTCCGGTATGCTCTAACGCCTGTACAGTTGTAAAGAGTCCTCCATTTGGCATATTAACCCATTGGCTAGAGCAATTAGTAAATAAGAATAAAGAATAGAAAACAAATACCGGGCGGATAATTTTGCAATGTGATTTTTTCATTTGAGTATTAAATATATATAGATTTAAGCAATTTTAAGCTGGCATTATTATAAAATATATTTCTTCACTTTTTAAAATCATTCTCTTTACTTCACCTTCGTCGGTAAATCAACTATCATCTATTTCAAAAGCATCATCCTCTTTGTCTCAACAAAACTCTCCGCCTCAAGTCTGTAAAAATAAATCCCGCTGGAAAGATCACTTCCGTCAAAAGTTACTTCATAGTTTCCTGCATTTTGTCGTTCATTAATTAATGTTGTAATTTCATTTCCAAGTATACCATATACTTTTAAAATTACATAACTATTTTCGGATAATGAATAGTGAATGGTAGTAGTCGGATTAAACGGATTGGGAAAATTCTGAGACAATGAAAATTTATCCGGGATGACGTTTGTATTTGAATTTACAAAAGTAAGGCCGCCAGTGGTTGTTTTTAAAATTGTCCCGTCTTCGCCGACTACAATTCCTACATCCCTGTTAAAAAAATAAACATCGAAAAGCTTTTTATTTGTATTGGAATTTTGAATTGTCCAGTCTGTGCCTCCGTTCGAAGTTCTTAAGATCAGACCGGAATCACCAACTGCATATCCGTTAGCGCTGTCTGTGAAGAAAGAATTAAAAATATGTTTAGTAGTCCCTGAGTTTTGTTCAGTCCAATTTACTCCTGCATTTACAGTCATGTAAATTTTCCCGAGATTGCTAAAACTAAAATGAGAATTTAAATTAAAGCTGTATATTGAATTAAAACACCCTTCCGGAAATTGGGTCCGGCTCCAGTTTACTCCGCCATTTGTTGTAATATGAAGTCTGTTGCAGACAAAGGCAGCACCTTCTTGAGGATTAAAAAATTTAACATCTCGTGCAGCGCCGATATCCAGCATCGCATTATGATCCCAGTTTAATCCGCCATTTGTTGTCTTCTTTACATATGCAACAGGACTATTATCTCCTCCATCCGTTCCTGATATAAATCCTGTATCTTCATTGATAAAATCAATATTGGTTTTATTGTAAGGACCGGCATCGATGTATGTCCAGTTAAGTCCTTTATTTGTTGTTTTAATAATGTAATCGGAATTGAGTATAAATCCTGTGTTCTCATTTATAAAATCAATATCCTGCATTAAATCATTTCCTGCCGGGATTTGCTGCCAGTTAAAACCACCATTGGAAGAAATTAAAACAATGTTCCCATCGCCCGCGCAAATTGAATATTGGGAGTCCAGCATAACAGTGCATCTCAAATCGAAAGTTATACCGCCCGGTTTTAGAATCCAACCGCTTTGAGCAATCAGCATCTCAATACCAGTTATATATATTAATAAAGTTAAGACTGAGATTTTTTTCATGATAATTTAATAATTATTTTAACAAGATCATTCTTTTAGTCTCCGAAAAATCTCCTGCTTCAAGTTTATAAAAATATATCCCGCTCGGCAAACCTTCTCCATTAAAGTTAACTGTATAGCTTCCGGTATTTTGCTTTTCATTTACCAAAGTAATTATCTCTTTTCCAAGAGCATCAAAAACTTTCAGGTTCACATTATGATTTCCGGTTATTGTATAACCAATGACTGTATTGGGATTAAAAGGATTGGGATAGTTTTGTGACAATGAAAAATCTTTGGGGATAATATCACCGGATCCTGAAATACCGGTATTATACACCTGCACGGATTTGCCATACAAACTGCTGTTTCCGGATGAATCTTTATTATAAATTACCCAGATCAAATAATTATAATTGTGATAAGTTAAACCATTATTGATAGTCATCTTTGTATTGCCGGCATTACCATTCAGCATAACTGTGTCCTTTGGAAAGTAAAGACTTTTTAAAATTATTCTGTCCTGATTCAGATAATGTTCCCTGTAAGCAAAGGCATCTGAATAAAGAGATCCGTTCAGTGTGATCTGATTATTAAAGAATCTTACAAGCGAAGTATTGTCCGCGCTGTCGTTTGCTTCAGGAATACTGTAAAGCGTATTATAATAAAATCCATAAATATTCCACTTACCGGAAAAATCTGATTCAAAAGACGGCTCGTCGTCTGTATATGAAAGTATATAACCCCTGTTCCGGTTGTCACCATTTCCGGCAATTACTGCAGGCTCACTCCATATATTACCGTTGTACAGGTTTCTTTTCAATACAGAGTATGTACTGTCGGAATTCATTCTCTGATAGCTCACCTGCTTTTTTACATTTTCAATTCTGTCAGAGATCTGCGGAGATTTACAGTATGATGTATCCTGTGAAGTGAGATTATAAAAATAACTGACACTTCCGGTTCTTGCCTGTATCTCCTTGTAAATTATTTCTCCCGAAGATTCAAATACTACGGAATAATTTATACTGTCAGTTGCTACTGCAATTGGATTATGACAATCAGCGGAAGAATCTATAATGAAAGGTTCATGCCAGCCCATGTCAGCGGAATAAAAAGCTCCTGCAATATGTGAACCTGTAATTCTTTTGCTCTCCCAGACTGCAAAGGCGTATCTGTACTGACCGGTAAAATAATAATCCCATATACATACATAAGGATTTGTGTCATCAAATTCTCCGCTTGAAAGGTAAACGGGATCGCCTGTCAGACCTCCTGTGTCCACTTTAACAATGCAGATCCTTGAAACAGAATCCGAACTTGTTATTCTTCTTTCAAATATCAGAGTCTCAATATTATATGTATGGAAATAATTAAACTTAACCTTCATAAACTGAGGATTGGTATCGAAAAAATTTTCCGTTAACCGCTTCTCAGCTCTCCAGTGATAATTAGACTGGGAATAAACAGATTGGGGATCACCTGAATAGATCAGGACTGCCAGTAAAAAATAAATCAATGTTCGCATAATGAATTTTTATTTTAATAAAATCATTCTTTTACTCTCAGCAAAATCCCCTGCTTCAAGTCTGTAAAAATATATACCGCTGGGAAAACTTTCTCCATTAAAGTTAACTGTATAACTTCCGGCGTTTTGTTTTTCATTTACTAAAGTAATGATCTCTTTTCCGAGAACATCATAGACTTTCAGGCTGACATAACGATTTCCTGTTAATGAATATCCGATAACCGTTTTGGGATTGAATGGATTCGGGTAGTTTTGTGATAAATGAAAATCTTCTCGGACAAGATTTGTATTTTCGTTGTTAACTGATACTGTTCCGCCATTTAGAATCTTCCCTATAACATTATTTCCTGCCATGTAACCGGTTTGTTCAGCAGGGAAAAAAATATCAACCTCAGTTGTGTAAGGAAAAATAATATTTCTCCATGTGTTTCCGTTATCCGCAGACTTTAATCCGTTATTTCCATACTGAGCTGTTATAATATTATTCCCTGTTCTTTGTAATTTAAATCCTGATCCTGAATATATATTTCTTACAAGTGTTTGTTCCCAGGTTACTCCTGCATTTGTAGTTCTGTAAATTGCAAAACAATAACCGGCTTGTGAACACTGATAATTTATACTCAGGAATCCGGTATTTTCATCATTGAACAGGATGTTTAACAAAGTCTGACCATTCCAGGGCAAATTTGAACTAACATTCCATGAGATACCGCTGTCGGTGGTTTTATAAAGCGAATTGGCAGACCCGCTGATTGCATAGCCGGTATTTGAATTTACAAAAGAAACATCTTTAACATTTTGTAATGCGGTTACTAAAGTCCAGGAGTTACCGTTATTAGATGTTCTGTAAAATGAATTTGAATTATATTTAAAAATAAACCCGGTGTTGTTATTTACAAACATGGTATTTGTATAATCTACATTATCCGGCGTACTTAAAAATGTCCAGGTATTCCCGAAATCGTCTGAGCGTGCAAAATATCCATTTGAACAGGCTGCATATAAATTTAAATTATCAGGAGATTGAAGATGAAGAATTCTAATCGAATCAAGATTTAAAACAGTATCCCAGCTGCCGCCTCCATTTTCTGTTCTGAGAATTTTATTTCCGGAAACTATACCGGAATTTTCATTTCGGAAATAAATGCTCCTGATATTTTCGATCATTGAATTGTTTTTTAAAAACCAGTTCATTCCCTTGTCTTCTGAAACAGAAATGAATCCGGCGCCTCCTACAGAAAAAAGATTATTCTGAGTAAACTCAATTATATTAGTTGGCTTTAGAACAGACTGAACTGCATTGTACCAGTTTACTCCTCCGTTAGTAGTCTTCTTCAAAAGGTATGAGTAACCGTATGGATATGAATTACTTGTGTAACCGGTCATACTATTTTCAAAGTACAATAAGGGAGATTCGCTCTGCCCTGAAATACCAAGCGGTGTCCAGCCTGATCCTCCGTTCGTACTCCTGTAAGTTCTTGAAGAATCATTAATGATGCAGACCTGACTGGAATCGATATAACTGATATTCAAAGCATGAAGAGATGAATTTAAACTCCAGCTCATTCCCCCGTCAGAGGTCATATAAAGATTCCTTCCGCCCGGAGGACTTGCAATCCCGGCAACGCTTCCAAATTTTTCATTGTAAAATTTTACAACAAGAATATTATTGGAAACGAAATTGTATATTTCAAACCAACTGTTCCCGGTATTCGTTGTTTTATAGAGTTTGCTTCCTCCAATGAAGTAACCGGTATTTTGATTTATGAAATTACAGTCCCATAAAACCTGAAACTGACCGATAGTTGCTGAGATGAACCAGTTAAAGCCTCCGTTTGTGGTTTTATAAATTCTGTTTTCATCTGAAGATCCGACGCTTATAAAACCGGTGGATTCATTGACAAACTTCATCCAGTCATTTCCGGATCTCAGCATATTAAGCAAGCATGTATTACTCCAGGTATTACCGCCATCAGTAGTTTTATAAACTGAGAATGTAATAGTTGAGATATATCCGGTGTTGTCATTTATAAATTCTGCATTAATAATGTTTTCACCGGTTGGTAATGGATTTAAATAGATCCATTGACTAAAGAGAGAGGTATTAAAAAATATGATAATAACAAAAATAAAAATTGATCTACCGGCTTTCATAATTTTTTGCTAATTGGTTATTTGATCAGTATCATTCTTTTTGTTGCTGCAAAATCCCCTGCTTCAAGTCTGTAAAAATATATACCGCTGGATAAACTTTCTCCGTTAAAATTAACTGTATAACTTCCGGCGTTTTGTTTTTCATTTACTAAAGTAATGATCTCTTTTCCGAGGGCGTCATAAACTTTAAGGTTCACATTATGATTTCCTGTTAAAGTATATCCGATTAACGTCTTGGGATTGAATGGATTCGGGTAGTTTTGGTGTAATGAAAAACTTATCGGGATTAGCTCGGAAACATTTTTTACATTTACTTGGTCATCCAATATGAGCTTAAATATCGCTCCGCCGGATCCTGTTAAAATAGCAGAACTTTCATTAATAAATTTTACTCCCCCCAGCGATAAATAAGAATATAGATCAATATGATCCCAGTTTTCTCCAAAATCATCAGTATAAAATACAGTACCAAAACCTCCCGTGAATATAACTTTATTAGAGTCTATAATGTCTATGTCTTCATGATCATGATTTCCGAAATTGTTATTCCGACTCCAGTTAGTGCCTCCATCCTTTGTCAAATATACAGAACCATCAGAAACTGCAGCTCCTATTTCCGGGGTTAGGAATTTAATTTTATTTATCATTGAAAAACTTTGAAGTTGAAACTGAAGTGACCAGTTTAATCCCCCATTGCTAGTTTTAAATATCTCTATCCCGCTGGTTCCAACCCATCCGGTATTCTCATCTATAAAATAAATTTCAGTTATAAATTCGTTATTAATAAAATTCATGATTTGCCAGTTCTCGCCGCCGTTAGTTGTCTTCATATATTTACCGTATCTTGACCCTATCCATCCTGTGTTTTCATTTATGAAAGATAAATTAAAATAATGATCCGCTAATCCGGTATTAATATTTTGCCAGTTCACCCCTCCGTTAGTTGTCTTCAGAAAGATCTGATTACCGCAAACAAAACCGGTTGATTCATTAACGAATTGAATATCTGTCAGAGTAGATGTTGAGTTTGTATTTTGCTTTTCGAAATGTTTTCCTAAATCAGTTGATTTAATTATTACACCGGGCTGTCCTATTATATAAACTGTCGAATCCACTATTTCGACTTTACTCAGATTATTTTTCAGAATATTTCTTGAATTTGAATGCCAGTTCTGTCCGGAATTTGTTGTCTTAAATACGGAACCACCCGTACCGCCGATCCATATCTGATTCTCATCAAGGAAAGATACAGACAACAAATTATTAATAGAATTAACATTATTGTAAAAAGTCCACGAAGATCCTCTGTCATTGCTCATATAATAGCAGCCTGTATCACAAATAATAATTCCTGTATTGTTATAAAAACCAATGCTGTTAAGATTAACATCGGTTCTAATTTGTTCATGCCAGTTTATTCCCTGATCTGTAGTTCTGTAAACTATGTTTCTTCCGATTAAAAATCCGGTTACACTATCTGACATCGCATATCCCCTGACCTGACCCGGTGAAAATCCGAAATTTTTTGAAGCCCAGCTTGCACCGTTATCTGTTGTCCAGAAAAACTTAGTAATATTTGAATCTACTCCAAACGTAAAGCCAATTCCTTTATAGAAAGTAATTCCCAAAACAATATCAAAGCTGTGCCCGAGGAATGATTGCCAGTTGTTTCCGCCGTTTAGAGTTTTCAATGCAAATCCTTCAAGACCAAAAGGTGAAGGCAGATATCCAATTGTATAGCCTTCCATCGGAGTTAAGAAGAGAGATTTATAGATATAACTGTCTTGGAAAGTTAGAATTGGTTGGTTAGAGTTCAAGCCGTTTGTAGTTTTATATATTCTTGTTGCTGAGCTGACAATTCCGGTATTTGAATTCAGGAAATTCAATCCCGTCAGATATGATCTGGAAGAGTCTTTTACAATCCAGGAGTTACCGCCATCTGTAGTCTTTGATATTCTTGAAAAATAAATATCGTGTTCCAGAATATAACCTGTTGAAGAATTTGTCATATTGAAGTGAGTCAATGACAGATTATTGGGGTAAGGGTTGATCCATTCAATCTGATATTGAGAATAACAGATACCTGAAGAAATAATGCATGCGGTAATGTATGTTATTATCATTGTTGATTTTTTCATATCAGTAAATATTTATTTTAAAATCGGATAATTAATTTTATTTCAATAAAATCATTCTTTTACTCTCAACATAATCCCCCGCTTCCAGTCTGTAAAAATAAACGCCGCTGGGCAAACCTTGACCATTAAAATTAACTGAATAGCTTCCGGCATTTTACTTTTCATTTACTAAAGTAATGATCTCCTTTCCAAGGGCATCATAAACTTTCAGATTCACATTACGATTTCCGGTTAAAGTATATCCGATTACAGTTTTGGGATTGAATGGATTCGGGTAGTTTTGATTTAGTTTAATATCGTTGGGCATTTCATTAACTATATTATTAATATTTGTTAATCCGCCGCTTGTTGTTTTTAAAATTACCCCGTTACCTGCGACCCAGCCTGTACTTTCATTAATAAAATGTAATCCGAAAAATGCAGCTCCGGTATTGATTGGCTGTGAGATCCATGACTTGCAGGTATCAGTTGTTTTGGAAATTCTTCCTGTACTGATGCCATAGAAAGTCCCGTTATTAATGTAATAGACTCTTGTAAAAAATGAATTATTAATAATGATCCAGTTATCACCTCCGTCAGTTGTCTGATAAACCTTGCTTCCGAAAGCGTATCCGGTATTATGATCAAAAAATTTTATATCTTTAAAAGAAGTAAAGTCCTGACTAAATTTTTCTTCCCAGGTATCTCCTGAATTAGTAGTTTTAAAAATCTTACCGGGAAATTGACCGCCGACAACCCATCCGGTATTCGGATCAATAAAATCCATACCAAATAAATCCTGCCCTGATAGTAAGAATTGTGATTGCCAGTTTTCACCACCGTTCGTTGTTTTCATTATGCTGTCTCCCATAAACCATCCGGTATTGTTATCCAGAAAATATGATCGGTGCATTACACCTCCCGGTCCCTTATGTCTGGAAAACCAGTTTTCTCCTCCGTTAGTAGTTTTCAAAATATAGGAATTAATTTCACCTGCAATCCATCCTGTATTTTGATCAACAAAATTTATATCGTACATACTGGAGTTAAAACCTATGTCGTTGTAAATCCAGTCAGCTCCGCTGTTTGTTGTTTTCAGATACAACCCATAAAGACCGGCAATATGCCCGGTATTTTGATCAGTAAAACAAACAGAACGGTTTACTCCGCCAATTCTTTTATTCAGTTTCGTCCACGAATTACCTCCGTCATTTGATTTTAATATTGTACCGCCGCTGCCGCCGGCGTAAACAAAATTATTTTCAGTGAACGAAAATTTGTAAATAGATTCCGTAGTTCCTGAATAAATTTGCATCCAGTTAGCGCCTCCGTTATCGGTTTTAAAAATTTTACCCGACCCTGATGAAATCCATCCCTTATTCTCATCTTCAAAATGAATATCAAATAAATAAGAAATTGTGAATGAATTTTGAATAATCCAGTTTGCTCCGCCGTCTGTGGATTTTAACAATCTACCGTTATCACCTGCAACCCATATGTTACTGGTGTCTCTGATATAAACAACTCTGTAATTGGAATTATCAATATCAATAAATTGTCTTTCCCAGGTACTTCCTCCGTTAGTTGTTTTAGAAATTAATCCGCGGTAAGTCTGAAAACCGGTTACATAACCAACAGCCCATCCTGTCTGGGAATTAATAAACCGAATTCCGGAAAAATAAGAATCGCAGCTTGTAATCATTGTTTGCCAGTTAACCCCGCCGTTAGTTGTTTTTGAAATAGTACCGCAGCCTCCTGCAAGCCAGCCTGTATTTGCATTTAAAAAATAGATCGAACTGTTGGAATATGTATTCCCTGTTTCAAAGGAATTCCAGGTCTGTCCCTGATTCGTGGTTTTTAAAATGTAGCTCTGAGTTCCTGAAATAAATCCGGTATTCTCATTTAAAAAGAAACTTGAGTAGTAGGTCATGTTATAATTTACAGGTGAAACCGATATCCAGTTTATCCCGCCGTCTGTTGTCTTTAGAATAGTATTTGAACTCCCGATCACAAATCCGGTATTCTGATTTATAAATTTTGTTGAATACAAATATTCAGCTGTGGGATAGGGATCCTGCCAGAACCAACCTGATTGTGATACGGAGACGGAAGAATTCAATAAACATATTAAAATCAATATTGAACAAAAATTTTTTTTCATGACAATTATTTTAATTTTAATAAGATCATTCGTATCAATTTAATTAAATTGTTAGGAGGTTTGGCCGGTGTATCAGGTATTATGGTAATTGTATATTTAACAGAGCAGGTATTCCTGGAAAAAGGATTAACAGAAGTTAACAGAAGATTGATAACTGACAATTTGAATATATAGTTTTTCACATTACGCTTCCTGTTTTTATTGATATAATTTAAACAATCAGTATAAAATAAACAGTAGAAATTTACTCACTTCATAATTGTAATACTGAACAGTCATTAATTGTCCTTACATTATTTGGAGTAATCTTAATATCTGTTCAAATATTTCCACAACAATTTCGAATAAAATATATTAAATTTCACTTTTTAATCCAGCACTTCTAAATAGATTTTTGATTAAATATATAAACTCTCAGGAGAAAAATACTGAAGTCAGTCAATCCGAAGACAGCGCCGGCATTTCATTGCTCATTCAAACAGCGCGTGCTTCTTTAAATAACCAGCCTGTTAAAACCATTGAACTAACTGAAGAAGCTATTGCATTAGCGGAAAAGCTGAACGAAAAATCCCTGTTATCTGAAGCTCTTTTGCTTCAAAGCAGCGCTCTTACTTCTACCGGCAGATTGAATGAAGCAATCCCTGTTACTGAAAAAGTTCTCGAAGTGTCCGGCCTGACAGGTGACAGAACCGTAACCGCCAGGGGCTTGCATAATATGGGAGATATCTTCAGACTGAAAGGTGATTTTCAAAAGTCAATCGAATATCTCAATGAATCCAACAAAGTTTGTGAAGAACTCAATGATGCGGATGAATACGCCAAAAATGAAAACATTTTAGGAGCCGTCTATTTAATGACAACCGAACTTTGAACAGGCATTGCTTCATTACACAAACTCTCTAAATATTTTAAATTGTAAATGGGTAACATGTGAATGACAAATAGTTTTAAAGTCTTTTAAAGATCACAAAATAAGGTGAGATACTGCAATTCATATTCTTCAATTTCATTCCTCTGAAACAAAACTCTTATAAAGATCATCCGGCAAAATATTCTTCCAGTTGCTGAAAAATACCGGTGATAAAATAATTATTACAATGTAACCGTAAAGTGTAAGGAGAAATGTCAGAAAAGTGTAAGTGCCGAAATTAAAAAATATTCCATCCACCATATCTATAACGCCGATTGACAGAGGCCAGACATAATAACCGTTCTGCGGTGTCCTTTTTTTAATACTTCCTGTTTCTTTCATCTTTCCAGTGACGTTAATTTCATTAGGTTCTTTTCCCGAATGTAAAATTTTAATAACGCATCCCTGAGATTTTGCTATGTGATCAAAAGTCAGCGAATAGTCAGATCTGTCAGCCTGAGTAATTTTGAAATTGTTTACCGGATCACTCTGCATTATGATCTCAATATTGTATATTTTAGATTCATTTTTGGATACAATTTTCGGGGCATCATTAGTATCAATGTCACTTTTGCTGATTGTTTTCCTGCCGCCGTTCCAGAATGCAATATGCGAAACTGTAATCTTATCGACTTCATGATTTCCGGAAATTATTTTCAGATTTTTTTTATCAGCTGAAGGTTTGTTAATCAGATTAAAACCGTTAATGCAGAAAAAAGTATTTCTTTTATAGTACCATTTATAATATACAAGCAGTCCAAGACCAATCCCTATAAATATTACTATAATCTCCGATTGATATTCAGCTATCCAGGGCATACTTTTGTTTTCAATTTAATAAATTAGAAATTTAAACATTTTGCTTAACAATTTAATCCTTTCAATATCCTCAGGGCCGGTATATTTATCCGGCTAATAATCTGAATAAAAAAATATTTTACAAATTTATTAATTTATTTTGTAAATGTAAAATACATCAACTTAATTTGTTTGTAATAATTTTAACTTTGAGCCTTCGAGCCCGGGAGATAAATTCAATGTTTTCGGACATGCTGTCCCGATTAAATTTTTCGTTCCCAATCTCCCGACTGGAAAGGTACTTTTTAATTCTTGCATTATAAATTTATATCAAGTATTTTACATACACTATGTCTGTAAAATAATATATTATGAAAAGAACTAAAGAGGATGCAGAAATAACTAAGCAGGATCTGCTTGAAGCTGCATTCAAAGAATTTCTCGAAAATGGATTTCAGAAAACAAAACTTGAGGATATTGCAATAAGAGCCGAAGTAACCAGAGGAGCACTGTACTGGCATTTTAAAAACAAAGAAGACCTGCTGGAATCACTGATTGAATGGAAAGATCTGGAATCCATTGCAATTACAAACGATGTTCTGGGATCTTCGGCCAAACCACTGACAAAACTGCAAAAGCTGATCAGCCTGAACTTTGGAGAATTTAAAAATAAAAAACAGGAACAGAATTTCGTAAGACTTAAAGCGGAACTGTACAAACACTATAATGAAAAAGGTGATAAAAATAAGTTAACGGAAAAGTTTATGCTGGCGTGTAAAAAATTAATTGAAGATTGTCAGAAAGACGGATCGATTAAAAAGAATGTGAATTCTGAAGATGCAGCGGTCACAATTCTGTTTCTGTGCGCGGGATCATACATTAGATTTAATGCCGTTCCGGCTAATTTAAGATCGACCTTGTATACAAAAAAATTAACTCTCAATTATTTAAAATTAATTTCAATATAGACAAATGAAAAAAATTATATTCTCCATTCTTTTAGGAATTGCGGCATTAATTCCTTTCAGCCATTCCGCCAATGCGTTTGACAGCACATTCTCTTCCTATCTTCATTCGAAACTTAATTTACTGAAAACTAACTTTAGTCTGGTTGGGATTTCCGCTGCTGTACAAATTCCCGGTAAAGGCATATGGACAGGGACGGCCGGGATCTCATCTTCCGACAGCGACAATGTAACGGGTGAGATGGTTTTTGGCGCAGGAAGCGTTACGAAAAATTTTATCGCTGCAATCATTCTTCAGCTTGAGGAAGCTGATAGTTTAAATTTAAATGATTCGATAGGAAACTGGATCCAGCAATATCAGAATATTCCCGGTAATGTAACTTTAAAACAATTACTTGATCATTCATCAGGCATTTATAATGTTACGGATAATCCTGCTTTTTTAAATGCCATAAATTCTAATCTGAACAGATTCTGGACAATTGAAGAAGTGCTGGGAGGCGGGTATGTTTTGACTTCGTATTTTACACCGGGCTCCGGATTCAGATATTCGAATACGGGTTATATGATACTCGGAGTGATCATTTCCAAAATTATGAAAACTAATCTGAGAGATCAGTTATATCAAAGATTTTATAATCCGTATAACCTGAAAGAAACATACTTTGAGATTAATGATACTGTGAAAAGTCCGTTTGTGCATAACTGGGTGGATCTGAACGGAGACGGAATTCCTGAAGACGCTTTTTTTATTCCGCTGACATCGTTCAACAGTTCGACAGTCGGAGCCGGCGGAGTAATAAGCCGTCCGGAAAATCTTGTTCGCTGGGCATCACATTTATTCGGAGGCGATATTATTTCAAACAACTCGTTAACTCAGATGCTAACATTCAGGCCTGCTGTACTAGCCGGAGCCAACGGATATGGTTTGGGAACAATGAGATATCAGATATCCGCTGGACGGATTGGTTACGGTCACGGAGGCAACACATTCGGATATTCTACTGTGGTAATATACGATCCGGCTGACAGCATTTCAATATCTCTTATGATAAACAGAGACATTAACGCCGGTCCGCTCGGAGTTTCATTTATGAACTGGGTATTGCAATACACTCCTTCATCGGTCACCTCAGACACGGAAATTATTCCGGAAAGATTTACACTGGAACAAAATTATCCAAATCCATTTAACCCTGAAACTAAGATCGAATTTCATCTGAGTAAAAATGAATATGTAACGCTGAGTGTTTTTAACATACTTGGTCAGGAGGTTGAAATATTATTTGAAGGACTTCTTCCGGCGGGAGTTCATACATACAGGTGGAATGCAAAAGATCTGTCAGGAGGAATTTATTTTTATAAACTATCTACAGCACAGCATTCCGATATCAGAAAAATGTTGTTGCTGAAATAAAATTGAGTTTATATTAAAATTCATTATTGACCTCCGGAACTATTTGCTTGTGAAAGGAGAGAAAAGAGCACCGTTCCCAATCGGGAGATTGGGAACGAGGGGTAATTTTAATCACAAGATGAGGAACGAGGGTCTCATATTTTTGTAATTTATAATTTGTAAAATGTTTTTAACAACTTACTTCAATAAAATCATCCGCTTTGTATCGTTGAAATTATTATCACCTGACTGTACATCAATTCTGTAAAAGTAAATACCGCTGGACAATTCTGATGCAATATATTTATAAGTATAATATCCTTTTGTTTTGAATTCATCAACGAGAGTTTCAACTTCTTTCCCTCTGCTGTCAAATACTTTGATGTTTACTTTTCCGTCTGCGGGTAATTCATACCCTATGTTTGTGACCGGATTGAAAGGGTTCGGATAATTCTGATTTAATTTATAAGACAGCGTATAATTTATTTCAACATCGCTGTTTAGACTGTGATAATTATGACTTCCGTTGAAATCAATCTGCTTCAGTCTGTATTTGTAAATTCCGTTAGAGAGATTTTTATCTGTGAATCCGTATTGAAAAGAATTTGAACTTGTCCCGTTACCCTGCACGATACCTATCTTTGTCCATTCGGCGGCGCTGTATCTTTCTATTTCAAAATGAGAATTGTTTACTTCAACGGAAGTTGTCCAGAGTAAAGAGACATCTCTGCCGTTAACTATATAATTAAAATTTGTTAATTCGACAGGAAGGACACCATCGGGAAACCATCCTTTGTTAACATAGATGCCGTCAAGATTTAAAAATAAATTTGTTTGACTTTGTCCCTGCATAAGAACTACAGCGTCTAAGTCTGCAGCATCAGGAGCTGCATTAGACATTGGCAGAATTGTCGGCGCGGGTTCTATGGGAGTCGGAGGATTTGCCGCATCAAATACAAAAAGGCTGACCTCATCGTTATTGCTGCCGCTTATGAATTTATATTTAACTACCAGTAAATAGGTTTCATTTGGTTCATAAACCGGAGAAGTAAAATCAACTACTGCCTGCCCGGCTTTTGCAATTGCAAGCTGAAAACCTGTAGAGTTGGGATTTTTGATAAAGACTTTTGCAAAGATCTCTCCATTGGAACTTCTAAGTGAGAAAAAATTATCTCCGTCAGAAAACGGGAAGAACACATTTAACATAAATGACGCATAAACGGAACCGTCTGTCTGCGCAGAAGAAAAAAGCGAATAGACACCATTACCTCCGGCAGCGCCAATTGAAACCATGTTCCCGATACCTGAACCCTGATATCCTGTGAAAGTAAGTCCGGGCGGAAAAACGGTAATCGGATTTACAGGCGGTCCGATATTATTCCAGTTTCCGGTTTGAAAAAGATATATCCCGCCGGTATAGCTGAAGTTATCGGTAAATATCTGACTGTAAGACTTTGAAGCTGTCAGGAAAAAACAAAGTGAGAGTATCAGTTTAATCATAATTCAAAAATAATTTAGTTTCAAGAAATTTAGATAAGATAATGTTGGAAGAGGTTCATTTTAGGAAGCGAAAGTTTAAAATTATTGAATCAAAATACTAATTTTGTAAATTCATCTCAACACCGAAAAGCTATTTACCGAAACATAAATACATCTGATCTGAATGACCTTTATTAAATAAATTATTTTTCTCTAACAGCCAGTCAAAGTTCAAAGCATGCTTTTCTTTTTTTAAATTTTTACATAGGAATTTTAAATCATCTAAAGATTTTGATTTCTACTCCTTCAATCTCAAAAGTTTAATGTATATTTTAAAAAAACACCGCGATTGGTGTTGCTTCATCCACCAACCGCTATCATGGCGTGCTCAAAGTAAGTATAAACTACTAGGTTCCTTTTCGATTATCTGAAATTACTTGAAAAAATTGCTATGATAACTTAAGTTTAATTAAATGTATTATCATGAAAATAATCTTATCAGTAATAATTTATTTTTTATTTACATCCTCTCTTTATTCACAATGGTATTATTTTTCAAATCCGGACATGAAAAAATTTTCGTTTCCGGATATGACAACAGGTTATATGGCAAACAGAGGAGGACTTGATGGGATTGTAATAAAAACTACTAACGGAGGTGATTCATGGGTTATTGTTTTTGATCATAGTTTTCCTTATGCGTCAATAAATGGAATATATTTCACAACTACTGAGAAAGGATGGATATCAACGAATACTGAACAACTGTTCAGAACTACAGATGGCGGAGCAACATGGACTGACTCTATGAATATGCAGAGTACAGGAGTACAAATATTGTTTGTAAATGAATTGCATGGCTGGGCTTTTAACTATGCAAATTATTACAGGACAACTAATGGCGGTGAGAACTGGATTTTATACACTACAAACTTTTTCCCTGCTCAAACAAATTTTTATTTCATAGACCAGAATACGGGCTCGTTCGGAAAACATAACTATTCCGGTGCATCAAAAATTATTAAAACTACCGATGGAGGTATAACCTGGAAATCAGTTTGTACGATTGATCCTTTCCTTATAAATAGTATTTTCTTTTTAAATGATCTTACAGGATGGATTGCAGGTAATTCCGGATTAGTATATAAAACAATTGACGGAGGTGATAATTGGTTTATTCAAAATTCGAATCTTTCCCATCCGATAAATAAGATATATATGATAAATGAATCAACTGGCTGGCTTGGCGCCTGGGGACCGCACATTGCATATACTACAACAGGCGGTGAAGCATGGCATCCGGTAAATAAACCCTCCGGTAATGAAGAAATAACTGAATTAAAATTTTTTGATAATACGGGAATTGGTTTTATGATATTAGGAAACAAGTTATATAAAACCTGGAATAACGGAATTTTCACTTCAGTTATTCAAACAGCAAATAATATTCCGGATAAATTTTCCTTAATGCAGAATTATCCTAATCCATTTAATCCGACTACAGTAATAAAATTCACATTAAATAAAAAAGGAAAGGTAAGTCTGAAACTTTTTGATATAAACGGCAGAGAAGTTAGGGACCTCATTTCAGAACAATTAAATAAAGGTGAATATGAATATTCTTTTGATGCTGCAGGACTGCCCTCCGGAATTTATTATTATAAGCTAAGTGACGGAACACAGAGTGAGGCGAAGAAGATGATGCTGGTGAAATAATTATTACCTATCAACCGATCTAATAAATTTCCCAAGGAGTATTTTTTTTATATGATAGCCCTTTTACTCTTACTTTTTTGGAAAATCTCAAAGACTGGGAGGTAAAAGAATATTATATTAAAATTATTTTATACAGGAAATATGCTGATTTATTTTCTCTGCAAGCCAGTCAAAGTTCAAAACATGTTTTTCATCTTTTAATTTTTTATGCAGGAAATTTAAATCATTTAAAGATTTTGATTTCTTCTCCTTCAATCTCAAAAGCACTTTTGTATATTTAAGAAAATTAATTCCGGATATCTTTACATATTCCGGGAAGTTTTTTGCGCCTTTGAGATAATGAACGGAAGAATCATACAATGAAAACGCCTGTTCGAAATAATTCAGTTCGTAATAAATTTTCATCATAAGAATTCTTACATCTAATTTATACAGAAACAAATCGAATTTTATTTTTAAAATCTGATCAAGGCTTATTTCATATTCCCCTTTCTCATAGTACAGATTTGCCAGAGAATAATAAGTCATATTCTCCCGGTGATCTTTATGAAGTTCAGCCGAATACTTTTCTATAAATTTTTCAAGCCACTCAAATTTTCCGAGCTGCGCCGCATTTTTCACGATATTCCTGAAAAGAACAATGTGAATGTCTTCCTTTTCTGATATTTTATAAATTCCGAGCTTTAGAGTCTTGTCATAGATTTCAAAGAGTTCTTTGCTGAATACAATTTTTTCAGCGCGGTCTGTCCTTGATGAGCAGTAAGTCGCAAGTATGCTTGAGAACATATACTGATCGGTCTTTGAAAATAATTTCAGATATACGTCAAGATGTTTCTTTAATTTTAAAAAATAATCATTTCCGTTAGTCTCTTTATTCATTTTATAAACCAAATAATAAGTAAACAAATAAGGATAAAATTCACTATTATTCTTTTTCATATCTTCAAGTATCTTTTCAGCATTTGTATTATCAATAAAACTGTCTACTGCATTAGCGTCAAGATTCAGATTATAACCCGAAGCAATCAATTTTTCATTTTCATATTTAAAAGAATTTACCAGAGCGGATATCACAGAATACTCTCTTGTTTTTAACATGGATTTAAAAGCTTCTTCAAACCTGTCCCTGTTTAATGAATAATTCAGATTTACAGATTTAAAAAAATATTTCTCCATCAATGACTGCACAAACTCACCCCCGTCACTGAAGTCTTCCTGAATTATACCGGCATATTCCTTTTCAAATTCTTTGTAATTCTTTTTCATACGGAGCTGATTCAGCAGATAATATCTTTTTCTGTTTTCATCTTTGCCAAATTCTGTGTAAGCCAGATAGTCTTTGCTTAACCGAAACAGTTCTGAAGTTAAAGTCCTTAGAAGATTATCAGATTTTTTGTCACCGAATTTCTTAGAAGGGAAAAGAGCGTGATAAATATTTTCCTTCGTCAGATCATCCGAATTGAAATCCGGATAATATTTCTTAATAGCTTTAAATATCGGAACAACGTCCCTGTTCCTGCTGAAAAAAGGAGATGAGATGAATTTTTCAAGCTCTGACATTTCTTCAGGAGAGAAGCTTTTTAACAATTCGATGAGCCGGGTATCCTTCATTAGACTGAATGATAAAAATTTATAATAATTTTAAAAAATTGAAGTGAACTTCGTCACAATTCATTCCAATTAAAAGTCATTTTAGACTGTAAATCGAATGTTTTTATAATTTACTTAATTATTGAGCGTAACAATCGGGAGAAAATCTCTTTGCACATTTCATGAAATGAATATAAGTTTGTATCGAATTTATTCTTTGGAAAGAATGCAGCGTAAAAACCGGATATATTTTTAAGATCATCCGGTTGTAATTTTTAGTTATAATTTATTTTAGGCGAAGTAATTGAACTGCTTGTTTCATTCTTTCCAAAGAAAATCAAAAGCAGCAATTACTTCTCCTTTTTTTTGAAGAATATAATTTTCAACATATTTAATAAATGCTCACTAAAACTTATTTAACTAACTATAAAAAAAACAAATGAAAACCATTCTACTGCTTCTAATTTCATTAATGCTCAGTTCAGGAGGATCCGGTCTGAGATCTGAGACGGTAACAATCCCTGCTTCCAATTTAAGCCAGGGTTCCCAGAGTTTTCCCCTATCCGCAAATTTCGGTTATGTAAGATCCGAGATGCTTTATATGGCGTCTGAAGTCGGTTCTTTCGGCATTATAAATGAAATCGCATTTTATCTAAACTATATCAATCTCCCTATGGCCGACAGTATTCCAATTGTAATAAAAATGAAGACCACTACTGAGACACAATATTTTACCGGAGTGACTTATGATGATGCAAGCGCAGGAGCTGTTACGGTTTTTGACGGAATGATATACGGTACTGACTTTTTTCAGAATTTCTGGACAGCGATTCAGCTGCAGACTCCTTATCATTATGACCAGAATAATCTGGCAATTTTCATCGAGACAAATTACGGAAACGAAGGAGGGGAATTGAATTTTGCAAAAGGATTCAGATCTGCTACATCACACGCTACAAATATTCCGGGATATACACCAGATGCCGGCGCTCCTGCGAGACTGCGCCACTGGACTAATAACTTCACTCCTCCTTCAGGACTAAGCGTTTGGGAATATATCAGACCAAATATCAGAATGCAGATCTATGCAGTAGATGACTGCAATGTTTATCCGGATTCTGTTCTAGCGCCTGAAAAGATAAATTTCTCCTGCGGAGTTGATGAATTTACATCTCCTGTTGCAACAATAATGAATGCAACACTGACAGATCAGTATGACATTACAGTTGATTTTGAAATTACCGGACCTGTTAATTATACTTCACAGCAGACAGTCGATACAATTTTTTCATTTCAGCAAAAGGAAGTAATGTTCAGCGGGTTTAACATCAAAACACCAGGCGATTACAATGCTCAGGTTCGGACATCTTTTCTCTGCAACGGAGTATTAACAGTTCAAGATACAATTGATTATAGTTTTAAAATCATCAATCCAAACTTCGGCGGAGGCGAACCTATCAATAATAATTATTTCTTTGCAAACTCAACTGCATGCGGCATGAACGCTCCGAATAATCCTGAGTTTTACTGGAGCGATACAACCGGGAGCGTGAGTCTGATTGTAAATGGACAGGATGTATCCGGAGGAGTTATGTCGGGCAGCATTGATGACGGTTTTTTTTCACTGGGGAATATACTTCCGTCAGGTGATAAGTTCAGATACTGCGGTGTAGATTATGACTCATTCTTTGTCGGAACAAACGGTCAGATCGGTTTTTTAAATAATGACAATAATTATAACGGATTAGTAGAATACTCACCTGACCAGCTTCCGTTTTTTACACCTGCACCGGCATTGTTTCCTCTCTGGACAGATCTACAGTTTGACAATGAAGTTATAACGCAGAACAGAATAAGTTATAAATCCGACGCGGCAAATAATAAATTGATCATTACATATGACCGCGCTCCGAAATACGGAGCGGATGATTCGACAGAATATGTCAGCTTTCAGATAATACTGGAAACTTCGCCGGGACCTGTAGAAGACGGATTGATAATTATTCAGTATGACGCTTCAAAGACGGGAGACAGATTCAAAAATTTTATTGATGAATATACACTTTGTATCGGAATGCAGAATGAACTTGCCACTAATTCTATTCAATACAGATATACTTCTAATGGAATTATTTATTCACACGGACCTGTATTCGGTTCATCGCTTGCTCTTGCATTCGGGACTAACTCAGCCGTACTCCCTGTAGAATTGTCATCTTTTACTTCAGCTGTATCAGAACGTGACGTAAAATTAAACTGGACTACTACTTCTGAAATTAATAATTCAGGATTTTCAATTGAGCGAACCGCCGTATCACAGGATAATTGGACTTCAGCGGGCAGTGTTACAGGTAACGGCACAACCGGCAGTTCAAGTAATTATGAATTCACAGACAGAAATGTAAATGCCGGCAGATATAAATACAGATTGAAGCAGACAGACTTTAACGGCAGCTATGAATATTATGAACTTAGCGGAGAAGTCTCCGTGGAGTTACCGGAGAAATTTAATCTCTCGCAGAATTATCCGAATCCATTTAATCCTTCTACAAAAATAAATTACGATCTTCCTTCAGATGGAAAAGTAAGTTTAAAGCTTTATGATATTTCCGGACGGGAAATTGTAACACTTGTAAATGAAGTTCAGCCTGCGGGATATTATACATTGAGTTTCAACGGTTCCAATCTTTCAAGCGGAGCATATTTCTACAGGATCAGCGTCAGCAGTGACAGCAGAAATTTTAACATGACAAAGAAAATGATGCTGATAAAGTAATTTTAAATTTCAAATGTTAAATGTAAAAAGAGCAATTTATATTACATTTAAATTATCCTGAAATATTTAATCCCGCCGAGACCAAATTCTTTGCGGGATTTTTTTTAATGTAGTTACCGCACACAGCTGCGCTTTCCGCACGGGCATAGTCATTCGATGTATAGGTATCGCAGAAAATTTTTTCTAATAAATTATTGGGTGGGTTAAAGATAATTAAGAAATGAATTGTTTATGCTTCAAGAGCAACTGACCCCTAACCCACTCCTTTGCAAGGAGGGGGAAATCCATATATGAACGTCGGGGAAACCGGCCAGTATAACATTTTAGAGGGAGGAACTATCAAATATAGAATCTCTGTTTTCTCAAAATAATAAGGAGTTCTTAAAATAATGCATACTAATCTAAAGTCTAGAAACCTGAACATAAAACAGAAAATGCAAAGTCACATAAAAAGAACAACTATAATATCATATGAAAGCGTGATATTGAATTAAGAATCATGATTGTGATCCGAAGAGGCGGACAAATAAACAAAGGACTGCAAATGCTCTATAAAGCGGCGGAGAAACTGAATAAAGAATTCAGATAACTGAAAGAAGATGGAGAGAAGCAATAAAATGAATAGTGAATATGAATTTAAGAAAGGTGAAAGTCAAAGAATGAGGAGAGAATGTCAAAGAATAAGGAGTAAAAACAAAATAATGAAGACTAACAACAAAATAATGAGGAGAGAATGTCAAATAATTTTCAACGAAGACAAAATAATGGAGACTGAAGGTAATGAAATGAAGACAGAAGGTAAAGAAATGAAGACCGAAGATAATGAAATGGAGACCGAAGGTAAAGAAATGAAGACTAACAACACAATAATGAGGAGAGAATGTGAAATAATTTTCAACGAAGACAATATTATGGAGACTGAAGGTAAAGAAATGAAGACTGAAGGTAAAGAAATGAAGACTGAAGGTAAAGAAATGAAGACTGAAGGTAAAGAAATGGAGACAGAAGGTAAAGAAATGAAGACTGAAGGTAAAGAAATGGAGACTGAAGGAAAAGAAATGAAGGCTAAAGGTAAAGAAATGAAGGCTAAAGGTAAAGAAATAGAGACTGAAGGAAAAGAAATGAAGACTGAAGGAAAAGAAATGAAGACTGAAGGAAAAGAAATGAAGACTGAAGGTAAAGAAATGGAGACTGAAGGTAAAATAATTTTCAGAAAATGGAAAAAAATTTCAAAAAGTGAAAAATTTTTCACAAAGAAAGAATCAGTGGCATTAAAGAATGAGAAAAAAAAAGATCTACTGAAACAGATTGCAAAAAATTGAAATATCCGGTATTAACTTATGCAAGCCGTAACATTTTCAATCGATAATTCCGTAACCACAGATATGTCAGGAAGGCATAGAAAAGAGCTCAGTATAAGTTTTGAAAATCCAGTTAGAAAAAGACTTAAACCCGGAAAGTATTGTATTCAGTTTTCTTAATTTAGAATTTTATATTGTCTGAAAAACAATTTTCCCCCCAAAAAAATTTTGACTATTTTCAAAATAATTGAAATATTAGATTATTCGAAATTTTCGATAGATCGATTTCATTTTTAAAAGTAATGAAAGTAAAAAAACTCAAAATCCGTTGTTTCATTCTGCGGGAAATAAACCTTATCATCTTTTAGTGTAACGGAGATTCAAATTACTGTTATAAAAAAGTAATATCATAAATTAGATTTTTAAAATATACTTCATTTAAATATTTTTGAAACTGATTTTATAATCAAACAAACAAAATAGTTTACATAAATTAATCACAGTGACAAGAAGGCAATTAAGAAATACAATATTTATAATTACGATGCTTTATTCGCTTGCGCTTATAACCGGGATAACACTTTACTTTTCAGATACAACGGATAAAAGAACCAACTTTGCTATATTCAAGGATCTGATCCCATTTATGATCGCAATTCCGATAGCGTACCTGGGTTATTGTTTTCAGAGGCGCGCAAATTATTTAATGGCATTGAGACCGCTGTGGTCTAACTTAATTATATCAGTAAATAAAGCCATTCAGTTTACGCACGATACAAATACAAACAGGAAGGAGTACGCTGATACTTTGAATCTGCTCAGCGCTTCTATTGATGAAGTCCGCGGAGTTTACAGTAATTTAAAAATAAATACAGACGGCATTGGTTATTATCCGTTTGAATCTCTGAAGTCAATTCATAAAATAATTTCAGAACTGGGTTACGGAAATTCTGACGCTGCAAAATCCGCCGAAGCAAGGAAACATATCAAGCATCACTGGAAAAATCTTAGACAGACATTTTTACTTGAATTCGACCGGCCTGAGCCGACAATATTTGACAGTCCGTATATTTCTGACAAGAAGAAATCATTTCTGCGCAGATCCGAAAATGATGAATAATTTTGTCATGTGATTTTAAATTTATTTGAAATAAATAAAGCGATCCTACAATAAACTGTTACACCTCTGTCCGAATAATTCTGTAATTCATATAATCTGAATACAGGATTTATTAATTTTAAATAAATTCTGAATTGATTTGACAAAAGGCGATGTAAAAATCAAAACTCCCGATCAGCGGTTAAGAGTATTTGTAAGTTCTACATTAAGAGAACTGGCTGAGGAAAGAAAAGCCGCCCGCGCTGCAATAGAATCCATACAACTTATTCCTGTTATGTTTGAGCTTGGGGCAAGACCTCACCCGCCGAAAGATCTTTATCAGGCGTATCTTGAGCAGAGTCACATCTTTATCGGAATATACTGGCAGAGTTACGGATGGATCGCGGAGAATGAAACTATATCCGGGCTTGAGGATGAACTGCTTCTTTCCGATAAATTCCCGCGGCTGATATATGTAAAAGAGCCGGCGCCGGAAAGAGAAAAGAAACTTGATACTATGCTTGACTATATACGCTCCCACGGAAATGTATCATACAAATCTTTTACAACAACTGATGAGTTATTAAAGTATATTGAAATTGATCTTGCTATCCTGATCAGCGAAAGATTTTTTACTCATTCTGAAGCAAAGATTAAAAGTAAGATCACTAAATATAATAATTTTCCGGCTCATCTGCCTTTTCTTGTAGGGAGGGAAGAAGAGATCTCGGAGATCAGTGATCTCATACTTAATGGAAGTTCTCAGCTTATCACGATTACAGGTCCGGGTGGTATTGGAAAGACAAGACTTTCTATTGCTGTTGCAAAGTCCCTCGATTACTATTTTGAGGACGGTTTATACTTCGCAGATTTTTCGAATATAAATGATGAGAATCTTATTATCTGTGAAATTGCAAAACTATTCGGAATATCAGCCGGCGCTACAGCGGATATGGCAAAGCAGATCATTGAATTTGTCTGCGATAAAAAAATACTTCTGATCATTGATAACTTCGAGCAGCTCTCAAAATCCGCATCAAAGATCTCAGAACTTATAACAAAATGTCCCAATCTAATTATCATTGTAACCAGCAGAAATCCTCTGGAGCTTTCAATGGAAACGGAATACAACATTGACGCGCTTTCGCTGCCTGATAAGAAACAGGAAATAAGCGATATTGAAATGTCACCTGCTGTAATTCTGTTTGCAAACAGGGCAAGGTGGGCGTATAAGAAATTTGAGCTGAATGAAGAAAATATATATATTGTCTCTGATATATGCCGGCTGCTCGGAGGAATACCGCTTGCTATTGAGCTGGCTGCAGCTAAAGTAAAAATGTTTTCACTGAATACCATCAGGGAGAAACTGACAGAGAAACTGGATCTTCTGTCAGGGGGGCTGAAGGATGTACCCGCCAGACATAAGACAATGAAGGCGGCGATCGAATGGAGTTACGAACTTCTGAATGAAGATGAAAAAAAAATATTCAGAAGGTTATCCGTTTTTAAAAATGGTTTTTTTTATGAAGCAATTGAAAATATCTGCTGCTATGATATCAGTGAACCGTTCGGAACTATCGAATCGCTGATCACGAAAAATTTTTTCAGAAAAGAAAGTGAGATCAATGATGTTTCACGTTTTAGTATGCTTGTACTGCTTCATAAATATTCATCTGACCTTCTTGAGCAATCCGGTGAAGCTGATAAATTAAGAACAGTTCTTGCTGATTATTATATTAAAAAACTTAAAGAAGATTGTACGGTTTCTTACGGTGCAATTCAGGCGAAAATTAATTCCGAATGGGAAGTAGATATTCAGAATGTAATGAATGCACTTGATACACTTCTCAAGGAGAAACGTTTTACTGATCTGATTGAAATGATCTATTCATTATGGCCTGTTTTCTGGATTTTTGATCATGATAAAATTCTGGAAAAAAGAATTGATCTTAAGCTAATCCTTCAGCAAGATAAAGATCTTACCGATGAACAATCGGGAAAACTTAACTGGCTCGCAGGCTCAGCTGCTATGGAGACCGGTGACTTTAAAACCGCTTCGGATAAATTCGGAGCTGCAAATCATTACTTCAGTAAAACTAATAATATCAGGGGAATAGCATGGACAAAACTGATCTTAAACAGTTTAAAGAATAATACGGATCAGGAGATCAGTGAAGAGGAAATTCTGATTCGTTATAATTCATCAGCTGAAATGTTCAGAGAGTGCGGAGACACCTGGGGAGAAAGCGTGGCATTACAGTATTTAGCTGCATTTGAGATGTCGAGAGGAAATTTTTTGAAAGCAATTGAAGCATATGATTCCTGTATGCAACTGATAGAATTAAAGATGGAAAATAAATCTATAGAAGGTTACTTATTATCGATGAAAGCGTTTGCATTAATTGAAATGGATGAATTTGAAAAATCTGTTTCCTATCTGAAACAAACCGCTGAGATTTTCAAATCCGGAATACTCGATGAAGGGACAGCATATTATCTGCAGATAATTACTTACTATTATTTCAGAATAAACGATAATCACAAAGCTATGTTCCTTGCCGGTTTGTGTAAAAATATTTTTTCTAAATATAATTTTGCTCCGTGGCATATGCTTGCGAATTTGTTCAGCTATATTGAGGATAAAGTGAAGAGCATTACTGATGATGAACTTATATCTGAATTCCGCAAAGGAATGAATACAAATGTTTTTAAAGCTCCTGAGCTTGCTTATAAGCTGATCAATAATGTGCAATATTAATAAATTTAGTATTTCTCTGATCTTAAATGCAAATCTATTTTTTACTTAAATAATGTGTACCCCCCTATTTATTATTAGAATGGATAATTCAATATTTACTGAAAGAATTTATTTAATAAAAAACCAACAAACTCAATGAACTACACTAATATATTCAATATCAGAAATTGTATTATGCTGTTTACTTTAGCTGGATTAATAAGCTGTGAATCAGATGAATACCCGTTCAAAACTATTCAGCCGGTGACAATTGCTGAAAGCCAGCTTAACGGAGCAGGCGCTGAAGGGATCGAAAAGCAAAACTTAGTTATCACAAATACCGCTGACTGGTACAGTCTTATCAGGAGGATGGACTCATCAATGAGTATAATATATTATTTTAAGGAATCTGATATTGATTTTTCCGAATACACTGTCTTAGCTTCATTCGATGAGGTCAGATCATCCGGCGGATATAAAGTCAGGATCAGTAAGGTTGTGGAATATTCCGGCAGTATTAATTGTACTGTTGAATATGAATCCCCTACCGGAATCGTTACTGCAAACCTTAACCAGCCATTTCATATTGTTAAGATACCAAAATCAAATAAACAGATTGTGTTCAATTAAATAAAAACGATAAATCATCTGACTACAAATAATATCTGATATGACAGACATAAATAATTTAATCAATTTCCGGCTACTCTATGGACTGCATAAATTTTTATTCTTATTTTCTAATAATGCTGATTGTATTTAATTAATTTGTGTATTGTTAATAACCTGTAAAAATTGCGGTCAGAAGTATGAAGGTAATTTCTGTAATAACTGCGGACAGAAAGCAGATACTCAAAGGATTGATTTTAAATTTTTTAAAAAAAGGATAGAGCGCGTCTTATTCAAATTTTCAGATAAAGGAATTTTTTATACAGTAAGACAGCTTTTCACAAGACCAGGGATTGCAGCAAGAGAATACATCGAAGGAAAGAGAGTAAATCATTATGATCCACTGTCATTACTAATTCTGCTGGCAGCTTCATACGGCATTCTTTATCATTATTTCGGCATAAATTTTTTTTCAAATATTTCAACAGGCGGTGAGTCAACTGTTAAAATAGATTTCATAAAAGTAAATGAGTGGTTTTCAAATCATTTCTCCCTTGCAAACGGAATAATGATCCCGCTCTATTCAATCGGATCTTATGCTGTATTCAGAAATCAGGGATATAATTATACTGAACATCTTACACTGAATACTTTTCTTGCTTGTCAGAGACTGCTATTACGTCTTTTCACTTTTCCGTTAATAGTAATTTTTCATCAAAGTGATAATTTACAGATCCTCGAGTATATTTTTATAGGTTCAGATATAACTCTTTTAGTCTGGAGTTACAGTCAGTTTTTTGATAAACTCACAAAACCAAAAGTAATTCTTTTATCACTTTTATCATATTTAATTTTTTTCATTTGCACAATTGCGCTGATTTATTTTTTAATATATACACTATCTTTGATTCCTGAATCAATTTTTAATATATTATTTAATTGAATAAAATCCGGATAGATATTAATAAGAGTGAATTAATATTGTTTCAAATTCCAAAAATAATTTAACATTCTTACCTGCCTTTATACTGTTTATTCTCTTTTATAAAATTCATATTTTGAACGCATTATTTATTATTTCAGACTAATGACAATCAATAAAAGCATTACTGAAGAAGCGGCTGATTTTGTTTTTGAACTTTTTAAAAACAAACTTCAAAGCATTTATGTGTATCATAATTATACACATACGGTAGAAGTTGTAGATGCAGTAATAAAAATAGGCAATAAGCTGAACTTAAATGATGAAGATCTGGAGATCGTAACGCTGGCTGCATGGTTTCATGATACGGGATTCACTGAAAGGTGCGATAATCATGAAGATGCAGGAATAGAGATCGCGAAAAAATTTTTGTCAGAAAGAAATTATAATCCGGATAATATCTTACTTGTATGCGGATGTATAAACGCTACAAGATACCCTCAGTACCCTACAAATATTCTTGAAGAAATTATCTGCGACGCAGATCTTTTTCATCTCGGCGGTAAAAATTATAATCTGAAGTCCGATCTGCTCCGCGTGGAATGGGAAAAGAATTCAGGCAAAACATATACTGATACTGAATGGCTAAAGATAAATATAGATTTTCTCACTACTCATAAATATTTCACCAGGTATGCAAAAAAATCTCTTGATGAATCAAAAACTGAAATACTTGTCAAGCTGCAAAAGAAATACAGGAAGAAAGTCAATGAAGATCTTGACAAAAAAAGCAAAGAGCTGAAGATCGAAGTTGAAAAGCAGAAATTGGATTCAAAAAAGGAAGCGAGTTTAAAAGCTGACAGAGGCATTGAGACGATGTTCAGAAATGTTATAAGAACGCATGTTGAATTCAGCGCAATGGCTGACGGCAAAGCCAACATTATGATCAGCGTAAACACACTTATCATCGGCGCGCTAATCACTTTTCTTTTAAGAAAACTTGACACAAATCCGCAGCTTATTATCCCGACATTCATGCTGATGCTTGTTAGTCTCGTTTGCATTATTTTCGGAGTGCTTGTAACCCGCCCCAATATTACTTCCGGTATTTTTACAAGAGATGATATTAAAAATAAAAAAACGAATCTTCTTTTTTTTGGTAATTTTTTCAACATGGACTTAAAGGATTTTCAATGGGGCATGACTGAAATGATGAATGACAGAGAATTTCTTTACGGCAGTATGGTAAAGGATTTTTATTTTTTAGGACAGGTGCTCGGAAGGAAATACAAGTATCTGAGAATTTGCTATACAATTTTTATGTACGGACTGATATTTTCAGTATTAGCTTTTGCAGTTGCCTTTATGACAATGCCGATTGAGCCGATAGATTTTTTTGAATAATTAAATTTTAGTTTATCAAAGAGCTTTACTTAATAAGACATGCAAAATCCAGCTGGGATTATCCTGATCTTGACGATCACGACAGACCTTTAAACAAAAGAGGAAAAAACAACGCACATCTAATGTCTGATGTATTGAAGGGGAAAAATATTTATCCTGATCTGATTCTCTCGAGCAGTGCCGTCCGGGCGATTAAGTTGGCAAAAATAATCGCAAAGAAACTAAATTATGAAAAAAGTAAAATAGTCAGTTCACGTGATCTTTACATGGCTTCAGTAAAAGATTTAATTAATGAATTTCAGACTATAGACAGTAAATACAACACTGTTTTTTTTATTGGTCATAATCCGGATATAACTTCGCTTGCAAATCACCTCACTGATAAAGATATTGACAATATTCCGACCTCCGGAATTTTTTCAGTAAAGTTTGATATAAATGTATGGAATGAACTTGATAAGAATAAAGGAAAGTTTAATTTTTTTATTTATCCGAAAATGTTTTATGACAAATTCATATAATATTTCATCATAATACTCAATGATCATTTTTTTAATAAGGACATTCTCAGACAGGCTCAATACTGTATAAAGTTATATCCTGCTCTTTGCCTCTGAGTCTGAATTTTCCCATACTCTCTTTCCTGTATCTGCCGTTCAGTTCCATTTTTTTGATTACATCTTCAGAGACTAAGAGACCTTTTCCAAGTGTCTTACTCTGCGCCTGGATCCTGGAAGCGGTATTAAGAACATCACCGTGAAATACGATTTCCTTTTTTTGAGTCACCGATCTCTCCGGTCACTACCTCACCGTAATGAAGTCCCGCTTTGAATTCAGGAATAATACTGAACGTATTCAGATAATTCTCCGAAAGGTATTCTATACATTTCCGCATCTCAAAAAAACAATTGAGACAATTTAAATTTTCGAATCCCCTGTCATTGATCCAGCTGATTATAACTTCATCCCCGACATACTGATAAACATCTGCTTTATTCGAGACAATAACTTCATCAATATCAAAAAAATATTTGTTTATAAATTTATGATATTCCACAGGACCTAATTTCTCTGCAATTGTTGTGGATGATGTAAGATCAATAAACATAAACATCCTTTTCTCAAGACGCGGCTTATGGTATTTTCCGGATATATAATTCAGGAGAACTTTTCTGCCGAGGAGAGTATTGATCTGCCAGATAAAATTCATCAGGAAACTGAAGGAAATTGCAAATATAAAAATATTTTTAAAATCCCCTTTTAATATAAAATGTCTGAAGTCACCGCTCATTACGGTTTCAAACATTGAAGCGTTATTCAGGCTGCTTTCATGCACAACCCATACTATTATAACCGAAAATGAAATTATAAAAATATAGAATCCTGTCCGAATCAAAAGGGCTGAAATAAATTTCAGCTTATTGAAATTATTCTGAAAAACATAGATCTCAAAAACTGAACTTACAAAGGAGATCATAAATCCAATTATCGCACCTTTTAATATTGTTACCGGTTCAGAATTGAATGCAATTGCTGTAAACAGAGGTCCTACAATGAGCCCGGGGAGAGATAAATAAATTACTGAACGGATCTTTTCTTTCCTTCTGACTGAAGAATTCATTTTTCCAAAACGAATTTAGAAAATATTATAGTTCATAATTTAAATTACACATAAAATAATTCAGAGAATAAACGCCGATCCTATATAAAATTTTATATCTTCATCGGATTTTGCTACTGTTACTCCGAAGTTCAGCATTCTGTTAATATAAGACATCCACAGAGTACCGCCGTATGAGTTATGCCATTTTTTAGAATCCTCGCCTTCCAGGAAAACTCTGCCTGTTCCTCCGAAAACGGATATGCCGAAAATACTCGGCACGAGAATATTAACCGGAAGCAGCCTGAGTCTGATTTCAGCCTGAGTCAGCAGTAATCCGTCTCCTGCAAATCTTTCTCTGGAATAACCCTGCAGTGAATTTTCACCACCGAGAAAAAGCGATTCACTGAAAGGATAATCTCCCCAGATCTTTCCGGCCGCCGCCTGTATTACAAATGTCGCTCCCATTAATGTATCAGTTGAAAAATAACCTCTGATATCAAATCCTGCTTTAATGAATGGCAATGTGCCTGATACTTCAGGATTGTATAAACCTCCTGCTCTGAAGAGAATACCTTTTATTGTTTCCACAGGACTGTTTCGGGAATCATACTTTACTCCGAGTATTAACCCGCTGGTATATAATTTACCTAAGCCGTAAAGATCCGGATCCTGACCTGAGAGAGTGTTCGGATTTTCTTTTACGTTAGTATAATGAAAGTAAAGTCCCGACTCAAGAAAGGTTTTTTTGTTCAGCGAGTATTCCAGTCCTATATTAATTCCGAAAAAATTTTCGTTGACATCATAGAATCCAACTTCATCAAGTTCTTCTTTTAATTCAGTTTCATTTCCCTGACCGTAATAACTTGTAACGTTTAATCCGGTGCTTTTAATTTTGAGAAACGAATTTTGATTTCTGATCAGATTATAAAAATTACCTGTATAATCGAAATTGAATTTGCTTTGCTTAAACGAATAAGCCGCTGACAAAGACATTCTGTAAGCATAAGGATTCAGTCCGTAATCAAATTTATAAAGGATCGGTCCGCCGCCAAGTATCAATCCGTCATCTGAATTGAGATCAAATAAAGGCTCGATTCTCCAGTCCTCGCTCCGGTCTTCTGTCTTCGGTTCATATCTTTCCGTTTCATTATTTTCAGATCTGATGTCTTTCAGGACTTTCACATTGGAATTAGTTTTTTTGCGATAATCAAGTTCACCTTTTGACTTTATGATATTCACCTCAATATCAGAATTCAAACTTTTCGCTTCACTTAATTTATCTGCTCCTCCGTTCAGATATAATCTGATCTCCTTTGTGTATTCAGAATCAAATGTCCTGTTAAAAAAAGGAACATCTTTTTTTTCACCGGACTCTTTGTCTTTTTCATAGATCTTCAGCACAAGCTTTTCATCACCTTTATATTCGATTTCTACAAATTCATCTTTATCACTTCCGTAAACGTCGGCTATTTCATTGATGAGTTCATAATATTCATCCGAAGCGGACTTCAATTTATCACGTCTTGACTTAATCAGTCTTTCCAGATGCTTGCCTTCCAGACTGTACCATTCGGATGGAATTCTCTTCACTGCAGAAGTTATCAGCGAATCAGTCAATGTATTCTGAATATACACCACTAATGAATCATAAACTTTTTTCGGAACAGGCGGAAGAAATCTTCTGTCCACATATCTGCCGTTAAAAGTCAGATCATAGATCTTGGGATAATCTTCACCGTAACCTTCAATCTGTGTGATCGACTTTCCGACAATTGACGGTATCAATCCGTCATAAAGACTAAACGCCTGATCCCTGTCGCGAGGTATGGGTTTATAAATTGTCTTTCCTTTATTCTTATAGCCAGCCCACTTCCACTGATCCGAATGTCTGTCCCAGTCCCCTATCATAATATCAACTAATCTTGCTTTCAAAAACTCAGTATGATCCACCTGATGATCGTTATTCTTCTCAAGCTTTTTATAAAGCTTGAATGTGTTTTCAATCTTGTCTGAATTTCCGAAACCCTTTTCGTCATCTTCCGCCTTCATCCGGATTTACTTCTATTGTGCCGAGCAGACCGCCGAATTCATTTCTGTAATCTCCGAGAGATCTGTCATTTGGAAGCACTACTACAATTGGTTCTGCATTTAGAATTCCGACAGCATTCAGCAAAGGAGCGACGATCACTGCGGAAAAAGGATGAGAAGTGCTGATCTGATCTTTTACAAGATCAGCAAAGACAGAATTCTGAAGATCTTTCGGAAGGATCTTGCTTGGGTCTTTATTCATCGATCTGAACTTATACTCAATGCCGTCTTTGCCTTTCAGTCTGAGAGATTTTGTCTGCAGACCACCGCCTTTTTTTAACGGAGTGAGTCCGCCTGCAAACTTTTCCATATCAATTACATCAGCATAAAACGGAGCAGTCCAGAGATCACGCCAGTGTTTTCCCAGAAAGAATTCAGTCAGACCTGTTCTGTCATATTCACTTCCGGCTGTTACTTTTTTCTTCCCTGAAAATATTTTCAATGAATCTTCCTGTGAATAAGCGTAATCAACTTTAATTGATATAAGTAATAAAATTATTACTAAAACTTTTTTTATTTCAATTTTATTCACAGCGCTGTTACAATTCAAAATAAAGTATTTTATATAAGTTAATTATTTATAAAGTGAATATTTATTACAGGATAATTTTCATTTAACATGATATGGATAGATCACAATGTAACCTTTGCCGGATTTACCTTCATTACTTATCAGCAGTTCATTATTCTTTGAAAATGCAATGCCCTCAGGCTGCTCGTGTATTTTGGGATTCAATGATTCTCTGTCAATGATAATTCCGTCTTCTGACAATTCGATCAGTTCATTACCGTTTGCGGCTATAACAAAGAATGTGTTTTTCACAGGATGTTTTTTTATCCCCGACGGATTAAATTCTTTTTTAAATCCTGACAGAGGAATAGTAAATCTTGGTTTCGGTTCAAGCTTTTTTGTATCAAGTGAAAAAGAATAAATCGCTTTCTCATCAGCATTGCCGGTACCGGAATTACCTTTACATGCAAGAAGGAGTGAATTAGTTTTCCCGTCATAACAAAGACCTTCAACATCAAATGACTGTTTCAATTCGGTTTCATGAAGGACATAATCAGAATATTCATTCTCGCCCGCTTCTTTAAATTCATACAGATCTCCGTTACTTTTGATCAGATAAAAATTCCCGTTTACAAATTCAATGTCTTCGAAATCACCTTTCATGACTGAACTGCCTACAGCAAATTTCTTAATTATTTCACCGCTTGAAATATCGATCTGATAAACTACCGAAGACTCATCCTGCATTCCGAAAAGTCTTCCATCCGGGGTAAAAGTAATTCCGGAAATCTCTTTCAATGATGGCGGCAGTTTAAGGATCTGAGGCACCGTTGAATCAAGCTTGTAATGTGACAATGCGGAAGTGTCATTGTCAGTTTTAACTACATCGTTATTTTTTGAATTTTCTTTCACGGAGTTTTTTTTGCCGGAATTTTCTTTAGTACCGCATGATATTAATATCATACTGAGGAAAATAACCTTTATTAATTTTATCATAAGTATTAAATGACTCAAATTAAGAAAATTATTTAATAAATAAAACAAGCTATTCAGTTACTGAATGAGTTAAACACTTACTTTAATATTTTAAAAATATGTCTGCGTAATTTTATCTAATCTTAACAGTGAACATCGAATTCAAATATAAATTGTCTTGAATAACTTTCATAATTAATTTAGTTTGATTTCAAATAATAAAATGCAGGACACAAATACATCAGTATCAAATATTAGCATAGATGAGAATTTCAATTTATTTAAGACATTATCTCTGAAAGAAAATATTCAGGATCCGTATCCTGTTTATAACTCTCTCAGAGAATATGATCCTGTTTTTTTATGAATTCCCCGACAGGATTTTTATCAGAAAATATCTGGATACTTACGCGATATGATCATATTTCTTCAGTACTGATCAATAAAAAATTCGGCAGAGGCAACAGATTCGGCAAAGGAAAAATAACGGCGAATTATGCAAAGCTGAATTCGCTTACACAGATGAGACAGCACTGGGTAAATTTCCTTGACCCTCCGGAACATACACGCATAAGAAGTTTCATCAACAAAGTGTTTTCCCCAAAAATGGTCAATGAGCTGAAACCCGGAATTGATTCCATTGTCACCTATTTAATGGACAGAATTAATGGAAATGAAGCTGAGTTCATTAGTGAATTTTCTTACCCGCTTGCCGCCATAACCATAGCGGAGTTTTACGGCATTCCAAAAGAAGACAGGGATATTCTCGACAAGTGGGCAATGCAGATAGTTAAGACATTAGACGTTGTTACAAATCAGTTCACACAGGATGACTTAAAAAATATATACCGCTGCGCTGATGAGATAAAGGATTATTTCAGAAAGCAGGTGGAGGAAAAAGAAAGAAATCCGAAAGATGATATGATCAGCAGACTGCTGACTATTGAAAATAATGGCGACCGGCTTACAAAGGAAGAAATTATCGCCTCGCTTGTGCTGATGATAATGGACGCTCATGAAGCTCCGAAAAATATGATCTCAAACGGATTATACGCTTTACTAAAAAATCCTGAACAATTTGAAAAACTAAAAAATGATCCTTCTCTTACTGAAGGAGCAGTTGATGAATTATTAAGATATGACAGTCCGGCGCAGTTTACGGGAAGGAGAACTCATGAAGATGAAACAGTCGGCGGTAAGGAAATAAAAAAAGGACTTCAGATAATTTGTATGCTCGGTGCGGGTAACCGGGACCCGTTAAAATTTTCCGAACCGGACAGACTTGATATTGAAAGGAAGAATGTGATACCGCTTTCCTTCGGCGGAGGAATTCATTTCTGCGCGGGAGCAGGATTCGCAAAGCTCGAAGCTTTATCGGCATTTGAAAATATCGCGAAGAATTTTCCTGATATTAAACTGAAAGACAAAGAATATCATTTTCATGATTCTCTTCATTCAAGAGGTCTTGAAAGTCTTGAAGTTTATTTGAAATAAATTACTTCTTTTTATAATTACTCTCATAGGTTTTTATCCAATCCTGAGGAGTAATTTTCGAAACCAGTTTACCAATCAGTTCAAATGGAATATCTTCCGGCTTTTTAAATCTGATACAGCTTTTACCCATATCAAGCTTTGACGGAACTGATTTTTTGTATTCTGCTGTAAACCAGTCGAGAAGTTTTTTATCTGAGTAAACTCCCATATGATACAAAGCAATGAAATTTTTCTGCGAAGCAATATTGATAAACGGAAGCGGCAGTTTCGGATCGCAATGATATCCGTCAGGATAAAGACTGTGAGGGATCACATATCCAATCATTCCGTAACTCATTTCTTCTTTAAATCCTTTAGGTAGATTTTTCTTTATTATATTCCTCAATTTAGTAACAAACTTTTTTCTGTCTTCCGGAAGAGAATCTATATATTCATTTACAGTTGCTGCGTCTGAAGTCATGATCCATATAATTTAATTTTTAAAACACAAAATATAATTTTAAGATAAATTTCTCAATACAAAGTTTTAAAAACGTGAATTTCGATTCACCATTGAGTTATACCGGCAACACCGTAAGCCCAATACTCATTTCAGTCATTTATAGTCATTTAATTACACAATTAGAATTTTTATATTGATTAAATTATTTTATGAAAATTTTACAGGAAAAAGCTGACAATTTAGTTGATTTATTAAGATTACGAGCCGATGTTCAGCCTGATAAAACCGCTTTTGTATTTTTAAAAGACGGTGAAGAAGAAGGCGGGAGATTTACATACAGTGAACTTGATATCAGAGCGAAAAGCATAGCATCGATCCTACAGACTTCCGGTGATCAGGGAGAACGCGCACTTCTTATATATGAATCCGGACTGGAATATCTTGATTCATTTTTCGGATGTCTATATTCAGGTATTATTTCCGTACCGCTGCATCTTCCCGGTAAGAATAAGTCACTTTCAAGGATCTCGGCAATTGCAAAAGACAGTGATGCAAAAATAATACTGTCGACGAATGAAATTTATGATGTACTTAAAGATGAATTCGCTAAAGACGAAATTCTGAAAGATCTTAAATGGATAACTACAGAAAATATTTCAAATGACAATTCAGAGAAATGGGATAAGCCGGATATAAGAACAGAGACGCTTGCTTATCTTCAGTACACTTCCGGTTCGACCGGCATTCCTAAAGGCGTAATGGTGAACCACAGAAATTTACTGGTTAACCTGAACATCATTGACAGATCACATCCGCATAATGATAACAGCGTAATGGTAACATGGCTTCCGATACATCATGACATGGGACTTATATACGGTATACTTCTTCCTTTCTATTGCGGATATCCGTGTTACTTTATGACGCCGCAGGCGTTTGTACAAAAACCATACAGATGGCTTTCAGCGATCTCAAAATACAAAGGCACTCATAATGCCGCTCCGAATTTTGCATTTGAACTTTGCATAAATAAAATCAGCGAAGATCAGAAAAAGACTCTTGATCTCAGGAGCTGGACAACTGCTATGAATGCTGCAGAACCCGTGAGAGCTGAAACTATAGAAAAGTTTTCGGAATATTTTTCAGAATGCGGTTTCAAAAAAAAATATTTCAGTCCGGGTTACGGTCTTGCCGAAGGTACTTTAATACTTTCCACTTCATTTACAAAAGACGAACCTGCTCTGAAAAGATTTGATGATAAGAAAATTGAGAAAAAGAATATTGCAGTTCCCGCTGATCTGAAAGACACTGATTCAAAAATTCATGCCGGTCACAGCAATTCGATTGAAGACACAAGAATTGCAATTGTAAATCCAACCACTCTGATAGAATGTAAGGAAGGTGAAGTCGGGGAAGTCTGGGCGTCAGGCGGATCCATTGCGCAGGGATACTGGAAACGTGAAGACGCGACGAAGGAAACTTTCAAAGCTCATATTGCAGATACTAACGAAGGACCTTTTTTAAGGACAGGTGATCTTGGATTTATTTTTGAGAATGAATTATACATTACGGGCAGACATAAGGATCTTATAATTATCAGAGGACAGAATCATTACCCGCAGGACATTGAATATACAGTGGAAGCAAGTCATCCCGCTTTGAGGCTTGGATGTGTGGCGGCATTTTCGATAGATTATGACGGTGAAGAACATCTCGCCATTGTACAGGAGATTCAGAAAAATTTTGTAAATGATTTTGATACTGAAGAAGTAATTAAGTCAATTCGCAGATCTGTTTCGGAAGAGCATGACCTTCAGGTTCAGTCAATAACTTTGATAAAACCCGGAACAGTGCCGAAGACATCAAGCGGAAAGATACAGAGGAAAGCCTGTCTTCAGGGAGTTTTAAACGGTGAGCTTGAAGTATTAGCAGAATGGAAAAACGGTGTATCAAATGACTTTAGAAAAAATAAAGCAAAGGAAAATAAGTCCGGATCTAAACCGATAATTGTTTCCGAAAAAAGTGAAGGTAAATTTATTCCTGACTTAAGAATTTTAAAAGAGTGGCTAGTAAAAAGACTTTCGGAAATGATGCAGATAATTCCCGGATCCATAGATGTTACGGAATCCTTTGCGGCTTACGGTATGGATTCGCTTAAAGCTGTAGAGCTTTCGGGAGAACTGGAGACATTACTTGGAAAGCATCTGCCCGACACGTTGGTTTATGACTATCCCAATATAAATTCTTTGTCGAAATATCTGGCTGCTGAAAATGTTGTTTCAGTTTCAGATGATCCCAAAAAAGAATCTGACGATGAAAATGAACCGATAGCAATTGTAGGGATCGGTTTGAAATTTCCCGGAGCTGACAGCCCTGAAGAGTTCTGGAAATTATTAAAGGAAAAAAGAGACGCCATAAAGGAAGTTCCTACCGGACGCTGGAATGAAGATTCAATGAATCCATCAACTGTAAAATACGGCGGGTTCATTGATGATCCGGATAAATTTGATCCTGTCTTTTTCGGGATCTCGCCGAGAGAAGCTGTGCAGATAGATCCTCAGCAGAGACTTGCTCTTGAAGTTGCATGGAATGCATTTGAAGATGCAGGTATTGATATTTCATCTCTCGCCGGAACAGACACAGGAGTATTTCTCGGAATATGCACTTATGATTATGCCAGATATTCATCCGGCAGAAAAGAGTTGTTTGATGTTTACACCGGCACCGGTACATCACTGAGCATAGCGGCAAACAGAATTTCATATTTATTTGATTTCAGAGGACCGAGCATTGCAATTGATACTGCTTGTTCTTCGTCATTAGTTGCCCTGCATACAGCGTGTAAAAGTATACGGTCGGGAGAATGTTCCACAGCATTAGCTGGCGGCGTGAATTTGTTACTCGCGCCTGACTGGAATGTAGTCTTCACGGAAGCTGATATGCTGGCGCCAGACGGAAAGTGCAAGACATTTGATTCAGCAGCTGACGGTTATGTAAGAAGCGAAGGATGCGGAATTGTTGTATTAAAAAAACTTTCTGAAGCAATTAAAAGCGGAGACAGAATTTATTCGCTGATAAAAGGTTCTGCAATAAATCAGGACGGAAAGAGTAACGGACTTACCGCGCCAAACGGACCTTCACAGGAAGAAGTGATCAGAAAAGCATTGAATAATGCCGGAGTAAGTTCCGGCGAAATCAGTTATATAGAAACACACGGAACGGGTACGCCGCTCGGTGATCCGATTGAAGTGAATTCAATTGTTAAAGTAATATCTAAAGACAGATCTCCTGATAATGAATGTTATATCGGATCGGTTAAAACAAACATCGGTCATCTGGAAGCGGCAGCAGGTATTGCAGGAGTGATCAAAACAAGTCTGGCATTGTATAATAAAGAAATTCCGGGACATTTGAATTTCAATTCACTGAATCCCGAGATACATATTGAAGGCACTGCTATTAAAATTTCTTCAGATGAAAAAAAATGGACAGCATCAAAAAGGTATGCCGGAGTAAGTTCATTCGGATTCGGCGGAACTAACGCTCACATAATTCTTGAAAATTCACCAACGGTAGTTAAAACGGTTTCTAAAAAAACGCCTTACAGCCTTTTCACATTAAGCGCTAAGAATGAAAATGCGCTGAAGGAAACTGCACAGAAATATTTAAAGACTCTGAGTGAAAATAATTTAAACATTGAAGATATTTGCTACACTGCATCTGCGGGCAGAGTTTCATTCAATCACAGACTTGCTGTAGTATGCAAGGATACAGCAGATCTGACCTCTAAGCTCACAGATTTTGTTAACGGAAAAAATTCAAACGGACTATACAAAGGAACAGTAAAGACGAATCATATTCCGAAGACTGCATTTTTATTTCCCGGACAGGGAGCTCAGTTTATCGGAATGGGAAAAGAACTTTACGACACGCATCCCCTTTTCAGAAAGATCATAAACAGATGTGATGAGATTTTAAGAGATTATCTTTTAATACCGCTGACAGAAGTTTTATTTCATGAGAAGGACGAGAAGTTAAATCCGATAAACGAGACTACATATACTCAGCCCGCCTTATTTGCAATTGAATATGCGCTCGGTAAGCTTTGGATGTCATGGGGAATAAAGCCGGACGTAATGATGGGGCACAGCGCCGGTGAAGTTGTCGCAGCTTGTCTTGCAGGTGTATTTAGTCTTGAGGACGGGCTTAAACTTGCAGCCGAACGCGGAAGGCTAATGCAGACTATGACTGAAGAAGGAGAGATGTATACTGTATTCGCTGATGAAAAAACCACAAGAAAATTTCTCAAAGGATTTGAGAACAATGTTTCAATCGCATCGATAAACGGACCTGAGAAGACAGTGATCTCAGGCGGTAAGGAATCTCTTTCAAAAATCATTCAGCTGATAGAATCAAAAATATTGAGTTTAAAAAGATCATAGTTTCAATAGCATCACACTCCCCTCTTATGAATTCCATGATAAATGAATTCAGAAATGTCTGTGAATCAATAAAATATTCCGAAGCGCAGATACCTGTAGTATCAAATATTACAGGCGAAATAGTTACGGATAAAATTGCCAATGCTGAATACTGGTGCGATCATATACTTTCGCCGGTGAGATTTTCCGAAAGCATAGAAGAATGTGTGAAATACGGTGTGGAAATATTTATCGATCTCGGACCAAAGCCAACTTCAATAAACATGGCGCAGGAGACAGTTCGTGATACAAATATAAAATGGCTTCCGAGTCTGAAATATAATTTCACAATATGGGAAACGATGCTGGGAAGTCTGGGGAATATTTTTATAAGCGGCGCAGAGCCGGACTGGAAAGGACTTTGGGAAGGGTTTGGACACGGAGTTGTTAGTCTGCCGAATTATTCTTTTCAAAGGGAGAGATACTGGATCGGAGATGGCGCAGGGAAAACGGATTTATCCGTTTATCGCAAAAATGCCGAAACCGGTTCGGGGAGCGGTACTTTCGAAGGTCAGAGACTAACGACTGCTTCAGAGAATGAAATTATCTATAATATCCGCATCTCAGTTAATTCACCGGTATATCTTAAAGACCATATTGTTTTTGATAATATTATACTTCCGGGGGCTGCCTATATTGAAACAGCTTTAGCAGCTTTCAGAAATTTTAATCCGGAAGGAGAAGCTGATATTTCGGATCTGTCGTTTCATCATGCTCTTACACTGGAAGGAAATAAATTCAAAAATATTCAGATCATTTTTCATAAAGAAAATAAGTCTGTTTATAAATTCAAAATTTTCAGTTCGGATATTACTGATAACAATTCTGAGGAAGTATCATGGGTAATGCACGCATCGGGGAATATTTGTACTGCTAAAATAAAAACGAAAAATACGGAATTTGAAGCGGTTAGAAATTCATTCGAAAAAGATTCTGACCGTGAAGAGGATATGATTCCTCTGATCAATAATTTTTATGAAAATGTAAAAGCTACCGGTGTTGAATACTGTAATGCATTCAAAGGTATTAAAGAACTATATTTTAAAGAGAAGACTGCTTTTAGTAAAATTGAACTTGACTCTTCTATCAACAATATTAATTATCTTCATCCTGTTTTAATCGACAATGCTTTTCAAACGGCATTGTCACTTTTAATATCAGATAAAAACGAGAATGCATTTATACCTGCAGGTATCAGTAATATCAGGTTTTATAAGAATCTTCCGGATGTGGTTTACTGTGCAGCTAAAATTTCAGACAGCGCTTTATCAGACAGAGTATCAACTGCTGATATAGAAATTTATTCCGCTGCCGGTGAAAAATTATGCAGCATTACGGGACTTCAGCTTAAAAAAATAAGCAGACAGGATTTTCTTGCTATGAATGATGAGCTTAAGGACTGGTTTTACTTTGCTGAATGGGAAAAAGTACCTGATCATAAATCTAATTTATTAACTGCTGATATATCCGGTATTATTAAAAAAGTATCTGATAATATTTTACAATCTGATATAAAATCTGATTACAGGAATTTTATAAACAGTCTTGAAGAGCTAACAACACATTTTATACTTAAAGCATTAAGTAAATCAGATATAGATTTAAATAAATCAGCGAAGTTCAATGCTGATGAATTATTCTCAAAAGCGGGATTTTTAAATAAGTATAAAAAATTAACAGAAAGGTTTACAGAGATACTCGAAAACAATGGAGTATTAAAGAATGAGAAAGGTTCTTTCATATTTTCAGAAATCTCTGATTTAAATTCCACTGATAAAAAAATAAAAGACCTTTATAAAAAATATCATGAATATTCTGCTGAGATAAAACTTACGGAGATCTGCGGTTATGAACTTCACGGAATCCTAACAGGTAAAAAAGACCCGCTTGAAATTCTTTTTCCTGAAGGCGATATGACGCTGCTTACCAAACTTTATCAGGACTCGCCTGCTTTTTCGTTTATGAATAATTCAATTAAACAGATTGTATCAGAAATCGCTGACGGAATTAATTCAGAAAAAACATTAAGAATACTTGAAATTGGCGCAGGCACAGGCAGTACATTGAATCACTTATTACCTCTGTTCAAGGATGCGAATATAAAATATTTTTTTACGGATATTTCACCCGCATTTTTCTTAAAAGCAAAAACTAAGTTTAAGGAATTAGATAAAATTGATTATAAAGTACTGGACATTGAAAAGGATCCATCGCTTCAGGGATTCGGTTTGAATGAGTTTGATATTCTAATAGCTTCAAATGTAATTCACGCGACAAAAGATTTAAAAAGTTCTTTACAAAATATTCAGAAACTGTTAACACCAAACGGAGTCTTTATTTTAAATGAAGTTACAGAACGTCAGGCATGGATCGACATTACATTCGGATTAACTGATGGCTGGTGGAGATTTTCCGATACTGAACTGAGAAAGTCATACCCTCTGCTTGACAATTCAGAATGGAAAAAACTTTTAATGAATTCCGGATTCGGAAGTGTTGAATTATTACCCGGGGAAAATAATAATAAATTGTTTACAGGTCAGACTATTTTCACTTCTTCATTAAATAAAACAGATGAACCGGTTTCATCATCTGATACTGAGCTTATGATTTTTTCAAAAGATAAATTAAGCAGTGATCTCAAAAGAGCATTTGAAAAGTCAGCGCCGGAATCTGTTTTGATTGAGAACGGTAATTCATTTAATAAAATATCGGAAAATGAATTTACCTGTAACTTTACAGACTCACTGCAGCTGAGAGACTTGTTAAAAGTATTATCTGAAACAGGTAAGAAGAAACAAGTTGTATATTTCGCCGCTGAATCGGAATCAATTAACAGCGCTGCGCTTGATGTAATTAATTCTTTCAGCGCTTCATTATTACTGAATTTAATAAAATTAAATAATGAATCCGGTAATAAATTTATCGAATCTTTAACAATACTTACCTGCGGATCGATCTCTGTTAATGCTAATGATCAGATAAACGGATTGGCAAATTCACCGTTTTGGGGACTTCAAAAGGTTATTTCTCTGGAACATCCCGAACTTAAAGTGAGGATCATTGATTTTGATCTCGAATCTTCATTGGAATATATAGTTAAAGAAATTATTTCCGAGAAAGGAAATGAGTTGATTGCAATCAGAGATAATAATATTTATGAACCGGCTTTGAAAAGACTCAGAAATCATAGTAGTGAAAAAATAAATATTACAGATGAAGGCGTATATATTGTTACAGGCGGCCTAAGCGGGATAGGATTACTGACTGCGAAATGGCTTTCAGAAAAAGGCGCAGCTCATCTGGCTCTGATCAGCAGAAGAGACAATTACGAAAACGCTGAAAATATTTTATCGGAAATAGGATCAAACGGAACTGAAGTAAATATTTATAAAGGTGATGTCTCTGTTAAAAAAGATCTGGAGAAAATTTTTAAAGAAATTAACTCCGGTAAATATCCGGTCAAAGGAATAATACATTCAGCCGGACTTCTTGACGACGGAATATTATTAAATCAAACTGCCGGTAAATTCAAAAAAGTCTTTTCCCCGAAAGTCACCGGAGCATGGAATTTACATGAGCTTACAAAAGAATGTGAACTTGACTTTTTTATAATGTATTCATCTGTTGCTTCTTTGTTCGGTTCAGCGGGACAGGCAAATCATTCAGCCGCAAATGCATTCCTCGATTCACTTTCATTTTACAGAAAAAGCAGAGGACTGCCCGCTCTCAGTATAAACTGGGGAGTATGGTCAGAGATAGGTTCAGCTGCGGATAAAGGCGCTGACAAAATTGAGAAGATCCCCGGGCTTGGCCTGATAGATCCCAAAAGAGGCATCCGCGCGCTGGACAGTATATTCAGTTCGGGCAGATCTCAGGTCGGGATTTTTCCAATGGACTGGAATAAATTCACCGGCAAATTTAAAAATTCATTTACGAAATATTTTGCTGTACATGAAAAAACGCAAACTCCGGAAACGGAAATTAACATTGAGGAAAGTTTTACTGCCAGATTAGAAGCGGCGGATGATCAGGAGCAGATGGATTTATTAATAAATTATTTTAAAGAAGTTATATCAGAAATTATGGGACTTGATACATCGGATCTGGATAATGAGCAGCCGCTGAATACAATTGGACTCGATTCCCTTATGGCGATAGAATTAAAAAATAAGGTTAACATGGAGCTTGGAGTGGATTTAAATCTTGTAAGATATATGGAAGAAACAGGAATAATTCATCTTGCCGCCGAATTGAAGGAACAGCTTCCTAAGATAATCAGCAGCGCCGGCAGAGAAACGGTCAATTCCGTTTCTGACATATCCGAAGAAGAAAAAGCAAGAGACCTGCTCTCCAATCTCGATAATCTTTCCGAAGATGAACTCGACAGACTATTAAATGAATCAAAGTAAAAATTAGTGTCCGACAAAAATATTAACGGGAATAAATCTAAACTTATCGTCTCAGGAAAAGCTCGCTCTGCTGAAAAAACAGCTTCTCCAGAAAGCAAAAAATGAAGACCTGACTTTTCCGCAGTCCTATGGTCAGAGAGCGCTGTATTTTCTTTATATTACTTCACCCGAAAGCACAGCTTACAATGTCTGTTTCACGGCAAGAATTATTTCAGAGATCAATATACCCGCTTTTAAAAAATCCTTTCAGAGATTAATTAACCGCGACCAGTCGCTGAGATCGAATTTTAAAATTGCCGACGGTAAACCCGTTCAGACTGTAAGTGGGTTCAAGGAAATATGCTTTACGGAAGTTGACGTGTCTGATAAAAATGAATCTGAAATTAAAAATATAGTAACCGGTTTTCACAGGACGCCGTTTGATCTTGAAAATGGCGATGTCTTCAAAGTTTATCTTTTTAAAAGATCCGAAAATAATTTCATACTGCTCATCAGCGTTCATCATATTGCCTGTGACGGCTGGTCAATCGGAACTATGCTGAATGAGTTACAGATTATATACGAATCAGAAACAGATAATAAAAATATTTCTTTCACGCCGCTTACGAGTAAGTATTCCGATTATGTAAATTTTCAAAATGAATTTGTACAAAGTGAAAAAGGCATTGAACAGTGGAACTACTGGAAGGAAGAGCTCGGCGGTGAACTGCCGGCTTTAAATATTACAGCTGATAAACCAAGACCAGCCGTTCAGACTTTTAACGGCGCAGCAGAGTATTTTCATCTGGATAAAGAACTTGCCGATGAATTAAATAAATTTTCTAAGTCTGAAGGAACAACTGTATTTGTTACACTTCTCACAGCTTACTTTGTTTTTCTTTATAAATACTGCGGACAGAATGATATCATTGTCGGTTCACCGACAGCGGGAAGGACCAATACTGAGTTTGATAAACTCATCGGTTACTTTATAAATCCTGTTTCAGTAAGAGGAAGTATAAACGGATCGGATTCCTTTAAAACAATTTTAAAGCAAATAAAGAAAAAAGTTTTATATGCAGTTTCAAATCAGGACTTCCCTTTTCCGCTTATTGTGGAAAAGTTATTACATAAAAGAGATCCGGGCAGGTCAGCTGTCTTTCAGACTTTTTTCGGGATGCAGAAAATTCAGCAGAGTGAAGAACTTCAGGAACTCATTGTCTATAATAATGAAGATGTAAAAGTGAACTGGGGAAGTCTTACGCTTCAGCCATACGGCATTACTCAGCAGGACGGCCAGTTTGATCTTAGTCTTGATTTAATCGCAGGTAAGAATATTTTCTCCGGCGCGTTTAAATATAACCGTGATATTTTTGACAAAGAAACTATCGCCGGTATGGCTGATAATTTTTCAAACCTGCTGAGAAATATTCTTACTGATCCGGATTCTGAAATTAAAGATCTCAGTCTCCTTTCACCGGCTAATAGAAATATATTATTAGTTGACCGGAATAACACATCCCGTGAATTTGAGAACTTTGACTTTGTTCATAAACTCTTTCACAATAACGCAAAGCTGTATCCTGAAGCAACTGCTATAATTTCTGATAATGATGAAATATCATACAGAGAGCTTGATGAAAGTTCAAACAAGCTTGCAAATTATTTAATAAAAAAAGGAATCAGATCCGGAGACCTGATCTGCATTTGCATGGAAAGATCTCCTGATATGGTAATTTCCATTCTCGGAGTTTTAAAATCAGGCGCTGCTTATGTTCCGGTCGATCCTAATTATCCCGCAGACAGGATAGCTCACATGATCTCGAATTCGGGATCAAAGTACATTCTTACACAAAATAAGTTAACTGATATTCTTCAATATATTACATCGGAAAAAATATTAATCGATGACAGTAATTCTGAATATTTAAAGGAAGATAATTCATATCCGGGAATTAATTCTGATCTCTTTCCGATCCCGCTTATGCAATTTACACTTCCGGCTCAACAGGAATTCCAAAAGGAGTGTTGATCAGTCACAGGTCTTTGACAAATCATATGCTCTGGATGATCGATGAGTTCGGCTTTGACTCTTCCGTCAGAGTTCTTCAGAAAACTCCATTCAGTTTTGATGCGTCCGTGTGGGAATTTTACCTGCCGCTCTTAACCGGCGGGACGCTTGTGATAGCAGGAACTGACGGACATATGGATACGGCTTATATGAAGGATAACATCAAGAGAAACAGCGTGAATATAATTCAAATGGTGCCTTCGCTGCTGGATTTATTTCTCGATGAACCCGGTATCGAAGAATGTAAAAGTCTGAAATTTGTTTTCTCCGGCGGTGAGGCGCTTACAAAAAATTTATGCAGTAAAGTTTACTCAAAGCTTGACGTGACATTATGCAATCTGTACGGTCCGACTGAAGCGACAATCGATTCCACTTTTTATATCTGCAGTAAAAACGAGACGGAAGAAAATATTCCGATTGGTAAACCGGTCAGTAATGCCAGAGCTTATATACTTGACGGTGATATGAATCCTGTTCCTGACAGAGCAGCAGGCGAACTGTATCTTGGTGGCGTTAATATTTCGCTGGGTTATGTGAATAACAAAACTTTTACTGATGAAAAATTTACTGATGATATTTTTTCTGATAAACCGGGCGGGAAAATGTACAGGTCAGGAGATCTTGTAAAATATAATTCCAAAGGCGAACTTGTTTTTCTCGGCAGGTCTGATGAACAGGTAAAATTCAGAGGTTTCAGAATAGAGCTTGGAGAGATTGAATCAGTTATTAATACTTTGAATGGGATAAAATCTTCAATAGTTTTATTAAGAGAAGACAAGCCGGGTAATAAAAGATTAACCGCTTATATTGTACAGGACAGTAATGCCGCACAGGATGTAAATGAAATAAAAACTTTTCTCAAAGGGAAGCTGCCTGAATACATGATACCTTCAGCGTTTGTAAAGCTTGATAAAATTCCATATACTCCAAACGGAAAGGTAGACAAAAAATCACTTCCCGGCGCCTGATGATATTTTAATTTCCGGAGATAATTATACAGAACCTGTGAAGCCGGTTGAAATTATTCTGTCAAATATCTGGAAGGATGTATTAAAAATTGAAAAGGTCGGTATCAATGATAACTTTTTTGAACTCGGCGGAGATTCGATAATCAGCATTCAGATCATCTCACGCGCTAATCAGCAAGGAATAAAGATAAGTCCCAGGCAGATTTTTCAGCATCAGACCATCGCTGAATTGTCAGCAGTCGCAGGGCTAAAAACCGCTGAAGCGGTTGATCAGAATCCCGTCACCGGCAAAACCCTGCTCACACCGGTTCAGCATAGATTCTTTGATCACGGTTTTTCAAAACCGTCACTCTTCAATCACTCGATATTATTTGAAATTCCATCTGAACTTAATTCGGATCATCTCAAAAAGTCTTTTGAATTATTATATAAACATCATGACGCATTAAGGTTAAGTATTGAGTTCAAAGGAAATGAAATTATACAGCACAACAATGAAGTCCGGGAAGTAAATTTATTTTCAACTGAAGATCTTAGAAACATTCCGGAGAATGACATTCAAAAAGTAATTAATGACAGATCAGTTTTCATAATGAAAGCATTGACATTACAAAAGGTGAACTTATAAAGCGGTAAGATTTATTACTGATGATAAAGCTAATGATCTTCTGCTGATCTGCATTCATCATTTATGCATCGACGGAATATCCTGGAGGATCATACTTGATGATCTTAATTCGCTTATTACTAAATTTCAGAATAATAAACCGCCTGAACTTCCGCTTAAAACTTCATCGTTCCTCGACTGGAGTTATATTTTAAAAGATCATGCTCAGAGTGATAAATTAAAGAATGAATATTCTTACTGGAAAGATCTGCTGACATTAAAATATGAAAGGATCAGAACTGATAATAAGCCTGATCCCTCAGAAAATACTGTGACCAGTGAAGAGACAGTTGAACTGCATTTAACGGAAGAAACTTCCGCTGTAATTCTCAAAGACATTCACAAGAGATATAATACGCAGATCAATGACATACTTCTAACTGCTTTAATTTTAGCATTTTATAAATGGCAGGGGCATAATAAATTACTGTTAAATCTCGAAGGTCACGGACGTGAAGATATTTCTGAAAAAGCTGACATAACAAGAACTGTCGGTTGGTTTACTTCCGTCTATCCTGTAATGCTGAATATTAGCGACCCTTCAGATACAGGAAGCTGCATTAAATCTGTGAAAGAAAGTTTAAGAAATATTCCGGACAGCGGAATTGGATTCGGGTTACTGAAATATTTAAGTAACGATGATGAAATAAATAAATCCCTCTCTTCTTTCAATGAACCTGAAATTCTATTTAACTATTTAGGGCAAATGGATTTCAATACAGGCTGGAAAATCAAAGAGGGTTTAAAATTAGTACAGGACAAAAATGAATTGAGATTTCACATCATTGATATCAATGCAATGACCTTGAATAACAGAATTAAATTTGAATTCGGATACAGCGGTAATTTTCATAACAGAAAATCAATTGAAAGCTTATCTGAATTTTACAGCGAAAGTATTAACGAAATTATTAAGCACTGCGCAGATGAAAAAACCGGAACCGGATATACACCGTCTGATTTCTCAGCAGCGGGACTTGATCAGAGTGAACTTGATGATCTTATGAATAATTTAAACTCATAGATGGAAACAGATCCTAAAAAAAATATTGAAGATATTTATGAACTCTCGCCGATGCAGCAGGGAATGCTTTTTCATACTTTGTATGAGGAAGGTTCCGATGCTTACTTCGAGCAATTCTGTTATGACCTTGAAGGAAATCTTGATGTTGAGTTATTTGAAAAAGCCTGGAATGAAATTGTAAAAAGACACGGCGTCCTCAGAACGTCATTTCAGTGGAAAGGTATTTCAAAACCTGTTCAGGTAGTTAACAGATCCGTTTCTCTTCCCTGGGAAAATATTTCATGGACAGATGTGCCCGCAGAAAACATAGAAAATGAATTCCTGAAATTTATTAAAGCCGACAGAGCAAAAGGTTTTTCAATGGAACAGGCGCCGCTTATGAGATGCGCTCTAATCAGGATTAACGAATCTTCTTTTAAATTTATCTGGAGCTTTCATCATATTCTGATGGACGGATGGAGTTATCCGGTTATTCAGAAAGAAGTATTTGAAATATACGAATCGTTAAAAAAGAATGAACAGACAGTTCTTCCTAAGCCGGTATCATTTAAGCAGTTCATTGTCTGGCTAAATAAAACAGATAAGAATTCCGCAAAGACTTTCTGGGAAAAAGAACTGAAAGGATTTTCATCACCCACGCCGATGACTTACGGCAGAAACGAATCTGACGGTGAAGTGAAAGACATTGAAATTAAATTCAATGAAAAATTAACCGCAGACCTCAGTTCATTTGTCAGGGAAAACAAGCTTACGGTTAACAGCATTATTCAGGGTATTTGGGCGCTGATATTAAGCAAATACAGAAATGAAAATGATGTCCTCTTTGGAGGAACTGTCTCCGGAAGGAATCCTCAGCTTCCCGGAATTGAATCAATGGTCGGATTATTTATTAACACCCTTCCTGTCAGAATCAAAATTGATTACGATAAAGATATAAAGACGTGGCTGAAAGAACTTCAGACAAAGCAGATCGAGCGTGATCAGTTCGCATACAGCTCGCTCGTTGATATTCAGGAGTGGAGCGAGATACCTCGAGGTACGCAGCTTTTTGAAAACATTCTTGTATTTGAAAATTATCCTGTTGATAAATCTCTTGAAGATGGCGTCGCCGGTATTAAAATAAAAAATCTTAAAGCTTTTGAGAGAACAAATTTTCCGCTGACGGTTTTAATCGCACCCGGAAAAGAAATGTCTGTTCATATTGCATTCGAGACTTCCAAGTTCACCGATGACTTCATAAATAAAATACTTTCTAATTTTAAATCACTCGTCAGTCAGATAATAAAAGATCCGGATTCAAAGTTATCCGGTCTTACTTTGTTAAGCGAAGAAGAAAGAAATAAAATTTTATTTGAATGGAATGATACAGCCGCAGATGTTGATATTAAATGCATGCATGAAATGTTTACTGATGCAGCCAAAAAATTCCCTGACCGAACTGCACTGGAAAGCGGTAATAAAAAATATACCTATAAAGAACTTGATGAATTATCAAACCGTCTTGCAAACAGATTAATCAAAAAAGGAATAACTCCCGGCGACTGTATCGGTATTTGTTTAAAGCGGTCTGCGGAAATGATCATTTCGCTGCTCGGAATTTTAAAATCTGGCGCGGCTTATGTGCCGGTCGATCCTTCATTCCCGGAAGACAGGATTCAATATTTAATTGAAGACTCCGGTGTTAAAATTCTGATTACTTCGGAAGACATTCCGGTTAAATTTGAAAGTGACGGTTCACGGAAAATATTTTTGATTGACAAAAACATTGCTTCTCTGGAAAATGAAAGCAAAGAAGCTCCGGTAACAGGTGTAACGCCTTCTGATCTTTTGTATATAATATATACATCCGGTTCGACTGGAAAGCCTAAAGGTGTTCTGATGATGCATAAGTCGCTCAGCAATTTACTGAACTGGCAGATGCGCAGTCATAAATTTGAAGAAGGATACAGAGTTCTTCAGTTCACGACGCTGAGTTTTGATGTCTCATTTCAGGAAATTTTTTCCACGTGGATCTCCGGCGGAACACTTGTAATGCTGACTGAGGAAGAAAGGAAAGATCTTTCGCAGATAGTAACCATTCTAAAAAAGAAAAACATACAAAGGATATTCCTTCCCTTTGTTGCGCTTCAGGGAATTTCTGAAATATCAATGTCGTCAGGCATAAAAGACCTGCCGCTGAAAGAAGTCATTACCGCAGGAGAACAGATACAGATCACACCTGCATTACTTTATTTCTTCAATCATCTTAAGGACTTTACATTTTCAAATCATTACGGACCTTCGGAAGCGCACGTCGTTACAAGTTACACTTTTGGAAATGACACTTCAGTATGGCCCGGTCATCCGCCCATCGGCAAGCCTGTTTTCAATAACAGAATTTATATACTTGATAATAACTTACAGCCTGTGCCTGCCGGCGTTACCGGAGATCTTTATATCGGGGGCGTTTCACTTGTCAGAGGATATTTAAACAGAGATGAACTTACCAAGGAAAAATTTAAAGAAGATCCGTTTATTAACGGCGAGAGAATTTATAAGACGGGAGACCTTGCAAGATATCTGGAAAACGGTGACATAGAATTCCTCGGACGCGCTGACAGTCAGATCAAGCTCAGAGGATACAGGATTGAACTCGGAGAAATTGAGAACGTGATCAGTGAATTCGACGGAATTAAAAATACAGCGGTAACAGCAAAAGAATTCATCGGCGGCGATAAAAGATTGTTCGCTTATATTGTAACCAATGACGGGAATGAAATTGAAAAGGACAATCTTGTAAAATTTCTAAAATCCAAGATCCCTGATTACATGATACCTCAGGATTTTATTTTTATAAAAGAAATGCCGCTGACCGGAACAGGTAAGATTGATCTGAAAGCGCTGCCTGAACCCGAACTCATTTCCGGCGGGACAGCGGAATATACCGAACCAAAAGATCCGCTCGAACTACAGCTTGTCAACATATGGGAAAAAGTTTTAGGCATAAAAAGATCGGCGTCAATGATAACTTCTTTGAGCTCGGCGGACATTCGCTGCTTGCTGTAAGAGTTTTCGGTTACATAGTTGTCTACGTTGTTCAACTCCCCTACCATAGCTCAGCTTGCTGTGATACTGAAGAATGAAGGATGGGAGCCAAACTGGAAATCTCTCGTACCGGTAAAACCCGGCGGATCGAAACTTCCGTTTTACTGCGTCCCGCCTGCAGGGGGAACGGCTCTTCATTTTCAGGATCTTGTAAAATATATCCCTGATGATCAGCCATTTTATATTCTCGAAGCGCTTGGACTTGACGGAAAAAATGAACCGCATGATGACATAAAAGATATGGCCGCACATAACATTAAAGAGATACGCACGCTGCAGCCAGAGGGACCTTATCTTCTTGGCGGCAGATGTTTTGGAGGAAGAGTAGTATTTGAAATGGCGCAGCAGCTTGTCAGACAAAAACAGCAGGTAGCTCTCCTTGCAATTTTTGATACCTGGCCGCCGTTTACTGAAAAGCCGCAGGATTATATTCCTCCGACAAGAGATACTAAGCATTATATCACAAGATCATTACATCATATAAAGTCAGGCCAATTTGTAAAGGTCGCGAAGAATTATGCGTCTTACAGATATTCAAAATTTCAATGGAAACTAAAAAACAAGATCGAATATATTTTCAGCAATAAGCTTGACAGAGAGTATAAAAATATCATGTTAATGCATTTCAAAACTCAGGACAAATACGTTGCGCAGAAATATCCGGGAAAGATCACACTTATTGAATGCGCGACTTTTAAAAAAGAGTTAAGAGAGAAATGGGAACAGCTTGCCGATGGAGGATTTGAAACTTATGTCGTACCGGATACTGACCATATTACAATTGTGAAAGAACCGAAGCTTAAATTCTTTGCGGAGAAATTAAATTTTGTTCTGGAAAAAACTCACAGAGATATAAATTCAGCAGTCACCGGAAACAAAAAATCAGCCGGTTAACTTAAGGCTGCAGTCTTATCTTATGAAACCGCTTCAACTAAATCCGATTCACCTTTTATGGAATTAAACATTAATGATGTTCATATTTACAGAATTAATATTTCAGAACACACCGGTTCCTTACCGCAGCTGAAAAAATTTCTGTCCGGAGATGAGATCAAAAAGGCGGACAGATTTAAATTCACAAAAGACTCTCATAGTTACACCATCTCCAGAAGTTTCCTCAGAAATATATTATCTCAATACATTAACCTGAACCCTGCCGAAATAAAATTTTCCTATACCGAAACAGGCAAGCCATTCATAGAATATTCAAAGATACATTTTAATTTATCTCATTCGGGAGACCGCTGTATTATTGCTGTTTCAATGACAGCGGAGACCGGAGTTGATATAGAAAAAGTCAGAGACTCTGAAGACCTGATCAAGGTTGCCGGAAGATATTTTTCTGAAACGGAGATTATATACTTAAAGAAATTTCAGGGGAAAGAAGTGACGGATAATTTTTTCAGGATATGGACGCTTAAAGAAGCTTTCATAAAAGCCATCGGAGAAGGACTTTCATTTCCGTTGAAAGATTTCTCAGTAACAGAGAGAACCGGAAATATTCCGGTCCTGTCATTTAATAATACTTCCGTTTACTCAGAGAAACACTGGTCACTTCATTTACTGGAAAGTGAATCAGGATATGTTTCATCATTAGCAATAAATTCAGACAATGTAAATATCATTTACAAAAAAATTCCTGCCTTAATAATTGAATAATTCTAAATTTACTGAAATAAATTCTTATCCGGATACACTAGCTTTGCAAGTCCCATGAATACGTGATCTGATATTCCTAATTTCGTATCAAACTGATTTACTGATACAAGTATGATAGCGTCAAGTTCAGGATTGTAACACATAGTAGTGTTGAATCCCGTGATACCGCCGTTGTGACCTATGAATCCGCCCAGATTAAAAATGCCGAGTCCGTATGTTGCGAATTTGGTAATGCCGGTATTAACAAATTTTAGTCTTTCAGCCTGCATCTGCGGACTGAGCAAAGTACCTTTGACGAGAGCTTCCACATATATTTTTAGGTCAGGCAGATTTGAAACCATGCATCCCGCTGCGCCGGTGAGAGACGGATCCATGAAAGTACAGTCCATTAATGCTCCCGTTACTGTATCGCCGAAATATCCGTGACTGTGCATGCCGGTAATATTCCCTTCTGTCGGATAAATTGTATTTGATAAAACCAACGGTCTAATAACTCTGTTTGTAACTTCATCACCTGTCTTGTTTCCTGTGATCTGCTCAATGATCATTCCGAGAATATTGTAATTGCCGTTTGAATAATTCCACCCCTGACCGGGAGGAAATACCGGACCGAGTGCAATTGTCCTGTCATAAATTTCTTCCTGTGTAATTTTTTCCTTACCGTTATAAAAGGCAGCAAGCAGTACAGGATCATTCAGAAAATCAGGAATGCCGCTGGTCATATCAAGCATCTGTCTTATGGTTATATTTTCTGAATTGGGATAGGACGGGAAGAACTTGTTCAGCTTGTCATCCAAAGCGAGTTTACCTTCATCCGCTAATTGTAAAATGACAGTAGCAACGAAAGTCTTTGTGATGCTTCCGATCCTGATCAGATCATCATACTTTCTCAGCTCACCGGTTCTGATATCAGCTTTACCGACTGAATACATATAACTAAAATCAGGAGTAAATATCCCGGCTACTATTCCCGGCACTTTGCTTGCGGTATAAACAGAATCAATATAACTGTTTAAGTTTACCGGTCAGCGCGTCATTATCTCTCTGTGCTGAAATATTACCGGCTGTACAGACAGCTAATAAAATGTAAATCAATGTAACATTTAAAATTACCTTTACCGCTTTTGTATAAATTGATTTCATATTAGTTAGGTTTTAGTTTTAAAATATTATTTAAAAAAATTTATAAATTTAAAATGACTTCAGATATAATTTAATTTAGATTTTGTTCAGGTAAATTTTTTCCTTTTCCAATTATATCCACCCTATTTAAAAATTCCTGACGGTTATTGGAATAAGGAAACTTAACATCAGGAATGCTGACATTCAGAAATTCACAAAGGGGTTTCCATCCGTCAGCAGCGTTAAACATCAGAAGTCTTTCAGCGGGAATATGCTTTAAAACATTTTCAGTGTGCTTCTCAAAAGAACTGATCACTTTTTGTTTATCATTCAAATTTTTTTCCAAATTCCAGATCCATTAATTTTCTGTTATACATGAATACTTTAAACCTCTTTCTGACTACAGTTGAAAATGGAAATCTTAGCGCGAACTGTGTAAATTTTCTCAGATCCGGATTTCGCGCCATAAAGATCGTATGCAAAGCGCTTTCATACCACTCATCAGGATCTCTTAATGTATGAATAAATTTTGCATCCGGATAATATTCATATAGTTGTCTGAAATATCTGGCAGCGGGATAATCAACAGCAGACTGATATCCGTTAAAAAGTTCATCCCAATTTACCTGCTCGCCCTTCTCCGCCTGAATAAAATATTTCACTTTCTCCGGATGCTGAAACAGCTCCGTCATATGAAAACATTTTCCGAAGCCGAGATGCTCAAGCGCAAGCTTCAGTGAATATGTACCCGTCCTTCCCAGTCCGGTTCCGATTATTTTCAGAGACATTAATTACAGATTAGTTTAATAACCGGAAATTTATTTTATAAGTATCATGCTTTTTGTTTCCTTGTAATCCCCTATCGCAAGACTGTAATAATATACACCGCTCGGCATAATTCTGCCGATCTTTATTTCAAGCGAATCGGGATCAAACTGAGCCGGTACCGGACAAACCTGCAGAAATAATATAACTGTGAATACTAAAGTGAACAGAATTTTCATGAGATAGTTAGTATTTGTTTTAAATTAAACTGGGTTGTTCAATTTATTTCTTTTAACTTTAAATTACAATATTGAAGCCTTTTCAATTTCCCTCTTTATAAAATTTGTCTCAATACTTACTATTACCACCAAGTCACAAAGACACTAAGGAAAATGTTTTAAAAATAGAATGCTTTGTGTCTTTGTGACTTAGTGGTTTTTTAGGAAACTAAAATAATCAGATAAACCAGATAAATACTCAGAAACAAAAACCCTTCCCATTTGACAAGCTGTCTTCCTCTGCCGATAAAAATAAATGCAAAGAGTAAAATACCTGCAAGTATGTTTACATATATGTCAAACATTGAATCATGTTTTATTCTGAAAGGTGATATGACAGCGGATACTCCCAGTACAAAAAAAATATTAAATATATTTGAACCGACTACATTCCCGATTGCAATATCGACATTCTTTTTTTTGACTGCGGCAATGGAAGTCGCGAGTTCGGGAAGGGAAGTTCCTATAGAAACAATTGTCAGTCCGATCACTCTTTCCGATAAACCGATCACAGTTGCGATATCCACCGCGCCACGGACTATCAGATTACCGCCGGCAACAAGTCCTGTGAGTCCGATTATCAGATACAGAATTGATCTTAAATATGTTAATTCAATTTTATTCTCATCTGTCTCATCTGAAGTTCCGTTTTGTGATACTTTAATATTGTACACAAGAAAAATTGAAAAGAACAGAAGTAGAATTATTCCGTCAGTTCTTGAAAGAAAATCAGAATTCGCCCCGTCAAAACTCACATCACTTACTAAAAAGAAAAGTGCTACTGCTGCAAGAAGGCTCATAGGGATTTCGAGCCAGGTTGTGTCTGTCTTGACTGTAAGCGGATAGATCATGGATGTAATTCCGAGTATACCAAGTACATTAAAAATATTACTGCCGAGCACGTTACCCAGAACTAAATCGGAATTTCCGTTAACTGATGCCATTAAGTTTACCACCAGCTCCGGCGCAGATGTTCCGAATGCGACGACAGTCAGACCTATGACTATGTCAGGTATTCCAAGCTTTGATGCCAGGGATGACGCTCCTTCGACAAGTTTATTAGCGCCGATTATTAAAAATATAAAACCCGCTGTAAGAAATAAAATACTGATCATTAAATGAATAAAGTTTAAAAGTATTGCGATGTGTTTTATGAAAAACTATGTGCAATATAATAAATCTTTTAATTTAATTTGAGTTGCGAATTCGGTAATCAACTATCATCTAATCATACATAATAGTAGAGACACCCAATTTGGGCGTCTGTGCGATTGCATAGAATATAGTGTAGAGAAGCCCAATTTGGGCGTTTATACGATTGCATAGAATAAATTATTGTGACGCCCAATTTGGGCGTCTGTGCGATTGCATAGAATATATTGTAGAGACGCCCATTTTGAACGTTTCTTACTATTCTACTGATTAAATTCCAAATTCGAAGAGATAATTTCCAGATTCGAAGAAACAAATTACCAATTCAGAGAAATGCATTCCAAATTCGAAGCCGCATAACGCACTTACAAAGCCGCGCGATGCACTTACAATGCCATTCGACAACACTTACAAAGACGCACGATGCATTAGCAAAGACGCACGACACACATTCAAAAGCAGTTTGACAGCACTTACAATGAAGCGCAACGCACATAGAATACACTAAATTGCACTTGCAATGCGGTGTGTATACATTTACAATACAGCGTGCAGCACATTCATAGCAGCATGCGGCACATTCATAGCAGCATGCAGCACATTCATAGCAGCGTGCAGCACATTCATAGCAGCGTGTAGCACATTCATAGCAGCGTGCAGCAAATTCATAGCAGTTCAACAGCACTTACAATGCCGTTCACAAACACTTACAATGCCATTCGACAGCACTTACAATGCCGTACGATAGCACTTACAATGCAGCGCGACAGCACTTACAATGCCGCTCGACAACACTTTACAATGCCGTTCTGCAGAAATTACAATGCATTTGTCTGTATTAATTTTGATAAAAAATGTTACTCCCAATGGATTTTGTTTTTCTGCTCTCAATTTGTTTTAACCGCAATAGCGGTTTCATATTTGAAGAAAGAATATTGATATCTAAATAACAGCGTAGCTGAGATATTTTCTTTTCTTAACGTCCAAAATAAATATTTTCATTCATATTAATTTCATTTAAAAAAATATTCACCGGTTTATTCATATTTAAGGATTGATTTAAATAATTAAGAAATCTATATTGAAAAACTCTTGAAAACATTTAGAAAAATACTAGCTCTATATATCCTTTTGCTTGCAATGACTCCATGTTTAGATAATTGCACAATTGAATTATGTTCAGTCGAAGAAAAAGTCCACATCGAAAATTCATATATTGATAATCACACAGATAGTAAAAACCACACTGACTATTGCTCACCATTATGTATCTGTGACTGCTGTAACACAGTAATAACTTACCTTAATATCTTTAATCTTGATTATTTTAGCGCCTCGAGTATAATTAAAATTGAAAAACCGGGCTTTAATACTCATTCCCTTTCAACTACTTCTCCGCCTCCAAAATCATAAATTAACTTATAATCTTTTTTTATTTTTTTAAGCTGTAATTAGAATTTTCAGCTTAAGATTATTTATAATTAATTTATGATAAATAAAATCATCGCTTTTTCAATAAAGCAAAAAATAGTAATTGGGTTTTTTATATTGATACTAATTCTTCTGGGAATTTATTCAGCCGTTAAACTTCCTATTGATGCAGTTCCGGACATTACTAATAATCAAATCCAGATAATAACTTCAAGCCCTACTTTGTCTGCAACAGAAGTAGAACGATTCATCACTTACCCGGTAGAAATTGCAATGAAAAGTTTACCGGATATCATTGAACTTCGGTCAATTTCAAAATTTGGTATCTCAGTCGTAACAGTTGTTTTCGAAGATAATGTTGATACTTATTTTGCGCGAAATCTTGTATTTCAAAAGCTGAAAGAAGCGGAAGAGAATATGCCGGAAGGATTAGGCACTCCGGAAATGGCTCCCGTCAGCACAGGTCTTGGTGAGATATATCAATATATAGTCCGGCCGGAAAATCGCAGTGATACAACTTACAGTGATATGCAGCTTAGAACTATACAGGACTGGATCGTTAAAAGGCAGTTACTTGGAACCGAAGGTGTAGCAGAGGTAAACAGTTTTGGCGGTTTTGAACAGCAATACCATATTCTGATAAATCCTGACGCTCTTAAGAGTTATAATCTAACATTAAGAGAAGTACATGAAGCGGTAGTCGGAAACAACAGCAATGTAGGCGGAGGTGTAATTGAAAAAATGCTGATCAGTATTCAATAAGAGGAATCGGATTAATTGAAAAATTGAAGATCTGCAAAACATTGTGATTAAAACTGATCATGGTATACCAATTTATCTTAATCAAATAGCTGAGATAGAATATGGTAAAGGTCTTAGAGTAGGCGGTGTAACTCAGGATGGAAACGGTGAAGTTGTAGCTGGAATAGTTATGATGCTTAAAGGCGCTAATTCAAGGGAAGTTTCTCAGAGAGTTCATGAAAAATAGTAGAAATAAAACCATCTTTACCTGCCGGTGTTACAATCGATGAATTTTATAACAGGGAACATCTTATCAACAGTACGATCAAAACAGTTGAAACAAACCTTATTGAAGGAGGAGTAATTGTAATTCTTGTCTTGGTGCTTCTTCTCGGAAATTTAAGGGCAGGTTTTATAGTCGCATCTGTCATTCCCCTCTCCATGCTCTTTGCAATTATCATGATGAATCTTTTCAATGTATCCGGTAATTTAATGTCACTTGGCGCAATAGACTTCGGCTTGATAGTTGACGGTGCAGTTATAATAGTTGAGTCTGTAATAGTTGCGATCGCTGCAAAAATCCATTTGAACAAAAAAGCATTGAACAAAGAGGAATTTGATGAAACTGTATATTCCTCATCCACTTCAATAATAAAGTCTGCGATTTTTGGAATTTTAATAATTCTTGTTGTATATCTGCCGATATTTGCTCTGGGCGGTATAGAGGGGAAAATGTTTAAACCAATGGCATTCACCGTTGGGTTCGCTTTAGTCGGAGCATTACTGCTTTCGATTACTTATGTGCCGATGATGTGTTCTTTAATTTTGAAAAGAGATTTGAAAGAGAAGGAAACTATTGCCGACAAGATAATGAATGGTTTAAAGAGAATGTATTTACCTGTTCTCGAATTTGCTTTAAGAAATAAACTGATAACTATTGGAATAGCCGTTGTCTTTCTTATTATTAGTTTGCTGACTTTCACCCGCCTGGGTGGTGAATTTATTCCCAAGCTTGATGAAGGTGATCTCGCATATCAGATAGTCCGTCTTCCGGGGATATCTCTTACAGAATCAATAAATATTGGCACCCGAATTGAAAAAATCTTAATTGAAAAATTTCCTGAAGTAAAAACAGTGGTAACTAAAACAGGAGCTCCTGAACTTGCAACAGACCCGATGGGTCCGGAATTCAGCGATGTCATTGTAATATTAAAACCAAAAGATGAATGGACTACCGCTGAAACAAAAGAAGAACTGATCGAAAAAATACAAAGAGAATTGTCAATTGTCCCTGGGGTAGGATTATCCTTTACTCAGCCTATTGAATTAAGATTTAATGAATTGATTTCCGGTGCAAGAGGCGACATTGCTGTTAAGATCTTTGGGGATGATCTTAGTGTTTTATCGGATAAAGGAAATGAAGTATCGGCGATCATGGGAGAAATTAACGGGGCGGAGGATATCTCTGTTCAGCAGGTGGAAGGACTGCCTCAATTACAAATAAAAATCCTAAGAGATAAAATATCACTCTATGGAATAAATGTAGATGATGTAAATAACGTGATCGAAACAGCCCTTGCAGGAAAATCATCCGGCGTAGTGTTTGAGGGAGATAAGAAGTTTGATATTATTATAAAATATTCAGATGAGTACAAAAAAAATATTGATGTTATTAGAAATATTTTAGTGGCTTCACCGGAGAATTTAATGATACCGCTTTCGGAGCTTGCGGAAATTGACGTAAAAGAGGGACCCGCTGAAATAACAAGAGATAATGGCAAAAGAAGAATTGTGATTCAGGGAAATGTAAGAGGAAGAGATATTGAAAGTTTTGTAAATGAATTAAAATCTAAAATAGGAACACAATTGAATTTACCTCCGGGATATTACTTGGAATACGGTGGGACTTTTAAAAATCTTGAAAGCGCGAGACAGAGATTATTGATAGCTGTACCGGTATCTTTGTTTTTTATATTTGCTTTACTGTTTGTCACTTTTAATTCCGTTAAACAGGGTTTGCTTGTTTTTTCAGGAATTCCCTTTTCAGTTGTAGGAGGTATTTTTGCTTTAGTTATCAGAGATCTGCCTTTCAGTATTTCAGCCGGAATTGGTTTTATTGCTTTGTTTGGAGTAGCTGTTTTAAACGGAATAGTAATGATAGCATTTTTTAACCGGCTTGAAGAAGAAGGAGTGACTAATATACATGACAGAATAATTTCCGGTACTGCATCCAGGCTAAGACCAATTCTTATGACTGCTCTTGTAGCATCGCTTGGATTTATACCTATGGCGTTGTCAACGGGCTCGGGAGCTGAAGTTCAAAGACCTTTAGCTACGGTTGTAATAGGAGGACTTATCTCCTCAACTCTCTTAACACTGATCGTCTTACCTGTTCTTTACGGAATATTTAATAAGCACACTAATCCCGAATATACTTTTAAAAAATCATGAAAGAATTATTAACAGATAAGAAATTCAGATTCCTTCTGATAGTATTAGTATTTGTCGGTATATTCGAAGTTCTTTCTATTTTAAATATCCATTTCAATAAGTATATCGAGTTTCCGCTATTTGCAGTAATAAGTATAATAATTGGTTATAGTACACTCTGGAGCGGAATCAGGAATTTGCTGAAGTTCAACTTCAGGAGCATCAATACTTTAATGTTCATCGCGGTTTGCGGAGCATTTTATCTGGGACAGTATCCGGAGGGAGCTATTGTAATAATATTGTTTACACTCGGAGAAAAATTAGAGAGTTTTGGAGTTCAGAAAAGTAAATCCGCCTTACGATCTTTGATAGATGATTCTCCAAAAACAGCGCTGATCAAAGGTAATGAAATAAAAACACCAATAGATAAAGTAAAGGTCGGTGAAATAATTGTAATAAAACCCGGAGACAAAATTGCTCTGGATGGAAAGGTACTTGAAGGAACATCTTTTGTTGACGAGTCAATGATAACAGGCGAGCCGATCCCGGTTGATAAAAGGGCTGGTAATTTGGTTTTTGCCGGATCCTTAAACAAGCAGGGTTATATCGAAATTGAAGTAACAAAGATTTCAAAAGATTCAACTTTAGCCAAAATAATTGAAGCTACTTTCAACGCAACAAAATCAAAAGCCGATACTCAAAGGTTCATTGAAAAGTTCTCTGAATACTATACGCCTTCAGTTTTATTGATGGCTGTATTAATTGTTGTTATACCTGTTGTTTTTTATAACGGAGATTTCAATGAATGGCTGTTAATGAGTTTAACTCTTCTGGTAATTTCCTGTCCCTGCGCTTTAGTTATTTCAACTCCAGTTTCTATATATTCTGCTGTAGGCAATGCTTCTTCGAAGGGAATATTAATAAAAGGGGGGAAATATTTGGAAGCAATAGGAAATATTAAAGCAATTGCCATGGATAAGACTCGAACGATCACTCTCGGTAAGCCTGTAGTCAGCGATATAATTCCTTTAAACGGATTCTCCAAAGAAGAACTGATTGCATGTGCAGCAGGATTTGAAATTTTTTCCGAGCATCCAATAGCAGCAAGTATTATAGAAAAGGCCAGACAGGATAATATTAATTTCCATAAAGTAGAAAATTTCGAAGCTGTAATGGGAAAAGGTGTAAAGGGCGATTGCATTGTTTGTACAGACAAACCTCATTATCTGGGAAGTCTTGAATTTATCACGGAGGAAGTATCTGTAAAAGAAAATGTGATTAAAAAAGTGGAAGAATTACAAAGTCAGGGAAAAACAGCTCTCATTCTAAGCTCGGATCAAAAACTTGAAGGGATCATTACAGTCACGGATGAGATAAAAACTGAAAGCAAGGAAGCAATTAGTGAGATTATTTCTCTCGGAATAGTCCCGGTTATGATGACAGGAGATAATAATAATGCCGCGAGGTTTGTAGGTACAATAGTCGGTATCAGTGACATTCGAAGTCATTTATTACCGCTGGAAAAATCCGATGAAATAAAAAAACTTAAGGAAAAATATAAAGGTGTTGCAATGGCAGGAGATGGAGTTAACGATGCGCCCGCGCTGGCTAATGCTGATGTCGGTATTGCAATGGGTTCTGCCGGTTCTGATATCGCAATTGAAACCGCGGATATCGCTTTAATGAATGATAATCTGAAACTCATACCATTCATTATAAAACTAAGCAGAAAAACAATTTCAACAATTAAGATCAATACAATATTCGCAATTTCAACAAAATTCATATTTATTGTCCTGGCGGTTTTAGGACTAAGCAATCTTGTAATGGCTATAATGGCCGACGTAGGAGTGACTATATTAGTCATTCTTTTCAGTCTGCGACTTTTAAAATATAAATAAACTTTATGACAGGAAAAATAAAATTTATTGCACTTTCATTTATGCTCAGTTCTCTGATAATTCCTTTAGGTTACTCACAGGAAAAAATTACTCTCAACGATGCATTAAGAATTGCAATAGATAATAACCAGCAAATAAAATCAGCACAGTTAAATATTGCGAAAGACGAAGCACTCAAATCCACTTCCTTTAATATTCCAAATCCTGAATTATTTATTGAGTATGAAGGTGTAAAAGGAAGTCTGAACAATTTTGAAAGCCGGAAGATCGGCATTAGTCAGGAGCTTGAATTTCCGACAAATTATTTTTTACGGTCAGATGTACTGCACTCGCAGGTAAGCATCTCGCAGGAAGAATTAAACAACCGGAAAAATAATCTTGAAGCTGATGTTAAAACAAACTATAACCTGTTACTCCTTCAAAAAAAGCTTCTTGAAACATCAAAAAATAATCTGACAATTTACATTGATTTTTTATTAGTGGCTGAGAGAAAATATGAAGTTGGAGAAACATCAAACCTAGAAGTCCTTAATGCTAAAATAAACAAGATAAAATTTGAAAATGAGATTATAAAATTGGAGTCCGATGTAAATGTAACACAGTCTGAACTTAAAAATTTACTGAATATAAACTACGATATTATTCCGGCAGAAGAAATAACATATAATGAGATCACTCTATCCAGAGAAGAACTTTTACAAAGAGCCTTGCAATTTAACCCTGAACTCCAAATACAAAAATACAGGAAACAAAAATCTTCAAATATGCTTTCCCTTTCAAAAGGAGAGTTATTGCCAAATCTGTCTTTAAGTTATTACAATCAAAAGCTGGGAACCGAAACCGGTTTTTGGGGAATGGAGCTGGGTTTAGGAATTCCTTTTTGGTTTTGGGGAGCTCAATCCGGAAACATCCGGGCTTCGGGCTATGAGCTTCAAATAGCATCTAACGAAGAAACAATATTTAGAAAAGAAATAGAAAATGATTTGAACCGATCATATTTAGATTATACAAATAGTTTGAGACAGCTGAAGTTTTTTTCTGAAGAGGCAATAATAGAAACTGAAGAAATATTCCGGCAGGCAAAAATTAGTTATGAACAAGGTGAAATAGGTTTTTTTGAATATTTACAATCCCTGAACATTGTCTATGATACAAGGGTTCAGTTTTTAAACGCTACATACAGTTATAATCAATCAATAATTAATTTAGAAAAAATTACGGCGGGAGACCTAAAATGATATTAGAATTTAAAACGATCTGCAGAATACATTTTTTATTAGCTTATTTTTTGCTGATAATTCTTTTTAGCGGATGCGGAAATAAAGAGGAAGGGTTAATTCAAAACGAAGATGCTCATTCAGAAGAATCCGGTCAAACGGAAGATGAACATTCCGGAGAAGTTGCGTTGACCGAAAAGCAAATAAAAGTTATGGACATTCAGTTTGCAAAAATTGAGGAACAAAATATCAACGGTTACATAAAAGTAAACGGTGAAATTATGATAAATCCGGATAATGAATCAAAAGTCGGAGGCATTATTCCCGGAAGAGTCAGAAAGATCTTTGTAAAGGAAGGTTCATTTGTAAGGGCAGGACAGACTCTTGCTGTGATTGAAAATCCTGACTTGGTAAATGTACAGGTTGATTATATAAATGCAAAAAATGATTATGAATTTTCTAAACAGGAATATGAGAGACAAAGAATTCTCAGCTCTGACAATATCGGTTCTAAGAAAAATCTTGCTGAAGTTGAATCAAATTACAGACGTTCGCTGGCTAACTATAAGACATTGGAAGAGAAGCTTTCGACTTACAGAATATCTAAGAACAGGTTTGATAACATATATCAGGATACTGTTGCTAATCTCCAGAGAAATTTTTCAATCACAGCCCCGATATCCGGCAATATTGTTTCAAGAAATATTACTATCGGACAATATGTTGAGCCATCGATGGATATGTTTCATATTGTCAATACATCATCAGTCTTTGTTGATTTAAGTATATTTGAAAAGGATCTGAAGTATGTAAATGTAGGACAAAAGTTATAATCGAAATGAAGACAAATTCTACGAAGCAATATGAAGGAAAAATTTTATTTATAAATAAAGTTTTTGACGATATAAACCGAACTGTAAAAGTAAGGGTTTCTATAAATAATAAAGCGCAGGAGCTTTATCCTTTCATGTTTGTATCAGCAAAAATTTATGTTACTGATGGGAATGTAATGGCCGTTCCGCTATCAGCAATAGAATCTGAAGGTGAGAACAAATACATATTTGTCAAAACGAATGAAAGAAAAAAAATTGAAATACACGCTGAACATTCAGGTGAGGAAGATCATGCAGAAGGTGAGGAGCATAAAGAAGATAACGGGCATAAAGAAGGTGAGGAGCATGAAGATCACGGACATAAAGAAGGTGAGGAACCTAGTGGAGAAGAAGGAATAGTTTTTAAGAAAGTTCAGGTTAATACGGGAATTTCAGATGATAATTATGTTGAGATAATTCCATTTGAAGAGTTAGGTAAGGATGAAGAGGTTGTATCGAAAGGAACATTCTATCTTAAGTCTGAACTGAAAAAAGAAGACCTGGGTGAGCATGAACATTAAGGGGTAATATTGAATTGTGTACCCTAATTTAAAATTAAATTTAAATTTATTGCCGGCTATTTATATAAAAATGTTTTAGTAGCTACAAATCTTTCAGAAAATCAGATTGCAATTTTTAATTCAAACTATTAATTTGATTCAAACAATATTTAAGTTAGTTCGTAAGCGGAAAAAACTTTTTAAAAATTAAAAATTTAAAATGAAACATTTTAAAAATTTATCCGGGTTACAGATTGGAATATTTTCACTGCTGATCGCAATATGCGGAGTTCTTGGATATTTGTATTATGACTCATATAAGACAAATATCAAAGATAGTCTGGCGTTAAAAGAAGTCAAAGCTGAAAATCTTGATCTGTCACAGGATATTGATATTGTAAAGGAAAAATATGACAGACTTCAGAAGGAAGTGGACGTCATTAAAAACAAAGTAACAAAAGTTTCATACAAGAAAAAATTTACAAAGAAGAAAAGCAAACTCTCGTCAGCCGGTAAGAAATACAGCAAGAAATACAGTAAGAAAAAGGTAAGTTATAAAAAGCTATATTACGATCTTAAGAAAAAATGCAGCGTAAAAAAGTACACTAAAAATAAATCAAAATACAGTAAGAGCAAATCTTACTCTAAAAGCAAATCTTCCTATAAACCGTCTAAGAAATCCGGCAAAAAATATAATACAAAATATAAACCTTATACTAATTTCAGGAACAGATAAATCATTCCGGGTTTTATAAAAGAACATCAAATGTATCAGTTCAGTCTGATAATGTTTGATGTTTTTTTATTTTAATATCTTAATAACGCCGAATGTAATGTCATCACTCTGCTCAGCTCCGTTTACAAATTCAAACAGATCCGAAAGTAATTTCTCTTTGATCTCACCGGAATTACGCTTCACAGTTTTTTTAAGAATGTCTTTCAGTCTGTCGTCACCGTAAAGATTTTTTTCACCGTCCATCGCTTCATTTATTCCGTCGGTGAAATAAAACACCACATCATTTTTTTTAAGTATCGCCTTCTCTGATTTATATTCCATATCTACAAGTCCGAGGAATAATCCCCCTTCGATCAATTCAGTGACTTCTCCCGACTCGTTAATAATATATGTTGCATTATGTCCTGCATTAATACTCTCCAGACTTTTTTCCGAATGATCATACAAACCGAACCAGCCGGTTGCGAATTTTTCTGATGTAGTCGAAAGTATAAGGATCCTGTTGAGACAGTTCACAAAATCTATCAGACTGAATTCGCCGGTAAGACGGTCAAGATATGTAATGACAGCAGCGTAAATGGTAGACACTATCAATGCCGCTGAAATACTTTTCCCTGAAACATCTGCAGTAAAAAACAATGTCCTCGAATCCGAAATTTTAATTAAATTATAATAATCCCCGCCGATCTCTTTAGCTGGTATCAGCACCGCCGAAATATCAAGGTCATCAAAAGAAGGTAACTCCGAAGGCAGCAGATTCTGCTGAATTTCACGGGCTGTCCTGAGTTCACGGTTAATGACTTCCTGCTGTATCTGGATCTGCAGCAGCGAAGAATTTTCAATTGCTACAGCGCACTGCGAAGCAAGTATTTTAAATATCGTAAAATCTCTTTCAGTAAAAGATGAATCGTTCTTTTTATTAATTACCTGTATCACTCCGACTAGTTTTTCCTTATGTATCATAGGCACGCAGATCATATTCCTTGTTTTGAAATTAGTCTGCCTGTCATAATCCGGATTGAATCTTTTATCGCTGTAACAATCATCAATCATCAGCGGTTCGCGGTTCTGAGCGACCCAGCCTGCAACGCCCTCACCCATTCTGCAGATGATCTTTTTTACTTCGCTTCCCTTTTCACCGGTCGCAACTTCAAATTCAAGTACATCCTCTTTTTCATTATATCTGAGCAGCGAACTTGCTTCCGCATTCATAAGCGTCTTACAGCTTTCCATAATTTCAGACAGTAAAATCTCCAGCGGTTTTATCTCAGAAATGCTTTGAGTAATACTGCTGAGATAGTTCATCTCCCTGATCAGATCTTCTATTTCCTGCGCATTTGAATTCACTTTATCCATGTTAAAAAATTTTCATAAAAATATAAATCCCCGTTTAATATTCATATTCATAAATTAAACGGGCAAATAATTTTTCCGGACTTCGTAAGTAAAATTAAATTTATATTTTAAACGGAATGTATCCTTAATATGAAATCATTCTTATTGAATTAACTCTGACTTATATTTGATTCATTTCTTATTCCATCCTCAGGGCTTTAATGCGATTACAAAATTAGCTGCATTATTATCAGCAAATACTCCGTCAGACAGGTCGACTACTCCGTCGCCGTTCAGATCAGTTAAAACATTTCCCGATACAAAACCAAATGCATCATTGTCGATCAGACTTCCATCTGAAATATCTACTGCGCCGTCACCATTTACATCTCCGCTGAATACTGCAAACCGGTTTGGAGCTGAGTTTACATTCTGCAGATTATTCCCGAATGCTTTGTTTGATGCGTTTGTAAAATCATAAGAATTTGAGATACCTGCGGTGTAATTTTCTCCGCCGTTTCTGCTCCACGTCTCAATTGAATTCTTATGTTTCATCTGATAATAATATACTCCCGAAGGCGCATTATTAAAGTCAAACACTCCCGTGAAATTCAATGTGTCTATTTCAGCAATGGCGGAATCAACTATCGCGTAAGGAGCGGCGCTGTTTCTTAAATATAATTTAACGGAATCTTTTCTATTCATTTTATCTGCAGTATATAAACCTTCGATTATTATCTTAACATTTGCAGGTAACACTGAACCCGAAAGCGTCCACCTGGAAAAACTGTTAATGCCGCTGAGTGTGACTTTATTTCCTGAGATATCCGGGATCCCGCCCTGAGGCAGATAAGTCACGCCGGCGTTTGTAGATTTAAACATTCCGAGTATTGCTTCGCTGTTGCCGTTAAGTTCGGATTCATCATAACTAAAATTCATAGTTGCATTCAGTCCGGAATTATTCGCAGGAGTTATATCAAAATTTCTTATAATAGAAGGAGATCCGTTTATGGTGACTGCAGCATGACTTCTTCTGACAGTAGTGGATCCCAGATTTGCTGAACTGGTAACAGTCAGTCCCAGACCGCCGAAATTATAATTGCTCGGATTTGAAACTGTTCTTGTGGTCTTTATCACACCTGTATTTCCTTTAACAGTATTACCGGAAGTTTCAGTTAATACTGCTGCAGCGTCAAGCGTAATTTCTTTTCCGTTCAGATCAATATCACCTGATATAATATTCAGGGAATCCGTTACGTTGAAATTATTTCCGGCAATGGTTCCGCCAGGATTATTAATCTTTAATGAACGGTAAGTCAATGCGGTTATTACCTGACCGGGATCACCTGCATATTCTATGATCCCTCTGTTCTGATTCATTGTTCCGCTGATCACGATTGGGTTTGACGCTTTAAACTTTACTGTTGACCATAAGGGTGAAAAATAATCAAACCTTAATGTACTGCCTGAACTTACATTAATAGAATGCAGTGTATGATTATTCAAATATAGCGTAGTATTATTTTTTACAGTAAGCGATGGAGTTGTGATCCTGCCTGTATCTCCCAGTAGTATCGTAAATATGCCTTCTGAAAATAACAGTCTGCTTACCGAGATCACATTGTAATTATTAATGAAAGCCGCTTTTATTTCAAGCGTGCCGCTGCCTCCTACTGTGCCGCTGTTAGTAAGAGTCCCGCTGAGTTTTAAAGTATCGCCGGATAAAATATTCAGCGCTGAACCGTTCAATACATTTACCGTTCCTGCGTTTATGATATTTGAAGTAAGCGAATTCAGAATGTTTGCTGTTCCGGAAACAGTATTTAAGATTGTTGTCATTGAACCGTTCTGTACATCGATATTACCGCCGTTATAAAATAAACTTCCGTTATTTATATTTCCGAAACTGTATATAAAAATATTGCATGCAGCGGGGATAGTCAGATTTCTGCTGCCACCGCTGAATAAAAGCATTGTACCGTTACAGTAAATATTCGAACTGTTAAAGCTCATGTTATTGGCAACTGTTAAAGTCTTAATAATGCCGATAGTCAGTATCGAAATATTATTTGAGCCTTCTCCTGAGATAGTGAGATTTGAATCAATGGAAAGATGGTTTATATTAATGAGAGAATTATTACCAATGTTTCCCTTTGCAGATAAAATACCTGTGCCGCCTATGGTTCCGTTGTTGGTCAGAGTCAGTCTGGTTTCAACAGTATAGATACCGTTACAGGTGATCGTTCCGCCCGCATCTACGGTAACATCCTTTCTCAGTATCGATTTATAAAAGACATTGGAGCAGAAAATATTTGTACTGCCCGCGGAAGATTTAATTTTTAATTTCACATCGAAATTAGAATTCCACATAAGATTTAGATCCATGACTCCGGAAGAAGCAGTCACGATAGTACCTGCTCCTGTAATATTTCCGTTACCAAATAACGTGAGGTCAGTTCCTGATTCATTTATAATTTCCAGCTCTATTCCGGAATTAATACTGAGACTGCCTCCGCTTTCGATAATTAGCTTACCGGCGGTTTTGTTTCCTGTCAGTGTAACTGTATGCGGACTTATGATCTTTATCTCATCATTATTATATGCGTCAGGCATTGCTGCAGCGGGATCCCAGCTTGAGCCGCCGTTTGTCGAAGTGACCCACGTCGAAAGTGAATTCCAGTTTCCGGCAGCATTACTTTTGTAAATTAAGGAAGCTTGCAGTGAAGTTTGGGTAAGTATTATTATTACAAATGTGCAGAAGAATTTATAAACCATATATGCTTTTAAAATTTTTTTAAATAAACAGAACTTTAAAAAGCCTTAATTCTCCTTATCAAAATTTAGGGTGTATAAAGATAAGCTATTTTAAAAATATAAACTAATTATTTTTCAAATGGTATTAGAAGTAAACTGGTGTAATAGACTCAACCATTCAAATTTAGACTCGTGGTATTTGAAGTATCTATTGTCGCTAAGGTCTAATAATCGCAATAAAAGCGAAAGCATTATTTTCCGCAATTAGATAATCCGCAATATCAGTAAGTCCGTCGCCGTTCAGATCAGTATTAATATATCCTGTAAGAAATATCGCTGCATCATTATCAATTAAACTCAGATCCGAAAGATCAATAGCATCATCTCCGTTTACGTCTCCGCTGTAAACTGCATAAAGCTCAGGTGAAGTATCTGCCTGTATTAAATTATTACCGAACGCCGCAGCAGATGAATTTGTAAAATCATACGAAACTGAATTTCCCGAAATTACAATCTCAGCATCTGCGCTCCACGTCTCAAGAGAATTTCTGTGTTCAATCACAAAAATAGTATGAACCTGTCTGCACTGTCTCAAAAAAGAACTCTCCTGAAAATGTCACGGAGTCAATTACAGAGTAAGAAGAATCAGCAGCCCCATAAGGTGTATTCTGATTTCTTAAAATAAGTTTGACCGTATCCCGCAGATTTAATGTATGTTCAAACTCAGAATAAATTCCCTGAACAATAATTTTAATATCAACTGAAGTCTGCGCGGATATAAATGAAGATAGAAGATGAACATACGCCGCCTGCGTATAAATGCCCGGTTCGGTAATTGTCCATGAATTCTGCGGCCAGCTTGTATTCCAGTCTTTATAAGACTTCTGGATCGGCTGACCAAGCGGCGGAGTTACAAGTGACGGACTGCATAATGGATTACTCCCGCCGCAGCCGTTAGGACAGCAAAAGTCCAGTGAGTATGAAGGATTTACTCCGCCCGCAATAAAACCGGGAGCCGGACCGTAAACAGAAGTACCAACTTTGTCCCATAACGCGCTGCCGTCTTCAAACCATGCATGATAAACTTCGTTAATGGAATTCTCCGCGCCGTAAGCCGACATGTTTGTCAGATAACAAAATGCTGTCGGATTGACACCGTGAAAATAATTTATGTAACCGAGCGCTGCATTTCTATAATTTGTATTGCTTAGTGTATCGAGTTTGTAAGTTATCATATTATTAAACATAACTCCCTGCCTCGCCTTTGTAGTATTGCTTCCCCATGTATAATTCTGATTGGAAATGTATGACCTGTAAGCATCTGTATTATTCAGATATGCGGGTAAGTTATCTGCATTATTTGTCTTCATCGAATTTCTGTAAGCATTACGTATCGAATTTCCGACAGATGAAGAAATTCCGCCGAGAGATGAATAATACAGTAGCATATTCTGCTGTGCGCATTCAAAGGGATAAGCATATCCCCATTGAAGAAGATGCATCTGTGAATAATTACTTTCGAAAAAAGTTTTATATGCTGAGTTACCCGTCAGGTGATAAAGGTAAACGGAAGCAGAAAGTTTTCTTACAAGCCTTTCATAAGCGCTGACTTCCTGCTCTCCTGCGCCGATGATCCCCGTATTATAAAAAGTAACTGAAGCATTTGCAGCTCCCCAGTTCCAGGCGTTTATTGCTGCATTCATAAGTGTGTCAGTGTATGCAGTCTGTCCTATGCTGCTGAACTGAACTGCAGCAAGCGCAAATATTGATGCGGCGGTAAAAGTTGCTGAAGTGGTAGCCGGTCCGTAAAATCTCTGAGCGTTATCAGCCGAAGGCGGACTTGCCGAACTGAAATTCATGACTCCGACTATAGATAAAACTGAGCCGTTTCCATTCTGCATCTTCAGCAGCCAGTCAAGTTCATATTTTATTTCATTTAAAATATCCGGAATACCGTTTCCCGATTCAGGGATATTCAGAGCATCAGTCCATACTTCAGGATTTTCTTTGTATGCAAGCAGCAGATCTGTCATAGCGTCAAATGTAAAATTGACATATTTATTATAATCGCCCGCATCATGCCAGCCGCCGGATAAATTTTTCGAAGTGGAAATATTATTATTATTGTATAGCCTGCAGTCCCTATCCTGCAGCGCGCCTTTGTGACACTCACTGTCTGTCCATCCCGTTTGAGCATAAGGAAGAGATTTAGATGAGCCGCATCTCTGATAATAAAAAGTTCTTAAAGTCTGTCTCAGAGCATTCTCATATATATTTTCACTTATCTCAAATCTGTAAGATGCGGCGTTGTTCAATGAATCATAAATGTAGTAAGAGCCGGAAGCGCTGACAGAAGTGAAATCAAACCACCATACTTTATCCCCGCTTTGCGAATGAGTCGCTCCGCCATTCCATTGAGTGATCGCAGCTGAATAAACAGTTACATCATCATTCCATCTTTTTACTTTATAAATATTTCCCGGCGTGAACGGATCATTGCTGTTATAACCCGTAACCGGATTACTGATGACTGCGACTTTTCTGTCAGACGGTCTGTAACCGAACTGATCTGTTTTAATGTGATTGTCTGTATTGGAAGGAACTGCCCCTGACTTTTCCGAAACTATTATAAATAAAATAATAGTCAGGAATAGTTTTAGTATTCTTATCATTCTACAAGAGTATTTTTGAATTAGATAAAATTGGGGTTATGTGAAAATAAAACTCAGCAGTATAAAAAAACAGTAATTTATTTTAGCAATAAAATATCTTTCTGTACACAACAATTTTTTTACTTAAGCCTGTTAAATGTGTTTGATTTGGTAATCAGAACATACATCCCGGAGGGATGTGATATTGGTAGCAATTTATGAAACGAATGTCATTTCAGTCCCGTCAGGGACGAAATATTGTACTGTTTCGGTTCTTTAAAATATATCTCTCATCTAAACCAATTTTAAAAGCTTTCAGATAAGCTATGTATTCTTCTGTAAATAATGTTTAATACCGTCCCTGACGGGACTCTACCAATATATAGTCCCTACGGGACAAAAACTCTTTCTCTCATTTTACTACCATTATCGAGTCCCTACGGGACCTAGTTATATAAATCAAATTCACTTTTATCACGTCTGATTGCATACAATAAAAATTGGTGTTTACAGAAAAAATATCTATACCCGAAAATACTGAATATGATTATTTAAAATGATTGCTATGGAATATTTATCACTCAAGTTTTTTGCGGAATCTCAGAGAGCTGACTGTAAGAATTGCAGCGCCCATCAGAAAGAGTGTCAGCAGATCTTTCCAGAGTTCGCTGAAGCCGAGACCTTTTAAAACTATACCTCTTATAATTGTAATGAAATATTTCAGCGGAATGAGATATGTCAGATACTGAATAGCTTCAGGCATACTGTCTATCGGAAATGCAAATCCTGATAAAAAGATCATTGGCATTATAACGAGAAATGCAGACGTTATCATTGCCTGCTGCTGCGTCCTTGATATTGTAGATACAAATAATCCCAGACCGAGTGTGGACAGCATGAATACAAATGAACATACAAATAAAAATGTCACGCTTCCTTTCACTTCAATCCCAAACCAGAATCTCATTACTGAAAGTACCAGGATAATAGATACAAACCCTAATATTGTAAACGGAACTAACTTTCCGACGATCATCTGATAAGGTCTTATTGGTGTAACTATAAGCTGCTCAAGTGTACCGACTTCCCTTTCTTTCACGATCGCAAGAGAAGTCATATTTATCGTAATGATTATCAGTATCAGTCCCACTATACTCGGCAGCATGAAGTTTCTCGTAGTAAGATTCGGATTATACCAGACACGCGTCTCGGGAATGATCATTCCGGCAAGTGATCGCTTAAGTCCCGACCTCTCCTGTATTTCAGCGGTTATCTCTGATGAGAAATTATTCAGAATATTCAGAATGTAACCTGATGCAATCGATGCTTTGTTACCGTCTGATCCGTCAAAAATTATCTGAATGTCTGCTGTTCTCCGGTTCATAATGTTTTTTTCAAAGTCATCCGGTATTACAATTCCGCAGAGAACTCTGCCGTCATCCAGAGCTTTTTCCAGATCATCATAATTCGCTGTAAAGTCATTGAACTTAAAAAATCCTGATCCTTCCATATCTCTCAGCAGTTCCCTGCTCTTGCCCGATTTGTCCATATCATACACTGCTGTATTAACATAATTAAGATCACGGTTTGCAGCATATCCCAAAAATACAAGCTGAACTATTGGAGCGATTAGTACTATTACGAACATCTTCGGGTCTCTTAAAAACTGTCTGAATTCTTTATTTATAAATAGTCTTATTATTTTCATGTCATCTGTTCCCGCTTAATTCTTATCGCTGATATAAAAATAAATATGGCTGAAAATATCAGTAGAAAATATATCTGATCAATATATACCGATAACTCAGTTCCTTTAATAAGTATGTTCCTTAAAATAATTATGAAATACTTTGACGGAGTAATATTCGATAACAGCTGTATAAAATACGGCATGCTTTCTATCGGGAAAATAAATCCCGAGAATATAATAGTCGGAAGCTGAGAGATCAGCTGAGATATCTGAAACGCCACCTGCTGTGATTCAGCAATTGTAGAAATAAAAACTCCCATGCTGAGGGTAGCCAGTAAATAGCAGACCGTTCCAATGAACAGATCCATATAACTGCCTTTTACTTCCACACCAAAGAGTATGCCTCCCATTAATAATATACTCGCCGCAATAAACAGAGACAGTATCAGATATGGCGTGATCTTTCCGAGTATAAGCTGCAGCGAAGAGACCGGAGAAATTCTGATCTGCTCAATGGTGCTGAATTCTTTTTCCCTGACGAGCGAAATGGAAGTAAGTATAACTGTAATAATAATAAGTATCATTGCGATAAGTCCGGGTATAAAAAACAATGTCGAGTCGAGATCTTTGTTATACCAGAACTGCATTTCAGCATTTAAGGGAGTGACTGATTTGATTCCCTTCCGGGAAAGTTCTTCCGTAACTATTTTACTATTGAACTGATAAGTCACAGCAAGTAAATAATTCTGTACAATACCCGCTGTGCTTGCATCCACGCCGTCCACTATATACTGGATCATCACATTCTTATCGGACTGAATTTCCTTTTCAAAGTTATCGGGGATAACTATCGCTGCATATATTTTTCCGTTGTTTAAAAGTTCGTTAACTTCATTATCATTTCTTATATGATCCGTTATTGTAAAATATGCAGAAGCGTCGAGACTGCTGAGATATTTTCTCGAAGTTTCGGAATTATCCTTATCAAATACTCCGAGCTTTATATTTTCAACATCTATTGATATTGCATATCCGAATAAAGCAAGCAGAGAAACAGGCAGTAAAAAAATTATCAGCAGACTTCTTTTATCCCTGAAGATCTGTCTGAATTCTTTTACTGATATTGAAATTATTCTCGTGAACATTACTCTCTTCTTTCAAGCAGATTAAGGAATACATCTTCTAGGGAAGGTAGAATAGTATTGATCTTCACCTTGTCCTGCTTACCGGTCTTTTCAGAAATAGATCTCTTTATTATATCAAGCTCTTCACTGTTTTCAGAATATTTTTTTTTGAGAATAAGATGAATTGAATTTCCGAATACCGAGACATTTTGCGAATAGTCTTCATCTGAAAGTAATTCAGTAACTGCTATTGTATCATCACAGATTATTTCAAGGACAGTACTTTCAATGAACTCTTCCTTTAGTTCTGCGGGACTTCCGGATGCAATAAGTTTACCGGCGTTGATCAGTATTATTCTGTTACAGAATTCCGCTTCATCCAGATAATGAGTAGTAACAAATACTGTCATACCTTTGTCGGAAATTTCGTGAATGAGATCCCAGAATTTTCTTCTCGACACCGGATCGACTCCGCCTGTCGGTTCGTCAAGGAATACGATCTTCGGCTCATGCATTACCGCCGCGCCGAGAGCAAGTCTTTGCTTGAATCCGACCGACAGTGTCGATGTCAGTATGTTCCCTTTATTCTCCAGTCCGGAAATATTTAACGCCCAGTCTTTTCTCTTTTCAAGTATGCTGCCTTCAAGTCCGTAAATACCTCCGAAGAAATTGAGATTTTCATTTACTGTCAGATCACCGTAAAGAGAAAACTTCTGTGACATATAGCCGATATTTTTTTTTACGTTTTCGGGATCTTTGTCAATGCTGAATCCGCTAACAAGCGCATCACCTGAAGTAGGCTCCAGTATTCCGCAAAGCATTTTGATTGTAGTGGACTTTCCCGCTCCGTTTGCACCGAGAAATCCGAATATCTCTCCTTTATATACATCAAAGCTGATATCATTTACAGAAATGAAGTCACCAAATTTCTTTGTAAGATTTTTTACTTCGATTGATTTCAAACTATTGAAGTTAAAATTTTAAGCATTGCTGCTTTCCATTAATTCTATGAAAACATTTTCAAGAGAAGGAAGCTTCATTCGTATGTCACTCACAACTATATTATTTTTCTCAAGCATTTCACTGATCTGATTGACATCAGGCGGATCTCCTTTAAAAAATTAAATTCAGTCTGTCGCCGAACATCTGAACATCGGATCTTACATTTTTTTTAAGAATTTTATAAGCGTCTCTTACAGGGATGCACACAATTTCCATAACAGTCATATTCAGTGCAGCTTTTATTTCAGCAGGTGTTCCTTCCGAAATAAGTTTACCGTTATTCATCATTACTATATAATTGAATCTTTCCGCCTCATCCATATAAGGAGTTGAGATGAGGATCGTGATATTCTCCTTTAAAAGTCCGGACAGAATTATCCAGAACTCTCTGCGCGAGACGGGATCAACCCCTGTAGTTGGTTCATCTAAAAATATAATTTTAGGTCTGTAAATCAGCGTACAAGCGAGCGCAAGTTTCTGCTTCATCCCGCCGGAAAGTTTACCCGCCTGAAAATGCCTGAAATCTTTTAACCTTGTAAACTGCAGAAGTTCATCTCTTCTTGTCTGATAATTTTTCACTCCGTGAATATCAGCTATGAATTCAATATTCTCATCGACTGTGAGATCAGTATATAGACTGAACTTCTGCGACAGATAGCCGATCTCATTTTTAATTTTACCTTTACTACCTGCAGATTCAATTCCGCTGAAATCCACTTCTCCTGAATCCGCTTTCAGAAGTCCGCACATTATCCTTATCAGCGTAGTCTTGCCGGCTCCGTCCGGTCCTACAAGTCCGAAGATTTTATTTTTCTTTATGTTAAAACTTATATCATTAAGGGCGGTAACCTCTCCGAATTTTTTCATTATATTTTTTACGCTGACTGCTGTATCCATTTTACTGTTCAGTTAAAATTATCTCAGCATCAGCAGGCATTCCGGATTTCAGTTCATAAAGTTCATTCGGAATCCTGATCTTTATTCCGAATACTAATTTCGTTCTCTCTTCCTTTGTCTGAATATTCTTTGGAGTAAATTCAGCTTCAGCTGAAATATAAATTACTTCACCTGTATATTTTTTCCCGGGATATGTATCGTTAGTGATCTCAGCTTTCTGACCTGTCTTAATTCTTCCAAGCTGCTGCTCCGTCACATAAATATAAAGATCTACAACTTTCAGATCGGCTATATTCAGTATGGATGAACCCGTTGTAACAAACTCGCCCGGCTCGGCAAGTTTCTTGGTTATAATACCTTCGAGCGGAGATCTTACCGTGCAGTCTTCTATATTTTTTTCTGATGAGATCAGCATTAGCCTGACTCCTGTTTAGATTCGCCCTTGCCGATTCTATCTCTTCTTTTCTGACAATTGTTTTTACCTTCTTAAGATTTTCTTCAGCGATATTAAGCTGATTTAATCTGAGCTCATAAATTGTTTTTGCATCATCATATGCTTTTTCAGTGCCTGATCCGGATTCAAATAAATTCCCGAATCTTTTCATGTCTGACTCCGCCTGAGTGAGATTGATCTCAGCATTGGTTACACCGTCCTCAGCGATTAAAATATCTTCCGTTCTCGCTCCCTGCAGCAGCAAATTCAGCTGCGCTTCCGCCTGCCTGACTGAAGCAAGCGCCTGTCTGAGCTGTATGTCAAGAAGGTCGTGATCTATAATAAATAAAATATCATTTGTCTTAACCATATCCCCCTCTCTGACAAATATTTCTTTTATCTGACCTGGAGTCTTTGAGCTGATCACTATATCAGTGGCTTCGATATTTCCTGATCCGGAAATTTCATTTTTATTTTCCTCATCAGCACAACCGGTAAACGCTGCTCCGGATATTATAGAAGCAAGAATATATCCGGTAAAAAATATTATTAATTTAAAATTGTTTTTTTTCATATCAGACTGCTTTAAGACTAATTATTTTTTAATTGAATTTATAATAAATACAGGTATCTCTTTTTTTCTTTTATTAAGGAATTTTCTGAAGTCTTCATCATTCATTCCGAAAACATTCATTATCATAGGTCTTGCAAGGAACGGAAAAATACACAGCGAGATCATATTCAGAAAAAGCTGAACAGGATCCACCGGTTTGATAATGCCGTCCCTTACGGCTGATTTGATCTGCTTAATGAAAACATCAGGTTTGAACCTGACTTTTTCCTTGAATATTTTAAAAAACTTTTCCGGATTGTTGTTCATTTCCTTTATGATAAAGGCGGGTATTACTGAATTCTCCGAAAGTATTGTAATGTATTTATCTGTAAAGTAACTGATCTTTTCTAACAATGGCATTTCCGCATTGAGAAGTTCGCTTACCTGAGGCAAAATATTTCCCGTCGCTTCAGCAAACACTGCATCAAATAACGCTTCCTTGTTCCTGAAATAATAGTGGAGCATTGCTTTGTTTATATTTGCTTCATCTGCGATCTCCTGCATTCTTGCGCCGTCTAGTCCTTTCAGATAAAATATTTTTTTTGCAGAGGTAAGGATCCGTTCGTGTGTGTTAATGTCTATTGTTTTCTTCTTCATGGTTTTCTTTGTCTGAATATTAACCGTATAGATTAACCATTTGGTTAACAATAAATTAATAAGTTCCGTTATAAGATTCAACTTAATAGAAAACCCCTGTTAATTTTCTAACAGGGGCTGAAGCGATACTTATTAATTCATTGATTTTAAAACTGACTTTATCTGTAGTCATAAAAGACGGTTATCCTCGGGACTACATCTGTCTTTCTTCCTGCAGAGTTTTCATTTTTTTTCTTATAGGCGTTCAGCCATAGATTTGGCATAATATGGATCTTTGGATGTGGCAGCAATTCAATTCCCGCAGTCACAAAATACTCATTAAATCCTGTCTGAGCTGTACTTGAATTATCATTAAAATAATCAAACCTGGTGAAAAATTTTACATTATCCTTATATAAATTTCCTCTTAGAAAAATACTTATTCCGAGCGGATCAGATTCTGAAAGTCCGGAAGCGGCGGCTTTATTTTCCTGATAAAAACTTTCTGCACCCGCAAAAAAACTTCCGGAATTAAATCCAAGAAAAGCACTTAATGTATATTTATCCTTGTCTCCGAATGGTTCATAATCCCCGCTTAGTGATGCAGTAATTTTCTTTTCCGCAAAATTTCCCGCAAGTCTTCCGTAAATTTTTTTATGTTTGTTAATTTCCGCTGTGACCCTGATCCTGTAGCGATCATTAATGAGTAACCAAAATTCTTTTCTGCATCGAAATTTCCGTTCAGCGATATTCCCATATCCCTTGAAAAGTTAACTGATCTCAGATCCATTGATGTTTTTTCAATTGATCTGTAACCCCAGTAAGTTTCGGTCTCATATGAAAAGGATGGAGTCGGCTGTAATCCAAACGTCAGATGTGATAAGCTGAAAATTTCTTTCCAGGTCAGGAATGCATCCTTTACGAGCACTGCTCTTTTATTATTTGTTAATTTGTCGTTACCGTCATATGCAAGCACAAACCTGGCAAAAAAATCTTCACTAATATTGTGATCATACCCAAGGAATATTCTCCTGAATTCAAATGAATTATAATTCTTATTGTATCCGGTATATTCAAGCGCCGTCGATGTAGAATCCCCGCCTGTTTTGTAAAAATAATCGAAGAAGACAAGTCCCCAAACTTTTCCCGGAGGATCATCATTTTTATTATCTTTGTCATCGATATTACTTAATCCCTGAAATGTCTGAGCATTTAAAATTCCAAAAGCAAATAACAGTAAAAGTGCTGTAAATAATTTATTCATTTTTTTCAATGTAAAGTTATTGTTAAATCTTTATTACAAAAATATAAGAATAATTATTAAAAAAGATGATATAAGTCAATTTATTCAGAATTAATTTTATTATTGATTAAAATTATTCAATTGTAATAAAGCTATATTTTTAGGAATTTTCGTAAAATCAGTCATCAAATGAAAAATATTCTATTTCCAACGGATTTCTCACAGAATGCAGACAATGCATTAAACTATGCAATTGATATTGCTGCTAAGACAAAAGGCGTATTAATACTGTTTCATGCTTACAGCGTGCAGCTTATTGACCCGAATATGCCCGCTGAAATTTATCTCTCCGCTTATCAGGAAGAAGAAAAAACCGCAAAGGAAAATCTCGAAGATCTGAAAAAAAGAATTATTGAATCAAACAGGGATGAAAACGGTAACCATTTGTTTGATGTGGAAGCAGTCGTATCGCAGGGGCTAATTGTAGATGAAGCGGTATCAATGATCGATGAATTTAAAATCGATCTTGTCATTATGGGCACTCACGGCGCGACCGGTCTGACAGAACTCATTCTCGGAAGCAACACTGCAAGTCTTATCGAAAAATCTCCCGTACCGGTTCTCGCTATTCCTCAGAATGCTCTCAGCAAATCAATAGAGAACATTGTTTACGCATATGATGACATCAAAGCAAATATGATCTCATTTCAGAGACTGTTGAAATTTGCCGCAATATTCGATTCCGAAATTATTTTACTGCACATTATAGAAAGCGGCAGTAATACTGAAGAGAAAAATAAAAGAGAGTTTGAAAATATAAAAAATTCCGTTGGTTCGGATAAAATTAAATTAGCATTGGTCATGGAAGAAAATGTACTGGAAGGTATTAATGATTTTATTAATAAGAATGAAACGGATGTACTTGCAATGGCAATCAAAAAGAGAACTCTTCTTGACAAAATTTTCAGCAGAAGCATTACAAAGAAAATGGCTTATCATACAAAGATCCCTTTGCTTGCACTTCATAAAGTCTGATCCTGTATTAATATGCTTATGATTATTTCTCAACTATATTAAATTTCTTTTGACCGAAAAATTATTCCTGATTGACGCAATGGCTATGATATACAGGGCGTACTTTGCCATGATATCAAGTCCGTTAATTAATTCAAAAGGAAAAAATACTTCCGCTGTTTACGGTTTTGTAAATTCACTGATCAAAATACTTGAAGAGCAGAGCCCCGATCATATCGCTGTCTGCTTTGATACCGCTTCCCCTACTTTCCGTCATATAGAGTTTCCTGCATACAAAGCTCAGCGTCAGGAAATTCCAACTGATATGCCGTGGCAGATCGATAAAGTCAAAGAAATTGTAAAAGCGTTTAATATACCTATGATAGAGCTGCCGGGCTATGAAGCCGACGATATTATTGGTACGCTTGTAAAACAGGCTGAGAAAGAGAATGTATTAAGCTATATGGTAACTCCTGATAAAGATTATATGCAGCTTATCTCGGATAAAGTTTTTATGTTTAAGCCTGCAAAGACTCAGTACGGAACGGACAATGAAATTATTGACAAAGAAGGTGTTTTGAAAAAATTCGGGGTAACTCCCGATAAAGTCATTGAAGTCCTCGGACTTATGGGTGACGCTTCGGATAATATACCCGGAATAAAAGGAGTAGGAGAAAAGACAGCTACAAGCCTGATTCAGGAATTCGGTTCCATAGAGAATATGTATAATAATATTGATAAGATCACAAAGCCGAAGCTTAAGGAAAATATACTTTCTCAAAAGAAGGAAGCTCTGCTTTCCTATATGCTGGTGCAGATCAGAACTGACGTTCCGCTGAACATAAATTTCCATAATCTGAATAAAAGACCTGAAGATGCGGAAGCGCTAACTTCCTTATTTGAAGACCTTGAATTTAAAACTCTCACCAGAAAATTTGCAAAAGACGGGGCCGGCGGTGATACTTCGTCTACGCCAAAGAGCAGTATGAGACCTTCAGCAAATGCTGAACTTTATAATAGTATCAAAGTCGATGTTCAGGACAAACCAAGGATCATTAAAACTATTGCTGATGTAAAGCATGAGTATATCATTATAAAAAGCGTTAAGGAATTTGATGATCTCATAAAACTTCTTAGTAAAGAAGACATAATTTGCTTTGACACGGAAACCGACGCTCTCGACTGTATGAATACAAATTTAGTCGGCATGTCTTTTTGTTATGAAGAATTCAAAGCCTATTATGTGCCTGTCTCCGGAAATCTTTTTGACAGAAAAGCGAAAAAAGGAATAAAGGAAAAATCACTTTTTGATAATGCTGACCAGATTGCAGCAATTGAAAATTCAGAAAAAGGAATTGACATAAGCATTGCAGTCGAAAAAGTTAAACCAATACTCGAGAATAAAAAAATTAAATTTGTCGGACAGAATCTGAAATATGATTATCTCGTGATGAGAAATTACGGAATAGAAATGTCTAATTTATTTTTTGATACGCTTATCGGCGCATATATTTTAAGACCTGAAGGCGCGCACGATATGGACAGTCTGTCTGAAAAGTTTTTAGGTTACAAACCTATCTCTATTAAGGAACTGATTGGCAAAGGCAAAGAGCAGATCACTATGGATAAAGTTGATATTGATAAAGCCGGTGAGTATGCTGCTGAAGACGCTGACGTTACGCTTCAGCTTTTTTATAAATTAAAGTATGAGCTCGGGAAAGCGGATATGAGAAAACTCTGCGATGAAATTGAATTTCCCCTTATTAAAGTTCTGTCTGAAATGGAATTCGCAGGATTCAAAGTTGATGAAAAAATTCTCGCTTCAATAAATAAACAAACGGAGAAATTCATAAAAGAATATGAAGCTAAAATTTATGCAGCAGCCGGCGAAGAGTTTAATATAAATTCAACACAGCAGCTTGCTCATATTTTATTTAATAAACTTAATCTCACCCCTCTCAGAAAAACCAAAACAGGTTTTTCCACTGATGTGAAAGTTCTCGAAGAACTGAAGTATCAGCATGAGATCGCTGCATTACTTGTCGATTACAGAATGCTCACAAAATTGAAATCAACATATCTCGACGGACTTAAAAATGCAGTCAATCCAAGGACAGGAAGAGTTCATACTGTATTCAATCAGGTAGCGGCGGCGACAGGCAGACTCTCAAGCGTCGATCCGAATCTGCAGAATATTCCCATCAGGACTGAAGCCGGAAGAAGTCTCAGGAAAGCGTTCGTTCCGAGGGATAATTCATATCTTATTATGTCAGCTGATTATTCACAGATCGAGCTCCGCATTATGGCGCATTATGCTAATGATGAAAATATGATCAACGCATTCAAAAGAAATCACGACATTCATACTGAAACATCGATGAGAATATTCGGACTGAAATCGAAGTCTGAAGTTACTCCGGGTATGAGGAGGAAAGCAAAGGAAGTTAACTTCGGTATCATATACGGAATAGGAGCTTTCGGACTTGCAAACCGTCTTGAGATAAAAAATTCAGAGGCAAAGGAAATTATCGAAAGATATTTCCGCGAGTATCCGAATGTAAGGACGTATATGGAAGAGACAAAGAAGTTCGCGCATGAAAACGGCTATGTGGAAACTCTGCTCGGCAGAAGGAGATATCTCAGTCAGATCAATAATCAGAATGCCGCGGCAAGAGCTGAAGATGAAAGAGCTGCGATCAATATGCCGATACAGGGTACTGCAGCGGATATGATTAAGATTGCAATGAATAATATTTATAACGAGTTTGTCAAAAATAAACTTGAATCGAAAATGCTCCTGCAGGTGCACGATGAACTTGTATTTGAAGTTAAGAAAACAGAACTGGAAAAGTTAAAAAGATCGTTATGGATAAGATGAAGAATGCGATAAAGCTTAGTGTGAATATTGAAGTGGAAGTCGGTGTGGGAGAGAGCTGGTATGAAGCGCATTGATAGTTATTAGTTAATAGTTAATAGTTAGTAGTTAATAGTTTATAAATTTTAATCTTAAATTTTATTAACTTTCAAATTGAATTTGAAACTCTTTCACAACATACAATTAACAAAGCAGTTCATGTTTTAAACGAATTACAAGTGACGAATTTTAGATATATAATTAATACAAATTAAAAATTTAAAATAAAGTTTAAGATATAAATTTAAAACAGGATAGGCAGGGGGTTTATTGGGAGTGCGGTTGTATGGCGGCTTAATCAGCTTGGGATAGATGATATAATTATTGTAGATGATTTCGATAAAGATAAGGACAGCATAAAAGACGGATCATTTGACGAAGATAAATGGAAGAATCTTGTTCACCTGAGATATGCCGATATTTTTGACAAAGAAGATTTCGGGCATATGCTCTCTTCTGACTTTCTGAAAAATTTTGAAGTGGAAACTGTATTTCATCTCGGCGCGAACAGTTCCACTACGGAAAAAGATTTCGGAAGTCTTCTCAGGAATAATTACGAGTACACAAAATATTTATGCGAAAAAGCCTTAGACAATAATGTGAGATTTATTTACGCTTCATCCGCAGCTACTTACGGTGACGGCGCAAACGGTTATGAGGATAATGAAGAAAAGCTTAATACACTTGTTCCGCTGAACGGATACGGTTACTCAAAACACATGTTCGATCTCTGGGCAAAGAAGCTGAAACTTTTTGACAAAATAGTCGGACTGAAATATTTCAACGTCTACGGTCCGAATGAATATCACAAAGGAGATATGAGAAGCGTAGTCAATAAATGTTTTCATCAGATCAAGGAGACCGGAAAGGCGAGATTATTTAAATCTTCTAATCCGGATTTCGGGGACGGCGAACAGAGCCGTGACTTTCTATATGTGAAAGACGCAGTGGAGATGACATTATTTTTCAGGGAAAATAAGATCGTGAATGGAATTTACAATATCGGCACCGGTGAATCAAACAGCTTTAATGAATTTGTAAAACCCGTTTTTAAAGCTCTTAATATTATAGAGAATATTGAGTATTTTGATATGCCGGAAATTCTACGGGAGAAATATCAGTATTATACAAAAGCGGATATCAGCAAACTCCGCAAGGCGGGTTATGATAAGGGCATTTATAAAATTGAAGATGCAGTTACGGATTACGTTGGTGGATATTTAAATGCAGAAGACGCTTACTTAAGTTAATAGTTAATAGTTAATAGTTAGTAGTTAATTATAGTTATTAGTTAATAGTTTTATAAATGAAATAATAATTAAAAAAAATATGAAATACATTTTTAGGAGTTATAATTTTATTAGTGTTTGCAGGAAATTCATGTTCGCAGGATCTTCCGCATTACATGACTGAAAAAGAAAAAGCGGAATATAAGAATTATGTTCCGACGGTCATTCAGACTGATGATACCAACCCCCCGCCGACTCCGGTAAGGACAATGGCTGAATGGGAAGAAGTGCAGGGAGTCATAGTTGCTTGGACTTCTTATACGACTATCATCAGGCAGATTGTGGATTATGTGCAGGATGAATGTCAGGTATTTATTGTCTGCAGTGATTCAAATACGGTAAAGACTTTTCTAACAAGCGGCGGCGTGCCTCTTGTAAATCTTAAGTTTATAATTGCGCCGTTCAATTCTGTATGGTGCAGGGATTACGGTCCTTGGGCTGTATATTCAGGAATTTCTGACAGTCTGAAATTGATAGACTGGATATATAACAGACCCAGACCTTTAGATGATAATGTCCCTGTAGCATTTGCAAATTACGCTTCTCTTCCGATTTTTCAGGCGACAATTTCTCCCAATAATCTGATCGCAACCGGAGGTAATTTAATGGTTGACGGAAACGGTACAGCTTTTTCTTCAAGACTTATCATTGATGAAAATCCTACAAAAACTGAATCACAGATAGACGGAATTATGAACAGTTATATGGGCGTCACAAGATATATAAAAATGAATACACTTCCTTTTGATGAGATACATCACATTGATATGCATATGAAATTGTTAGATGAGGAAACAATAATGGTAGGACAATATCCGACGGGAGTCGCTGACGGTCCGCAGATCGAAGCGAATCTGCAGTATGTGTTAAATAATTTTCAAACCTGTTACGGCAGACCTTATAAAGTAGTGAGGATACCAATGCCGCCAAGCGCATCCGGTCAGTATCCGCCGAGTTCAAATTATTTTACTTATACAAATTCAGTATTTGTCAATAAGACAGTTATTGTTCCGATTTACGGACTTGCGCAGGACACAACTGCATTAAGAATTTACAGGGAAAATCTTCCGGGATATAGAGTAGTAGGAATTAATTCCAGCGGAATGATCTCCGCTCTAGGAGCAATTCACTGCATTACCAAAGAGATCGGCGTAGCTGAGCCGGTATTTTTCTCACATGCAAAACTTATAAATACGCTGAATACAACTTCACCATATGAAGTAAAATCTTATATCAAAACACGCTCAGGAGTCGCTTCTGCTAAAGTTCATTGGAGAACCGATACAACCCAGTCATATAATGAGATAACGATGACGCAGTCACTTGATACATTCAGAGCGTCAATTCCCGCGCAGCCGCTGGGTACTAAAGTTTACTATTATATCTCAGCGAATTCCAATTCAGGCAGAACATCTTCAAAGCCGATCACAGCGCCGGCAGGTTACTTTAAATTTGTAATTGACAATCCGACTTCAGTAACACCGCAGACATTGCAGCCGGAAGTTTATACATTATCTCAGAACGTTCCGAATCCTTTCAACCCGGAAACGAAAATAAATTTTTCAATTCCGAAATCAGGATTAGTTACTCTGAAAATTTATGATATCTCCGGGAGAGAAGTCTCGACGATTGTTAATGAAATAAGGAATGCCGGAAGTTACATAGTAGTATTTAATGCATCTAATCTGCCAAGCGGAGTTTACTTTTATAGAATGGAAACAGACGGATTTGCAGATACAAAAAAAATGATGCTGATCAAGTAGTTACTCAACTGAGTCCACACACTATTTTCACTGTAAAATTAAATGAAAACAGTGTGTGTGATTCAATGTGAACAGGTGAAAATGATGCTGTTCTAATGTTACAAACATTTAGTCCCCCGAACTTATCAATTATTCGGTCAGTCCCCGCACTAATTTCTCTTTAAATTTAAACGTAGGAATAGATAATCAGGGACAAAGAATGATGTTTTAAAGTGATATGAGATTTACTAATTTTAATTAAAAATATTATCGGACAGATGTAATCGACATCTCAGAACAAATTCTTTTCATAACCTTAAATTCAAAATTATGAAAAACTATATTAAGATTGTTTTTATCTTACTTTGTTTTATAATTCCTTTGAATGCAGCAGTCTCACAAATTCAGTTTTTTGACTCCGTAAAAAATGTAGTAACTTCTCAAACCTATGACTATAAAAATCCGGTTTTCAGTAAAAACGATGGTCAATACGGATTTTCGAATCATTGCTGGATTGCATATGAAAGACATAACGGAAACAGTTCTGATATTGTGATCCGAAAAGCTCTTTACTCTTCTTATGACAGCGAGATAATTTTTTCAAATGGAAGTAACGCGCTGAATATTAATCCAACTCTTATAAATAACATGATTGTATGGCAGTCAAATGAAAGAGGCAACTGGGATCTTTACTATTCTGTGTTTTCAGGTAACAGCTGGTCTGCGCCTGCACTTATGGATTCTTCCGTTTTGAATGAAACAGATCCTTACATAAGGAATAACAATAATACCGCTCCAAGTTATACATACCTGGCATACAAAAGAGATAACTCTATTAGATTCAAAAGATACAAAACATCTTCCGGAGTATGGGAAAAGGATACAATTGTTTCCGACGGAGTCAACGAAAATATATCACCGGTTATTTGTAAGAGTGAAATATCAAATCAGTTTGGAGTAGTGTTTTTGAGAAAAATATCGGACGAAACTACTAGACTTCATCAAAGATTATTTTATGTATACAACAATAGTGATTCGATAAGCTGGGAGAATGTTTCAGAATTGTATCAGATGAATTCACAGAATAACCTTTCGGTGTCTTTCGGATCCAATGAATTTATTACTTATTCTTATGACACATTAAATACATCACATGTAATAGGATATCAAATGCCTTTTCACAGTTCAGGAGGAATTTTCACCAAGAACGTACCCGGAAAGCATTTGTCAGCAAAGGGTTCACTTATGGGAATGATTACAGATAACCTGTATTTTTATTTCAGTTCTTTAAGTGTTTTGTCAGAATATTCCGATTCACTTTGTTTTACATTTATAAACAGACCGGGTACATACAACCAAAATCCTCAATATAAAAAGTTATACCTTGGCGATACAAGTTTGAATGTAAGATTTAATGTCAGCACGCCAATTTTCAATCCACAGAACTATTTTTACAGGATTAAAACCGTCTGGGAACAGACATTCGAAGGCAGGACTTCTCTTGTTGAATCTTATTTAACAGATTATCTCAGCGGAATTGAAAACAACCTTTCCGGTGATTTAAATTTTTATTTGAGTCAGAATTATCCGAATCCGTTTAATCCGAAGACAATTATCAGTTATCAATTGGCAAATCCAAATTTTGTTACTTTGAAAATATTTGATGTGCTCGGAAATGAAGTTGCAACTCTTGTGAATGAAAAGCAGAGTACCGGCAGCTACAGTGTTGAGTTTGATGGAAACGGATTAGCAAGCGGAGTTTATTTTTATCAGATACATTCAGATAATTTTACCGAAACCAAAAGTATGCTTTTATTGAAATAAAATATAATTAAGTCACACTTCCTTACCCGCTTAGTATCGAGCTATTTTTCACCTCTAATATTAATACTAACGGTGGAGGTGATTCAGCGGAGTAAGAAATTAATTATGCATATTTTATTATTAAAAATGTGGTAATTAATTTGTAAATTAACCCCATCAGGACTTTCGTTCAGGAACATTCACCGGACTAATCTTCCTCTCAATATTTTCAAATTTTTTTAATATTCAATTGAAAAATGCAATAGTTACTATATTTGTTTTAATAGCTTTTAATTATTCTTCTGCAGACATCATTTATACCGAACCGGTCAAAAATGCAAAACGTGTCAGCGTTAATAACAATATCATAATTGGTTTAGATGAAGGGATAGAAAATTCAGAACTGAATCAGCTTTTCAAAGTAATTGGTTCGCTAAGCGGTAAACATGATGGAAAGGTTTTTTTAACAAAGGACAAAAGAAAAATTATATTTACTCCTGTCAGACCTTTTGCATTTAATGAAAAAGTAGAAGTGAAAATCAGCCGTATCAAGACTTCCGCAGGTTATGAAAATAATTTAAATTATTCATTTCAGACAGAAAAAAGCAAACTTGTTTGGGACCATAAAAAAAGCTTAATGAATGAAACAGGAAATTCTTCTTACTCATTAACAGAACCGTCATATCAGACAGATACTTTAAATCTTCCTCAGATAACCGTAAGCATTTTAAATAATCCGTCGCCGGGTGATCTGTATTTCAGTAATTTTCCTTTTTCACAAATTCCGAATACTCCGTATTTACTGATAGCAGATAATACTGGAACAGTTTCATATTACAGGGAAGTGTATGTATGGGCGCTTGATTATAAAAAACAGCCGTCCGGTCTTATGACATATTACGAATATGATAAGTTTTACGGTGAGGATGTAAATCATAATATAGTTGACAGTTTTTACTGCGGTAACGGTTATTCTACTGATCACCATGAATTACAGATAACAAATAACGGTCACGCTTTTCTGATGAGTTATGATCCTCAGCCGGTGGATATGAGCCAAATTGTTCCAGGCGGAAATCCAAATGCAATTGTGACCGGGCTGATAATTCAGGAGATCGACGAAAATAAGAATGTTGTATTTCAGTGGAGGAGCTGGGATCATTTTGAAATTACAGATGCAGTTCATGAAAATCTGCTTGCTGCAAATATAGATTACGCTCATGGAAATGCTATCGAAGTTGATAATGACGGTAACCTGATGATCTCATCCAGGAATATTAGTGAAATAACAAAGATAGACATAAATACCGGCGAAATTATCTGGCGCCTGGGCGGAGTTAATAATGAGTTTGCATTTCCGAATGATACGATCGGTTTCAGTTATCAGCATGATATAAGAAGAATTAAAAATGGCAATGTGACTTTATTTGATAACGGGAATTTTCATACGCCAAAATTTTCACGAGCAGTAGAATATCATCTGGACGAAGTGAATAAAGTTGCAACTTTAGTCTGGCAGTATAGAAAAAATCCTGACACGTATGCATTTGCAATGGGTTCTGTACAAAGGCTTAGAAACGGGAACACGCTTATAGGCTGGGGAAATACAAATCCGTTTATCACCGAAGTAACTCCGTCTGGTAATTTGGCTTTGGAAATGTCATTGCCTCAGGGAATTTATTCTTACAGAGTTTTTAGGGATGAGACAAAATTTACACTTAATGTCAAAATGGCAATCGAAGGATTTTATAATGAGAATACTGATCAGCAGAATATAAATGATACTGTTACTGCTTATTTAAGAAATGTAAATTCTCCGTACAATATTGTAGATTCAGCTGAATCAGTATTAGACTCAGTCAATCTTAACAGTAATTTTAATTTTTACAATGCTGCATCAGGAAGATATTATGTTAAATTAAAACACAGGAATGCTCTTGAAACATGGAGCAAAAAAGGAGGGGAGATTTTTTCTGACGGTGATGTTTTGCTCTATGACTTTACTGTTTCCGGGTCGCGGGCATACGGGAACAATCAAACACTTAAAGGAATAATTTATTGTCTTTACAGCGGTGACGTAAATCAGGACGGAGTAATTGACCTTGCTGACTTATCTGAAGTTGATATGGATATTTTCAGTTTCAGATCGGGCTATAATAACACTGATCTTACCGGGGATAATTTTACTGATATTAATGATATAGCTTTAGCAGATAACAATGCCTTTGAATTTGTAACAGCTGTGATACCGTGATATGTCTGCAATAATTTTTTTGCACTTCCCCATAGCTAACTTTTACCGGGTAAATGCAATCTGAAAATTTAATGAATAACAGGAGAAAGGAAAACTGATAATTAATATTTACCGGCAGGTTCTATATAGAATTTAGTTACAGCTCCATTTCAGCTTCAGGATCTACATCATTTTCATCACAGTCTTCATCAATGACTTCTTTAATTATTCCTGTATCAGTATCTACAATTACCGCAGTGAGTTTATTGTTGAAGACACAGCCCGTATCTATATTAGTATAATAATCCTTTTTATAAACATACTCTCTGAGAGGAGTATGTCCGAAGATCTGCAGTTTATCAAGCATTGCAGGAGTGCGTCTGTTCCAGAGGATTGAAATATCATCTCCCCCGCTGATAATACCCGCATGAGATATTACAACTTTTTTAAATTCATATTTTAAAGGAAAGCTTTTGATAAAATCAAAATGACCGGAATCTTTAATTCTTTGCTTGAACTTTTTAAAGTCTGAAAATGAACGGGAATCAATGTAAGAATTCTGAGTTTCTTTTCCCCCGTTATGATAATAATGTTCCGCTTCTTTAAACATAAATCCCATAAATTTATCGGATTTCTCAATTGATTTTAGCATCATGTCCTCATGATTTCCGCGTACTGATTTGATTGAATTTGATCTGCAAAACTCAACCACAGCTTTAGAATATTTACCCCTGTCTATAAGATCACCAACAGAATAAATTTCACTGACATTATTTAACCGGCTGTATAATTTTTTTAAAGTATAATAACAGCCGTGTATATCGCCAATAACGGCAATATCCGAATTTGACATTAATTATAGATTTGGGTTTGCATAAAATTTAAATATTATTTGTTTTAAATTAAACTTATTAATTATATTTTTTGGAAAAATTTAAAATAATTTTATTCGACGGCGTCTGCAATTTATGCAACTCTTCAGTTAATTTCATAATAGATAACGACAGAAGGAATGTTTTTAAATTCGCTTCTTTACAGTCAGAGACAGGATCGGAACTTAGAAAAAAGCATAACCTGTCATCGAAGGATATTGATTCTGTTATTTTAATAGATGCAGACAGGGCCTATATTAAATCAGATGCAGCTTTAAGAATAGCGGCTGAGCTTGGCGGAATTTACAAAGTAATTTCATACCTGAGATTTATGCCAAAATTCATCAGAGATTTTTTTTATGACATTATTGCAAAAAACCGTTATAAATGGTTTGGTAAAAAGGATACCTGCAGAATTCCCACGCCGGAATTAAAAAGTAAATTTTTGTAACATGCCGTGCCTTTTTAAAAAAAGAGTGATTGAGTATATTATAAGATGAAAAAACATTTCAAATATCTTGTAACGGCAGCATTGCCCTATGCCAATAGTTTTATTCACATAGGACATATCTCCGGAGCATATCTGCCGCCTGATATTTTTGTACGTTATAAAAGACTTAATGATGAAGATGTAATTTTTATTTCCGGTTCAGACGAACACGGTACAGCTATTGAGATGGCATCCATTTCCGAAAAAGTTACTCCCCAGGAAATCATAGACCGGTATCATTTTGCAAACAAAAAAGCTTTTGAAGATCTCGGTATAAATTTTGATATATATTCCAGAACATCAAACAAAATACATCACGATACTGCGCAGGAATTTTTTCTGAATATTTACAATAAAAATATTTTAGTTCAGAAAACCGAGAAGCAGCTTTTCTCCGAAAAGGAAAACAGATTTCTTGCGGACAGATTTGTAACAGGAACTTGTCCTGTATGCGGATATGAAGAAGCGCGCGGAGATGAATGTTCAAACTGCGGAAGCAATCTTTCTCCGCTTGAATTAATTAATCCAAGGTCTAAGATCACTGGTGATATTCCTGTCATAAAAGAATCCACTCATTATTATTTCCCGCTCGGAGATTATCAGGAAAAATTAGAGAAGTGGTTAGACGGTAAAAGGGGATGGAAACAGAATGTAATGAATTACTGCAAAGGCTGGCTCAAAGCGGGTTTACGGGACAGGGCAATTTCGAGAGATCTGGACTGGGGCGTCAAAATTCCGGTCGAAGGTAATGACGGGAAAGTTATATATGTCTGGTTTGAAGCGCCGATAGGTTACATTTCCGCTACAAAGGAATTATTCACGGAAAGAAATGAACCTGATAAATGGAAAGACTACTGGATGAATGAGGATACAAAGTTAATTCATTTTATCGGAAAGGATAATATTGTTTTTCACTCTATAATATTCCCGGCAATGCTTATGGCTCACGGGGATTATATACTTCCGGATAATGTTCCCGCAAATGAGTTTATGAATTTCGAAGGTGAGAAGCAGTCTAAAAGCAAAGGCACGGGTGTGCTTGTAAAAGATATTACTGCGAAGTTCGAGCCGGACGTTATAAGATATACACTCGCGTCGAATATGCCGGAAAATAAAGATTCGGAATTCGTATGGAAAGATCTTCAGGTAAAAAACAACAGCGAGCTTGCAGGCATACTCGGAAATTTCATAAACAGAACTGTAGTATTTACAAAAAATAAATTTGATAACCGGGTACCGGAAATAATATCGATCCCGGAAACCGAAGATGGCATATTAGCTTTTTTAATTCGCAGTCTGAGAAACTGAATGAGTTATATGATACTTTTAAATTCAGAGAAGCGCTGCTTTTAACGATGGATTGTGTAAGGGCGGCAAATAAATATTTCAATGACAGCGAACCGTGGAAAGTCATAAACACAGATAAGGAAAAGTGCGGTGAAATTATTCGTACATGTCTGGAATTATGTCACTCTATAGCGATACTGATAAACCCGTTCCTGCCGTTTACTTCAGAAAGAATTTTAAAGATACTTAATGTGAGTGATAAGGATCTGAAATGGAATAAGATCGGGAAGCCGGTTCTGACTGCGGGTAATGAACTCGGCGAGAATATGATATTGTTTCCTCAGATCGAAGATTCAGAAATTGAAATCCCGGTTTCGGATTCTTCAGCGGGAGAAAAAGTTAAAACTGTTTCAACACCGGCCGCCGGCGTCATTACAATTGACGACTTCAAAAAAGTCAGTCTTAAAGTCGCAAAAGTTTTAGAGTGCGTTCCAGTTCCAAAAAGTAAAAAACTTCTTAAGCTTAAATTACTTCTTGGGACATCAGAAAAACAAATTGTTTCCGGAATATCAGAATATTACAAACCCGAAGATCTGATCGGTAAACTTGTAGTAGTAGTGGATAATCTCGTTCCTTCAAAACTTATGGGAGTTGACTCCGAGGGAATGCTGCTTGCGGCGAAGCAAAACGGGGAACTTAAAATTGTTACCATAGACGGAGACATTCAAAGCGGAGCTGATGTAAATTGATCTATAAATTCGGAAACAGATCCTATGATCTTTCATCGCGGACTTTTATAATGGGGATCCTGAACATTACTCCCGATTCATTTTCAGACGGCGGTAAATATTTTAAGGGAAAACCTGATACTGATAAAGCCGCTGCAGACGCTCTGCAGATGATAAAAGACGGCGCGGATTTTATTGATATCGGAGGAGAGTCTACAAGACCGGGCTCGGAAAGTATTTCAACTGATGAAGAACTCAGCAGGGTAATTCCGGTGATCAAAGCTGTATCAGAAGTTTCAGACGTTCCGCTTTCTGTTGATACTTACAAAAGTGAAGTTGCGGAAGAGGCTTTGAAGCAGGGCGCCTGTATTGTTAATGATATCAGCGGATTCACTTTTGACAATAAGCTTCCGTCGGTAACTGCAAAGTATAATGCTTCATGCGTTCTAATGCACATAAAAGGAACTCCGAAAAATATGCAGAAAGATCCTGTGTATACTGATGTTACAAAAGAAGTGATAAGTTTTCTTCAAAGTTCTGTAATTTCAGCGCTTGACTCAGGAGTGAATCAGATCATACTGGATCCGGGTATAGGATTCGGTAAAAGTCTTGAAAACAACCTGACGCTTATCAGGGAACTTCAGCAGCTGAAGATACTCGGATATCCGGTACTTCTCGGGACTTCAAGGAAAAGTTTTATAGATAAAATTTTTGCATCGCCTCCTGAGCAGAGACTTGAAGGTACAATAGTATCAAACGTGATTGGAATTATGAACGGAGCTAACATTATCAGAGTTCATGATGTTAAGGAAAATTACAAAGCAGCCGTTACAGCAGACAGAATTTTAAATAAAAATCAGAATACATAATTATTCGTTATGAGTAACAGTGAAAAAATAAAAGATAATTTACAAACAGATAAAGTTAAATCTGTCAGGGAAGAACTGTTTGAATTTGATATCATAGGAATGAACTGTAACGGATGCGCTGCAAGCATTAAGACATATATTGAAAAACTCGACGGCATTCTGAAAGTTGATATAAATTTTGCTAATGAATCCGGTGAAATTATTTTTAACTCCGAAAAATTTTCAAAGTTAAAGATAGTAAGTGAGATAAAGAAGCTCGGATATGAAGTTTCAGGAGATGATGATGAATATATATCAGAGCAGCTTAAGAAAAAAAATCTCAAAGATCAAAGACTGAAAATTATTATCTCAGCATCACTGTCCCTGATCATCATGATCCTTAGCATGAAGGATCATATTCACCTTCCGGAATTTTTACACCTTCCTGAAAAAATACTCCTGCCTGTCCTTACTGTACTTTCAACTGTTGTAATATTCTGGTGCGGCGCGAAGTTCATAAAAGGCGCGTGGAATTCACTGAGGAGTCTTTCATTTGATATGAACACTCTCATATCACTCGGCAGCCTGTCTGCTTTTTTTTACAGTCTGGTCATCACGATAAATATAGTTTTTGATCTGAATATTTCCGCGCTTGCATCGTCATCGGAAGTTTATTACGAAACCGGCGCTATGATCATTACATTCATACTCATCGGAAATTATCTTGAGTCCGTGATGAAATCTAAAACGCAGACTTCAGTTCAGAAGCTTAAAGATCTTCAGGCGAAAGTTGTGAACGTTATCAGAGACGGTAATGAAATGTTTATCCCTTTTAAAAAAGTAAGAGTAAATGATATTGTTCTCGTAAAAACCGGAGACAAGATACCGGTTGACGGAAAGATCATTGAAGGATTCTGTGTAGTGGATGAAAGCGCAATGACAGGAGAAAGTCTGCCTGTTGAAAAATCCAACGGTGACGATCTCATGAGCGGAACAGTATTGCGAAACGGATTTGTAAAAATGCAGGCGGTATTAGTCGGCAGCGATACAATGCTTTCCAAAATAATTTCACTTGTAAAAAACGCTTCGTCGAGCAAACCGAAGATTCAGAAGCTTGCGGATAAAATATCTTCTGTGTTTGTTCCGATAGTTATTCTTATATCAATATTCACATTTGTATACTGGCATTTGATCGCCGGCGCGGCGTTTGACAGATCTCTTTTATTTGCAGTTTCAGTTTTGATAATCGCCTGTCCCTGCGCACTCGGACTCGCCTCCCCTATTGCGATTGTCATTGGAGTCGGCAGAGCCGCGGAGAACGGTATTCTTTTCAATAATGCAGACGCTATAGAAAATCTGAAAAACATTGACACAGTCTGCTTTGACAAAACAGGCACGCTTACAACCGGTAAGATGTCTGTAAAAAATATTTACACGCGGAACGGATTCAGTGAATATGAACTGATGAAATATATTTATTCTGTTGAGAAACTATCTTCTCATCCGATTGCAAAATCCGTTAAGCTACACGCCATTGACAATAATGTACTTCCTTACAATAAAGTCTCTGACTTTAAAAATGAATCCGGGTTCGGAGTTAGCGCTTTAGTGAATGATAAAAAAGTATTGATCGGAAACGAAGAACTCTTTAGAAAAAACAACATTAACTTCCCTGAGATATTTTACAACTCCGGCTATACAAATCTTTTCGTCAGCATAGACAATAAAATTTCGGGAATAATTGAAATTGAAGATAAGCTTAAGGACAATGCCGCAAATGTCATTAAGGAATTAAAGTCAAAAAAACTTAACATCTATATGATAACCGGTGACAGTGAAAACGCCGCCGGTAAGACAGCTACAGAACTCGGCATTAAAAATTATTCCTTTAAAACTCTTCCGGACGAAAAGGAACAGATCATTTCAAAGCTGCAGAAAAAAAATAAGAATGTCGCTATGATAGGAGACGGCATCAATGACGCGCCTTCTCTTGCAAGAGCGAACGTCGGAATAGCTGTCGGTTCAGGTCAGGATATTGCTATCGACTCTGCCGACGTAATTTTTGTAAAAGATGATCTGACAAATATAATGAAGTCAATTGTAATATCAGAAAAAACAGTCAGAATAATCAAACAGAATTTCTTCTGGGCGTTTTTTTATAATGCAGTTGCAATCCCTCTCGCAGCCGGATTATTTGTGCCTTACGGTATCTACATCAGTCCCGTAATGGCGGCAATGCTCATGGCATTCAGCGATGTAGTGACTGTCATCGGAAATTCCTTACGTCTCAAATATGTAAAACTCGATAAATGAGTAAAGATATAAAGCAGGTAAACGAAACTGAAAAAGTTGATTTCGATAATTACGCGGGAAGATATGAAAATGTGCTTGAGAAACAGCTCGACTTTTTCGGAGAGGAGAATTCTTACTTTGCTGAATATAAAGTTGAGCTTGTAAAAGATACGCTTACTCAGCCTCCGAAAAAAATCCTTGAATTCGGATGCGGTATCGGGAGGAATCTGAAATTCTTTTCAAAATATTTTCCGGATGCTGATATTTACGGCGCTGATATTTCCGCCAAAAGCATTGAGATCGCTAAAAGTGAAAATCCCGGTGTAAAATTTTTTCTTCTGAATGATGAAGAGATAAAAAATCATTCCGGAAAATTCGATCTCGTTTTTATATCCTGTGTTTTCCATCACATTGCTCCTTCTCTGAGAACAAAGTCAATGAAAACAATTTACTCTATGATGGAAAATGAAGGCAGTGCGTATATCTTCGAACATAACCCATATAATCCCGTCACGCGACACATTGTAAATACTTGTGAATGGGATACGGACGCAATACTTCTTAATATGAAAGAGTCTGTTGAGCTGATGGAAAAATCCGGTCTGAAAGTAACTGAAAGAAATTACACTTTGTTTTTTCCCGCTGCGCTGAAGTTCATGAGATTCACTGAAAATTTTCTGAAGAAAATTCCGATGGGCGGACAGTATTACGTAAAAGCGGTTAAGACGAAATAGTTTTTTTTCTTAATTCGGCAAAATATTCTTTCCTGTAAGTAAAAACTTCCTTAATAGTTCTGACAATTACCGAAGGCCTTGCGCCTGTTGAAATTCCGTCCACTCTCGGCAGATGCATTACTCCGACTTCAGTCACACTATAATCCAGCAGATTCGCCTTCAGCATTATCTCAGCATCTATGAAAGCGTCGACCGAATCTATTTTTATTTTCTTAAAAAGATCAGTTTTGAATAATTTAAAAGCGCAGTCAATGTCCCAGTAGTGAATGTCAAAAACAAGTTTAAGAAGATAGTTGTAACAAAGCGAAGTGAACTTTCTGTATAGCGAATACTGCTTATGCTTTCTGTATCCTACAACAATATCAGAGAAAGGAAGTAAAGCGACAAATTTTTTCAGTTCTTCCAGATCGAACTGATTATCACCGTCCGTATAAAAAACGTAATCAAGTTTAGCGCTGAGAAAACCGTCCTTTAAAGTCGCGCCGTATCCCATATTTTTTTCATGGTGGATGACTGTGACTTTGTCGTACTTCAAAGCAAGCGCATCCGCCACTTCATCTGTCTTATCCGGACTTCCGTCTTCGATAATAATTATTTCATAATCCTTCAGTTTCATTTCTTCAAGCACTCTTACCGCGGCATCGACCACTTTACCGATATTCTTTTCATCATAATAGGCGGGAAAAAAAACCGACAGGGATATTCCTGAATTATCTGTCATTGTTTTTTTGCTTTGTTAAATAATTAAATGTATTCTTTATTCCCTCTTCAATAGATGTCGTAGGTTTCCATACGAATGCATTTTTAACTTTCGAGTTGTCGAGTATATTCACGGGAACATCAAGCTTTCTTCCTTTCTGAAATACAGGCGAGATCTTTTTACCGGAAACTTTACTGATCGTTTCAATGATCTGATTTAAAGAATGACCGGCACCGGTACTTAAATTAAACACGCGCTCTTCAGTAACCGCATTTTGTCCGGATACGGATTTAGCCAGAACTTCAACGGCGTCCTTTATATAAATATAATCTCTCACTACTTCCCCGTCTCCCCAGATCTCTATCGCTTCATTATTTATAACCTTATTTAAGAATACGCCGATCGCGCCCTGCGATGAATTTGGATTTTGTCTTTCGCCGTAAGGATTTGAAAGCCGGAATACATAATACTGCTGACCGTAAAGATAATTAAACAGGTACAGATATTCCTCAATGGTCCTTTTGATAATACCGTATGAGCAGACCGGATTTGCGGAGTAATTTTCCTTCACGGGAATTTCAGACGGAATGCCGTAAACTGTTCCTCCGGACGAAAGGAAAATAATTTTTTTTATTTTAAGCGTAACGCATTCTTTAAATAACTTCAATGATGATATGAGATTGGTCCCGGCATCATATTCGGGATTATCATTTGAAGAAGCCGGGAGAGTCGTGCTGACAAGATGGAAGACATAGTCAATGCCCTGCAGAGAATTCAAAAGATTGACATCATTATTAAAATCACCTTCGATGATCTTAATTTTATCCTGAATGTGCTGAATGTTTTTTTTTGAAAAATTCAGTTTATCAAAAACTGTTACATCGTATCCCGATTCGAGAAGTTTATCACAAAGATGAGATCCTATGAAACCGCCTCCGCCGTATATTATACATCTCTCTTTATTCACCCGTCCGATAATTAATTTGTTTTTTCAAAAATGAATGCGCCGAATCTCTGATCAGCTGATATGATCTTATTAAGTAGTTTATAAGTGCTGTCTTTTTCCAGCGTCTCAAGCTGAACGTCATTCAGCATATCTTTCGGTCTGTAACTGTAATGCGAATCCCATATGACGATGGTTCCCGGCTTAATGTCATTCAGATTTTCAGAGATAAGTCTTTTGAATGAAGCCGGATTGTTTCTGTAATGTTTATCACTGTAAAAAGGAATGAATGTATGATTGTATAAAACTTCCCTGTCATTCAGATCGAGAGTATTCAGATAATCGGATGTCTGTTTCAGCGCAAGATTTTCAGATGATAATTCTTTCGGCGTAAAGCTTAATGTCAGATAAATTACGGCTAACGCTATGAGGACAGCGGATACTTTATTCAGATATTCAGTCACAGGTTCTTTCTTAACCAGTAATATGATCAGGAAGGACGCAACTATCATAAAGAACTTTACATATTCAGAAGTTTCAAGCAAAATGAATCCGTTTGTATCCTTTGACAAAAATACAAGAGTAATGAACGCAAGAATCCCAGTAAGAATGTAAGAAGTTTTTCTGAAAGAAGGCGCGCCGAGATTATTCAGTCCGATGGTTGCAAACACGGCAGCTATGGGAGAAATGTGAAGGAGATAACGCCAGTTGCCCGGATTAGCTCCGTCGCTGAACATTGTCATAAGCTGAACCGAGAATATCGAAACGAACACAAGATAGAATATTCCATACTTCATCAAATATTCTTTGATCTTATTCGTATCGGAAAGGAATCCGAAAAATCCAAAAAAGAAAAGAAGCAGCGAAACGGGACCTACGATGAAAATATAAACCAGAAGATAATGTGATATTCCCTGTGATTTGTAACTGTATACTGAGAGTGACATTATTTCCGTCAGCACAAACATCAGATCACCTGTTTTAAAATATCCGAGGAAATTATATATCAGAGGAAATACCGCCAGCAATATAATTGCAGTATAATTTTTCTTTCGAAAATATATGACAGCAAATATAATAATCAGTAATGCGATCTCCTGTCTGACTGTAAATATGTATCCGCAGACAAGCGCTGATAAAGCATAGCTTTCTTTCCTGTATAAAATAAGTACAAATAAAATCAGAAGACTCGTGAATATTTCGGCATAGGATCTGAAAGAAAGATCAAAGAACAGCGGCTGAACCGCCAGCAGCAATGCGCCGAAATAAGCGTAATTTATTTTATAAGTTTTTAAAAGTATGTAAGTGAAATAGACTGCAAGCGAAGCGATGAAAGAATTTACAAGTAATACCGCATTGTAACCGAAAAGCGACGGAATGACCATGAATATTTTGTAACCGGGCTTTGGGGAATTGCCGAGTATGACAAACGGGTCAGTGAAGAAATTTATCATATTGATATACTGACCGACTTCATCATCCTGATAAAATCCGAGCGAGTATTTGCTGCTGATATAATAAATAAGCGTGAATACCGGAATGACTATCCAGAAAAATTTAGATATTAACGGGTTATCATCCAGAGGGACAGTTTTATTTCCGGATTTAACGGACGCTGCTGTCCTTGGAGTATTCTGAATATTTTTTTTGGTTTCTTTTTTTGCCATAAATAAGTTTCAAATATATCAATATAAATCTGCAAATAAAATTTACTTAAAATCACATTTGTATAAAACATTACACCTCCGTTCTAAAAAGCTAGGCATTTAAATTAAAATTAAATTTCCGGTAACTTACTTTTTTTTGAAAGATCTCCGGCAGAAGCGCTCGGGGCAGGCAACAAAAGTAACAATAAAAAATCTTCCCGGGTACTCGGGAAAGTCAAGGAAATTTTATTGACGAGATTGCTTAAGAGTATTCTTTCGGTAATTCAAGTTGATTATTGTACATATTTTAAATGCAGCAACCTAAAACTTTAGGAATTTTAATCAGAGATAAGCTGCTCTTTACTTTCTTTCTTTTGAGAGAACAAAAGAAAGAAACAAAAGAAAATTCTCCGCTGTTGAAAAATTGCGGAATTCATTTCACAATTGCTATAAAATTTCCAACTCAAAATTTGCTTCGCAAATTTCTCAGACAAGGAAATTTTATAAACACAATTGCTCATGAATTCTTTCGGCAATTTTTCAAAGGCGGTCATTATAGTGAGTTTAAAAGATAAGTTTAATTTTACAAAATTAAACTCATAATTTTATTTTCGAAAACACTTGGATAACAATGAAGACATTATCATGAGATTCCTTTTTGTTATACAGATGCGAATATATGTTAGAATATTGTTAGAATTTAAATTATATTTGTATTATAATATATTAATCACAGTATTATGAAAACGCGATTTATTTTATTAATTTTTATACTCTGCTATCAGACATTTAATTTACCCGCTCAGATCCCTTTGTATGAATTGAAGCTGGATAACTTTGTTCCGAACGGAGATTATTTTACCGCAAATGAAGTCACCTTTGACATAACTATCCGAAGCCGTAACGGAACAGATTTTGAATATGCCGGCGGACAGTTTTTAATAAATTTTAACTTAGGTGTAGCAAACGGCGGGACGCTGAGTTTTTCAATTGCAGGACCGGACCCTTCAGATCTCCCGGTAAATTTAAGACCTGAAAATCCGCATGTTACTCGTGACAGCAATGGCATTCATCAGCTTGCGCTCGATATGAATGCTTTCCCCGGAGCAGGTAATGGATATATTATAAACGGAATTACTCCGGCAAAAATCATTAAATTAAAACTAAGCACTACTGCGCCAACATTTTCGATGGAGGGAGCTGCGATAGGCGGCTGGTGGTATATTGATCTTGACGCTGAATGGAGAAATAATCCGCCGTTTACAGATCACACAAAAGTCTTTGCATACATTATCAGAACCGCCGAAGTAAATATTACAAACCCGGGCTGGCATTGGGTTCAATCGGATGGACTGTTAGTGAATCCCGTGGAGCTGACAAGTTTTACACATACTGTAAATAAAAACAATGTCACATTAGACTGGATAACTTCGGGTGAATCAGATAATTCAGGATTTGAAATAGAAAGATCTGCGGATAATGCGAATAATATAGAGTGGATAAAATCAGGTTTTGTAACCGGCTTCGGCACTACAAATGAATCAGTCAGATATTCATTCACTGAAAAGCTGAACACGGGAAATTATTTTTACAGGTTAAAACAAATAGACTTTAACGGAAATTTTGAATACTTCTATCTGTCCGGTAATGTAAATATCGGATTACCAAATAAAACAGAACTCTTACAAAACTATCCTAATCCTTTTAACCCTTCGACAAAGATCTCATTTGCAATTGCAAACAGCAGTAAAGTATCTCTAAATATTTATGACATTTCGGGAAAGGAAGTTACAACGCTTATTGATGGAATTCAAAATGCAGGATACTATGAATTAATTTTTAATGCAGTTAATTTACCGGCAGGAATTTATTTTTACAGATTAATTTCAAATGACTTCTCAATTACAAAGAGAATGATATTAATTAAGTAAAAAAATAAAGAAGTTGAAATAATTTCAGGAGTTCTGCGGAACTGACTGATCATCAGATATTGGTTCATTAAAATATTTCATTTTCTCACCTGAAAGCATCTGAAGACTCATCGGAATAAGTATCAGATAGGCAGGCAAAATCTTTGCGACCTGACTCATTATGCTGTTAAAGAAAAAGATCCCGACATAAAGTATAAGACTTAGCAGTGATATTTTAAAAAAGAGATTGCTTTTTTTGAATGCAAATGCCGCTAAAATTACAAAGACAAAAACCTGTTCGATCCATAGTCCTAATATTTCATCCCAGTGCGCAATGTTCGTGGAAGTCTGAATTTCCGTAACATATTTATTTTCTCTGAATCCGTAATAAATTCTCAAAGACATATAAGCAGCAAAGTAAGCAATAAATAACATGACAATTATAGCAATGCTTCTTTTAGTGAAAAGTCTTTTTTCCCAGATCAGAAACGCCACATAAAATACTACAAGGAAAATAATCTGATCACGATTGAATGTGCCGATAAAAATTACTAACGGTAAATACTGATCTTTATGTTTAAACATCAGAATAAATCCGATGAGATAAAAAAGGAGAGTAATGTAATCGCCTTCTTCCCAGATACTTGTAATTCCGAGCGGGATCAATATCTGCAGTAACAGCAATCCGATCATGCAGGTCTTATCAGAAAACATCATACGCAGGTAATAAAACAGAAGCGAATATATTGCGAAAAAGACGATGAAGATCACGATGTGATAAGATATTACATGCGAATCTTCCAGGTCGCGCTCAAATTTTGAGACAATTAATTCAACTGCATTTCCAAGAATGGTTTTAACAACTCTGTACTGATACGGAGCTTCGCTTAACCCGTTTTCAATTGAGTCCTGAATATTTATTCTTCTGTCGACATTCGACTGTATGGTCCTGTCTGAAATGATCTGCGCGGAGATCATTGTAAGAAGGAGTATAAAAAGAAATAAATAGCCGGTTTTAATTTTTTGTTTGCCTGAATCCATATGAATTTATTTCCGGATTAATTTTAAAAAAAAGACAATTTCCGGAAGAGTAATTAATTACTGAGGTTTAAAGTATACTGAATTAGATCATACAATAAAGGAGATAATTTATTTTAATTTTTTTTAAAAAAATTGCTTTTTGATTATTTCAATAAAATCATTCTCTTGCTCTCAACAAATTCTCCCGCATACAGTTTGTAAAAATAAACTCCGCTCGGAAAGCTTTCCCCGTTAAAGTTAACTGCATAGCTACCTGCATTTTGCTTTTCATTAACCAAGGTCAGTATTTCTTTCCCAAGATTATTATAAACAACAAGCTTAACGTCATTGCCTCCTGATGGAATGGAATATTGAATAACAGTTACAGGATTAAAAGGATTAGGATAGTTCTGAAATAACCGAAAATCCGAAATTACAATTGATGAATTATTATTTATAGATGTCGGCTTCACATTACCATTTTTATCTGTCTTTATAATATGAAAGTTATATCCCTGCTTACTTCTGTTTCCTGTAAAAGCATATCCGCTGTCTCTTGTTTGAATAATATATTTAGCTGAAAACTGATCTTCCTCAAATCCATATAATTTTTGCCACAATATATTTCCGGCGTAGTCGCATTTAATTAACCTTGCTTTAAAATGTATAAAAGGTGTATACTCTCCGAATGTAATTATACCGCCATTTAAATCATTATACAAATTCATAATTCTTCCAAAAGACGGTGGTCCAGAATCGAAGTATTTTATCCATGAAATATATCCGTCTAAATCGGTTTTCATTATACAAGCTCTGCTTCCATTAATTCCACCGAACATCAAAGAATCTTCACTGTTTATTTTTTCTAATGCTTCTCCGATAATATGTTCATTTGTTAAAAAATTATATATTAAGTTACCATTAGAATCTAATTTAATATAAAATTTATTTGAAGTTGGAATTAAATTTCCGAATAGTATAAATCCGGATTGATAATTTATAAAATCTCTTATTATTCCATTTTCTAAACTCAGATAATCTTTATAAAATACAGTTGATCCTAAAAGATTTTTTTTGAGAAAAAATGGTCTGTGTATATTACGATTTTCGCCGCTAATAAAAATATTGTTATCTATAAGTTTAATCTGAGTACAACTTAATCCATTGTGAGGAGGTAAATTTGTCCATAAAATATTACCTGCAGAATCAATTTTAACTAATTCCGCTTTATAATTCATAATTAAAAAATTACTGTCATTTAGATTAATAATTCTGTAACCGAATGAAAACGGGTAAGTTTTATACCATAATGAATCTCCATTTGCGCTGAGACCTAAAGCAAACATTTGTAAATTAAAATTATATCCGGTAAGGATATATCCACCAGTCGGTTTTTCCACAATACACGAAATACTCGCAACTTCAGGATTTTCATTAAGAGAAATAGATTTCTCCCAGGTAACAGACTGCGATTGCACAACACTCGATTCCGCTGCTAGACAAAACAATATCAATATTCCAAAAAAAAATTTCATTCTATAATACAATTTTTAAATTCACTCATCACTCAAATCCTGTTTCATTCGCAATCAGAACAGCCCCGCTGTCACAGTCTATTCCCGAGTTCTCGCCGAAGATTTTTGATCCTGAGTTCATAATTATTGAATTTGTTAAATATTTAGAAAAGTTATTCAATTATAATTGTAAATTTCTTTAGTCAATAAAGAAATCGTTAATGCTAAATATTATATAGTGATTTTAAATCAAATCATTCAGAGGCTAATGTCACTATTTCAGTAATATCATTCGCTTTGTCTCTGCAAACTCTCCTGAAACAAGCTTATAGAAATATATACCGCTTGCAATTCCCGCTCCGTCAAATACAACGCTATGCTCACCTGCATTTCTGAGATCATTTACAAGTGTTTTCACTTCATTGCCGAGTATATCAAAAACTTTAAGAGTTATTAATCCCTGCTTAGAAACGCTGAATTTAATTGTTGTCTTTGGATTAAAAGGATTTGGGTAATTCTGATACAGCACATGAGATCCAGGAATTAAAGTAACAGGATCGTTACCCCAGATGTAATACCCCTGTTCAATGTTTTAATAATTATACCTGAAGAACCAACAGCATATCCTATATTTTCTGAAGAGAAAAATATTGAATTATAATTTACATTCTGAGGAACGTCTGACCTGTACCAGTTCACGCCTGCGTTCGTTGTTTTGAAAACATATCCGTAGTATCCGGAGATCCATGCTGTATTGCCGTCATCTTCGGCGATGAATATTTCACTAAGTTTAAGATAAATATTATCTATTCCATTGTGTTGTCTTGTCCATGACTCTCCGCCGTCAGAAGTTCTGATTATAGTATTATAGTCACCAACAGCCCATCCGGAGCTTTGATCGGAGAACTTAATGGAATAGTAAGTCGCGCCTGTGCCTCCTGTCTGATCCGTCCAGTTGTTTCCGCCGTTTGTAGTCTTTACTAATTTTCCGAATCTTCCGCCCGCCCAGCCTGTATTTTCATCAATAAAAAAAACTGAATACATCCAGGGAAATTCAAAAGATAATTGCCATGTGTCACCGCCGTTTGTAGTCTTTATAATTCCATTATCCCCTGCTACCCAGCCGGTCAGATCATTCCGGAAATGAACATTAAACAGATTTTCCTGTGTATTAGAATTTTGAAGTGACCAGTTAATACCGGAATTCGTTGTATTCAAAATTTTTCCATGATGACCGACAGCCCAGCCGTTATTCAGACTGCTGAAATAAAGATCTATAATTGTTTCATTGGTTAAGTTACCTCCTGTATTTAGCCAGCTGTTACCGCCGTTTGTTGTTCTGATTATCGTACCGTCAGTGCCGCTTACCCAGCCGGTATTATTATCATTAAAATAAACTGACCAGAGATCAATGCCCTGAGGTACAGCCCCGCTTTGGTAAGTTTCCCAGTTTAAACCGCCGTCTACAGTCTTAAGTATTAACCCGCCGAATCCGGTGATCCAGCATACTTCTCCGGAATTATCAAATGTATTTATACAGCTGAACTTTGTATAGATACTGGCAATCCCGCTGTTCTCAGTAATCCAGTTTGCTCCGCCGTCAGTAGTTTTAATTATCGTGCTGTAATCTCCCGTTGCCCAGCCCGTGTTTTCGTTGATAAATTTCATTGAATAATAAGTGGCTCCGGTTCCGCTATTCTGTTGAGTCCATGTGCTTCCACCGTTTGTAGTTTTATACACTTTACCGAATCTAACACCCGCCCATCCGGTATTTTCATTTACAAATTCTACAGAGTAAACCCAGCTTTCGGCAAGAAATAATTCCCATGCAATTCCTCCGTCAATAGTTTTAAATATTCCTTCGTCGCCGACAGCCCATCCGGTGTTTTCATTTATAAACTGCACGCTGAAAAGATTCATACCGCTTCCCAGATACTGTAAAGTCCAGTTCAATCCTCCGTTTACAGTTCTCGCAGCAATGCCGTTACTTCCGACAACCCAGCCTTTTGTGTCACTTATGAAATCAACATCAATGAATCTGTTATATGTATTTGCATTTTGCTGCTGCCAGCTTGATCCGCCGTTGACGGTATTAATAATTGTTCCATCATCCCCGACAGCCCAGCCTTTCATTTCATCTGCAAATGATACAGCCCATAGATAATTTGGTGATGCAGTATTGAAACTTCTGCTCCATGTTACTCCGCCGTCGTTCGTTTTATATATTACACCATTGCCTCCGGCTGCATATGCGGATGATGCATTTACAAATTCCAGTCCGTTAATATCTTCATTTGCATTAAGGATGAACCATGATGATTGTGAGTAATTTACTGAGGGAAATAAAACTAAGAATATTACACATATTAAAACTGCATAATCATTTAGCAGAATCTTATTCATAAAGCCTCCTTTTGTATTATTTACTGAAAAGTAAAGCTATTAATTTTAATTTTCAATTATGAATTATTAATACAACACATAAATCGATTGAGGGATCCATCACAATTCTACTAAAAAATTTTAACTTTATTTAAAATAAGTTTTAGTATAATTTTTAAGGAAATCTAAAATTTAAATTTAATTATTTATCATGACCAAAATTGAATCTATTACAGAAGAACAGGATACACATTTTTTTCAGGATGTCTGCAGATATTTTGACAATGCAGCGAGATTCACCAGTCATCACGAAGGACTGCTTCATCAGATCAGAGGATGCAACAGCATTTACAAATTCAGCTTTCCTTTAAGGATTAGTGATGATGACATAGAAGTGATCGATGCATGGAGGATAGAACATTCTCATCACAAGACTCCGGTAAAAGGCGGGATAAGATACAGTATGATGGTTAACGAAGATGAAGTGAAAGCTCTTGCAGCGCTGATGACCTACAAGTGCGCAGTAGTTGATGTTCCTTTCGGAGGAGCAAAAGGCGGAATTAAGATCGATCCGAAAAAATATACTGAAAGACAGCTTGAAAATATTACCAGAAGATATACATCCGAACTTATTAAAAAAAATCTGATAGGTCCGGGCATTGATGTACCTGCTCCTGATTACGGTACAGGTGAAAGAGAAATGTCATGGATAGCCGACACATACGCTACTTTTAATCCCGGTCAGATAGACGCTTTTGCATGTGTTACAGGTAAACCTTTAAGTCAGCATGGTATCCGGGGAAGACGCGAAGCCACAGGAAGAGGAGTTTACTTCGGACTGAGAGAAGCAGTGAATATACCTGAAGATATGAAAAAGATCGGACTGCCCACCGGCATGGAAGGAAAAAGAGTTGTACTTCAGGGTCTTGGTAATGTGGGTTACTATGCAGGTAAATACTGTCAGGAAGCCGGTTCAATACTTATTGCTATTTCGGAATTCGAAGGAGCCATTATGAATCCTGACGGTCTTGATCTGGATGAAGTCTTTCATCACAGAAAAACCACCGGAAGCATTCTCAATTTTAAAGGAGCAACTAATATTATAAATAATTCAGAAGCGCTGGAAATCGAATGCGACATTCTTATTCCGGCGGCTCTTGAAAATCAAATTACAGGAGAAAACGCTCCGCGGATCAAAGCTAAAATTATAGGCGAAGGCGCTAACGGACCTGTTACTCCTGAAGCGGAAAAAATTCTTCTTGAAAAAGGCACCCTTATTATTCCGGATCTGTATCTCAATGCAGGCGGCGTAACCGTATCTTACTTTGAATGGCTTAAAAATCTTTCGCACGTTTCTTTCGGAAGAATGGGTAAAAGATATGAGGAACTTGCTAATCTGAATTTTGTAAATGTACTTGAGGAAACTGTAAAGATCAAGCTGAGTAAAGTGCAGAGAGATATTCTCATAAGAGGCGCAAGCGAGAGAGAGCTCGTGGATTCAGGACTTGAGGAAACTATGATGTCCGCTTATCACGAAATAAGGGAGACTAAAATGCAGTATCCGGAAGTCGATTCTCTCAGAACCGCTGCATTTATCAGCGCTATAAATAAGATCGCAATTTCTTATTCTAATCTCGGTATTTTTCCGTAATATTTTTTTATTTTTTTTCATAAAAAACTCATCTGCCGGAATAATGCAGATGAGTTTTTTAGGTTATATATGATAATTGTGGAAATAATATTGAATACCAATTCTGCCGCTAAGGTTTGAGATTGTTTTAAAATAATAAAAGAGATCCACGGCATTTCATATAGAATTGTTTTTTATTTATATCCATCAGAATAATATTAACTTCTCTCAAATCCGGTCTTAAGAATCTCAGAGATTCCCAAAGAATACCTTTCTGATTTTAATATATTCTCACTAGCAATTTTTCATAATAGTTTGCCCGAATCAACTTCAAAATTTTTTATATGTATTTTTCCATCTTAAATTTTCATATTGAAAAAAATCTAATTAATTTTGATGAATATAAAATACACCTGTACGGAAAGGTTTTTGAAATATGTAAAGATAGATACACAGTCCAGTCATGACAGTGATGCTTTCCCTTCTACTGAAAAGCAAAAGGATCTGGCTGTTATACTCGTCGATGAATTAAAGCATATGGGAATTACCGATGCTGAAATGGATGAGTACGGTTACGTTTATGCAACCATTCCTTCCAATACAAATAAGAATGTTCCGGTGATCTGCTTTTGCTCTCATATGGACACTTCACCGGATGCATCAGGTGAAAATGTTAAGCCGGTCATACATAAAAATTATCAGGGCGGTGATATAATTCTTACCGGTGATAATTCAAAAGTTATTATAGCGGATGAACATCCTCAGCTTACAGCTCAGATTGGGAATGATATTATAACAACAGACGGGAAGACGCTTCTCGGTGCTGATGACAAGGCGGGAATAGCGGAGATCATGGATGCGGCGAATTATTTAATGACGAATCCCGAAGTAAAACACGGAAAAATAAGAATACTCTTCACGCCTGACGAGGAAGTTGGTCACGGAGTAGATCACGTTGACATGAAAAAGCTCGGCGCGGATTTCGGATATACAATGGACGGCTCGGATCTCGGAAGCGTGGAAGATGAGACTTTTTCAGGTGATTCCGTACACCTTTATATCAATGGATTCAACATTCATCCCGGCTTTTCAAAAGACCGTATGGAAAATTCAATCAGAATAGTAAATAAAATTATAGGTAAACTTCCGCAGGATACGATGACTCCTGAGACCACTGAAAAGATGGAAGGATTCATTCATCCGGTTAATATAAAAGCGGAAGTTGATTCCGCTTACATAAAATTTATTGTCAGGGATTTTGATAATTCACATTTAAAAGAAAAGGAAGAACTGATCAGAAAAGTAACGGAGGAAGTGATAAAGGAATATAAGAAATCATCTTTTGAGATGAGGATAGAGGAATCATACAGGAATATGAAGGAAGTGCTGGACAAAAATCCTGAGATAGTAAGTTATGCTATGGAAGCTGTTCAGAGAGCGGGAATAACTCCTGTAAAGATGCCGATCCGAGGCGGTACTGACGGATGCAGACTTTCTTTTATGGGACTTCCCTGCCCGAATATTTTTGCAGGAGGTCATGCATTCCATTCCAGTCTTGAATGGATCTCGATACAGGATATGCAGAAAGCTGTTGATACCATAGTTCATCTCTGTATGATATGGGAAGAAAAAGGTTAGATTATAATTAATTAATTTCAAAATTCATTTAACAAATTGAATGAACATAAGTTTGAAATAAATCCCGATATTTCATCTGCAGAAACTTTACCGGCGGAGTTCTATACTGACGACAGGTATTTTGAAATTTCCAGAACAAAAATTTTTTCAAGAAGCTGGCAGTATATCCATAATACGGAATATGTAAAAGCTCCGGGACAGATATTTCCTTTTACTTTGCTCGAAAAATTTCTTGACACGCCGCTTATACTTACGAGAGATAAAAATGACAGACTTCACTGTCTGTCGAATGTATGTACTCATAGAGGCAATATATTAATAGAAGGTAACTGTACGGAGAAATTTATCCGGTGCAGATATCACGGCAGACGTTTTGATCTTGACGGTAAATTTTTGTCAATGCCGGAGTTTGAAGAAGTTAAAAACTTTCCGTCCGCAAAGGACAATCTTGCTGATATTCCGTTTAATACGTGGGATAAATTTTTATTTGTCTCATTAAATCCAATTGCTCCTGTACAGGATTTTTACGGTGATATGTTTTCCCGTATTTCTTTTTTGCCGGTTGATGAATTTGTGTTCGATGTGTCACGGTCGCGCGATTATCTTGTAAATGCGCATTGGGCATTATACTGCGAGAATTATCTGGAAGGATTTCATATTCCGTATGTTCATAATTCTCTGAATGAAAAGCTTGATTATTCAGGATACACGACAGAACTTTTCAGATTCTCAAATCTTCAGACAGGTATTTCAAAAGGAGGAGATGTTTGCTTTGATATTCCGGCTGGACACCCTGATCACGGAAAGAATATTTCAGCGTATTACTTCTGGATATTTCCGAACACAATGTTCAATTTTTATCCGTGGGGATTATCAGTTAATATTGTAAAGCCTCTCAAAAAAGATCTTTCCAAAGTTTCATTTCTTACATATGTGTATGATGAATCAAAAATTAATGACGGAGCTGGCGGGGCTCTTGATAAGGTTGAAAGAGAGGATGAAGCTATTGTTGAGAATGTGCAGAAGGGAATCAATTCAGGACTATATGTAAGAGGTAGATATTCAGTTAAACGTGAAACCGGAACGCATCATTTTCACAGACTCATTTCAGACTTTTTAAGATAAGAGTTTTAAAAAGAAAATATATTTTGAAATTATCATATACTCTCGTCGCAGTTCAGTTTATCTGTATAATTTATTTAATGCTTACCGGTGAAATAATTCCGGTTAATAAACTTTATCTTACGCTTCTGATCTTATCATTGATCCCGGGAATTTGGGCAATATACACTTTTCGCTTCAGGTTCAATATCTTTCCACATATAAAGGAAGGTCAGGATCTTAATACATCAGGTCCGTATAAATTTGTGAGACATCCTATGTATACTTCTGTGATAACTCTTACATTGATTTGGGTAGTTAATAAATATACAATTATAAGATTTATTGTTTGGTCAGCGCTTGTAATAGTTCTTATCATCAAATTAAAATACGAAGAGAGATTGCTGTCTGAAAAGTTTCCTGAATACATATCTTATACAGAAAATTCAAAAATGATAATCCCATTTCTATACTGAAATATTAATTAAAATTTTTGAAAAAAATTTTAATTCCGGTGATTAAATATTGTACAAATATTTTTCTTATTTTGGCTTAGCATATTTATCAGCTTCACCTTCTTTCATCATCTCCTGATACGGTCCGTATTTATGCTGTTCCGCAGTGAAGTTATCATTAAACGGCGGAAAGGGAAAATCAACCGGTTTGAATTTCAGATCCGGATAATCTTTACTGATATCGGGATATTTCGGGCGCGGTTTTGAATTTATAAAAGCAGCTACATCATAGGATTCATCAACAGATAATACCGCGTCATTGTAAGGCATTTTTGAATAAATAAAAGATGCAGCAGTAAGTAGTCTGAACATACCCGCTCCGTCATTGTAACTGTTTTGTCCCATGACAGGCGGAAATTCATAACCGTAAACTGAATCAGCCGGGACTTTCACATTGCCTGATTTCCACAATACTCCGCTGCCGTCTTCTGCATGACATGATGCGCAGTTCTTCAGGTACACCAGTCTGCCTGCAGCAGTATCAGCAGCTCTTTTTAATAATTCAATTTTTGGTATACCCTGTCCGTCTAACTTAGTGCCTTTGGGAGCGTAAGTGCTGAGCCATTTAAGATATGAGACTACCGCATTCATTTCATCTGAAGCTTCCGGCATCGCCTTTCCGTTGAGACTTCTTTTCATGCAGTTATTGACCCGGTCCTGAATTGTGATCTCACTTGCTGATCTCTCATCGAATTGCGGATATTTATAAAAAACGCCTACGAGACCAAATACATTTTTCAATGTTCCGCCTCTGAAATGGCAGCTCTGACATGACATATTAGTGCCGGCAAATCTTTTATTTACATCCGTTACATCCGGACCGATATACTTACCTGTATTAATAAAAATATCCATTCCCGTCCTTATCAGTTTACCTTCATCATTATCAGGAATGTCGCTTTCAGCCGGAAATCTCCATTGAATAACGGAATCTTTTTTGACTATTGTATTTTCTTTTTGACAGGAAATAAAGGGGTGAGAGCTTTGGGAGATCAGATAGAAACTTGATATTAAAAGAAAACAGAAGAAAACTAATTTAAGCGAGGTGTTAATTAGTGTTTTCATTTTTTTATTTAATATAATCATAACAAGTGTTAGTTTTAATTCACTTTTGAAAAATCCAAGAGTATAATTTTAAATGCTTTAGAGTTAAAATGGAATTACTAAATCAAAAATTTTTTAATTTAATACGAAAAATTTTTAAACTCATAAATTGTATCCCGTATTTAAATGCCAGGAAATAAAATAAAAAAATATCCTTGCGACTTTTACCCCCGATGATACGTCTAATCAACAAGAACTTATAAGTTTTATAAAACAGGTAATGGAAAATAGTACCGACAAATTCATTGAATTGCTGAAGCCGGAGTATAGTAATGCTTTAAAGTACTGTAAGGCATTATGTTCAAGGCGTTCGAAGGACGATGCAGAAGACGTTTTGCAGCAGTCACTTCTCAAAGCTCTGGAAAATTTCGACAGCTTATCTGATCAGAGCAAGTTCAGGTCATGGTTCTTTAAAATAATCACGAGAGAATTTTATACTTTAATAAGAAAAGATTTCTGGAAAAAATTTCTGCCGTCAGATGACAAAAATATCAGCACTCAATTTCCTGAGATTTTACAGCATCAGGATGAGAACTGCGAAGGAATGCTTTTGCAGAAAGCTTTGTCGGGTATATCTTCAAAGGAAAGACAATCAATACTGCTTTACGAAATTGCCGGTTTCAGCATTGAAGAAATAAAAGAGATACAAAATGAAAGAAGCGTTTCATCTGTTAAATCCAGACTGAGCCGTGCAAGAAAAAAACTTAAATGCTTTATCGAGAAAGAAGAAAATAATTTACCAAATAAAGAAATAAATAAATCAATTTACTCAGGAGACATAAACAATGAAACACTCAGACTATTACCGGAAACCGAAGGCAAATGATCCTTCAGGAAATGACAGACTTGATCATTTGTTTGACAAGTTAAAAAATGAAAAAACTGACGATACATTTCCGGGCGTTGAGAAATGGCTCCGTAATTTTAACTCACAAAAATCTTTTAACCATTCGTTAAATAAAGAAAGGAAATTTTTTAATATGAGATCACCAAAAATCAAAATGGCTTATGCATTTCTCTTACTTGCAGTAATTGTAGCTGCATGTAATTATCCCGTTACACAGCAGGAAACTGTTGCTGACGTAATAAAATGGAATGTTAATAAGAGCAATGCCGAAGCAATACAGAAGCTTCAGTCTCTTGGATGGACAAATAAGGCATTGATCAGTACAGTAAAACCGGAGGCAGCAAATGATCTTATTGAATACAAACTTGTTCTTATGAAAGATGAACTCGGAAATGCGCAGAAATATATGGATCAGCTGAAAGGAATAAGCGGAGTTACTGATATCAGCTTAGTTCCTCTGAATGAAAAGATTACCAGACCTGTATATTCCTTTGCGCTTAATGAAATATTCAAAGTGGATATAAATGCATCCAATTTGTCTGATCAGGATCTGAAGAAAGAAATTGAATCCCAGCTTGCGCAAAACGGGATCAGAGATGTTCAGATCAGTTTTGACAGAAGCGCTGACGGAAAGAGGATATCAAAGATAGAAATTCCGGAAGGCAGCTTAAAAGACAACAGCGGATTTGACATTACTATAAAGGACGGTAATAATGTACAAAGGACTGCTGAAGTCAGAAAATTCAGAAATGACGGGGAGGCAGACAGATTTAAAGATAAGACTGATGAAGAGATCAGGAAAATGGTTACCGAAGATATGGGTGATAAAAATATCAGACCGGAAGATATTGTGATAACAAGAAAGGACGGCAAGGTCATGATCAACGTACAGAAAAAGGGAACTGAAAGTGAAGATAAAATTGAATCAGAGATTGAATTAAAATGAAAAATTAAAACTGTAATTCACTCTAATATTAAAATGCGGGATCATATTCCGCATTTTTTTTATTTAAAGAATATTTAGCAATACCGACAAGCTAAACATATTTCAGACACCACCGTACTTTCCGTTTTTAGTAAACTTTTCCTATGATCCTAATATTAAATTATGAATAAATTTTAAAGTCTGCATTGCACTATGTATAAATTATTACTATTTTGGAAACTCATAAAACGATTTTAGTTTCTATTGGATAAAACAGACAGACAAATCAAAGACCGCGAAAAGATACTTATTTATTCCGCTCAAAAATTTCACAAAGAAGGATTTTACAAGACCTCAATGGACGAGATCGCAAAAGAGCTTTGCGTCAGCAAGAAAACCATTTATAAGCATTTCCCTTCTAAGGAAAACCTTCTTGAAGAAATATGTTCTCATACAACAAATGAAATTTACAACAATGTTGATATAATAGTAGACGGTGACGGAAATGTGGTTTTCAAATTTGTAAAACTTCTTAACATGTACAGTAATTACACATTAAATATAAGTGATAAATGGCTTCACGATCTCAAGATACATCACCCTGAAATTTTAAAAACAATAAACCACAACCGTACTTTTAAGATCAACGGTATTCTGAACAAACTAATCACACAGGGTATAAAAGAAAAACTGATTGAAAATTATCCGCCTCAGATAATTATATCCGCATTTATACATTCTATTTCAGGAGTAATGAATCCGGAATTTCTGATCAACAATAAATTTACCATGCAGATCGCTTTTAAAACAACACATGAAATGTTATTAAACGGTATACTGACAGGCAGCGGAAAGAAAATATTTAAAAAAGAGAAATCATTATTAGCAAAAGAAATAAAACTTTAAAAATGATAAATATAAAATTCAGGTATATAAATCTGATATTATTCGCTATACTTATATTTTTTTCGGGTGATGTCAGGTCTCAGCAGAAAAGAATTATAACATCAGTTGAACAGGCAATATCTCTTGCAATGAAAGACAACTCCGATGTAATAAATGCCAGATATGACCAGATGATAGCTGAGGAAAAAGTATCAGAAGTTTACAGTGAGAATTTACTTCCGACTATTACTTTAAATTCCAATTACTCAAGATCATTTAAAAAGCAGGTGTTTGATATATTCGGGGAAAAAATTGAAATTGGTTCTGATAATGCCTTAACTACTACTTTAAATGCAACAGAGCCAATCCCTGTACTTGGTACACCTGTATTTTCAGGGATCAGGATCGCAGAATATTATTCAAAAATCCAGCAGGAGAATGTCGAGTCAGTGGAAAACGATGTGAGAAATACAGTGAAGAATTCATACTTCGGTGTTTTACTTTCAAAGGCGGTTGTTGATGTCAATGAAATTACTTACACAAATGCACAGGAGAATTTCAGAGTAGTCGAGTCAAGATTCAGGAACGGAGTCGCTACTGAATTCGATTTCCTCAGAGCCAGGGTAAAAGTTGAAAATGTAAGACCTGTATTGTTAAAATCCGAAAGAGACTTTGAGATCAGTAAAAAATTGTTCTCAAATGCCATAGGGTTAAAAGTAAATGATGAAATAGAAATACTGGATTCACTTCAGTATGACAGCACTGAAGTATGGGAAAGCACAGATGTCATGATAGACAGAATTTCAGAAGAGTATGTAACCGTAAGACAGCTTAAGCTGAATAAGAAAATCAGTCAGGAATTAGTAAATGTAGATAAGGCAAATTATCTTCCGAAGTTATTTTTATTCGGTCAGTATTCATTAATTTCGCAGGAAAATGACGGTCAGTCACTTACAAATTACAGATTTTTTAATACACTGAATGCCGGTTTAGGATTATCCTGGGATTTAAATCTATTTAGAAATTCCTATAAAGTCGCACAGTCGGAAATAGAAGTTAAGAAATCAGAGGAACAGATCAGAGATGTAAAGCAGAAATTAAAATTAAGATCTGAGACTGCAATTATCGCGCTTGAAGATGCAAAGCAGAGAATACTTTCTACAAAAGAAACTGTGACACTTGCAGAGCGCGGTCTTGAGCTTGCCAATAAAAGTTACATTGAAGGAGTGCTGAATCAGATCGACGTTCAGGATGCTGAACTGACATTATACAATTCCCGTCTGGGATATTATCAGGCTGTATTTGATTATCAGATCGCTAAGTCTGAACTTGAAAAATTACTGGAAAAATAAATTCGAAAAAAAAATTAATTAATATTATATGAAAAAGATCATTTATATAATGACAGCATTACTCACCGTATCATCATTACTCATATCATGCGGAAACGAAGGCGAGTCAAAGACAGAACCGGAAAAGAAATTACAGGCTGTCAAAACCACAGAGATTATAACGCAGGAATTCAATGAGACCTATAATGTAGTCGGTACTGTAAAACCTTTTCAGACTGCAAAAATTTCTTCAGAAGAAGGCGGACTTATTACTTATATGCCTTTCGATAAAGGAAGCAGAGTCGGCAGAGGACAGACTCTCGTGAGATTAAAAAAGGATACTGATTTTGCGTCATTTGAACAGGCTGAGACTCAGTATGAACTTGCGAAGAGTAATTTTGAAAGGATTGAGAAATTATACAATGAAAGCGTTTCCACAGAGCAGGATTATACAAATGCAAAATTTCAGCTTGAGCTTGCGGAAAAAAGTCTGAACCTGATTGAGACAAGACTTTCGAAGTCATACGTAACTTCACCTATCAGCGGAATAGTAGATGAGAAATATATGAGCCGCGGAGAAGTAAGCGGACCCGGCACTCCGATACTGAATATAGTAGATGTATCTAAAGTAAAAATTTCAGCTGGAATTCCTGAGAGATATTTGAGTGAGATCAAGAAAGGTTCACAGGTTAAGATAACTTTTGATGTATATCCGGGTGAAGAGTTCACCGGAACGGTGAATTACATTTCACCGACACTCAGCGTTCAGAACAGAACATTTGAAATTGAAATGGTTCTTCCTAATAAAGGCGGCAGATTAAAACCTGAAATGAGCGCAAACATCAGAATTGAGAAATCAGTGATTGTGGATGCGATCGTACTTCCGCAGGATCTGGTAATAGATTTCGGCAGTGAAAAGTTTGTTTATGTTTTTGAAAACGGAGCAGCGCGGAAAAAGTCAGTAATGATAGGCGGCAGAAACAACAACAATGTGCAGATACTTTCCGGATTAAATAAGGGTGACATACTTATTTCAGAGGGATTCCAGTCCGTTGCTGACGGAGACAAAGTTGAGATAATTAACTAACCGAAAAAGAATTTAAGAATGAATATTTCAAAATTAGCGGTAGATAATAGAGTTACAGTTTATATAATGGTTGTGATTCTTGTTATACTTGGTATTTCGTCATATAACTCCATCCCAAAAGAGTCAGCTCCTTCTATCACAATTCCGAATATCTTTGTTACTACATTATACTTCGGAGTTTCACCGCAGGATATGGAAAATCTCGTAACTCAGGAGATTGAAAAAGAAGTAAAAGGAATAAAAGATGTAAAGAAAATTACTTCTATTTCACAGGAAAGTTTTTCAATAGTGAATATTGAATTTAATCCGGATGTAATAATAGACGACGCTCTTCAGAAAGTCAGGGACAAAGTTGCTATAGCTAAGTCAAAGATGCCAAAGGATATTGAAGAACCGACAGTATCCGAAATTAATCTTGCTGAGCAGCCAATGCTTTATATTAACCTGTCAGGGAATCTGGGACTTGCAAGATTAAAAGATGTGGCAGATAATATAAGCGATGACATCGAGGGTATTCCGGGAGTATTAAGCGCTGACGTGAAAGGAGGTCTTGAAAGAGAGGTAAAGATCAACGTGGATGCGGACCGCCTGAAATATTATAATATGACTTTATTTGACATTACAAATAAAATTGGTCAGGAAAACCTCAGCATACCGGGTGGCAGCGTCGATGTGGGTTCACAGAATTATCTTATCAGAGTTCCGGGGGAATATGAAGATCCCGAACTGATCCGTGATATTATTATAAAATCCGAGAATGAAAAACCGATATATATCAGAGACATTGCCGAAGTAGTTTACGGTTACAAGCAGAGAACAACTCTTGCGCGGGAAAATGGTAATGAAGCTGTAACTTTAGTTATTAAGAAAAGAAGCGGTGAAAACATTATAAGAATTGCAGATGAAATAAAAGAACTGGTAAAAGAAAAGGAAGCTTCTTTTCCTCCGGGATTAAAAGTTAGTTTTACTGGTGATGAATCTAAAAGCATAAAGAATACAGTTCATGAGCTTGAGAACGGAATAATCACGGGATTCTTATTAGTGTGTCTTATTCTGCTTGCAGCAATGGGTTTGAAGAATGCATTTCTTGTTGCAACTTCAATTCCTTTCTCATTTCTGATATCATTTATTATACTTGCCGGAATGGGTGTAACTATGAATATAGTAGTTTTATTCGGATTGATCCTTGTACTTGGTATTATAGTGGATGACGCAATTGTAGTAACGGAAAATATATACAGGCTTCAGGAGTCTGAAGGGTACAATCAGCATGATGCGTCAATAGAAGGACCGAGAGAAGTACAGATACCTGTAACCATAGCAACACTTACTATCATTTCCTCATTTGCTCCTTTATTATTTTTTCCGGGAATTGTCGGGGAATTTATGAAGTATCTTCCTATCACGCTTATTGTTTGTTTATTTTCGTCTCTGTTTGTAGCAATGATAATCAATCCCGTACTTGCATCAAAATTTATCAATTACAAAAAAGACAGAGCTAAGCATGAGAGTAAGACTAAATGGTATAATGTCATTAACCGGTTTCATTTATGGTTCGACAAACTTTTTGCCAACATAGTAAAGAAGTATGAGAGGTCAATACGATGGGCAATGAGACACAGAAAAACATCTATATCTTTAACTGTATTTTTGCTGATTTTTGTTTTCGTCATTTATGGAATGTTCAGCAAAGGCGTTGAATTTTTTCCTCAGGTAGAGCCGCAGCAGGCATATATTTATGTAAACATGCCGGTCGGAACTAACCTGGAGAAGTCTGATGAAGTATCTAAAATAGTTGAAGAAAAACTTCCGGCATTTAAAGACCTTGAATATTATTTAACGAATGTCGGATCAGAAATTGGCGAAGGTTTTGGAAGTGATGTTTCAAACAAGAGTACTATAACTCTAAGTTTTTATGATAAAGCGGACAGATCTCAAAGTTCATTTAAGACAATTGAAGAAATAAGAGATGCAATTACAAATATAACAACAGCTGATGTCAGAATTCAGAAACAATCCGGAGGTCCGCCAACCGGTCCGCCGGTAAATATCGAAATATCCGGAGATGACTTTAACAAACTCGGGCAGATATCTGATGATATTAAAAGACAGATCGTTGACATTGCCGGGATGAAGGATCTGAAAGATGATTATGACGAAGCGCGTCCTGAGATCAAGATAACAATTGACAGGGAAAAAGCTTCTCTGTACGGATTGAATACTTCAATTATTGCATCCGATATCAGGACGGCAATTAATGGAACTTCTGCCAGCAAATTCAGGGTAGCTGACAAAGAATATGACATTACTGTAAGACTTGATTCCAGTCAGAGAGAAAATTTACAGACAATTCAGAATTTATATTTACCCGGTAAAGACGGCGCAAAGATCCCGCTATCATCTGTTGCGCAAATTGAATTTACCGGCGGGATCGGTGCAATTAACAGAAAAGACCTGAAGAGAGTAGTTACAGTTTCTGCGAACGCTGAAGGCAGACTCGGAAATGAAGTGCTGCTTGATGTAAAGGAAAAATTAAAGAATATCAGTCTGCCTGACGGATATAATATAACATATACCGGTGAGCAGGAAGATCAGCAGGAGTCTACTGATTTTTTAAGCAAAGCGTTTTTAATATCACTGCTGATGGTTTTCTTTTTTCTTGTAATAGAATTCAATTCATTGTTGTCACCAATAATTATTATGTTTACTGTAATACTTTCACTGATCGGAGTATTGATCGGGCTGCTTGTTACCCAGACACCTTTCGGAATTATCATGACAGGGATCGGAGTAATTTCACTTGGAGGAATTGTAGTAAGAAATGCTATCATACTTCTTGATTTTCAGGTTGAGTTACAGAAGCGCGGACTGAGCAGGGAAGAATCAGTAATTCAATCCGGGATGGTCAGACTGAGACCTGTTTTTCTAACAGCTGCAGCTACAATACTCGGACTGATACCTCTGACCACAGGCGTGGATTTTGACTGGAGAACTTTTTCTTGGTTACTTGACGGTCAGAACACAGCTTTCTGGAGACCGATGGGTGTTGCGATTATTTTCGGATTATCATTCGCCACATTCCTTACGCTCGTAATTGTACCTGTAATGTTTGTATCAGTTTATAATCTTGTTGACAAATTTAAGAAGAAGAAACCGGCTGAAGAGACAACAGGAGATATTGTATTAAATACAGAATAAAATTTTAATAAATTTTGGAATCAAATAAATTAATTCCTTTTCATCTCGCAATCCCGGTCAATGAACTTAATGAGACTGCGGGTTTTTACAAGGATGTACTCGGCTGTAAAGAAGGAAGGAGCAGCGATAAGTGGATGGATCTGAATTTTTTCGGACACCAGCTTGTGCTCCATATTTCAGGTGATAAAAGAAATGAAAAGGTAAACGGAATTAATCCTGTGGACGGGCATAATGTTCCTGTTCCTCATTTCGGTGTAGTATTAAGTATTGATGACTGGCATATTCTTGAGAAAAAACTTATATCAGCGAATTATAAATTTCTCATCGAACCATATATTAGATTTAAAGGCGAGCCCGGTGAACAGGCGACAATGTTTTTATATGATCCTTCAGGAAATGCGCTGGAGTTTAAGGCGTTCAGAGATATTGGTATGTTGTTTGCCAAATAGAGATCAGCCTTAACAAAATTATTTAAGATTAAAAAAGACAAGAGAGCATTGCTCTCTTGTCTTTTTATTTAACAGGTGTTACTTAAATTTACTGTGAGAAGTTTTATAAAATTAAAATAAATTTTATAAAATAAGTTTTTAAATTACGGTTTGGAAACAGAGACAAAATTCGTAGCATTATTGTCCGCAAATGAAGCATCTGCAAGATCAACTACATTATCACAGTTTAAATCAGTATTTACATAGCCCGTAGCAAATATGTTTGCATCATTATCAATTAAAGACAGATCTCCAACATCTACAACACCTTCCTGATTAACATCACCTGTATAGTTTGACCACTCGATGCCTACTATTACCATGTTATTTCCGTAAGCCTGTGAAGATGCAGAAGTGAAATCATAATTCAATACTCCGGCTGCAAATACCTCTCCGCCGTTTTTGCTCCATGTCTCAATAGAATTTCTGTGATTTACTACTACATAATAATTAATACCGTCCACAGCTTTTGCAAAGCTTACAGCCGCAGTTCCGGTATTGCTTAAATAGACCTTTGTCATTTCTATCAGTCCGTAAGGAGCTGTGCTGCTTCGTAATGATACAACGACTGTATCCTGCACCGGTGAACAAGCTTCAAGATTTACTGTCAGGTTTAAAGTCTTTAGATTAAAAGCAGTTGATTCGTCCGCACCTTTATAAGGGAACCCTGCGCTTCTGGTATCTCCGTCAATGTCTTCCGTGATTCCTGCTATCGGTCTTGCACTCAGGTCTGGGTCCTGTACTGATGACCCGTCTAAATGCAGATCGGAGCCTGAAATGAATGTTACATTTTTTACTCTGGAATTATTCTCATAGTCCCCTATCGCATTTTGATAATCCTGTAAAGTAGCATAGTTTGTTGAATCCCATGAAGCCGGTGTTCCGGTTGCGGAATAATAACAGTTGTAATCTATATCCAGTATTCCTGCGTCTCCGTTAATACCTACTCCGGCATGAATAACTCCGGCATTTCCGCCGGTTCTTGTATTTATGCAGATGTTATTTCTCTGATTATATACAACTCCTGCAACAGTCGACTGCTTTACAATACCTGCTGAAACTATTCTTCCGGCTAATCCGCCTGTCTGAACACCTCCGATCAATATAGTATTATAATAAATGTTACAGGTATAGCTTTCAGAAGTACCGGTAGTGTATATTCCGTATGTAGTAGCAGCATTATTGTTGTCAGCTGTCATTGCAATAAAATTATTTTCGATATTTAAAACCGAACCTGTACCTGGAGCTGTAATAGTTGCGATTCCGCGGGGAGCAAGTGATGTGGATGTGGACAATGCAATAAAATTAGTTATCTTATTTCTTTTGATGTTTATAATATAACCATCAAATGAACTTTGAATATTAATTCCTGTAGGATTAGCTAATCCACTGTGAGTGCCCGTTCCGTTAATTGTATTATTGATCACATCAATATTGCCGGTAAGACCTAAAAGCCATACCGCAACAAATCCGAAATTCTCAATCGTGCAGTTTGAAATAACATTATTCATAGTTGCATTACCTGAAGGAGCTGATGAGCCGTCACTGCCGATCGCCGTTCTGCCGCCGTTTACATAACAATGATCAATAAGATTGTTCGATGTACCGCCCGGGATATTCGGTGAAGGTCCTATCTCTATATTTCTTGCGCCGGTCGTTCCATTTGTGTTGGCATATGATTTCACATATTTGACTACACAGAATGTTGCTCCGCTGTCCAGAATAATTGCAAAAGCATTTGAGCTCGTTGCTGTATTTCTTACCTCAAGATCCGGTACTGTTCCGACTCCGCCCGGTCTTCCGTCAAGGATCAGATAATCTGTGCGGTGAATATTAATGGTGCCGCTTCCATTTGCTGAGGTAATTACTTCACCCGAATTACCTGCGTCAGGGCGGACTGTAATTGTATTTACAGCGCTGTGTCCTGATTTTGATGTGAGGTCAATTGGAAATACTTCGCTCGTTCCGTCATAAGCTGCAAGTATTTCAATTATGTATGCCTGTGTAATTACAGCAGGAATTGAGTCATAAGCTTCCTCTATACTGCTGTGAGAACTTATAAGATTTCCGCCGCCGTCCTGCAGTTCTACTGAATTCGCCTGTGCAAAAACAGAATTATTTACTGTAATACAAAAGACTGCAAACAATAGAAATTTGAATAAATTTTTCATTGGAGTTTATTTGATTAATAAAAAAGGGTTTGGCTTAAGTTAACTTTTATAATTTTTTTTTCAAATACTATTTTAAGAGAAATTTTTTCAGCTCGGAGTTCATCAGCCGGCTAATAATCAATTGTATTCCTTAATTGAGCTGTTAAATAAATTTTACTCTCAGAAGGGTTTCTTAACCGCTTTAGCGCACGAAGATTTTACCCATATTGGTCTGTGATACTTCTTGAAAATTACCAACTCTGATAAAATTATACACATAAAAAAAAGCTGACACACAATAATATGTCAGCTTTTAAGAAAAGAAAGTTTTAAAATTTATTTTATTAACAGAAATTTCTTTGTTAAATCCATTTTAACAGATGACAATCTGTAGATATAAACTCCTGATGAAAATTTATCCGCACTGTAATTTAATCTGTAAACTCCGGGTGTTTTTATTTCATCAAAAATAACATCAGCTTTTCTTCCCGTCATTTCAAATATTTCCATTTTATATTTTCCTGTCTCCTTTATGCTGAATTCTATCGAAGTCATATTGTTAAACGGATTGGGATAATTCTGACCGAGAGTAAAACTTTCAGGGACTTCCGAGGAGATAACATTAATTCCGACAGGACCAATTGTTCCGTTGAAATTTATATTCTGAGCATAAATGCCCCCGTCTCCGAATGTACTGGAATTACGTCCGTCAGTCCAGGCCGACATTACCATTCCGTTATGGTGATTAATTGCAGATGACGTAGCGCTTTTCGGACTTTGCGCAGTGCTGACGTTAATAATGTTTCCGCTCCATACATAGCTGCCGTTTTGATCCGTTCTGAATGCGTAAATCGTAGAATTTAAAAATGCCCTCTGATATACGACCACAGGATTATTGTTGTGTAATAAGCAATTCACTCCAAACACTTCAAGTGTATCAAGCGGAGTATAAGTGATTCCCGAATCAGTCCACATTCTCTGACCTGTTCCTGAAAATTTCTGTCCGGTGACAGTGAAAAATGATTGCGACGAAGCGTCTACCATTGTCCAGAACATATAAGCTTCATTCGTTGACTGATTATAAGCTAAATACGGATCGACATGAAAAAAAATATTATTTGTTGAAGATACCGTACCGTTAGGCGGAAAAGGACTGGTACCATTTGAGAGAATTCTGTTAGCGCTTGAGTAAAGGACATTTGACTCAAGTGTAAAGTAAGAATACAACGCACCTCCGTTACCGTCAGAATAGATTTTCGGTACTGAATATATCGGCACATGATTACCGGTGTTATTGTAAACAACTCCGAGAGAATTCCATAAAGGCGAGCCTGACGGATTATATTTCATTGAGAATATGGAAATGTTATCCGGAACAAAACTTCCTACAGTATCTTTCGGACCGTAAACCCAGCTTACAATGTAATTTCCGTTTTCAGCAGCGCAGACATCGGGATACTGATACCTCTTATTTCCCGGATCCTGAATATTTATCGGATTTGCAAACTGCGGAACTCCGTTTGAATTCAGACGCTGCATAGTGATCCATGTATTCCTTTCAGCAGAATTTATAAACCACCAGACAATAGCAACACTTCCGTCTGATAGCGGAGCAGCTTTCGGCCATACCTGATATTGCGTAGTCAGATTAGTTAATGTAACACCGTCCGGTCCCCAGAGAAACTGTCCGGTTGAAGAGATCTTGTATGCAAACGGATTTGCAATTGTATCCTGCAGTGAATTTCTTATATCAGAAAATACCAGGATCGCATTATCTGATCCATCAGTTTTAAGATCATAATCCCCAAGCCATAAATTTTGCGGCTTATCACTTACAAGCAATCCGTCCTGCGCAAACTGCTTTTCTCCAAGAGCATTTAACCGCTGAAGATATACTTTGTAACTGCCGTTTCCTCTCTGATCAAACCAGCTTATAAAACATCCTCCGTCACTTGTTGCAGCAGTCTTCGCAAAACTCTGTCTTTGCTGTATATCACATATTGTTATATTCTGCGAAGGGTTTGGTGACCATTGAGCGTTTAAATCAGGGGAAAGAGAAATGATCAGAATAAAAAATAAAAAAGTTAAATTTTTTGTCATAAAATTTTATTTAATGTTTTAATGAATCAGTTTTAAAAATTAAATGAAACCTGCTTAAATATCTGATTTTCAAAAATAAAAAAAATTTTTAATAACTCAAAATTAAAAAATTTATACCGGTAAGCGGGATCTTACTTTATATACATTAATTTTTTTGTCTCAATAATATTATTATTAATGCTTAATGAATAAAAATAAACACCGGACTGCAGCTGGTATCCGTTTATCTCAGGTGAAAACATAACACTGTATGAACCATCATTCTTTTCCTCATTCACAAGAGTTACTATCTCTTTCCCTGTAATGTCAAATAGTTTGAGCGTCACATGCCCATTTTGTTTAAGATCGTACTTAATGACCGTAGATGAATTGAAAGGATTGGGGTAATTCTGATAAAGTTTAAAATCTTCCGGTATAAAAGATGAACCGGTGTTCACGCTTATTACAACATCTTCAAAACAATTATCATAGAACTCTTTAGCATTAACGGATAATTCTCTTAACTTTGTTATGCTGCTTAAATGATTATCTCCTCTGTCTATTACCTGAGCCATGACAATTATCTGAGTATCACCCGGATTTACGGTCATTGGTCCGAATCCATGATAGAATCTCATATCGCTTGTCCCTGACTGAATCCATCCTGTTCCATTTACAGGATCACCTGAATATACAAACTTTGATATTTCATTTGTGACAGGATTTATATAAGGAGTACCGTCATTTTTTAATCCCCGTATTGCATTATATTCTTCTCTGTAATTACGGGGCTGAAAAGTATCATCACTATAAATAACTGAAGAGTTTAATTTCATTTCAGAATATCCGCGTTTTACTATTTTATTTTTTCCGTGATAATAATAGACAGAATCATTTACATTTCCTGTGAACTGCAAAGGCGCACGGATAATCAAAAATCCTGTTGCCGGAGGGTTATTACCATAATCATAATCGTTTGCAGTATAATTATAAGTATATGTTAGCCGTAGATTGGTGTCTGTACCTACTCCGTCATTTTGAGAATCACCAATATCATCATCAGTAAAAAAATTGAAATATGAATTTGTCCAAACATTATTGCTTCTGTTAATAATTTTGTATTCCTGATAAATCACATTTTTTAATTCTTCAGGCTGATTGAAAGAAAAATTTATTTGCTTAATATCAATTTTCAAGGGCTGTGTACTTCCTGAATTATAATGGTGTGATTCAGTATATGAATCTGTATAACGGTAAAACATTGTCTGATTTCCAAAGTCATCAGGTTTCCAGTTCATGGTTTTATTGTCAAAATAAACCGGAGCACCCTGATCAGAATTACCCAGTAATGAATTCGGCCACAGGGATCTGTCAGAATCATTCATCCCGTGAGTAAGTTTATATAATTTGTAATCAGGCGATTCATTTCCCTGCGGATTTCCGTTGTTATCAGTATAACCGGGTAAATATTCCGATCCGTATTCAATTACTGACACTAATGTATCGCCGTTTACAATTGCTCCGAATATATGACCGGAAGAATATCTGGCATATTTATTTTCAGGTCTTGGCCATTGAAATCCGGCGAAGGGTGTGGTTACATTACTGTTAAACAATCCGTTATTAAAAAACCATGCGCTTATGTTATTTGAATTAAGCGGAACATTCGACAGGATCAGTCCGCTGCTGCCAAAGTGAATATTACTTTCATAAAATGAAGATGTGGTTTTTTTAATCTGCCTGCAGAGGAATCAGAATTCAGATCATTCATATTAAAATTAAAATTGCCTCCGGAATAGTAAATATGTTTATTCAGAAAACTGATCTGATCTGAATAATACTTTTTATAAATGAAACTATTTCTATTAAAAAATAAATCAGCAGAATACAATTCATTACTTATACAAAGGATACAAAATAAAATTAACAGCTTAAAGTTTTTGAATTTCATAGCATATATTTTTAATATTATGAAATATTAACTGATTTAATCTAATTCTAATATGGCTTAATGTCAAAGATTGTTAAACCGGTTTGTGTAATGGAATGAGTCTGATATTTATAAAAATAATTTTTCAAATATCCATTTTTACATCTGAATAAAACTTTTCATACTGAAAGTGACCGGAACAATATTTAGATTTGTGTTAAACAGAGTTTAAATAATTTACTTTTGATAACACTGATAAGTATTTTTTATAATGAAATTTCATCCCGGTATCATATTTATTTTTAAAGTTTTTTCATCGTTAATTCAAAGAAAAAGCTCACTTACTCAGTATTTTACATTGACATTTCTAAGCATTAAAATTATATTGAGGACTGTATTTTTTAAATCTATTCCAGACAAAAAACATATTAATATATATTACGGAGTGAAATTTTGAAGAAAAATCTTTCCCGGATAGTAGTTACTATTGCATTAATTGTGCTTTCGGTTTACTTCCTCTACCCCACATTTCAGGATTACAATTTGAGCAAGGAACTGTCCAAGCTTACAGGTCAGGACAGTATTGATTTTGTGGACAAAAACAGCGAGAGTCTGAATGAAGCCAGAGATAAAAGACTGAAACTCGGTCTTGATCTTAAAGGCGGAATGTATGTCGTTATGGACGTTGACATAGTCAAACTTCTCGAAGACATGTCAGATAAAAAAGACGACTTGTTAATTTCCATTCTTGCAGAAGTTAAGGACGCCTCCAAGGATAATGATGAAATAATTTTAGAGACTTTTAAAACTAAGTTAAGCGAAAAAGGACTTAGTCTTAAAACTTATTACGGAGAAGTCAGGGATACCGATGCTGATGTGGAAGCAAGACTTAATTCTGAGATTGACAACGCTCTGGACAGAGCGGTTGAGATCGTAAGAAACAGAGTCGATCAGTACGGTGTGGCTGAGCCGCAGATCCAGAAGATCGGTAACAGCAGAATTATTGTAGAGCTGCCGGGTGTAAGTAATCCGGAAGAAGTAAGAAAACTTCTTGAAGGAACAGCGCTTCTTGAATTCAAACTCATTTATGATCCGCAGGCAGTGGTAAGAGTCATGGAATCCATTAACAAGATCATGACAGGTGATACTTCTGCGGTATCAGATACGACTGTTGCTTTAAATAATAATGATTCTCTTAGCTCCGGAAATGAATCCATTACTAAAACTGATACTTCAAAGCTCAATTCAGCGGCAAATAAAGATTCCTTAAAAGATTCTAAATCAGTAACTGAATTAAAATCTGCCGGAAAAGATTCTTTAAACAAAAAAGATACTTCTTCCAAGAAAATAAGTGATTCAGTTAAGAACACGGATACCGCAGTTACTGAATCTGATACTGCTGCAGACGAGACTGATACTTCACAGGCGCAGCTTAGCGAAGAAGAGTTCAAAGAGAAGTTTCCTTTTTTCGCCATGGTATCTTTAAATCAGGAAAGCGGAATGGCTGACGGATATGTAAAGGAAAGTGATAAGGATAAAATTGAAAGACTTTTAAAGAGAGAAGATATAAAAACAGTAATTCCTTCCGATATGCAGTTTGCATGGTCTAAAAAGACCTTCGAATCAGAAGGTGAAAAGATATATGTACTCTATGCAGTTAAAAAAGACGCTGAGCTTACAGGTAAAGTAGTTGTTGATGCACGAGCGAATATCGATCCTACTAGCAATACACCTGTTGTAACAATGGAAATGGATTCAGAAGGAGCTTCAGACTGGTCGAGGATCACTGGCGCTAACATTAATAAAAGAATCGCTATTGTTCTGGATAACGTTGTTTATTCAGCTCCGGTTGTAAGAAGCAAGATCAGCGGCGGCAGTTCCCAGATAGAAGGTATGGCTGACGTTCCTGAAGCTAAATTGTTAGAGATCGTTTTAAAAGCAGGCGCGTTACCCGCTCCGGTAAAGATAATTGAGGAAAGATCGATAGGACCTTCGCTTGGTGAAGATTCCATTCGTTCCGGTATTTTATCTTCCATAGCTGCTTTGCTTTTGGTTGCTCTCTTTATGATATTTTATTACAGATTAGGCGGCGCTGTAGCTGACGTTGCTGTTATTATCAATATGCTTTTCATTTTTGGGATAATGGCTTCGCTAAAAGCAACACTTACTCTTCCGGGTATTGCGGGACTTATTCTTACAATAGGTATGTCAGTAGATACAAACGTTTTGATATTTGAAAGGATTAGGGAAGAAATATCTCTCGGAAAGCCAATGAAAACCGCTATAGAACTTGGTTATAAAAAAGCATTTTCCGCTATTATTGATTCACATATCACGGGTTTAATTACAGGTATTATTTTGTATCAGTTCGGAACAGGTCCGATACAGGGATTTGCTTTAACCCTAATATTCGGTTTGCTTGCAAATTTATTTACAGGTATTGTGATTACGCACTATATTATTGAGATGTTTATTGAAAAGGGAAAGAAAGTAAGTTTCGGATAATTTAAAAAAATAAAAAATTATTTTTATATATAATGAGAATCTTTGAAAACACTAATTATGATTTTATTGGAAAAAGGAAAGCCTACTATCTGGCTTCCACTATAATAATCGTAATAGGTTTCATAATATTATTTACAACAAAAAGTATTCCGCTTGGTATTGACTTCAGCGGCGGTACAGAAATTCAGCTGCAGTTTGAAAAAGATATTGACATCTCAGAACTCAGGGCGGCAATGGATGATGCGGGTTTTGCCGGAATGGAAATTAAGACAATGGGTACCGACAGGGATGTGCTGTTAAGAACTCCTATGCAGGGTGAAGGACTTCTTGTTGTAGAACGTATAGAAGACGGAATAAAGCAGAAAATCAGTGGTAACAACTTTGAAATTATGAGAACTGATAAAGTAGGTCCTAAGATCGGAGAAGAGCTGAGAAGGAATGCGCTGTTTGCTATAATTTTCTCTCTGATTGCAATCCTGATCTATATGGCATTCAGATTTCAGTTTATTTTTGCAGTGGCCGCTGTGATCGCTTTGTTTCATGATGTTATGGTTACAATTGCTTTTATAGCAATAGCGAATTTTATATTTCCGGGACTCAGACTTGAATTTAATCAGTCGATGCTTGCAGCGTTTCTGACTTTGGTTGGTTTTTCTTCAAATGATACCGTTGTTACATTTGACAGAATTAGAGAAAATATTAAGCTGTTTAAAAATGAGAACACTGTCAGCATTATGAATAAAAGTATTAATGATACGCTGAGCAGAACAATAATTACCAGCGGTACTGTATTTATGACTGTGCTTGTATTATTTATCTTCGGCGGTGAAGTTAACAGAAGTTTTGCTTTCACTTTCGGGATCGGTATTATTGTAGGTACATATTCATCAATCTGGATTGCAAGCGCTATAGTTACGGACTGGAAACTTAAAGAAGTGAGATCACTAAAGAGTAAATCAGCAGGTATCAGAACAGCAGGTATTAAAAAAGCTTAATGTCTGAAATAAAAAAAACATATACGGAAGAAGCCGGATCTAAAAGAGTTCATATTTTAATTGAAAATGAATTACTCGGTCTGACAAATCATAAATCTCTGAATGAAATAGTGTCAGAGGAGATTTCCGCCGGAGTGAAGGATATTTCTTTTGATTTTTCTAATCTGACATATATCAGCAGTTCAGGCATTGGAATTCTGATCAGTAACCTGAAAAGCATTAATACCTCCGGATGCAGTCTGAAAATTGAGAATGCAAATGAAAAAATATTGAACATTTTTAAAATTTCAAAGCTCGAGAAAATTTTTAACTTAAACTGTTAATCAGTTAAATATATATAAATAATATTTTAAGAGATCTTCAATCCGAATTTACTGATTGAAGATTTTTTTATGTAAACCAAATTAAGATGCTTAATAAAATTACGGTTCTAGTCGGGCTTCAGTGGGGTGACGAAGGAAAAGGAAGAATGGTGGATTATCTGGCGAAGGATGCAGATGCTGTGGTGAGATTTCAGGGAGGTAACAATGCAGGTCATACGGTTGTGAATGAATTTGGTACATTCAAGCTTCATCTTATTCCTTCCGGAATTTTTAATAAGGATGTAATGAACATACTCGGAACAGGAATGGTAATTGACATCGAAGCGCTTTCCGAAGAATTAACCGATCTGGATAAATCCGGGATCAAAACAGATAACATCAGAATTTCAGACAGAGCTACTATCACTTTCCCCTTTCACAGACTTGAAGATAATCTTGAAGAAGAAAGACTGGGAAGCGCTGCTTTCGGTTCTACGCGCAGAGGTATTGCATATGCATACGGCGAGAGGTATATGAAGAAAAGCATTATGCTTGGTGAATTATTTTATCCTGATCATTTGAAGAAACGCATTAATGAAATTGTCGAATGGAAAAACCTGATCATAAAAAATGTTTACGGGAGTGATAAGCTCATCAGCGCAAAAGAAATTTCAGACTGGCTTGAGGAATTCGGCGGGAAGATCAGAGATAAGATCTGCGACACATCAGTTTTGCTTGATGAATATTATAACAGCGGCAGAAAAATTTTGTTTGAGGCTCAGCTCGGTACTCTGAGAGACATTTATTACGGCATTTATCCTTATACAACATCATCAAGTACGCTGGCAACATTTGCGCCGATAGGCGGCGGACTTCCGGGTAAAAAGATCGACTCGATCATCGGAGTGATGAAATCATTTTCCACTTGTGTAGGCAGCGGTCCTTTTGTAACGGAGATGAATGAGGATGAAGCGGAGCTGCTGAGAGAGACAGCATATGAATACGGAGCTTCCACAGGCAGACCCAGAAGGATTGGACATTTTGATGCAGTCGCTTCAAGATACGGCGCGAGGATACAGGGCGCTGATGAGATCGCAATTACTAAAGTAGACAGTCTCTCAGGTCAGAAGAAATTAAAAATATGCACCGGTTATAAAGTTAACGGAAAAATTTATAATGATTTTTTACTGACTCCGGGACTTGAAATAGCAACTCCTGAATATATTGAAATGGACGGATGGGATGAAGATATTACCTCCTGCAGAAAATATTCCGAACTGCCTAAAGCAGCGCAGGATTATGTAAGTAAGATCGAAGAGCTTACAGGATATTATATTAAATATATTTCAGTCGGTCCTGAAAGGGAAAGTCTGATTTTAAAATAAATTTATTTGGCGGATAAATCAGTTCAGGAAATGTGGGCCAGATTCACTTCGGTACATCCGGAATTTTCTGAAAGCAAATATGTCTCATGGTATTTCTGCAATACTCAAAAATGCGCAGATGAGCTTGCTGAACTTGTGAAAGCGAATATTAAAACAGCTACCTGCTCTTTAAAATACTGGTATGATACAGCCGGTGATAAAATGCCGCAGGCCGGAGAATTCAATGTAGTTACGAACTGGGACGGCGTTGCTCAGTGTATTACTAAGACTTTAAAACTAACTGAAATTGTATTCAGAAATATGACTGAAGAACTCGCATCCCGCGAAGGAGAAGGTGACAGATCGCTTGAATACTGGAGAAGAGTTCATATAAAGTTTTTTTCAGACGAACTCAAAGACAAGGGCATTGAATTCAACGAAGACATGCCTGTGATTTTTGAAGAATTTGAAAAAGTTTTTGAATAATATTTATACTAAGTATATTTTATAATTCTTTATCCGTATCTTTTTTATTTTCACTGTCTCCAAATGTTACGGTTACTTCCTTTTCTTTAATTTCATTTTCTTTAAAATTATTTTCATTTCCTGCCGGTGTATATACCGTTTCTCTGACTACGGTATGCGGAGTCACTGTAATATTTCTTTCTGATTTTTCCCTGTCTATAAATGCATCAAATGAGATCAGTCCTGCGCCCATAAACATAGTTGCTAACTCACAGGCAAGGAATACAAAGTTATGGCTGTATGCGAGTTCCTCATGACCCGGTCCGAGTACGAGAATAAAACTCATTGTCATAATCGCCAGGAAAAAACTCGTGACAGGAGTAAACAGTCCGATTATATAAAGCGCGCCGAATATCATTTCCATGAAGGGAAGTATAAATGCCAGAATGAATGCAAGACTGTTATCCATTTGTCCCCTTTCCTGAACCGAAGTAATAAAGTCCTGCAGGTTAAGAACTTTTTCCGCACCCGCAAAAAGAAAAATAAATCCCAGCGAAAGTCTGATCAGCAGTATCCCCGCTGAAGTTGAAAATTTACCGCTTCTTGCTTTAAAGAATATACTCATATTATTTTTTAAAATGATTTTGATTAATTTAAAAAAAATAATTTTGTTTATATATCCATAATTTAAATGGATATTTTTCTTCCCCCCCCCCCTCCCCCTTTGGGGGTCCCCCCCCCCCCCCCCGGGGGGCCCCCCAGGGAAAAAAAAAAATTTTTTTTTTTTCCATTTTAAATGGATATTATAAAAATTTCATTGCTGCCAAAGACTTTTTTAATTCAGTATGCATAGTTTAATTTAATAAGATTCGTAACCAGGGAAGAAAAAATATCCTGAGGAGGAACGCCTGCGCTGCGAATCAGGAGATTCATAACGAAGGAAAGTTAGTTTCCCCAATCAGGAAATTGGGTACGGGGTTTGTAGTTCTTTTTTCATGTTTTATCGCAAAACAGTCTGAATTTGCATATTTATCTTTTTTAGTAAAAAATTTCACCGCATTTCTCTACCGACTCGTGCTGTTTCTCAATCACCGCAACTCATTTCTCAACTTCCGAAACTCATTTCTCAACCTCCGAAACTCATTTCTCAATCTCCGAAACTCATTTCTCAATCTCCGAAACTCATTTCGGAACTTTCGCAAACCATTTCGTCATTGTTGCACACTTTTTCCTGCATGAAGCGGACGGTTTCGGCACTGTTGCAAACTTAAAATTAACTTATGACAACGATTTCTCAACTGCCGCAAACCGTTTCTGCAATGAAGAAATCCATTTCTCAACTTGCGAAAACAGTTTCTTAACTTGTGAAAACGATTTCTGCATTACAATTATTTGTTTCGTAACTTCCGAAACTCATTTCCCGGCTGCTTCGTGTCTTCTGACGAGTGACGAATGTCTCTGATTGACTGCCGCATGTCTCTTTTTGATAGCCGAAAGTCTCTTTTTGAAAGCCAAATTTCTCTTTTTGATAGCCGAAAGTCTCTTAATGAAAGCTGAAAGTCTCCGGTTTAAAGTAAAGAGTCTTCATTCAAAAGTTCAGAGTCTCTAGTTTAATGCTAAGGGTCTTCTTTCTAATGTCCGTTTTCTCTAATTTAATGCTAAGAGTCTTCTTTTAAAAGTTTAGGGTCTCTGATTTTATGCTAAGAGTCTTCTTTTGGAAGCTTAGTGTCTCTGATTTAATGCTAAGAGTCTTCTATCAAAAGTTTACTTTCTCCGTTTTAAGTATAAAAGTCTCCTATCAAAAGATCAGTGTCTTCATTCGTCTGCAGCATTTCATATATCTGAAGCTTCCGGACTTTTAATTATTGATCCAAGACTTAACTGAAGACCTGAAATTTTGAATTTCAGCTTAATTATGTTTTTGTTTCAGCACTGATGTCTGCTTTAGTAAATTTCGAAACTATTTCAAAGAACTATACAAAATTAACTGAAGTTTGATTTAAAAAGCAACGGACATATTTCAGGTTATATGAAGTAACTTTTTTTTCCTCCTGATGCTGAACAATTTTTTGGATAAGATAGTTTAGTATTCCGGTTTAGTTTGTGAGGTTTTTTAGTGGTTATGATTCCTGCTTTTTAAAAAATATTTCTATCGCGGTTTACCTGCATTTATTGAAGTGAGCAACACCGTCCTTCGCGGGAAATATTCCGTTATATACGGAGGTGCGGAAATTTATAATGCTGTCTGTATTATTTTCGATAATAAAATTCTCATTCTGATTTTTCAGACTCATTACTCCGGGATGATTTTTCTTTAGCATGCCTCACCCGTCTCAAAAGCTTCTCCCTCAAAAAAACGTTTCCGTTAATTTATTTTAGTTTGATCTAAAACTTTTTGACGGCTGCCGGAATTTATTTTTAAGAAGGATCAGGAAGCGGAAAGATCGTCATACCTCACAAGCTCCCATTTCATATCGAGATTGCAGAATGAGAGTTCGCAGAGAAGGTCCTTCTCCTTGCAGGTAACGATATAGTGCATCACAAACCCTTCCCGGACGGGGATCTTCCAGCTCTGCAGCATTTCCGAGACTCTGTATACCCCATTATTCCATTTAAACCTGAGAATTTCAAGTTTCAGATTTTTGAAATAGGCGATCACTTCGACCGGCTCAAAAATCTGATTTACATTTTCCATTAGAGTTATTTTTGTTTTACCTTAATAATTTAAGGTAAATAAAAATTATAGTCAATGAACTGCATAATAATTTTACTGCGTTTTGATTTAAACTGAACGCAGTTAATGAAAAATTTATGAAAATATTATGAAGGATTTGTGTTCTGAGAAAATATGTTTACAGAAATTGAGAAACAGGAGTTTAAGAAAATGCAGCTAAAATATTACGATGTGTCTGTGAGGTGGAAAGATATGAGGTGTGGGACAGATTCGAACTGTCGAATAAAAGTTTTGCAGACTTTCCCCTTAAGCCACTTGGGTACCACACCAAAATCAATTTTCAATTTTCAATGTACAATTATAAATTATTTCAAATTAATAAAGCAGGGAGTGAAATAAATAAATATATACTGATGAACATAAAAAGAAAGAGCGGGAAACGGGACTCGAACCCGCGACTTCAACCTTGGCAAGGTTGCGCTCTACCAACTGAGCTATTCCCGCAAACGTTACAAAAATAATTTTATAAACATAGTTATTCAAGTCCTTAAGAGCGATACAACAGGAAAAATTGTTATTCTCAAAAAATAAATTGAATGCATTACTGAAAAACAAAAACGGTTACTACCTTCTGGAATCCTTAAACTTTTTCCCGCCGCCGAAATACACAAGTAATGCAGTAACAAGATGTATCCAGAACCACGGAGAATCAGTGCCCAGAGTCTGTGCAATATAAATAAGCACAAGCGCACGCGGGATGAAAACCGTCAGCAGTACATCTCCGATGAAAGGTACAGTATTCAGCGGGATCTGATGGAGCAGAAAATAAATTATTAATATTGTACGGGGAAGAAACAAACTGATTACCAGAAATAAAGTATCCATTTATATTTTATTTATATTTAAAAAATATTTAATAAAATCAATTATGAGATCTTCTTAACCAGATCCACTACTCTGCAGCTGTAACCCCACTCATTGTCATACCAACCGATTACTTTCACGAGATTTCCGCTTACCATTGTTGACAGCGAATCAAAGATACATGAACTGGAATTTCCGACAATATCACACGAAACAATCGGATCAACTGTATATTCAAGAATTCCCTTCATTTCATTTTCCGAAGCTTTTTTCATAACTGCATTAATCTCCTCTTTAGTAGTTTCCTTTTCCGTGATACAGACAAAGTCCGTGAGCGAGCCGTCGGGAGTCGGGACTCTCAGCGCAAATCCGTCGAGCTTTCCTTTCAGATGCGGAAGCACTTCGCCTACTGCTTTTGCCGCTCCGGTCGAAGTCGGGATAATATTGATCGCTCCGGCTCTGGCTCTTCTAAGATCTTTATGCGGCTGATCAAGCAACGCCTGGTCATTTGTATAAGAATGTATTGTTGTCATAAAACCTTTTGTGATCTTAAAATTGTCATCCAGTACTTTAACCATCGGTGCCAGACAATTTGTTGTACATGATGCGTTTGAGACAACTTTCATTTCAGGAGTAAGTATCTGATCATTTACGCCGAGTACGACTGTTGCATCAAGCTGATCTTTTGCAGGCGCAGTCAGCACTACTTTTTTTGCGCCGGCATCGAGATGAAGTTTCAGTTTATCCATTGAAGTGAAAACACCGGTTGATTCTATAACTACGTCAGTTCCGAGTTCTCCCCAGCCGAGTTTTGTCGGATCCTTTTCAGATGTAATTCTTATTTCATCACCATTCACGTTCATTCCGTTTTCAGTAAGCTTAACTTCTCCGTTAAACTTTCCGTGTATAGAATCATATTTAAATAAATGAGCTAATGTTTTATTATCCGTAAGATCATTTATACCAACAATATTAAATCCCCCTTCAGCAAGCATTCTTCTTAATACAAGTCTTCCTATTCTTCCGAAACCGTTTATACCTACTTTTAAAGCCATTGATTAACCTCCGTTATACTTTATTTTAAAAATTGAATCAAATTACTCAAATCGCTTAAGAGAATCAATTTAAAACCTTTAATATTAATTCAAATTTGCATAGTTTCAATTAAATAATATTTTATAAATGAATAATAATACTGCCAATACTCTGGCGGATGCATTTGAAAGCGTCAGAAATCTAACAAAATTTTACTTTTCAAAACTTGATGATAAACATTATCATGATGAAAACAATATAAACGGATTTAAAACAAATAGTGCTTTCTGGCTGCTTGCGCATTTAGTCTGGACCGAACATTCCCTGATAATTTACGGGATAGGTAACCGTGAGATGGAAATTCCCTGGCTTGATAAATACTCTTTCGGATCAAACCCGGAATTAATTGAATCAGAACCTTCAATTGAAGAAGTCCGCGATAAACTTGAGAATGTTCATATTATTGCAATGGAAATTATCAGAAACCTTACAGATGAACAGCTGGAGGAAGATAATCACTTAGGCGCTACATTCGGTTCATCAAAATCCAAAAAATCACTCCTTATGCATGCAATAAGACACGAACCAATGCATGTAGGTCAGCTTTCTCTTATATTAAAATCAAAAGGCGTAAAATTAACATGAACTGATTTTAATAACTTTCCGATTTTTAATGAAATACTACAAAAATCATTAAAATCATTTACGTTTTGTTCAAAAAACTCGTAAAAACTGTCTAAAACTGTAAATTGCTTTTATATGGTTAATTAACTATTTTACATTAAAATTTTATAAAAATAACACATTAATTAATAAATGGCATCAACTTCAGATTTAAAAAACGGAGTGATAATAAATTTTAACAATGAACTGCATTCTGTTATTTCAGTAGAGCACCGGACTCCCGGAAATTTAAGAGCATTCTACCAGGTAAAACTGAAAAATTTAAAGAACGGAAAGACTATGGAAAACAGGTTCAGGTCAGGTGAAGATATACAGATCGAAAGACTTGAATCGGGAAATTATCAGTATCTTTATAAAGACGGTGCAGATTATGTCTTTATGGACAATGAAACATTTGATCAGGTTACTATTGCCGGAGACATGATCGGCAAAGGAGGAAATTATATTAAAGAAGGAGAGACCGTTCAGATATTTTTTCACAATTCAAGACCTTTATCCGTTGAAATTCCTCCGCATGTATATCTGAAAGTAACTTCCGCTCCTCCCGGAGTAAAAGGCGATACAGCTACAGGCGCTACTAAATCGGTTACACTTGAGACCGGCGCAACAGTTAATGCACCGCTGTTTATAAATGAAGGGGATGTACTCAGAATTGATTCAAGAACCGGAGATTACATTGAAAGAGCAAAATTATAAAATAAAATTTTAAATGCTTAAAATATGAAACTGGATCTTAACTACTTAAAAAAATTAATAAAGATACTTGATACAAGTAACATTTCTGAATTTGAGATTCAGGAAGAAGGTTCCAGATTAAGGTTATCAAAACCAAAGAATAAGATCATTGCTCCTTCACAGCCATTTGATACTTCTTTTTTTAATACTCTTCCTCCGGTAAGAAATGCAGCAGCAGATACAGATGCAGAAACACGTTTACATGATATGCCTCAGACGGAAACTGCTAAAAGCAGTAAGCTGGTAGAGGTAAACTCTCCGATGGTCGGTACATTCTACAGATCTCCGTCTCCGGATGCAGATGCTTATGTCAGCGTTGGTAAAACAGTTTCCGAAGGCTCTATTCTCTGTATTATAGAAGCAATGAAACTGATGAATGAGATCGAATCTGAAGTTTCCGGAAAAGTCGTAAAAATTCTAGTAGAAAATGCGCAGCCGGTAGAATATAATCAGCCACTTTTTCTGATAGAAAAAGATTAACAGATCTTATATTCATCATCCTTCCCATTAATTATGAACTGTCATAAATGATAAAAAAATTATTAATTGCCAACAGAGGTGAAATTGCTTTAAGGATCATCAGAACTTGTAAAGAGATGGACATAAAGACAGTTGCAGTATATTCTGACGCCGACAAAGATTCACTTCATGTAAAGTTTGCAGATGAAGCTGTCTGCATCGGATCATCTTTATCAAAAGAAAGTTATCTGAATATTCCCAGGATCATGTCAGCAGCTTCGATAACCAATGCCGATGCAATTCATCCCGGATACGGATTTCTTGCTGAGAATGCTGAATTCGCGGAGATATGTATTGATTCAAAAATAAATTTTATAGGACCGCTGCCTTCCATGATAAACTCAATGGGAAATAAATCCTTAGCAAAGGATACAATGCGCGCAGCCGGCGTACCGGTAGTGCCGGGAAGTGAAGGCATTATAAAAGATCTCGAAGAAGCTACGACTCTTATTAAACAAATTGGCGTTCCGGTAATGATAAAAGCTTCAGCAGGCGGCGGCGGTAAAGGTATGAGAATTGTCCGCAGTGAAAGCGAGATAGAAAGCGCTTTTAATACTGCTAAGTCAGAAGCAATGAGCTCGTTTGGCAATGATGATGTTTATCTGGAAAAATATGTTGACAAGCCGAGACATATTGAGATACAGGTGCTCGGTGATAAATTCGGCAATGTGATCTCTCTGGGAGAGAGAGACTGCTCGATCCAGAGAAGGCATCAGAAACTTATTGAAGAATCCCCTTCTCCGTTTATTGATAATGAAGTCAGGGAGAAAATGTCAGAAGCTGCTATAAAAGGAGCTATGTCAGTGAATTACATCGGCGCAGGTACAATTGAATTTCTCGTTGATAAAGATAAGAATTTTTATTTCATGGAAATGAATACGAGGATACAGGTGGAACATCCGGTTACGGAAGCAATTACAGGCATTGATCTTATCAGAGAGCAGATCAGAATAGCTGACAGAAAAAAGCTGAGTAAGAAGAAAATTATTATGACAGGACATTCAATAGAATGCAGGATCAACGCGGAAGATCCGGCGAATAATTTCAGACCGTCTCCGGGCACGATTACTGCATTTAACCAGCCGGGCGGGATCGGAGTAAGAGTGGATACACATTGTTATAACGGATATACAATTCCTCCGTATTATGACTCCATGATCGGAAAACTTATTGTTCATGCTTCGACACGGACGGAAGCAATAAAGAAAATGTCACGCGCGCTTGATGAATTTATAGTAGAAGGAATTCATACTACAATCCCTTTTCATAAAATGATGATGACAAATGATAATTTTATAAATAATGATTTTGATACAGGGTTCATAGATAATTTAAATAAATCTTAATTTAAAGTTGAAAAATAAATCCATAATAATATTTCTGTTTTCATTTTTAATCTTATCTCCGGTTCTGATCTCCGCACCAAAGGTCACCGGCAATGTAAGTCAAAGTATTGATACTGCGGGAGTATCAGATACAGTTAAATCCGGTTCTTCAGGTGTTCAGCAGACTCTTCCGATCGATACTTCATCTGCTCCGGTAAAAACAACAGAGACATATATACAGGCCGATACTGTAAAAAAGATCGATTCCGTACTGACCGAAACTGAGGATGAAAATAAACTTACAAATACAAGATTATTTATATACATATTACTTTCTGTTTTAGGTCTGGCATTATTCTTTTTCATTTTCGTAATAAATCTGTTCAAGACATTTCATAAAAAAAGATCTACGCGTCAGTCCCTCCTTCTCAGCTGGAATTTATTCTTCATTGTAACGATAGTATGGATATTTATCATATGGGGCATTGTTGCAGCGTTCTGGACAGTACCTTCATTCATGATCGTGATGATTTTTCTATTTATAATAAGTTTGATAATGACTATAATAGCAGTCAAATCTAAATAATTTTTCTAATTTACGGTAATTTCGATAAATCCTTTATATGAGAAAACATTACGCATTAATACTCGGAGCATCAAGCGGTTTCGGAAAAGCTATCGCAACCGGGCTTGCAAAATCGGGTGTCAGCATAATCGGAGTTCATCTTGACAGAGCGACTACTATGCCGGATGTCGAAATACTAAAAGCTGATTTAAAATCATACAATGTAGATGTACATTTTTATAATGTAAATGCTGCAGATGCGGGTAAAAGAACGGATGTGATCTCCAGTATAAAAGAAATTTTTTCGAAAGAAGAAGATCCTGAACTTAAAATACTGGTTCATTCACTGGCATTCGGGACATTAAAACCATTTATATCAGATGATCCGAATGAAATGATCAATCAGAAGCAAATAGAAATGACACTGGATGTAATGGCTAACAGTCTTGTATACTGGACGCAGGAAATTATAAAGAATGATTTCATGAAAAGAGGCGGTAAGATATATGCAATGACTTCATCCGGGGGGACAAGACAGATAGAATTTTACGGAGCTGTATCTGCTGCTAAAGCATGTCTCGAGTCTTATATCAGACAGCTTGCAATGGAACTCGGCAGCAAAGGAATTTCTGCAAATTCGCTCAGAGCGGGCGTTACACAGACCCCTGCGTTATCAAAAATTCCAAAGAGCGAGAACATTATTGCAAATGCAATACAGAGAAATCCGGAGCACAGGCTTACAACTGCTGACGAAGTTGCGGAATTTATAGTTGATAATTATAAAAATAATTCTCACTGGATGACAGGAAATGTAATAGGATTGGACGGCGGTGAAAGTATAGTAGAATTGTAATATAATTTTAAAAAAGAGATTACTAATAAAATGGAAGGTAAGTTAAATTCAGATCAGGACAGGAAAGATTCTGACCTTATCATGGATATTTCGACAAAGGAAAAGCTTGAGCTGAAGACTCAGGAGCTGATGCCGACTATTCTGATCGGTCTCGGCGGAACAGGCAAGGAAACACTGCTCAGGATCAGAAGACAATTCGTAGAAAAATACGGTTCGATAAATGACTTCCCCATTATTTCATATCTGTATATCGATACTGACAACGCGCCTTCGGAAGAAAGCGGGATTGCCAGAGAAAGAGATTACCTGATAAATGAAATTGACTTTCAGCCTTCTGAAAAAATTTTCCACCCGGTCAATCCTTCGGAGTATATATACAGAATTCAGGACGTTCCTCATATTAAAGAATGGCTGAGCACGACAGGCGAGATAGCGAAGCTGGGCACGATGAATACCGGCGCCGGTCAGATCAGACCTGCAGCGAGACTGGCTTTCTATCATAACTACGATGAGATAGTTTCAAAACTTACAGCAGCCAAATCAAGGATCACGGATTCCAAATCCATTAACACTGTTAAGGAATTTCACAAGATCAAGAATGTAAACACTGACAAGATCAATGTTTATGTAATTACATCTCTCAGCGGAGGCACCGGCTCGGGAATGATTCTTGATATGGGTTTTCTTATCCGAAGTATTTTCAGGAATCAGGCGGTTTCGACCTGCTACGTCGTCTTACCGAAGATTTATCAGGCGTACGGTAAAGAAAGAGTATTTGCAAACGGTTATGCAGCACTAAAGGAATTCGAATACTATAATTTAAAAAATACTTTCGATATATCATGGAAGAAAAACGAACCGCATAAATTTCAGCCGGGAGTTTTTGACGATACTTATATAATAGACGGTGAGAATTCAAAAAATCTCTCGCTGTCCGATCAGAACAACAGAGACATTTATAAAATGCTTGCGGATACAATATTTCAGGATTTTTCGAATTCCGATTTTGCAAATTACAAAAGAGGAGTCAGGGTAAATCTTGTTCAGTATAAGCAAAGACTATGGCCGGATGATAACTCTGTTACTGACAATACTTATTCAAGGAAATATTCAACACTCGGTCAGGCGACTATATCAATTCCGGTTGACAGAATAATTATTTCATGCGCTTACAAACTCTGCGAGGAGATCATAAATTATTATCTGACATACGCCGAAGGTTCTCAGAGCGATGTTGACAATTATCTTATCAGCGAATTTCTGCCTGAGCTTGGTCTGCTCGAATCAAAAAATAAATTTCAGCTTCTTGATTCTCTTTATAAATCAGGAGAGAAGACTTCATTACAGTCAAACATAAAGTCATTTCTTACTACAATGCAGAATGACCTCGTGAGCGGTAAGCGCGGCGCGAACTGGTCAACTTATCTTCTGAATGAGAAAATGAAATTCGATACAAACTTCAGGGATGATAATGATGTGAACAGGCAGGGAATGTTTTTTACGCAGATACATTCAAACAGAACCAAAGACTTACAGAATCTGATCGGAGACAGGGACAGAAATTCCATTGGTATGCTGGAAAGGAAAATAAATTCTCTCGTGAATGATTCTACAAGAGGAGTTTTTTACGCTATCAATCTTCTCAGAAGACTTCAGTTTATACTTACCGACGGAAATTTTGATTACATTCCGAAATATGAAAAAGAAATAAAAGACCTTCAGTCGCTTGTTACCAAGCTTGATGCAGATTTCAGAAGGAAATTTCAGGAACTTAAAGAAGACGAAGCGAGAACTAATTTCAACGTGCTGAAAAAATCCGCAATGTCAGGAAGTCTTGAAAAAGTTCTGAACGTCATGGAAGATTACTACAATACTCTCATAAAACTTAAGTCAAGATATTATGCGCGTGAAATTTGCCTGAGAATACTTTCTCTCATTGAGACAAAAGAGAAGACTGCAAATGACAAGATCGTTTCAAACGGTCTCATCCCCGATCTGAATAAACTTACCGGAAATCTCGGAACATTGAAGAATAATTTTCTGCAGAAGTATAATCACTTCATACAGAAACAGGAAACAAGTTTTAATCTGATGGTATATGAGCCCGATGAAGTAAGTAATGAATATTATGTAAGATACATAGGAACCGGACAAAAGGCGTTTGAGAATATAAAAAATCTTTCAAACAAACTTCTTAAAGATCTGGGAGCTTCAGATGTTACTGACATTGTAAATATTCTGAGAGAGCGTGATGCAAAACTTATTGAATCCAAGATGCTGAATTTTGCAAAAAAGCAGTTTGAGAATATAAGGGAAGATTACAATATTACTGACATACTTTTTGAAAAAGATTCCATAAGAAGCGAATCCAAGATCAGAGGTATGTTCAATCAGGCGTTCCCGTGGATGAGAACCAGAGAGATCCCCGGCAGCTTTAAGCTCGACGAATCGGCAAAAAAGTTTTACATTGGAATAAAAACAAATACTCCTTCATTCAAAAAATTTCAGACTCTTATACAATCCATTGCCGGATCATCGGTAGAATTCAAGGATTCCGCTGACAATTCATCCATAACATTTTATTCAGAGTGGGCGGGATTTCCTTTGTTTTATTCTTATACAATTGCAGAAGAGATGAAGCCGTATTACAAACAGCTGTCTCAGAATCACAATGTGGATCTTCACATTAACAAAAACTTTTTTATCTATCACGATATCATACCTCTTAATGATGATGAAAAGATCAGGCTTGATGAAGCGTATAAAGCTTATATACTTGGTCTGATATTCGGTGTGTTTGATATAATTCCCGAGACTGATTCTTCAAAGGCGATCTACAAATATACAAAGCAGGAAGGCATTACGGTAAAAAGAGTGGAGCAGCTGGGAGTTGAGTCACGGCTAATCAACAGACTTTTTGAAGAACAGGGAAAAGACGCATTGAGATACAGGATACTAAAGGATGCAGAAGCTGTGCAGGATAAATTTTTCAAAGCGAATAAACTTGCTGAGATGCTGGCGATTTATGAATATTATTATGATGTAATTTATATGCCGGCTGAATATGAAATAGCCGGTGAAGCGAAAAGGAAAATAGAGACATATCAGTACACAATTCTAAGAAATCTTTCCAGAGAAATTGAATCCAAAATATCAATTCAGAGTAAGGAAAAGTTTATTGAAAAAGTTGTTTCATATAAAAAATTCCCTGATACATATTCTTTTCTTTGCGGAGACGGTGAAAAGAGAGTGCTGCGAGTGGAAGAAATATTAAGTACATCCGAAGGAGACGGGAATTCTTCAGAGCAATCTAAAAAAACATATCCTGTGTTATCAAAAGACAGACTTAAGGAAATAAAAGAAGCGCATGAAGAAGGACTTATCTCGGCTGAGGAATTTGAAAAAGCAAAAAAAGAATTTTTAAATTTATAATTATGCCTACATACGATTACAGATGTGACAATTGCGGACATTTTTTTGAGAAGTTTCAATCAATGAAAGAAGACAAGTTAACTAAGTGCCCGCAATGCGGAGAGGAAACTTTGAGAAGACTTATCGGAACCGGCAGCGGCCTGATCTTCAAAGGCAGCGGTTTTTATCTTACTGATTACAAAAACAAACAAACTGGAACATCTTCTTCATTATCAGAAAAAAAATCCGGATCAGATTCATCAAAATCCGAACCGGCAAAAGATAAATCATCTTCAGGAGAATCGTCTCCCGTTACAAAAGAAAAATCTGATACAAAAGAAAAATCCGATACAAAAGAAAAGTCAGATACAAAATCTAGACCTGCTGAGAAGAAATCATCTTCAGCCGGATCTGAATAATCCATAGTCTTCTTTAAATATTTCTAAAATTGAAGTAAAGAAATTGATTATTAGAATTGATAAATTACGGATTAAAAAAGAAGTGTTTATTTTTTAATAATATATCTGTCCAGATTAAAATTTTCCCCGAGATAGTGTTTCCTCACAAGTTCATCATTTGCAAGCTCTTCAGCTTTCCCTGATCTGAATATTTTTCCGTCAATAAGTATATAAGCCCTGTCAACAATCGAAAGAGTTTCATGGACATTATGATCTGTTATAAGAATACCGATCCCGCGGGTTTTCAGATTTGCAACAAGCTTCATGATCTCTTCAGAGGCGATCGGATCTATTCCTGCAAAGGGTTCGTCAAGAAGAATAAATTTCGGATCAGTAGCAAGGCATCTGGCAATTTCAGTTCTTCTTCTCTCTCCTCCGGAAAGCACATATCCTTTTGAATCTGATATCTTTTGAATATTAAAATCCTTCAGCAGACTCTCGCATTTGTCTTCCCTTTCTGATTTATCAAGTTTCATAAACTGAAGCACTGACATTATATTATCCCTTACAGTCATATTCCTGAATACAGACGGTTCCTGCGGCAGATATCCTATCCCAAGATTCGCTCTTTTATACATCGGGAATGAAGTAATAATTTCCCTGTCAATTTCTATTTCGCCTTCGTCAGGTTTTATCATTCCGCAGATCATATAAAATGTTGTAGTCTTGCCGGCGCCGTTAGGTCCGAGCAGACCGACAATTTCTCCCTGCTTGAGTTCAAGAGATACATTATCTACAACTCTCCTTTTCCGGTATTCCTTTACTAATTTATATGATTTTAATTCACTCAATCTGTAATGAACATATATTAATAATTTTTATTTCTGACAAGCTGAAGCATATCCTGTACCGCTTTTTCAAGTCCGGTAAATACCGCTCTGGATATCACTGAATGTCCGATGCTGACTTCCTGAATTTCCGGAATATTTACGATCGGCATTATATTTCTGTAATTGAGGCCGTGTCCTGCAGTTACGATCAGTCCCTGTTCAGCTGCCATTGTAGAAATGACAGAGATCTTGCTGAGTTCAGTCAGAATATCTTTTTCAGTTCTCATGTTAGCATACTTTCCTGTATGAATTTCAATAATATCCGCTGAAAGCTCGACTGCATGATCCACATTCGCCGGATCCGGATCTATAAAAAGACTTACAAGAATATCCTTTGATTTAAGTTCTTTAATAAATTCCTTATACATTTCTTTTCCTGCCGCTAAATTCAAACCGCCTTCAGTTGTAAGTTCACTTCGCTTTTCCGGAACGAGCGTAACAATCTCCGGCAAAGTCTCAATTGCTATCCTGAGCATTTCATCAGTTGCCGCCATTTCGAGATCGAGTTTAGACTGAACAGTTTCCTTTAACAGTCTCAGGTCCCTGTCATTAATATGCCTTCGGTCTTCGCGGAGGTGACACACAATTCCTTCAGCTCCGGCAAGCTCGCATATACCTGCTGCAGTTACCGGATCCGGCTCTATTTCACCGCGTGCTTCCCTTAATGTCGCTACATGATCAATGTTGATTGCAAGTCTCATAATCTTATTTTAAAATGAATTTAAAAAAATAAATTAAAAAAATCGCTGATACCAATTCCGTAAATATCTTTTGAAGATCTGAGCGCTGATATCCCGTCTATGAAGAGCATTACTAACCAGTGAAGTATCCAGCAATAAAGGAACGAACCGCTTCTGAGCGCCTGCACACCGAGGATTATTCCGGCGAAGATCGATGCAAACAATTCTATCTCCGGCTTTCCTTTATGTAAAATAAAAAACGGGATCATTTGGATGAAGATCGAATAGTAGCCGAATTTAGATCTCAATCCGAAAAGCATATATCCTCTCCAGATAAATTCCCATCCGAGCATATAAATTAAAATACAAAATTCATAGAAAGCAAAATTCCATAAATTTTCCTTTACCTTTACTCCGCCCTGCGGATAAGCAGATGCAAATACCGGAGTCGCAGAAACTATCCAGACAGTTATCAGCATTATGACAAGAAATATTCCTGACGTAATGAATCCGAATTTTTTATCACCCCATGTAAATCCGTAATCCCTTAGATTTTCTTTAAACAAAAACCTGATCGCCAGTACCGGAAGAAGAAACATAAGTAATCCGTCAGTCAGAAACCAGTAAACTCTTGAAAGGAATTTATCCTTTCCGAAATTCTGATAATAAAAGTTCGGAGATGCAAACTCCATTGAGAGGAATACAATAATTGATACTGAAAGAAAAATAAATGTTACTTTAAAATCTAGTTTCTTAATTTCAGTGATCAGTTCCCGGATCTCATTCTTCAGGTATGGGATCAATTCTGTTGTTTTTTCTTGATAATATACTGAAGTTTCTGTGGCTCAGTTTTCAGCAGACTTGTATTGTCAGGCAGCTTAATTTCAGGAATAACAAATCCCAGTGTATCTTCCTCAATATTCTGATATTCTATATTTATTAAAATTTCAGCCGCAGTAGTCCTCGCAAGCTCATCCACACCGCCTCTTAATGATACATTAATTTTTGGCGGGATAAGAAGGACTTCCTTATCTTCAGGTAAATTCAGAATAACCACTTCAACGTCTTCAAAATTTTTCTCAGCGGAAAGCTGGACTTTAAAAAAATACTCAATCGATGAGTTTTCAATTTTCAGAAGATTGTGCAAAGTATCTTTAAGGCTGATCACTCCGCTTAGATCAGAATTTACATTATTAAAAACTTTTGTCTGAGTCGGAATATATTTGATCTTGTTCAGTACATAAGAAGCGCCCTGAATAGAAACTGAGTCCGGATTTAATTCCGGCTTTCCCACTATACTGTATCCCTCTTTAAGATTTACAATTATATTATTTCTTACCGGAACTCTTTTTTCGGAAACTTTATCAAAACTTATCTGAATAGTATCAGGATTAATTTCAAGTACTGATATATCGGAAGAATTTGGTATCTCTTCTGCAAGAGCCTGTGACTTTGAAGATGTAATGTTCACCGGAATTGAAAGATCAATTGAGAAACTCTGGTTTAGATTTATATACATCCATAGTATGAGAGCAAATAAGAAGGCGATAATAATTATTCCGATATTCTTTTTCATAAATGAATTATTGTACGAGCTGAGATTCCCAGTTGTCATTTCTAAGTTCATTTCTGAAAGTACTGCTTACGAGCCAGTAATTATCAGTTCCGGGCTGAAGCTCTATAAATACGCATTCACCTCCCCCTTCAACAGAATTATATCTCCATATCTGATAACTTTTGGTAGACGCCTGAAACGGGAAATTATCTATTTCATCCGGCTTGCCGTAAATAATATAAATTCTTCCTCTGTCTGATTTCCATCCTTCTTTAAATGACTCTTTGAATTTACTGTCAGCTTCACGAACTCTTGCGAAAAAATCAGATTTGAGTTTGAGGTACGGAGTTCCGGCGGCATATTCTTTTGATTTCCAGAATAGAAATAGGAATTTTCTTTTCTCTTCAATATCTTTTAATTCATTAAAATTATTAACCTGCTGAGAAGTCATGATATATGACATTTTACTGAATTCATCTTCAACATCCTTTATTGATTTGCCGGCAAATTCACTTCTGAGGAAATCATCAGCATCACCTGTATTCACCTGCTCTCCGCCTATGTTAAATACGTAAAACTTTTTTTCAGCGCTTTTAGTAACGAGTCGTACAGTATCAGACACGGTAATTTTAAAAACATAAGTACCGCTCGTCAAACTGTCAACACTGATCTTTCCGTAATCGACGCGGTCAGATGCGTTTCTGTCCGCTGATTTTACTTTTGAGATCAGTTCTTCATTATTTACATTTAGTACTGAATACTTAATTAAATATTTTTCAGAAATATTTTCGGGAACAAGCCCATACATTTCCACATAAAAATACATATCTGTCAGATTCATTCCGAATAGTCCGGAAGGATTAGGGATTACATCCAGAGTATTTTTATAAAATATACTGGCGGTATTATCTGATTTTTTGATCATTGTCGAAAGCTCTATGTCGCTTAGAGATACAGAAGAATTCTCTATTGGATTTACATTAATATCAGTTTCTAAAACATCCCTGCTTTCCGGCTGATTAAAATCACTGCCGGTAATTTTCAGTTTGTATTTTCCGGGTTTTAATATATAATTTATCTGACCGACTAATTTCTGAGTAGCCGCTTTCTTTGAAGTGTCCGTTAATACAGAAGGAGTCTTATATGAATTTGAAACAATAAATTCATTTGTCGCAAGATCAAGTATGCTTATATCAATCATTGCCGCGCCTTCAAACCCGTTATCTCCTTTTTCATGCTTCAGAGAATTCTGATTTACCGAATAATAAAATTCAAGAACTGATGACGAGCCTTCACCTTTATAAAGCGCATAGTCAAAATTAAAATAGATATCTTTTCCCGAAAGATTATTTACGGAAAATAAAAAAGTTAAAATTAATATTCTCAGGACTATTTTCATATTAAGAATTATTCAATGATTTAAAATTTAAATGGTAATTAAATATATTGATTACCTTTGTTTAATGAAATTAATTTAATTATCTGATTTCAGAAACCTAAATATTTTTGATTCATATTCTCTATTAAAAAACCCTCAATGAGATACAACTTCCTGTATTTCTTTGAGGGCCGTTAATATTTTTTTATGATAAAATAATCTGATCTTATTTGATCAGCAGCATTTTCTTTGTTTCCTTAAAGTCCCCTGCTAACAGTGTATAGAAATAGATACCGCTGCTCAGATTATTTCCGGTAAAAGTAACTTCCTTTGTTCCCGGTGTTACAACTTCATTGTTAACTAACACAGCGACTTCCTGTCCGTTTGCATTAAATACTTTTAATGTTACATTGGTAGTATTTTTGATATCAAATCTGATCCTTGTAGTTGGATTAAATGGATTCGGAAAATTCTGCGCTAAGCTGAAATCATCGGGTACAACGTTTGATATATTACTTATACCAATTGTAATGTTAGCTATGATTCCTATTGCCTCACCGCTTCCAATTGGAGAGCCGTTTACGTGTGTACCTGGAACTGAATCACATTGAACAAGCATCTGAACTGATATTGAACTGACTGATGAATTGTTAACTTGCGATACGCTGACAAATCTCCAGTCTCTTAATGGTGTTACAGGTGTTACTCTGTCCGGCTCTCTCCATGTCGCGCCGTTGTCTCCGGAATATGAGCACCAGACAGCAAAATAAGCGCTTGTGTCTGATCCGTATTCACCTGTTGTTGCTGTATATGCGCAGAATAATCCGCCGCCTATTGACGACGCTCTCCCAATAGAAGGTCTGCATATTGGTAAGAATGCATCTGATACTGAACCTCTGTTAGGGAAGAACGGTACAGTTGTCTGGTCTGCTATTATTACCGGTGTTCCGCCGTTAACTGCCGGTGACCATAGTCTGATTGAAGAAGGTGTTTCCGGGAAAAATTCTGATAATGTAAGTAGTGAAATATTGAAAGCAACATACGGCTGATTATTATTCCCCATTACTAAAGAAACACCTCTTAAGCAGCCTAAGGAATCAGTTGCTTCGTTCCAGTCCCATATTCTTTCCGGAGCTGTCCAGGATAAACCGTGATCTGAAGATGATCTGTAATATACATCATTATTATTTATACCGTTTGCTGCGCCAATGTAAGCATGTCCGACTGTTCCGTTCGGAGCTACTGATAATGCATATGTTTCCGCCTGATCTCCCGGGTATTCCGCCCAACCGCTCCATAAGCCATTAAATGAAGAATTTGTATATGAACCGCCAATTGAAGCAACTATTACCTGTCTGTCTGATCCGATACCGACTACTCTTGGCCAGATTGCCGGTCCGCCCGGTGAGTCACCCGGATCTGATTCAGTAAAAACACCAAAACCTGCGCCTGCGTCAAAATAAGTTTTTGTTCTGGATGTAGTTCCGTTTGCATTATTATGATTTGCTATTACTGCGCCGCCGCTGGTATATCCGGAAATAGACGGGAATCCGCTTCTGTCTGTGCTTGGTACGTCACCTAAGAATGTCCACGTTGCGCCGCCGTCATTGCTGAACAAATAGGCGCAGTTTCTTGAAGCAAATCCTGCTTCAGTCGAATACATAAATGTGGCGTGAACGTTACCGGGTGTTAAAGGATCCTGCCAGATTTGATTCGGCACGCCGTTTGACTGAAGATCATAAACAGTGAATACGCCGGTGTTTGAGAATATGAAGTAGAATGCCGCACTTTGTACCGGAGGGAAATAAGTGGATGTAAATTTTGGCTGATAATTATTTGTGTTTTCATATATCTCAGATCCGTCAGATACTTTGTGTGTTCTTTCTATCCTGCTGGTTCTGTCGACTTGTGACTGAACAATCCCTGTAAAAATGAGCAGCACAAAAACTATAAAAGGAAGTATTTTCTGTAACATGTTTATCTCCTTTTGTTTAATAATATTTATTTGAAATAAAATTTTATCATAATATATATGAGGGTCGTGATATTTTAATTTAAAATAGAATAATTTAATTTTATTTTATCATCATCATACTCCTTGTTTCTTTAAAATCACCCGCTAACAGTGTATAGAAATAGATGCCGCTGCTCAGATTATTTCCAATAAATGTAACTTCTTTTGTTCCCGGTGTTACAACTTCATTGTTAACTAACACAGCAACTTCCTGTCCTTTTGAATTAAACACTTTTAAAGTAACATTTGTAGATTTTTTGATATCAAACCTGATGCTTGTAGTTGGGTTAAATGGATTAGGGAAATTCTGCGCTAAGCTGAAATCATCGGGTATAACATTTGAAATGTTTGAAATAGCACCTTCAAGTGTGAATGCAGTGATTCCGATTGCTTCACCGTTTCCGATTGGTGCGCCGTTAACGTGTGTACCTGCAAGTGAATCACATTGAACAAGCATCTGAACCCTTAGAGCACCGGGTGTTCTATAGTTTACTTGCGATACGCTTACAAATCTCCAGTCTCTTAATGGTGTTACAGGTGTTGCTCTTTCGGGCGCTGACCATATTGCGCTGTTGTTTCCGGTATATGAGAACCAAACAGCAAAATAAGCGCTGGAATCTGATCCGTATACACCTGTAGTTGCATTATATGCGCAATATAAACCATTGCCTGCTTGAGATCTTCCGATAGAAGGCCTGCATAATGGTAAGAATGCATCTGATACTGAACCTCTGTTTGGGAAGAACAAATCCTGTTAAAGTTAATAATGAAATATTAAATGCAACATAAGGCTGATTGTCATTTCCCATTACTATTGATACACCTCTTAAGCAGCCTAAGGAATCAGTTGCTTCGTTCCAGTCCCATATTCTTTCAGGAGCTGTCCAGGTTAACCCGCTGTCTGAAGATGATCTGTAAAATACATCATTATTATTTATTCCGTCTGCTGCGCCAATGTAAGCATGTCCAACAGTTCCGTTCGGAGCTACGGATAATGCATATGTTTCCGCCTGATCTCCCGGGTATTCTGCCCATCCGCTCCATGTACCATTAAGTGTAGAATTTGTATATGAACCGCCCATTGAAGCAACAATAACCTGTCTGCCGGATCCGACTCCGACTACTCTTGGCCAGATTGCCGGTCCGCTTGGCGCATCACCGGGATCTGATACTGTAAATACTCCGAAACCCGGGCCTGTATCAGAATAAGTTTTTGTTCTGGTGATTGAACCTACTGTGTTATGATTCGCAATTACTGCTGCGCCGGTTGTATATCCGGAAATTGACGGGAATCCGCTCCTGTCAGAACTGGGCACATCATCTATGAAAGTCCATGATGCGCCGCCGTCATTGCTGAACATATATGCGCAATTTCTTTCAGCAAATCCTGCTTCAGTTGAATACATAAATGTTGCGTGAACATTATTTGGTATAAATGGATCCTGCCAGATTTGATTCGGCACGCCGTTAGACTGAAGATCATAAACAGTGAATACGCCTGTTTGTGCAAATTGGTAAATTATTATATCGCCGTATACCGGAGGGAAATAAGTGGATGTGAATTTTGGCTGATAATTATTTGTGTTTTCATATATCTCAGATCCGTCAGATACTTTGTGTGTTCTTTCTATCCTGTTGGTTCTGTCGTCATTGGAGTGAACAACCTCTGTTGAAATGAACAGCACAAGAGCTATTAAAGGAAGTAATTTCTTTATCATGATTTTTCTCCTTTATATTTAATTATGTATATTTAAAATAAAGTTTTATCAGAATATATAAAACTTATATTTAAAGGGCTGATATTTTTTAGAAAAGAGTATTGAATTTGATTATTTGAAAGATGTGGATTTTAAATAACTTAATTTCCTAAGAATTAAATTCTTTATAAAATTAAATCGACAGGATACATTGAGGGAAATATTATGAAGAATATAAAAATTTATTCAGTGCATCCTTTATAACGGACACACTGAATAAAATATTAATCTGTATCTGATTTATTTATCAAATTTTAACTCTGTTTAAAAAAATCAGAAACCTAAAAGAATAGTAAAGAACTGATTAGCGTCAAATTTATCAGTGACTCTGTATGCATAGTCAAACCCGATATTGAAACTTGAGCTGGCGTTATAGTTAAATCCTGCTCCAAAGCTCGGACCGTGAATAACCTGTCATCCTGTGTATCGTTTGTGATCTGATAGCCGCCTCTTAGATATATCAGCTTATTGTAATTATATTCCAATCCGAAATTGTAATCATCGGTTGCAAAGCTGTTATTCTGAAACGTGCCGTGAAGCATCAGATTGTTTGTCTTGTCAAGTCTGAAGTCATAGCTGAGTCCGAGTGACAATGCAGTCGGAAGTTCAAAATCAGCAAGCTCTGTCATTCTCGGCTCTGACTGTGTCCCTCGCCTGTGTTCCCGGCGGCTGGAAAAACTGCTCCAGATCCTGTCCCGAAAACTTCATGCTCGGTCCGAGATTCTTAAGAGCTACTCCAAATCTCAGTCCGCTTCCGGTCACATTATATGTCAGACCAAAGTCAAACGCCATTCCGCTTGCTGTTTCATTTGTTATCTTGTTATAGATGATCTTCGCTGTAGCGCCGAAGGATATCCTGTCAGTCATCTCTCTTGCATAACTCAGACCGCTGATTAGAAAGGTCGGGGAATATGTCTCGCCCGTTCCTTCAGGATTGTTTACAGTTGTTATTTCTATGTCTCCGAAACTAATGCCTTTAGTGATATGGCAAATGTTCCGACATTAGGTAATTTATATGCGCCTGCAAAATAATTTACATCTATGTCTGCTATATATTGTTGGTTGGAAAACATTGCTTCTCCTGTCTTCCCTGTCATAGTCGCCAATCCCGACGGATTCCAGTGTATTGCGTCCAGTCCTGATACCGTTGCAAGGTTTGAACCGCCTAAGGCAGTACTCACCGAACCTACCGGTATTAATAATTCTGTCGCTGCCGACAAGCCGTACTTATTCTTAGGACCTGCAAAAACACCTGTTATACTCGAGAATAGCAGTATGATTACAAATATATTTAAGTATTTATTTCTCATGTTAATTGCTCCTTATTTTAAAATATCTTTTTTTTAATTTTAGCGCCTGCTCTGCTTTTGGCTTCACAGGCGCTTTAAATTATTATTAGAATGTTTGTATTCTCTCTGTTGGTGTAAATATGGCTACCTTAAGCGTTTTGCTGCCCAGTGAACCGCCGTCCACAAAGACTATATACATACCGCTTGCTACCGGGATCTGATCCGAGTTCTGCAGATCCCATTGCTCCAGTGAATTATTCGGATCACTGTTGTTTCTGGTTAATTTTCTCACCAGCACTCCGCTCAATGTGTATATGTATATATCACACGTCGACGGAAGATTGCTGAAATATATGAACCTGTCAAACGGATCCGTCTCTAATGACTGACCGCCGTAATACGGGTTCGGGAATACCTTTATATTATTCATCTGATTCTTGGCAAGTTCTGTATTGCCTGTCTGGGTACCTTCCACTTTCCATGAATACTTGATCGGAACGCCCGGTACAAAGCTTGGACGCGTGATCCTGTATGGATATACTGTCAGCTTATCACCCGTGGTCCACATGCTGCCTGCGGTTGCAAGTCTCGGAAGCCATGCATACATCACATCCATTGCAGTAAATCCGAATGTCGGATTTGCTGAGCCCGGATTGATCGGCTGTCCGCCGCGGCTTACATAGTTAGCATTCGGCGTCTCGCTGTAACTCGATGTCAGGACATATGTGAACTGATACCTGCCTAAGCCGGTCTCGTCAGGATTCCATGATCCGTCTGCATCAGAATCTACAAATGCTATGTTCAGTCTTCTCGGTGCGCCGCCTGTTGAATCAAGCTCGTCTGCCGAATATACGCTGAATGGCACATCTACCATATCCCTGTAAGGAATTACTGACAAATTTGTATCTGTCTGAAGTGCGTTTACAGCAGGAGCATATCTGTATGCCTTTGATGTCTCCCCGAATACAAACTGTACCTTTCTTAAAGGACCGCCCGTCATTAATGTGTTCGCGCCTGTACCTTCATTGAACTGTACTCCGTTTGCTGTGATCCTTGATCTGAAGTTGTTAAATCTTCCCTGTGTCGGGAAACTCATACCAAGTGATCTGCTGTCAAACTGTCTGTTCGTTATTACTTTTGCTGTTGTTATCGCTAATGTGTCAGGACCTCTGAAAAAGATATTACCAGCCGGTTCGTATGTCCAGCCGCGCAGTCTTGTATAGGTCGGAATGTTATTATTCACACGCTGATTGTCATCAGGATCTCTTACTATTCCTGAATCTCTTATCGTCTGATGAACAAGCAGGAATCCGTTTACTGTCTTGGCTGTATCCTGTGTTCCCGTAAAGTCCAGCTGATCTGTAAGAACTCTCTCTGTTGATCCGCCGATCGTTCTGTCTAATGACCACGTCGGATTTGCTGCCGTGCCGCCGTAGGTCGATGTATATTCTGCTGTTATCAGATTTAACGGCTCCACTACCAGCGGCATCACGCCGAGATCTCTCTGATTTGTATATATCGTATCGCCTAATCCGTAATTTACCTGGGTGCCTGAGGTCAGTGCCTGCGGCGTTACCGTCAGTACGCATGAAGTTATAGGTGATTCGTTTACTTTCGGTGCTGAGAATGGACCGCCCAGTGCATCGTAGAAATATGACGTTACTGCAAAGGTGTAAGGCGTTCCCGATACGAGGAATAAATTATTTATATTATCCTTATCTATTACTATATATCTCGATATTCCGTTATCAGTGCCTTTCTGAACTACGTAATACACATAGGTTCCGAACTGCTCCTGGAATATACTGTCCTGTATATCCTGTATTCCGTCATCAATATCAAATGTCATTATAAGTTTTCTGTCCGCTTCATTCGATCCGTTTGTTCCTGTTCTGATTGCATATACATTATATCCCTGGAATTTATATTCTCCCCCGGAGAGTTTATTCGGGATCTTTATTCTTTCGGTCTTATCATCCCATGAAAGATATATCTTTCCGTTACCGGGCGCATATGGAAGTACTGTCGGACATGGAGCTGCATCCGGTACCTGGAAATTGTTGTCAAATATTCTCTGGGCAAGAGCGTCTGCCTGTCTTAATGCTCTTACGCTTTCAAGATTTGAACTTCCGCGGGCGATCACCTGACCTACAATGATCGACTGTGTATCACCGGGCTGGACTACCAGCGGACCTGAACACTGCATAAATCTTCTGTCACCATTGTCAGATTCATTCCATCCCGTTTGCGATTCAGGTTTACCTGAGAATGCAAATGGAGTTACCTGATTTGTTAACGGATTAATCCATGGTGTTCCGTCTCTTCTCAATCCTCTTAAATTCCGGTAAGTTTCCGTGACATTTGAAGGATCTCCAACGCTAGGATTTCCGTTAGTGTACATATTAAAAGCTGTTACTCCTAATTCCTTAAAACCCGGTTTAATAACAAGGTTAGTACTGCCCGGAGGACTGTAATAACTTACTGTATCATCTGCTGTACCCGGCACGATAGGACCTCTGAAGTAATCAAATCCTACTGCAGGAGGAGCTGCGCCGTAATCTCCGTCATTATTTGTGAAGTTATATGTAATACCAAGATTAAGTACTGTATCTACTGAAACTGCGTCATCGCCGCCTACGCCGACATCATCATCAGTCCATAATGCAATATAGCACTGATTCCACGGCTGATTGCTTCTGTTAATTATTCTGAATTCCGAAAAAGACATACTGCTGAGCGGTCCGTTAACTGCATATGACCAGTTGGTCTGAAGTATGACCGCTTTTAATGGCGCTGTACTTCCGGCATTATTCGCATGCGCTTCGGGATAACCGTCAGTGTATGAATAAAATTGTGTCTGTGATCCGAGCAGAAGAGGATTGCCTAAACTGTCGAGATACGCTCCCTGCTGAGATGCTGTGGTTCTCCATGGTCCGTAATCGGATGTGTCTGTACTGGAGATGTTGTATATTCTGTAATTATCATCATCCTTTCCCTGAGGGTTACCCTGATCGTCAATGTATCCGGGCAGATATTCATAATCATATTCCGCTATACAAACTAAAGTGTCATTTCCTACTACAGCTCCGATCCAGATCCCCGATGCATACCTGGCGAATCTTGACTGACCTTTTGGCCATTCAAAACCGGCATTACCTGTAGTGGGATTTCTGTTAAAGGAACCGTTTGTTCTGAACCAGGTGCTTATCTGATTTGCCTCCAGTTTCACTGAAGTCACGGCAGATACCTGATTCGGCAATATCCTGTTGGGAGTATTGTTTTCCGTGTTACTTCTATACGGTTTGTCCTTTGGCTTAAAACCGTATGCAAACACAAGGACAATCGGTATTAGAAATAAAAGTAATTTTTTGAGCATTGTTATATCCTCCTTCTTTTCAAAATATTTTATGTGTGAATAAATGTATTTTTTGCTTTTCTTCTTCCGCACACTTTTCTAAATATCAAATTATAAAGAACTGATTTCAGAAGGTAATGTATGATCTGTTTTTGAGCAATATTTTATTACTATTTATAAATTTATAATTCATGAGGGTTTACTTCTTTCTGTTTATAAACTATAAGGGTCTGCAAATAACGAGGGTTTATAAAAAAATAAATGGAAACTATGAGAGTTTACATACAATTAAAATTTACCCAGTGTATCCTTTAAAGAATACACTGGATAAAATATTTATTTATAACTGATTTAGTGAGGGTTGAAATCTTTTAACTCTGTTTAAAAAAATCAGAAACCTAAAAGAATAGTAAAGAACTGATTAGCGTCAAATTTATCAGTGACTCTGTATGCATAGTCAAACCCGATATTGAAACTTGAGCTGGCGTTATAGTTAAATCCTGCTCCAAAGCTCGGACCGGTGAATAACCTGTCATCCTGTGTATCGTTTGTGATCTGATAGCCGCCTCTTAGATATATCAGCTTATTGTAATTATATTCCAATCCGAAATTGTAATCATCGGTTGCAAAGCTGTTATTCTGAAACGTGCCGTGAAGCATCAGATTGTTTGTCTTGTCAAGTCTGAAGTCATAGCTGAGTCCGAGTGACAATGCAGTCGGAAGTTCAAAATCAGCAAGCTCTGTCATTCTCGGCTCTGACTGTGTCCCTGCCTGTGTTCCCGGCGGCTGGAAAAACTGCTCCAGATCCTGTCCCGAAAACTTCATGCTCGGTCCGAGATTCTTAAGAGCTACTCCAAATCTCAGTCCGCTTCCGGTCACATTATATGTCAGACCAAAGTCAAACGCCATTCCGCTTGCTGTTTCATTTGTTATCTTGTTATAGATGATCTTCGCTGTAGCGCCGAAGGATATCCTGTCAGTCATCTCTCTTGCATAACTCAGACCGCTGATTAGAAAGGTCGGGGAATATGTCTCGCCCGTTCCTTCAGGATTGTTTACAGTTGTTATTTCTATGTCTCCGAAGCTTAATGCCTTTAGTGATATGGCAAATGTTCCGACATTAGGTAATTTATATGCGCCTGCAAAATAATTTACATCTATGTCTGCTATATATTGTTGGTTGGAAAACATTGCTTCTCCTGTCTTCCCTGTCATAGTCGCCAATCCCGACGGATTCCAGTGTATTGCGTCCAGTCCTGATACCGTTGCAAGGTTTGAACCGCCTAAGGCAGTACTCACCGAACCTACCGGTATTAATAACTCTGTCGCTGCCGACAAGCCGTACTTATTCTTAGGACCTGCAAAAACACCTGTTATACTCGAGAATAGCAGTATGATTACAAATATATTTAAGTATTTATTTCTCATGTTAATTGCTCCTTATTTTAAAATATCTTTTTTATTTTAGCGCCTGTTCTGCTTTTGGCTTCACAGGCGCTTTAAATTATTATTAGAATGTTTGTATTCTCTCTGTTGGTGTAAATATGGCTACCTTAAGCGTTTTGCTGCCCAGTGAACCGCCGTCCACAAAGACTATATACATACCGCTTGCTACCGGGATCTGATCCGAGTTCTGTAAATCCCATTGCTCCAGTGAATTATTCGGATCACTGTTGTTTCTTGATAACTTTCTCACCAGCACTCCGCTCAATGTGTATATGTATATATCACACGTCGACGGAAGATTGCTGAAATATATGAACCTGGCAAACGGATCCGTCTCTAATGACTGACCGCCGTAATACGGGTTCGGGAATACCTTTATATTATTCATCTGATTCTTGGCAAGCTCTGTATTGCCTGTCTGGGTACCTTCCACTTTCCATGAATATTTGATCGGAACGCCCGGTACAAAGCTTGGACGCGTGATCCTGTATGGATATACTGTCAGCTTATCACCCGCTGTCCACATGCTGCCTGCCGTTGCACGTCTCGGAAGCCATGCATACATCACATCCATTGCAGTAAATCCGAATGTCGGATTTGGTTGAGCCCCGATTGATCGGCTGTCCGCCGCGGCTTACATAGTTAGCATTCGGTGTCTCGCTGTAACTCGATGTCAGGACATATGTGAACTGATACCTGCCTAAGCCGGTCTCGTCAGGATTCCATGATCCGTCTGCATCAGAATCTACAAATGCTATGTTCAGTCTTCTCGGTGCGCCGCCTGTTGAATCAAGCTCGTCTGCCGAATATACGCTGAATGGCACATCTACCATATCCCTGTAAGGAATTACTGACAAATTTGTATCTGTCTGAAGTACGTTTACAGCCGGAGCATATCTGTATGCCTTTGAGGTCTCACCGAATACAAACTGTACCTTTCTTAAAGGACCGCCCGTCATTAATGTGTTCGCGCCTGTACCTTCATTGAACTGTACTCCGTTTGCTGTGATCCTTGATCTGAAGTTGTTAAATCTTCCCTGTGTCGGGAAACTCATACCAAGTGATCTGCTGTCAAACTGTCTGTTCGTTATTACTTTTGCTGTTGTTATCGCTAATGTGTCAGGACCTCTGAAAAAGATATTACCAGCCGGTTCGTATGTCCAGCCGCGCAGTCTTGTATAGGTCGGAATGTTATTATTCACACGCTGATTGTCATCAGGATCTCTTACTATTCCTGAATCTCTTATCGTCTGATGAACAAGCAGGAATCCGTTTACTGTCTTGGCTGTATCCTGTGTTCCCGTAAAGTCCAGCTGATCTGTAAGAACTCTCTCTGTTGATCCGCCGATCGTTCTGTCTAATGACCACGTCGGATTTGCTGCCGTGCCGCCGTAGGTAGACGTATATTCTGCTGTTATCAGATTTAACGGCTCCACTACTAATGGCATCACGCCGAGATCTCTCTGATTTGTATATATCGTATCGCCTAATCCGTAATTTACCTGGGTGCCTGAGGTCAGTGCCTGCGGCGTTACCGTCAGTACGCATGAAGTTATAGGCGATTCGTTTACTTTCGGTGCTGAGAATGGACCGCCCAGTGCATCGTAGAAATATGACGTTACTGCAAAGGTGTAAGGCGTTCCCGATACGAGGAATAAATTATTTATATTATCCTTATCTATTACTATATATCTCGATATTCCGTTATCAGTGCCTTTCTGAACTACGTAATACACATAGGTTCCGAACTGCTCCTGGAATATACTGTCCTGTATATCCTGTATTCCGTCATCAATATCAAATGTCATTATAAGTTTTCTGTCCGCTTCATTCGATCCGTTTGTTCCTGTTCTGATTGCATATACATTATATCCCTGGAATTTATATTCTCCCCCGGAGAGTTTATTCGGGATCTTTATTCTTTCGGTCTTATCATCCCATGAAAGATATATCTTTCCGTTACCGGGCGCATATGGAAGTACTGTCGGACATGGAGCTGCATCCGGTACCTGGAAATTGTTGTCAAATATTCTCTGGGCAAGAGCGTCTGCCTGTCTTAATGCTCTTACGCTTTCAAGATTTGAACTTCCGCGGGCGATCACCTGACCTACAATGATCGACTGTGTATCACCGGGCTGGACTACCAGCGGACCTGAACACTGCATAAATCTTCTGTCACCATTGTCAGATTCATTCCATCCCGTTTGCGATTCAGGTTTACCTGAGAATGCAAATGGAGTTACCTGATTTGTTAACGGATTAATCCATGGTGTTCCGTCTCTTCTTAATCCTCTTAAATTCCGGTATGTTTCCGTGACATTTGAAGGATCGCCAATGCTTGGATTTCCGTTAGTGTACATATTAAAAGCTGTTACTCCTAATTCCTTAAAACCCGGTTTAATAACAAGGTTAGTACTGCCCGGAGGACTGTAATAACTTACTGTATCATCTGCTGTACCCGGCACGATAGGACCTCTGAAGTAATCAAATCCTACTGCAGGAGGAGCTGCGCCGTAATCTCCGTCATTATTTGTGAAGTTATATGTAATACCAAGATTAAGTACTGTATCTACTGAAACTGCGTCATCGCCGCCTACGCCGACATCATCATCAGTCCATAATGCAATATAGCACTGATTCCACGGCTGATTGCTTCTGTTAATTATTCTGAATTCCGAAAAAGACATACTGCTGAGCGGTCCGTTAACTGCATAGGACCAGTTGGTCTGAAGTATGACCGCTTTTAAAGGAGCTGTACTTCCGGCTCTGTTGGCGTGAGCTTCGGGATAGCCGTCAGTGTATGAATAGAACTGTGTCTGTGATCCGAGCAGAAGAGGATTGCCTAAACTGTCGAGATACGCTCCCTGCTGAGATGCTGTGGTTCTCCATGGTCCGTAATCGGATGTGTCTGTACTGGAGATGTTGTATATTCTGTAATTATCATCATCCTTTCCCTGCGGGTTACCCTGATCGTCTATATAACCGGGTAAATATTCATAATCATACTCAGCTACACAAACTAAAGTATCATTTCCTACTATTGCTCCGATCCAGATCCCCGATGCATATCTGGCGAATCTTGACTGACCTTTTGGCCATTCAAAACCGGCATTACCTGTAGTGGGATTTCTGTTAAAGGAACCGTTTGTTCTGAACCAGGTACTGATCTGATTTGCCTCCAGTTTCACTGAAGTCACGGCAGATACCTGATTCGGCAATATCCTGCTGGGAGTATTGTTTTCCGTGTTACTTCTATCCGGTTTATCCTTTGGCTTAAAACCGTATGCAAACACAAGGACAATCGGTATTAGAAAAATTAATATTTTTTTAATCATTGTAGTTTCTATTTATATTTATAATAATTTGGTAAACAAAAAACATTAGTATCAATAATTACCGGTTAACATATTTCTATGTTAACCGGCAATAGTTTTTGTTTAGAAATTTAATCTTAATCCAAATCTAAATTGTCTTGGAGGTCCGTAATTGCCAATATCCAGTGATCTTAGAGTATATCTTCTGACATACTCATCTGAGGTAGTCGGTATCGTTCCGTTTGGATTATTAAATGATTGTATGGTGTTTTTTCCTGGTTCTGAATTTAAATATCCTGTTGAACCCGGCTGACCGCTGCTGTCCCAAACATCGTTTACAAGCTCTGAATTGAAAACATTGATAATATAAACATATGCATTCAGGTCAAGCTTGTTATCTAAGAATGAGAATGTTTTATCAATTTTTAAATCCATACTGTTATTCCATGGTCCGTAAACTCCGTTGATAGGTGAAATAAGAGCAGCTCCTGCGCCGGTTGAGGCGAAAGGATCCTGATCATTGGATTTTGATGAATAAGGTCTGCCGCTGTTGAATGAATAAAGCATGTTTACACCAAACTGAGAAAGCACATCTCCCCAGAAACCTTTTGGTACGTCAGTTCTTCCGAACCTGTAGTCAGCATTAAGTACACCCGTCCATCTTTGATCAAAGTCAAGAGGTGATGTGAATTTTGGCTGTCTTTCTCCTAACCATGCTGCTGTTTGAGCTGATGTCGGATCAGAACCGGTTCCTGATGCAAATGCCATTCCAAGTGCAATATTTATAGATAATCTGTTGGTTCTTCTCATATCAAAAGAAAGATCAACTCCTCTTATAGTTCCGTAATCCTGATTTGCATAAACCTGGATCTGATTAGGAAGCTGAGGATATTTTTTAATACCGATAAGATCTTCTGTTTCTTTATAATAAGCTGTCAGATCCATGGATAATCTGTCACCAACCTGCTGCTTGATACCGATTTCATATGATGTAGTTTTTTCAGGTTTTAAATTAGGATTACCAAAAGATCCTGAAAAACCTGCGCTGTTGACCCAGTATTCTAAATTAGCTCTTCCGTTATAAAGATATTCTAACTGCGGAAGCTGTATAAATTTTCCGTATTGAGCATGGAATACTGTGTTGTTTGTTACAGGAAATGACATACCTAATCTTGGACTGAATGTTGAAGTAGGTTCGCTGTCATCTGTGAAATCATCATCTCCGAGGACCCCGTCAGCTCCTGCAATGTTTGCAAGATCTTTAACTCTCCAGGAGTTAGCATCCAGATAATCCCATCTGATACCTGCATTCAAAGTAAAATCTTTAAATTCCACTTTGTCCTGTAAATATAATGCGGCAATTATAGGATTTTTAGCTCCGTCGACACCATCATCTACTTCCTGTATCTCAAGTCTGTTTGTTGCAGCATTAAAGACAGGACCTAATCCGTAGTTATTGGATATTCCTGTACCGCCGTTAAATACTGCCAGCTGCTGTTCCTCAGAAGCGTTTCTGAAGTTATACATTCCGTTAGGTCTTACGTCAATATATCTAACGGTATGATATTTAAAATCACCTCCGAATTTTAATTCATTGTTTTTTAACTGAGTGGTAAGGTTTAAAGTACCGCCTAAGTATGAAATTGCGCTTTCTTCATAGTAACTTCTCACTCTGTTATATTGTGCGAATAGACCGTATTCATCAAATCCACGAGAACCGCCGGGTGTTGTTAGACCGGGTACTCTCGAAGGATCTCCGTAGGCATAAAGATCATTTCCGAATTCTTTATCTCCTTCATTATAGTCCGCCTTAAAATAACTGAACTGTAATTCATAGAAAAGTTTGGAATTGAGCTGGTGATTTACTTTACCATAATACTGCTGAGATTCTTCTGTAATTAAAGGATTTCTCTTAGCATTAAATAACATATAGGATTGAATAAACCCTCTTCTGTCTGTAGATGCAAGACTTGTTCCAAATCTTAACTGAACAGGTAGGTCTTTATTGAACTCCTGCAAATCAATATTGATTTTTCCGTTTGCTGACCATCTTTTCAGATCATATTCAGGTAAAACATTATTACCTAAATTAAGCTGATCTGCTACCCAGCTTGGATTATAAACAAGTGAATAATTTCTTTCATAACCGCCGTAGAAATTAATAGCTCTTGCTAAATCTTTGGTAGGAATAAGCGGTCCTCCAAAAGAAAGATTATAAATATTATATCCCTGTGATGCATCTTTACTTAAAAAAGCGTCTGTGATACCTTCGATAGTTCCTGAGAATCTGTCTGTACCGCCCTTAGTAGTAACATTGATAACACCGCTGAGTACGTTACCGTATTCCGCGCTGAATCCGCCTGTTAATACTGCCATTTCTTCAAGAACGTTGTTTGAAACAAATGAATTTGAAGAACCATCAAGAGGGTTAGTTGTAAGTACACCGTCAATTATAACAGCAGTTTGATTTGCCCGGCCGCCTCTGATGTTTATGTCTGTTCCTCTTTCATCCTGTACAACTCCAGCAGTTGTAGAAGCAATATTTTCAATGCCTCTTACACCGCTGTTGTCAATAAATTCCTGACCAATGATCTTACCGCTTTGGTCAGGTGAAATTGCATTCCTTTTTCCGGTAATAACAATTTCGTCTGTTACGATTGCTCCGCCTTCAATTGAAAGCGAGAAATCGACTCTTGTAGTTAAGTCTGCTGATACTTTTACACCCGGAATTGCCTGAGCGTCATAACCGATATAAGTAGCAGTGACTGTATAATCACCTACTTCAACATTGAGGATTGTGTATTCACCGCTCTCGTCAGTGATAGCTCCAAGATTTGTACCATCAATTTTAACTGTTGCTCCGGTTAATGGTCCTTTATCTTTAGCATCAATAACTCTGCCTGTGATTTTCCCTGTTGTTCCCTGTTTGTCAAATGCATAATTGTTACTGTAAGTCAAACAAAGTACAATCAGAAGGGAAAGAGTAATTTTTAATGTGTTTGTCATTTTTCCCCCTTAGTTTAAGAAAAAATTTAATTTAATAATGTTTTGATTCATCTTCTTATTTTAAAAAACCCTCATTAAAATACAATTTCTTGTATTTCATGAGGGTCGTTAATATTTTATTTGTGATTAAACAATTAAATCTTATTTAATCAACATCATTTTCTTTGTTTCCTTAAAGTCTCCGGCAAATAAGGTATAGAAGTATATACCGCTGCTCAGATTATTTCCGATAAATGTAACTTCTTTTGTTCCTGGAGTTACAACTTCATTGTTTACCAATGTTGCAACTTCCTGTCCGTTTGCATTATAAACCTTCAGTGTTACATTTGATGTATTTCTTATATCAAATCTGATATTTGTTGTTGGGTTAAATGGATTCGGGAAGTTTTGTGCTAAGCTGAAATCACCCGGGACTACGCTGGAAATGTTATTGATACCTACCTGAACGTTTGTTCTGATTCCGATAGCTTCACCGCTTCCAATTGGAGAACCGTTAACGTGAGTTCCTGCTAATGAATCACTTTGTACAAGCATTTGAACTAAAGTTGCTCCGCCTGTTGTATTGTTTACCTGAGATACACTTACAAATCTCCAGTCTCTTACAGGAGTAGTTGGTGTTACTCTTTCAGGTGCTGACCATGTAGCTCCGTTGTTACCGGAATAAGAGAACCATACTGCATAATATGCGCTGGTATCAGTTCCGTATTCACCAGTAGTAGCACTAAATGCGCAGTATAATCCGTCTCCTGTCGAACCTCTTCCGATTGAAGGTCTGCAAATTGGTAAGAAAGCATCTCCTACCTGACCTCTGTTTGGGAAGAACGGTACTGTTGATTGGTCTGCCATTATAATAGGTGTTCCGCCGTTAACTGCAGGTGACCATAATCTGATTGAAGATGGTGTTTCAGGAAAGAAACCTGCTAATGTCAGAATAGAAATATTGAAAACAACATATGGCTGATTGTTATTACCCATTACTAATGATACACCTCTTAAGCAGCCTAAAGAATCAGTAGCTTCGTTCCAGTCCCAGATTCTTTGCGGTGCAGTCCATGTTACTCCGTTATCTGCTGAGGATCTGTAGAATACATCATTATCATTAACACCGTCTCCGGCACCTATGAAAGCATGACCGATAGTTCCGTTTGGAGCAACTGATAAAGAATATGTTTCCGCCTGATCTCCGGGGAATTCAGCAAATCCGCTCCAGGTACCATTGACAGAAGAATTTGTATATGAAAGTACCTGACCGTTTATAGATGAAGCAATAACCTGTCTGTCTGATCCGATACCGACAACTCTAGGCCAGATTGACTGTGCGCCTGCTGCATCACCCGGATCTGATTCTGTAAATACACCGAATCCTGCGCCTGCATCAAAATAAGTTTTTGCTCTGGTGGTTGTACCGTTTGTATTGTTATGATTTGCAATAACAGCACCGCCGCTTGTGTATCCGGAAATAGCTGGGAATCCGCTTCTTCCGGTATTGGGAACATCACCTAAAAATGTCCATGTAGCGCCGCCGTCATTACTGAACATATATGCGCAATTCCTTGATGCAAATCCTGCTTCAGTTGAATACATGAAAGTTGCGTGAACGTTAGCCGGTGTTAAAGGATCCTGCCAGATTTGCATTGGCACTCCGTTTGACTGAAGATCATAAACTGTGAATACACCCGTATTAGAGAATGTATAGGTTAATGAAGCACCGTGTACAGGTGGATAATAAGTTGAACCGAATTTTGGCTGATAATTATTTGTGTTGTCATAAATCTCAGATCCGTCTGAAACTTTGTGTGTTCTTTCTGTTCTGTTTGTTCTGTCATCTTTTGACTGAACAATCCCAACAGAAATAAACATCACTAGAACTAATAAAGTAAGTAATTTCTGTAACATGTTTTTCTCCTTTTTGTTTAATAATATTAATTAATAGTAAAATTTTGTTTGAAAATTCGTTGCAATAATCTTAAGGGTTGGTATAATAGTTTAAATAAATATACTACTAATGTTGTAACTTGTCAATATAGATTTTCGTAATTAAGTTTCTTTATAAAAATTTATCAAAAATATAATATACATTTGGAATAGTCAAGCATATATTATTCAAAGGTTCTGCTGATTTTATCGAATATATATCCGGAAATTCTTCTTCTGCTTTCTTCTGTTTTTCCCGCGGTGTGATTTGTTATCAATGTGTTTTCAAGCCTTATAAATTCAGGGTTTATCAATGGTTCGTTTTTAAAAACATCCAGTCCTGCATATCTTATTTTTTTACTTTTTAGAATTTTTATCAGGCTTATTTCATCTGTAACTCCGCCTCGTGATGTGTTTATAAAAACACAATCATTTTTTAAATGACTGAATTTCTCTTCAGAAAAAAAATTACTGTTCTTAGTATTTAATGGAATATGGAGCGTTACTATGTCAGAATTTTCAAGTAAAGTTTTGAGCTTCACAAATTTAAATCTTTTATTCTTTTCAATTACTGATCTGTCAGTGTCATTCGCAAGTACTTTCATTCCGAATGCTTTGCAAAATTTTCCTACCTTGCTTCCTACTTTCCCGAAGCCGATAATACCTATGGTTTTTCCTGCAAGTTCATTTCTCCTGAATCCCGTATCACTGAATTTATTCTTCCTGATTTTATTTTCGGAAATTGAAATCCCTTTATATATATTTAAAATCAGCGCAAGCGTATGCTCTGCTGCTGAAACAGTATTTCCCTCTTCCGCATTAATTACTTTTATCTTTTTAGAGATGCGTATTTTAAATCAATGTGATCAGTTCCTTTTGAGCATGTTGCAATTAGTCTGAAATTAACTTTATCCAAAAATGACCTGTCAATTATTCTGATACTCCTTATTACTAAAATATCAAAGTCCTTATAATCGGAAAAAATCAATTCATTCGAAATGCCGGGCTTATATATTACAAAGAATTTTTTTTCGGAAAGTTTCTTGATTCCGGAGGGGTCAACGTCGTCTGATACCAGTACTTTATACATTCTTTTATTTATGTTTAAAACCGGTATGGTAAATTTTTTCTGGTTATTCTTTATGCATCGAGATAATCCTCAATGAGTTTTATAACTTCGTTTTTTCCTTCTCCGGTAATAGTGGAAAATGGTATGTAATCAATACAGAGATCTTCGTTGTTAACTATCTTTGAAGATCTGTAAATTTGCTTCTGCATTTTATTTGGGGAGATCTTATCTGACTTGGTAAGTATAACTGCAAAAGGGATCTCGTAATATTCAAGCCAGCTTACCATTAATTCATCCAGATAAGTCGGCTCATGCCTTGAATCTATTAATACAAATACCAGCTTAACGTTCTGTCTTTCACTGATATAATCCTCTACAAGTTTTCTCCAGCCTGCTCTGATTTGTTCCGGTACTTTTGCATATCCGTATCCCGGTAAGTCAACAAGATAAAATTTTTCATTAATGAGGAAATAATTTAACTGCCTGGTTTTTCCCGGAACTGAACCTATTTTTGCAAGTTTCTTTTTATTACAAATTATATTAATCAAAGACGACTTACCTACATTTGATCTTCCTACAAATACAAACTCGGATAATACTGAATTCGGTAGGGCCCTGAGATCAAATATGCTTTTTATAAATTCCGCTGATAATATTTTCATAGTTTTTTTAAAATTTATTTTAAAATAAAAAATCCTTAACCGACAATATAAAATTTAAAATTTATGAATCAGTTAAGGATAGAAATAAAACTATCAGTTTGTATCTTTATTCTCTTTGTTTTCGGATATTGGTTCTTTTTCTTTTCCGGCTTTTTTTATTTCGGGATCTGCATCCTTAACTTTTGCTTTTTTTCCTTTTTTCACTTCTGTTTTATCATCCTGATATTTATCCTTCTTTTTCATTACTGTCCCGGACTTTTTCTCAATTAAGGTATTTGTCTCTTTCTTCTTTGCTTTTGGTTTCGTCTTGGATTCCTCGGAAGTGGATTTCGAATCAGCTGCATCAGATTTTTCCTTGTCTTTTTCTTCTTTAGCTTTAATATAATTGTAATCAACAAATTCTATAATCGCAGTCCTTGCTCCGTCACCGTATCTGTTCCCGGTTTTAAGTACTCTTGTAAATCCGCCCGGTCTGTCTCCGACCTTTGCACCGATCTCGTCAAAAAGTATGATTAAAGCCTCTTTATGATTAAGGAATTTTCTCGCTTCTCTTCTAAGATGAATTCCCCTTTCAGGTGAAGAGTCCTGATACTTTAACGCTCTCTTAGCTTTTGCAACCAAAGGCTCAATGAATCTTCTTAATTCCTTTGCTTTTGCTTCAGTGGTCTTAATCCTTTTATTCAGTATCAATGAAATTGAAAGATTTGATAACAATGCTTTTCTGTGGCTGGCTGTTCTGCTTAACTTTCTGCCTTTTTTTCTATGTACCATATATCTCTTCTAAATTTTCTAAATTAAAAATTATATTATACAGTTGTTTCTTCTTTAAGATATTTATCAACATCCATTCCGAATGTAAGCCCGAAATTCTCAATTAATTCTCCAAGTTCGGCAAGGGATTTTCTGCCGAAATTTCTGTAATGCAGCATTTCACCTTCATTCTTACTTACAAGATCTGATATAGTTTTTATATTCGCTGATCTTAAACAGTTTTGTGATCTTACTGAAAGGTCCAGTTCGTCTACCGGCATAAGAAGAATTTTCTTTATCATTTCATGCTCTTCATCTTTTTCTGTTCTTACAGGCTCTTCCTGCTTTTTAACGTTTTCCGGATTTAAATTCAGGAACATATCAATGTGCTCCTGCATTAATCTTGCTGAATTTACAAGTGCATCTTCAGGATTAATTGATCCGTCAGTCGTAATCTCAAGAATAAGCTTTTCATAATCCGTTCGCTTTCCTACTCTTGTATTTTCGATTATATAATTTGCTTTTGATACAGGCGAAAATATTGAATCTACATAAATAAACTCAAGCGGTAAATTTGCCAGCTTATTGTCATCAGAAGGCACATAACCAAATCCTGATCCCATTCTGATCTCAATATTCAGATTCGCATCTTTGTTAAGAGTTGCAATATGTTTTTCCGGATTTAATATTTCAAAATCAGCTGTATTATCCTGAATATCTTTTGCAGTAAATACATGCTGACCTTTTAATGTAAATTCTATTTTTGAAGATTTATTTGTAATGTCCTTAAATCTGACTTCTTTAAGATTTAATATTATTTCGGAAAGATCTTCCACTACTCCTTTTAATGTCGTGAACTCATGCGGCGCATCATTGACCTTAATAGCTATTATTGCCGTACCCGGAAGAGATGAAATTAGTATCCTTCTTAAAGAATTGCCAAGCGTTACTCCGTATCCTCTTTCAAGAGGCTGCATAATAAACCTTCCGAATTTATCAGTATAAGTTGATTCTTCTTTTACAATTGATTCCGGCATTTGAAAATTATTAATTTTCATTATATACTCTTTGTTTATTTTTAAAAAAAATTATTTTGAATACAGCTCGACTATCAGCTGTTCATTGCCTATAAACTGAACATCGGATCTCTCCGGCTCTTTCATAAATACTCCCTGTAAATTCGCCTTATCCAGATTTAGCCAGGTAGGAAGCATATTATCTTTAATTCTCTTCATAGAATCATGAATTATATCAAGCTTCTTGCTTTTTTCCCTTACCTGTATAAGATCACCTGACTTTAAAAGATATGACGGAATATTTACTACTGTTCCGTTTACTGTGAAATGTCTGTGTAAGATCAGCTGTCTTGCTGACTTCCTTGAAGGAGCAAGACCAAGTCTGTAAACTGTATTGTCCAGTCTTCTTTCCAGCAGTTTAACTAAGTTATCACCGGTGACTCCGGTTTTCTTGTTTGCAGCTTCAAAATATCTTCTGAATTGATTTTCAAGAACTCCGTAAGTCTTTCTGACTTTTTGCTTCTCACGAAGCTGTACTGCATAGTCAGTCATTCTTGATCTTTTTGAGAACCCATGCTGCCCGGGCGGATAATTTCTGTTTTCAATAGGACATTTATCCGAAAAGCATTTAGTTCCTTTTAGGAATAATTTTTGCTTCTCTCTGCGACACAATTTACAATTAGCGCCTGTATATCTTGCCATTTATATTATTTTTCTTTATTAAATTCTTTTCTGAAATTATTGTCTTCTCTTTTTAGGAGGTCTGCATCCGTTATGCGGTAATGGCGTTATATCTTTTATAGACGTAACCTCAAGACCGGCTGTGTTAAGAGATCTTACTGCTGCATCTCTGCCGGAGCCGACTCCTTTTATTAAAACTTCAACTTTTTTCATTCCCAGATCAATTGCAGCTTTTGCAGCGCTTTCAGCTGTAAGCTGAGCAGCGAATGGGGTGTTCTTCTTTGATCCCTTGAATCCCATTTTTCCCGAAGATGCCCACGATATTGTATTACCGTAAAGATCGGTTAATGTGACTATAACGTTATTGAATGTAGCTTTGACGTGCGCTACTCCGTTTGCTTCCACATTTATTTTCTTCTTGGTTTTTTTAAAGTTCTTTGCCAAATTAGTATATTTATTTTTTTATAACTTTAATAATCTTAGTTTTATGTAACAGTCTTTCTTAAATTACTTAACTGTTATTTCTTAGCTGCTGCTTTCTTTTTGCCTGCAACAGTTTTTCTCTTACCTTTTCTCGTCCTGGCATTAGTCTTCGTCCTTTGTCCTCTTACCGGTAATCCTCTTCTGTGTCTTCTGCCTCTGTATGTTCCGATATCAGTCAGCCTTTTTATGTTCATGGCTATCTCAGATTTCAAAGAACCTTCAACCTTGGTCTCAGCTCCGATCTCTGCTCTGATCTGGTTAACTTCGTCGTCAGAAAGCTGTGAAACTTTTTTGTCTTCACTTATACCCGCTTTTGCAAGTATCTTTTGTGAAGTGGATTTACCAATGCCGAATATTGACATTAATCCGATTACCACTCTCTTGTTTTTTGGAAGATCTACTCCTGCTATTCTTGCCAAACTATTTCTCCTGAAATATTATAATTATAAAAAAATTTTTATCCCTGTCTTTGTTTGTGTTTCGGATTTGTGCATATTACTCTCACTACACCCTTCCTTCTGATGATTTTACATTTTGAACACATTTTCTTTACTGAACTTCGCACTTTCATGACTGTTATGTAATTTTATGTATTTTAAATTATTTATATCTGTATGTAATTCTGCCCTTTGTAAGATCATAAGGCGATAACTCCACCGTTACTTTATCTCCCTGTAATATCCTGATATAATTCATTCTCATTTTACCTGAAATATGCGCAAGTATTTCATGACCGTTTTCCAATTTTACTTTAAAATTGGTGTTTGGCAGAATTTCAGAAATTATCCCGTCAACTTTTATTGCATCCTGCTTTGCCATATATCTTTTTAATGTTAAGATATTAACATTTAGTTAATATCTCAGCTTTTCCTTTTTTTATCAGTACCGTATGTTCAAAATGCGCTGACGGTTCGCCGTCTTTTGTTCTGATCGTCCAGCCGTCTCTATCCTGAACTACATCATACGTTCCGTAATTTACCATCGGTTCTATCGCTATTACCATTCCTTCAAATAGCTTCTGTCTTGAATTCGGTGTATAAAAATTCGGAACTGAAGGCTCTTCGTGTAAATTTTTTCCTATTCCGTGCCCGACCAGCGCTCTCACAACTCCATAACCCGAACCCTCTACATAATTCTGTATTGCTACTGAAATATCATTTACTTCGTTTCCATCGATTGCTTTTTCGATTCCTTTATATAATGACTCTTCTGTTATCTTCAATAACTTATTAACTCTTGATGTCGTCTCCCCAACCTTGAATGTATATGCACTGTCTCCGAAATAACCGTTTTTCTTTACTCCAACATCTACAGAGACTATATCGCCATTTACAAGTTTCCTGTCTCCTGGAATTCCGTGAACCACCTCATCATTTACTGATATACAACTGCTTGCCGGAAAAACTCTCTTACCGACTTTGTAACCTTTAAATGCCGGAATTCCGTCTTTGGATAAAATAAATTCTTCAACCATTTTATCAATTTCCGAAGTAGTGATTCCTTCCTTTATATGATCCTTAAGATGTTCAAAAACTCCTGCAACAATTTTACTGCTTTCTCTGATCAGATCAATTTCTTTATCGCTCTTTATTAATGACATTCGGAAACTTATCTTCTGGATTTAATTTTACCTGATTTCATAAATCCGTCATAATGTCTCATCAGCAGATGTGATTCAATCTGCTGTAATGTATCAAGCGCTACACCTACTATGATCAGCAGACTTGTACCGCCGAAGAATTGTGACAATCCTGTTGTTACCCCAAGCTTCATCAGGAAGGTTGGTATGATAGCTATTATTGCCAGAAATATTGCGCCAGGTAATGTTATCTTTGTTAAAATATTATCTATATAATCTGAAGTCGGTTTACCCGGTCTTACTCCGGGAATAAATCCACCCTGCTTTTTCATATTGTCCGATACATCTTTCGGATTAAATGCGATCGCAGTATAAAAATATGTAAAGAACACAATTAATAATCCGTAAACTATAGAATAGAACCAGCTTGTATAATCAAAATATTGCGCTACGCTCTGCATGAATTCGCTGTTCGGGAAAAATGAAAGGACCGTACTTGGCACAAACATAATTGACTGAGCGAATATAAGCGGCATAACACCTGCTGAATTCACTTTCATCGGTATATATTGCGTAACACCTCCGAATACTTTTCTTCCGACTACCCTTTTTGCATATTGTACCGGAATTCTTCTTGTAGCAACTGTTACAGCGATCACGCCTGCTATTATTAAAAGGAATCCGATTATGTAAATGATCTCAACAAGAATATTCCTGGCACCTGATGATACTAACTGATATTCATCAAATACAGAATAAGGGAATTTGTCTATGATTCCGATAAAAATAATAAGTGAAATACCATTTCCGATACCTCTCTCTGTGATCTGTTCACCAAGCCACATCATAAACACTGTAGCTCCGGTAAGAATTATAACCGTAGAAAAGGTAAAGAATGCGCTGGATATTTCAGGGCTGATCACGCTTAGATCTCCTACAGATCTTGATCCGAGCTGAACACTAACGCCCCATGCCTGCAATGCAGCCACCGGAATTGTACCCAGCCGCGTAAGCTGATTGATCTTCTTTCTTCCTTCTTCACCTTCTTTCTGAAGTTTCTGGAAATAAGGAAAAACCGCTCCGAGAAGCTGAATTATAATTGATGCACTGATGTAAGGCATTATACCTAATGCGAAAATTGCAGCATTCTGAAAAGCCCCGCCGACAAACATATCGTATAATCCGAACAGCGTGTTAGAAGCCTGATTCTTTGATGCCTCAGCAAGTATCGTCGCATCTATACCCGGTAATGTAATATGCGCGCCAATTCTGACAACGACTAATATTGCAAGTGTGAATAAAAGCCTGTTCCTGAGTTCTTCAATTTTAAAAATATTTCTGAAACTTTCAAAAAATCCCTTCATAATTTTACTGCTTTTCCTCCTGCTTTTTCAATCTTCTCGATTGCAGTCTTACTGAAAGCATCTGCAGTAATATCAATTTTGGCTTTAATCTCACAGTTGCCTAAAATCTTTAAAGGTTTATTTTTTCCCTTTACAAATTTATTCCTCAGAAGATATTCCTTATCAATAGAAGTTTCCTGAATTTTCTTGTCATCTATCAATTTCTGAATATCATTAAGATTTAAAACCGAATATTCAACTCTGTTGATATTTTTAAAACCGAATTTCGGAACTCTTCTCTGCAAAGGCATTTGTCCGCCTTCAAACCAGGCTCTGAATTTTGCCCCGGATCTTGAATGCTGACCTTTGTGACCTCTTGTTGAGGTACCGCCGTGTCCGGATCCCTGACCTCTGCCGACTCTTTTTCTCTTTTTTCTTGAGCCTTCTGCGTACTTTAAATTACTTAAAATGTCCATTAAAAAAATTTTCTTATACTTACAAATTTAATTAAAATTCCTTTGGCCTTATTTTCAGGGCAAAGGACTAAAAAGAACTTGGTTTTATTAATTAGTATTACTGTTTATAATTTTCTTCTACTTTTACCAGATGCTTTACAACATTGATCATACCTCTTATCTGAGGTGTATCTTTTTTCACGGTAAAATAATTTGGTCTTCCCAATCCCAGCGCTTCAATAGTACGCTTCTGCTTTTCCAGTCTTCCGATTATGCTTTTTGTTTGTGTGATTTTTAACATGACTTCTTATCTGAAATTAATTTGCAAATAATTCCTGAACTGTAATGCCTCTTCTGTCTGCGACTTTCTTTGCATCGTTCAGTAATAACAAAGCTCTCATTGTTGCTTTTACTACATTGTGCGGATTTGATGAACCTAATAATTTTGTTAAAACATCCTGAACTCCTGCAGATTCAAGTACCGCTCTTACTCCTCCGCCTGCGATTATTCCTGTTCCCGGTGAAGCAGGTTTCAGCATAACTTTTGCAGCTCCGTATTTTCCTATTATCTCATGAGGTATTGTTCCTTTTATGATAGGAACTTCAATTACATTTTTCTTAGCATCCTCTACGCTTTTTCTGATAGAATCCGTAACTTCATTTGCTTTTCCTAAACCAATTCCTACATGACCGTGTCCGTCGCCGACTACTGAAACAGCAGAAAAGCTGAATCTTCTTCCGCCCTTTACAACTTTAGCAACTCTGCCGATGTGAACCATCTTGTCTTTAAGTTCTAATTCACCGGCTTTAAAATTTTTCGTTTTTTTCATTAAATTAAAATGTCTTTTAAAATCATCTGTATATTTTTGTTCTCAGGGGAGGAGTCGAACCTCCACAAACGGCTCCAAAGGCCGGTGTCCTGCCATTAGACGACCCGAGAGTCGTTAGATCTTTATTTTCTGCATAATTAGAACGGGGAATATACTAATTATAATCAGAATTTTAAACCACCTTCGCGGGCTCCATCGGCAAGAGCTTTAACTCTACCGTGATACAAATATCCGTTTCTGTCAAAAACAACTGCACTGATGCTGCCGGAAATTGCTTTTTCCGCAGCCAGCTTTCCGATCATTTTACTCTTCTCTACTTTACCTTTTAATCCTGAGATCTTATCCGTTATCTCCTTTGACTTTGTAGATAATGTAAAAAGCGTTTTCGAATTTACATCATCAACTAACTGCGCATATATATGATCTAGACTTCTGTATACAACCAGTCTTGGAACTTCTGAAGTACCTCTCAGTTTTTTCCTGATCTGGTATCTGATTCTCTCTTTTCTCTTTTTACTTTTTTGTATTTGATTCATTTTATATTAAATCTCATTAATTTTATTTCGCAGCTGTCTTTCCTGCTTTTCTTCTGACCACTTCATTTTCAAACTTTATTCCTTTACCTTTATAAGGCTCAGGTTTTCTGAATGATCTTATTTTTGCAGCGACAAGTCCGACTAGTTCTTTACTTACGCCTTTTACAAGTATTGCATTCGGAGTAGGCACTTCAATTGTGATCTCCGCCGGCGGGACAAAAACAGTTGGATGTGAATAACCAAGCATCTAGACCAGATTTTTTCCCTTAAGCTCAGCTCTGTATCCAATACCTGATAATTCCAGTTTTTTTGAAAATCCGTCTTTAACTCCGACGATCATATTATTTAACAATGATCTGTATAACCCGTGTAGAGATCTGTTTTTCTTTGAATCATCTTCTCTCATTACATTGATCTCGTTTTCTTTTATCTCTAAGCTTATACCGCCTGTAATTTCCATATTCAATGTACCGTTCGGTCCGGTTACTTCAATTAGTTTTCCCTTTTGAGTAACTTTTACCTTATCTGAAAGTGCTATCGGCTTTGTACCTATTCTGCTCATTTCTTTTACAGTTTAACTTTTTAATTAATTACCAAATATGACAGACAACTTCACCGCCAACTTTTAGATTTCTGGCTTCTTTATCTGTTAATAATCCTTTTGAAGTGGAAATAATAGCAACACCCAAGCCGTTCCTGACTCTCGGAAGTTTTTCATGACCGACATATCTTCTAATTCCCGGTCTGCTGATCCTTTTTAAACCCATAATCACACTCTCTCCGTCGTTATATTTTAATCTTACGGAAAGAATTTTGAACTTATCTTCAGTTTCAATGATCTTATACTCATCAATAAATGATGACTTCTTTAAGATAACGCTGATCGCTTCTCTGAACTTGGATGCCGGCATGTCCACCGTTTTCTTTCCGGCCTTAATTGCATTTCGGACTCTCGTTAAATAATCCGCGATAGGATCTGTCATTGACATTTTATAATTCTCCTGAATCTTTTAATTTACCAACTTGATTTTATTACGCCCGGAATTTTTCCCTGTAATGCTAACTCTCTGAATACAAGTCTTGACATTCCGAATTTTCTGTAGTAACCTCTTACTCTGCCGGTTACGTTACATCTGTTATTCAGTCTTGACGGACTGCTGTTCCTCGGTAGTTTCTGCAAACCTTCATAATCACCGTTAGCTTTCAATTCCGCTCTCTTCTTTGCATACTGCTCTACTAATCTCTCTCTTCTTTTCTGCTTTGCAATTAATGCTTTTCTTGCCATTGTATTATAGCTTTAATTAATTATTTGTTTGTCTTTTTATAAACGGAAGACCGAATGCCTTTAACAATGCAAGCGATTCTTCATCAGTCTTTGCCGTAGTTACGAATGTTATATCCATTCCGGATATTCTGTTAACATTATCTACATTGATTTCTGGAAATATGATCTGCTCTTTTATGCCGAGACTGTAATTTCCCCTGCCGTCAAAACTCTTATCTGACAAGCCTCTGAAATCTCTTACTCTTGGTATTGAAATTCGTATAAATCTTTCGAGAAACTCATACATTCTGGCATTTCTTAATGTAAGCTTTACGCCAATATTCATGCCTTCCCTGAGTTTAAAATTTGAAACCGATTTCTTTGCTTTTACTATAGTCGGCTTTTGACCTGTTATAGCTTCAAGCTCTTTTACCCTTGTGTCTATAAGTTTCGCATCTGTAGTTGCCGCACCGACCCCAACATTAATGTTGATCTTGTCCAGCTTGGGCACCTGCATTACATTCTTATATTCGAATTTCTTTTTAAGTTCGGGAACAATTTTATCCCTGTATGTATGAAGCAGATTTATATCGACTTTCTCTTCTTTGAATTCACCGGAAGACTTGCCACCTTTGACTTCATCTTTTTCAGATCCTTCTGAACCTTTTTTTCTGTCTTGTTTTGTTTTAGCCATAAATGATTTAACTGATAATTATTTCCTGAGCTTTTTTACTGAATCTCATTTTAGTTTTTTTGCCTGTTGATTCTTCATTGATAACCTGCATCCCTATTCTGGTCGGCTTATTTGTCTTCGGACACATAAGCATTACATTGGACATATTAATCGGTGCTTCTCTTTTTACAATACCGCCCTGTGGACTTTTCTGACTCGGTTTGGTATGCCTGTGAACAATGTTCACGCCTTCCACTATCAGCGAACCTTTTTCATTATTCAGAAAAAGTACTTTTCCGACTGCGCCTTTTGAATTTCCTGAAATTACCTTTACGGTATCATTCTTTTTCAGTCTTGTCTTTTTTGCTTGTGTTTTATTTGACATAATTATATAACCTCCGGAGCTAATGATATTATTTTCATAAATTGTTTGTCTCTCAATTCTCGCGCCACAGGTCCGAATATTCTTGTACCCTTTGGCTCGTTTTGATTATTTATAAGAACTGCAGCATTTTCATCGAACTTAATATATGTTCCGTCTTTTCTTCTGGTTTCTTTTGCTGTCCTGACTATTACAGCTCTTGATACTTCGCCTTTCTTCACTGTTCCGCCCGGTATCGCTGTTTTTACCGTTACCACAATAATATCTCCGACACCTGCATATCTCCTGTCAGATCCTCCGAGCACTCTGATGCATCTTACAGACTTTGCTCCGGAATTATCAGCGACACTTAAATTGGTTTCTTCCTGTATCATTTTTAATAATCTTTATTATATATGAATTGAGTTATTTTACTTTTTCTATTATTTCCACAAGTCTCCATCTTTTTGTTTTACTCAATGGTCTTGTTTCCATTATTTTTACTTTATCACCAATATCACAGGTATTGCCTGGGTCGTGTGCGGCAAATTTGGTTGTCTTCTTATAAAATTTTTTATATATAGGATGTTTTATCTTCTTCTCCTCGCCAACAATTATAGTCTTATCCATTTTATTGCTTAGCACTTTACCGACTCTTGTTTTTCTGATACCTGAGTGTGAAGTTTTTTTCTTTTCAGTTGTACCGGAAACTGCTGCCGGAGCTTTTTCTGTTGAATTTTCTGTAGTTTCGGCTGAAGCTTCTGATTCTGTTTTAACTTCCGGTGTTTCGGCTGTTTCATCTTTTATATCTTCTGACATCTGTAAATTTATTAAGTTATTCTATAAAATTTAGATATTACTTTGAAGCATTCTCTTTTAATTCTTTTTCTTTCAGAATTGTTTTGATCCTGGCAATTGTCCTTTTGGTTGCTGACAATGACTTATAATTTTCGAGCTGTCCCGTTGCTAACTGAAATCTGAAATTCTGCAGAGCTTCGTAATTATCTTTAAGCGATATTTTCAGATCTTCCGGTGACATTTCTCTTACCTGATTGATTTTCATGATGTATTTTTAAAATCTTAATTTTGAATCTTTGGAAATATTAGTCAATTCTTGAAACGAATTTCGTCTTTAATGGTAATTTGTGAGCAGCCAGTCTTAACGCTTCTTCAGCAACGGCTTTTGATACTCCGTCGATCTCAAACATAATTCTGCCCGGTCTGATAACCGCAACCCAAAATTCCGGCGCTCCTTTACCCTTACCCATTCTTGTCTCAGCGGGTTTTTTTGAAACAGGTTTATCCGGAAAAATTCTGATATAAACTCTTCCGTCTCTTTTCATATGTCTCGTAAGCGCAATACGTGCCGCTTCTATTTGCCTGTTTGTGATCCATCCCGGCTCTAATGATTTTAATCCGAATGTTCCGAAATTTACCGTAAAACCTCTTCCGGCATTTCCTCTCAAATGTCCTCTTTGCGCTTTTCTGAATTTAACCCTTTTGGGCATTAACATAATTTAATCTCCAATAAAAATTTAAAATTTGTAATTAATTTCTGGATAATTTTTCGCCTCTGCAGATCCAGACCTTTACTCCTATCGCTCCGTAAATAGTATGTGAAGTTACTGACGCATAATCTATATCTGCTCTTATTGTCTGTAATGGAATTCTTCCCTCTTTGTACTGCTCGGTTCTTGCAATCTCAGCTCCGCCTAATCTTCCCGCACACATAATTTTTATTCCCTCTGCACCCATTCTCATTGTATTCGTAATCGCGGACTTCATCGCTCTTCTGAATGAAACTCTGTTTGCAAGCTGACCTGCAATGTTTTCAGCAACAAGCACTGCATTAAGTTCAGGTTTCTTTATTTCAGCAACATTGATCTTAACTTCCTTGCCTGTGATCTTTTTGATCTCACTTTCCAGCTGTGATATTTCTTTTCCGCTCTTTCCGATCACAAATCCGGGACGGGAAGTATGAATGGTCAGAGTTATTTTCTTTAAAGTTCTCTCAATAGAAATATTCGCAATTCCCGCTTTTTCAAGTCTTTTTTTAATGTAAGACCTTATTACAGCATCTTCCATTAGTTTCTTTGAAAAACTTTTGTCATCATACCAGTTTGAATCCCATGTATTAATGACGCCTAATCTGAATCCTATAGGGTGTGTCTTTTGTCCCAAAAATGCTCCTTAAATAATCTGTTTGATTATTTGATTGATTAATTTAAATTTTCTTCTACTTGCTCTACAACTACTGTAAGGTGAGCCGATCTTTTCTGAATTCTGAATGCCCGTCCCTGTGGAGCGGGTAAAATTCTTTTCATCGAAGGACCTTCATTTACATACGCTTCCTTTATAACTACATCAGCCTGACTCAGTCTTCCGGAATCAAGTTTGTTAACAAGATTACTGTATGCTGATCTGACAGTCATTTCTACTACTTTAGCTGAATTCTTATTTGTGAACATAAGTATATTCACAGCTTCATCCACTCTTTTATTTCTTATAAGGTCCACTACCAGTCTCATTTTTCTTGGTGAAGTGCCTATATATCTTTTTAATGCTCTGGCTTCCATTTTATCTTCCTCCTGCCTTTTCTTCTTTTCTTTGACCTGAATGAGCTCTGAATGTCCTGGTGTGTGAGAACTCACCTAGCTTATGGCCTACCATATTTTCAGATACATATACAGGAATGAATTTATTTCCGTTGTGAACAGCAAATGTATGTCCTACAAAATCAGGCGTGATCGTACAGGCTCTTGACCATGTTTTAATTACCTTCTTTTGGTTCTGGGAATTAAGCTTTTCGACTTTTCCCAGTAATTTGAAATCCAGATTCGGACCTTTTTTCAGCGATCTTGACATGAATTATTTCCTTTTCTTGACTATAAACTTATTTGAAATGTTTTTCTTTTTCTGGTTTTATATCCTTTTGCAGGCAATCCCCACGGACTTACCGGGTGACCTCCGCCTGATGTCTTTCCTTCACCGCCGCCCATCGGGTGATCAACGGGATTCATCGCTACTCCTCTTACATGCGGTCTTCTGCCCAGCCATCTTGATCTTCCTGCTTTTCCTAAACTTATGTTTTCATGATCGGTGTTACTTACAACTCCTAATGTGGCTTTACACTCATTATTTATCATTCTTACTTCGCCTGAAGGAAGCTTTACCTGTGAATATTTGTCATCCTTTGCTACAATCTGAGCCGAAGTACCTGCGCTTCTTGCGATCTGAGCGCCTTTACCGGGCTTCATTTCTATATTATGAATGAATGTTCCGACCGGAATTGAATTTAATGATAGAGTATTTCCTGATTTTAATTCGGCGTCATTTGAGTTTTCAATTTTCTCTCCGACTTTTAAACCGTCCGGAGCAATAATATAACTTTTGACTCCCTTCTCATCTTTGATCAATGCAATTCTTGCAGTTCTGTTAGGATCATATTCAATTGCCAGAACTTCATACTCACCCGTGACACTTCTTTTGAAATCGATAAGTCTGTATCTTCTTTTGTGACCGCCGCCTCTGAACCTTGAAGTGATCCTGCCATGATTGTTTCTTCCGCCGGATTTTTTCAAAGGCCTTAACAGCGATTTCTCCGGAGTTGATTTTGTGATCTCATCAAACGAGGATATGCTGTAATATCTCGTAGCCGGTGTCATTGGTTTTAATTTTCTGAGTGCCATCTGTTTTCTATAAACTGGTTTCTATAAAATATATTCTGAATTTCAAGACAAAATTCAATAATGTTCCATTTTTGGGAAAACTTCAAATTACTGAAAATGGTTAGGAAAGTCAATACAGGAAATCGAGGACATGCTCACTTTTCCGGAATATTAATTGTGAGAGGATATCTTTAATTATAAACTTTACAATAGAATTTAATAATTTAAATGTATAAAGAGTAGTTCAATCTCTGTCTGCGGTCAATGCTGCATTCATTTCCGGCTTAAAATAAAATACTTAGTGTGGTTTAGGATTTTTAACGGACTATAATTATTACTGAAGTTTACTTTTTTAATTTATTTTTAAATTAAATAAAATCTCATATTAATTTATAATTTTAAAATAGTGATTTTCCCGTTTGTCAGATCTGACATTTTTAAAATTAATTTTTCATATTGGGATTCTCTTATCTCCAGTATCAGCGAACACCGGTCACCGGACTCATTACTTAAAATATTTATTTTTTCTTTCTCTATCAGTTTCATTATAAGATTAATGTATGAATAATCAAATTCAGCTTTTATAGAATGCATAATAAATTTTTTTATTATATCTGCATTATCAAGACATGCTTCTCCTGCTGCGAAAAACGCTCTTCTCAATCCGCCGACACCAAGCTTTATTCCTCCGAAATATCTTGCTGTGATCAGCAGTACATCCGTAAGATCATTTTTATCTATCACTTCCAGCAATGGTTTTCCGGCGCTTCCCGATGGTTCGCCGTCATCAGAATATCTGAATTCATCCAAATGCATTCCGGCTCTGTATGCATATGGAAAATGAGATGCATCATAATATTTCTTTTTAAATTCATTGATAAGTTTAGCTGTGTCAGCGCTTTTACTGACTGGGTATGCATTTGAAATGAATTTAGATTTCATGATCTTAATTTCAGCTGCATTGTGTGATGAAATTGTGTAATAGAAATCTTTCAAAAATAATTTTTATTTTTTAGGAATTTGTTTATTCTGAAAATATTGATCTCAAAACAGGTTTTTCGATCCGTCTTTAGCAGCATATCAATTCCCATCCTTCTTTTCCGATGAGAGGAACAAATTTAAACTCCTTGACTGTTTTTGCTTTATAAACCGGCAGAGATGTTTTATTATCTATAGTTTTTTGATTACCATAAGCTCCTGAACGGATTCAGTTCCTACAGGTATCACCATTCTACCGCCGGCTTTCAGCTGACTTAACAGAATCTTCGGCAGTCCCGGACTTCCTGCTGTCACAATTATTTTATCAAATGGAGAGTATTCTTCCCAGCCGATCGTCCCGTCATCATTTTTAAATTTTATTTTGTAACCCATTAAATAAAATTTCTTTTCAGCTTCGTCAGATAATTCTTTTATTCTTTCTATGGAATAAACTTCCGCTCCCATTTCAGCAAGTACTGCAGTCTGATATCCTGACCCGGTGCCAATTTCAAGTATTCTTTCTCCGGGAGTTACAGCTAACTGCTCTGTCATGAATGCGACTGTGTAAGGCTGTGAGATCGTCTGGTTGGAATTTATCGGCAGGGCTATGTTATCATATGCATACTTTTTAAATTCTTCCTTTACAAAATTTTCTCTTTTTACATTCAGAATTGCATCAAGCACATTCTGATCTTTAATACCAAGCTTCTTCAGAGTAATAACAAGTTCTTCACGACGTAATGTATAAAGATCCAAAATATTTCTAAATAATTTTATTCTTTTTTATCATCCGGATCCACTATCTCTTTTTCACCTTCTTCAAAAATATCTTTCACTTTTTCCGCAACAGATTCTTTTCCCATTGCCTTCACAAGTCTTTCAGTAAGCATTTTTTTATCTTCATAATATTCAAGCTTTCCGTCTTCAGCGACAGAAATTAATTTTCTTTCTTCGGAAATAATTATCGCAACTGCGTCAGACACTTCAGTAATTCCTAAACCGGCTCTGTGTCTCGTGCCTAAATTTTTATTTTTAATTTTTTCATGTTCAGATAATGGCAGCAGACATCTTGCAGCTTCAATCTTTCCGTTCTTTAAAATTATCGCGCCGTCATGCAGTGGAGATTTCGGAGTGAATATTGTTATGATTAATTCTTTTGTGATTTTAGACTGAACCAGCTCTCCTGACTCCATAACGCTTTTTAATCCCGAACTCCTTTCTATTACAATCAGCGCGCCCCAGCCTCTGCTTCTAAGTTCAAAACTCGCTTCGGCAATTTCCGAAACATTATCATCGACATTTACTTTAGTAAATATATTTGCTACTCTCGTCTTTCCTATCAGCTGCAGCAGTCTTCTTATTTCCGGCTGGAATAAAACAATTAGCGCAATTATCCAGATATCAGTAATGCTTCCCAATAACCAGCCCATTGCCTGAATATTCAGAAGCTGTGCGATAAATGAAAATCCAAACACAAAAACAAGCGCAATGAAAATCTGAGACGCTATCGTTCCCTTCATCACAGTGTAAAGCTTGTAGAATACATAAGTGACAAGAATTATGTCAAATATATCTATAAGCTTTACCGTCAAAAATCCGATCTTGAATAATTCCATTTAGTTAATTATAAACAATAAATGATTTTGTAAAAAGGAAATACTTTTCACTGTATATCTTCGCGCCTTTAAAATAATTCTTTAACTCTTTTTTTTTTAAAAGTCTGACAGACGAAGCAAGTTCATCCGCTTTCCGGAAATCAGTTTCTCTGTTATACCAGCCGAGATCTTTCTTCATGATCATATCAACTTTTTTCTTATGCGGTAAAAACTGAAAAAAAGGGAACATAAAATGCGGTTCAAACGGGAAATAATAATTCGGTGTCTGAATGAAATAATGTTTGCCGATCCTGACAATTTCTTCAGCAAGTTTTTTCTGATCATCAGCGTTGCTGATGTGCTCTATCAAACTGTTTGAATGAACAACATCAAATTCTTTATCGCCAAAGTCAGAAAGATCTCTTACATCTCTTTCCAGGTAATCCATATTACTGTATTTACTTACATCCTGAAATTCCGTGTTGACAAGCAATATTCTTAGATCATTTAAATTTACCAGATTAAGATTTCTCCAGAAGTATTCACTTCCCCCAAGATCCAGTATCCGCAATGGCTTAGGTATATCCAGAATAAATTTTAAGAATAATTCTTTTCTTTTGTTTCTAAGCTTATAGGAAATTGAATTAACATTATTCTGATCTGCATTCTTTAAAAAAAAATCATTTATCAGTCCGCTCATATTATCAGATTAAAAACTCATTTTCATATTGGCAAAAAAATAAAAGTCTGATCCGGTAACATTATTCTCAACATCTGTTACCGTTTCACTTTCCAATTTACATTCCAGCGCAAACTGATTTACAGGCTCCCAGTAAATCTCAGCGCTAAGAATATTTCTGTTGCTTCTATTACCGTGAAGGAAACCGTTTGATCTCAGATAAGCGTCTCCGAGTCCGAAATTTATATCACCGCCGTAATTTGCGATAAGATTTCCGGCGCTGTCGAGAAGTATCCCTTCTCCGGATCTCTGAAATCTGTACTTAAAATTAAAACCGAGCCTGTTTGAAAATCTGTACTTAAGCTGCGCTGCGATCTCATCTGAATTCGGCGGAAGTGAATGACCGAGCGGTACTCCTTTATTTGTATAAGTGCTTTTATTCGAACGGTGTGAATAAACGAAAGGATCCAGATGTGTGTATTCAAAAATCAGATCAGCATTTAAAGGTGTAGTCCAGTATGCTCCAAACTGCCATGCGTATTTATTTTCATTAAGCGAATCATTTTTTCCGAGCGTACCGAATGTAAGATCATCAATAAGCAGTGATGACTGAAATGAAATATTCTTCAACGGGTTCACTTCAATCTCAATACCCAGTAATGAATTATTTTTTGTCGTCTGCTCATCCCCCGTGCCAAGATCCGCTGAAGTCAGGAAACTTACAGGATTAAGATATGTGAAACTAAATGGCTGCTGACTTATAATTACTGATTCCCGTAGTCCGAGTTTAAACGCATCTGAAAAATTTATATTAAGAGAATGAGTCGCAACATTTTTTGACGAGAGCGGGTCACCCGATACCTTCGGGTAGATCTCCGCTGAATCTCCCTGAATACTTCCGTATGTGAATGAATAACTTAACGCTTTATAATTTATTTCTATTTTTCCGAAGTCAAAAGGATATGAATTTTCCGAAAGAAATAACTTGTCAATATAGCCATAACCTGAGATAAATTTAGATCTTCCGAACATCAGAGACATCCACTCTGATCCCGTCTGATATCTCAGATAACCTTCGAATGAATTAAAATTTTTCATATCTTTTGAGAAAGAATAATTTCCTTTCAGATCATTATCAGTCTTCGATGCAAAAGCTATATCAGCGCTGTCACCATATAAAATGGCTCCCCTGTTCAGATTAAGCGAGTAAGCAACAGTATTAAATAATGTACCGCGCAGATCCAGTCCGAACCGGCCGAGTGTAATTGAATTCTTTCCGGGCGAGTCTCCCGACGAACCTCTTTGTGAGAATGCCAGATTAAAGTTTGAAAAAAAAGTATTTCCCGAATCCGAATAGAAGTACAGATATTTTTCTTTCCTGTCATTAAAGATATTTTCAAAACCGTTTTTTTTAAGCAAACTGTTTTGCGATCTCACGCTTCCGTACATATCATATTCAAATTCAACAGACAGATCACTAAGGATTTTTTTGTCAGTACTGTTAAGAAGATTTTCTTTATTCTTAATATTAAGCAGATAGGAAGATATTTTTTTTCTCGAAAGCGGAGCGGCAGATGAATTATACTCCGGAATAACAAGAATAAGCTGCATTCGCTTTAAAAAATCATAAACAGGATTCGATACGTTTACAAGCTCCGTCTGCGAATAGGAATTACTGCAGATCAGGATAAGTAAGAAAGTAAATAATAATTTTTTCAAACAGATGATTAATATATTTTTAAATTAATTAAATTAATTAAGTATTTAAATATAGATTGAACTTAGAAATTGATTATGGTGAAAATTAATTACTGAGAGTAGCGAATTGTAATTCATTTCGCCGGTAAATTAATTAGCATCTGAGTTAATGCAGTTAGTTTATATATTCGATTATTTCCACAGCATTGATACTAAATCCATTCCTGTCTAAAAGACTCAATATCTTTATTTAATATCATAACTCAATTGAGTATATTTATCACATTATTTATATAAATAGTATGGGCGATTCAAATATTTCTGCCGGTCAGAAATTAGAAAATTTTCATGAATACAGAACTAAACTCAGTCAGTTCGAAGGACCGCTCGATATCCTTCTTCACTTTGTAAAAGTTGATGATCTTGATATATACAATATTCCGATCTCGAAAATAACAAAAGATTTTCTTGAATACATAAATATCATGAAAGATCTTGACATCGAGCTTGCAGGCGAATTTCTCGTTATGGCTTCGGAGCTGATGAAAATTAAAGCGCGGATGCTCATACCTCAGATCGATGAAGAAGGAAATGTCGTCGAAGAAGATCCGAGACTTACTCTTGTCAGAAAACTTATAGAGTATAAAAGATTTAAGGATGTTTCTGAAATGGTATCAGAGCTTGAAGATGATCAGAAGAAAAAAAGTTTTCGCAGAAATTTTGATAATGACTTTAGAGAGTATGACAGCTCTCTCGAGATTGATAAAAGTCTGAAAAATGTAACTATCTTCAATCTCATTAAAGCTTATAAAAGAGTCATAAGCAATGTCAGAAGAGAAATTGTTCATCCGATCGAACTGCTTGATATAAACCCTGAAAACCAGAAAGAATTTCTTATGAATGCTCTTGCTGTAAAAAGCGAGATCGAATTTGATGAATTGATCATTAATGTTAATGTGAAGCTTCAGATAATATGTCTTTTTCTCGCGATACTTCAACTGTCACTGGACGGTGAAATTAAGATACGGATAATTGATAATGATCCTTCGAGGTTTACGGTATGCAAAAGAACATATACGGATATTATTCAATGATCAGCAGTGAAATTAAAAATATAGTAGAAGCTCTTATCTTTGCTTCTGAGGATGAAATTACAACGAGACAGATCAAGGAGATCGCTGACAGCAGCGGAGTTAGAATTTCCGTAAATGATATAGAAGCTTCTATTAATTCTTTAAATGAAGATTACCGTACTTTCAACAAATCATTTGAAATTATTAAGATAGCCGGCGGTTATTCATTCTCCACTAAAAAAGAATACGGCAGATTCGTCGGTAAATTATTTGAAGAGAAACAGAAAAAAAAACTATCGCAGTCTGCGCTTGAGACATTGTCCATCATTGCTTACAAGCAGCCTATTACAAGAAATGAAATAGAATTTGTAAGAGGAGTAAACGTAGATTATATTGTCAACTCGCTTCTCGAAAGAGATCTTATAAAAATTCACGGCAGGTCTGACTCGCCCGGCAGACCGATCCTATACGCTACTACAAATACTTTTCTCAAAGTACTGGGACTAAATTCGCTAGAAGATCTTCCGAAGCTTAAAGAAATAAATGACATTCTTAAAAATGAAGAGATAGAAGGTATCACCGAAGCCGACATAGAATTATTTAATTCCGTAAATAATTTCGAATCAATCGATATTAAAAATACAGGACAGCTTGAGCTGATAAACAGTGAAGGTCAGGACACAGAATCAGAAACCGGTTCAGTTACTGATCGGGATAATCAAATATCAGACAATATTGAATCACAGGAAACGGAATCCGGTATTGAAGAAACTGATGAAGATGAAATATCTGATGAAGATGAAATATCTGATGAAGATGAAATATCTGATGAAGATGAAATATCTGATGAAGATGAAATATCTGATGAAGATGAAATATCTGATGAAGATGAAATATCTGATGAAGATGAAATATCTGATGAAGATGAAATATCTGATGAAGATGAAATATCTGATGAAGATGAAATATCTGATGAAGATGAAATATCTGATGAAGATAATTCCGAAAGCGAATCAGCAACCGATATTGAAGAAACAAATGTTATACCGGATCCTCCGGATGAGATGACCGATGATGCTGAAGTTGATACCGGATCAGAATTTCCCGTTACTGATTATGATCACGGCAGTAAAGATCAGAATATTAACAGTAATGATTTTTTAACTAAAGAAGGTGAAGAGGATTCAATGTGATAAAGAAAAATACTTATAAAAAACCGAAAGTTTATAAAAAACCAACAGCTGATAAAAAGTCAGCAGATTATAAAAAACCTGCTGAATATAAAAGGTCTTCTGATTCAAATAATACTTCAGATCATACAAAACCGGCAGGTTATAAAAAGTCAACAGGTTATAAAAAGCCGGTGGATTATAAAAAGCCGGGAAATTTTAAAAAGTCAGCAGATTATAAAAAGCCTGCTGATTATAAAAAGTACGCAGATTCAAATATACCTGCAGAATATGGTAAGCCTGCAGGTTATAAAAAGTCTACAGGTTATAAAAAGTCAGCAGATTATAAAAAGCCCGCGGAATATAAAAAGCCGTCAGATTTTGAAAAGCCTACAGCTGATTTTAAACACACAGCTGATAAAAAATCAAATGAATATAAAAAACGGGCAACATTTAAAAAATCAACAGCTTTTAAAAAGCCGGCATTTTATAAAAAGCTGCGGGCAGATAAAAAGGCGGCGGCTGATTCAAAACCAACAACTGATTTAATACCAACAACTGATAAAATCTCAGCAGACGATAAATTTGTCAGACTGAATAAATTCATTGCTGCAAACGGAATTTCATCAAGAAGAAAGATTGATGAAATGATACTGCAGGAAAGAGTTACTGTAAACGGTAAGACTGTAAAAGAACTCGGATTCAAAATTGATCCCGGCTTTGATAAAGTTAAGGTGGACGGAGAGCTGGTAAGGACAGACACAAAGAAAGTTTATATAATGCTTAATAAACCAAAGGGCATTATCACATCGGTAAAAGATGAGAAAAGAAGAACCACTGTAATTGATCTCATTAAATTAAATCAAAAAATTTTTCCGGTCGGCAGACTGGATTACAATACTTCAGGACTTTTACTTCTTACAAATGACGGAGAGTTTGCAAATCATCTGATGAGTCCAAAGAGTAAAGTTCATAAAACATATTATGTCGAACTCTCAAAGCCTCTTGAAGAAAAGCACAGAATAAAATTAAGCGAAGGCATTAAGATCGACGGCATCAGGACTGCTCCTGCTAAAATAAAGTATGTTAAAAGCTCAGATTATCATAGATTATATATTTCCATTTATGAAGGAAAGAACAGGCAGATACATAACATGTTTGAACATTACGGATATTTCGTAAGAGAGCTGATGCGTGTGGAATATTCAGGTTTGAAACTGGAAGGTCTGAATGAGGGCAACTGGAGATATCTTACTGCCGAAGAAGTTTCAAAGCTTAAATAAATTTCAATCTCATATTTTAAAGAATATTAATTAACATTAAAAGAATTATTTGTCAGAGCAAAACGAATTAATAAAAAGAAGATTAGAAGAATTAGATAAGATCAGAGAACTCGGCATAAACCCGTATCCTCACAGATTTGATGTCTCATCGGATTCTGAAACTCTCATATCAAATTTTAAAGATCCTGAATCAGACGAAGAAAAAGAAAGCCGTAAGAGCGAAACTGTTTCAGTCGCAGGCAGGATCATGGCAATCCGCAAAATGGGTAAAGCGACTTTTTGTCATATTAAAGATGAGACCGGAAGGATTCAGATATATATTAAGAAAGATGAGATCGGTGATGTATCCTATGATGTTTTCAGACTTCTTGATATCGGTGATATTATCGGAGTAACAGGATATTTGTTCAGAACGAAAACGGGTGAGGTATCCGTCCATGCCGTTTCTTATGAACTGCTCACGAAATCGATTCATCCGCTTCCTGTTGTAAAAGAGGAAACCACTGAGTCCGGCGAAAAAATAATTCATGATGCTTTTGCGGATGTAGAGCTGCGTTACAGACAGAGATATATTGACCTGATCGTAAATGAAAATGTAAAGGATGTATTTATAAAGAGAACTAAGATCATTCAGTCAATCAAAAGAACATTAGAGAAAAATAAATTTTTTGAAGTTGAAACACCTACGTTACAATCATTGTATGGCGGCGCAAATGCACAGCCATTCATTACTCACCATAACGCACTTGACATAGATCTGTATTTAAGAATATCCAATGAACTTTTTCTGAAGAGATTAATAGTCGGAGGCTTTAACCGCGTGTATGAGTTTGTAAGAGATTTCAGAAATGAAGGCATTGACCGGACGCATAATCCGGAGTTTACTCAGGTGGAATGGTATCAGGCTTACGGAGATTATTTTGATTCGATGAATATGTTTGAAGAAGTTGTTGAGCAGGCTTGTATTGATTCCAACGGAACGACAAAGGTAACTTATGGTGATATTGAACTTGACTTCAAACGCCCGTGGAAAAGACTTCGCATGTCAGATGCAATTCTTGAAAAGACAGGATTGAATATTCATGAAATTAAAAAGCAGGAAATTATTGAATACATGAATGCAAACGGAATCGAATTCGATCCGAAAATTTCTCACAGTAAAGGTTTGCTGATTGCAAATCTGTTTGAAGGGATCTGTGAGGAAGATCTTATTCAGCCGGTATTTATTTATGATTTTCCGATCGATACAACTCCCTTATGCAAACCGTTAAGGGAATACACTACGGAACAGCTAAAAGAAATTAACAGCGATCCCGAAAAAGTTATTTTCGCGGAAAGATTTGAGCCGTATGTAAATAAATGGGAAATGGGAAATTCCTACACGGAGCTGAACGATCCCGTGCTTCAGAGAAAACTTCTCGAGGAGCAGGTGGAAAGAGGACGCGCCGGTGAGAAGGAAACTCATCCGCTGGACGAGGATTTTTTAAAAGCCATTGAAGTCGGAATGCCGCCTACTACCGGTGTCGGAATGGGTGTGGACAGACTTGTGATGCTCCTGACCAATTCTCAATCTATCAGAGACGTGATATTTTTTCCTTTAATGAGACCTTTGTAAAATAATTTAATGATTAATTTTAAATTTAAAATGTTTCCCGTAATCACAGTTATAATTCTGTTTAATTTCGTTTATACTTCTTTTAGTGTATCTCAGGAAAAAAATACACCCGGCGCATCAGACGACACAATTTTAAGAACTGACAGCAAGGGTAACGTTTTAGACGGTGACAAAAAAGACTGGAGCTATTCAGAGAAAAATTATCCCGAAATATTAAAATCTGAAAAGTTTTTTGTCAGACCCTATGATGATCTAAAAACTCCTAAACCTGTATCCAATGGTTTTATATATGAAATAATCGGAAGTAAATTAGTTCTGACATGGTTTACTGCAAAAGGTGTTATTACAAAAGGATTTAATATTGAAAGATCTGAAATCGACTCTGCAGATAAACAGTCGGAATGGTCTGACGTCGGATATGTAAAAGGCAGAGGAAATGCAAAGAATAAAAACAATTACAGATTTATAGACAAGAACATTAAAAAAGGGAAATATCTGTACAGGCTTAAGATGGAAATGCAGGGCGGAAATTTTGAATACGTGAATTTAAACGGTGCTGTAAACTGGTTAAATTTCCCGCAGTTAACGGAACTATATCCCGTTTATCCGAATCCTGTGTCAGACGCATTTACTATCAGATTTTTTCTGCCGGTCAAGGATGAAGTAAGTTTGTTTTTCTTTAACGGAAAAGACACTTTATATTTAATCAAACGCAAAGATCTGGCTCAGGGATTTTATATGATGAAACTGAATAACAGCGCTTACAAATTTCAGAATGAGATCAGAACATTATATCTTGTTAGAAGAAGTATAATAAGAAAAGTATATTCTGGTGATATTCAGTTTAAGTGATTTTCATTCCCTTAACCGTTTACATTTTTTCAGAGTTTTCACTTTCAGTTTTTAATTGGACTATTGAAATAATTTAATTTATCTCCGGACATCAAATTTATTTAAATTTATAAACAATTATATCTCAGCATAAAATGAAATATTATAACAGCGTACTTGAACTGATCGGCAATACTCCACTGGTAAAATTAAATCATATTACAAAAGGACTAAAACCTATTGTTCTTGCAAAGATGGAATCATACAATCCCGGCGGCAGCGTCAAAGACCGCATTGGATTGAATATGATAGAAGCGGCGGAGCGTGAAGGAAAAATAAAACCTGGGGATACGATCATTGAAGCGACCAGCGGAAATACAGGGATAGGTCTGGCACTTGTCGCCGCATTAAAAGGTTACAAAACTATTTTTGTGATGACGGAAAAAGCCTCAAAAGAAAAAAATAATTATCTGAAAGCTCTCGGAGCTGAAGTGGTGATACAGCCGATGACTGCTAAAAACGGAGAACCGGATCACTACGTAACAGTCGCCGAAAGACTTGCAAAGGAAATTCCAAATTCACTTTTTCTATATCAATATATAAATCCTTATAATCCTGAGGCGCATTATAAAACCACCGGTCCGGAAATTTGGAAAGATACTGAAGGTAAAGTAACACATTTCATTGCAGGTGTGGGGACGGGCGGTACAATTTCCGGCACTGGAAAATATCTTAAAGAAATGAATCCGGATATAAAAGTCATCGGCGCTGATCCTTACGGCTCGATCTTTAAAGTAGTAAAGGAAACCGGAAATACTCCGGAGCCGATCCCGTATTTAATCGAAGGTATAGGACAGGATGTAATGGTTGAGAATGTTCAGTTTCAGTATATAGATGAAATAGTAAATGTAAATGATCTCGACTCAGTGGAAATGTGCAAAAGGCTTTCGAAGGAAGAAGGAATTTTTTGCGGCGGCTCGACGGGTACTATCGCTTATGCAGCAGTGGAACTTGCTAAAAAACTTGATGAGAACGCTGTAATTGTTTTTATAGTCTGCGATACAGGTGAAAAATATTTATCAAAGTATCATTCGGATGAATGGCTTCGTGAAAAGAGACTTATGAAATCTGAATTCATAACTGCCGGTCAGGTATTTCTTACTAAAAAAACTTCAGGAGTACCCGGACTGATCTCAGCAAAAAGTACTGATAAACTATTCGAAGCGCTTGAGCTGATGGATAAATATAATTTATCAACTTTACCCGTTATAGACGGTTCTGACTGCGTCGGTTCGATAGTTGAAGAAAACGTCATTGATAAAATTATGAATGACAGAAATATTTCCGGAAAACAGGTTAACGATGTCATGGATAAGAAACTGCCGATCATTGACTTTAACACTGCATTCCCGAAAGCAATTGAGATGCTTCAGAAGGACAACACTCTTCTTGTCTCTCAGCACGGAAAGATAAAGGGAATTCTTACGAGATATGATGTTCTTGATTTTATTTAATATAATTTTTTTGTTTAAACTAAACGAACTTAATAGCGGATGATTATTTCTCCGCTCACTTAAATAACTATATTATGAAATTTGCAACCAAACAGATCCACGCAGGACAGCATCCTGAAGAAACTACAGGAGCTGTCATTACTCCGATATTTCAGACTTCCACTTATTCAAATGAAAAACTCGGTGAATCAAAAGGATTCGATTACGGAAGGACGATCAATCCCACACGTTCCGCTCTTGAATCCAATCTGGCTGCGCTTGAAAACGGAAAATACGGATTCTGCTTTTCCTCCGGTATGGCGGCAGTGCAGACTGTTATAAATTTGTTCAAACCCGGTGATCATATCATCTGCACGAATAATGTTTATGGCGGTACTTACAGACTTTATGAGCAGGTTATGAGAGATTTCGGAATGGAGTTTTCATATATTGATACTTCTGATAATAATGCGCTCAAGAATGCTGTGAAAGAAAATACAAAATTTATATATGTTGAGACTCCGACAAATCCAATGCTTAACATTACTGATCTGAAATTTCTTGCGGAGCTCTCCCGTGATAAAAATATTACCTCATGCGTTGATAATACTTTCATGAGTCCGTATTTTCAGAATCCTCTTGACTTCGGTGTTGATATAGTCCTGCACAGCACTACCAAATATATAAACGGACACAGCGATGTGATCGGCGGATGCCTGGTAACTTCTGATGATAAAATTGCTGAGAGAATTAAGTTCCTTCAGAATTCTATAGGTTCAGTGCCGTCGCCTTTTGACTGCTGGCTCGTGCTTCGTTCCACAAAGACACTTGCTCAAAGGATGAAAGCTCATAATGAAAATGCATTAAATATATGCAAAGCGCTTTCAGAAAATAGTAAGATAGTAAAACTTTATTATCCGGGACTTGAATCTCATCCGCAGTATGAACTTGCTAAATCACAGATGTCGGGATTTGGCGGAATAATTTCTCTTGATGTCGGGTCCTATGAAAAAGCAGTTAACTTCTGTAACGCTCTAAAAATTTTTCAGATAGCGGAATCACTCGGCGGCGTGGAATCGCTTGTATGCCATCCTGTCTCAATGACTCACGCGAGCGTCCCGGTAGATCTCAGGAATGAGTTTGGACTTACTGTCGGACTTGTAAGACTGTCTGTCGGAATTGAAGATATTGAGGACCTTCTCTCTGATATAGACAATGCCCTGAAAAGTCTGAATTAATAATCTGAATATTTGCTTAAGATATTATACATATTATCTTTCATACTAATATTAAACAGCAGCAGCTATTCACAGTACAGGTTTAAAACTACCGGTAAAGATTCAACAAAATACAGTGAGAGATCTCTTGATGTAAAATTATTCAGATCGTTCAATAACATCAACAGCAGGTTCATTTATTCTGTTGTTAATGTAACAAACCAGTCTATCATACCGGTATCAATCGCAGCTCCGGTAGGTCTTTATACATTTGCAAGAATTAACGGAAATCATTACGATGAAAGCTCTGCCGTCCTGCTTGGATTAGCTGAGTTAACAAATCTTTCCGTTACACAAATTTTAAAAACTACGATACAGAGACCAAGACCTTTCCGTAAGATGAACAATGTTTATTTATCCGATACTTCCGATATCGCCGGGACATACTCATTTCCTTCAGGTCATTCATCACAGTCTTTCACTATAGCAACTCTCCTGACATTGAGATATCCTGACAAGCCCGGACTGATTGCCGGTCTCTATACTTATGCAGCAGTCGTTTCTCTCGGAAGGATGTACTGGGGTGTCCATTATCCGTCTGATATTTTTGCCGGAATGCTGATAGCCGCAGGAAGCGCGGCATTGATCTATTCATTAAGAAAACCGATCATTAAAGCAAAGAACGATATCTTCAATCAAAGCGAAAGAACGGATTCATACAATCCCGGCATAGCTCCTGCTTCTTTCTTTATTACTCTTGCCGCAGCTGATGTATTAAATCATTTTTTAAAAAAGTCAGACAGCAATTTATTAAGTAATTCATCAGTGCAATTTGACGTCAGTAATAATTTCGGAATGCTGAATTACAAGATAGGATTTTAGTTAATAGTTAGCAGTTAATAGTTAGCAGTTAATAGTTAGCAGTTAGTAATAGCGGGTTCACTTTTTATTATTTGTAATTTGTAATTTGTAGTTTGTAATTTGTAATTTCCCATTTATTAAACTCCTCTTTTATTTCCCCACGCAAGTATATGTAATCTGTCCGTGTAATTAAAATTATTTCTTTTGCACGCTTCTATTGTTTCTGCTCTCATCTTATCAAGATCTGCAGCTGTGATTCCTTCGGGCATCAGATATACATCGCTGTCTTCAAATCCTGTTTCAGACTGAATTTCTCTGATTTCTTCGATATCACTCTCACCTGTATATACAAATTTCCACTGAACATCCGAAATATTATTTTTCATCAATGAATTGAATTTTCTAAAAGCTTCAATATTGACACGGTTTTTCTCGTGCATCATTTCAAATTCCGTTCCCTTTGGAACAGAGCTTTTTAATTTCGGACTGATACTTATCAGCCCGGCATGATTTACAAAATCTCCGAAGTTAGTACCGTTAGTTTCAATTGTGATGAAAGCATTTCTGTTTGCTCTGACTAGATTTTCGCAAAGGTAAGAAAGTTCATCCGGATACATCGTAGGCTCACCGCCGGTAATTACAACGTCAATGCTTTTGAACTTTAAATATTCTTTGATAATATTTTCAACTCCCATCTCACCAATATTTCTGCTGTCATCCGGATACCAGCTTGTATAAGATGTGTCACAAAGATTCCCGTCAGGAAATCTGCATCTGAGATTACAGTGATTTGTCCTGATAAAAAAAGACGGTCTGCCTGATCTTTTACCTTCACCCTGAACGGAATAAAACAATTCCGATATTTTCATTTCAATTTGATCTTAATATCTGTAAAAAAGAAAAGCGATCTTATCAATCGCTTTTCAAAATTAATTTATAATTGAATTTATTTTTTAGATGTCAGCGGTCCCGCAAGTCCTGAATAAGCGCTGAGATCTGCATCAATGGAACCGATCACAACTTTTGTCTTAACTTTCACTGGCATTCTTCTGTCATCATCTGTCAGCCATACTATTATCGATCCTTCGCTTTTAAATAATCCGCCCTCTTCCACCATTGGCTCGAGCTTTACGCATCTGAACTCACCTGCCGGCACTTCGATTGTCTCTTTTCCGTAATATTTTACCTGCAGAGGATATGTCTTGTCCTTATAAAAATTCTGAAGCAATGTAATGTCGCCTTCTTTCATGCTTTTGAAATCAAGTGTTCTGAAGTAATAAAAAGCGCTCATTGCATCCTGAGTATATTCAGGTATGTCAAATTCACCTTCAAATTTTTTCGGCTCTTTTTCTCCGGTATATGTTTTCACTTTATGATTTACCTGATCGAATATTGCCTCAAAATCTCTCTGATACGTTCCCTCCTTTATATGCTGTTCAAATCTCCACGGGAAAAGAGCTTCCTGATCGACATATGTTCTGTAGAAATCCCTTACCTTATAAACCCAGTCAAAGCTTCCTGAAGAGTTCACAGTGAATCTGATATCGTAACACTTCCTGCCGTTTATGGTCTGAAGCACAGGATCAACTTCCATTACTGCAGTACCGGCATTAACGAATCCGTAATTTACTTCAAATGTAAGTTTTTCACCTGTAGTAAAAGCCGACTGTTCGATTTTTCTGAATTCATTGTCCTGCGAATATATATTTACTGCCGTTAAAAGCAAAATTAATACGACTGCTGATTTGATTATTTTCATTTTAATTTAATTATTAATTATCTGAAATCTTTAACAAGGTTTTTTAAAATATGTTCGGATATATTTTAACTTTTTATAAATTTTTTTGCGGAAATCAAAGCTTCATTAATATTGATTTCATTCATATCATCATTCGGACTTTCAGGTGAAAATATTTCAACATTTATACCAAGCGGTTTCCATCTTCCTTCATGCATCGGTTTCTCATTCGGATAAAAGCCGATTATTTTTTTATTAAGTATTCCTGCAATGTGAATCGGACCTGTAGAATTCGAGATAAACAAACTGCCTTCATTTATCAGAATCAGTAGCTCTCCGATACTCAGTTTCCCGCAAAGGTTTAATGCATCTGCTGACCCCGAATCTGAAATAATTTTTTCTGCAAGTTCTCTTTCACTTTGTATTCCGGTCAGGACTATACTGTGATCTTTAAAGTCATGGTGTAAGACCTTTACTAATTCGCTGAACTTTCCGGCAGGAAGATCTTTTGCCGAACCTCCGCTGCCAGGATGCACTATGATGTATTTTTCAAGAAGCTCCGGACTCAGAGTTATTAGTTTCTTTCTAAGCTCTTCTCTTCTATTATTATCTATCCGGAAGCTGTTTATATTTTCATCACATTTTTCATTGAAAAAATTTCTGATAAGTGAAACATTCAGTTCAGATTCATGCTTGTCAGAATTTTTTCTGTGCTCATAGACTTTGCAGTTATAAAGGAAAGAATACCATCTGTATGCAGTACCTATCCTGTATTCAATTCCCAGCCGGTAAAACATGAATGCCTGTCTGAATTCCGGTTTTACATTTATCGAAAGATCTATGTTTTTTTTTCTTAATATTTCTTTCAGCGAAGTATCACCTTCATATTCATCTTCATAAATAATTTCATCTATTCCTTCATAACTTTCCAGAAGACCTTTCAGATATTTTTTCACAAGGAAATAAATTTTAACCCCGGGAAAGATCTTTCTCAGACAGGAGATAAGCGGCAAAGTCAGCATCACATCACCGAGTCTGTCAGTCCTTGTAACAAGTATACTATTTACTTTTCCTTTGTCAATCAATTTTTATGATCATAAATTACTGCACAATATATCCGTCGCTCATTATAATACTTGAAATTCTGTCTGCGTCTTTCAGCTTCGGCATTACTTCTTCGAAATAATTCAGAATGAAATATATCCTGTCATCTTCATTATTGATCTCCAGAAGTTTTTGTCTCTCATTCAGATTCAGTCCGCATTTTTCAGCCATAAGGAATGATACTGACAGGTTTCCTTCTGACCATTTCTCATCATCAGGATCTATTGTTTTTATACTTCCTTTATAAACTATTCCGATCAGTTCATTATATAAATTCACTGCTTCGTATAATCTGGCTGTGTCGGAAATTAAATTATTCTCACTGTTAAACTCCACATTTCCTGTAAAATAGCCATCGCTGCTCAGCTCATAATCTGCGATCGTATATCTGAAAAGTCCTTTTGTAACTATATCCAGTTCTCCCGAGTCTGAAGTTTTCGTAACTTCATCTACATATGCAGTACATCCTGTCAGAAATATTTTATCGTTCAGGAAAAGATTAATACCGAAAGATTTTTCTTCCTTCACGCATTTATTTATCATTATTTTATACCTGTCTTCAAAAATATGCAGAGGAAGTTTTGAAGCAGGAAACAAAACTACATTTAACGGGAACAGCGGTATTTTTTTTAATTCACTCATTTAGATTCATTAAAACAAAAAACTTTTGAATGAATAGCTTCACTCAAAAGTTTTTTTAATATTCTGCTTTTATTTAATTATATGTTATTACCAGTGATGTTATATTTTTATCTTTATCGTATCCCAGCATCAGTCCTGCAGTTTTACTGTCCTTAGTCCAGTTTATAAGTCCGCCTTTATCAGTTACTAAAGATTCACCTTCTTCAGACAGAGTATATCCGCTTTTCTTCATCTCCTCTTTGTAAAACTCTACAATTTCCAGGACTTTTGTATTTGATTCAAATGTAACGACAGTTCCTTCTGAAGTTGTAAGCGAACCAAGCACTTTAGAATCTTTCGGCTGCGGAATGTCTTTTGGAAAATCCGACGGCAGTCCCGGTTTCATCCCGAGCTCATTCTCGGTTTTTGTTTCATCTCCGGCTTCCTTATTCGCATCTTCCTTGATCTGCTCTTCTGTCTTTTGTGTTAAATCATTATTTTGAGTCTCAGATGTTTTATTACCGGATTCTTTTCCGTCTTTACCGGAATTTTCATCTTTATTGCCGCATCCTGAAATAATTATTGAGGAAATAAAAAAAAACGTAATCAGTATTATTTTCATTTATTAATTTTAATTATAAAATATTTAATTGTAACACCTTGTCGCTTCAAATGTACCTGCGATCCAGCTTTTACTCTCATCCTTAAAGCAAATCGCTATTTTACCTTTAACAATTTTATCATCCATGGAAGTAATAACGAGTACACAATTCCATTGTTCAGTTGATTTCACCACAGTTCCGGATGAATCCCTGATCTCATAAAAAGCTGTATATCCGTCAAGATTCTGATCGAATGTGGATTTTATAAGTTCACCGGCTTTTATCTCCCCGGCTTTTCTTAAAAGCTGAAATGAATTATTATTCTCAATGAAGCCACAGTTATTTTTTGGTTTTATGTTACTGAAGTTCAGTACGTTATCACCGCTTCCTCTCCAGTTCTCAAAATTGACGTAAGTAATATCAACATCCTTCCCTTTGAGAAAACCTTTTACCGGTGTATCGGGTATTTCAGATATTTTGAGCTCTGATCTCCAGCTGAAGACTTTATTGTTCAGCACAGGCTCTTCCTGTTTTACTTCTTTACAGGAAGAAAGAAAAACTAACAGTAAAAGTATTGCAGGTAAAATTTTTTTCAAAAATAATTAATTTGATACTTTAAATAAAAGGGCATTAATAAAATGCCCTTTCTTAAAATAATTAATTATAACTTATTTTACTGCATACTTTTTATACCTGTCATTAATTCTTGACCAGTTCAGATTTTTCAGGAAATTGTCAATGTAAGCAGCTCTTGCAGGTCCGTCTTTGTGATAATATGCATGTTCAAACACATCACAGCAAATTATTGGTATGCCGCCCCAGATAGCGCCGTAATGATGCTCGTCCACTAATACATCCAGAAGTCTCTGACTGTATAGCTGATCATAAGTAAGTACCGCCCATCCTGAAAGCTTTGCGGAAATAGCAGTTGCCTTGAAGTCCGCTTTCCAGTTGTCGATTGAACCGAATTCCTTATCTATTGCTGCAGCAACTTCGGGACCTTTTGAAGGATCACCATCGCCGCCGAGCACTTCCCAGTATACGTCATGAAGCAGTGCGCCTGCATGATTCCATGTGAATCTTCTCTTCAGCTCGCCTACATTACTGTAGTTTCCGTTAGCCTTGGATCTGTCCGCAGTCTCCAGCTCTTTCTCAATATTATTCATAAAGGTTACATAACCTTTATGATGTGTGTTGTAATGCCAGTCTGTAGTTTCAGCGTCGATCACTTCTTTAAGAAGATCTTTTGCCTCTTCATCTGAATAAGGTCTTGGGTTGAATTTCCATTCGTAAGCCATTTTACTATTTACTCCTTTTAGTTTATTGTTTAAAAAATTCCTTTCAATTTCGTTTATGAGTTCCCTGCCGTCAAGCATGATCAGCCCCGCTCCGGCAATGCTTCCTTTTATGAATTTCCTTCTTTTAATTTTCATGGTTTGATCTGTATTGGTTTAAATAAATTGCAGTACCGAATGTCAGAAATACGCGTAAAGTATTATAACCGCAAATATCCGGATTATTCTGAATATTTAATTACACTCCGAATGAACTTCCGCAGCCGCAGGTCTTCACTGCATTGGGATTATTGAATACAAATCCCCTGCCTGTCAGTCCGTCGGTGAAATCTATTTCCGTTCCGGATAAGTAAAGTCCGCTTTTCATATCTATAAAAATTTTCACTCCGTCTTTTTCTATCACCGTATCACCTGTTTTCTCTTCAGGATCAAAGCCAAGTGAATATGTCAGCCCCGAACAGCCGCCGCCCTTTACTCCGATCCTCAGACCGTAATTATCCGGCACTTTGTTTTCTCCCATAATTTTTTTCACTTCATTTATAGCCTTGTCAGTAATGTTCACATCTTCACTGACGCCGGGTATAAATTCTTTTACTTCAGTCATAATAATATTTTTAGTTAATTTTTATTTAATAAAATTTTTTAACGCTTTATTTCGAAATTTGGAACTCCGGTGCTTCAATTCTCAGCTTCCGGATACTTGTAATAAGTTTCTCAAGTAAATAATTTATTTCCTCATCCGTTGTAAATCTTCCGAAACTGATTCTCAGAGAACATCTTGCAAGATCATCCTCTCTTCCTATTGCGCTCAGTACATGTGAAGGCGCTGCAGAAGCCGATGTGCATGCGCTGCCTGTGGAAAGAGCGATATCTTTTAAGTCTCCGAGTAAACTTTCTATGTTTATCTTACCAATGCTTATATTAATGTTATTTGTAATTCGTTCTGTCCTGTGACCGTTCAGATATACGTCATCGATCTTTAACAATTCGTTTATAACCCTTTCCCTGTATGCTGTATGTTTTTCAATTTCCTTTTCCAGTACCCTTTTGCTTATCTCACAGGCTTTGCCCATTCCTACAATACCCGGGACATTCAGCGTTCCGCCTCTCATTCCCTTTTCCTGACTGCCGCCGTGCATCTGCTTTGTAAAATTTACGCGTGGATTTTTGCTTCTTACATATAGCGCGCCGACTCCTTTCGGTCCGTAAAACTTATGCGCTGAAATACTCATCAGATCAATATTCATTTTTTCCACATCGACAGGAATTTTACCGACCGCCTGTGTTGCATCAGTATGAAATAAAACTTTTCTTTCCCTGCAGATCTTTCCGATCTCTTCCACCGGCTGCAAAGTCCCGATCTCATTGTTGGCAGCCATTATACTCACAAGTATCGTTCTGTCTGTAATTGACTTTTTAAGTTCTTCCGTATCTATCATCCCGTCACCGTCCACATCCAGGTAAGTAATTTCAAATCCTCTTGACGCAAGATACTCGCAGGTCTCAAGGATCGCTTTATGCTCTGAAGTGCAGGTGATGATATGATTTCCGCTTTCACTGTAAAGCTCTGCGACTCCTTTCAGAGAAATATTATTTGCCTCAGTCGAGCCGGCTGTGAATACAATTTCCCTTGGAGATGCGTTTATCAGATCTGCAGTTTGCTTCCTCGCTCTTGATACAGCTTCCTCCGCAGTCCATCCGAATTTGTGATTAGCGCTGGAAGCATTGCCAAACTGTTCGCAAAAATAAGGAAGCATTTCATTTAAAACTTCAGGATCTACAGGCGTCGTTGCGTTGTAATCCATGTAAACCGGAAACTTCATAGACTTTTGAATTTAATTTCCTCAGACAAAATCCGAAATAGTTTTATTTTTAAAAACATCTTCAACTTCTTTCTGAAGTTTTGCAACTTCAGATTTTATTGAACAGGAATCCTCAAGACTGCAGTCCTTTTCCTTTGCTTCATGCATACAGTCCGCTACTGCAACATCACCGTCAAGCATATTCATCAGATTAAAAAGATAAATTTCATCCGTTCTCTTATTAAGCGAATATCCGCCGTTAGTGCCCTGATTTGAAATCAGAATATTTTCGTTTTTAAGTTTTTGAAGTATCTTGGATAACAGATCATAAGGTATTTTTTTCGTATCGGAAATTTCCCTGGCAGTTACAAGTTTGTTATCTGACTGTGATATAAACTTCAATGCCATCAATGCGTATTCGACTTTCTTGGAGATTCTTATCATTAAATTCTAATTTGGACTAATATAGTCCTATTTGAAAATAAAAAAAAGGAAAAAGTCAGCTGACGAAGTCAGACGAATCATTGTTATCCAAAACGATTTCTAAAATAAATTCATATATGCGATTTTTCATAAATATAAAGTTTTATGATAAATTATTTAGTATAACCGCCTTTGAAAAATGCCGAAAGAATTCATAAGCAATTGCGTATATAAAATTTCCTTGTCTGTCCCAAGGACTCGGGATGCGAAGCAAATTTTGAGTTGGAAATTTTATAGCAATTGTGCAATGAATTCCGGCAATTTTTCAATCCCGAGTTCTCGGGAAGATTTTTCTTTGGTACTTTCTTTTGATCTCTCAAAAGAAAGTACGTTAAGAACAGCTTATCTCTAATTTAAATACCTAATGTTTTGGACGAAGTCATACGAATGATTTCTTTCTTAATTTTTTTTAATTTTCTTTGCCCAGACAAACGCTCTCCTGCTCGGATACTCAACATCTTTATACGGCTGTCTCTCCATTACATCCTGAATTTCAAAACCCGTTTCCCTAAGCAGGTTAACAATTTTATTAGTATCAAAAAAATAATAATCTATGTTTACAGTATGATCCAGGAAACTGTCTATATGAACTTTCTCTTCTCCGGTGTGAAAAGTGATAAGTAACTGACCTGTGTTATTCAGCACTCTGTTTATTTCTTTGAATGCTTTATTAACATGTTCATAGTCAAAATGCACAATAGAATAAAAAGCTACAGCAGAACCGAAAGATTTATCCGGGTATTTTAAATTTAACATGTCAGCGGTTTCAAAACTTACCTTCGGATTTATTTTCTTTGCAGCTTTGATCATTTTCGCAGAAATGTCAACACCAAGTATATCTGTCATTCCGCAGTCATACAAATATTTTGTCGTCTGACCCGGTCCGCAGCCGAGATCTAATAATTTTCCGCTGTTCACATTTTCAGCGGCGAAGGAACTTAACAATAATCTGTCGAGACGCTTATGACTTAATTCGCCAATATATTTATCGGCATAATTCTCTGCTGTTTTGTCATAGCATTCAATAATGTTTTTTTGATCCTGCATAGTTTTCGCTTTTTCAATTTAGTAAATAAAAACCGGATTCAATTGTATCTGCAGATACATTTCACCCGGTATAAAAAAATATCGGCAATGTAATCCGGTCATTTCAGCCGCTCCAAAACTCCTTTACGCTTAACAATGTTTTTATAATCCCACTGAATGTCCCGTGACTTTTCGAGCCAGCGTTTAAGATCATCATTGTTAACCTGTTTCGCTGAAGTATATCGTATCTCAGCTGCTTTAAAACTTCCTTCATTTACTAAAAGCTCTTCGTCAAATGACTGACCGCTCCAGAAGAGAAGGCGTATACAGTCTTTAAGCTTACTGTAACCCGCTACCGGATTTCCGTCTATGAACCAGACAGGATGTGCATGCCATATCTTATTCTCAGCTTCGGGTAAATTCCTGCTGATCTCCCTTGAAAGCTTATTGCAGATCTTTTTGTCTTCCTCTGCCTGCCTGTCATTGTATTCCTGTATGTCTTTATTCAATAATGTAATTTAATTTTTATGATCTCATATATGTGATACAGATAACACCGCTTTTTGAAAATGTATTTAAACTTTTAAATTTCAGATCTGTATTATTTTTAATTCCGCTGAAGATGCTTGTCCCTTCTCCCAGAGCAACAGGGTCTATCATAATTTTATATTCGTCAATTAAAACTGCATCAGTCAGACTTCTGACTACTTTTCCGCTGCCGAGGATTGTAATGTCTTTACCTTTAGTTGATTTGAGCTCACGGATTTTCCGGACTGTATCACCGCTTATAATTGTAGTATTATTCCATTCTGATTTCTTCAGTGAATTTGAAAGAACAATTTTTTCAGACGAATTCATTCTCTCAGCCACAACGGGAAAATGCTCATGCGCCGGTTCAGACGGCCAGAAATTGTACATCAGTTCATAAGTCACGCTTCCGAATAGAAGTATATTATCCGCCTGCATTTCTTTTTCCGAATATTCGTTTCCCTCTTCAGAATGAACATGCCAGCTGATGTCTTCATCTGCTCCTTTATAAAATCCGTTTAAAGACTGGAAAATAAATGAAGTTATTTTTCTCATTAGTTTAGAATTTAGTTTTGAGTTAATTTTTATGCGAAATATGATCTGATTAAAATTTATCTGAGACGCTGAATTGTTTTAGCTTTCTTTACTTCTTTTAACTGACTCATCGATCATTCCTTTCAGTATTTTCATATCTACATCTTCCAGCTTATTTATATAAAGACATCCGACACCTGTCTTATGTTTACCCAGCTTCTTTAGAGCGGCTTCGTGTTCCTTTATACCGACGCTGATGTATAACGAAAGGTTCGCCTTTCGCGGAGAAAATCCAATCCTGAGCCAGTCCACTTCCCTGCCGGTTGCAGGGCTTTTGTATCTTTTATTTCCAAAGCCGACGATCGAATTGCTCCATAGCACCGGCTCTTCACCGGATGCTTTCTTCATTATTTCAAGAAGCGTAAAACTGTCTTTGCGTTTTTGTTCATCCTTTACGCCATTGATAAAATCCTCCACGCTTGCAGAGGTTGGCTTTGTTTTTATTTCAGCTGGTTTGGATTTTTTTTCAGACACGGGGAATAGTTTATAGTTAATAGTTAATAGTTAATAGTTAATAGTTAATAGTTAGTAGTTAGTAGTTAATATTTAATATTTAATTCTCTTCAGTGAATTTTTTGAAGTTGTTTAAAATTGCCTGCCAGCCGTCTCTCTGCATTTCAATGGGATTTTCTTTTTCGGGATCGAATGTAACTTTAACTTCTGTCGAACCTTTTTCATCAATAAAGTTTACATTTACTTCTCTTCCGTCACCAAGCGTAAATGTGAATTTTTCTCCTTCAGTAATTTCATCATAAATGCCTTCAAAATCAAAACCGAAACTGCCGTCTCTGGCTTCCATTCTGGCGGAATATTTTCCTCCGGGTCTCATGTCATTTGATGCGGACGGGCAGAACCATGAAGGGTCTGCGAAATTCCATTTTGTAATGTATTCCGGCTTAACATAGTAATCCCAGACTTTTTTAATATCTGCATTTACGTTTGCTGTTACTGTGATCTTCTCACTCATTTTAATTCATTTAATTATTTTTAAAAGTATGTTTTTTATATATAGTTTTCAGGGCTCAAGATCATCTCATCATTTCCATTCCTGAAGATTTTATTGTCACTGTTATTTCATAAGCATCTCTGAATACTTCCATAGGTTTTGATAAGCTCCCGTTTGGAAGTCTCGTTGGTTTTGTAAAGTATGATTTCCGGACTATTAATTTTTGAACGCCGTTCCCGAAATTCTGATTTGAATTAAATACTATAAATCTCGTATCTCTTCTGTTGTTTGCCTGAGTAACATTAGCGATCAGAATAAGTGATCCGCCGGTTCCGGGTCTTCCGACCAGCATTTTATTATCGGTAAATAACCTTGTCTGTCCTTCTCTGATCTGCGCTAATGAAAAATTCTTAGCGCTGTGATTTGCGTAAATTTCTACATTAATATTTTCAACTGAATCATAGAGAACAGTACCGCTCTCAAAATTATTTGCAGGTAAACGTTTAATACTGTCAACAGATATTTGAATCGAACTGTTTACTGAGATCAGATCTAACCTTGGCTTAAACTTTTTCTGATACCGGATAAAACTGTCTTCAAAAGAAGGAGCCGCTCCGGCTGCTGTCACGCTCAGACAATTACAGTCAGGTTTGAAAAGTTCTATCGGAATACTTTTCCGGATCGCGCCGGGAAGTTCACTTGATATTTTATTATCTATAAAAGGAGTAAGCCAGTTTCCGACGAAAAAATTTATCGCCTGTTCCGTAAATGAAGGTCCGTCAAGAAACGGTCTCTCCGCATGAAGATCAAACTGCATCTTTCCTGAATTAGAGAACCAGTTTTTACAGGAAACATTTATGAACAGATTCTGAAAAATATGCCTGTCAGGAATTCCGCTAAGATCTAATTTAAAATCAATTTTAAAAGGCAGCGTAACGATCTTTTCATTTGGACGGTCGGTATATTTTGTTTCAGTCATAAACGGTTTTCTCTGTTCAAATGTATAACTAACATTAATTCCTATCGGCGGATCCTCTGCAAGTATGTTTGCATTAATTTCCGGCACAATGGAATCTCTTAACATGATATTAATGATGTTCTTAATAATGAACGTCGGGATCTCTCTTATAATGGGTTCACCTGAAACAGGCGGCGGTCCCTGTGCAGGAGGAAACTGACTGTAACTTTTTATTGCAAAGAATAAAATAAATGCGGTGAGGAAGAAACTTTTTTTTGTAATCATTTTCATTAATTTAAAATTTAGAAATATGATTTAAAATAAAATTATTTCTTTGGGGGGTGCTTACTTTGGGTTCAAAATAAGATTTTAATGAAATAGTTTCAAGCTATTGTAATTCAGGTTTAAAAGATTAGAGAATGCAGCGGAGTTTAAGCAATATTTTAAATATCAAAAATTAACTAATTTTCTTTAGTTAATACTATTTAGTCTTTTTGAATGATTTTAAAATATTTTTAAAGTAATGATTCAAAACTTCCCTGCGAAGTTTATGTTCGTATTCATCACGATCTTTTGTCCCGGTCCTGCCGATATAATTGTCTTTCATTTCAGCAAGAGAATATGATTTGATTTTTTTTTTGACATGTCATCATTTTTTTAATACATAACAATGGTAAATCTCTTTTAATTTTTAAAGTACTTTAGCGGGAATTATTTTAACGACTCATACCAGTCTAATATATAATCTGCAACATTTTCCCATCCCTTCTCCCCGCAAATAAAATGACTTTTGTTTTCAAAGATCTTCAGATCAACACGGCTGTTTTTGTCTTTGTATTTGCCCGCAATAGTTTTTGTAAGTGATTTTGGAAAAATGTTATCCTTTCCTCCGCCAATAAAAAGAATCGGTTCGTGAGGCTTGCTGAAATCAATATTAGAAAAAGAGTTGAGCACAAGCTGCCGGCTTACTTTAAAACTCTCCGGTACTGCTATACTGTCAAAAGCAGCTGATCTTTCTTTTTCAGGAAGTGTATTAAAAAAACATTTGTCATACCATTCGCGGCTCCCCATGTAATAATCCTTACCGGAGAAAAAGCCAAACGCCGGTAATACTGATTTTAAAGTTTTAGACGGAGGGAAAACATTCTTTGGGGGAGCGCCGTCAATGCTTACTGCCGCTGATGCTTTCCTTATTTCAAGCAGTTTCATAGCCGCCATGCCTGCCATTGAATGTCCTATGATCAATGGCTTCTCAGATAAACTGTCAATAAGTTTTGCAATATTATTAACCACATCTATAAATCCTGTCTTAGTAAGATCCGGATGAACTTTACTTCTCAGACTTGCCGGACTTCCTTCATGACCGGGGTTTGCCGGCGTGTGGACCGTATATCCTTTTTGCTCATAACGGCTTTTCCATTCATCCCAGCTTGTATTATTCACGAAGTTTCCGTGAATGAGAATAATAGTTTTTGCTCTGTGCATATGAGTTTTTACTTTAATTATCGTTTTAAAATTGTATAAATAGGTATATCATTGTTATTATTCCTTCAATGTTCTGTTTTTAATGATCTAAATATAAAATAGATCAGCGGAATAATAATCAGCCCCAATACTATTGGTAAAAACCAAATCCCAAGTCCTTCCGCGTGACCGTGTGCATTTTGAATTGTTTTGAATACAATGATCCCGAAAATAATTACTGTAATTAATTTCAGGTATCTGATCATTCTTGCCGCATTGGTATATTGAAACAATGCGTTTTCTTCTGTAATTTTTGTCAGATAATTAAGAATGTGCGGAAACTTATTAAGTATTGTCATTCCGGCGAACAATATTGTCGCCACTGCAGGCAAAGTTAAAATAGTTCTCTTATCTCCAAATTCGTCGGCTTGCCCTGATTCATTAAAATGCGTCGGTATTATTTCCGGTAAGTTTTTGTAACTCATAATTGTCAAGCTCCATAATGCAATAATTGACAAATATCCTAAGGATTCAATGATCTTGTCAGCAGTTGAAAGCTTTAATTTTATTTTTGGTCTTACTTCCATTATATTTCAGTTTGTTATGATACTTTTTCACAGGAAGATTGAAAGTGAGTTCATATAAGCTGATAACTTTTGAAATATCATTTTACATTTTAATCTTCAGAATAGGTAAGAAAACTTTTTGCCATTTCACAAAAACTATTTATTTTACTTTCTTAAAATTTTCTCCATTGTCTTCCCTTTCGCCAATTCATCAATCAGCTTATCTAAATACCGGATCTTTTGCATGAGTTTATCTTCAATGTCTTCCACTCTATATCCGCAAATTACTCCGGTAATTTTTGTAACATCCGGATTTAATTGCGGCGCCTGTGCGAAGAAAGTTTCAAAATCAATTTTTCTGTCGATCTGCTGCAGCAGTGTTTTTTTATCATATCCTGTAAGCCAGAAAATAATGGCATCTACTTCTTCTTTTGTCCGTCCCTTTTTCTCAGCCTTTTTTATATAATGCGGATACACGCCGGCAAAAGACATTCTGTAAACTCTTGTATTATCCAAGTAAGTTTTGTCAGTTAATTTTGAATTCTTATTTGGAAAATTAAATCTTCTGCTGTATGTAATTACTCTGTAGTTTTTTGAAAATCTGTCTGCCTGAGCTTCCCATGTTCTGTAATCCTCTAACACTCCGTGAACAAAAACGACCGGTTCGCCGCTGCCGTGATCTGTATAGTTAAGTTCCGCTCCATTGATTTTAATTTGCTTCATTCAGCTATAACTATAATTGAGATCATGATTAAGAAAAGTAAGAATAAATATCGCCGGCTGCAAATATTACCCGGGAATCTCTTCAGTTAAAATTACATTTCCCGTTTTATCATAATATGTACAGGTCATTTCATTTATATTCACAGTCCATTTTTCCACGCCGGAGTTTGCGCAGTCTTTGCAGAAAACAGGAAAATCCGTTCTTCCTTCCTGATGAGCTTTGATATCAGATTTAAACTGCTCAATGTCCGGATCGTCAGCAATTTCCATTTCATCATATTTCGCCGGACTTGTAGTTTTAAAATCATCTTCTCCGTAATAGTCGATATGTCCGTCCGATACAAAAGATTCATAATTAGTCACTCCTAATTTTTTAATTTCCTGAATATAAGCCGGAAAGTCAGCTCCGGATCTCACTTTGCCGTGAGCTGATTTAATTTGTTCAAGTGTAAACATTATTTATTTTATTTAAAGAATTTATTTTTAAAACTTAATCATAATTTTCTGAACCATTCCATTAATCCTGACTAATAAGATAATTCAGCTCTTTTCCTTTACTTCCCGAAATTTATCCATATCCAGATAAATTATATCCCATGTATGTCCGTCAGGATCTGCAAGTTTTCTCAGCTGCATGAAGCCGTGATCCTTCATTGGGACCGGTTCCGTACCGCCGGTTTTTAATCCGCTTTCAATTATTTCGTTAACCTTTTCAGGGCTTTCCACAGGAAGTGTAAATATTGTAGCTTCAAAGTTTTTTGTATCAGGAATGTTTTCCCCGCTGTGCTTTTTGAATACTTCAGGCGGTTTCAGCATCAGATAAATTGACTCACTCCAGACCATGCACTTTTGATCGTCATCAGTAAAGAGAGGATTAACTGTAAATCCTAACTGAGTGTAAAAATTCACTGACCTTTCTAAATCTTCGACCGGTAAGTTGAGAAATATTTGTTTCATTTTTTACTAAGTTAATTAATAGATGTTTGATTCTTTTATTGTCTGAACTTTGAGTAAAGGATATGCTTGATTACCTGATTACAAACTTTCCAAACATTGTAATCAGGTAATTTTTTAATCACGGTTCAAAAATCATGGCAATCATTTAATAACGGTTCAATTAATCTCACTCTAAATTTTTGAACGCCGCTTACTGTGCAAGATATCCGCCGTCAGCATTATAATATGCGCCGGTGACAAATGAAGCCTTATCTGAATTCAGCCATAATGCCAGTTCAGCTACTTCTTCAGAAGTTCCTAATCTTCCCATCGGATGTAGTCCTGCCAGACCTTTCATAGTAGCTTCATCCAGTGTATTGGTAAGTAAAGGCGTCAATATATATCCCGGCCCGATTGAATTTATACGGATATTTTGTTTGGCATATTCCAGCGCCGCCGCTTCGGTAAGTCCGATAATACCGTGCTTTGAAGCTACATAAGCAGAGGAATTTGGCGTTCCTACTTTGCCCAGAATTGAAGCAACATTTACAATACTTCCCCCGCCTGATGAAAGCATTGCCGGTATCTGATAACGCATCCCGTAAAATACTCCTGAAAGATTTATTGCAATTGTTTTGTCCCAGCCGTCAATCGGATATTCACCTGTGGGCGATAAAGGTCCGCCAATTCCGGCATTATTTACTGCAATGTGAAGACCGCCGAATTGTTTAACAGCCTGCTCGGCCGCATTCTTACTGTCATCCGGTCTTGAAGTATCTGCTTTTACAAATATTGCTTCACCGCCTTTTGCTTTTATTTCTGATACAGTTTCTTCACCGCCTTTTTCATTAATATCGGTCACAACAATTTTTGCTCCTTCTGATGCATACAATATGGCTATTGCTTTTCCAATACCTGATCCGCCTCCGGTTATAATTGCTGCTTTATTTTCTAAATTTTTCATAATGCTCTTTTTTTCTAAATTGTTTATAATTTTCGTCCCTCTTTTTCTGATATATTTAAAATTGTTTCAAGTAGCACGATGTAACATATAAAAAATAATATATTGAAAATCATATTTGATTTGATTTGATTTGATTTTAAATTTCTAATCAGTGAATATCAAGGAACGTGAGAAACATTCCATTCACTGTTCCGGTTGAGTCTCTCCAATAATTGCACTTTCATGTAAAAATAAATCTATCGGGAAGACTCAACGTTTTGTTCCTGTTTAGTCTCTCCCATAATTTCACGTTAATTTAAAATTAAATCTATCGGGAGGACTCAACATAATAAATTTGTCATCCTAAGTTACCACCAATTATAGAATAAATATTTTCCGGCTGCCAATATCTTTTCTTTCCGTATCGCATTCGTTTTTCTGTTCTGAATTCATTGAAATTATTTTGCCTCATTAACTCTGCTGCATTTAAATTGTCAGCCGGAAAAGCAGCAAAATCTTTTGACTTCAAACGTAGCTTCATTAGTTCCTGTCCTGCTGAACTTGTATTTGCTATTATTAAACCGTCTCCTAAATTCGGCAAATAGAATCCCTTCACTTCTTTTTCTTCTAAAATTAAAAAGCCGTTTGAAAGGTGTTGTTCAAGAAGTAAAACTCTGTCTTCACCTGTGACTTGTCTGTCTAAACTTAGTATTTGTTTTTTGTAATCATTGCTGATCGCAACAATATTCTTGGAATTCTTAATTGTTCCGTTCATTATTTCACACCTGTAAATTAAATATTCAGTTTCTATTTCAAAACCAACTTTTTTATAAACAGACTCTCCAAGTTCAGTTGCCAGAAGATAAATTGTCTCACAGCCTTTGGAATTTGAAGTTTCAATTAAAGATTGTGTGATTTTTTTTCCGATACCCTGTTTCCTGTTGTCAGAGTGAACAATAATATGAGCCAGCCAGGCAGTATCATTGTGAACTATTGTTGTCCCAATGCCGACTATTTTTTTGTCAATAATTACTTTAATTGGAAAACAATAATTTGTTATAGTATAAGAGTAAATAATCGGAATAACATCTTCCCAGCCAAACGGAAGCAAACCGGAAATAAAATTTATGTCAGCAGGTTCTAATTTCTGTATGTCCATATGTTCTGCTTCTATTTGTTTTCGAATTTAGATTTGTTGAATCGATTAAGGGTTGTCGCTAACGGTTTCCGGCTTTGCGTTCGGACGGGTTTCAGAATACATAACTGTCTGCAAGAACTATAAAAACTGCATTTGAATTTAAACGCTTCACCCCGCATGACGCTAAAACCATATTAGTGGGCCGTTCTCTGTTCGTCAGTATATTTTACTCTTCTCCAAAATAATCACTGTCAATTTTTTTAAGTTCGTAAATCTGCTGTGTCGTGCAGCCAAGATTGTAGTCAATCATTAACTGTTCCAGTTGGGCGCCCCCCATTTGGGGTTCAATGTAAAAATAAATCTATCGGGAGGACTCAACTTTTTGTTCCGGTTGAGTCTCTCCCAATGTTGTACTTTTATATAAAAATAAATTCAGCGGGAGGACTCAACGTCCGAATCATCTATGTCATCATAATATTCAGAATGAACCTGAAATAAATAATCATGAAAAAACCATCCTATACCGTCTGTGTCATCAACAACCTTTTCAGTTCTTTCAGCAAATTTTTCAAGCAGGTTTTCTTTTCGCATAAATTCCAGTGCAGCAGCATAAGTTTTTCCAGACTGGAATAAAAGTTCTGGTCAATGTCGCCAAATTCATTTGTATACCCCACACCTGTCTCGGCATAAAACAGCATTAGATCTGCTAGTAATTCTGCAGAGGGCTGAAACTTTCTAAAATCGCTGATCGCCTGTTTGCCGTCTTTTAACTTGCAATCGTCACCCCGTTTCGGATAAAATGCTTCATATACTTTTATGCGGTATTTGTTGAATAACATCCTCTCATCCGGATTCACATAAAAGTCAAAATACTCTTTTACAGATTTATTCTTTTTATACAAGTCTGCAATAAGTTCAATCAGATTTTCCTTGTCGAGTTTTTTTAATTCTTTTTTTAGGTTGTTTAGTGAAATGGTTTGTTAGTTGATTTGATCAATTTAAATGGTAATAATATTTTCGGGGATTGAGTAAGAGGGCATTTAAAAACAACAATTGTCATCAAGCGATAAAGGATGCGTTATTAAACTTCGGAGCAAGATCGTGAGACATAACTCCTATAAATTCTTTTTGCAAAATGTGTTATTATCTGTTCAGGTTTTTACTAATTAGATCTCCCCATACTTGAGATAGTTTAAAATAGCCATTCCAAGTATTGTTTTGGACGTCTGTTATTTTAGGCTTTTCAAATTCCATTTTCTCATTTAAAATAAATACTCTCAATCTCATTTTATCATTACCCATCCATTTTTTTACTTTGTCTTTAATAGTTTGGTCTTCTATAGCATCAATTGAATCATTGTCAACGATAAAACTACTTTCGATTTTATATAATGCAATTGCACAACCTTTCCCTTTTAATTTTGTAAAATCAGTTATTCCATATTTTCTTATAAGTATATCCTTTACTTTAGATATAGGAATTCTTGGAAGAAGATAAATTGCATCTTTTAAACTTCTCTCTGCTGGGCAACAATAAATATTCAGTTCATCAACTAAAGAATAAGTGCTTCCAACTGGAGGGCAGAAAACTTCCTCCTCATAGGTCTTTATGAAATTTGAGTTCATGATTTCTTTTTTAAATGATGTTAAAAGTTGTTCGTCAAATTCAGATAATATATCAATTATTTCTTGCCATTTCAGCGAAACTATTTTTGTCAGATACTCTAACTTGTATTGACTAAAGTATATTTTGTCTTTAGTAAGAGTGACACCAATTTTTTTTATAATTCCTATGGTGTCCGAAAACGAATTAGTGTCGAAATACTTTAATAATTGTTGAGTAATTGTCACGCTACTTATTTTTTTTAAGTATAAATTTTTTGCCTCTAAAATAATAAGTGTATTCTTCGTTGAGTCTGTATAATAAAGTATAATTGATATATCTCGTCTATTATTGTCAAAACTTATATCGGGTTTTTGTTCTGCTGAAATAAATGTCCTGTTATAATTTAGATCTATTGTTGAGTCAATAATTGTCAATAGTTTTTTTAGCAGGTTGTTTGAATAATATAATAGAAAGGCTAGTGATTTTGTTAAATCTGGTTCTTTCCTCCCAATAATAGAAAAAATTGAATCTGATTGATTTGATGTCTTGTCTTTAGAATATATTTTAAAGATACTTTTCATTCGTGAGTCCGTTTTTAGTGTGCTTAACGTTTTGAGAGTTTAGGATAAATAGGCGTTTCAATATTATACTTCAATAAAACAACTGGGTTTGAATTAAGCATTTCACTTTCATAATATAAGAAAACTACCTTTTTTCAAATCTATTTTTAGTTCAGTTTTATAGTTAATCTGAAGGTTTGTTATTAAGGTCAATTCTTCCTAACTTTTCAAATACAGTTGCATTAAATTTATCATATGTTTCTTGAATTTTTTCCTTCGTTAACATTTCTTTTGTTATTGTCATACCTAAACCTAATTCAATTTGTTTACTTTCTAAATCATATACTACTTGCCTAATTTTATTTCTGATTATGGAATACTTGTAAGCAATTTCTAAAATATCTCTTGTAGTAATTTCACTTATAATATAACGATGGACAACTTTGTTTCTCTCATCGTAAACAAGATAGAGTTCTTCTAATAATGCTTTGTCAATTATTCCTTTTGTTTCTGATAGTTTGTAAATCTCTTTTTCAGAAATTCTCTTGTCCTTCTCACCTTGGTAAATCAAAGCAACATTCATATCAAGACTTTTATTTAGAATTTGGTCAAACAGAATATTAGATACCCTAAGCATACCATCAATTTGATTAGCAAGTAAACAAACACACTCTATAAAGCATCCATTTTTTTCAGCATTGATAAACATTTCTTCTGATGCTCCTATTCCGTCCAAAAAATTCGTAAACTTATACCATGCAATTCTTAGAACTCGTTCTTCCGGTTTGATTATATTTAAAGAGTTCATTATTTCTAATATAGTTTCTCTTTCAAAAATATATTTTTCGTGATATTTACATTCTAATGGATAGGTGTGAGAAGCCAAAAATATTGTTCTGTCCTTTTCTAAATACCAAACTGTAGTATTAAATTCGTGTCCATTTTCAAGTAATAATTCAAAAACATATGTTTTACCTAAATCATGCTTTATAAAATTAGGATTGATTTTAATCTTATTAAAACTCTTTTTTGCTGCTTCGCTCAAAACACTGATTTGAAAAGAACTGATTCCTTTATTAAAAGTAAATTGATGTATATAACCTTTGGATAAATTATAAGTCCAATCTATTGGAAATTTTAGTTCAAAAAGTCCATCAGACGGTAAAAAAATTTTCATTTAATATGATACTTTATGATTTCAATACAGTTTAATTTTGGTAAGTCAGTTGAAGTTAGCACTAAAAACAATGAACTGCTGATTGCGTTTTGGATATAGCTGAAGCATTTCAAATTAGGACAGCCGCGTAATTTCAGCACCAATCTGTTCGATAACTTCCACATTTTTTATTTTGTCATCAATGCTGAAAACTACAAATACTTGTCCTCCAAACTTTTTACTGAAATTGAAAAAACTTGCTTTCATTCTCTCTGTCGCTGAGTAGTTACCAAAATTTGCTTTTGCCGTTACAGGTTTAATTTGAATACCGAATGCTTTGTCTCCTACCCAACCGAGATAATCAATGTCACCTGCATGGTCAAGTTCAGGCTCGCTCTCTACAAATCTTACATTAGGAAATTCCTTAGCAAGATTGTTTTCAATCACAGATTTTTCACGAATGAAACCGTCATAAGTTCTGTTTATAGTGAGATTAATAATATAATCAACACAATCTTGTAAAGTGAGTTGATTAAACGCGTCTGTCCATTCAGGAATTACAATCTCTTTGATTTTTACATAAAGCCGTTCACCAAGTTCTTCTAAACTTTCATTGGTGATTTTGGTTGGAGTTTTCCCGTCAGTAGTTGCGTTTTCAAAATACCATTTCTCCCATTGCTCAATGGTTTTTGGTTGGCATTCACGTATGAGAGCCATTACTGAACCAACTTTGTTTGGACGTGATAACTGATATGTTTGAGTTGCAAAATTGAGGACTTTCTCTTTTTTTCCGAATTCTTTTGAAAGGCGATTAATAATAATTTTTTTAGGCATTGTTACATTTTGAAAAGTTTGTTCAAAACACAATTGCTATTTGTTACACTACTCGTTCAAGGGGAATAAAATATTATGCAACTTTTTTAAAAGATGATGAGTAGGCAGAATTTTCAATTGAAACTTTAAAACTTTTCATCAAACTAATCGTGAGTTCAAAAATTTCTTTGAAATCAATTTCATCAATCATCAAAAATTTACCATGAGCAATTTTGTTCCTATTATCAACTAGTCGTCGATTGATAAATTGACGCTTTGTTTCATATTGAAGTATATCTATTCCAATTAATGTGCAATACTCTTCAAAAATCTCAAACGTTAAGTTGCTTGTTCTAAGAGGAATTTCATCTGGAAACTTTCCTCTTTTTTCAAACTCCCGAAATAATATTGAAATTGCTTTTGATTGTGTTACAACCTTGCGGGAATCAATTAACTCGTTCAATTCCTTTCGCATTGAAATCGCTACAAAACATTCGCTCAATTCACTTAGCTTAAATCCTTTTGTTGTAACATAATTATAATAGTTGTAAGAACACTCTTTTACGAATCCTTCCCAATGGGCATACAATATTGTAATGCCTGCACGTATCAAACAGGATTTTGTTAATTTGTCGTTTGTTTTCTCAAGAGTTGATTTAAAACCATTAAGTTCCTTCAATCTCCAAATCCAATCTTCACTTATGTTTTCCATTAAAAAATCAATTGTTTTATTTTGCTTGCTCATTTTTTGAAATATGTTTTACCAAATGCTACAACATTAGGAATACGAATAGTTGAGTTAGTACCTGTGCCTTTATATTTTGTAAAATCTTCTTGTTCTTCTAAAGTTTTAACTTTTGCTTTTAAGAATTCAATGTCCTTTTCGTTGTTGATATTAAATGAATTTATATTCTCATATACACCAATAGCTATAGCTTCAAAATATGACTCTAAAAACTGACCTTTAAATTTTCTTTTGAAAATATCTTCACCTGCCACTTTAAAAAGAATTTCAAAAGTTTCATTTATTTTTTTCTTTTCATCGGTCAGATTTAGTTTTGATTTTTCCAGAATATCTACTAAAGAATCATCAATATATTCATCAACTTTTTTCTGTGTAAATGTATATCTTGGAAAAATTAGTAACCTTAAAAGGAGTTCCATGTGGTACTTTTCAAGTATTAATTTTTCAGAAAGGTTTATGCAATTCAAAAATGTCGTTTCGTTAGAAGTTTCCTTTAACCAATCATGGAATGGTTTATCGAGCATCAGCAACCAACAATTTCTAAGTTCTTGGTCTGCCAGCAAAGTCCCTCCCCCATTTAATCTTTGGAACACTTCAAATTTTGCATTTTTGTCGGAAGAACTTTTTATTATTATCATATCAAGTTTTGCTCTTCTGAAATTTATTTGTAATGGCTCTTTTGGTAATTCCTCCCAAGTCATATTTTCTAAACTTGGTAAATGCTTTGTCTTTTCAAGCTTTGATGGTGGAAGCTTTATTGTGGAATCTGAATCATCTCTTAATTCACCCATAAAAGATAGAATTGAAGAAATACGTTGAACTCCATCTACAACCTCCCATTTCCCATTTTCATTTTGAAAAACAAAAATTGAAGGAATAGGAATATCAAGCAAGATTGATTCAATTAATCTTGATTGCTGTCTGACACTCCATTGAAATGCTCTTTGAAAATCAGGATTAATGATTAACTCATTTTCTTTATACATTGTCACAACTTCACCAATTGACATTGCATAACCATCGGTGTAGAATGCTTTTTTGCCTTTTTCTACTTCAAGAATAATAGGGAGCATCATGTAATAATTTTAAAAATTTGTCTTTATATTTGAAATTAAATTCACTATCCACTTGCACCAAACCATTTTTTATTAAGTGAGCATTAATGAATGTTTTGTTTTCAAGATAGAGATAGCACAGCAAATTATCATCATCGTCATGTTTTAGTGTATCGTATTTGAGAAAAACTCTTTTCCCCTTTGTTTTTTCTATTAGAAATTGTGTTGCTTGTCCGTTAACTACCGGATCCTCCTTAATGCCGATAAGTTTAATAATTAAGTCGTTGCTCAATCGAATTAACTCAGGACTAATCACTTCTTTAACAGTAAAAAGTTCTTCCCTTTGTGTTGAACTGTCTTTGTCAATCTTGCTGCCAAACTGTAATTTTTTTACATCAATTTTTTTGTCAAGAGTATGGGGGTCTTTAAAGATGTATGAAAAGTTTTTGATTTCCTTTTCAAAGTCCATGGTTAATGGATGTTGTGTTACGAACTCATAAGTAGTTCCGTTCAAATCATTTTGGTGAACATCCAATCTTTCTTTAATTATTGGAATAAACTCATGATTGATTTCAAAACCAACTGAATTTCTGTAAGATTTTTTTGATGCAATTGAAGTAGTTCCGCTTCCTGCGAAAGGATCAAGAACGGTTTCGCCGACAAATGAAAACATTTTAATCAATCGTCTTGGTAGTTCTTCCGGAAACATAGCAATGTGCCCGTTTTGTCTCACCCCTGGAAAATTCCAATGACCTGCAAAAAATGTATTCCATTCATCAGCAGTCATTTTGGAAAGTTCTTTTTGTTCTTTGGATGGCTTTGGACTTTCTCCTAATTTTTTGAAAACAAGAATGAACTCGTAATCTAATTTCAATATTCCATTTCTTGGGTAAGGGTATGAACCCATTTGAACTCCACCACCTGTCGTGTTTGAAGTAGTTACTTTTTGCCAAATGATCGCTCCCATGTAGTCAAAACCAATGTTCTCACAAAATTTAATAATTTCTTCACGAATTGGTATGACTTTATAACGTCCATAATAAACAGCTCTTGCAAACTGGTCACCAATATTTACACACAACTTGCAGCCGTTGTGAAGAGTCCGGTAGCACTCTTTCCAAACCAAATTCAGATTGTTTATATAGTTTTCATAGCTATCGTTGAAACCGATTTGATTGTCTGAACCATAGTCCTTAAGTTGCCAATATGGAGGAGAAGTAATAGTTAAATGCACAGAATTGTCAGGCAGTTCGTTCATTTGACGGCTGTCTCCGTTTATTATTTTATGATGAGTTTTCATTTCGTATTATATTAAATTTTTATATCGGTTAAATATATTCAAAATGTCTGGTTAATTATTTAAAAGTCAAATGACACTCGATAGTTGTAAGTTAGCTTTACTATTGCCACTAACAATTAAATATAAGCATTAAAAATTTAATTTTTCGTATCAAACTTAATCGCTTAACACATATTCCCATTGTATTAAATTTAAATTACAGATTTAATTACACCTCCCAAAAATCTCCGCCACCCGACTCATGTTTCAGTATAAAAAATCCAAAACGTGTCATCATCTATTCCCACAAATTTACATTAATCTTTCCCGCGATGAGTAAAGTCTTGCTTTCATATATTTCCGTCCTGTCAAATAAATTGTAAAATAATTTATTGTATCAGTAATTTCAATTAAAATTTGAAATGCCACGGAAATTTCTTAATTGCACGAGGATAATATTAAAAATAAAAATCCCCGCAAAGACTTTTCTCTGCGGGGATTAAAATTCTAAATAGTTAATTTTGTAACTTAGTTTATGAACAGCATTTACTTCCGGAATGTAATCATTACAGAAGTATTTATAGATATTTACCGTTGTAATTGTGATTCCGGGAGGTTGATTTTGAAATGTAAGTGGTATTCGCTGAATCCCCGCGTTAGAAGCAGAATCCATGTTGCATTAAGAATAATGAGGGAGATTCAGCGATGATGAGAATTATGATCTCTGCGAGAATCTTACGCCGTCGGCTGAAAGTGCAGAGAACAGAAAAAGAACAAAGTTCATGAAAACAAGCTCAACTTAACTTAAGTTAAAATTGGTCCTGAAAAAGGGGTGCAGCTCAAAGCTTCAGCGACTTCTCAGGCTGCTTGGTGTCATGACGCTGATAATCCGACCAAATGATCTCCTCTTTGTCAATGTCTATGACCACTGCTTTTAAAGTTGTCGAGCCGACATCAAAGCCGATGTAAAGATTTCTTTTTTGGGACATAATGTTTGTTATGATTTAATATTTTTGATTTTTGATAATAGATTTTTTTTTACCACAAAGTTATTCCGTTAAAAGTCAACGAAGAAGATTTGACAGATGTTATGTCAAATCTTCCGTTGAGTTAGCATGAAAAAAGTTCTTTGACATATAATTTCAGATTTTGTAAATTTATTTACAAAGATGTAATCTGAAAAGAGTCTGAACTTGAGCCCGTATTAGATGAAATTTCATCTTGGGATGAGTTCTGCTCTTTTTTTTTTTACTTTGTCTTCTGAAATTGGAGCATTTTTATTAAACTTAAGATATCTTCTTTCTTTGTTTTGCTTACCGTTTGGTTTTGCATTCACAATCTTATTTGAGTTTTTTTTTGTCAATCTTAGGATCAAATGCAGAGTTATTCTTAAGCATACCGTAAATTATCCTTAGTATCTTATGCATCAGAGCTCCAATAGCAGACATTTTACTCATTCCCTTTTTTAAATGGGAAGCATAAATTTCTTTGATCAGCGGATTGTGAATTAATGACATACGGGCAACATTAAACAATATCTGCCTGGGCTGCTTTCTTCCTCGTTTGCTCATTTTAAAACCCGAGATTCCATCTCCGCTTTCTTTAAAGACGGGATGAATTCCAAAGAATGAAGCAAGTTTCTTTACATTTGAAAATCTTGATGCAGAAACAATTTCTATCATCAGTCCAATAGCTGAATAAGTGCCGATTCCGGGGAAAGTCTTTAACAGCTCGACCTCAGGCAAATTACAATTCTTTTCTAATTGCTTTGTTTGTAAAGCAATCAACTTACTCAAAGAGATGATCTGAATTGTTAAAGATCTGATGACCTCTGCAGTTGTATCATCAAGAGCAGAAGCAACGGAACGTTTGGCATTTGCAACTAAATCTTCAGCACGTTCTTTGGTTACGTAAGGAATCTTACTTACAGTTGTAACACCGGCTTTTGCAAGATGTCTGGCAGTCGGATATTGTTTAAGAAGTTTAAGAACCCAAAGTCTTACACCATCTTTACAGTAAGATAATATTTCTGTATTGGCAATGTAAAGAAAAGACTCGAGCTGATTTAACAACTGTACCCTTTGTTTAGTAAGCATTTTGATGAAAGTAAATTGCCTTCTTTCAGCGGCAAAGTAATCTTCTTTTTGATAGTTTACTTTTTTAGGATGGCTGATCATATACCCGGCAATGTTCTTAGCACTCTGCTTATCGGTTATGATGCGCTCAAGAGTGGCTTTGCTGTTATAGTTTACACCAAAAGGATTCAACCTGGCAACTGAAATATTGAACTGGGCTTGAAATTTACTCAGACAATTAAACCAGTTGTTTTCATAACCGCCGGTGGACTCGACAGCAGCATATAAATGTGCATCGGCATTAGCGGCAAAGAAACCACTAAGAATTTTGAAAAACTGATTATGTCCTTCAAAGGTATCATCCAGCTGAAAATTATTCTCAACAACATCTTTATTGCCATTGAGAATAGTGAAATCAGCATAACCTTTACTGACATCAACCCCTAAATAAAATTTGTTTTCCATGATAAATAAAAGATTGTTTAATAAAAAATGTCAGGTAACATCAGTCTTGTCGAATGCGGCTTCGTATGCCAAGTTATTCCCCGATTTTAACCTGAACGGAAGGAAAAAACTTAGTGCCGGGTTCTGGACCCATGACGCAAACCTTCTCCTCCGTAAAGGAATAAAAATTTTTTAAAATATTAAAGAATAAAAATTTTCACTTTCAACATACAAGACTTTAAGTGTTTACTTTATCAATCTAGGATAAAAGAAGCGAGTTATTCTTACACTAATTACAATTATTCCAATCAGAAATATCTTTTAGTCTCCAATCATCACCAAACTTATCATAGAGAAGCTCAATAGAACAATTTCCGTTTGTTTGATGCGCGGTGGGTCCCCCCGTGCGTGAAAAAGTAACTTGAATTACAGTAATATCGCCTTTTTCTTTAGTACCTACAATTTTTACATTACTTAATTCTGTACTTTTTTTCAAATTAATACCATGCCTATCAAATTTTCGAGCAAAATCATTTAAATCATCTATCACTCTTTTTTCACTTGGTAAATTCTTTGAACAAGAATTAAATAGGAGTACAATAAGACAGCATTGTCCCAAAAATATTAAATATTTTTTCAAGTTTTATCTCCTTTTTGCCGCCGTTGTTGATGCAATAGCGAGCTTTTAAATTAATATGACTTATTAAAACTCTTTTGGTCGTTAAGGTAATGTTTTCTCTGAATCAATAAAAGCCAATAGATTTACTTCAACAAAGTAAGATTATCACGCTGCCACCTCAACTGAATCACTTATAGATGTCGGTAAAGGAATTTTTTCACCATCCTCTTTCATTCCTTCTATATGAAAAACTATTGCATCCCTGATATTTGCTTTCACATCTTCTATTGTATCTCCGGCGCTAACACACCCCGGAATATCCGGAACATAAGCGCTGTAATTGCCCGGCCCTTCTTCTATGATAATTGCATATTTCATAATATTATTTTTTTATTTTAAAATACTTAACAGTATCATGACTTTAGAATTAAACATTATTACATTTCAAAAATACTAAGAATTATTGTATTATTGTACTATTATTTTAAATAATACTGAAAACTTCCCCACTCTCATTTAACATACTCTTCACAGATTTTTCCCGGATTCTATTTCAATCAAAAGTCAAAGGATAACTTCCAGCTTTCTGTTTGACCGCTTATTACTCACTCCCCTTCCCCGAAAACCGCTATTTCACGCCATAAATCCACTTCAAACAAAAAACACGCCTCTTCACTACATCTCTCTGCGCCTTCGCGGCATTGTTTCAGGTCTTCGCTACATTGTTATGTGTCTTCGACACACTGTCATTTGTCTTCGACTAACTGTCATTTGTCTTCGACTAACTGTCATTTGTCTTCGACTAACTGTCATTTGTCTTCGACTAACTGTCATTTGTCTTCGACTAACTGTCATTTGCCTTCGACTAACTGTCATTTGTCTTCGACTAACTGTTATATTCTCCGACTCACTGTTATATTCCTTCGGCTCACTATTATGCGCCTCCCGGACGTTGTATCTGAGTTTCGATCTATTGTATAAATATTCCGATTCAATGTAAATATTCTCCGATCAACTGTTATTTGTTGTTTCCTGACTGTGTGATGGCTTCGCTTGGCTGCGCGGTGGCTTCGACCGGCTGTGCGTTGGCTTCGACCGGTTGTGCGTTATCTCCGACCGGCTGCGCGATGGCTTCGCTTGGCTTTGTATTGGCTTTACCCGGGAGTAGACAGTCTTCCTTTAAAAGTTAATAGTCTCCGTTTTTAAGTCTATAGTCTTCGCTTGAGAGTTGTCTTTCTTCACTCTGGAGTTGAATGTCTTCCCTTTGAAGTTAATAGTCTCAGCTTTAAAGTTTATAGTCTCCTCTTTAAAGTTTATAGTCTCCTCTTTAAAGTTTAAAGTCTCCTCTTTAAAGTTTACAGTCTCCGCTTTAAAGTTTATAGTCTCCTCTTTAAAGTTTAAAGTCTCCCCTTTAAAGTTTATAGTCTTCGCTTTAAAGTTAAGTCTGCGGAAATTGAAGCCGGAAAGCTTAATGTCTTCGGGCAGCATTTAAACTTTATTATAAAACTGAGTAGTGGCTTTTTACCATTTCAGAATATTCTACGTGAAGCGAATTTAATTAGATATGTTCAGATCACACCGTAAATTACAGCCGCGCCGAAGAGGATTGAGAACGGCGATATCAAACGGAAATATACCGGCTTTAATATCTCAGCGCTTCTGAGAGAGAAGTTATGATGCGCTTTGCGGGGGATGAAGTAAAGCGCTATTGAAGTGGAAAGCATGAACCATCCGAAAACTCTATATATCATTTCGTATTCAGTGAACTCTGAATAAATGATCATGCCCGCTGCCGGTATCATGCGGATAGTGATCTCAGCATAGTTTATGAAATTTGTGCTGCCGGCTTTTCTTAAAATGCTCCGCGCCTTTTCGGGATCAAGCAGCATCAGGATTCCGCAGCAAATCAGAAATATTCCGAATAATATTACTATCCACTTCGCCGCTGTTATCAAAATATATTAAACTTACTTTTCAATTTGATCAGGTAAAGGAAATGCTCCGGAATGATATGAACCGAACTGTATCAATATTAATTTATAAAATAACTTCTTCGGCTTTAATAACACTGACCTTATGCTTCGCCGGAGCAAGCGCGCTCCAGATCCAATTGTAATAATTTATCAGAACGCCTGCAGGTAAATTCTCCTTACCCTCCGTCGTATGACAGTCGGAGATCACTGTTACTTTATAATCTTTATTCAGCGCTGACTTGACGGTTACGTCTATGCAGAAATCCGTTGCAGCTCCGGTAATGTAAAGCTCATTTATTCCGCTCGCCTTCAGATAATCCTCCAGCTCCGTTCTGTAAAAAGAATCATTTGCAGTTTTGTCAAAGAAGAGATCGCCGGGAAGAGTTGTGAGTTCGGGCAGCAGCTTCCAGTCATCCGTATGCGGGATAAGCTCATTCTCACTTGTGCCGTTATGCTGTATGAATATCACCGGATAATTTCGCTTTCTGAATTTATCCGAAAGTTCATTTATCCGCGAGATGACTCCCGCAGTATCATACCGCGATTCATAAGGATTGAAGCATCCTTTCTGCATGTCAATGATAAGAAGAGCTTTCATTTTAATTTATAAAATTAATATCTTTGGTCTTTGGGTTTTGAATTACAGGGTTCAAAATATTTACATTAAATTTCAAATTCAACTTATAATATTTTTATGTAATGTATAATTGAACATCAGTTCAATACAATTTGAAAATATTATAATAATTAAATTTCTTTCTTAGATGATCTATATAAACCGGATAATTAAAAATGATGTGCAGCTATGAATGGAAATTGCATTTAAAACATACGCAGATAAAACCTTTGCGGTCCCAACGGGATTCGAACCCGTGTTTTCACTGTGAAAGAGTGACGACCTAACCCCTAGTCGATGGGACCATATAATGAAGTATGCAAAATAATTAAATTATCAGTGAGTTACAATTAAGAAATTACCTTAAGCATAAGAATTCTTAACCTGTTTTAATAGATCTCATCAAACAACCTGTTACCGCTGCCGTCAATGTTCATGATCCAGATCCTTCCTTCACCCTCATTCCTGTTTGTATAATAAATTTCGCCGGTTGCATAAGAAAAATGCGGTGACCAGCCCTGATTATCAGCCAGTCTGAATATACCGCCTGTGTTCAGACTGAGTTTGTAAACATATGTATAACCGGCATCAGAAGTTGAGCAGAATATTACTTCATTATTTGTGAAATTCAGATATTGATTTACTTTATGATCGGGCGAAGCGAGTAATGCGAGAAATGTTTTTATTCCTGTATTGAAACTAAATCTGTACAGCGAATCACCTCCTCCGCTTCCTGCCGGCGTCAAATATATGAATTCACCATTTACATTTGTCCACTCCGGAGATCTGCCGCCGGCTATAACTAATGAATCCATACTTCCGTCTGAATTAATGATCCTGATACCGCATCCGGAGCCGCAGTCGGAATTCTCATATAATATCCTGCTGCCGTCCGAATTGTATTTCGGATATCTGCAGTTCCCGTTTAATGATATTACAGACTGATTATTCCCTGATGAACTGACCTTAAAAATTTTCTGATCTCTTGAAAAAATAATCTCCGTTCCTGCCGGAGAAATATCCGGTGTTGAAAGGATTGCATTTACAAGTAAATTGTATGTTCCGTTTACAAGATCAAAATAAACCAAACCCGTAAAATCATTATCTACATTTGAATGAAAATAAACCAGCCCTCTCCCGTCCTGCGAAATGACAGGATCAGAATCGATCTGTGTATAAGGCGGCGCGCCGTTTCCGCCCGGCTGCACAGGATCATTACTGCAGGAAGAAAATATCAGCGCTGTGTAAACTAATATACGTAATATATTCATAATTCAATTTAAGCTATCTCATTTTATTTCTCAACTCGAATTTATCTCTCGTTTTGGAAAGGAGCAGGGATAAGACAGGTTACGCAATTCAAAATCAATAAACTTCGTCGTGCGAACCAATGGTCAGCAATAAAATTCTATCTTCGTTATTTTCTTTAACATATTTAAATATTATTCTAAGATCAAATGTGAGCCGTGAGGAATATTTTCCTTCAAGTTCCCCCTTTAATTTATGTGTAAATAAAGAATGGTCAAAGGGATTTCTGCCTAATTTAAATATTACTTCTCTTAATTTATTTCTTAGACTTTCGTCCTTCCTTGTTAATCGATTTGCCTTACGTGTAAAATTATTTGTCTGAAGTATTTTCATCATCAATAGCTCTCATTAGTTCATCTGTATCACCTGTAATATATTTTCCTTCTGTATATTCATTCTCAGCTTCTTTAACTTCATCTACAAGCAATTTACGCTTATTTTCAATCAGTCTTTTCTTTTCAATCTCGATTAACTCCTCCTGTTCATTTAAACTCAAAGAATCAAAATCTTCTAAAATATCATTAATCTTTGTATTCATATTATGTTTTTTAAGATTAAGTTAGTTAACCATTTTTTTCATTTCAATAGAATTTTATTTATCACTGTTTATAAAAATTCGCCAGTGAATAATATTCACTCATCAGCACTAAATTTTAGATTGTATAAACAACCTGACTCCTTTATTTTCCGTGATATTTATGTCAGACTCTCATTTAGATAAAATCATCGTAAAAGGCGCGCGCGTTCATAATCTGAAAAATGTGGATCTAGAGATTCCGCGTGACAGTCTCGTCGTGTTTACAGGCGTCTCCGGCTCGGGTAAATCCTCACTCGCATTCGATACTATTTATGCTGAAGGACAAAGAAGATTCATGGAAACTCTCTCGGCTTACGCGCGGCAGTTCATCGGAGGCATCGAACGTCCCGATGTGGATAAGATCGAAGGGCTTTCGCCTTCTATTTCCATTGAACAAAAAACGATCTCGCAGAATCCAAGATCCACTGTCGGAACAGTAACCGAAATTTATGATTTCCTCCGTCTGCTTTTCGCAAGATGCGGTACGCAGTATTCACCCGAATCAGGTAAAGCCGTTACACGTCAAAATCTCGATCAGATCCTGTACAATGTTTTTGACAGACCGGACGGCACTAAAATAATTATACTTGCTCCTGTCGTAAAAGGGAGAAAAGGTCATTACAGGGAATTGTTCGAAGACATCGCCTCGCAGGGTTTTACAAAAGTCCGTATCGACGGAGAGATAAAAGAGATCACGCCCGGACTTAAGCTTGAACGGTTTAAGATACATGACATCGAGATCGTAATTGACAGAGTTGAGATCAGCGCTAATTCAAAAGGCAGAATTTCAGAATCAATCGAAGCGGCGCTAAGACACGGCGAAGGCAATGTTATCATCAATGACGGAAAGGCAGATAATTTTTATAACGAAAGGTTATCTGACTTTGAATCAGGAAGAAGTTTCTCAGAGCCCGCTCCGAATTCCTTTTCCTTCAACTCGCCTTACGGCTGGTGTAAAGACTGCTTCGGTCTCGGCGAGAAAAAAGATATTGATATTGACAAGATCATTCCCGACAGAAAGCTTTCGATCAATGACGGAGCGATAGAACCGCTCGGCAAACCGCGCAGCACATGGATATATTCTATCTTTAAAGGACTGATAGAATCCGAAGGTTATGATTTTAATACGCCCGTTGATAAATTTAAAGATGAATCTCTTGATAAAATCCTTTACGGTTCTCGGGACAAAGTCAGATATGACCATATAAATTCACAGGGCAGAACTAATATATATTCACACAAATTTGAAGGCATCCTGAATTATGTCAAAAGATATTCAGATGATTCTTCGTCCGAAACCATAAGACAATGGGCTGAAGGATTCATGACAATTTCCCCCTGCAAAACCTGTAACGGCGGCAGACTGAAAACGGATTCTCTCTGGGTAAAAATTGATAATAAGAATATTCACGATCTCACTACTTTATCTATAAAAAAATGCAGAGTCTTCTTTGAAACTCTTGTTCTCGATGACAGAAAAAAACTCATCGCTTCACAGATAGTTAAGGAAATAATATCACGTCTTGATTTTTTACTTAATGTCGGACTGGAGTATCTTACTCTCGACCGCAGCGCACGCACGCTATCCGGAGGGGAAGCTCAGCGTATCAGACTTGCAACTCAGATCGGTTCGCAGCTTACGGGAGTTCTTTATATTCTCGATGAACCTTCAATAGGTCTTCATCAGAGAGATAATATTCGTCTTATAGATTCATTAAAGACTCTGAGAGATACAGGTAATTCAGTTATTGTCGTAGAGCATGATAAGGAAATGATCGAAGCTTCCGATTATGTTTTTGATCTTGGTCCGGGAGCAGGCGAACACGGAGGTGAAATAGTTTCTTACGGTCCGCCGGATAATCTAAACGGGAGTTCCCTTACTGGAGATTATATCTCCGGTAAACGCAGGATCGAAGTTCCCGAAAAAAGAAGAGAAGGCACAGGAAGCGTTGTTACATTAAAAGGAGCGACAGGCAACAATCTTAAAAATGTTGATCTGGAAATTCCTCTCGGTAAATTTATCTGCGTAACAGGTGTCAGCGGCTCGGGTAAATCTTCTCTTATTAATGAGACGCTCTACAGAATTCTCTCAAAGAAATTTTATAAGACTCCCGAGACTCCCCTTCCTTATAAAACCATTGAAGGTCTTTCTTTAAAGAAAGAAAAGTACCGTGAAAAAATTATTGACAAGATAATTGAAATAGATCAGACTCCGATCGGCAGAACTCCGAGAAGCAATCCGGCTACTTATACCGGTTTGTTCACCTTTATAAGAGATATTTATTCCAACTTACCTGATTCAAAGATCAGGGGTTACAAGCCGGGAAGGTTTTCCTTTAATGTGAAAGGCGGAAGATGCGATGCATGTGAAGGCGCCGGTCTGCAGAAAATTGAAATGAACTTTCTTCCGGACGTGTATGTGGAATGCGAAGTCTGTCAGGGTAAAAGATATAACCGCGAGACGCTTGAAGTGAAGTATAAGAATAAATCCATAGCTGACGTACTCGGTATGACTGTCGAAGAAGCCGTTGATTTTTTTGTATCAGTGCCATCTCTTAACAGAAAGCTCAGGACCTTATTCGATGTAGGTCTCGGCTATATCAGACTCGGTCAGCAGGCGACGACTCTGTCGGGAGGCGAAGCGCAGCGCGTGAAATTATCTACCGAGCTTTCTAAAGTTCAGACAGGAAGAACGCTGTATATCCTCGACGAACCAACCACAGGTCTGCATTTCGAAGATATTAATATGCTTTTGAAAGTGCTGAACAAACTAACCGATAAGGGAAATACCGTAATTGTGATCGAACATAATTTCGATGTGATAAAGACAGCTGACTGGATAATTGACATGGGTCCCGAAGGAGGCGAAGCGGGCGGTGAAATTATCGCTGCCGGTACTCCGGAAGATCTGGTGAAAAACTTCCACGATGTTTCCTACACTGCACAATATCTTAAGGACGAATTAAAATAATTCTCACTCCCTAAAATATACTTACAAACTTATTCTGTGTTAACTTAATCTTATTCGAAAACGAATTTCCATTTAAACTTTTCAATAAATCATCTCTAACTCGTTAGCATGCCCGCCTTTGAAAAATTGCCGAAAGAATTCATGAGCAATTGCGTTTATAAAATTTCCTTGTCTGAGAAATTTGCGCAGCAAATTTTGAGTTGGAAATTTTATAGCAATTGTGAGATGAATTCCGGCAATTTTTCAACAGCGGAGATTTTTCTTTGGTTCTTTCTTTTGATCTCTCAAAAGAAAGAATGTTAATGGCAATAAAACTTTAATTTGAATGCCTAACATTACAGACGGAGGTGAATTTTATTTAATCCTGATTTTTTAAAATTACGGAAATATTTATTTACTTCTTTCCCGACTTCATTGACTCAATTTCTTTTTCAAGTTCATTCTTCCAGATCTTATCAATACTTATCGCCTTTTTAAAATCTTTTTCAGCTTTTTCCGGATCGCCTTTTTCTTTATAAAGTTTTCCTCTGGTGTAATATGCAATGTCATCACTCGGATCTAGTTTTATTACTTTTGAAAGATCCTTTATAGCATTACTGAAATCCTTCTGCTCAATATAATCCGTCGCCCTGTTGAAATATGCGTCCTTGAAATTATTGTTTAACTTAACTGCGCTTGAATAATCATTGATCGCTTCCTTATACATTTCCTTTTTATCATAAATGACTCCCCTTCTGAAATACGGCTCGCTTTCTTCCGGCTTAGCAAGTATCGCATTGGTCAGCATTGAAATCGCTTTGTCAAAATCAAAATAGATCTCATATACCAGTCCCTTGTAAAAAGAAGTTTCGTAATCCTCAGCTTCAGACTGCAGTATCGGGTTGAATTTTTTATACGCTTCCTCGAAATTATCTGAGAAGAATGCTTTCTTACCTGCCTCGAAATTTTCTTTAATTGTCTGAGCATCCAGAGTGAATACTGCAGTAAACAAAAATATAATGAGCGTTAATGTTTTCATTTGTTTTGCTTGTATATAATAATTTTATGTTTATGTTTTTATATGGCTTTAGTTCTTTTCAGAACATTCTTTAAAAATTTTCCCGTGTAGGATTTCTTTACTTCCGAGATCTCCTCGGGCGTTCCCTGCGCCACCAAGTATCCGCCTTCGTCACCGCTCTCGGGACCGAGATCAATAATATGATCAGCGCACTTTATCACTTCAAGATTATGCTCTATCACTACTACGGAATTTCCTTTTTTTATCAGCTCCTCAAAACATTTTAATAGTTTTGATACATCATAATAATGAAGACCTGTAGTCGGTTCGTCAAATATAAAAAGCGTCTTCTTTCCTTTCTCCTGAAAAGTCAGATGATAAGCGAGCTTTACGCGCTGCGACTCGCCGCCGGATAATGTGGTTGCAGACTGACCAACTCTTATGTAGCCAAGCCCCACATCCTCCAGCACTTTCAGTTTTTTTTCAATCTTGGGGAATGCTTTGAAAAAGATCACCGCTTCCGAAACTGTCATGTCTAAAACTTCGCTGATGTTTTTTCTTACACCGTCATTTCCCTTAAGTTTTATCTCAAGAATTTCATCCCTGTATCTTTTGCCTTTGCATTCTTCACATTCCAGCACAATGTCAGCCATGAACTGCATTTCAATATTGATCACACCCGTTCCTTCGCAGGTCTCGCATCTGCCGCCCGATACATTAAATGAAAAGTGTCCCGAATAAAGATTTTTTTTCACCGCCTGCGGAGTTCCGGCAAAAGCTTCTCTGATCGAATCGAATGCTTTTATATAAGTAACAGGATTGCTCCTTGAAGTCTTGCCAATTGGATTCTGATCTATCATCTCAAGCGCATTCAAATATTTCTGTCCGCTGATAGAATCATGATCACCTATTTTTTCATTGTAAGTTCCTTCGATCTTTCTTTTCAGATCGCCGAATAAAATATTATTTATCAGAGTTGACTTTCCTGATCCGCTTACTCCCGTGACGCATACAAACATCCCCAGCGGGATCTTTACATTAATGTCTTTCAGATTATTCTCACGCGCTCCTTTTATCACGATCATTTCGGTTTTATCCGTTACAGGTCTTCTTGCTTTCGGAATGCTTATCTTCAGACTTCCGCTGAGATATTTTCCGGTCAGCGACTCTTTGCTTTTTATAATTTCATCATATGTCCCCTGAAATATTTTCTCTCCGCCTTTCTCACCGGCAAACGGTCCCATATCCACTATCTCATCAGCTTCCTTCATCATGTCGCTGTCATGCTCCACCACTAATACGGAATTGCCGATGTCTCTGAGAGATTTCATAATATCTATCAGCTTTTGATTGTCTCTCGGATGAAGACCTATTTAAGGTTCGTCAAGTACATAAATGGAACCGACAAGAGAAGATCCGAGTGAAGTGGAAAGATTGATCCTCTGCGACTCGCCGCCCGAAAGAGTATTGGAAAGTCTGTCTAATGTCAGATACGTAAGACCGACATCATTCAGATATCTCAGACGTGACACGATCTCTTCCATTATTCTTTCGGAGATCTTCGTTTCATATTCATTTAATTTTATGTCTTTAAAAAATTCATAAGCATCGCTGATCTTCATTTTCACAATATCAAAAATTGTTTTGCCGTTTATTCTGATATAAAGCGCTTCCTTTCTTAATCTCGCTCCGCCGCATTCGCTGCATGTTGTGAAGGCTCTGTATCTGTTCAGCAGCACTCTGTAATGCAGCTTGTAAGACGCTTCCTTTTCTATCATCCTGAAAAACTTTTTCAGTCCGATATATTTTTTTCCGCCTTCGTAAATGAATTTTTTATTTTCTTCGCTTAGCTTATTGTAAGGAGTGTGAACGTCAAGACCATAGTCATCAGCTTCGGTAATAAGATCAGTGAGATGTTTCGAATGTTTAGGAGTATTGAAAATATTTATCACGCCGCCGAAGACGGATAATTTTTTATCGGAAATTACCAAATCCATATCTACATCCATTGTCCTGCTGAATCCCTGGCATTTCTCGCATGCGCCGTAGGGATTATTGAATGAAAATAATCTCGGCTGCGGATCTTCAAACTTTATTCCGTCAGCTTCGAAATATTTATTGTAATGAAGGTCAGTAAAATCATCTCCTTCATATTGCCTTATGATCACAAACCCGTCGCTTTCCCTGTATGCAAGCTCTATTGAATCATTCAGTCTTGACACTGATTCATTATCCGCGGGATCGAACATCAGTCTGTCCGCCAGTACTCTCAGAGTTTTTTTCTCTTCAGTATCCGCATCGGGATAATATTCTTTCAGGAATTTCTTTTCGTCAATGTCATTGAGATCCGTAATTTCATTTTCCGTGATGATCCTGTAAAAACCTTTAGACTTCAGATCGGTGATCCTGAGTTTCAGTTCACTCAGATTTGATACTTCAGCATCAGTCATCACATAAATTTTTTGAGGGAAAGTATTTCCGGATGCTGTCAGCTCCTTAATAATGCTTTCGGGAGAATCTTTTTTCACTTCAATGCCGCTTACCGGAGAATATGTCCTGCCGATGCGCGCGAAAAGCAGTCTCAGATAATCGTATATTTCAGTAGTAGTGCCGACAGTTGAACGCGAAGTTTTGATCTGCGTCTTCTGCTCGATCGCCATTGACGGGGCAAGACCCGACATGAAGTCAACATCGGGTTTGTTCATCCTTTCGAGGAACTGTCTCGCATACGAGGACAGACTTTCCACATATCTTCTCTGACCTTCGGCGTAGATCGTATCAAACACAAGCGAAGACTTTCCCGAGCCGCTGACTCCGGTAAACACGACGAGCTTATACTTGGGAATGTTAATATCAACACTCTTAAGATTATGAACTCTCGCGCCTTTTATGATTATGAATTTTTTCGGATCGTAAATTACTTCATGACCGTTCTCATGAATTTTTTCCTTAAACTTTTTAATTCCCGTCCGGACTTTTTTAGTATTTGCCAATTTCATTCAGTAAAACACCGAACTTAATTCATTCTGAATTTAATTTCAGTCCAAATTTCATTGCTGAGAAGAGAAAGAAATTAACTTCGTAAAATTAAAAAACCATATAACTCATTTTTTTACTGAACTTAAATGCTATTTACTTTATTTTACTGCATAGTCAAATTTATCACTTAATACATGAAGTTTAAAATCTCTGTAATTTCACTTTTCCTGGTTTGTATTTTTTTTAATCTGAACGCCTTTTCACAGGAGCTGTACATAGTCACAAACGCCGCAGCGAGTCTTTCCAAAAGCAGGATTGAGATAAGAAATAATATCCGCAGCCTGGATAATTTCAGATATTATCATAATTCATTTGAAGTCAATTACGGAATATTAGGTAATCTCACCTTATATAATCACATTTTTTATTCCACTGAAACAAGCAAGCAGTTCCTGGGAAATTTTGAGACCGAACTCCGGTACAGGTTTCTTGATATTGATAAAAAGAATTCGCACTTCCGGATGGCATTACAGTCCGGCGCTGTGATACCCGTAAATTCTCAGCCCATTGTCGGCGATCAGGTGGAGTATGAACTTCACCCGGGTCACGTGGTTCAGTTCTATAATTTCGTGCAGGATATTACAGTGCCGTCGATTGATTTTCATACGACTGATAATTTTACTTTTAAGAACAGTCTGATCGGAACTTACCTCGTGGATAAATTTGCAGTTACAGGTGAGATGGGTTATAACAGCAATGCTCCGAAGAGTGATTTTAAATTCGGAAATTATTTTACATGGAATCTCGCCCTCGGTCTTCTTCTATTTCCCAAAGTCTATGAAAGCTATGATGACGTTAACATAAATGTTTATTCCGAATCCAAAGCTTATTACTTTGAGAAAAATAAATTCCTCGGCGAACAGATCACAAACTCCGGCGGATTCAGACTCGATACTTATCTCGGCGTTCAGGCGATCTTTCTTTCATCAATAATGGCTGAGCTTTCTTATAAAATTCCGGTGCATTCCAATGAATTTGCAGAGGTGAATTACGGCACAAGGACTACGGGACTGCTTTTCAGTCTGAGATATCTTTTTTTCCTCTGATGTAATTTTCACTAAAGGTAATTTTAATAATTCAGAACCTGAAGCATGTTATTAAAAAATTTACTTATCATTTTTTTTCTATCATTGCTTTCCTCCGTATCACCTGCGCAGCCGGATAACTTTTCTCCCATTCCGGTTTATGAAATGGAAAAACAGGATCATATCAGAAGCCGTGAATTCATAAATTCAGATTACCGGGGCGATACAAATATAAATGTAATATATTACAGACTTGAACTCGGCATTACTTATCAGCCGGATTATCTTACAGGAAAAGTTACTGTCGGTCTCTCGCCAAAAACATCCGGACTTAATGAAATCTTTTTTGATCTCAGTAATAATTTAAGTGTCGACTCGATAATTTTTGATAATGAAAAACTCAGTTCAGTCATGTGATGGATAAAATTTACATTATTGTTTCAGGTCTGAATGCAGGCGCATATTATGATGCTGTAATTTATTACCGCGGAACGCCTGTCGCTACCGGCTTCGGAAGTTTTATTTTCGGAGCGCATAACAATAACAAAAGCCCTTCTATATGGACGCTCAGCGAACCGTTCGGCGCAAGCGACTGGTTCCCCTGTAAAAATTCTCCTTCGGATAAAGCCGACTCCTCCGATGTCATCGTAACTTGCAGCGAAGCTCTGACCGCCGTCTCAAACGGTACTCTCGTCTCTGAAATAAATAACGGCGACGGAACAAAAACTTATGCGTGGCATAATTCATATTCGATTACAGTCTATGTGATCTCTCTTGCGATCTCTGACTATGCGCAGTACAACGGATATTTCCGGTATTCGGAAAATGATTCCATGCCCGTTGTTAATTATATGTATCCCGAAAATCTTGAAGGGCTAAAAAGCCAGCTTGATAAAACTAACTCAATGCTTGAATATTTTTCCGGTAAGTTCGGCGAGTATCCTTTCATCAGAGAGAAATACGGTCATGCGGAATTCGGCAGAATAGCGGGAATGGAACATCAGACTATTTCTTCAATGGGAATTTTTAATGATAACATTATGGCGCATGAGCTTGCGCATCAGTGGTTCGGCGATAAGATCACCTGCGACAGCTGGGAACACATCTGGCTTAACGAGGGCTTTGCTACTTACGGCGAAGCGATGTATAACGAGTTCGCTTTCGGTAAAACCGGTTATGATGAATTTATAAAATACAGAATGTCGGATTCAAAGAGAGCTGCCGGCTCGGTGTATGTGCAGGACGTGAATTCCATCTCGCAGATCTTCAGCGGCGACAGAAGCTACGCAAAGGGCTGCGTAATACTTCACATGCTCAGAGGAGTTACGGGTGATTCATTATTTTTCCGGATTTTGAAAAGCTATTCGATGGATACAGCTTACGCCTACAAAACCGCCGTAACGGAAGATTTTCAGAGAGTAGCCGAGACTATATCGGGACATAACTTAGATTATTTTTTTTCGGAATGGATATACGGCGAGAACTTTCCGAAATACAATGTTGACTGGGTAACGGAGGAAATTAGTCCTTCACAATATAAAGTTACTTTTAATTTACTTCAGGATCAAAACACCACGCCGCAATTTTTTACAATGCCTGTCAGTATATTATTTGATCTGCAGAATAAAGACACGACTGTAACTATATTCAACAATTCCATATATCAGACTTTCACTTTTATGTTTGACAGCGAGCCGTATAACTTTAAGTTAGATCCTGATAATTATATTCTGAAAGAAGTAAGAGGCGAGAATATTATTCCCGTTACATTTGAGCTTGGGCAGAATTTTCCGAATCCTTTCAATCCGAATACAACAATAACCTATAAACTCGGCAAGCCATCCAATGTGAACATTACTTTGTATGACATAACCGGAAAGAAGATCAGAACTTTAGTAAGCGAATTTCAAAGAGAAGGAAATTACAATTCCGAATTTAGTTTTCCTGATCTTTCATCCGGTGTTTATTTTTATAAATTTACTGCGGCGGATAACGCGGGTTTAAATTCTTATTTTGAAGAAACTAAGAGAATGATACTGCTGAAATAACAGAAGCAGCTTTTGAAAATTTTAAGACCTGTAAAATATTTTACAGGTCTTTTTTTTGAATGGTGAACTACTTTCGTGAAATTGTTTCTGTATAAAACGGCTGATAACATATCAGCCTTTTTTATTTGTATAAACCGGTTTTAATTTAAGATTTCTGCATAAGATAAGCTAATTAACGTGGAATTCAGGTTTCTTGTTAAGCGGGTCAAGTCTTACGCTGAACGGTACACGTCTTCCGCTCGACGGTACACGTCTTCCGCTCGACGGTACACGTCTTCCGCTCGACGGTACACGTCTTCCGCTCGACGGTACACGTCTTCCGCTGAACGGTACAAGTCTCCCGTCGAACGGTACACGTCTTCCGCTCGACGGTACACATCTCCCGCGGAATGGTACACTCTCCCGTGGAGCGGTACACGTTACCCGTGGAACGGTACACGTTACCCGTGGAATGGGACACGTTGCCCGCCGAAAGGGTCAGGTTGCCCGTTGCGCGGGTCAAGTTACCCGGCGAGCGGGTCAAGTTGCTCGTGGAGCGAGTCAAGCTGCCCGGCGAGCGAGCAAGGTTGCTCGTGGAGCTGGAAAGATTAAACGCGGAGCGGAACACGTAGCCGGACGGAAGGGTAAGATTACTTGCAGAATTTTCAACGCTGCTTAATGGATTAGCGACATTGTGAATTTGATGAAAAAAATTGAAATCCTGATTATTAATGCCACCCCGCTGAACAGAAAAACTGTGCGAAGGGAACAATCCCTTAAACCTTTAAAACAAAAGAACGAAATAGTTGTTCTTCTAAAGCTGTTCTGCTTCCCCGTATTTATATAATAGAAATTATATCAAAAACATGACATAAGTCCTTGCACAGAAATATAAATACTTTTAGTATTGTAATGCGCCCGGAAATGAGTTTCAGTTCAGGATAAAAATTGATTTTAAAATTCATCTTCCTTAAATTGAAATAAAAACTCTTACAGATATGGAAAAAAATAAGTTTATAAATAAGATATCATCACTTCTTTTCTACATCAGCATACTCACCTTCATTATCGCATTCAACTTCGCGCATAATCCTCCGGGCGGATGGTATCAGCAGTCTCTGCCGAATATAAACGGTGCATCGATAAGAGATATGACTTTTACGGATAGCTTAAACGGATATATAGTTACAAGTATAGGTGGGAGTAACAGTTATATACTTAAAACCACAAATGGAGGAGATAACTGGGATCTGAAGTTCACTCACAATCAACCTTTTGTAAAGGTTCAGTTCATCAATGCTAATACGGGGTTCACAAATGCTTTTACAAAAATTTTCAAAACAACTAATGCAGGTGAAAACTGGAATGCAATAAATTTACCCCAAATATTCGGAGATGATATGAGTGTATTGAATGAAGATACAGTATGGCTTGCAATGAGTGAAGGTTTTACAGGCGGAGTCTTCCGCACCACTAATGGCGGATTAAACTGGGTACAACAGTTAAATCTGGGATCTCAAAATCCATCGCACATTTATTTCTATAATTCCCGAATAGGTTTCTCAGCTACAGGTGCTGGATTATATAAAACTACAAATAGCGGGGTTAACTGGTTTTTAGGCGGCGGTGGTTTTTTTATCGATATTCATTTTACAGACAGTCTGACAGGATGGAAGAATAATGGAACAGGAACAATTTTTCAAAAGACAACTGATGGTGGGCTAAATTGGGTAACTTATAATTTGCCGCCAGAAACCGGCACTATTGTGCTTTCAAGATTAATTCGCTTTAATAATGTATCCAGAGATACTATTTGGGGAGCCGGTCCGGTTTCTATAACAGGAAGAGCATTAATTTATAAATCTACAAACAGCGGAATAAGTTTTGGTTATGAGGTTATTGACACATCAATAAATATTTTTCAATTTCGGCATATTGAATTTTCAAGCAGGTTAAATGGGTGGGTATATGGGGGAAGTTCAGGAGTTCATACAACATCAGGAGGAGATACGACCTTTTATACAAATATTGCAATATCGGGTTATAATATACCAGATTATTATAAACTTCATCAGAACTATCCAAATCCATTCAATCCATTAACAAATATTGAGTACGAACTAAAATTGCCAGCCAATATTAAACTCAAAGTATATAATATTTTAGGCATGGAAGTTATTACCTTAGTAAACAAACGCCAAATTACAGGTACTTATAAAATAAGATTCAGCAGCTTGGATTTGACCGGAGGTGTATATTTTTATAGTTTATTCGTAAATGAAAAATTAATTGATACCAAGAAGATGATTCTTGTTCGTTGAAAAGTCCAGAGTGTTAGTAAGGTAAAAAGTTAACATTCGAATGAAATTTAAGTGTAATATCAAAATTATTTTAAAAACTATAATTTGAATAGCCATGAAGGCAAAAATTGTTATTGCAATTCTGCTTGGGCTGTCTGTCCTTTCATTTGTTTCTGATAAAAAAACTGCGCATAACTATATTGGAGAGCAGGCTGCTTTTTCCCCTGCTTCATTAAATCAGGATACCTCTTTCATTATAGGAGCAATGGACGACGGCTTTGACTTTAACTTCCAGTATTTTGACGAACTTGATTTTAATCTTTGGCATAAATACATAGGAAGCGAAGAAATAAGCAATCGTCATTACCCGATGGGGTGGACTATTAACGGAGCGCCGGATGATAAATTGTTTTCTGATACAGATGTATATGTTCCTCAGGTAAGAGGAATACTAAATAATTTAAGCAGCCATAATTTACGTTCCTTAATGCAAAGACCTAAAATAGAATATCTGTGTTATGGCCAAAGGAGCGATTATCAGTGTGAACCAGTAACATCAGGAGACTTATGGTTTTATTCTTTCAATGTTCATGAAACGGGTATTCAGATTACTGATTCCGGTCAGCAGGTAATTCATTGCAGGACAATTCCTTCTAACTCCACAGCAGATGATCCGGGTTTTGTAGTAAAACGTTTAAAAGCAAATACAGAACAATGCAACAGTGCAAATTATTATAATGCTGACGGAGAGTGCAACTGGTTTATCAAACCGAGAATAAGGATTGATCCGTCATTTGTGAATAATCCCACTAATTGGAATACAAAAGTATGTAAGATAATTGTCGTAGGGCAATCCGGGACAGACACTCTTAAAACAGTAGATATCAAAGCAATAAATTTCAGGAAGGATTCAGATTATAATGGAGAATACCTTGAAGAATTCTATAATCTACCGGATAGCTTAACCATCTTAGGTGCCTGGGGCAGCGATTGGCAATACCGGGCAAGAGGAAGCAGTACTGCTGACAGCGCAAATAAGGCAGACATCCAGGTTTACTGGTATGGAAATTGTGATATGTGGATTGATTATGTGAGAGTTGATAATGATGTAGCAAATGACTTATTTAACAAGGATACGACTAATCAGACATATCAATTATATCAAGATTGGCTTCAATGGGAGGCGGAACTGATCGCATGTTATAATGAGTCACCTTTCAGGTTTTATATTGAGCTATTTGAATTTAATAATATTCCATGTATGTCTTATGTCAGCAGGAAGTTAGATTCACTGGCATTTGCCAAATGCGGAAAACATATTACCGTTACAGCGCTTCCTGCGGCTAACTTTTACTCTTCTCATGTGCCATGGAATGAAAGATTAAGCGTGCAAAATACGGGACACTTCATTCAAAATTATGTAGAAAAAATAGGACTTAGGGATATTTACATTCCCTGTTATCCCTTTTTTACCGAATATAAAAACCCTGAACCTGATCCGTATTACAGCAGTTATGGTTCGGATTCCTGCAGCATACCGAATACACTCCCAAGAAATCATGGAGCCGGAATATTTGCTCAGGCAATTTCACCGTCTCTATATGACACATGGCTACAGGATCATCTTGATAGAAGTCCATATTGGTACGAAGAAGGATACACCGGTGGGCAACCTACCAACTGGCATTCCTCAATGCATAAAGGAGCTTTCAGATGGCATATGAAACTGGGCGATGAAGTTTCAAAAGCTAAGGATATACCTTTTCTTTATAATCCTCAGGCTCATCTATGGTACCTTAATGGTGAGACATTACGGGAACCAACAAATGAAGAACTGGATATGCTTGCAAATGTTTCAATCAGCTATGGTGTGAGAGGTTTGATTTATTTCTTTTATGGAAAAAGCTCCGGTCAAATTGGCTTAAATGAATTTTACAGCCGGGGATTAACAGACACAACTCAACTGCCAAGAACTTTGAACGTTTATAATCAAAACAAATGGGAACAGATAAAATTAATTTCAGAAAGAATGAAAACCTGGGAGCCGTATATAATGAGTTTCGATAATACAAACCGTTCGACATACATATTCAGACTCGAAAGAAGCAATCTGATTGATGAAACATTTTTTAATGATGTTTTAAGCTATGAACCGATTCCATCTGATTATATGATTGCTTCGCAAATTCCGGAAGCAGTATCGGAAAGATATCTTCAGGTTGGGAAATTCAATAATCCTGATGAATTGTACTCAAGATATTTTATGATTGTAAACAGGAGATGTTCACCAATTGATACATCAGATTCGGGCGGAGTAAATGGAAGGAGATCAGTGACCATTAAGCTCGATTCTGCATCTACTCAATTTGCGGGATTTAACAACTGGAGTATTTATGACCTCGAAAGAGATTCGTTAATAAAAACTTTTGACAAAAGAATAGTTTCAATTATAAGTCTTGGCTGGTTTCTCCCCGGCGAAGGCAAACTCTACAAACTCGCGCCGGTCATGCAGGAAGGCGGGACGCTCGTTGCAAATGAAGAAGTGGGTGGAAATTTTAACTGCAAAGGTGAAGTAAATAATGATGGATATGAAATCAGAATACTACCCGGAGCTACAATAAATTTTTCTGACTCCTCTGCAAGAATAATAATGACAGGAGGAGACTTCAGGAGCGGAAGTACACCTTCGGAAAACACAGCGCCTGTTTATCTCAAAGGTAAAAACGGAAATCCCTGGAGAGGATTATATTTGAGCGGGTGCAAAGAAGTTGAGATATTTACAACCTATTTCGAAAATATTTTACCTTATCCTGTTGACAGCACTTATGCAGCTCAGCTGATCGACTGCGAATATTTAAATATCAGCAACAGCAGCTTCCTTGCAGAACCTGATGTAAAAACAGGAGGTCTTCTGATCAACTATACATCGGAATTTAATGTAGAAGAAGTTTACATAAATTATAATCACTTCCATATGGATCCAGGAGAGATGCCTGCATTGTCAGTTGTTACCTCCGGATATATTACATTTCCAATGATTATTGAAAATAACGAATTTGAATCCTATACCGGCAATGATAACAGCGCTAATGCAATACTACTGTCGGGCGTTGCCGGAGGAGCCATAAAGGATAACATTATCACAGGATACAATAATGGAATTATTCTGATCTGGTCTTCCATGGATCTGTATGGAAATATCATTACCGGCGGAGATGAAGACTCTAAAGGAATTTTATCCTGTGCTTTATCTTATTCTAATCTCTCACCGGATGGTTTTGTATATACGGGAGGATATAATTCTATTTCCTGTGAAGGTGAAAATGCAAAATGTCTGGAGCTGGAAAATTCTTTTAATCACTTAAATGATGGATATAATATATTCAATTTAAATGGTTACGATCCGGGAAATGCATTTCATATTGCGGGGACAATTTCTGATGACCTATGTGATGAAACAGCTGGTGAAGCAGATGCTGCAAATAATTGTTTTCGGATTTCGAATAGTGACACAAATGCTTTTGTAAATGTGGAATGCTTAAGTACGAGTACGTTTAATTTTAACTTTATTCCGTATTACTGTGATGAAAATTCATTGGAAGGTATGATCGCATTTGATCTGGGAAACGGGATGTATGATACGATATATACTGAACCGGGAGGAAGCGGCGGTTCAATCTCCAATGTTCAATTTTCAATGTTAAATGAACAATCAGCGACGCATGAAAATTTGTCAGATTCAGTTTCTATAAATTTAAGGAAGAGAGATTATGAGCGCGTATCGGATCTTTGTTATCAATTATTAACGAATCATAGTGACAGTTTAAAAGATGTCAGCATAATTTTAAAGCTTTACCTTGCGGAATTACGGCTCGACAGCTCCGGAAACAGAATCACGAATTTTAAATCATTTTTGGAAGCACTGATTTTGAATAATCCGGAAAAAGTAACATTGGTAAAGCAATCATTTTATGTTATACAGAAGTGCAAGGTTTCACTCGGAATGTATGAATCAGCCATGACAGGTTTTCAGGAAATAGTAAATCAGAATCCATACAGCTATGAAGGACTGATAGCGGGCTGGGACTATTCCGCTACGAGTCTGCTCTCAGGCGGGCAGGGAGGAGGAGAAAAAAATTTGGAACCCGGGACTTCGAATCCGGAATCAGAAAATCCCCGGCTCCGGATCTTTACCGATGATCCATATGATAAATACGATTCAAAAAGGTTTAAAAAAGAAGACAGGAAAGCAATTAGAGAAAATGTTATTAATTCTTTTCAAACTTCAAGAGATATCGAAATTGAAAAAGTAAAATCGCTTGAAAAGAAAGTAAGAGAAGGAAATGCAGCCAAGAAAGAAAGATCGGAATTAAAGGTAAAGAAAATTTTAAGTGAAGTGATAAAGATTAAAAAACCGGGTGATATTACAGAGCATATAAATAATGTTAACAGCAATATTCAGAAAGTATTCGGAGCAGTGAATGATCAGAATTCAAATGATATCATTAACATTATTCCAACTGAATATTCACTTTCGCAAAATTACCCAAACCCGTTTAACCCTTCAACCAAAATAAACTTCAGCCTTCCGGAAGACGGAAAAATTAAGCTTATTGTTTATGATATTCTCGGAAGAGAAGTAAAGAGACTTATTAACAGTGAATTCAGATCGGCAGGCAGATATACCGTAGAATTCAACGGCGCGGGATTATCGAGCGGAGTTTATTTTTATAAATTGGAAGCGGGTGAGTTTGTTCAGACGAAGCGAATGGTATTAATTAAATAAGGACATCCAATATGGGAACGCAGGTAATTCCAACAGATCTAAAATGTTATTAAAATAATTTTATTGAAGAATTTAAAGTTTTAAAAAATGAAAATACCTGTTAAATATAAATTTACATTTTTTTTATTTGTACTATTTTTTCTTTCACAAATATATTCTATTTCCGCTCAAACGGACCAGATTCGCACTGGTATCTATGAAGGGGAATATGTTGAATATTTTAAAAATAAACTGACTTTGTATTTAGACAGATCAAAGTCTGCAGATTCACTGTACTTAGAACAAGTCAACAATTTCATAATTCAACACGGCGCCAAGCTTGATTCAATTTCACATGTTTCAATATGGTATATAGCCGAGATTCAGTTTATTGATACCAATAGTGATGCAATAAAAATCATTGATGATTTTAAAGAAAGCGAACTCTTTGAGTATGTTTATTTAATGGGCGTAATCCGACTGAACAACTTTTTTGACCCTGATGAAACGAAATTTTAAATGTGTTATCAGATCTACAATCTGGATCGCATAAGCACTGTTAAAGAAAAATGACTCTCCTCGCGAGTCTTCTATAAATGTCATTCCCGCGTGCTTTTGGCGGAAATCCATTCACAGACTTTTTAAATTAAAGATCGAATTCTGCACCTAATTTTCCTGAAAGGTATTTACGTATTTGAAATTTGAAATTTGAAATTTAAAATTTGCAAATTGAATTTCGGTGCTGATTGGATTCCCGACAGGATCACTCGGGAATGACAAAACTCTCCTCGCTTCCAATCTCCCGATTGGGAGCGTATTTGTATTACATATAAGATTTAAATCGGGAGATTGAGAACGAGTATATTAAAAAAACCCGGATAATAAAATTACCCGGGTTAATAAATTGCTGATCAAATTATTTTTCAGATCATTCGGATTTTGTTTCCGGATTTTCTTTCGTTTCTGACTTAACTTCAGTTAAACTTTCTGCAGCAGGTTTTTCAACTTTTGCTTCGGTTTTAACTTCAGGAGTCTTTAAAGTATCGACTACCGGAGGATGATTTATTTCCGGAACATCTTCTCCAATTATATCTTCGATCTTAAAGTCTATCTGCTCGGATTCAAAGCTTCTTGTCTTATCCTGTATATCAGAAGACGTGAATTTTTTCGGAAGCTTGAATCTGTTTATATATTCATCTATTTCGGACTGGTCTTTATCTTTCAGATATTCAATCACTGATAACACGATTTTTTTATTGGTCTTGTCAAATTCAATGATCTCAGCTTTTACAGAATCGCCTGGTTTGAAAAGTTCATTGAAATTTTTAACAGGGAAAGTCGAGATCTGTGAAGCAGGTATGAATGAATCAAGATCTTCAGGCAGCTCAACAATAATTCCTTTTTCGATCGGCTTTATAATTTTACAGATCGACTCTGAACCGACTTTATATTTTTCTTCAAGCGTGTCCCATGGATTTTCCAGCAACTGTTTTCTACCGAGAGAAATTCTCTGATTAGCGACATCAACTCCGAGTATTACAACTTCTATCTCATCACCGACTTTATAAAGATCGCCTATATCAAATATTTTCTTTGTCCATGAAAGATCGGAAATGTGAACAAGTCCGTCGACGCCTTCTTCGAGTTCTACAAAGATACCGAAGTTTGTGATGTTACAGACTTTGCCTTTATGTTTGGTGCCAATAGGAAATTTGTCAAGCAGACTCTGCCATGGATTCGGCGTAAGCTGTTTCATGCCGAGGGAGAGTTTTTTATTTTCAGAATCGATTGTCAGGATCTGCGCTTCCACAACCTGCCCCATTGAAACCATCTGAGTCGGATTGGTGATATGCTGTGTCCATGACATTTCGCTGACGTGAATAAGACCTTCGATTCCTTTTTCAATTTCGATGAACGCCCCGTATTCAGTAAGTGATACAACTTTACCCGAAACTTTATCGCCGATATTGAATCTGGTCTGGATCTCATCCACGGATGTTTCTGAAGCTGTTTCAGTCCGAGATAAACCCTCTGCTTCTCAGGATCGAATTCAAGTACTGAAACTTCAATCGCCTGATCAAGCTGAACTATATCGCTCGGATGGTTTATCCTTCCCCATGAAAGATCTGTGATATGAATTAAACCGTCAAGACCTCCGAGATCTACGAACACACCGAAATCTGTGATCGCTTTTACAACTGCTTTCATCGTCATGCCCTTCTGAATCGTATTCAGAAGTTCTTCTCTCTGTCCTTTCATTGATTCTTCAATGATCAGCTTATGAGAGACTATAATATTTTCGTTTACATTATTTACTTTGAGAACTTTGAAGTCCATTACTTTACCGACATATTCATCATAATCCCTGATAGGTTTTGTATCGATCTGAGATCCCGGAAGGAATGCAGACAAACCTGCAATATCAACAACAAATCCGCCCTTGATTCTTCTGATACATTTTCCTTTTACAATCGCGCCTGTTTCCTGAGCTGAGACAATTCTGTCCCACATTTTCATAGAATCTGCTTTCTTCTTTGAAAGCACAAGCTGACCTTCCTTATCTTCTATCTTCTCCAGGAATACTTCGACATCTTTTCCTATAGCGATCTCATCAGGGTCGGAAAAATCATTAATGGAAACTCTTCCGTCTGATTTGGATCCGATGTCAATTAAAACATCTTCTCCGTTGATCGCAACTATTCTGCCTTTTACAAGTTCGTTTTCCTTTATGACATTAAATGTTTTTTCATAAAGGTCAAGCATTTGCTTATACTCGGCTTCGTCATAATCACTTACTATTATTTTAATCTTGTCTTTTTCTGCTTTGATCTTTTTCGTCATTGAAGCGGACATTTCGTTTGGTTCTCCGTTTTCTTTCATAACTGTTTCCTTAATTTCTGTATCTACCATTATAGGTTTTATTCCTTCCGGCGAAGTAAAACTCTCCGCCATTTCACTTCCGCTGCTTTTTAGTTTTTTAGCAGCTTCAGTATGTTTAATTAATTAATTCCCTTCCGGGCTTTGTTTAAAATATTTTTTATATGATCTGAAATTAATCCAGACCGTTTACAATTCTTAATAGATAATTCACCTGCTCTTCAATGATCATGTTTGTCGTATTTACTTCCACCGCATCCTTTGCTTTTTTCAAAGGACTTTCCTTTCTTGTGCTGTCAATAGTATCCCTCTTCTTAAGCTCCGCCATTATCTTTTCTATCGGCAGTTTCATTCCGTGCTCTATAAAGTCCTGTCTCCTTCTTGCAGCTCTTGTTTTCAGATCGCATACAAGAAAAAATTTAAACTTCGCATTTGGAAAAACAACAGTTCCAATATCCCTTCCGTCCATTACTACATCATTTGTTTTGGAATATTCCCTTTGTTTGTTAACAAGGATCTTCCTTACATCTTTAATAGCGCTTACGCTGCTGACCTTACTTGTGACATCCAGCGATCTTATTTCTTTAGTAATATTCTTACCATTTAAAAAAACTTCTTCTCCGTCAAATTTAATGTCGGCTTTGGTAGTAATATCTACTATTTTCTTTACATCGGTCGGCTTAATACTATTTTTCAGTAATTCGAATGTTATAGCCCTGTACATTGCGCCGCTGTCTATGTATATAAAATTTAACTTCTCCGCGAGTATTCTTGCCGTCGTGCTCTTTCCGGTACCTGACGGACCGTCTATTGCCACTACAACTTTATCCATTTACAATCAATATTCGTTACCTGTTTTAATTAATGTTAATTAATTTTAAAAAAGTCAGCTGAGCAATTTATTAAACTTTCTTATTTATAAATGAAATATGGATTAATTTTGAAAAATCACGAATAAACTTTGAGGGCTGAAGCCGGGGTTTGTTCGGAATTTGCATTCAGTTATTTCATTTATCAGTATGTAAAAGATATCAAACTGACAGACCGATAAATTCGCTAATTATTAACAAATTTTCAATGTAAATTTCAAAACCTTTGATATTAATTGACAACATCCGTCATAAACAAATAAGTATGTGAATTAATGATTACTTTCTGTCGGGATTTTCCCGGCAGAAACGCTCAGAGATGGTCTGAAAGCTCCAAAGAAAAATCTTTCATGATACACGTGATTGAATAGAATTATAACGAATTGTAATTTTTATCAGTTAAAATACATTTTATCTTAAAATCAGTTGACTTAGTTTTATTTCAATGACCAGACATTTAATTATAATTATATTCCTCTTAATTTATTCGGGAGATTTATTTTCTCAGATAAATGTGGAGAGTGTGACTGTAACGGGAAATGAATATCTCACACGGACAGAGATCTTTAATATGATGATCACTGCCCGGAATTCCCCGCTCAGTATGGATCAGTATCTTCTCGATCTGAAAACCATCAGGGACAGATATAAATCTCTCGGCTTTTTATTCATGAAATTTGAAAAAGATCCTTTAAATATTTCAGAGGATTCATCTTCGGCGGACATTGAACTTGTAATTTCCGAAGGTGAGCGTATTAAAGTCGGTGAAATAAACATTTCCGGGAATAAATCCTTCAGCCGTGAAAAAATTCTATCCGGATTTGAAACAAAGGAAGGTGATGTATTAAATGATGCAGAGCTTAACCGCGATATTGTTTCGCTGCTGAAGTCCTATGAAAAAGCCGGTCTTCCTTTCGCAAAAATTATCGTAAAAGATATTTCCGTAAATAAGTCCGGAGAAACTGACAATCTGAATATTGATATTTCAATTGATGAAAATACAAGGATCACGATTGATCAGGTCAGGATAAAGGGAAATGAAACTACAAAGGATTATGTGATTGCCAGGGAACTGGACCTTGATGAAAATAAAATTGTCGATACCGAATCACTTCTTCAGATAAAAGAGAAACTTGACAGACTGAATATTTTTGAATATGTAGCCGATCCGAAAGTTTATTCTATAAAAGGGAAAGATGAATCAGGTCTGCTGATCGAAGTGCGTGAAGGCAATACAAATACTTTTGACGGAATACTCGGATATGTACCGCCTGTAGAAGGTGTATCTGACGGTTATCTTACCGGTCTTGTGAATGTTTCTTTCAGAAATCTTTTCGGCACTGCAAGAAAAGTCGAAGCGAAGTATCTTCAGGAAGTCAGGGAAACACAAGAGCTTGCATTCAGATATTTCGAACCGTATTTTTTTGATCTGCCTTTGAATTTAAATCTCGGATTTCTGCAGAGACTTCAGGACAGTACTTACACTAAAAGGAATTTAGACCTAAAAGGTGATCTGCTTTTCTCCAGAAAATTTACAGTCTCATTGGTTGGTGGTTATGAAAGGGTTATCCCTTCTGATATTGAGACCAGCAATATTATAGTCGCAGATTCAAGAATACTTTCATCCGGAGTCGAATTAGTTTATGACAGCCGCGACAATATTTTTATTCCTTCAAAAGGTTTTCTTTATAAATCATTTTATTCTTTCGGAAACAAAAGAATATTTAACGCTGCCGAACTTCAAAATTTAGGATTTAATGATAACTATTCAATACAGAGATATTTTGTCGACCTTGAATTTTATTATACTTTTTTTCAGAGACAAACAACACTTCTGAAGTTATTCGGCGGAGAAGTAAGATCTGACAGACTTGAGGATTCCGATTATTTCAGAATTGGCGGAACCAGGTTTATCCGCGGATACAGGAATGAACAGTTCCTCGCATCCAGAATCGCCTCACAAAATTTCGAACTTCGATATGCCGTTTCCCGAAAAGGTTTTCTCTTTGGTTTTTTTGATGCGGGATATTATTTCAGACCTTTTGATCAGATAAATAATTATCCGGAGCAAAGCGGCTTTCTGTATGGATACGGTGTCGGAATACGCCTTGAGACCGGACTCGGCCTGATCGGCGTAAGCTACGCACTAAACAAAGAAAGCAGCTTTCTGGACGGCTTAATAAATTTCGGACTTATAAATGATTTTTAATCTGTCCGTATAATATCTGATCAGTAAATAATTATTTTCAGCGGCTCATGTACGCCGCTTTCCTCAAATACCGACCTTCCGATCCTGCAGTCTGAGCACTTCCCTTTAATGCAGTAAAACTTATGCAGGTGAATAAGACCCTGCTCAGTTGCCGGATTAATTGCCTTCACGCCGATCTGCTCCTGCATGACTTTTGAAATTTCATTTACCGGCGCTTTCTGTTTATTGTTTCCGTAAAAATATTCCACCTTATTTTTCAGATTACTATTTTCACTTTGCAAAGCTTTGTCATACATAAACGGAAATATTACATTTGAAATTATATCCTTAATTCTGTCGGCTCCGATACCTTTGTTTTCATTTTTGGATTTCTTTCCGAAATTATAATGCTCTTTCCAGTACGGAGAAATTTCAACAGATGAAAGAAGTTCATGCATGCTTTTTAGAATGTCAACGCTTTCTGCAAATTCAAGACAAAGTCTTTCCTGAAATTTGTTGTTTAAAATTTCAAACAGCAGTCCTGATGCATATGCTAAACGCAGTGTCGGAAAGTTCGGAGGTCTCAGTCTGAAAAAATTCCATTCAGATCTTATCATTTCCTCTTTCCCTGTCTTAGATCTGATACCTATCCAGCTGCTGAAAAGCTCTTCCGAATATTCATCTTCTATAATTAAATCCGTAAGAAAACCTGACATTCCGAAAACAAGTGAATCAGTCTGCATTCTGTTTAAATTCAGAGAACTAAATTTCGCTGTATCGATTTTTCTTGAAAGGGAAATGAACTGCGATTTATTCTTTGAATACCCAAGCGCTTCGCAAAAATATTCAAACAATACCTGTCCGCTTGCTGCAGCTTCCGCATCTATATATTGACTCAGCTCTTTAAGCCTTTCTTTGAATTTTTCAGATTTGATTTTCAGTCTCAGATGACCGAGCTCTTTTAAAAACCCGGTCTTTTCTTCATAATGGATCTCGCTGTTTTTAGGATAACACGGAAGTTTAAACGAATCTGAAGGTTTATTTATTATATCTTTCCAGATACAGTGAATGGATCTGCTTAAAAATTCTGAAAGTACAACAGTAGGAATTTCCCGCGCGCTGCCTGATACAGTTGATTTCTTTTCTGAAAAAAGGTCATCATACAATACAACATGAAGTATAACATCATTATACTTCCCGTCTGTATTATGCCCGTGAAGATTCCAGTCAGCTGAGGATCTGTGAATTTCAATTGAACCGCTTAATACATTTCCGTCCAGTCTTATTCTTGCATCTGAATAATCCGGTCCGGCATCATCGTTTCTTTTTCCGTAATTCAGGATTTCTACATTTCTTCCGTCATTTGTCTTAAGATCCGAGTAATTATTTTCATCTTCCCAGATCCTGCAAATGAAATTTTCATTAAGGTTTAGTTTTTTCATTAATTTTTAAATTGGTTTTAACTACATTAATAAAATATTTTTAAAAAATTAATTATTACTAAATAACAAACATGCGAAATTTAAATTTTAAAATTATACTTGTATTATTGACTGCTATTATTATCAGCGGATGTACTGAAAATAAAAAGAGCGAGGAACAGTATCTTGCGGATGCCAAACTAAAGCTTGAGGAAAAAAAATATGATGAAGCTATTACCGGTTACAGGGAATTTCTGAAAAACTATCCTAAATCCGACAAAGCGATCTTCGCTTATAACGAAATCGCCGGGATCCAGATCAGCAATTTAAATAATCCTCAGGAAGGAATAAAGACCTATATCGAACTTGCTGAAAAACATCCCGATACAAAGGAAGCAAAACAGTCATTGTTTATGGTTGCATTTATTTATGACGAAACTCTTAAAGACAAGCAAAATGCAATGGCTTCATATCAGAAATTTCTCGATAAATATCCAAAGGACAATGATCAGAATGATAAAATGAGTGAATCCGCAAGGACAATGCTTGAAGTATTGAAATCCGGAAAATCCATTGAAGAAATAATAGAAGAAAATATTAAAAAGTCAGGCGGTAATGTTGATACCACAGGGACTACAGGTACCACTGAGACAAAAGGAACTGAAGATGCCGGTAATAAAATTAAGAGACTTGAAAATGAAAGCAAAGATAAAGACATGAAAAAAGAAACCGATAAAAAAGTTGACCCTGCTCAGAATTAGTATTTTAATAACCTGAAGGTTAAAAAGTAATTGACCGATACAACCGATTATAAAAAATATTTAGACCCTTCCGTTATTGCCCGGCTTTCGAATATGGAACTGAAAGCCAGGATGGTAGTGGAAGGGTTTATTGCTGGTCTCCATAAGTCGCCTTATCACGGATTCAGCGTAGAGTTTGCCGAGCACAGACAGTACATGCCGGGAGACGATCTAAAATTCATTGACTGGAAAATTCTCGGAAAGACGGAGAGGTATTATGTAAAAAGATTTGAGGAAGAAACCAATCTGAAGACTTATCTTCTTCTGGATATCAGCAGATCAATGGATTTTAAATCCGGCGGTAATGAATCTTTAAATAATATGCGGAAAGGTTTTTTCAAAAAATATTTTTCCGGGGAAAGCAAAGAAACCATACCTAAAAGTTCGGATCTGACAAAGCTTGAATATTCATCTTATCTTGCCGCATCACTTGCTTATCTTATGTTATTACAGAGAGACGCGATCTCACTCACCACTTACGACACTGAGATCAGGTCGTATATTCCACCGCATTCCACTAAAGCAAATCTGCGGCTGATATTAAAGGAATTATCAAAAATAGAACCCGTCAACAAAACAGGAATGGCGGGATGTTTGAATGAAATTGCAGATAAGGTCAGGAAAAGAGGACTGGTAATTTTATTCAGTGATTTGTTTGATGAGCAAAAAGATGTTATTAATGCGCTGAAACATTTCAGGTATAATAAAAACGAAGTGATAATTTTTCAGATACTTGACCCGATGGAGATTAATTTTCTGGATGGAAGTCCGGTAACATTAAAGGATATGGAAACAAACGAAGAAATGTATTCTCAGCCAGCAGCTATGCAGAAGATCTACAGAGAATCCATTCAGGAGTTTATTCAGAATTACAGGACTGAATGTATAAAAAACAACATCGAATTTATAACACTCTCTACAGCCGCTTCATTTGATACAGCTCTGTTAGGATATCTGAATAAAAGAAAAAAACTGATCTGAAGATCAATACCTTATTCTGTTTTTATCAGTATCCCATATTGGAGTTGTCAGTTTATAATCGCCGAATCCTGTCTCATCAACAAAAATAAACTGCTTGTTTTCGTTATAAAACTCCCAGATCTCATAGGGCTTTACGCCTTCATTAAATGGATGTCTTTCGATATTATTCGGCTCGCCGTAAATAATAAAGACCATACCCATATCAGTTTTCCATCCGTCTATATAATGAGAATATCTTTCGTTAGCTGTACTGATCCTTTTGTAATACTCGGTCATCAGTTCATTTTTGCTAGTATATGGGGACGGATCTTTACTTCTCCAGAATTCCACGAAATATTTTTCCTTAAGTTCTGTAGAAGATGCTTTTTTAATTTTATCAATCTCTTCACTGCTTGCAATATATATCATCTGATCAATTAGAATATTCAGATCTTTAGCATTTGTAGGAATACCGCTTAGTTTATTTTCAAATTCTTTAATAGAAAGTATCTCTCCGCTGTTGTTATTTTTAATTTCGACTTTGTAATCACCAAAGATCAGATTACTTGTGGAAATTTTTTCAAAATATTTATTTATTCCCGGATTAAGTGTGTAGACAAGATTGTCTTTTTCCATGACCTGATTTTTGCTGTCGGTGATAGTATATGTAAAATCATTTACAACTTCGCTTGCACCGGAATTATATACTTCAAAAAATAAATAAATAGTTTTGAGATTTCCGATATTTCCTTCTATCAGCGGAGTAATGACTTTCTTACCGTTTTCCTCCTTTATATTACTTACAAGCATAATGTTGCTGGCGGAAATATCTTTCTTTACAAAATCAGTAATTTCCACAGAGCTCTTTTTTACTTTCTCCTTCTTGGTATTTATATCTGAAATTGAAATATCCACATTGTAATTACCGGGATTCAGATAAAATTCTTTCACAATATATTTTGAAGATGATTCAAGATTTTTCTGTTCGGCTTTTGTAGTGGTTACATAGTCTGAAATGGTTTCATTACTTACAATCTCATTAAATGAATTTGTAATTTTTATATTGTATGAAATACTTGCGTCGTAATTTTTTGTGGAGTAATTCTTTTTGAACTGAAGATTTTCAAGCGGGATCTCGAGATATATATCAAGTCTGGCTTTTTCCTGTTCCTTACTGTAAAATACCAGCGGATCAAAATAAAAAAAGTCCCTTGTATCAATTTCAATATTCTTGTTCTCAAGCTGCGAATATGAATCAGCAAATGAAAACATAACTATGCTTATTATGAAAAGTGTAAAGAACCCTTTTTTAAACTTGCTGATCAAATTAACTATGATTTGTTTAGATTTATTCATGTAAAACCTCCTGCAATTTTATAAATTATAATATTTTTTATTTTGTTAAATTTTTTCTCCAAATAGATCGAACTCCTCATAATCAAATATTCTCACATCGTAAAAATTTCCTGTGGTCAGATCTTTATCACTTATATAAATTTCCTGATCGATCTCCGGAGCATCCCTGTAACTTCTCCCTATAAAATATCCGTTCTCTTTTCTGTCAACAAGAACTTTTAACTCCATCCCCTTTGTCTCACTGTTCTTTTTCATTGAAATTTCCTTTTGTATATCTAATATATGTTTCTGTCTTGAGAGCTTTTCCTTTACCGGTATTCTGTCCGGTATTTCAGCGGCTGCAGTTCCGTCTTCATTTGAATACGTGAACACTCCGAGCCTGTCAAATTCAAATTCCTTTACAAAATCAGATAATTCCAGAAAATCTTTTTCGGTTTCATCCGGGTACCCCACAATAAATGTCGTCCTGAGCGCGATCCCGGGAATTTCATTTCTCATCTTTTCCAGAAGTCCTGTCAGACTTTTCTTTGTGATACCTCTTCTCATAGATTTAAGGACATTATCGGTAACATGCTGAACCGGCATATCGATATACTTACAAATATTCTCTGTATCATTTATAACACTGATAAGATCTTCCGGGAATCTTGATGGATATGCATACATTAGTCTAATCCATTCAATTCCTTTTACGAATGATAGTTCCTTTAATAATTTTGATAACTCTCTTTGCCTGTTAATATCAAAACCCCAGTAGGTAGTATCCTGACCAATTACAATTAATTCTTTAACTCCTTTGGAAGCAAGGATCTGTGTTTCCATTATAATCTGCTCCGCAGGTTTCGATCTGTGTTTCCCCCGCATTATGGGTATTGCGCAGAATGAGCACGGATTATCGCAGCCTTCGCTGATCTTCAGGTACGCAAAGTGAGCCGGAGTTGTTAAGCTTCTTTCACCGATCAGATCGTCTTTATAATTTCCGCCGAGCTCTTTCAGAATACCTATGATTGTATTCGGCTTGTCCGTCGCGCCGAAATACATATCCACTTCCGGAATATCTTTTTCAAGTTCGGTCTTATACCTGTCAGATAAACATCCGGCTACATATACATTTTTCAGCTTACCTTTTAATTTCCGGTCAACCGCTCTGATAATTGTATCAATAGATTCTTTCTTAGCGCTTTCAATAAATCCGCATGTATTAATGATAACATTATCCGCATCATTTTCATCTTCCACTATTTCAATATCATTGGATTTTAACTGCGACAATATGAATTCGGAATCAACAAGATTCTTTGAACAGCCTAACGTGATCAGCTTAACTTTGTCTTTTTTAACTTTCATTAAAAACTTAACAAACTTTTTTTATTATTTTCGCTGATATAATTTTTTTATTAGATTTTGACATGGTCTTTAAATAATTGAACCCTCCAATCCATCATATCGTTGCACTGGATTAAAGAGGGTCGGTTTAATTGAAACTAATATTTTTAAGTTCAATAAAAAATGAATTAAATCTTAATTCTTTAGAAAAGTATTGCGCATGCGGTTGCAGATGTAATAAAAAAGTTTACTTAAAGTCTTCTTTAGTTAATAATCTGTAACTATGAAAAACTGTTAATATATAAACGAAACTATTCTTCCGGATTTGATAAATAATTCTGTAATTTCCTTTTATTATTTCTCTGATATTTTTATCATACATCTCAGGAACAATCCTTCCTATTTTTGGATTTTTTGCTATAACAATATCGAGATTAACTATTTTTGTTATAGTAAGACCGGCATAATGAAATGAATCATTCGAAATGAAATCACTTATTTCTTTCAAATCCCGGAGAGCGCGATCAGTCCATACTACTTTAACCATTTTTTGATTTCATCTCTGACCTGATCATAATTATAAACCTTTCCCTCGTCAGCATCTTTAATGCCCTGTTCAATTTTATCAAGTAAAATTAAATTTTCTATAACGAGTTCTATGTCCGGATTTTCAGGTAAGCTCTGTATCGTCTTTTGAATTTTTTCTTTTGTAAGCATATATTTTAAATTTTCTGTTCAAAATTATGTAATTAAATTTGTCATATCAATACTTAAGTTCCGGCGAAACAAGTTCAGATGATTGAAAATATCTTTGACTTTTAAAATGAAATCTAATTGAGTAATTTTGATTTAAATTAATTAATTATTGCATAACACAAAAAAGAATCAGAAAAAACAGTTTTAGTCTGTTATTCTAACAGAAGCGCGAAAAATACTTTACACACAGAAGAATCTCTTACAGAGCTCAAGTTCCTAGCAGAAACAGCCGGCGCAGAAGTAGTCGGGACATTCTTTCAGGAGAATGAAAACTTCGATCCGAGATTTATGATTGGAAAAGGGAAAGTGCAGGAGATTGCTGATTATGTAGCTGAAAACAATATTTCACTTGTGATATTTGAAAATGAACTCGCATATACTCAGCTCAGAAATTTAGAACAAAAGATCAAATGCAAAATAATTGACAAGTCAAATCTTATACTTGACATATTCGCATCGAATGCAAGATCAGCTCAGGCAAAACTGCAGGTAGAACTTGCACAGCTCGAGTATTCTCTGCCGAGATTAACCAGGCAATGGACCCACCTTTCAAAACAGTTCGGAGGAATAGGTACAAAAGGTCCGGGTGAGACACAGATTGAAACAGACAGAAGACTTATCAAAACCAGGATCAAAGTATTAAAAGAGAGGCTTGATAAAGTCACTGAGCAAAGAAAGACGCAGTCGTATTCAAGGAAAAATTTTTTCAGAATATCACTGGTAGGTTATACTAATGTCGGAAAATCCACATTACTCAATGCTCTCACTGATTCTGACGTATATGTCGAGAATAAATTGTTTGCAACACTTGATACTTCAACAAAAGTACTTGAGCTTGTAATTTCAGAAGATGAAAAAAGTAAAACGAAATTCCCAAAAAAAGTATTGATCTCAGACACAGTCGGATTCATTAAAAATCTTCCGCATAATTTAATAGAATCTTTTAAGTCCACATTATCGGAAGTCATCGAATCTGATCTGCTGCTTCACGTTGTTGATATTTCCGGTGAAAATTTTCCCGAACAAATGGAAGTCGTCAACGACACTCTTAATGAAATAGGCGCAGGAGGCAAACAGGTAATACATGTTTTCAATAAGACAGACGTTCTTAAAGATACAGATGAAATTAAATTAATGAAAAAGTTATACAAAGATTCCGTTTTCATTTCTGCTGAAAAGGGACTGAACCTGGTTAAACTTATTACCGCAATTAAGGCCGAGCTTAACAAAGAAAACTCTGAAAGGACGTTGAAACTGAAAGCGGACGATCATAAAAAAGTCAGCATGATTTATCAGATGGCGGAAGTCAGCAAGATCAAATATTTAAAAAGCGGGATCAAAGTTACATTTACTACCAATGATAAAAATTACTCATATCTTGAAAAATTAATTCAATAAACTTTTAATAATTTCTATTAAACTATAAACAGAGGATAATAAAATGCAGTCATCAGATTCATATAAAAGTCTCGACTATTACGGCATTGATGAAATGCTGACAGATGAAGAGAAATCAATAAGAGATACAGTTAGAGATTTTGTAAATGCGGAAGTAATACCTGTCATAGAAGAGTATAATCAGAAAATGGAATTTCAAAAGCAGCTCATTCCTAAAATGGCTGAACTGGGAATTTTCGGACCGACGCTCCCGCCCGAATACGGCGGTATGGGAATTAACAATGTTGCATACGGACTGATCATGCAGGAGCTTGAAAGAGGCGACAGCGGCATAAGAAGTTTTGCATCTGTACAGTCCGGTCTTGTAATGTATCCTATATTTGAATTTGGCAGCGAAGAACAAAAGAAGAAATATCTGCCGAAGCTTGCAAAAGCGGAAATGATCGGATGTTTCGGTCTGACAGAACCTGACTTCGGAAGTAATCCCGGAGGTATGATAACTAAAGCTGAAAAGACTGACGGAGGATATATTCTCAACGGAGCGAAGATGTGGATCACTAACGGAACAGTTGCAGACATTGCTGTTGTATGGGCAAAGCTTGACGGAAGAGTAAAAGGATTTCTTGTAGAAAAAGGCACTAAAGGTTATTCAGCACCTGAGACAAAGGGCAAACTCTCTTTGAGAGCTTCTATTACATCTGAACTTGTTTTTGAAGACTGTTTCATTCCGGATGAAAATCTGCTGCCGGGAAGCGACGGGCTTAAATCTCCCCTGATGTGTCTGACACAGGCAAGATACGGAATTGCATGGGGCGTGATAGGACTTGCAAATGAGTGTTACAGTACGGCGCTTAACTATTCTCTTTCCAGAATTCAGTTCGGAAAACCAATCGCTTCATTTCAGATCACTCAGGAAAAACTTGCTTACATGCTGACAGAGATCACCAAAGCTCAGCTTCTGTGCTATCAGCTTGCGAAACTTAAGGACTCGGGAAAGATGAGACCGCAGCAGGTTTCACTTGCTAAAAGAAATAACTGCGAAATTGCAAAGACAATTGCTTCAATGGCTAGAGAAATGCTTGGCGCAAACGGAATACTGGATGAGTATCCGATAATGCGTCATCAGAATAATATTGAATCCGTAAAGACATATGAAGGTACGCATGAAATGCATACGCTTATTCTCGGTGAAGATGTAACCGGAATCGCCGCTTACAAATAGAATGTTTTTCAAATTGAAATAAATTTTATTTATGGATAAGGTAATTACGATAATAAAAAAAAGTGAACAGGAAAAAGCTGACAAGGAATACTGGCAGAATGCTTCCGTTGAAGAAAGGTTTAAAGCTTTCAATATCATTTTGCAAAATTACATTGCGCTGACTTATGGAACTGACCCGGGATTTCAAAGAGTTATAAATATTGTTAAACGGGAACAGAGTTGAATATTTAATTGTATGCGGATATGCTGTTATAATTTACGGTTATCCGAGATTAACAATTAATATTGATATATGGATAAACCCTGTGAAAAATAACTCTGAGAAAGTAATTAAGACAATTAAGGATTTTGGATTCAGCTTTGAAAATCTGAGCGAAAAAGATTTTAAAAAGTCTGATAATGTTATTCAGCTTGGAAGACCTCCTTACAGAGTGGATTTCTTAACCTCTATCAAAGGTATGGATTTTGATAAATGCTTTAAAAAAAAGTATATTTACAAAAAGGATGATCTTTTAATAAATTTCATTTCCAAAGAAGACTTAATTGAAAATAAAAAAAGAGTTGGACGGAATAAGGATCTTGATGATGTTAGCAATCTCACATAAAAGACACAGTAAAAAATGAAAACATTCGACATTCCGTTATTTTATAAAAGTCCGGTAATTTCACGCATAAAAAATTCCAGGAAACTAAATGATCCGAGAAAAACGGATTACTCCCCCACCAAGCTTGATTTCGGTCCCGTGATCTTTTATATAGCCAGACATTTTGGTTTTTGCTACGGTGTGGAAAATGCAATAGAAATTTCTTATAAAGCGCTTGAAGAAAATCCCGGCAAAAGAATTTTTCTGCTCAGCGAAATGATCCATAACCCGGATGTGAATAATGATCTGGTAGAAAGAGGTGTAAAATTTTTAATGGACACATCCGGAAAGCAGCTGATCGACTGGAATATACTTACTTCAGATGATATTGTCATTGTTCCTGCATTCGGCACAACGCTGGAGATAGAGAAACAAATTAATCAAAAAGGAATCGATCCATTAAAATATAACACTACCTGTCCTTTTGTTGAGAAAGTATGGAACAGAGCTGAATCACTCGGGAAGAACGGATTCACGGTTATAGTACACGGTAAATACAAACATGAAGAGACACGCGCTACATTTTCTCACAGCAAGGAATCTTCACCTACTCTTATCATAAGAGATATTTCGGAGGCTGTTACGCTTGGTGATATCATACTTGGTAAAAAAAACTCTTCAGAATTTTATAAAATTTTTTCAGACAGATTCTCCGCCGGATTTGATCCTTCACGGGATCTTAATTCCATCGGAGTTGTAAATCAGACTACTATGCTGGCAACAGAAACTCAGTCAATTGCTGATTATCTTTATAATGTTATGACGGAGAAATTCGGACTTGAAAATATCCGTGAACATTTTTCCGACACACGGGATACGCTTTGCTACGCTACTCATGATAATCAAAAGGCTACTTACGGTTTGCTTGAGAAAAAAGCTGATCTGGCTTTGGTCGTTGGCGGATATAACAGTTCCAATACTTCGCATATTTATGAACTGTGCGAAGAGAAACTGCCAACTTATTTTATTTCATCTGCTGATAAAATTTTATCACGGGAAGTAATTTCGCATTTTGATTTTTTCAATCAAACCGAATTATCAACTAATAACTATCTCCCCCGGAAAAGCCCTTTGAAAATTATTCTTACCAGCGGCGCATCTTGTCCGGATTCTATAGTTGATGATGTGCTTCAGAAAATACTATCTTACTTTGAAGATGCAAAAACAATCGATGAAGTAATGAATGAATACTTCAGCTCCGTAAATAAATTAAATTGAATTGTCAGCTGAATGAAGGCACATACTAAAGAAACTCAGGAAAGTCTATCACCGGATCTCGCGCTTGAATTTCTTAAAGAAGGCAATAAGAGATTTATTAATAATATTAACGTTAACCGGAATCTACTCAAACAGGTAAATGAAACTTCATCAAATCAGTTTCCATTTGCCGCGGTATTAAGCTGCATTGATTCGAGGACATCAGCCGAACTAATATTCGATCAGGGTCTGGGAGATATTTTTAGCATAAGGATAGCCGGTAATATTCTGAATAATGATATACTAGGAAGCATGGAATTTGCATGCAAGAAAGTCGGCTCAAAATTAATTGTTGTTTTAGGACATACAAACTGCGGAGCGATAATCGGCGCATGTGATGATATTAAACTTGGACACCTTACTTCACTTATAGAAAAATCAAACCCGCCATTGAAATTGAAACAGAAACAAAGTCAGACAGGAACGGAAGAAATACAAACTTTACCGAAAATGTTGCAGTAAATAATGTAAGACTTACAGTAGAAGCGATTAAAAAAAGAAGCTTAATACTGTCAGAACTTGAATCGGAAAAAAAGATCAGGATCGTAGGCGGGATTTATGACGTCGAGACCGGTAAAGTTACTTTTTTGGAATAGATGAATTTATGTTTAATTAAAAATTAAAATCCGGTAATTTTAAATATGGAAATGAAAAACTCATTAATAAATTTAAACAAAGATAAGATCAAGCTGCTTTGTAAAAGTTACAAAGTAAAAAGCTTATATTCATTTGGTTCAATAAATACATCTGCATTTAATGAATTGAGCGATATTGATCTGTTAGTTGAAATTGATTCAGATGATCCCTTAGATTATTCAGATAATTATTTCGAGTTAAAATTTGATCTTGAGAAAATGTTTAACAGATCAATTGATCTTCTTGAAAATAAAACCTTAAAGAACAAGTATCTTAAAGAAAATATTGACAGTTCAAAAGTTCTGATTTATGGAAAATGAAGTAAAGACCTGGCTGAATGACATCGAACAAGCGATATCAGAAATTAAATCATTTATTTCTAAAGAAATTAGTTTTGAAAATTTTCAAAATGATTTAAAAACAAGAAGAGCTGTCGAAAAAAATATTGAAATTATTGGAGAAGCCGTAAGCAGAATTCTTAAAGTCAAACCTAATATTAAAATTAGTAACACAAGAAAAATTGTTGATACGAGAAACAGATTAATTCACGGTTATGATACTGTTTCTGAAGAGATACTATGGTCTATTATTGTAAAGAATTTACCGGAACTTGAGAAAGAAGTTAAAGATTTTTTAAAGTAATATATATTTATGTTATTAATTAAATTAAAACTGCTACAAAAGAATTTCCCTAGAGAATTCACCCAGATATTATTTCAAATATTTTCCCAAAAAAATGCGGTCATAAAGACCGCATCATTAAAATAAAATTTAATCTGAATTATGCTTCAACATTTTCTTTCAAAAACATTTTTTGAAATTCTCTCTTCTCTCGATTCTTCCAGTTGCCTTTGTGGTATGCGTAACCTGCAATGAGAGGCATTGCAATAGTTGCTTCGCAGTAAACCATCTGCTCATATGTCATATCTACTTTACCCCATGAGCTCGCTTCTTTAAGAGTCGATCCGGACAAAGCCCCGTCCCTGTCATCGGCAACCGTGATTTGTATTGCATACTTATGCATCGGCACTTCTTTATCCAGTATCTCCGCTGCTACAACCGTATCCTGCGCAAAATTTTTCGGCACTCCGCCGCCGACCATAAAGAGTCCGGATTCAAAAGCTTCGAGCTTTATCTTTGTCAGTTCGAGAAAATCTTTAGCTGAATCCAGCGATACATGTGAATCAGGAAATCTGTGCTGATGATGAACGAATCCGAAACCCGCCGAACAGTCCGAAAACGCCGGTACAAAGATCGGCACGTTATTTTCATAGCATGCAAGCACAACTGATTCATCATTCTTACCATGCTCAGAAAGATACTTTCCCATGTGCCAGATAAATTCCCTTGAAGAGTATGGTCTTCTTTCAAGCGAATCACAGATCTTAGAAATTGTATAATCACAGACTCTGAGATCTTCCTCATCGATATAAGTATCATAGATCCTGTCTATCATCAGATCGCGCATTTCATTGTCATCTACAAACTGCGAACCCTTATAATGCTTGAATCCCAGACCTTCGAAAAAATCCTGATCTGTTATGATAGCGCCTGTAGAGACAATTGCATCCACCATATTATTTCTGACCATATCTACAACGACATTTTTCAGTCCGGCGGAAAAGAGTGAGCCGGCCAGACAAAGCATGACGGAACAGTTTTTATCAGCAAGCATCATGTCATAATATTTTGCTGCAGTTGCAAGTTCACGGGAAGAGAAAGCCATGTTCTGCATATCTTCCACAAGAGGAATGACATTATGTTTTTTTATATCGATATGTTTTATTGTTTCCTGAAGGTAATCTTTTTTTGTTTTCATTTATATATCGGTTTAAGAGATTAAAAAATTTTTCAAATATAGATATTTTTAATACCTTATAAAATGAAGATTCAGTTTAATTTTAATTGTAAATTTTCAAAAATTAATATTTTAAATTATCTCTGTATAAAGTTTCTTTATCTGTAAGAAACAAAAATTATTTTATCAAAAGCATTTTTATACTTTTTGTAAATGTTTCCGATTTCAGTTTAGCGTAATAAACACCGCTTGGAAAATCGTTTCCGTTAAATTCCGATACATAATATCCGGCCGGTTTATAATCATTTACAAGTGTTGATATTTCCTTTCCCGATGCGTTGTAAATTTTTAGAGTTACCTTTCCGGATCTCGGGATATCGTATGTAATTTTTGTCGAAGGATTAAATGGATTCGGATAATTCTGATGCAGTCTAAATTCTTCAGGCGCATTTTCGCCTTGGCTGTTTACTCCGACCGGAGCTACTATTTTAAAATTCAGCATCATGCCGTCGTCTTCATGTTCGAGATTATGACAGTGAAAAAGAAATATTCCTCTGTAGTCAGTGAATCTCACAAGAAGTCTGACTGTCTCAAATGGTCTGATCAGTACTGTATCTTTCCAGCCTTTATCTTCAGGAGGAAGGACTGTACTGCCGTTTCTTGAATAAACCTGAAACTGCTCGGAATGACTGTGAATAGGATGAAGCATATTTGCAGCATTAATTATCCGCCATTCTTCAAGTGAACTTTGCGGTGTCTCCCAGTCAATTCTGTTCATATCAAAAGTCAGTCCGTTTATTCTGTGCATATTCATTCCGCCCATGTTCGTTGTCAGAGTAAAAGTTCTGGTAGTCTTCACGTCTGAAATGCTGTAATAACTTATTGGCGGAAGCGCAGCAGGGATTATTCCGCCGGATCCGGTATTTCCGGTTATGTCAAATCTCAATAGATTCATTTCTGTACCCTGGACATATGTCCCTGCTCCCGGGGCAGTAAATGGAAGGGATTTCAATATTACATTTTCACCGATCGCGTTAGTAGAAAAATCCACAAGTATATCAGTTCTCTCACCCGGCGATAAAAAGAATGATGTTACCTGAACAGCTTCATCTTTTAAACCTCCGTCAGTTGCTATTATATGAAAAGGTCTGTTATCGGAGAATGCAATTTTATAGATTCTTGCATTGGATCCGTTTAACAGTCTGAATCTGTATAATGTCCGCGATACATCAAAGTATGCATCCGGGGTTCCGTTTATGAGCGGAGCATCTCCGAGAAAGCCGTGCATGATATCAAGCATAAAAGGATTATAAGTAAACTGTGGAATATTCACAGACCTTCTGTCCTGAATACAAAGCGGAATATCAAAATTTCCTCTCGGCAGTCCTAGTCCGATCTCAGCAGGATCATCGACTATAAAAAATCCCGCAAACCCTTTGTAAACATGTTCAGCTGTAAGCATATCTGCATGTGAATGATAAAAGTAAGTTCCGGCTCTGTTAAGTACAGGGAATGTATATGTATAATTTCCTCCCGGAGGAATTGAATCTTTTGGGTGTCCGTCCATTAATTCAGGAACATTTAATCCATGCCAGTGGATCGTAGCAGGTTCAGTATAATTGTTTACAAAATTTGCCGTGAAGGTTGAACCTTTTTCAATAACGACAGAAGGTCCGGGATATGAACCGTTTATTGCAAGCGCTTCGGTATTCTGACCGGGCCATACATTTATATTAGTTGTACCGAGAGCCATAGTTCCTCCGTTATTAAATACCGGTGGAAATCTGAGCGGATTACCTGTACCTTTCGGAAATATACCTTTTGAATATTTATCTGCAAATAGCTGGACAGGATTTGCAAGAGTCATTAAAGCGCCTGTCTGCAGAGCTCTGAAGATCATTTCTCTTCTTTTCATTTTAGCGTGATTTAAAATTGATTAATATTAAGGAATAAGATTATCCTGAATTTCATAAATGAATTTATTTTCAATTTATAAAATTTTTTTTAATTTACACCTGATAAGTGTCATAGTTTTTAAATTTATAATCGTGTTAAAATTACAAATTCCCTCTTTTATATAAAAGGGGAATTAAGTTTTTTGTATATGAAAAATATGTGCAGAAAAAACCTAATGCTGAATTTATTTTACAAGCAGCATTCTTTTGCTCTCAGAATATGAATTAGCTTCGAGCTTATAGTAATATACTCCGCTTGAAAGATCATTTCCGTTAAATTCAATCGTATAATATCCTGCCGGTTTATTTTCTTTTAAAAGAGTCTTAACCTCATTTCCCGCTGCGTCATAAATTTTTAAAATAACTTTTGCTGCTTCGGGAATATCAAATGATATTTTAGTAGTCGGATTAAACGGATTCGGATAATTCTGGTTCAAAGAATATCCGGCCGGAGTAGAGATATTAACAACACCGGATAAATTGAAATATTCCATATTACCGTTAAAGTCTACCTGTCTGAGTCTGTAACTGTAAATACCGGAATTCAGAGATGTTTCGTTATAAACATAATTGTTAACCGAATTTGAATTTCCCTGGCCTTTTACAAAACCCATATTGATCCATTCATCATTTGAAGAGTTGGCATTTTTCCTTTCTACATAAAATCCGGAGTTATTAATTTCCGAAACGGTGCTCCATAAGAGCTTCAGATCTCTTGCCGTCACTTCATATGTAAACGATGACAATTCAACCGGCAGAGGAAAATCAGGATTGAGATAAACTTTTAGAATATAATCACTCGGAGTGCTTGGTCCGTTGTTCGGGAGCTCCGCTTTAATTCCTCCGAAGATGTATCCAACGAAAGTTCTCTGCGACAGCTGATTTAATTTTATTACTTCATTATCATAATGCGGAATATTTTGGTTCAAAATAAATTTAGCATTTGTCCCGAGCAGCGCAGGCATTTTTTCTGATGAAATAATTTCCTCCGAAGTTCCGTCTGATTTTTTTGTCAGCGTAGTTATGTCATTTATAAAAGGTACGAGCTCATCATATTCCAGAACACCGGTTGTATCATTAACCGAATAAAGACTTGTTCCTCCGAAGAAAGTTGTGTGCATACTTCCTGTTGCTGCATTGAATGCAGTCAGATTTGCCGTTGTATACTGTGTCATCTTTTGTTCAAAACTGTAATCAACCGTAATGGAATTTTCCTCTATGTAAATAGGATTAAGAAAAGGAAGGTTAGCGGAAGTTTTGAATACGCCGCCGTAAAGAGATAAGAATTCCGTTATGCCGTCAGGCTTTATTGCGGGAACAAGATTCATATCCCGTCTGTGATACTGAGCTGTATCTGTAAACTCAGTATAATCAAAGATACTGACATTCACACCGTCATCATTAATTTTAAATTTCTTTATCTGATTTGTATAAATCTGATTGTTTACATTAATCCTGTAAGTGCCGGTAAACTTATGACCGCCTGCAAGATAATAATAATCCCCGAGCTTCATCAGTTCACCGCCGCAAACCTGAAGACTTGTGTTGAAATGTCCTCTGATAAACGGCGCTACGGAAGTTCCGTTCATCACGGCGTCTATGGTTTCGCTTACATCAATTACTTTCAATTCAGGAAAAGTTATAAGTCCGTTCGACGTACTGTCATAACCGTATCCTCCAATGAAGTAAAGTTTATTGCCATCCTGATAATGCTGCATATTTGCTGAGCGAAGCTGATCCGCAAATGCAAACGGAAGATCTGTAAAAATGCTTCTCGAATAAGTAAGATTCGTTATCGGATCTACTACATATATATAGATATTTGAAAATTGTTTAGGGAAAGAATTAAGTGCGTTAAAACCGTGAAGACCATTTGTCCTTCCGCCTATAAAAAGCCATTTACCGCCTGACTGCGCGAATGCAAAGGAATGTATCGACGGAGAATTCGGAATAACTATCTCTTCAAGCTCGATAGTGTATGGATCGTTTGCAGCTGTTATCAGAGCCGGGATTTGAAATAAGAATAATACAATTAAAAGATAATGTAATTTTAATTTCATAAATATTTTAATTAATTGATTTTAAATTTTGATAGATAATACAAAGATATAGATCTGCTTTTAAAACTTTTTGCTATTATGAGAATTGCTTTAATATAAACTAAGGGAGTAATTCATATTGAAAATCCGTTACCAGATTACTTTATAAGTTTTTCTGATTTTGATTCCATCCTTATTATGTTTTGCAATTTTATTTAATCAGCAGCATTTTTTTTGTCTCGGAATATTTTTCCGATGACAGCTTATAATAATAAATCCCGCTTGACAGTCCCTCTGCAGAAAATTCTGTCTCATATACACCGGGAGAAAGTTTTTCATTAACAATCACAGCGATCTCATTTCCAACTGTATTATAAACCGCAAGTCTTACAAATTCATTATTCGAAATTTCAAACTTAATTTTAGTGACCGGGTTAAAAGGATTCGGATAATTTTGTCCGAGACTGTATCCGTCAGGAACCGAACCAGAGATTGGCTGTATTCCGATCGGCTTTGGATTAATATATACTTTAAGTATGTACTCACTTGCAAAGCTTGGAGTATTATTCGGCAGGTATGCTCTGATTCCGCCGAAGATGTATCCTGCAAAAGTATTTCCTGATATTTCATTCAGCTTAATTACTCTGTTTGGATACTGCGGCACTGAAGGGCTTATAATAAATTTTGCATTGGTGCCAAGAAGCGCAGGCATTTTCGTCGGAGAAATAATTTCTGCTGAAGTACCGTCTGAATTTCTTGTCAATGTAGTAATGTCATTTATAAAAGGTACAAGCGAATCACGTATCTGCTGATTTAAAACTTCATTGTAATAATAAAGACTCGTGCCTCCTAGAAATGTAGTATGCATTTTTCCGCTTGCAGAATTAAATGCGGAGAGATATGAACAAGTGTACTGACTCATTTTTTGTTCGAAGCTGTTATCTGTTACTGCGCCGTTACCGTCTATGTATATCGGATTCTGGAAAGGGAGATCAGCAAAACTTCTGAACACTCCTCCGTAAAGAATTATGTACTGATTTATTCCGTCCGGTTTCATTGCCGGGACTAAATTCATATCTCTTCTGTGAAATTCAATTGTATCTAATGATGCAGAATAATCAGTAATATTTATATTCGAACCTGAAGCGGATACTTTGAATTTTCTGATCTCATTCAGATAGACCTGATCATTGCTTATAGGCGAATATGCGCCGGTAAAAATATGTCCGCCGGTAAGATAAAAGTGATCTCCGAGTTTAAGCATTTCACCACCGCAGACGCGCATTCTTTGATCTGTGATTTGATTAATATAAGGCGCAACTGAATTTCCGCTGATGACTGCCTGTATTGTCTGACTTACATCCACTACTGTCAGAGTTGGAAATGTTATAAAATCATTTGACAGACTGTCATAACCGTATCCGCCGTTTATGTATAATTTTGATCCGTCATAATAATACTGCATATTGGTAGATCTGAGCGGATCAGCTACACGGAAATCAAGATCAGCAAATAAACTTCTGGAATAAGTCATATTGCTTGCAGGATCCACTACAAAAATATTCGTATTTGAAAACTGTTTCGGAAAAGCAGTAGCAGCGTCAAAGCCATGCATGCCGTTTATCCTGCCTCCGATGAAAAGCCATTTGCCGTTATCATCTGCAAAGGCAAAAGAATGTATCTTCGGCGAACCGGGAATGCTTACCTGTTCAAGCTGTATTGAATATGGTTCTTCAGCCGGAAGTGATCCTGTAATTATTATAAAAGCAATTACAATTAAATATTTTAAGAATGTATTTTTTTTCATGTTCGTAAGTGGTTTGGGGTGATAAGTATTAATTAATATAAATTGTTTATTATTTTAAAAAACTAAACAGAAGCTTCTGTCCAGTCATTATTTTCTTTAATAAGATTTATCAGTTCATCCACTGCAGTATCTGTATCAATGCTTTTCTTGATAACTTCTTTTCCTTTATATAGAGTTATCTTTCCCGGTCCGCTGCCGACATATCCGTAATCTGCGTCAGCCATTTCTCCGGGACCGTTTACAATACATCCCATGATAGCGATCTTAAGACCTTTGAGATGATTGGTTCTGCTTCTTATCATTGCGGTAGTTTCCTGCAGATCAAATAAAGTTCTGCCGCAGGACGGACATGAAATATAATCTGTCCTGGAAATTCTCGTTCTCGTCGCCTGTAATATTCCGAAACTTATGCTGTTAATTTTTTTAAGATCAGTTCCGGGTGACTCGATCCATATCCCGTCACCAAGTCCGTCAAGAAGAAGCGACCCCATATCAGCCGAACTGTCAACTGTAAGCTCATCTTCTGAAACATTTTCATATTTTCTTTTTATCACTACAGGAATTTTCAAACCGTTGTTCATCAGCTCCATAAACGCTCTTCTCATTTCCGCCATTGCATGAGCATTACCGGTTTTCAATACAGCGATAAAATTCTTTTCATCTGTAAGCCTTTTAATTAATGATTCCGAAAGATCATTCAATGAAAGTTCAATAAAATTTATCTTATCCGAAACTTCACATCCGGATTCATACTGAGTAATATCAATAAGCGGGTAAGATTCACTTTTTGAATCAGAGTTTTTCCAGAAGTCATGATCGAATATTTTTTTCAGTGTGCCCGGAAGCTTGTATCCGATATCACTTTTTCCCAGGTATAAAAAATCAAATGCAGTATCACCGATGTTCCATTTATCAAGAGATTCGCTGTAGTAATAACCCAGCTCTTTTAATGCGGAATGGCTTTTCAGAATAGCTTCATTTGCGCTGAGAATCACAGCCGGAACATTCTTCCCGCCTGTCTTAAAAACTTCGACAGTATCTCTTCTTTCAAAAGCAAACGGATTGAGCGGATTGTGAATGACTGGGAAAATTTCTTTCTGCAGTTCAGTTCTTTTCGAATATCTTTTTATCAGATCATATGCAACAGGAATTTCAAACTCCGGTTCTTCAGTCAGCGAAACTCTTACTGTGTCCCCTATTCCGTCTTCGAGCAGCGCGCCGATCCCGACTGCTGACTTGATCCTTCCGTCTTCACCGTCGCCTGCTTCAGTAACTCCGAGATGAACGGGATAATTCATAGATTCGGATTCCATTTTATTTATGAGAAGTCTGTAGGCTTCGACCATTACTTTCGGATTGCTTGCCTTCATGGAAAGGACTATTTCATAATAATTATTCTCTTCGCAGATTCTTACAAACTCAAGCGCAGATTCAACCATACCGAGCGGAGTATCTCCGAAGCGGCTCATAATTCTGTCGGACAGCGAACCGTGATTGGTACCGATCCTCATAGCTGTTCCGTATTCTTTGCAGATCTTTATAAGGGGCGTAAACTTTTTCCTGATCCTGTCCAGCTCCGCTTCATATGAATCATCTGAAAAATCTAAAGTCTCAAATTTTTTTCTGTCGGCATAATTTCCGGGATTGACTCTGACCTTCTCTACAATACGCGCCGCTGTTTCTGCAGCATTTGGTGTGAAATGAATATCAGCAATAAGCGGCGTTTTATATCCTCTTTTCCGGAGTTCATTTTTTATGTTCTCAAGATTTTTCGCTTCATTAATGCTCGGAGCTGTAATGCGTACATATTCGCCGCCCGCTTCGATAATTCTGATCGACTGTTCTACGGTAGCTATAGTATCCATAGTATCCGTAGTTGTCATTGACTGAATACGGATCGGATTATTTCCGCCGAGCGGAATATCTCCGATATTTACTTCTCGTGTTATATATCTTGAATAGGAAGTTAGACTGTTGCAGTATTTTATTGAATCGGTTTCAGTAAGCAAAATAAAGTGAATCCTTTATGTTATTTTGGATATTATTTATGAAGTTGTTAATGAAGTTAATTTTAGAAAATAATTTATTACTTCTTATCTTAATTTTTTACTTTCGTGGAAAAGGACTTTTTTCTCTTCTTCTGTAAGACTTTGATATCCGCCTTCACTGAGCTTGTCAAGTATCTCATCTATTCTCACCTGCGCCTGCTTATGCTGATCTTCCATTTCTTTTTTAAAATCCGTTTGCTCAAGCTCTTCATATTTTGCTTCCGAAACACTTTCCTTTTTTCCTTTAATGCCGTTGCTGAACACTGAAGGAGAATAAGTTTTCTTTTCGGGATTAGCGGTTTTAAATTTATCCTTAAATGAAGATGTATTAAAGAAACTGTTTGATCTTTTAAATACTATTAGCATATAAATAAGCCCGACAAGACCTCCGCCGAGATGAGCAATATGAGCAATGTTACTTTCCGATCCGCCGGCTACTGCGAAAATTTCAAGCAGCATATAGAATATAACAAGATATTTTGCCTTGACGGGTAAGATGCCGTAGATGTAAATGCTTCTGTCAGGAAAGAGATATCCGAAAGCAACCAGAATACCGTATACAGCTCCGGATGCTCCGACAGTCGGTCCGACCGAAGTGAACAGCGGGGCAATGAGTAAATTACTCAATCCCGCTCCGACTCCGCAAAGAAAATAATAATACAAAAATCTTTTCTGTCCCCACATATTCTCCAGCTCTACTCCGAACATCCATAATGCAAACATATTAAGAAGAAGATGAAAGAATCCGCCGTGCAGAAACATATATGTAAATATCTGCCACGGATAAAAACCAAGTTCAATGATCTGACCGATACTGTTCTTAAAAAGTACTGGGGTGAGTGGATTCAGAGCAAAATATTTTGTAATAAGCAGATCCACTGAAATGCCGCCAACCTGAAAACCTGAAAGCAGCAGATTGAAGATAACATATATCGCAATGTTCGATACCAGTAAGATCTTTATGACCGGCGGAAAAAGTGAAAATCCTCCGAATAGTCCCGGTCTTTTGTAATAGTTGCTCATTAATTAAATTAAAATATTTTGTGCTTTTTCATAATCACTGACTGTATCAATCTCCATACAGCCGAACATCGAAACGTCCTCTGCATAAATACTGTTCCCTGAATCTCCATTATCAATTATTTCCTGGAATGAAGCTTCATAAAACTCGTTAATAATATTTTCTTTTGTGATTTTCCTGTCCAATATACTGAATAGCTCTTTCATATAATACGGAGAAAACTTTTCTATCCCGATAGATTCACCTGCAGATTCAGCAATAGAAATTTCTTTTCCTATTTCGAGCACTTTGTTTTCATTATTAAGGATAACTTTGATCTGTTCATAGTCGAGATCCTTAGTATAATTAACTGCTAAACAATTTTCATGACGGCTTTCCAGCAGCTTAGCTATAATTTTTTTATCAAAAAGAATATCACTGTCGAGAAGAAGCACGTCTTCCTTTATGAAATCCTTTGTCATCCAGAGCGAATAAGAATTATTATTAACTTCATATCCGGGATTGGTGATAAAAGTTTTTTTTAAACCGGGGAAATTATTATCCATATATTCTTTTATCATGTTCTCAAGATAACCTGTTACAAAAATAAAATCCGATATGCCGTTATCAATTACATTTTCGATTGTCCTGTGAAGAAGATTTTTACCGCCGATGTTTAAAAGACACTTCGGAGTATTGTCAGTCAGTGGTCTCAGTCTTCGTGAAACTCCGGCTGCGAGTATAACCGTCTGCATTATTTTTTATTAATTGAATTAATAACTGATCTCTGTATCAGATAAAGGATTATAAATACAATATTCCCCACTGTTACAGTAAATATTAGGTAAAGGTCAATTCTGTTAAAGATTGAAAAAATAATTAATGCAACCATATGAGTAGTGGATCCTATCCAGCTCCATGCTCTTAGAAGATGTTTATTTTTTCTTTTGTATTCCTCCTGCGTTACATCGAGCACAATATGCTTTGTCGATCTTTTCTGAAATTCAGAATAAGACAGGTAAGAAGAAATAAGCAGCTTTTCAATGAACTTTCCGCTTACGGATTCAAGTCTTTTCTTTTCTTCCGAATATTCACTAATTTCTTCATCGAGTCCCGGCGCTTTATGATATACATATTCGAGATACATATTCCTGTAATTATCGAAAAACATATTCTGAAGAGCTTTTGATGCGCCGGCAGTAACAGTCAGAGTCCAGCTGAATACCGGATCGCCGGTAATATGTGTCATTGCAATTCCCAGTCCCAAAAAGACGGAAATTGAAGTTATATAATCTATAAAACCGTCAATTATCCTTCCTATCTGTGTTCCGTTTTTCTTCAGACGGGCAAGCTGACCATCCATGCAATCGAGTGTATTACAAATGAAAAAACTCAGCGATCCCAGCAGTAAAAATTCGTAAGTGGTGAAACCGTAAAAGATACCGGTCATAATTCCGAATATCAGCGCTACCATGGATATCTGATTCGGAGTTATGTTTGTATTATAAATTAACTTTACCAGTACAAATGATAAAGGTCTGAAAATATACAGGTCAATTATTTCTTCCGAATCGACAGTTTTAAGTGATTGTTTAAATTCAGAGAATAATGTCATTTATTAAAAATTTTATTTTAGGTTACAATTCGACCTGAGTACCGACTTCAAAAACTCTCTGAGGAGGTATATTAAAAAATTCAGTTGCTCTTTGGGCATTATTTGACAGAAGGATAAAAAGTTTACTTCTCAGAAGTCCGAATTCCTTTCGATTACCCGGGATGAGAGTCTCTCTGCCGAGGAAGAAAGTGGTTCTGTTAATATCGATCTTTATATTATTATTTTTCAGAAGCTCTATGATATTCTGAATATTCGGAATGTCCATATATCCGTAATTAGCAATGACCCTGTAAAATCCTTCAGTCGGTTCCAGTATCTCAAGTCTTTCTTCCTGCTTAATATGCGGGACCTTTTGAATAATGATAGTAAGTATAATAACCTGTTTATGAAGCAGTCTGTTATGCTTAATGTTCAGTATCAGCGGCGGCGGCGCTCCGGTTTTATTGCTTGACATATATACAGCAGAGCCGGGTATTGCAATTAATCTTACACTTAGAATTTCAGTAACAAAATTTTCCAGTGAAATAGTCTGCTGCTTTATTTTTTCTAAAAGTATTTTTCTGCCTTTATTCCATGTAGTCATAATAAAATAGATACCGAGTCCGATAGCTAAAGGCACCCATCCTCCGTGAAGCAGCTTCAGCATGTTCGCGCCCCAGAAAGATAAATCTATTGTAATAAAAAATAAAATTACTATTATAGAAACATATTTATTCCATTTCCAAAGTTTAACTGTTGTTATGAAAAGTAATATTGTCGTTATAAGCATTGTAGTTGTTACAGCAATACCATAAGCTGAAGCAAGATTACTTGAAGTCTTGAAAGACAGCACCAGCGCAATAGTAGAAAAAAACAGAAGTAAATTGATCTGAGGAATATATATCTGTCCCCTTTCATCTTCAGAGGTGTGAAGTATTCTCATCCTCGGAAGATATCCAAGCTGTAAAGCCTGAAATGTAAGTGAAAAAGCTCCGGATATCACAGCCTGCGAAGCAATGACCGTTGCGAAAGTTGCCAGACCTATCAGCGGATATAATGCCCATTCAGGAGCCAGTAAATAAAATGGATTTTTTGCTGCTGTTGGATCTCTGATAAGTAATGCGCCCTGTCCGAAATAATTAAGAAGTAAAGATGGTAATACTAAAATGAACCATGTAATCTTTATGGGCTGTCTTCCGAAATGTCCCATATCCGCATAAAGAGCTTCCCCCCCAGTTACAACAAGAAATACTGAACCTAATATTACAAATCCGTGAAAACCGTTATCAATAAAAAAGTTTACTGCATAATATGGATTTACAGCTGCAAAAACTTCCGGATTCTGAATTATTGATCTGATGCCAAGTATTGCTAGAACTATAAACCAGGTGAATGTAATTGGTCCGAATATTTTTCCGATCTTACTTGTCCCTCTTTTCTGCATGCTGAAAAGTATTACGAGAATAACAATTGTAACCGGCAAAATTATCGGTTCAAATAAAGGAGTAGCGAGCGCTAAACCTTCAACTGCTGACAAAACCGAAATAGCGGGAGTTATAATACTGTCTCCGTATAATAAAGCTGAACCGAAAAGTCCAAAAACCAGGACCATCATTCCAACCCATTTTTTTTTAAATTCCGTTCTTTTTAAGAGTGACATTAAAGCAAGGATCCCGCCTTCACCGTCATTGTCAGCTCTCATTATTATTAAAATATACTCTATGGAAATTATCAGTATGAGCGACCAGAAAATAAGCGATAATACACCGAGTATATTATCTTTCAGCGGAGCAATTCCATGAACTCCGTGAAAACATTCCCGGAGCGCGTAAAGAGGACTTGTACCAATATCACCGAAAACTATTCCTAATGCACTGAGACAAAGAATGGCAAGGTACTTTCCATTTTTATTGTTACCCTGAGTTTTGGTTGTATCCGGAAGATCGTTATTGACAAAATTATTCAGAATCAGTCCTTTTAAATTTCTTACTTTGAACTGATCCCGCTAATATCAGCAAGAAGGGGAAATTGCTTTCCAAATCAGAATGGATAATTAAATGTTGAAAAGTATATGAGTTCATTGTTTTCAAAGACTAAAATAATTTATATATTTTAAAATTACAATTAACATTAACTTAACAATGTCCGCCGGATGTTTCCAAATGGATTATATAAAATTATTTTTTTACCGCAAAAACCTGTAGGCTCAGGTAAATATCTGACTCACATAATTTGTTATTCCCGCATGCATAAAAACCTGTAATTCCGGTAAGACCAATTTTTAAAAACATCATTAAATTTACGCCGGATCGAATAAAATAAATTCAGATTCGGTAAACGCATTTGCAGATGTGCAAAGTGAAGGCGCTGATATGAACTTTGAAATTTAAGATATACTTCGCGAAAGCGCAGATATGAACTTTGAAAATGCAGATATGAACTTTGCAGATGCAAATATGGACTTTGCAGATGCAGATATGGACTTTAAAAATGAAGATATGGACTTAGCAGATGCAAATATGGACTTTGCAGATGCAGATATGGACTTTGCAGATGCAAATATGGACTTTGCAGATGTAAATATGGACTTTGCAGATGCAGATATGGACTTTGCAGATGCAAATATGGACTTTGCAGATGCAGATATGGACTTTGCAGATGCAAATATGGACTTTGCAGATGCAGATATGGACTTTGCAGATGTAAATATGGACTTTGCAGATGCAAATATGGACTTTGCAGATGCAAATATGGACTTTGCAGAATAAAATGACGCCCCTTAACTTGTCATTCCCGCGTGCTCCCGGCGGGAATCCATTCCGCACTCAATGTAAGCATGAAAAATGTTTTATAACTATAACTTTTCATTCCCGCACAATCAAACTTCTCATTCCCGCACACCCTAACTTGTCATTCCCGCGTGCTTCTGGCGGGAATCCATTCAACACTCAATGCAAGCATGAAAAATGTTTTATAACTATAACTTTTCATTCCCGCACAATCAAACTTGTCATTCACTCACATCATAACTTGTCATTCCCGCGTGCTTCTGGCGGGAATCCATTCCGCACTCAATGCAAGCATGAAAAATGTTTTATAACTATAACTTGTCATTCACTCACATCATAACTTGTCATTCCCGCGTGCTCCCGGCGGGAATCCATTCATCACTCAATGCAAGCATGAAAAATGTTTTATAACTATAACTTTTCATTCCCGCACAATCAAACTTCTCATTCCCGCACACCCTAACTTGTCATTCCCGCGTGCTTCTGGCGGGAATCCATTCATCACTCAATGCAAGCATGAAAAATGTTTTATAACTATAACTTGTCATTCACTCACATCATAACTTGTCATTCCCGCGTGCTTCTGGCGGGAATCCATTCCGCACTCAATGCAAGCATGAAAAATGTTTTATAACTATAACTTGTCATTCAAATCCTAAAGAGTTCATTAAGTGACGCTTTCCACAAAAGATAAATAGAGTGAAATTTTGTTCGTAAAGTAATAACTAAGTTTAGAATATTAACAGCAAGTTTCCGTTGTGATTCGATTCCCGCCGGGAGCACACGGGAATGACATAAAAAAAAACATAGAATTTAACTGCAAGTTTCCGTTGTGATTGGATTCCCGCCGGAAGCACGCGGGAATGACATAAAAAAAAGCGCACAGAAATGACATAAAAAAAAGCACAGGAATGACATAAAAAATTCACGCCCTAAAGTGAATCGTTCAGAGCGTGAATGTTAAATTTAAATCTAAATTATTTTATTTTAATTTAGAGATAATCTCAGTTCAATTTAAATCTGAACCCAAGATATAATTCCCTTCCCATAGTCGGACCCCAGATATAGGAAGTATCAAAATACGGACCGAACGGATCCTCAGCTGCTATGATCGGATTCTCCTGCATAAAATCCAGCAGATTGTCTATTCCGGCGTAAATTTCAAAGTTACTGAAATTTCTGTTGATCTGCATATTTATTAAAGTGTACGGGTCTGAATTCAATGGTCTCTGATAAATCAACGGATTAGATTCCGTCGAAGGCAGACGCTGCGTGCCGAACCACTGCAGGCCGGCGTTAAATCCCCAGCTGTCGTCGGCTAATGTATAAGAAACAGTTGAGAAGAATCTGTTTTTGGAATTGAACGGCTGATCTGTCATGATGCCGTTTTTTTCATATTTCAGATCGACGAATTTATATGCAAGTTTCAGATCAAGCAGTCTGAATAAAGTTATATTAAATTCAGACTGGAATACATTTGAATACGCTTTCCCGTCAAGATTCGAAAATAATACTGCAGACGGATCTGTGTCATAGTCAGGAATTATTTTATTATTAAATTCAGTCCTGTAATAATCGAGATTCAGACTGCCGCCTGAATTTCCCAGATTGAAATAATAGATCACATCAGCCCCGAAATTAAATATCTTTTCCGGATCCAGCGTTTCAGTGATCCGAATGTCCTTTGAGCTGGCAAGTATATTCGAATGCTCATTAAATAGATTGATCGTGCGGAATCCCGTACCTGCTGAAGTTCTTATTACAAGTTCGCTGACCGGCTGATATCTGAGAAGCACTCTCGGAGTATAAACCGATTTATATTCATTATGATAATCGTACCGGAAACCTGCCATCACGCTTGCTTTGTCATTAAGAAAATTGAAAGAGCTTTCCATAAAAATTCCGGGAATGGATTCTTTCTTAAGATAATTTCCTGAGTATGTCTTTGAAGTTGAGTCGCCAAAAGAAATGTCTTCATTAATATTCAGATATTTGTAACTGATACCGGCTTTGATATAACTTTTTCCGGACAGCGCAGTTTCATAAAATCCGGAGCCGGTAAATGAAAACTGATCGGCAGCATACTTTGTTATACCATAGTATGAATTCTGATCATAGTAGGATGAATTAAAATACAGCTTCATGCTTTTTTCTTCTGTAAACTTCTTTCCCGCTCTAAGATAACTCTCAAGTGAATTTATATTCGCTGTCTGTCCGTAAATACTTTTACTTCCCTCATCTTTACTCTGGAAATAATCAGTCTGCCCGCCTGTCCTTTCTTCATTCCAGTATCTTGCAGCAAAGTTTATATCGGTTTTATTTTCTTTGGATACATAATCCCATTTGTTATAGAATGTATATCTCGTGATCAGCGGATTGTCGAGAAATCCGTCATTGTTATCATCCATGCGGTTTGAACTCTGAACAGAATGGAATGAAAATATTGTGTTCAAATTTTTATTTAACTTTTCCGTGTAATTTAAATTCACCTGCTTTTCCAAAACGCTGTTCACAAATCCATTCAGCATAAACTTATCAGAATTGGTCTGATTTTTTAAAATGACGTTCATAATCCCGCTGATGGATTCATAACCCTGCAGCACTGAGTTGGATCCTTTGGAAACAGTTATCTTGTCGATGATCGTACCGGGAATGCTGCTGACTCCGTATTTCACATTCAGACCGGAAAGCAGCGGGACGTTGTCAATGAGTATCTGTGTATAAGCGCCTTCGAGTCCCAGTATCTTCAGCTCTTTGCTGTTGGTAAGAATATCCGTGACAGCAACTTCCACTGAAGAATTTCTGCCGAAACAGCCTGAGAGATCGCAGCATGCATCCTTTACAAGTTCAAGCGAAGTAATAGTTTCGGTTTTGGCAACCTCGCTTCCGATAAAAGTAGAACTTCTTTTGTCTTCCACTACAATTTCCGAAGTAGCGGAATTCGGAATAAGCACAATTTCCACGCCGGTCTTGTTTTCTAAATTTACTGTGTCAGCGGAAAAGCCTATGTAAGATACAATTATTCTTTTATCAGTAATTCCTTCTGCCGAGATCTCAAATTTTCCTTTTTCATCCGTGATTGTTCCTGTCTTTGTATTTATCCATTTAATAATAGCGGCGTCGAGAGATTCCTTTTTATTGTCAACCAATCCAAATACGCTTCCGCTTATATTCTGAGAATAAATATCAAATGAAAATACTGAATAAAGAATAAGCAGTATTAAAAATGATTTATTTTTCATTTTTGGAATATTTATTTAGAACTTCTTCAGGGTTCGAATTAAAGGTTTCCTTACAGCTTTCATTACAGAAATAATACTTTACTTTATTGTGAACTGCTGAAATATCTTTAACTGCGTCATCATCATTACATATCGGACACCATAGATTTCCCTTAATATATTTTGCCGGTTCTTTATTGAATGCTTTAATGCAGACTTCACAGCAAAGATCAACATTTTGATTAAGATAAGCATAGGATATACCGTTATCATCTATCGCTTCGCCGGTTACAATACAAACTTTAGATGAATCCGAATTTATAGATGCTGCTGATCCGGAATGGATATTTAAAATAGTTAAGAACATTAAAACGGGAATTACATAGATTAATTTTTTCATGATAGAATTTAATTTATTTAGATTATGAAATAAAAATATACAGAACTTAATTTATTCAAAGTAACTGAATAAATAGAATTTTTTTAAAAACGAAATAAGAGGACTAAATTCTAAGACTGGAATTAATTAGGTATTTATTGCCTGAATAGTAATTGCAATATATTTGTAAAGGGTGAAAACTTGATGAGATATTTTTAATAATCTGAGGATCTGCAATGTCTGAATAATTAACTTCGGGTGATAATTTTAACTTAATATTATTAACAGTTAGAATAAACAGTTCCGGTTCAGAAAATACTTCCGGATGTACGACGCAGCAATCATTGTTGTCAGATACATCATTTGTATTTTCCGGAGCTTCACAGCAGTCATTATCACCGCATTCATCCATTTGACACTGAATATGTTCGGAACCGTCGGATTTACAGGAATAATGAAGAATTGAAGCGAGACTGCCGGAGGAAAGGACTAGCAATGAAACAGCAATACTTATAATATTTTTAAATAAAAATTTTTTCACGTGTTAAATTAAGTATAAAATAAAAAACATAAAACACATTTCTGAAATTTGATTCAACTGATCTTCGTCACGGTTACAAAGTAACTTAATCATTATTTAGGAAAAATGATTTACATCATGAATTTATCTTAGAAGATTTGGATAGATTGCTTAATAAGGAAAGTATCAGAAAAATTGAGGATCTGTAAACTGAATTTCACTAACAATCGAAAATTTAATTATAAATTTTAATAAATTGTAAATATAAGCTGAAATAATTAATTTAGCGGAACCTAAATAAGGAGCATCTGATAATTGGAAACAGATACAGGATCTCAAAACACACACCGCAAACCAAAGACCTTCGATCAGAAGAACTGGATTTCAGAGAATTTAAATTACAAAAAAGACTCCGGCAACTGGGCTTGGATATTACACAGAATTACCGGAATTGCATTAATTGCTTATCTTTTTCTGCACATATATTCTTTAAGCCCGCTTACTGAAGGTGAAGTTGCATTTAACAATAAGATGGCGACATTTGCTTCACCGGTTTTTATGGTAATCGAATGGTTCCTGTTTGCCTTTGTACTTTTTCATTCACTGAACGGAATAAGAATTGTAATAGTGGACTGGGCTGACGGCGCGAAATATCATAAGCAGCTATACAGATTGTCATGGATAGTCGGAATAATACTTTTTCTTGCAATGGGCGCAATTATGTTTTCTCATGAATTAAAAAATTTATTTTAAGAAAATCAGATCGGTTTAAAATATGTATAAATACAGAGTATCAAAAAATTCCGGATCGGGCAGCTGGGTAGTACAGAGGATCACCGGACTGGCTCTGGTCGTGTTAATGATAGGACATTATATCCTGATGCATTATCAGCCGGAATCAGGTCACACTTATGAGGCGGTGCTGGCAAGGATGCAGTTCTCATGGTACAGAATTATAGATCTTTCATTTCTTGTACTTGGGATGTATCACGGACTTAACGGTGTTTGGAATATTCTCAGGGATTATAAAATGCAGCCCTGGGCGAGGATATCTGTATTATCAGGAATAATATTATTCGGACTTGCATTTGTAGCGTGGGGATTTGTTATAATATTTTCGATACCGTATCTTTCATAAATCCTGATTATTCTCAAAATCCGTTGTTTCATTCGATTTAAAAAAATAACTTACAAAATTTAAATATTTTTAATACTTTATCCAAAATTTATTTAATTAAACAATCAGAAGGAGAATCTGAAAATGGAAAAAATCAACGATCTACACAAAATTCTTGAAGAAATGAAAGTAGATATTGAGAAATTTTATGACAAAAGTCAGAATGCTGCAGGTACAAGACTGAGAAAACAGTTAAATGAACTCAGAAAAAAAGCTGCAGAGATCAGAAAAGATATTCAGGACGAGAGAGTAAAAAGAAAGTCAGAGGGAAAATAAATTATTTTTTTATTTCTAATTTTAATAAGTGGAATCTAAATAAGTTATATTTCATTATGTAACTTACATTTAGAATCCACTTTTATTTTAACATACACAGTGACAAAATCCAATATAAGAAATTTCTGTATTATAGCTCACATAGATCACGGCAAATCTACGCTTGCTGACAGACTGCTTGAAAAGACCGGTACAATCGAAAAGAGAAACATGATGAAGCAGGTTTTAGATGATATGGACCTTGAGCAGGAAAGAGGCATTACAATAAAGCTTCATGCTATTCAGATGAAGTATAATTCTCCCGACGGCGAAATTTATACATTAAATCTTATCGATACGCCCGGACATGTTGATTTTTCATATGAAGTTTCACGTTCCCTCGCTGCATGCGAAGGAGCGCTTTTAGTAGTTGACGCTACACAGGGAGTAGAAGCTCAGACTATCAGTAATCTTTATCTGGCTATTGATAACGGACTTGAGATCATACCTGTCATAAATAAAATTGATCTGCAGAATTCCATGGTAGATGAAGTAACAGCCCAGATCATTGAGCTCATCGGCTGCAAAAAGGAAGACATATTACTCGCCAGTGCGAAAGTCGGTACAGGTACAGATGAAATACTTGAAAGTATAGTTCACAGAATTCCTGCAGCTAAGATTGAATCGGAAAAGCCGTTGAGAGCTTTGATATTTGATTCAAAATTTGATATTTACAGAGGAGTTATTGTTTATATAAGAGTATTTGAAGGAAGTTTAAAACCCGGTGATAAAATAAAATCATTTTTCACAGGAAATATATTTGAAGCGGAAGAAGTCGGTCATCTGAGAATGGGTCGTTCGAAATCCGGACAATTGGATTCCGGTGACGTCGGATATTTGATAGCCGGAATAAAAGATCTCAATGAATCAAAAGTCGGCGACACTTTATACAGAACTGATCAGCCGATCACAGAGCCGCTTCCCGGTTATAAAGAAGTTAAGCCAATGGTATTCAGCGGAATTTATCCTTCATCAACGGAAGACTTCGAAAGTCTCCGCGATTCGCTTTCAAAGCTAAAGCTTAATGACGCCGCTCTGACATTTGAGCCTGAAACTTCTGCAGCGCTGGGATTCGGATTCAGATGCGGATTTCTCGGTATGCTGCATCTTGAGATCATACAGGAAAGACTCGACCGTGAATATAATCTTAATATTATCAGCACTGTACCTAATGTGGAATTCATAGTTTATACAACTAAAGGCGAAAAGTTAATAGTTGATAATCCCTCTCTGATGCCGGATCCGCCTAAGATAGATTATATTGAAGAGCCGTATATTACAGCAAATATTATTACCCCTACTGAATTCATCGGGAATTTAATGAAGCTTGCTAATGAGAGACGCGGAGTTTTCCTTGCAACAAATTATGTCGATGCGAAAAGAGTTGATCTTCAGTTTGATTTCCCGCTGAGTGAAATAGTATTTGATTTTTATGACAAGCTGAAATCCTACTCCAGAGGATATGCATCCTTTGATTATGACTTTAAGGATTTCCGTGAATCAAAATTAGTAAAGCTTGACATATTACTTAACGGCGATCCTGTGGATGCGCTTTCGACTATTGTACACAGGGATAAAGCATTTGAATGGGGAAAAAAATTATGTTCCAAACTGCGTCAGCTCATTCCAAAGCAGATGTATGAAGTCGCTATACAGGCTACAATCGGCTCAAAGGTAGTAGCAAGAGAGACAATAAGCGCAATGAGAAAAAATGTAACTGCTAAATGTTACGGCGGTGATATTTCAAGAAAGAGAAAACTACTTGAAAAACAAAAGGAAGGAAAGAAGCGTATGAAGCAAATAGGTTCCCTAGACATTCCGCAGGAAGCTTTTCATGCAGTACTTTCTCTCGACAGTTAAATTAAGTTCTAAGTTAATATCAAAAAAATTATTCAATAAAATTTCTAAGTGGATACTTCTAATAACAGCAATAAAAATATAAAGGACACGGATAAATATAGATCAAAGACTTCAGGTGTAAGCAGTGAAAGACCGGATAAAAAAGGAAAAGACGATAAAGTAAAAAAAACAAAATCCCGTGAGTTTTTTGATGCTTTAGTTTATGCGGGAATAGTTGCATTCATAATAAAAATATTACTGTTCGAAGCTTTCAGGATTCCGACCGGTTCAATGGAAAAGACTTTATGGGTCGGTGATTTCTTACTTGTAACAAAATTCACTTACGGAGCTACTACTCCCAGGAACATACCATTCACTGACATACGCATTCCATATATTAAGCTTCCCGGATTTAAAGAACCGCAGAAAGGCGATATTATAGTGTTTGATTTTCCCGGTGACCGTGACGACATTGAATCACAGGAAGTTGTCAATTATATAAAAAGATGCGTAGCCACTCCTGGTGATACGCTTGTTATCAGAGATAAAAAAGCTTTATGTAAACGGGGAATTATATCCAAATCCTCCCAACACGGTTTTTGATAAAGTTAACAGACCGGAGAGTTTTGTAAATCCGAGAATGTTTCCGATCGGCGCTAAATGGAACGAAGACTGGTACGGACCAATACGCGTTCCGAAAGCAGGTGACAAGATTAAAATCGATTCTTCAAATTTTGACGGATGGAAAATGTTTATGATTAAGGAAGGTAATACGGTCAGAATGTCCGGAGACGGGAAAGTTTATATAAACGAAGCCGCACTTCCTGACGGGGAATACACTGTGAAAAGAGATTATTTATTCATGATGGGAGACAACAGGAACAATTCACTTGACAGCAGATTCTGGGGTTTCATGCCTGTTGAGAATATTGTAGGAGAGGCGTTAATAATATACTGGTCATGGGATCCAAGCATTTCTTTTCTGAATTTTTTCGATCTGCTGAGTACAACTAGGTGGGAAAGAATCGGAAATATAATCAGATAACGAATACAACTACATTCACGAGTTATATTTTTACCCGGTGCAATTTTATTAATAAAGCATGTCCGGATTATACATACACATACCTTTTTGCAGAAAGAGATGTAACTACTGCGATTTCTTTTTTATTACAAATACTAAGCGCAAGACAGAATTTCTGAATGCATTAAGCGCAGAGATCTCTCTCCTTTCAGATCAGTACTCCCTTGAAAAATTTGACACAGTTTTTCTCGGAGGAGGCACGCCGACAGTTTTAACTTCAGATGAGATCAGTGATGTTATAAAAACTTTGAGAGACAATTTTAATATTGATCATAATTCTGAGATCACAATGGAATCCAATCCCGAGGATTTTACGGACGGCAGCATAGAAAATTATCTGAGAGCCGGAATAAACAGATTCAGTTTCGGTGTTCAGTCATTCATAGACAGCGAACTGAAATTCTTAACACGTCAGCATACTGCAGAAATGGCGGAGCATGTGATCAGAAATGCTTCGGGTCTTACCAAAAATATCAGCGTTGACATTATTTATTCATTGCCTTCGCAGACAGACGAGGATGTTAATTGTTCAATAAGCAAAGCAATTGAGTCCGGAGCAAATCACATTTCCGCTTATTCATTAACATATGAAAAAGGAACAAGTCTTTATAAATCAACTGAAAATGATCCCGGGCTGCTAAAGGATCCGGTCAGGGATTCTGAATTTTATTTTAAAGTATCGGAGAGATTGTGTGCAGAAGGATTTGAACATTATGAGATATCTAATTTTGCAAGACCCGGATATAAAAGCAGACATAATATGAAATACTGGACGTATGAGAATTACCTTGGACTCGGACCTTCATCACATTCTTTTTTTTTTAAGAAGAGGTGGAATAATGTGAGATCATATTCGGGATATGTAAATTCTTTAACTGAAAAAATACTGCCTGTGGAAAATCTTTATGAGCCGGATACAGATTATGTAAAACTTGAATATATAATGTTAGGATTAAGAAGCGAAGGAATTAATTTCGAGACATACCGGAAATTAACAGGAGAGGATTTCGAGACCAAATATAAAGCGCCGGCTGAAGAGCTATGTTCTGCAGGTCTTGCTTTTAAATGTGATGGTAAACTGAAACTTACGGAGAAAGGATATTCAATAGCTGATGAAATTACGGCCCGGTATTTTTAGTAATTATTTTACCGAATGTAATTTTCCCTTTATATAATTTATTTGCAATAATGATTGTAACAAGAACAAACGGAATTCCTCCGATCAGATCAATAACATAGTGGTATCTGAGATATACAGTTGAGAAGATCATTAAGACAGAAAAGGGAAGATAAAAATAAAACGAGTTTGATCTGATTTTATGAGAAAGATAAGTTATCAGAATAATGATGATAGTATGTCCCGAGGGGAAAGCGTCTCTCTGTGCATACATTTCCGGGTTACTTACATTTTTCGGTATAGATTCACCGAAATCAATAATTCCTCTGATAATTTCTGCGAAAAAAATTCCGGGTAATTCAATATTCATGCTGGAGAAATCATGCAGCGTAAACCGCGGACCAATAGCAGGAACAACAATATATCCGAGAAACGAAAGATAGAAACCTAAAAATACTACAAAGATAGCATACTTTAATTCTTCATATCTGTGCCAGATATATAATTCCATAGCGTAAATTACAGGCATCAGATAAAAAAGTCCATAGACAATCTGAAGCAGTTCAGTTAAAAACGGGTTACTGAACGCTGAAAGAAATTCAGTAGGATTAACTCCAAACATCCATTGATCTATACTGATCAGTTCCGGATCATAAAGTTTTGTATCAAAACCAATCATGATCAGATAAATTTCCTTAAAGCAAAACAGGATCATAAAAGACGGGTACCAGAATCTTAAGAATCTTGACCAGGACTTTTTCTTTTTCTCAGCTTCCGTTTTTTTTTCATAATGTGATACAAAATAAATTATGAGTATACACAATAATATATTCAGAAACGGAATAAGTACTGAAAGCAAAACATTACCTGAAGAGAAAACAACAAGCACTGACAGGATCAAAAGAAATATCTGATTTGTGATATCAGGAAGTTCCAGATAACTGAAATTTTTTTTAAGGGATCTGAGCAAAGATAATTTAAATATTCATTAGTAAAATAGTAGAGACGCTCAGAAAGATAAAGATACCTATCACATCCTGAAAAGCAGTTTCAAACGGACCTGAAGTAAGAGCCGGATCGAATCCAAGTTTTTTGGATAACATTGGTGAGATCGTGCCGATTATTCCTGCAATATTAATTGATACAAACATTGAGATACTGACAGATGCGCCAAATCTGAGTTCATTGGTGTCACTGATTATATACCCGAGTAATCCGACGATCAGCGCAACTACCGAACCTATGATCAGGTTGGTTTTCATTTGTCTGAATAACGGTACATACCATTTACTCAGAGTGACATTTCCCGTATCAATACCCCTGACCATTATAGCAGCGGACTGAAGTCCTGTGTTTCCTGAAATTGCGGAAATTATAGGCATAAAAGCAGCCAGCAGAATTATTTTTTCAAGCATTTCATCATGCATCCTTACAATAAAGACTGCAATGAATTCAATGAACAAAGTAATAAGAAGCCATGGAAGTCTGAGTTTAGCTATCTCAAACGGAGATTTTTTCTCAAGCTCTTCAGCGTCGGTACCTGTCATTCTTGCAACATTTTCGGAATACTCTTCTTCAATAACATCAACAATATCATCAATAGAGATCATGCCTATTAATTTATTATGACTATTGACTACGGGAGCAGAAACCAGATCATAACTCTGAAATATTTTAGCAACTTCTTCCTGATCAGTATTAGCTTCAATGCTGATCACGTCAGCGTTCATTACATCTTTTATATGTACTCCGGGATTTTTTAATGCAACAATAAGTCTTTTAAGTGATATAACTCCTTTCAGAACATTTGCCTTGTCGACTACCCATACATTATAGAACTGATCTACTTCATCAGCTTTTTCCTGAATTTCATTTATTGCTTCCGTAACAGTACAGTATTCATGAACGGAAATATACTCTTTTGCCATGATACCGCCGGCGGTATTTTCGTCATAGCTGAGTAACTCTTTAACTTCCTGATAATCTTCATTATCGATCCTGTCTAAATTTTCAAGTACTTCATCTTTTTTATTTTCATCAAGATCCGAGACAAAATCAGTTGCATCATCGGAATACATTTCACTGACGATCCCGGAAATTTTTTCACCGCTTAATTTTTCGGTGATCGCATTTTTTCTGTCATCACTGATTTCTAAAATTACTTCACTTGCAATTTCATCCTTCAGAAGAGAAAAGATATAAACTGCATCGTCATCTTCTTCAATATTTTCGATCAGAACAGCGATATCAAAATCATACAGATCAGCTAAAATATTCTTGAGAGCAGCATCAGATTTTTCACGGATAAGTTCAGTGATATCATCAAGCAATTCTTTATCTACTTCAAGGACAGATAATTTATTTTTATCAGCTGACAAGGGAAATTGAATAAAATAGGATTAAAAAATGAATTTCAAATTACTTATAAAGATGTGATTAATCAATTGAAAATAATTAATTAGGTACCTGAAAATGAGTATCATTATCTCCGGATTAATGAAGTATATAAATACAATCTTGTCATACACTTTGTACATGTCATATATCATTATTTCTCAAAAACAAATTAACTAAATTTACAAAACCAATTTACACTACCATGGATAAAAAAAATTTATTTGAACTCAGAAAAGAATTTCTCAAAAGAGAGTTGTCAGAAGAGACAATAAGTAACAGCCCATTCGAACAATTTGAAACCTGGTTTTCTGAAGCGCAGAAGCTCGATGAAATGGAAGCAAACACAATGTATCTCGCTACATGCTCAGCTGACGGCCATCCAAATGTCAGGACAGTTCTGCTTAAAGAATACAGCAGTAACGGATTTATTTTTTATACAAACTACAAAAGCAGAAAAGGAAAAGAGCTTGATGAAAATCCAAATGCAACCCTGCTTTTTTACTGGAAAGAACTTGAAAGACAGGTTCGCATTGAAGGTATCACAGAGAAAGTCAGCATGGAAGAGTCCGAAAATTATTTTAAGAGCAGGCCTTTTGAAAGCAGGGTAGCTGCAGTTGTTTCCGAACAGAGTAAAGTGATCTCAAGCCGTGAAGTCCTTAATAAAAAATTTGAGGAATTAAAAATAAAATTCGCGGACGGCAATGTGCCGAAACCGGATAGCTGGGGCGGTTATATTTTAAGACCGTCAATGATAGAATTCTGGCAGGGCAGGGAAAGCCGGCTTCATGACAGGATCTTGTTTACAAAAAAAGGAAATGAATGGATCACGGAAAGACTGTCGCCTTAAAATTAATTTTAAATATTCTGATGAATTTTCATTACGCGCTGATTATCTTTTTTACTCTTAATTTTTTTTCATGCACATCTTCTGAACCGGGCAATGAGATCAGTTCATCATTTTATGAAACAAGATGGATATTAAGATCACTTGACGGAAATAAAGTCTATACTCCCGAGAGTCTGGAAGAAGCTTTTATAAAATTCTCAAAAGACAAACAGAATGCAAATGGATTCGGCGGATGCAACAGTATCGGAATGACTTATTCCCGTCAAAACAGATCCCTGAAAATCAGCAATATTACGGCCACGGAAAAATACTGTGATTTCATAAAGGATCAGGAAAAAAAGTTTTTGGATGCGCTGAGTAAAACCGATTCGTATAAGATCTCAGGTAACAGGTTGAGCCTTTACGGCGAAGGTAAGTTACTTGCCGTTTTTGAGAATACCGGAGTGAAGTGATTGTCAGAGATAATCGGTTTGATTTAATTTTTCAAATTAAACATATTGACATGCCTTTTTACAGAGTAAAATAGGCGGATCAAATATTCCCCGGAAATAAATATTAAAGTGATGCAATACGGGATGTAGATCAGTTGGTTAGATCGCACGTCTGGGGGGCGTGAGGCCGGCAGTTCGAGTCTGCCCATCCCGACTCACCTATTTGAAATCAAACACGATAACTATGAAGAATGTAAACAGAGAAACCGATGACAATGTTATTTGCGTAAATGACCTGCCTCTTTCCGAAAGACCAAGGGAGAGATTAAGAGAATACGGAGCGGAGAAACTTTCCTCCGCAGAGCTTCTCGCGCTTCTCATAAATACCGGCACCAAAGGAGAATCAGTAATTACTTTAGCGCAGAGGATCCTCGTAAAATTCGGCTCACTGTCTATGATAATGGATGCTTCCCTTGAAGACCTTAAAAATTTTAAAGGACTCGGCGAAGTGAAAGCGGCAAAACTTATGGCAAGTTTCGGCATTACAAAAAAAATCATCAAAGAGCTCCGCGAAAATGAAAATACAATCCGGGAAAACAAAAAAAAATACAATGCTGTCACAAATCCCGAAGAGCTGTATAAAATTCTTATCTCAAAAGTATCTAACTTCACCAAAGAACATTTTTATGTCATTTCACTCGACTCAAGAAATAATTTTATTGGACTGGATGAAATTTCGGTAGGCACACTTACCGCCAGTCTTGTTCATCCGAGAGAAACATTCGAATCCGCGATCAAAAGACATGCAGCGCATATTATAATAGCGCACAATCATCCTTCAGGAGAAACTGATCCTTCGGAAGATGATCTTAAGATCACGAAAAGACTGGTGGAAGCAGGTAAGATAATGGGTATAGACGTGCTGGATCATTTAATTTTTACAAACCATTCCTATATGAGCTTTAAGGAAGGTTCGCTGATTTAAAATTTGTGAAACCGGAAAAGTGAATTACAGCTCTTCCCCTGTTTCAAATTCATTTGTCATATCTTCAAACAGGATCATTGCCTGATGATAATTGCCGTCCTGTGAGATCGCAACACCGCCTTCTGTTTCCCAGCCCTGATTAAGCATTTCATTTACTTTCTTTACAAGCTCTTCATTACTGCCTGCAGTTACAATAGTGTATTCCATGATAAGTTAATTTTTGATTTTTAAAAAATTCTGAATTGCTGTTCAAATTATAAATAATTTGGTTTAATAAAAACTCCTATTTTGATTTCTTTTATTATCAAATAAATAAATTCAGATCTGTAAATTTTTAAGAACTGCAGAAATAATATACTGCCTATTAATGTTTTCATTGATAAATAATTCTATTAAATCTATTTTGGATTTAAAAATTTGATGTCAGCAGAAGAGGTAAGGACTGAATTTTTCAGATTGGTGAACAGGGGAATTGTACTCGGAACTGTTTGGATATTCGGAATAGGATCGGTCATCGCAATAATATCAGGTTATCAGGCAGGCAGACTTTTGAAAGAATCCGGTGTTTCAATAGCCGGCAGTAATAAAATTCAAAAATGTTATATGATAGGCGCGCTGGGTATTTTAGTTGATCTCGCAGTGATTTTTATCATAGTGTTTTTCAGGAAAAAATAATTTCTTTAAATAATTATTAGATGGAATATAAAGATTATTATAAAATTTTAGGTGTAAGTAAAAACGCTACTCAGGATGAGATAAAAAAATCATACAGAAAACTTGCTCTGAAATATCACCCCGATAAGAATAAGGACAATAAAGAGGCGGAGGAAAAGTTCAAGGAATTGAATGAAGCCAACGAAGTATTAAGGGATAAGGATAAAAGAAAAAAATACGATGAGCTCGGAGAGAACTGGAAATACTATCAGCAGTCCGGAGGTTCACAGGATTTTGACTGGTCACAGTATGCAAATCAGGACAGCGGTTACACACAATACACTTATGGTAATGACAGCGGAGACAGATTCGGCGGAGCAGGGTTTTCAGATTTTTTTGAAACACTTTTTGGCGGCGGCGGCTTCCGGTCTTCAGGAACAGGCGGAAGGAAAAGAGCTGCAAGAGCTAATCTGCGGGGTGAAGATCTGAGCGCTGAAATGAGTATTACTCTCAATGACGCATATAATGGATCTGAAAAATTATTTGATCTCGACGGTCAGTCCATTAAGCTGAAAATTAAACCCGGGATTGCAAGCGGTCAGACTTTAAGACTTAGCGGTAAAGGAGCAGTGACATCAGGCGGCGGAAGTCCGGGTGACCTGCTGTTAAAAATTCATGTCTTACAAGACCCTTTGTTTGAAAGAAAAGGGGACGATCTCTATACTGATGTCAGAGTCGATCTCTATACTGCAGTGCTCGGAGGCAAAGCGTCTTTAAAAACTTTTAAGGGAAATATTAAAATAAATATCCCAAAGGAAGCTCAAAGCGGAAAAGTATTGAGACTGCAGAGACTCGGTATGCCGAAATACGGAAAGACGGATGAGTACGGAGATCTTTATGCTAAGATAATTGTAGAAACTCCGGTAAATCTCAGCGATAAAGAACTTAAACTATTCGAAGAGCTTGCTGAACTCAGGAAGTAAAAGAACTCCTATTTAATAATTTCTGCCAGGAGATATAAATTTTTTACAAAGGAGAATGAATACAAACCAAAGCAGCGGCATTCCTGTCAATGATTAAATAATCTTCAATATCAGTTATGTGATCATTGTTCAGATCAGTAACAGACTCCCCTTTTACAAAATTAAATACCGCATTATCAGATATTCTCAGATCATCTATGTCAACAAATCCGTCTGAATTCAGATCGCCGTTGAATATACAATACACATCACCAAACATTACCTGATTATTTCCAAATGCAGATGATGCTTTAAGAGAGAAGTCATATTGATTACTCTGCTCAGAATGGAAATAATTCCCGCCGGCCTGACTCCAGGTCTCAAGATAATTTCCGTCATCTATCACAAGATAATAATTACCTGCTGCTGCGTTCATAAAATAAAGATCGGTTTGAAATTCACGGTCAGTTAAAAATGAAACAGCGGAATCAACTATCTCATAAGGAATATCCGTATTTCTCAGAAAGACTTTTAATTTATAAGGATAGAATTTATTTTTACCTGCAAGACCTTCCGGAATTACTTTTAAATTCACGGAAAGCGATGGTATTCCAGTTCTGAATTTCCATGCTTCATTAAATTCTCCCGCAGGCGGGATCCCGCCCTGTCTTACTCTCCAGTAATATTCCGTTCCGAATTCCAGGTCTGAAGTAAAGTATGTCACCGGATCAATACCATCAGGTCTCTGCAGAGTGTCATCTAAAAGTATTTCTGTAAACAAAGAATCAGCCGCTACCTGAATATTAGCAAAATAATTTACAGGAAATCCTTTTTGCCATTCAAACTTAAACGGATGAAAATTATTCTCGGAATTATTCAATGGGAATGTCCTGACAGGCGGAATGAGAGGTACACTCAGACAGCAAAACTGATCACTGCAAAGATCACGGGTACTGAAAGTGTTTTGAGAATTATCCAGTCTGACTATGCTGTCTGAAACGTTTGCATAAATTTCCGTTATGCTGCCGGGAGAATTTATTTTCCATACAAACTGCTCTTCAAACAAACATGAATTCAAATACAGATCAGGGTTATAAAATTTTATTCTTGTTACCAGTGTCCCGTAGGTACCAGAGATCAAAGGCTCCGTCCCTGCCGGGAAAATAATTCCCTGCTCAATTATTAGCGTATCCCCGTTTCTTACCAGCGCGCCGGTATTTGCAGGAGGAATTCTCTCAGAGCCGTATGTAGCCGTGTCTTTAGTGTAAATATAACTTAAATGATCCGGTAAAAATGATCCGTCAAGTATGATCACATATTTACCGGAGGAATATCTGAATTCTGAATTTTCATAATTTGTATTCTTTAACATTACATCAAAGTATCCGGAGTTGGATGATAAGTAGGTTCTGTTTGAAAGCTTTAATTCAAACAAAGGATGTTGTGAAAATACTGCTGTTAAATTTGAAAAAAGTAAGAATAATGAAAACACAGTTATTCTTATTTTCATAAGTCAGTTAGTTTAAGATTCTGATAATTTATACAAATTCTAACATACATAAGAATTCACTTTGAAATTCTTACAGCATTTTAAATCAGTACAAATGAAAATTAGGTAAAGAGATCAATTTTTGGGGTTGATGCTTTGGCCTTATGTAAAAATAATAATTTTAATTTAAACTAAATACAATATTTTTTAGGAGAGCGTATATTTTCAATAAAAAAAAAAAGCCGTAATATAAATTACGGCTTTTGATTTGTAAAACTATTTTTGCTTTATTAAAACCCGGGCAGAATATTCTTATAATAACCTGAATTTTCGGGCACCGTTTTCTTAACTGTATTATTTCTTACAGCATGATCCTTGACTTTTGGAGCAGCTCCGGGAGGAGCCTGTCTCGTGATAAAATTAAATGCATTGTTATCTGCTATTGTCAGATCAGACAGATCTACAAGATAATCACCTGTAAGATCAGAAGGAATGTATCCTGTCGCAAAGTTAAAGGCGTTGTTGTCAATATCCTGAAGATCGGACAGATCTATAATTCCGTCCTGATTTACATCACCGCTGTATATGGTGTGCCTTGATCCCAAAAGCTTTAAATTGTTTCCGTAAGCCTGTGAAGAGGCAGAAGTGAAATTGTATACCAGCGTACTTCCTGTTGTATAGGTTTCTCCGCCCGCCTTACTCCATGTCTCTATACAGTTTCTGCTTTTTACCTGCAGATAGTATGTTCCGTTAGGAGCGTTTGCAAACAGGAATGAACCTGTAAAGTTAAGTGAATCTATAACGCTTTTTGCAGAATCGACAACGGCATACGGCGGTGAAGTATTCCTGAGGTATACCCTTACCGTGTCTCTGATATTAAGATTGTCCGCTAAATTATAGTATCCTTCATTCACAATAGTGAGCTGTGCAGGAGCTGCCTGTCCGACATATAACTTTACGTTAACATTCTTAACCGGTGTAGCGGGATCATTTGAATTTACTTTTACAACTCCGGAATAAGTACCGACTGCAAGTCCCGTACTGTTGAATGTTACATTGACATTCTGATTTGACATAGCATTCAAACTACCGGCAGCAGGTGATTCATCAACCCATGGAATTCCTCTTTCAAGTTTCACTGCAAAATTATTTTTCGCATAAATATTATTGAAAACAAGCTGGGTGGAAATGGTGCCTGTAGAATTTTCAATTCCGATAGTATTGGAATTATTCGGCGACGTTACATTCTGATACTGATAATAAATTCTGCCGTCTGCATATAATAAGATCTGAAAAGTGTAAGGACCGCCCGTGCTGTAGTGCGGTACGTTTTTGTATTCTACTATGAATCTGTTATTTACAGCGTCATTATAATAAAATACCTGACCGGAGGTTCTCACATCCAGATCATCCCAGAATGCATAGAGAGCATTATTAGGCTCGGCTGCTGACGGTATAGCAGCATTGGTAAAAGCGACATTTGTAGAAGCGACATCAAAACTTGCCCAGCCGTTCGTACAGACTTTCAGACTGCTGTAATTATTTCCGTAATAATTAAAACTAAACGGCAGAGGCAAAGTAACCGCGCCGTCATCCCCTGTGCCTGTAGTCCAGGTTGTAATGGCAGTACCGACACCGGATATATCGACATAGTTATAAACCGGTCCGCCGGGTTCATCACTGTCTATCCAGCTATATCCACCTGCATCAGGTCCGCCCATTCCGTCGAGGACTTCAGGACCGCTGTATATATCAGCCGCGCCTTTAGGCATGTTTTCAATCTGCCTTAAAATATCTGCGCTGAAAATATTTTCCGTTCTTGCATTATCAAGTATCGTAGTTGATTCAGTCATTACCCAGTTCAAAGTAAACTGTCCGATATTACCAACGTTCAAATTCTTAACTACATTGTTTGAACCGAAAGGAAGATATGCTACAAGTGAATCAGCGGAAGTTGTAACTGTTGGCGGTAATCCCCTTCTTAGTGTTAGATTATAAGTCTGGGATGAAGCCAGTGAGTCGCCTGCGCTGTAACCGTAAACTCTCCACTGTCCGATGCTTGAATCTCCCTGAGCAATTCCTATACCTGCAAGCATAGAATCAAGTTTGGAATTTGTAACAGTCGTAAGAGTATCAAATCCCCCGCTGTTGGAAGTTACTGAAAATTTTACATTAGACTGACTTGAAAAATTTGGTCTTGCATAAAGCCATTTATAAGTTACAGCTGCTCCTGACCTTGTCCAGATAAAATTCTGCGGAGTTGTGTTTGTCGGCAGTGTCAGTATAGAAGTATTATTCAGTGGAGATGAAAGATTGAATGCAGTAAGAGCCGGTTTTTTTCTTTTTAATGTAATTGATCTCGGACCGTTGTTTGCTTTCAGTGAATCATTTGTAATATTATTTCTGAATGCCCAGACATCCCACTGACCGACAAGAGAATCTCCCTGCGCTAATCCGAGTCCTGCAAGCAATGCATCGAGATCTCCGCTTGTGACATTCAGTGAATTTGAATTAGGTAATAATGTGATCTGTCTTGATGATGCATTGGGACTTCCGAATATCCATTTGTATGATGCTGTAGAAGATGCAGTATCCCATGTGAAAACATTATTGGTCAGATTATTCGGAAGTGTTTCAATCCTTGCGCCTGCAGCCGGTGAAGTAAGATTAAATGAATTCAGAGGAAAAGTTGTGATCTGAACTCCGGCAGTCCATGCATTATAAATTCCGGAATAATCATCCATCCATAAAGGCCACAGTTTTCCGTTACTTGAAGTAATACCGATATAATCACCCTGATATCCTGTAGCAATTCCTGATACGCCGATTGATTTCGGTTTGAATCTGTGATCGCTGACAAGCATGTCTGACCACGTGTTTCCGCCGTCAAGTGATCTGGAAATATAAATTTCCGAAGAATCCGAAGCAGTATTTCTGTCATCATAATATACAATATTTACACCGCCTGCTTCATCAACTCTTACTGCAGGGAAATACTGATACTTTCCGTTATTAAGCGGATCCTGGTTTACTCTGATACCGGCTGACCAAGTAGCGCCGCCGTCTGTAGATCTGTGCATTATAACATCAGGATCTGTTCCCGCCGGCGCAAGATTTCTTTCGGAAGTAACAATATAGATCCATCCGTTCCTTGCTCCGCCGCTTCTGTCAACGTCGATCCTTGTAAATCCGTTTACTCTGATATTTGACTTGGTCGGAAATGTACCTCTGATCCCGTTCATATCAAAAGCATTATTAGTTACTGTCCAGCTAACGCCGCCGTTGGTTGATTTTGCAAAACCGGCAAAGTCTTCAGTAAAAGTACCTGATGAGACAGGCGCTGCCCAGACTACATATACTTCCCCGTTTGGACCTGTCCTTATATCACAGCCCTGTGAATAATGTCCTGCAACAGATACATTTATATCAGCTGATGCAGACCAGCTTACTCCGCCGTTTGTTGTATATGAAACTGCTATAGGCGGCGCTGATGCCGTAAATCTTGACCAGACGCAGTATGATCTTCCGTAATAAGGACTGGAAGGAGCGTCGTCTGATGCAGCAAGATTTTTATCCTGCGAACCTGTGGCAATGGTAAAATTGTTTGACCATGTTAATCCGTTGTCGGTAGAATAATTACCGAACATTCCTGAAGTGCTAAATCCAAGGTGAGTCTGAATGAAGACGCCGTTCTTATCAATTGCAATTCCCGGATCGCCTCCCTGATTTGGAACCGGAGTGCCGCCGGCTAATTTCATTGTATCTGATCCGAACCATGAAGATCCGCCGTTTGTAGTTACATAAATACCTTCGCTGATAAATAATGTACCTGTGTTATTGAATGCGTTTGACGAACCAAACATAATAAGAGGGTTCAATGGATGTCTGACAATATTAACTTCAGACTGATAGCTGTTTGTCCTGGGAAGAACTCTTACATTAGGCGCAACTGCTACAACTTCATTTCCATTTTGATAATATCTTGTCTGTGTATTCGGATTTATAAAATCGAATACCTGCGGTAAAGGAGCTGATATATAAACATCCGCATCGTAAAGACCCGTAGGCATTACGTCCCATTTCTCCGCGACCTGATTACTTTGTCCTGTCATTATAACATAAAGCAGCAGGACAGCAGGAAGTAAAAAGAATAATTTTTTCAATTTAAATTTCCCTTTCTGATTTTTTTAATTTTTTGATTAATGATGTGAATAAGATTTATTTATATATAGAGGTGTTGTACAAATTTTTAAAATCAAAAAATGAAAAACCGATTTCATCATGATGAAATTCATAGAAAGGAATATGCATGTTCGTATTGTATACAAAGTAAATTAAATGATATGAATTTTCAACTGTCTTTTATTAACCGTATATAAAAAAAAGCCGTGAAGAAAATTCTCCACGGCTTTAATAAACTAATTACTTTTATTACCTTTCGCCCACTCTGCTTTGTTCGGAAGTTCCTGTTTCCGATTTTTCCAGTCGGGTATTATCTTTTTTTATGAAAGTTGATTTTTGGATATTCGATCTGATCTCTCTTTCTCTAAGGACTTCATTAAGTTCAGGTCTTACTTTCACTGTCTCTTCGACATTTCCTTTTTCCCTTACGACCTTTTGGTGTAATTCATATTTAATTCTGTCCTGCTCTGTAAGAAGCTCAGGTACTGTTTCAGTTTCTTCTACCTGAGGTGCCGGAGCTGCTCCCGGAGGATCTATTATACCGACAAAATTAAATGAATTATTATCTGCATATGTATAATCAGTAATATCTGCAAATAAATCTCCGTTGAGATCAGCGATCACATATCCCGCTCCAAAGTTAAATACCTGATTATCAATTATTGCAAGATCAGCAATGTCAATGAAATCATCCTGATCACAGTCGCCGCTGTATATTCCTCTGTAGAAAGGAGATGTACTTACAACCGCCTGATTATTTCCGTATGCCTGACCGTCCGGCTGTATAAAATTATGATGTGAACCCGAACCTCTTGTATAGGTAACACCGGTAATACTCCATGTCTCAACACTGTTTCTGTGCTTTACAACTCTGTAGTAATTTCCATTTAAAGCTCGGTTAAAAAACAGATCGTCCACAATAGCATTACCGCCGGCTATACTGATTGCAGAATCAACAGCTATATTTGGAAAATCAACTCTGTGCAGATAGACTCTGACTGTATCCTGTAATCTCCAGTATGGATTTGTGGGAATGAACATAGCTTCATTTGCAAGTCCGATAGAATTAGCAACTGCAGTTGGTAATGACTGCACGCAAATGTTATCTAACCAGATATCATTTCCGAAACCGCTCACTGCGCGAAGTCTTACTTTATTTGTACCAACGGGAAGCTGATATATTTTAGGTCTCCATTCTCTGTTAGAAGGAATAAACTGACCGCCTCCTGTAAATACAGAATTTAACGGACCTGCCTGAGCTCCGAGGCCTCCCCATAATCTTGCTCTTACTGACCAGGTCACACCTCCGTTAACTGAAGATTCTACTATAAGTGAATCTACATTACCTCCTGTCCATGGTCTGTATGCAGCATCAAAAGTTAAATAAGTAGTTGCGCCTGCTGCTGCGAACTGATAGGAAATAAGAGATTGTGTTGTTCCGCCGCTAGCTGACCATGCGTTAAATCTTACAGAACCTGCTCCGGATCCGTATGCGCTTGCCTGTGATTTTCTGTTCCAGTAGTTTGTGCCTGTAAATTGTTCATAAAAACCACCTGATGTCAATGGAAAAACCGTTGTTCCGGAATCCTTTGCGCATGCAAAATCTTCACAAGGCGCTGTTATTGTTAAATCTACTAATGAAGCGTATGCCTGATATCTTCCGCCGGTTGAAGTATTTTGTTCAGCCCAGTAAGGAATTATTTTACCTGCGCCGCCTGATGTAATTCCGATATAATCTCCCTGATAACCGGTAGCTGTTCCTGAAATCGGCACAGGTTTGAATTTGTGATCCGAAACTAAAATATCAACCCAGTTTACTCCGCCGTCTGTGGATCTTGAAAGATAGATCTGAGCTGAATCGTTATTAGGGGAGTTTCTGGTACTGTAATAACATACATTGATGCCGCCTGTTGCGTCTACATTTACTGCAGGAAAATATTCATAAGAACCTGCAGCATTTTGATTAACTCTTACTCTTGTCCATGAGGATCCGCCGTCAGGAGTTTTCATTAAAACTATATCTGCATTATCCAGAGCCGGCGCGAAATTCTTTTCACCTGCCACTACATAAGCGTCATCAGAAGACGGAAGACATGTTCTGTCTATGTCTATTCTGGGAAAACCATTTGCTCTGATTACTGATGCAGGCGGGGAAGGTAATAAGTCAGAAGATCTGATTCCGTTCATGTTTACTTTTGTATCTGACATATCTGCCCATGATGTTCCGCCTGTTCCTGATTCTGCCCAACCGAGATAATCTTCGGTAGAGTTTTGTCCGTTGGATGTACAGTTTGCATAAACCACACGAACCCAACCATAGGGATCAACTGCAACATCACAACCCTGATGATGATGACCTGCAGAAGGAACAGGACTAACCGGGACTACGCTTGACCAGGTAACTCCGCCGTCTGAAGACCAGGTTGCAACAATTCGATTGACATTTGCACCTGCAAATTCGGTATAAACCGTATACAATCTTCCGTAATACGGGCTTGTCGGTTCGCCGTCGACACAGGATAAGTTTTTATCAGCTGAGGTAGTTGCACCCGGAAATGTAACCGTTCCGGACCAGGTAGTTCCCAGATTAGATGACCAGGCAGCGCCCATTGATCCGGTGCTTGTAATGTATGAAATAATAAGTCTGTCAGTATGCATGATCATCGGAGCAGGATCACCGAAATTAAAATTCGTTGTGTCGTCACCAAAAAATGATACACCGCCGTCAGTTGTTACATAATGAGCTGTACTGAAAGTGGTAGCGCCGCCGACATTAAATGTATTTGCAGATGCAAACATAAAGTTCGGATTACGCGGATGTCTTGTGATCGGCACTTCACTCTGAGTGCGGGATGTGGTCGGATGAACTCTGAAATTTGGTCCGACTGCATAAACTCCGTTCGGAGTTGAGACGTATCTTGTTTCATTGCTGAAATTTCCATTGTCACCCTGAGGTAATGCTATGTAATCACCCTGAGGATCAATGTTAATTCTTGTTCGCGGATCCTGACTCCATTTTGGGCTGTCGTCATTTGGTGAAAAGCCGGTATTTATAAACCAAATACCTGATAAAACTACAGCAAACAGCAGTAATTTTGTTTTCATTAGGATTTCCCTTTTTTTTAAGTTAGTAATAGTTTTTGTTACTGCTAATTATTTATTTCAATTTTTAATTTCAAGTCTAATTTTTATTTTCAGAAAAAATTTACAGTTTAATCTTAAATTGATCATTGCTAACTTTATAGACTATATAATATTAATAATTAGATTTTTGAAAAATATTTTTTCAATAGTAATATTTATATCTGTTGTTTTCATTCCTTTAAAATCCTCTCTGTCACAAAATCTCTGGAGCAGGATGAATAGTCCTGTAAGCGTTGAGCTGAGAAATTGTTTTTTCATTAACAGTAACACCGGCTGGATTACCGGTGAGAACGGAACAATTATTAGAACTACTAACGGCGGTAATATCTGGGAACTACAGAGTTCCGGCATTTCATTAAATATCGAAGATGTATTTTTCATAGACCATCTGACCGGATGGGCGCTGGCATGGGAAATATTTCCGGACAGCGTATCTTTTCCCGGAACAATAATTCTAAAGACATCTGACGGCGGAAATGTCTGGACAAAATCAATGTACCCTGATACCAATAACTATATGAAAACTATTTTTTTTCATGATGTGAACAACGGATTTATAGGAGGTGTACCCTCCTCCATACTCCGCACGACTAACAGCGGGCTGAACTGGATTCCCACACTGATAGACAGTAACCTCACATTTGTATTGCCGATAAATAAAATTAAGTTCATAAATCAGCAGACAGGTTATGCATGCGGCGGATTCAGGGATATTGCCGGAGTCGTGTGGGCTACGACAAATTCCGGACTGACATGGCAGGGTCAGGAAATCGCCCCGGAACCGTTATTCGACATAGATATTATTTATCCTTATAAAGCTTTAATATCCGGCGGTGATCTGGAATTCGGATCCAGTATTGCAAGGACTGTAAACACAGGAGCAAACTGGTTTTATGATACGCTCGGTGTATTCGGACTGGCTACAGGTATTAGCGCCCGAACTCCCGGAGAGATCTGGATCACAGGTAGCTATTCTCAGAAATTTATGCTTTCAGAAGATTCGGGTTTTGTCTGGAAATCATTATATACTCCCGACAGTACAGCTTTATTTGATGTAACATTTACGGATTCAGTTTACGGATATGCATGCGGTGCGGGAGGAGCGATTTTTAAATATGACAGAACCTCTTCAGCAATAAGCGAAGCCGGGAATTCGAACTTACCTGATGCATTCAGATTAATGCAGAATTATCCCAATCCATTTAATCCGACCACTTTAATAAATTTTGAAATTATTGAACCGGGAAATGTATCTCTTATAATTTATGACGCTGCAGGTAAAGAGATCAGATCTCTTGTCTCGGAATTTCTTTATGCAGGATCATATTCAGAAACCTTTTCTGCAGACGAACTTCCGAGCGGAATTTATTTTTATAAGCTGACTCTTGCTCCGGAAAGAAATGTTTCAGGTATAATTAGCGAAACAAGAAAAATGGTTTTGATCAGATAATATTTTATGTAACTGCATTAGTGTTTACAAAATGAAAAGACCGGTAATTTAAATTTACCGGTCTTTATTTTTATATCTTTAATTTCTTTTCTAACAGAACAGTTTGAGTAATCAAATCTGTTATCTCAAATTTCTATATTGCTTCTATTGTCCCAGAGTTCTGCCCGGTCTGTCCGGATTAATTATTTCCGGTTTTACCGTTTCGTTTTTATTCTGTTTTGATCTCATTTTTTCTCTGACTGAATTTATTTTTTCTTTCTCAGTTCAGTTTCCTGATCTTTTTTCTTTTTCAATTCAACAGAGATCTTTTCCTGAGCTTTCTGATCGTTCAGCAGCCTTATTGTTAATTCATGTTTTTGTCTCATTGCGTCATTCTCAAAATTTGTTTCCGTCGGAGTCACAACCTCTTCGGATACGATCGGACCAAGATCCGCTCCGGGAGGAGCCTGTCTTGTTACAAAGTTTGATGCGTTATTATCTGCAAGAGCCTGATCATTTATATCCACAAAATTATCAGCTGTTACATCTTCTACTACATATCCTGCAAGGAAATTAGCAGCAGCATTTTCAATCTGAGATACATCCGCTATATCAACGGAGAAATCTCTGTTCACATCACCGCCGTACATTCCGAAAAAAGGATTTGTAGCTATTAACGCTTGATTATTATTATATGCCTGGCCTGATGGCTGGATAAAGTTAAAGTTTAAAGTGTTGCCTCTGGTATAAATTTCTCCGCCGGATTTACTCCACGTATCTATGCTGTTTCTGTGTTTTAAAACAATATAGTAAGTTCCGCTTAATGCCTTTGTAAAAGGACTGCTTGCTATTGCGCCTGCATTGAAATATGAAATAGCCGAGTCAACCGCTATGTTTGGAAAATCAGTCCTGTGCAGATATATTCTTGCAGTATCAGGAACCGCCTGCGGGAACGGCAGCGCTCTGTAAAATCCTTCGGGTACTAAACCAATAGATGAAACAGTTGAGGGAACAGAAAGACTCTGCACACATACATTATCTACAAATATATCATTTCCGAATCCGCTCACTGCTCTTAATCTTATTTTATTTGTACCTGCAGGCAGTAAATAAATTTTAGATCTCCACTGATGATTTAAAGGAGAAAACTGACCCCCTCCTGTAAACACTGTATTAAGAGGTCCTGCCTGTGCACCGAGTCCGCCCCATAGTTTTTCAAGCGTGGTATAACTTCCGCCGAAATTTGAAGATGATTCGACTATCAGAGAATCTATATTTCCGCCTGTCCATGGTCTGTAAGCATTATCAAATGTCAGATAAGTATTTGCTCCAACAGCTGTAAAGCTCATTGACACAAGAGCCTGATTTGTTCCGGCCGGAGCTGACCAGGCGTTAAATCTCGCGCTGCCCGTTCCCGTGCCGTATGCGCTCTGAGAATTTCTTGACCAATAATTATCGCCGGTATAATCAAAACCTAGATCTGTCGGAGGAAATGCTTCAGTAAAATCCTCACACGGAGCTCCGGCTAATGTATTGCCTACTGTGACTGATACTGTTCTTTTATGTACCGGTGTTCCGTTTGGTCCCGAGCCGGTTACAGTTACTGTATAAACTCCGTTTGTTACAGTGCCGATTGTTCTTACTCTCATCTTAGCTGTTTTCGGATATGGCGCGCTTAACGAATTACCGGATGGAAAATCAGCAACAATACTGCCTGCCCCGGGAACAGGTGTAACAGCAGTTGTGAAATTAACCACATCAGTATATAACTTGACTGCCGGTACATTTACATCTATTAATTTAAAATCATTTGTATTGTGAATATTAGCTGCCGTTGGTGAAACCGTCATTGCATAATCTGGAAAATACGCTCCGACATTTTTGTATGTGCCGAGTCTTCCGTCATACCACACTGAATAAGAGGTTTTAGGATTAGCAGTCATACCGTCATAATCTCCTCTGTAACAGTTTGTATTCGGAGGACATGCAGGATTCGGATAAGTCCATGAAGTCGTTGTAAGTTTTTGATTTGCAGCAAAAGTTGTTCCGCCGTCATCAGTATAAGTAGCGTAAACATTCACAGCATAAGTTGCCGGGTTTTCTCTGGTGTCATACCATTTGATATAAAGTCTTCCTGTTTCCTTTTCACACCATATTGCGGGAAACCACTGATCACTCAGTTGCGGATTTGCATTATCATTCACAGTTCTTCTTGTTGACCAGGTTGCTCCCTGATCATTTGAATATTGAAGTATAATGTCCGGCTTGTTTCCGTTACCGGCCGGAACGTTTGAAGCATATACAAGATAAAGTCTTCCCCGGTTTGGACCATAACTGTTATCCATCGCGATCATGGGATATGGTCTTGTACGGCCGTTGTTAATTACCAGTCTTCCCGCAGTATTTAAAGAACCTACATAACCTGCAACAGTAAGGCTTGATCTTACAGAAAAAGTAGCTCCGCCGTCAAGTGATCTGTGAAATGTATAAGTTACATTTGCCGTTGATCCTGTATTTGTAACATACATAACACATCCGCCTTGCGTGGCGCCGTTCGGACCGACTGCTATCATTGTACCGGGGATTGTATTACTTGGTGAATAAGTAGTAGTCCATGATGTACCGCTGTTAGTGCTTCTGGCAAAATTTCCGGGAGTGATGGCTGCATATAAATGACTTTTATATGGTCCGTTTGTCTGATCTGCTGCCAAAGTATTTCTGTCATTACCGCTTACAGACAATACCGGCGGACCATAAGTCTGACCTCCGTTCAGGGATTTATATACATACTGATTTGAAACTCCGGATCCGTAGTATAAATTACCGAGACTGTCAAATGCTGACCACGGGTCGCAGCAGGTGGACGGGTGATAAGCCGGATTACTTAAAGTCCAGTCATGCCCGTTTGTTGTGTAGTATGCGTTTTGACCTCCTCCGCCGTTGACGCCGAACTGCATATTCAGTGGGTTTGTAGGGTTGGATACAAGCATCTGTTCAGCATTATCCACTCCTATTTCGAAATTATCAAATCCCGCTCCGTCTGTTATTACGTCTAGCACATCATCACCTTCTGTAAGATGTAATCTTGATTCGGAAGTAGGTCTGTCAATGTACGGATCTGTTTCATCATAATCATATACCGTTTCTGTATGTTTCTGAAAATTTGTTTTTTCATTACCCTGAAAAACTTCAGTGCCTGCGATAAGTATCAGTATCGCAATTGCACCGGTAGTAATGAATGTCCGGAGTAGAGATAATTTATTCATTTTTAGTTTGTTTGATTAATTAATATATATTTATAAAATTCTCTGATTAAAAAATTATGAATTTGAAATTCAAATTATAGAAGTCTGAATATGAATTAGATCTATAAAATGTTCTTAGGTAATTTAGAATCTGAAATAGATTTCAGGAGTGCTTCTTTTAATAGGATATATTTTAGGTCGTATAAAAAATGAATTTTAATTAGTTTTATCAAGTCAGTTTTGAATTACAATCAAAATGTTACATTGCTCTCTAATTCTGTTTCATAACCTGAAGTAACATTTTTTTTGTATCATAAACTTTAACTCTCCTTATGGAACAGGGATAATCAATTTTGATTAACGGATCGTCTCACTCCAGTATCTCTTTTCTTCCTTTCAGCATTTCCAGTTCTTCTTTTAAGACATCATTTGAGTCACGGTTTAGTAATGTTTTCAATACTTCCATCAGATTTTCCGCGGTTAAAACTCTCGGCATCAGTACATAATGCGCGCCGTTTTCGTAAAGCTCGATTGCTAGTTTTGGACTTTCTGCTGTAACAATTATTTTCGCCTGCGGATTAACTTTTTTTATATTTCTCAGAAGCTTTAGGTTATCGGTATTGACTAAGATGGAATCGGGAATTGTGGATATCACTATCTTAGCCTGTTCTATTCCGGAATTAAGAAGCGTATCAACATGACTGATATCACCATAATATGTTTTGATACCTTTACCCATAAGTTTTTTGTGTACTTCAGGATTAAAGTCTATGACCACAACTTTATCAAGGATCCGGACTCCTTCTTCGTTTGTTAATTCAAATGATTCCATTTCATTTATCAGAGAGCTTGCTGTTGTATAAAATCCAAGTATTGCAATTTCCTTTTGATCTGATTCGAATGTCTGACTTTTTTCAGTTCCGATATCTCTGAATCCAATTAAACTGACTATCCTGCTGAGAAATCTCTGAATGGGGTCACTATATTTGATCATGTATGTTGACGCTACTGAAGTAATAACGAATGTAAAAATAATTATAGTCAGTATTCCCGGCGAGATATGTCCGGCTGCCAGACCAAGAGCAGCTATTACAAGAGAGAATTCGCTTATCTGAGAAAGGTTGATGGATGTTAACAGACTCACGCGGTTCCCGTTTTTTAAAGCATACAGGATTGGATAGATTGAAAGAAATCTTGATGCGACCAGAAACAAAGCGGCAACTGCGGAATATATTAATACTTCAGGATTGTCCGCCGGATTTGTTATCATCATTCCCAGAGCAACGAAGAATAATGTTATAAAAAAATCCCTGACGTAAACTATTTTTGCGATCACATCATGATTATATGGAAATGTTGAAATTGCAACACCGGCAATGAGCGCTCCCATTTCCAGCGACAGCCCGAAGAATCCCGAAATACCGCAGATCAGGAAACACCATCCAAGTGATGTGATAAGAACGATCTCCGGTGTTTTTGCAACAGCCTTGAATATCCGCGGCAGAACATATTTACTTAATAAAAGACTAATTAAAACAACAAGCGCTCCTTTGACAAACGAAAATAAGATCAGCATAATATCAGGGCTTGCCAGATTTGCCTGTATGCTGAGAGTTATGATCGCCCATATATCCTGAAAGATCAGTATTCCGAGCGTCAGCCGCCCGGCAAGTGTATCAAGCTCCAGCTTACTGTATAAGAGTTTCACAACGATTGCAGTACTGCTCAGACTGCAGCATACTGCAAGGTACAGCAGATCATAGTTTCCGCCTCCTATTGTATAACCGATCAGTGAGAAAAAACCCAGACCGATAGTAACGCATATGATAAACTGTAATGTTCCTGCGAAAAATAATGACTTACCTACTTCCTTTAATTTCTTGACGTCAATTTCCAGTCCTATCATGAATAAAAGAAGTACAAGCCCGATATGGGAAATGGTTTCTATGTCTTGTTCATTCCCGATAAACCCGAAACCGATGTTAGGACCTATGATAATACCTGCTGATATATAAGCAAGTAAAAGCGGCTGCTTTAAAAAATGAGCAATGAATGCCATTACAGAAGCGGCGAGAATTGCAATGCCGATGCTTGTAAGAAGTGTCTGCGAACCTGATCCGTCGCCTGATGCCAGCACACCGGAACTATGAATTAGCAGGAAAATTAATCCGAAAAAGAAAACATAACTTTTTCTTATTTTCGTGATCTTCATTTACTTAAAGGATAGGTATGATAACAGATAGAAATTAATTCCATTTCTGATAAGAATATTTTATTCACCGCACAAATTACAAAATTTTGCTTTTGAATTAAACACGAATAAATAATTCAATAAAACATCCATTGTACATGTCCATTCTAATAGTTGAATTTGATTTATATTTTTATAATTAAATCCCGTAGAACTCTATATTGGCAGCAAAATGAGAGTAAGATTTTTAGTACCGTAGGGACTTTATAATGGCAGCAAAATGAGAGTAAGATTTTTAGTCCCGTAGGGACTTTATATTGGTAAATGGAAAATGCCATTAAGAAACCGGACATATTCATTATCGTAACTGGCTTTTAATTTTAAGGAAATAATGAGTAAATATTTTATTTAAAAAATTCATTTACACAAAAAAAAATATACAGCTCCCTGTATATTTCAATTTTTTGAAATTATTTTCAGTGGATCTTATTAATTCATATTTTTTATTGCCTCTGTTCCTTTTTTTTGTGAAATATTTTTCACTTTTTAAATTTTTTTTACTTTTTCAGAAAATTTATTTACCTTCACAAGACATTTCTTTACTTTCACAGAATATTTCTTAACTTTCACCAAAAATTTCTAATCGTTCACAGGACATTTCCTGACTTTCACAAAACATTTCTAAACATTCACAGGACATTTCCTGACTTTCACAAAACATTTCTAAACATTCAAAGAACATTTCCTGACTTTCACAAAACATTTCTAAACATTCACAGGGCATTTCCTGACTTTCACAAAACATTTCTAAACATTCACAGGACATTTCCTGACTTTCAACTGACATAACCTGACTTTCAACAGACATTTCTTACCGTTTACTGAAAATTTCTTCACTTACACAACTCTTCATTTCGAATTCACAACTCTTCGCTTCGCATTTTACTTTCTTTGCTTCGCATTTTACTTTCTTCGCTTCGCATTTTCCCTTCTTCTTTTCTATTCTTCTTTCTTTATTTCAATTTCATTATTATTTATAATACCACTCCCCTTCTTTATTCAGTAATCAGGATTCTTAATTAAGTATCCCGGTCGCTCTATGCAGAATTCACAGTCCTTTGTTTAATTTGACCGCCTCTTCGCATCAGATTCATCATTCTTCATTTGATCTCACGCTTTTCTTTCACTGTGTTTCTGTTTCTTTAAAAAAGTCTCTGCATTCTTTATAAAACTTTCCGGTTACTTCATTTCTGATACTTATTCCTTAATTTTACTTCTCCTTATTATCTGAGAATCTTTAGATTTCCATTTTTCGTTAGTTCTCCCCCTTATTATATTATTAAGACGAATTTTTCAGACGTTCCACAAATTTTAAATATTCTAAAACTGTTTTTAAAGATATCAGTTCAAAAGCGGAAAAGCTGCCGGTAGAATATTTTTGAAAATTGGAGAAACACCATCTGTTGCTGATGTATAATTTATCTAAAAAAAAAGCCGTGAAATAATTTTCACGGCTTTGATATTAAATTTAAAACCAGTTACGTTATTGTCCTATTGAAACACCTTTGCCGCCTGTATTACTTCTTACATCATTCTTAACTTCAGTTGATTTTTTCACAGGCGCTGTTCTGTTCTTTTCTCTTTCATTTCTGAGTTTAAGGAATTCATTCATTTCGGGAGTGTTTGATACTTCTTCCGTAATTACTTTTTCCTTCATGTACTTCAGATGCATTTCGTATTTTGTTTTTTCCGATTCAGTGTTAAATACAGGTGCATCATTATTTACAATTGGCGGCTCAGGAACTGCTCCCGGAGGAATTATTCTTGTAACTATATTAAATGCATTGTTATCTGCAAGTGCATAATCAGCAAGATCAGAGAAGTTATCTCCGTTTACATCCGACTGCTCATATCCTGATACAAAATTAAATGCATCATTATCTATGATTGTCAGATCACCTATGTCAATTACGCCGTCTCTGTTACAGTCTCCGCTGTAATTAAACCAAAATGAAAAGGTCGGAATTTGTGTCTGATTGCCGCCGTAAACGATAGCATTGTCATTTATCAGATCATAAGAAAAAAGTGATCCTCTTGTATAATTTGGTATTCCGGCATTCGTCCAGGTCTCAATTGAATTTCTGTGTTTAAATACCATATGATAATTTCCGCTTAATGCTCTGCTGAATGTAAAATTCTCACAACCGTAATTTTGCATATACATTTTTGCTGAATCCACTGTTATATTCGGGAAATCCGTTCTCTTCAGATATACAGTGATCGTATCCTGTACTATAGAAGGCGGAGATGGTCTGAAGAATCCTTCAGGCGCATCACATAATGAGTTTGCAACAGGATTTGGCAATGCCTGCACACAAATATTATCGATATATAAATTATTTCCAAATCCGCTTTCAGCTCTCAGTCTTACTCTGTTCGTTCCAACCGGTAAGGAATAAATTTTTGGAGCCCATTGTGATGATGTCGGAACAAAAGCATTTGTAGTAGCCGGTGCAGTATTAAGCTCGCCGCCTGATGGGAATTTTCCGAGTAATACAGCAAGCGTTGTGTAACTTACTCCCCCGTTTACGGATGATTCCACTACTAAAGTATCAGGTCCGGGAAAACTTGCGCCATATGGAGCATATGCTTCATCAAAAGAAAGATAATAACCGGACGGAACCGCCTGAAAATCAGTAATGAGTGACTGCGGATTTCTTACATTATCACTAAAGAAATCATACTTTACGCTTCCTGTTCCTGCTCCGTATGCGCTTGGATTTTGTCTGTTCCAGAATTGAGTACCCGAATATTCCAGATGAAAATATTCAGGTGTAAAAGCTGTGTTTGCAAAATCTTCACAGCCTGTGCAGGGATTTGTCGGAAGCAATTCCACTTTTGCAGTATACGCCTGATACTGGAATCCGCCCAGTCTGTTATCCATCCATAAAGGCCAGATCCTCTGATTACCGTTTACAGGATTTCCTTCTATTAATGCTGAAGTAATTCCAATGTAATCGCCCTGATATCCGCCTGCAACACCTGCTAATGCCAGTGATGTCGGTCTGAATCTTGCGTCTGAAACTTTCATGTCTGTCCATGTAGCTCCGCCGTCCATTGATCTTGACATAAAGACTTCCGCTGTGTCTGTATTTGTGGTTCCTCTGTTATCATAATAAACAACGTTCACGCCGCCTGATTCATCTACTCTTACAGCCGGGAACCACTGCGACTTTCCGTTATTCAATGCGTCCTGATTTACTTTGATTCCCGCTGACCATGAAGTACCTCCGTCAGTGGATCTGTGGATCACAATATCCGCATCCGTACCTGCAGGCGCAAGATTTTTTTGTGAAACTACTATATATATCCAACCTGCTCTTGGTCCGCAAGTTCTGTCAACGTCAATTCTCGGGAAACTGTTTACTCTGATATTTGTCGAAAGTAAGTTTCCTCTGATTCCGTTCATATCAAAGATATTATTATTTACTGTCCAGTTCACTCCGCCGTTGGTAGACTTTGCAAACCCGCAGAAATCTTCAGTAAATGAACCGCTTGTAATAGGAGCAGCCCAGCATAAATAAACCTCACCGTTTGGACCGGTTCTGAGATCAACTCCCTGAGAATAATGTCCAGCCGGCGGAACATTAACATCTGCAGAAGCTGACCAGCTTACGCCGCCGTTGGTTGTATATGAAAATGCTATAGGAGGTAAAGAAGCGCTGAATCTCGACCATGCAGTATATGATCTTCCGTAATAAGGACTTGTCGGAGAGTCATCAGTTGTAGTAAGATTCTTATCCTGACTGCCTGTTGTAATGGTAAAATCATTTGACCAGTTCAGTCCGTTATTAGTGGAATAGTTTGCTTTTATACCGCCGCCTAAATGAGATATAATAAATCTTCCGTCTTTATCGATTGTAATTCCCGGATCACCGCCATGTCCGGTAAGTATGCCGCCGCCTGTATTTTTCATAGTATCGCTTCCGAACCATGAAGTACCGCCGTCAGTAGTAACATATGCGCCTTCAGAAATAAATAAACTTCCGCCGGCATTACTAATAGCATTTGACGATCCGTACATAATTAATGGATTTCCGGGATGACGGGTAATTATAACTTCCGTCTGATAACTGAACGGCGTTTGTCTCGGAAGAACCCTGATGTTTGGATTTACAACCGTTACACCATTTGGTGAGTTGTAGTACATCGGCTGATTATTCGGAATAAAATGGTCATACTCCATTGGTAACGGAGATGTGACTACATTATTAAAATCCTGAATATCCGTCTTTCTTGTATCAATGCTCCATTTTTCAGGCTTGTCTTCCTGAGACTGACCTGTAAAGAAATAAAACCCGACAGCAATAAACGGGATGAGGAGAAACATTTTTTTCATGAAATTCCCTTTCGAAATTTGTTTAGATGTGTTTTGGAAAAATTTAGACAACTAAAGAAAATTGAATTTATAATTCAAGTCAGATTATAAATTGTATACATTATTAATTTGTAATGCATATTAATTGAATTAGAAAATCAAATTCCATAAATTGATTTTTACAAAACTTATATGAAATTTAAAAATTATTCATTCGTAATTATATCCGCTGCGCTATTATTCATATTCAGCAGTAATGTTTTTTCACAGGAATACTGGCTCAGACAAAACACTCCGACCGCGAAGAGACTGACAAATTGTTTTTTATTGATACCAATACAGGCTGGGTTTCAGGCGATTCCGGAGTGATCATGAAAAGCACTGACTCAGGAAGAAATTGGAATATTCAGAATTCAAATACATTTCACGATATCATTTCAATACATTTTGTAAATGAACGACTTGGCTGGGCAAATGCTAGGAATGAGGAAAGAGATGTCGGAAGGAATGAGGAAAAAGATTTTAACAATTGAAGAAACGGCAACTTCTGCAGAGGAGCAGTTTAAATAAAAAAAGCCGTGAAAAAATTTTCACGGCTTTGATATAAAATTAAAAACCAATTACTTTATTGCATTACTTTATTGTCCGACTGAAACGCCTTTGCCGCCGGAATTACTTCTTACATCCTCCTGAACTTCGGTAGATTTTTTCACCGGCGCAGTTCTGTTTTTATCTCTTTCCTGTCTGAGTTTCAGGAATTCATTCATCTCAGGAGTTTTAGTTACTTCTTCGGAAACTCCTTTTTCCTTCATGAGCTTCAGATGCATTTCATATTTGGTTTTTTCAGCATCAGTATTGAATACCGGCGCATCGTTATTTATGATCTGCGGTTCAGGAGCCGCTCCCGGAGGAGCTGCAACAGTTACAATATTAAACGCATTATTATCTGCATATGCATAATCAGTCAGATCTGCAAACATATCGCCGTTGAGATCTGCGATCACATAACCTGCTGCAAATGAAAATACCTGATTATCTATTATTGCAAGATCTGAAATATCAATAACTCCATCCTGATTACAGTCACCGCTGTACATACCTTTGAGAAACGGCGATGTGCTTACAGTAGCCATATTGTTACCATATGATGCGTTATTCGCGACAAAATTATGATGTGAAGAGGAACCCCTTGTGATGTTTACGCCAACGTTACTCCATGTTTCCAGAGCGTTTCTGTGTTTTACTACTCTGTAATAGTTTCCGTTTAGCGCTTTGTTGAAAAGCAAATTATCTATAACAGCATTACTTCCTGCTACGCTGACTGCGGAATCCACGACAATGTTCGGGAAATCAACTCTGTGAAGATATACTCTCACAGTATCAAGTAATCTCCAGTAAGGATTTGACGGAATAAACATTGCTTCATTCATAAGTCCGACAGTATTAGCTACAGCAAAAGGTAATGCCTGCACGCAAATATTATCAATATATAAATTATTTCCCCATCCGCTTTCAGCTCTCAGTCTTACTCTGTTTGTTCCGACAGGTAAGAAATAAATCTTAGGCGCCCATTGCGAAGAAGTAGGAACAAAAGAACTTGTAGTGGCAGGAGCTGTATTAAGTTCGCCGCCGGAAGGGAATTTACCGAGTAAAACCGCACGCGTAGTGTAACTTGCGCCGCCGTTGGTTGAAGATTCCACTACTAAAGTATCCGGTCCGAATCCCGCACTACGCGGCGCATAAGCCTGATCAAATGTAAGATAATATCCTATCGGAACCGCCTGAAAATCAGTAATAAGCGACTGAGGTAATCTTACATTATCATTAAGGAAAGCATATTTTACGCTACCCGTACCCGCTCCGTATGCGCTTGGATTTTGTCTGCTCCAGTGCGGAGTTCCTGAATAATTCAGATGAAAATATTTAGGCGTAAAAGCGGTGCTGGCAAAATCTTCGCAGCCTCTGCATGGGTTGGTCGGCAGCAATTCCACTTTTGCTGTATAAGTCTGATACTGGAATCCGCCGAGTCTGTTATCACACCAGAAAGGCCAGATCCTCTGATTTCCGTTCACCGGATTTCCTTCTATTAAAGCTGAAGTAATTCCAATATAATCGCCCTGATATCCGCCGGCAACACCTGATAAAGCAAGTGAGGTCGGTCTGAATCTTGCGTCTGAAACTTTCATATCCGTCCAAGTTGCGCCGCCGTCCATTGATCTTGACATATATACTTCAGCTGTATCTGTATTTGTAGTTCCTCTGTTATCATAATATACAACATTTACGCCGCCTGATTCATCAACTCTTACAGCCGGGAACCATTGCGACTTTCCGTTATTCAAAGCGTCCTGATTTACTTTGATTCCGGCAGACCATGTAGCGCCTTCGTCAGTTGATCTGTGAATTACTATATCTGCGTCAGTTCCTGCAGGCGCAAGATTTTTTTGTGAAACTACAATATAGATCCAACCTGCTCTTGGTCCGCAGGTTCTGTCAACGTCAATTCTCGGGAAACTGTTTACTCTGATATTTGTAGAAAGCAGATTACCTCTGATACCGTTCATATCAAAGACATTATTGTTAACTGTCCAGTTCACGCCGCCGTTTGTTGATTTTGCAAATCCACAGTAATCTTCTGTATAAGGGCTGGCTAGAATAGGAGCTGCCCAGCACAAATAAACCTGACCGTTCGGACCGGTTCTGAGATCAACTCCCTGAGAATAATGTCCTGCAGGCGGAACATTTACATCTACCGCTGAAGACCAGCTTACTCCGCCGTTAGTAGTATATGAAAACGCTATAGGCGGTGAAGTTGCAGTAAATCTCGACCATGCAGTATATGATCTACCGTAAAAAGGGCTTGTCGGAGAGTCATCTGTAGTAGTAAGATTTTTATCCTGGGATCCGGTTACAATAGTAACATCACCAGACCAGTTCAGACCGTTATTAGTGGAATAGTTTGCTTTAATTCCGCCGCCGAGATGCGAAATAATAAATCTTCCATCTTTATCGATTGTAATTCCCGGATCACCGCCGTGTCCGGTAAGTATTGTACCGACTGTATTTTTCATTGTATCGCTGCCGAACCAGGAAGTACCGCCGTTAGTAGTAACGTAAGCTCCTTCAGAAATGAATAAACTTCCGCCGGCATTGTTAATGGCATTTGAAGATCCGTACATAATTAAAGGATTGCCCGGATGACGGGTAATAATTACTTCCGTCTGATAGCTGAACGGAGATTGTCTCGGAAGCACCCTGATGTTAGGATTTACGACAGTTACGCCGTTTGGTGAATTGTAGTACATCGGCTGATTATTCGGGATAAAATGGTCATACTCCATGGGAAGCGGAGAAGACACTATTTTATTTAAATCCTGAAGCTCCGTTGTTCTTTGATCCCGGCTCCATTTTTCAGGATTGTCTTCCTGAGACTGACCTGTAAAAAAATAAAACCCGATTGCAATAATCGGGATGATAAGAAAATATTTTTTCATGAGATTCCCTTTCGAAATTAACTATTAAATTAGGTTTGGAAAATCATATTAAACTAAATTAAATTGAATAATTTTTTCAAGTCAGATTTCTGATTGTATACAATTTGAATATCTCAAAGCAAGTTAATTGAATAAGAAAACCAAATTTCATAAATTGAATATTACAAATCCAATATGAAGTTAAAAATATATTCATTCTTAATTATAACCTCCTCATTACTTTTTTTAATATGCAGTAATGTTTTTTCACAGGAATACTGGCTCAGACAAAACACTCCGACCACGAAGAGACTGACAAATTGTTTTTTTGTAGATACCAATACAGGCTGGGTTTCCGGAGATTCCGGTATTATCATGAAAAGCACTGACTCAGGGATAAACTGGAATATTCAGAATTCAAATACATTTCACGATATCATTTCAATGCATTTTGTAAATGAAAGACTTGGCTGGGCAAATGCCTGGATATTTAATCCTGAACCCGGTGAATATCCCGGCACTTTGCTTTTAAAAACAACTAACGGCGGCGATACCTGGGAATCAGAAATTTTTCCCGATACAAATGAATTTTACGGAACAGTTTATTATCTCGATTCCTTAAACGGTTTTATTGGCGGTTCGCCGCAGTTCATACTATACACTGCAAACGGCGGCCAGTCATGGACAGATGCAATTTCCGATTCAAACGGTTTTAATGGATTTCCGGTAAATCATATTACTTTTCTGAACAGGGATACGGGATACGCTACAGGCGGTGTTCAGGATATTGCCGGGATTGTATGGAAGACTGTAAATAAAGGGAGGAACTGGGCTCCGGTACCCACAGGACCTAATGCAGTTAATGACATATATATTTTTCATCCTGATACGGCAATTTGTCTTACCGGTGATTTCAAATTCGGCGCAAGTTTTTACAGAACAAATAATAACTGGCTTACATCTTTTAATGTAAATCTCGGATATGTCGGTATGGCTCTTTCAATCGATTTCAGAAAAAGAAATGACGGCTGGATCACAATAGGTTATCTTGGTAAAATATTCCGGTCTGTTAACTCGGGTGACAACTGGACAAAACTGGAAATACCGGATTCATCAGCGATATTTGATATTCAGTTCATAGATACTACTTACGGCTGGTGCGTAGGCGACCACGGATCGGTTTATAAATACAATACTACTATGACTGATATTACATCGACTAACACATTTCAGATTTCAGATTACAAACTTCATCAGAATTATCCCAATCCTTTTAATCCCGTTACGAAAATTGTATTTGAAATTCCCAGGTCAGTAAACGGACGGAGCGGTTTAGTTCAGACTGAACTCAAAATTTATGATATTCTTGGTAATGAAATAAAAACTCTTCTCAGTGAAAAAAAATCTCCCGGCAGATATGAAGTTACATTTGACGCTTCGGGACTTTCGAGCGGTGTTTACTTTTACAGGCTGTCAGCGGACGGCAGACAGGTAACAGGCAGATCAATGCTGCTGCTGAAGTGATTTTTGGAGATACTTATGAATATTTTTCATATAAGTTTTTACACGCTTAGTTGGAAAAAAAATGTCTGTTTTTATTTATGACATTTTGAAGCAGAGTTTATATTGTGTTCTGTATGCGTATGAAAGAAAATGTCACCGGACTTTTAACTCAGTATCTCCTCCGGTGGCTGAGAAAATTTATTTTACCAGAACCATTCTCTTCACACCCAAAAAATTTCCGGCTGTCAGCTTATAAAAATAAACACCACTCGGTAATTCTTTTCCGTCAAATTCAACTTCGTAACTCCCTGCACTTAACATTTCATTAACGAGTATCGAAACATTTCTTCCGGTTATATCATAAATGACAAGTTTTACATTGCCGGTATTCGATGCCAGATCAAAATTAATTTTCGTAACCGGATTGAATGGGTTAGGAAAATTCTGGCGTAAGGAATATTGCTTCGGTATAATGTTCGATGCCGCGATATCCGTTACAGGAGAAACTGTTTTGTAAACTGAGCCACCATCAATTCCAAGGAACAGACGATCGGTAGAACTCAGTCCGATAGATGTAATATTTCCGGGCAATCCGCTATTAAATAATTCTGAAGTTGTCCCATAGTCCGTGGACTTATACATATCATCTCCCAGCATAAAATAAAAATTGTTTCTTTTGTCAAAAATAAAATGATCAATTACTACAGATTGCGGATAGCCCAAAGATGTAAAGTTTTGTCCAAAGTTAGAAGACCGGTATACTCCGGGTCCGTCTACAATTACATAGCCATTTGAAGTTGCTGCAATATTGACAAAGTCCTGACCCTGGTTTAACAATAGAGTCATACTTTTCCCGCCGTCAGTGGAACGGTAAATTTTTCCAAAACCGCATACATACATTAGACTTTGATTCACTATATACATATCATAAACTATATGATTAATGTTAGCAACGTTTGTCCAATTGATTCCTGAATTAGTGGATCTGAAAAGTCCATTTCCAAATGCTGCAAAGACTGAACCTGCTGAATCAGTTAAGATCTTGTAGCATTGAATTCCGGTATTGAATACCTCCTGAAAATTACTTCCATTATTAGAAGATCTAAGTATTCCGGTCGGAGTTCCGAGATAAACATTGGAGTCAAATGAAGCAACTTTTACGATCAGCCTGTTTGCGGTATAAACATTTTCCCAAAAATTACCTTCGTTTGTTGTGCGCCACAACGCGTGAGTATTGTTAGAGATTGGCGATATAGCATAAATTCTCCCGTGCGATCTTGTATCAATGTCATTTATGGATGCATTCCTGATTCCTGAACTGAGCCATTCAACACCTGCATTCGTTGATCTGAAAATCCCATGTGTTGTTCCTGCCAGAATAATACCGGGTGTTACTAATATATCTCTCAAGTCCCTTATAATGCTTGTGAATACATTCCAGCTTAATCCGGAATTATCAGAAAACCAAATACCATCATTTGATCCTATCATCAGTCCCGAGTTATTATCTAATGAAACAGAGCTGACTTTCCGGAAAGGGGTTGTCAGTAATGTCCAGTTACTTCCATAATTTTGAGACCGGTAAAGACCGGAATCAGTCCCTGCATATATCACACCGCCCGTTACATATTTAATACAATTCACAAATGAATTAGAGTTAAGAACCGAATCCCAGTTTTCACCTGCATCTGAACTCCGGTATATCTGTGAACTGCCTGAAGCAAAAATATATGAACTGTCATCACCTGTAATGTTACGAATGAACCCGGTACTGTCAAGCACTTTGTACCACGAGACACCGGCATTTGAAGATTTATAAATTCCCTGTGTATTATTGCCGGTAAAGAAATTGTTGGTCGCGGGGTTTGAGAATATAGAATAGTTTGTCTGTGAGAATGCAAAACCACTAAAGGTAATTCCATTATCGGTTGACTTAATTATACCTCCATCCGTTGCAACGTAAATGATGTTATTTTTCACTATCAGGTCATAAGCATAGTTTGAAAATGTTTGCTGAGTGTATGACCATGTAGCTCCATTATTGGTTGACCTTGAAAAATTTGACTTATTTCCGGCGTAAAGCGGTCCAAAGGCTGCATAAAGGAATCCATTCTGACCTGAAGCAAATGCATTTACATTTCCCGTGGTTGGTCCGTTTGTGCGTGTCCATATTTGGGCACTGCAAAATTGATTGCAGGAGAGGAATACTGAAACTAATATTATGTATCTGAGCATAGTATTATTTGTAAAATATTTTTGGAAGAGTTATTTACTTACGTGTCGAATCACAGGAATTCAATATAATTTAACTGCAATAAACATAAAATAGACATTTGAATTGTCAAATATAAAACTGTGGAAAGTGCTGTGTTTACTTTTACAGATTGTCAGCAGACGGCAGACAGGTAACAGGCAGATCAATGCTGCTGCTGAAGTGATCTCAGGAAATACTTAAAAACCCATTCTCCATAAATATTTTCTATTACAAAGACAAAAAACCCTGAAAGATTATTTCAGGGTTTTTAATTACTCCGAGCTGGTGAGCAGATTTGAACTGCTGACCTGCTGATTACGAATCATAAAAAGATTATACAACTTTAAATAAAGTTAGTTCTTCTTCTACTATTTTACTCTTAATCCTTTGTTTAGCAACTTCGCAATACTCATCGCTTATATCTATTCCAATAAAATCTCTACCAAGAATTTTTGCCATTTTACAAGTAGTTCCACTTCCACACATTGGGTCTAAAACTAAGTCACCTGGATTGGTCCATGAAATAATATGATCATTTGCTAATTGACACGGAAACGGAGCAGAATGTGCTTTTGCATCTTGATCTTCTTTTCTTTTACCAACAACATATTCCCATATATTTCCTTTCATCTTATGTGTACCAACTGGCTTTGCTAACTTTTGTCTTTTCTGTAGATTTTTAGAATAGTTTTTGTATGTAGTCCCATTAAGTTGAAGTCCTGCATGTAAACATTCAACTAGTATTGGGTTGTGGGTTTTTACAACTCCTTTACTGAATATAAACATATATTCAAACTCATTATTATATCTCTTTCTATAAATTTGTGGAATTGGATTTTTTTTCCTAAAGATCATAGTATCATGTAAATTCCAACCTGCTTCCATGAAAGCTAATGCCTGTTTAAAGCTTGTTCCGGTCTCAGTTGCATTTATTGTTGCATCAGCAACAATCCAAGCAACAACACCACCTTTTTTAGTGACTCTTAACAATTCTTTGATTATTTCTTCAACTTGAAAAGAAAATCCATTATAGTTTCTTAAATTATCATAAGGTGGGGAGGTGACAGTTAAATCAATAACTTCATCTGGAAATTCTGACATAACTTCAACACAATTTCCTTGTAAAATTTTGTTTTTATATCTATTCATTGTTTTCATTCTATTATATCTATTTTAGCAATAGCTTTTTTAATGGTTTCAATTTTGCTTTCAATCTTTTCAGATTTAATTAGAAGTTTAATTGCCTGTTGTTTTGTCAGTTTACTAAATTTACGAAATTTAGATTTCCAATAATTAATTCCTTCTAAACCAACCTCTCTAGTCTTATCTATTTCATTTTGCTTATATTTTTTTAGCATTTCAGAATTTTGTTTGGTAATATTACAGACTATTTCATCAACTGCATGCCAATATGTAGTACCACGATGTTGAAGATCTTTATCATATTTTTTTTTAATATAAACAGGAAGTTGCCAAAGTTTTTCTAAATCACCTTTAATACCAAATTTAATTAAAAACTGAAGATGTAAATATGAAAGAAGAGTAACGTTTTGTGAAAATGCTTGTGGATATATTTGACTTTTATCTGCAGGATATTGAGATAAAGGCGAAACTAATAATGCGTATGTGTCTTTTCTTCTCCAATCATCTAGAGATTTTACTTTAAAATCTTTTTGATTTTTTGCAGTTCGACTTAACCTAAAACATTTAGCATCACTTACTAAAGAGTATTTTTTACATTTAGATATTACATCAGCAGAGTTTCCTCTTGTGCGAAGAACTTCTGATTTTAAACCAATTATATTTAAAGAACGAGCAAGTATAATATCGGAAAACTTTGACCATAATTTTTCTTCTGAACTATCGTGATTAAAAACTTCAGGCATTATACCAACCTGAATTAATTCTTTGATTAATATTTTTTTATTAAGTGAACTATATTTTTTTTCAATAATTTCAAATGAGTTAGTCTCTCTACTATACTTAAAAATATCATCAATAATTTTCTCTCTGAAGGTTTTATTCATTAATTAAAAATAGACAAAGAAATATTTACTAAAAAGTATAAAAGTTAGCGTTCATATATTAATCGGAAATTTTCAACAAAATTTTTAGAACAAATTGATGTCATGCTTAAGTGGAAATGAAATTTCACGAAGTAAGTGGATAATTCATTCCTATATCGTTACCATTATTTTTAAATTATTAGAGTAGGAAAAATAAAAAACCCTATAAGTGTTTATTCTTAAAGGGTTTGACTGTAGAGCTGGTGAGCAGATTTGAACTGCTGACCTGCTGATTACGAATCAGCTGCTCTACCAACTGAGCTACACCAGCAATTCAATTTTCAATTATCAATTATCAATGTTCAATTAAAAGCTAATTACTAATTTTAACTATAATTACTTCATATTGGACTTTGTTGTACCGATTATTTTTCCTAATATTTTTATTAACTCAGCACATTTACTTTCCAAATTTACATATTTTGAAAGATCAATATATTCAGCATCTTTTAATAATCTCAGCCAGTACTTTGTTTCTCTGGATTCTCTATAAGCAATTGACATTTTAAAAATAAAATCTCTTTTACTATTGCTTCCAACTGATTCTTCAATGTTTGAACCAATTGAAACTCCACTTCTTAAAATTTGATTAGATAAAATACTGTCGCGCTTTGATTCCCTAAGATATTTACAAAGATTAACAATTTCTAAAGCAAAAGTATAAGATTTCTCTTTAACAATGTTTCTCTTTTCACCACACATAATTTCATCCTTTCAGAAGTCATAATATTCATAAAAACTATAAAACATTAATAATTCAAATCAAAAAAACAATTGAAAATTGATCTTTGAAAATTAAACATTGATCATAAATCATTGATCATTGATCATTGATAATTCTCTTTTAATATCTGTATGTATCGGATTTATATGGACCCGCAACTTCCACTCCAATATATTCAGCCTGCTCTTTTGAAAGTGTCTCAAGTTTTGCGCCGACTTTTTCAAGGTGGAGTCTTGCTACTTTTTCATCAAGATGTTTCGGCAATACATAAACTTTGTTCTCATAATTTGCAAAGTTAGTCCAGAGTTCGATCTGTGCCAGAACCTGATTAGTAAATGAGTTTGACATTACAAATGAAGGATGTCCCATTGCGCAGCCGAGATTTACAAGTCTGCCTTCTGCAAGGATTATGATCTCATTTCCGTCAACATTATATATATCCACCTGCGGCTTAATTGTATCTTTTGTCTCACCGTAATTTTTATTAAGCCATGCCATGTCAATTTCATTATCAAAATGTCCGATGTTACATACAATAGCTTTATCTTTCATTCCTTTGAAATGTCTGTCTGTAATGATATTGTAATTACCGGTTGCAGTTACAAATATGTCAGCCATATTAACAGCTTCATCCATCGTTACTACCTGAAATCCGTCCATTGCAGCCTGAAGCGCGCAGATCGGATCGATCTCTGTAATTAAAACTCTTGCGCCTGCTCCTCTTAATGACTGCGCAGAACCTTTACCGACATCACCGTAACCTGCGACCACTGCTACTTTTCCTGCCATCATTATATCTGTCGCTCTTCTGATCGCATCTACCAAAGATTCTTTACAACCGTATTTATTATCGAATTTTGACTTTGTAACCGAGTCATTTACATTGATTGCCGGTACAGAGAGTGTTCCCTTTTTCATTCTTTCATAAAGTCTTAATACACCTGTAGTTGTCTCTTCGGATAATCCTTTGATCTCTGCAATAAGTTCGGGATATTTATCAAAGACCATATTTGTAAGATCGCCGCCGTCATCGAGAATCATGTTCAAAGGCTTTCTGTCTTCACCGAAGAATAATGTCTGCTCAATACACCAGTTAAATTCTTCCTCGTTCATTCCTTTCCACGCGTATACCGGAATTCCCGCTGCCGCTATTGCCGCTGCTGCGTGATCCTGTGTCGAGAAAATATTACATGAAGACCATGTTACTTCAGCTCCGAGGTCTTTAAGTGTTTCAATTAATACCGCTGTCTGAATTGTCATATGCAGACATCCGGCAATCCTTGCGCCTTTCAGAGGTTTTTGTGATTTGTATTCTTCTCTGATCGACATTAATCCCGGCATTTCCGCCTCGGCAAGTCTGATCTCTTTTCTGCCCCATTCAGCAAGTGAAATATCTTTTACTTTATAAGGCAATACTTTGGTATTATCTAATGTTGATGTGCTCAAATTATAACTCCTTTTATTTTTTAATTATTAGTTTACTAAGATTTTTGGACTGTAAAGATAACACATATATTTTTTTAAATAAATCGATTAATTTGTATTTTTTATGGATAGTAAGAAATTATTTGATCTGTGAAACGGGAATATATTCTTTTGAAAATACAGATAGTTTTGAACCAGTTTAACTCGTTTTAATTAAATTCAGAGATAGATACAAATTATTTTTTATTAAAGATCCGACAGAACTGATTTATTTTCAATTGCAAATTTGATAAGACTGTGACTGCCTCTTAGGTTAAGTTTATTACTGATATTTGTGCGGTGGTTTTCAATTGTCCTGGGACTGAGGAAAAGATCTCTGGCAATTTCCTTACTGGTTTTATTTTCTGATATGAATTTTAGGATCCTCTTTTCAGTCTGTGTGAGATTTTCAAGTGAAGGCGTATTGCTTTTAAGTTCATTCAGACGTTTCCTTCTGTTAACGGCAAAGTTTGATACGGAAGGACTTATGAAATAATTATCTTCCCAGACTGACCAGATACATTTTATTATATCATTAACTGCGCTGTCTTTAAGTACATAACCTTTGACTCCGAGATTCATTGCTTCGTCAAAGATATCTTCCTCGGCATACATTGTGAGAAAAATTATTTTTGTTTTACTGTCTTTCAGTTTTCTCAGCACTTCAAGACCGGTCATCTTGGGCATATCAATGTCAAGCAGCGCAATGTCAGGAGTAAGCTCTTCTATTAATTCAAACGCTTTTAAACCGTTGTCACACTCACCTTTTATTATAATATTCTTATCAGTTTCTATGATCTGTTTAAGTCCGTTTCTGAAAATAGGATGATCGTCTGCCATGATAATTTCAAGCTGCTTCTCCATCGGTTTTATTTTAGTATTGGTTTGAATTATTTAAAATCAAAATACCTACATCTGATTAATTGTTCAATTGTTATTTTTTGCAGTGAATGAGATATGAACTGTTTTAGATATGTCTAAATAAATCTATAAAGTTAATAATGAACTTTGCATTCGTAAATTATTATACATTATTCAGGATTTAACAAATACTTCAAAAAGGTACTTTAAAATTTAATGTAGTTCCTTCTCCCGGAACGGATTCAATATTCATCTCGCCCTTTATAAGTCTGATCCTTTCGAGTATACCCTGAATTCCGAAACCGTGTTTACCTTTTTCGGATTTTAATTTATTTTCATCAAATCCAATACCGTCATCTCCGATCAGTATAGATATAAAATTTTCTCCCCTGCTGATATTGAGAATTACTTCACTTGCTTCCGAATGCCTTAAAATATTATTCATACATTCCTGAATTATTCTGTATATACTTATCTCAGATTCCGGCAGGAGAATTTTATCAATATTATCTATACTGCATGTAAACTTGATCTCAGCAGTTCCCTTAAGTCTTTCGATTATCGATCCTATCGCCTTTGATAAACCCAGACGTTCGATCTGATAAGGGTGAAGGGAATATGAAATTTCCCTGACATTCTTCAATGCATCGGTAATTACATCCGAGACTTCATTTATATTTTTAAATACAATTTCGCTGTCATCAGGATTATTCAGACTTATCTGAAGTTTATTTTTTGAGATAAGGAGATCCTGTCCGATGCTGTCGTGAAGTTCGCCTGCAATTCTTTTCCTTTCATTTTCCTGTGTCTCGAGAAGTTTCTTTGTAAACTCTTCCTGAGCTTTTCTGTCTTTTCTCAGTCTGTTTATTTTACTCTGATATACGCTACCGGATGCCGCGATCACACTTAATGCGCTCAGGGATTTAAACCATTTTTTTTTCCAGAACGGCGGAGTAATGTTTATTTTAATTGAATCACCAATAGTATTCCAGATCCCGTCATTATTGGATCCAATGACATTAAATTCATATTCACCTGCATCAAGATTAGTATAAGTGGCAAATCTTCTGTTACCTGAATTTATCCAGCCTGAATCAAATCCCTTCATTCGGTAAGCGTACGCATTTTTTCCGGGTATATTAAAATCCAGCGCTGAAAACTCAAATGAAAATACACTCTCTTTATATGTAAGGTTTAATTCATCCGTAACAGAAACAGATTTTGACAGCGGACTTCCTTCTATACCGGGTTTTACTTCTTTATTAAATATTTTAAAATCCGTTATGATAATTTCGGGAACATATGTATTGTCATTTATTTCATCCGCTCTGAAAATATTAAATCCGTTAATACCGCCGAATACCAGATCGCCGTTTTTCATTTTTATACAAGCCCATGCATTAAATTCATTACTTTGTAAACCGTCTCTCACATCATAATTCTTAATTCTATTATTTGCAGGATCAATTTTTGATATGCCTTTATTGGAGCTGATCCAGATATTCCCTTGATCATCTTCGAGAATTCCGTTAATTGTATTATTCGGCAGTCCGTCTTTAGTTGAAATTTTTATGAAATTTTTTGAGCCTCGCGGTAATATGTTCAATCCTGAATCATATGTTCCAATCCATAAATTTCCCTTACTGTCTTTTAAAAAATCCGTTGTAAAATTACTGCTGATACTGCCCGGATCTTTCGGATCATTTTTAAATTGTCTGAAATTCTTTTTTACTTTATCAAAGATCAGTAAACCTCCGGTTGAAGAACCAAGCAGAAGCTCATTTTTAAATCCCGGAGCGATTTTCCGGATCCTCTTATCTCTGACGTCATTAATATCTTCCGGATTTAAACTATACTGAACAGCTTTTTCACTAACGGGATCAAATCTATAAATACCTTTACCTGCCGTACCGTACCAGATGATACCGTCATCGTCTGCATATACGGAAAAAATATACAGATAATTTTTTGTTAAGTCGTCACTTCTTTTGAAACTGTAACTGCAGAACTCATCTTTAACGGGATCATATTTTACAAGCCCTGAGCCTGAAGTACCGATCCAAAAAAAACCGTTCTTACATTCAGCAATACAGTCAATTACATTTTCAGGCGAATCATCTTCATTACTTTTTTTTAAAGATATTCTTTTAAATATATTTTCTGTAGAATTGAAAATATTGAATCCTTTGTCTGTTGTTCCTACCAGCAGATTTCCTTTTTTGTCTTCAGCAAAGCACGAAATTTTATTGCTGCTTAAACTATTCCGGTCGTATTTTTTTTCGAAGAAGTGATAAAATTTCTTAGACTGGTTTTTGTAAATTCTCAAACCTGAGCCGAAAGTTCCTGCCCACATTATTCCGGAACGGTCGCAGTAAATATCGAGCACCGAATTATTTCCAAGACTGTAAGGATTGTCCTTATCATTTTTGAGATGGTAAAATCTGTTTTTGTCCCTGTCGTAAATATTTATTCCGCCTTCCTTTGTACCGATCCAGAGATTTCCTTTTTTGTCTTCGCACATCTTAGAAACCAGTCTGTTACTCAAAGAAAATTCATCGGCTGAGTCGTGCGAAAAACGGTTAAAACAGTTTTCACCGTTGACAAATTTGTTAAGCCCGTTTGTCGTCCCTACCCACAGATCTCCCTGCCTGTCACAATACAATGAATCAACTTTATTCTCCGATAAACTTCTGTCATCATCTGCTTTATTCATATATCTTCTGAATTCAGTCCCGCCTCTGACAAGCATATTCAGTCCCTTTCCCCATGTACCAATAAAAATAGTCCCGTGGCTGTCCTGTATTACTGAAGATATTCTGTCACCGCTTATACTGCTTTCATCGTCCCGGTCATGTTTGAAACAACCAATAAAATTTCTATCCCTGTCCAGACAAATAAGTCCGCTGCCGTATGTTCCGATCCATAGCTTTTCATCATTGTCTTCAAAAATAGTTTTTATAATTACCGGACCGGAAATTTTCAGCTGATCAGAAATTTCTGTCTTTCTGAAATTATCCATGTCCCTGTCATATACATTTAATCCTCCGTCAGTTCCTATCCATAATGCGCCGGCATTATCCTCATATAAAATGTTAACAAAATTATTGCTCAGACTTGATTCATTCTGATTATCATTTCTGTAAATCTTAAAGTCGTATCCGTCATATCTGTTTAATCCGTCCTGTGTTCCAAACCACATAAATCCCTGACGATCCTGCAAAACACTGCTTACTGAACTGTTGGAAAGTCCGTCTTCTACGGAAAGCCCGGAAAACATTATTTCAGTAAGACGTTTCATTATGTTAATTAAATTTAATAAGATTAAATTGATGCAGACAGGTATATTATCTGCAGCTAAACAGCGGTCAAATGACCGGTATCAAATCAGATTTGACAATGCATTCTTTCATTTGAATTATAATCTACTGAAATCAACTCAGTAAATTTACTTACCAATATTACAGATTCATCAGATCTTATCTTACTTTAATTCTTCAGGATCTTTTATTCATTTACTCATATATATCACTTTTTTTGTTTGATCTCAATACCAAGTTCATCAAGCTGTTCCTTGCTTACTTCACTCGGACATTCATCCATCAGTGAAGAAGCTTTTAATGTCTTTGGAAAAGCGATAGTATCTGTGATGGAATTCAGTCCGCAGAGAATAGCAATGATCCTGTCAAAGCCGACAGCAGCTCCACCGTGCGGGGGCGCGCCGTATCTGAATGCCTCAAGTATAAAACCGAATTTCATTTTGGCCTCTTCATCACTTAATCCGATTATGCCGAATACTTTTTTCTGTATTTCAGGTTTATGTATCCTGATGCTCCCGCTGATAACTTCATGTCCGTTCAGCACCAGATCATAACAGTTTGCGCGTATGCTCTCTATTTCATTTATATCTTTGCTGTCAAGAAATTCTAAATACTCATCCTTAGGCATAGTAAAGACGTGATGCTCTGCATAAAATCTTTTATCATCAGCTTCATATCTGAACAGAGGAAAATCTATCACCCATACAAATTCATATTTCGATTTGTCGGTAAGTCCGAAGTCCTCTGCAAGTTTAAGCCGCAGCTGGCCAAGCGTCTGAAACACCTTCATCTTTTCCCCGCTTAAAATAAATACCGTGTCTGAGCTTTCAGCCGAAAAATCCTTTCTGATATTTTCTATAATATTCTCATTCAGGAATTTCACAACAGGAGACTGTACAGTGCCGTCAGCATTAAATTTCAGATAACCCAGTCCTCCGAATCCGGATTTTTTTACAAAATCAGTAAGACCGTCAATGATTTTTCTGGAAACTTCCTTTGAAGATAATTTTATCCCGGCGACTATACCACCGGATTCAAGCGCATCATTAAATACTTTAAACTCAGATCCCTTTACTGTTTCCGTTAAGTTCACAATTTTCATATCACCTGAAATTCTAAGATCAGGTTTATCGGTACCGTAAGAGCTCATTGCTGCATCATATGACATTCTTATGAATTTATCCGGCAGATCAATTCCTTTGATCTCTTTCCAGATCTCATTAAACATTCCTTCGACAATTTCAAACACGTCATCCTGACCCACGAAGCTCATCTCAAGATCGATCTGTGTAAATTCCGGCTGACGGTCAGCTCTCAGATCTTCATCCCTGAAGCATTTACAGATCTGAACATATCTGTCAAAACCGGACACCATTAAAATTTGCTTATAGATCTGAGGCGACTGAGGAAGCGCATAAAATTTTCCGTTATGAACTCTCGAAGGTACAAGATAATCTCTCGCGCCTTCCGGAGTGGACTTCATAAGCATCGGAGTCTCAACTTCTATAAAATTATGTTTCTCAAAATATTTATGAACTATCTGATACGCCTGATTTCGGATTATAAAATTTTCCGTTAGAGATTTTCTTCTCAGATCCAGATACCTGTATTTAAGTCTGAGTTCATCAGTCGCTTTTACATCATCTTCAATTACAAAAGGCGGGACTTCCGATTCATTTAATATTTCTATAGCTGTAAGTTCTATTTCGATCTCACCGGTCGGAATATTTTTATTAATACTTTCACGTTTTAATACTTTTCCGCTTGCCGAAATGACGTATTCCTGACCGAGTTTCAGTGCTGTATCATAAATATCTTTATTTTCCGGAATTACTTTAAGCTGAGTGATACCATACCTGTCCCGAAGGTCTATAAACAGTAATCCTCCGAGATCTCTTTTTTTTGAGACCCAACCGTTCAGTGTTACTTCTTCATTTTCATTTTTTATATTCAGCTCTCCGCATGTATGAGTTCTTTTACTGAAGTTCATTTATAGTTTTATATTATTTGAAAAGGGCTTAGAATTTTTCTTAAGCCCTTTGATTTTTATTTTAAAAATTTAATGTTCTGCTTTATTTATTTTTTCGAGTCATCAAAAAAACTAACTAATTATTATCGGCTTTAAATCTCGTACTCGTAACTCGTAACTTGAAACTCGTAACTTGAAACTAATAATTCGTAACTCGTAACTTGAAATTCGTAACTTTTTATTTGTCATTTGTAATTTGCAATTTGAAATTGATTATAGTGTTCCTCTAAGTTCCTGCTCTCTTTCAATCGCTTCAAACAGCGCTTTAAAATTTCCTTTACCAAAACTCCTTGCGCCTTTTCTCTGAATTATTTCAAAAAAAACAGTAGGTCTGTCTTCGATCGGTTTTGAAAATATCTGCAGAAGATACCCGTCTTCATCCCTGTCCACGAGTACGCCGAGCTTTTCAAGATCTGAAATGTTTTCATCGATCTTTCCGACTCTTGCTTCGAGTTCTCTGTAATATGAAGTCGGCACTGTCAGAAATTCCAGACCTCTGCTTTTTAGTTCATTGACAGTCTCAAGAATATTTCCGGTTGACATAGCAATATGCTGAGCGCCGGCTGATTTATAAAAATCAAGATATTCTTCTATCTGAGATTTCTTCTTACCTTTTGCCGGTTCATTGATCGGAAATTTGATCTTACCAGTACCGTTCTGCATTACTTTGCTCATAAGCGCTGTGTAATCAGTTGAGATATCCTTATCATCAAAAGAAATAAGCTGATTGAAACCCATTGTATGCGCATAAAATTTTACCCATTCATTCATCGTGCCGAGCTCGACATTTCCGACAATATGGTCAACTGATCTCAGGCCGGTGTCTTTAATTCCTTTTACTGCTTTATGTGATGCGCTGACAAATCCCGGCATAAACAATCCATTGTAATTTTTCTTTCGACAAAAGAATGAATTGTATCACCGTAAGTTTGAATTGCAGATCTGATAATAACTCCGTTATCATCCTTGAATTCCGTAGGTTCGAGAACTCCTTTTGCGCCACGGCTTGTAGTTTCAAAATATGATTTGGTCGCGTCATCCACTTCCATTGCAATATCCCTTACTCCGTCACCGTGTTTCTTATGATGCTCGGCAATAAAATTATCATCTGTAAGCGGGGAAGACAATACAAACTTTATTTTGCCCTGCTCGAGTAAGTAAGAAGTCTTTTCCCTGTTTCCGGTCTCAAGTCCTGAGTAGCCCGTAAGATCAAAGCCCATTACATACTGATAAAAGAATGACGACTGCTTTGCATTTCCACAATAAAACTCAAGGTGATCTATTCTTTTCAAAGGAAGAAAATCTTCGTTTTTTGAATTTGCATCCTGTACTTTTACTTCGGATTCATTTATTGTTTCCATTAGAAAATTGATTTGATTATCTGAAAATTTTTATGAATTTAATTAAATTATGTTTAAAATTTAATGCAATATACAAATAAAAATCCCGGTATAGTACCGGGATTAAAATTAAAATCTTTAAAGGGGAATATTTTAAATATCTTCTATGGAGTTCGTTTGACCACAAAGTTACTTGCGTTGTTATCTGCAAATAAAAGATCACTTAAATCTACTATTCCGTCTCTGTCAATATCAGTATCATTGTAGCCTGTCAATAAATTAATTGCATCATTGTCTATTCTAAGCATATCAGTCAGATCAATATATCCGTCTCTGTTTATATCACCGCTGTACATGCAGTACATTCCGTTTATCAGTTTCAGATTATTTCCAAAAGCCTGCGAGGCGGATGATCTGAAATCATAATTAATTATTTTTCCGGCTTGTATGTAAGTTCCGCCGCTCTTACTCCATGTTTCTAATGTGTTCTTACCTTTTACTGCAAAATAATAATTCCCTGTTGACAAATTAGTTGTGTTGAAACTTCCGGTAAAATTCAGAGAGTCAATTTTGATCCTTGCAGAGTCTTTTATCTGGTAAGGGAAGAAATTATTTCTTATATAAACTGTAAAAGTATCTGACAGATTCAATTTCCCCTGATACTGATTATACAATCCCTCCGCGGATAGTTTTAAATTTATGTATGTCAGAGGATTGTTTGTTATAGGGAATTCATGAAATGAAAATGCTCCTATCCCTCTTGTATTTCTTAAGAACGGACCGAGATATACAGCTGAATCTACATGAGTCCAGACTGTCGGCAGGTAGGTCAGCTTAGTTGCGTTACTTGAAGTGAAAAGTTTTAACTTAATAGTATCGCCCGACTTCGAACCTAAAGAAACTTTATTTGTTTGTCCGTCAAGATAAAAATAATTTTTCATGCTCTGACCGAGGGAATCCGCAGGCCAGTAAGAAACAGAAGAGTTATTAAACAAAACGGCAATTTCATTTTTCTGCGCATTAGTGTAAAATGCTGTTCTCACATTCGGTCCGCGCATTCCGTTAGTATCTACAGGTGAATAAAATTTCTGGCTCACATATCTGAAAATTACTGTACCGATGTTCTTGTAACCCCAATACTGATAATGACATCCGCTAAAAAATGGAAGTCCTGAGGTTGATAAAACTTCAAGGTTTGAAAAAGATTCAGGTAATTTTCTCTGTACTTCTCTAAGCTGACTCGCATACTGTTCCGAACAGCCCGGTCTTGTCTGAAATACATAAGTATATTTAAAGCCCGGATAGTTTTGACTCCACTGATTATATAAAGTCTGAAAATTCTGTTGATAATACTGATATGAAAGTGTCCCGTTTGATTCACCCTGATACCATAATATTGCTTTAACTTTGTCCGTAATTCCTGCTTTTTGAGATCTGTACAATTGTCTGCCGTAAATAGTATTTAAATCAGCATGATTATTATTGTTTCTGAGATTATTCTCAATAGTAGTACCGGCGGCTCCGCCATTAATAATACAAGTTGGAATTCCGAAATTTTCTTTGATTATTCTCTGCAGTTCAAGTCCCCATATTCCGACGTTATGGGGTCCGGTAAAAATACTTATTTCTGCGTCTGCTTTAGAAAGTCCCCATGTAGTATCAGCGGGATTATATGGAAAAGAGTTATAATTAAGAGTCTGAATTCCAAAAGATCTGCAAAATTCATTTTTATAAGTCATCTGAGCATCGGTCATATGAGAATTGGACTGTCCGCTGATTATATAGACATCCCCGCAGACCACACTGTCCGCTTTGCTGATCAAAACACTCGATGATCCTGACTTCAGATACAATTTAAAATGGTATGAAGCTGAACCGTTTGCATATATTAGCTTAGTTCCTTTTCTTTTCCAAACAGAAGCATTTTTAAAGACTTCCATATATACAGAATCATATCCGGCGGTATTTATCTTACCGGAATTAGTAACTTCAGCAGAATCAAAGTTGTCCCTTGCATAAAGCTGAAGATTTCTTGGGAAATTGTATAATGTATATGTAGAAGTGATTCCGGTGGAGTTGGATTCTGATACCGGCTCAGCAATAGATGTGTTACTGAAAAGAAAAGAAATTGTAAATAAAATATATGAAACACCAATAGTAGCTAGTTTTATTGTTTTCATACCTTTTATACACCATTGCTATTTCTATTTTGGGTATAGAAAAAGGAAATTTAATCTATTGGATTAATAACTCAGAAGGTTAGATAAACAACCATAGAAATGATATAATAATATTCCTTTCGTTTAGTTATTAAAATTTTTCGGTTTGCTAAAATAAAAAAAAACAAATTAATAAAAAAACCTATTTTATCCAATGATTTACTTTAATGTATGTCTCTATTTGGTATAATAAACAAGCTATAAGGAGATGGTGATTATTAAAGAGTTGACCTAATTTGCTAACTTATCTAAAATAAATGTGGTTACGATGATCATTTAATTGAAGGTGTTCAAAAATGAATGATGTAAACGGGGTAAGTAGTATAAGAATATGTTATTTGGCTTTTAAAATAATTAATGTAATATCGTCATGAACTTCTGAATATCCGATAAATTTATTGATCTCAGTAAGAAATACGGTTTTCAGATCTTCAGCACTTTGGAAGAAATTACCGCATAATATATCCTTAACTTTATCAAGACCAAACTCCTCTTTCAAACTGTTCATACTTTCGGTGAGCCCGTCAGAATAATAGAATATAATGTCGCCTGAGCTGGTTTCGATCTCTACTTCTTCGAGTGAATTGTCAAACAATTCCCCGTCACAAAGTCCGACAGCCATACCATTCTGTCTGATCTCTCGGCAGATCCCTGTTGATTTTTCATAAAATAGAACCGGTGAATGACCTGCTCTGCATATTTTCAATTTATTGCGGTTAACTTCCGTTAATATTGAACTGAAATAAAGTCCTTTTTTAATATGTCTGAAAACATTCTTATTGAGAGCTTTCAGCACAGATTTTGGATTATCAAATTGGTCTGTAAGCTGTCTCATCAGAAGTCTCACCTGGATCATATACAAAGCCGCCGACATCCCTTTTCCGGAAATATCACCTGTGGAAATATTATAGACATTCTCTTTCTTATTTATAAAATCAATAAAATCCCCGCCCACTACTTTGGCTGTTTCATAATAATATGAGATCTCAAAAAAATCATCATGAGGAGGTTTTTTTGGAATAAGACTGATCTGCAGATCTCTCGCTACTTTTAGTTCGTCCCGGGAAGTAAGCTTTTCAGCTATTTCGTAGATCAGTATAAAATTCATAATTATAAAAGTAAGCACTGCCAGATTCCAGTTGTCGGACAGCCATGCAAAGATAAACGCAGCTATTGCCCCAGTATAAAAAATTCTAATAACCGGTGAGAGTTTTACCAGAAATGCTTTTGTAAATGTTTTTATTTTGGAAAAGAATCCGCTCTTGCCGGTCTGAATATCTCCGGACTTTTCAAGTTCTTTTAAATAATACCTGTATCTGACGGGTGTCTCACGGAAAAGTGTATTTTCAAGTTCCTTAGAAGTTAAATCATCAGAATAAAAATCGTAAATTTTTTTTATCAATTTCTTCTTTTTCAATTTTTCATTTTTTAAAATGATTTTATTACGGATGAGTTTTTATTATGTTCAAATTATCGGATGCGGAATTATTTTAATATCCATTTTTTACGTATTAAATTTTTTTGCTTTAATACCGGTCTTTAATCAGATTAACAAACAGTGAAGCACAAACATTGATGTATATATATAGATAAAATTTGTATAAATTATAAATAAAGTTATGAAAGATTTTCGCGAGAAATTTTCTGTGAACGGAAAGACAGTTGAATTACTTAACAGATATTCAGACCCGGCAATGTGGATCGTCAATGTTATTAAAAAATTTCTGTTTTTTAAATCAGTCGAGTCATCTCACTGGTTTAACAGCAGAAAAGATGCCGAAGAATATATCAATAATATGAAGTTACTTAAAACCGCTTAACTCATTTTCATCAATATATCATATCATCTGCTGCTTTAATGCCTTTTTATATCTTTAAAATTCTATGCTTCATTTGTATATTGGTGAATGCACAATAAATTATTTAATATAAACGGCAGCAATCTGACTGTTGAAAATTCGATTCAAATTGTTACGTCCGGCCAGAAGATCAGACTACAGAAGTCAGCCGAAAAGAATATCAAAGCAACTGCATCTATGGTTAAAAACTGGATTGCGAAAAATGAAGTGATCTACGGAGTTACTACCGGCTTTGGCGAATTTAAAGATGTTAAAATATCACAGAAAGACTCTAAAATATTACAAAGAAATTTAATACTGTCACATTCAGCAGGGGTAGGGAAATTCATTCCTGATATTGTAGCAAGACTCATGCTGCTGTTCCGGATAAATTCTCTTGCAAAAGGTTATTCAGGGGTAAGACCTGAACTTATCCAAAGATTAATTTCAATTTTTAATTCCGGCATAGTACCGCTGATACCTTCAAAAGGTTCTGTAGGAAGCTCAGGTGACCTGGCTCCCCTTTCTCATCTTGCGTTACTGTTAATTGGAGAAGGATACTGTAAATTAAACGGTAATATTACAAAAAGCAGTGATGCGCTGAAATCGAAAAAGTTAATGCCGTTTGAACTTTCCGCCAAGGAAGGACTTGCAATGATAAACGGAACACAGATGATGTCAGCTTATATCTGCAAATCAATTTTCGATGCTGAATATATTTCAAAACTCGCCGACATTGCAGGAAGCATGTCACTTGAAGCGTTACGAGGAACGGACAGAGCTTTTTCCGAAAAACTTCAGTCAGTGAGACCCCATCCCGGCCAAAAGAAATCAGCAGCAAATTTACGAAAACTTTTAAAAGGCAGTGAGATAATGAGATCCCACAGAGACTGCGGTAAAGTACAGGATGCTTATTCACTCAGATGTATGCCGCAGGTACACGGCGCAGTGAAGGATACAATTTCACATTGTAAAAAAGTTCTTGAGACGGAAATAAATTCAGCAACCGATAACCCGCTTTTATTTCCTGAATCAGGAGAGCATATAGAAGGAGGAAATTTTCACGGTGAGCCGCTTGCTTTCATTGCAGACTTCCTGGCAATTGCTGTCAGCGAACTCGGCAATATCAGCGAAAGAAGGACGGCAAGACTTCTTGACGGAAGTCTCAGCGGACTGCCGAGATTCCTTACAAGTAAAGGCGGATTAAATTCAGGTCTGATGATAGCGCAGTATACTGCGGCATCACTTGTCAGCGAGAATAAAGTTTTATGTCATCCTGCATCCGTAGATTCAATTCCTACCAGCGCTAATCAGGAAGATCACAACTCCATGGGATCAGTCTCTTCAATAAAATGTTATGATGTGATCAATAATGTGAAAAATATTTTGTCTATAGAGTTTTTATGCGCAGCGCAGGGATTGGATTTTTTAAGACCGCTTAAAAGCGGAGCAGGAACAGAAAAAGCGTATTCATATATCAGAAAATTCTCAAAACATATTAAGGAAGATATTATAACAAGTGATCAGATCCTGAATTTTAGCGGGATCATTTACAACACTGATTTTATTACAGAAGTGGAAAATAACTGCGGTAAACTTTTTTGAGAATGAAAAATTTTATTGACCGGATCAAAAAGAATAAGTATGCCGAAAGAATAATTTATTATTCCGATAAACTCCTTTATAAATTTGATCATGATCATATATGGATAATGTCTTCCGGAATATCCTTTAATATACTGATCTGTCTTATACCTTTTGCCCTGCTTATTTTTACTTTCTTAGGAATTTATCTGGACAGTGAGACCGTTCAGAGAAAATTAATTGATTATATCAACAGTTTCGTCCCGCTACCGGGTCAGTATAAAGAGCGGATAATATTTGAATTAATAGATAAAACAAAAGAACTTACAACTAATACATTTGTCACCGGATTACTCAGTATAATTGGTATATTCTGGACTGCCAGCGGCGTATTCAGCGCTTTGAGAGAAGTATTGAAAAAAGTTTTTAAAGTCGAAGCCGAGCAAAGTCTACTGAAAGAAAAAATCAGGGATTTTTTTCTTGTCATTATATCACTTATTCTGCTTCTGCTTTCTCTTGCAATTACAGGTATAGTGCCAATTATTGAAACTTATTCCCAGGGTTTATTCGGCGAATATATAGATCTTAGTTTTTTCCAGAAAATGGTCCCTGTTATTCTGGGATTTATAATTTCTTTTTGTCTCTTTTATATACTTTATATATTTGTCCCTTTCTGGAAGATCAATAAAAAAGTTATATTTTACTCCTCATTTGTAACCGCTATATTTTTTGAGCTCCTTAAATATCTTTTTGGATTTTATATTCTGAATGTTGCAAGTTATGACAGGATCTACGGAGCATTTGCTACTATTGTAATCAGTATCTTTTTTATATATTATGTTTCACTGATACTGGTAGTCGGAGCAGAGCTGGGAGATATTTATATGGAAAGGAATAATCTTAAGAAGTCGTATAAAACTAAACAATAATTTATCTCTAAAAACATATGGAACAAAAAAAACTATTCAGAACAATTGAAAACATAGTAAAGGAAGCGCCGAAAATTAATAATGATGAAGAGCTTCTCACTTATGTTCTTGAACAAATTATCAGAAACGAGGAAATAAAAATAATCGGCGGGAGATTATGGATGCTTAATAAAGAGAAGACTTCATATTCGCTTTTCGAACAAATGGGTGATGTGGATCTGATCGAAAAAAATTATGAACTGAGCGTTAACCAGTATCCGATGTTTAAAGATGTAGGTCTGTACAGATCTGTAATCGCTCAGGAAACAGATGAATATCTTATTGATAAAGGTATTTATCATTACTCCGCTACCGGAGTCGGAGAAAGATATAAATTCAAAGATGACAAAGATGAAAATTTCTATCTGTATGAATATCTTATTGCGCTGAATGCAAAATTTATAGAAGATGATCTTTTAAATACCCTGAATATTATAAGTATGACGCTCAGCTCAATAATAAGGAGTAAAGGGATCGAATCTTCCGCAAAGGAGAATATCCTTGAGCTTAATAAAGCACGCGAAATTCAAAAAAGCATTCTTCCAGACCATGAAATGAAATTCGGCAATTTCGAAATGTTCGGATTGTCAATTCCGGATAAAATAGTAGGAGGAGATTTTTTTGATTATTTAGAAAGCGAAGACAAGGAAAGAGTCGGTATAGCTGTTGGTGATGCTGCTTCAAAAGGAATATCAGCGGCTGCGCAGGCTCTTTATGTTTCGGGAGCTTTAAGAATGGGAGTTGAATTTCAGATCAAGCTTACTACGATGGTTAAGAAAATTAACAATCTGGTATATGAGACATTTCCATACGAAAGATTCGTTACTCTTTTTTACTGTGAGCTCATAAAGGACAGAAAAGGACTTTGCCAGTATGTAAATGCGGGTCAAAACCCGCCAATATTTTATAATTCTGAGAAAGGTGAGACAGAATTTTTATCAACTACCGGTCCGGTACTTGGTCCTGCACCGTATCAGAAATATTATTCGGACAGTATTAATTTCAAGAAGAATGACATATTATTGCTTTATACGGACGGAATTGTGGAGGCAACGAATGAAGATTTTTTATTTTACGGTGACGACAGATTAAAGCAGATCTTACTTGAAAATAAAGATCTAAATGCAAAAGAAATTTGCAGCAAGATCATACAGGATGTTAATAAATTTTCAACAAAGGGTAAATATTCTGATGACAGAACCCTTGTTGCTATTAAAAGAATCAAATAAGAATTTGAAAAGAATTTGTTTAATGATGTTTAAGCAGACACAATTTAAATTTTAATATCTATAAAATTAATCAATTTGCCAGATTCCGGTATGATATTTCTCATAAATTTAGTTTTAAAAAATTATTTTAATTTTTGTTAGAAAATTGTATATTAGCATTAATAAAAAACGGGATTATATAATGTATTACAATTACTATGAAGTATAAAAAAAATTATCTGTCTTCTGTGATTGTTTCCCTGTTAGCCGGGTTCATTTATTATCAATTCAGTACTGACCTTGAAAAATCTTTCAATAAAGTTTTAAGTTCAAATGAGCTGGAAATAAATGTACCTTTAAACGGCGATGATGCTATATCAAATTTTAACAATCCTCAAAAAATATCTTCAGTCAAAAAAATATTCCGGAAGTCTAAAAACAGTTTTACGCCGTCAAATGCATTTACAGAAAGCGGAATAATAGATAACAGTAAAAATAATCAGGCACGGACAAAGAAGCCGGTTCCTGACATAAATATTGACTTTACTGCTGAACTGAATAACCTTTTGAAGAAAAAAGATAAATCTGTCGAAATCAGAAAGAGTAAAAGTCTGAATAATACGACAGCTGATATCAATACTATTCAAAGTTTTCAAAGATCAGTTATTAATAAAGAATGTTTTTCAGCTTCGGTCAACAAGGATATTGTAAAGGGAAACGGTTTTGAATTTAATTATGTATACAATGAGAATTCTAAATTGAGAAACAAAGTTAAAGGTAAATCAAAAGAAACCGGTTCAATAAATTATGACCCCGGGACTGAAACTGCCTTTGAATATTTTGGTGAAAAATTTAAATTCAGAAAGCAGCGGTGCTTTCAAAAAAGAGATTATAAAAAAATCGGAAAGAAATAAAAAACTTTACACAAGTACAAATAAAAATGTAAATATAAATATAAACAGAGAAGTAATAGAAAATACAGACTGTAAAAAAAATATTAGAAAAACCGGTAAAAGTGAAATTAAAATAGAAATTCATACGTTGGAAGATGAAACTCAGGAATAATCAATTTAAAAATATTTTTATAAACTAAACTATAACAAAATGAAAAAGAAACTGATCTTAGTTGCTTCACTTGTTGTTATCGTTGCTCTGAGTATTTTTTATGTTCAGAACAACAATTTAATTGCAGACGATAAAGACAAGAAAGACTGCTCTACATCCTGCACAAAAACAGCAGGTACCACAGAAACTAAAAGCGATTGCTCAGGAGATAAAATGAGCAGCGCAAGTAACACATCCGATGATGATCTTACCGGATATGTTGCATATGAATTCGTTACTGATAAAATTCATTGTGATGGCTGTAAATCTGAAATGACCGGAAATCTGATGGGAATCAGCGGCGTTAAAGAGGTTGTTTACGGAGAAACATGTAATGTCTCCAAAATGACAAGCATAAAAGTTATGTATTCAGGTGAAGAAACAAATCCTGAGATCATCGCAGCTTCTGTTAAAGAAAAAGGTCTTCAGGGCAAATGCGAAGACGGTACAAAATGCGATTCAAAAAAGAAGGATGAAAAGAAATCCTGATAGGATTATTTCTTAATAAAAAAACCCGGTTACTTAACTGTACCGGGTTTTTTTTATATCTGAATTCAATATTTTAAAAAGGATCATCTGATTTCACATATCCGGGAATTTCAATAACAGGATGATGATCCATATTTTCAAATTTCGCATATTCGTTTAAGAATACAAGTTCAAAATCATCTATAGGACCGTTCCTTTGCTTACCAATAATAATTTCCGCTTTTCTTAATTCAGTAAGATAATCGGGATCATCTCTGTTAAGACTCTTCCCCATTGCTGGTCGGTGAACAAATATAACAACGTCTGCGTCCTGTTCGATAGATCCTGATTCTCTCAGATCAGCGAGCTGCGGTCTCTTTTCTTTTCCTCTCTGCTCAATAGCTCTGTTAAGCTGTGCGCATGCTACTACAGGGATATCAAGTTCCTTGGCCAGAGCTTTTAATCCTCTGGAAACATATGCAACCTCAAGGTCTCTTCTTTCTGCCGATTCAGGACCTTTTACAAGCTGGAGATAATCAACAATGATCATATCAATGCCAAATTCCTTTTTCATCTTTCTTGCTTTTGCCCTGATCTCAAGTATTGACAGCTCACTTGTATCGTCAATGTATAAATTTGTTTTCAATTTATGAAAACTTTTTATGACTCTGTTCCACTCATCAGTAGTTGTCTTTCCCGTTTTAAGATTCTTACCGTTTACTCTCGCTTCACCTGATAGCATTCTCAGTATTAGCTCTCTGAAAGACATTTCAAGACTAAAGATAGCAACTGATTTACCGTGATCGACTGCGGCATTCCGCGCAATGTTCATGGAAAATGCCGTCTTTCCGTGAGAAGGTCTCCCGGCGATTATTATTAATTCCGAATTCTGAAAGCCGGCCGTCAGATCATCAAGTCTTGAATATCCGGTTGGAATACCGACAAGCCCGCTTTTATTTTCTTTTTGCTCAGCCAGCATGTTAATAAGATTGTCGATTTCATCTTTGACGGAAATTACTTTCTTTTTTGAAAGAGATTCGGATACATCAAGTATTCTTTGTTCCGCTTCATCCAGAATTGAAAATGTATTGGATGTCGGATTGAAACACTTGTCTGCAATACCTGATGAAATTGAGATAAGATTTCTCAGTAAATATTTTTCCAGAACAATTCTTGAATAATATTTTGCATTTGCTGAAGTCGCAACAGAAGATGTCAGATCTATAATAAATTCAATACCTCCGATAATATCCAGTTTCCCCGTTAACTGAAGCTCTTCTTTCAATGTACTCGGATCTATAGGTTCTTTCTTTTGATCGAGGTTTTTAATTGCATCAAATACATATTCATTCTTTTTTCTGTAAAAATGTTTGGAGTCAATTATTTCAAAGACATCATTTATAACACTATTATCAATAAGAATTGAACCCAGAATTTTTGTCTCAAGGTCCTGAGCATTTGGCGGGATTTTCCCGGTATGCTCAATTTCCATTTCTTCATTGACCGGCTTATCGAGTAATAAAGTTTTGTTTTTATATTTAGATACTTTTTTCAACTTCTTATTAAAAAATTTTAATGTATTTCAGTTTAAATGTTATTCATAATGTCATATTCCGCCCTGAGCATCTGAACGTCTTCCCATGTAGGTTTTTTCCAGGCAGGATTTCTAAGCAGCGCTGCAGGATGGTAAGTTACCATCATTTTTATTCCTTCATAAGAATGAAATCTGCCTCTCAGCTTACCTAACGGCTCTTTCGATCTGAGCAATGTCTGAGATGCAAACGTTCCGAGAGCAAGAATTAATTTTGGCTTAATCAGTTTCAACTGATTAAATAAATACGGTTCGCAGTTTTGAATTTCATCCGGCAGCGGATTCCTGTTCTCAGGCGGTCTGCATTTGAGAATATTGCATATATAAACTTCTTCCCTGGAAAAATTAATTGCTTTAAGAATATCAGTAAGTAATTTTCCGGCTCTGCCTACGAATGGCAAGCCCTGCTTATCCTCATCAGCGCCCGGCGCTTCGCCGACTATTACAAGATCTGCATTTTCATTGCCGCTTCCGAATACTACATTGTTTCTCAGCTGAGAAAGTTCTCTGCATTTAAAGCAGTTACTTACCGTATCTTTCAGTTTACTTACTTCAGTAAAATCCGGATTATCGTTTTCAATTTTTTTCGAAATTATTTTTTTTTCTTCAGATTTATTCAGCGTTTCATTTTTAAATTCTTTTATCTTCACTGGATTGGAACTCACAATATTTTCCGAAACAATATTTGCATCCTGACTTATCATTCCTGCAGAATTAATTTTCAATTTCCCTGTATCTTCGGTTTCGTTCATATCAGAATTTTCAAGACTCTTAAGAGCTTCAGTTAACATCAATGCGTCATTATGTAAAGGGAATATATTATATCTCTTCAAAAATTGAATATGTACAGAAATATCTTTTTCAATATTTAACTTATTCTGCTTCATTTCATTTTCAGATATTTATCAAGTATTGCATTGCCAACATCATACTTGCTCATAAGCGGAATACTTTCTATGTTCTTTGAAGTAATAAGATTTACTTTGTTTGTATCTGTTCCGAATCCCGAACCTTCGCTGTCCGGATTATTAGAGACAATCATATCAAGATTTTTTTTCTTCAGTTTTGCCCGCGCATTTTCGATTTCATTATCAGTTTCAAGCGCAAATCCTATAAGTTTAAAATTCTTTTTCCTTTCACCTATATACTGGAGTATATCAACCGCTCTTTTAAATTCGAATATAAAATTTTCCTTCTCTTCTTTCTTAATCTTACCGGTGCCTGTATTCACAGGTACAAAATCCTCAACTGCAGCAGACATTATTATGAGATCTTTATTTTTGTAATTGGATTTTACCGCCATAAACATATCATCAGCTGTCTTTACATTAATTCTCTTTACTCCATGAATATCATTTAAACCAACAGGACCTGTCACTAAAGTAACTGATGCTCCCCTGTCATTTGCTGCTCTTGCAATTTCAAATCCCATTTTTCCGGTGGATGAGTTTGTAATGAATCTAACTCTGTCAAGAAATTCAACTGTTGGTCCTGCTGTAATAAGAATTTTCCTTCCTTTTAGATCGCTTCGCAGAGTTAAAATCTCTTTTATTATTTCAAATATTTTTTCCGGTTCAGCCATTCTTCCTTCGCCTGTAAGTCCGCTGGCAAGCTCACCATATTCGGGTTCAATAATTCTGTATCCGTAATCCTGTAATGACTTTATATTATTTTTTGAAACAGGATTTTTAATCATGTCATCATCCATCGCAGGCGCGAGAAAGACGGGACATCTTGCAGCCAGTACCGCTGTTAATAAAAAATTATCGCATATTCCGTGATTGATCTTTGCAAGAGTATTTGCAGTTGCAGGAGCGATTATAAAAACATCAGCCCATAGTCCGAGATTGACATGCCAGGTCTTCGTCTCCGCTTTTTCTAGTTTAATAATATCCTCATGCGGTGAGAACATATTAATTATAACTTCATTTTTTGATAATGCGGAAAGAGTAACAGGGGAAACAAAATTAACAGCCGTTGGTGTCATTATGACTTTTACTTCAGCGCCATGTCTGATGAAATATCTTACGAGATAGCAAATTTTATAAGCTGCTATCCCGCCTGATATACCTATAAGAATTTTTTTACCTTCAAGCATTTTTCCGATAAAAAAAATATCCCGAAAATGACGGGATATTAAAATTGTTTTGAATTTTTAAAGATCTTAATTACTCGCTGTCTTTCTCATTTTTGAATCTGTAGTTAAGACGGTCTTCCATTAATTCATGAACAGACTGAATGGTAGGTTTTTCCCTAACCTCAAACTCAAGTGAAATATTAAGCTTATCCTGATTCATAATTGTATCGTCTTCTGTTTCCTTAGCGATTATCGGTTCAAGTTTTTGATTTAATTCCAGTTTCATTGAATCATTGATCTGTCTGGATCTCATTGAAGCTACTACTATTGATTCATATAGATTTGCGGTTTTCGACTCAAATTTCTCCAGGTCTAATGTTTCTATTGCCATATATTATTTATTTATTTTACTTAATATTATTTGCTTTACTTCAGCAATTGCCTTTTCAAGGTTTTCGTTTAAAACAATATAATCAAATTCTTTGGCTTTTGCGATTTCTAAATCAACCCTTTTTATTCGTTCATTTATCTGCTCAGCGCTTTCTGTCGCTCTTTTTTTAAGTCTCTCCTTTAAAGTATCATTATCCGGAGGTTTTATAAAAATCAGGACAGCATCTTTCCCGTATAATTTTTTAATTGCCAGCGCTCCTTTTACATCTACATCAAAGACCATACTTATTCCGCCCGCTATATTATCTTCCACCGGGGTTTTTAATGTTCCGTAATAATCTCCTTTAAAAATAACTTCATATTCTATTAGCTCATGTCTGTCAATCATATTCTGAAACTCGTCTTTAGTATAAAAGAAATAATCCACACCGTCTTTTTCATTTTCCCGTTTTTTTCTCGTAGTTGCGGATACAGAAAATACAAGCTCCGGAATTTGATTCAGAATTTCCTTAACTATCGTTGTTTTACCGGCTCCGGATGGAGCAGCTATGACAAAAAGCATTTAATTTTTATTCGACGTTTTGTAATTGTTCACGGATCTTCTCAAGTTCCTCTTTCATTTCCACACTTTTCTGAGAGATTTCCGCGTCCATGGATTTTGAAGCAATTGTGTTTACTTCCCTGTTAATCTCCTGTACAAGAAAGTTAAGTCTTCTTCCCGAAAGCTCATCGGATTTAATATTATCGGTAAAATATTTCAAATGACTTTTTAATCTTATCAGCTCTTCAGTAATATCAATTCTTTCTGAATACAAAATGATCTCTGTCTCTAATCTGTTTTCGTCAATTAATTTCTTATCTGTTAAAATAGAATTGATCTTCTCCCTTAACTTTTTTCTCACAAGATCCGCTTTACCGTTTGAAAGCGCGGATATCCGTTCAGATTCTTTTTTAATGAAATTAATTCTATCGCTGATATCTTTCTTTAATGAATCACCTTCTTTCTTTTTCATTTTGTTGAGATCAATCACAGCGCTTTCCAGAAGTTTGAATAAAAATTTTCTTTCTGAATCGTTAGTCTCGGTTACAGCTTCAGGACTGAACATGCCCGCCAGACTTATTATATGTTCTAGTTTTATTTTTTCATCTGAACCAACAGCTTCATTCAGTTTCTTAAGATCCGAAACATACTTTTTTATAATACCGGGTTCCATATTCATTATGCCTGCGGACGCCTCCTGATTTTCAGAAGTTATTGTAACGCTTATTTTTCCTCTGGAGATCTTCTTTCTGATTATCTCTTTAAGCTCAGGATCATAAGATGCAAACTGCCTCGGATATCTCAGACCAATGTCGCTGTATTTGTTGTTCACAGATCTGATCTCTGCATAATACTTTCTTCCTTTGAAAGTCCCTTCTGATCTTCCGAAACCTGTCATGCTTATGATCATATAATTACTTTGTTAACATAATTTTTTGTAAGCTCTTTGGTAAGATAATCGAAAGCTTCCTTCGGAGTATTTACAAATTTAAACAGCTTCAGATCTTCCGGAGATATAACATTCAGCTCTGCAAACATTTCCATATTTATAACTTTATCCCAGAATTCTTTACCGTAGACCACTACAGTAATTTTTTTTCTTAATTTTCTTGTCTGTACAAGTGTGAGTATTTCCATAAGTTCATCAAGAGTTCCGAATCCGCCCGGCATTATTACCAGAGCTTTTGCGGGATAAGCAAACCAGAATTTTCTCATGAAGAAGTAATGAAATTCAAAATTTAATTCAGGTGTAATATAAGGATTCGGATACTGTTCGAAAGGAAGCGAAATATTTAAACCTATTGAAAGTCCCTTGGCCTTCATTGCGCCTTTATTGGCAGCTTCCATTATTCCCGGTCCGCCGCCGGAGCAAACCACATATTTGTGAGGTTTTCCGAGACCCATTGCCCATTCTGTCATCATTTGCGCCAGCTCTACAGTGTCTTCATAATATTTAGACATCATAAGATTTGTTTCGGCGCTTTTAAGTTCACGTTTAAGTAATGTAGTGATCCTTCCGGAATTCCTGATCTTAGTTTTGATCTCCTTTAAATTTTTCAAGGCTGTCTTTCTCGGTAATGTCCTTGCAGAACCGAAAAAAACTACTGTATTAAAAATTTTCTGCTTTCTTAATCTTTCAAGTGGTTCTTTATATTCTGTCAGTATCCTGATGTCTCTTGCCTGAGGGGAATTTAAAAACTCCAGATCATGATAAGCTTTAGGTGACTTGTTTAAAAATTTCATTAATAATTTTAGATTAAAAAATATTTTCGAATGCTAATTTTTCCGATAGATCTCACAAACTCTTTCCTCCGTCGACTGTAAAAGTCTGACCGGTAATGTACTTATTTTCAAGTGCAAGATATTTTATGAGAGAGACAACATCTTCCGGACCGGCAAATTTTTTCATCGGATTCTTTTCTATATTTTCAATGTATTCATTTTCATCATCTTCCATTACGACTGTTCCGGGAGCAATCGCGTTTACAAGTATATCAGGAGCCAGTCTTTTTCCCAACTGCTTTGTGAGTTTTATAACACCGGCTTTTGCAATAGAATATGGTATAAATCCTGTCCAGTTCTCAATTGCTCCGAGTGAAGCAATGTTAATGATCCTGCTTATCTTATTATCACTTTTGAGCATGATCTTAGCAGCTTCCTGACAGCAGAAAAAAACTCCTTTCAGATTCGTATCAAGAAAACTGTCATAAACCTTTTCGGAAGTCTTTGTGAATTCCGTTTTTTTAAATATCGCTGCATTATTTACAAGCAGATCAAGCTTACCGTATTTCTTTTTTACTAAAGCAAACATTTTTTTTACTGCAGTAACATTTGTAATATCACATTTGACCGGTGTGACATTTACTCCTGTAGCTGATATTTCCATCAACACCTTTTGCAATTCCTTTTGTGTGCTTGAATTGTAATTTAAAATTATATCAAATCCTGCTTCGGCAAGCGAAATGGAAATATACTTACCAAGTCTTTTTGCGCCTCCGGTCACCAATGCAACTTTATTATTGCTGTTCATAATAGGTCGGATAAATCTAAGGTCTGTTTGAATTTTACGTGCCCTTGGGATGACTCGAACATCCGGCCCGCAGTTTAGGAAACTGCTGCTCTATCCACCTGAGCTACAAGGGCGGTATGGAATTTTAATTGTTAAAATACGAAAATTAAAAGAGATAAGCAGGAGATTAGTATTTCAGAAAAGTATTATCGGATTTTTTTATATAATATTTCATAAGTAACAAAATTGTGAGTTTAATTATATTATTAAAAAAATTCTCCTATACTCATGAATATTCCCGATGAACCGTAATTACCAATTGCGTAATCAATTCCAATATTTGTTCTCGAATATTTATCAAATTTAATTCTTATCCCTATTCCGCCTGCAGGTTCTACTGAATCAAATAATTTAATATTACTGTCCGGATCGCTTGCTGTTGTGGCATTTGCAAACAGAACCATCCCGATAAATCCGTCAGATGTAATATCAATTCTGTTCTCAATTTCTCCGTATAAAAATTGTCTGCCTCTGAATCTTCCCTGTATAAATCCTCTTCCTGAAGTATTATATTTATCCCATCCCGTGGAAGTAAGCGAAAGATACGGAGGCCGACCGTTTAAAACCCAGGATCCCATAACCCACGCTGCAAGCTTTAAAGATTTTTTTTCATTTAATGATTTGTATACTCTGGCATCTAATGTGATTTTTTGCCAGTTGGAATGGCTTCCGAATATCGTATTGTAATTATAATATTTTAAATCTACGACTGCTCCTTTATATGCATTAACAGTATTGTCCCGGCTGTCATAATAAAAATTCAATACAGGTCCGGATGAAATGCTTTTCGTGCTGTCAAGCCCGTGAAGTTTACTGTAAGTATTATGATGATTCGGATACTTAAATATTCCGCTGCTGTCAACTGTTGAAATTTTATAATAATACTCGAGACTATATCCAATACCCATATATAAATTCTTTTTAGCCGACATCAGTATATTTTCATTGAATCTTATAAGATTAAAATCCATATCCTGAATATCATCAGGTTTAGTCGCTGATCCGAGCCCGTATGTGTTTTGTGCAAAAAGCCAGAGTCTGGCATCTCCCTGAAAATTTATTTTATTATCGTCAGTAAAAACATTTTGCTGAAGTGAAAACTTGAATTGATTCTTTGTTGTGTATGAAGCTGCGAGATTTGCCGATGAATTGTTTGTAATCTTAGAAGTCCCCAGATACCATGATTTTGTTGCATTAAAACCAAGTACAAATGCCGTGGCAGGATTATAACTTATTCCCGGTAAAAAAGTAAAAGACGCTTCCCGCTTTTCTGAAAATTTTAATCTCGGATCAATTGAATCTTTTTTCGAACCGAACACTTTTCTTATAACATCTTTTAAATCTTTTTGCTTTGAATAATCAATATTATCCTGTGAATACAAATTTCCGGAAATCAGGAATACACTTATGATTAAAAGTAAAAGATAACGTAATCTGCGACATTTTTGCAAAATAAACAGTGATAAATATTAAAAAAAATATTAAATGCAGTTAAATATTTCTGTAAAAAATCTGTTAACCGTTTAATTATTAATTAAAATAATTAGTCAGGTAATTTTAAAAAATATAATTTAATATCCGGTATGGCTGAATATTAAAACCAAATGTATTGATAGATCAGTGAATAAGTTGTAAAGTTACCGCCCACTCTGGTTGTAACTCCGGTGTTAACGGAAGCTTTGACAGAATGTGAGATTGAAAAAGGCACAGACAATGTTAAACCGGATCTGACATTTCTCTGAAAATCATTCTTATCAACTCCATTCACCTGTGAATCACCGCCGCCGGAATATCCGACATTTCCTGATATCCAGATCTTTGACGGGAATAGATAACTTACATGACTTTGAAGAGAAAGTATTGGCTCCTGAGTTACGGTGTTGGTTTTTAAAAATTCTGAATTCTTTGTGAACATCCATATACCGGTAAAAAATTCGAAATAGAAAGATCCTAGTTTATATGACATACCAATTTCAGGTTTTATCCCCCACCGGTTTGAACCCAGATTAATTAATCTTTCATTATAATACTGTCCAGTCGGAACAGTAATTACCACACTAGTTCCCAACACAAATTTTTCAGAAAACTTCATCATATCTTTTGGTTCCATTGCAGGAGAACCTATAAGATTAATACCGAATTTAATTTTTGTATCTGCAAATCCTGATCTGGATCCAGAAGTATCTCTTCCGTTAACCTTGAGATTACCGCCAAGCAAAACATACGGTGAGAGGACCTGGACCCTTGCAAGTTTCCCAAACATTCCAAAAGTCCTTACATAGCTTGCTACAAATGAATTCGAAGTTAACTCCAGGTCCTTTATTGGAGAAGTTGCATCTGAAACTATATCTCCGGATGAATAAATATAACCTAAGGCTGCAACATTTAAACCTACAGGAAGCACTGCATAATTTCTTGGTTCAAGTTCCTGTGATTTCAGCGATCCAATTAGCATCAGACTAAAAAACAGCACTATAAAATATTTCATAAATAAAGATTTGTATTTGTTTTGTTATTAATTTGAAAAAAGCTGCATGTAATATTTTTAGAATATATCACATTCAAAATTAGTTTAAATTTTCAGGATGCAAAATTTGGGTAAAATATTAACAACTAAAGAAAATTCAAACTCTATTTAAATTATTCTTCCAGCCATTTAAACCAAACAGTCTGATTTATTTTTGGGACGTTATAGTTATCACATACCTTCATTGTATGACCTGTGCCGCCTGTCATAGGTGATTTAAGATCGTCATAGAAAATTCCAAAAGCAGACGGCTTTACTTCATTATTTTTATTCCCAATTACTTTTACAGTATCTCTGATAATATAAGCCGCGCTTACAGTAAAATCTTTTTTACCGCCATTATTAATTTTTTTATCAATGTAAGGTTCTATCATATTCTCGGTTTTTTTATTCTTCTTGGATTCATAAACTACTTCAGGATCAAGAGAGGTTACTATTTCATCCAGAGAAATTGTTTCATAAGCCAGATTTGTTTTTTGCTTGTGACCGGTATACGGAGTTATTACTTGTAAACGTTTATCATCCACTAACGCCACGCCTTTTGAAAAAAGATAATCCGAGCCGTCAGCATTGCCGCTTCTGAATAATATATGCTTCGTTCTTTCTGAAAGCAGTTTGCCTAAAGCTGTAAGTTTCAACTCGTCTTCTTTTAAAACCTTTCTTTTACCCTCAAGAAGTACGATCGAATCAGGAACGTCAAATTTTTTTACAAATTCTTTAAGCGTCATATTTATTTTTAATAATTTATTAAATGATTTAATTATAGACGAACTGTATTTATTAAACAATTATAAGAAGTTAGGATTTTCTGATTCGTAAGTTTTTTTATTCTGATTAATTTTTCCAAAACTCATCACTCGTGTTCTCAATAAATTTATCGTTACTATGAATTTTTTGCATCAGTTCAATTTCTTCTTCAGTAGCTGAATTTTGAATTTCATTGAACAATACTCTTTCTTCAAACCGTATATGATCCTCCAGTTTCGTTTGAATATTCTTTAAAGAATTCTCAATGTCAGCATTATCTGAAAACAAACCTGTAAGCTGCCTGTGTTCTTCAGTTGCTTTAATTATAAGATCACTCTCATTTCCTAATACAGGGAAAACGTATTTTTCCTCTGCCTCAAAATGAGGGAGAAGGTATGTTTTATAAAACCAGTCAGCGTATGCTTTGATCCTTTCCGGTGAAATGCCTTTTGTAAAACCCGTCCTGATCTTCCAGCAAAGCAAAAGTCCGTGATGATGTTCTCTGCTAAGAGGTTTGAGGTAATCTTTTCTTTCTATCGGCTTATCTTTATTCATACTTTTCCGGATCCGTATTCCGGACATTATAAGTTACTTTTTATGGAATTAAGAACTGTGTTTAATATTTTTTTATTCAATCTGTTTCACTTTATTATCAACCTCTGAATCTATATCATCAGTAAGAAGTGATGAAGGTATTTCCTTATTTGATTTTAATCCGAGGTTTTTCAATTTCAATGCCTGTCCGATCAAATGTCCGCTTCCGCTGTTTAGAAGCTTTACCGCTGTTGAGTATGACTCCTGCGATTTGTCAATATGTTTTCCGACATCTTCAAGAGTTGATACAAAGCTGACGAATTTTTCATAAAGCAGTTCACCTCTTTTTACTATCTCCATTGCATTCTTACTCTGCATTTCTCTTTTCCATAAGTCCGCCATTAATTTCAAACAGGCTATTAAGTTTGTCGGACTTATCAGCAAAATTCTTTTTTTATATGCATAAGCCCAGAGATCCTGATCCGTCTGAATTGAAATCAGATATGCAGGTTCTATCGGAACGAACATCATTGTGAAATCAAGTGAAGCCTCAAGGTTATCGTAACTTTTACTTTGCAGATCATCGATATGTCTGTAAATTGATCTCAAATGTTCTTTCAGATGTAGTGACTGTTCTTCAGCTGTTTCTGCCGATGAAAAATTATCATATGCGACCAGCGAAACTTTCGAGTCTATTATTATAAGACGGTTGTCCGGAAGTTTCACAAGGACGTCTGGTCTTAAGTTCTTTCCTTCAGCATCTTTAATTGTAGGCTGCAGAGAATATTCCCTGTCTTTTACAAGTCCTGATTTTTGCAGAATGCTTTCAAGTATCATCTCTCCCCAGTTGCCCTGTTTCTTTGCCTGCCCTTTCAGCGCATTCGCCAGATTATTCGCTTCGCTGCTGACTTTGTTTGTTTGCTCTACTAATTCTCTGACTTTTTCTTCAAGCGAAAATCTTTGCTTGGATTCCTTATCATAAGTTTCTTCAACTCTTTTTTTAAAGTTGTCAATATTTTCTCCGAGAGGCTTTAACAGCGCTTCAATATTTGTCTTATTTGATTCTGTAAATTTGCCTGACTTTTCCTCCAGTATCTGATTTGCAATTTTTTCAAACTGTAATTGTGATGTTCTCTGAATCTCAATTATCTCTTCCTTCTGAGTTGAAAGCTTTTCAGTTAATGATTTATTATTTGCTGATAGTGTACTGTTCTCAGAAGAGAGTTTGTTAACATTCTCAGTCAGCAGATTTATTATTTCATCTTTCTTTTGATTAGTTACCCTTTGATCTTTTAAATTCTCAGACAATGAATTATTATTTGCTATTTTTTCAGCTAATTTCTGTTTCAGCAAATTCACTTCGCTTTGTAAAGAATTTATTAATTTAGTTTGCTCATCATAAGTGATTATCAGTTCGGAAATTTTCTTTTCATTATTAGTAAAGTTAGTTTCAAGAGCAGAGGATTTAAATTGAAGACTGCAGAGTTCGGATTCTTTAGAGTCAAGCTTGGAGCTAAGCTTTGCGTGTTCATTCTGCTGAGTTAAAAGCCTGTCATGTGATATTTTCATTTGAATGTCAGCTTCCTTAAACTTTTCATTCAGCATATCAAAATCAGATTTTGATACATTATTTGCTTTATTCAGCAGATGAAAAATTACATAAGATACAATAATACCTGCTGCCAGTCCGGTTATGATTGATATAATATCCATAGTCTGATTTTAAATGTGATCTCATTTACCGAGACCGGAAAATGAAATTTCGTCCGTTTCATATTTAATGAACACAATTTATTATCTTATTTAGATATATGATATTACAATTACATTCTTTTTTTCCGGAACCGGAAATATTTTATCGGTTCTATCCAGAATGTCGCTGCAAATGCGGTCAGGACAGGGAGCATAAATTCATCAGCTTTTAAAGGCGACATATCGAAAAGATCATTTAAAAAAGGGATATTAACTATCAAAAGCAAAAGTAAAATCGATATTGAAATAATGAATGGTATCAGATTGTTTTTACGTCTTATTGTTTCAAAAATTGTTTTAGTAAATGAACGGTTAAGAAGCGTAAGAAATATATTGGAAATTATAAGCGTGCTGAAGATCAGAGTACGGATTTTTACATCGTCATATTCCATATAACTTCCGTATAGACCTATTAATACACAGCCGAGAGTTATCATTAAACCCTGAATTATTGTTATCACCAGCTGAGATGTTCTCATTAGATTATTGTTTGCGGAATCCGCAGGTTTCATCAGTTCCTCTTTTAGAGCCGGTTCATTTTCATAAATAATAGAGCAGGTCGGTCCCATTATAAGTTCAAGAAAAATCACATGAATCGGTGTAAACAATGTATCGGGCAGCCACCATAAAAATATCGGAAGCATTACAAGCAGAATGATAGGTATATGAATTGAAATAATATATCTGATCGCTCTTATTAAATTTTCATTTATTCTTCTTCCCAGGAAAATAGCGTCTGTCATTTTCGACAGATCATCACCGGAAAGTACAAGACCTGCAGCTCCTTTTGCAACTTCAGTACCTCTCTTTCCCATAGCAACACCTATATGTGCTGATTTCAGCGCAGGCGCGTCATTCACTCCGTCACCTGTCATTGCCACTATATCTCCCGACTGTTTCAGAGCTTCAATTATTCTTAGCTTTGTTTCCGGATTTACTCTTGCAAAAATATTTATAGAAGGAGCTGTATTTTTAAGTTCATCATCTTTAATTTCAGAAAGTTCTTTTCCCGTAATAACTCTGTCCGTCTTTATACCTGTATCCCTGGCAACTGCAACAGCTGTTTTTAAATAATCCCCCGTGATCATTTTCACATCCACTCCCGCATCATAAAAACTTTGAATGACTTTAGGTATGTGAGGATCCGGCGGGTCATAGAATGAAATTATTCCGAGGAATTCAAATTCTATTTCTTCCTGGGTTTCGGGATATTCCTGTTTATTCCAGTGACCTTTGGCTACTCCTAAAACTCTTAATCCTTTTTCCGCATATTCTTCGCTGCGTTTCAACACTTTCGATTTTTCTTCTTCAGACATTTTACATAATTTCAAAACCCCTTCCGGCGCACCTTTGCAGCTCAGGATAAAATCCTTATTATCATTCTGATATATATGTGTCATCACCGGCGGAGATCCGGAAAGAGGAAATTCTTTTACCATTCTGAAATTTTCTCTTTCATCAGTTTTATATAATCTCGTATAAAACTGATGAATGGATTTTTCCATTGGATCAAATGGACTTTCCTCGCTAGCCCACATTGCATATTCAAGTATTTCGGATGTTTTTGCGGCTTTATTGAAATCAATTTCTTCACCTGTCTTTATATCAAATGTACTATGGACATTCATAAGGTTTTGAGTAAGCGTTCCTGTTTTATCAACACATATTACTGTTGCTGAACCAAGTGTTTCTACAGCCCTGGGACTGCGGGCTATCACTCCGAGTTTAAGCAAACGATAAGCTCCGAGCGCCATGAATGTAGATAATGCAACCGGGATTTCTTCGGGAAGTACCGACATCGCCATCGTCAGACCATGAAGTAATCCGTGAATAACACTTCCGCTTTCCCACCAGTAATAAATCCATACAAAACCGAATGCAGCGCTTCCTGCAATTACCATTACTCTTACAAAATTCGCAACCTTGATCTGCAATGGAGTTTTTTCCTTGCCAGTACCTGACACTAATTCGCCGATCCCGGAGAGTGTAGTTTTTATTCCTACTGCAGTTACTATTGCCTGACAATATCCTCTTACTACAAGAGTCCCCTGCATTATTTTATCTCCGGAGAATTTTTCAACGGATACTGATTCGCCTGTAAGAATAGCTTCATTCAATGAAAAATCATTTGAAGAAATAATATCAGCATCAGCAGGAATTATATCACCTTCTTCACAAATAACAATATCATTTGTTACCACATCTTCAAAATCAATTTGAATTGTTTCCGAATCCCTTAATACCTTAGTCTTACTTTTGGTGATCCGGCTCAATGCTTTAATTGCTTTCTGACTCCTGAAATTCTGGAATACATCAATACCTGTAACAAATAAAAGAGCGGCAAGCATTGTAAAAGCTTCTGATAATTCATTTAGAATAAAGTAAATGCAGCAGGCAGCAAGCAATAAAATAAACATTGGTTCAAGAAAAACCGACTTAAGATTTTCGAACAGGAGGTTCTTTGTCTGAGCTGACCGGTTAGCTCCAAAAAGTTCACGCTTCTTTATTACTTCTTCAGAGGTTAATCCGGTAATTTTACTTTCTTTTCCGGAGTAATTAGTTTTCATTGTTTAAATTTTTAGAGAATTTCATAAAGTATAATCTTTTTTTTCAGCTTTGAGTTAATTTATTTTTTATAGAAATTTATATTTATCTGCCAAAAATCTTCTCCTTTAAGTTTTACTTCAAACATTGCTTACCTTAATCGGTTTCGGTATTGTCAGAAAATAAATTATTACTAAAACTGTAACTGATGCAGTAGTTACAAATGCTGCCTCAGCGCCGAACCGGTACCAGATCAGCCCTGTCAGCGTACTAGCAATCAGTGAACAGATACTTTGAAATCCTGAATAAGTACCGATTGCAGTTGCTGTATCTTTTTTATTTGTTATGTTTGAGATCCATGCTTTTGAAATTCCTTCCGTTGCTGAAGCATATATACCATATAAAAAAAACAGTACGAAGAACAAATATATATTTACGCTTAAAGTCATTCCAAAATAGACTACCGCAAATAATATCAGTCCTGAAATAAAAATAGTTTTTAATCCGATCTTGTCAGCAATTATTCCTACCGGAAAAGCAAACAATGCGTATATAAGGTTATAAAAAATATATGCGCTTATTACCATAGTGTCTTCAAGCCCGGATTCTTTTGCTCTTAGTAATAGAAAAACGTCAGAGCTGTTAAACAATGCAAAGACAAGAAATCCGGTTACAACTTTCCTGTATTCTGCAGGACTTTCCCGCCAATAGCTGAAAAATGAAAAGAACGGTGTGGAAACTTTTACTGTCTGATTTTTAATTCTTTTGTCTTTCAAATAAAACGAAGCAAGAATAGCCAGAAGGCCGGGAATAAATGCAATAAAGAAAAGCGTACTATAGTTGTTAGGATAAAAGTAAAGATAAACTAAGGCAAATAACGGACCTATCACAGCTCCTAAAGTATCCATAGATCGATGAAAACCAAAGACCTTTCCTTTTGTTTCCTTTGTCGCTTCGTCTGAAAGGATTGCATCTCTTGCACCTGTTCTGATGCCTTTTCCGAAACGGTCAATTGTCCTTGCAAAAAATATCCAGAGCGGGAAAATAAAAACCGCCATCATCGGTTTTGACACTGCGCTTAATGCATAACCGATCTGTACAAACGGAACCCTTTTGCCTGATGTGTCTGAAAGTTTTCCGAAAAATCCTTTGCTAAGTCCTGCAGTCGCTTCTGCAACTCCTTCAAGTATTCCAATAAGCAAGATTGAAAAGCCGATAGACTTTAAGTATATCGGCATTACCGGATATAGCATTTCGCTTGCCATATCTGTCAGAAGACTTATTACTGACAATATCCAAACTGTTCTGGTGATGTATTTCAAATTATATATATATTCGGATATTAACTTATTTTCAAATCTTTTAGTAAACTACCAAATCCATTTTCTGATAAAAACGGTTATTAGTTGTTAAGTCTGAGAATTTTCATTAAGCATATAAAAAAATTCTCCATTACTATTTATTCTCCTGATATTGAAAAAATCTCAATATTATTTTTTCCGGAAAAATAAATTCGGGTAATTTTAAAAAAAGTGAGCTAACTATAGTATAAGATTTTTCGAATCTCACTGGAAGGTATTTCTTGTCTTGTATACAGGGTATGACTTTATCAGGAATCAAAATAAACACAAACTACTTTAATTGTTAATAAACTAACCTAAACATTCAGATCCAAATTAGAATTGTATAAAAATAATTATTGATGTTTTTACAAGAAATGTATTAAATTTTTCTTAAAATAGAGTTTTCGGTTATTTGTAATTCAAATGTTCAATCATATTTATGATAAACTCCGATCTCTCTTCTTCAGAAAGAAACGGTACTTCTGTCACATTGTAGCCAAGCTCTTTATAAATATCGTTAACTTTAAATCCGAATTTTTCAGCAGCCACAAAATCCATTTTCCTCTCATTATCAGTAGTATAAATTTCTTCGATACCATTAAACATAAAAACGTTTTTATTATACAGATAAATTTTTGCTGCATTCATATATACATTTTTAATTATTCCAAAAAGATCTGCATAAGCAATCAAGTCCGGTATTCCCCTGTCAAAGATCACCGGACCTTCATAATCAGCGTTTGATTTAAATTGATGAAGAGATCGTGAAAGCATAAGCTGACAAAACAGCTCAGGATCTTTTTCAGGAACACCATTCCCGACAACACTTCTCTGCTCTTCCAGAATCCGTCTTGCAGGTTCGTCAATACAAATATAGTTTTTTTTTCGGAGATGTTTTATAATTGCAGATTTTCCGCCTCCCATTGCGCCAGATAAAATGAAATAGTTGTTTTTTATCATTTTCATTCCATCACTTCAAAGATACTGACAGGATTAGATTTGTTTTTAAGATTCACTTCTCCGCGTTTAAGGCAGTTAAATGATTCCTTAATTTTTTTATAAACACTTTCGCTGATCAGTATCTGGTCCGGTTCTGCTGCAGACTGCAGACGCTGAGCTGTATTTACCGTATCTCCTATCACCGTATAATCAAGTCTGCGGAGATTTGCCGAACCAATATTACCTGATATCATTTCACCGCTGTTGATACCGATAGCAACTTTTGGTTTAAAAGAAATTTTATCCGGCAAATTCGGGATACTGTTAATTTTTGATCTTATGGAGATACATGAATCAATTGCTCTGTCTATATGAAAGTCACCTTTGAATACAGCCATGATCGCATCTCCGATAAATTTATCTATATAACCGCCCTGATCAATAATTTCTTTCACGATGATATCAAAATAACTGTTAAGCATGTTTACAACTTTATCCGGGGATTCAGATTCACTGATTGATGTAAATCCGCAGATATCAATGAAGGCAACCGATGCTTCAATATTTTCATTGACCATTAAAGACGATTCAAACTCGTGTCCGCTCATAAAATTTATCACTGTTTCATCAACATAAAGTTTGAGAATATTATTTTCTTTAATTGCATTCAAAGTATCTCTGATCTGCAAAACATATTTTAGCGTTTTTTCAATAGTTAATGCAAGGTCTTCAAAATTGATCGGCTTGGTAATAAAATCGAATGCACCGCGGTTCATAGCTGTGCGTATGTTATCCATATCACCGTATGCAGAAACTATTACCGATTTTATTAACGGACTTGATTCATTCATCTTACTCAGCAATGTCAGTCCGTCCATTTCCGGCATATTGATATCACTTAACAGAATATCAATATCACTGTGTTGTGATATTTTATCAAGAGCGTCATTTCCGTTCACAGCAAATACAAATTCATATTCCTTCTCTCTTATTTTCTGACGGAATTTCTGCTTGATGAGGATTTCCAGATCCGGCTCGTCATCAGCCACTAATATTTTTGCCATTAGTTTTTTATTTTTAGTTTTTCTTTTAATAATGTGAAATCAACAGGCTTGGTTAAAAAATCATCTGCCCCAAGCTCCTGCGCTATTCTGTAATTTTCACCATCACCGTAAGCAGTGATCATCATAACAACCGGAGGCGGCTTATGATATTTTTGTTTGATATGCTCAAGCAATTCAAGTCCGCTCATCCCGGGCATATTTATATCAGACAGGATCAATATCGCTTCCTGTTTTTCTTTATTAATATTCAGATATTCAAGTGCATCCTCTCCGGAAAATTTAAAAACAAATTCAACTATCTTATCTTTTATTTCTTTTCTGAAACGCTGTTCAAACAAAGTTTGAATATCTCTCTCGTCGTCAACGACTAATATTTTCATTATATAAAATAAATTTAGTTTGGTAAACTTATGACAAACTCCGCCCCTTCTCCTTCCTTAGACTCCACCCTCAGCTCTCCACCGTGAGCTTTTATAATATCATAACTCATACTCAGACCAAGACCTGTTCCCTCTCCCGTCGGCTTTGTAGTAAAGAACGGCTGAAAGATTTTGTCAACAACCTTCTGAGTAATTCCGTTGCCGTTGTCCGATACTCTTATCTCAATTTTTTCACCTGCATTTTTTGTACTGACTGAAACTGTCGGTTCATATCCTTGCTTATTCTGCTTCTTCTTTTCATTTACCGCATAAAATGCATTTGTAATAAGATTAAGTATTACTCTTCCTGTATCCTGCGGTACAACATTAACATTTCCTATGTTTTCATCAAAGTCAGTTTTCATTGTTGCATTAAAAGATTTATCCTTTGCTCTTAAACCGTGATATGCCAGACGTAAATATTCATCAGCCAGTGCATTGATATCAGTCGGCTCTTTCACTCCGCTGCTTGTGCGGCTGTGCTGAAGCATTCCTTTTACAATCGCATCTGCTCTTTTGCCGTGATGATTTATTTTCTGTTCGTTTGCTTTAATATCATCGGTTAATGCTTTCATCTCTGCAGTATTTCCTTTTTCAATTTCATCCTCCAGTTCTGAGAGCAGTTCAGTGTTTAGTTCAGAAAAATTATTTACAAAATTAAGCGGGTTCTGAATTTCATGAGCAATTCCCGCTGTAAGCTCACCGAGGGAAGCCATTTTTTCTGATTGGATAAGCTGTGCCTGTGTTGATTTCAAATCCTCATATGCTTTCTCAATTTTTACATTTGCAGATTTTCTCTGACGATTATTTCTGTAAAGCATAGAAATGATTAATGACAAAACTGCAAGACCTCCAATCAAACTATATATTTGTAACTTTGACTTATACTCCTGCAATGCTTCCTTTTTGGTTTGATCTTCCTGCTGTTTTTTAAGTGTCTCGGTAAAACCAAGATTTTGAATTCTGTAGATCTTCTCGGAACTGAAAAGACTGTCTTTTACCTGAATCGTTTGTTTAAGAAATTTATATGCACTGTCGGGCTGACCTTTTGCATAATATATCTGGGCGAGCAATTCAGAAGCAGCCATCATTCTTGCTGCATCTTTTTCTTTCTCCATAAAATTGTAAGCATTTATTCCGTAATAATGAGCTGAGTCTGTCTTTTTCTCTTCAAGATAAGCTTTGCCCAGCCCTAAAAGACTTTCACCGTAAAGATCATAACGGTTGATTTGTAATGCAGATTGCCTGCTGATGTGATAATAATAAACTGCGGAATCTGCATTTTTCATATTCAGATACACTTCACCCAGTCCTCCGCTGCCAAGTGCTATCCAGACCGGGACCTTATTTTTCAAACCAAGATTATAAACCAGAGTCCTGTAGTATTTTGAAGAATCAAGTTTGTTCATTTTAGGATTGCTGTAAAATAATCCAAGCCGGACATTCAGTATCAATTTATAATTTATTAATTTTATACTGTCTTTTGTTATGCCGGAATTTATTAAACTTCTCAGCTTATTAATGTATTCCAACTCTTTTTGTTTATCCTCAATGATTGCATAAATACCGGAAATATCCCTGACGTCAAGAAATATATTATTAGTGTCGCCTGCTTCCTCTTCAGCTTTAAGGTTTTTCAGATATATATCCAGAGCTGCTGCATAATCTGATTTAACATCCTTAAGATAAATTGCATAGTACCTTCTTGACTTGATTTCACCAATTTTATAACCCGTCTTTTCTGACAACCGAAGTGCTTCCTGTAAAAATATTAATGCGGAATCATTTTTAATATTTGAATATAACCTTCCGATCTGAATCAATTTACCGATAACAGCCGTATCAATTTTTTCCTCCTGCAGAATTAATTTCAGGCTGTCAATTTTCTCGTATTGCGCTGCCACATTCAGTGATGATAAAATGAAATATAAAATACAGGCAATTGTTTTCATGTGAATAAATTAATTTTTAACAGATACTGGCAGCAGAATTAAAAATTCCGCTCCCTCACCCTCTTTCGTCTCGACTTTAATCTCTCCGCCATGCGATTTTATAATATCATAACTCATACTCAGACCAAGACCTGTTCCCTCTCCCGTCGGCTTTGTAGTAAAGAACGGCTGAAAGATTTTGTCAACAACCTTCTGAGTAATTCCGTTGCCGTTGTCCGATACTCTTATCTCAATTTTTTCACCTGCATTTTTTGTACTGACTGAAACTGTCGGTTCATATCCTTGCTTATTCTGCTTCTTCTTTTCATTTACCGCATAAAATGCATTTGTAATAAGATTAAGTATTACTCTTCCTGTATCCTGCGGTACAACATTAACATTTCCTATGTTTTCATCAAAGTCAGTTTTCATTGTTGCATTAAAAGATTTATCCTTTGCTCTCAAACCGTGATATGCCAGACGTAAATATTCATCAGCCAGTGCATTGATATCAGTCGGCTCTTTCACTCCGCTGCTTGTGCGGCTGTGCTGAAGCATTCCTTTTACAATCGCATCTGCTCTTTTGCCGTGATGATTTATTTTCTGTTCGTTTGCTTTAATATCATCGGTTAATGCTTTCATCTCTGCAGTATTTCCTTTTTCAATTTCATCCTCCAGTTCTGAGAGCAGTTCAGTGTTTAGTTCAGAAAAATTATTGACAAAATTAAGCGGGTTCTGAATTTCATGAGCAATTCCCGCTGTAAGCTCACCGAGGGAAGCCATTTTTTCTGATTGGATAAGCTGTGCCTGAGTGGCTTTCAGTTCATTCATTGTAGCTTCCAGCTCCCGGTTCTTATTCTCCAGGTCAATTGTCCGTCTTTTTATTGCATCACGAAGTTCAATATTTTCATTTGCTACTTTTTCAAATCCAATTGTTTCTCCTTCGCCTGCTTTGGAATCTGGTGCTGAGAAATGCTGGTAAATAAACTTCAGACCGGCTTCACTCTTTTTAATTACTGATGTAAATCTGAATTTGGAATAGTATGACCATTCAGCATCATAAAGAAAATATGCATCAGCCAGATCAGTAATAAATATCAGTTCATTTATAATCTCCAAATTCACAGTCCTGTTTCTTAATTGGGCTTTTCCCGCTAACTGATAGGCAGTTGCCTCAAAAAATTTTGTAGTGTCTAATCTGTCTAAATAATTTTCCGCATCTGTTGATCCGACAAACCGGTAATTTTCATCAAGAAATGAATCATAAGTTTTCACATCGCCGTTCAAATAACTATGCCACCAGGTATCATAAACCTGCATCACTTCTGATTTCAGCTCTTTGGATAATTTCATAACATCAATTAAATGCTAAAATTATTATAAACTCCGATCCTTCACCTTCCTTCGTTTCCACTTTCAGCTCCCCGCCGTGAGCTTTCACAATATCATAACTCAAACTCAACCCAAGCCCTGTTCCCTGTCCCGTCGGCTTTGTAGTAAAAAACGGCTGAAATATTTTATCTAAAACTTTTTGCGGAATTCCGTTACCGTTATCTTTTACTCTCACTTCAATATTATAGCCGTTCTTTTTAGTGCTTACCGAAACCTTCGGTTCATAATTTATAATCCCTGATTTCATTTTTTCATCCACAACATAAAACGCATTTGTAATTAAATTCAGAATAACTCTTCCGATCTCCTGCGGTACAATATTTATTTCACCGATACTCTTATCAAAATCCGTTTCCATTTTTGCATTAAATGATTTGTCCTTTGCGCGGAGTCCGTGATAAGCAAGACGTAAATACTCATCAGCTAAAGCATTTATGTTTACAGGCTCTTTCACACCACTGCTGCTGCGGCTATGCTGAAGCATTCCTTTGACAATGGCTTCTGCTCTCTTTCCATGATGCTTTATCTTCTCCTCATTATCCTTAATGTCTTTAGCAATTAAGGCAGCTTCATCAAAATTTCCTTTCCCGATCTCCTGATTTAATTCATCTATGAGTTCAACATTTACTTCTGAAAAGTTATTCACAAAGTTCAGCGGATTCTGAATTTCATGGGCAATGCCTGCTGTAAGTTCACCCAGTGATGCCATTTTTTCGGATTGAATAAGCTGAGCCTGTGTTGACCTGAGTTCCGTCAGCGCTTCTTCAGCGCGATTTTTTTCGGTCTGAAGTTTGATAAGATCTAGCTCTGCCTGCACTGCATGTTTCTCCGCAATCTGCAGATCATTGAACCGTGTAAAAGTAAGATTGAAAACAGCGGCAAACCGTTCGAGTAAAATCGCTGTCTCCTCCGGCTGCGGGTCAGGTGAAGCAATTCCTATAAATCCTTTGGAAAAGTAAGCAATGTTCTGAACTCTTCTGTTTTGTGATAGTCCTCCTTTAAAAGGAACTTGCAGCACATCATGCAAATAATGCAGATAAGCTTCCAGTTCTTTTCCCTGCATATCAATGATCACAGATTTTTCCTTAAATACCCAGCCGTCATACATTTTTTTAACTGAAGCATTTGCGTTTATGTTAAGTGTAAACTCTTTGCTTACCTTTGAGCCGTCTTCATCTGTTGCCCAGGCTTCGATGTCCCCGCTGTCATCATTGATTATCCCTATATATAAACGGTTAGGCTCAATACCGAGATTGATCAGCTGTTTAAAAACAACAGCAGCAGTTTCAGCAAGCTCATCACTTTTTTGCATAGCTAATGTCCGGCTACGAACTCTTTCAAGCGAAGCTTCAATCTGCGCTTCACGCGCCTGCGCATCGGCCTGTTCAATGTCGGTGAATCTTCTGTAAGCAAGTTCAAATACATTGCGGAAGCGTTTGAAAATGTTTATCTGATCTTCGTTCAGAGGAATATAAGTAGAAATTCCTAATGCCCCCGGACCGATTGAAAAAAAATAATACTGAAGTGAAGTTGCCTTTTCTAATTTAGGATCACGTTTCTGATTTGTACTGTTTCTGTAGTCCCTCCATTCCTCTAACTCCTTTCCTTCAAAAGTTGTCATAAAAAAAGCATCGCTGATTTTTTAATCTCATTTACAAATTCCGTCACCTTCGGATGAAGATTATAATTAATTTCACTAATAGTGCTTTCATTGTAGTCAGGGAAATATTCATAATTTTGATATGACTCTTTTCCCTCGTTAAGAATTGCAGTCTGCGTATTTCTTATCTCATTTACATTTAAAAGAATCAGCTGCTCTGAAATGACTTTGCAGACATCAAGCATATCTTCGGGCTTTCTCATGATCAAAGCTTCTGCTCTTACTCTTTCAAGCGCAGCTTCAAGCTTTGCTTCCTTTGCCTGCGCCTCAGCCTGTGTCAGGTCATTGAACCGCGTGTAAGTAAAATTAATAACATCTGCAAAACGCTTCATCACAATTTTTGCCTCTTCGGGAAATTCTGTTTCACGGAACGCAAATAAACCACCTGCCTGAAATACAGAAACATGATAAAACTGCTTTTGCTTTTCATCACCTTGTAATATTAAATGGGAATCCGGAATTTCCAGACTACTTCCCACCATCACTTCATAATAATTTAATAGGTCATCATCCTGAAGCAAATAAGAAAAATCTTCCTGCCTAAGCCATGCATCAAACGCTCCTTTAAGAAGCGGGTGAGAGTCCATTGATTCATCCCCGGATAACTCAATTATTTTTTGCCCGTCAGTTATAGCTGAAGCCCAAACATCCACACTCTTTTTCTCTTTATTGATGATTCCAATTCCGCATCTCATTGCCCCCAGTTCCAGTTTTTCCAGTTCTTCAAAAATAGCTGATACCGCCATGCTCAGATCATCACTCGTCTGCATAGCCATGGCTTTTGACCTGACTCTTTCAAGAGAAGCTTCGATCTGTGATTCGCGGGACTGCGCTTCGGCGTTTTTCAGATCAAGATATCTTCTGATAGTAAGATCAAGTATGTTCTTAAACCGTTCGAGTATATTGATCTCACTTTTTGAGTATGGTTCACTGCTCCAGGTAAAAAGGAATCCTTCTGAAAAAGGAAGAAAAGTCCCGAACTGTTTTTTATCCGTCGGAAAATTTTTATAAGGAATTGAAAGTCCCTTGGCAAGAATTTTATAATATGATTTTAATAAATCATCTTCTAAAACCGGAAAATAATTTTCCTTCTTCCGCCAGATCTCATATTGTTTTTCATAAACAGGATGACCTGTAAATTCAAATTCACCTGTAAATGAAATTGTGTTTTTATTATCAAATGATGTGGCGGGATAAAGTTTAGCTTTGCGTGAATCTTTAGTAAGCAATACAAAACCGCTGCGGATCGGCTTAATACCGAGATTATTTAATTCTGTAAACACCTGGCCTGCAGCTTCTGTAAGATCATCACTGTTATGCATTGCCATTGCCTTGCCTCTGACTCTTTCGAGAGCTGCTTCTATTTGTGATTCCCTTGCCTGCGCTTCTGCTTTCTGCAGATCGAGAAATCGGGTATAGGTTTGTTCGAAAACTTTGGCGAATCGTGGGAAAATATGAGCTTCTTTAAAAGGCTGCAGCGCTGAAATAAGAATGTATCCGAATTTAAATGATGCTCCATAATCAATTTCCCACTTGGGTACTTCCGGCAAGGAAAGTCCCTGAGCTGCTATACTATCCAGAATATTTTTAAGAGACGGAAGTGCAAACAGCAGCTCAAAATGATGTGCAATTTTATCTTCCGGAATTTCGATTGAAAACAACTCAACTCCGGCTTTCCATTTATCATACCTGTACTGATGTATAAAATCTAAATTTTTAGGAACAAAAAAAGGAGGCATCATACCTATATCAGGAGCACTAAGCCATTGATCGACTTCATTCTTATTTTCATCACATAATACAATGCCGCAGGAGAATAGATCACCACCCAGCATCCTTATCTGATCAAACATTGCAGCTGCTACTTTTGACAGATCTTCACTCGTCTGCATTCCCATTGTTTGTGAACGTATTTTTTCCAATGCCGTTTCTATCTGCGCTTCTCTTGCCTGCGCTTCTGCTTTTTGCAGATCAAGGAATCGGGTATAAGTTTGCTGGAATACTTTTCCAAATCGCATCAGAGTTTTATTCTCTTCATCTGAATATGGGATACCCGAAAAATTCTCAATGTAGAGGGAAACATTATCAAGCAGTACTGTTGAAATAGCAAGACCCGGGCAGTTAAAATAAAATTTCTTTGCTTCCTCATCCAATCCCGGGATACTTTTAAAAAGCTTTTTATAAAAAATGTTTTTCTCTTTAAAATTCAGATTTGTAACAAAGAAATCCTTTCCTTTTTCTTTTGCTTCATTAAAACTGTTATAGTAAATAGAATCAAAATATGGGATTGTTACATGTGCGATATCACCAATCTTGTCAGCAACCCAAATATCGTAATCATCTCTTTTTTTATAATCCACTACAAATCCGGTATGCTCAATAAAGATCTCTAAGTGAACGAATTGCTCATAGACAACTTTTATAACATCTTTTAGCTCTTCGCTTTTTTGCATGCCCATTGTCCTGCTTCTCACTCTTTCCAGTGCGGTTTCAATCTTCGCTTCCCTCGCCTGCGCTTCAGCTTTCTGCAGATCTAGGAAACGAATATAGGTTTGCTCAAACACTTTTGAAAAACGCTTGAGTATATCAATCTCCTGTTCAGTCAACGTATTGCCTGAATAATCATTGATAAATATGGCGGTGTTTTTTTGAAAAGCAATTGAAGTGGCATAGGTATTCGCAGCCATACAATAGTCTTTTATTGGCTGCGGTGTATGTTTAAAATCACTGTGTTTAAAAATATGTTTCAGGAAAGATTTGTTTTCTTCAGCAGTATATCTTGTAGCAATGAAATCCGCTCCCTCATTCTTTGCTTTCCATAAGTTAGAAAGTACGGGATGTTCAAAATAAGGAAGATAAAATTTGATTGCAGAAGGAAACCCGGGATTTGCCATCCATTCAAGTAGATCCTTTGAGCCTTCAGTATGCGTAATTAGTGCTACGCCATCGTCAACTGAGAAATCCAGTTCTCTCAGTTTCTCAACAACTACAGTAATTACCTCACCTAACTCTTCCGCTTTGTGCATAGCAAGTGACCGGCTACGGATTTTTTCCAGCGATGCTTCTATCTTCGCTTCCCTGACCTGCGCTTCAGCTTTTTGCAGATCAAGAAATCTGGTGTAAGTCTGCTCGAAAACATTTGCGAAGCGTCTGAAAATATCATGTGCTTCAGGAGTCAGTTCATGAGTATGAAATGATAAATAACCATGTTTGAAAAATGCAATATTATATACAATTGTTTCGGGGAATTTGTAACGTGATTTGCGCAGCTGTTTAATTTTTTCACCTATGCCCGGAACAGTTGTCAGATAATCAAAATGTTTTTTCAGTTCTGCTCCTCTTACTTCCTTTACAAAAAAATCTTTTCCGGATTCCTTGGCAGAATAAATTTCTTTATAAATTTTGCTTTTTGTGTGAAGCAATTTAAACGGTTCCTGAATGCTTCCCTCTGCAGAGCTCATCCAGGCTGTTGAATCTTTCTTTTCTTTATCCCAGATAATATATCCGCAGCTTCCTGTATTCACACCGAGATCCTTTATCTGCTGAAACAATAAGACTGCAGCATCCTGCAGTTCTTCGCTGCTGTGCATCGCCATCGTCCGGCTTCTTACTCTTTCAAGAGCTACTTCGATCTGAGCTTCCCTTGCCTGAGATTCTGCTTTCTGAAGATCGAGAAAACGGGTATAGGTTTGTTCGAACACTTTACCAAAGCGAATGAGTATAGCATTCTCATCTTCTGAAAATGGAATACCGTCAAAATTTTCTATATATACTCCAACATTCTTCATAAATGCAACAGAAGTTGCATAGCCTGCACCACTATATAAAGCGTCAATTATTCCCTGTGGAAGTGCTGGGAAATAGGGAAGAACATAATCTACCCATTTGTTTTTTTCTTCAAATGTTAAACTTAACGTATTAAAATCTAAACATTTTTCTTTAGCTCTGATAAATTCTTTAAATATGGGATGATCAAAATAGGGGATATGTGTTTTGCTCATTAATAACTGTGAAGGGTCGGATCGCCAAATTTCAAAATCATTACTATTCTTATAATCCATGATAAATCCTGCAATATAATTTTTGAAGTTTAATTGCTGTAATTGTTCATTCATTACACGACTGACTTCCCCGAGTTCTTCACTTTTCTGCATGCCCATTGTTCTGCTTCTCACTCTTTCCAATGCCGTTTCTATCTGCGCTTCCCTTGCCTGATCTTCTGCTTTTTGCAAATCAAGAAATCGTCTGTATGTCAGATCAAATACTCCTGCGAATCGTTCTAATAAAATAACTGATTCCTTTGGCAGTTCATCAGTTGACAAAACTCCTATTAGTCCATTTGAAAAGTATGCAATGGTTTGTAATCTCCGGCTCAGAGTCTTCCTGTCTCTGATTGGATAATTCATTATTTCTTTCAGATAATAAAGATGCTCTGTTAATTCTTTTCCCTTTGGATCAACAACTAATGACTTTCGTTTTTCTTTCCATCCCGAATAAATATTCCTGAAAGTGGCTGAACCGAATAAGCTTGCTTTATATTTAGAACTGATCTGACTGCCTCCGTAGTCAGTTGTCCAGAAATCGATCTCATCATTTTTGTGGTCAATAATACCTATGTATAAACGCAAAGCATCCATACCCAATCCGCATAGCTGCTCAAAAAGCACTGCAGCAGTTTCGGCAAGCTCTTCGCTTTTATGCATAGCCATTGTTCTGCTTCGAACACGCTCCAATGCAACTTCGATCTGCGCTTCTCTTGCCTGCGCTTCAGCTTTCTGCAGATCAAGAAAACGTGTGTATATCATTCCGAATACTTTTGCAAATCTAACCAAGAGATTGCATTCATCTGCTGTCAGACTATTTTTTGAAACAACATTAAGAGAACCTTCAGGAAAGAAGAATGTGTAAAAATATTCTTGCGGATTAAAAATCTTTTTTAAAGGATATGAAAGTAGAGAAGCCATTTTTTTATAATATTCTTTAACCTCATTGCCTTTTAATTCATTAAGAAAGTATGGCTTCTTTTTTTTCCATGCTTTATAATATTGTTCAAAAAAGACATGAGTTTTGAAAGGAACAACCCCAAGAATTTTATTTCTTTTATCATCTACAAGCTGTGAAGACCAGATTTCAACAGATTTGATTTTTTCATCAACTATTGCAACTCCGGTTCTGATAGAATCAATACCGAGCGATGACAGTTCATTAAACAAGACAATAGATGCATCTACAAGTTCATCACTACTGTGCATTGCCATTGATCTTGCCCTGACTCTTTCCAGTGATAATTCTATCTTCGCTTCACGCATCTGCGCTTCAGTCTGCATTACTTCCCGATATCTGCGGTAAGCAAATACAAAAACATTTCTGAATCGCTTAAGCAGTTTAAGTTTCTCTTTTGAAATTGGACTGAAAGTTGAAATACCGATCGATCCGGTTCCAATTGAATAAAAATAATAATACAGCGCTTTTTTTTTCTGAATTTCTTCCATGACTTCAGATCTTCCCCGCTGAAAAATGTCTCAGAAAAAGCGTTTCTGCTTTTTCTGATCTGTTTGATTTGTTTTGCAATGACCGGATTTATATCGTAGTATAGAGGAGTGATATTTTTGCCCAGTGTATCAGAAAAATCATAATTAAGAAAAGTTCTATCTTCATCATTGTGAATATTGATCATTGTGTTTCGCATTTCGGCAAATCCAAGCTTCTGAAGTTCTGAAAACAATGTTTCGCAAACGTTAAACAGATCATCAGACTTTCTCATGTTTAAAGCTACTGCCCTTACACGCTCAAGCGATGTTTCTATTTCCAGATCACGGTTTTTTATTAAAAGGTTTGTGTTCTTTTCATCAACTAATTTTTGAAGCTCTTTGTTTTTTCTTTCAAGTTCTTTCATATGTAAAGGATCACTTTTGTGAATTGCCTGATTGAATTTTAAGGATGTATCTTTAGGTAATTTTTTATTCTCTTTATTCATTATAGAAAGTTTGCAATTGGTACTCACATTAAATTAGTATTATTCATTTCCTTCATTTGTTGATATTTTAAAACTCTGTTATTTCTTTATCCCTCGATCTCTACAGATACTATTATTTTAACTAAGTAAGTGATCAATAATCTCTTCTGAATATTTGATTTGATTATCCAGATTATATTGTTTTGAGAAATTCGGTCCATAATTATGTTTTAAAATATTCACAATTTAACTTTTTAATGTAAAATTATATACACTGATATTATGGAAGCTAAGTACAAGTTAACTTAAATTTTATCAATAGAATTAAAATCTATAACTGAAGGAATTTTTATTGTTATGACTTTAAGCAAATTTTTATTTGTGATTTTTAAGAACTTATCGCGAATAATCAGTAAATTAGTTCAATGAATATTACACATAATTACAAAATATCTGATACTTCATTTTATTTTAAATATTTTAAATTCAAAATGAATATATTTTGAAAGATCAGATTCATGAAAAAGAAAGAACTCTGCAGTTTCAGGATCTTATTGAGCAGCATAAAGGTATTTTATTAAAAGTAGCAAGGACTTACTGCAGGAATGAAACAGAACGTGAAGACCTTTTTCAGGAAATAAGCATACAGATCTGGCGGTCGATGGACAGATATAACAGTGAATTTAAAATTTCCACCTGGCTGTATCGTATATCAATTAACACAGCTATTTCGTTTTACAGAAAGCATTCAAAGCGTCAGGAAAATACTATTCCACTTGATGAGAACACTCCGGCATATGCAGATGAAAATACAGAAAAAGAAACTCAGCTTGATATGCTGGAAAAATTTATAAACGAACTCAATGATTTTGACAAAGCATTAATGTTGCTTTATCTTGAAGAAAAAAGCCATATTGAAATAGCTGATATAACAGGTATTACTCCAAGCAATGTCGGAACAAAAATAGGAAGGATAAAAGAAAAATTAAAATTACGTTTTTCAAAAATAAATAAATTATAAAATGAACGATTTGGAATTGAAAAAACTCTGGCAGACTTTAAATGATAAATTTGAATTAAGCCTTGCTGAAAACAGAAGTCTGACAAAAGAATTATCTAATATGAAAGTATATAATTTCATTTCGTCAATGAAACCCTTAAAAATTTTTACGATCCTTGCAGGAATCATTTGGGTAATTCTCGGCGCAATAATAGTCAGCAATATATTCCTGAATGCATATACTGAAGCAAGTAAATTTTTTCTTTATTCAGCAGCAATACAAATATTACTGACAGCTATCGCTTTGGTTATTTATATATATCAGCTGGTAACGATTTACCGGATTAATATCACCGAGCCGGTTTTAAAGACTCAGGAAAAGCTGGCAGCGCTGAAAACTTCCACACTAATTTCGGCGCGTATTTTATTTTTACAGCTTCCCGTGTGGACCACTTTCTATCTGAATGAGAACATGTTAGAAAATGGAAGTCCTGTATTATTGATAATACAGGGAATTGTTACAATTTCATTTACCATTGCAGCTGTATGGTTATTTTTTAATATCAGATTTGAGAATAAAGATAAAAAATGGTTCCGCATGATCTTTAACGGAAATGAATGGACGCCACTTATGAGATCAATGGAATTGCTAAAATTAACTGAAGATTATAAATTGGAAAAATAATTCAAAGAAATTAAAATAAATTTATGGATGAAACATTAAAAGAAACTTTATGGAAGCAGTTCGGAGCGGCAATTGATATGTTTGAAAACGCCGTAAGAGAATGTCCGGAAGAAATTTGGAACAATGATTCAAAATTCTGGTACCTTTCATATCACACTTTATTTTTTCTGGATTATTATCTGACTGAAGAACCGGATAGTTTTTCACCGCCTCCACCTTTTACTCTTTCGGAATTTGATTCTGAAGGTGAAATGCCTGAGCGGACATACACCAAAGAAGAACTTCTTACTTATTCTCAGTTCTGCAGAGACAAATGCCGCAAATTAATTTCAGGATTAACAGCTCAAACTGCTGCTAATCGCTGGAAGAATGAATATAGAAATTATTCCATCAATGAAATTCTACTTTATAATATGCGTCATGTACAACATCATGCCGGGCAGCTGAATTTACTTATCCGTCAAAGTAATAATGAACCGCCTGACTGGGTTTCGCAGACGAAAATTCCTATGAAATAAATATGATTTCAATATTTGCTGTTAACTGAATTATTGATATGATTCAAAGACACTCATAAAATGATTTACCTATGTATTATATAGAGTGTTTCGGTAGCTCTTATATTTGATTTTTGAGACATTCTATGAGAATAATCACATGAATTAATTAATAATTTCTTAACCAACTGTTAATTATTACTTTTAGGGAATACATAATTTTAGTTCATGTTTTATAAAATTGTATATCCTCTAATATCTTTCTTTTTTGCGGTAATAATCTGGTTAAATATTGATTCATCACAGGCGCCGAAAATACTTAAGGATCTTAGTCTTGTATTTGTTATGGTTGCTGCTGTAACAAGCATAATAGGAATAGTATTTAAACAGCCACTGACGGGATTCTGGGCAGCTTCAAGTGTAACAGCATTGGTGCTGGGGTATGCTCTCAGAAATATGATCCTGGATCTGTTTTCAGGTATTGCTATAAATATAGAGAAACCATACAAAATCGGAGACTGGATCGAGATCCAGCAAAAGCTGGCATTAGAAAAGGCAATTGGAGAAGTAATTGAAATAGGCTGGAGGGCTACACATATCAGAGCTGAAAATAATACATTTTTGGTCATACCCAACAGCATAATCTCAACAATGGTGATCATCAATAATTTCTGGCAGGACACCGCCGAAACGAGATTTGAGATTTACTTCACACTTGATTTCTCTGTTCCTCCGGAAAAAGCAAAGCGAGTAATACTTGCCGGAGTAGTTGAAGCTATTGAAAGAAATGGCTTTGTAAAAGAAAAATTTCCACAGGTACTTATAGAAAAGACAAGTGACCTTGGAGTGACCTATAAAGCAAGATACTGGATCAAAGCATGGAAAGGAATATCGCCATCTCAGGCAAGTGATGAAGTTAACTCAAAGGTACTTAAACACATCTGGCATGCAGGGATCTCTCTCGCATATCCCAAGGAAGATATATATTATGAGAAAATGCCGAGACGGCATCTTGATGACGATCTTATACAGGACCGGATAGCGCTGATCTCCAAAATCGATCTTTTCTCAAATCTTAATTTGGATGAAAAGGAAAATATTTCATCCAGCATGATCAGGAAAAATTTTAAAAAAAGCGATATGATAGTAAATCATGGAGAAGAAGGAAATTCAATGTTCATTTTAATTGAAGGTCTGCTGGAAGTACTTGTAATGGATCATAAAAATGAAATGGTTTTAGTATCTCACATCACTCCCAGCCAGCATTTTGGAGAAATGTCTTTGCTGACAGGCGAATTGCGGTCAGCATCTATTCGCGCAGCAGTGGATTCATTAGTTTTTGAAATCACAAAGGAATGTTTTAGTAATCTGCTTGCATCAAGGGAAGAGATAATTGAGATCATCGGCACTAAAATTACCGAGAGAAAAGTGATGAACGACCGGTTACTCAATCTTCTTAAAGATGAAGAAGTGATCTTAAATAAGAATGGTTATAAAAAAACAATTATAGGAAAGATCCGGCAATTTTTTGGTGTTTCCGGATCTATGGCATCAAATAATACAATCTGATTACAGACTCTTGATCTATAATTATTCGTTACAATCAAATAAATTTATATGCTGCATAAAGTTGTTTATATACTTAGAGAATGTTAAATCCTTACTCCGTAATCTGAAATGAAGTAACAACAGATTTAATTTCTATATCAACAAACCCGATCCCTTCCGGATGAGTAACGCTTGAAACGGTGAGGTCATTAAGATTCTGATATTTTTCCATAAGTCCGGATTTTGAATAGAAAAGAAATACCGGATATGCCTGCTGATAACTTTTTACTGAACTTACTCTCATACAACTGATCACACCTCCCATTGGATTAGCCAAGTTCTCAAATCCCATATACTTATAGTATGATCCGACATTATTCACAAAGGTACTCCATTCCAATCCGGTAAGAAAAGGATATTTTAATGCAATATCTATTGTATCAAATACAGAATACGAATCTGATTCTTCAGTATTTAGAATGACGCCTTTGTCTGATAATGCTGTATTAAATTTTATCTTTCCAAATGGTAAAAATCCGCCGGATGAAAAAGTTAATACATTATCATATAAGATCAGTGCTGTATCATTATTTATGTAATAATAACGGTTTTGATAAGTATTGACTGCAATTGTAAATTCATCCAGAAAACATTTAGTGAGAATGGAGTTAAGTACAGTATCATATAAAATTGTAACTGTCCCATCTGTAATGCGGGGATAATCAGCAAAATATTGTATAATTGAATCAGGTCTGATATTTGTTGCAGATTCTACTTTATGATATGTCCACCGGCTTCCGTTTGTAAACGGATATTTGAATTGAGTGCTGTCCACCGGTGCCGGCGGCTGTGATACTATATCTTCTGAACAGCTTATTAATGTCAGAGCAAATAATGATATTGCTGCAGTTGAAAATAAAATGTTTTTCCTTTTTAACATATTTGTTATAAATAATTAATTTATAAAAACTCAGTATTACTACTGACCTTAATTCTAGAACTCTGCTATATTGCTTTTGAAAATAGCTGTTTTAATTTTACTAATCAAAATGATTCAGCAGACATTTCATAACTGTGAAAAGAATCCCTTTGCGGGGGAGTTTCCTGCTCTTTGATACTTCACAGTAGAGCAAACTTTTCCATTCTCATTTATTGATATATGTTCAATATTCATTTTATTAAATATAATTAGTAATTTGTAATTGTATCAATTTACCTTTTGATAGTATTAATTTTTTAAAAATTACATCCGGTTATTTACTTTGGTCATTTATAAAATATTTAATTTCCATTAATAATTTACGATGAACAATATTCCCGGCGGAAACGTCACCTTCCTTTTCACCGACATCGAAGGCAGTACAAAACTATCACAGGAATTTCCTGATACAATTCAGTCTGCACTTGAGAAGCATCATTCAATATTACATAATGCAGTTGAATCCAATAACGGATTTGTTTTTAAGATTATTGGAGATGCATTCTGCTGCGCTTTTGATAATGCAGACAAGGCTGTCAAAGCAGCTGTCGAAGCGCAGCTAACTTTAGAAAATGTAAAATGGGAGGATGCAGTGATCCGGGTCAGAATGGGAATTCATACCGGTAATGCTGAATGGAACGGGAAAGAATATATGGGTTACATAACTCTTGCCAGATCAGCAAGAATAATGTCCTGCGGTTATGGTCAGCAGATCTTAATTTCAAACAGCGCATATCAGTTATTAACAGATGATAATAAAAATAAAATCAGCGGCAATTTTGCTGAATCAGCATCATCTGAGACAGATTTCGAAAATAAATTATCTTTCCGTGATCTTGGTGAAAGAAGAATGAAAGATGTAATTCAGCCCATAAAATTATATCAGATATTATTTCAGGGACTGCGTGAAGATTTTCCTCCTTTAAAAACACTTGATGCAAGACCTAATAATCTGCCAGTACAGATATCGGGTTTTATAGGAAGAGAGAAAGTAATAAAAGAAGTAAAAGATCTGCTTGGTAATTCAAGACTATTGACAATAATCGGAACCGGAGGAAGCGGCAAGACAAGACTTGCAATGCAGACCGGCGCTGATTTGATTGATGATTTTGCGAACGGCGTATTTATTGCAGAGCTTGCTCCGGTTACGAACAGTTCGCTACTTGTTCAGACTGTTATTTATTCGCTGGGATTGAAAGAAGAACAGAATAAAACTCCTGATGAAATACTTACAGATTTTATGAAAGACAAAGAGCTTCTTCTGATACTGGATAACTGCGAACATCTTATTCACGAATGTGCACTTTTGGCAAAAACATTATTAAATAAATGTCCGAAACTAAAATTAATAATCACCAGCCGCGAAGCGCTGAACTGCGCGGGTGAGCAGATTTTAAGACTTCCGTCAATGACACTCCCGGATCTTTCAACAGAGATCACGCCTGAAATGATTATGAATTATGAATCGGTAAGATTATTTATCGAAAGGGCTTTGTCAGTCAATCCGGATTTTCGCGTTAATGAAAAAAACGCTTTCTCTCTTGCTAAGATCTGCACCCGGCTTGACGGAATTCCGCTCGCAATTGAACTTGCAGCAGCAAGAGTGAAAATAATGACAATAGAAAAAATTTCTGAAAGACTGAATGACAGGTTCAGTTTGTTAACAGGCGGTAACCGTACTTCACTGCCAAGACAGCAGACTTTAAAAGCTCTTATTGACTGGAGTTATGATCTGCTGTCAGAAAATGAAAAAATTCTTTGGAGCAGATTATCGGTTTTTACAGGCGGATGGACGCTGGAAGCGGCGGAAGAAATTTGTTCGGATGAGATATTAATTAAAGATGATATACTGGAACTTCTGAGTCATCTTACGGAAAAGTCTATAATAATTTACGATTATGAAAATGAAAGATACAGGATTCTGGAAACAATTAAACAATACGGCGAATCAAAACTTTCGGATGAAATTCAAAGGACGCGTCTGGTTTCAAAGCATCTGAATTATTTTAATAATACAGCTTTTAGTTTAAATTTAGCCGGACCTGATGCAGAGATCCGTATATTAAAACTTGAGTCTGATCATAATAATTATATTGCTGCGATCGAATCCAGTATAACTAATGGAGATATAGAAAAGTGCGCAGCACTTGCAAACATACTGTCAATATTCTGGGAAATAAGAGGTTATAGTTCGACCGGTCTGAGACTGATAGATAAGATCCTTAATAACTCCGAAGGAATAAGCAAAATTACAGAAGCAAAACTTTACAATGCAGCTTCTACATTAAACAGGCTGCTGGGAAATAATGACAAATCCAGAGAATTTATTTTGAAAAGTCTTGAACTGTTAAGGAAAGAAAACGATAAGTCTGAATTAATTAACTCCATTATCGTACTGGCAAATACAGAAGCGGGCACGGGTAATTTTGATAAAGCAGAAAAACTTTATAATGAAAGTCTCGCCTTAAGCCGTGAGATCGATTACGTAAACGGAATTGCATTCTCACTGAATAACCTCGGAAATATTTCACTTGTCAGGGGTAATTATGATGATGCGGAAAAAATAATTCTGGAAAGTCTGGAATTTCATAAAAGATCAGGTAACAAAAGAAATTTATGTTTTGCACTGGATTCACTTGGCAATATTTATTCAGAAAAGGGAAAACCTGAACAGGCAAAATATTATCTTACAGAGAGTCTTGAAATTTCACGTGAAGTTGGTGACAAAAGCGGTATTGCCTTTGCTCTTCATAATTTAGCAGGCATTATGCTTTCAGACGGAAATTATGAAGAGGGTTTGAAATATAATGAAGAAAGTCTTAAACTCAGAACTGAGATAGGAGAAAAAACAGGGATCGCTTATTCATTGGATAATATAGGCAGAACGTTACTTGAGCAGAAAAAATTTATCGAAGCGCAAAAATATTTTAATGAGAGTTTAAAGCTGAGAATTGATTCTGGCGATATGCATGCAATTTTACTTTCGCTTAAACCATATACACTGATTTTTAAACACAGAGGTCAATATATATTTACTTTAAAACTTCTCGGAGCCATAGAATCTGGAATTGAATCCCTGGGAATTGCAATGAGTAAAGAAGAATTAATGCATCACGAAGAGATCTTAAATGAGATGAAAATATTACTAAGCGAGGAAGAATTTTCTAAATACTTTACAGAAGGCAAACTAATGTCAATTATACATGCCGGAGAATTAATACTCCAGGATCAATCATGATTAAAAACTTTTCTCGTGCAAAAAACAATTTCAAAACATTTTTCATATTTAATTAAAATCAATTTACATATTTTTGAATTAGCAAATCATAATTATAGAAACGGTTTCTAAGTACATTACTTAGGATTCAATGAATGATATGTGATAGTTATATAGTGGAAAGGCGGATGATATTATGCCTGCAAATATATTTAATGTTACAAAAATAATTCAACCCTGCATCGCAGCTCCAGCTCCCCTGCCGGATTCCAGTCCGCATACTATTATTAATACCAGCGCCAATCATAAATTATACATAACGCATCAAATTTCCGAAAAAATTTTTCAGGATGTAAATCTCTTTTATCATTGCTGTAAATTTTCCGCAAGATATCTAATCAGATATTATAAAAATATTACGCCAAATAGAGTTATCAGACTGATCCTGATAGGATATTATAATGAAGAATTTGAATCCCCGTGGCTTTGCACGGAATACCTGAACTTCACTAAATTGAATCAGAAAAAATTGGATCTTGAATAGTTCACAGGTGCAGTACTTGAAATAACTATTGAAAGAGAGTTGAAGTGGAACATAGATATAAAATAAAAAAACAAATAAAAATTTATTTATATGAATAAAATCAACTCGTTAACTATTTACTATAGTAACGGGATTTATGAAAAATAAATATATAACACTATGAAAAGGAAATATTTACTATCGTTTGTAATTGCTTTAATTCTTAACTTGTCAATTTTTATTAATAATTCAATGAGTCAATGGGTACAATCCGGAAATGGAATGGGGACAGATAAAATTGTTAATGTCTTTGAAACACTTGGAACCAATATTTATGCGGGGACAAATGTAAACGGCATTTATGTTTCCGCTAATAATGGTACGTCATGGTCTCAATCTTCATTGAATAACAAAACAGTTTTTTCTTTTACGACTATCGGAACTGATATTTATGCAGGATTACTCAATAATCCTAATGGTTCCGGAGGTGTATGGATTTCTGTAAATAACGGAGCGAACTGGACACAAACTTCTTTGAATAGCCGGCATATAATTTCTTTTGCTTTGCTTGGTACTTATCTTTTTGCAGGATCAGATGTTGATTTTTGGCGTTCCTCAAATAACGGAGTGAACTGGACTCAGCTTTCTGTTAATAGTCAGTCTGTCCGGGCTCTCGCCGTAATCGGCAATAATCTTTTTGCAGGAACATATATAGGTGTTTATATTTCCACAAACGACGGGACGAGCTGGACTTTAACTGCTAATAACAGAAGCATAAATTCACTCGCTGTAATCGGTACTAATCTTTTTGCAGGAACAGCACAATATGGCGTCTATATCTCCGCAGATAACGGCACTACCTGGAGTCAGACCGCTCTAAATAATAAATCTGTTAATAAACTTGCTGTAAGCGGTACTGATATTTTTGCAGGAACATATCCATATGGTGTCTATTATTCTTCTAACAACGGTGCAAGCTGGTTTCAAAAAAATCAGGGATTCAGTGCTCCTCCATTCTATAATTATACAATGATCAGTGCATTAAAAATTAACAACGGATACATTTTCTCAGGAACGGACGGATTTTCCGTCTATCGCCGTCTCTATTCTGAAATTATCGGTGTACAAAACATCAGTACTGAAATACCGGCAAATTTTTCATTATCACAAAATTATCCAAATCCTTTCAACCCGGTTACTAAGCTGGAGTTTGGAATTCCGGAATTAGGATTTGTTTCCTTGAAGATTTACGATCTGCTGGGAAAAGAAGTAGGAACCTTAGTTGATGAAAATTTAAATCCCGGGACATATAAGGTTGAGTTTGATGGAAGTAGATTGACAAGCGGAGTATATTTCTATCGGATTAAATCAGGAGATTTTACGGATACGAAGAGAATGATGCTGGTTAAATGATCAATGTTCAATTTTCAATGTTCAAAGATTTATTTTTAACGTTCAAAGTTCATGATTAAGTGATATGTGAGAAATTTTATTTTGCAATGTTTTAACCCGCTTCTTTCGGCGGTTTAAAAGTCCGAATTATTATGAATAAATTTTATTCTTAAAATTGGAATATTATCCCCGGCTCTGAAGAGTATCTCTTCAGAGGCAGGGATTTTTATTTTAAATTATGTATATAATCAAACCCGTTATATGAAATAATTCTCTGCGGGGATTTTGGAAGATAAACATCTAAATACTATGAAAAGGAAATTTATACAATCGGTGATTCTTGCTCTAATTTTTAATTCTTTGTTTATAATTAATAATAGTTTCAGTCAATGGGTGCAAATGAACGGTCCGCACGGAGGAGATGTAAAGTGTATTTTTGTTTCAGGATCGAATATCTTTGCCGGGGCTGCCGGTAATGGAGTATATTTGTCAACTAACAATGGTATAAACTGGTCTTATGCAGGATTAACGGGACAGGCGGTTCAGACCATCAGCGCTATTGGAAATAATATTTTTGCGGGTACACAGATCGGGGTATATTTATCAACCAATAACGGAACAAGCTGGACGGCGGTTAATAGCGGATTAACGAATCCATATATTTATACATTAGCAGTTTCAGGAACAAATCTTTATGCCGGGAATCAGTCCGGTGTAAGTTTATCAACCAATAATGGCACAAACTGGACTTCACTGGGATTCACAAGTGGATGGGTTTATGCACTTGCAGTTTCCGGAACAAACATTTTTGCAGGAACAACCTGGGGAGTTTATTTATCAACTAATAACGGCGCAAACTGGACTTCAACTGCATTGAATAATCGTAGTATTCAATCTTTTGCTGTTATAGGAAGTAATATTTTTGCGGGGACTCAGGGCTCCGGAGTATATTTATCTACAAATAACGGAACAAGCTGGACCGAAGTCAATAATGGATTGACGAGTCAATATATTCGTTCAATTGCGGGTTCAGGGACAAACCTTTTTGCAGGGACAAGTATCACTTCTACTTTAGCAGGCGGAGTATTTTTATCAACAAATAGCGGCTCAAGCTGGACTGAAGTTTACAATGGATTAACAAACAAAAATGTCTATGCGCTTGGAGTTACAGGTTCCGGCATTTTTGCAGGGACAGAGAATGGGGGAATATTTTATTCAGAGAATAACGGTGATAACTGGAGTTCGGTTGGATTGAACATTCAAACTGTTTATGCATTAGCAGAATCAGGAACAAACATCTTTGCAGGGGTTCAGAATGCAGGAATATTTTTATCAACAAACAACGGTATTTCATGGACTTGTATAAAAAATAATATAACTGTTTCAGCACTTGCTGTTTCAGGAACTGGCATCTTTGCCGGGACTACGGGCGGGGTATATTTATCTACAAATAACGGTGTAAACTGGATTCAAACCGCTTTGAATAATCATTGGATCCGTGCATTTGCAGTCTCCGGAACAAACATCTTCGCAGGGTCTAATAGCAACGGCATATATTTATCAACAAATAACGGCACAAACTGGACTCAGGTTAATAACGGATTGACCAGTATATACATCGGCGCTCTGGCAGTTTCAGGATCAAACATTTTTGCAGGGACAAGCAATGGCGGCGGCGTATTCTTGTCTACAAATAACGGTTCAAACTGGACTGCAGTCAATAACGGATTATTGCAGAGATATGTTTGGTCTCTTGCAGTTTCAGGAACAAATCTTTTTGCCGGAACTGAGGGTGGTGGTGTATATATCACTTCTAATAATGGAACTAGCTGGACTTCCGTCTCTAACGGTCTTCCGGTTCAAACTATTAATGCACTTGCAGTTTCGGGAACAAACATCATTGCAGGAACTTATCCCGGAGTATATTTATCAACAAATAATGGCGCAAACTGGATAATTAAAAATGAGGGCTTGGACCCTTCACCAAAAGTCTGGGCATTATTAATCTCAAACAATTACATCTTTGCGGGAACGACCGCTCAATCTGTCATCCGCCGATCTTATCCGGAAATTATCGGCATAAAAAATATTAGTACGGAAATACCATCATCTTTTTCTTTAAAACAAAATTATCCAAATCCTTTCAACCCGGTTACGAATTTAGAGTTTGAAATTCCGGATCCGGGATTTGTTTCTCTGAAAGTATATGATGCTCAGGGTAAACAAGTATCAGTGTTAGTTAATGAAAATTTAAATGCGGGGACATATAGGGTTGAGTTTGATGGCAATATTCTGACGAGCGGAGTTTATTTCTACCGGCTTACATCAGGAGATTTTACGGATACGAGGAGGATGATGCTGATTAAATGATAAATTTTCAATTTTCAATTTTTAAATTTCAAAGTTTATGTATAAGTGACAAGAGAGGAATTTTTTTTGGCAGTTTGTAATATCTAAACTCGCTATTTCCGGCTGATTAAAGTCAGAATAGTTATGAATAAATATTTATTTTTAAAATCTAAGGGACTTCACTGTAAGAGATCTCTGCTTTATCTGATTATTTAAAGAGCGCAGGTGGACTCCGTCGGGGAAAATAATACAATATAAAAAGCCGCAGGATTCTTCATCCCGCGGCTTATAATTTCCCTAAAACATGAATGTTTAGCATTTAACTTACTAACTATTAACTGCTAACTAATATCTGCTAACTATTATTTTACGAGCATCATTTTCCTTGTTGCAGTAAAGTCATTAGCTGAAATTGTGTAGTAATAAACTCCGCTTGATAAGTTAGATGCATTGAATTTATATGAATAATAACCTGCAGTCTTAACTTCATTTACAAGTGTAACTACTTCCTTACCCGATATATCAAATATCTTTAAGCTTACATTTCCGTCAAACGGAATTTCGTAATTGATGCTTGTAGATGGATTGAATGGGTTTGGATAATTTTGCGACAGCGCATATTTGGAAGGTATTCCAATATTAACTTCACTGCTCAAATTGAAATACTCAAAATTACCGTTGAAGTCTATTTGTTTCAGTCTGTAGTTATATTTTCCTGAAGCTAAATTTCTATCTGTAAAAGAATAGCTTTGCGGTAATTCTGTTGTTCCGTTTCCGGTTACATTGCCGACCTTTGTCCAGGCATCTGTATTTAGGGACTTTCTTTCAATATCAAATCCCGAGTTGTTAAGTTCTGATGCTGTCGTCCAATTTGGTTTAACATCACTTCCCGTTACGTTAGATATAAATGAAGCAAGTTCAACAGGTAATGTCTGCTGTGTAAATTCATAAGCGCCGATAGTCGGATTTGTTGGGTCTCTCAATTCAGGATTAACGCAGACATAAATGTCATTAACAATACCCGCTATTGGAGTTCCTGCCATAAGTAACGGTGAACCTGTATTTGGAATTAACGGATAAGTAGTCGGGAGTAATGTATAATCCGGATCCGCCTGAATTGAAGCTCCGTCCTGTGGTCCCGGAGTTGTAAACGCACCTTGCCATAAAGCCAAGGTTGTGTATGTTGTGCCTAAAGGAGTTGTTGTTCCTAAACCTCCGGTTCTCATTTGTGTATTAGCTGCCGGGAAAAAATAGTCATTATTGTCACATCCGCCTGTACCCCAGTTATATCCTGCTAAAGGAGCAGAAATGCAGTAATGCAGTAATGCAGTATTTGTTGAAGTGACATCTAAATAAACAGAATTATTTTTAACTGAAAGATTGTTGCCTCCGGGAGCCGTATTGTGGATTTTAATGCCGACTGTGTGCTGTGTTGAAGTCGTGCTTGGAGCCAGATCAGATAATCCGGACATATAAATAGAGTTATAAACAACTCTGTCTCCATTTGCATTTACAGTTGCAGTTCCGCCGACATATCCAATTCCAACTGCCTGATCTGGAGAAGTTCCGTTAGATCTTACATTATAAATAACAGTATTGCTGATCTGGTTATTTGTAACTCCGAGACTTACAGGAGCTGATGCTGCGCAAATTATACCAACAGCAGAAAATTCGCGGGTTTCCTGCACGTTGATAATAGTATTTGCATTTACAGTATTATTAGTTCCCGCTGTTGTTGTAGTTGTTGATGTTGACCAGTTCTCCTGTCCTAATCCAATACCGCATCTGTCTGCACCGGGTGTTAATCCGGCAACCTGATCATTTCTGCCAACATTCTGAATTGTATTACAGGAGATAAGGCAGTTATTCTGAGCGGTGACATATATACCGATCTTTCCAATTTGATCAGAACCGTAAGTATCAGGACCAATTAAGTTACCTGAAATAACATTATTGTCATTCAAATTATTAGCCACACCGCCGCCAAGGAAGATTCCATATCTTACTTTTACGATTCTATTATCAAGATACTGGTTGTCATCGTTATTTCTTGCTGCAGATCCTAATCCTCCAGTTGCTAATCCGCTTGTAATTCCAATGGTTGTAAAAGCAGTTGTCAGCGAGTTCTGATCAGCGCCGCAGGATAATTCAAGATTTCTTATGACATTTCCTGTACATCCGTTTGTATCACCTAAAGCAGGAATAATAGTCGAAAGAAAAATACAAGCCTGTAAAGTAACTGCTGCATTATTCCTTACAGTAAGATTTCTCCCTGTGCCGCCGATTCTTCCGTCTATTGTAACTCTGTCAGCGCCTGCAAATCTGATTATTGAACCGGTTGTACTGCCGGATAATGTTCCTTCAATGATCCTTGGTCCTCCGACAGGGCTCATGAATATTGAAGTATAGCTTGCTGCGCCTGTTCCGCTTGCGTTCAAAACAGCGGTTACTGTTTCGGTTGTATTACCAACTACATCTATGGTAACAGCTCCAGTGTGGGTTCCGGCATTAATAGCATCAAAAGCATCTTTTAATGTCGGATAAGATCCCGCACCCGGATTAACATTAATGTTTTGTGAATTTACAACAGAAGTTGCAAGAAATAAAAAAAAGATACTGTAAAGTAAATTTAATTTTTTCATACTTTGTTATGGGTTTAATTGAAAAAATGTTTTTAAAATTGGAAGATATGGTAAATATAGATCAGATATGTTTTCAAAAAATTTTTCTTATTTGTCTTCCGTCAGATAAGCAGAATTTTTTAAAAAATATTAATTTACCTTCATTGGCTCTCCTTCTTTATTTACAAAAATAAATTGAATTAAGAGAATACTCATGTTATTATAAAAGTAATTTTTTAAAGTATTTTTTTTTGAGGGAATCAATATAAAATTCATTCCTTATAAATTCAATTCTTTTCTACCGGCGGTATTCTTTCGGCCGGAACCTCCTTTCCCTGGGACTCATAATTGGAATATATTTTCAATTTTAATTTAGAAAATGAGTCTTTGACTGGGTAAATGATTCAGGATAAGTTCAATATTCAATTTATAAAATATAATTAGTAATTTGTATCTGAATGAATTTGTATCAGTATTTTTAATAATATAAATGTAATTATAAAATGTAATCATGAAATGTAATTTACTAAGATTGCAAATATAATTATCAAAGTTTAATTTCCGATGAATAATATCCCGGACGGAAACGTGACCTTCCTCTTCACTGACATTGAAGGCAGCACTAAATTATCACAGGAATTTCCTGATACTCTGCAATCTGCCTTAAATAAACATCATTCGGTTTTGACAAATGTTCTTGAATCAAACAAAGGATATGTTTTTGAAATCGTAGGTGACGGTTTCTGCTGCGCATTTCAGAATGCTGAAGATGCAGTCAGAGCTGCCGTTACCGTTCAGTCAGATCTTGCAAATGAAAAATGGGATGACGCTACCATTAAGATCAGGGTCGGCATTCATTCAGGAGAAGCTAAATGGAACGGCATGCAGTACCTTGGTTATATTACGCTTGCAAAGACAGCAAGAGTAATGTCTGCTGCATACGGCGAACAAATTTTAATCTCGGAGGATACATACAGGCTGCTTGATAACATCCATGACAAGAAGACCCGTAGTAATGATTCCGGAAATTTAAATTCTTTAATTTCATTCCGTGATCTGGGAGAAAGAAGACTGAAGGATGTGTTTCATCCGGTCAGATTATTTCAGATAATATTTCCGGGACTGCGCGAAGAATTTCCTCCGTTGAAAACTCTTGATGCAAGACCGAATAATCTTCCGTTTCAGATCTCAGGTTTCATCGGGCGTAAAAATGAACTCAAACAAATTAAGAATTTATTATTTCAGTCGCGTCTTGTTACGCTTACCGGAATGGGCGGAACAGGTAAATCACGGCTTGCGCTTGAAACGGGAGCTGATATGATAGATGATTTTGCAAACGGAGTTTGGTTTGTCGAACTCGCAGGACTATTAAATAAGTCATTCTTAGTTCATGAAATTATATCGGCTGTCGGCGCACAGGAAGTCAATAAAGAATCTCCTGAAGATACTTTGATAAACTTTCTTAAAGAAAAGGAAACTCTGATAATATTAGACAACTGCGAACATATAGTAAGTGAAAGCGCAAGGATATCTGAAAAGCTGCTGACCACTTGTCCAAAGTTAAAGATAATTGCAACAAGCCGTGAAGCCATGAAGTGTTACGGTGAGGTGGTTTACAAGGTGCCTTCATTGAATATTCCCGATAAAAAAAAGACATTGACTACGGAGGAGTTAATTAATTGTGAATCCGTTAAATTATTTTATATCAGAGCAGTTTCCCATAAACAGAATTTTTCTATTAATGAAAAAAATGCTCAGGCAATTTCAGAAATTTGTATTATGCTTGACGGCAATCCGCTCGCTATTGAATTAGCTGCGTCCTTCATAAAGGTATTTTCTCCTGAGGAGATCCTTGAAAGATTATGTGACAGGTTTTCACTTCTTGAGAGCAGCAGGAGAACCGCTTTCAGACGTCATCAGTCTTTATTTGAAATGATTGACTGGAGTTATGAACTTCTAAATGAGGATGAAAAAATATTGATCCAAAGACTTTCATTATTCTCCGGAAGCTGGACCCTCGAAGCGGCGGAAAGTATTTGTTCAGATATTAAGATAAATAAAAGTAAAATATTTGTATTAATAAATTGTCTCATCGATAAATCGTTTATCGGAACTTTAGAATCTGGGACAGAAAATCAATACAGCATACTGCAGATCATCAGACATTACGGATTAAAAAAGCTCGATGAATCGGAGGACAGATCTGATATTCAAAAAAAATATTTCGATTACTATCTTAAGATTGCTCAGGAGTATGATTTGAAATTAATTGAATCAGCTGATAAGAATTTACTGGACATGTTTGAAAGAGATAATGATAATTTCAGACAGGCAATAAAATTATCCATGAAGAGTGATCCCGTAACTGCAATAAAAATTACTGTCGCTATGTGTAACTTCTGGGTAATGAGAGGATATTATCTTGAAGGTTTTAATACATTAAAAAAAGTATTAAAGGTATGCAAAGGAACCGAAGACAGTTTGAGAGCTAAGCTGCTTTCCAATGCCGGGTATTTTGCATGTGAGCAGGGGGAATTCAGAATTGCAGAATTATTTTTAAACAAAAGTCTGAAGTTATATAAGAAAGCAAACAATGAATCCGATACAGCAGCGCCGCTTATCACACTGGGACTGTTGAAATTTTATAATAATGATATTGATAAAGCAAAGGAGATTTACGAAAAAGCTCTTTCCATCAGCAGAAATTCAAACAGCAGAAAAGAACAGGTGAACTCACTGGTAAATCTCGCTATAATAGAATTAAAGAATAAAAATTATGACTGCTCCGGTAAATTATTTCAGGAATCTCTGATCCTTTCACGAAAACTTAAAGATAAATATACTACTGCAAGAACACTAACTAACCTCGCTTCGATCGAGCATTTTAAATCGAACTATAAGAAAGCGGATCTATTTTATGAAGAAAGTCTGAACATTCTCAGAAAGCTCGGTGATAATCAGGGGATCGCACATACGCTTGCCAATATTGGAAACAATGCTTTTAAGATGAATGATTATGATAAATCAATAGCTCTGAATGAAGAATGCCTTTTCATCAGCAGGAAGTTTGGATATAAAAATACGATGATGGTTTCCATTTTGAGATTAGCTGAACTTAATAAAATTAATAATGATCTTTTATCAGCAGTAAAATATTATAACGAATATTTAAAATTATTTAAAACTTCAGGAGAGAAAGAAAATCTTGCTATATGTTTATTTGAACTTGGTAAAATAAGTATTGAACAAAAAAATTACCGGAAAGCTATAAAGCTTTTATCCGCTTCGGAAAAATTATATAATGATGAAGGAATTAAACCCAATGAAAGCAGGAACAAAAACTTAAAAGAGTGTTTCAGCAGTATAAAAGAATATATCGGAGATGATATATTTGATTACGATTATGAATATGCAAAGCAATTAACATTCGATGAGATCAGTGAGGTTGCTGCGGAGGAAGATGAATTTTGAACTAGGATTAAAGGATTAAAGGATTATAGGATTTCAGATTTAAATGATTATGTATTGAATTATTCTTTCCTGTGTCTGTGTCTGACATGCTTTTGAATCTGTCTTCCGAAGAAATCATCAAATTAGTATTTGACGTAACACAACCCGAAGGGGTTGTACAATTCTAGAAATAATATCTAACATAACACAACCCCGAAGGGGTGTTATTATTTTAGGTTAATTTAGAGGATCATCATTAATTCAAAACATCCCATGCAGTAAATCATATCCTTCTTCTGCTTATAATTTTAATATTCATAATTATTTTTAATTTGTAATTCGGATTTTGTAATTTACAAATAATTATGAATAACATTCCCTCAGGCATAGTAACTTTCCTTTTCACCGACATCGAAGGCAGCACGAAGCTATTTCAGGAATTTCCTGATACTTATCCGGATGCGCTGCTGAGACATAATGCAATATTACAGAATGCCGTAGAATCTAATAACGGATTTGTTTTTAAAACTGTCGGCGATGCATTCTGCTGCGCCTTTCAGAATGCGGAGGATGCGGTGAAGTCTGCTGTTGATGCACAGATAAAACTCAAATCAGAGAAAAGGGATGATCTTGAAATCAAAGTCCGCTTTGGAATTAATTCGGGAAAGTCCGAATGGAACGGCACAGATTATATGGGATATCTGACACTTGCAAGATCAGCGAGGGTAATGTCGGCAGCTAATTCAGAACAGATCATAGTTTCAAACAGCGCTTATGAATTATGCTGTGATATTTTTAATTCTGCAAAAGAAAATGACGTTACATTCCGTGATCTGGGTGAAAGAAGATTAAAAGATCTTATCCAGCCGATGAAACTGTATCAGGTGCTTGTTCCAGATATTCCTTCTGAATTCCCTCCTTTGAATACTCTTGATGCCCGTCCGAATAATCTGCCGGTACAGTTAACAAGTTTCATAGGTAGATCAGAGGAAATAATTCGAATTAAAGAATTACTGAATCAGACCAGATTGCTTACACTGACCGGTTCAGGCGGATCCGGTAAGACCAGACTTGCAATGCAGGTTGCCGGAGATGTAATTGATGAATTTGCAAACGGAGTTTGGATAATTGAGCTTGCTTCATTAAGCGAAGGATCACTTTTGCCTCTTGCAATTGCAAAAGAATTCGGGCTTAAAGAAGAACTGAACAGAAGTCCGGAAGAAACTTTACTTGAATATTTAAAGGACAAGGATATGCTGATAATATTGGATAACTGCGAGCATTTGATTGAGAAATGCGCTGAATTAACCGAAAGTCTTTTATGTAATTGTACGGGGTTAAAAATAATTGCAACAAGCAGAGAATCCTTAAGATGTCTTGGCGAGCAGACTCACAGAGTATCCTCGCTGGAATTTCCTGATCCCAGAGAAAAAACTACTCCGGAAAAATTGTCACAATACGAAGCTATAAGATTATTCATAGAAAGAGCTCTGGCTGTTAATTCAGCATTTCGTGTGAATAATAATAACGCACCTGCTCTTGCGGAGATTTGCTATCAGCTTGACGGAATTCCGCTTGCAATTGAACTAGCTGCCGCAAGAACAAAAATTTTAAATGTTGAAAAAATTCATGAAAGATTAAATGACAGGTTCAGGTTATTAACCGGCGGAAAAAGGACAGCGCTGCCTAGACAGCAGACATTAACTGCATTGATAGACTGGAGTTATGATTTGCTTTCAGATGAGGAAAAAATATTGTGGAACAGACTAAGCATTTTTTCCGGCGGATGGAAAATGGAAGCAGCTGAAGAGATTTGTTCAGATGGAATGATCAGTGAAAATGATGTGATGGATATTATTAACAGTCTGACGGAGAAATCAATTATAATATATAATGAAGATAAAACGAGATTTACTATGCTGGAAACAATGCGGCAATATGGAGAAGAGAAAAACAAAGAAAAGAATGAAATTAAAAAATTATCTGATAAGCATTTGCAGTATTACTTAAAGCTTGCAGAATCCTTAAATAAAATGATAAGAGAATTAGATTCATTGCAAATACTTGATAATGAAGTCGGAAATATAGAAAAAAGTTTGAATTGGGCTGTAGAAAATAATTACACAGAGGATGGTTTAAAACTGGCATTAGCAATGGGAAAGTTCTGGCAGTTACGCGGATATCTATCGGATGGAATTCACAGATTTGAAAGCGTTATACCAGGGAATCCGGAAACAAAGGATTCTTTATACAGTAAAGTAATCTGCCAGCTTGGGAATTTTGCAAGATTAAAAGGAGACTTTGACAGAGCAAGGAAATTACTCGAGGCGAGTCTTCAGATCAGTCGTGATATAAAAGATAATACCAGTATAAAAGATGCGCTGGTCAGGCTTGGAATCCTTGAGTATGATCAGGGCAGATATGCAGAAGCTGCTAAACTGTATGAGGAAAGCCTTATAATTAACCGTGAGGCAGGTGATAAACTCAGAATTGCAATAGTACTTAACAATCTCGGAAATGTGTATTCAAATCAGGGAGAATACTCAAAAGCAGTTAATCATTATGAAGAAAGCCTTGCAACCCGCAGAGAGCATGGGGATTTACTTGGTATAGCAATTTGTCTCAATAATCTTGGAATAATCGCCTATGAACAAGGCGAATATGAAAAATCTACAAACCTGCTTCAGGAGAGTCTGCAATTGAGAATTCAAATGGGAGACAGAGAAGGTACAGCAATCACTTTAATGAATCTTGGAAATACATCATATAATCAGGGTGAATATTTAAAAGCTCTCGGGCTGTATAAAGAAAGTCTTGAAATTTCACGTGAGACAGAAAATAAAAGCTGTATTGCAGATTGTCTTTACTATCTGGGGAATGTGTTAATCGAACAAAAGGACCTTGTACAGGCATCAAAATTTTACACAGAAAGTCTTGTAATCAGCAGAGAAATGAAAGCTAAATCACAAATTGCAGTTGCACTTTTCGGATTAGGCAAAATAGCTTTTATGAAAAAAGAATTTGAAGATGCTAAAAAGTATTATTCAGAAAGTGCGGATCTTAACATTCAGTCAGGAAATAAAAAAGATTTTGCGCTTACTGTTCTTAGATTTGCTGAACTGCAGATCAAATGCGGAATATATGAATCAGTCGCAAAATCATTTGGTTTCATAAACAATAAATATTTTGAGATAAGTAAAATTAAATTTCCGTTATCTGAACGGATAATTTATGATGATTTAATCTCGAATTTAAAAGAGAATCTGAATCCTGAAGAATTTTCAAAGTACTTTCAGGAAGGAGAGAAGATGACAATTGATGAAGTGTACCAGTTAATAGTTAATAGCTGAAGTTATAAATTATTCGTAAATCGTATTTTTTTGGAGTGAATATTCGAGCAGAAACAGTTACAGTTTTATTAACTGACATCGAATTGAACATTTATTCACTTTTCAATTATCAAGTATCAATATTAAATGATTAACATTCCAAATGGAAATGTCACTTTTCTATTCACAGATATTGAAGGCAGTACGAAAGCTTTCGCAGGATTATCCGGATATTTATCCTGAATTGCTGACGAAGCATAATTCAATTTTACAAAATGCTGTGGAATCAAATGACGGATTTGTATTCAAAACTGTCGGTGATGCATTCTGCTGCGCTTTTCAGAATGCCGAAGATGCAGTGAAAGCGGCAGTCGGTGCACAGATAATATTCAGTTCTGAAAAGACTGATGAACTTCAAATTAAAGTCCGCGTCGGAATTCATTCGGGGAGATCCGAATGGAGCGGAACTGATTATATGGGATATATGACACTTGCAAGATCTGCAAGGGTTATGTCTTCAGCTTACGGGGAACAGATCATTATCTCTGATGATACTTATCAGTTACTCCCAAAAACTTTTTTACAAAAAGAGGAAATCTCATTTCGTGATCTTGGCGAAAGAAGACTTAAAGATGTCATACAGCCGATCCGCCTTTATCAAATTAACTGCACCGGTCTCCGCGAAGATTTTCCGCCTTTAAAAACTCTTGATGCAAGACCGAATAATCTGCCTGTTCAGCTGACAGGTTTTATCGGAAGGGAAGATTCATTAAAAATAATTAAAGAACTATTGGAGAAGACACGTCTGCTCACATTGCTCGGTCCGGGCGGAGGAGGAAAGACACGGCTTGCAATGCAGGTCGGCGCAGATATGATAGATGAATTTGCAAACGGAGTATTCATTGCGGAGTTAGCGCCTGTTACTGATCCTGATTTTATACCGGATACTTTATTAAATTCTTTTGGAATAAAAGAAGAAGCGCGAAAAACTGATGAAGCGACATTAACAGATCATTTAAAAAATAAAGAGCTTTTACTTATACTTGATAACTGCGAACATCTGATATATGAATGCGCGGTAATAACAGAAAAACTTTTAAGCAGCTGTCCAAAACTAAGAATAATTACCACGAGCCGTGAATCTCTGAATTGTTCAGGTGAGAGGACATACAGCGTGCCGTCACTTTCGCATCCGGACATTTCCAATGATATTTCACCGCAGCAGTTATCGCAGTTTGAGTCTGTAAGATTATTTATAGAAAGAGCGCTGGCGGTAAATTTGAATTTTAGAATCACTAATGAAAATGTTAAAGCGCTGGCGGAAATTTGTTCGCGTCTTGACGGGATTCCTCTGGCTATTGAACTTGCAGCTGCAAGAGTAAAAGCGCTGTCAGTTGAAAAGATATGCGAAAGACTGCATGACAGATTTTCATTGCTTACGGGCGGAAGAAGAACCGCTCTGCCGAGACAGCAGACTTTGAAAGCTTTAATTGACTGGAGTTTTGATCTTCTTTCAGATAAAGAAAAAATTCTCTGGGAAAGGTTATCAGTATTCACCGGAGGATGGACGCTGGAATCAGCTGAAGAAATTTGTTCAGATGAAAAAATTAAAGTTGCGGAGATCCTTGACCTGCTGAATGCGCTGACAGAAAAGTCTATTTTAATTTATGACATTGATAAGGAAAGATACCTTATACTGGAAACTTTAAAACAATACGGTGAAGAAAAGCTGAGAGACTCCGGCGGCAAAATAGATATCTTATCAAAACATCTGCATTATTTCATGGAGTATGCTGAAGCGGCTGAACTAAAACTCAAGGGAGATGAATCAAAAGAACAGCTTGACAGATTAGAAAATGATCATGGTAACATTCAGTCTGCAATTATTTGGGCGGCTGAAGGAGGTGACAAAGAAGAAGGCGCGCGGCTCGCAGGAGCATTGCATATTTTCTGGGCGATCCGCGGACATTGTTCGATCGGGACAATATTACTTGAAAGCATTTTAAATAAAATTCAGAATGTCAGTAAATCATCGCTTGGAAAAGTTCTAAATTCAATTTCCAATCTTGCGCTTGAACAAAGCGATTATGAAAAAGCTCAGAAATATTCGGAAAAGAATCTCTCGTTAAGCCGCGAGATAGATGACAAGCCCGGAGTCGGAAAATCTCTGACTATGCTTGGACATGTCGCGCTTTGTCAGGGAAATTATGAACAGGCTCAGAAATATTATGAAGAGAGTTTGTCTCTGAGTCGTGAGACAGAAGATAAAATTGCAATTGTCTTCTGTCTCCTAAACCTAGGAGAAATAGCTTTTAGTCAGGGAAATTATGAAGAGTCAAAAAAGTTTTTTGAAGAAGGTTTGATACTATCACGTGAGACAGGTGATAAACGAAGTATTGCTATATCATTACTTAATCAGGGAAATCTGGCATTTATTCAGGATGATTATATACAAGCGCAGAAGTTTTCTGAAGAAAGCATGATACTATGCCGTGAGATAGGTTATAAGCGCGGAATTGGAAATTCATTTCACAGCTTAGGTTGCGCAGCTCATCATCAGGGAAATTATGAACAGGCTATGGAACATTATGAGGAAAGCATTTTATTATTTCGTGAGACAGGAAATAAGCGGGGTATAGGCGTATCATTCCATAGTATGGGATGTGCAGCTCTTACTCAGAAAAATCATGAACAGGCTCAGAAGTATTTAGAAGAAGCTGTTTCTATATTCCGTGAGATTGGAGATAAAGAATGCATAGCTTTTTCTCTGATCGGATTCGCCGGAATACTTAGCGCTGTTGATCTTCATTCCCGCGCGGTGAATTTACTCGGCGCTGCAGACGAAGCTCTCAGACCTATGTCCGCAGTCTTAGACAGAATGGATCAAATGATCAAAGAACAAACAGAGAAAGAACTTCACAATAAAATCAGCGATGAGGAATTTGAAAAATATTTTGAAGAAGGAAAGAAGCTGACGCTTGAAGAAGCGTGGCAGTTAGTAGTTAATAGTTAATAGTTAGTAGTTAATAATTTGTAATTTGTAATTTGTTAATTATCCATACCTCCGAAAATAATAAATCGAACTCTATAATATTTATTTATAGCGGGATATAAAATATCCAGAAGATAAAATTTATTATTCCCAAAACTCCGAAAACAATTTAAAATTTTTTGAAAAATCTAATTCATTCTGCAGATATACTGCCGTGCGCTGCCGAAAATACCCTTAAAACTAAGCAAATTATCATAAACCCTGCCGAAATTATCATTAGCCCTATTGAATTTATCACAACTTTACGGACTTTATTACAAGCTCCATGGAAACTATCAGTAAGTCCACGGAAATTATCACAAGTCCCAATATATTTTAGTACAGGTCCATGGATCTTTTCATTGGGCTTATAAAGTTTTTCATTGGTGCCAGTGAAATTTTCCATGGCTCCATGGATAAGTTTCCCGGACTTATTGATAAAATAATTGGGTCCATGTATAAAAAAATCGGAGCCATGGATAAAAAAATCGGGACTGCGGATAATTATATTGGGTCCATGGATAATTTCCACAGACTTGTGGAATGTTTCAAAAAGTCCGTATGCGGGTACCGTGGACCTGTAGTAAAATACTATGGATGAGCAAATTTTGTCCTATAATGTACGGAATAGTTGATTTTTGGGCTTTAATAAGCCTTTTCTTCTGAATTTATAATTTACTTATTGACTCTATCTATTCAGAGAAGACATTGAAGCCGCCGGATATCTTTCACCCGATGCTATTCCAAGCGGCGTTACTTTATCTATTTCCGCTAGCTCTTCCTGTGTAAGCTCAATGTCAGCAGCGACTGCATTTTCCTCAAGAAACTTTCTGCGTTTGGTTCCGGGAATTGCGGAATAACCTTTCTGAAGAACCCATGCAAGCGCGAGCTGTGAAGGAGTAACCCCTTTCTTTTCTGAGATCTTTTTTACTTGTTCCACAACATCAAGATTCTTCTTAAAATTATCTCCCTGAAAACGCGGGTTCTGTCTTCTCCAGTCGTCAGCAGCAAGATCGTCAATTGACTTTATTTCACCGGAAAGAAATCCTCTTCCTAAAGGAGAGTATGCAACGAAACCGATCCCAAGTTCATTCACAGTATCAAGTATTCCGTTCTCTTCAACACCGCGCTCGAACAGAGAATATTCTGTCTGCAATGCTGAGACGGGATGAACAGCGTGAGCTTTGCGGATCGTCTCAGGACTTGCCTCGCTCAAACCAACGTAACGTATCTTACCTGCGCTAACAAGTTCAGCCATTGCTCCCATAGTCTCTTCGATAGGCGTATTCGGATCAATGCGATGGATGTAGTAAAGATCAACATAATCAGTTTCAAGATGTTTAAGCGAACGCTCAATGGCTTTTTTAATGTATTCAGGTTTGCCGTTAACTCCTTTAAAATTTCCGTCATCATCCACTTCGACGCCCGTCTTTGTGGCAATGACATATTTATCACGCTTGCCTTTGATAGCTTTACTCAGAAGGATCTCATTTTTAAACGGACCGTAAATTTCAGCCGTATCGAGAAAATTTATTCCGAGTTCAAGCGCAAGATCAAGCGCAGCCAGTGACTCCGCCTCATTAGTTTCGCCATAGAAAGCGCTCATTCCCATGCAGCCCAGACCTAAGTTGGATACTTTCAGTCCGCTGCTGCCGAGAGTTATATTTTTTATTCCCATTTAAATATTTTTAAAAAGTTTATCTAATGTACAAAGATAATCATTCTGAAATTAATTTTAATGTGAGTAATGTCTGTGCATACGGGTACTAAACTTAAGCTATTACTGCGGCAGAATTTACTGCTCTTCGGAACTTCACCCGAAAACACACCCTTCTTTCCACTGAGTAACGGAAGAGCTCCTTAGACTCGGACAGTCGAAAATAATATTCAATACTTATAAATATTTTTAATTTGTAATTCGGATTATGTAATTTACAAAAAATCATGAATAACATTCCCTCAGGCATCGTCACATTTATGTTCACCGACATCGAAGGCAGCGCAAAGTTATCACAGGAATTTCCGGAAATTTATCATGAAGCGCTGACGAGGCATAATGAAATATTACAAAATGCTGTCGAATCAAATAACGGATTTGTATTTAAAACTACCGGCGAGTCCTTCTGCTGCGCTTTTCAGAATGCAGAAGATTCTGTGACTGCGGCTGTAGATGTTCAGCTAAAACTAAATTCTGAGAAGAAGGATGATATTGATATCAAAGTCTGCATAGGAATTCATTCCGGGAAAGCCGAATGGAACGGAACTGATTATATGGGATATATGACTCTTGCAAGATCAGCGCGGATAATGGCTGCAGCAAACGCAGAGCAGATAATAATTTCAAACAACGCATATGAATTATGCTGTGATAAATTCAATGAAATAAAAACTAAGAAAGTTACATTCCGTGATCTCGGCGAAAGAAGGCTCAAAGATGTAATACAGCCGATCCGATTATTTCAAATTGTCTCCCCGGGACTCCGTGAAGATTTTCCTACACTAAAAACTCTTGATGCAAGACCGAATAATATTCCCGTTCAGCTTTCCAGTTTCATCGGCAGGGAAGAAGAAATGAAACAAATTAAAGAGCTGCTGAGGCAATCCCGCCTGCTGACTATTGTGGGTTCGGGCGGTGCAGGAAAGACCCGACTTGCAATGCAGACCGGTGCAGATATGATCGATGATTTTGCAAACGGAGTATTCATTACTGAACTTGCGGCTGTCTCTGATCCTGAACTGATCTTACAGACACTGATGAATTCGGTCGGTATAAAAGAAGAGCCCGAAATTTCTCCTAGAGAAATAGTAACAGGATATCTGAAAAATCTTGAGATACTAATAATATTTGATAACTGTGAACATCTTGTAAGTGAATGCGCGGAGATAGCTGAATTTCTTTTAAGAAGATGCCCGGGATTGAAAATAATAACTACGAGCCGTGAATCATTAAACTGTCCGGGTGAATATACTTACAGAGCTCCTTCGCTCTCACTGCCTGACAAGTCAGAATATAATTCACCGGAAAAACTCGCTCAGTGCGAAGCAGTCAGACTTTTTACGGAAAGAGCATTATCGATCAATCCGGATTTCCGCATCAGCAGTGATAATGCAAAGGCGCTTGCAGAGATATGCAGCCGTCTTGACGGGATCCCGCTTGCAATCGAGCTTGCCGCCGCAAGAATAAAAATATTAACAGTAAATAAAATTAATGAAAGATTAGACGACAGGTTTAAATTGTTGAGCGGCGGTAAGAGAACGGCTTTACCGAGACAGCAGACTCTTAAAGCTTTGATTGACTGGAGTTATGATCTTCTCACTGAAAAAGAGAAAATATTATGGAGCAGGCTATCTGTATTCACAGGCGGATGGACGCTTGAGTCCGCTGAAGAAATATTTACTGATTCAAATATTACCGGAGAAGAAATCATTGATCTGTTAAGTCAGCTTGCTGATAAGTCAATCATAATTTATAATACAGAAAAGAACCGGTATATGATGCTTGAGACATTGAAGCAATACGGCAGTGAAAAACTTAAGGATAGCGGAGAAGAAAAAATCTACCGTTCAAAACATTTAAAATATTTTAATGAATTTTCAAAAGAAGCCGAACTTAAGCTTAACGGAAGCGAAGTACATCTCTGGCTTGATAAACTTGAGTCGGAACACGGGAATTTACAGTCTGCAATTTCATGGGCAGCCGGTGAAGGCGACAAAGAAGAAGGCGCGCAGCTTTCCGGGCAGTTAGTAATTTTCTGGGAAATTCATGGACATAATACGGTTGGAATTATTTTGCTGGAAAGTATTCTTGAAAGTATCAGATGTAATGAGCAGAATGTCAGTAAAGAATCTGTTGCAAAAGTTTTAAAGTCTGTCGGTATACTTGCAAGGAATCTTGGGAATTTTGAAAAGTCTAAAGCATCCTTAAATGAAAGTCTCGAAATATACCGCAGGACAGAAGATAAACACGGAATTACAGGATCTCTTATTAATCTTGGGATCGTAGAATCTGATCAGGGCAATTATGAACAGGCGCAGAAAATTTATGAAGAAAGTCTGGCATTAGGACGTGAGATAAATGACAAAAGCAGTATTGCCGATTCTTTAATTAATATGGGTACTGCAGCATACTATCAGGGAATTTATAAACAGGCTCAGAATTTTTTCGAAGAAAGTCTGACATTAAGACGGGATACCGGATATAAACTGGGCATAGCAATGTGTCTGAATAACCTGGGTTCTCTTGCCTTAAGGCAGAATAATTTTGAGCATGGGCAGAAACTTTACAAGGAAAGTCTGGCTATTGCAAAGGAGATCGGTGATAAAACGGGAATAGCAATGTGTCTGAATAATCTTGCAGGGCTTTCTTCCACTCAGGAAAATTATGATCAGGCGCTTAGTCTTTATAAAGAAAGTTTATCTTTATTTCGTGAGATCGGTGACAGACTCGGCAATGTAATGACTCTCAATAATCTGGGTATGTTAGAATGCATCAATAAAAATTATGATACTGCAATGAAGTATTTTTCTGAAAGCATTGAATTAAGCCGTGAGATCGGAGATAAAATCGGAACTATAGATTCACTGATTGGATTCTCTGCAGTTTTAAGCAGCGGAAATTCGTTATCCCTTTCTGTAAATTTGCTTGGCGCTGTAGATACCGCTTTAAAAAAACTTGGATTAAAACTTCAGGTAAAATACTCAAAGTTTCATGAAATGATTACGAATCAGCTTCATGAAAAACTTAGTGATGAAGTATTTTCAAAATACTTTGAAGAAGGTAATAAGCTGTCGATTGAAGAAGCATGTCAATTATCAATGACCGGATTTGATTTACAAAAATAGTATTGCTGTCAGGCTCGAAAATTCCGACGACAATTACTTAAGCCGCACAGCTAAACAATATAGTGTCATTATTTTCCGCTTTTTATATGAATAAGGTTTTAACGCATTAATATCAGTAAATCCCGCAGACTTAAGCAATTCATAAAACTCTCCGATACTGAAATGCCTGACTTTAATAATTTCATTTTCCGTATTTATTAACTCACCGTTTATAAAATTCTGATATTCGCATTTAGTAGTTTCGATATTTATTTTTATATCATAATCAGTTTCAGCGGAATAAACGATTTTTGAAAATTCATTTCTGAAGACTTCTCTTACAGCCGGGATTTCTTCTCGAGAATTATTTTTAATGGACTGCGTATTTTCTATTTCAAGAATAAATTTACCGCCATTAAATAAGTGCCCGCGAATTCTTTTTAAACATTCTTTAACATCACTGTCTTCCGTAATTAACCCGAAAGATCCGGAAGGAATGAATACTAATCCGAATTTTTTATTAAGTGATAACTCCTGTAGTTTCTGCCGGTGAATTAACGGTGATAAATTTTTTTCTCTGCATTTATTTATGCAGCGGTTTATCATAAACAGCGAAGTATCGGTTCCTTCTATATCGAATCCCCTCTCCGCAACCGGGATCAGAAATCTGCCGGAACCGCACATTGGTTCAAATACCGGCTTAATACTGTTTTCAATTTCTCTTAAATAAAATTTTAAAGCTTCTTCCGGCGCACCAGGTTTATCCAGATCATAAAATTCTGAACATAGAGAACTGTAAGTTTCTTTTAGATTCAAATGTTTTTAAGATTATTTGCATGATACATTTCAGGAATTACTTTGTTAAATCTACTCTAAACTATTTTCTGTTAGTAAAGGAAATACTTCTTAATCTTACTTAATATTAAAAGCATTTACTTTAATATTTTCATTTTGAACAACCACCATAGAATTATTCGGAATTTCGCGCCATGTTTCCTGATAATTCCCGATTGGCTCAGATACCAGACAGGCTGCAAAGTCTCCGAACTTATCTTCTATATTCGGATTTAGCCGTGTCAGCTCTTCAATGCTGGGACTTATATAAAGAGATGGACTTTTATGATCACTCCCGTACCTGAATCCCCACAGACTCTCGCCGTCGGATATTGCCAGTGACATCAAAATATTTCCGTTAACATTTACTTTTTTACCTTCTGCTTTTACAACACTCACCATTTTTGATATTGCAGAAGTTACATCTTCTTCAAGACCAAAAGTAAGAGCAAGGTAAAACATAACCTCAGAATCAGTTGAACCATAGATATCATTGAAATATTCAGGTGAGATCTTTGATAATAATTTTTGATGAAGAAATTCAAACTGAGTGATCTGTCCGTTGTGCATGAACAGCCATTGTTTATATCTGAACGGATGGCAATTGGTTTCCTGAATTGGAGCCAAAGACGATGCCCTGACATGAGACATGAAAAGCGGTGATTCGATATGAGATGCCAGATCGTGTAGGTTCATATCATTCCATGCCGGACGTATGCTGCGGAACAAGCCGGGATAAGGCTTATTGTCATACCAGCCAAGTCCAAAACCGTCACCGTTAACAGGAGCACGTTGTTCTTTTGCATGTAAACTCTGATGAATAAGATTGTCCTTTGGCTTAATGAGCAGTTCACTCATCAAAATAGGACCACCGGTATAAGCCAGCCATCTGCACATTGATTTTATATAATTTTTTTTCCGAATATTTGGGTTTGTCTGTATTTAATTAATCATTAACTCAAAATAGTTTTCCTTATTGACAAAAAAATTTTAACATATATACTATTTTTGTCTTGAATTTATGTGTACTATATTTAATTTTCTACAAACTTTTTTTAGCCTGCTGTTTTAGATCATGTTAATATTTTCAGACTAACCCCAAGGTTTGATATATTTTCTATTTCTAGAAAGACCGGAAATATAAATGATAAATTAATTTTCGTACTATTTTAATTTATAAATAAACATTTTTCAATTAATTAAAAAACAAAAAATGAAAAAAATGTTATTCATCTTAGCTTTATTATTAATGTTCTCCGGTTCAGCAACTTCACAGTGTGTTAACGTTTATAACTGCTGGATAAAACATTTTAACGGTACAGCAGATAACACTGACAGACTAAATGATATTGAAGTCAGCAGTATTTCCGGAAACGCATTCGCAACAGGAGAGTCCCGTAGCGCTTTCGGCGCGCATTCTGATTTTGTAACGATAAAATATAGTCCGGAAGGGGATACACTCTGGACAAGGGTTTACAATGGTACCGGAGATGGACAGGATATAGCTTATTCAGTAGCAATTGATAATCTGGAGAATGTTTATGTAACCGGAGAAAGTAAAGGAACTGGTTCTACCGGACCTGATTATGTAACAATTAAATATAATTCTTCCGGAGTTCTTCAGTGGGTGAACAGATATGACGGTGCTTCCAGTAACGCTGACATTGCTCTATCTGTATGTGTAGATGCATCACAGAATATTATTGTTTCCGGATATTCACACGGCGGAGCGGGAACTGGTTATAATTTTTATACTATAAAATACAACCCTGCAGGATATGAAATTTGGAGAAGAGGTAATGACTTTGGTTCCGGTGACTTTGCCGATCAAGTAACAACAGATAAATACGGGAATGTTTATATCATCGGTTACAGTGTAAGCAATTCTAATACTGCACATGACTTTAGAACTGTTAAGTATGATTCTGCCGGTACTTTAAAATGGCATAGAATGTATGATCAGGATCAGGGACATGATGAACCGTATGATATCTGCATTGATAAATCAGGTAATGTTTATGTAACAGGAAAAGGTTCAGACTTCGGTGAGGTAAAATTTCTGACAGTTAAATATGATTCTCTCGGCACCTTGAAATGGAATAAAACTTATGTGAATATCGGCGCCGGCAATATCGCAAGAGCTGTAATTGCAGATACACTTGGAGGAGTTTATGTTACAGGCGAAAGCGGTGGTTTTCTGTCAAACGATGATTTTGCAACTATAAAATATAACGCGGATAACGGGAATCAGATTTGGGTATCACGATATAACGGTTTGGGAAACGGAGCTGACAAACCGACTACTATGGTGCAGGGAAAAAACGGAAAAATATTCGTAGGCGGCGGAAGCTTTGGATCAGGTACTAATAATGATTTTGTTGTCGTCGAATATGATATGGCAACCGGAGATTCTTGTTTTGTAAGCAGATTTCTTGAAACATCAAATGAGAATATTACCGCAATGGCAATTAATTATGAACAGGGATATTTATATGCCTGCGGGACCACTTCAGCAGGAGCAGGTTTTACTGACGGTATGACCTCAAGATATTGTCTGCTCGGAGTTGTGAATTCAGTCTTTAATGTAAAAGCTGTAATAGAAGGTTTCTATGATTCCGGTTTTGATATTTTGAATATGAGCGATACCGTTCAAACTTATTTAAGGACTCCTGCTTCACCATATCTATTAGTAGATTCTTCAAAAGCAATTCTTAATTCAGGAACTCTAACATTTGAAAGTATTTTTAATAACGTACCGACCGGGATTTATCTTATCACACTTAATCATAGAAATTCAATTGGGGTCTGGAGTAAATCCGGAGGCGAATCTCTTATCTGCGGAATTACTAATTATATTGACTTAACAACTGCATCATCTAAAGTTTATGGAAACAATCAGATTCAGGTAGCAATATCACCTGTTAGATTTGCTATATATAGCGGGGATGTAAATCAGGACGGAATTGTTGATATTACTGATGTGAGTCTTATTTATAATGATGCAGCTATTTTTAATTCGGGATACGTTCCTACTGATGTAACCGGGGACGGATTTACCGATCTTACTGACGGAGTGTTTGCTGAAAATAATGCTAAGGATTTTGTCTCAGTCATAATACCCTGAAGAAATATCAGATTGATATATTTGTTGCAGACTGATATTTACGAATTAAAGCTTTTAATATAGACTCGTAAATATCAGCCTTGTTTTTTTCGCTTCTGATTACCCATACAATTTTCCGGTCTACAATTGAGAATACCATAATCATCTTTTTTTATTTAATTTATTTCTGTATATATTTTTATTGATTTATTTATGAAAATGTTTATTTCTTAAAATAAAAAATGAATTGCGAATTATTTAAATTTATTGACAAATATTTGACAAAAAAACTATAAAGTTGTTACAATTGAAATCTGTTTATTCGGTACTTTTGTATAGAAATAATATGAAAATAAATCATGATGGAAAATTTAGCATATCGCCTTCTCAACCGGATCGACAGAACAAAAGCCTGGGAGTTATTTTTCAAGAGGTTAAATAAATATAATATCCGTTTAAAAGGATATCCCGCATTCGAAATGTCGGATTATTTTAAAATAGTAGATAAAGCTGAACCGGGAAATCAATATATATTTCTTTCTACTGATTCAAAATCCATCAGCTCCATAGCAATTAAAAAAGCAGTTAAGTTTAATGGTAAACCGGGATACTTCAGTCATGCAGGATTAATTTTTTTAAACGGTGACAGGAAAACTTCCATTATGCACATTATGGAAGCCGGTTTGATCGAACAGCCGCTTATTGATTTCCTGAAACAGGTTGATTATTTCTGTGTAATAAAATTACCGGTTGATAAAAAGGATGAACTAATGATTGAAAACCGGATAAAACTCATGAGAAACAGATCTAACCTAATAAAATATGACTGGGAAGAACAGCTGGATAATGGTGAGAATTTACTTTACTGTTCGGAATTAATTTATGTCATTTACAAAGATCTTGTTAACACTCCGAACTTCAAACCAAGAAAGATCCTGGGAAGATACATCTTTGATCCCAATCTGCTCTTAGAATGCGGTGAAATCATTTACAATAATCATCCGAAAATTGATAATGTTTCTTATGCTGATAATATAATTGCACATGATATTGAGCTCTTACCTGAATTAATATGATCTTAATAAAACACATTATTAAATAATTTCAGAATTCCTTATATAAAAACTATTTGTAATTTGTAATTTGTAACTTGTAATTTGAAATTGTTTAAAACTCCTGCGGCAGTTTTTTGATCTCAGCATAAGTAAACACCGGTCCGTCCTTGCACACATAGACATTACCAATGTTGCATCTTCCGCATTTTCCCAGTCCGCATTTCATTCTGTTCTCAAGAGTAGTATATACAAACTCATCTTTAAATCCAAGTCCGGTCAGCACAGGCATTGTAAACTTTATCATTACCGGCGGACCGCAAAGGATCACTACAGTGTTTTCAGATTCAGGCGCATTCTTTTTCAGCACAGCCGGAACAAACCCAACTTCTCCATCCCATGATGCAGTCTCCCCGCCCGGGTCCACAGTGATCACTGTCTTAATATCCTTACGCGATTTCCATTCTTTTATTTCCTGTTTGTAAATAAGATCACTTACAGACCTTGCTCCATATATTATAGTTATATTTTTATATTCATCTCTAAGATCAAGCACGTTATTAATTACACATCTCACAGGCGCTATTCCGATCCCGCCTGCTATGAATAAAATATTTTTTCTTTTAAATTCTTCAAGCGGAAACCAGTTACCATAAGGTCCCCTGATCCCGATTGTGTCGCCTTTGTTAAGCCGGCGAAGTGACTGTGTTACTTTACCGTAAACTTTAAATGAACATTCTATAAAATCTTTTTGAGTCGGAGATGATGCAATGCAGAAGGTAGTTTCGCCGTCACCGAATGCTGAATATTCAGCAAATTGCCCGGCTTTAAATTCAAATCTGTCAGCCCTATCCGCATCCCTGAATCTTAACCTGAATGTCCTTGTATCCGGCGATTCGTCAATGATCTCTTTTATCTCAGCTGTATACGGCATATAAATGTTGTTCATTATTTTAACTCCTTCTGATCATTTTTACAATTTGAAACGATCTCTTTTATATCAATACTCACCGGACATCCTCTCGAACATCTCCCGCAGCCCGTGCAAAGAATTTCTCCGAATTTATTCACATAGTATCTGAATTTCGGAGATGATGCAATGCAGAAGGTAGTTTCGCCGTCACCGAATGCTGAATATTCAGCAAATTGCCCGGCTTTAAACTCAAATCTGTCAGCCCTATCCGCATCCCTGAATCTTAACCTGAATGTCCTTGTATCCGGCGATTCGTCAATGATCTCTTTTATCTCAGCTGTATGCGGCATATAAATGTTGTTCATTATTTTAACTCCTTCTGATCATTTTTACAATTTGAAACGATCTCTTTTATATCAATACTCACCGGACATCCTCTCGAACATCTCCCGCAGCCCGTGCAAAGAATTTCTCCGAATTTATTCACATAGTATCTGAATTTATGATTTACTCGCTGCCTGTATCGTTTACTTTGAATGTCTCTCGGATTATGACCTGAAGCATGAAGAGTAAAATTTCCGAACTGACATCCGTCCCAGTTCTTCATTCTTCTGCCTTCTGTATAACTATAATCTTCATCCATTATATCAAAACAATGACATACGGGACAGACAAATGCGCACTGAGCGCAGGACAGGCAAAGGTTTCCTACTCCTTCCCATTTTGGACTTTCAAAATTCTCCCCAAGCCATTCATATACCTCACTGCTGTCAAATGCAGTTTCAGGCAGTTTAACATTTTCAGTGATTCGCTTTGACCGGTTTTCATCACCTGATTTCAAATGTCCGTTATACGGGCTGATGAATTCTTTTCCCTTATCAGTAATTATTTTCAATGCGTAAGTATTTGCATCAAGCGGTATCAGAAATATGTCTGAACCTTTTTCAGAGACAGGAGAAGATCCTACTGAAGTGCAAAAACAATACTCATCAAATTGAGAACACATAAGTCCTATCACTATAAAATTCTTTGCTCTCATATTAAAGAAATCATCACTGTAATCCCAGTTGAAGAGATGTTTCATAATGTTAAGCGAGTTAGCATCGCATGGTTTTGCTCCGAGTATGACTATTTTTTTACTGTCGATGTTTACATCAATAAGCTGCACATCATTTTTACTTCTCTTATAATAAAGCACCGGTTCGGTTCTCGGAAAGACATAAGATTTATAAGAAATCTTCGAAGGTAATGCCGATGCGTCAAGATCTATTTTGGAAACATCCTTTACCACAGAATAATCAGCTGCACCCGGAGTTAGCAGCGTATTCCCTTTTTCAATAACATCCTGACAGATCTTCAGAAGATCATCCCTTGAAATAATTTTCTCATCCATTTTAAAACTCCCCTGAGTTTTTAATTTTTTTCCGGTTTAATTTTTTTACATAAACAATTCATCGTTGTCCTTCTCATTATAACTTCCAACAAGTGTCGGTGTTTCCAGACTTCTGCCTGATACAAAAGAAAATAAGTTTTTCGCTTCCATTGACATTTTTCTGTTTATAAGCGACAGAGGAATATCCGCCGGGCAGGCGCGGTCACATTCTCCGCATCCTGTACATCTTCCGCTGAGATGAAATGCTCTGATCACATTCCATGCGAAATTTCCTCTCTGATGCGAACTAGTTTCTATCCAGCACGGAATGGTTTTATCCGTAATGCATCTCTGACAGTAACACAGCGGACATACTGCGCGACAGGCGTAACACTTTATGCATTTGTCAAACTCACCTTTAAAAAATTCAAACCGCTCATTGTGCGGCATACTTTCTATCTCCTTAATTCTTGCAATAGCAGTATCACTTGCCTGCGGGGTTTCCATTACTTCCCCGAATAGTTTATCATAGTATAAAGGCTTGTGAGTTTCACATGTAATACATTTTGAAGCAAGATTATCTCCGTTAAAATCAAAGCCGAAATCTTTTGCTACTCCGTGACAGTTAAAACTTATGATATGAATAGTATCCCTGTCAATCTGATTTTCCTGAATCAGCGCAACAATAGAATGCACATCGCATGGTTTTGCTGTTATGGCAAGCTTAAGAACTTTGTCATTTTTTTTGCATAATAATTTTATCCGCGCCTTCGTAAGATATACAGCAAGATTATTCAGGCAGTATTCGTTGAAAACAAGCGCGGAAGTTTCTTCAGGATCAGTAATAATTACGGGCTTTGTTCTTTTTGCTGATACCTGCCTGTATCCTATCACCGCTGCGACTTCACCACTTTCCAGTAATTCTCTTGCATGTTTTATCAGCTCATTCATTATACAGTCTCCTTATCAGAATTTTCCTGAAATACCGGCTTCAGTATTTCAAAAGGTTCTTCAGGAAAATCAATTGTAAACTCTGAATTCATTTTTTTATAAGCCGTAAACGGTCCCATAGCTTTTATATCTTCAGTAACTTTTGTGATCACATCAGCAAACTTTTTACCTTCCGATGCGGAGATCCATGAGAACTGCAGTCTGCCTTTTTCAATGCCTATAAAGTCCATAAGCTCATGAAAAAAATCCCACCGTCTGCGCGCGTGGAAGTTACCTGCATTATAGTGACAGTCATTCGGATGACATCCTGACACAAGCACTCCGTCAGCTCCGCGTTCGAATGCTTTGAGAATAAATACAGGATCAATACTGCCGGAACACATCACCCGGATTAATTTACAATTTGCGGGATATTTTAAACGTGAAGTCCCTGCAAGATCAGCACCGGTATATGTGCACCAGTTGCAGACAAAAGCCGCTATCTTCGGTTCCCAGTTTTGCTTATCCATCACTATTCTTTTAAAATAACATTAATAATAAATTTATTTGTCATTTGAAATTTGCAATTTGAAATTTCATAAAGCCGCTATTTCCGCAAAGATCTCTTCGTTATTAAATCCTGCGAGTTCAATTGATTTCGAGAGACAAGTCGCCGTGCATGTTCCGCAGCCCTGACATACTCCCTGATTAATGTATGCGACTTCTTTATATACTATTCCGTTCATGTCTTTTACATCTTTTACTTCCACTGCTCCGTACGGACAGACTTTCATACAATAAAAACATCCTGCGCAAATATCTTCATTTACTTTTGCGACCACCGGTTCCCGTTCAAGCGTGTCATTTGCAAAAAGTATGATCGCTTTGCTTGCAGCTGCTGAAGCCATAGATACCGATTCAGGAATATCCTTCGGAGACTGACATGCGCCTGCTAAAAAAACTCCGGCTGTCGTGCTTTCCACAGGTCTTAACTTCGGATGAGCTTCGTTGAAAAATCCGTATTTATCATACGGGATACCGATCGTTCTCGCAAGTGATTCCGCGCCATCCTGCGGTATCATTGCAGTTGCAAGCACAACCATGTCCGCGTCAATTTCGACAGGCATTCCCGCAAGCGTGTCTTCTCCCTTGACAATATACTTTCCGTCCTCTTCATAAATTCTCGAAACTCTGCCGCGGATATATTTCACTTTATCCTCTTCTATCGCTCGTCTTACAAACTCTTCATACATTTTTCCTCCGGCGCGGATATCCATATAAAATATATATGCTTCGCCGTCATGAACTTTATGTCTGTACAGCATTGCCTGCTTTGCAGTGTACATGCAGCAGATCTTGCTGCAGTAAGATATACCTTTTGAATCATCTCTTGAACCGACGCATTGTATAAAAGCAATTTTTTTCGGCACCCTGCCGTCAGAAGGACGCTTGATCTCACCGGAAGTAGGACCTGAAGCGCTTGCAATCCTTTCGAACTGAAGTCCGTCTATCACATCCCTGTATTTTCCGTAACCGTATTCTCCATATCCTTTATATTTAGAATCTCCGGATTTCTTTTCTATATTATACAGCTTGAATCCAGTTGCAACTATTATCGCCCCGACATCAGCAACATGCATTGTATCTTTCTGAGCGAAATCAATTGCTTCCCTGTCACAGACTTTTAAACACATTCCGCATTTACCTGTTTTATAATAAGTACAAACTGTTTCGTCAATAACAGGGATATTGGGAATTGCCTGCGGGAAAGGAACATAGACAGCCGGACGGAAAGCAAGATCTTCTTCGAATGAATTATAAGCTTTTTTCTTTATGGGACATTTTGTTATGCACATTCCGCAGCCCGAACATTTATCTTCATTGATGTGCCGTGCTTTCTTTTTTATTGTAACTTTAAAATTACCGATGAATCCTTCAACTCTTTCTACTTCGGAATACGTCATCAGCTTTATCTTAGGATGCTGATGAACTTCCACCATACGCGGAGTCAGAATGCACTGCGAGCAGTCAAGCGTCGGAAAAGTTTCAGAGAGCTGACTCATATGTCCGCCGATTGATGGTTCTTTTTCTACAAGTACAACTTCGTAACCCGCGTTAGCAGTATCCAAAGCTGCCTGTATGCCTGCAATTCCCCCTCCAATGACAAGCACTCTTTTTGTAACAGGAACTTTGATCTTTGTCAAAGGCTTGTCACGTTTTACTTTTTCGATCGCCATCCTCATCAGTTCAATTGCCTTACGGGAAGAAGCTTCTATATCATCATGAACCCATGAACAATGCTCACGTAAGTTTGCAATTTCAACCATGAATGGATTTATACCTGCAGAGACAGCGGCGTTCCGGAATGTTCTTTCGTGCATATGAGGGGAGCATGAACCTACTACAATTGCATCAAGATCATACTTGTGTATGGCATTTTTTATTAAATTCTGACCGGGGTCAGAGCACATATATTTATAATCTACGGAATACTCAACACCGGAATAACCTCTGCATACATCAGCAACTCGCGGACAGTCAACAGTACTGCTTATATTCTCGCCGCAATGACATATAAATACACCGATTTTCATTTTTCAATCTCCTCATCCCTTTGCTGAATTATTCAATAATGTATCTGCATATTTAAAATTTGTATAATGAAGATCTATACCCAATTCTTTTTCATCCATTCCCAGTGACAATCCTATAAGTTCAGTCAGATAAAGTACAGGAAATTCCTTATGGTCCGGATATTTTCTCTTCATCGCTCTCTGCCTCATATCAAGATTAGTATGACACATTGGACAGGCAACCACCATTACATTTGCGCCGTGCGTTATTGCGTCATCTAAAATTTTTTTGGAAAGATCCACTACAATGTCCCTTCTAGCAATTGAATGCGCAGCGCCGCAGCATTCTGTTTTATAATTCCAGTCAACTGCGCCGGCTCCGGTTGCTTCAATAATTTTTTCCATCGACTCAGGCTCTTCCGCATCATCAAATTTGGTAATAGCTGCCGGACGCACAAGCAGACATCCATAATAACAGGCGGCTTTCAGTTCGCTTAATTCGCGTTTACGGTTTTCAATTATTTTATTAATACCGGACTTTAAAAAAAGTTCAAGTATATTAAATACTTTAATATCCTTTTTGAATTTCACGGATAATAGATCTTCTGTCTCCTTTCTGATACCGGAATGCTTTCCGATCTCATTCTGAGAAATGATCAGTCGATTGTAACAAGCTGCGCATGGAGCGATAATATTATCCAGACCCTGCTGTTCAGCCAGCATAATATTCCGCATTGCAAGCGCTGTAGATAATTTGTGATTTGTTACATGAGCTGATGTAGCTCCGCAGCAGGACCAGTCATTGATCTCGTCAAAAGAAATTCCGAGTTTATCAATTACTTTTCTGAGTGAAATGTCATATTCTTTTGCTGAACTTGTCAGCGAACATCCGGGGAAATATCCATACTTCATGATTACCTCCCGTTAAGAGGTTTAATTATTTTTTACCTGAAGTCTTTTTAAAAATGCTTTTAATTTCTTTTCTGTTTTTAATATTATGAGGCAGTAAATCCAGCTTACCTTTTAAGAACATTCCCGGAGCTGAATCTACATCCTGAAACAGATCTAGTGTTTTCATTTTGTATTCGGCTACAAGTCCGACTTCATAAGACCTGCCGTGATTTTTTATCTGATCCAGAAATGCTTTGTGAAATTTTAAAATATTTTCCTGTTTTACTTCAACTCCCTTTTCAATTGCAATTTCGCGTACTGCATCCATAAACTTCGCAAGATCAAATTCCTTCGGACACCTTACCGAACATGTAAGACAGCCTGCACAGAGCCATGGAGTTTCGGATTTTAAAGCTTCTTCATAATATCCTAATTGTATTAATCTTACAACTTTATTCGGAGCAATGTCCATATAATATCTGACGGGACAGCCCGCTGAACATTTTCCGCACTGATAGCAAAGACTCACATCCTGAAAAGTCCTTTCGGAAATTTCATCTGAGACGTTTCGTTCGTGAATATGAAATAATTTATTGTTATCCTTCTCCTTTTCTTTTCTTTTGATGACTCCTGAAAAGGTCCGGTGGGTATAAAACTTGCCCGAAGTTTTTTTGCGTCTTTTAAAGTATCTAATGCCATAATTTCATCCGCCTTTCGACTCAATAGAAACTATTTTACATTCAATGCCTGAGGATTAATTAGTAGTGGTTAATTTTTTATAATCCTTCATTTTCTTTAACAAAAATAGTCATTTTTAATAAATAGAAATATGACATAGGTTATGTTTTTAAACTAATATTAATAACCTTTCCAACAATTTTTCGCCTGATCCAAGAACTATTTTGATTGCAAAGATAATAAATGATTGCATTTTTGTATACAAAATTATAATTTTGTTAGAAATTTGTTAGAATTTAAATTAAATTTGTTTAATTCATTTTTATAAAAAATTTTCAAAATTCAGACTTATGAAAGGAGGGAGTTTATCGGAGAGACAAACTGTAATAATTTTTTAAATTCACTATTTTTACTTAACCTAAAAAAATTTTACAAATGAAAAAAAATTATTTTTTATCGGTTACACTGCTTTCTGTTTTTATGTTCTTCGGTTTTTCCAACAGCGACAATCCTGAAAAAATGACTTTCGATTATTCCGGTCCTCCTCTCGAAAGAGAATCCAGTCCGTATGTAACCGACAATAACAATCCAAATTCGTCAGCAGCTATTTACTATACTGATAATTTTGATCTTCCAAGCGATACTAACGGATTAAAAGCAAGAGGTTATCTTGTTTACTACAGAGGCAGTGGACCGCAAGCAGGTGGCGCTACATGGTTTCAGGGTAATCCAGCCGTATTTTCTGCATTCAACGGAGCAACAAACAGTTATGTCGGCGCTAATTTTCAGGTTGTTTCCGGTGTAAATAATATTGACAGCTGGCTTGTATTACCTGACGTCGGTGTAGTTGCAGGTGACATTTTAAGTTTCAGATGCCGTTCTGTTTTAAATGGTACTTTTCCTGATTCTGTGAGAGTAATGTACAATGACCTGGGCGGTTTAACTCCGGAAGCAGCAGGCTGGGTTGAATTAGGAAGATTTAAGGCTAGTACTGACGGGACTTGGGAACTGAAAACTTTTGTATTGCCTACCGGAAGTTTCAGCGGCAGTATTGCAATCAGATACAATGTAGTTAACGGCGGACCTGCAGGTGACAATAGTGACTATATCGGAATTGATGCTATTGAACTTGACGGTGACGGATTATTACCTGTTGAACTTTCAAGCTTCGTTTCTGTAATTTCAAACAATAATGTAACTCTTAACTGGTCAACCGCATCCGAAACAAACAACTCCGGCTTTGACATTGAAAGAAACAGTAACGGTCAGTGGTCAAAGATCGGAAACGTAACCGGTAACGGAACTACTCCAATATCTAACAATTATTCTTTCACGGACAGAAATCTTACTTCCGGAATTTATAATTACAGACTGAAACAAATAGACTTTAACGGTAATTTCGAATATTTCAATCTGAACAGTGAAGTTAATATCGGTGTTCCTGCAAAGTTTGAATTGTCACAAAACTATCCGAACCCTTTCAATCCGTCCACTCAGATAAATTATAATTTACCTGTTGACGGGAAAGTAAGTCTGAGATTGTTTGACATGTCAGGTAAAGAAATTTCAACGATTGTTAATGAAGTTAAAACAGCCGGATATTATTCCGTAAGTTTTAATGCTGGTAATCTGCCGAGCGGTGTTTATTTCTATTCGATAGAAGCAAATGATTTTTCGGCAGTTAAGAAAATGATGCTTGTAAAATAAAAACTGATTTTATTTAAATACATAGCTATAAAAATTGAAAAGCCTGTGAGTATCAATATTCACAGGCTTTTTCAATTTAATGCCGGATAATATATATCAATTACTAATTCTCAATTCCGCATTTCTAATTCCAATAAATTATTTTATGCTGATCTTTTAAATTTATTATCAAGCTGAGAAAATTTTTCCAGCACCCATTCTTTTTCAGAAAATACTTTTTTAAGTTCGTATTCTATACTGAATTTTCCGTTTCTATTATCTAATAAAAGAAAACGGATCATTTTTTGAACAGTGTCAATAAAATTTTTATTCATTCTCTTTTCTTTAACTGACAATGTTTTATTCTTAACTAAGAAATGTCTGTATGTGTCTATCTGAGAAAGCGCATTTTCATAAAGACCAAGTTCGTAATATGTTTTAATCAGCATGTTCTTAAGATCTATTTTAAACATAAAGTGATCATACTTTACTTTATGAAAACTCTTCATCGCATCAGCGTATTTTCCCCTGCTGAAATAATATTTTGCGCAGCCGTAATTATATATATTAACTCTTCTGTCAGGAGACAGCTTTAATCTGGACTTTTTAATAAAGTCAAATGTCCAGGTATATTTCTTAAGTTTTAGTCCCAGAAGAAGAATTGTCCTGTAAAGTTCAACAGGCATATAAGTATTTAATGAAGATTTATAATATTCGTTATCAAGTATAAGATTAAAAATTTTAAATCTCTCTTTGTCAAAAAATATTCTTTTCTCTTCATTAGTGTCTGATCTGTCCATACAATACTTAAGCAATTGAATTGTATGAAACCGGATTTCGTCAGTATCAATTTTATTTATCTCTGCAAATACCAAATTTTTATATTCAAAATAATATTTTTCCTCATCAAATCTGGAAACAGTCAAATACAAAGCGCGGTAAATTTTTATGATCGTGGGATTTATTTTAGTACTATACCCTGAGATCACCAATTCAAAAAATTTCTCAAAATCAAATGAGTTAAACATTGAAAAAATAAAGTTCTTATCCTCTTCTATGGTAAACGTTCTTTTACGGACCAAAAGGTTTGTATATGTTTTTATCATTTCTATAGCAAAAAAAGAGGAAATTGCTGCACCTCTTTCTGTTATGTTATTAACAGATTCTGCTATTTCATCGATATTATTTTTTGGAACAAACACAATCTGATAGTTTACTTTATCAGCCATTAATTTCGCCTGATTTACAAAATATTCCGGATTGTAAACTTTAAGTATATCATTCTTTAATTCCTGCTTTTTCAAACTGGCTTTCAGAAGATTTTTAAGATTCTTGTTGATTAGCTCTTCCCTGAGCATATCATTCATTTCAAAGTTTTTTTTCTCAAAATTAATTATTGCCATAAATTTTTCCGCAATTGACAATAGATCAGAAAACAAATTCAATAAAGTCGCTTTTTTATAAACAGCGCCGGGACTGATCTTTGAAAATAATTTTTCCTCTGTAAGTTTTTTTGAGTTGAAATCAGGGTAAAACACAATTAGAGAATTATAAAGATCAATCAGCTTTTTGCTTTTATTAAAGAATGGCGAATTCAGAAAAAGACTGAATCTTTTCAGTTCATCTTTTGAAAAAGCTTTTAATACCTGTATTATGTTATATTTTTCCAAATAAATCTGCAGTTTTAAGCTATTTATGTTCCAATAAAAACTCATCAAAATATTGATTTATGCCAATTAATTCAAGTATTTATGGTAAATGATTAAATAAAAACAGATTTTTTATCGCTATTTTTATTTGAATATTTCTTTGATGTGAATTTTCTTTTTTACTATTATAGAGTTAAATAATTTTACAAATATGAGATAGTAATTAAGGGAAGGACTTTTATGAATTTTATTTCATTTCTTTTATAGTTTTCAAATATTCTTACTTTTATATAAAATTTATTAAATTGGATTCCAAAATAGTCTCTGATTAAATATTTTAATTCACAGGGAGTATTTCTTTTTGATCTTATACGATAATTGGACTTTCATCAGGACGGCACAGCAATGTAAGTATAAATTTTCAAATTATAGATTCGCCGGTTATCACTTCAGGTTTAATTTGTAACTAAGTACAGTCGCGCCTTTCTGATCAACTATCTCAAGCATCGCGTATTCCTCTTCACCAAAGTAAAAGCTAATTCTTCCGTAAGCATGACTGTCATCATTATAACTTCCCTGGTTCCAGATATTATAACCCGCCATCTGTATCAAAAAGCCGATCTTTGAATTTTTTGTATCAAGATTGGAACTGCTGATCTCAGGTATAAAGGAATTTACTCCGTCGTCAATATATGAAGAATGTGAATCGCCGCTTACCATTATTACATTTTCAATATTGTTATCTTTAATTAAATTTTTCAGGAACTCAATGTCCTCAGGAAATCCGGCCCATTTATCAACTATACCTTTTTGAATTTTTGGCGACAGCTGAGCGATTTTTTGATCTCTTAATGCATCCATATATCTGGGATTAAATATGACAGGTGAAATTATTACTTTCCATTTTGCATCAGAACTTTTCAAAGAATTCTCGAGCCATGTTTTCTGATTTTCACCTTCAATATCGAAACCGCTTAATATTGAATGACCGGTTGGAGGTTCAAATACTCCCTGCGAATTTATTGAATTCCCGTTGGCGCTTCTCTGCGTCCTTAGATCAAGCATAAAAAATTCAACATCACCGAATTTGAACTTCTGCCAGATCCCGTTATCAGGATTATCCATTTTGTAATGCGGGAAAAACATATCATATGCTTTTACGGAATTTGATTTGTATTCATTCGTACCGTCTGCATCATTACCTGCGAAATCATGATCATCATATAAATATGATACAGGCATTCTGCTTAAAACTTCACTGTTAAAAGGATAACTGTAATCATATCTGCTTCGGTAGGTTTCAGCAAGGAGGTCCATACTCTTATTATATCCTTTTCCCGGATTGCCGAAATCAGGATAAGTCCAGTCCCCTATCTGCAGAAAGAAACGAAGAGAATCTTTTGCTATCACGGGAAATAATGCCGGAGCTCCTGCATTATAACCCTGCTGACATGAACCGAATCCGAATGAAAAATTTACATTCTTTTCAGACGGAAAAGTTTTAAATGAATGTATGCGTTCCGTAATATTATCATTCAGAAGTGCACGGTAAAAATATTTTGTGTCAGGTTTGAGATTATTGATTTCAATCTTTGTAAAATTAAATTTATTTTCATCCGAACTGATCTCATCAGAATAAAAAGATCCGCTGAACAAAGTATCCTCGGAAATTTCAAATTTTACTTTTGACTGACTTAACGGTTTCACCAAAAAAGTTGCAGAAACTTCCGTTACTGCTCCCACAAAAGGTCCTGAATCAATCAGGTTATCCTGTACATTTTTTTTTATTGCTGTTTCATTAGATTTTTTATTGTTTAGACCGGATGAGTTGGATTTATCATTTGATGCATCGCTTTTACAATGCGGTGTAAAAAGTAGAAAGAGGCTGAATAAAAAAATTCTGATCATATAATTAAATTAGTTTGATTTTGTAACACACTTTGTATCTATTTTTATCCAATACAAAGAATATATATTAATACTTTCCTTATCTCAGTGCAGTTTATATCCATGTAAATGATTCTTTGAATATTCTATTCAGCGGAAATATTGTTGATCATTCCGTTAAATATGAATCCGTGAAAAGGGTAAACAGCATACCAGTAAAGTCTTCCCAGCAGTCCCAGAGGTCTGAATGTAGCAGTTTGAGTCAGGACATTTTTTTCGTCAATTTTAAATTCCAGCCATGCTTCTCCTGGCAGTTTCATTTCCGCATAAAGCAGCAGTCTTTTTTCATCCTTTCTTGCAAGCAGCACTCTCCAGAAATCAAGCGTTTCACCTGCTGAAATTTCCGTTGCACTTTTTCTTCCTCTCCGCATTCCTACTCCGCCGAAAATCTGATCTATGAATCCGCGGATTTCCCAGAGCCAGTTTCCGTAATACCAGCCATTCTTTCCGCCGATTGTCCAGATTCTTTCAAGAGCTTTTTTCGGATCACTGACTTTGCGGTTTCTGATATCCTTATAACATCCGTTAACAGGGACTTCAATATAACTGGAAATTCCCTTTCTGAAAATGTTACTCGTCTGCGCATCTTTCCAGCTTGATATTACCTGATTTTGTTCGATCTTTCCAAAAGCAAGTTTGATCGATGTGTCATAATCAATCAGGGAAATGCCCAGCAGAGAATCTAAATTGTTCGGTCTGCAGATCACTTCAATCTTCATACTGTTTACCAGATTTTTTGCAAGAGCGAATGAAGTTGCCGTTACGAAATACAGCCAGTACGAAGAAATCTTAGGGGACATTACAGGCACTATAAATATTCGTCTTTTCAGCTCTCTGATCTTTGCAAAGCGCAGAAGCATTTCTTTATAACTTAAAATATCCGGTCCGCCGATATCAAAGCTTTTATTAAATGTCTCCTCTCTGTCAATTACTCCGTACAAAAATTCTATTACATTCCGGATAGCGATCGGCTGACACTTTGTTTTCAGCCAGCGCGGAGCTATCATCACGGGTAATTTCTCTACCAGGTCACGTATTATTTCAAATGAAGCGCTTCCTGATCCTACTATAATGCCGGCTCTTAAAGTGGTTAAAGCAAATGATGATCCTGACAATATCTCTTCAACATGCTTTCTGGATAATAAATGTTTTGATAATTCAGCTTCATTGACAATACCGCTTAAATAAATAACCTGCTTTACATTTGTATTCTGAATTCTGTTTTTGAAATTTTCAGCGCAGACCTTTTCCATACTTTCAAAATCCCCGCTTTGAGTTGACATGGAATGAATAAGATAATACGCTATGTCAATATCATCCGGAATATTCTTAAGACTGTCGCTGTCAAGAAAATCCGCTTCTATGATCTTAATATTATCAGCCTTGTAGTTTTGAATATTGAATCTGTTCTTATCCCTTACGCAGCAAAATACAATGTGACCGTTTTGAATCAGCACAGGAAGAAGCCGCTGAGCAATATATCCTGTAACTCCAGTTAAAAGAATTTTCATGATTTAATAAATATTCGAAACAAATTCATATTCTGACTGAAGACATTCCGCCGTCCACATGCAATATCTGTCCTGTGATCCACGCAGCTTTTTCCGAAAGCAGAAACTCCGCCATGCATGCTATATCATTTGCTGATCCAATTCTTTTTAACGGATGTCGCAGCGCATTTGCTTCCGCTTTTTGTTCTGAGTTTAAAAGTGAAGCTGCTAAAGGCGTATCAGTAAGAGATGGAGCAATACAGTTCACGCGTATCTTCGGAGCCAGCTCCGCCGCTAATGCTCTGGTAAAACCTTCAACTGCGCCTTTAGAAGCGGATATCTGTGTGTGAAATTTAAAACCCGTCTGCACTGCAACGGTAGAGAACAAAACTATTGATGAATTATCGGCTTTGATTAATTTCGGCAGTACAGACTGAATTACTTTTACAGCGCCTGTAACATGTAAGTTAAAATCATTAATAAATTCTTCAGGCTTGATTCTCGAAAAAGGTTTGAGATTCATACTTCCGGGACAATAAACCACTCCGTCGATTGAGTCCGGCATATAATCAAAAGATAAATTTTCATCTAATACATTCAGATAATTATAATCAATAAATTCATTTTCTGATTCCGGTTTATTTTTGCAGTAAGTAGCAAAAATCTTTTTACCTTCTTCGGATAATTTTAAAGCGAGCTTTTGTCCAATACCGGAAGAAGCTCCTACTATTAAATATTTTGACATGTGATATACATTAATATTAAAAAAATTATAATTTTAACTTCAGGAAATTATTCCTGTCTTATTACTTTTATGTCTTCTGTTCCCAGTTTTTGCTTTAGCCATTGATTTAATTTTTCCAATTCATCCTCTATCATTATTTTTTCAGAGCTGTAAACCATTACAGTCTGAGCCTTTGCACTGTCAGTATTTTGATAAATCAAATGTTTACCAATAGAAACATCTCTCATTTCAGGGAAAAGGATCTGTACTTCCCTGATTATATTGGTATTATCAAATTTATATTCCGATAGTTCATTTTGAAGTTTGTTAATAGACAGATCCTTTTCAGTAATGTTTTTATTTTGATTACCGATTTCGTTAAGGATCTCACTCTTTAAGTCAGTAACATCCTGTTTTATATTAAGCTTGGTATTTTGAATTTCATATTCATTCAGTTTAGTGTTCAGTGTATCAATTTCTTCATCACTGAATTTTTTTGTTAAAAACGCTAAATCTATTTTTCTCGGATTTGAATTATAGCTTGTCCTTTTATAAATCAGAGTATAACCTTTATTTGATAATTCATTTTCTATAAATTTTTCTACATTCTGAGAGAATTTTTTCTCATTCAGCAAATTACTTGCTAAGAAGAAACTGGGAATTATCATGATCAGTATTAATACCGTTATACTATATCGGATTAACCTTTCATGCTTGGTATGTAAAGTATTTACCGGTTCGTATTTAAGATATTTAATGATTAAAAAGGTTGCTATACATATAAAAAAGGAATTTATAGTATAAAGATAAAATGAGCCTAAAAAATACTGGAAATTACCGATTGCTATTCCATATCCCGCTGTACATAGCGGCGGCATTAATGCAGTTGCAATTGCAACTCCGGGAATCGGATTTCCCTTTTCGACTCTGGTAATGGCAATTACACCGACTAAACCGCCGAAGAATGCAATCAGAACATCATAGATATTAGGTGAAGTTCTTGCCAGTAGTTCTGATTGTGTTTCTTTGAAAGGGCTTATGTAAAAATATAATGCCGAAACAAATAAGCCAACCAGTGTTGCAATGAATAAATTTTTAAATGATTTCTTGAGAACCTGAAAATCATATGTACCTAATGCAAAACCTGCTCCTACTATCGGACCCATTAACGGAGAAATCAGCATAGCGCCTATTATTACAGCGGTGGAGTTTACATTCAAACCAATAGAAGCGATTACAATTGCACATGCAAGTATCCACAGGTTAGCGCCGCGAAATGAAATGTTTGAGATTACATTGTCAAGTATCTTTTGTTTATTATCTTCACCGCTTTGTAAATTTATGAAGTCTAATATTTTATTATTCATTTTAATTTTTTTAAATATTTATTCTGCGGACAATGTATTTACGGGTTATATAATTAATTAAAATTAAATAAAATTCTTCAGCTATATTTTAAATTAAAAAGCGAAACTGACTTTTATACATTTATTATATGTATTTCGAAGAATCTAATTTAAAATATTTAATCACTGATTCGGGCTTCATCCAGATCCAGCTGTGACGATTGTTTCCGTAAAACTTCATCAGTATATAATTTCTCACTCCGCAGTTTATCAAGTTCATTTCTCTGCACATGTATTAAATCTTTAAGTATCTGATGATATTCTTTTAACGCAATTATTTCCGATCTGTCACATTCAAGCGAGTCAAGTTTTTCAGTTGTAAATGAGATTTGATTTTCCAGCTGAGTTTTCATAATAACTACAAGTTGGTTTTCAGCGGCACGGGGATCTTTTTCTATCACTTCATTGAGTTTCTGCATCGCAGCTTTTTTAAGACGCAGCTGAATACCGGCTTCCTGTTCTTCTTCCGGTATGATATCATCGATTTCTTCTACCTTGATAAGTCTAATGATCCATGGAAGCGCAAGACCTTGTCCGACAAGTGTAATAAAAATTACAATAACTGTAATGAAAATAATAGTATTACGCATTGGGAATTCCGCGCCGGATGGAAGTAAGAGAGGAATATACAGAGCTGCCGCCAGAGAAACTACACCCCGCATTGCGGCAAAGCTGACAAGGAAAGGACTTTTCCATCCCGGATTATTTTCACTTTCACGGATCTTTTTAAAAAGTATCCGCGGTAAAAATGCTGCTATATATGTCCATAAAAACCTGATAGCGATTATAAGAAATGATATCAGTATACCATACTTTAATCCGTCCATTATCATAGTTTCTGTCATGCCTTCTATTACCGAAGGCATTTCAAGACCGATGAGAATAAATACTGTTCCGTTTATTAAAAAAATTAAAGTACTCCAAACACCTATCGCCTGTAACCTGGACTGATAGTTTAAAATTTTATGCGAACGGTATGACAGATACAATCCGCCGCTTACTACAGCCATTACTCCGGAAAAGTGAAAATACTCAGCGCCTACATACATTATATAAGGAGAAAGTAAAGTCAGCGCCGTGTCTACGCTTGGTGTGGTTATAAAAAATTTGTGAATAGAATAAATTATTAAAGCTGCAAATAATCCGACTACGATTCCCATTCCCGCTACTATGAAAAAACTGCCGATCGCCTTTTGTAATACAAACTGACCTGTAACTACAGCTGCAAGAGCGAATTTTACGACGATCAAACTTGATGCATCATTTACCAGACTCTCGCCTTCCAGAATAGTTATTGCGCGTTTGGGGATTTTTAAACCTTTTAAAACAGAAGTTGCGGCAACTGCGTCCGGAGGTGAAATTATTCCACCAAGTAAAAACCCCAGTGCTAAAGTAAATCCGGGTATAAGTGACTCTGATACAAATGCAACTACCGTAGATGTAAAAAATACAAGACCAAATGCAAGCAGACTGATAGGACGCCTCCATTTCCAGAACTCCTGCCATGACGTGTACCATGCAGCTTCATATAATATAGGGGGAAGAAAAATAAGAAAGATCATTTCAGGATCAATGCTGATGTGCGGGATTCCCGGAGTTAGGCTGATGATAAGACCTGCAATGACAAGAAATATCGGATACGAGATCTTCAGCCTCTGACCTATCATTACAAAGATCAGAACTAAAAATAATAATCCGATTATAATAAACAGGTATTCCTGAACCATCAATTAAATATTAATTGTATTTTCTTTTCCTCTCTCAAATAAATTAAAAGCAGGTATCTATTCACGGCGGAGCAATACATTAACCGTCTGCGGAATGACATGACATACATCTGCTTCCACTTTAACTGTATCACTTACATAGGTTATGTATCCTGAGCATTCAGCTGTAATTAAATATTTACCGGGTCGCTCCCATGCTCCTGCAAAAGCGTTTCCCTGAAAATTCATTAACGTATCTGTATAAGTTCCGTCCTTTGCTGTAACCATAACTCCTTCTGATACAGGTTGATTTGTAGAAAAGTCCTTAACATAAACATTTAATCCGGCTCTCGCTTCAGCCGTACATAAAATATCAGTATCTTCGCTGCATCCGCTTAAAGAAAGAAACACTGCAAAAGTATTAATGAAAATGAAATATTTTAAACTTATAAATTTATTCAAGGATCTTTGTGAAATTTTAAAACATTTACTCATAGTATAATTTAAATCTTTATGATTATAGAATCTATGAATTGAGTATTTTTGTTTTGCGGCTTTTAAACTCTTCTTCAGTTAAAATTCCTTTTACTTTAAGATCGTAAAGTTTTTCAAGCTCGGCCGCAACATCAGTCTTGTTTTTCAGTTGTCCTGCAGCTATAGCTCCTGCTAATTCAGTTGCCTGTTTCTTTATCTGAAAATGTTTATACTCCTCCTGAATGTGGGTAATTGTGTCTTTAAGTTTCTTAGGATTACTTACATCATGATATACTGTCGATCCGATCTCTGCAGCTGTCTGGATCTGAACATTTCCGTAACGGAATATTTTACCCCAGAAAGTCTGGCTGCATGATACATTATTGATCTTATCAAGAGGACTTTCTTTTGTATTATGTGTAAACACACCTTCCTCATCTATGACACGCAAAGAAGTTACTACCCAGATATTGCTGTTTCGTTCAATGATCTTATAAGCCAGATAACCGACTGGTAAAATCAAAGCTATCAAAACATAACCTCCCAAATAAATGCACACTGCTGTAACTATTAATGCAATTAATACAGGCAGGATCAGTTTAAACCAGTGTTGTTTTGTGATGAGAATTACTTTCTCATCTTTTTTAATTGTGTTTTCATTTATTTAGACTAAAACTGTGAGTTAATTATAATTAACACAAAATATTTTTTATACTTCAGTGTTCTATGAATATTTAAAAGAGAAAATAATAATTCATTTCAATAAATTAATTGCACTTTATTATCCGCAGTTCACTTTTTTAATATTATGATCAGTTAATTTAAAATAACACATGTACAATATACCTGGAATATTACTTCGCTCATTAGCTATCTTGATCTATGCCTGATATTCGAAATTTTTTATTATAAATTATTTGTCCTGCACGTCGTTATTCCAAGTATTGTATAAAGCGAGCAAAAGCTTACTATGCTGGTAAAGAAAAGCGCACCGGCCAGAACCAGCAAAATAATTCCAATAGTACCGGTTACAATATTTGCAAAGTAAAGTACTATAAAGATTACGGCTATCGAAACTCTGATAACCTTGTCCATTGTTCCCATATTTTTTTTCATTATTTATAATTTAGTTAAATTTTAGTTTGATCTATTTGTTTAAAGCAGAATCAGATTTTGCAGAATTGTAAATTGTGATTAAGGTATAGGTTTATATTGAAACTTACTTTAACAATTGATCAATTGATATGTTATAGTTATAAATTTATTTGATTCATTTATGTGAATATTAATAGTATAATAAAACTATTAAAAACTAATGATAGTAACCTCCGGTTTTTAAAGAAGTAAGTTTTAATTCGAAACCCGATGCAGTAATAGAATTTATTTAAGTTTGACTAAGGGATGATTTACTCCGTTGATGATATTTTTCACAACTATATATTTATCAAGACTTTCAAACAGCTGCGTAAGAGTTCTGAAGCCGTAAGTCCTTGAATCAAAACTCGGATCAATTTTTCTTAATGACAGTCCCAGTTTGGAAATATATGTATCTTCTTCTTCGTTGGTTGAAATTTCAAAAGCTTTATCAATAATACTCATATCCAGTTTCGGTAATTCTTCCTTTACAATTTCCGGTTTAGGAATTTCCGGCAGGCTTTCTATCAGACCTTTTTCTGTTTTACTTTTTCTTTTCTAAATTCAGTTTTAGCTTTCACATTAACGATCTCCGGGATCAGATTTTCGCTGAACGTAAATATCTCACAGGATTTAACAAACGCTACTGGAGTTTTTCTCTGGCCGATGCCCATTACAAAAAGTCCTTCTTCTCTTATTCGTTTTGCAAGACCTGTATAATCACTGTCGCTCGATACTATACAAAATCCGTCAGCGCTGCCGCTGTGCAGTATATCCATTGCGTCTATGATGAGCGAACTGTCAGTTGAATTTTTTCCGGCTGTATACGAGAATTTCTGTATGGGATTTATTGAAAATTTATTTATAATGTCCTTCCACTTATTCATATGCGGTGTTGTCCAGTCACCGTATATTCTCCTTATTGTTGCTTTTCCGTATTTGGAAACTTCCTCAAGAATTTCCTTTATCAGTTTTGCCTGAGCATTGTCTCCGTCAATTAAAACCGCGATATTAAATTTTGCTTCGTTCAATAATTTTATGTTTAATTAATTCGATCCGGTTATAAATCCTGCAAAATGCAGCTATTTTGATCCGGTCATATATTCAATCACCGGATAAGATATAATATTCCTGTCTCTGTATATATTCATTACGGCATCATCTTTTGCGCTTAAAATCCCGTGCTGCAGTATCACGCATTTAAATCCTCTTTCCGCTGCGCCGTTATATGAAAACAATACGCAATTTTCAGCAGCGAATCCGCACAGAATTACAAATTCAATTCCGTTTGTTTTCAATATACCTTCAAGATCTGTATTCCAGAATGAATTTGAAAACGTTTTCTTAACATTCAGATCACCTTCGGAAATATTAATTCCTTCTATAATTTCATATTCATTTGCATTCGAATCATCCATTCCTTCTATATCCTGTACATGAATAACCAGCTGTCCATTTTTTCTCATTAGATCCGCTGAATAATTAATATACCTGCAGGCTGATTCGATCATTTTTTTATCTACAGATACTTCCAAATAAGTTTTCTGCATATCGATTATTATAAAAGCGGTTTTCATGAAGTGATTTTTTAAAATGATTTATATAGTTTTCAGATCTGAATATTTATTTACAAAAATTATATTTTGTAAAATAATTTTTTAGGTATGTAATTTCAACATTAATATTACTTTCTCCTTTATCAGGATTTTACTTTAAATTTATCGCATATAAAAAAACCGGCGATGACAGCTGAATCTGTCACCGCCGGTCCTTTATTTCTTTTTAACCAGCCGATTATTTCATAAATGTCATTTTTTTTACATCAGTAAAATCCGTTGTCTCTAATTTATAAAAATAAACTCCGCTGCTTATACCTGCCGGTGAAAAGTCATACCTGTACTGTCCTGCATTCAGAAATCCCTTATGAAGCGTTTCAATTTCCTTTCCGCTTATGTCAAATATCCGCAGCTCTGCATGTCCTGATTTCGGAACTGAAAAGTTAATTACCGTGGATGGGTTAAATGGATTCGGATAATTCTGACTTAAAGAATATCCATCTGGAAATTCAGAAGATATATTCTGAATACCGATAGAAACAGAAGCGTACTTAATTGTTACAATATCATAACCGGTTCCGCTGCCGATGCTTGATCCTGAAGTATAAGTATTTCCTGCTGCATCCGTTCCTATAGTGTAACCTACATCCATACTGTTTCCGGTCCCGTTATAATTTGCCGCCCATTGAAATACTCCCTCAGAATTATATTTTATAGTTGCTATGTCTGAATTATTATAACTGGAGCCGGTCATATAAATATTAGAAGAATTGTCTATTGCAATATCATATCCGGCATAACCGTCTCCTTCTGCATAAGTCCTGACCCATTTTTCATTTCCGGACGGATCATATTTTACAATGCAAAATCTGTATGAAAGCGGCTGGCCTGAGTTTCCTGTTTCACCGCCTACATATACATTACCTGAGTCATCTGTTACAACTCCTCTCGGTATGTCAGATCCGGAATTATATAACTTTGACCACTGTACTGCGCCGCTGCTGTTTATTTTCACTGTTGCAAAATCAATTGAATTTGTGCGCGTCCCGATTAATATCACATTGCTGTTAATATCAACCGCCATATCATAGTCAGTAACATTTGTGGTAAGTGAATCCCATTTAGTTGCCCAGACAAAATCCAGATTCTGCTCATACTTTAAAGCGATCACAGAAATTGCAGTTGAACTGTTTGCATATCCGCCTACAATAATTTTACCTGATCCGTCCAGCGCGATCTTCCTTCCGCCTTCGGAGCCTGCATTGTAAAAAGTCTGTCCTATCAATGTACCGCCTGAATTATATTTTGCAATAAATATATTATTGCCTCCGTTACCATACTCACCTGTTACATAAACATTTCCGTCTGCATCTGTTATAAGATCAAATCCACCGCAGTAAAAACCGCCAACATATTGAAACCTGTTTGCCCAAAGCTGTGTGCCGCCTGAACTGTATTTGATCACAAGCATTTCATTTGAGCCTCCGGAGTAAATTGCATTCTCACCGGTGATGTACACATTGCCTGATGCATCTACATGTATAGCCCTTCCGAATGCTCCGTTAGCTGAAGGCGCTATATAATTCTGAATCCAAAGTTGATCTCCGTTTGAATTATACTTTACTGTAAGCGCCTGAATATCCAGATTCAGACTTGTCTGTCTCTGTGAACCTGTTAAATATACATTTCCCTGTTCGTCAACATGCATGTCTCGGATATTATCAGTTCTTACGCTGTCTGAAGTAAATCTCTTTGTCCATTCCTCCGTCACCTGCGAATGTGAATATTCAGCGGAAATTATTATTGATATTGCAAAGATAAGAATATTTATTACTGATTTCATTAAAGATTACTCCTTTCAAATAAAATACCTCCCAATACTTCTTATGTAATATCTTCTAATGGCATTAAGAGGATTATTTTTTTGCGAAGTCCGGGAGGTAAAATTTTTTTAATCCTGATATTGCTGCCATTAGTGAAGCAAAAATATAGAGATCCGAAACTAAAGACAAAGAAAGTATTTTCAGATTTTAGAAGTTGATTTCCGTTGTTGTGTGTATTTACATCAAAAACATTATAAAATGTGACTAAATTATATTGTTTTTTAGAAGAGTATTTTAGAAGAGTGTGAGATATTCCGCGAAAATTATTTCAAACCTTTAATTATTCTGTCATTTATGAAAGTTATATTCTGAATTTCTATACTTCAAATAAAGCGAAGTAAATAAAATGTTTAATTATTATTACCCAAAATCATGTGACAATATCAGAAGAATTGAATAGATAACAGAGCTTATTAAAAAAACTTTATACTTAACATTTGAACCTTCCTTAGGAAACTCATCTTTTACACTATTAATAATTATGCTGCCAGCAATAAATCCGGTAGCTATATGTTCTATTTCTTCAGGGAACTTGGTTAAAATTCCTACAAGCCAGCCGGCGATAAGTGAAAGCATCATTACTAATTTAATATATTTAAATCCTGCCCCGAATTCTTTTATTGCAGAGTAATCAAGTGCTACCAGATGTACTGACATTGCTATTGTATAAAAAAATAATGCACTGTTACTATTTCCCAGTATACAATCAGATAACTTATAAGAAAATTATTAAGCAAAAATCCGGTCAGATAAATTCCTGTCACCATATCTCTGCTTGAATGAGTTTGATTTTCAGCATGATCTTTTTCCCGCTTTGAGATTATAAAATTTTCAAGACCGAAAAAGAAAAGGAATCCTAATAGAGCGGTAAGATATATTATAATATTCTGCAGCTGAAATGCCTCTTCATTCTTTTTGTTATTATAAAACTCCTGAGCATCAGACAGTTCAGGAAGAAGGCTTACAAAAATATATGCAACTGAAATTCCGGCTGCTACGGAAACTAAATATTTTCTGTCAGATCTTGTGGAATTTACAAATCTGCCTCCGAAATAATATGCTATTATCATTATTAAAACGGCAATAAAAGAATTTAAATGTTCCATTTATTTTTATATATATTTTACAAACCGTCTACAATCAAATCCGCTTTCATGATCTATGTAATTGTTTATATTTTCCAATTTGATTCACTTTGCTCACACTAAAACAAGTAATTATTTGAAATTTATAATTTGCAATTATCTTTTAATGCATCTGAATCCAAGATGATTCATCCCTGTATCAATCATCTGCGGCTGACGCGCAGCCGGTCTGTATCTGAGACAATAGTTCGGCGCGCATAAATGCGATCCGCCCTTTAAAACTTTTCTGGGAATTTTAATATCCGGCTGACACTCGTCAAAGCTTCCGTCAGGAGAAATTACTCTCGGATTCTTTTCATCAGGCGTGCAGCAGGTTTTAAATTTTTCTGTCGTCTCATCAACATTCTTTATATACCAGTCGCATGTCCATTCCCAGACATTACCCGCCATATCATAAAGTCCGTAACCGTTTGGCGCGAAAGATCCTACGGGTGAAGTTCCTTCGTATTCATCTATAAGTATATTTTCCCACGGAAATTCTCCCTGCCATGTATTCGCCTGAGGCTTTGTATACTGAACGTCTAGGTCGCCCCATATAAAATTTTTTCCTTCAAGTCCGCCTCTGGCCGCAAATTCCCATTCAGCTTCCGTTGGCAATTCTTTACCCGCCCATTTAGCATAAGTTTCCGCATCTTCATAAGCTATGTGAACCACGGGATATTTTCCTCTGTCTTTGACCGAACTGAGCGGTCCTTTCGGATGCTTCCAGCTTGCTCCGGGCACCCATGCCCACCAGTTTCTATAGTCATTAAGATCAACAGGTCTGTCTGATTTTTGAAAAACCAGCGCACCGGGTATTAGATTTTCTACAGGCACTCCGGGATAATCTTCAGGATTCAATGGTCTTTCTGCAACCGTTATATAACCAGTTTCTTCAGTAAATTTTTTATAATCCTCATTTGTAACTTCATGTATATCCATATAAAAACCGTCAACCGTAACTTCCCTTAAAGGCTTTTCTTCCGGATAAAAATTTTCCGAACCCATAAGAAATTTTCCGCCGGGTATGCGGATCATTCCGTCAATTGCAGTTTCAGAAGATTGCTTTGTATTATTCATAATTATACATCACTCTTAAGTTAAAAAAATTTGTTTAATAAATTTATTTCAAACTATTGTAAGATTTATAGATAAAAAATACCTTACTCTCTTTTTAAAATATTATTCTGCATTTTAATATTTCTGTCGAACAATTTTCATTCAAAATAATATACCTTCACTGACAATGTCTGTGAAGGTATTTATAAACTAATAAACATAAGTTATTTAATGAAGTCCTGCGCTCATTGCATCAGTGATCATTGCATCGGCCTGTTCTATAGTAAAGCTTCCAGCTGCCTGACTTGGCGGAAACTCTTTGAAAGTAGACATAAAATCTCCAATGATTTTCTGAGCCGGACCGAGAATATAAATTCTTCTGAACATCCAGTCATAATAAGTATTGGAAGTAATGTTCGCTCTTTCATATGGATCAGTTCTCAGATTGAACAGCTTTGGACATCTTAGCTTCACAAAAGGATTCATCCATATTTCTAACGTTCCCTGCATATGCTGCTCCATAAATACTGCTTTCCAGTTGTCAAATCTTAATCCAACTACTTCTCCGTCATCGTTAAAATAAATAAATCCCTGTCTCGGACATTCAGCTTTTCCGGTTAAATATTTTGTCTGATCAAATCCGTCTAAATGAACTTTGAACTTCGTTCCGCCTACATCCATCCCTTTTTTTAATTTCTCTTTTACACCTGGATCACCTGCAATGGAAAGAATCGTTTGAAACATATCAAGATGACTCATGATACCGTTAAGTTCTGTACCGGGTTTTATATGCCCCGGCCATCTGAACATTGCAGGCACTCTGAATGCTCCTTCCCAGTTTGAATTTTTTTCATTTCTGAAAGGAGTCATACCGCCGTCCGGCCATGTGTTCATATGCGGTCCGTTATCCGTACTGTACATTACAAATGTATCTTCAGCAAGTCCGAGCTCATCCAGCAAGTCAATCATCTCACCGACATTTTTATCATGATCTATCATAGTGTCGTGATATTCAGACTGCCATCTGCCTGCCTGTCCTTTGCTTTTTGGTTTAGTATGTGTCCATGCATGCATATGCGTGGTATTATACCATACGAAAAACGGCTCATCATCTTTATGGGCTCTCTTTATAAAATCCTTTGCGGCTTTACATGTTTCATCATCTATAGTTTCCATTCTCTTTTTTGTGAGAGGTCCGGTATCTTCAATTCTCTGTTTTCCGATCTTTCCGAATCTCGGATCAACTGTTTTGTCTTCTTTGTCCGATGCATAAGAATGTATTACACCGCGCGGTCCGAAGTTTTTTCTGAAATCGGGAAATTCTTCCTTCTTAGGATAGTCCTCATGCTCCGGTTCTTCTTCAGCATTAAGATGATAAAGATTACCGTAAAACTCATCAAAGCCGTGAACTGTCGGTAAAAATTCATTCCTGTCTCCCAAATGATTTTTTCCGAATTGACCTGTAACATAACCTCTTGATTTCAGCATTTGCGCTATCGTAACATCACGCGCCTGAAGTCCCTGCGGCGCTGCAGGCATTCCGACTTTTGAAAGACCTGTCCTGTAAGTGCACTGCCCGGTGATAAATGCAGATCTGCCTGCAGTACAACTTTGCTCGGCGTAATAATCCGTACAGATAGCGCCTTCTTTTGCAATTCTGTCAATGTTCGGAGTTCTGTAACCCATCATTCCTTTTGAATAACAGCTCAGGTTTGTCTGACCAATATCATCACCCCAAATGATGAGGATGTTAGGTCGTTTGACTTTTGGTTCAGCATTCTTAGTTTGTTTTGCCATTTACAATAATTTAGGTTTAAAAATATTTTGTTTAAAATACAATTTCTTGTAAACATTTTAATGTCATTAAAGGAATAAGAAAACAACGTCAAAAGATAGCACAAAATAATCATCATCTTTTAAAATCTAAATTTGTAGATTAAAAATTAAATTTTAAAACGTCTTATCAAAAACGCAAGTTTGTCTGAATGGCAAAATAAAAAGCTGAAGAAATTTTTGATATAAACAGGAGTAAAATATGAAGAATTATTTAAAAGTGCTAAAATAAATTTTAGCAGTTGTGAAGTAATTTTACATTAAAAAGTAATATCATTATTGGCAAAAACTTGAATTTTTTAAAAAACCCAAACATTAAATAATTCATTGAGAATTTTCTGTGAAGTTTAAGTAAGATATATGTTTTTTAATGCCATTTACTCTTTTGAATATCAACATCTGATATTCACAATTTGCCAACACATGCTTTCATTATCATCATCTTCAATGCAGCAGATTTTATATCTGTTGAAAAATATAATAGAAGGAATCTCGCCATCCGTACTTATATGAATAGTTTCAATAATTAATTTCTTCTAGCTATCCATGAACCCTTATAGATTGAATTAATTACAGTATCGCTGAATGTTCCAGATGCAAAACCGGCTCCCATAAGTTCCGTGAAAGACCCGCTTAAGTTTCCTCTGACAGAACCGGAGCAGTCATTTGCAAACCCTCCTGTGATCTGTCCGTTAGCGGAAACATCACCCTGAATATATATAGCACTATCTGTTCGGCTGAATGTAAGTTTACCGCAGAAAGCTCCAGTGTCCTGAATCGTAATATATGAATCCGCAAAAGAACTTCCGTCAGTATAGGTAAAAATGAATCTCCAGTTGCCGCTGTAAGGAACTATCTGTGAGACAGGTGTTTCACAACCGGTATTTAAGGAGAATATTATATAAGCGATCAGGGCAAAGCTGAATATTTTTTTTATGTTTTTCATTTTAAAATCCTCCCGTCCAGCCGATTGAAAAATTAATACTTCTGTTTTTGATACTGAGAACATCACTGACATCTTCAATACCTACTATGTTTGAAAGTCCGAGATCATATCGAATATCCAGCAGAAATCCTTTGTAAATGATGCCTGCGCCGAATATAAGTCCGGCATCAGTTCCGGATAAGCTTTTTGAAATATCTTTTTCTGTATTGAGATACTGGTAAAGAGTCTGATTCTCAATACTCTCAGTCGCGCTTAGTTTAATCGAAAGATATCCGCCAATATTTAAAAACGCTTTGCTGTCCGGTGAATTTTTGTTGAATAATATATTCAGCTGCGGAAGCAGTGCAAACTGAAGATAGTTGATTGTGTTTGTGTATGTCCTTTCTACCATAGTCAGATCATTGGAATAAAAAGTATTCACTTTTGTTACTCCGCCTTTGTTTGCATACTGTCCCTGGAATTTAATTCCAAAATTCACATCAAAGTCATAGATTACAAACATTCCCAGGTTGAATGCTGTTTTTGTGCTGTTTGAATATGAAGTATCAAATAAATTGTTGTTATCTTCAAACTCATATGAATTAGTATTCAGACTTACACCTGAGAATATTCCGAAACTTGTTTTTTGATTTTGCTGCGAAAATGCAGCAGAGGAGAATATGAACAGAAACAAAACCGGTAACATGTATTGAGTTTTCATGTCTGGGGTATTTAATTTCTTTGGGATAAATTACTAAATCAGTTAGGTAAGGATAAGTCATATTTATTTTCCTAAGTGAATTTGAAATGGTGATGCTGTACATTGAGATGGTCGCCGGAGGGTTACTGCCGGTGAAAACTTACAGTAATTGAATCACCAATATATAAAGGGCTCTGCCTATCAGAGGTTACACAAAAAAATATCATGTAAGAAGTAATTAAAAACAGAACCCTTATAAATAGTTTTTGATGTTATTCTTTCTTATAAATGGATTTACCATCTTTTATGGTTTCCATAATTTTAATATCCCTGATTTCCATTGGAGCTGTCTTTAAAGGATTTTTATCAAGGATTACAAGGTCAGCCCGTTTTCCTTCTTTAATACTTCCTTTTGAATTCTCTTCCTCATATTGCCGGGCAACATTAATAGTCATTGCCTGCAAACCTTCATAAGGTTTTACAATTTGGTCAGTTCCAACTTTTGCCCCTGCTCTGGAAATCCGGTTCACGGCAGACCATAACATCATCATCTGGTCCAGCGGAGCAACAACAAAATCAGTGTGATTTGTAGGTTTCATTCCAATATCAATAGCATCCCGCACAGGACTAATGTATTGCGCCTGTTCAAAACCGCGGTTATTTAAATGCGCTTCGTAGAAATAATAAGTATGAAGTGTATAGAAGGAAGGACGAATATTGTATTTTACAAAGTTAGCCATCTGATCTTTTCGCATAAACTGTGAGTGAATGGTAGTTACATTCCATGGTTTTGTATAGTCACCCTGGCGGGCAAACTCATACGCCGTAAGGAAAGCATCGATGGAAGCGTCTCCGTTACAATGCAGATTAAGCGGTACATTCATTTCATATACTTTTTTGACCATCTGATTTACCATATCCTGCGGGAATGTAAGTTCGCCTTTCCAATCCTTTTCACCGCCCGGACCGCCGGTAAGATATGGTTTTGTAAAGTAGGCAGTCTTACCCTGCGGTGATCCGTCAATTGTAATTTTCACTCCTCCAACTTTAAATCCATTTTTGTATTTACCCCATTCTGTTTTTGGAAATTCAACCAAGATTTTGTCCAGATCAGTTATAAACGGATATGCAACAACATCAATTATATTTACTCCAGCATCTGAAGCACGCTTTATAGTTTCCATTTGAGGAAGATGTGTTGCGCCTTCATGTGCAGTTGTAATTCCGGATTCTGCATATAACATCTGACCGGCTTTTGTCCAGGCGATTTCCTGTTCTTTAGTCATTGGTTCTGTTTTTTCAAAAATTGGAAGGAAGGCAGTTTCCATTATTAAACCGTATGGTTCATTAGTTCCGGGTTTACGGACGATCACACCTCCGGGAGGAGTTTTAGTTTCCGCATTGATTCCGTAAAATTTCATTGCAAGACTGTTCAGTACACATCCGTGCATTGAAACGTGATCTACTCTCACAGGATTATCCGGAAATGCTTTGTCAAGATCATCACGGTTCAATAATTTTCCGTCAGGCATTACGTTTTCATCATATCCGTAACCCATGATCATTTCACCTTTTGGAATTTTACGTTCTTCTGCAAATTTTTTCAAAGCCCCAACAATACTTTCAACATCTTTAGCCGGACCGGACGGAGGCGCATACAGTTTACACTGATTCGCTACAAGCAATGAATTTATGTAATGACTGTGCGCATCAAGAAATCCCGGCAGCATTGTTTTGCCTTTGAGATCATTCATTTTAGTGCTGTCGCCTTTAAGCTTTTCAGCATCAGCTTTTTTTCCGACAAAAATAATTTTGCCGTTCTTTACTGCTATAGCTTCTGCATATTTTGCGCTGTCGCCTTCCATTGTAATAATGTCACCGCCGAAATAGATGGCATCGGCAGCATCTTTGTTAGAAATTTTCTGAGATGATTGGTTACAGCCTGCAATAACAACTGCAAGAATTAAGACAAGTAAAAGATTTCTTAAATTCATTAATTTAATTTTGTTCGTAAATTTAAATATACACAAGTATTCTCAAATCAACTTTCCCGGGATAGGAACCCGGGAAAGCGAAAGACTTAAATCAAAAAATCTAACATCTAAAACCCAATAAATTCCAAATCCGAAATCCTAATCCGCCTGAGGCGGACCAAATGCTAATATGAATCGATTACCCTTTAGAACTCATTACAGTTTCCATTACTCTGTCAAGATTAAAGCTGCCCGGCTTCTGTCGCGGCGGGAATTCCTTAAAGCTTTGAAGCCATTTTCCAACATAAGCTCCGGCAGGTGCAATCATAAACATATGTTCTATTAACCATTGGGTATAACCCATTGCGCCCTCATGTTCTGCGCGCTCAAACGGATCCATAAGAAGGTTTGTAATTTTAGGACACCGCAGTTCTGTGAACGGTTCTATCCATACTTTAAACCCCTCAGCCGGTTGTTCCAGAAATGTTGCTTTCCAGTTGCCATATCTTAATGCAGCTACACTGCCGTCATCAGTCCAGTAAATAAATTCTTTGCGGGGCCATGATGATTCTTCACCTCTCAATGCCGGACCGAGATCATATCCATCGAGATGAACTTTATACTTAGTTCCGTTGATCTCACAACCATTCAGTAAATCTTCCTTGGCTGTTTTATTCCCTGCCGCTGAAACTAAACTTGCAAGCATATCTTCGTGAGCGCAGATATCGTTTACCACCGTACCGGGTTTGATAGTGCCGGGCCACGTAATAAGTGCAGGCACCCGAAAGCCGCCTTCCCATTGTGTATTTTTCTCACCGCGGAACATTGTAGTACCGCCGTCAGGCCAGGTACAGGTTTCAGCTCCGTTATCAGTTGAATACATTATAATTGTATTATCTTCAATGCCTAGTTCTTTTAATTTATCAAGCAACTCGCCAACCTGTCTGTCGTGTTCCACCATACCGTCTGCATATATTCCTAATCCTGTTTTTCCTTCTACGCCTTCTTTCAGGTGAGTAAATATGTGCATCTTGGTTGAGTTCCACCAGATAAAAAATGGTTTGTCTTCTTTAACAGTTTTCTCCATAAAAGCAATAGCTTTTTCATTTACCTCTTCATCAATTGTTTCCATCCTTTTTTTTGTCAGAGGACCGGTATCTTCTATGCGTCCGTCTGCAAAAGAATGCATCACACCGCGCGGACCGAATTTCTTTTTGAATTCAGGATCTTTTGGATAATCCGGATGTTCCGGTTCCTCTTCCGCATTGAGGTGATATAAATTACCAAAAAATTCATCAAAGCCATGTTTAGTAGGCAGTGTATCATCACTGTCACCAAGATGATTTTTACCAAAGTGACCTGTTGCATAGCCCTGAGCTTTTAACAAAGTAGCTATTGTAGGATCTTCTTTCTTCATCCCTTCGGGAGCTCCCGGTAATCCTACTTTAGTGAGTCCGGTTCGGATTGGCGACTGACCTGTTATAAACGCTGCTCTTCCGGCTGTGCAGCTTTGCTGTCCGTACCAGTCTGTAAATACAGCACCTTCTTTTCCAATTTTGTCAATGTTAGGAGTTCTGTATCCCATCATACCATTGTTGTAAGCGCTGATATTAAATTGCCCGATATCATCACCCCAGATTACAAGGATATTCGGCTTTATAATACTTTTTTCCTTTGCCATGTGAATATTTAATTAGATTTAAAAAAAATATTAGTATGGAATATTATGTATTGTTATGAATTGTTATGAATTCTTTTCGTGTTTGAAAAGTAAAGATCCCATCTTTTAAAAGATGGAATCTTTATAATTACACCTGACACAATTCAAATTTACTGTCTCGCCATCAATATCTTCGTAGCTGATTCATGATCTTCTATCAAGTCACCGCTTACATCGACTGTTACTGTATAAATTTTACCGGTAAATTCAAACGGCGGTTTATATTCCGGTATAGTCGGAGAGCCGGGATCTGCACCGACAGAAGCGCCCGCGCCAAGTCCCATTGACAATGGAAGCGTGTAAGGAATTTCCGTCTGACCGACAAGCTTATCATCAATATATAACTGCGCTGTTCCGCCTGCGCCTTTTCCATTAGCAACATCCGGTTTTGTCTTAGCCTCAAATTCAAACCGCAATTTATGTTTACCTTCTTTTACATATTCATTTGAAGAAACTCTGAAATATTCCGCAGTTGCATAATTGTAAGCATACTGAAGTTTATTATCCATTATAAAAAATGTAAGTCCGCCGTCATTACCGCCCATTGCATATAATACTCCTTCAGCTCCGCCTTTTGGAATTTCCACATCTGCTGTTATACTGAATGTTCTGTTAAGAACATTTACCGCAGCATTTCCGGGAATTACCTGAGTACCCGGATAATAAGTATAAGATTTTCTCAAAACTGCGATCTGAGGTCTTTCATCTGCAAATCTTAACGGTCCTCTTGAATCAACAGGAAGAACATTATACTTTCCGGCTTCCACATACCACTGAGCGATCATCTCAATAAGTTTTGCCTTGTTATCTGCCGCAATGTTATTGGTTTCTGTCGGATCTTTTGTAAGATCATATAGCTCCCAGCTGGTAGCATCAAGTTCAGTTAATTTCGCTGCATCGATCGGCGCTCCGAAGGCAAGACCTGATTCTGTAAAAGAAGTGCCGGGCCACGGACAGACTGCTCTCCAGCCGTCATGATAGATCGAACGGTGTCCCATCATTTCAAAATACTGTACCTTATGTTTGCTTTCAGCTTTACCGTCATTAAGCGCATAAGCAAAACTGTTTCCCTGGATAGCTGACTGAGTTACTCCTTTAATTTCTGTAGGAGCTTCGATACCGAGCGCTTCTAGCACTGTCGGTACCATATCGATTGCATGCGCAAACTGAGCTCTCACTTCGCCTTTTGATTTAATATTTTTCGGCCAGTGAACTACAAAGGGATCGCTTACTCCGCCTCTGTATGTTTCACGCTTCCATCTTTTAAAAGGAGTGTTTCCTGCATGTGTCCAGCCCCATGCATAATGATTAAAATATTTCGGTCCGCCTATATCATCTATAGCTGCAAGGTTTTGCTTTAAGTCATCCTGTATGTTATTGAAAAATTTGTTTTCATTTACCGATCCGGTAGGTCCGCCTTCTGAGCTTGCGCCGTTATCTGAAATGAACATTACAAGAGTATTGTCCCACTGACCAATGTCTTTAAGGAACTGGAACAATCTTCCGTAATGGTAATCGGTATGCTCAAGAAATCCTGCAAAGACTTCCATCATTCTTGCATATAATTTTTTTTCATCGGCAGAAAGAGTATTCCAGTCCTGAACATCAGGATCGTGTCTTGAAAGCACTGCATCTTTTGGAATGATACCGAGCTTCTTTTGATTCGCAAATACTTTTTCCCTGTAAGCATCCCATCCGTCATCAAACTGTCCTTTATATTTATCCGCCCATTCTTTGGGAACGTGGTGCGGCGCGTGACCTGCGCCCGGGCAGAAATACATAAAGAATGGTTTATCCGGCGCTATCTGTTTTGAATCCGCAATAAATGAGATCGCTTTATCAGTTAAGTCTTCTGTCAGATGATATCCTTCTTCAGGAGTTTTCGGCGGCTCGACCTGATGATTGTCATAAACTAATTCAGGATAATACTGATGCGTATCTCCTCCGAGAAATCCGTAATACCTTTCAAATCCTCTCCCGAGCGGCCAACGGTCATACGGACCTGCAGCTGAATTTTGTTCAGCCGGCGTCAGATGCCATTTACCTATCGCAAAAGTATTGTATCCGTTCTGCAGAAGTATTTCAGAAAGGAATCCGTTCTCAAATGGAATAGAACCGTTACCTCCGGGATATCCTGTCGAACCTTCCGTAATGCATGACATTGCATTTGAATGGTGATTTCTTCCGGTTAAAATACACGAACGTGTAGGAGAGCATAAAGCTGTAGTGTGCATGTTATTAAAAAGCAGTCCTTCTTTTGCAAGAGCATCAATATTCGGCGTCTTTATCGGACTTCCGTAACATCCCATTTGTCCGAAACCTGTGTCATCCTGAACTATGAATAAAACGTTCGGAGATCCTTCCTTTGCGCGTTTAGGTTCTTGCCATGCTGGCGAAGACTGATCAAATGTTCTGCCTATAACACCCGGAAACGCCTGTCCCGGTTTGAATTCTTTTAGTGCCATGATTTTATTTTTTTTATTTTTTAAATGAAATGAATGTTAATCAGAATATTTGGAAATTGTAATTGTAATTTTTTTATCATTAATATATCTCCTATGATAATGAGCTTATATTTTACAACCTGAGATATAAAAGCCGCCTGTTAAGTTTTCTAACAATTTCACTTCCGCCAATCCGTTTCAGAATATTTCCTTCCAGTCATTCTTCATATCAACAACAAGCCAGTTATTTTTTACAGCTTCTTTAAGTCCTTTGTCAAGCGAAGATCCTACCTGCGGTGCTTCATAAGAGAATTCCCTTTCCGTATCTGTGTGATGAATTATCATTCCGAATCTCGGACCTGCTCCTGCACTTGTATATTCAAGCATCGCATAATCACCGTCAGAATTTCCGGCAGTAAAAACAGGTCGCTTACCTATATGCTGATGAATTCCCGCCGGCTTGCCTTCTTTGTCATCGATGAAATTTAATTCCGGAGTTTTGATTAATAAAGGCTTGCCGTCTTTAACTTCATACTTTACTTTTCCTGAACTTCCGACTACCTGATATGAAGGTATGCCATATAATTCTTCAGAGAATACACGCATAAAATCTATTCCGCCGCCTGAGACAATAAATGTTTTATATCCGTTAGCTCTTAAATAGTTTAACAATTCCAGCATCGGTTTAAAAATCATGTCAGCATAAAGCATACCGGTTTTCGGATGCTTCGCAGCTCTGATCCAGTCTTTTACCGTCTGATCAAATTCTTCTGTTGTAATTCCGGTATGAGTAGCGGCAAGTATCGCTTCTACAGATTTCACGCCGCCTTCTTTAAAAGCATTTACATCGCTTTCTAAAATCGCTTTAAAAGGCTGTTCGGTTTTCCATTCCGGGTGCTGCGGAGCTGCTGATTTTATTCGGTCTATTACAAAAGCAAGCTGAACTACAGGCATCTCGCTCCATAATGTTCCGTCATTATCAAAACATGCTATGCGGTCTGCCGCCGGGATATATTCCGCACCGCCTTCATTTGTAGTTTTTGTAATAAAATCAATTATAGATTTTTTTGCAGGACCGTCATTCCAGGATGGAAGTGGGTTGGAAGAATTTTTACTGATCTCTATCATTTCATTTTTTTAATTTCATTATTATTACAGCTGTAAAAAAATACCTTGAGAATGAACAGCGTAATTATTTTTGTAACTATTATTGGAAACTTCGATTTTCTATAATAAAATTGCCAGGTTTTCAAAGTTAAAATAATCTGACATTTATTTTAATAATAAACCGGTTCAATTTGAAATCAAACCGACAGTATATTTAAAAATAATTTAAAGAGAAATTAAATTATTAAAGCGATTAAACGGATTTCAACTCAGAATACTTTTGACATTAAACCGAATGCACTTCCGCCGACTCCTTTTACTGCACCTAAAACTGCAGGTACGAATTTTGCGGCATCTGCAGGACTGACTCCTAATTTTCCAAGTACTTTAACTATATCTGCTGCTGAGCTTTCCGAACCCGGGATCACTCCAAGTCCTTCCGCTTTTTTAATCAGATCGCTTCCTCCGGGTAAATCTTTTGTTAATTTGGAAAAATCATCTTCTGAAAGTTTATCTTTTGACAACATCATCATTGCGCCTAACCCAGCTTCTGTCTGGGATTTTGTCAGACCAAGTGATTTTGAAACCTGATCCGTAACCCCTGTCTTTGACGCAGCTTTCTATATATCTTTGCTGCCGGAACAACCGGATAAGACGATCAGACAAAGTACTGTGAAAACTGAAACTGAAGTAATTAGTTTTTTCATTCGTGTATTTTATATTTTTATATTTTGTTATTTAAAATTTATGATTTATAATTTCTTAAGTGAGTTTATCTTGTCTTCAATCTTACCTGCAATTGCTTTTTTAGCAAATGAAAATATGATCAGCGCAATACCTGTCAGTATGATCTGAAGTCCGAGTAAAACAGCTACTCCTTCAGCTCCAGTAGAGATATTAAATATCATCATGAATCCTGCAGCTATTGAGAATATTCCTACAACAACAAGTAACCATCCGATGAATGAATCTTTCTTCAAAGACCAGCCTGACGTTAACAGACTAAATCCTGTGAATAAAACCCAAATGCCGAAAATAATTGTAACCGCTTTCATAGTTGCAAGAATATTCATTAAAACAAACAATCCGAAAAACACAGAGACTATGCTCCATAAAAGTGAAACTGATTCTCTCATATCTTTCCCTCCGAATATCCAGGAGAATATTCCCATTACTCCGGTAAGAAGAATTAGAATTCCGAACCATAAAGATACACCGGCTAAAACTTCCGCCGGATTGTTGAATACAAATATTCCGAGAATAAACATTAATATTCCCTGAATCAGAATTACCCACCACTTTTTAAGCATGTTATTTTTTATTTAGAATATTTTATCTTTTGATTCTTGGTTTTGGTTTTGCGCCGAACTGAAATACAAGCGCTCCGCCAAATACAAACTGATACATTGATGATTCAGTATCAAGTCCGGCTCCGACTCCGCCGGTTCCGAGATAAAGCCCTCCGCCGACAGACTGAACTGCAGACAGCAGCTGCCCGTGAAGTTTTAATCCAACATTATCCGAGAAATTAAGAAATACTCCGGCTCTTCCGCCCCATGCAAAATTTGTAGTAGATGATTCAGCTCCGGGAAGCGGGTCTTTATTTTCAATTATACTCATCCCGACCATTAGTCCTCCGTATGGTGTTACTATTGATCCGGGAATTGGAATGTATTTATTTCCTCCGAGCATTATGAAGTTCATTCCAAGTCCGAAAGTTTTGTTGGTGTCAGTTACATTGTTATTGGTTGAATAATCAACAGGAAAGTCAGTGTCCTGTCTGAAGTATGCAAGTTCAATTCCGTAAGTCGGTCTTAGTATATATTCAAAACCTGCTCCCCACTGGTATCCGGAATTTATATTTCCTTTGAAGTAATTGTTGTTACTTGTTACAGCTTCTATTTCGTCTTCCAGTGTATATCCTGAATAAAGATTAATTTTGTAACTCTGAGCGCTGAGGTAATTCAATGTTCCGAAAAACAGAATTACGATGTACAATAATTTAGTTGTAGTGATTTTCATACAGTAAATTTATTTGGTTTAGTTTTAATGAAATCAATTTAAAAATAGATCCCGGATTGTTTTTAAATATAGATACAAACTTAAAGATATTTATCCTATTTTGCTGAAAATAATTTTTGAATTTGTGAAGTAAATTTTTAAGTAAATTGGAAATGAAGTATTACATTAAAGCGCATTTTTAATTTGTTTTTACGCATTATTTGATATATTATGGTGAAGTAATTAATTAAATTTGTAACACTTTTCAGAAGATGAATAAGTTAAATCTGATTAAAATATTTAAAACATTTTCGAAGTCCGATATGTCGGAATTTGATAAGTTCATACGCTCACCTTTTTATAATAATCAAAGCACTTTAGTAAGACTTTTCAGACAAATAAAAAAGTTTTACCCCGGGTTCGAAAGTAAAAAATTTAATTATAGCAGTCTTTTTTCTTCAGTCAATCCCGGCAAACCCTACAATTCATTACTTTTCAGAAAATATATTTCCAATCTTACAAAGCTTGCGGAGAAGTACATTTATACTATGAAGTTTTCAAATAATAAAATGAAATCAGATCTTACATTGCTTGAGTATTATGAAAATACGGGACTGAGCAATTTGTATTTAAAGAAAGACAAGGAAATTTCGGATATGAGTTTTAAGAAAGAAAAAATCAGTCTGGATTATCCTGTAAATAAAATTACGCATTTAGAGATCAATTATAATTTTTTAACGAGAAATCACGGGATAGAAGATCAGTTCAGAATTAAAAGTCTTGATCTGATCCTGAAAAATGATCTTTATGTGTTTATCAATTTTCTTTTTTATTTTGCGAATAACCTGAGAAAATTATATATGTATAAATATTACTTCGATATCAGTGAAACATCTGTAATTTTTAATAAGCTTTTCAGTCTGATAAGAATTGAAGACCTTGAAATTTTGGAAAAACAATGCTCGGGTAATGATAAAATGTTTCTGAAATTAATAAAATTTGATATTATGATGAGTACGGAAAATTTTGATGATATTACTTTAAGAAATATGCGAAAGACTGTATTTGAATGTTCTGATATTCTGAATAATAATTTGCTCTATTATTATTTTGCCCGGATGAATACATTCTGTTCAGCAAAGAGGACTTCCAAAAATGAATATTATAACCGTATATTATTTGAAAATTATAAGCATATGCTTGAAATGGATTTGTTCTTTACTGAAGGTATCCGAAAATTAAATATGTCTGAATATCAGGGGATAATTTACTTTGCATTGAAGGCAAAAGAGTTTGAATGGACTGAAAATTTTATCGCTAAATGTAAAAATCAGGAATTGGTATTGGATCATGAAAATGTCGAACTTTATAGTCTGGCGTTATTAAGTTATTATAAAGAAGAATATGAAAACTGTATTAATTATTCTTCGAAAGTAAATCTGAAAAATTTCTTCCTCAGGTTTGGACTTAGCAAGATCACTTTAAAAGCTATGTATGAACTGAATTATCTGGAAATGGCAGATAAATATGCAAAGAACTATAAACGGTTTATTCAAAGTCAGCCCGGAATTATAGAGGATTTTCGATTAAAAGAATTAAAATTTCTGGAATATTTTAATTTATTGATCCATAAAAAAAAAGATCCTGATAAATTTATTCCAAAAAACTTCATGTCAAAACTTGGATCTGAATCCGAAACAAAAAGCAATGAATGGATAATTGAGAAATTTAACATTCTCCTTAAAGCCGCCTGATAAATTTATTTTAGTAATACATAACTAGTATTCACAACCAATAATTTGAAACTCGTCATTTGAAACTCGTCATTTGAAATTTGTCATTTGAAATTTGTCATTTGAAATTGCTACCAGGACCTTACCCTGTTAATCGTCCCTATATTTGTATTATAAGATGTGATCATACTGTTATAACTGTTTATCATTTCATTATATCCTTTTGCAAATTCCTTTTCGCTTTTAACGCCTCCTTCAGAATTGAAAAATTTATTTCCTTCGCTTATAAATTTTTCCGCTGTCGGAGCAAAGTAATCTTCAAAGTTATACTTCATGAATTTATATTGCTCAGAAAACTCTGCGCTTACGACGCTGTTCCTGCTTTTGCCGAATGTGTTTTCAAATTCATTGAATTTCGCTTTCGCTTCACTCATATCGCTGAAAAAAGTCAGGTTCACAAAACTATCAAAAAATATTTCAGCGGATTCCAGAATGTCACCGTAAGCGTTAAGCATTATCAGAGAAGATTTTTCATCAGGAGATGATGCGGATTCAGGATCGTGAATTACTCTTTTAGGTTTGTATTTTTTCAGATTCGCTGATAATTTATTAAATGCCGATTTATATTTTTCGTATGCGTTTTTCATTTCTTGCTCATAGGGAATTACTTTAGACATGTCATTTTTATATTCTCTGTTGAAATAGTATTCAGAAACTTTTTCAGATACTTCGGAAAATTCTTTCATTACCGGTAACAGATTTTTCATATCGGCTTCCACATCATTCTGCATTTCATCAGAAGCCTTAAGCTTTGAAAGCTCTCCACCGTCCAGCAGTGATCTCTCATATTGTTTCGCAGTATTTCCCAGTGTCTGCGATGCCATTTTAAAACTAATGGGAATAATTAAAGAATTTTTTGTTACAGATCCCGGCTTCGGGATTTCGCTCATGTAACTTTTATAAACTCCCTCACCCGATTCCTGTACTTTGTTCATAACTTCCATATACTTATTGTAAAAATTCATGTCTTCCTTCGAAGTATCATCTTTAACAGATTCTTTTACTGATTCCTTTTGTGTGATGTCTTCTTTTGCTGAAGTAAGTTTTTCTTTCAGTTTTGTAAACATTGAACATCCTGTAAGGACTAAAAAACTCAGTAATAAAATTCCTGCGAATTTAAATTTTCTCATAAAGTATATTTTTTATTTTTACGAATTTAATAAAGCGGAAGAAGATTATCACTGAAAAAAATTTTTGTTAGAATGAATAAAGCCCGTTTCCTTCCGGAGCTCTGCGAAAGTGCATATTTATAATTTCAATAACAGCACAGCTGATTTTATTTTTACTTAATTAAAATTATTATTCAATTTCATATATGCAGGTATATTTATATTTTCCCATAAATGAAATTATTTCGATGTGTTAAACTTACCCGGTCGATTTTTAAAGTTTACGAAATTTAAAGTGTTATAATATGAACTCTGATATAGAATCTGAATCTGCATGGATATTTTTTAATTATAAAAACATATGAATCAAAATCGTAAAATATTATTTCTGCTGTTGTTTAGTTTAATTTTCATTTACGGATGGGGAGCTGCCGGCCATAAGATCATTAACAGAAGGTCCACTTTCTCACTTCCGCCTTCTATGAATTTTCTGAACTGGCCTGACTCTCTTGCCGCTCATTCATCAGATGCAGATTACAGAAGATCTTCTGATCCGGATGAAGCCCCAAGACACTATATTGATATCGATAATTACCCGGAATTTATAGCGACCGGGAGAATTTCTCAGGATTTAGATTCTTTAATTGCTCTTCACGGAAGCAGTTTTGTATATGATAATGGCATTCTGCCTTTTTCAATAATGGCAACTACTGATTCAGTAAAAAAATATTTTCAGCTGAATAATTTTCAAAAAGCCATGCTGCATGCCGCTGACCTGGGACACTATGTTGGTGACGGACATAATCCACTTCATATTACAAGAAATTATAACGGACAGTTTACAAATCAAACCGGAGTTCATTCAAGATATGAAACTCAGCTTATTAATCGTGATTCTGCCAATATAATATATGCTTTCCACAATGCGACGTATGTTTCGGATATTAATCAATATGTATTTAATTTTCTTTATCATAATTACACGTATGTTGATTCCGTTCTTAAATATGACAGTCTTGCCCGTGCTATCGCAGGAAGTTATAACACAAATTATTATCAGATATACTGGCAGCTCGCAGGAAATTTTACTGTAATGCTGTTTAATAACGCTTCTCATTTCCTTTCGGACCTTATTTATACCGCTTGGGTAAACTCCGGTAGTCCCGTATCCGTGATCTCAACAGGCGCTTCACTTCCGGAAAAATATTATCTCAAACAAAATTATCCTAATCCGTTCAATCCGGTGACGAAAATATTGTTCGGTATTCGGCGCGATGCAAATCATGAGACGCAGGATGTGAAGCTTGTAATACTTGATGTATTAGGAAAAGAGGTTGCAAATTTAGTGAATGAAAAACTTCAGGCCGGAACTTATGAAGTCGAATGGAATGCGGAAAACTTTCCTTCCGGAACATATTTCTATAAACTTTCTTCAAATGTTTTTTCTGAGTCTAAACGGATGTTTTTAATAAAATAATCTTTTAAATTATATGAAAAATAATATAGGTAAAAGGGAAACTGATCCTGAAACAACTCTCTTTATACTCATATTCCTGAACCGATAAATCTTGTAATCTCATTTGATAAGTCATATTTTCTTTTTGATGGAAGTTAACTGTAAAACAAAATTCCGGATTAAATAAACCTGCCTTTAAACGAATTTCCATTCATAATAAATTTTAATATAAACTTTAAATTTAATCTTTCGGACACATTGATGAACCTGATTTTACAATTCTAATTTTAAATAGAAAAATTTAACTGATATTATTATATTACTTTCACTTACTAAAATAAATTAAATAAGATCATGTCAAATCAATTACTGGAACCTGTAGAAGGAATTACACTGGAACAATGGGCAGGCGTCAACGGACAGCTTGCTTCAGGTGTGTCAACTGAAGATGCAGTAAAATCACTCGGCGTTGATATGCCGAAATGGGATCGGGTTAATAATGAATGGCTGTCAAGAATGAAAAATGATACATCATTTACCATCGCTACAAAATATGCAGCTGCCTTTAATACAAATGCGAGCGGTAACCTTGGCAGCGGATCACAGGTAAACGCAGAATCAATTCCTTTTGAGAAATATGTTGAGTCGATGGTTGCTCAGGATGTCCTCGGTAAGCAGGGACGAGATGCGCAGGATGTTTTGAAAGATTTTGGGATGACCGTAGCAGACTATTCTAATGTCAGCTCATACTGGTCAGGTAAAATGATGTCGGATTTTTCACTCGCAGCAAAAATGGCTCAGCTTGATGCAGAATACAGAAAAAAATATGAAAGTATGCAGGGTCCGGGTTCACATGGTGACATAGAATTCTAATATTATTATAGATTTTACTTTATGTCTGAAGACAAAGATATCACTGACTTTAAATCTGAGATTGACCGTGCATACCAGAATGCGCTTCACTCTGAAAAGGGAGGTGATGCAAAATGGAAAACTTTCATGCAGTCTTACGGAGCCGAAAACCTTTCTGAAGATGAAACAAATATGCTGTTGAATTCAGAAATGAAAATTACTAAAGGAGCTTATCCGCTCGAGCTCCGAAGAGTTTATGAAATTATTGTCCGGAAATATTCCGCACAGAATAATGAAGGACTTCGCAATTCCGCAGATAACTTTAACATGGATGATGAAATAAAAAAATATTATCAGAGGATAAAACCTTTTTCGGGAATGGGAGACATATTCAGCAATGCTTCTATAACGATGAATAAATATTCCGAAGGTCTGCAGAAGTCAAAACACTATACCTTTAAATGTAAGAACTGCGGCGCTCCGCGTCTTGAAGAAATGCAGTATGATAACTGCCTCTTCTGCGGAAGTAAACTTTTCGAAAATGCAAATTAAAATTTATTAAGATGCTGTCATCAATCTTTAAAAAAGATAATCACTCTGATGAATTTCAAAAGCTTATCGATAGATGGGATTCTTTTATTGAAAAATTAAAGGAAAGATATTATGAGGTCCTGAAACAATCCGAGGAACCTCTCAATAATGTCATTGAGAATCTGCAGTTTGATAATGTCATTATTCATAATGTTAAAACCGGTCTTAAGAATCAAACAGTAGAACAGCTTTCCGAAAAAGCTGAAGAAGGCTGGAATAAAATGCAGTCTGAAATGGAGAAGATCGGCGTGTCGTGGGATCAGATCAATGAACAGCGGAACAAACTCGATCACTTTAAGCAATGGATCGATTGGCAATTTGGCATTTTTGATGTGACTACTTCAGGAAAGGCTGCAAGAAAAATTCTTGACAATGTGAAGAAACATATTGATGATAAAAAACTTCACCGCTGCACACAATGCGCTGCTGAACTCCCCATAAAAATTTATTCCTTCATATCGATCAACCTGAAATGCGACAGCTGCGGCTCGGTAAATACTTACATTCCGGACGACCGCATCCGCGCGCTTGAATATTATGTCTTAATTCCTCTTGCCGAAGAACAGGCGTATCCCTTTAAACAAAAAGCAAAGAATGACAGAGAAGCTCAAAAGCAATATTTCAAAACATATTATGAATTCCTTATGGAAAATGTCCCGGATAAAAAAGAATTTTATGAAAGAGACATGAATGAAAGAATAAATAATCCCTTCTTCAAGCTTTCGTTTTGAAAGTATTTTTGAAAGTTTATTATAAAGGCATTTTAAACAAATCTAAACCTTATTCATACTTTTCCCGGAGAAGTTATTTTTAATGACACCGGCATTGCTGTAAAACATAACCATAGGTTTATAACTTTATACTTATCTACCCCCTCATTTTCAAATCCGGAAATTTAGAGTTCAAACTTTCACAAACTGGAAAAATTGACCTTTGACATTAAAATTTATCTGATGTAAGTTAATGCCGTTATTACCATATAATTATTTATTCATTAATTAAACATCATTTAAAATGAAAGCAAAGGACAAAGTAAGAGGACTAACGGAAAGGAAAAATCTCAAGGCGGAAAACGATCTGCTCAAATTAAAATTAACTGCAGAATTCGGTATGAAGGAAATGAATTCAACGCTGCCTGACGAGTTGGAAAATGAGTGGCTTAATAACATTTACAATTTTGAGAAACAATTTGAAAATGCAAATAGAATCAGCGTCTATGAGAGACTAGGTAAACCGGAATTCAGTAAAATGTCTGATATGAGCGATGAGCAAGTTTCTTCAGAGCTTTTCCGTCTGTTTGCGCTGATGGAAGAAAACAATCTGGCATTGAATTTTCTCTGTGATTATAATGACAGGATAAAGTATAATTTTATCACAGAAGAATTTTTTGAAAAAGAAATTGATGATATCCGGATCGATGGGATGAAGACAAGTTTCATTTATGAAGACTCTCATCCTAATCACGAATATGATATCAAAGAAGCTGTTGATGATTTTTTAAATTCTTTCTAAACGAGCAGTTTAACGAAGAACATACAGCATTCATTTATTTAAATGATATGATCACTTACATGGGTATATCAATCCCTAAGAATGAATATATTAAAATTTTATTAACCTTCAGAGAGGAAACATATCCGGCTGGTTTAGACTTTATAGAGTTTTTCAATGTAACTTTTGATGTGGATAAGAAAATTGGCGAAGTATCAGGAGCTATCACATTTTCAGTGTTGGAAAACGGACTGCCTAATGGCCAGATTACTTTAGAATTTAAAATAAACTTAATCTTTGATGAATTTGGTTTCTGGTTAATAAGTAAAAGCAGTTTTCCATAAGAAATCTGTATAAAGGCAATTAAAATGTAAAAACTTTTCTAATATTAGACTAAAATTAATTTAATTAACAAAAGCCGCCGCTAATTAAATAGCGGCGGCTTTGAATTTATATCAGGAAATGCCAAACCATAGTAAACACTAAACTATTTTCCGACAACTCTTTTAGTCTTTCTTCATCACTTGGATTACTATCTTTTCCTTTCATATGTAATGAAAAATTAATGTGATGAATGAAAGACATAAGACTTTCCCTAACTAAAAAAACGGACCGATTACATTATTAGCCAAAGTAATATTCTGATTTTTAAAAATAAATAATTTATCTTTGTAAAAAAATAATTTGTTATGAATACGGAATATGATTCTTTGATCCTTACAAAATACAAAATTGTTTATAATCCCGACGAACTTGATAAAGAAAACGGAATTACTCCTGAAATAAGAAAGCTTCTTGAAGTCACATTAAAAAATGTTTTAAAGAAGAAAAAGAATGCTGATATTAGTATTGAAAAATTAATTAAGAAGTATCCGAATATACCTCAATTTAAAAACTACCTTTCTACTTATTATTCTTATATTGGCAAGCTCGAGAAGGCATTTATTCTCAATAAAGAAATTGTTAAAGAACATCCGGATTACTTTTTTGGCAAGATCAATCTTGCAATGGAATATCTGAAGAATAAGGAATTTGAAAAGATACCGGCAATTCTTGGCGAGACAATGGAAATAAAATCACTTTATCCTGAAAGAGATGTTTTTCATATAGAAGAGGTAATGTCGTTTTTTCAAATTGCAGTTTATTATTTCATCGAGACCGGAAATATTGAAGCGGCTGAGATGAGGTATAAAATTATGACTGATCTTGATAAAGATAATGTGAAAACTACGAAAGCTGCAGAAGCAATCGCTTTGTATAATGTTAAGAAAGAATTTGAGAAATTTAGGTTGAAAGGAAAAAGTCGCAGAACACCGGAATTTATTTCTAATCCTAAATATAAACAATCAATATCAGAACCGGAGGTCATTAACCCTGAAATTAAATTGCTTTATAAATACGGATTTCAAATTGATTTTAATGTTTTAATGAATTTATTAGAACTGCCCAGGGAAAGTTTAGTTGAAGACCTTAAGACCGTAATTGCTGACAGTATTTCAAGGTATAATTATTTTAAGAAAGAGACAGACTGGGAATTTAATACTCATAGCTTTGTATTTCATGCATTGTTTATACTTTCAGAACTTAAAGCTTATGAAGCTCTTGATGCTGTTCTGGATTTGCTAAGACAAAATGAAAAATTACTAGATTATTGGTTATCTGACGGACTAACTGAAGATGTATGGAAAATTATTTTTACTCTAGGTCAGGATCGGTTAGATATTTTGAGAGACTTTATATTAGAGGAGGGAAATGACACTTATGCAAGAACCTCTATTAGTCAGGCAGTTACACAAATAGCATTACACTTTCCGGAAAGAAGGGAAGAGGTAATACAATGGTATTACATTGTATTAAATTACTTTCTGGAGCACAAAGAAAGTGACGGAATAATTGATACTTCATTGATTGGTCTGATGGTTTGTGATCTTCTGGAATTGAAAGCATTTGAACTGGAAGAAACTATAGTGAAAATATATCAGTACGGACTGGCGGATACCGAGTGTTCCGGATTCTTATTCGAAGTACTGGAAGATCTTTATAGCAAAAGCAATTATGCAAATATTGTAAAGCTACCAGCAATTCAGGAAAGGTATAAAGAATTAGCGCGTTGGGAAAGAAGTATTGAAAAGAACTCAAAAGCAGTTTTAAAAGAAGAAAAAAACGAAATTAATTATCACGCCTTGCCGGAAATATTTAAAAAAACAGGTAGAAATGATAAATGTCCGTGCGGCAGCGGACAGAAGTTTAAGAAATGTCACGGAAAGAATTTTATTTAGAAATGATTAAATAGTTTTCTAATATTTCCCAGTTAAGAAATTCTCCATTCTCAATAAAAAAAAGCCGTCATGAAAAAAACTTCATGACGGCTTAAAAAAATACCCTACAAAACTAACTCTACAAAACAGTTACCGATACTGTAAAACTGATAAAAAAGATTCTTAATTTCTTTTTCGAAGTAAATTAAAACTAAATTCTATTTAAATTTTTTAGAAGGATCCTGTCTTACATCAAAAAATGTTAGAATAATAATTCTGTTTCCCTTTATTCTATAAAATATTTTCGTGTGTTTTGTTAGTAGTATCGCTCGGATTTGTTTTTCTTTTATTTCAAGCGAACCTTGTTTCGGAAAATCTTTTAATAAATAAAAAAAATCTTTGGTCCTTTGCTCAAATGCGGATTCGACACTTACTCCCCATTCTGTCCTGATATATTCTTTAATTAATCTGTATTTCTTTTCAGCTCTTTTTGTAAGAGAAATTTTCATTCGTTCTATTTAAACAATTCATCCCCATCTATTAAATTATCTTCATTTTCAGACTCATCAAAAGCTAACAATACTTCATTTTTTTGTTCTTCAGAAAGTGACTTCCATAGCTCACCTGTTTGTGAGTTTTCATTTGATTTCAAAAAATCATAAATTGTTTGTAACAACTGATCGTTATGAATTGCATCAACTGTTTTATGAATCCTTGATTTTAACTCTATGGTAGTCATTTCATTTGAATTTTTCACAAAGGTAATATATTGTTAAACAATCAAAAAAAACATCTAAAGAAATTAGATTTTTCAATTTAATATTATAACGAAAATGATCGTAAGAAAATTTACAATAGCCCTTTGTCTCCACAAATTAAGTCAGTTCATTTACTAATATTCGGAAGTAAAATTTAAAATCCATTATAAAAAAAGCCGTCATGAAAAAAACTTCATGACGGCTTTAAAATAAATCCGGCAAATCCTACTCTCCCGCACAGCTACCCATGCAGTACCATCAGTGATACAGGCCTTAACTTCTCTGTTCGGAATGGAAAGAGGTGTGACCCCTGTATTTAATCACCGGAATAACTTATATATAAAATACGTTAGATTGATGCCCAATTCACTACCTTATCATTGTAAGATAAAAAAATAGGAAAAGTCATTCGACTTATTAGTATTGCTCGGCTGAATATATTACTATACTTATACCTGCAACCTATCAACCAGGTAATCTTCCTGGAGTCTTATTTCCCGACGAATCGGGAAGGGAAATTTAATCTTGAAGCGAGTTTCGAGCTTAGATGCTTTCAGCGCTTATCTCAACCGAACATAGCTACCCAGCTGTGCCATTGGCATGACAACTGGCGCACCATTGGTTCGTTCACTCCGGTCCTCTCGTACTAAGAGCGAGCCTTCTCAAATTTCCTGCGCCTGCATAGGATAGAGACCGAACTGTCTCACGACGTTCTGAACCCAGCTCACGTACCATTTTAATTGGCGAACAGCCAAACCCTTGGGACCTTCTCCAGCCCCAGGATATGATGAGCCGACATCGAGGTGCCAAACGACTTCGTCGATGTGAACTCTTGGAAGTCATCAGCCTGTTATCCCCGGCGTACCTTTTATCCTTTAAGCGACGGCAATTCCACACTCTACCGTCGGATCACTAAGTCCTGCTTTCGCATCTGTTCGACTTGTAGGTCTCACAGTTAAGCACCCTTTTGCCTTTGCGCTCTACGCATGATTACCAACCATGCTGAGGGTACCTTTGAAAGCCTCCGTTACTTTTTAGGAGGCGACCGCCCCAGTCAAACTACCCGCCTAACACTGTTCCCAACCCCGATTCAGGGGTCTAGGTTAGAATTCGAACAAAACAAGGGTGGTATTTCACATTGCGACTCCACGATAGCTAGCGCCACCGCTTCATAGTCTCCCACCTATTCTACACGTGTTGTATCCAAACCCAATGTTAAGGTGCAGTAAAGGTGCACGGGGTCTTTTCGTCCATATGCAGGTAACCGGCGTCTTCACCGGTACCACAAGTTCACCGAGCCCGTAGTCGAGACAGTGGCCAAATCGTTACACCATTCGTGCAGGTCGGAACTTACCCGACAAGGAATTTCGCTACCTTAGGACCGTTATAGTTACGGCCGCCGTTTACTGGGGCTTCGATTCAAAGCTTCGCCCTAAAGGACTAACCTCTCCTCTTAACCTTCCAGCACCGGGCAGGTGTCAGTCCATATACTTCGCCTTAAAGGCTTTGCATAGACATGTGTTTTTGTTAAACAGTCGCTTGGCCCATTTCTCTGCGATCCAGATAAAATCTGGACACCCCTTATCCCGAAGTTACGGGGTTAATTTGCCGAGTTCCTTGACTACGGCTCACTCGAGCACCTTAGGATACTCTCCTCATCTACCTGTGTCGGTTTACGGTACGGTCTTCTTAGTATACACTAAAGCTTTTCTTGGCAACTTGATTAGGGAGAGTTTATAGGCTTACGCCATCCCGTTCAGCTTTCATCATGATTGCTCACAACTACGACCTTAGACCACCATCCATCAGGTGGCTCTCCTTTCACTCTTGCGTCACTTTAGTTTAAATGTCGAAGGTACAGGAATATTTAACCTGTTTCCCATTACTTACGCCGTTTGGCCTCAGCTTAGGGGCCGACTAACCCTGAGATGATTAACATTGCTCAGGAAACCTTGGATTTTCGGTGTGCATATTTTTCGTATGCATTATCGTTACTTATGCCAACATTTTCTTTTCTATTCGCTCCAACACCCGTCACCGGGCACCTTCATGCCGAAGCACCTGCGTTCACCGCAGTCGCAAATAGAATGCTCCCCTACCACTCCTTACGGAGTCCACAATTTCGGTGTTATGTTTAGTCCCGAGTATTATCGGCGCTAAGTCGCTCGACTAGTGAGCTATTACGCACTCTTTAAATGAGTGGCTGCTTCTGAGCCAACATCCTGGTTGTTCAAGCAACTTAACATCCTTAGTCTGTTAACATAAACTTGGGGACCTTAATTGGTGGTCTGGGTTATTTCCCTCTCGGCAATGAAGCTTATCCCCCACTGCCTGACTCCCGGAAAACATATTTTTGATATTCGGAGTTTATTTGGGTTTGGTACCGCTGTGGCGGCCCTAGCCCAATTAGTGCTCTACCTTCAAAATACTATTCCGAGGCTAGCCCTAAAGCTATTTCGGGGAGTACGAGCTATTTCCGAGTTTGATTGGTCTTTCGCTCCTATTCTCAACTCATCCAAGCGGTTTTCAACCCACACTGGTTCGGACCTCCATATCGTTTTACCGATATTTCATCCTGGTCAAGAATAGATCACACGGTTTCGCGTCTACCGCATGTAACTAAACGCCCTGTTCGGACTTGCTTTCGCTATGCGTTCGTTTCTTAAAAACTTACGCTGCTACATACGAGTAACTCGTTGGCTCATTAAGCAAAAGGCACGCAGTCATCTAAATAAAACAGCAAGCTGTTCTATAAGACTACTACCGTTTGTAGGCATATGGTTTCAGGTTCTATTTCACCCTCCTGTCAGGAGTACTTTTCACCTTTCCCTCACGGTACTTGTTCACTATCGGTCACTAATGAGTATTTAGCCTTACCAGATGGTTCTGGCAGATTCCCGCAGAATTCCACGTGCTCCGCGGTACTCGGGGTATGAACAAGAGTGATTAAAATTTTCATCTACAGGACTTTCACCTTCTATGGTTGACCGTTCCAAGTCATTCGATTAACCCTAATCTTTTTTCTCTTTGGCATACTGCAATTCTGCCCATTCACCCCACAACACCGGTAGTACAACGCTTGCAGGCTATCACATACTACACGGTTTAGGCTGATTCCGTTTCGCTCGCCGCTACTCAGGAAATCACGGTTGTTTTCTTTTCCAAAAGGTACTTAGATGTTTCAGTTCCCTTCGTTCGCTTATTATACCTATGATTGCTCTTTCAGTATAATATATCTCAATATTACTTGAGATTGGTTGCCCAATTCGGAGATCCCCGGGTCAAAGACTGTTACCGTCTTACCGAGGCTTATCGCAGGTAGCCACGTCCTTCATCGCCTATTAGTGCCAAGGCATCCACCATATGCCCTTTGTAACTTTTTCCAAAACCCTACATTGATACAGGTAGTGTCTTTCGTCAGACGGATGTCCGACAAAAGAAAGTGCATCAATATAACTTGTATTTTTTTTATGGAAATTTCAAAATGTAAAAGAACAATTGTGTTTCTGTGTAAAACTGTGGAGTTACGGGGACTCGAACCCCGAACCCTTAGCTTGCAAAGCTAATGCTCTACCAATTGAGCTATAACCCCCTCGTTCAATTATGAATTTTCAATTTTAAATGATCAATTGAATTTTCAATATTTGAAACTATAGAGTAATATCTCAAACTTAGATAACTCCGGTTTATTGCAAAATTAGATTCTCTGATCTTCAATGACATCAATTGATCATTTAAAAATTGATCATTGACAATTGAAACAACGTGGGCCTAAGTAGATTTGAACTACTGACCTCACGCTTATCAGGCGTGCGCTCTAACCAACTGAGCTATAGGCCCAATTATTGCGACTTACTTATAAAACGAAATAACATAAAAAATGTGTGCAAACCCAATACCGAAAATCCTTAAGCTCATTTATCTCTAGAAAGGAGGTAATCCAGCCGCACCTTCCGGTACGGCTACCTTGTTACGACTTAGCCCCAGTCATTGGTTTTACCTTAGGCGCTTATTAAAGGCGACTTTGGGTACCCCCAACTTCCATGGCTTGACGGGCGGTGTGTACAAGGCCCGGGAACGTATTCACCGCGCCGTGCTGATGCGCGATTACTAGCAATTCCAGCTTCATGGAGTCGAGTTGCAGACTCCAATCCGAACTGAGACCATTTTTTAGGGATTAGCTCCACCTCGCGGTATTGCAGCCCTTTGTGATGGCCATTGTAGCACGTGTGTGGCCCTAGGCGTAAGGGCCATGCGGACTTGACGTCATCCCCACCTTCCTCACTACTTGCGTAGGCAGTCTTCTTAGAGTGCCCAGCATTATCTGATGGCAACTAAGAACGAGGGTTGCGCTCGTTGCGGGACTTAACCCAACACCTCACGGCACGAGCTGACGACAGCCATGCAGCACCTGTACTAGTTCACCTTGCGGTACCCCGACTTTCATCGGGATTAACTAGCGTTTCAAGCCTAGGTAAGGTTCTTCGCGTTGCGTCGAATTAAACCACATGCTCCACTGCTTGTGCGGGCCCCCGTCAATTCCTTTGAGTTTCAACCTTGCGATTGTACTTCCCAGGTGGAATACTTAATGCGTTAGCTTGGATACTGATCTTTTAAAAAGACCAACATCTAGTATTCATCGTTTAGGGTGTGGACTACCAGGGTATCTAATCCTGTTTGCTCCCCACACTTTCGTGCTTTAGCGTCAGTTTTGAGCCAGATAACTGCCTTCGCCATTGGTGTTCTATCTGATATCTACGCATTTCACTGCTACACCAGATATTCCATTATCCTCTCTCAAACTCAAGACTTGCAGTATCAAAGGCAGCACCAAAGTTAAGCTTTGGGATTTCACCTCTGACTTACAAATCCACCTGAGCACCCTTTACACCCAGTAAATCCGGACAACGCTTGCCCCCTACGTATTACCGCGGCTGCTGGCACGTAGTTAGCCGGGGCTTACTCTGAAGGTACAATCAACACAGAATAACTGTATATTTTTCCCTTCTTACAGGAGTTTACATACAAAAGTATTTCATCCTCCACGCGGCGTTGCTGCTTCAGCCTTTCGGCCATTGAGCAATATTCCTTACTGCTGCCTCCCGTAGGAGTCTGGACCGTGTCTCAGTTCCAGTGTGGCTGATCATCCTCTCAGACCAGCTACTGATCGCAGGCTTGGTGGGCTATTACTCCGCCAACTACCTAATCAGACGCAGGCTCATCTTCAGGCCCCGAAGGTTTAACAACTGTCTCGATGTCGAGCCGCTGCATTATCTGATATTAGTCCCGCTTTCGCGGAATTATGTCAGTCCCAAAGGCAGATTACCTACGTGTTACTCACCCGTGCGCCACCTCCATTCAAGTATTACTACCCGAACTTCAGTTGACTTGCATGTATTAAGCACGCCGCCAGCGTTCGTCCTGAGCCAGGATCAAACTCTCCATTATAATTATAACTTTAGATTTGATCGTAGCTACAAGGTTATTTAAGGTATCGAAATTTGCACACTAATATTTTTTAATTTACTACTTGTGCAATTTTTATGTAAAAGAACATTTTTAAATACGAATTACAAATATACGAGATTTCTTTTCTTAAGTCAATGAATATTTCCGGTTACCTAAAATATTTTTTGATTTTTTTAAAGCTGACGTACATTTTTCGAGTGGTTCAATATAGCAATTTTATATGAATTATTATATTAATTTTTTAATCGTTTTTATCTTTGTATACAATCTCTGTTTTATCTCTTATCGTAACATATTTATTTTTACCTTTATCATTTTTTTATCTTCTGTGGAAAAAATCTTAAATAGTTTTTGTAACAGTTTTAATTTTGTTATTCATTTTTTATTTTCAGCTGCAAATACTGATGCGCTTTAATTTATTTTTATCCGCCTGATAAAATTTTTACTATTTGAATTCATTCTTAAATATGTTTTTTGTCTAAGCTTGTAACTTCACTGTTTACAGGACTTTACATTAATCATGTTCTGCAGATCCATATCACTGCTCTGCTGAAATTTTTTTCAATTAAAAAGTTCTATCGGAGAATATTTTTTTACTATGAATAAAGTATTTTTTAAATTTATAAATTCATTATAATTATTTTTTAACCTCCGGATGGTTTTTTCAAATTACAACTTTTAAAGGATTGAATTATTTATTTTATATTTCTGAATTTTCATTACCATTTACAGTTTAAGAAATCGATTTAAAAATTTTCAATATTTTCTTACTAAGATCCTGAATTTCCGAATAAACTTTTAAAATACTCCGTTTACAATTTTTTCAAAATATTTTCTTTGCTTTATATACATTTTAGATTTTTGCTGTTTCATTTTCAGGATTCACAACTTATCGAATCTTTTTTTTGCTGATTTAATTTGATTTTAAATTCTAATTTTTCTTTTAATTGTTTGGAAACATTTAATTTACAGTCCGGTAACTTATTTATGAAAGATTATTATAGGACAACATTTTGAAAGAATTTCCTGTAGCTCATTACATTTCTAACGATTACTATTTTCGCTTACCTTCAAATTATAAATTCACCGGTATACTCTTTTGACTTTATGATCTTTATTTATACGGGATTTTTCCTTTTTAATGAATTACTGCAAAATGGCTTATATTTACGATTTTTTGCTTTAAATTAAAAAACACACACGGCATTAATACACTCTTTATACGGCTTAGAGACACTTATACCCGCTTTAGATTCACTGAACTAACTCTTCCATATACTGATCCGGGTCTTCGGTTCACTTATTTATGTCTTCGACTTACTGATCTGCGTCTTAAATTCACAGTTTGGTGTCTTTGACTCACGACCTGCATCTTCGGTTAACCGTTCGGTGTTCTGGATTCATTGCTCCGCGTCAAACACTCACTGTTCTGAGTCTAGTACTAACTGTTCTGCTATTCGGATACATTGTTAATATTCTTCGAACAACTTTTAATTTTCTTCCCGCCACTTCCTAAAATTTTCGCAAGTCGGTTAAAAGGCTTCTCGCGGAGGTTACTTGGCTTCGATTGGAGGTCAGGTGGCTTCGGAAGGAGGTTACCTGGCTTCGCCTGGAGGTCAAGTTGGTTCGCGCGGTGGTTACGTGGCTCCGCTTTAACTTTAGTAGTCTCTTTTTTAAAGATCAAAGTCTCCGATTTAAATTTAGTATTCTCTTCTTTAAAGATCAAAGTCTCCGATTTCAAGTTAGTAGTCTCTCCTTTAAAGAGCAAAGTCTCTTCTTTAAAGATCAAAGTGTCCGCTTAAAAGTTAATAGTCTTCGATTTATAGATACTAGTCTTCGCTTTAAAAATAATAGTCTTCGCTTTAATATTAATTGTCTCCACTTTAAAAGCTATAGTCTTTTGGGTAAACTTAAATGTCTTCGCGCTTCAGCTGCGTTGAATATATTAATTACTTGCAGGCTTAAATTAATAACAGTGGATCTCTAATTGAATAAATAGTACAGGTCCTGGTTAAGGTAAATATTTAATTTAACGATTGGGTCGGATGTGCCCGTAATTGTATTACAAGTTTTGAATTTTCAATTGATTTTATAAGCGATAAAAGTTAGTTTGATTATCAATTTTTAAAGATTTTATCAGATTTATTGAATGGAAAACACCAAGAAAAGATACTATCATCATAAGAGAAAGAAACCTGTAATCGCTGCAGTTCAGCCTGAAACTGAATCCAAAACTCCGGAAAAGAAAATTGTACCTGTTGAAAATCCTTCCGCGCGTCATTCATTGAATCCCAATCAGCGTATCTCAGTAATAATCCCTTTATATAATGAGGAAGAATCCCTACAGGAGCTGAGCGATTCCCTTAAGTCAACTTTTGAAAATCTTAAATGTAACTATGAAGTAATTTTTATTGATGACGGAAGCACTGATAAATCCTTTCAGAAGATCAAAGACATCAACAGAAAAAATAATAATTTTCACTGCATAAAGTTCAGAAGGAATTACGGAAAATCCGCAGCGCTGGCAAAAGGGTTTAAAGCCGCTAAGGGGAATATAATCATTACAATGGATGCTGATCTTCAGGATGATCCGTCGGAAATTCCTGAGCTGATCAAAGTTTTAAATTCCGGATATGATCTTGTATCCGGCTGGAAGAAAGTCCGGTATGATCCTTTCATAAAAAAGCATACGTCAAAGATATTTAACTATTTCACATCAAAGCTCTCCGGCATAAGACTTCATGATTTCAACTGCGGACTGAAGGCTTACAAAAAGGATGTCGTTAAGTCGATCAGGATATACGGCGAGATGCACAGATATATTCCGGCGCTCGCGCATCTGTCAGGTTTTAAAGTTACTGAAAAACCCGTGAAGCATCACGCAAGGAAATACGGCGTTACCAAATTCGGAGCAAGCAGATTTGTTAACGGATTCCTTGATCTGCTTACTGTATCTTTCACAAACAAGTATATGAAACGCCCCCTGCATTTCTTCGGAAGCATGGGAATATTAATCTCTGCAGCCGGATTTCTGATCTCTCTGTATCTTGTTATTCTGAAAATTATAGAAGGCAAACCATTGAGCGACAGACCTTTATTCCTGGTAGGGATATTCATGATGGTAGTCGGCATTCAGTTTTTGTCTCTAGGTCTGATAGCTGAGATGATAACCAAGTCAAATAATAACGACGAAGATGTTCTCGTTGAAGAAACCATATAATAATTTATTCAAAGTATATTAATGCCAAATACAGTTGTCAGTAAAAAAGCAAGTATCGGAAATAATTTCAGCATTAAGGATTTTTCAATAATAGAAGATGATGTAGTGATCGGCAATAATGTCGAGATCGGTTCTAATGTTCTCATTGCCAACGGCGCAAGGATATCAGATAATGTAAAGATCCATCACGGCGCAGTGATCAGTACCAATCCGCAGGATCTTAAATTCGAAGGTGAGATCACGACAATGGAGATCGGCGAAGGCACGGTGATCAGAGAATATGCCACACTTAACCGCGGAACAAATTACAGCAATAAAACAACTGTCGGCAGCAACTGTTTTATTATGGCTTATGCACACGTCGCTCATGACTGTATAGTCGGCGATCGCGTGATAATCGCAAACAGTGTTCAGATGGGCGGACATGTCGAGATCGGCGACTGGACAATTATCGGTGGACTGGTCCCTATTCATCAGTTCACAAAGATAGGCGCGCATGTGATGATAGGCGGCGGATTCAGGACTGTAAAAGATCTTCCTCCTTATATTCTCGCCGGCGGTTTTCCGCTGAAATTCGAAGGCATAAATCTTGTCGGTCTCAGAAGAAGAGGATTTACGAATGAACAGATCACGAATATTAAAGACGCTTATGATCTGATATACAGATCTGAATATAACTTCGGAGATGCAGTCAGAAAAATTATTTCAAACGGGAATGTGCAGCCGGAAGTGCAGCTTATAATTGATTTTATAGAAAACAGCAAACGAGGTATAGTCAGAGGCTGATGCAGTCGGATAAAAATTATGAGATAAAATGCCGTGTAAGGGATCTGAGCAAAATAAAAAAATTACTTCTCTCTGATAAAAGTTTTAATTACTCAGAAGAATCTCAGAAGGACATTTATTTTATTGTAAAGGAAGGAAGACTTAAGCTTAGGATAATAAACTCTGGCGGAGCAAATCTGATCTATTACAAAAGATCCGACAAAAGAAAGATCAGAACTTCAGAATATATTTTATCACGGACAAGAGATTTCAGACAGCTTGAAAATATTTTAAAAAGTCAGTTCGGGACGCTGGCTGTAGTTACAAAGCAAAGGAATATTTTCATTAAGGATAATGTCAGGATCCATCTTGATAAAGTAAAGAGTCTCGGTGAGTTTCTGGAAATTGAAATAATCTATAAAGATCTAAGAGCTGCAAAGAAGCAAATGGACTTCTATATAAATTTACTCGGTCTTAACATTGATGATTTTATAAAGAACTCTTATTCAGATATGTTAATTAAAAAAAAATATGTCCGCACAGAAAAAGGATACGGAACATCACATAACGACGAAAGTGCTCTTTGCGATGAAGCAGAGAAAAGAAAAAATCGCAATGCTTACTGCGTATGATTTTCTTACCGCAAAATTTCTTGACGCCGCCGGAATTGACGTAATACTTGTTGGTGATTCACTCGGCAATGTAATACAGGGAAATGAAACCACTCTGCCGGTTACGCTTGAAGAAATGATATATCACACAAAGATAGTTAAGAGAGCGGTTAAAAATGCGATCGTTGTTGCGGATATGACTTTTATGAGTTATCAGGTGGGGGTAAAGGAAGCGATCACAAATTGCGGAAGAGTAATGAAAGAGACGGCATGCGACGCCGTGAAGATGGAAGGCGGTGATTATATTGCCGAGACCGTGAGACGAGTAGTTGAGATCGGAATTCCCGTTATGGGATATCTCGGACTGACTCCGCAGTCAATAAATAAATTCGGAAGTTACAAAACCCGCGGTACGGAGAAGGACGAGGCGGATAAAATATATAAGGATTCCCTGCTGCTCGAGAAAGCCGGATGTTTTGCGATAGTGCTTGAGAAAATTCCTGAAAAGCTCGGAGCTAAGATCTCCCGCGCTTTAAAAATTCCGACTATAGGTATCGGCGCAGGACCTGCATGCGACGGACAGGTGCTAGTTACTCACGATATGCTCGGACTTATAGAAGATTTTAAACCAAGATTTGTAAGAAGATATGCAAACATGGCTGTTGATACAAAAGACGCATTCAGAAAATATATTAAAGATGTGAAAGACAAAAAATTCCCTGCCTTAAAAGAAAGTTACTGAACAGATACTATTTTATTCCTCGTTCAGTAAAAATCAAATACGTTTCAAACTGATCTTATCCTTATAATACAATTTATACTTTCTCAAAAAAAAGACCTGTAAAAAATTTTACAGGTCTTTCAAATTTTCATAGGCTGCTTCGGTTATTTCAGCAGCATCATTCTTTTAGTCTGAGAAAATTCTCCCGCTTCAATTCTGTAAAAGTAAACTCCGCTTGAGAGATCCTCTCCGCTGAATGCAGCTTCAAAATTTCCCGCCGGCTGAAATTCATTTACAATTTCCGAAATAAATTTTCCGCTGATGTCGTAAACTTTTATGCTAACGTTTGATGACTTAGGGATACTGTAGCTGATCACAGTGGACGGGTTGAACGGGTTCGGATAATTCTGACCGAGATCAAAACTGAACGGAAGTTCATTCACGCCAGTAATTCCAGTCGGGATACTGTTATAATTTACAAGCTTTATGTTGTCAATATAAATTCCGTCATTAGCAACCGATCCGTTACTGACCAGCGAAAATCTTATTTTCATATTTACGGAACCACCTGCAAGGTCAGATATATCAAGCGTTTCCTTAGTCCATGTGTTCACTGTTTTATTATAAAACTTTACTGATCTCCATGAAGCGCCGCCGTCATTGGATACATCCACATAAGCGTTGTCAAGCGTATCTATCGCATGTCTGTACATAAAGCTCAGTATCACTACAGGCGCAGAAGAAATATTCAGCGCAGTAAGAAGAGTCAATGCCCTTACTGATGAATTTGTATAATTCCCTGTCGGACTGTCTGCAAAAGATCTTGTAGGCGAAAAAGACTGAACCGTCGATGTACCGAATCCGCCGGATGTTGTCCATTTTCCCGTTCCGTTTTCAGCGCTGTCAAGCAGAAGTACATTACCGCTTCCTATCACAGCATGAACATTTTTTGTATAAACAGTATTCGTATCATTCTGTCTGATCCTTAATACCATTTTATATGCAGTGTTATTTACCGCGCCGGGACTTACTGAAAAATCAAACGATACACTGTCTTCCCTGAATGATGAAAAATCAGAAAATGAATATACGCCTGTAAGTACCGTGACATTGGCATTTTGTGAAACGAGTTCAACTTTTACATTCTGCGCATTCTCAAGACCTTTGTTTTTAAGATAGACTTTCAGACTTCCCTGCTCTCCGGGAGAATAAAATTCACTGTTAAGCTTAAATGAATTTGCATTCATAAAAGGACCGCTGAACATTGCAAAGTAAATATTCTGAGAAACGTTTTGTTTCGCAAGCGGAAGTATTCTCGACTGCAGCGGCCAGAATCCGTCACTGCCTGTGCCTACTTCAGGAGTCATTGCAAACGCCTTCGAATGTCCGCTGTCATTATAATACCAGTCATCCGTAACACCCCGCACACCGTAGTTCACTGTCTGATTTGATCTGCCGAGAGTGTAGTGATTATCGAGCACCATATCCTGCGAAATGTTCTGATAAATTCTTTCATCCGGACTCGGCGCGTCTACGTAGCCCCATGGTCTTATAAGATAATTTCCGTAAGTATGATAGCTCAGTATGCCTTTGAAATTTCTTGAGTTTACAAAATTCATGGCGTTTTGTGTTTCAGGTTCGGAGAAAGGAGATTTACCTCTGTAAGTATCGCTTGTAGAATCGGTTGATGAACCGTTATTGGCTGAATTCCAGAACTGATATATTCCATAATTTCTGTTAAGATCCACACCGTATGTATTTCCGCCGAACTGCTTTCTGTTTTTCCTCCAGAAGCCGCCGCCGTTTGGATTTGTAGTGCGGTTATATTCGTAGCCGTCGGGATTAAAGACGGGAGTGAAATACAATTCCCTGTTATTAAGAATGTAAGTTGCGACAGGATCTATGTTATAATTTTCCAGAAGCCAGTAAATGAAATAAATATTCTGATGCATACTCAGCGGCTCTCTTGCGTGAATGAGCGAATGAAACCATACTTCCGGTCTTCCTGCCGGAGCATCAGGATTTTTTGCAACGCGGACAGTCCACATTTCGCGGCTTTGAACAGTCTGCCCGATTGAAAACTTTTGTGAAATTAAATTCGGATATTCTATTCTCATAGAATCAATTTTATTTAACACTTCATTAAAGGTCATATAACCGCCCATCGAACCGTAAATCGAATGACTTACATTAAACTCAAGTATTGAAAGCTGAATAGCGTCACGAATCTCAGATGCTGACATTTTTTCAAGCGAGTTATAATAAGTTTCCCAGTCTTCGATAAGTATCTGATATGATACACCTGATTTTTTCAGCAATGAAATTTCATTTTCAGAAAGCCATGTCTCCATATAATTTTCAGAAGTTTCCGCGTGATCAAAATGCAGGTCCTGCGAAGTGATCCTGTCTATATCGCTTTTACCTGAAACATAAACTCTTACTTTGGAATGCTTTGGATTTTCATTAACTGCAGCTGATGCCGATGCAAAATTTACGCTGCATAAAAATATAATTACTGCGGTTAGCTGTATAACTAATTTTGAATTTTTAACTGATAACATAATGTATGAATTAATTCTTTTTATTGGGGGTTTATTGTATACAAACTTACTTATTGATAACACCTTATTCAATCCCTGATTTGATAATTCTTTCGGCAATGACCGCAGCGCCTTTTAGTCCTGTCGAACCGTCATTGACGACATAAACAGGAACCGGTTCAATATAATATTTTAGTCTGCCTTTATTAAGGTATGCTTCGGAAAATTTTCCGTCTATAAGAAGTTTTAAAATTTTATGGGGAATTCCTCCGCAGAGATAAACTCCTCCTGACGCATTTATTCCGAGGACTTTACTGCTGCAAAGAACAGCTAATGAAGAAATAAAAATATCCATAACTTTTATGCAGATCTCATTTTCGCTATTCATACTTTCATTGGAAATTTTTGCTGCAATGTCTTTTATATCATCTCTTTCGAAATAATTATCCTCACTGCCGTACTCACTTTTTGTAAGAAGGAATTCATATATATTCAGAATACCAAGACCTGAAATAACTCTTTCAGGACTGACGCGTCCGAATTTCTTTTTCAGGTATTTCAGCAGTTCAATTTCAATGTCTGTCACCGGCGCATAATCCGAATGTCCTCCTTCAGTTGGAATTACAGAATAGCCGTCCTTTGTATGGATCAGTATCGCCATTCCGAGTCCGGTACCGGGAGCAATTACCATTTTATTTCCATCATTCATTTTTCCATTACCGCTGTATATAATTTCAAATGAACCGGGATTCATAGCGGGGATAGCGACGGCAGCCGCTTCAAGGTCATTTACAATTTTCAGATCCGGAATGCCGAGCTTATTTCCGAGTTCGGTCTCATCGATCTCCCACGGTATATTTGTAGAAATTATTTTACCGCCAAAGACAGGACCGGGCGCTCCGATACATGCAGCCGCCGGTTTTACTTTCTTATCTCCGGTAAACTTATTAATGATATCAAATAATGATCCGTGTTCAGCGCTTTTATATTTTTCCGAACACAAAATTTTAAGCCCGTCATTTTCAACACTGAATAATGCAAGCTCTGTATTTGTAGCTCCTGCATCTCCTGCAAGAATGATCTTTTTCATTTTAAATTAAATCTCTTTTATATTTCCTGTAAATTTCCGGCGGCGGCTTTGTCAAGATACCAGATCAGATCACCATCTGACGGCTTTATATAATATGCAGGATACTTTTCGAAGTTTCCGTTTTCAAGAAGTATTTCCGAGACTGTTTTCTCCTTACTCTTTCCGGTTACAAGAAATTTTATACATCCGGAATTTTTCAATACGTTTCCTGTCATTGTGACCCTGTATTGTCCTGATTCAGGATGCTTTACTGCGGCGCAGTATTTATCAGACTCTAGTAATTCATAATATCCCGGAAATATGGAAGCGGTATGACCATCGTCTCCGATACCAAGCAGCGTAATATCAGGAGATGGGAATGAATTAATTATTTTCATTTCTTTCAGGAGTATCTCCGAATATCTTTCCGCTACATAAGCCGGTTCGAGTAATCCGTTTATCATAAAAATATTTGCATCCGGAATTTTAATTTCACCTGTATCTGAATTATTCAGCGAATCAAATAAAATTCTTTTCACAGCGCCGTAATTACTTTCGGGATCATCAGGCGAAACGCATCTCTCGTCAGCCCAGAAGAATTTTATTCTATCCCAGCTTTTGAAACCGGAATATTCCGAAGCGAGTATTTCAAAAAAGATCTTCGGTGTATTCCCGCCGGAGAGAACCGTGTTTACATGGTTTCTGCTCTTCAGAATTTTCGCGCATGTATTTATAAAATCCTCTGCAAGCAAAGCCGCTGTCTGCCTGTCGTCAGATCTGATCTTAACAATTGTTTCCGGATTCATTAAGCTAAATAATATTGAAAGGAAAAATTAATTTGAATACAAGTTTATCTTAAACGCTAAAAGAGGAATGTTAAAGTTCACAATAGTTATGATCGTTAGCAAGATTCTTACACGGATATCTCCACATAAATTCTTTTCCGGCGATGAGATCATCGGCGCATTCAGGTCCCCACGTTCCGGCGGGATAACCATATACAACGATCCCGGGATCTTTTTTCCAGGCATTAAGGATCGGCTGAATATATCTCCAGCAGGCTTCGACAGCATCCGCCCTGATAAAAAGCGTCTGATCACCGAGCATACAGTCGAGAAGTAATTTTTCATAAGCAGCAGGCAGACTTTCCGCTGTTACATCAGAATAATGAAAGTCCATGCTTACATTCTGTATCTTAAAATCCGATTCCGGCACCTTCATTGCAAATTTCAAAAGCAGTCCTTCATCCGGCTGAATTCTTATTACGAGCATATTATATGAATCGGGTATATCCTTACTGCTTTTAAAAAGATGATGCGGCGTGGCTTTAAAGTGAATGACAATTTCAGTAACTCTTGTCGGAAGTCTCTTTCCTGTCCTTATATAAAAAGGCACTCCTCCCCATCTCCAGTTATCTATGAATAATTGCAGCGCGACATATGTCTCAGTTCGTGAGTTCGCCGCAACGCCTTTCTCTTCCCTGTATCCAATGACTTTCTCACCTCTGATCTTTGAGTTAACATACTGACCTCTTATAACAACCTTACTGACTTCCTCTTCTCTTACAGGTCTGAGAGACTGGAACACTTTCAGCGATTCATCACGAATTGAATTTGAATCAAAAGTCGAAGGAGGTTCCATTGCAATGTAACCGAGAAGCTGCAGCAGATGATTTTGCACCATATCTCTTAAAGCTCCTGAGCAGTCATAATATCCGCCGCGGTTTTCAATTCCAATGCTTTCGGATGAAGTGATCTCAATATGATCTATATAATTTCTGTTCCATAGCGGTTCAAAAATTCCGTTGGCAAATCTTGTAACGAGTATATTCTGTACAGATTCTTTTCCGAGGTAATGATCGATCCTGTAGATCTGTTTTTCCGAAAAACATCTGCTTACATTTTTATTAAGTTTAAGCGCTGATTCAAGATCATGCCCGAACGGTTTTTCAAGAATTATCCTTGTCCATGACCGGTCACTCACCTGTTTATTAAGTCCGCTTTTTCCGATGTTGGTAACGATCTCAAAAATTGAATCCGGAGGGACAGCCATATATAGGATCCTGTTACCGCCGGTATTATTAGAGCTTTCTATAAGTTCAATTTCTGTAAGAAGTTTTTTATATAATTCCGGATTTTTATAGTCTGCAATAAAGTAATGCAAATTTTTTTCAAATTTATTCCAAGTGGTTTCATCAAATTCTTCTTCACTGTGTTCTTTCACAGACTTCTTCATCAGTTCGCGGAAAGTCCCGCTGTCCATTTCTTTTCTTGAAAAACCTGTTACGGAAAAATTCTCCGGCAGCAGTTTATCTGAATACAATTTAAATAAAGAAGGTATTAGCATTCTTGCGGTAAGATCTCCGCTTGCTCCGAAAATGATCATAGTGCACGGATCCGGAATTTTTTTCTTCTCAGGTGATCCGTTCATAAAATCAAGATTCGTAATTTTCATATTATGATTATTGTAATAAGGAGTAAATTATTTTTTCTTTACTGAATGTCCGCCGAATTCATTTCTTAGCGCGGCAAGTATTTTACCGCCGAATGATTCATCCTGTCTGGATCTGAACCTTGCAAACAGCGAATCGGCTATTACATTTACCGGCACGCTTTTTTCTATTCCGTCTATCACAGTCCATCTTCCTTCTCCTGAGTCTTCCACAAAATCTTTCAGCGTACTTAGATTTTTATCTTCCTTCAGCGCATTGGCAAGCAGCTGCAGCAGCCATGATCTTACTACACTTCCTTTATCCCAGAGATCAGCTACTCCCTGCAGATCGATGTTGTAATCGGAAGCGTGCATAAGTTCAAAGCCTTCGGCAAACGCCTGCATCATTCCGTATTCAATACCGTTGTGGATCATTTTTACATAATGTCCTGCTCCGGCTTTTCCTATGTACATATAACCGTTTTCAGGAGCGAGGGATTTAAATATTGGTTCGCAGTGATCAAAAATATTTTTCTCTCCGCCGGCCATTACACAGTACCCGAGTTCAAGTCCCCAGATCCCGCCGCTTGTGCCTGCATCCATATAATTGATACCGTATTTTTCAAGTTCAGCCGCTCTTCTCACTGAGTCTTTATAATAAGAATTTCCGCCGTCAATAATTATATCACCTTTGCCAAGCAAAGGAATTAATTCTTCTATAGTTTTCTGAACAGGATCTCCTGACGGGATCATCATCCACACAACTTTCGGCGAAGGAAGTTTCGAGACCAGTTCATCTAAAGAGAAAGACGGCTCAGCTCCTATTTTGGAAATCTCATTTGTCTTTTCCGGTGATCTGTTATAGACGACTACTTCATGTTTATGGATCAGAAGCCTTTCCACCATAAAAGCTCCCATCTTTCCGAGACCGATAAAACCTATTTTCATTTATGCTCCGGTATTTTTAAAGTATAAGATAATAAATTAATTTAATGCTTTTTTAAATTCTTTAATAATTTCCTTAAGACCTTTATTAACATCCGCGCCTGCGCTGATCTTAAGAACCTTTCTGTTATGCTTCTGCAGGGATACAAAATCCCCCGCCGCCTGTGACTGTTTTAAAACGCTGAAGCTGTAATTTTTTCCGGGAATGTCTTTATCCTTTTTATCATCACAAACGATCTGAATGAACATACCTTTATCCGGTCCGCCTTTATGATACTGCCCTGTAGAGTGAAGAAATCTCGGACCGTAACCGACAGTAGTCGCAGCTTTAAATTGGCTTCTAAGAATTTCCCTGAACTGCTGAATAAGCTTCTCAGTCTTTTCCGTTCTGTGTAAGTATGCCATTATTGCAAAATAATCTCCTGCAGAAAATCTATCAGTAAAATTTTTTATTGAATCCGTTATTTTTACTTCGCCGTTTTTCTGAGCAAGAATATTAAGTGCGTCATTTTCATTTCCCGTGAACATTTTGATCTTCTTATTACCCGAAATGCTTTTTGTTCAGTAATTTTTTTATTCTTTTCAAAGTAATCAAGAACGTTTGATGTGTTGTCCTTACTTTCCTTTACATTCGGCTCGTCAAAAGGATTGATCTTCAGTTCAGCTCCCATAACAGCAGTAGCAAATTCCCAGAAATAAAAAAGCCCGCCGAGGTCGTATAGATCATCCATTTCAATGGTCAGAACAGGAAATTTCTTTTTAGATAGTGACTTAACTTTTTTATTCTTTTTATCTTTTTTCAAATAAATATTTACAAAGAATCTGTCTCTTCCGTATGAATTTGCCTTACCCGTACATTCACCTTCTACAGGCAGAATACCTTTGCTTTCCTTTCCAGTACTCTCTGCTATTAGCTGTTCCGCCCAGTAACCGAATGATCTGATTTTTTCCGAGAGAATGAAAGTAAGTTTATCAGCTCCGAATTCTGAAAGCACGGCAGCCATGAGTCCTGCTGCTAACGCCGGATTTTTAACTGTTGAATTTTCGAAACAATCATTCATTACTCCTTCGGCATTTTTCAGAAGTCTTGTAATATCAACTCCAATTAGTGCTGCCGGTACAAGTCCAAAGAATGAAAGGGCTGAATATCTTCCGCCGATATCAGCCGGATTAACAAAAGTTTTTCTGAAGCCGAGTTCTGCCGAGAGTTTTTCAAGATACGTACCCGGATCAGTGACGGCAATGAATCTGCTGCCGGCTTCAGCTCCGAATATTTCTTCAGCTTTTGCATAGAAGTATCTCATGAAAGAATCCACTTCAATAGTCGTTCCGGATTTACTCGACACTATGAAAAGAGTTTTTGCAATGTCTATCGAATTTTCAATATCAATGATCGACTGCGGGTCAGTGCTGTCGAGCACGAATAAATTAACGAATCCCTTTCTTACTCCGAAAGTATCCCTGCATACTTCAGGGCACATACTGCTGCCGCCCATTCCCATTACGACCGCGTATTCAAAGCCGTTATCCTTAACTTCCTTTACGAATGAATTTATCTCGTCTGACTTTTCCTGCATTGAGAGCGGCAGCATAAGCCAGCCAAGACGGTTTTTGATAAGAGAATCATATTCCTGTTCATTCTTCCAGACTGTAAAATCTTTTGAGAAAATTCTTTCGGGAATATCAGAATTCTCATAAGTCTTTAATTTCTTCTTAATATCGGATTCAAATCTTCCGAATTTAAAATCTTTCTTATTAATTTTCATAATTTGAATATATAATATTGGAGGGTAATATTTATAACTTAAAATGATTTTTAATTTTAGTCTTTATAAGATCTTTATCAAATCCGTAATCTTTCATTATGATATCTCCCGGTGCGGATTTACCGAATTTATCTATGCCAATTATCATTCCTTCATCAGTAACATATTTATGCCAGCCCAGTGAAGATCCGGCTTCTATGGAAACCCGGTTCCTGATGTCAGAGGGCAGTACACTTTCTTTATAATCATCACTTTGCTTTTCAAATAATTCCCATGAAGGCATACTGACCACTCTTGCAGAAATGTTTTCTTTCAGCAGATCACTTTGAACTTCAAGTGCAAGATGAACCTCTGATCCCGTTGCTATGATAATTATATCAGATTTATCTGCTTTACCTTTGGATTCAGATAATATATAAGCGCCTTTACTGAGATTGTCAGCAGATGCATATTTATTTCTGTCAAGCACGGGAAGTTTTTGTCTTGTAAGGATCAGCGCAACAGGTCCGGACTTTATACTCAATGCAGTTTTCCATGCTTCCGAAGTTTCATTTGCATCAGAAGGTCTGATCACTGTATTATCAGGAATTGATCTGAGAGAAATCAGCTGTTCAATCGGCTGATGCGTAGTTCCGTCTTCACCGAGCGCAATGCTGTCATGCGTAAAAACATAAACAGGTCTTATGCCCATAATGGCTGCAAGACGAATCGGAGCGCGAATATATTCTGAAAATATCAGGAATGTTCCGCCGTAAGCTATCAATGGAATTGTAAGAGTAATGCCGTTTAAAATCGCTCCCATTGCGTGCTCTCTTACACCGAAATGGAAATTTCTGCCATTGTAAGATCCCGTCTGAAAACTTTTATATTTTTTTAAGAATGTATCGTTGGATGGTTCAAGGTCAGCAGAGCCGCCGATCAACTGAGGAAAATATTCTGCAATTGCATTAAGCGTTTTACCGGAAGCTGATCTGGTAGCAACTGCCCCGTCATCAGGACTGAATACGGGAAAAGATTTTTCCCATCCTTCTTTAAAATTTCCTTTGAGCAGTGAATTAATTTCTTCAGCTTCTTTCGGATACTCCGCTGAATATCCGGCAAACAATTTATCCCATTCTTTTTTTTCTTTTTTTCCTTTATCACCTGCATCTTTAAAAACTTTAAGAGCTTCTTCCGGAATGAAAAAATCTTTATCCGGATCGAATCCGAGAGCTGTTTTGGTTAACCTGAGTTCATCCGCTCCGAGCGGAGAACCGTGAGCGCCTGCAGTATTTATTTTATTCGGACTGCCGAATGCAATTTCAGTTCTTACCTTTATAAGAGTCGGCTTTGACTTTTCTTCTTTTGCAGATTCTATAGCTTGTGAGATTTTATCAACATCATTTCCGTCACTGACCTCTATCACCTGCCAGCCAAACGCTTCAAACCGTTTTGAAGTATCTTCAGTGAAAGTTATTTCTGTATCTCCTTCTATGGATATCTGATTGTCATCATAGAGATATATTATATTTCCCAGTTTGAGATGTCCTGCAAGCGAAGCCGCTTCAGAAGAAATTCCCTCCATCAGATCGCCGTCGCTTACAATACCGTAAATATTATAATTAAAAATTTCGTAATCCGGTCTGTCGTAAACGGCTGATAAATATTTCTGAGCAATTGCAAATCCAACTCCGTTTGCAAAACCCTGACCAAGCGGACCGGTAATAGTTGCTACATCGGGCGTAAGATGATATTCAGGATGTCCCGGAGTTTTACTGTCGAGCTGCGGGAAGTCTTGAATATCATCCAGTGAAAGATCATATCCTGTCAGATGCAGTAAACTGTCTAATAGCATTCTTCCGTGTCCCGTTGATAAAACAAATCTGTCCCTTGCAGTCCAGTCCGGAGCAGAGGGATCAAATTTCAGATACTTTGTCCATAAAGTAAAAGCCATTGCAGCGGCGCCCATCGGCATACCGGGGTGTCCGGAATTCGCTTTCTGAACAGCGTCGGCGGAAAGCAGTCGGATAGTGTTGATGCAGAGCGTATCAGATTTTGTCATGAAATAAAATAGTTATTATATAGATAAATTTTAAGATTATTTTTGAGGAAAACGGAATATTGTATATAGATTAGAAATTACGAATTGAAAATTTAGAATAGCGGATTATGAATCAAAGAATTCGATTGTTAATTGTCATGATAGACTGATTGGAAAGAAAGCGAAAATATTCTATCGAGACAAATGTACTTATTTCAACAAAATCATCCGCTTCGTCTCAGATAACTTACCGGCTTCTAATCTGTAAAAATAAACTCCGCTCGGCAAACCTTCGCCGTTGAAATCAACTGCATAGCTTCCGGCGTTTTGCTTTTCATTAACTAAAGTCATGATCTCTTTTCCAAGATTATTGTAAACAATAAGCTTCACATCAGATGTCTGACTTCTGTCATCTGACGGAATTGAATAATGAATTAACGTTGATGGATTGAAAGGGTTGGGATAGTTTTGAGAAAGAGAAAAAATTTCCGGCAGTGAGATATTAGTATTATTATAAATTCCGGTTAACCCACCCGTAATTGTTTTTAGAATTCTTCCGTTAGCACACAGAATGTATCCTGTAAGAGAATTCAGAAAAAACGGCTGAGTAAAATTTGAATTATAACTAAACTGCAAATCAAAATTATTTCCGCCATCTGTTGTTTTAAAAATATTGTTTTGTTTGAAAACCCATCCTGTATCGGCTGTAGTAAAGAAGTGATGCCTGATATTTTTTGTAAAAGTTGTATCAATGAAAGACCAGTCATTACCGCCATTAACTGTTTTCATTAAACCAAGCATAGATGCCAAATAGCCTATAGAATCATTCAAAAATCTTATTTTGTAGAATCTGTTATGAGAAGGATCTTCTTTCCATACAACTCCCGAATCTTTATATATAATATTCCAGCTTGAACCTGAATTGGATGTATAGCCAAGTCTGTTAACATCAGTGCCTACATCATCGCCGTGAGAAGCTGAGATCCAGATTTTATCATTTGATTTGCAAACAGAAAAAACTCTTGAATTTCTGAAATATTCAAAGAAAGGTAATGAATTAAAGTTTACTACATTGACCTGTGAATATGATATACCTCCTACTGTTTCAAAACCATACCACCCTTCAAATGAAAGAAAAAATTCATTACCGTCATTATAAAAATCAGAAATAAAATTTCCAAATTGTCTGAGCTGAAACCAGCTCGCTCCCTGATCAGTGGTCATATAAACAATGAACCAATAACCTGCTTCAGAACCTTCCGGCACTGTTGTAAGTAATCCTCTTTGATCATCAATAAAATAAATATTCTGAAAATCGCGATTACTTGGATTGCTAAGAGGAAACCAGTGTGCCGCACCGTCAGTAGTTTTATATAATGCTCCGTTATTTCCGCACACAAAGCCGGTATTCGAATCAATGAAGTAAATACTTTGAGTTCGTGGAAGTAATTTCCGGATATTCAACCCAGCCTTGAATTGAATAGGAAAGTCCTGACTGTAAAATAAAAACTGTGATTATAATAAATTTTTTCATAATTTTAAAATTTATTTTAATAAAATCATCCGCTTCGTCTCCTCAAATTCACCTGCTTTGAGTCTATAAAAATAAACTCCGCTCGGCAAATCATCTCCATTGAAATCAACTGTATAGCTCCCTGCGTTTTGCTTTTCATTTATCAAAGTAATTAATTCCTTTCCAAAAACATCAAATACTTTAAGACTGACATTACGATTTCCGGTTAATGAATATACGATAACCGTTTTGGGATTGAACGGATTCGGATAATTTTGCTCAAGAGAGAATCTTTCCGGAATAGTATTATTGAGCTGATGAACTTTTGTTAATGTCGTATCACCATAAAGTACACCATTAATGTAAGCTCCTCTCAGTGTATAGTCGGTTGTAAACGGATCGCCTTCATTGATATAGTACAGCCCAATTCCTTTCGCATAGAATCTTGATGATGCAGTCAGCACAAAAAGCGGATTAAAGTTCTTTTTGGAAAATGAGTTTCCAAATAACTGAACAGTTCCTGTTTCAATGCATTTTCTTCCTGTAAATCCACAAGCTTTAGCAGAATCAGTTTCTAATGAATATAAGCTATCGACTAAGATTTCATTAGGATGGTAAGAGCAGCCGCCGCCGGGCGCATAAGTATAAATGTTGCCGCTTAAAGAATCAAACCTCAACCATTGGGAAAGATTAGGAAAATTACATAAGTAATACGTCCTGCCATACATAAGATTTAAAGTATCTCTTGTAACATAAACATTAAATCTTCCTCCGCCGGAAGGATTACCATTATGTATCCAGTCATATGACCAGACATTTCCTACTTTGAGGGGGAAGTAATCTGAAACTCTTATGAATGAAGTATCACCGTAAGCAATTCCGTTTATAACACAACCCGTCAAAAAATATCCCTGACCTGCCCCAAGCTCACAACTTGTAATTTTTGAAAATCCTATATCTTCAGCTAATTCATAAAAATATGAAACTAACGCGGGACCACTGCATGAAAAGATTTTTATTGTTCTTTGTCTTCCCAGAAAATTTATATTACTGCCGGAAAAATAATTACCGAATGGAGAGACTGAAGTAAGTCTGTTACAATTGAATCTGTCATTAACCCGGGCAAGCAGGCTGTCAATCAAAAATTCACTGTTTGTAAGAGAATCATAGGCATAGACATTCATTGTTCCGGAGTCAATTCTTTGATAATTTAAGAAAGGATTTGCCCGTAAGTTGTTATCATTCCACCATCCGGAAAATTTGAAATAATTTTTCCCGTTGGGTTTATTAACAAGACCTGTGATTTCAATCCGGCTCCTTCCCTGAAAATTCACCGGATAACATCCAAGCCTTAATTCATTTTTATGATAAAGATAAACATTCCCTACACTCAATGGATAGTATTTAGCTGCTGCGGAATCCCATGCCTGCGCATTTAAAGATTGCATTAGTATTACAAAAAAAATGATGTGATAAATGGATTTAGCTTTCATAATAACATATTTTATTTTTACAAGATCATCAGCCACGTCTCAGAAAAATCATTTGCTTTCATACTGACCGAATAAACTCGCCAAATCAAATGAAACCTTCTCTCACTGCCCATTCTGTTTTTATCCAATAAGGTTTCTAAATCGAAAATATTACTAAAACCGACTTTGAAACTGAGCTTCAGATCAAAAAAACGAAATAAATATAAGAATAGAATTAAAACTATTTTTTCATATTTGAACCTGCAAAATTTCTTAAATTTTAAAAAAGATATTAACAATTAAGGTGGGAATATCTTTTTTCAACTTAATGTATTTTGCCGATAAATATATAAATATTCAAGACAAATTTCACAATACAGAAAATTTTTTTCTGCGGAAGAATAATTTATTTAAAATTTCGTATTCTTAATTTGTAATTGATTCAGTTCAGTGCCAATGAGGTTTCGCTTAACCTCCCCCCGTGGGCTCCCTACCTCGAAAAACAAGGAGGGGGGGAAGAGCTTTTTATTTAAAAATAAAGTATTTGTATTTTGAAATTTAAAATTATTTCCAATCGTCTTTCTCCATCAGATATATAAAATTCCTATGTTCATTCTCACCATAATATTTCATATCCACTTCATCCACTTTCACAGCGCCGAGTTTTAATATTGCCTTTTGCGAGCGGATGTTATCTTTACCAATATGAAAATAAACTTTGTCAACAAATTCAAACGCATGATCGAGCAAGAGTTTCTTCATACGTGAATTATAAGATTTCCCCCAGTATTCCCTCGAGATGAAAGTATATCCAACAGAAACAGATTTTTCCTCCTTATTATAGTCATAATATCTCGAACTCCCGATCACCTTACCTGTAATTCTTTCTTTCACTTTAAATGCGCCACCGGATTCCATCGCCCCTTTGAAAAAGTTTTCGAAAACTTCCCTCCTGTATCTGTCCTTGTTAGGATGCTGTTCCCAGACTAATGGATCCGAAGCCGCTTTATATAATTCCTCAAAATCATTTTCCGTTAGCGGAATTACTTCAATTAATTCGTTCTTCAGTTCCGGCTGTAAATCAAAATTGCCCTTTAATTTTTTATCAGGAATCTGATCTGTCATTTCTATGTCTGATTTAATTTAGATAAGTTTTATTGTGAAAATAAATTTAGATTTTTTTTATCTGAATTTGAATAACTGAATTTATGACTTCATAAAATGTTCGTATATTGAAAAATAAATTCACTGTTAATGATCTTATCTAATGACATCTAAACCATCATACAAAGAAGCGTTTATGTTCTGGCTGAAACTCGGCTTTATAAGTTTTGGGGGTCCCGCCGGGCAGATCGCTATAATGCATGAATATCTTGTTGATAAAAAAAAATGGATCAGCGACAGTAAATTTCTCAGCGCTCTGAATTTTTGTATGCTCTTGCCCGGTCCCGAAGCGCAGCAGCTTGCCGCCTATAACGGATGGCTTCTGCATGGTGTCAGAGGAGGTCTGACCGCGGGTATTCTTTTTATACTTCCTTCTGTTTTTATTCTGCTTGGCCTGAGTATTGTTTATGTTTCTTTCGGAAATATCCCCTGGATAATCGCACTCTTCAGCGGACTTAAACCGGCAGTTGTCGCTATTGTAGTAATTGCCCTTATCAGGATAGCAAAAAAATCTCTAATAACTCCTCTGCATTACATCACCGCTGCAGCAGCTTTCGTCTGCATTTATTTTCTTAATATACCGTTCCCGTTAATAATACTCGGAGCGCTATTCGTTGCTTTCACCGCCGGAAAATATTATCCGGCTATGAGCACTCAAGATAAAGATAACAGTATTGTAAATTTCCGAAATGAAAAAGATTATTACATTAATTCCCATTCGGAAATATCTGTCCTGAATTTCAATCCTCTGAAGTTTATTAAAATGACATTGATATTTGCTTTCCTATGGTTAATTCCCTTAACTGTTTTTTATTTTTCTGCAAATGATTTTGAATTCTGGAAAACACTCTCTCTCTTTTTTACCAAAGCTGCATTTGTTACTTTCGGCGGAGCTTATGCAGTGCTGCCTTATGTTGCGCAGTTCAGTGTAGAAAATCTGAAGTGGCTTACCGAACTACAGATGATAGACGGGCTCGCGCTTGGAGAAACGACTCCCGGTCCGCTTGTAATGATACTTGCTTTCGTCGGCTTTATGGCGGGATTTAATTTTTACGGAGGTTCTCTGCTGATGGGAACTGCAGGTCTGCTGACTACAGTATTCTATACTTTTCTGCCGAGCTTCTATTTTATTTTTGCCGGAGCACCTCTGATAGAGAGATCTCATAAGAACAATTTCATAAAAAATTCGCTGAGCATAGTAACCGCAGCTGTAGTAGGTATTATTCTTAATCTCAGTATTTATTTCGGTGAAGCGGTAATTTTTCCCGGTCAGAGAACCTTAAACAGCATAGATTTTTTCTCTGTTATATGGATCATAATTTCACTGATCGTATTGTATAAATATAATTTCAATATTGCTTTATGGATCCTTATCAGCGCTCTCGCCGGTCTGATCAATTTCCTGATATTCTGAATTAAATATTTCTCATATCCGGAATTTTATCATGGTGTGATCTTTGTAATAAATAAATATGAATTATTATCCGCCAAGGTCTGATCCGTAATATCAACTGACTCATCACCGTTTACATCCGTTACTACATAACCAACTGCAAACGCAAGCGCGTCATTATCTACCAGCGTATTGTCTGTCAGATCTATTACTCCGTCCTGATTAACATCTGCGCTGTATATTGCAAATCTTGCAGGTGTATTCTCTACCTGCGTCTGATTTGAACCATACGCCGCATCAGCATCCTTAGTAAAATCATAGATCATATTGCCGCTTAATACTTCAAATGAAATCACCGTATCGCTCCATACTTCGATTGAATTTCTGTGATTGACCTGCAGCCAGTAATTTGCAATAAAATCCGCCTCGGGGAAATTATATCTGATTATAAGATCTTCATCCGGAGTTTCTCCTTTTATTCCGACATCATTATATGGCGACGCTTCCTCTCTGAGTTTTGTTGTGATTGTATCGATTACTGTCGAGTCAACCGATCTGTAAAATCCTTCCATATAAACTTTCAGACAGAGAGCCGATGTTTTCAGAGCTGAATTGTTGAACTGAATTCCCCATGCATACAGATTTCCTGCACCTGCGCCTGTCTGATCATTGATCACGATCCTCCATGTACCGGAAGTTCTCTTGCCGGAAAAAACTGTGTTAAGCGAATTCTTCGGTTTAATTTCCGGCGCAAAAGATGTAAATGAAGCTGAAGAATTTAAATTGCTGTCCGCCTGATCATTAAATATTGTAATTAAATTATCTGAATTATCGGCAAGTTTACTGTTTCCGTAAACATTAACAGAAGCGCCGTCGGGAGAAATTAATGTTATGTTTAATTCTTCCTCAGCAGTGTGATTCAATGCCATAAATAAATTCAGGTCACTGATCAGTGTATCCTGACATACTTCAAAAGAATCTATAACAATTCCGGAGATTCCTGAAGACGGGATTCTTTTTACACTTTGATTGATCCTGAATCCGTCCGAAAAATTTAATCTGTCGGATCTGTTTACAGGCGAAACCGGCTGATCCTCTGTAGTTCCGTTGTGACTGAATCCCGCGCTGTTTTTAAATTCAAGTACAGGTCCGTCATCTGAATTGTCATAAGCGTATCCGTCAAAATTATAAACTACATTTGAGAATTGTGAATTGGGTTTATTTGATCTGTCAGTTGAAATATATAAAAATCTGTTAACACCCTGACGCGTCTTTACATAATTGGAAATTCTTACCTCATCAATAAATCCGTTAAAATATGTTCCGGCGATTCCGTTACTTCCGATCACAAGACTGTCTGTTCCGTTGTTTATCATTCCGGCTGAGTTGACTCCGCTTCCCGCTTCTCTTCCGTTCACGTAAAAATTATATTCTCCTGTAGATGAATTATAAGTAAAACAAACATGTGTCCAGATATTTGCTAAAAGAGTTACTGTAGAATTAAAATTACTGATTCCGTTTATCACGGCATTCAGCGCAGCGCCGTTTAATCTGAGAGAATAATTTACTGAAGCTCCCGTACCTTTAGATATTATTCCACGCATGCCGGTCACTGATCCCGGATTTATCCAGGCTTCCATTGTAATTGCATTAACAGGGCTTACATCCGGATTATCAACACCGCATAGATAATCATTAACCCCGTTCAGTTCAATACAGTCATTCTGTACAATTGTGTTAGATGGTCTGTCACTGTAATTTACTGCGCTTACTCCGATATTCTTTCCCGTACCGTTGTTTCCTGTCCAGTCAAACAAACTAAAATCTGTTCCCTGCGAATCCCTGTCCTGAAATGTCAGTGAAAAAATAAGATTGGAATAAATTCCTGACGATACCCCGAGTGTCGACTTTCTCAATCTGTAAACTTCATTCATTGTAAGTGGTCTGTTCCATATTCTTATCTCATCCATCTGTCCGGCAAACGGACTGTTCACATTTCCTTTTCCTATGCGTAAAGAATCCGCATTGGCAACAGGTTCTGCATTTTGTATTAAAACGCTTGTATCTAAAATTCCGTTAATAAAAATGGAAAATAAATCATTTGAAGAATTATATGCTCCGCAGATATGCGTCCATTGATTATTCTGAAGTATTGTATTACCGACAAGTCTTGTCGTTGAATTTGTTCTGACAGCGACTCTTCCCTGATTGAGATATAGAGTATAACCGTTTCCTCCCGAGCCTGATCTTTTTTCAGTTAGTATTTGAAAACCCGGAACAGTTGAGTTTAAAGGGTTTATCCACATTTCTATTGTAAAGCTTCCGGTAATGTTTAATGAAGCAGAATTTCCGAATACTGCGTATCCGTTTGTAGCGCCGGAAAAACCGCATGCCTGATTCCAGAACATAAATGCAAAGATTTTCCGGAGATAAACATAAATAAAATTACGATCAAAACTTTGTAAATACTTGTTTTCATTTTTCTCAGATTTAATTAACTCAACAAAATAACAATTTAAATTTAAAATTACATAAAGCAAAAAGGCAGAGATTTATCTCTGCCTTTCGACTTTGTATTAAGCTTATTTTACAAGGATCATTTTCTTTACGTCTGTAAATTCGATGCCTTCGCCTCTGACAGTTATTCTGTAATAGTAAATTCCGGAAGATAATGCTGATCCGTTAAATACCGCTTCATATCTTCCTGCGCCCATTGAACCGTTAACTAATGTCATTACTTCTTTTCCTGCTGAATTGAAGATCTTTATGTTAACTTCAGATGATACTGGAATATCATAAGATATCTTTGTAACAGGATTGAATGGATTCGGATAGTTTTGATTTAATTTGAATTCAGTTACTTCCGATGCATCCGGATTTATATTATCTCCGGTTTCTTCCGATTCGAATGAATCTGTTTCAAAGCAGCGTATAACATTTACAACGCCGGGATTTCTGACTGCCGGAGTGTAGTCTTTATCAGCAATTTTTCTGATCTTCATAGCTACATCTTTAACTAAATGCTGATTAAGTAAATTCTGTACATAAAATGAATCGTTACATGCGCTTCCCGGTATTAAACCGTTTGTATTGGATTTCCACATAAATGCATCCTGTATATTTACAGCGGCATCACCTGTAACTGCATATCCTGCTGATCCTGCATTATTTGTTCTGATAATATCAAATCCGCCTTCATTCAGATTGTTATTTCTGTTCCAGATCTTTGTCCAGATTACTGCTCCGCCTGTTACCGGAATTTTCATAGTGAAAGCGTCTGTCGGCAATCCTGTTCTGTTCATTGAACCTGTCAGCACAAATGTATTTCCGTCAAGCAATATCGACTGGCCAATATCGTTATAAGCTGTATTGCCGTAGCAGTACGACCACATAAGATTTCCGTTTGCATCTACTCTCATTACGATTATATCATTTTCGCCTGCAACATATCTGTTAGTAAAACCAACCACTGCAAATCCTCCGTCAGTCATAGGAATTATCTTTCTCGGTTCAGTACTCGGATATGGCTGTGTAGCTGTAATATTGAATGCATATGTCTTGTTCCAGATCACAGCACCGTTGTTTGCTAACTTGGTTATCATTATATCCCAGACATTTAATTTTTTTGACTGAAGGTTTGTTCTTGACGCTACTCCGTATGTGTTGTCTGTTCTCTGATAACATACTGTCTGAGCTTCATCATAACTGGATGCAACTAAATTTCCGTTCATTGTAGTATATAAATATCCCCAGTTCATAACGCCTGATGTAAAATATTTTGTTACTATTATTTTCTCAAGTCTTTTACTTGCTGAAGTTGGGTAGAAATCTTTCCAGCCTGCATTTACAGTTCTTCTGTCGAGATCGATACAGTTCTGATTATATACACTCGTTACAGTATCGTTGATCACCTTTCCATAATTAAATAAACCGGATCTGTTCAAATTTAAATATGTCGCCTTTTTTAAAAATGGACTTCCTTCCTGCATGAATCCTGAAAGATAATAAGTGGAATCAAAATCTGTCTGAATTACTGAATTACATCTATCATCTCCTATTGAACCGTAGAGTCTGGAGAAAAGATGATTGCCGCTTGGCTCCAGCTGCAGAAACATCCAGTCGTAAATTCCTATTCCGCATCCGGCAGCATAGGAAAAACCTGCTATCGTATTTCCGCCTTCAATATTATTTATTATTGATCTTGCATTTTCCTGACCTGAATTATTATTGCATGTCAGGTTATAAGTTCTGATCTGCTGCTGAGCATTCAGGTTTGAAAAGAATAAACAGATCACTGCGACTAGAATTGCTGTTACTTTTGAGTTTGTGATTGAGTGTTTCATTTTTAATTTTCCTTTCGGTTAATTTATTTAAAATAATTTTATAATTAATTTCTGTACAAAATTACTCACAATCACCTGCTGCAAACAATCAAACAATTCTCAATTTGTTTCATCCCTTTAATATTAATTTGTTTTAATATTCCTTTATATTGTTTAATTTCAGTCTGTAAATAAAGTTTTTTGCGAATCGGATTGTATCACTTTTAGTGCCCTGTTTTTTGTATAAAATTCATTCAAAATGATTAAAATTAAGATATTAGAAATACTTGAGAAACTTTCTCCGGAAGAGATGAAAGAATTTTCGGATTACCTTAATTCACCTGTCTTCAATAAAAGAAAAGTAATTTCTGAACTGTTCGATCTTTATAAAAAATATTATCCCCTTTTTAATGACGCGTCTTTTACTAAAGAAAAAATATTTTCAAAACTGTTTCAGAAAAAAAGCTACAATGATACTGTCTTCAGAAATCTGAATTCCATTCTGCTTTCTCATGCTGAAAACTTCCTGTCTCTGAAAAACTATTTGAAAGACCCTGTATTGAAAAACATTCATCTTCTCTCCGAGCTTAACTCAAAGAACATATTCAGTCTCTTTGATAAAAATTTCAGGGAAGGTTTAAATCAACTTGAAAGATCTGAAGTCAGAGATTCGGAATTTTTTCTGAATGAATATAACCTTTATCTGCAGAAAGACCTTTATAACAGTTTTGTTAATAAATTTTCCAAAGATGATATAACTTCATCCGGTATGAGTTTTATGAAATTTTATATAATGAAATTAATGGAGATTCAGAATTATATTCTCTATGAATGCAGGATACTCGGACTCGACAATACTCTTTTTATAGACGCTGATTATATTGATAAGACATTAAAAATTATGCCCGCAAGTATACGTGATATGCCGCAGGTAAAAATTTATTACAATGCCCTGATGCTGGAAAGGAAGCAAAGTGAAAAATATTATAATGAATTAAAGACTTTACTGTTTGAATTCGGAAATCTACTTGAAAAAGAAAAGCTTTATAATAAATATATTGATCTTATTGATTTTATTAAGAGAAGCCGCAAATCTAATGATCTCGGATCATTGAGAGAAATTTTTCTGCTGAGAAAAAGAATTGTGGAAAACGGGCTTATGCCGGAAAATTTTATTACTAATATGTTTTTTCTTAATCTCGTTTCATCAGCGCTGCGGCTGGAGGAGTTTGACTGGACTTTTGAATTTATTGAAAAGTATAATATGCATCTTCTTCCCGATCACAGAGATTCAGTCAGAAACCTATCTTACTCTTTGTATTATTTCAGCAAAAAGGATTTTCAAAAAGCGCTTTCGTATTCTGCTAAAGTCGGATATGAAGATAATTATTACAATCTGCAGGTAAAAAATATTATGGCAAGAATTTATTTTGAGCTGGATGAAACAAATCCACTGATCAGTCACATCGCGTCATACAGAATGTATCTGGCAAAGAACAGAACACTCAGCAAAAAAGAAGTTACATCACACTCACTCTTTATTAATTTTATTGATAAATTATTTAAAGTAAGAGAAAAGAAAAAATTGTATAAGCTGAATGAAATTATTTCTAAAGCCGGAAAGACTGAGTTCATTAGCCGTAACTGGATAATCGAAAAGGCGAATGAGCTGGATATATGAACCTCTTTAAATCCCAGTAATTTAAAAGGGATTTAAATGAGGTTACTGTTAATATTTAACAAATCTAAAACCGCTGCAAAAGAAATTTAATCCGCGGATTTCTCGCCGTAGACTGTTATGCTTAATATTCTCGAATCAGAGTTTTTATATTCCTTCATATCATCTTCATTTAAATATTTTCCGAGAATGTCATCAGGAATATTAATATTTTTTTCTTTCTGGATCTGAATATTTCTGAATCCTGTTTTTTCCAGAAGACTTATATATTCAGTCTTTTGAATTGCGCCGGATACGCAGCCGGCATAAAACTCCGCAGCTTTTTGAATTTTCTCCGGAAGCTCGCCCGTCAGTACAATATCTGAAACGCTGAAATGTCCTCCGGGCTTAAGTACTCTGTACATTTCTGAGAATGCATTCAGTTTTTCCGGAACAAGATTGAGCACACAGTTACTCACTACTACATCTGCTGTAGAATCATTCACAGGCAGATCTTCAATTTCTCCCTGTCTGAATTCAATATTATTGAATTTCATCTTCTCTGCATTTGCTCTCGCTTTTGAAATCATTGCTTCGGAAAAATCCACGCCGATCACTTTACCTGATTCACCTGTTTCAGATCTTGCAACAAAGCAGTCATTTCCGGCGCCTGATCCGAGATCAAGAACTGTATCTCCTTTTTTAATTTTTGCAAACTGAGTCGGCAGTCCGCAGCCTAATCCGAGATCAGCGTCAGGATTATATCCTTTCAGATTATCATAATCATCTGTCATTATATTATATACTTCATCCGAGCAGCCTCCTGCTCCGCAGCATGATGAAGCATTGTCTTCCCTGCTCTGAAGCGCGATCTCACTGTATTTCCTTTTTACCATTTCCTTTATCTCTTCGGATGATTTTGTTTTATTCATAAGCATCTGAGATTTTTCAGCCGGTTTTGAGTCAGAAGCATCAGCATTATCTGAGCAGCAATCCGGGCCGCAGCAGCCGGCGTCCTGTATTGATGATTCATTTGTTTCTTCTTCCGTGATTTTTTCCAATGTCTTTTCCATTATATATTTTTATAAGTTTATTATTATTTTTATGTAGTTTGAAATTGTAATATTACTTTTTTTTAATTTCAGATTTCAGCGTTAAGTTAATTGTTAACTATATAATACCGTTTTAAACTGATAAATAATTTTTTCACACACTCTTCTTAAAAATTTAAACCTGCTCCTGTGCGATCACAAACAGTTTGTTTATACTCTTTGAAAATTTTTCAAACATTTTGCTGTTTATGCAGTAGCATGACTTTGTTCCGTCAATTGTACCCTGTATCAGACCGGCATTCAGCAGCTCTTTCAAATGCTGCGAAACGGTAGACTGCGCAAGCGGCAAAACTTCCACGATCTCCCCGCATACACAGCTGTTCCTTTCAGCTATCGCTTTTATGATCGCCACTCTCGCCGGATGACTCAGCGCTTTCGCAAATTCAGCAAGCTCCACTTCGCTTTTTACAAATTCATTCTTTTTATTCTGAGCCATTTATATTAGATGTTAATTGTTTATCGCAAATATACGATGAATATATTTAAAGTCAAATTCATTTTTTAATACACAAAAAAAAACAAGGGATGTTGATCCCTTGTTATGAAGAATTTCAAATGAAATGTTTTTATGACAGCCTGAGATCTGATACTTGCATTTAATTTTATTTCAGTATCATCATTCGTCTGGTCTGACTAAACTGACCTGATCTTAAAATATAGAAATACGAGCCGGATGATAAATTCGCAGCATTGAACTTGTATTCATATTCGCCCGGTGACAGAACTTCATTTACAAGGTTTGCAACTTCCTTTCCGGCTATATCAAATATTTTTAGATTTACCTGACCGGTTTTTGGGATAGCAAATCTTATTATTGTAGAAGGATTGAACGGGTTTGGATAATTCTGATTAAGTTCATACTTTGCCGGTATGATCTGTGAGATCTGATTAATTGACACTGTCGCTGTATCAATAAAATGATTTGCAGGAATTGTAACTTCAGTATTCAGCATATTCACATATGCATATATTCTTGTAAAAAATCCCGGACCGGGAGCATTTTTCCACTGCAGATCAAGGTTTACTCCAGGCGCAAATGAAGAAGCGGAAGTCTTTAAACTCATCTTAACTACCATTGTACCGGGAGCGACGGAAGACAGTATATATCCGTTACCCTGACCTACTGTTGCATTTCCGGCAAGTCTTAATTCATTGTTAGATACAGTTGGATTTCTCGGCTGCTGATTTTGAGGAAGTCCTGATCCTATAATTTTGTATGTAAGTGTCCCGCCGTTTGCGATTGCGGGGTTAAACAGGAAAAAATACTGACCTGCTGCATACTGAAACTGATTTACCGAACCTGAATTTGTATGATGAAGATAAACTTCGAATGTAAGTGAATCTGCCGCCTGTCTGTTAAAATTTTTTGCAGTCAAAGTGTATTCGGGATTCTGCGAATGCACATCAGTTAATGAGAATAATGTCAGAATAAATAAAACTAAATAAAGTCGAATTTTCATTTTAATATTGTTTAAATTTTAAATAATATAAAACTTTAATAAATATAAAGAACGCAGAGAAGGAACTTATCCCTCTCCGCATTCCATCTATTAACTAAGCTTATAGCTTAGGGTCTTATCACAGATATAAAAAATGAGCTGTTGTTATCTACTGTGGAAACATCAGCAAGATCAACAATATCGTCTCCGTTTACATCCGATCTTACGTAACCGGTTGTAAAATTAAATATATCATTATCTGTTATTGATGCGTCGTTTATATCAATCAGCTGATCCTGATCCACATCACCGCTCCACATACAGTATTTTCCTAATCTTAAAACCTGATTGCTTCCAAATGCCTGTGCAGCAGATGTTGTGAAATCAAAATTGCTGACACCACCCTGCGTGAAAGATTCTCCTCCGGATTTACTCCAGGTCTCTATTGTATTTCTGTGTTTCACCTGAAGATAATATGTACCGGATGCTGCATTGTTAAATATAAATGTACCTGTAAATGTAGATGGATTTATAAAAGCTTTTGCAGAATCGACAACATTAAAAGGAGCAAAATTTTGTCTGAGATAAACTCTGACTGTATCACCGCTGTTAAGCTGACCTGTGGATGTATTTAAAAATGCTTCCGGTATTACTGTGACATTAAAATCAGATGGTGTCGGTATGCTGTAGTTAATTGGGTTGAACTGCGCCCACACCATTGACCAGTTGCTTGTTCCAAATGCGCCTCTGAATGAAACTGATTCAAATCCTGCTAAATTTGCATTTGCAAAACTAGCTCCGGATAAAGCCGGTGAACCGCCTGCCGGCATCCAGTTATTCACCATACTTCCCGATGGATCAGGATATATGTTGTAAGGACTGGTCAGCTGCACATCTGTATTGTTTGTATAAGTAGTATTCCAAGTGTTAATATATGAAACTGGATCAGGTGTTACTGTTCCGCCTGTCTGATCAGCTATTGCAGTATTCATTCCTGAAAAAATATTATCTCTTAACTGAACTGTACCGCTGTTGGCATCATTACATACTCCGGATCCGTCAAATCTGATTCCGGTTCTCCAGCCCATTATTAATGAATTATAAATGCATGCCTGCATATTTCTTCTCAGATGACCGCCTCTTTGAAATAACGGATTCACTGATGTAGATGTAATTTCAAACGGACCCATAACTGTCATGTTTGAAAATATTGGTCTGGTTCTCGGTCCGTTGGTATTTGACGGTGAATTATTATTATTGTCAATTTCAAAACCATTTGTTGAACTGATGTCCGCTATATCTTTATCCGTGACGCTTAATCCAAACTGTATTTTTCCCCTGAATCCGTTATCACAATCCCAGCTGTCATCAAGTGCTTTATAAGCAATCAGATATTTACAGTTTACATTTCCTCCGAACCATTCAAAAGCATCGTCACCGCAGTAACTCACCTGTACATATTCTATTACTGTTCTGCTTCCGACTCCGCCCATTGTAAGTCCGTTGATCTCGTTTCCGGAAATACCTGTTAAGTTTACACCCGGGAACTCCAGTCTTACATATCTGAAGCAGCCTGAGCTGTCATCATTAATTACAGGCTGTCCGCCGTAGATTGGTCCTAGTCCCGGTCCGAATCCTTCTATCTCTGCCGAATCATTTCCTGTCGATGTATTTATTGCTGATCTTCCGAGAATGATCACTCCGCCCCAGTCACCTGTTGCTCTCTGACCGGCAGGTTTCTCACTTGTAAATATTATCGGATTATCTTTTGAACCATTAGCATAAATAATGCCGCCTCTTTTTATAATAAGAGTACCTTTTGATTCAAAATCACCTTTGATAACTGTTCCTTCAGGGATTACAAGTTTACCGCCGTTCTCTACATTATTAAATCCTTTCATCAGATAGGTTGTTGTCCTGTTCAGTGTTACAAGACTTGAGATGCTTGATGAGTTTAAAGTTGTAGAATCTGTTACTGCCGATGTTACTTTAACCGAAAATAATAATACGGCAGTTAAGATAATTTTTAAAACTGATTGCATTTTTTTCTCCTTTGAGTTTTATAGTTAATAAATCCGTTTAAATATTTATACAAAATTAAACACTGAATATGTATTCAGCTTAAAGGAAGTGTAAATATTGTTACCGGATCATTACTAAATTATTAATTGAACTGAGAACGCTTAGGTTTTCCAGAAATGAGATCTGTTACAGAGGTCGTAGTATTATGTTATGAAGCAAGTTTTAATTTTTCTTTTTCATAGAATTCACTTATCCTTACATTCCCTTCGAAATCTATAGTGATGTAAGTAGAGGGAATATCAGTCCAGCAGCCGGTATTGAAATACGTCACTCCTCCGGAAGTCTTTTGAAGTGTCTGATGAGTGTGACCGCAGATGATGGTATCTTTATTTTTTCTCTTTGCATATTCAATAGCGCTGTCAGCCACTTTATGCGAAAGCCGCAGCCATCCTTTGCTTTTTCTTTTTATGAACCTGGATACGGTCTGTCTGTCCCTGTCGTACTTTTGAATTTTATTGTAAATAAAAGATGAGATGTTGCTGATGAAAACATTTTCATTTAAAAATCTGTCGAACTGATGTCCGTGTATCGCAAGTATTTTATTACCGCATATCTCAAACTCATATTCCATATGCGCTTCTATGCCGATCAGATGAGAAAGCTTGTTTATCAACCCTTCATCGTGATTACCTTCCACCCAGACTACTTCAATGTTCTTACCCGGATTAGAAAGCTTTCTTATATATGAAAGCAGATTCCAGTGCTCCTTTTTCAGTCTTCGGAAATTCAGATCATCAAATATATCACCGAGAAGTATAAGGCGTTTGAAATTAAAACTCTGCAGCAGTTCCAATACTTCCTTAGGTCTTGCAACATTCGAACCTAAATGTATGTCAGAAACTATCAGCGTGTTTATGAACATTTTCATATCTGTTTTTTTTTATTTAAAAATATAATCGTGATGTTATGTATTTGTAAATTCCGTTTAAACGAATCATCAAAATATAAAAAAAAAGCCGGAATATTTTTTATTCCGGCTTTTATTATAATGTTGCTAATATTTAATTTCTTATTTCAGCAGCGTCATTTTCTTTACGTCAGTAAAATTTCCAGCCTGCAGTCTGTAAAAATATACACCGCTTGAAAGTCCGTTACCGTTAAATTCAAAGTTGTAACTTCCTGCGCTGAGCTTTTGATTTACAAGCGTCATGACTTCATTGCCAAGCACATCATATATCTTTAGCTGAACATTATTCTGAGATGTTAAATTAAATTTTATGATCGTACTTGGATTGAATGGATTCGGATAATTCTGCTCAAGTGTATAATTCTCAGGTACTTCAGATGAGATCTGATTTATTCCGATAATATTATAATTTCTCGGATTGAACTGCGTCCACTCCGAAGTCCAGTTTGTAGTTCCGAACGCTCCTCTGAAAGTTACATTTTCAAATCCGTTCAGATTCGGATTATTGAATGAAGCGCCCGACAATGCCGGTGAGCCGCTCATCGGCATCCAGTAATCTACATTATTCGCCGGCAATGGGACGTCAGGATAAATGTTAAAAGGAGAATTTAACATTACAGAACTATTATCTGTGTAAACTGAATTTTGAAATGATCCGGTCTGAAGCCATTCCTGCGGTGCGAATGAACCTGTACCTGTACTGTCTGCAAGTCTGAGATTTCCTGCCATTATATTATTTCTTAACTGAATTGAATCTGAAGCGGCAGCATTTCCAACTCCTGATCCGTCAAATCTGAATCCGACTCTCCATCCCATTACAATAGAATTATAGATACTTGCAAGATTATTTCTTCTTAAATGTCCGCCTCTCTGAAACAGCGGATTTACTGAAGTTGAAGTAGTTATAAACGGACCTATGACAGTCATATTGGAAAAAATCGGTCGCGTCCTCGGTGCATTAAAATTTGAAGGCGAGTTATTATTGTTATCAATTTCAAATCCGTTCGATGAACTGATGTCAGCAAGTGAGCTGTCCCTGATGCTGAATCCAAATTGTACTCTTCCTCTGAATCCGTTATCACAGTCCCAGTCATCGTCAATTGCTTTATATGATACTAAATTTCTGCAGCTTACATTTCCGCCGAACCATTCGAATGAGTCGTCTCCGCAGAAGCTCACCTGCACATATTCGATTACTGTTCTGCTGCCGACACCGCCCATGGTAAGTCCGTTAATCTCATTACCTGAAATTCCAGTTAGATTTATTCCCGGAAATTCTATTCTCACATATCTGAAAACACCGGAACTGTCATTATCAATTCTCGGCTGACCACCGTAAACCGGTCCGAGTCCTGCGCCGAACCCTTCTATCTCCGCAGAGTCAACACCGGTAGAGGTATTTATACCTGATCTGCCTAAGATTATAATTCCGCCCCAGTCTCCTGCGTTTCTCTGACCGGCAGGTCTGTCGCTTGTAAATAAAATCGGATCATTTGCGTTACCGTTTGCATAGATCTTTCCGCCTCTTTCAATGATCAGAGTTCCTTTTGTTTCAAAATCACCGAAGATCTTTGTACCGGCTTCTATTGTCAGTGTCGCTCCGCTTCTGACATAATTGAACCCCTTCATTATATATGTCGTGGATCTTGAAAGAGTTATATTGCTGCTCACACTGCTTGAACTCAGTGTAGTTGAATCTACTGCTGAATGAGTTTCAGCAGTCCCTAATGCTAAAAGCATTACGAATAAAATAATTAGTTTCCTTTTCATTTATTTTTTTTAGTTAATAGATTTTTTCAAAACTTTTAGTACTTATATGACAGTGTAAATCCATAGCTTGAACCTGAGCTGTATCTTCTTACTTCTTTTTCAACTTCCTGATTACCGTTTATAATAAATTTCTGAGTATATATTTTATCCTGATTAAAGAGATCCTTTACTGCAAACTTTGCTTCAAAATTTCCGAGGAAAGTTTTTGAAATACTCAGATCAAGCTGGTCTCTGCCTTTTTCCATTACATCATAAAATCCGCTTCTTCCTACTTCGGATATTTTATCGCCGAATCTATTATACAGCAGGTTTGCGCTGATACCCAGATCATAATTGTCATAAAACAGTCCTGTGTTGATCGTGTATGGAGACTGTCCTTGAAGTCTTCTTTCGGTTTCTGATACAGCAGTCTGCAGTCCTTCAAGATTTACTTTGGAATTTACAAGAGCGAGATTTGCATTAAATGTTAAATCACTTAATGATCTGCTGATAAATCCTAATTTTTTTCTGAGTTCGATCTCGAGTCCGTAATTTATAGCTCCTTCTTTTGCGTTTCCAAAAGTATAAGATGGTATTGGTATCTGAAGCGTAGGTACGATTATTTTCTCGATCGGCTGATCAAAATTTTTGTAAAAAAGACTGAATGAAATTATCTCACCCGCATCAGGGAATAATTCATATCTGATATCATAATTCTGGATCAGACTTTCTTCAAGATCAGGATTTCCTGCAAGCTGACCTTCGGTAGTAAAATCAATAAATGCAAACGGCGCGATCTCTCTCAGCTCAGGTCTGGAAACAGTCTGAGAAGCCGACATTCTGATGTTTGATTTGTCATTAAGAGAGTAAGTCAGATTTACTGAAGGCAGGTAATCATTATTCCTGTGATTTACATCTACCGGTTCACCTGTCTGTCTTACAAAACCGTTCAGCTTTTGCTCATTATATTCGTATCTGAGTCCTGCAATTATTCTCAGCCTGTTTACCGGTATGTCAAACATTAAATATCCTGCATAAAGATTTTCAACTGCTGTATACTTGTCACTCTTGTCTGTTATTTCTACATAATATAGTTTTGATGAATCAATATTCTGTTCACCAAAAATTGTTTCGAGCGGCTCGAATCCTATCAGAAAAGATCCGGCGTTTGCCGGCGCAAAATTTCTCGCTTCGAAATTTCTGTCAGTCCCGACAGCAAAAGTTCCTAACTTAATTTTAGAATTATTTCTCTTATCTAACTTAAGAAATTTCATCTCAAAATCCGTACCGAAATTTCTTTTAATATCTTTTAACTTAGAATAAAATCTCTGACCTACGTTTGCTGAAGGAATAGTAGTGAGCGGTGTAAAAAACGGATCTTCAGTACCGAGTTCTCTCTGGTAAAATGTTGTCTTTGTATCCGGCTCGTTTCTTTCCGATTCGGAATAAGATGCATTCCAGTTTATGTTCAGAGAAGAAAGATTGCTTATGTAATGGCTTCCGGAGACCTGAGATGAGAGAAGACTTCTTTCAATAAAATCAGTTGCATATAACTTCCTGTCATAATCCGCTACGACTTTATAGATACCTTCATAATACTGAGTATTATCTTCCGAATTAATTGAATAGGTATTCTTGAAACTGAATTTGTTGTTATTGCCTGCTTTGTAATTTACGTTAAACAGACCGCCGTTTAAAACAGTGTATTTTGAAGATCTGCCTTTGTAATTTATCAGAGTAGATGTATCTGAATTATATTCATTTCTCTGAATATCAGAATTCTCAAATCCGTTTCTGTAAGTATATGAGAACAATACTCCGAGCGGATTATCAGCAATATTGAATCTGTTACCGAGTGACAACTGGAACCCGCCGTTAACTGGCGCCTTCCTGTTTTCCTGCGCCCAGTTATTCTTTAATGTTTTCCCGTAATTATTTCTTCCGGTAAATTTTTCCGAAGGAAAATTCGAAGGTATACTCCTTCCTCCGTCATCCATTCCCGAATTAAAGAAAAGGATCTTATCCTGTCCGGCATTGTAACTGTAATAATTTCCCTTGGATGTAGTGCCGTTGAGATATGATCCTCCTGTCTCAAAATTTACGATCATCTGATCTACAAAATCTTTAGTATTGAGCTGAACAAGACCTCCTGCAAAATTACCGGGAAGATCAGGCGTAAATGACTTTGCAATGATAATATTTTCAAGAAGTTTTGAAGGGAAGAGATCGAATGAAAAAGATTTTTTGTCTGCATCCGAACTCGGTACCTCTACGCCGTTTAAAGTTGTGTTATTGTATCTTTCAGAAGTTCCTCTGATGAAGACATATTTATTATCAACTATATTCACTCCGATCACTCTTTTCAGAACATCAGAAGCTGAAGCGTCAGGCGCTCTTTTGATCTGCTGCTCACTGATACCGTCCTGTATTTTCGATGAATTTTTTTGCTCATTAAGAAGTGACTGTTCATTGGCGAGTGTAGGCGTTGATTCAATGGTTATTTCTTCCGTAGTAAGTCCGTCTACTTTCAGAGTTACATCGATCTTAGTATTTTCACCGTTTATTACTTTTACATTTTTTATGCTTAATGTTGTATATCCGATATATGAAATTTCAAGATCGTAGTTACCCGGATTAAGGGGTTCAAGCATATAGGTACCGTCAATATCTGTAAGTGTACCGTTTCCGGTACCCGCGATTTTTATAACTGCGCCTATCAGAGGCTCTGAATTTGAATTATCCGTTACTTTTCCGGAAATTGACTGAGAATAGATATCTGATGTGAATAGAAAAAATAAGCCGATTATAAAAAGCTTTAGGTATATGATCATTGTCTGATTTAAATTATGATCAAAATTACATAAAACTGATTAAGTGGAGGTTAAATTAATGTAACCTGTATTATTTTATTGTTATTAAATTGTAAAGAAGTGTAAGATCAATGTGTAATGATCATTTAATATTTGACATTTTGAGAATTTAACTTTGCCTGATGATTGTTTTAAATTTGATCTTATTTCAAAAGAACCATACTCTTCGTTTCTCTGAATTCCGCCGTTTCAAGCCGATAATAATAAACTCCGCTAGAAAATCCGCTCCCGTCAAATTCAACTGAATATGCACCTGCATTATGTTTCTCATTTACTAAAACCGCTACTTCATTCCCCAGAACATCATAAACTTTCAAAGAAACAAAATTGAACATTGATAATTGATAATTGATAATTGTCCGCGGGTTGAACGGGTTTGGATAATTTTGTGAAAGAGAATATTCATCCGGGATTTCTGAAGATATATTTGTAAAATCAGTGAGGACTCCGCCGGTAGTAGTTTTTAAGATTATGCCGCTGTCACCGACTACCCAGCCGGTGAGAGAGTCAGTGAATTTTATATCTCGCTTAAATTTTGTTGGTTCGATATCCGGATACAAAATCCAATTATTTCCTCCGTTAGTAGTTGAATAAAGATATTGTCTCCCTGTAAGCCATCCTTTAGAATAATTAGCGAAAAAAACAGAATTAACTTCACCTACCCCGCAAAACAAACATGGTGTCCAAATGTTACCTCCGTTTATAGTCTTAAAAATAGAAGGTCCCGTACCTAATCCTACAGTCCAACCCACCAATGTATCCAAAAAAAAGAGCGAATTTAATGTCACAGTTCCATATTGAGTTTCCCAATCCGAACCGCCGTTAGTTGTTTTCTTTACTTCCTCAACTCCTATCACGTAGTGACCATTTATTATCCATCCTGTTGTATTATTGATAAAAAAAATTGACTTTATGAAGGCACCTTGATATTCTACAAAATCCCAATCAATACCTCCATTTGAAGTCCTTAGGATTTTAGCTGGATCAGGTTCTGTTTTAGCACCGCCTAAATATCCAAGACTGTTATTCACGAAATATACTGAGGAGAAATCGTATGTTGAGTCTACCACATTTAAACGCAGCCATGAATCACCGCCATTTGTCGATTTTAAAATCAATCCTTTTACACCAACTGCATAACCAGTATCGATCGATGTAAACATCAAGGAATTTATATTTTGATCTACGCCCGAATTTTTTAAAATCCACCCATCTCCTCCGTTTGTGGTTTTTAAAATTGTACCGTTGTTACCTGCACACCATCCGGTATTTGAATTAATAAATGATGCTGAGGTGAGATTGTTTGTAACGCCACTGTTTTGATTATACCAGCCGGGTTGTGATAAGCAATTTTCAGAAAAAAACAGTATAAATATTGATAATAAAATATACTTCAAACTGCAAATAAATGATGACTGATTATTCATATAATTTTATTTTCATAATATAATTATTTCAAAAGAATCATTCGCTTTGTGTCAATGTGATTTCCGTTTACTTCAAGCCGGTATAAATAAACCCCGCTAGAAAATCCGCTCCCGTCAAATTCAACTGAATATGCACCTGCATTCTGTTTCTCATTTACTAAAACCGCTACTTCATTCCCCAGAACATCATAAACTTTCAAAGAAACAAAATTGAACATTGATAATTGATAATTGATAATTGTATTCGGGTTGAATGGGTTCGGATAATTCTGCGAAAGAGAAAACTTATCCGGTATCTCTGATGATATATTTGTAAAATCAGTGAGGACTCCGCCGTTGGTGGTTTTTAAGATTACTCCAAATTCACTGACAGCCCAGCCTGTTATTGAATCGGAAAAGACAATTGAAGTATAATGTCTTGAAGGAAGAGTATTGGGTCTTACCCAACTGACACCGCCGTCTGTTGTGTATTGAATGCGATTTGAAGTACCTGCAGCCCAGCCTTTTCTTTCATTGATAAAGAATATTGACCAGCTTCCCGCATTACCAAAAATGTATTCTGACCAATTTTTACCCCCATCAGTTGTTCTGAAAATGTTCGAATAATCAATCACTTTTAAATGTACCACCATCCACCCATGAAGGGAATCTATAAAAAATATAGGAGTTAGAGGTGAATATTGCCGAAATGTTTTAAATTGCAGTTCCCAGTTTATTCCTCCATTTGTTGTTTTAAAAAGAAACAAAGCAGTATCAAGAAAAGCAACATTCGGCTTTTCAGCACTTAACCACCCTGTCGTATTATTAATGAAATATATCGAATGCAAATTTAATGAATCAGGAAAATTCATATTTACCCAATTGTTTCCTCCGTTTGTGGTTTTAAGCAGTGTCCTGTTCAAACCACATAAATATCCGACTGAATCATTTACAATTGATGATGAAGTTAGTTTGTTGGAAGTGCCGCTAAATTGCTGAAACCAGTTAACTCCGGAGTTAGTCGTCTTTATGATCATAGAAAGCGAATCAAACGCATAACCGATATCAGAGGAAACGAAACTGCATTCCCTTAAAGACCTTGTAGTACCACTAACTTGTTGAAACCAATTCTCTCCTCCGTTGGTAGTTTTAAGGATTAAGCCATTTACTCCAACTACCCAGCCTGTATAGTTATCGACAAAATCAACCGATAACAACGTAGATGAAACGTTGCTTTGTTGAATATACCAACCAGGCGGAATAAATTGAGAATTTGCCTGATTTAGGATTGAAAGATAAAAAATCATTATAAGAATTAAAGTCTTCATATAGGCTTAAGTTAAATCTTCGCTTTGAATATATAAAAAATTCAAGTCGGTTCCAATTTTTAGTGAAGTCAGTGACGGATTTAAAGGAGCATTTGAAAATAACCCATAATTAAAGATGATCATTTGTGTTGAGTTGCCTACATTTATAGGTCTTCCTGAGGTAGAGTTCCCGGCAACTATTTTTACATTATTGAGCTCAATTAATGTTTGATTAGTATCGACACCGATTCCTATGGCATCAGATGAAGAGCTAGTATTTCTTACGGTTGGATTTTTTAAAACAAAATTCCCGGATCCATCAGAATAAATGACAGCAATAAAACTGGTTTCAATCCTGTTAGCCTGAATAAAAGTTTGATGAACGCTGTCATTAATTGTCAATGCTAAATGATTAGAACAAATTATTTCATCGCATCTAATTGACAACTTTTGTGGAGGATCTGAATTAATATTCTTACCTATAATTACTGTATCTTTATCATCCGAAAAAATTCTTCTGCCAATGAAAATACCGGTACCTTGCTTTATCTCGATAGCAGACAAAGAATTTGCAATGCCCGTTAAATTCTGAATCTCATCGAAATACAAGATCAATTTTTGATCATTCGTACCCCGATTCAAATGTACAGTTGATATATTACCAGAACGATTATTTACTGTCGTCATTTTTTTTATCCTAGCAGTAATGGTCCCTCCCCTGTGGGATAAACAATGTCCAAGATTCCTGCAGAGTATTTCATCAATTTCTACAAATCCACTTCCTCTTGTAACTAATGCAGTGGATCCTGAATTCAGATTGTTTTCCATTCCAGTTTCGATTTTTTTTATTTTCAAATCAATTTCAGAATTATTGTTCAAAAGGTTAATTCCACCATTACCTTTTGAAAATACGTAATTACATTTTAATTTAAAAACTTCAGCTGAGGATACAATACATGAACTAAAAATATCCGTTCCGGCATTTTCGATAAAATCACATTCAATTTCGATTTTTGAATTTTGATTTGAAAAATTGCAAGCTTGATTTATACCCGATGATAAAGAATTTGTATTTATTATAATACCAGACCCATAAATCCTGCAATCACATGAAACACTGTTGTCTGTAATAGTTGGCATATCCGAAGAATTAAATATCCTGACTCCGGGATATATCCAAATATCAACTTTATCTTTCAATTTAATTGGTTCGTTTGGGACTAAGGTTAAGTCTGCATAAATAACTATTACATCATTTGTATTTGAGTTTGCTCTTGCATCATAATAGTTTTCATAATAATTCAGTGAACCGTCTCTGTGCAATATTGCTGTCCTGGGTTCTGCCATGATTTTTTAGAATTAAGTTTAAAAAAATTTATTTTAAAAGTACCATACGTTTTGTATCAATTACATTTCCGTTTATTGACAGTGAATAAAAATATATCCCGCTCGGAAAATCACTTCCGTCAAACACAACTTCATAGCTTCCTGCAGGTTTGTTTTCATTTACCAAACTCGCGACTTCATTCCCGAGAATATCATAAACTTTTAAAGAAACAAAATGGAACATTGATAATTTATATTTGATAACTGTTCTTGGATTGAATGGGTTTGGATAATTTTGTTCAAGATTAAATACATCAGGAATTTCTGAAACTGATTGTATTCCGGTTAGCTGTGAGTATTTTATCGTCATTATATCCCTGTCACTGTTACCAGTAACAAAAACACTTCCGTTTCTATCAACAAATATGGATCTGCCAAAATCACCAAATTGTATCGAAAAATCATAATTGATTGCCCATTGTTGAATCCCGAGCTCATTGTATTTAATAGTTACAAAATCATCTCCAGTTCCATTTCCATCACTTCTACCTGTTATATAAGTGTTTCCAAAACTATCAATATCAATATCGGAAGCAATATCATTTGGACCATTATGGTAACTTACTCTCCATAATGTATCTCCATTTGTATTATATTTTATAGTAGTAATATTATACCCCTGACCGGATTCAGTGCTATATCCGGTAACGTAAACATTTCCGGATTTGTCAACTTTCATTGCTCTTGGTAAAGTAAAAAAATTTGCCGTTCCCTCATAAAAACGTATCCATTGCTGAATACCCTTAGAATTATATTTAATGGTCAAATATCCCCCAAATGAATTAAGGTTTTCTATACTGCTTCCTGAAACATATACATTTCCTAAGCTGTCGATTCCAATTGAATTGTTAAAATCATGACCATTTGCTGATCCTTTATATATTGATACCCATTCCTGATTACCTCTGCTATCGTATTTTATAGTTATACAGTCAGAATTGGATTCACCTGCTAAATAAACGTTATTAGAATCATCTACCGCAATATCATGTGGGACATCTCTAAAAAAAGGTGCCGGATATTCAGATACCCAAATTAGTTTTCCATCAGAATCATACTTTATAGTCAAAAATGTCATAAAATTTTTACCTGTAACGTAAATGTTATTATTAATATCAGTTGAAATAGATGTTGGATAATTTTGATTTCCATAACAAGAATATCTTGCAATCCATAATACTGATCCATTTGGACTATATTTAATTGTAAGAAAATCATTTTGATTAGAATCAAAATAACTACTGCCTGTAACGCATATATTTCCCTCATAGTCAACAATCATATCATTTGGAATGTCATCATCATTCCCAATTCCGTTATACCTATTTACCCATTCTTCAATACCATTTTGGGAATATTTGATTGTTACAAAATCATAACCACTTCCATTTCCCGTACTGGGTCCTGATACATAAATATTATTCATATTATCCAAAAATATTTTATCTCCCCCATCCATACTAATGCTTGAAAATGTATATCTTGCATTCCATTCTTGAGTTACTTGTGAAATAGAAATATTTATATAGTTTAATAATAGAAACATCATAATCAAAAATTTGGAAAACAAATTCATATTAATTATGTTATATCTAAACTTACAATGTATTTGAAATTCTCACCCGTTCCAGTTCCTGTCCCAATTTTTAAAATTATTTTTGTTCTATCAATTTCTTTATTAACAAACAATCCTAAGTTTTTCACATTAATAGTATTTGAACCCATTCTTCTAATAGTATCGCCGGAAGAAGTATTTCCTGTAACTAGTATAATATTTTCTATTTCAATCAATTGATTGTTCTCATCACCACCGGGTAAAAATATACAAACAGAATCACTTGAAGTGTCGGTACATTTTATCTTTGCATTCCTCAAAACATAATTTGAGCCGGTAGCAGATCTTACAACACCGTCATTTCCATTGCTGCCTTCAATATAATTTGATTCAATAATAACCTTTGTTGTATTGCTGTTTCGAATATTTATTCCTTTTGTCTCACTAATAATTTCATCTACTAATATATTTGCATCCGAAGCAAGATCAAGTGATAATCCATTTACAGAAAAAATTCTTCTTCCAATCAGATTTAGAATTCCCTCATCTGCGATTACAGCATCTCCGCTGTTAGAGCTTAAGTTTTGTATTTCATCAAAATATAAAGTTAATTCCTGATTACCCGTTCCTCCAGACATTTTAACAGTTCCGGCAGAAGTTGAGCTGATATTTGTCGTGGTAAGTTTTAGTATATTGGCTGTTAATGATCCTCCCTGAAAAAGCAGACAGCTGCCGTCATTATTACATATTATTTCGTTGGCTGATAGAAATCCGTTCCCGCGGATTGTCACTGCGTCCCCGCCGGTATAATCTCCGCTTTGAATTAATCCCGCTTTTATGTTAATATCTTCAACCTCATTTTCAAAAAAAATTGCTCTCTGTTTTGAATTAATTATTTTGCCGCAGTTCAAATAAAATTTTGAGCAATTTTCTATATATATTGTAGTACCTTCAAGTGAAGTCGGATCATAACCTTCATTTTCCATACTATCACATGTTATCGAAACTATGGAATCCCTGTTTACAATTTTTACGCAACCGTACTTTTCATTTATACTTTTCAAAAATCCATTCCCTGATATATTTACTTCTACAGCAGATGTATATCCTCCGTCATTGTCAAGAATTATCGGAGCTGAATCTGTCATTTGAATGATTCTTCCGGGAGCTATCCAGATATCCACTTTATCTTTTAATAAGAGCAGTTCATTTGTCAGATCAGCCCATATCTGAATTTTATCACCTGCTGTAGCTGCTGTCCGTGCAGCGGCATAAGTTGAATAAAATGCCTGAGCTCCGGTTAATGCAGTAATTACTGCGACTTCGGTTGCCATGATTTATTTTTTTTTGATTAATAAATTTAGTTTATTAAATTCAAAATATGAGTAAGGAGGGAGGGGTTCAGAAAAAACCTCATATTTAATTCCTTTTATTTTTATTGATTTAAAGTAAATAGTATATTTTTTAATTACAAGGATTTATCAGATTATTTTCTTTCTGTGAAAAGTCTTTAGATATTTCAGTGAAAAAACCTGAAAGAAATTTTGATAAGATATAAATTTTCATTAAGGATGGTGAACATTGTTCAATTCCTATTCAATATTTGTATTTCGTAATTCATAATTCGAAAATACCTAAAAAAACTGCGGTCTGTACTTGAACAAACCGCAGTTTTAAATTTACGACATATTAATCAGCTCTATGGATTATCATTTGACATTTTTTTCACTATTTAACATTTAACATCATTTAACATTTAACATTTGAAATCTACTTTTAACTGAACACCGTCTTAAAAAATCCTTTGTCCTCTTTTTTGGATTTCTTACCGTGTGATTTTTTATCTTTACCTGAATCTTCATCATCATCAGTAAATTTTTCTGACCGCGGTTTGAAATTTTCAAGCTTGCTTAATTCCAGTAAAAGCTTTTTTTCTTCCGAACTTATTTTTTTCGGAATATGAATATTAACCCTGATGATCTGATCTCCCCGGCTGTATCCGTCCAGCGATTTGATTCCCTTATTTTTCATTCTCAGCAGACTCCCTGACTTTGTGCCGGGATCTATACTCAGCTTTGCTTTTCCTGCAAGTGTCGGGACTACCATGTCAGCGCCGGTAATTGCATCAATTATGCTGACTTCAAGATCATAAAAAATATCATCTTCATCTCTGATAAAAAATTTATGCTGCTCCTCTTCAATGAAGACAAGCAGATCACCGCTCTGACCGCCTCTTTTTCCTGCATTTCCCTGACCTCTGAGCGGAATGTAATTTCCCTGCTGCACTCCGGCGGGAACATTTATTTTAATTTTAACTTCGGATTTTACAAGTCCTTCTCCTCTGCAGTCATGACATTTTTCCTTAATGATCCTACCCTCGCCGTTACAGTAACTGCACATACTTACATTTACGATCTGTCCGAATATTGATCTTGATACATGTCTTACTTCTCCTGTGCCGCTGCAGTGTGAGCAATTAGAATATCCGCTCTCGCTTTTAGCTCCTGTGCCGTTACAAGTCGCGCATGCTTTTGATTTTTTTATGCTTACGGTCTTTTCAACGCCTTCAGCAATTTCTTCAAGAGTAAGTTTCAGATTTATTTTCAGATCGCTTCCCCTGTTATTGTTCTGTCTGCCTGTGCTTCTCGAACCGCCTCCGAAAAATTCGTCAAATATGCTTCCGCCTCTGCCGCCGCCGAAGATATCGCCGAACTGCGAAAATATATCGTTGATATTGCTAAAGCCCTGATAGCCGCCGCCGTTTACTCCCTGATGACCGAACTGATCATATCTCTGCCGCTTTTCCGGACTTGACAATATTTCATAAGCTTCTGCAAGCTCTTTGAATTTCTCTTCAGCTTCGCTGTCACCCGGATTTTTATCAGGATGAAATTTCATTGCAAGCTTTCTGTAGGAAGTTTTTATTTCATCCGTTGTTGAAGTTCTGCTGACGGATAATATTTCGTAATAATCTCTTTTTGTCATTTTTAAATTTTTCCTTTTTTAATTTGGTTCGCTTGATACCAGCACCTTTTCGTGTCTGATAACTTTGTCTTTTAATTTATATCCTTTCTCAATTACCTCCAGCACTGTATTCGGCTTTACATCATCTCTCGGTATCTGCATCATTGCGGAGTTAAGATCGACATCAAATTCATTACCGACAGAATTAATTTCTTTCAGTCCTTCTCTTTCCATAACTCCTTTGAATTTTTCATAGATCAGAATCACACCTTTTTTAAGCGTTTCAAAATCTTTTGTTTCTCCCCTGTTCATGGACTCTATTGACCTTCCCAGATCATCATATACCGGTAAGAGTTCGCTGATTAAATTTTCAGAAGCGTATTTTATATAATTTGAGATCTCAGATTCAGTTCTTCTTTTATAATTTTCAAATTCCGCGACTTTTCTCAGCAGTGTGTCCTTAAGTTTAGCGATCTCAGCTTCCGCCGGAATTTCATCAGAAGAATTATTATCATTTACTTCCTCATCCGGCTCCGTTTTTTCAGCATCCTTTGCGCCGTGGTCTGCTTTAGCGTCTTTGATTTTTACATTATGTTTGTTTTTATTTGTCATAATTATTTTTTTTAAATTCAATTTAAACCGATTTATCATTAATTAATTTTGATGTGTATTCCAGCAGCGAGACCATCTTTGCATAATTCATTCTCTTGGGTCCGATCACACCAATATTCCCTTTTACATCGCCAAAGTTGTATGAAGTGGTTATCACGCTGTAGTTTTTAAATTTCGCGTCTTTATTCTCTTCACCTATAGATATCTGAACTTTATTTTCAACAGATACATCTTTATCAAAAATATGTATTACTAAATTTTTATCTTCAGCAAGATTGATAATTTCTTTGAAACTTTTCGGATCTTCAAATTCCGGCTGCAGTATCAGATCTCCCGTTCCGCCTATGTATATTTTATTGCAGCTCTCTTCATCTGCATAAAGCTTTTCAAAAGAATCGATGAATGACTGTATAAGCTCAGGTTCTTTATGCCTGTACTCTCCGATCCTTTCTGTATAAGTATTTCTTATCAGCTCAAGCGTAAGTCCGCTTAATTTTTCATTTATATATGTTGAAAGTTTCTCAAGTTTAGACTTCGGTATCTCACTTGTGATCTCCATTATAACAGTCTTTAAGATACCTGATTTAATTTTCAGCACTACCAGTATCTTATCGGAAGCAACGCTTACAAATTCCAGCTTTTCGAATATTCCCTTCGATATATTCGGCTGAGAAACGACCGAAAGCAAACGGGATATTTTACCCAGCAGCCTGGAAGTTTCGTTAAAGACATCCTGACTGTCCAGAAAGTTCAGATTCTTATCATTAAAAAATTCCCTGAATAAGTATGCATCTTTTTTAGAAACATTTTCATGATTCATAAGTGAATCCACATAGTAACGGTACCCTTTATCCGTAGGGATCCTGCCCGCGGAAGTATGCGGGGTATCAAGAAACTCCATTTCCTCAAGGTCGCTCATGACATTCCTTATGGTTGCCGAAGAAAGATTCAGATCAGTCTTTTTCGAAACGCTTCGTGACCCAACCGGAGACGCGCTTTTGATAAAATTATCAACAACGTATCTTAATACTTCTTTTTCTCTGTCTGTTAATGTAATCATTTTTTATGAATAGGAAAAATACTTATTTTTAAAACTTTTAAAAATTCAATTTTTCAGGGCTTACTGATTTTTTTGAGATTTTTAATTGTCAGGTCCAGATCTTCATCAAGAAAATGCCTGGCCTGATGTCTTGACCTCTTCACTTCCTCCATATCTATGTCAGCATAAATTATATCTTCATCAAAAAGCTTTGCCGCGGCAATCACATTCCCGAACGGATCCACTATTTCGCTGCCTCCCCAGAAATTTACTCCATCTTCATATCCGACCCTGTTTGAAAACAGAAAATAACATGACAGCATTCTTGCAAATGTCCTGTGATGCTCGGAATTGATCTCATAATTTTTAAATCCTTCGTGATCGGCGGAAAGTCTCGTCGGGGAAGCGGCTATTCCAATCAGTATCTTCGCGCCGTCATGAGCTAATGTATAAGGAAGAGACATATGCCACATATCTTCACATACAAGTAACCCCAGCTTTCCGAATTTTGTTTCATGCGCACGACATTCATTTCCTCTCGAGAAATATCTGAATTCCTCAAAAAGCCCGTAAGTGGGCGGATAAATTTTTCTGTGAGAAAATTCAATTTTACCTTCAGAAATGAAAATCCCCGTATTATATATTCCGTATTCATCGCTCTCTTCCGCAAGTCCGCAGACTATCGATATTTTACTGCTCTTTTTTTTCAGTTCATTTAATAATTTTGTCTCTTTCAGATTCTGTGAGATCACAAAATTCAGGTCTTTAAGAGAATATCCCGTAAGAGAAAGCTCGGGGAATACTATTATATCCGCATTTTTCTTTATCGCCTCATCACAGTAATCCAGATGATGCTTGATGTTTTTCTGAAGATCTCCGAGTACGGAAGTTATCTGCGCTACGGCTGCTTTCATTTTTTTAATTTATATAATAAAATTCTTAAAATTCCCGTCAGTTTCAGTCCTGCTGACAGCAGATCCTGCAGCATAAAATTTTTATGATGTTTTCCGAAATATTCTGCGCAATCCTGATTCCATATCCTTATCATATTTTCCCTGTCTTTGTAAATGCTGACTCCCTTTGTATGAATTACTTTCGCTTCCGGACAAAAAATTATTTTATAACCTGAATCACTGATCTTTTTACAAAAATCCACATCATTGAAAAACATTTTGTATCTCTCATCAAAAAAACCAATTTCCTCTGCAACGCTTTTTTGTATCAGCAATGCCGCTGCCATCGGCTGATCAGCTTCCCTTTCCGAATCGTGATCGAAATAATTCATTTTCCATCTGCTGAATACTTTACTCTGAGGGAATACTGAAGAAAGCAATGTCATTTCAAAAAACATATCCGCGTATTCCGGGAATGTCCTGCACGACTTCTGAATTGTTCCGTCTTCATTCACCAGCTTCGGAGCTACTGCTCCGTATGATTTTTCCGAATTTAATTTCGAAGTTAGTATATCTAATGAACCATCAGTTAATTCAGTGTCAGGGTTTAATAAAAATATGCTTTCTCCTTTTGAAATTTTCATTCCCTGATTGCATGCTTTTGTAAATCCTTTGTTATCTGCGTTAAAGATCAGCGTTAATTTTTTACCGGAAGAAGTATTTAACTCATCGAGTTTTTCCTTAGTATTATCTGATGAGTTATTATCAACGATGATTATTTCCGTATTAATGTTTCCGGAATATTCAATTACCGAACTGACGCAGCGCGTAATTTCCCCGCCGCTGTTCCAAGTAACTATTACAACAGATACTTCAGGATTATCAGGCATTTTTAACAGTCGGAAGCGCTTTTGAAATAAAATTATTCAGATCCTGATATTCATCCTGCGGAATATTTTTTTTCAGTGATTCTTTTTCCTGCTCCCAGAATTTTCTTAAGCCCTGTGTATCTCCTTTGTAATAATAATTCACAAATATCTCTGCAGCTTCCCTGTAAAGGGGATAAGACATATCCATTGCCTGCATTCCTGATTCCACTTTTCTCTTAAGAGCATTATACTCTTCCGTAACTTCAGTGATCTTCTTTTCATAAATTTCCGGATATTTCTCATTGCTCATTACAAGTTTGTTATCCTGAAGCGTATAGATCTCCTTTACAAAACTAACTGCGTTTACCTGCGGCATTACACCAAGGAACTGATCTTTAACTACAAGTACATTATTCCCCTGATCCCCGATATCAGCGACTTCCGGAGAACCGGATTCGAAATACTTCATCATCTCAATATTTGCAGAATCCTGCATCTTATATACGAACATTCCTTCTGAAACAATGGGATCGTTTCCGCCGGTATTTGTTTTTATAAAAATCAGCTTATCTTTATTGTCACTAAGGTTAGCAAAATTAATTTCAGTCGAATAATCAACTGTATCAGTAAGTATCTTGACATACTTTTCCTTTTCCCTGTCAAGTGAAAATACTTCAATCATATCGAAGTTATAGTAACTGCTGAATTTATCCGCTGTATCTTTCAATACGCTTAACACAAATATCTCCCGGTTGCCGTCACCATTGACATCCTCTTTTTCAATTTTGAATATCTTTCTCGGGAATTCATATCTTACGTCAAACTCAGTTCCGCTTTCTTTTATTCCTGCTGATGAAATTTTATTTGAATCAGAGTTTACGTCAGCGCCGGATTTTTCTTCACCGGTCTTGCTGCAGGATGAAAGCAGGAGCATCATTAAAAAAACAATTGCAATAATATTTTTCATAATAATAATTTTCATTTCTATAACTTACAAATTTCTTTTTCAATATTCATTATACTGATTTATAATCATTAAACAAAATGTCAGTGCTGTTCATAATAATCTTGAGATCAAATAATACAATCAAACTTTAAAAGTATTGCTGTTTTATCTCAAACCAATTAGAAGACCCGCCTTTGAAAAATTGCCGAAAGAATTCATAAGCAATTGCGTCAATAAAATTTCCTTGTCTGTCCCAAGTACTCGGGATGCGCCGCAAATTTTGAGTTGGAAATTTTATAGCAATTGTGAGATGAATTCCGGCAATTTTTCAACAGCGGAGATTTTTCTTTGTTTCTTTCGTTGCCTGCCCCGAATGTTTCCCTCGGGGATCTCTCAATAGAAAGAAAGTAAAGAGCAGCTCATCTATTATTAAAATGCCTAATGTTTTGGACAGATATGTCATTATACTGATTTATAATCATTTAAAGGGAATGAAATTATTCCCGGCAAAATTTAAAATTTACAATCTATAATTTACTTTTTGAAATTAGTGTATCCTTTAAAAAATTCTTATCATCTTTCCCGGGAAAATCTGACATATAATGAAGTCCTCTGGATTCTTTTCTTTTCATGGCTGAACTGATCACAAGAAAAGCAACCGTTACAAGATTTCTAAGCTCCAGAAGATCAACATTTACTTTAGTCTTATCATAGAAATCCTTGATCTCATCTTTCATCATTACAATTCTTCTGTATGCCCTTTCCAGTCTTAGTGTATTTCTTACAATCCCGATATAGTCGCTCATTACTTCTTTTATTTCTTTTTTATTATGTGAAATAAGTATCCACTCTTCCGTGTTTTCCATTCCGTCATCGTCCCAGTCATAAGTATTCTTTTTGATTTCAGAGAGATCTTTTCGTGAATAATTTTTAGATTTTACTTTACCGTTTATGTCAGTATAAATAGCATTTGAAAAAACCATTGCTTCGAGCAGTGAATTTGAAGCAAGTCTGTTAGCGCCGTGAACACCTGTCATAGTTACTTCACCGCTTGCATAAAGATCTTTCACATTCGTTTTACCGTTGAGATCGGTCTTAATTCCTCCGCAGGTATAATGCGCAGCCGGAACTACCGGGATCATTTGCTTCGTGATATCTATTCCTTTAGTAAGACAGTATTTGTAAATATTCGGGAATTCATTTTTGATTCTTTCAATTCCGATCTTTGATAGATCCAGCAGTACATGCGTGTCACCGCTTTTTTTCATCTCGTTATCAATTGCCCTCGCTACAATATCTCTCGGCGCAAGAGATCCTCTTTTATCATATGCTCTCATGAACTCTTTTCCCTTAATGGTTTTAAGGACTGCGCCCGCGCCGCGAACCGCTTCGGAGATAAGAAACACCTGACCTGTCCTTTCATCATTTTCAGGATCATACAGCGCTGTAGGATGAAACTGTATAAATTCCATATTGGAAATTTCACAGCCCGCGCGGTAACCCATTGCTATACCGTCACCTGTTGCTATTGCAGGATTTGTTGTATGAAGATAGATCTGCCCGGCGCCGCCTGTTGCAAGTATAGTTGTACCGGCTATTATTTTATCGACCTTTCCTGACTTCACATTAAATGCGTAAATGCCGTAACATCTCAGATCTTTGCTCAGCTTTTTCTTAAGATTTTTCTCCGTAAGAAGATCTATTGCAAAGTAATATTCGAATAATCTGATCTTGTTATTTTTTGAAATTTTATTCAGCAGAGCTCTTTCGATCTCCTTGCCTGTCAGATCTTTCGCATGAATAATTCTGTTCATTGAATGACCGCCTTCTTTTCCAAGCAGGAGAGCGCCTTTCTCTTTTGAAAACTTTGCGCCGATCTCAATCAGTTCTCTGATCATACCCGGACCTTCTTCTACAATTTTCCTCACCGCTTCCGTATTACACAGTCCGGCTCCGCATTCAAGAGTATCATTGATATGCATTTCGAAATTATCATCTTCGCCCATTACCGCTGCAATGCCGCCCTGCGCATAATTGGTATTTGATTCAGTCTTTTGCTTTTTAGTGATGATTATTACAGTGCCAAGTTTACTGAGCTTTAATGCAAGTGATAACCCTGCTATCCCGCTGCCAATTATTAAAAAATCCGCTGTCAAAAATTTATTTTGTTTACTTAAATTATATATTTTAAAAATAATAAGAGCGGACAATATCCGCTCGTAATTATATTTGATTTTATTTTCATTAAAAGAATCTCAGACGTGATCCTGAAGTCAGATCACTTCTTTAATTCTTTTGATTGCTTCTTTAATGTTTTCCCTTGAGTTTGCATATGAGAATCTGAGATAGCCTTCGCCGAATTCACCGAATGCAGTTCCGGATAATGCAGCAACTCCTCCTTTATAAAGCAAATGATCGCTCAGCTCTTTCGAACTCATCCCCGTGCCGGTTATATTCGGGAATGCGTAAAACGCGCCGAGCGGGATATTGCATTTAAATCCTTTAATGGAATTCAATCCCTCCACTATAATATCTCTTCTTGCCATAAATTCCTTTTTCATTTCATCTACTGAATCCTGCGGTCCTTCATAAGCTTCAATACACGCTTTCTGTACAACAGCATTTGTACATGAATTACTGTTTGTCATCAGCTTAGCCGTTACCTGCGCAAGCTCTTTATTCATAACCCCGTAACCCGCTCTCCATCCTGTCATTGCGTATGTTTTTGAAAAACCGTCGAGTATTATTGTCCTGTCTTTAAATCCCGGGATCTGTGTAATGCTGAAATGCTCGCCCTGAAAAATAAGTCTGCTGTATATTTCATCGCTTAATATTGTAATGTCATCCCTGTCTTTAATTATGTCTGCAATTTTTCTGATAACATCTTCCGTCAGAATACCGCCCGTAGGATTTTGCGGCGTGTTAATGATAAGCATTTTGGTTTTCGGAGAAATAAGTTTCCTCAGATCCTCAGGATCGAATGCAAAATTCTTATCTTCTTCAAGCTTAAGAGGAACCGGGACACCATCGACAAATTTGATCATGGATTCATATATCGGAAAACCGGGATTCGGATAGATCACTTCATCACCGGGATTTATCAGGGCAAGTATCGCATAAAACATAATTGGCTTTGCGCCGGGAGTCATGACTACTTCATCGGGATGAACTTCGATACCTCTTGTCCTGCTGATGTAATCAGCTATGGATTTTCTGACTTCGGGAATTCCGGCAGACGGCGTGTAATGTGTATCACCCGCTCTGATAGAATCTATTGCTGCATTGCAGATGTTTTCCGGAGTCGGAAAATCCGGCTCGCCGATCTCAAGGTGAATAATGCTCTTGCCTTCCGCTTCGAGCTTTCTTGCTTTTGCCAAAACTTCAAACGCTGTCTCGGTTCCGAGGTTACCCATTCTGTCTGCTAATTTCATTACTGTCTTTGTTTTAAATTTTTGAAATCTGTTTTATGGAAAGTATTGAATAAAATATAGTGTCTAAAAAGTTATCTGAACAAAAGTCTGTTAATATTTAATATTTAATATTTAATATTTAATATTGATCATTCTCCGAGATAAGCTTTTCTTACTTCTTCATTTTGAGAAAGCGATTTCGCATCACCTTCGAGAATAATTTCTCCTGTTTCCATTACATATCCGTAATCCGCAACGGATAATGCAATGTTGGCATTTTGTTCTACTAGCAAGATAGTAATTCCTGTTTTTTTATTTAATTCAACAATTTGTTCAAATATAGATTTAACCAAAAGCGGTGCGATGCCGAGCGAAGGTTCATCAAGAAGGAGAAGTTTTGGTTTTGACATAAGCGCTCTGGATATCGCAAGCATCTGCTGCTCACCGCCGCTTAGAGTTCCGCCCATCTGTTTCAGTCTTTCTTTCAGCCTCGGAAAAAATTCATAAATAAATTCAAGATCTTCTTTAAGATTATGTTTATCCTTTCGTGTATAAGCGCCCATTTCCAGATTTTCCTTAACGGTAAGATTTGAGAAAATCATCCTTCCCTCGGGAGACTGTGAAATACCGGTCTCTACAATTTTATCCGGTGACAGGTTAGTAATATCTTTTCCGTGAAAAAGTATTTCTCCGGATACAGGTTTTAAAAGTGATGAGATTGTTCTGAGCAATGTAGACTTGCCTGCGCCGTTAGCGCCGATCAGAGTTACGATGGATTTGTCTTTTACCTGAAGATCAATTCCTTTTAAAGCTTTGATCGCTCCGTAATTAACATACAAGTTTTTGATCTCAAGAATATTCAATGATGCGTTTCTCCCAGATAAGCTTCAATTACTTTCGGATCATTCTTAATATTTTCCGGATTTCCCTCTGCAATTTTCTTTCCGTAATCAAGCACTATTATTCTTTCGCAGACTCCCATCACTACTTTCATATCATGTTCGATCAAAAGAATGGAAATTTTAAATTTGTCTTTCACCATTTTTATCAGACTCATAAGTTCAGTCTTCTCAGTTGGATTCATCCCCGCTGCCGGTTCATCTAAAAGCAATAATTCCGGTGAAGTGGCAAGCGCTCTTACAATCTCGACTTTTCTCTGTTCACCGTATGGAAGCGAAACTGCATACTCATCCCTTACATCAAGCAGTCCGAATATGTCTAATAGTTCATCAATTTTATCTTCAATTTCTTTTTCTTCTTTCAAATAATTACCGATATGAAATGTTGAAATAAAAAATCCGGCTTTGATGCTTTTCACAAATGAAACTCTGATATTATCACGGACGCTCAGACTCTGAAAAAGACGTATATTCTGGAATGTTCTGCTGATACCTATTTCCGCTACTTCATATGGTTTTAAAGGAACAACGCTTTTATCTTTGAAAAGGACATCTCCTCCGGTTGGATTATAGACACCTGTAATAATATTAAATACAGTAGTTTTACCTGCTCCGTTCGGACCGATCATACCGACAAGTTCGTCTTTACCGACATGAGTATTAAGACTGTCCACACAGGTAAGTCCGCCGAATTTCATAGTACAATTTTGTATATCAAGTAAACTCATTTAAAAATTTATTTTTTTTTCTTTGGTCTTAACTGAACTCCGAACAAACCCTGCGGTCTCAGCAGCATCATAATAATAAGCAGCAGCGCGTATATGATCATCCTGTATTCAGCTATGCCTCTCAGGAATTCGGGAAGTATCGTTAAAATAACAGCAGCAATAATTACGCCAACCATACTGCCCATTCCCCCGAGTATAACCATTACAACTATTTCCACTGATTTCAGAAAGTTAAAATCTTCCGGATTTATATAAAGATTAAAGTGCCCGTAGAGCGCGCCGGCAATTCCCGCAAAGAAAGCGCCGCTTACAAAAGCAATCACTTTGAATTTTGTAGTGTTGACGCCCATTGATTCTGCGGCGACTTCATCATCTTTTACAGCAAGAAATCCTCTGCCGTATGATGAGCTCATCAGATTGCTGATAAAGAAAATTATTATCGCTACAAAAGCAAAGGTCCAGAAAAAGTTAGTGTATTTGGGTACTGAATAAAATACATAAGGAACAGAGGACATATCAGCGGGTATCATTGCAGCCTTCATTCCGTTCTCAAAAATGTATGCGCCTCTGAATCCCTGCGATGCGCCGACCACATCAAGACTTTGTATAATAACCCTGATGATCTCGGCAAATCCTAAAGTAGTAATTGCAAGATAATCACCTTTAAGCCGCAGTGACGGAACGCCGACAATAATTCCGGCAATGGCAGCAGCGATTCCTCCTATTAAAAGAAGAATTATAAAAGAAATAGAATTACCGAAAACTCCCTGACCGAAAGTATCAATAAAAAACGGAGCGAAGTAAGTGCTGAATGAAACTGAAAGATAAGCTCCGATAGCCATAAACCCTGCATGTCCCAGAGAGAACTGACCTGTATAACCGTTTATGAGATTAAGACTTGATGCGAGAATGATATTAATGCCGATATAAATAAGTATCGTGTAATAATAAGGATCAATATTACCGGCGAATAAATTAATTATAAAAACTAATACAAGGGAAGAAAGAAATAATAATTTATTCTTCATTAAAAACTTAATTTACTTTTGAATTTTTCAATGAGAATTTTCAGATTTCTTTAATTTATGAGAGGTTTAAAAAGAAATAAGTAGTCCGGTCATACACCGGATTACTTATTTTCTGAACAAAGTGGGCGATAAAGGACTCGAACCTATAACCCCCTCGGTGTAAGCGAGGTGCTCTAGCCAATTGAGCTAATCGCCCTTATAAATTAAGTTGGTAAAATATATTTTTATAATTTGAATTTCAAACCACTTAAAATTAGACAAGACATTTTAAATCGGTGCTGTATGAATATTAGATAAGATTTCACCCCAACGGGATTGGAATGTTTGCTTTGCCGGAGATACTGTGATGTATTGTATTCATTGTTTTACTTGCGTCTTTTTATTGTGAAATTGTTAAACTAACTATTGGCTTTAATACTCTTTGATAAGAATTTCTGCAGGAATCTTAAGTTTTTTATTAAGAGTTCGTATCATATGTAAAGTTAGTTTTCGCTTACCAGTAAGGATCTCAGATATTCTGCTTTTATATCCTATAAATTTCACAAGCTCAGCCCGCGTAAGATTCAACTGATCGAGTCTGAACTTTATTGCTTCTATCGGGTCGGGAGGTGGAATGGGAAAATGTTCATCTTCATATTTTTCTGTTAATGTAAGGAGAATTTCAAATTCATCTCCTTCAGGAGAATTCTTTTTGCAGCCCCATAGTTCATCAATTCTCTTTAGTGCTTTTTCATGATCTTTTTTATTTCTTACAGGTTTTATTTTCATATAATTTTTCTATAATTTTTTTACATTTAATTTGTCGTATTCATTATGAGTTCCGATGAATCTTATAAACATTACTTTCCAGTTGAAGTCAACTTTCACTACAAGTCGATAACTGTTTCCTTTGATATAAAAAACAACTCTGTCATTTCCTACAATACTTGCATTTCTGAACTGGGATTTGATCTCATTAAAGCTGGTCCAGTTTTCATTCCGTACGATTTCATACCAGCTTCGTATGTGAGGTTCGAGTAATTCTGTGTTCAGTGAACGATGATTTATATTTTCTTCAAAGTATAATGTAACTTTTTTCCACTTCTTTGAAAGATTGTGAGCACTTAAATAATTTACCAGATCTTTCCTGAGAGGTCTGATCTTCATTTTTTATTCTTAGCAAGAGATGATTTCTTTAATCCCCGCTTCCAGATCTTTAAGAAATTCAGTTGTATAAAGATTGGTTTTCTCAAAATCAGAAACTATATCGCTGACAGGATCTTTGATCGCATTTTCAAAAATACTTCCGGCAAGTTTCTCATAAGCCTTAGCCCTGGATAAAAGTCTTTTGTATTCGGTTTTGGGAATTGTAATTGTTTCCATAAAAATATTTTTTAAATAAAATAATTTTTCTTTTGAGTTTATTCAACTTAAGTTATAAACTATATCGAAATATTATATAATATTTCTCCTGCCGAATTAGTAATACTAACTCTCGGCATCACACTCCTTCCCCGTAAACTTTTAGAGAATACAATCGAAGACGGGAGCTGGCAATAAAAATTAATTTATCCCTTCAATTCTGTCTATAAAAACATTAACTAATTTATTTTTATCACTTAATTCAATTACTTCAGTCCAAATATTATTTATGACCTGATAGAATTCTCTAACCCTCATGTTTCCTATACGAATGTGAATTATTTTTGGTGGAGGCTCTTTCAGCATTATTCTATTTGAAAAGTCGGAATCTTTTGAGACTATTGTTAAGCTATGCTCTTTTGCATATTCCCAAATCTTATCATCACTCCAGTCATCACTTATATCTTTTTGATGAATATATTCAGGCTTATTCCAAATTGAAAAATGATATGGCAGGTTTACATCTATTAAATACTTTTTCACATTTACGCAACAGATTTTATCACATAATTACGATTCATCAATTCGCTTGCAAATCTCAGGCTGGCTTTAATATCCTCTTCTTCTAAAGTTGGATATTGTTTTAAAATTTCTTCATTTGTTTCACCTGCGCTTAGAAATTCCAGGATTGTCTGAACTGATATTCTTTTTCCTCTTATTGACGGCTTTCCATTTAAAGTTTTATCATCAATCGTAATTCTGTCAAATATATATTCCATTTTATTTTTAACTTTTTTTAATTTACAAAATATAGAATACAATATGTATATAAATTTTGTATCTGTGTAACTTTAAGTAACTTTGAACCCCCCGTCAGACCTTATGTTTAAAATAGCAAGCCTCACAAAAGGATCTGCACCATTTGAATCAATAAAGATAAGTGAATTATCCAATGAATACACAAAAGGACTAATCTGTGGAAACTTATCCAACAGCGGCTCAACCTGCCCCCACCTCCCGATCCTCGAATCATAATACCTCGCCTCGAAATAGTCATATTCGCTTTCCGAATCACGCTCCTTTCCCGTGAACTTATAAACGCTGCCGTCGCTGTGATATTCTCTGCCTTGCAGTAAGTATCCCCACGCATTCCCCGCCAAAAGCACGCGGGGAGGCGCCGTCTTGAGAAGAGATTACAGAATTATTTTCATCAATCACTGCTCTTACCGAACCGAGATGATCTTTCAGATAAAAATTCAGAGCGCCCGAGCTTGTGATGTATCCTTCATTCCCGAATCCCCATATATTATTTTGCATTAGGTTTCCGTTTACATAAAGCGCAGCTTCTTTTCCTGACACATCGCGGGAATATACTTCGTCTTTTATCAGATCCCAGTAGCCGGACATGTCCCCAATATCTCCGATGTCAGGAGTCTCGACGCTGTCTGACGGCTGTATTCCTATGTATTGAAAAACATTCTTTCTGATACGGTTGCCGGCTTCATCGTAAAAATAATAAGTCACATAAACTAAACTGTCTTCTATTACTATTTTTTTGTTTCGTATCTGAGTAATAAGATTCATGTGTTCGTAAAGCATTTTATTGTTTTTATTAAGTGTATCCTAAATCAGGTTTCCATTTGCATCATTGCTGAACTGATTTCCGGCTCCGGATACTCTCTGAAGCTTATTTGTTCCGGGAAAATTCGTACTAACTCAAATTGAATGTAAACCCTTTGTTAATTTACTGACGGCGCGAAAAATATATTGTATTCAAAATAATTTATTTTTAAATTTTATCTATCTCTTCAAGAGCTTTTAAAATTCTAGATTTCAATTTATTTTCTAAGATTTTTTTATCTTTGATTCCCCCATTTTCAGGATCCCATTGATAATAATCTATATCATCGGCCAGCTTAAAAAAAATATCATCAATTTTTTCAGGTATTACACCTTTTTCGTAAGAATGATAGCTAGAAAAAAACTGATTCGATTTTTCTATTAAATTGTCAGGCTCTTTTGTTGCTTGTTCTAAAATATTTATGAGCGATTTTAACATTTGGGTTTTTTAATAATCAATAATTTATTGTTGTATGAATATTTTGTAGTGTTTTGATTACTTGCTGAGAATAATTTTCAGATAATTTTGTCAAAGATTTGGTAGCTCTAGTAAGGTTACTTGGAGAATACATGGTTGTTAACACTTTAGTTAAGGGATTTTGACCAATTAATAAGTTTCCTCCGTTTGGTAAAATACCTTTAGAAACTAAATTAAACCCCCGTCAGAGTCTCCGGCGCTCTTTCCGGGACTCTGACGGTAAGCTCGAACTTTCAACTAATAAACTAACTCGACATCATATACTCCATTTCCAATTATATAATTTGAAGCGCTTGAATGTTTATAGTCCTCCGGCTTTTCTGCAAGTCTCCATCTCGGAGTGCATGGATTATTATGAATGTAATTTAATTTTTCCCTGTATAGATCTGAATTCACCATTTCTTTTGAATCAAACCTGTCTTTAAAAACTTTATGCTTTGCTCCTTTTTGAATCTCTGCAGCTTCTGAAAATATTTTTAGCAAATCTTTTCTGTTATCTTCTTCAAGAAATTCAACTATTTCATAAGCCTGAAATCTTTTGGCATTTTGAATTAATTTGGATACATCAGGCGAATAGTGTGAAATGTACAACAATAAATGAAGATGATTGGGCATGATAACATATCCATGGATTTTGTTACTATAATGATTTTTCATATAGTCGAACCATTTGTAAATCAGATTAAAATATTTTTCCTCTGTAAAAACACTTTTCCATTTGTATATGGTATATGTGATAAAATAAATTCTCTCAGGAATAAAATCTCTAACTCTTGTAGCCACAAAATCCTCCTCTTAATTCGTCAGAGGAAATTAATATTTACGATCTGTAATTTCAACTGGCTAAGCTATCCCGTCAGAGTCCCGGTAGAGCACCGGAGACTCTGACGGGGGTAAAAATGAGGGGGATTATGTAAGTTGCTGCGGAAGTCTTTATTAAAAATCTCCACGCCTCCCCCCTTGTTTTTCAAAGGGGGGAATGAGGGGGGTTCTGTAAGTTACTTCCGGCTGTCAAATATGTCTTGTTATCAAAATTGCTTTTCAATAAGTTTCAATAAATAATAAAAGGAGAAGTTATGAAGAATCAATTTACTGCCTTTAATCATCATAGATTGTTAATCCGATAAACAAAATCATGTAAATTCAAAAAATAAAATCCACTCAAATAAATAACGGAGTATTTATGAAAAACCCAAACAAATTAATCTTAATCTTTATTCTTACTTTCGCCTGTTCGATTTCCCTAAAGTCAAATCCAATTAATCAATTTATCAATACCGTATCTCCTCCAATGAACGCTAATAGCGTAGTAAAGTCATCGGACATTGTCATTACATTCTCACAACTGATGAACGGCTCACTAATGACTTCCGGTAATATAAAAGTCTTCGGTTATCAAACAGGACTTATGACGGCTTCATTAGATTATAATTCCGTTTCAAATACACTGACAATAAATCCTGTAAATGAATTTAAAAATGGTGAAAAAGTATCCGTTACGCTTACTTCAGGATTAAAGACAATTTCTAATGAAACCATAACACCATTTGTGTATTCATTCAGAGCAAAAGCCCTTGGCGGAACGGGTACATTCGTACAAATATCAGGAATAAGTAATGTCGGAAGTAACAGTTTAAAAACCGGAGACATTGATCAGGATGGTTTTATTGATCTTATTGTCGGAAATAGAATTTACAAAAATAATGGTTTAGCAGTATTTACTTTAATTCAGGAATTAAGTCATACAGGAGCTCCGGAACTTGCGGATTTTGATAACGACGGATACATTGATATTCTTTTGCAGACAGGAAACAATTTACATTTTTTTAAGAACAACGGTACTGGATTCTTCATGCTTACTTATACTATAATCGGCGGAGTAGGCAGCATCGGAGATCTGAACGGTGATGGTTTTATTGATGTCGCTTATTCTCCTAATTTAAATGATGTCAAAATTTTAAAGAATGTAAATGGTGTTTTGGAATCTGATACAACTATTAATTTCATATTAAGCTGCCAGAATGCAGGTCAATATAAAGATAATATATTGATTGATGATTATAATAATGACGGTAGATTTGATCCTGTATCCATTAATGGGGGTGCCTGGGATTTTTTCGGGCTATTTTATTTATGCAGAGAATTTAATCAACTTAAAAATGAGGGAAATGGGATTTTTATTTCAAATTTATTTTTTACAAATTTATTTATTCTAACTTCATCGGTAATTTATGAATTAAAGGACTCCAAATCATTTGATTTTAATAATGATCGATTTATTGATATAGTATCATCCAATATAATTCTTACTAATAATGGGGATAATACCTTTACAGCTAATTCAGGTTTTATCTTTTCTAACACTTCAGTTTCTGATTTTAATGGGGACGGTTATTTAGATATTGTTTCTAATTTCTCATTTACACCATTATATACAAATCTGAATGACGGGCAAGGTAATTTTATTCAAATGAATGGTAATAATGATATGTATACTTCTTTGGCAGAAGGGGATTTCGATAATGACGGTGATATTGATATTGCTGCTAAAGAATTCGGTACAAATAACGTTGCAATCCTTCTCAACGGCGACAGTCCTATGCCGGTAGAGCTTTCGTCATTTACTTTCAGCGTAAATTTAAACTCCGTAAAACTGAACTGGTCTACTTCTCTCGAACAAAATAATTCCGGTTTTGAAATTCAAAGATCTGATAATGACGCCGCCGTTCCGGAAGCATGGAAGAAAGCCGGCTTTGTAAACGGCGCGGGAAATTCCAGCGTACAAAATAATTATACATACGAAGACAAAAATCTTTCATCAGGAAAATACAAATACCGTCTGAAGCAGATCGACTTCAACGGCGGTTATGAATATTTCATGCTGACAGGCGAAGCAGTGATCGGAATTCCCTCATCAACGGAGCTTCAGCAGAACTATCCGAATCCATTCAATCCCGTTACCAATATTTCCTACAGACTTTCGGAAAGCGGATTTGTTACTTTAAAAGTTTTTGATAATTCGGGCAGAGAAGTGAAGACGCTTCTAAATGAATACAGGGAAGCCGGGTATTATAAAGCAGTATTTGACGGCAGCGGACTTGCAAGCGGAATATATTTTTACAAGCTCGCGGCGGATAATTTTAACCATACAAAAAAGCTGTCGCTGGTGAAGTAAATTCTCTCTAAAGTCCAAACGTTTATAAAGATATTGATCATTGATCATTGATCATTGATAAATGATAATTGGCTTTCCCCCGTTCCCGATCTCCCCGATTGGGAACGTGCTTTTTATATGTTTCCCGGCATCTTCCCTGACTCTGTCGATATTCCTGTAAAGTCCAAACGTTTAATAATGAATTGATCATTGATAATTAATCATTGATAATTAATCATTGATAATTGTTTTAACCGCGCTATTGTATAATCTCTGCAGAAAATATTTCTTAAATTTGTATAACCTCTTTAGGTAGAAAATAAAAGAACCCGCAAAATACTTTTTACGGGTTCAATAAATTATTAAATAAATTTCTTCGGGTTATTTGATTAATACCATACGTTTTGTCTGAACAAACTCACCAGCTTCAATTCGGTAAAAATAAACTCCGCTTGCAAAGTTAGTCCCGTTAAATTTTACCGAATAACTCCCTGCATTCTTGAATTCATTAACTAAATTTAAAACCTCTCTTCCGCTAATATCATATACACTCATATTTACTAATTCAGAATTTGCAATACTATATCGAATTGTCGCAGAAGGATTAAAGGGATTCGGATAGTTCTGATGGAGAATAAAGTTAGTAGGCATATCCAAAATTTCATTTGACACGCCAGTTATTCCGCCTGTAAAAGTTTTTAATATCAGTCCGCTGTCACCTGCAGCAAAACCGGTATCTTTATTAATGAATGCTACTCCATTGAGCCGCTTTCTTGTACCGCTGTTATGAATTGTCCAGTTTACTCCGCCGTTAGATGTACTTACAATCAAACCGGTGTCTCCAACGGCATAAACTATACTGTTATCAACTGCCTGTAGCTTTCTTAATCTGGATTTAAAAGGAGCAAGAAAGGATTTTGTCCATGTTTCGCCGCTATTAATGGATTTTGCAACAACTCCGGTATCACCGGCTATATGACCGGCAACATATATTGTATCTGAAAATGGATTTGACATTGATTTTGCATGTATATATCTAATGTTTGAAAATAAACTTGTGCCTAAGTTCCAGTTATTCCCGCCATTTGTAGTTTCTAAAAAACCGGTTGACGCTAATACAATAATATTATTTTCATCTGCGATGCTTATATCTTCGAGCTGCAATCCCGGTTCTCTTAAAATCTGAATCCAGTTTTGACCGGCGTTAGTTGTTTTGTGAATGAGTCCGTCATAGCAACATGGTGTGGGCATCGGATACAAATCGAGGCCAATAAAAAAACCTGTAAATTCATTTAAAAATGATAAACCACTTGTAAAACCCATTCCGAAAAAGTCCGGTATGAAACTCATCGAAATCCAATTTACCCCTCCGTTAGTTGTAAGTAAAGGAGGAATGCTCCAGATTGAACCTAGTAATGTATTGGTAAATGTACCGGTTATAATTCCCGGTAAATTTGGCGCAGTTGAATACCAGTTGTTTCCTGAGTTTATAGTTTTCAATACAATCCCGTCAAATCGAATTGCAAAACCGGTATCTTTTTGCGGGAAAAAAATTCCTTTATATTCACTATTACCCATTGACACATTTACCCAGCCTGACTGGCTATATATAAGATCAATTTGACTGAGCGTCAGAGCCAAAAACAAAAAAATTCTTATTTTCATGATCTTATTTAATTAATAACATTTTACGAATTTTGCTGCATATAATCCTGAGAATAAACTGATTTGAAAAATGAAAGAATCAAAAGCAAAAATAAACAATGCTTCAAAATAAACCTCCTTTATTTTTGTAACGCTTATGAATAGCAAATTTAAAAGTTCTTAAATTTTATATTATTTAAAATAATAAATGTTTTTTTCATATCCGTCCTTTAATATTTTTAATCAGGACATTCTCTCTAATTAAGATTTTCTTTTCATAACATCCTCCGTTGTTAACATATAAAAAACTGTTTATTAATAATATGATTTAGATCATAAAAAAACAAAAAACCGCCGCGAATTTTCGCAGCGGTTTAGTAAATGTCAGAATCACGGATTAGTACGGATCAAATGATTACACGGATTTAAGCCATTGACCAAATTATTAAATCTTTAAACTCATATCTCAAAATTTGAAACTTACAATTTTTTATTCATCATTTGTTATTTGTAATTGTTCATATCCGCTTCTTTAAAGATTATTTAAATTTACTTTAATTTTCGTTTGGAGGGAATCTCTTTTTTCGTTTTGCGAATAATTATGAAAAATAATATCAAGTTATTTTATTCTATATGACTTACCGGTAAACTCAATCCCGTCTCAAATATTTCCTACAGACTTTCGGAAAATGAATTTGTTACTTTAAAAGTGTATGATAATTCGGGCAGAGAAGTGAACACGCTTGTAAATGAATACAGGGAAGCCGGGTATTATAAAGCAGTATTTGACGGCAGCGGACTTGCAAGCGGAATATATTTTTACAAGCTCGCGGCGGATAATTTTAACCATACAAAAAAGCTGTCGCTGGTGAAGTAAATTCTCTCTAAAGTCCAAACGTTTATAAAGATATTGATCATTGATCATTGATCATTGATCATTGATAAATGATAATTGGCTTTCCCCCGTTCCCGATCTCCCCGATTGGGAACGTGCTTTTTATATGTTTCCCGGCATCTTCCCTGACTCTGTCGATATTCCTGTAAAGTCCAAACGTTTAATAATGAATTGATCATTGATCAAATAATTGATAATTGACTTAACCGCGTAGTATTTTAAATGACTATTTGCATTCTGAAAATAATACCAACTACGAATTTATTTTTTCAAGAAGGGAATAAAAAGCCGCAGATTCTTCATCCCACGGCTTTCATTTAAAATATAAATGTTAATCAGCAATAAATTACTAACTGTTAACTATTAACTACTAACTACTTGATCAGCATCATTTTCTTTGTCTCAATATAATCATCTGCCTGCAAAGTATAGAAGTACATTCCCGATGGTATGTTAACCGCATTAAAAACATATTGATAAGTACCTGTTGATTTTTTTTCATTAGCAAGCGTCGAAATTTCTTTACTAAGCTGATCATATACTTTCAATGTTACAAAAGAAGATTTAGGTAATGAGAATTTTATAACAGTTGAAGGATTAAAAGGATTTGGATAATTTTGTTCTAAAATATAACCAATAGGAATTTCACCGGATATTTTTGTAACATCAAGTAAAATAGATCCATAAGTAACTCCATCAATAACTGCCCCTACCATTGATTTTGAATATGCTCCTCCTAACAAAGGACTTCCATAGCCTCTGTAGAAAAACATATATCCGAATTTTTCAGCGTATGAATAAGAAGTTGTTCCTTCTATTGGAGCACCTAAAGTATCTATTCTTTTAACATAGCATAAAGTATCACTTGTTCCGAAGATGTTTGTAATCTTCGTTGTTGAATTTATTGAACTTCTAAAAAAAGTACCATATGGGCAATCATTCCATATATATCCCATGGGCAAATTAAATCCAATTTCCAGCCAACTACCGTATACACTATCTACACAGCCTGGACCTGCACCTCCATATAAGTTTAATGTTAATGTGTCAAAATAATAACGAACATAATATTTATTCATAGGAGGTTCATTATATATTTCCATTTTTTTATATATAAACCCATTAATTTTTTCTTCTGAAATAATTCTAGCGCTATATCTAATATTAGTGCCTGTTTCATGATAAACATATTCATAGTAGCTGCCAAGTTTAAAAGGAGCTATGAAGACATCTTGTGCAGATACAACTGAACTTATAAATAAAAACAATATTAGTAATATTTTTCTGAACATTATTTGATCAGGATCATTTTTCTTATTGCCTCAAATTTACCGGCAACTATTTTGTAATAATAAATACCGCTGGCAAAACTAGAACCATCAAAGTTAACAAAATAATTACCCGGGTTTTTAATTTCATTTACCAATGATTTAATTTCTCTTCCGGAGTTATCATATATCTTGATTTTTTTTGAATTTGCAGTTTGTAATTATTCTCACCGTAAATACCTTTATGATATCCTGCACCGGATGGAATGTTAAATGTGTTGTTTTTTATGACTCTGTTATTAGATGAAGTACTTGCATCATTTTTTATACTAATAATAGTCTTTGCCTTACTAAAAACACATCCGATTATGGTATCATTTCCGGAATTCTCAAAAGCAATTCCATTCCATAATTTTGAAGAATCGGCGGATTTATTTTATATTATTCTAATTTAATTTAATTTTCATCTGATTATCATCATTTTTTTAGTTATTGACAAATTATTATTTATCAATTTGTAATAATAAATGCCTGAAGATAGTTTATTACTACTAAAACTTACACTATATTTTCCTTCTGTAAAAAATCCATTTGCTAATATATTAATTATTTTACCTGTAATATCGTAAACTTCTAATTTTATCAATGAAGATTTATTCAATTCAAAATTAATGATCGTAGATGAATTAAAGGGGTTTGGGTAATTCTGATATAACTTAAAACCGGCAGGTAATTGATTTTCTATAATATTTGTATTCACGGTAGGAGCGTTTCCTAATGAATCAGTTTTTATCAAATATATATTCTGATCTATTTGTGTTGACTGAAGATAAGTTGTATAACCAGTAATTAAAAAACCGTTATCTGAAGTTTCAAAAATAGATGATGAATAATCAGATTCAATTCCACTTGAATTAAATAGTTTTCTATTTAGAATATCCCCGTTTTCATTTATTAAGATGAAGAGAATATCATCCGATGAAGTACCTAATCCTCCGGCAATTGCAAAATTTCCTTTTGTAGTTCCGACCATACTTCGTGATGAATTTGTTTGAGGCAAGACATTTTGAAAAATTACATTCCCTGAAGAATCTATTTTCGTAAAATGAGCTTCTGTGCTATAAAAATCGCTGTAAAGTCCTGTTATTAACAATTCTTGGTTTGATATAGGAACAATTGCAGCTCCACCTTGTTTATCCCCCTCTCCATTAGAACCAAAATCCTTTGACCAAATTAAATCACCATTCAAAGAAAACTTTGCAATAATTGTTTTTATTCGGCTTCCCTCAGTTGAGCCCGTAAGGTATATAAAATTGTCATCGGATTTGCAGAAATCCTCAGGATAAGTTTCCCATTCCGATGACGTAAAAGTACTTTGCCATATTGAATCACCGCTACTATTCATCATAATCAAAAAGCCTATTCTTGGAAAAGAAGTTGATCCGCATATTACTAAATTACCATTGCTTAAACAACGAACCGACCTAAATAATGTATATTGGTTATTTATATGGAAAAATTTCCTCCAAATAATATCACCGGTTTTATTAGTCTTTATCAAAACTCCATTCCCCGCGAGATTTCCGGAAATTATTAGAGAGCTATCATCACATTGTCGTATCCGGAAACCTATAACGGTTGAGTCAACAATCTTAGACCACTCTTCATTACCAAACCTGTCTAGTTTTAGTAATAGTAATCCAGCACCAACTGAACCAAACCTAGTCGCCAGAACTACATACCCTCCATCAAAAGTTTGAATTCCGTTTCCTACAGATTCAGGTAGTGGTGAGCTATACACTCTCTGCCATGTTAGTGGCTGAGCCTCTACCGAAACCACTATAATCAAAAGAAAAAAAATGTTCAGAAAAATTTTCATTTTAAAATCTATATTGAAAATTGATTTGAGAAAAAAGAAGAGAAATATTTGACTGTTACTTTCATATACTGGATATTATTTAAAGAAATCTAAATTATATAAATTATATAAACAAATCATTTTAGGAGAACAAAACTCTTTACAAACCTTTCTTTTGAGGAAGAAATAATATACTGATACACACCGGAGCTGATGTTTCCTGATTCAAAATTTATTTTATAAGATCCTGCAGACAGAAACTTATTAAAAACTTCTTTTACCTTTTGACCAAGATTGTTATAAATTTCAAGTTTATAGAAATTATTCTGTGAGATATCAAATCCGATCTGTGTACTGTTATTAAAGGGATTCGGATAATTTTGACCAAGAGTAAAATTTGAAGGGATTTCTGTAGATATTTGTGTTATTGAAGTTACACTATCCGGATTACTAAAAGATCTTATGTTTGCATAAACATCAAATTGTCCATTACGATTGTCCTGCCAGACACTAATGATTCTATTATTTGAAATATTCAGATCAGATAAGAGTTTCCAGGATGAAGGAACTTCATTCGAAATTGAAAAGCTGTTTCCAAGGAATGTACGGTTAGAATTCATTCTTTGTATTTTCATAAGATTACCCTCAGTTATTCCTATCGCTGCTTCACCATTAGGGCGTAAGAACAATGCAGTTGGCGGAGTATCTACAGCAATTAAAAGATTATTTCCAAGTGGTGTTGCTGTAGAAGAATAATACTGGCAATATGTGAGATAACTTTGCGTCGATACTCTCGTTTCCAACCATGTAATACAAAAGTTACCGGATGAGTCAGATGAAATTTTAGGATAAATCTGTTCATCAGTAAGACTTGAATTAACCTTCGTATTATTACCTGATTTTTCCCCTATAGCATTAAACCGCTGGAAATAAATATCATATGATTGATGATTTAGTCTGTTGTCCTGCCAGCAGATTATAAAACTTCCATTATGATGAACTGTAAGACTGGGATACCTTTTTCTTGAATTTATTCCAGTATCACTTACATTACTGTTTACTCCAATTTTATTTCCTGCCCGATCAAACATTTGGAAAAGAACCATATCACCTGTTGAAGGCAAATAAAACTCCCATGCTATAATAAAATTTCCGATATCATCTACTCCGATTACCGGAATAGTGTTTGAGAAAACCGTATCACATACTTGAGTAATTGGCGAAAGGGGATTTGCATTCTTATCGAACATTCTCATTACAAGATTGGAGTTACTTTTATCTGTCCAGCAAACTATAAAATCGCCATTCTTCTTTACAACTATATCGGGTGTTTGAGCAGTATCGGCAACAGGATTGACTCTGAAATTGGATCCGATTTTATTTCCAATGTAATTAAAACGTTGTCCATAGATTGTGACATTAGGTGCAGCTGAGGTAGAATTTCTTTCATCCTGCCATACAATAACAAAATTTCCTGAACTGTCCGATCCTGCTTTTCCTACAAAATGGGAGTAAGAAGTATTATCATCATTAACTTTAAAATCCGGAACGAGCTGAGCAAATGAATTTGTTAAAGAAATTATTATCAGAATTGATAAAAGAAATATTTGCAGGAATTTGTTCACTTTATTATTTTTGTTAATAAAATAAAATTATATTTATAAATTGTCAAAGGATTTTTCTAATCCCCATTTCTCCCGCAGCTTCAAGTACTCCATTATCTGCAACCCATTTTAATTGTTCATTAGTAAACGGTTGAAGAATATCGTTTCCATTTACATATCTTCCATCAGGAAAGTCAATATATATAACAGCAAATTTTCCGGTTTCAACATTATTCCACCAGGGTTGTAGATAGTTTGGAATTGGATCTTGAACTATTTGATTCATATCCTTTTGATATAATGTTGGTTCGTCATTTGAAAATAATTGAAATGGAAAAATTAAAATCAGAAAAGTAAAAATAAAAAGTTTTTGCATTTTTGTATCCTCCTTTTTCCGAAAACGGAATGTTTAATTTGAGAAAATTAATTTATTTTACAAGAACAAAACTCTTTACAGACCTTTCCTTTGGGGAAGAAAGAATATACTGATAAACTCCGGTGCTGATGTTTCCGGATTCAAAATTTATTTTATAAGATCCTGCAGACAGAAACTTATCAAATACTTCTTTTACTTTTTGACCAAGGCTGTTATAAATTTCAAGTTTATAGTAATTATTCCGGGAGATATCAAATCCGATCTGAGTACTGTTATTAAACGGATTTGGATAATTCTGATGCAGCGAAAAACTTTCCGGAACAAAAGAGGAAGTTTGAACAATATTTACTGTTGTATCCGGATTCGCAAAAGATCTGATATTGCAGTAGACATCAAACGGACCATTTCTTCTGTCACTCCATATACTAATAATTTTATCCTCAAATATTTTTACATCACTGTAATACTTATCTGTATTCAGAAATTGATCTGATACTAAATAATTATTTCCGATCTGATTTCCATTTTGACTATATCTTTGAAAATAGCATTGAGGAATGTTTGGTCTGAATTCACTCCATCCTATGATAAAATCTCCATTAGGTTTCATATTGATCCCTGCCACGCCTTTCCCGAATTGCAATGAGCTGTTTGTAACTCTGAAATTCTGACCGGTCTTTATTCCTGAATTATTATATCTTTGTGCAAATACTTCACCATGAGAATTATCAAGCCTGTTATCACTCCAGGCAATTACAAAATTTCCGGTAGAATCTGAAGATATTTTTGGTGCGATTTGTTGGTTTGTATTTACAAGATCATCATTTACCATTTGATTAACTCCGACCTTATTCCCCAATTTGTCATAGATCTGCATATAAATATCATCTGCATTATCCATTCCCGGCGGGCGGGTATCATTCCAGACTATTATAAAACTTCCGTCATTTCTGACTGTGATGTCGGGGTTCTTATGAGTATAGTTTCCGGAATCATCGTTTACTTTTTGATTGCTTCCGATTTTATTTCCATCGGAGTCTATTTTTTGAAATAAAATATCTTTTTGCGACCATGTTATGAAAAATTCATTTGTAATGTTTACACAAATTGAAGGACCAACATTAATTTGCCCCAGTGAATCATTGATAATTATTTCATCAGTAAGTGGTGTTCCAATTTTAGAAAAAATTCTGCATTTTACTTTTGTAACTATAGTCAAATTATTATTTACATCTAACCAACAAACTGCAAATTTTCCATTCTTAGCTACTGCAATATCGGGCAATAATGAAGTGTCGGGATTAATATTCACTTTGAAATTAGAACCAAGAAAACCTCCTAATGAATTAAATCGTTGACAATATACATTACTTCTACCGTTTCTATTGTCAGTCCAGGTTAAAACAAAATTACCCTGACCATCAACACCTGATTTTGCTGAATATTGAGATTGATTCGTAGTATCATCATTCACCCTAAAATCATTTACAAGCTGCGGATAAATATTATGTGTGATAAATACACTAAGAAATAATACAAAAAAAGTGAGAGGATATATTTTGGAAAATCTTTTCATGACATTTATTTATTTCAAAATAAATAATTTATTTTACAAGAACAAAACTCTTTACAAACCTTTCCTTTGGGGAAGAAAGAATATACTGATACACACCGGAGCTGATATTCCCGGATTCAAAATTTATATTATAAGATCCTGTGGTAAGGAAATTATTAAAGACCTCTGCTACTTTCTGTCCGAGACTATTATAAATTTCCAGTTTATAGATATTATTTTGTGAGATATCGAATCCGATCTGTGTACTGTTATTAAAAGGATTCGGATAATTCTGATACAAATTAAAATCCGAAACAAATGAATTGTTATTCTGAATACCTGTAGTTTTTTCAATATGTGAATACCAAATCTCTCCAAAATCCGCTCCGCACCAGATTTTTTTATTTTTATACAGAGCAAGTTTTGAAAATTCTGTATTTGAAGAATTATCTATAAACCATTCATCTCCGCCTTTTGTCGTTTTTAAAATATATCCCACAAGAGATGGAGCCCAGCCTGTATCAGGAGAAATAAACAATATGTCATTTATCTGCGGAAAGCTAAATCCTGAAACAGGATTATTCTGAAATACCCAGTTGTAACCGCCGTTTGTAGTCTTGTAAATATTATGTCCATTACCATCATTTCCTGAAATCCACCCTGTATCATTGTTTAGAAAACAAATACCTAATACTCCATAAGGTTGAGGAATATATTGATACATGTCAATAAAACTGGTTCCAGAATTTGTAGTTTTAAGAAATGTATAATATCCACCATAAAATGCTGTTTTTTCATTAAGCCAAAACTGTTCAAATATCTCTGAAAAATTAGTTGGAGAATTAAAAATGCTGTTCCAATTCATTCCTCCATTAGTTGATTTCATTATAATAGCTTTGTATTCAGTATTTATCCCAGCTATAAACCCTGTTAAACTATTTTCAAACTTAATTGTATAAAAATTCAAATTAGAGTTAATATCATAGCTTACCCAATTAAAACCGCCATTGGAAGTTTTCCTGATAGTTCCATAAGAACCACAAGTCCAACCAGTTGATCTGTTTAAAAAATAAATACCCGCAAGAAAATTTCCTACTGAACTAAATTGAATTGAATCCCAGCTGTATCCGCTGTTTGTTGTTTTGACTATTCCAATTCCAACTCCCCCATGCGATGCCCATCCATAAAGTGAATCAATAAAAAACACATCTGTAATATAACGTGTTAAAGACGGAGTCTGAACACTGATCCATGTATTATTATTTTCTGTGTTTTGATGAATGTAATTTGAATTACCGGGTGATATAATATTTAAATTATTTCTAATGTCCTGAGCGCGGATTTCAAAACAATAAAGAATATTTAATAAAACAATAATAGTAGTAATAAATTGTTTTTTCATTATTGTTTCCTTTTTCCGTAAACGGAATGTTTAATTTGAGAAAATTTATTTTTTATTTTAATAGAACAAAACTCTTTACAATCCTTTCCTTTGTGTCACCATGCAAGACAAATCCGGTATCTGTATTTATTAAACTTATTCTTTGTAAATCTAAATCATGTGAAAACCCGAACGCGATAAAGAAAGTAAATATACCTTTAGAGAAGTGGATATAATATGTTCCTAAACTTAATTTCCATAACGGTAAAAATTTTTTATTTCAATTTAAGGAAGATGATTTAAGAAATTAATTTTTATCCTGCCATTGAAATTCAATTCCGGGCGCGTTACAATACTAAAAATATTAATATTTCTGTGCAAGGACTTATGTCATGTTTTTGATATAATTTCTATTATATAAATACGGGGATGCAGAACAGCTTCAGAAGAATAACTATTTCGTTCTTTTGTTTTAAAGGTTTAAGGGATTGTTCCCTTCGGACAGTTTTTCTGTGCAGCGGGGCGGCATTAATAATCAGGATTTCAATTTCTTTCATCAAATTCACATGTCGCTAATCCGTTCAAAAGCATTGAAAATTTGACAAGTAATCTTTCCCGTCCGCCGGGCAACGTGTCCCGCTCCGCGGGTAATCTTTCCTGCCAGAATGAGACTTGTCGTATGAAATATAATAATTTCAAAATGAGATCATGATAAATATAATAATAATACTTTTGTATTCCGCATAGCGGTTTCATCTTTGTAGAAAAAATAATAAATTGACGTTTAAAAATGTATTGTTTATTCATAATTAATCATTGATCATTAATAATTGAGTTAGATGTGACATTTTCTATTCATACCATTACGGGGTTGTAATGTCTCTTTTGCTCTTTTGTTACAAAGATTTCACCCCTACGGGGTTGAAATGTTGTATTGCTTTTTTCTACAAAGATTTCACCCCTACGGGGTTTTAATTGTTTTTACTACAGAGACGTTGCCCCTACGGGGTTTTATATTTTCTACCCTCACCTCACCAACATGGTTTTGGTAATAAATATTGTAATCATATTAAAAGGGTATGTAGTTAAAAGAAATTCTACTTTTAAAATGGCTCTTAACCGCGTGAGCGATGTAATCTTTGTAGAAAAATTTATGATTCAATTAATAAACAGCGTAGCTGTGACATTTTCTTTCTATTCGTCCTTTGTAATTTGTAATTTGCAATTTATTTTTAAATGTTTCCATCGGAGCACATGGTAATGTAAGCTCCGAACTTTCAACTAATAAACTAACTCGACATCATATACTACTGAAGGTCAGAAAACTGAAGTGAAGTAAATCAAAGTATTAAAAATGAATTTACTTCAAAAGACTTCATCACCAATTACAGGGAAAAAAGAAAAAGAATCCTGCATATCAGTCTGATACTTGGAATTCTTGCAGCTTTTGTTGTTACCAGTATTAAAAAACGAAGGTTTGGAAATATTATCAATTCCCAAACCATTCGTCTTATATTATTATTTTTTAATTACAATTAATAATAATTCTATTTAACAGACTACCTGTTTTCTTTTTTTAATTTTTTACAATTACCTGAACAGATCCAGATGGAGCACCAAACAAATTACCATCTTTATCCATCATCATCATTTGAAAATGCTGTGATCCGATTTCATTTGGTTTTACTTTAAAATTAAAAGTTACAAGTTTACCGGGTTGTATATTTTCTGGAAGCTGAATATATCCAATTCCCCACATATTTACTGATTGTATCTTTAGATCTTTGTCTACTACAACAAGTTGTTCATTTCCTTTTATCCATGCTGTGTTTCCGGTATTAGCCATTGTCACAGATACATCCAGTTCTTCATTGAAAGAAACTGAATTTGGAATTTGCTGCTTTATGTAACTTGAGTTATTTGTTCCGGGCGGCAATTCCTTTATGGCAATAATACCTGATACATTCACAGTAACTTTATCAGATGCCTGACCAAAATATGAATCTCCTTTTTTCATCATCCATTGCATTTCATAAAATCCTGCAGACGGCGGCGCTGTTACATAAAATTCTATAGATGATATCTGACCGCTTTCTATTGTACTTGATAATGCAACTGGTGTAGAATTCCAGTCTGCGTATACTTTAGCTGCTGATTGCTGGACTGGAGCAAGTGTATAACCTTCCGATGAATTCCATGGATACATCCCAGTGTTTTCAATAGATACAGACACTTTATATTTCTCTCCTGCATTCATATTTTCCGGTATAGAGACGCTGATAAATCTGGATTCATTACCTTCTACTGAATATACTACCGGAACAGCTTCACCATTTACCTTTGTCACGTTGATAGAGTATTCACCAAAATAATTATTATCCTTAGTCATTGCCCATTTTGAATTATATACTCCGGGTTCATAAGGTGCTTTTATTTTAAAGATAACAATTGCTTTTTCACCCGGTATAACATTGTTCGGAATATTAACATTCTTAATTCCCCATACATCAGATTTATAAACATTATCAGACTGATCATACAGACTCAATAAATAATTATCATCCTTGTCCCAAATATTTTTGCCTGTATTGATAAAAGTAATAGATGCTGGATATTCTTCACCCGGATTCAGACTTTCAGGAATGTCAACATCTACTATTTTAGAATTATCACCGAGGGTAGAAACTCCGTAAACAGCTCCTTTGTCCTGTGCTGAGATATCTGATGTCAATCCAAACATAATCATTATACAAAAAACTGATATTACTTTATTAAGGGTTTTCATAATTTTATATTAATTTATAAAAAATTATATTTTAAAGTTATTCATTGAAACTTCAATTGGATAACTTTAAAACAATATTAAGCGATTTGTTATTGTTTAATAGTGCAATGCCCGTGCCAAATAAAAATGAAAAGAATAAAGTGTTTTGATTGATAATATGCTGGGATTAATTATTGATTTGACAATTTTGTCATATAATTGTCATTAATAAAATCAGTAAAAAATTAAGAAATGCAAGAAAGGCAGAATCGGTTTAATAATATTAAGAAATTCTGCCTTTTAGTAATTCTGAGAATATAAGATAAGGAAAATTTTATTCCACTTTCTCCAGGCAGTTAAACATCCATTGTACACCGAACTTATCAGTACAGCTTACAAAGTATGCACCCCAGAACATTTCCTGAAGATATATGAAGACAAAAATCTTTCATCAGGAAAATATAAATACCGTCTGAAGCGTACTCCGGCAGAACCACACGCGCTCTTACACGTCTCTGCCGAAATTCCCTGTAAAGTCCAAACGTTTAAAAATATATTTTCGCCGCATATACGACATTTTTTTTATTTTTGGTTTTTGTTTAACAGCCGTTTATCATCTCAAAAGCCCGCCCGGTTAATATCTGAATGTTTTATGCGGATTTCCGGATTCCGGAATCATTGGTTTTAAAATGTCCCGGCTTGTTTCTTTTGGTACTGGTTATTTCAATTATTTGAATTTTATTTCAGTTGATCTTAATTTTTCTTGTTTCTTCTTATTTTTTATTGCCTCTGTTCATTTTTTTTGTGAAAAATTTTTCACTTTTTAAATTTTTTTTACTTTTTCAGAAAATTTATTTACCTTCACAAGACATTTCTTTACATTCACAGGATATTTCTTAACTTTCACACAACTTTTCTTTACTTACACCGGACATTTCCTGACTTTCACAAAACATTTCTAAACATTCAAAGGACATTTCCTGATTTTCACAAAACATTTCTAAACATTCACAGGACATTTCCTGACTTTCACAAAACATTTCTAAACATTCAAAGGACATTTCCAGACTTTCACAAAACATTTCGAAACATTCAAAGGACATTTCTTCACTTTCATCTTTCATTTCCAGTCATTCACGAGACATTTCTTCCCGTTTACTGAAAATTTCTTCACTTACACAACTCTTCGTTTCGCATTCATAACTCTTCGTTTCGCATTTTACCTTCTTCGCATCACATTTTCCCTTCTTCGCATCGCATTTCTTCTTCTTCGCTGCGCATTCAAGTTTCTTTATTTCATTTTCAATTTTCATTTTATCACGTCTCTCATTCTTTATTAAGTTCCCAGAACTCTTTATCAGGCATCCCCGTCGCTTTATACAATATTTGCAGTCCTTTTTTTAATTTCTCCGGCTCTTCGCATCACATTCATCATTCTTCATTTGATTTTACGCTTGCTCTACACTGTGTTGCTGTTTCTTTAAATGAATCTCTGCATTCTTTGTATTACTTTCAGGTTGCTTCAATTCTGATTCTTATTCCTTAATTATATACTTTTACCGCTATGACACCAGGTCACAAAGCATTTTATTAAAATTCTAATTATCGGTTCGTAGCCGCATGCTTTAGCTTGCGAAATACACTTAAAAGAACTAAACAAAATCAACGGAAGTTCATTTAAATAGCAACGCACATTTCTAAATAATCACCCCGCACCTCAATTTTGCTTTGAAACTCTAGGCTATTAATGGTATATTATCTGACTTTTTACAATCAAATCAAACCAAAACAATTTAATGCCAAATATATCAAGCAAATCTTTTATATCAGCTCTTTTTATCGTAATGTTTTCAATTTTAATTTTACAGGGATGTGATGAAAAAAAAGATAACGGGAATACAGGAAAAGGATCCGATACAGTTAATTCCGATCTTGTTATCAAAGATGATAAAGGTGTAAAAGTGAATCTGCTGCTCAAACCAAAAGTAGGTGACGTGCTCAGTTACAGAATGAATGCAAAAACAACCTCCAAAGAAAAAAGTCCTATGACTCAGGATAAAGAGTTAACTTCAATACAGGATATTAATTATTATTATAAGGAAGAAGTAACGGAAATTACATCTGCCGGCATAGTAAGCTACAAAATTACTTTCGACAGTATCACCATTATTTCAAATCTTGCTTCCGCTGATTCTTCAGTAAGTCTTGCTTACAATTCCAACATTAAAGATTCAATATATTCCAAGCCGGATTTCCTGCAGTATAACGCCATAATGGGAGAGAGTTTTTATGCAAGGGTCTCTCAGAACGGAGAAATATCCGATGTATATGGTCTTGAAGGCGTTTATGAAAAAATGTTTAAAGCTCTCGGCGATACTCTGACCAAAGAACAAAAAGAAACTCTGAAAGACTCATTCGGAAAAGACGCCATCAAAGCCGTTCTGCAGCAGCAGTTTCAGATGTTCCCGGAGAATCCGGTTTATGTGGATTCCGCATGGACAAGATCATATGAGACTCAGATGCTGATATTCCCGGTGAAGAATTCCCTGAGCTACAAACTCAAGGAAGTCAAAGAAGAAAACAAACAGACTCTGCTTACTATCGACGCTGATCTGGCTGTGGACTTCATTGAAAAAGAGATCAAGGATAAGGAAATGAGTTACAAAGTGGAAGATTCTAAAACAGGCGGTAAGGGTGTAATAATCTACAATATTACAAAAGGATGCGTTATCAAAAAAGAAACCAGTACAAATCTTGATCTTACAATGAAAATTTCCGCCGGAAGCCAGTCCGTTAAAACTACTCAGAATGTAACAACGGAATTATTTGTGAATCTTTTACAGTAAGTAAATTTGAAAAAACTTAAGATAATAACTCATCCGCTAGTTCAGCATTATCTTTCTATCATGAGAGATAAAAAAACTTCAAAGGCTGAATTCAAAGAATCGCTTGATAAGATATCATACATAGTCGCAGCTGAAACATTTGCTGCTCTCAGTCTGGGAAATAAATCAGTCAATACTCCTTTTAAAAAAATCGTAGGGAAGAAGGTAAACGAAACCGTTGTCCTTCTTCCGATCCTCAGGGCGGGTCTCGGACTCACAAAAGGTTTTACCGACCTTTATCCTGAGATTCTGACAAGTCATATCGGTATTTACCGCGACGAAAAGACTCTTAAACCCGTTCAGTATTATTTCCGCTTTCCTAAAATTCAGAATAAAAAAGATGCAACCGTAATAATTCTTGATCCAATGATCGCAACCGGCGGCAGCGTGATTTTTACGATCGAATGTCTTTTGAATATGGGCATAAGAAAGATCAAAGTGGTTTCACTTCTCTGCGCTCCTGAAGGAATTGATGCGATCGAAAAAAGTTTTCGGAGTAATGAAAAAAAACATATTGAAATTACTTCCTGCAGTCTCGATGAAAAGCTGAACGAAAAAGGTTATATCATCCCCGGACTTGGTGATGCCGGTGACCGCATTTTCGGAACATGATAAACTAAGATCTGTTCATTCCGCTTTCCATATTCTCACAACTGATCCCCAGTTCATAACATATCCTGCATTTAGAAATTTTATTTAAGTCCTTTTTCAGCTATTCACTTTATCAATTTGTTTTGTTAAATTAATAACAAACCTGAATAAGGATATTTCATACCAAATGTTTAATAATTTTTATAAAAAGAAATTAGACGATCTGCTGTACCACACTAAAAAGAATTTACCGGCAGGTCTCTCAAATGAAAAGCTGATCACACAGGCGTTTAAGTTTGCTTATGAAGCTCATAAAAACGCCAAGCGCGCATCAGGCGAGCCTTTCTTTTCACACCCGTATGAAGTTGCAATTATACTTGCTCAGGAAATTCCGCTTGACGCTGTCTCAATTGCATCAGCACTGCTGCATGATGTTGTGGAAGATACTCCTTTTACTTTAACGGATATCCGCGCAGAATTCGGACCGGAGATCGCCGAAATTGTAAACGGCGCTACAAAGATAGAAGGTATGTTTGAGAATTATGAAATGAAGCAGGTCGAATCATATAAGAAAATGCTTCTCTCAATGACCTCTGATATCAGGGTCATTCTTATAAAGTTCGCGGACAGACTTCATAATTTAAGAACTCTCGAATTCCTGTCCAATGAAAGACAGATGAGACTTGCACAGGAAACTCTTGAGATCTATGCGCCGCTCGCAAACAGATTCGGACTTTCTTCAGTTAAAACGGAACTAGAAGACATGTCTTTTAAATATCTAAACCGTTCCGCTTATGATGAAATAGCTAAAAAGCTTCAGTCTAAAAAAAGAGAGCGTGAGAAAATCATTAAAAAGTTTATTGAACCGCTTAAGGACCGATTAAATGAAGACGGTTATAAATTTGAAGTTTACGGCAGGGCTAAACATCTGTACAGCATTTATAAAAAAATAGTTGGCAGGAATAAATCATTCGAAGAACTCTTTGATCTCTTCGCTATCAGGATCGTGCTTGATACGGAAAGTAAAAATGACTGCTTCTCAGTTTACGGTATCTGTTCGGAAATTTATATACCCGTTCCTGAAAGATTTAAAGATTACATTTCGCTTCCAAAGCAGAACGGTTATCAGTCCATTCATACTACTCTAATTAGTAAAGAAGGTAAAATGTTTGAAGTACAGATCCGTACTAAAGAGATGAATGAAGTTGCGGAAAAAGGTATTGCCGCTCACTGGAAATATAAAGAGAATAATAATATCAATGACAAGAAACTTGAAGAGTGGATGAAAGCTGTCAGAGACAGTATTGAGAATTCTTCCAAGGACGAGACGTCATCTCAGGTGATGGAAAGTTTTAAACTTAATTTGTATCAGGATGAAATATACTGCTTCACTCCCAAAGGAGAACTGAAAATACTTCCCGCCGGAGCTACCGCAATTGATTTTGCATTTGACATTCATACACAGGTCGGAATGAAGTGTATCGGCGCAAAAGTTAACGGTAAAATTGTAACGCTCGACACTCTGCTGAACAGCGGTGACCAGATTGAAATACTAACTTCCAAAAATCAGAATCCTAAAATTGACTGGGAGAAGTTTGCCGTTACTCATAAAGCAAAAGCCGATATAAGGAAATTCTTCAATACCGAAAGAAGAAATCTGATTCAGAAAGGTAAAGAACTCTGGGAGAAGAAAGTTAAAAAATTAAAAGTTAAACTCTCTGATGAAGACCTTTCTAAAGTCGTTCATAAATTTAAATATAAAGACACCGGCAATTTCTTCCATGCAATTTCAATCGATGAAAGTAAAATTAATATCATACTTGATTTCTTATCCGATAAAAGTAAGATCGTATCGCTTGATCAGAGAACATCTGCGCCGGAAATTGAAAAAGACAGTGAAGCGGATAATTTTGACAAGTATGTAGATGAAGCCAGAAATTCAACTAACGGTATTTTTATAGGTAACGGTACATCTCAGAATATTAAAGGGATTAAATATGAATATGCAAAATGCTGTAATCCGATTCCGGGCGATGAAGTAATCGGATTCATCAGTCAGGAGAAAGGGATAAGAATTCACAGGAAGACCTGTAAGAATATTCTTAACCTTTTTCTTAAAGAACCTGAAAGAATCATACAGATCAACTGGAATGAAGCGGATTCAGGAGAATTCACCGGCGGTGTTAAAATTATCGGCGAGGACAGACCGGGTATCCTTAATGAAATTACAAAGACAATTTCAAAGAATTTTAATACCAACATTAAAAGCGTTGACATCAAAACAAAGAGTTCGATGTTTGAAGGAACATTGGTCCTCAGCATACAAAATTTAAGACAGCTTAATCAGATAATTGATAAAATAACTCATCAGGAAGGAGTATTCAGTGTTACAAGATTTGAACTTTAAAATTATCATTTCACTATTTTCAATTTTCCTGATCTGTTTCAGCTCCTGCAGCAAACAGGTCGAAAAGCAGACTTCAGAAACTTCCGTTACCAATAAAGATACGCTCCGGATGCCTGATGAAGTTCATTTAAAAAATATCAGACAGCTTACTTTCGGCGGCGAGAATGCGGAATGTTATTTTTCACCTGACGGAAAAAAGTTTTCATTTCAGTCAACAAGCGGTGATCTGAAATGTGATCAGATATTCTCAATGGATCCTGACGGCGGCAATAAAAAGCTTGTCAGTACCGGGACAGGCAGAACTACCTGCGCTTATTATCTCAATGACAATAAAACAGTAGTCTTTGCATCGACACATGAAGCTAACGCCGAATGTCCGCATAAACCGGATTTCTCAAAAGGATATGTTTGGGCGCTTTATGATTCTATGATATTTATTCCGCGAATGAGGACGGCTCGAATATTAAGAAGATAACTTCTGAAAAAGGATATGACGCTGAAGCCACAGTATCACCGGCTGAAGATAAAATTGTTTTTACTTCGACAAGAAGCGGTGATATTGATATTTATACAATGAATGCAGACGGAAGCGATGTGAAGCAGCTTACTGATGAGACCGGTTATGACGGCGGACCGTTTTATTCCTATGACGGCAAAAAAATTATTTACAGAAGGACAACTTTCGCCAATGATGAAGAGATCAAAGAATATAAAAATTTACTATCCGAAGGTCTTATTAAACCTTCAAAGCTCGACATCTGGATAATGGACGCCGACGGGAAGAAACAAGAAACAGATCACTAACAACGGCGCCGCTAATTTTGCACCGTTCTTTTTTCCTGACGGTCAGAAGATCCTATTCTGTTCAAATGTAAATAATGAAGATAAAAGGAATTTTGATATTTTTAAGATCAATATTGACGGGACAGGACTTGAGAGAATTACTTTTTATAATGAGTTTGACGGGTTTCCGATTTTTTCTCCTGATGGGAAAAAATTAGCTTTCTGTTCCAACAGAAACGGTAAAGCAAAAGGCGAGACCAATGTATTTATCTGTGATTGGGTTGACTAAATTAAATTGACTCAGAACCTTCTGATGAGATAGAAATTATTGTAAAACATATCACCGTGCGGGAAGAGATCCATCGTATTCCTGTCAAATACGAAATCAAATTTTTCTGCAAAGTCGGCGTTGTATTTTGTAAATCCCTCGGCTTTGGCAACTCCGTTCATACTTATCACATTTCCGTAAATCTTATATAAACCTTTTGCCCTGAATGGTTCGGAATTCTTGCCTGCATTGTCACTGACTATTCCCATTTCTATAAAAAATGAATCTTTCTGAAATATGAACTGATAATAAATTCTTTCATAGCTGCTGTTACCTGCATTCTGATGCTGAATGATCCACGTCCCCACAATATCTTTACTGTTACTATAATCAGATGATGCGCAGGAAAACAAAGTTAATGTTAAACATAAAAATAATATACCTCTCATTAAGCAGCGTCCTCACAGCTTACGGCAGCGCATGCGTATTCCTCTGTATGTGAAATGCTTACCTCGTATTTAAATCCCGAATATTCTGATTCCTTAATATGCACGATATATGGTTTTCCCCTTTCATTATTTAGTATCTCAATATCTTTCCAGCTGTAACTTTTTCCGACTCCCGTACCGATAGCTTTTGAATACGCTTCCTTCGCAGCAAATCTGCCGGCAAGATGAAGTTCCGGTTTTGAGAATTTCATGCAGTAGTTTATTTCATTATCCGTAAGTATCCTTTTAAGAAATCTGTCGCCGTAATCTTCCATGATTTTTTTTATTCTTTTTACTTCAATAATATCTATGCCTAATCCTCTGATCATTATACTTATTTTGCAATCCCGTTTTCTTTTTTAACAATATCCGTCAGCTCCGTGATGGAATTTATATCATAATCTGAATCCGGATTGACTGTATTAAATGTATCGCCGTATCTTGCAAATACGGTTTTCATCCCGACTGATTTTGCGCCGACCATATCTCTTTCAGCCCAGTCCCCTATCATCAGACATTCGTCAGCTTTTAAGCCGAGCTCCTGTAAAGCAAGATTAAACGGAACCGGGGAAGGTTTTCTTTCTCTGGTCTCATCATATGTAATGACTACATCAAAGAAATGATGAAAATTAATATATGAAAGTCTGAGCCAGGCTTCTTTAGATGGGGCGTCAGAAACCACAGCAAGTTTTAATCCCATCTTTACAAGTTCTATAAGCGTCGGCAGCACGCCGGGATAAGGTTTCAGCGCCGCCTCTCTTGCTTTCCTGTATGCTACAATTCCGGCTGACATTACTTTATAATCCACTTTGCCGAGAGCATTCTTTAAGAGTTTATCAAATACCTGCTGATACTCAATTCCTTCCGAATCATAAATATTATTTATCATATTACGGATCTCATCGGAAGTTAATTTCAATCCCGCGTCTATCATTGCATTCACTGCCGCATCTACTGCCGCTCTTTTCAGCAGCATAAAATCCACAAGAGTATTATCGAGATCAAAGATTATCGCTTTTATCAAAATCAGTATTTAGTTTTTAAAAATTATTCTTATTTATTGTTGCAGCTACTGCAAATTCCAAAAAATTCCAGTGAGTGTGTGATCTCTGTGTATCCGGTTTTTATCAGTATCTTTTCAATGCCGTCTAATAAACATGTCTCAACATTCTCAACTTTTTTACATTTCCTGCAGACTACATGGTGATGATGATGCCTGTCATAGATCAGTTCATATCTTTTAAATTCATCCTTGAAATCGATCTGACTTACTATGCCCAGTTCTTCAAACAGATTAAGTGTTCTGTATACTGTTACAAGATCAGTCTTTTTACCTTTGAGTCTTCCGGAAATTTCTGAAATGGTCAGGGGTTTGTGATTTGATCTCAGAATTTTCATAATTTCAATTCTGGGTTTTGTGATCTTCAGAGAATGTGAATTCAGGATAGATCTGAATTCTGCAGCATCAACGGGATCAAAGTTACCGTTATTATTTTTTACAGCAGGTTTATTCATTTCTGATAATTATAAAATCCCCTGCCTGTCTTTCTGCCGAGCATGTTTGCATCCACCATTTTCTTCTGTATAAAACTCGGTCTGTATTTCGGGTCATTGAAGAATGCTTCATATACTGACTTCGTTACCGAAAAATTAACATCAATGCCGATCATATCCATTAATTCAAATGGTCCCATAGCAAATTTTCCGCATTCTTTCATTACTTTATCTATCGTCTCCGGGTCTGAAGTCCCTTCAGCAAGTATCTTAAGAGCTTCTCCGTAAAAAGGTCTTGCGATCCTGTTTACAATAAATGCCGGCGTATCCTTTGCGGTTACAGGAGTCTTGTTCAGCTTTTGTGTAAGTTCAATTGTAGTATTTAAAGTTTCATCCGATGTAAAATCACCTTTCACTATCTCTACAAGTTTCATAATGTTAGCAGGGTTGAAGAAATGCATACCGATGACTCTGCCTGTATTTTGTTTCACTGCCGTAGATATATTTGTAACTGAGAGGGATGAAGTGTTTGTAGAAAGTATAGCATCGGTTCTGCAAATACTGTCAAGCCGTGAAAAAATTTCTTTCTTTATCTGTTCATCTTCCGCCGCCGCTTCTATTATGAAATCACAATCTTTAAGCAAATTAAAATCGGAAGTAAATATGATCCTGCCTAAAGCTGCGTTCTTTTCTTCTGCCGTTATTTTTTTCTTTTCTACCGAACCGGAAAGTATTTTTTCTAATGAGGTTTTGGAATTATCTAACGCTACAGAGCTAATGTCATTTATGATAGTCTCATAACCCGCCAGCGCCGAACAAATAGCTATTCCCCTGCCCATCGTGCCTGAACCTATTATTCCTATTTTCCTGATGTCTTCTGTATTCATTGATATGATTTATAAAAATTTGATAAATATAAAATTTTATATCGACTATTTTAACTGATTAAACAATCTCAGAAAATCACTGACAAGAAAGAATGACCCGGTTATCAGTATCAGATCATTTCTATCTGTCATACTGCGGGCAAGTTCAAACGCTTCCTTTATATTTTTTCTGTGTGCGAATTTTTCACAGTCCTTTTTTGTAATGCTGAATAATGTTTCCGGCTCAGCAGCTCTTTTGTAATCCGGCTTAGTAAATATTACCGGATGTTTCAGCCGCTTAAGCTCTATAATACAGTCAGCGTAATTCTTATCATTCATCATTCCGAATATTATCACCGCTTTATTAAATTTAAAATACTTCAGATTGCTCTCAATGTTTTTTATTCCCTGTAAATTGTGAGAAATATCGGTGACTATTTTGGATTCTTTGAAATGAGTTCAAACCTTCCTTTGTAGTGAGAATTTTTTACTAAATTGAAAAGTGACTTATTGAAAACTTGTCTGCTTACATCAGGTCCATCATTCTCTTTCAGAATTTTCAGACCGCATAATGCTGTGGCAATATTTAACGCCTGATAATCTCCAATTACGGGGAAAAAATATTCCGTACTGTCTTTATCAATTTTGAAATAAAATCCATCCTCTTTCCTCTTTGTAATTTCAATGAAATTTTTTCTGTCCGAAAATAACACAGAGGTGTTTTTTTCTGATGCGATCTCCGAGAGTATTTTTTTTGAAACCGAAGTGAGCTTACCGGCAACGGCAGGGATTCCTTTCTTGATGATCCCGCCTTTCTCTTTTGTAATAGATGATATGCTCTTTCCGAGATACTCGGTATGATCTATGGAAATACCTGTGATGACAGATAAGACCGGTGTAATGATATTCGTAGAATCCAGTCTTCCTCCGAGTCCCGTCTCTATTACAGCATACTCCGCTTTCATTTTACTGAAATACGAAAATGCCATTGCAGTTGTAACTTCAAAAAAACTCGGTTTGATCTTTTCAATATGTTCATACATCTCATTCACAAATTCCAGTATGAATTTTTTTGAAATGAATTTTCCGTTAACAAGTATTCTTTCCCTGAAGTCTGAGATATGAGGTGATGTATATAATCCTGTTCTGATGCCTGATTCGATAAGAGCTGAATTTAAAATAGAAGAGACAGAGCCTTTGCCGTTTGTTCCTGCTACATGAATTGATTTAAAATTCCGATGCGGGTTTCCCGTTAACTTTAAAAGCTTCGTAATGTTTGTGAGGTCGTATTTAATGCCGGCTCTTTCGAGCGCGAAAAGATATTCAACTGCAGATGTGTAGCTTTTAAATTTACCGGCGATCATGTAATGAACTTCCTTCAGATCTTTCTCATTAAATTAATCATTTCGATAACGGACAGAGCGGCTTCATAGCCTTTGTTATTTTCAGAATCCGGAGGGATCATGCTTCTCTCAAACGCCTGAACGGGAGTATAACATGTCAGTACGCAGAAAGCGACAGGGAATTCAAACTCACGCGTAATGCTGTTAATACCGTGTGAAACACTATCGCAGATATATTCAAAGTGAGCAGTTTCACCTTTGATAACGCAGCCAAGCGTTATGAATCCGTCGAATACTTTCAGGTCTTTATTTTTTTTGCATAGTTTACTTAAAACAGCGGGAATTTCAAAAGCGCCGGGTACATAAAACACTTCAATATTCTTTCCTTCGACTCCGTTGTTTTCCAGCGCCTGCAACACACCTTTCAAAAGATTTCCGGTAACAGGTTCATTAAACTTACTGAGTATAATTCCGATCCTTATTCCCTGTGTATTTAAATTTCCTTCTGTTTCTTTGATCATAATTAATTTAAATGAATAATCTTCGTTTCATATTTATAATTTCTGTTTCACTTATAATATATTTCCCGAGACTGCCTGTGTCATTTTTTATTCCTCCGTGAAAATCCGATCCGCCGCTGGAGAGTAAAAATTTTTCCGAGATGATCTTGTTGAAATAACTCATCGACTCTTTATCGTGGGAAGGATGCACCAGTTCTATTCCGTCAATTCCCTGATCAATAAGTTTCATTAATAATTCATCTCTGATCTGTTTTCCCGGATGGGCTATAAAGGAAAGTCCTCTGCACTTTGAAATGAGATCGATCACTTCCTTTGAATCCGGATTGGATTTTCTTACAAATGCTGTCTTGTCATCGCCAATGTATTTATAAAAAGCTTCATAATAAGTTTTGACAAAACCTTCGTCGTGAAGCTCCATTGCAATATGAGGTCTTCCGAGGGAAGAGTGCGAGCCGACCTTTTTCAAAATGTCCTCAAAATTTATTTTGCTTCCAAGCTCGTTGAGTTTATTTACTATCTTTGCATTTCTTTCAAGTCTTTTCTGTCTGGAGTTTTTTAAAATTCCGTGAGGGCTGGATTCCTGTGGTCAAAAAAATATCCGAGAATATGTATCTCCTGTTCATCTATATCAGCGCTGATCTCAACCCCGGGAATTACTTTAATACCGTGAAGTTCTCCGTACTCCAGAGCCTCATCAATTCCGCTTACATTATCATGGTCAGTTATGCTGATCACTGAAATGTTCTGCTTTCTGACAAGATCAATTAATCTTGAAGGAGAAAGTACGCCGTCGGAATAATTCGTATGTAAATGTAAATCCGCCCTGTAGTTTGTCAAAGCCTTTAAATAAATTCATGTAATTTAAACTTTAAGCCATTTTATTAAAAGGTATAATACAATATTCTGTTAATTATTTTAAATTCATTCATATCAAAATCTTTTGGTCATAACCGGGGAGATCGATAAGATTATCCTTTGTAAGAATTTTTCATAAGCATCTCTTCAGATCCCGGAAATAAATTTTTAAAAGACAAATATTGAAACATTAATGACTATTATTCAAGTTAATGTAAATTCTGAATTGTTTGTTCATTTCAATAAAGTTATTTTTGATTTAATGAAAGTATTTACCGAAAACTATATAAAATTTGAATTTCTCACCGGCATATTATGCCTGATCCTGATATCGGGTAATTTATATTCGCAGCAGGACAAATCAAAAAAATTCTCAGACAGTGATAAAGCTCTAAATTATTTTATAGAAGGTAAGACTCTTGAGTTAAAGTATGATTTTATCGGCGCTGTTGAAAATTACAGAAATGCTCTGAAATTTGACAAGTCTTCGGGTATATATTATTCACTGGCTGTTGTGTATTACAAACTCAATAAATTTGATGAATCTCTGAGTGAGATCAAAAACGCATTGAAGCTTAAACCGGATGATCAGGATTATCTTGAAACAAGCGCGAACATTTACATTGTGAAAAAAGATTTTTTGAAAGCCATAGCTGCTTTTGAAAGGATCATAAAACTCGATTCTAATTACACTTACGGACTTTACTCTCTCGCGCGGCTGTATCAGGAAACTCAGATGCCGGCAAACGCGCTTGCAGTCTATGAAAAGATCACCAGCAAGATAGGTTATGACTTTGATGTGCTTAACAAAATGTATGAGATATATATAAAGAATAAGGAATATGACAAAGCTGCGGATGTACTTGAGAGTATGCTGAAGATCGATCCCTTTAACGCTGAGATGAAAAAAATTCTTGCTAACCTGTATCTGAATAATAAGAATTACGAAAAAGCAAAGATCATTTACGAGAACATCCTTTCTCTTGATCACAATGAGAAGGAAGTTCAGAACGAACTTGTTAAAATTTATTTCAAACTGAATGAGAATGATAAAGCTTTCGATAATTTCAGCAAAGTCCTCGGAAAGGATTCTTTAAATTTTCTTGAAAAGATTCAGATCGGCGAATTATATTACAATCTCATTTCACAGGACGAATCTGCCAAAGATATTTCCAAAAATATTTTCACGGTTATAAATAATTCTTATCCTGAAGAATGGATCCCGTATTATTATCTCGGTGTATTTGAACTGATGGATAAAAATGTGACGGGTTATAATGAATATTTCGACAAAGCGCTTTTGCTTGCTGACACAACTAAAGATGTATTTGTCAATATCGGTTTTTCTCTTTATCAGGAAGGTGTATCGGAAGAGGCCTTAGCAGTTCTTGATAAAGGGCTTTCAGTTTATCCGGATGACTTCAGACTGAATTTTATTAAAGGACTTGTGCTTCAGGGTTCCGGAAATGAAAAAGAAGCAATGAAATATTATGAGACAGCTTTGATTTCAAATCCCGGAGACATTAACACACTGTCTTCACTTGCGCTTATTTATGATAATCAAAAGCAGTATGAAAAGTCAGTAGAGACATATGAGAAAGCTCTGAAGGTAGATCCTTATAATGCTCTTATTTTAAATAACTACGCATACAATCTTTCGGAAAGAGATATTGAACTTGATAAGGCGTTAAAAATGGCTAAGATAGCTGTTGAAAAGGAACCCGGTAATGCATCGTATCTTGATACAATGGGATGGATTTATTTTAAAATGAAGAAGTATAAGCTTGCGGAAGAATTTATAGGGAAATCTCTTGAGGTAAATCCAAACAGCGCAGTTGTTTTAGAACATATGGGTGACATTTATAATAAGATGAAAAATAATACCAAAGCGCTTAAGTACTGGAAAATGTCTCTGGAGTTAAATCCTTCTAATGAGAATCTCAGAGGAAAGATCTCCAATGTTCAAATCGGTTAATTATTTTTTAAATTTAAATCACAAATTATAAAATGGAATTGTCAAAAAACGGATCACCGTCAAATCATCATAAAGTCATTATTATCGGATCCGGTCCTGCAGGACTTACAGCGGCATTGTATTCAGGAAGAGCAGCTCTCAACCCGCTGATTTTCGAAGGACATCAGCCCGGCGGTCAGCTTACTATAACTACTGAAGTTGAGAACTATCCGGGATTCGAACACGGTATTCAGGGTCCGGAACTTATGGACGTTATGAGAAAACAAGCGCACAGATTCGGCGCTGTTTCAATATACAGAAATATAACAAAAGTTAATTTTGAAGTCAGACCTTTTGAATTAACTGATGAAGAAGATAATAATTATACAGCTGATACCGTTATAGTTTCTACAGGCGCTTCAGCAAAATGGCTCGGACTCGACAGCGAAAAGCATTTCATGGGTTACGGCGTTTCTTCCTGCGCCACATGTGACGGTTTCTTTTTCAGAGGAATGAAAGTAGTGGTGGTAGGCGGCGGAGATACTGCAATGGAAGAAGCGAATTATCTGACGCGGCATGCCAGCGAAGTAATTCTCATTCACAGACGCGAGGAATTCAGAGCCTCCAAGATCATGCTCGACAGGGCAAAAGCAAATCCAAAGATCCGGTTTGTATTGAATACTGTTGTTGAAGAAATACTCGGCAAGACTGAAGAAAATAAAAAATCTGTAGTGGGTGTAAGAGTTAAAGATCTGAAAACAGGTGAAGTCTCTGAGATCGAATGTTCAGGATTTTTTACAGCAATCGGTCACGAACCGAATTCCGGAATATTTAAGGGAAAACTTGATATGGATGAAAACGGATATCTGGTAACAAAAAAATCAACTTCGGAAACTAATATTGAAGGCGTATTCGCATGCGGTGATGTGCAGGACAATTACTACAGACAGGCTGTAACTGCCGCCGGTACAGGATGCATGGCAGCTATTGACGCGGAAAGATATCTTGAGAAAATTGAGTTTGAAATGCACTCATGATCATATATTAATGCCTGAATTATATTTTGAATAAATCAAAGCATAACAGAGAGATGCAAGTATTAATATTCAAATTATTTTTTTTTATCCTAAGATTTAATTTTAATCATTAATCATTAAAAATTTGTATAATGCCATTCTATTACAAACTTGGTGAGATACCACAGAAGAGACACATACAATTCAGACAGCCGGACGGATCCTTATATAAAGAAGAATTACTTTCTACTATCGGCTTTGACAGTATTTCTACAAATGCATACCATATTAATTCACCGGCGAAGATAAAGGAGATTTCCCCGGAAGTTGAAATTGTTAAAGTTGAAGAATGGGAAGAATCTTCCTTACGTCCATATCACTTCAGGACTAAACCTATGAAAACCGAAGGAGACGCTTTCTCAGGCCGTAAACCTGTAATGTATAATAATGACGTTGTAATGAGCGTGTGCAGAGTAAAAGATCAGATGGATTATTTTTATAAGAATGCTCTTTGTGACGAGATCATATTTATACATGAAGGAAAAGGAACACTGCAGTCGAATCTCGGATATATGAAATTCCGCGAAGGAGATTACATTGTGATCCCGAGAGGAATAATTTACAAACTTGTTCATGAAACTGAAGAAGCCCGTTATCTTATTTTTGAATCCACAGGTCCGGTCACTACTCCTTCCAGATACAGGAATGAACACGGTCAGCTGATGGAGCATGCGCCTTATTGTGAAAGGGACATCAGATGTCCGGAAGAGATGGTTACTTTTGATGAAAAGGGAGACTTCAGAATGAAAATTAAAAAGGGAGAGAAGGTCGTAACATATCATTATGAATTTCATCCGTTTGATATAGTCGGGTGGGATGGATATTACTTTCCATGGATATTTAATATAGAGGATTTTATGCCGATCACAGGAAAGATCCATATGCCCCCTCCGATACATCAGACATTCGCAGCGCCAGGATTTGTGATATGTTCATTTTGTCCGAGACTATTGGATTATCATCCGCTTGCAGTTCCAATTCCTTATAATCACAGCAATCTTGATTCAGATGAAATGCTTTATTATGTAGACGGTAATTTCGCAAGCAGAAAGGGAATTGATTTCGCTTCGATAAGTCTTCATCCAAACGGGATTCCTCACGGACCGCACCCGGGAACTGTAGAGGCTAATCTTGGAAAGAAGGAAACACTTGAAACCGCTGTGATGATGGATACTTTCAGACCTCTTAAGCTGGCAAAATTTGCCGAAGAAGTAAATGATCCGTCTTATTATTTAAGCTGGAATGACAGCGAACCACTTGAACTTATAAATGAGGGTCAATAAGAATTTTGATTTTTTAAATCCAAATACTTATTTTTGTTTGAAATTTTTTCTAACTAAATTCAATATTAAATAAATCAAAAAATTCTGTTTTATTACTGTTTCCCCAAAGCGGTAATTAATATTTCCCCAAAAATATTACACAGGGTTTTTTGAAATAACATAAACGAAACATAAACGAAAGGAGAAAAAAAATGAAAAGAGTAATTCTTTTCTTTAGCTTTTTAATTATTGCTGCGCTTAACACAGTGACTTATTCACAGTATGGCTTAAGCGATGCAATTGTAACCGGTACTGCTGAAGGCAGAAGCGTTACATTTACAGATCCCTACACAAACAATTCCCGCGAAACTTTTGCCGGATTAATGAATGGTACAATAGACGGAAATACCACAAAGTTCTACTGCGTAGACCTCAGAAGAACAATCAGTTTTCCGGATAACTGTCACAAAGATTCTGCAGTAGCAGATTCGAGAATAGTCTACATTTTAAACAATTACTACCCTTACAATCCAAATCCGGTCGGAGAATTATCAAATCTTGACAGAGAAGTAGCTGCAACTCAGATTGCCATCTGGCATTTTGCTGACGGAGTCAACGCAAATACCGTTACCCATAATGAAACCAGAGACAGAGCACTTGCTATCATTGCTGATGCAAATGCAAACGGCATGATCACAAATATTGTTACTACCTTATCAATTGAACCTTCTGTGAATCCGGATGACTTTATTATAAAGACACTGGATCAGAATGGAGATCCTATTGCTATTAACAATATTCAGCTTACAATATCCGAAGGTTCATTAAGCGTAAATACCGTAAACACAACACTTCCAAGCGGTGAATCTCAGGATGTTACAGTGATAGGTACAGGAACCGGTACAATTACTGCAACTGCAATGGCTGTAATGCCGCAAGGCGTTACTTATGCATGTCCCGGAAAACAGAGACTTGTTATAGCTGCTCCTGCTATAGGAGAGAGAGAAGCGATTGCTGACTGGGGTGCTCTTCCGGTTGAGCTTATTTCATTCTCATCTGTAATCAACTCCAGAGACATAACTCTGAACTGGTCAACAGCATCAGAATTAAATAATTCAGGATTTGAAATTGACAGAAAAATTCAGCCTCAGAAACCTGGCAGAGAATCGGTAACGTAGCCGGTAACGGAACTACAAACGAAACAAAGAATTATTCATACACTGACAGAAACCTGAATGCAGGTCTGTATAATTACAGATTAAAACAAGTTGACTTCAACGGTAACTTCGAATATTTTAATCTGAGCAATGAAATAACAATTGCTTCACCGGATGAATACAGCTTAAATCAGAACTATCCGAATCCCTTCAACCCATCAACTAAGATCAGTTTTCAGATCCCGACTGACGGAGTTGTAACACTCAAAATTTTTGATATCAGCGGTAAGGAAGTTATGGAATTAGTTAACGGAAATCTGAATGCAGGATTCCACACAATCAATTTCAATGCAACAGGATTAACAAGCGGTGTATATTTCTATAAATTAACAGCCGGAAATTTCACCAAAGTTATGAAGATGTCTTTAATCAAATAAGACATAAAAAAGAAACAGGATAAGTAATAAAACAGCAATACTAACATAATTTATAAAAAAGGGAAATCGATTCAATTGTTTATCTGACTCCCCAAATTATCAGATATAACAGGACAACCTTAAAGTTGTTAAATGAATTGGTTTCTCTTTTTGTTTATGAATGAGAGTTCCTGAAGAAATTTATACTCCTTATGTTATAAGTTTCACAGCTTACCCGCGCTTTAGTCGAAATTATCACCAAAAAGGAATATTACTTATACCGATCCGTATAAAATCTAAAAAGTTTTAAGAGCGGTCCTGGATAAAACAAATCTTCCCTGTAAAAGAGACGGCAGCATAAAGCTTCGTTTTTTTTTCTTATTTGATATTCACTTCTTATTTACATGTATGTATATCAAAATTTAATCATTATAAAAATTTATTGAAAAAATTTCTTAACATTCTAAATGTCAGTTTTGAGTTGACATTTCTATGTATATGCTATAAATTTGCACTTAAATATTTTCACGTAACTATCTTACCTTTAAAATTATACCCCAAAGTAATTTTTTGAGTAAGCTGTGTACTTAGTACATAATTAATCAATTATAACGGAGGTATAAATCATAGCCTGCAATAATATTTTTCAATTTTATTTAATTCAGGGATAATCAGAAAGAATTTAAAACTTTAAATCCCAAATGTACATTATTCAAAATCATTTATTAATTTAAAAAACCCAAAATGAAAAAATCTATTCTTTTCAGTGCTATTTTGTTTTTGTGTCTTACAGGTAATGCATTTTCACAGTTCGGAAACAGTATTGCAATATTAACAGGCACAGGAGATGGCCGCACCGTAACTATTTCACCTACACCTTGTGACGGGGAAGATACAACCGCCGGTTTTGCTGGTGTCATACTTGCTAATCTTGACGGAGTTCCAAATACTCCATTTTTCTGTCTGGATCTTTGTACTGGAATCTCTATTGGAGATACTGCAAAAGACTCTTCATCTACAATACCTGAAGCCATTTACATTACAAGAAATTATTATCCGGCAAAAACTTCATATCCCGGTAAACTAACCAACAATAATAACGAAGCCTGTGCAGTACAGCTTGCAATATGGCACTTCCGTAACGGAGTTGTAATAGATAATGTAATTGCAATTACCGGTTCGGATGATCAGCTTATTAGAGACAGAGCAGAAGCTATAATTGCCGATGTAATTTTAAACGGGGGATCTACGACACAGATTAGTACTCTTGAAATAAAACCAGGTGTGGACCCGAATGATTTTTTTATTGAAACTCTCGATACTGCGGGAAATCCCGTTGCCATTGACAGCATTTTACTGTCAATTACAGGATCAGCTACTTTAAGTACATATATGGTAAGCACTGACGGAAGCGGAGTTTCGCCGGATGTTACAGTAACGGGTGCTACAGCAGGAGATGTTATATCTGCATCTGCAGATGTTCTTGTACCCGGCGGAGTTACTTATTCCGGTTATTCTGAAGTATTACAGCTTCTTGTATTAGGCAGAACTACTGTGGCTAACAGAACAGATGAAATAACCTGGGGAGCTTTACCGGTTGAACTCAGCAGTTTTACTGCAAGTATAAACGGCAGCGATGTTACACTTAACTGGGCAACAACAGAAGAAATCAACAATTCCGGATTTGAAGTCGAAAGATTAAAGACCGGAATCAATACCTGGGAAAAGATCGGTTTTGTAGGTGGTAACGGCAATACAACTATTTCGCAGTCTTACAGTTACTCTGACAGAAATCTGACTTCAGGTATTTACACTTACAGATTAAAACAAATAGACTTCAACGGTAACTTTGAATATTACAATCTAAATGGAGAAGTAATAGTCGGAGTACCGAATAATTTTGATCTTAGTCAGAATTATCCGAACCCGTTTAATCCTGAGACAAAAATTAATTTCCAGATCCCTAATGAATCTAATGTTTCATTAACAGTATTTGATAATTCAGGTAAAGAAGTAGCTACTCTTGTAAACGGAAAGAAAACTGCAGGTTACCATACTGTTAGTTTCAATGCATCCAATCTTTCAAGCGGAATATATTTCTACAAGCTTGAAGCTGAAGGCTTTACCAAAGTTATGAAGATGGCATTAGTAAAATAATTTAATATCATTTTTTCAGAAAAGCGGGTTTGCAGAAACCCGCTTTTTTTTTATCCTAAGACTTTTGATATTGATCTCAGTATATTTTTTATGACACAAAATACCCGTTAACTTTAAACTCAATTTTAAAAAATACATCAGAAAAAATCTTCTTTATATCTTTAAAAAGTAACTGAAACTTCATGTATGACTTCCCGCATAAAGTGAATAAGCCAAAAAGACTTTAATAATCAGCTAAATTTAAATAACTTACTATTGTAACAAGATATTATATTGTATAAATTACAATAAGCCTAATTAAACTTCATAATATTCATCCTTTATACTTATAGTAATCTTTTACAGATTATATTTATTAATAGTAAAACTATACCGATATGTTAAAATACAAAGCAGACTTAAAAACCCTTTTATTTCTAAGTATGACGACAGCTATGCTCTTCATACAGTGGAATTACGGATTTCATATTGTTACTTATATATTTTCACTTTACCTTGCCGTAACAGTTGCCGTGATAGCTCATAATCACAATCACGTTCCGATGTGGAAATCAAAATTTTTAAATAATGTAACTGATTACTGGATAACATTATTTTACGGTTTTCCGATTTTTGCCTGGACACCGACACATAATAAGAACCATCATAAATTTAACAACAAGGATGGTGATTACACCATTACATACCGCGTAAGTGAGAAGAATAATATATTTACTTTACTCAGCTATCCTACTATCAGCAGTTATTTCCAGCAGAATCCTATTGTAGTATATCTCAAATTTCTCTGGGCAAATAAGCGCGGCAAATTTTTCTTTTCAATATTTCAGTATGTAGCTCTCGGACTTTTTATTATTATTGCTTTACTGCTGGACTGGCAGAAAGCTATACTTTATGTAATTATACCTCAGCAGTTTGCGCTTTTTTCGGTACTGATATTTAATTACATTCAGCATGTGCACGCAGACGAAGAATCCGACTATAACCATTCACGGAATTTTGTAAGTCCTACTACGAACTTTTTACTTTTCAACAACGGCTTTCACACAATACATCACTTCCGGGCAAGTATTCACTGGAGTGAAACACCTGAAGCGCATAAAAGCATTGACCACCTGATCGAACCGCATCTTAAAGAGCGTGGATTCTGGCCTTACATTATTAAAGCATATATCATTGCGCCGTTTAATAAAACTTTCAGGACGAAATCAATGAGGCTGGAAAGAATTTCAAAGCAAAAGGAAATGGAAATGTCGCAGCACTGACAACCTTAAGACATATTTTTTTAAGAAATACCAGAGCGGATTTAATGTGAGTTTGAGTTACAGATAAAATCGAATCAGAAACTAAACCGGTTCTTAAATGGAATCGCTTTTTTAATTTAAAATTCTTCTTTCAGATTTCTTGTCATCAGAAGCTCTGTAGCTTTTTTCGGTTTTTTATTTTTATAAAGAATATCATATACCTGATGTGTGATCGGCAGTTCAATATTAAGTTTTCGGGAAAGATCAAAAGCAGATTTCGTAGTAGCAACTCCTTCAGCGACCATCTTTGATTCTGATAATATATCCTTAAGTTTTTTCCCTTCGCCGAGCTGCATACCGACTCTCCTGTTTCGGGAATGTTCCGAGCCGCATGTAACTATCAGATCCCCTATTCCGGCAAGTCCGAAAAATGTTTCCATTCTGGCATTTAGTTTAAGACCAAGTTTCATAATTTCATGCATACCGCGTGTCATGATCGCTGCTTTTGTATTATCACCGAATCCCGTACCATCAGAAATACCTGCTGCTATTGCAATAACATTTTTCAATGCTCCGCATACTTCGGTGCCGATCAGATCTTCATTTGAATACACCCTGAAGTAACTGTTCGAAAAAACTTTCTGAATGACTTTGGATTTTTTTTTATCGTAGGATGAACAAACTACCGCTGTTGGAATTTTCCTTGATACTTCTTCTGCATGAGACGGTCCGGAAAGGCAAAGTATGTTTTCTTTTTTAAGATTACTGAATATATCTTTCAGAATATCCGAAACAAGAAAATTAGTATTTAACTCTATTCCTTTGGAAACGCTTACTATCAGTGAATCTTTAAAGTCAAAATTTTTTAATGCGGCAAAACTGCTTCTTATGAACTGAGTAGGAGCGGCAATTATAATTATTGATTTATCTCTAACGGCAAATTCAAGATCATTGGTGATTTCAATTCGGTTCGGGATTTTGATCCCGGGCAGGTAATAAAAATTTTCCCTGTGCTGAATAAGAGTAGAAGCGTATTGGGGATTAAATTCCCAGAGAGTGACTTTGTTTCCGTTTGAATTCAGAAGCACAGCGAGAGTTGTTCCCCAGCCTCCTGCGCCAAGAACTGCTATCTTCATATTATATAAAGTTAGGAAAACGGAGCTTTGATTTTAAAAATCCTGATGAGCCATAGTTTTTCAAATCTGTTTTCCTTACCGTAAAGAAGTCTTTTAATATTATCCCTGTGATTATAGATAAGTAATATGGAAATACCGATACTGAAAAAAATTAATGTATTATATCCGTAAATGTCGACTTTAAAAATATTCTCTCTGATAAACATAATTACGGGAAAAAAGAATGAAGCTACAATTGAGCCGAGTGATACATAGCCGGAAGAAAGCAGAGTGATAATAAAGAAACCGACACTGATACCGACTTCAACAGGCGCTAAGGAGATAAGCATTCCAAGAGCAGTATTTATTCCTTTACCGCCTTTGAAATTTACAAATACAGAATATGTATGTCCGATGACTGCGCTTATTCCGGAGATTATTTTCAGAACGGTAATATCTTCAAAAGGAGTATAGTTTTCGAAAGGAAGGTCCGGGTAAAATATTCTTGTTACAACCAATACGGCAAAAAGACCTTTGGAAATATCAAGTATCTGTACAAGTATACCGAGAGGTATTCCAAGAACTCTGAATGCATTAGTAGAACCGAGATTGCCGCTGCCGTAATTGCGTATATCAATCTTTTTGAATAATTTCCCGATGATCAAAGCAAAGGGAATTGATCCAATTAAGTAACTCGTGACAATTATTCCGATTAAGTTCAGCATGAGTTAAATTAGCTGTAAAATTTTAAAAAAGATATTCAAGATTTTAAAAAGAGCGCTTATTGCAGAATATCTTTTCTGGATTTTAAAATATTGTTTGCATAATTTTCATCCACTTCATAAATTTGCTTATCACCTGAGATTGTGAGGAGATATTTAACAGGCGAAGTATCAGTTTAAGAAAGTTCAGTTCTGTTTTCGAACCTGAGTCAACGACTACTTTACTTGTGAATTCTGTCTGATCTGAAAGCGTTGTATCGCTGAATCCTGTAGTCTGAAGTCTTTCAAGCAGATTCAATATTCCGTCAAAATTCTTTCCTGCGGAATCAGTTCCTATATAAAAGTTTCCTCTTTCATTTTTTTCAGCAATGAAGCTTTCGCCGGGCATAGACCAGGAGACTGAATTTACAGACTGTTTAGGAATGGATAAAATATTCTTATCCAGCCATTCATTAGGATCAAGTTTTATAAGATTATTTCTGTCTAAATTTTCAGCTATATAGATATTTTCAGAATCGGGCTTTTTAACATATGAAGCAGTCAGAGATGCTGAATTTCCAAGCAGGAATTCAGACACTTTATTGCCTGAAGCAAATACTGAGATCACCGCTTTGTTTGATTCGTCAAATCCGTAGGAATCCTGCTTTCCCGGATTTTTTGATACAATACTTTCGAGTTTCATATTAGCAAGATTTGAAACTGCATTTTCTACATGAGATGAAACTGTTCTGTAATCTCTCGGCTCTGACATTCTCCATTCACCGGTTGCTTTGGTTAAAACTACTTTTGCGCCGTTGTTTACAATTTCTATGCGGTCAGCTTTTACAGAATCGAGCTCAAACAATTTCGTTTCTGTTAATTTATAGCTTGTAGTTTTTTCTCCCCTGTCTGAAGTAATAAAATATGCAGCTATAAGAAGGGCAGCAAATATTACGATGTATAAATAAGTTTTATTGCTTTTCATTTAAAATAAAAAATTTAATTAAACTCTGATAAATTTAGTTAAGCTTTCTGCAAATTTTTCTTTTTCTGCTTTCTCTGATTCCATTTATAAAGGCCGATTATTAAGATCAAAGCCGGAGGGAATACCAGATTAAACCATTTCATAAATTTTTTAGTGTCATCTGAAGTTTCCTGAATAGGTGATTCCGAAGACATTTTTGTCCTAATTTCCGCAAGCCCGACATCATCCATAAGGTAGTCGACAAGGTTTATAAAGAAAACAATATTTTCTCTCGGAGGTCTGTTTTCTTCATTTGCAAATTCACCGTCACCGATAGCAATTATTTTGCTTTCACCCCGGCTTTCATTAAGTCTTTCTCCTGAAAGCGGAACCCATGAAGCTATAGTATCAGACGGCATTTCTTTCCCTGTATAAAAACTTTTAAACTTTCCTGTATATGTAGCTCCGACAGTAAATCCATTTTTATCAAACAAAGTATCAGCCGACTGCTTGGTCATACTCTGAAACTGTTCGAGATTAAGGAAAAAGAAATCCACAACCAGACCTGATTTGTCAGAAGTAACAAGCAGAGGATTTATGTCAAGATTTTTTCCGGCAGCAACGTTAGTATCAATGGTACTGGAATAAGTAAGTACAACGCTTTTAATATTTTTAAACGCAGGATTGTCTTTTGCAATGTTTGTAATAGCCGGAAAAAAAGGATAGTTAACTGAAATCGGAAAACCGATTGCTGACTGAACCTGAACAGGGGCGCATTGCAGATCTCTTACGAGGTCTGTATTAATTCTATTCCGTAATTAAGTAATAGGTCGTCGAGATTATTACTCACTTCTTTTCCTATAACCATTTGCTGCTGCTGAAAATCAGGAGTGATCCTGTCAATTAAAAAAGCAACATTGCCGCCGTTTAAAATAAACTGGTCAATTTTATATTTATCACTTTCGCTGAATGCAGCTTTCGGTGACATTATAATCAGCACCTTCATTTCCGGATCGAGTTCTGCGGATGTATTCAGATCGACGGATGTTACGTCATACTGCTGACTCAGAGCGCCATTGATCTGAGTGAGTTTACTCAGCTCCACCTCACTATGTCCTGTTAAAAATCCGACTTTCTTTTTAGTCTTGGTTGTCATTTTCTTGATAAGACTGGTAATCTCATATTCAAGATTATCTGCATTCTGAACCACCGGTATTACTTCCTGTTTTCCTTCATAAAGCAATGCAAGTCCGAGATAAGCTCGTTTTACTTCCAGTTTGTCATTATCCATTGCCTGTATCTGCACCGGCTGAATGCCGAATTTCTGCGCTTCCTGATCCAGTTCATTTCCTTCTCCGTCACCGCTTGATGTAGGATTTAGAAATTCATAATTCATATTTCCTTTGGAATATGATCTGTAATCATCGAGGATGTCCTGCACCTGCCTTCTGAGATTATTATATGGCGCAGGGAGATTCTCACTGAAATACGCTTTGATAAGAAGATTATCATCAAGCCCCGATACAATATCCTTACTGATCGGAGATAAAGTAAAGCTGCTGTTTTTCGTAATGTCGACCCGTGTGAAAACTCTTTTGGAGATCACATTTATAACTACTATTATTCCGATTATTACAGCGAGTTTTATTAAAATTTCTTTTTTATTCATTTTGGAAATACAAAAATTAAATTTAAAATTTTAAGACCATCTTCTGCTCTCGAGCGATGTCCTTGTTAATAAGAGGAATATTGTAATTCCGCTCAGATAATATATGATGTCTCTTGAATCAATCACACCTCTTGCAATATTGCTGAAATGGTAATCTACGCTGATATATTCAAGAACAGATGCGAACTCAGGCGGTAAAAAAACAAGTACTTTATTCAGAAGAAATAATCCAAATACGATTAAGAAACTTATTATAAAAGCAACGACCTGATTTTCAGTAAGTGAAGATGCGAAAATTCCGATGCCGATATAAATCCCGCTCATCAGAAGAAGCCCGATATATGCTCCGATAATTGAACCTGTATCTATTGGTCCGAGAAAGGTAAGACTGACCACATATATTAATGTTAATGCAAGAGCAGTAGCCGTGAGAGTTAAAGTTGCCAGAAATTTCCCGACTACAATATCCATATCAGTGATCGGTTTGGTAAGAAGAAGTTCAATAGTACCGGATTTTTTTTCTTCCGAAAACGTCCTCATGGATATTGCCGGTATGAAAAAAAGAAATATAAAAGGTATTATATCAAATACATTTCTCATTGTCACAACACCGCTTATAAATAAATTACTTGTAAAGAACCATCCGGTGATGATCAGAAATACGACTATTACAATATAGGCGACCGGTGAATTGAAATAAGACCTGAGTTCTTTTTTAAATATTGTTAATATATTTTTCATTTATATTTATTTCTTAATTTTTCGTTAATTGTCTGAAAATATCTTCAAGCGATGTTTCTTCCTGATGCAGTCCGAGCATAACCATATTCATTGATACTATTTTTTTGAATATATCTTCTCTTACATCAGAGCCTTTTAATCCTGTAAGACTGAAGTGAATTGAGTTTTCATCTTCTTTGAGAATTCTGGCTTTATCAATGTTTTTAATGGATGAAACAGCTTTCAGAATGAGCGCTTTATCGGTTGAATCTTTTTTAAGGATAAGAGTTATATCCAGCTGACCTTTGAATTTTGACTGAAGTGTATCCGGTGAACCATCAGCGACAATTTCTCCCTTATTAATAATAAGCACCCTGTCGCATGTCGCTTCAACTTCCTGCATTATATGAGTAGAAAGGACCAGTGTTTTTTCCTTGCCGAGTTTTTTAATTAAATTTCTGATCTCGATGATCTGATTGGGATCAAGACCGGAGGTTGGTTCGTCAAGGATGAGCACTTCCGGATCATGTATCATCGCCTGCGCGAGTCCGACTCTTTGTCGGAATCCTTTTGACAATTCGCCTATGTCTTTATGCTGAACTTCTCCCAGTCCGCACACGTCCACCATTTTTTTAATGGCTTTCGGTATATCTGCTTTAGGAACTGATTCCAGCTCAGCTGCATATTCAAGATAGTCAAGAACATTCATATCGAGATACAAAGGATTCTGCTCAGGAAGGTAACCGATCTTTCTTCTGACTTCCATTGAATTGGTTTCGGTATCGACATTATTCACAAATATCTTTCCGTTATTCGGAGTTAAATAAGTTGTGATCATTTTCATGGTAGTGGATTTTCCTGCTCCGTTCGGACCAAGAAAACCAACGATCTCACCTGTGTTTATTTCAAATGAAATATTATTAACAGCAGCCTGCTGTCCGTAATACTTCGATAAATTTTCTACTTTTATGGACATATATAATTTAAATATCGTTAAAAATAATTTTTATAAAAAAAAAATTCAAACCAATTTTAAAACCGCTGCCGGGTTTGAATTTATAAAGGCAGAACTGAAATTAAAAACTCAGGAAATCTTGTCTCTGTAATTTTCAGAATAGTACTTCTGATATTCGCCGCTCATTACTTTTTTCCACCACTCTTCATTCTTTAAATACCATTCAACTGTAAGCGTAATCCCGGTTTCAAAATCATATGCGGGTTTCCAGCCGAGTTCATCAGCGATCTTTGAGGAATCGATCGCATATCTTCTGTCATGTCCCGGTCTGTCTTTTACATACTGTATCATATCGTCTGTCTTGCCGAGTTTTTTAAGAATAAGCTTTACAATATCTATATTATACCATTCATTGTTTCCGCCGATGTTATACACTTCACCGGATCTTCCATCCGAAAGTACTTTGATTATAGCTGAACAATGATCCTCCACATAAAGCCAGTCGCGTACATTTTTTCCGTCTCCGTATACCGGAAGTTTCTCACCGTTAAGAGTTTTTGCGATCATAAGAGGAATAAGTTTTTCCGGAAACTGATAGGGACCGTAATTATTTGAACATCTTGTAATAAGTATAGGGAGTCCGAAAGTATGATGAAAAGCATTACATAAAAGATCTGCTGATGCTTTGCTTGCAGAATACGGACTGTTTGTAGTAATTGGCGTTGATTCGGTAAACAGAATTTCCTTTTTGTCTTCCGGCAATGAACCGTAAACCTCATCCGTGGATACCTGAAGATATTTTTCCAGTTTATGATCTTTGAGAACTTCAAGGAGTACATGAGTTCCCATTACATTTGTATTGATAAACTCTTTAGCACCAAGTATGCTTCTGTCAACGTGCGATTCTGCCGCAAAATTAATTATTGTATCAATTTCATTTTCATGAACTGCTTTTTCAACTTCATCTTTTTCACAGATATCGCCTTTTACAAACTTATACCTGTCATTAAATTCAATATCAGTAAGATTTTCAAGATTACCTGCGTATGTTAGTTTGTCAAAATTTACCAGATTAAATCCGGTATTCTGCAATGCATATTTTATAAAATTACTGCCGATAAAACCGGCGCCGCCGGTTACTAAAATATTTTTCATTTATTTATTTTGTGAACAATCCGAAGTTAAGTCCAAAGTTAATATTAAATCCGTCAGCTTTGATTCCTTCCGGAGCATTGGTTACGGTGATATCGTTATCGACTTTCCAGTCATTACTTACACTGAAAAGATATCCGGTATTGAGTTTTGCATAAAGATATTTTGTAACAAAGAAACCAATACCAATCTGAGGCTGCGCGGAATAAAATCTTTTAGACAATTTCCTGGAAATATTATTAGAAGAGGTTCCGGATCCGACTTCACCAAAAATATTATTCCAGTTACCGAAATCCGCTGTATTCTGATATATCTGAATTGTAAGATTTCCTGTAGAAAAAAAAGCTCCGAAAGTCAGATCAAATTTTTTGCTTAATGTCTTAACATAATCAAATGAAATACCTCCTGCGCCAAATGAATAGATAACCGTCTTAGAGAGATTATTCTGATCGGTAACATTTCTTTCATAAGTAAAACCTGTTCCTGAGCCGCCAATTCTAAGCCAGTCGATTCCTTTAACCGGAAGCTCAATAAATCCGCCGCCGCCGAGTGTGAGAAATCCGTCTTTTGGAAATTCCGGCACGCCAATACTTACCATCTGCGCATTAAGATCGTCGACATTCTGATACTGCCATCCGACCGTCGGACCGCCGGCTAAAGAAAATCGCGGAAAAAATTGCGGGTAAGCAATATTTGAAAAAAATCCAAATATCAATACTAAGAAAACAAAACGTAATATCAAATCTCTAAAATTATTTTAAAATCAGGAATACAAATTTATTTCTTTGGAGATTCCAATTTAACCAAATTTGAGTTCTAATAAAAGCACTTTATATTTAGAAATTCCCTGACTAATCAGCTCTATCCAAAACAAACACATAAGTAGCTCACAGTTTTTATTCTTAAATTACTTTATTTTGTTTATACAATTACTATTTTAGCTGAAATAAAATTCAACAATGATAAAATTATTATTTGCAGTATTTTTTATATCCATTTCTTTAAATTCAATTGCACAGGATCTTTACATTCCCGGAAATCCTTATGACAATGCTCCGGAAACTACCAAGGACAGAAATTCTTTTAACAGAGAAAGATGGTTTTATGAACAGAGGATGTATCCGGATAATAAATTACCTGATGACGCGTATTCAAACTCGGTTAAGCAGAGAGATCTGCTGAGACAATCGCAGGGATATTTATTTGATGGCAGAAATACATGGGTAAACATCGGTCCTACTTCAGGTACCTATTTCACATACGGAAATATATCATCACGAATTACAACAGTAAAATATGATCCGGTAAATCCGTCAACGATATATCTCGGCGCTGCATTCGGCGGTGTTTGGAAGTCCACTGACGGCGGAACTACATGGATCCCGAAGATGAATGATGAAGTATCATTGTCTTCCGGCTCTATTGCAGTCGATCCGAATAATCCAATATCATTTATTACGGCACAGGCGAAGCGACTTACAGCGGGGCATCTTATTACGGAAGAGGTCTGCTTAAATCTACAAACGGAGGAGAATCATGGGTTAATTATCCGATAGGCAGTGTGTCTCTTACTTATGTATCAAGAATTGTTATAAGACCCGGCGCAGGTAATGAACTGCTTGCAGCTCTTGGTAACAGAAGCAGTCTCGGAGTTTCAGGGGGTTTATTCAGAAGCACAGACGCAGGGGTTACGTGGAATGCGCTTATATCAGGACGATGCGATGATGTGGTTTTCTCCTGACGGAAGCAGAGCATACGTAATCGGCAGCGGCACCGGGTACAGAGTATCTACTGACGGAGGCGCTACTTTTAATTCTAATTCAACTTTAACTGCGACGACCCGAAACCATATCGCAATCAGCAAATCATCTCCAACATACTTTTTTCGCCACTCATTCCGGAAGCACGATCTCAGTTTTTAAATCTACTGACAGCGGAAACAATTTTTCACCTGCAGCTTCAGGCACAAACTTTTCAGGCAGTCAGGCATGGTATGATTTTTATATGCATATAAATCCGTTTGATCCCGGAATATGCTTATGTAGGATCTATTGACATCTGGAGAACGACTAACGGCGGAACGAGTTTTCAGAATATTACAAACGGTTATGCCGGAGGAAATGTACACGTAGACCAGCAGAATCTTGAATTCCATCCGACAAATTCAAATGAGTTACTTAGTGTAAATGACGGCGGCATCTGGAAATCGATTGACCGCGGTAATTCATGGACTAATCTTAATACAACTCTGACTCTGACGCAGTTTTACAGAATTGCTTCTGATCCTTCAAATGCCGCGCACATTATGGGAGGCACACAGGATAACGGAACCCAGAGGACTCTTGGTAATCCAAACTGGGTAGGCGCTTTCGGCGGTGACGGTGGAGAAGTCTGTTTTCATCTGACAAATTCGCAGTACATACTTGGTGAAACACAAAACAACGGCGTAAGGCGATCAGAGGACGGCGGAGAAAACTGGTCAACAGCGACAACCGGACTGACCGGTTCAGGATCATGGGTTGCTCCGTTAATATCTCATCCGGATTCATCAGGAATATTTTATACAGCTAGGCAGTCTGTATTTAAAACTACTAACTGGGGATCAAGCTGGTTCTCAATTTCCACAGGTACATCCGGAACAATAAGAGAAATGGGGCTTTGCAGATCATCGCCTGATAATATGTTTGCAACTTCAGGCAGTCAGGTTTATAAATCTACAAACAGAGGATACACATATGCCAACGTTACAAACGGATTACCTAATAAAACGATAACGGGAATTTATTTACATCCCGATTCTTCAAATGTAATATTAGTTTCCATGTCCGGATTTGGCGGAGGAAATTTTTTAAATCTATAAACGGCGGCACTTCATGGACAAACATCAGTAATAATCTTCCGGACTCACCTGCTAATGATCTCTTAATTTATTATCCCGGAATTGCAACCAGTATATACTTAATAGCAACTGATGTCGGTGTGTTTATTTCAAATAATTACGGCAGCTCCTGGACAGAACTTGCTGCAGGTCTTCCGAACACGGTGGCTATGCATCTTGATTATAATGAAGCAGCCAACAAACTTCGCATAGGTACTCACGGCAGAGGTGTTTTTGAAATTACCGGACTTACCGGTATAGCAAGCATTGGTTCGGAAATTCCTTCAGATTTTTCATTAGAGCAAAATTATCCTAACCCTTTTAACCCTTCTACTACTATAAAATATAATATTCCGGTTAAAGGAAATGTTACTTTGAAATTATACAATACATTAGGAAAAGAAGTGGAATCTATAGTCAGTCAGATTCAGAATGCAGGTTCATATTCAGTTACTTTAAATGCAGGTTCATTAACCAGCGGAGTTTACTATTACAAGCTAAATGTAAATTCTGAAAACTCATCAATGGATTTTTCCGATACTAAAAAATTAATTCTTCTGAAGTAATCTTATTTTATATTTAAAATGCGGAACATATTTAAATAATATCTTTAATATGTTCCGCATTTACTTTATTAACAATATTGGCATTTAAACCTGTCCGGCCAAAAATTAAAAACGAGCTTTTATTCTCTTTAATATTTATTTGACTTCAGATTCAAGCTCCTCCAGTTTTTTCAGGAACCAGTCTTTCTCAACCAGAAAATAAAATTTATCCAGTTCATCCTTCAGATTTTTTACATCATATACAGAATATTTTTCAGGGGACATTTTCATTTTGTATAATTTCAGATAAACATTATACTTTAAAACGGAAATTCTTTTTTTGTCTTCTGATAAATTTTTATCCTTATTGATAAAATGTATATAAGCGTCAAGCACTGATAGTCCCTCTTCAAAATACTGCAGCTCAAAATAAGCTCTGATATATATATTCTTAATTAATGTTTTCATGGAATAATTTACAGGCTTTATTACCGATAAAAGTTCAAGCGCTTTATCTGTATTTCCATATTCGAGATTCAAAAGAGCTTTTGTAAATCCGGTTTCGAACCCGGCTACATCTTCATTTAACTGATCCTTATATTTTTCTATAAACTCTCCGGCGTATTTGTATTCTTTACAGTAAATACTAAGAAGAACAATCTCCGTGAAAATTTCTCCGATAAACCATTTCACAGAACTATCGGATAAATTTATTGTCTCGACCAGTAACTTATCAATAACATAAAGCTCATCTATAAAAACCGGTTTCATCAGTCTCATTCTTGTTATGCAGTAACTTCTCAGACTTTTAAGTATGTCATATGCATCCAGATAAGAGAAATGCTTTATGTTCTTTATTAAAGATTTTTTGAGATCATAATAATATTTTTCACTGTGATCTTTAGTATCATTAAGCGTGAGAAGGATCAATCCGGAATACAGGGAAAGAAAAAAATATTCTTCGGATTCGTTAGAATTGATAGTATTTATAAAAGACTCCAGATCAAGCCCTTTTACAAATTTAATAAATACACTGTCATCTGAATTACCTTTCAGAGTTTCTGCAGACTGAAGTACGGTATCGGTCGTAATATAAAGCGTATGAAAAATGCTGCAGAGTTCAAACGTGGATTTTTTAAGAAACCCTTTCCATATGAGTTCGTTATATCTGTGCTTATTGAGATGAAACCGGTATTTAAGAATCTCCAGTTTATTCGCCTGTATAAAATACTCGCTGTTTTCTAACACATGTTCTTTAAATAGTTTTTCAAATTTCCTACTTCTGATATTAAATAAATTATCAAGACCTCTGTTACGCAGCTCTTCCAGAAGTTCGATTGAATTTCCGTCTTTCCTTAAAATGTCTTTAGTAATTCTGTCATGAACAAGAAATTTCTCACACAGTGAAATCAGTTCGGACATGAGATTTTTCATGACGCTGTAGCTGTATTTACCCTTACCGTATACTTTTTCATATAAAAATATTTCAGTCAGTTCATCAGAAGTAAAGCCTGGATAATGAACGCTTAATTCTTTTACAAGACGGGTAATGCTTTTTATATTATTGAAATATGGAGATGCGGTAAAATCAATAAATCTTTTAAACTCTTCAGGCGAGAATGTCTTAATGATGTCAATGGCTTTGCTTTTTAACACTTATAAATTAAGATTTTAGGAAATGAAATCAATTTATTTAACTTTCTGAAATTATAAAAAAATTATTTTGAAAACTAATCACTTATGCTGATGTTAAAACATGACATTAATTCCGATGGAAGGAAGAAGTCCAATACTTTCATCCTCTTCAATCATCTTAGTATATTTATTCCATTCAAACGCAGTGACATTTTTCTTATTCAGAATATCCTGTATATCGATGTAAGTTACAAGAGTCCATTTGCTGAAATTCCAGATTTTATCCAGTCTGACATCCAGTCTTGTGTAATCAGGAAGTCTTGCAGTATTATATTCTGAAACCAGCATTGTTCCGTCAGCCGGATTAATAGGAGTGTAAGGTCTTCCGCCGGCGAATCTGAATTTAGAACCCGCCTGCCATCCGTCCCCGAATTTATATCCGCCTGTAATTGTAAATAAATATCTATTGTCAAAATTACTTGTTCTTTCAATTCCGTCAAGAGCTTTATACTTGGATTCATAAATGGACAGGTTCAGAGTGCCGTAAAAACTTTCTGTTAATGTTTTTTGAATAAAGAGTTCTATGCCCCTTGAATAACCTGTACCCGCAGATATCAGAGGTTCAAGTCCGAAGTCTTCCTCCTGTTCAAAATCCCCGCCGCTGTTTGCAAGTATTACATACGGACGCAGAGAACTTACCGGATAGTCCGAATAATTTTTGTAATATGCTTCAAGTGAAATTCTGAAATCAGATGAAGGGAGATACTCGGCGCCGGCTATGTAATGATCTGCTCTGATATCATTCAGATTTTTATTCACAGGATTAGCTATCAGCCAGACATATGACGGCGACTGATAAAATATGCCGTAAGCAAAACTCAAATTAAATTTACTTGTAAAAGAAAATACCGCTGAAGCTCTTGGTGAAATGTAATTTTTATTATTTATGAAAGCAAAATAGTCATATCTTAACCCGGCATTGATCTTAAGTTTTCCAAAAAAAGTATGTGTCAGTTGTGCGAATGCAAAAGCTTTACCCGTACTGTTATCGTCATTAATTGAGAGAGCCGGCAGCACGTAACGATCACCGGAAACCGGATCAATAAAGTAAGTAGTATCTGTATCACGCAGAATGTCATTTTCAAAATTCACGAATCTCCATGCAGCGCCGAATTCAAGCTGAGTGCCAATATCGGGAGAGAGGAAGTATTCCGCTTTCAAAGTAGTTTCACTTTCTTTGGAATTATTCCTGAAAACATCATTGAACAAAGAATCCCTGCCAAGATAGTTAACAGTATTATAGGTCCTTCCGAGATTGAATAGTGCAAAGGATTTTTTTGTTAAAAGCGATTTGAGCTCAAATGTATTAACATATCCTTTCTGATCATTATCGAGAATTGTTTCATTATCCTGAATATTCTCTTCGGTATCATTATTAAATTTTACATTATCAAGATTTCCGTAAGCATTAACAGTCAGAGAATTTTTATCATTAAAGTCATAAACCGCTTTTATCTGAGCAGATGAATAGGCGGGCACGAATCCGAATCCTGATGCATTAAAGATCAGATCGAGATAACTTCTTCTTGCGGAAAAAATCCATGAGCCCTTTTTTTCCGATCCGATCGGTCCTTCAAAGACAGCGCCGAAACCTGTTGCGCTGAGATTTATATCACTAAGAAATTTTTCACGGCTCCCTTCCCGAAGTTTGAGTTCAAGAATTGATGACAATTTATCTCCGTATTTTGCAGAAAATCCGCCTGTTACAAAATTAATTTCTCTAAGCAGTTCGAGGTTAATAATACTTATTGGACCGCCGGTCGATCCCTGAGATCCGAAGTGATTTATATTGGGCACTACAGAATTATCAACAAGAAAAAGATTTTCACTCGGAGAGCCGCCTCTGACTATGAGATCATTTCTTCCGTCATTTACAAAAGATACGCCGGGTAGTGTCTGGACAACTCTTCCAATATCCTCAAATCCACCTGGTGATCTGCGGATCTCTTCATAATTTAGATTTTTAAATGAATTCGAAATATCATTCGGGTTTCTGAATCTTTCTTCCGTAATTTCAATTAACTCCGTTGAAACAATCTCAAGTTCTGCAAGCACATCAGCCGGTGCTCCGCTGTTTACAACGATATTATCTATGAAGAGCGTATTAAATCCTACAAGACTTAACCTGATTGTATATTCCCCGACAGGAATTTCATCTATTTTAAAAAATCCTTTTTCATCTGAAACTGCGCCGCCTAAAACAATTGTATTTTTTAAAACAGAAACGGATACATCCTGAAGCGGCTGTTGATTTGAACGGTCAATAACTTTACCGTTAACTTCTCCGGTAATCTGGGAAAAGCAATTTGCGGTAATAAAAAATAGTGCGGAAAAAATAAATATTTTTGACATATAGTTTAATTTTTTAGTAGACAATTAAGGTAAATCTGAAAATAACCCGAATGAGTTCCTCAGCAATTATTATCGGAGCATTAGCTGAAAGGATTATAAAAATCAGAATAGAAATAATTTTATTGTGTCTTTTAAGCTCGATATGTTTGCGGGAGCGGGATAGGAATTTGAATTAAGATCAGCTGTATTGGGGAATAACGGTTTAAACCGTTTTTCCCCACCTGACACCGGAATAACCTATACTCTAACTAATTGAAACTGCCACCTGCATAATATATTAAACCCCATCCTTTCCGGTTAAATATCTATCTATACCTTTTTTAAAAATTTCTTACTTATAACTCAATACCGGCGACAGCCATCTCTCCGTCTCTTCCATCGTCATACCTTTTCTCTTCGCATAATCCTCCGCCTGATCCTTATTTACTTTTCCCAGTCCAAAGTATTTCGATTCAGGATGCGCAAAGTACATTCCGCTTACTGATGATGCAGGATACATTGCAAGACTTTCCGTAAGTTTTATTCCCGTATTCTTCTCCGCATCAAGCAGTTCAAACAATAACCACTTCTCCGTATGATCCGGACATGCGGGATATCCCGGCGCAGGTCTTATGCCTCTGTATTTTTCCAGTATAAGTTCTTCGTAATTTAAATTCTCACTCTTGTCATATCCCCAGAATTCTGTCCTTACTCTCTTATGCAGCAGCTCCGCAAACGCTTCAGCAAGCCTGTCCGATAACGCCTGCATCATTATTTTATTGTAATCATCCTGATCATTCTGATATTTTTCTATCCACTTCTCAATTCCGATTCCTGTCGTTACTGCAAAACCTCCTATGTAATCTGTAAGTCCGGTTTCTTTCGGAGCAATGAAATCTGACAGCGCAAAATTCGGCTGTCCCTCGCTCTTCTCATTCTGCTGTCTTAATGTGTGAAGTACTTTGATGACCTCACTTCTGCTTTCATCTGAATAAATTTCTATATCGTCTCCGGCAGAATTTGCAGGCCATATTCCGAACACAGCTTTTGCCTTTAATCTTTTTTCTTTGATAATATCATTTAACAAATTCTTCGCATCTAAAAATAAATTTGCGGCATGTTCGCCGACTACCTTGTCCTCAAGTATTTCCGGATATTTTCCCGCAATTTCCCATGTCCTGAAAAACGGCGTCCAGTCTATGTATTCCGAGATCTCTTCTATAGAATAATCATCAAAGACTTTCACTCCTGTCATATTCGGCTCTGCTATTTCCTCTTCCCGGAATTCGATCTTAAATTTATTCTGCTTTGCCTTATCATAACTCAGATACGATTTCTGTACTTTATTTTTTAAATGATGTTCGCGCAGTTTGGAATACTCTTCCTTTATATCTTTCTCAAATTTATCCTTATTCTCATTCAGTAAATTTCCTACCACCGGAACTGACCTTGACGCGTCAAGCACATGTATAGTCTGTCCCCTTTTGTAATTCTGTTCTATCTTTACCGCGGTATGAACTTTGGAAGTGGTAGCGCCTCCGATAAGCAGCGGAATATCAAATCCCTCTCTTTCCATCTCTTTAGCAACGTGCACCATTTCATCAAGCGAAGGAGTTATAAGTCCGCTGAGTCCGATCACATCAGCTTTTTCAGTTCTTGCGGCTTCAAGTATTTTTTCACACGATACCATTACGCCAAGATCCACTACATCATAGTTATTGCATCCCAGCACTACGCCGACTATATTTTTACCAATATCATGCACATCTCCTTTTACGGTTGCCATCAGAATTTTTCCTTTCGGTTTCGAGTCAACGGTTTTTTCCGCTTCTATAAACGGCAGTAAATATCCGACAGCTTTTTTCATAACCCTCGCGCTTTTTACAACCTGCGGAAGAAACATTTTCCCTTCTCCAAAAAGATCTCCGACTACATTCATTCCGTCCATTAACGGTCCTTCTATGACCTGTATCGGTTTATCAAACATCTTTCTCGCTTCCTCTGTATCTGTTTCAATATAATCTACAATCCCTTTTACAAGCGAATGAGTCAGGCGTTCTCTCACATCCATTTTTCTCCAGCTTTCATCCTTGACCTGAACTTTCCCCTTATGCTTTATATTTTCCGCAAACTCTACAAGTCTTTCCGTTGCGTCAGCTCTTCTGTTTAACAATACATCTTCCACTCTTTCCAAAAGATCCTTCGGAATTTCTTCATACAGTTCTATCATTCCGGGATTCACAATTCCCATATCCATTCCGGCTTTTATAGCATGATAAAGAAATGCTGAATGCATCGCTTCTCTTACTACATTATTTCCTCTGAATGAAAACGAAATATTGCTGACGCCTCCGCTGACCTGAGCTCCGGGAATATTTTCCTTGATCCATTTTGCAGCATTCATATAATCTACTGCATAATTATTATGCTCTTCAATACCCGTTGCGACTGTAAGTATATTCGGATCGAAAATTATATCCTCTGGTTTGAATCCGACTTTTTTTGTAAGAATATCATACGCTCTTTTACAGATCTCGATCTTTCTTTCAAAAGTATCCGCCTGACCTTTTTCGTCAAATGCCATTACAATCACAGCAGCTCCGTACATCCTGACTTTCTTCGCCGTCTCCGTAAATTTCTCTTCGCCTTCCTTTAATGAAATGGAGTTGACAATTGCTTTTCCCTGAACGCATTTTAAACCCGCTTCTATCACAGACCATTTCGAAGAATCAATCATGATCGGCAGCTTTGCAATGTCAGGCTCCGATGAAATAAGATTTAAAAATTTTGTCATCACTTCTTCCGAGTCAAGCATTCCCTCATCCATGTTAACGTCAATGACCTGCGCTCCGCCCTCCACCTGATGTCTGGCTATTGACAGCGCTTCCTCATAATTTCCTTCAATGATCAGCTTCTTGAATTTTGCCGAACCCGTAACATTTGTCCGCTCACCTACATTCACAAAATTACTTCCTTTATATACTTCAAGCGGCTCCAGTCCGCTGAATCTCGGAATGTCCGATATTACCGGAGGAACTCTCGGCTTGAATTTTTTTGTAACATCGTAAATGGCTTTGATATGTTCAGGCGTTGTACCGCAGCATCCGCCTACAATATTCAGCAGATCTTCCCTCAGAAATTCTTCTATCTGATTTGCAGTTGATTCAGGTGTCTCGTCATATTCACCGAACTCATTTGGCAGTCCGGCATTCGGATGCGCGCTGATCAGCAGATCGGATTTCTCGGCAATGGTGGAAATGTGCGGACGAAGCTGCTTTGCGCCGAGCGCGCAGTTAAATCCAATGCTAAGCAGCTCAAGATGATTTACTGAATATAAAAACGCTTCCACTGTCTGTCCTGACAATGTCCTTCCGCTTGCGTCAGTGATAGTTCCTGAAACCATAACAGGAATCTTCTTTCCTGTATCGGAAAATAGTTTTTCAATTGCAAACAGCGCCGCCTTTGCATTAAGAGTATCAAATATTGTTTCAACTAATAATATATCAGCTCCGCCGTCAATAAGTCCTTTCGCCTGTTCGTAATAAGATTCCATAAGCTGATCAAATGTTACCGCTCTGAATCCGGGATCATTAACGTCCGGGGACAGTGAGGCGGTTCTGTTAGTCGGTCCCATTGAACCGGCTACAAACCTCGGTTTGTCCGGTTCCCTTTTTGTAAATTCAGCAGCCACTTCCTTTGCAAGTTTAGCTGATTCATAGTTAAGCTCATATACAATATGTTCAAGTTTATAATCCGCCTGAGCGATTGATGTCGAACTGAAAGTATTAGTCTCTGCAATATCAGCTCCCGCTTCAAAATATTCCGAATGAATTTTTTTAATAATATCAGGTCGTGTAAGGGATAGCAGATCATTGTTGCCTTTCAGCAGATGTCCATGATCTTTAAATCTTTCACCTCTGAAGTCTTCCTCTTCCAGCGTATGTCTCTGTATCATTGTTCCCATTGCTCCGTCGAGGACGAGTATCCTGTTCTTTAAAATTTCCTTAATGTCAGTCATTCAAATTTTTTTGATTATTAAATTCTTACATCTTGTTCTCTTTTATTTATCTGACTAAATAAAAAAAATCTCTTCAGGCAATAGCCGGAAGAGATTTCAAAATTTATATTGGTATATAATGTTTGCAATCCTCCGACTCATCTTGTCTCCGGAAATCCCGGAGTAGGAATTGGCACCTTTCGTTCCCGATTTCAGGAAGACGGTTGCCAAGGTATCATAGGGCCTAATCCCTCCACCTTTCTCCATAAGTCAGATTACTAAGAACAATTTTGTGCTGTCAATATAATTCTTGTATTATGAAAATACAATTTAGTATTATGTATCCGGTTTTGAAACAAATGAATGTCCGCAAACGGAAAACACTATGACATTTATTTCAAAAAACCGAAAAAAAATTTAACTTTATTTGCCGTCGTTAGTTTAAGTGAGAGAGGCGTCTATTAACAAATAAGTCAGGAATTTACTTTCCCCACGACAAAAAATAATTTTTTTTTTGCATATTAGCTTACGCAGTCCCCATTCTATTCTATATTTTATTTGTCTTTATTAACAATTTTAGATCGTTCATTTTCGATGTCTTTTACAGCATCAATTAAGAGCTTTTGAATATTAAACTCATTTGGGGCAGGCGCCGTCAACAGCAGGAAACCCGTATTTAGTAACTCGTAATTTACAACCCGTTATTCATAATTCCTGCTTCCTGATTATATAAAAATTTCAGCTGATACACCTTCCGGTTTTAAAGATCTGCTCAATGCTTTTGCAGTGATCAACTGAATTTCTAAGAATAATATGTATCTCCCCGCCGGATTGTAATGATCAAATACAAATTCGGTCTTTGTCAAAAGCAGATATGAACTTTGCAGACGCAAATATGAACTTTGCATATGCAGATATGAACTTTGCAAATGCAAATATGAACTTTGCAGACGCAAATATGAACTTTGCAGATGCAAATATGAACTTTGCAGATGCAAATATGGATCCGGCAGATGCAAATATGAACTTTGCAGATGCAAATATGGATCCGGCAGATGCAGATATGGATCCGGCAGATGCAAATATGGATCCGGCAGATGCAAATATGGATCCGGCAGATGCAAATATGGACTTTGCAGATGCAAATTTGGACTTTTCAGATGCAGATAAGGATCACGCAGTTAAAAATTTTTCGCCGTTGTTGGTATGAGTGAGTGCAGCAAGCGTGACCAACAACTCAAATTTACTGTCCTGACTCTGTGAAAGCAAAAAATTTACTTCACCAAAATCATACTCCGGGTCTGAACAAACTTACCAGCTTCAATCCTGTAAAAATATACTCCGCTTGCAAAGTTAGTCCCGTTAAATTTTACCGAATAACTCCCTGCATTCTTGAATTCACTAACTAAATTTAAAACCTCTCTTCCGCTAATATCATAAACACTCATCTTTACTAATTCAGAATTTGCAATACTATATCGAATTGTCGCAGAAGGATTAAAAGGATTGGGATAATTTTGTTTTAAATCAAATTCAGCCGGTATATTGTAAACGGCGTTCGGATTAGAATTGTCTTCAAAAAATACAGCCATCCTTCCGGTGGAAGTATTATCATCTTCCGTATCATATTCATCTTCATAAATTTGATTTATAAAATAATTCGCATCATCAAAACTTTTAATTTTACATAAAAAAAAATCAGATTGCGTGTAAGCGGAAAACATTATGTCAGTAATCTCAAAAAACAGGGACTAAATTTTGCTTCCTGACATATGCGGCTTGCTTTAAATCAACTGAATAAAAATATGATCATCCACTTCCATCAGAAAACATCTTTTTCTAAATAAATCCTTGTATCTATAAATTATACTATTTAGTTTAAATCAATAAAATTAAAAGGAATTAAATATGAGGTTTTTTCTACCCCCCACCTTCATTACTCATAATTTGATTTTAATAAACTTATTTTATTAATCAAAAAAATAAATCATGGCTACCGAAGTCGCAGTAATTACAGCAGCAACAGGTGTACAGGTTTTTTATTCCACTTATGCCGCTGCAGGTACTCAGGAATTAACTTTATATTTTGATGAGATACAAAACTTAAGCTCTAACAGCGGAGATGCTGTAATTGCTGATGAAGGAATTTTAAATCTGATCGGAAGAAGAATCTATTGTACGAATGGATTATCATTGGATCTGGCAACTAATGCAAATATTATTGTAGATGAAATTATCAGCGAAACCAAAGGAATAAACATTCACAATGACAGTTCCACAAAAATAGTTATAGATTCTAATAAAATAGAAGGGAGTAACGGGAATGATGGTGTGATAAGATCTGTAAGCGGTTCTAATTATGTTTTGAGGAATGCGAAGATTATCAATACTTATACTGGTAGTTCAGCTCCTCATTCGAGAGGAATATTTATTTCTGATAATAACCAAGCAAATGACCAAACTATAGAGATTGAAAATCTTATAATTGTGACTGGAACCGGTAGTAATGATGCTAGTATTTATAGGGATGGAAATCAGAACATCGATATCAAGAATTTAACTTTATTTGTAAAAAAAGATATTTCGTCTAATATAACCCTAAAGATTGGTACTGGAATTACAGGGAATTTCAAATATATAGTTAGCACGGATATAAGCTGACATATGATAAAGTATATTTATTTATTCTTGTTTGTTTCTCAATTTTTCCTGTACTCAAGTTTAATGTTTTCTCAAGTTTCAATGGAATGGTATAGAAGATTCGATTCAGGTTCGGGAAATTCAATAGCTATTGACAAATCAGGTAGTATTTATATCGGAGGTACTGAAGGTTCAGGATCAAACACAAATTTCATCATAATAAAATTTGATCATTCAGGAGTGCAAAAATGGACTGCGAATTATAATGGACTGGGGAATGGTTCTGATGGATTAAGTGAACTTATCGTTGATGGTAATGGCAACATCTATGCAACCGGATCAAGTACAGGAATAAATACCGGCATTGATTATACAACATTAAAGTATAGTTCATTAGGTGATTTAGAATGGGTAAGAAGATATTCTAGTAACGGAAATGCAAGAGATGCATCTTATTCTCTTTCGATTGACAATATTGGAAATGTATATGTAACGGGAGAATCAAAAAATAGTATTGGCGGGATTGACTGCCTTACTTTAAAATATGATTCAGCAGGAAATCAAATATGGAGTGCAAACTTTAATAGAGGAATAAATTCTTCTAATCAAGGATTTGATATCTCTGTTGATGATTCTTTAAATGTGTATGTAACAGGAAGAAGTGATGGAGATTTTATAACAATAAAATATAATAAATTAGGTTTACAACTATGGGCTGTATTTTATGATGGGCCAATGAATGGTAATGATGTTGCATCCTCAATTGGCTTAGACAATTTTGGTAATGTTTATGTTTCTGGAAGCAGTATAGGTAACTTGTTCTATTATGATTATGCAACAGTCAAATACTCACCAAATGGTAATGAGCAATGGGTCAGAAGATATAATGGTTCTTCCAATTTTCAAGACCAGCCAAGATCTATGATTGTAGATAGCATTGGAAATGTTTTTGTTACAGGAAACAGTACAGAATCTGTTAATGGTTATGATTTCTCAACAATAAAATATTGTCCAGATGGTGAGATACTTTGGCAATCATTTTATCATAATGGACTCAATGACATTGCATATTCAATTGAACTTGATTGTTTAGGAAATGTATATGTAAGTGGACAAAGTGATGGGGATGGAACTGGTGATGATTTTGCTACTGTTTGTTACGATTTTTTAGGTAATCAAAAATGGGTTAAACGGTATGACTATTCCGGTCAATTTGGCGACTTTGCTCAAGATCTTAAGATCGATAAAAATGGAAGTGTATTTGTTACCGGAACAAGTGACCGGGATATTCTCACAATAAAATACTCACAGCTAACCGGCGGAGAAACGATCTTTTCTGAAATACCGAAAGACTATTCTCTTTCACAGAATTATCCAAACCCGTTCAACCCAAATACAATTATCAATTATCAATTATCAATTTTCAATTTTGTTTCTTTAAAAGTTTATGATATTCTTGGGAATCAGGTCGCGAGTTTGGTAAATGAAAACAAACCCGCAGGAAGATATGAAGTTGAGTTTGACGGAAGTGATTTTCCGAGCGGGATATATTTTTATTCACTGTCAATAAACGGAAATGTAATAGATACAAAACGTATGGTGCTTTTAAAATAATTGTGTTATGAAAATTAAATTTATGAAAAATCAATCAACATTTATTTACAATTTGAAGAATATTTTATTTTCAATATTTATACTGCTTATTTCTGAAAATTGCTTATCACAAACAGGATGGATTCAGCAATTCAGCGGAACGACGGCAAATCTGCATTCAATTAAGTTAGCAAATTCAAATACCGGATGGTGTGTAGGAAATAACGGTGTAATTTTGAAAACAACTAATGGAGGTATTAACTGGTTTTTACAACAGAGCGGAGTAAAAAATAATTTGTATTCACTAAGCTTACCATCGGTTAATAATGGATACGCTGTTGGAGACAGCGGATTAATTCTTAAAACAACTAATGGAGGATATGATTGGCTCAATTTAAACACTTCAATTTCAAATTCTTTAAAATCAGTATTTTTTGTTAATGAAAACATCGGCTTTACCGGAGGATATTTTGGGGAATTCGTATTAAATTTATATAAAACCACTAACGGAGGGAATTCATGGAATTCAATCCAAATTGATGCAAGCTATATTAATTCAATCTATTTCTTAAATCCTGAACTAGGATGGGCAACAATTGGTGTAAGCAATGTCATTTCAGGGGCATCTGTCATAAAGACTTCTAATGGAGGATTAAATTGGATATATCAATTTAGTAGCGGAGTTTCACCTCCTGCTAAGGATGTATTCTTTATAGATTCTTTATATGGCTGGCTATCATACAGAAGCATCGTCTCTATACCGACAATACTAAGGACAACTGATGGGGGAAATAACTGGATTACAGAATTCCCGGGAACCGGAGTTAGTATCAATTCTCTATATTTTACAGATAGGAGAAACGGCTGGGGAGCAGGAGACAACAGCGTTATTCAGGCAACAACAAACGGCGGAATTAACTGGATAAATCAAACTTCATTTCAGCTCGGAAAAAATTATAACTCTGTTTATTTCACAGATTCTCTCACCGGCTGGGTAGTCTGTGACAGCGGAATAATCTTAAAAACCACTACCGGCGGAGTCCTAACTAATTTTTCAAATATATCTTCAGAAATTCCTGAAAAGTTTTCTCTTTTGCAGAATTATCCAAACCCATTCAACCCGCGCACAATTATCAATTATCAATTAACAATGTTCAATTTTGTTTCTTTAAAAGTTTATGATGTGCTTGGAAATGAAGTCGCGGCTTTGGTAAATGAGAATCAGAATGCAGGTGCATATTCAGTTGAGTTTGACGGGAGCGGATTTTCAAGCGGAGTTTATTTATACCGGCTTGAAGCAAATGGAAATCACATTGACACAAAGCGAATGATCTTCTTAAAGTAGTTTCAAGTTACGAGTTTCAAGTTACGTGTTTGAATTTATACTGCTTATTTCTGAAAATTGCTTTTCTCAATACTGATTGTAAAATTGCTTTGTATGGGACAGACTTATTAAATAGAACAGCAGTCATATTCAGACTGCTGTTCTAATATCAGGAATAAATAAAATGTATTTTCGAAAGATTTAATCAGCTGACCTTCTTAAAAAAGCCGGCTTTTCAAAATCATCATTCTGATTTATTTCATTAAAATCCAGATCATCTTCAAAATCGGATACAAATTTCTTTTTCTTCTCACTCAGATCATCTGTTAATTCCACCTGTCTTCTGGTATATGCGGGCTCGTCAAACCTTCTTAGCTCTTCATGTGAAGGCATTGTAGAAATTCTTCCTTTGTTGTTTGAATATCCTTTATAGTTATTCTCCGGAGTCTTGTCATTAAAAACCATTTCACTTTGTTCGACATGTGTTTTGACCTGTATAGCTTTTTTATTAAATCCTGTCGCTATAATAGTGACCATAATTTCCTCCTGCATGTTCTCGTCTTCCACCCAGCCCATTATATACTTTGCATCTTCACCTGCAGCTTTTTGAATGATCTCATTAATGGTTTCTATCTCACCGACTTTAAGTCCGTTTGCACAGATATTTGTCAGCACACATTTGGATCCTGAGATCTTAATTTCATCAAGCAGCGGATTCAGCAATGCATCCTCTGCGGCTTTTTCAGCTCTGTCTTTTCCTGATGCAATTCCCGTCCCTATCATCGCGTCTCCCATATCTTTCATAATGGTCTTTACATCTGCAAAATCCACATTGATCTCTCCTGTTTCCGTAATGATCTTTGAAATTCCGTTAACGGCATTGTACAATACTCTGTCCGCAAGTTCAAACGCCTGCTTATTTGTTGCTTCCTTACTTACAAGCCCGAGTATGTTCTCATTGGGAATGACTATTAAACTGTCCACTTCATTTTTCAGTTTTTCAATTCCTCTCATTGCCAGTTCCAGTTTATGCTTACCTTCAAACCTAAACGGCTTCGTTACGATTGTTACTACAAGAGCTCCGAGACTTTTAGCAATCCTCGCTACAGCAGGCGCTCCGCCTGTTCCCGTTCCGCCGCCCATTCCTGCAGTTACAAATACCATATCACTTCCCTTCAAAGCAGTTTCAATTTCTTCCCTGCTTTCTTCGACTGCTTTATAACCGATCTCTTCTACCATTCCCGCTCCGAGACCTTTAGTAAGACTTCTTCCTATCTGAATTTTTGTTTCAGCTTTGTTCTTTTCCAGTACCTGCGCATCTGTGTTTATAGCAATGAACTCTACTCCTTCGATTCCTTTGTTGACCATTGAATTCAGCGCATTTCCGCCGCCGCCGCCGACTCCGACGACCCGGATCTTTGCTCCGGATTTAGAATCATCTACTATTCTTATTGACATTTTAAATTTTCCTTTCTTATTTAATTAATAAGAGTTATTTATATTTATATAATTTTTTATTTTCTGTGTTATGCCTTCTTAATATTCCCGCTTTGGTTTTTTAAAATTAAATTGAGTAAATAATTTTCATATTATAGTTCATCAAACCATGCTTTCACCTTTGTAAAAATGCCGTTCATTGTCAGACTATTATTCCTTCTGTTTTTTAAAAGGTCATTAATTATAGTTTTGTCATTCATTTTCTTAAATCTGTAAAGGACGAGCCCCACGCCTGTTGCATATATCGGACTTTCCACTTCCTTGATAAGTCCCCCGGTTAATCCGGTTGGAATTCCGAGATTTACTTCCATTCCAAGTATACTCTCTGCAAGTTCTTTCGTACCTTTTACAAGTGAACCGCCTCCTGTTATCACAACTCCCGCATGAAGTTCTTTCGATATCTGTGAATTCTGAATTTCTATCGCTGAGAGTTCAAATATATCCTGCATCCTAGCCTGTATTATTCTCGCCAGTATGCTTTTACTTGTCTTCTTTGGTATTTCCCTTATAGACTGTACAATAATTTCTTCATCATTGAGTATCTCTGAAACTGTTGCATATCCGTATTCGCGTTTTATTCTTTCCGCCTCTTCATCAGTAATACCGAGCGCTTCCACTATATCATTCGTTACTAAGTTCCCGGCAATTCCGATTCCCGCTGTATATTTCAGTACTCCTTTTTTAAATACTGCAATGTCAGACGTGCCGCCGCCAATATCAATCATCGCTACACCAACTTTCTTTTCCGTCTCATCCAGTACAGAGTGAGACGAAGCGATCGGCTCCAGTACTATGTCATCTATATCTATGCCGCAGCTCATCACGCATTTTGACAGGTCATCAATAGAAGATACAAGTCCTGTTATAATATTTACTTTCGCTTCTAATCTCGTGCCGAACATACCGATCGGCGTTTCAAAAATTCCGTCCTTACCGTCTATAATATATTCCTGCGGTATTACTTCTATGATAGTTGTATCGCTCGGCAGCTTAATTATTTTTGCCTGATCTAATAACCTTACGACATCTTCTTCCTGTATCACGCGGTCAGAATTATTGATACCTATTGCAGCGCTTGACTGTATGCATCTGATGTAATGCCCGGCAATACCTACTGATACTGAGTTTATTTCTATTCCTGAATTTAACTCCGCTTCAGAAATTGCTGCTTTTATAGATTCGGATGTTTTATTCGGATTGACTACTATACCTCTGTGAAGTCCATATGAAGGCGCTTTACCAACACCAAGTATGTCAACGTTTTTGTCATCTTTTACTCTTGCGACGATCACGCATATTTTTGTCGTACCTACATCAAGACCAACTATAATATCTTTTTCATGTGATTTGCTTTTTTTTCTTTTAGATGTCATTATTGGTTATTTGAATTTACAATTATCTGATTATCAAATCTCATATCCACATAGTTTGTCTTTTCTTTAAGATGATCCGCAAGCGACTGGTTAATATAATTTCTAAATATCCTAAGCTTCTTCAATAAGACTTCCTGATATTCGCTGTCAGCAATTTTTTTATCATTATATCTGGGGAAATATATCGGAGTCGAATCCTCCGATAAATAAACAATTATTTTTTCCGGATCGGACATTCTGATCTCTGAAATATTATTGTACAATACTTTACTCTCTTTATATGAACTTAATATTATGAACAATGCTGTCCGCAGATCTTCAGTATTAAATATGTTACTGCTTTTGGGATTCACTTCTTTGCGGATTCCGCTTATTACAGGAAGATCATATAGTTTGGTAAAATTCCTGAACGGAAACACATCAAGTCCCTCATCCAAAAGATATATTTCATTCTCACCGCTTACAATTGCAACAGGTCTTTTCTCAACGATCTCAATTTTTAATTCAGAAGGATGGATTATATTTACGAATACATTTTTAATTTCAGGATGCTTTGATATTCTGCTCTGTATCACGTCAATGCCGGTCTCGGTTGAAACAGTGGTAGTATCGCTTATATGAGCGTATCTTAAGATCTCTTCTTTTGATATTGTATAATTACCGGTGACTGTAATTTTTCTCAATTCTATTCTCGCTTCTCCAGTCCAGCGATAATACCGCCAGTACTCCTAATGATAATACTGTCAAAATTAAAAACGCTCTTTTTGCATTCATAACGGCACTGTCCAGTTTTGATTTTTTTTCATTCGCTTTATGAACTTACTGCAGATGTCCGTAATGTCTCCCGCCCCCTGAAATATTATTACATCACCGTCCTTACATATTACTTCCATTTCTGATAATAACTTATCATTGTCTTCATAATATTTTCCTTCTTTTCCGAAAGAATTAAATTCTTTCAGTATCAGCTCGCTTGTAACTCCCGGTATGCTTTCCTCTCTAGCCGGGTATATCTTTGTGAGCAGAAGTAAATCAGTATTTTTAAATGCTTCCGCAAATTCTTTGTAAAAATCTCTCGTCCGTGTGTATAAATGCGGCTGAAATACTGTGATAATCCTTCCCTCATGAAGTCTTCTCATTGCTTCCAGCGTTACTTTAACTTCAGTCGGATGATGCGCATAATCATCATATATTTTTATGCCGTTTACATATTTTAATTCCATTCTTCTTTTCACTCCGGTAAATGTCTTCATGCTCTCATTGAATCCTTCTGACTTTATGCCGAAATTATTTGCAGCTATATATGCCGCTGTCGAATTCAGTATGTTATGATTACCGAATACTTTTATTCTTAGATATTCACTTCCTATTTGAAATGCAATGCTCGATTTCTCATAACCAGCTGAAGCTATTACTGTATCATTCGATTTTTTAAAACCATATGTAATTTTTTTCGGAAACTCCTTTATCACATCAGTTACATTCTCATCATCCCCGCATGCAATTATCTTCAGATCTTTCTTTCCGTTTTGCAAAAATTCTCTGAATGATTCCTTTATGTCATTAATATCTTTGTAAATATCCAGATGATCTTCCTCTATGTTTGTGATTACAATAATGTCCGGTTTCAATTTCAAAAAACTTCTGTCATACTCATCCGCTTCCACTATCGCTATATTGCTTTTTCCGATCCTCGATGTGCCCCCATCCAGAAAATCCAGATTGCCGCCTACAAAAACAGTAGGATCAAGTTTATTGTCTATTAAGATCTTTGCGATCATTGAAGTAGTAGTAGTCTTTCCGTGTGTACCGCAGACAGCTATCATAAACATCTCGTTTACAATGCTGCCGAGTGCTTCCGCTCTTTTCACCGCTTTTATGTTCAGTTCACGAGATTTTTTTAACTCCTCATTATCTTCATTCACAGCAGATGTATAAATCACAAGATCCGTATCATCTGAAAGATTCTCCGCTTTGTGTCCTTCAAAAACTTTAACACCGTGAGCCATCAGCTTTCTTCCCGAAGGTCCGGGATTCAGATCACTCCCCGTGACATTGTATTTTTTTTGTACAAGGTACTCAGCAATCCCGCTCATACCGATTCCGCTTATTCCAATGAGATGAATATTTTTAATGCCGCTGAAAATGTTTTCAGATGTATTCATTAATGTTGAGATAATTTTTTTGAAATATTTTTGAATTCATACATCAGTTCCTTTTCATTATTAAAGTCGCTCAGCTTAATTCTCAGGAATCTCCTTCTGTCAGCTAATTTGAGCTTCACAATTCTTGACTCGCTTTTCTCCTCTTTCATTCTTTTTTTCTCTCTGGAAAATCTGACCTGCAGTATTTCACTGTTTTGTATTTCTCTTTGTCCGAATCTGTTTTTAAATATAATTTTTGTCTCTTCAAATATTATCTGTCTGCCTCTCAATGCATTTATGATCAGAAGTATCAGGTAAAAAATTATGAATATTGATATTATATATATGATCGGATTTTTTACAACGATCTCAAATCTTTCCTGGAAAAAATTTCCCTTTATGAGAATGTAAATTATCAGTGTGATAAGATATATCGCCAGAGATTTATAATAAAAATCCAGATTGTATTTATATACTCTTTTACTCAAATTTATTTATGCAGCTTTAATTAGTTTAATAATTTCCTCAGCTATTTTTTTTGCTGCTCCTTTATCCGAGATGCCGCTGATGTTTCTTTGCAATTCTTTCATTATATTTTTATCGCCTGTGATTCTCAAAATTTCCGGGAGTAATTTTTCTCCAAGATCCTGCTGAAAAATAACTTCAGCAGCATTCAGCTTCTTAAGACTCAGCGCATTCTTCACCTGGTGCTCTTCGGCTGAACCGGGAAGAGGAATAATTATTGCCGCTTTCTCCAGCAGCGCAATTTCCATTATACTCGTAATTCCGGCTCTGCAAATAATAAGATCACTTGCTGAATATGCGGCGCTCATGTCATTTATAAATTTATATATTTTTATCCTGTCCGACTTATCTTCAAACATTTCGCTTATTCTGTCAAAGTCTGTTTCGCCGGTCTGCCATATCACATTTATATTTTTTTCGTATAGAGCGGGAATAATATTAATCACCGCATCATTAATTGCTCTGGCTCCCTGACTTCCTCCGAAAATAAATAGTGTCGTTCCGGATACATTTAATCCGAATTTACTTAAAGATTCTGACCTGTCTTCGGCTTTCAGAGAACTTCTTACCGGATGTGATATTTTAATAATGTTGTCTTTCCTTTTTAAATAATTTTTAGTTTCATCAAAATTTATTACTACTTTATTTGCTTTCCGTGAAAGCATTTTTATAGTCTTTCCGGCAAATGAATTTCCTTCCTGAATAAGAGCAGGCACTCCCATCCTCAGCGCTTTCAGAATTACCGGCCCGCACACGAATCCTCCTGTTCCTACTGCAACATCCGGTTTGAATTTTCTGATAATTTGTTCACTCTTTATAAGCGACTTCATGATCTTATATGGTAGAGATATGTTGTTCAAAATTTTTGCTCTGTTAAATCCCGAAATCGTAATAGTTTCAAGCATATAATTATTTTGCGGTACAATTTTTTCTTCAATCCTTCCCTTCGCTCCGACAAATAATATTTCAGCTCCGGGATCAAGTATTTTAATTTCATCTGCAATTGCAATTGCCGGAAATATATGTCCGCCTGTTCCCCCGCCCGCAAATAAATATCTCATCATTCAATGGTTATTCCCTCATCGATATCATTTCTGTATGAGGAAATATTTAATAAAATGCCGACAGCGAAAGCACTGAACAGAATAGACGTTCCGCCATAACTCACAAATGGCAAAGTTACCCCCGTTGTTGGAAATACCCCGCTCGCTACAGACATATTGACAGCGGCATTCAGCACGATCATTGTTGTAATTCCAAACGCCATATATTTTCCAAAGTCATCTTTTGTATCTTTTGCAATTTTGTATCCGCGTAAAAGTATTATGAAAAATAAAACAAGTATCGCGAATGTCCCTATAAATCCGTATTCCTCGCCTATTACGGAATATATAAAATCACCGTGCGCTTCCGGCAGAAAGTATTCCCTCTGATTCGAATTACCGGGTCCGATTCCGAGCAGGCCCCCGTTTCCGAATCCGATCAGCGCCTGCTGCAGCTGATAGCTTGACTCACCACCTGAACTGTATTCCGAATATGACACTATTCTTTTTATTATATACTCTTTTGAAAGTATGAATATTATTACAAATGGGATCAGTGACGCTAATGTGAAAAAAATATGTTTAACTTTTGCTCCCGAAAGAAAAAGCATAGACATGCATGTTGTGAATATTATGATTGATACTGACAAATTCGGCTGCAGTAAGATCAGCCCGGATACAAGCAGTATATAAAACAGCACCGGTAAATATCCTCTGTAAAGCAGATCCAGATAATCCTTCTTCAATGCAAGCATTAGCGAAATATAAATTACAACACAGTATCTGGCAAGCTCGGAAGGCTGAAAGCTGAACGGTCCCAGATTGATCCATCTGCTGGCGCCTTTTAATTCATTACCGGCAAACAAAGTAAATATCAAAAGTATAATTGTTATCCAGAGCAAATACTTTGCGCCGGACTTAAAACTTCTGTAATCAAATCTGGCCATAAAAAATATTATCGCAACCGCCATAACAATTTTTATCATGTGCTGTTTTATCAGATAATTGCTGTCCTGAAATTTGTCCATCGCAAATGTTGAACTGGCGCTGTATACGGCAACGACGCTGAAACCCATCAGCAAAAGTACCGGTAGCAAGATCCATATGTCAATTCTGTATTTGTGCGCCAATTAATTTATGCGATGATATGTTTAAAGTTTATTTACAAATTTTTTATACTCTGTTCCTCTGTGTTCATAGCTGTCAAACATATCAAAACTTTTACACGCCGGTGAAAGCAGTACAGTATCACCTGTAGCTCCGTTTTCAAATGAAATTCTCACAGCATCTTCTATTGTCACAGCTGACATACATTTGACTTTTCCTGAAAAATAGTCAGTTATCTTTTTACTTGTCTCGCCGAGTGCTATTACCAGCTTTACTTTTTCTGAGATAAGTTTATCAGCTAATGAATAATCATTTCCCTTTTCCCTGCCTCCTATAATAAGGATAACGTTTTTATCAAAAGTCTCGAGCGCTACCAGCATCGAATCAATATTTGTCGCTTTAGAATCATTGTAATATTTTACCCCGTTCAGTTCTCTTACAAACTCTATTCTATGCTCAACACCTTTAAACGAGATCAGAGTATCCCGTATTATTTCCTTTTTTATATTAAAAGCTCTTGCTGAAATAACTGCTGCAAGCGAATTATATAAATTATGATTTCCTCTTATATTTATTTCCGATGTTTTCATTATTACTTCATTTACATTTTTGTTTTTATCAAAATAAATTATGTTTCCCTCTGCAACCATACATCCCTTCTTAGTTTCCGAATCTTTTAGATCTTCATAAATACTGAAATAAGCATTCTCAGCATCTGTACTTTTTAAATCTTCTCTCAGGATCTTATCATCAAAGTTGATCACTGACAGGTCCGTTTGCATTTGATTCTCCCTGATCTTTCCCTTTGCATTCAGATAATTCTTAAAACTTTTATGCCAGTCAATATGATCGGGAGTTATATTAAGTATCACTGAAACTTCCGGTCTGAATTTCTCTGTATACTCAAGCTGATAGCTGCTGACCTCCAGCACTACAATCGAATCCTCCTTCAGTTCGCCCACTATCTCAGAAAAAGCAACTCCCACATTCCCGCAGACTTTTGTATCGTATCCTGCATTCTTAAAAATGTCACCGGTCAGTACGGCTGTAGTAGTCTTTCCGTTTGTTCCCGTTATCGCAATTACCGGACATTTGCAGAAACGGAATGCGATCTCAATTTCCGAATATATTTTTTTACCAAGAGCAGTCGCCTTTTTAATAACTTCGCTTTCCGGAGAAATTCCGGGACTGACAATGAATACATCATTCTCAAAAATTTTATCCGAATGTCCTCCGGTTTCATATTCAATGTTATCATCTGTAAGAATGTCTTTTCTGAAATACTTTAAATTCTCCTCCGGATTTTCCTCACTGAGAAAAACTTTAAATCCGTTTTTCTTAAGTAAAGCAGCCGCAGCAATTCCGCTTCTTCCCGCTCCCAGTATTGTATAAGAACTGTTGTCCGGTTCCATTATCTGATTTTTAATGATGCTAAAGTAATAATGGCAAGGATAACTGCTACTATATAGAATCTTATTACTATCTTCGGTTCAGGGATTCCCTGCATTTCAAAATGATGATGGATCGGAGCCATTCTGAAAATTCTTTTTCCCTCGCCGTATTTTTTTCTGGTGTACTTAAAATAATATCTCTGCATGATCACTGATAATGCTTCGACAAAAAATATTCCGCCGAGTATTGGCAGCATGAATTCTTTTTTTACCAGCACGCACAATGTTCCTACAGCTCCTCCGAGCGCAAGAGAACCGGTATCACCCATAAATACCTGCGCCGGGAAAAAGTTGTACCATAGAAATCCAAGTGCCGCTCCGACAAGAGCAGTGCAGTATATCGCAAGTTCGCCGTTTCCCCGGAGATATATAATGTTCAGATACTTTGATGTCTCGACATTACCGGATACATAAGCTATTATACCAAGTGTTAAAGCCACTATCCCGACCGTTCCGACCGCAAGTCCGTCAAGTCCGTCAGTGAAGTTTACGGCATTTGAAGTAGCGGTAATTATAAAAACTACTATCGGTATGTATGCATATGAGAAATCAAATTCAAAGTCTTTCAGAAACGGAATAGTAGTTACGGAATTTATTCCTTCGAACTGAGGCAGGTAATATATTGCAAGTCCAACTATAAGACCAACAGTTATCTGACCAAGCATTTTATATCTCTCGGCAAGTCCTTTTTTATATTTCTTTACTACCTTCAGATAGTCATCAACGAATCCGACAAGTCCAAGCGCTATCGTTACAAATAAAATTATTATCACATAAATATTTCCGAGATCGCCCCAAAGCAATACCGGGATCACAACGGAAAGTAAAATGATAAATCCTCCCATTGTAGGTGTACCGGCTTTTGACCAGTGGAACTGCGGACCGTCTTCCTTTCTTGCTTCACCGATCTGCTTACTCTTTAATATCTTAATTATCTTCGGACCAAAAATAAAACTGATTAACAAAGCGGTAATTGCGGACAGCGCCGATCTGAATGTTATAAATCTGAATATATCAAATCCCGGCGGATCAAAGACTGCGTTTATATATTCCGCTAATTTATACAGCATGTTAATTTAATTTTGAATTATATTATTGATTACCTCTTCCATCTTCATACCTCTGGAACCTTTCACATACACAACATCTCCTGATCTCAAATTTCTTTTGAGCATTTCGGATAGATCGGACTTGTCATCAAAATAGAAATTATTCTTTATTTTCCCTGCGCTTTTAAATGTGTTCAGAGAAAATTTTCCGTATGTGAACAAATTCTTAATTCCGATTTTCAGCGCATATCTGCCTATCTCCGAATGCTCTTCTGCGCTGCCTTTACCGAGCTCCAGCATATCAGAAAGTACAGCGTACTTTTCTCCTTTGCTCTCAAAGCCAAGCAAAGTTTCCAGACCCATTTTTACTGATTCCGGATTGCTGTTGTAAGAATCATTTATAAACTTTATTCCTTTGTGATCAATAATTTCCATTCTTTTTGAAGAGCTTTGTTTAAAATTCTTTAAAGCTTTTTTTAAAGAACTTACATTTACTTCAAAAGCCAGACCTGCTGATACTGCAGCAAGACCATTGTAAATTGAATGCTTTCCAAATGTTGAAATGGTCGCTGTGAATGACTTTAAATTATGACGCACTTTTAATACCGGATGATAATTTTTATTATATCCTTCAAATGTTCCCGTTACATCTGTTTTAAAATCATATGAATAGGAAATCACTTTTGCTTTTTTAATTTTCTTCGATTTGTTACTTATGAATTTGTCATCGAAGTTCATGAATACTGTTCCTGAATTTTTTTCAAGATAATCATACAGCTCAAATTCAGCTTTCGCAACACCGTTCAGATCTTTAAAAAACTCAAGATGCTCTTTACCAATATTTGTGACCATTCCGAATTCAGGTCTTGCGATGTTCATAAGATATTCCACTTCTTTAAAATGATTGCAGCCGACTTCCAGCACTGCAATGTCATGAGATTTCTTTAACTTTAGCAGAGTAAGCGGAAGACCGATATGATTATTCAGATTGCCGGTAGTACTCAGCACATTAAATTTCTCCGATAAGACCGCTGACACCAGATCTTTTGTAGTGGTCTTACCGTTACTGCCTCCTATACAAAACACGGGTATGCTGAATCTGCTTCTGTGCCCGGCAGCAAACTGACCAAGCGCCTGAATTGTATCTTCAACTGTTATCAATGATTTTCCTTTATACTTACTTTTGTTTTTGTTGTACCAGCTCTTATTTACTACAGCAAGTTTTTATTCCTTTTTTAAAAACATCATTCAGAAAATCATGCGCATCAAAATTCTCACCTTTAACTGCAAAAAATATTTCATTCTTACTAACGTTTCGCGAATCAATGGACACCCCTGAAAATTTTTCATCCGGCTTGAGTCCGCTTAAAATGCTTTCCGAATGTTCAACTGACAATAGATCTTTAAGCTTCAGCATTTCCGCTGTTCTGATTCATATATTTCAGCACTATTTCTCTGTCGTCAAAATGACTTCTTATTCCTTTTACTTCCTGATAAGTCTCATGACCTTTTCCGCAAATTAAAATAATATCACCTGGAGAAGAAACTTCAATTCCCTTTTTAATTGCTTCTTCTCTGTTTTCAATCACTTCATATTTTTTATCGGATTTTATACCTGATTCAATTTCTTTTATTATTTCCAGAGGTTCTTCAAATCTCGGATTGTCTGAAGTTATTATTGTATAGTCTGATAATTCCGTTGCAAACTTTCCCATCACAGGTCTTTTGGTTTTATCCTTATTTCCTCCGCATCCGAATATGGTAATAAGCGATCCGCCTTTTCCTTCATCATCAATAATTTCTCTAGCTGCATCGATTGCATTTTTCAGAGAATCCGATGTATGAGAATAATCAATTACCGATACCGCTCCGTTAGGCATTTGTAATTTCTGAAATCTTCCGGGCACGCCTTCGAACTTTGATAAAGCGGTCTTAATACAATTCAGATCTACTCCGTAATTCAAAACTGTTCCGGCCGACGCTAACGCATTATACACATTAAATCTTCCCGCGAGGCCGCAGCTTATTTCAGTACTCTCACCCGATCTTAGTAAATCAAACTTAATACCATTTATATCAAGCTTTACATTTTTCGCATTAAGATCTTTTTTATTTTTTACTGATGCATCAATAGAGTAAAATATTTTATGCCCTTTAGTCTCTTCCGTAATCATCTCACCGTATTCATCGTCGATGTTTGACAAAGCAAATGAATTTTCTGAAAGGGAGTCAAATAAAATTTTTTTTGCAATAAAATAGGATTCCATATCTTTATGAAAATCCAGATGCTCACTTGTTAAATTTGTAAAGACCGCTGTATCAAATTTTAATCCGTAAACTCTGTCCATTGACAAGGCGATGGATGAGACTTCCATTACACAGTATTCGATATTTTCAATCGCCATTATATTCAATATCATGTTTAATTCCACTGAGTCAGGTGTTGTGAGTTTTGATTCAAATTTCTTATCCCCGATCCTGTATTCTATCGTTCCTATTAAACCGGTTTTATAGCCTGCTTCACTCAGCATTGAATGAATCAAATAGGAAGTAGTGGTCTTTCCGTTAGTTCCGGTTATACCTATCAGTTTCAGCTTTGAAGAAGGATCGCCGTAAAATATTCCGCTGACTACTGCCATATATTTTCTGATCTCTTTCACACTGATCACAGGAAGTTTCCCGACTGAATCAGATTCTTCTTCCGTGAAAACAAGTACAGCTCCTTTTGCAATCGCTTCAGTTATAAACTTATTTCCGTCGCTCTGAAGACCTTTAACTGCAAAAAAAATATTTCCCGGATGTATTTTTCTCGAATCATAACTAATGCCGGTAATTTCCGCATCTTCCGGAATATCAAATTTATATTTCAAAGAACGTTCAGAAAGCTTTTTCGATAATTCTGATAATTTCATTTTAATCCCTGCAATACAAAATGACTCTTGATCCGTGGAGAAGCCTGGTCCCTGAAGTCGGGGTCTGTCCTGTTACTTTTCCGCTACCAATAATTTCCATATCAAGACCTTCCGAGAGCAGAATGTTAATTGCCTTTCTGAGACTAAGATCTTTCACATCCGGCACTGTTACCAGTCTGTCATCAGAAACATTTGCATTCTTAACTACAAGTTTTATGACCGGAATATCAACCGGGTTAATATTTTGATTCGCCTCCGGGAACTGTGACTCAATTATTTTTGAACCGGAGCTTACATTAGTTTCGGTATTATTTTCAATAATTTCATATCTCATATTATTTTCAAATAAAATATCCTTTGCATCGTCAAGTCTGAGATTCACAAAATTAGGGATTAGGATACTGCCGGCATTTATTTCTTTAATTTCATTTTCTGCGGAATTAACATTAATATTTACTGATGCTGAATTATAATATTCTTCGGAATGAAAATCTGTTACCGCAGGAATATTCAGGATCTTAGATGCAATGTTTTTGAATATCGGAGCAGCTACTTTACCTCCGTAATATTCCCCGGATTTAGGATTATTGACAATTACCATAATTATTACCTTAGGATCATCAGCAGGGAAAAAACCTGCAAATGAAGAATTATGGGAATTGCTTGTATACGCTCCGTTCACCAGTCTTTGTGAAGTTCCTGTCTTTCCTGCAACCTGCACTCCTTCTATCTTCGCGTCGACACCGGTTCCGCGCTCTACTACTCCGGTGAGCAACAGGCTGAGTGTCTGTGCAGTATTTTCAGAAATGACCTGTCTTAAAACAGTTGGTTTATTTTCAAAAATTAATTTACCGTTTGATCCGGTTTCTCTTTTAATGATATAAGATTTCATCATTACGCCTTTATTGGCGATGGCTGAATATGCATTTGCGATCTGTAGGGCATTGACCATAACTTCATAACCAATCGACATATAGGGAAGTGAAACACCTGAAAACTCAATTGGTTTTTTCAGGAGACCTTTGTTCTCACCCGGAAGTTCAATACCTGAACTTATGCCAAACCCAAAATCTCTCGCGTATTTATAAAACTTTTCAGGTCCGATCTTCAAAGCAATTTTGCTGAATCCGACATTACTTGACTGCTCTATCACCTGCTGGAAACTCAAGCTCGATGAGCTGTGAACATCTTTTATGTTTGTACCAGTAATTTCGTTACCGCTTTCTGTAGCAATAATAGAATTTTTATCTTCCAGCTTTTCTTCCAGTGCGGCTGCAGCTGCAACTATTTTGAAAGTTGATCCGGGTTCATAAATATCCGTCAGTACTGCATTCTTCATCCCTGCAGTATCTGAAGTGGAAATTTTATTCGGATCAAAAGTAGGGTATGAACTCATTCCAAGAATTTCTCCCGTCTTTACTGACATGACAATTACTTTTCCGCCGTCTGCATTAAATTTGTTTACACCTGCGGCAAGTTCTTCTTCAGCTATTCTCTGAATGTTAATATCAAGTGTCAGCACGAGATTGTTTCCATTCTCGGGTTCCTTTCGGGGAAACTCCAGAGACGGTCTGTTATTACCTTTCCCGTCTCTCTGCATTATTACAAATCCTTCTTTGCCGGCAAGTTCACTTTCCATAGAAAGTTCGATTCCCATCTGACCTTTATTGTCTATATTGGTAAACCCCAGTATCTGAGATGCCAGCCTGTTATAGTTATAAACTCTTTTAGGTTCTTTCAAAACAATTATTCCGTTCATGCTCAGAGTATCGAGCCCGGTTGTTTTATTGTCATCAATTCTTCTTTCGAGGTAAATGAATGAAGTGTTTATCGATTTAAGTTTTGACAAATATTCATTTTTGTCCTTTCCGAATTTATCTGAAAAAAACTGTGCGGCTTTTTCCGGATCGTCGATCATATTAGGATCTGCTGCAACTGAATATTCATAGGAGTTTGAGACAAGTACGTTCATATTTCTGTCAAATATCAAACCCCTGTATGGAGAGAGGACTATTTTATTTTCATACTGCTTTCTTGCGGCGATTTTATATTTTTCTGTATCAATGATCTGGACTCTTAACAACTTTATAAATATTGCAATAAAAAGTATTGAGAATAAAAGTAATGTCACATTTATCTTTCTTCTCTGAACTAGATCTTTACCGGGTGATTTATAAAGTTTATACTGCAAAAAAATTTAGTAAAATTATTTCAATTCTGATTTTTTAATTGTTATGTTTTTATTTTCTGAAACTGAACTTTCCCTGAAGGTAAGATCCAGTTTTTCATGTGCCAGCGAATTTATTCTTTCAAATGATGAAAGTTTCTCAGTTTCTGTAAGAAGCTGCTCATTCTTCTGAATAGCTTTTCTGAGATCTTCTTTTAGCTCATTATTTCTTACCATTATCTGATTTACCTGAATAATGTTGTTGATGTAAATTACAAGAATTAAAGATGTGATGAATAGACAGATTAGAAAATAGAAAATAGAGATTTTTTTGTTAGGCTTTTTCATATTTTATTTTGGTTTAAATTTTTTCTGCTGCTCTTAATTTTGCGCTTCTGGATCTGGAGTTTTTTCTTATTTCTTCCCGGGAAGGCGCTTCCGGTTTTTTAGTCAGTATTCTTAGGACAGGATCAATATCTTTATCAAAAAACGGATCATCTGTTTTTTCTGAAGTTTTCTTCTTATCCCTGAAAAAATTTTTTATGATTCTGTCTTCAAGTGAATGATATGATACAATAACAATTCTTCCGCCTGGAATTAATAAATCTGTTGAATCTGCCAGAGCTTGTTCAAGATTTTTTAGTTCACAGTTTACTTCTATTCTTAGAGACTGAAAAATTTTTGCCAGAAAATCTATCTTGTTTTTATTTCCCAGACTGTACTCATCAGTCACAATATTTACCAGATCAAAAGTAGTTGCAATTTTTTTTACTTTTCGGTTTTTATAAATTGCATCCGATAATCTCCCTGCGTTTCCTATCTCACCGTAATTCCCAAAAAGTTCGGTGAGCTCATCCTTACTGTATGTATTCAGGATTTCTGAAGCAGTAAGTTCATCTTTTTTAAATGCTCTCATATCAAGCGGAGTATCTTTCATAAAACTAAATCCGTCTTCTTCATTGAGTTGAAAAGATGAAAGCCCGAGATCCAGTACGATCCCTGAAATAAAATCGAAACCGGCAGCGGAGATAATTTCATTTATATCAGCAAAATTTCCGTTAACAAATATTATTCTGTCAGCGAATTCATTCAGAATCTGCTTCGCATGTCTGAACGCATGTTCATCTTTATCTATTGCAATTACTTTTCCGCTGAATGACGATTGTCCGCAGATAAGTTTTGTGTATCCGCCTCCGCCAAGAGTTCCGTCCACGAGAATATGATTTTCAATATTTTCATTTATAAGATACTCTACAGCCTTATTTGAAAGAACGGGAATGTGAAAGTTTTCTTCATTCATTTTATTGTAAAATTAAAATTCACATTCTTTGTTTCATGAAAATTTGATTTATTACTAACTTTTATTGTTGGTTCTTGTAATTACTATTTCAGATACTTTCTCTGCTATCTCTTCATAAGTGCTCGATATTGAGTTATCATAATTTTTCTTTTTGTCAGGATCCCATATTTCCATTTTATCCAAAAGACCAAGAACGATCACTTCTTTTTTTAATCCGGCTAACTGAAGCAGATCAGTAGGGATCAGTATCCTGTTTTGAGAGTCAAGCTCGCATTCATTTGCATAGTATAAAAACACCCGTGTGAAATTTCTTTCCTCTCCGTTGAAAGGATTAAAATTCAGCATGACCTGTTTAACTTTTTCCCATTCATCCTGCGGATAGACAAGAAGACAGTCATCCATACCTTTAGTCAAAACCAGTTTATTGTCCGCTTCTGGTTTTATATATTTCCGGAATTTTGCAGGCAAAATTAAACGGGATTTGGCATCTAAATTACAGATTGAATGTCCCTGAAACATTGTAGAATTTTAATTTGAAAATAACTTATGTATTTTGAAGAAAAGAAAAATAATGTTTTCTTAACATTATTAGGGGAATTAGTTGAAAATCAATGATTTTCAATATTCTCCACTCTTCTCCACTTTACTCCACTAATATACAAAAATACGTAAAATAATATTAATGTCAAATCGATTTTTGTGATTTCTAAGTAATATTCAAGTTTTTATAAATAGTGTGAAGAAAGGAAGTGAAAGTGCTAGTGAAGGTATTTGATATACAATACTTATTACTACTTTAATTTCAGGCGCAGTATTTTCTAACTAAACCCCCAAAACTAATCTGTAAAATCAAAAAAAAAACCACTCTCTGTTTCCAAAGAGTGGTCTTATGTATTAAAATATCTGACGAAATTATGACTCTACTTCTTCAGTCTTTTTCTTTTTTGTCTTTTTCTTCGGCGTCTCTTCTTCTTCTACATATTCACTTTTTTCAGTAACAAGTATTTCCTTATACTTCCTAAGTCCTGTTCCGGCCGGTATCAGCTGACCGATAATAACATTCTCTTTCAACCCGAGCAGATGATCTACTTTACCTCTTATTGCTGCATCTGTAAGTACTTTGGTTGTTTCCTGAAATGATGCCGCAGAGATAAAGCTTTCTGTAGTCAGTGAAGTCTGAGTTATTCCTAAAAGCACCGGCTCCGCTGTAGCAGGAATTGCATCCCTGACCTTAAATACTGGTTTGTCTTTTTTCTTTAGCGCAGCGTTCATTTCTTTTGCTTCTTTCTTGCTGAGCACCTGACCATCCTGTACTTTGTCATAACCGTTTATGTCCGTTACAACGACCATTCCCTTAAGTTCTTCATTCTTTTCAGCAAATAATATTTTATTTACCACATCACCTTCAAGAAAATTTGTATCTCCGGTATCTGTAACTTTCACTTTCTGAAGCATCTGTCTCACTATTACTTCAATATGCTTATCATTAATTTTTACACCCTGTATTCTGTAAACTTCCTGGATCTCGTTTACAAGATATTCCTGAACTTCAGCAACACCTTTGATCTTAAGAATGTCAACCGGATCATATGCTCCGCCTGTTAGCGGCTCACCGGATTTAACAACATCCCCGTGTCTTACAAGAATATGTTTCCCTATTGGTATTTTATAATCAATTACTTTACTGCCGTCTTTACTGATGATCCGTACTTCTCTGCTTCCCCTGGATATCTTTCCAATCTCTACAGTTCCGTTGATCTCCGCAACTTTCGCAGGATCGCTCGGACTTCTAGCTTCGAATAATTCAGTAACTCTCGGAAGACCTCCGGTAATATCTCTTGTCTTTCCGGATTCCCTCGGAATCTTGACAATGATTGTTCCTGCTTTTACATCAGCGCCGTTGTCTACTAAAAGTGAAGCTTTTGCAGGTATCAGATACGAACTTAAAAGTTTTTCATTTTTCGGATTCAATATCTGAATCGTCGGTGACTTTGTCTTGTCTCTTGATTCAATAACTATCTTCTGTAAAAATCCGGTCTGTTCATCTTTTGAAATATCATACTGCTTGCCTTCTTCCATTTCAAAGTAATTGACGACACCGTCATCCTCTGCAACTATCACGGAATTGTATGGATCCCATTCATACAAAATTGCATTTTTCGGAACCTTCTCTTTATCTTTCACTTTAAGATGTGTTCCGTAAGGCACTGTATATCTTGCTAACTGCGATCCGTTATCATCAATAATGTTTATCAGTCCGTTTCGGCTGAGTGATACGTATTCAGTACTTGCTCCGCCTTTATATTCTACGATCTTTATATTTTCAAATTTTACTTTACCTTCGAACTTTGTTGTGATCTGTGACTGCGAAATGATCTTACTTGCAGTTCCTCCGATGTGGAAAGTTCTCAGTGTAAGCTGTGTTCCCGGCTCACCGATTGACTGGGCGGCAACGATACCAACCGCTTCGCCTACTTCCACCATTTTTCCGGTTGCAAGATTTTTACCGTAACATTTTGCGCAGACTCCTCTTTTAAGTTCGCATGTCAGCACAGATCTTATTTCCACCTGTGTGATCGGAGTTTCAGCGACTAAGTTTGCAAGTTCATCTGTTATTAGTTCACCTGCTTTAATAATTACTTTCTTTGTAAGAGGATTAACTACATCATTCACTGCAACTCTTCCAAGAATTCTTTCTGACAGAGTTTCTTTAACATCTTCACCTTCCTTAAGAGCTTCTGTTACTACACCTCTGATAGTTTTACAATCTACCTCAATAATAATAACATCCTGCGCCACATCCACAAGTCTTCTTGTTAGATAACCTGCGTCTGCAGTTTTAAGAGCTGTATCAGCAAGTCCTTTTCTCGCTCCGTGTGTAGAGATAAAGTATTCAAGAATTGATAATCCTTCTTTGAAATTTGCAATGATAGGATTCTCAATGATCTCTCCCGCCTGACCTGTAAGCGACTTCTGTGGTTTCTGCATAAGTCCTCTCATTCCGGCAAGCTGACTGACCTGTTCCGCGGAACCTCTTGCGCCGGAATCTATCATCATGTGAAGAGAATTAAAACCCTGCTTTGACTTTGTAAGATTTAGCATCAGGTCTCTTTTTACTTCATCCCGAACGTGAGTCCAGATATCAATTACTTTATTATATCTTTCATTCTCGGAAATAATACCTTTTGCTTTTGATTTTTCAATTTTATCCACTCTTAAAAATGCCTCTTCTATGATCTTATCCTTTGTCTTCGGCACTTCAATATCATCAATGTTCACGGACAATCCGCCTAAAGTTGCAAACTTGAATCCGATCTCTTTTAAATTATCTAAGAATACAGACGTCTCTAAATTTCCAACATTATTGTAGATCATGTTGATCATCTCAATGATCTTTTTCTTTTTCAGAAGTTCATTGATAAATGGTATCTTCTCCGGTACTATCCTGTTGAATATTACCCGGCCTACAGTTGTATCAATTATCTGGCCTTTTATTCTTACTTTTATCCTGGCATGCATTCCAACTTTTTTATTGTCAAATGCCAGCATGACTTCATCAGATGAAGAAAATATTTTCCCTTCTCCTAGATCGCCCGGAAGTTCTTTTGTAAGATAATAACATCCCAATATCAATTCCTGATTCGGAATAGTGATCGGCGCGCCATTTTGCGGCGAGAGAATATTGTGTGACGAAAGCATCATGATCTGAGCTTCTAGCTGCGCCTCGTATGAAAGCGGTACGTGAACCGCCATCTGATCTCCGTCAAAGTCAGCGTTGAATGCTATACAAACAAACGGATGAAGTGTGATCGCCTTACCTTCTATAAGCACCGGCTGAAACGCCTGAATACTTAATCTGTGAAGTGTCGGCGCTCTGTTCAGAAGTACCGGATGACCGTTTATCACATTCTCAAGAATGTCCCATACTTCCGGCGTTCTTTTATCAATTAATTTTTTCGCGCTCTTTACAGTCTTGACATAATCCCTGTCAATTAGTCTTCTTATAACAAACGGCTTGAATAACTCAAGAGCCATGTCTTTCGGAAGTCCGCATTGGTGAAGTTTTAATTCAGGACCGACTACAATTACAGTTCTACCGGAATAGTCAACTCTCTTACCAAGCAGATTCTGTCTGAATCTTCCCTGCTTTCCTTTCAGAATATCCGACAACGATTTCAATGCTCTGTTCTCAGCTTTGACTGCTGTAACTCTTCTTGAATTGTCAAGCAATGCATCCACTGCTTCCTGAAGCATTCTCTTTTCATTTCTTAAAATAACCTCAGGAGCTTTTATATCAATAAGTCTTTTTAATCTGTTGTTTCTGATTATAACTCTTCTGTAAAGATCATTCAGATCACTTGTTGCAAATCTTCCGCCTTCAAGCGGTACAAGAGGTCTTAGCTCCGGAGGTATTACCGGCACTACGTCAAGCACCATCCACTCAGGTTTGTTCGGCTTTCCGCCCGGTTTGATCCTGAATGCTTCAAGTATTCTGAGTCTCTTTATATTCTCCATCTTTTTTAAAGCTGATGGATCGTTTTTCAGTTCAGCTCTTAGTCTTGTGATCTCATCTTCAGTATTTATACTTTTCAGCAATTCCTTAACAGCTTCTCCTCCCTGACCTGCAACGAATTTTTTCGGATCATCATCGTCCATATTATGCTCATCTTCTGTCATTGTGTCAAGCACTTCATTATATTCATCTTCCGTGATAAGCTGCATCTTTTTATAACTCGACTTACCCGGATTTATAACTACATAGGTTTCATAATAAATTATCCTCTCAAGTTCTTTGGAGGAAATTCCAAGTACATATCCTATCTTTGTCGGAAGTGATCTGAAATACCAGATATGAACTACTGGCACGCTTAAAGTAATGTGCCCCATTCTTTCTCTTCTGACATTTTTAAGATTAATTTCCACTCCGCATCTGTCGCAGACTATTCCTTTATATCTTATGCCTTTATATTTTCCGCAGTGACATTCCCAGTCTCTGACCGGACCGAATATCTTCTCACAGAACAAACCGTCTTTATCCGGTTTGAATGTCCTGTAATTAATAGTTTCCGGCTTTAATACTTCACCAAATGATCTCGAGATAATCGCATCCGTTGACGCAAGATTTATAGTAATTTTCGAAAATCTTTTTCTCTTGTGCTCTGTTTTAAAAGCCATTTTAACCTCTTATTTAATTTTCTTTTTAATCAGATTTTTTTAAATGAATGTATTTAACATTCGGTTGAATCTATGCATTGCAGCCTGAATTACTCTTCAAGATTTATATCAAGACACAATCCCTGAAGCTCTTTAAGCAATACATTGAATGATTCAGGAATTCCGGGTTCCGGTAAATTTTCGCCTTTAATAATAGCTTCATATACTTTGCTTCTGCCGGTTACGTCGTCACTTTTGTAAGTGAGCATCTCCTGTAATATATTAGCAGCTCCGTATCCCTGCAATGCCCAGCATTCCATCTCTCCGAATCTCTGTCCGCCGAATTGCGCTTTTCCGCCGAGCGGTTGCTGTGTAATCAGCGAGTATGGCCCGATTGACCTTGCGTGTATCTTGTCATCCACAAGGTGGGAAAGTTTTAACATATAAATATATCCGCATGTGACTCTCTGATCGAATTTCTCTCCCGTCATACCGTCATAAAGATGTGTCCTCGAGTTTTCATCCAAACCAGCTTTCTTTAGCATTTCCACTATCTCAGCAACTGTCGCTCCGTCAAAGATCGGAGTCGCGAATTTCACACCCATTGCCTTTGCAGCCCAGCCGAGCGCTGTTTCATAAAGCTGTCCAAGGTTCATTCTCGAAGGAACTCCTAACGGATTCAATACTATATCTACAGGCGTTCCGTCCGGTAAGAACGGCATGTCTTCCTGAGGCACAAGCTTGGCAACGACACCTTTGTTACCGTGTCTTCCCGCCATCTTATCGCCTACTGATAATTTTCTTTTCTTCGCGACATAAACCTTCGCAAGCTTTACAACGCCTGTCGGAAGTTCATCTCCTAATTTCACCTTGTCTTTTAATCTCTTGTATCTCTCTTCTATTTCGTTCTGCTTGAATGTATAATTCCTGTAAATGTCCGGAATCAGAGAATTTGCTCTGTTACTGTCCGACCAGTCTGCATCATAATCAAAGTCAGCGAGTACATATCCGTCGTTTTCGATCAGATTCATTAAAGCGCTTTTCTTGAATGCTGATCCGCTCTTGACTAAGATATTTCCTTTCCTGTCTTTCATACCTTTTGAGGTTTTTCCCTCTAGGAGTATGTCAAACTTTTCAGCTATCTTGTGATTAAGATCTTTGATCTCTTTCTTTCTCTCAGCTTCAAATTTATCTATCTTTCTTTTCTCATCTCTCTTGCTTTCAGTGTCTCTTGTTTTTCTTGAGAAAAGTTTGTTGTTGATAATAATACCTTTCAGTCCCGGAGTCGCTTTCAGCGAAGCATCCTTAACATCTCCCGCTTTATCACCGAAGATCGCTCTTAAAAGCTTTTCTTCAGGTGTCGGTTCTGTCTCTCCTTTTGGAGTTACCTTTCCGATTAATATATCATTTTCTTTTACTTCCGCGCCGACTCTTACAATTCCGTTTTCATCCAGATCTTTTGTAGCTTCTTCGCTGACATTGGGAATTTCTTTTGTAAGTTCCTCTTCGCCTCTCTTTGTATCTCTTACTTCAAGACTGAATTCTTCAATGTGAATCGATGTATAAACGTCATCTGCTACTAATTTTTCACTGATGACAATCGCATCTTCATAGTTATAACCTCTCCATGGCATAAATGCAACAAGCACATTTCTTCCAAGCGCGAGTTCGCCTTTCTCAGTCGATGAACCATCTGCAAGTATATCGCCTTTCTTTATCTTCTGACCTTCTTTTACAATCGGTCTCTGATTTATAGATGTGTCCTGATTGGTTCTCAGGAATTTTATTAAATTATATACAACTAGTTTTCTGTCATCAAAGCTGAGTAAACTCTCATCTGAATCTTCTTTGATATTGTATTTTACAATGATCCTGTCTCCGCTTACATATTCAACTGTTCCGTCTGCTTCTGCAGTCAGTAATGTTCTCGAATCTCTCGCAATGATTTCTTCGAACCCTGTTCCGACAACCGGCGACTCCGGTCTGAGAAGCGGTACTGCCTGTCTCTGCATATTACTGCCCATCAGCGCTCTGTTAGCGTCATCATGTTCGAGGAACGGTATCAGTGCTGCGGCGGCGCTAACGATCTGATTTGTAGCCACATCCATATAATCAATTTCATTCGGATGCAGTAACGGGAAATCACCTTTGAATCTTCCTTTTACTTTATCATTAACGAATTTTCCCTTATCATCAATCGGCGCATTTGCCTGAGCTATCTTATAAAAATTCTCAATCTCTGCTGATAAATATTCGATCTTGTCTGTGACTCTTCCGTTCTCCACTTTTCTGTATGGCGTCTCAATAAAACCGAGTTCATTGATCCTTGAATGAATGCAAAGCGAAGATATCAAACCAATGTTCGGTCCTTCCGGAGTTTCAATCGGACACAACCTGCCGTAATGAGTATAGTGAACGTCCCTTACTTCAAATCCAGCGCGTTCTCTTGAAAGTCCGCCCGGTCCCAGTGCACTGATCCTTCTCTTATGAGTCATCTCAGCCAAAGGATTTGTCTGATCCATAAATTGTGAAAGCTGACTCGTTCCAAAAAATGATGCAAGCGCGCTTGTGATAGGTCTTGCGCTGATCAGTTTCGAAGGTGTTAAATTTTCTTCATCATGAATGCTCATCTTGTCTCTGATGGTTCTCGACATTCTCGAAAGTCCTAATGAGAACTGCGCTGATAACTGCTCATTCACTGTCCTGACTCTTCTGTTACCAAGATGGTCAATGTCATCCACATCTTTCCTGCCGTCAACAAGATCCCTGATATAATTAATTATATTCACAAGATCTTCCTGAGTAAGTATCGTAATGTGCGGATCAATGTTCGTGCCTAATTTATAATTGATCTTGTATCTTCCGACTTCACCGAGATCATATTTCTTTGTATTGAAAAATAATTTTTCAATATAACTTCTTGCGCTTTCAGCTTCAGACTCTAATAATGCAGCTGCTGCTTTTTTGTCCTTCGGTGACGTGTCTGCCGGAAGCTTTTCCAGTAAAACGTCCGTCTCATCTTCATCATTTATAATTGTTGTATAAATTACCATCTCTCCGTCCGTCGGATCGGATTTCAATAGCTTAAGCTCTTTGATCTTTGCATTGGTTATTGAGACCAGCTGCTCGTCCGATAAAATGCTGTTGGCATTAATTCCGATATCATCACCTGTATCCTTGTTGATAACATTTTCAAGTACTATCCTTCCGGTATAATCAAGATAATTTTTATCATTCACTTTTACAGTTTCCACAAGATCAAAAAGTTCGAGCATATTCACATGTTCCGTAAACCCGAGCGCTTTCAGCAGTGTTGAGAAATAAAATTTTTTCTTTCTGTCTACATAAGCGTAAAGCAGGTTATTAATATCTGTGGTAAATTCAACCCATGAACCTCTAAAAGGAATAACCCTTGCTGAGTAAAGCTTTGTACCGTTTGCATGAGTTGATTCTCCGAATACTACGCCCGGCGATCTGTGAAGCTGACTTACTATTGCTCTCTCAGCGCCGTTAATAATGAAGCTGCCTCTCGGAGTCATGTAAGGAAGATTCCCGAGATACACGTCATTTTCTATTGTATAGTTATACTCTTTTGCGGCTGCATTCGGTTTTGTTGACAATCTTAATCTCGCCTTTACCTGTACCGCATACGTTAATCCCTGTTCCTGACATTCGATAACGGAGTAATGAGGTTTCTCCAGATAATAATCGACAAACTCAAGTAACGCTGTCTCTCTTGAATCGCTGATAGGAAAGTTATCTTCAAATACTTTCTGAAGACCCTGTGATTTCCTTCTGCTTGCGGGTACATCTTCCTGCAGAAAATCTTTATAAGACTGCACCTGTACATTCAAAAGATCCGGCGGATCATGCGTGATGGACGTTTTAGCAAACGTCAGTCTGTCATTTTTGCTGTTTAACTTATTCAGTTTCAGATTTAAATCCATAGTTGCCAAGTTTTTACCTCCGGAATATTTTAATAAATAATCCCGGCATGAGTTTTGCCGGGACTATTATGGTTTTTTTAATATATTTTTTTATAAAACAGAACAGTCAAAGAATTATTTTACTTCGACTTTTGCGCCTACTGCTTCAAGGTCTGCTTTCAGCTTATCTGCATCTGCTTTCGAAATGTTTTCTTTAACAGGTTTCGGTGCGCTTTCTACTAGGGATTTAGCTTCCGTAAGTCCGAGTCCTGTTGCATTCTTTACAGCTTTGATCACGTTGATCTTCTGTGAACCTGCTTCAGCAAGTATAACTGTGAATTCAGTCTGCTCTTCTACCGGCGCTGCTGCTGCTGTCGGCGCTCCTGCCATCATTACCGGCGCTGCTGCCGTAACTCCGAATCTGTCTTCAAGAATTTTCTTTAATTCTGAAGCCTGAGTTAATGTTAACTCACCGATTTTATCTGCAATTTCTTCTACTGTCATTTTGATTTTACCTCTTTTTAATTTTTTAGTTTATAATAATTATTTTAGGCTGCGCGTTTCTTTGCAGCTTCCTCTATTACACTGGAAAGATCTCTCATCACCGCATTGATCGAACCAACTATACCGCTTATTGGTGAATCAAGTGAACCGAGGATAGATGCTATCACTTATTCTTTTGTCGGAAGCGAAGCCAGTGTATTGAGTTGTTTCGAGTCATAAGCTTCATTCTCTACTATTGCAATCTTGAGCTTAGGTCTCTCAATTTTGTCAAAAAATTTCTTCAGGATCTTTGCCGGCGCTACGGGATTATCTTTCGCAAATACAATTCCCGTCGGTCCGTTAAGCATTTCATCGAGCTTTTCGAAATGAGTTGAATATTTGTCTGTCTCTTTTAAAGCCCTGACTGTTAAAGTATTTTTCAATACCTTATACTTTAGTCCGGATTTAAAAAATTCACTTCTTAATTCATTCACTTCCTCGACAGTCAATCCGGTGAAATCAGTAAAGTATATAGCCTCAGAGGAATCAAGCATTTCCTTAATATCTCTGATTGACTCTACTTTCTGTTCTTTTTTCATAATTTAGCTTTTTAAAGTAATTGTTTAGATCTGTTTTGTCTATCCGAAGCTGATAAACAAATTATATGTTTGTTGAGTGCGTAAATTCTTTTTTATGCAGCTTTCTTTACCATACCCTGGTTCTTATCAATCTTTATTCCGGGTCCCATGGTAGTCGACAATGTTATGCTTTTTACATATGTACCTTTTGCCGCAGCAGGTTTTAGTTTTATAATTGTATCAATAAATGCCGTAATATTTTCCGTAAGTTTGCTTTCATCAAATGAAACTTTTCCAACTATTGAATGAACAATACCTGTCTTGTCAACTCTGAAATCAATCTTTCCCGCTTTGACATCTTTAACCGCCTGACCAATGTTCGGAGTTACTGTTCCGCTTTTTGGATTTGGCATAAGTCCTCTCGGTCCGAGTATCTTTCCGATTTTTCCCAGCTCAGCCATAGTATCCGGCGCAGCAATAATAACATCTATGTCAGTCCAGCCGTCCTGAATTTTTTTCACATAATCCTCATATCCGACGTGATCAGCTCCCGCTTCTCTTGCCTCATCATGCTTTTCCGGCTTTGCTATCACAAGCACCCTTACGGTCTTTCCTGTTCCGTGCGGCAAAGAGACAGTTCCTCTTACAACCTGATCCGCATGTTTGAGATCTACACCTAATCTTACCGCTACATCAACTGATTCATCAAATTTCGCAGAAGCTGTTTTCTTAAGTTCCGTAACTCCGGTCTTAAGATCATATTCCTTTTCTATGTCAACTTTCTTCAGAATGTCTTTTTGCTTTTTTGTTAATTTCATTTTTAAAAATTAAAAAATTTAAATTTAATATTTTACTTGTATTTGTTTATTGAAGTTCAAAAATTAACCGGTATTATTTCTCTACCGATAACCCCATACTTCTGGCAGTACCTGCAATCATTCTCATTGCCGCTTCAACGTCATGAACATTTAGATCGGGCATTTTTGTCTCAGCGATTTCTCTCAGTTGCTGTTGAGTAACTTTACCGACTTTGTTTTTATTCGGAATACCGGATCCCTTTTCAATTCCGAGAGCTTTAAGCAGCAGCACAGCAGCAGGTGGTGTCTTAGTGATAAATGTAAATGATTTATCTGAAAATACCGTTATCACTACAGGAATAAGATATCCCTTTTTATCCTGTGTCCTTGCATTGAATTGTTTACAGAACTCCATGCCGTTTACGCCTCTCTGTCCGAGGGCAGGTCCGACCGGAGGCGCCATCGTTGCAGCTCCCGCCGGTATCTGTAATTTTATAAAACCTGTTATCTTTTTTGCCATTATATATAATTATTAATATTTATTTTTCTTTTTCTACCTGTGTTAATTCAAGCTCAATCGGAGTCTTTCTTCCGAATATGCTTACCATAACTTTCACTTTAAACTTTTCCAGATTTACTTCCAGTATATTTCCGCTGAAATTATTAAAAGGTCCGCTGGTTACTTTTACAGGATCACCTACATTCAGCTGAATGTCAAGTTTTTCTTTTTCACCTTCCTCATTCAGGATCGACTTGATTCTCTTTACCTCATCATACTTCAATGGGATCGGCTCAAGCTTCGTTCCCTTCACGCTTTTGGATCCAACCATGTTTATTATTGACGGAGTTTTGGAAATGAAATCCCGGATCTTGTCATCAAGATCAGCTTCAATAAGAATGTAACCTGGTAAAAAATTTTTGAATTTTACTTTTTTCTTTCCGCCTTTGACTTCAAATACTTTTTCGAGAGGAATTAAAACATTATTTATCCTGTCATGCAATTTCTCATTTCTGATTTCATTATCAAGATATGCTTTTACTTTATTTTCATGTCCTGATATGATCCTTACCGCATACCATTTAAAGATATCCGATTCCACTTCGGCCTGCTCTTCAAGCTTGACTTCTGCATCTTGTCCTTCTTCAGATATTAATTCTTCAGATTCGTTTAACTTTTTTTCCTCTGCCATTTATATAAGTATTATTAAAATATCGCATTCAACAGTTCACTGATGCCCTTATCTATCAGATACACTAGTGTTGCAGATAGAAGCATAGTAACCACCACCACTTTAGTAGAATCTATAAGCTCTTCTTTCTTAGGCCAGGAAACTTTCTTCATCTCCTTATATATATCCTCGAAAAAATTTATTATCTTATCTTTCATATAGTTTGCATTTTTTTTGCATTTTTGAATAAAATTATAAACTGCAATTTGCACGGGAGGAGGGACTCGAACCCCCAACCAACGGTTTTGGAGACCGCTACTCTACCAATTGAGCTACACCCGCAGTTAGACTGACAGAGATCATTTAGATTCCCTGTGAAGTATATGCTGCCTGGTCCACTTACAATATTTTTTTAACTCAATTCTCTCCTTGGTATTCACTCTGTTCTTGAATGATACATATACAGATTTTCCCTTATGAGGTCCCTCTATACTTACGAGTTTTATCTTTACTCTTGATCCTTCTTTTGCCATTTTATTTTTTTACTAAAATTATTGATAATCTAATTTAATGACCCTGTTTGCTGATCTGATTTATAATTAAATTTCTCAGCTGAAATGTTTTCGATTCTCTCTACTGGTATTAATTGGTATTATACAGAAATTATTTTTCGGGAATGATAATTAACTTTTTTCTTAAAAATAGATTCAGAGCTGATGACCGGGATTGAACCGGTGACCTCATCCTTACCAAGGATGTGCTCTACCAACTGAGCTACATCAGCGTTTCAGTTTGTTGAGCGGGAGACGAGACTCGAACTCGCGACCAACAGCTTGGAAGGCTGTGACTCTACCAACTGAGTTACTCCCGCTTAAATTTTTTCCTTTTTACTTTTATACAACTGTCTCTTTAATTTTTTTTCTCTCCTGAATCTGTAAAATGCAAACGGGAAAATCTTGCCAGATGATTATCCCCGGTATTTATCTCTGTGGGTAGGGAAGGATTCGAACCTCCGAAGACCTGAGTCGACAGATTTACAGTCTGTTGCGTTTAACCACTTCGCTACCTACCCGTTTTAAACCCATTAAATTTCTTATCTATATAGCAAAGGACGTTAAAAATATCAAAATTAACATTTTAAATCAACTCATATTTTGATATTGACCAAGCTTTTTTTCTTGTGTGTGAATTGGTTATCCGAAAGTGTTAAAATTAAATTCTATAGTTACAGCAGATTCATCTTAAACAAACTGTCTATTTTCACTTTCTGATCACGAAGATTATTTATTCTCTCAAGTATAGACTGCCTTTCATCACTGCTGTATGTTTTGTCTTCACCATCTTCTGAAATTACTTCATACATGGCAAGATTAATATCTTTCCCAAAGTCCTTATAATTATAATCTCCTTTTCTTTCCGTGTTAACAAAGATCGCCTGTCCGATTGTATAATCACCGTTGTTATTTTTTATAGCGACTATTGTCCTCGTATCCGGCTCTCTGCAAAGGTATATCCCGTCATCCGTTATCTCCATTACTCTTGCTGAAATAATCCTCGTAATGGATCCCGGATTTCCTGACGAACTTAAATTAACAAGCATTTTATCCTGTTCCCTTATTTCTCTTTCAAGCTCATTGTATTTTACAACAGATGAGATCTTCTTATTTAACAGACTAATGTTCGCTTCAAGTATATTGATGTCCCTGTACATGGCTGTCTCGGGAAACACAGTCAAAATCAGTTTTGCATTATTAAGTTCGTTGAGCGACTCACTGAATTTACCCAGTCCGTTCAATTTCTTTCCGTTTGATATTTTTTGCGAATATTCTCCATATGCAACATTATAAATATTATTATATAATATTTTTGCCTCTTCCGGATCAAGAGTGCTTTTAATTTTATTATAATATTTTAAAGCAAGCTTCCAGTCATCCTTATAATAATTACTTGATATCTGAAATGAATAATTATTTATCCTGTCTAAAGCTTTTAATTTATTTTTTCCGTCTGAATAATTTCTGAGAAAGGTCTCATACTTTCCTATCATCTTCTCCATTGTTCTGAGATCATTTGCTTTGTCAGTCTTTACAAGTTCTGCATAATCCCTGTCCTCTTTTAAAATAAAAGTGTAATATCCCAGATAACCGAGCGCAGACAGTATTGCAATTATAATTACTATGATCAGAATATTAGTGTAAAGTCTTCTGCGTTTCTGCTCAGGAATTTTTTCTCTGATTACATCAAGTCTTGTATTAACGAAATTCGTCTCGGTCTCATCAGTATATTTTATTACATTTTTATAATAGATCTCCGCCGCCTTATAATCTTTGTTTCCAAACGCCTCGTCTCCGCTGCTCATCAGATTGATCTTGTTATTTATCAGCGCAACCGCTTTGTTGTAAAGATTTTTTAATTCGGAATTTCTTCTGTCAAGCTTCAGATACTGCTTGCCTTCAAAGATCGCTTCCGAAAACTGATTCCTGTTAATAAGGTATTCAATATTAATAATCGCTTCCCTGATCGTCACTTCATCGTTTTCATCCCTGATCTTTTCCCCGCAACCGTACACAGCGCAGCCTTTGTTCTCCGCCCAGCAGTCTCTGTGATAAGGCGAACTGCAGGAATTACAAAATATAGCTTCTGTATCATTCTTTATCGGCATCTGACAGAATGTGCAGATATTCTTGACAGGTTTTAAGAGATCGTCCATTGATTGGATTTATTATATTTCCGTGTAGTTTTTTTTATAATAGTAAAATTCAAATCCCGCTAAAATACAATTTAATTAATATACTTACACCTATAATTACCAATAACATTCCCATAACATTGTTCAGAATTTTTAATGTCGCAGGATTAATTTTAAGTGAATTTTTTGAAACGAATTTAACAAGTAAATAAAACCAGAAAGTAGCTCCCATAAATACACCGATCGCAAGGAATAAACCGGTAATAAAATTAGAATCAATCAAGCCGTAACTTTTCAGATAACTGACTATTGCAAACCATGAAGCAGGTAAAGTGGGTGATGAAAGGCAAGACACTATGCCAGCTATAAAACTCATTGTAATATTACTGTGGTGCTTTTCGAGAACTTTTGTGCGTAATAATTTATCGATCCGTGATTCGGTTTTCTTGAATACTTTTTCAACCTTTTCAATCTTTATTTTCAATTCCGGCTTTTCCGGATCAGCCAGATGCTGTGAAAAATCCTGCTTAGTAAAAATAATTTTTAATCCATAAATGATCACAAATAAACTTCCGCTTAATGCCAGTATCAGTTTCAATAAATCAGAATTATTCGAAAAGTAATTAAGAATACTGTCAGGCAGAAGACTTGCAATCAGCGCGACTCCACCGAATGATACCAATATGTATATCATGTCAACTAATCCCGCTCCCGCTCCTATTGCTATACCGTTTTTGATCTGATTCTTTAATCCCTGCTGTATTATCTGAAAATAAGTCGGCCCGAGAGGCGGTATTGTAACAATGAAACCTAATATTATACCTAATATTAATCCTGATATCAAATAAAAATTTTAGTTAAATTAGTCAAACACATTTTCATATTCAATTAAATTGATTTCTTTAGTGTAATTAGATTTCCCGTTCTGAATATAATTTTATCTGATGAATTTAAAAAAAATTTTAGCTGCTGTTTTTATTGTATTTTCACTTTCGTTTTCCTATTCGAACGTGGTTTATTCCACTTATCAAAAACAGGCAATTGTATATACAATAGAATCAGCTAAAGACAGTAATACTGATGGATTCTTAAAAGATAATGATAAACACAAAATGAAAATTTCTACATCGTTGTCTATAAGAGTTTTCATTCTCAATTCAGAGAAAATTTATTTTAACTCCTCCTGAATATTTCAGATTTAAATTATTAATTACATTTTTTCATTTTTAATTTTATCTGAACTCTTTATCAATCACGTCGATCTCTCCCGGATATGAAATACCTCCCAGAAATGTATCAATAGTCGGTTTGATCTTTAATGTAAGTCTTGAGCTCGAACCGGACTTTCCTCCTATTGCAAGCGCCAGATTCAGTATATTCTCATAGCTATTATCTGTAAAGATCCGGAGAAGGTCTATTGTTACAGGAATTGGGATCGTAGTTGATTTTCCTACTCCCGGGACTTCAATAGTTTTATCAATCCCGCCTGTTATGATTTCCTTGTTATCAATTAATAGTCTCCAGTCGAGGCCTTTTATAAGTGAGGATGATTCTTTAGTACCGCCGGGATAAGTGTCAGGATTTTTTGCGATCAGATTTACAGTGAATTTTGTCGGCAGCTGTCCCGATGCAAATGCAGCAATTAATTTTCCTCCGTCCAGAATATTCAGATCATTCAGTGAATTTATATTGTTCAGTTTCACTCCCGCTATATTCAATCCATCTACTTTACCTAGTTTAAACTTAAGTCTTTGAGCATTTTCCATAGTATCTTTTATACCTGAACATCCTGTAATTAATACAGGAATAAGTAATATTATTAAATAAAATCCAATTTTTTTCATTTTAATATTTTTAAGTTTATAAAATTTAAAAGTCCGTACTGAATATTAATATTCTGCTACGGACTTTTTAAAATATATATTAAATCAATATTTCACATGAACACTATTTATTGCAGAGAGAGAGGGATTCGAACCCCCGGTGACCGTAAGGCCACAACGGTTTTCAAGACCGCCGCATTCAACCACTCTGCCATCTCTCTAATACGATTGTTGAAACTTTTACAAAATTACGAAAATGGATTCACAAATTAAAGAAGTAAAAGTTATTAATTTAGTTCCTAAATCCTTTTTGTCCTTTTATTTAAAATTACTTCACGTGATTCTCCTTACCTGATGAAGATCAGATCAATCTGTACTTTATTCCGTTCAGGTCTTCAGTTAATCCGCTTAAACCATAGTTTCCAATCCTTGTTCTTCTTAATGTCTTTAGATATCCGCCGGTTCCGAGCCTTTCCCCGAAGTCATTTGCAATTGTCCTTATATATGTCCCTTGACTGCTGCTGATGCGGAAATATATTTCTGTTTCACTTATTCTTTTTACTTCAAATTCGGATACAGTAATTTTTCTCGGCTCTCTTATTACTTCCTTTCCCTTTCTCGCCAGTTTGTAAAGCGGCTTACCGTTAAGCTTAATAGCCGAATACATCGGAGGTGTCTGCTCTATCTCTCCCAAAAATGTCTTTCTGACTCTTTCAATATCATCATCAAATATATTAATTTCATCAGTAATAATTTCTTCAGCCGTTTCAGTATCAAAACTTTTTGTAACAGCTCCAATTCTTATTGTTCCTTCGTATTCCTTATCAAGAATTATAATTTCGTTTATATCTTTTGTCTTTTTATCCGTGCACAATATAAGAAGCCCGGTCGCGCGAGGATCCAACGTACCGGAATGACCGATCTTTTTTATGGAAAACTGTCTTTTAAAAATTCTAACTACATCAGCGCTTGTGAGATCAAGCGGTTTGTCGGCTAAAATTAATCTGTTTGAAAATTCCGTGTTGGCGTTTCCGGTTAGATCAGAATTCATTTAATCGTTTAATTAGGATTGATCCTGATCTGTATCTTTTACCTTTATTTCGTTCAATAGTTTCTGGATCTTATCCGCATACTCTATGGTGTCATCATGAAAAAACTGCAGCTCAGGCATATATTTAAGTATGATCAGCTTTGCAAGTAAAAACCTTATGTGCTTCTTTTTTCCTTCCAGTTTCTCAAGGCATTCATCTATCGATATTTTATTTCCCAGAAAGCTAAGATATATTTTCGCAATTTTAAGATCCGGTGTAACAATAACTTTTGCTACTGTTACAAGTCCTAATCCGCTGATCTCTGAAAGATCTTTGGACATTGCCTGACTTAGTTTGTTCTTTATCTCCTGCGCAACTTTTTCCGTTCTTACAGACATATAAATACCATGTTTTTTTAATTAACTACTGAGGCGTAACAAGTTTTCTTTTGGTTTCAACAATTTTAAACGCTTCAATTATATCACCTATTTTAATGTCATTGAAATTTTCAAGTCCTATGCCGCACTCATATCCTGACTCTACTTCCCTCACGTCATCCTTTTCTCTTTTAAGTGAAGAGATCCCGCCGTTGAAAATCTGGAATCCATCCCTTAGAAGTCTGACCTTGTTATTCCTGTTTATTTTGCCGTCCTGAACATAACATCCGGCGATGTTTCCGATCTTCGGAACTTTGAATAACTGACGTACTTCTACTGTAGCTGTAACTTCTTCCGAAATATCGGGAGCAAGCATTCCTTCAAGAGCTGCTTTTATTTCATCGATAAGCGTATATATAATAGTATATAATCTAATGTCAATTTTATTCTTCTCAGCAAGCTTTCTCGCTTTGAGATTCGGTCTTACGCTGAATCCGATCACTATAGCGCCGGACGCTTCCGCAAGCAAAATATCCGATTCGCTGATAGTGCCGACCGCTTTATGAATAACAGAAACCTTTGTCTCGTTTGTAGTTAACTTATGAAGAGAATCTGCTAAAGCTTCTGCGGATCCGTCAGTATCTGCTTTAAGTATTATTTTAAGCTCTACCTGTTTACCTTCCTGAATCTGTTTTGAAATATCATCAAGCGTAACAAACTTAACCTGTCTGAAGTCCTGTTCGCGTTTGAGCTGCTGTCTTTTCATTGAAAGACTTTTGGTATCCCTGTCATTATCAAGTACAACAAAAGTATCTCCGGCCTGCGGAACTCCGTCAAATCCTAGTACTACTACAGGTGAAGAGGATGCTGCTGTTTCCAGTACATGCTCTCTCTCATCAAACATAGCCCTTACTCTGCCGCTGTATATTCCCGCAATAAACGAATCTCCGATTCGCAAAACTCCTTTCTGAACCAGCACTGTTGCAATCGGACCTCTTCCCTTGTCAAGTTTTGCCTCGAGTACAACGCCTCTTGCTGTTTTAGATAAATTAGTTTTTAATTCGAGTAATTCGGCTTCTACAAGTATTTTTTCTAAAAGCTTATCTATATTCATTCCCATCTTTGCTGAAATTTCTACAGACTGATATTTGCCGCCCCATTCTTCCACAAGCACGTCTTTTTCAGATAACTGCTGTCTGATCCGGTCAGTATTCGAATCAGGCTTGTCAACTTTATTTATCGCAATTATAATTGGTACATTTGCGGCTCTTGCGTGATTGATAGCTTCAATTGTCTGAGGCATTACATTATCATCCGCTGCTACGACAAGCACTACTATATCCGCCGCCTGTCCTCCTCTGGCTCTCATTGCCGTAAATGCTTCGTGACCCGGTGTATCGAGGAAAGCTGATTTCTTTACCCGAATCCATCAGAACTTTATACGCTCCGATATGCTGCGTAATTCCGCCTGCTTCTCCTGCTACTACATTTGTCTTTCTTATGTAATCCAGCAAGGATGTCTTACCGTGATCCACGTGTCCCATGATAGTAACGACAGGAGCTCTGTCTGTAAGATCTTCAGGTCTGTCCGGCTGTTCTTCTATTATATCCTCTTCATACTCTTTTGTGAATTCGATCTTATATCCGAAATCACTTGAGATCAGCTCAATTATATCTTTTTCAAGTCTCTGATTTATCGAAACCATTATACCGAGCTTAAAACAATTTTTTATAATTTCGTTGGAATCAATTCCCATGAGATTTGCAAGTTCAGCAGTGGAAAGATATTCATTTACCTTAATAACATTTTTAGTTGCTTCTTTTAATTCCAGTATCTTTTTTTCCTCTTCGATCCTTTCCTTTTTCTTTCTCTTCCTCGCAATACTCCTTGCCGATGAACCTGTATCTCCTTCTATCTTTGCATATGTTTCTCTGATCGCTTCATCAATCTCTTTCTGAGTTGCATCTTTTTCCCTGTGCCCCTTTTCAGATTTTATTCTTCTTTTTCTTTCTGATTCGGTCTCAAATTTTTTCTTATCCCTGTCTTTTTTATCCCTGAATTTTCTGTCTTCATGAAGTTTATCAGTCAGATTTCTTTTTACAAAAACTTCTTTCTTTACTTCTTTTTTATCACCACCGGCTGCTTCAGGTTTCTGAGTTGACTTCTGTTTCTTCTTTTCCCTGATTACCTGATCTATGGTGATCTTTTCAGTAAGCTTTTTTACGATTTCTGTCGAAAGGTTTTTTAAATGTCTTCTGAGCATCTCCGGTCCTTACAAAACCCTGATGTGGAGCCGGTGTTTTAGGTTTTTCTTCAGTTGATGAAACATTAGACTTATTATCTGACCCGGCCGGTTTTGGTTTATCATCAGTTGAAACCGGTCTCGGTCTTTCACCCGGCTTTACAGTTTTATTCTTTTTGATATCTGACTCCGCTGCCGGTTTATCAGGAGTTTTCTTTGTGAATTTCGGTGCGGCTGATGCAGCTTTCTTAGCAATTCTTTTATCTTTTTCCTTCTGCTCCTGATCCTTTATTGTCTTTGCCCTGTCACGGTATGCTATTAACTCCTGCTTCCTTCTTTCTTCCTCTTTAGTTTTTTGCTCTTCTTCGATTAATTTTCTTAACCTCTCCTGCTCTTCAAGTAATCTTTTCTCTTCGTTCTCTTTATCAATTTTTTCCTGCGCATCAGAAAGCTCTACATGAAATTTTTCCACAAACTTCACGGACTTTTCCATTTTCTTATCTTCAAGTTCAATCTCTTTTCTGAAATTGGAATAGACCTTTCCCACTATCTCATCATTAAGAGCTGTATTGATTGATGCATCCTCAACTCCTATAGATTTGAGATAGTCAAGTATGACGTCCTTTGATACTTTGATCTCTCTTACTAATGCTATTACTTTTTTCATATGTTGTTAAAAATTTTTGCCGGTTTAAGTTATTTCCTCAAAGACAATTGTTTGTCAGCTTCTCTGATAAATGACTTTAATGATCTGATTTATTTATTTAATAATTTACTGAAAATTTTCGGGAAATTATTATCCGGTTTTAATACTAACCCTTCGTATCGGTTTTTTCGACTTTATTGCCATCTGCACTTTCATCTATTTCTTCTTCGATATCTTCAACACTATTTTTTTCTTTCTTTTTCCTGTCATCTTCGTCTTCCGCTTCACCTTCATCAGCTTCACCTTCATCAGCTTCTTCTTCATCAGCTTCTTCTTCAGCTTCTTCTTCAGCTTCTTCTTCAGCTTCTTCTTCATCAGCTTCTTCTTCATCAGCTTCTTCTTCATCAGCTTCTTCTTCATCAGCTTCTTCTTCATCAGCTTCTTTTTCATCGGCTACATCCTCATCAGCTTCATCCTCAATGTCTTCTTCCAATTCCTCGTCAATATCCTCTTCTTCTTCCTTTACAGTTTCTCTTACTACATCTATCTGATAGCCTGTAAGTCTGGATGCAAGCTTAATATTCTGACCGCTTTTTCCGATAATAAGACTTATCTGATCTTCGTCTGCATATATCTTTGCGATTTTATTTTCATTATCAAGGTCTATATCATTAAGCTTTGCGGGAGAAAGCGCTCTTGCTATATAAAGCGCAGGATCTTCAGTGTAATTTATTACATCAATATTTTCATTACTCAGCTCTCTGACAATAGAATGAATCCTTATACCTTTCATTCCAACGCATGCACCGACTGCATCGACTCTGTCGTCGTTTGAAATAACAGAGATCTTAGCTCTTTCACCCGGTTCTCTTGCAATGCCTTTTATTTCAATGATGCCATCATATATTTCGGGTATCTCAAGTTCAAATAATTTATCGAGGAACTGTTCATCCGCTCTTGACACTATAATTAGCGGCGGACCGGATTGTCTTTTTTCAATACTTTTTATTATCGCCCTTGTTGTATCGCCTTTTTTATATTTCTCCTTAGGTATCTGTTCACCCTTCGGGAAAATAATTTCATTGCTGTTATGTATTAATAAAATCGAAGTCGGCTTTATCTGATATATTTCACCGACAATGATCTCTCCGACCTGATCTTTATATGCATTATAAGTAATTTCCTTTTCGATCTCCCTGATCTTCTGATTCAGATTCTGTTTGAGATTAATCACCATTCTTCTTCCGAAATCCTCAATCGGGATCTCTTCTGCAAAGTCATCGCCAATCTCAAAGTTCTCTCCCGATTTTTCTTTAGCGGTTTCGATATCTATTTCTTTGCCGTGATCGGTTACTTCTTCCACTACCACCTTATAAAGAAATATTTCAATCACGCCTTTATCCATATTCACGACTACATCAAAATTAGCTTCAAGTCCGTATTTCTTCTCCATCATTTTCTTAAACGAATCCTTTATCACACTTGAAAGTATATCACGGTCGATATTCTTTTCTTTTGCCATTTGTGAAAAGGCATCTACAATATCCGATTTCATTTTATTTGATTCTTAATTTATTTATTTAAATTTTAATTTAATTTTCGATTCCAGTATATCACCGAAATTTATTTCCTTATATTCCGTAAAATTTTTCTTTCCTTTTTCTTTTATCTGAATTTCAATTCCGATCTTACCGTCATTTTCCGCAACCATTGTCAGCTTCCCCGTAATTTCAATATCACCTTCCAGTCTGATCTCAATATCTCTGCCAATGTGTTTTTCAAGCTGCCATATAAACTTAAAAGATCTTTCAGCTCCGGGAGATGAGATCTGAAGTTTCGAGATATCAACCAACTCTATTTTTTCTTCAATCAGATCATCAAGTTCATGATTTATTTTAACCAGCTCATCAATGTTGATTCCATTTCTGTTATCTACAAAAATTTCCAGAACCTTGGTCCCCTTCTCGCCTCTCAGTATGTAATCAATTATTTTATAATCAGATCTGCTAAAGTAATCTTCGGCGATATTCTTAATCTCAGTTTCCATTTTTATAAAAAAAAAGTGGGTTCGACAAACCCACCAATATATATTCATTTCAAAGCTATGCAAATTAGGTTTAATAAGGGAAAATTTCAAGGCATTGTTTGCAGTCTTTCAAATTCTTGAAATTATTTCAACTTCAATATTCAGTTTTCATGAACACCTTCCGTGGTCTTTTCTAAAAGCCATTTTAAAATAGTATATGATTATAAAAATGATTTTAATTATATTTATCTAAATTAATTCAAAGCCGTTAATATTAAAATATTCGTCGGCGATTTTATAAATTCATTTTTATTAATCAAATCTTAAAAATTATGAAAAAAGCATTACAGGTATTTACAGCACTTTTAATTTTTGCTTTAACAGGTTATTCCTTTGCCGGACCCAGGATCACTTTCACGGAGCTTATTACCGACGCTGAAAATGATTCAAAGTTAGTTTCAGCTGCACATCAGCTTGCCGCTCAGAAAAACCTGCCTGTCACCATTCTTACTGCAGATAAAGTAATGTTAGACGCTAAGGGAATTGAAAACGGGAAAGTAGTTTATTCAGTTGTAACAAATCCGGCTGATATCTACCATAACTCTTTCACAGTATTTTTTGAAGAAGCGGAAAGTAGATTTGACCTTTCAGCTTCTCTCTTAATTTATCCCAATGGTAATGTAACTGATAATACAAACGGACTATACAGATATCAGCTTGATAATAATACACGGGGTCTGGAAAATTTCTGCTAATAGCCGACTGGACATTTGACAGAGTATGGGCTTTTAATCCGCAAAACGGCAATATTATCGATACAGCTTTTATTTCACACAGCAATCCTCAGCTGCAGAGTCCGAAGCACGCATTGCAGACTCATGACAATTTTATTTTAGTGGCTGATCAGATCTCGGATCTGGTTCAGAAGTTTGATACAAACGGAACATACATCAGTCATTTTGCGCCTTCCGGCGGAGTAAATACATCTATAGTTGATAACATGAGAGGAATTGCTTTCAGACCAAATCGCAATCTACTCGCAACTGTCGGCAGCGGCGCAAATCAGAATACTGTGCAGGAATTTGATATAAGCGGAAATCATATCGGAAGTTTTATATCTCTAGGTACATTGAACAGTCCTTTTGATGTACATTACAGAAACAGCGACATACTTGTCTCAAACTCGTCAGGTCCAAATGACATCACAAGTTATGATCATAACGGTGTATTTATTTCAAACTTTATTGCAAGTCCTAATCTGGCTTTTCCTCAGCAAATATTAAGACTTCCAAACGGAAACCTGGCTGTATGCGGATTCAGTTCGCCGTCCGGACTTATTCTCTTTGATGCTTCCGGAAATTACATTCGATCTCTTATTGGTGTTACAGGTTTGCGCGGCGCTTATCTTCTTGACAACGGAAATTATCTTGTAACAAATGGTGCCGGCGTGCATGAATTAGACAGCGCATCGGGCAGTTTAATAAGAACCGTAGTTGGGGGAACTAACTTTCAATATGTTTCCGAATATTTTCCGGGAGGACTTGTAGGTCTTTCAAATATCTCTAATGCAGTTCCGGAAAAATTTTCATTAAGTCAGAATTATCCTAATCCCTTCAATCCGGAAACAAAAATCAATTATCAGATCACTGAATCAGGTAATGTAAATTTATCAGTTTATGATGTACTCGGAAATGAAGTAGTGACACTGGTGAATGAGAAGCAAAACCCGGGGACGTATTCAGTTAATTTTGACGGAAGTAATTTTTCCAGTGGTGTATATTTTTATAAATTAATTACTGGTGACTTTTCTGAAACAAAGAGTATGATATTGATGAAGTAATGTAACTTAGTTAACTTGATATAATTTTAAAAGCAGAGTTTCGTAATAAATCAGAAACTCTGCTTTTTAATTTGAAAGAAGTTATTTATTAAATAAATTGATGACATAAAATTTATCTACTTTTTTTTTATATAATCTAAAGAATTCTGTTACCGGAATGTGATCTTAAAGTTTTATTTAAAGTGTAAAACTTGCCGCCGGGGTTGGTGTTGCTCCTTCCACCAGCCTCATAAAAACGTAATAACTCAGAGAGAAGACTCAAATCTTCAAAGCGAAGACACAAAACTTTCGAAAGAAGACACAAAACTTTCGAAAGAAGACACAAAACTTTCGAAAGAAGACACAAAACTTTCGAGCAAAGACACAAAACTTTCGAGAGGAGACATTTAACTTTAGAGCGGAGACATTTACCTTTAAAAAGAAAACTAATAAAGCCAGAGCGGAGACATTCAACTCTCAAGCGAAGACTGTCAACATTAAAAAGAAGACTGTTAGCATCAAAAAGAAGACTGTTAACACTCAGACGAAGACACTTAACACCCAAACAAAGGTATTTAACATCCAAGCGAAGACACATAGCAGCCAGTTTTAGAACTTACTCAGTAACGCAAAGAATATTTACAGTTGTTCTGATCTTTGAAGCTATGGGTCGAAGCGGCGCATTAGCTGGTCTAAGTTTGTAAATGTGAATCAAGATCCGGAAGCAGTGAGTCGAAACCCCGCAACAGTTGGTCGGAGACGAGCAGCTGCAATTTAATTTCTGTAACAGTTAAGCGAAGGCCTGCTTCAGTTAGTCGAAGCCGGACATCAGTGAATCAAAACCTGCAGCATTGAGTCGAGACCGTGAATCAGTTGGTCGAAGCCGGATATAGATGTATTTAATGCGGTGAAATTTTAAGTTTTATGCACCTGACAGAAAAACCATATTCTTTATATCCGGCTAATCTGTTTACACTTCCGAAAGCGCTTCCGAGACTTACGTACCTGGCTTTTCCCTCGCTTTCATCAGAACTCCACATATAGCAGTTATAGTCTTTCACATTGAAATTTCCATAGTAGTATCTGTATCCTCCCGGCAGAGCAGAGAATCCGCTTTCATCGGTTCCGTTTCCGTCGGCGGCCCAGTCGTTCGCGCTTTTCATTTTACTGCCTGCGTTTTTTTCACCTCCGAGAAATTCAGTCAGAGCATTCCAGTCACTGTCATCAGGTATCCGCCATCCTTCGGGAGCAAGCCCTCTCGGATCATTCACCGCATACCAGTTGTACAGCTTTCCAAATTTTTTGCCGTTCTCAGGATCATTATTATAATAGCACCATGCGGGTTTACCTTCAAGCCCGGCTTTCTCCCAGTCTGCATTATTTGTTATTTCCTCTATCGCATCTCCATTTCTGAATACAGAAACATCAAGGTTTTCTTTCATCCAAACCTGTTCACCGATCTTGACAGATGGCTGCTCATTAAGAACTGTAATGTCAGATTTGAGATCTTTTGAATTATTTATACGTGCAGCGCTGGTATAGGAGAACGGACCCGAAAATATTATTGTAAAAATTGCTCCTGATAAAAACAGTATTTTGAAAGATGTTTGTATATTCATTTATATTAAATTTTAGTTCAAAATTAAGTTGCAGAATAATTATATTTTAGATGTGGAATTAAAAGTCAAAAAATATTTTATCGTAAAGCTGAAATAGCTGATACACCGGCAAAGAGTAAACAAATGAATTACTTTTAAAATGCGGACTGATATGACTGTAATATTTTTAAAATTTGAATTCATAATATTTTTAAAAAAAATCACGTTATGAAAAAAACTTTGCTGAGTATACTATTCCTGATTTCTCTTTCCGGCAGTCTGCAGGCGGGAATATATTATTCTCCTCCCGATTCGACAGAGAAAAGCGATACAGTAAAATACAAATTTGAGATCCGGCAATTGCCTTTAATCAAAACAGATTCTGAAACTGAAATTGTATTTGACGGATCCGGTCTGGCGCCTCAAAACGTAAGAGTTATTTTCAATGAATTCTTTAAACAATATATGGCTATCAAAGACGCTCTTGTCTATAATGACTCATACAGCGCTGTCAGGAATACAGTAAAACTGCTTGATGATATGAGATCGAAATCAGCAGACATCGACGTACTCAATAAAGATGACATCTGGATCTTCTTCATAAGTAATTATGATAATATCAGGAGAAAAGCGGAATCAGCCAGGTTCATTTCTGAGCAGAGATTTTTGTTTAATGAAATTACTACAGGGTTAAAGACTTTTATAAAACAATACGGACTTTATGATAAAACAATTTATCTGATGCAGAACACTTCTGACTCAGCATCAGTCAATGCGGAATGGTTATCAGATAAGAGAGCTAAAAAGAATCCGTACCTGGGTTTATTGAATGATACTAACTTTGTTAAAGTCAAAGAAGTCTGGAAATTTTAGTTCGTATTTTCAATTGTTAAATTTTCCGGTAAGAAAATATACAATACCTGTGTAAGCAGGTTTTTTTGTTTCAGGAAATGTCATTTGCAGATAATAGAAATTGAATTCTATTATAGCTAATTTCCAAAAATTAAATTTATATGAAAAAATTTCAATCAGTTTTATTTCTGCTATATATTTTATTCGCTACGGAGATTTTTTCTCAATGGTCTTCAGATTCAACAGTAAATCTTAAGATCAGCGATCTGAACGGTGATCAGGCGCTGCCGAAAATCTCATTAACTTCCGACGGAGGATGTTATATAAGCTGGTTTGATAACAGGTCAGGAAGTTATGCCGTGTATCTTCAGAGATTAAATTCCACCGGAGTAAAGCAGTTTCCGAATGACGGAATTCTTATCAGCGGAAATCCGCAGAGTTCATCGCTTGTCGACTGGGATATGATAACTGATAACGCGGATAATGCAGTTATAGTATTTACGGATACGCGTAACGGCTCTTCAATAAATCCTTTTGCTTACAGGATCAGCCCTTCGGGAAATTTTCTCTGGGGAAGTAACGGAGTCGCTCTTGCAGGAGATGCAGGCACATATCAGGTTAATCCGAAAGTGATGCAGACATCGGATTCTAATTTTGTAATCACCTGGGTTTATAGTTCATCACCGAATAAAATTGCATTTCAAAAATTATCACCTGCTGGAGCAAAGCTCTGGGGCGCTGATCCCGTTTACGGCGAAGGCGGCGTATCTGAAAATTATACTTATCCGTCACTAGTGAGATCTGATAACGGATCTGTCATTGCACTATGGAGCGGATATACCGGCACTTTCATTAGTCCGGGAAATTACCGTCTTTACAGCAGAAAAATTTCTTCAGGCGCAGCTGCAGTGTGGCAGGATACAGTTTATTCACTCGGAAGAGTTTCAGGATTTTTTGTACCGAAGATCTTCAGTGACGGAAATAACGGAGCGCTTTATGTCTGGCAGGATGACAGAAATTCATCAAATCTTCAGAGCTCGTATGTTCAGCACATCACTTCCGCAGGCATAAGAAATTTTCCGCTGAATGGTTCGGAAGCATCACAGTCTGCGGGCAATAATAAATTCGATGCATGGGCTTCTTATATGTCAGCAACAGGAGAAACCTATTTAGTTTTCAAAATGGCGAATTCAAATCAAAGTCAGTTCGCAGTATACGGACAGAAATTATCATCATCAGGAGACAGACAGTGGGGAAATGACGGAAGAGAATTTTTGCCGTTCGGTCAGAATTCTATGGAAAGATTATTGGTCTTAACAAAAGATACTTCAATTGTATTTTCATTTAATGAATCCCTATTCGGATCAGCTAATAATCAGATAAGATATTTTAATTCAGACAGAAACGGAAATATCGGATGGGGCGGATACATACATTATCTGAGCAGCGTGAGTTCTGAAAAATTAAGACTCACCGGAGTTATAAATTCCTTGGGGATGAGTATGCTTGCCTGGAGCGACAGAAGGCAGGACGGCGGCGGGATTTATGCGCAGAACATAAATTCAAACGGCTCACTCGGAAATCTGACGGGAATAAATTTAAATCAATACGAAACTCCTGACGGATATTTCCTTTCACAAAATTATCCGAATCCTTTCAACCCTAAAACAATTATCAGTTATCAATTATCAATGCACAGTGATGTAACATTGAAAGTATTTGATGTGACCGGGAGCGAAGTATCGACACTTATTAATGAGAGTCAGAATACGGGCACATATTCGGTTGAATTCGACGGAAGTAATTTTCCGAGCGGTGTATATATTTACAAACTGACAGCGGGAGGATCTGAAGCAGTGAGAAGAATGATCCTGATAAAGTGAATATTTTAAATTTAGCATGAGAATATTTTTTATATGCGAAATAAAAAATCAGGATTAAATGTGTTAATAATTCTGTCAGTACTTTTTAGCATTGTCAGTTCAGGTACATTGTCAGCTCAACAGTCCGGTGTAAGATTAAATTCTGAAAATCCTTATCTGAATTTCCGGCAGGACAGACAGCAGACTGCATTTGAAGATATTAGTCTTTTAGCAATACTGTTCCCTTTAAATCCGATCTTTCTTATTGAGAATAAAAGATTTTATGCAGGCAGCACAAAGGAATTTTCGATAGGTAAATTTCCGTTCGGAAGATTTGCAGCTGAGTATTCGCTTATTTTCAGAGAGACGCGTGTAAATCATTTAAGGCTTTCATACAACTTCGACATACCTCTTGAAGCTGGAGATATTGCAGCGGTTATACTTTCCGCAGGAGGCGGATATTTCACGGACTTCGACAAGAAGGGATATTTCCCGCAATTGTCTTTTGGCATACTGCTTCCTGCAACAGAAATTATTGCCGTCAATCTATATTTTAAAACTCGTTATACCTTTATGGATGACAAATCGAAATCAGATATATTTGATATTTCACTCGGGTTCAGCGCAGCATATTATTTTTAAATGAATACAAAAACGGCATATATGACAGACAGATATGAAAGACAGATCAGACTGAAAGAGATCGGAGCTGATGGACAAATGAAATTGAAAGAAGGATCCGTACTTGTCATCGGCGCGGGCGGAATAGGATGTCCGCTGCTGTCATATCTTTGCGCAGCGGGAGTAGGTAAGATCGGAATAGTTGATTTCGATAAAGTGGACATTACAAATCTGCACAGACAGGTACTTTATAATGAGGTGCAGACTGGAATGTACAAAACCGAAGCTGCGCTGAATAATCTGATCAGGTTAAATTCCGAAACCGAATTCAGTGTATTTAATACAAGCATAGGGAAATCAAACGGAGGTAATATCATCAGAGAATTTGATATCGTTGCCGATGCGACCGATAATTTAAGATCGAGATATATAATCAATGATCTCTGCATTGAAAGGAAGAAGCCATTAATATGGGGAGCGGTTAATAAATTTGAACTGCAGGTTTCAGTATTTAACTACAATGGCGGAGCTGATCTCAGAAAAGTATTTCCGGAAATAAATTCAGATGCTAATTTAAAAAGCTGTGAAGAGCAGGGAGTAACCGGACCTGTTCCGGGAATAGCTGCAATGCTGATGTCTGCAGAAGCGATCAAGATCATTACCGGCTGCGGAGTTGTATTGAGCAATGAAATGCTCATTATAAATACTCTAAATAATGAATATAGAAAAATTGCATTCTGAAATGAGATCATTGATAATAATTTAATCTAATTATTCTGTTTTACTGATGGAAAAAAAATATAAATATTTAACTGAAGGGAAAATAGATCCGGAACAAATATTAACCGGACTGAAAAGTAATGAACAAATTACAGAAGCCGGCGCACAGTTTATTTTTATCGGAAGAGTGAGGAGCGATATTGTTAATGGTCATTCAGTAAAAAGTCTACTGTATTCAGCTTATGCTGAAATGGCTGAAAGAATAATCGGGAAGATCAGAGAAGAAATAATAAATGAATATAAACTGACCGGGCTGGAAATTATTCACGGCATTGGTAATATCAAAGCGGGTGAAATATCATTCTATGTTTCAGGAGTTTCAACTCACAGAGGCAGAACGTCTGAAGCAGTTGATATGACGGTAAAGAGAATTAAAAAGGAAGTTCCTGTCTGGAAGAAAGATGTTTTTAATTAATCAGATAAAGTGAAATGATAGACATTACAAATAAGATAAATACATTAAGGACGGCTACGGCTAAAGCTGTATTGAAAGTTTCCGGTGTAAGCATAAAAGCGATTAAGGAGAATGCCGTTCCGAAAGGAGATGTATTCGCATCAGCGCGGACTGCAGGATTATTAGGGGTGAAGAATACGAGTCTTACCCTTCCTCACTGCCATCCGATACCTGTTGAATATACTGATATAAATTTTTTTGTAAGAAAGAATAATATTATAGAAATAAATATAGAAGTGAAAACAATTTATAAAACGGGATGTGAGATGGAAGCGCTTTACGGAGCATCGGTCTGCGCTCTTACTGTCTATGACATGCTGAAGCCGATCGATAAAAATATTGTCATCGGCGAAATTTCACTTACAGGCAAGAGCGGGGGTAAATCCGATAATCTAATCAGCAGCGCGGTAAATTTGAAATCGACTGTACTAGTGGTATCGGATTCAGTCTTTTCAGGAAAATCAATGGACATGTCAGGAAAGATCATTATAGATAAACTGAAGTCATACGGAATTAAAGTTAATAAGCTTCTCACTGTTCCGGATGATGAGAAACTACTAACAGAAAATATTAATAAAGAAATAAAGGACGGTGCTGACATGATCATTACTACCGGGGGAACCGGGGCGTCAGCAAGAGATATTACCGGAGAGACTGTCAGGAAAATGCTTGATAAAGATCTGACAGGGATCATGGAAGCTGCGAGATCATTTGGCCAGAACAAAACTCCGTATTCCATGATGTCAGACGGAGCAGCCGGATTCAAAGGCAATACGCTGATACTGACATTTCCCGGCTCACCTGCAGGTGTAAAAGATTATCTCAATGCTTTATTACCCTATGTATTCCATTTGTTCGATGTCAGAAAAGGAAAGAGGCATTAGAAGACTTTTAATCTGTAAAATTTTCTATTTAAATATCTGACGAAATAAATTCAGATACTGTCACTGCTCTTTACCATTTTTAACATTTTTAACAACACCTTCAATAAGTCCGTAAGGTTCGTCAGTTGGAATGAAGATCTCATTGAAATTATCAAGATCAAACCTGTCAAGATCAAATTTTAAGTAATGTTTATTCGGCATTGAAATAAATATTTCTTTTACTTCCGGACATTGTTCGGTTACTTTTTTTCCGCATTCATATAAAGTCTGCTGAACAGAAAGACTGCTGTGCTCTGCGAAAGTGTTTAGAAGTAAATTTCTTACCGTATCATGTATTGATCTGAAATCAATGTCGTATTTGAAATACTTCCATTCGGCTTTTATACTCGTTGAAAATATTCTGTCCTTTGTTTCAAGTAATGTAGTGTATTTGTCTTTGATGAATCCTTCAAAGCCGGAATTAGTAGTTTTTAATACGAGCAGATTATTTAAGCCGGATTTTATTTTATATTCATCTCTGCTTATTTTTAAACTGCAGTTTCTGGTTTCATTACCCGGACTTATGAAGGAGTGATTATGAGGGTGATGCTGATTAATTTCTTTTTCAGAAGAATCATGAATATTGATCCGCTTCCAGATCTTTTCAACAGCTTTAATCCTGACTTCAGAAATCTGAATATTGTTGTCCAGAAAATAATTTCCAAGATAAAGACAAAATTCTTCAATGGAATTCATAGGGTTTTCTTTTGCGAGTACATACACTGTATTTTTAATCGTATCGGTAGGAAGGACTTTGCTGTTGTCACCTTTAAGATGGACATCATCGAAGTCTCCTTTCAGCTGAACATCAATACTTACTTCCGTTATATCGTGTATAAGTCCGGTGCGCTTCACTTTTAAAACGCGCACGGATGATTTTCCATAATTATTTTTCTCGAGAACAGATTTCATATTTAATTTTTTTTTAAATATAACAGTTAATAATTTTTTAATGAATACCGAAATATAAATAGCTTTATCAATTATCAATGATCAATTATCAATGATCGATTATTAATTTTCAATTATTAATTATTAACTATTAACTATTAACTATTAACTATTAACTATTAACTATTAACTATTAACTGAAATCAAATGGTTTGTTATTAAATTTATTTGAAATTATTTTAGCGAATGAAATTTGGAATACGGAGCAGAAATGTTCTTATAAATAATGAACTCAGAAGCGCGGTAGTTTTGATTGGGAACGGTAAGATCTCAGAAATTCTTGATTATAATACTTCAGGAGAATATATTACTGAAGACTATGACGATCTGACTGTTATGCCGTCGCTTATTGACACTCATGTTCATGTAAACGAACCGGGAAGGGAAGACTGGGAAGGATTTGAGACATTAACCAAATCAGCTGCAGCGGGCGGGATCACAATGATAGTTGACATGCCGCTGAACAGTTCGCCTGTAACTACAGATAAAAATTCATTTGAAAAAAAGATCAGTGCAGCTGAAGGAAAACTTTACACTGACGTAGGATTTTACGGCGGGGCTGTACCTGACAATATATCTGAACTGAATTCACTTCGCGATTGCGGAGTCATGGGATTCAAATCCTTTATGATCGATTCCGGTCTTGATGAATTCAGACATATAAGTGAAAGTGATCTGGAGGAAATACTTTATGAGTTAAATAAGTTTTCCAAAGTTCCATTACTTGTGCATGCGGAAAAGTCTGAAGGAGAGTCTGAAAATATAATTGATAATGAATTTTCATACAGTTCTTTTTTAAAAAGCAGACCGGGAGAGATGGAATGTGATGCAATTAAAATACTGATAAGACTTTCAGAAAAATTTGACAGTCATATTCATATTGTACATTTGTCTTCCGCTGATGCAGTAGATTTGATTAGAAAAGCCAAGAAAGATGGTTTAAAAATAACTGTTGAGACATGTCCGCATTATCTGTATTTTCATTCTGAAATAATTCCTGAAAGAAATACTGTTTTTAAATGCACTCCGCCGATCAGGAATAATGATAACAGGGAAAAATTATGGAAAGCAGTTAAAGACGGGGTAATAGATATGATTGTCAGCGATCATTCACCTTGTCCTGATGATATGAAATTTAAGTCTGAAGGAAATTTTGTTAAAGCCTGGGGCGGAATATCAGGAATTCAGTTAGGTCTGTCGGCAGTCTGGACTGAAGCAAAGAAAAGAGGATTCAGCATTCCGGATATATCAAAGCTGATGAGTGCAGGTCCGGCGAAGCTCATCGGGATGGAGAAAGTAAAAGGAAAAATTGAAAAAGGATTTGATGCTGATATAATTATTTTTGATCCTGAAAGTACTTTCACTGTGGACAGCGGAAATTTATTTCATAAAAACAAACTGACTCCTTATGAAGGTGAAAAATTAAAAGGAAAAGTAATCGTTACTTATTTGAGAGGAAATAAAATTTACGACAACGGAGTATTCACTGAGAATCCTTTTGGTAAAATTATATTGAAAGAAACATTTTAAATTTTGTATGAACGGTAATAAGATAATTGTCTTTAACGGACTTGTTGATCTTGCTTCAGAGAAATTCGGAGGAAAAGCTGTAGAAGCCAGTGATGATTTTTTTGCGCCGAAAGAAAATCTTCTTAAAGCGGAACTGCCGGTTTTCATTCCCGATAAATACACTGATAACGGAAAATGGATGGACGGCTCGGAATCGAAAAGAAAAAGAATTTCCGGACATGACTGGTGTATTATCCGACTCGGACTCAGAGGGATCATTAAAGGTCTGGATATTGACACGAGTTATTTTCTCGGAAATCATCCGCCTTATGCTTCAGCGGAAGCATGTTATTCAGATCCGGATAGTTCAGCTGAAAAGGAATGGAAATATATTTTGAATAAGTCACCTCTTTCTCCGGGTTCGCAGAATATCTTTTCTGTTAATGATGAAAATATTTATAATACCGTCCGGTTAAATATTTATCCTGACGGAGGGGTCGCAAGATTCAGAGTATACGGCAATGTAAAGCCGGACAGTACTGAACTGAAGAAGGGTGAACTTACAGACTTAGCTGCTCTGATAAACGGAGGTAAAGTATTGGTTTGCAATGATATGTTCTTTGGTTCGATGGACAATCTTATTGCTCCGGGAAAAAGCAAAGTGATGGGTGACGGCTGGGAGACAAGGAGAAAAAGAATTCCGGGATATGACTGGATAATTGTAAAGCTGAACGGACCGGGGAAGGTAAAAAAAATTATTGTCGATACAAATTTATTCAAAGGAAATTATCCTGATAAATGCTCGATAGAAGGATGTTACAATCCTGACATTCCGGATGACGAGATCACTTCTCCGGAAGTTAAATGGAATGAAATTTTAAGCAAAGCGTCTTTGAAGGGAGACACTGAGAATATATTCGAAAGTGAGCTGAGTGATACGGGAAGCGTTACTCACATCCGGTTAAATATATTTCCGGACGGCGGAGTAAGCAGATTAAGAATTTTCGGAACACCTGACATAACATCGAAATGAAAGATATTTTAAAAAAGTGCTGCGGCTCTGAGAGATGGGTTAATGAGATGATAAACATTCAGCCGTTTGAGAAAGCTGATGATATTATGAAAGATGCTGAAAGGATCTGGTACTCACTGGAAAAGTCCGACTGGCTTGAAGCGTTTGATCATCATCCGAAAATAGGCGACATGAATTCTTTAAAGGAAAAATATTCTGTTGCAAAAGATCTGTCCGAAAGTGAACAGGCGGGGGCATTATCGGCTACGGATGAGACTTTATCCGAACTTTCTCTTTACAATCAATTGTATGAAAAAAAATTCGGATTCATATTTATTGTTTTTGCAACAGGTAAAAGCGCTGATGAAATGCTCGGAATAATAAAAGATAGAATTAATAACGATCCTGAAACTGAGATCAGAACAGCCGCTGAGGAACAATTTAAAATCACAAAACTTAGATTAAAAAATTATTATGAGTCAGATCACAACGCACGTACTTGATACTTCGACCGGTAAGCCTGCAGCAGGCGTAAAGGTCGAATTATTTTTTTTTGAAAATAATATATTAATAATGATCGCAGAAGGAATTACTAACGAAGACGGCAGAATAAGTGATCTTTTAAATTTGGAAGATACACTGCAGGACGGATTATATAAAATAAAATTTGATACCGGTGAATACTTTTTTAAACCGGAACTGACACTTTTTACCCTTACGCAGAAATTACTTTTAAAATAAATGATAACAGACATTATCACATACCTCTCCTGTTAAGCCCGTTCGGATTTACTACCTACCGCGGCAGCTGAGATATAAACGGGATATATTTTTCCTGATATATTTTTTAAATATTTTTGAGATACACAAAGCTCAAACCCGTTGTGTTAAATCAGCTTGTTCCGGTTTCATTTAAAACAATCAGAAGGTTTATCTTCAGAAGATATTATAGAATTATATACTTCTCTTGAAAGTACTTTCGGTGTATAATTTATATCTTCTTTTACAAGGCTTTTAACTAAAGATCTGAGATGATTTTGCGAACTGATATCGAGACAATCATATAATGCTTTAACTCTTTCATCCCCTGCTTTAGAATACTGGGTTCTGACATCACTGATATCTGTCTCTTCTATCATAGCTGCTGCTCTGAGAGCATCGGAAAAAGAGTAATTTCCGGCGGTGATGAAATCATTGAACAGCACCTGTATAGTCCTGTCAGAGAACTCGCCTGAATTTTGCATCGAAGAACTTATCTCAATATTTAAATCATTCATAAGTTTTTGAACCATATCCATATGAACTTTCTCGTTGTTCATAATATTTTCAAAAACCTTCTTATTATATTTTTTGTACATTTCGCTGTAAAAATCATAAGCCAATTTTTCTTCTTCGAGAACATAATTCAATCCGGAAATATCAGCGTCTGTAATTTGAGAATATGATCTCAGAGGATTAGCTATGATAAGCATAGAGAAAATGCCCGCAGTGAACAAGTATTTTATTAGATGTTTCATTTTGATTTACCTCCTTCATTAACTAAAACAAAAGTATAAGTATTTTTATTTCACATTAATATAAAAATATTATAACTCATTCGGAATGACGTAGGTCATAAGTATCAGAAGAGAAGATTTAAAGGAATAAACCGGAAGAAATTATACTAAAACCGGACAGATCATTTCAGCAGGACCATTCTTTTTGTGTCCGTATATCCTGAAGAGTTAAAACTGTAAAAATATACACCGCTGGATAATGTCAGACCTTTTTCCAATGGATTGAAATCAACCGTATGTGTGCCGGCGGAGACAAATTCATTTATGATCACAAAAATTTCTCTACCTGTAATATCATAAACTTTTATTGAAACATTTCCGGAGACCGGGAGATCGAAATTAATTTTTGTCTCGGGATTGAACGGATTCGGATAATTCTGACTGAGTCTGTAACCGGAAGGAATATTATCGTATCCGTTGTTTACAGATACAATATTCTCAAGCTGGAATGAGAATTTTCTCCATTGTGTATTATTCTGAGGAACAAAACTGGAGCTTGTCTGCGGTGCAGTTGCAAGCTGAAGACCTCCTCTGCGGAATATTTCAACCGGATAAGTCAGTCCGCCGTCAGTGGATATTTTTACGATAAGACTATCTATGTTGGAGGAATTATACTGGGCATATGCATAATCAAACTCAATTGAATCAGACTGTATAAGTCCGTCATACACTTTTGAATACATCGAATCTCTCTGACCAATAATATTGTAATTGAAAAAATTAATATATGCTGATCTCAGTCCGCTGATGGTTGGTCCGTTTGCTCCAATATACTGATCAAATGTAATAAATCCATCCCGGTTGAAAACCTTCCAGTTAAGAGGAGGGAATACCGCTTCAAAAAGTTCGACATTCAGTGCAGAAAAAATAGAATCAGTCCCTGTTACGGGGAAATTATAATTTATCAGATCAGAAAAACTAGTATAAAAGAGATCAGTCTTATTCGAATATGGCAGAGCCGGCGGAGGGTTCACGGGATTGATCACAATCTCCCTGCTCTTTGCGGAATTTAATATTTCCCTGAAGTTATCATCCTGAATGAAAACAGAAGTATAAAGCATGGAGTCATTCCATTCGGGATCTTTATAATAAGTGTAAATATATTCATAATTTCCCGGAGTAAGCGATATAGTAAAACCGGCAGTATCCGGATACATTTTCCTGAATATATCATAAAATTCTGTTTCTCCGTTTAAAGCGTTTATATTTGTTTTATATCTTTCAACTGCATTTATCCTGAGTCTGTAATCACCTTTTAGCAGAGGCGAGATAACATTTACATTAATAGTAGATCTGACTGAGTCACCTGTGAATTGATCAGAGACAGTTATTGAAACCGGAGTACCCCTGTTATATCTTCTGAGATAAGGAGTATATAAATTTACGCTGTCTCCGTATGGTATTGAAACAGGTAATATACCGTCAACAAATGTAGTGGGAACACCTGCAATGAAATAAAATCTTCTTCTTGCGTCATTCTGTTCAGGATTGTAAGTATAGAAAGTATCATTCCCCAGAATTCCTGTGTGATACACTATTGTATTTACAGACTGTATATTGGTATTTGAAAATACATTCAGAAAAGAATTATTATTTGCGCTGGCGGGACTTGCATTTGACGTAAATTCTTCAAACAAAACATTTCTTCTGAAACCGGGAAGACTGATATTATACTGGTATAAGGTGTCATTTATATAATTTGAATCCGCCTGATCAGATACATAGGCTTTAATAAAATAAGGCGTTCCGATTAAATAACTGAATACAGGAAATCTTATGAACAGAGTCTGTCCCGGACTAAGTCCGGAGACAGAAGTATCCTGAAAATAATTACCCGGATTAATATTTAAATAAACACGCAAAGAATCTGATGAATTATTGTTTCCGATGTTTGCTACTGATACAATCGGAGAAATTGTGTCGGATCCGGAATTAAGAACTGAATAAACGGTGTCAGGCGGAATATTAATAATAGAAGTTACTGTAACATCATTGGAAATTCTTTCACCTGTAAGCACATTGTCGATATAAAGATTATTTCCATATCCGTTATAAGTGATAAACTGCAGACGTATATCCCTTGACCCGGATGTATTGCCGGAATTATCTTTCAGACTTATGAATGAAAAAGTGATCAGCGAAGAAAATATCAGAACCAGTATTGATAAATTTTTAAAGGACAATTTAAATTTTAAATGATGAATAATTTATGCGATCTTAGTGATCTCTGTTTTTTTAAAATAGAATCTGTAGAAGGATAATTCAAGAAGGCTGACGAGAATCAGAGTTATAGAATCCTTAGGAGTAAGAGTAATATTAACGCCCTGCTGAGCATAAAAGCCGGAAATTTTCAGGAAGAAAAGCAGAACGGAATTTACCGGTAAAGTCATATTATAGCCTGTATCTGATATGAACAGACCGACAAACAATTCACATACAGTCAGTGAAACAGCGAACAAAGTAATTATGAAACCTAAATTCAGAAACGCCTGCAGCAGCCCGTCGTTTTGAAAAGACTTTGAGAAAGCATAAACAGCAAAGATCACATGAATGAAATAAATTACTGCAATTATCATAAATTAAAACGCTTCTTTTGAAAAGAGAACTTCTTTAATAGTTTTAAAAATAATCTTAATATCGAAAGCTATAGACCAATTTTCAATGTAATAAATATCATAATCGATTCTGGTCTGCATAGAAGAATCGGTTCCTCTCAGACCGCTGACCTGAGCCCATCCCGTCATACCGCCTTTTACACGGTGTCTTTCTAGATACTTATGAATTGAATGCTTCATTGAATTTATAAAATATTCTCTTTCGGGACGAGGTCCTACGATGCTCATATTACCAATAAGAACATTATAAAACTGCGGCAGTTCATCAAGACTGTATTTCCTTAGAGTTCTGCCGACAGAAGTATATCTGTCATCATCCCTGGTCGTCATCTGAGGCCCTTTTTTCTCAGCATCTATTTTCATAGATCTGAATTTAAGCATAATAAATTTCTGCCCGTCGAGACCTACTCGTTCCTGATTATAAAACAACGGACCTTTTGAAGTGACTTTAACAAGAATACCTAGTATCAGCATTACCGGAAAAAGGGAAATTAAAGCAAGTGAAGAAACGATAATATCAAAAACCCTTTTTGTAAATCTGTTCCATACATTCATCGGCATGGATTTCAGCTTCATAAAAGGAATGCCGTCAACTTCTTCTATTCGCAGTCTGCTTGTCATCATATCAATGAAATCAGGCGCATACATAAATTCAACATTCTTTCCTTCACATATTTTAAAAAGATTATATAGAATATCATGATTAGCGGAAGGAATTGAGATAAATATTTTTTCAATATTCAGTTTCGAAATCAGTTCGGGTATTAATGTATAATTTCCGAGATGGATCTTACCTTTCATATTTCCGTTAACAATTTCATCAATTGAAAAATATCCTAAAACATTATAACCTGTGAATTTATGTTCAGAAAAATTCTCATAGATCTTTTCAGCCATCAGATTTTTCCCGAGTACTGCAACATTACTAACGCCTTTATTTTTATTATAAAGGTTCTTTTCAATTTTGAGCATAAAATATCTTCCGACTGTAACAAACAAAATTGATATAAGCCAAACAAGTGAAAATACAAGCCTTGAATAAGGGAAATCGCCTTTAAGAATAAAGACCAGACCCATTGCAATAAGAACGCCTATGGAGATGCATTTAATTATTACAAATAATTCATCCATTACAAAAACAGTTCTTTTTAATCTGTACATTTTTCTCGACTGGAAAATGATGATCCATATAGGTATTACGATCAGAGAAAACTCAATATATCCGTAAATTTCCGGAATACCTTTTGTTACAGGAAAGATATTAGTAAAAGGGCTCAAAAACCTTAACCAGTATGATAACAAAAATGCGCAGAATATTGAAACAGCGTCTGACAGCACTGTCAACAATGGAATGATTACTTGTATTTTAGTTGATTTATTTTTCAAGTTATATATGCAGGAAACCGTATGAATTTATCAAAAATAATTTATTTGATTGTAATAGAAAACACAAAACTAAATTTTAAGCAATATCAGTAAGATAAAGAGAATCCTTATGATTTTTGAGAAAAGATTTTTTAATAACTTCATGTTCTTTTTTCCTCAAATGAGGATCTTCATCGATGATCTTAAATGCAATACTCCTGGCAATTTCCAATACATCCTTATCTTTTTTGAGATCAGTGCAGGAAAAGCTTAGCATACCTGACTGCCGGATACCGAAGAATTCCCCGGGACCTCTGATATCCATATCAGCTTCAGCAATTTTAAAACCGTCATTAGAGCTGCATAGAATATTCAGCCGCTTTGATGAATCTTCCGAAAGATCTTTTGCAATAAGAATACAGTAAGACTGATCAGCTCCTCTTCCCACCCTTCCTCTGAGCTGATGCAGCTGTGATAGTCCAAATCTCTGCGCTTCTTCAATGATCATGATAGTGGCATTCGGAATATCAATGCCTACTTCTATAACTGTAGTGGAAACCAGAATATTCAGTTCGCCATCTCTGAACTTTTCAGTTTCTTCATCTTTCTCATACCACAGCATTCTGCCGTGAACCATGCCGACTTTCAGGTCGGGGAAAATTTCTTTTTTTAACAGCTGATAATTTTCCTCAGCCGACTTCAGATCAAGTTTTTCTGATTCGTCAATAATAGGAAAGATAATGTAAACCTGTCTTCCTTTTTTAATTTCGGTTCTGACAAATGAATAAATAGCAGGTTTATCATCATCAGTTCTTAATGCCGTTTTAACAGGTATTCTGTTTTTTGGGAGTTCATCAATCACAGAGATATCAAGATCACCGTAAAAAGTCATAGAGAGAGTTCTGGGAATTGGCGTTGCGGTCATTACCAGCACATCAGGATTCATACCTTTTTCTTTAAGCTTTGCTCTCTGCATCACCCCGAATTTATGCTGTTCATCAATCACAACAAAACCTATATTTTTATACTGAACATTTTCCTGAATAAGCGCATGTGTTCCGATAATAATATTTGTTTTGCCGGATTCAATATTCGTCAGAAGTTCATCCCGGAGTTTTTTCTTCTGACCTCCGACCAGAAGGCATACATTAATATCCAGAGGTTTGAGCAGTTCGGAAATAGTTTTATAATGCTGTTCAGCAAGTAACTCAGTCGGGCACATCAGCGCAGCCTGATAACCATTTTCGACAGCAATTAGCATTGAATAAACAGCAACAATAGTTTTTCCGCTGCCGACATCACCCTGCAGAAGCCGGTTCATGCATTTATCGGAATTCATATCGAGATAAATTTCATTCATTACTTTTTTCTGCGACTCTGTAAGTTCAAATTTCAGAATGGATTTAAATTTATCAGTTATTCTGTGAATATCCTTATCGAATTTAATACCTTTTTTTTCGTTTTGAAGGGACATTTTTTTTAATGCGAGAATCAGTTCGAGATAGAACAATTCTTCAAATGAAAGTCTTTTTCTTGAAAATTCAATATCAGAAAACTCCATCGGGAAATTAATTCTAAGCACAGCTTCTTTTTTTCCGGAAAGTTTGTATCGTTTAATAATATCATCGGGCAAAGTTTCTTCAATATAATCGGGATTGGATTTCAGTAAAGTACTGAAAGCGTTAAAAACTATTTTGGAAAGCAGCAGAGGTTTGATCCAGGTTTTTTTCAAAACTCCGGAAAGCTCATAAACAGGAATGAGATTAAATTTCAAAAAATCCATATCCACAGGATCTGACGGAATGATCCTAATGTGATCCCTGTATGAAATTCTCGGAACGGAAGAATAATTTTCCTTATCAATTTTGATCCAGAACACAAAAAAATCATTTAATCTGAACTGTTTAGATCTGAATTCTGTAGCGCCAAAGATCGGCACTGCAACTGAACCGGTATTATCTTTGAGGACGACTTTAAACGGCTGATTACTTTTTCTCGGATGTTCGAGATCAATGACTTTACCGGAGACAATAACATTCTCATTAATATTTAAAGGAATTTCACGTACATTAATTTTTTTAAGATAGATCCGCGGAATAAAATTCAGAAAGTCATCAAGTGAAGAAATGCCGATCTTTAAAAAAGCTTCAGCTCTTTTTTCCCCGACACCTTTTAAAAATTTAAGATCCATATAGAATTAAATACATATTAAAAATCCATTGCAAATTTATTTAAAATAAATTCTTTGAGTAATGTAAATATAATTCAGAAGTGCTGAACTTTCCCAAAAACCTCTTTATTAAAATTGAATTTACTTACACGTTTAATTATTTTATCGCCATGAAAAAAACCAAACCTCTTCAGCAGATCAGGAAGAAGAATGAATCTGTTCAGAGTTATTCAGGATTTGACAAGCAGACTGAATTAAGCGGATATCTCAAATACTTAATATACTTCATACTGATTGCTCTGCCGGTTATTCTGGCATATAACTATTACTCTAATGCACTGAATATAAACGGATACAACAGTTTTCCGCTTGATGACGGCTGGATACATCTGCAGTTTGCCAAAAACCTTTCTGAGTATTTCAGCTTTTCATATTATAAAGATGAAATGGTAACAGCAGGATCGACATCTCCATTATATACCTTCATTGTTGCCATTGGATTTTTCATTACGAATAATGAAATGCTGCTGAGTTATTTTACCGGTATACTATTTTTTGCATTATCTTCACTGATTATTTTCAAATTAAGCATGAAGGATTTCAGCAAAGATATTTTAGCTTCGATGATCTGCGCGGGTTTGTTTATTTTAGACAGGATGATGAACTTCATTTCACTATCGGGAATGGAAACTACAATGTATGTTTTCACACTTTTGCTTGCAGCATATTTTTATAAAGAGAGAAAAACTTATTCACTTGCGGTAATTCTCGGATTAATTATCTGGTCTCGGCCTGACGGAGTTGCGTTTATTGCAGCGATAGCAGTCGATCTGATACTGGCAATATTTTATTTTAAGAATGAAGAAATAAAAAAGATATATTCGAAGGACATTTTGCTGAAGATGACGGGAATATTTGTTTTAATTTCCGGCGCTTACTTTCTCATGAATTTAATAATAGCGGGTTCTTTATTTCCAAATACATATTCAGCAAAGATCGCATACTTTTCTGATGCGGAAAAGAAACTTTCATATATTACGGATAAAGTATTTCCATTTTTCGGTTCATTAAGTTATTCCCTATATATAGCGGGATTTGCAGCTGCGATTATAAAATTTATATATGACTTATATAAAAGAAAAATTTCAGAAAATTCTTTGTATATATTATTCTTCACATTTTTTCTGCTGCTGTATATGATAAAGCTTCCGGAAGTGAACAGATTCGGAAGATATATTATGCCGCTTGTTCCTTTTTTCATTTTGCTTACAGTAGCAGGATACAGGGAGTTATTAATATTTATCAACAAATATTTAAAAAATGCTTTTATACTCAGATTTGTATTTATAATATTTGCCGGGATATTATTTTACCGCAGTATTGAAGATTACGATACATTCAAAAATTTTTATGCCAAGCAGTGCGAATACATCTATGAAAGACAGGTGAAGACTGCAATGTGGCTGAAAGAGAATACAAAAGAAGATGACATACTCGGTGTTCACGACATCGGCGCTATCGGTTTTTATACCGGAAGGAAACTGGTAGATGTGGCGGGACTTGTGACTCCATATTTGAACGAAAGACTTATTGAAAAAAATTACAGTCAGATAATGACTGAATATCTCAAAGAAAGAGGAGTTTCTTATATTGCATTTTTAAGGGAATGGTACAGACCGGTAAATCAGAAAGCATTATTCAAAACGCCTGAAAATTCCCCGCAGGAAGTTATGGAAGTTTACAAATTCATACCGGATACGACTTATGTAATATCGAAGGATGCGAATTATTTAATGTCATTAGCTTTAAGAAATTTAAGCAAGAAAGACGGCAATGATATTGTGAGCAGAGTTAATAAAATTATAGAACTGGAGCCGAAATACGCAGAGGCATATTTCTTAAGAGCATACGGATATTCACTTTTGAATAATACAGTTAAATATGAAGAGGATCTGAAAAACGCGATAATGCATTATCCGGATTTTAAGGATGCGCATTTCAATCTCGGCATGTATCTAATGGAAAACGGCAGGTATGCAGAAGCTGAAGAGCCGTTAAAGAAAACGCTCGAACTTGATCCGACAAATAAAGCAGTGCAGGATTCATTGAAAGTGATTGAGGATTTTAAATCAGGAAACAATAAATAGAAGTTATAATGAAATTCTGATAATTATAATGAACTATAGTGACTTTCAGTTATATAATTTATTATTTCCCCGAACTCTGACTAATGGTTTGAAATTACAATTCAGTTTTATTATCTTGCAAGTCATTAAAAAGCTAACGCGGGGCTATAGCTCAGTTTGGTAGAGCGTCTGAATGGCATTCAGAAGGTCAGCGGTTCGATCCCGCTTAGCTCCACAGATGCATAGATAGAATAATTAATCAAAAATAATATCAAAATGTTTGCAATAGTTAACATAAAAGGACATCAGTACAGAGTTCAGGAAAATCAGCAGGTGTTCATTCCGAAGATGAAAGATGAGATCGGTTCAAAAGTTACGTTCAGTGATGTTTTAATGTTCTCACCTGACGATAAAACTTTCGAGATCGGCGCTCCGTCGCTTGCAATGACAGTGGAAGCCACGATCACCGGACATGTAAAAGATGATAAAGTAATCGTATTCAAGAAGAAAAGAAGAAAAGGTTATAAAGTAAGAAGAGGTCACAGACAGAATTATACTCAGATCACAATTAATAAGATCGTATAATTTCATTTTTTTTTATTACGAACAGCTAAAATAAATTTTAAACAATAAACCAGGGAATCAGAAATGGCACATAAAAAAGGACTCGGAAGTTCAAAGAACGGAAGAGACTCACAATCAAAAAGACTCGGAGTAAAAAAATACGGCGGAGAAGCGGTAATTGCCGGAAATATTCTTGTCAGACAAAGAGGCACGAAATTCTTACCGGGCGCTAATGTAGGTCTTGGTAAAGATTATACAATATTCTCTTTAATAGACGGGAAAGTTAACTTCACTACCAAAAAAGGCAAAAAGACCTTAAATGTAATTCCCAATGAAACTGCCTGATAATTTTTAACAACAGTTTTAAAGAGGTTATTCTGAGAGATCGGAATAACCTCTTTATTTTTTATAAATAAATAAATTCAGAATATATGAAAATCACAGTAGTCGGCGCGGGAAATGTAGGAGCTACCTGCGCGAACGTAATAGCTCAGAAAGAATTATCAAATGAAGTGATCCTTCTCGATATTAAAGAAGGAATTGCAGAGGGAAAATCCCTTGATATCTGGCAGACTTCGGGTATAAACAATTATGATACAAGAGTTACCGGGGTCACAAATGATTATTCAAAAACCGCCGGATCGGGAGTAGTAGTGATCACCTCAGGCCTTCCGAGAAAACCCGGTATGAGCAGAGATGATCTTATCTCAACAAATGCAGCCATTGTAAAATCAGTTACGGAAAATGTAATCAAACATTCTCCCGATGCGATTATAATAGTAGTTTCCAATCCGCTGGATGTAATGACTTACTGCGCTTACCTCTCTGCAAATATTCCGTCTTCAAAAGTAATGGGAATGGCCGGAATACTAGACACTGCAAGATACAGAGCTTTTCTCGCAGAAGTGCTGGACTGTTCGCCAAAAGATATTTCTGCAATGCTTCTCGGCGGTCACGGCGATACAATGGTTCCGCTTCCTAGATATACTACTGTCAGCGGTATTCCTGTCACAGAATTAATAGACAGCGGTAAACTTGATGCGATCGTGGACAGAACCAAAAAAGGCGGCGGTGAACTTGTCGCTCTTATGGGAACATCAGCATGGTATGCACCCGGCGCTGCTGCAGCTCAGATGGTAGAATCAATTGTCAGAAATCAGAAAAGAATTTTCCCGGTCTGCGCATGGCTTCAGGGAGAATACGGAATGAATGATATATATCTCGGTGTGCCAGTGGTACTTGGTACTAACGGAATTGAAAAAATTATCGAACTGAAACTTAATGAAGATGAAACGACACTGCTTAAAGATTCAGCTAAGGCTGTAAAAGAAGTGATGAATGTACTTGATGAGTTAAATAAGAAATAATTCCGGTTTCAATTTTTATATAAGATCCTGTCTGTAAAGTTTCAGACGGGATCTTTTTATTTATAGCATTTCAGAACAAACTCCGTTCCGGTGTCAGTCGAGTTGCAGATAAAGTTATCCACAAGTGATTTGATAATGAAAATACCTCTTCCGCTTTCCTTAAGTAAATTATCATCTGAAGTAGGGTCTGGTATACTTGAAAGAATAAAACCCTTCCCTTCGTCAAGTATCCTTATCATTATCTGAGCTGAATCGTAAATTATTTCAGTATAAACTTTTTTATTATGATCTTCTTTATTCCCGTGAACAATAGCGTTTATCAGCGCTTCTGAACATGCAATTTTCAGATTAATGAATTTTTCCTCTTCAAGACCAAATATCTCATTTACCTGGTCAAGCAAATTTTCAAACTTCATTATTTCATTTCTTTCGCTTTTTAGAGTCAGTATTTCTTTATGCAATCTGTATTTTTTAAATTAATTTTACTTACAAAATATAAAAGATTTTTCACATATTCCATAATATATTGAGTTGGAAATTTACGGAAGAATTTGACTGTGATGGATTTATATACTCTATTTTATCAAGTCCTATTATAAAATTTATTACGGAGTTATTACTCATAAATATTTCCGCCCTTCCCAACGGGCCGTATGATTTATAAATATTTGACAAAATCTTTTCACTTTCGTCATAATTATATCTGTGCTGTGAAAAATATTTATAACCAATTCCGAAGTTGATTAAATTTTTAAACAGATAATTTAACTCAGGCATATAAAACTGCTCAGCATAAAATGCGATCGGCTTAACCGAAAACGAATTATTCAAAAATTCTCCCTGTTCATAAAATTTTAGTTCTCCAGCAAAATTCAATTTAAAACCTTTTCCAATAATATAAGAACTCGAATCTCTGATACTCAGCTGTCTGTAAGAAAAGCTCTGGATCTGTGAGATCAGGTCCTCATAATCATAAACTGTATAATTTGCAGATACCTGAAAGTAATTTTTTGTCATTAGTCTCTCAGCCGGTCTGAAATTACTGTAAGAGCTAAGTCTGTAAATTCTGTTCCTGTAATTATTTGCGCTCCTTTGTGAAAAAATATAGCTTAATTTTGATTCAATAAATTCAAACTTTGTTTCAACATCAAAATTATACAGATTATTGAAAATGTGAGAAGCGGCAATCATTGATTCGGTTTCATCCCTGTCATCATAATTCTGCTGAAAGTCAGTATCGTATTTCAGAAGTGAAGTGGATCCTGTAAAAGCAAAAGAATTTGTATTGGACACCGGATAATAAACATTCAAAAGCATTGATGTCCTTCTGCTGTTATTGTTTTTATTTTTTTCCGCCTTTTCGAGCTCACTGATCTGAGCTGCTGTCAGTCCGGCGGTGTTTATAAGTGAATGATTCTCCGATCTTTCATTCAGTATGATCCTTAGCTGAGAATACAGATCATTCCATACATAATTCAGATTGGTATAGACTTCAAGATTGTTTTCGATGATCCTGTTATCATAAGTATTTTCAAAAAGTATGGTAGAGGAAGGCGGTTTGTATTTATATTCTCTGGTGATATTTCTGTTTTGAAAACTTCCCCCGAGAGAAAGCATTACATCACGGGAAAATCCGTAATTTAAAATGTCACCGACATATATAAAATTTTCACTGCGTTTTTCAATATTGTTTCTTACTCCGAACAACTGCGAGATCCCGGGTGACGCCGGGAAGTAAAAATCATTTTTCTGATTGTAATATCTTATAATACCTTTATTATCGGAAAGCGAAGCAAATCTTTTATAGATATCAGCGTTAAGTTCATAATTATGATTTGTTTTCTGATCAAGATTTTCATAGAACAATATCAGCCTGCCGTTTGTAAGATAATCATTCACATCATAATTTATTGCCTGCGCTTCAAAAAAGCCGCTCGGTCCGGAATTGAATTCCCCTATCTGATCTTCCGTTTTAAATCCTAATTTACTGTTTATAAAAATGCTGTTGCGGATCCTTGCGTCTGCATTCGCATAAATGTAACTGCTTTTATTCTGGTTTGTCTGTATATTTCTGTCATCAGTAAAAAATTTATTCTGAAATCCCACACCGGCATCCAGATTTTCAATTACATTATAATACAGAAGGAGCTTGAGGTTATTGTAATCTCTGAAAAAATTTCTATTCAGTTTGGATACATTTGACAGGAAAGTATTACTCAGATTAAATCCAAATCTTCCGGTTGAATTTCCGTAATTTAATATAGAACTTAAGTTTGAAGAATTTAAATCGTCATACAAACTGGTCTGGAAAATATTTGTCCTGTAAACTGAATCAGACATTACTGAGTTTATCTGCGCCGAAGCAGTTTCATTTAACATTATCAGAAATATCAGATATTTAATTAAAGAGATCTTCAAAATTAAATTTCTTTGATTCCTGTGATTCTTCAGCGTTAATATCTCTGAAAAGTTTTTCAAGGTCAGAAAAATTATCAAGTGTTTTCAGTTCAGATGTTTTTATATCCATATCAATGTTTCCTTTATTTATCAAAACTATCTTCGTCGAGATCTTCTCAATAATATTAAGGTGATGCGAACAGTAAAGAATTGTTCTTGCTTTAGAAGCAAGAAATTTTATCAGATCATGAAATATAAATATTGAATTTGTATCCAGCCCGTTGAGCGGTTCATCAAGAAAAATAACCGGCGGATCGTGCATCAGCGCTGATGTTATCAATACTTTCTGCTTGTTACCTTTTGAAAGGTTACCTATGGAATCGTTTATAAGATCAGTATATCCGAACAGCTCTGCAAACGAATTTATTCTTTTTGCAATTAATTCGTCGCTCATATCCCTGACCTTGCCTGCGAAGTTAAAAAATTCGACCGGTGATAATGAATTGAAAAGATCAGCGCTTTCGGGGACATATCCTGTAATTCGTTTTACCTGAACAGGATCCTTTGAAACATCGGTACCGTTGATCAATACACTTCCTCTGTCAAATCCGAGAATTCCGGAAAGTATTTTTACGGTAGTGGATTTCCCCGCACCGTTAGTACCGATATATCCGCAGATCTCTCCTTTATTGATTTCAAAAGAAATATTATTTAATGCAGTGAAGCCGTCGTATTTTTTTGTAAGATCCTTAACGGAGATCATATTTATGAAATATTATTATCAGTTGAATATTTCTTTGAAAAATACTTTCATTGCTTCCCATGATCTTTTATCTGCATTCTCATTATAAGCCGATCCTTTGGACGGATCATTGCCTGCGTTTACATTTGTAAAAGAATGAACTGCTCCGCTGTATTCGGTCAGCACATAATCTTTCCCGGCATCTTCCATTTCTTTTTTGAAAGCTGAGACATCACTTTCAGGGACATTTGGATCTATAGCCCCATGGAGAATAAGAACTTTCGTTTTTATATTCTTTGCATCTTCAGGATTTCCGGATTTCAATGACCCGTGAAAACTGACTACACCGTTAATGTCAGCTCCGCTTCTGGCAAGCTCCAGTACTCCTGCGCCGCCAAAGCAGTAACCGATCGCAGCAATTTTGCTTTTATCAACATTAGACATTTTCATTAATTCGCTTAAGCCGCCGTTTACTCTCTCCCTGAATAAATTTCTGTCAGCATAATAAGATCCCGCTTCCTTACCTGATTCCTCAGCACTGACAGGCCTTATGTCTTTACCGTAAACATCCACTGCAAACGCTACATAGCCAAGCTCCGCCAGCATCCTTGCGCGCATTTTTTCATATTCGCCTAGACCTTTCCACTGATGAACTATAAGAACACCGGGTTTAACGCCTTCAGCTGAATTATCATAAGCGACATAACCCTGATAGGTTTTATCGCCAATAATATATTCATAATTTTCTTCAATAATTTCTGCATTAATAATATTTGAACTCATAAGAATAAGAATTAAAATCAATTGGATAATGTATTTCATCTTCTGGTTAAATTAAGTTAATAAAATTTGTTAATTATAAGATAATTGAACTGTAATTAGAATACAAAAAAATCTGTGTTTGCTATGCGTCTGTTATTAATCTGATTCTTTTAAGTCAAATTTATAGTTTAAATGAAAATTAATGTAACTATATTTACACTTCATTATGATTGATAATAACGAATATATTACCGCCGGCGATAAGGATGAAATGAAATCCGAGAAATCAAAGATTCTCTCTTCATTCTTTTTCAGCGGATCTTTTGTTTTACTTTTATGGATAATTCAGTTTATTCAATGGTCTGCCGGTAAAGAGTTTGCAACGTTCGGAGTACTGCCGAGAACCCTATCCGGACTTACCGGAATTCTCACAGCTCCGCTTGTTCATGCAGATTTTTCGCATCTAATCTCAAACTCATTTTCACTTTTTCTTCTGCTGTTTGGAATTCTGTACTTTTACAGAACCTCAGCAGTGAAGGTATTCATAATAATTTATATTGTGGATGGTCTTATGGTATGGCTGTTTGCAAGAAGTTCATATCATATTGGAGCCAGCGGACTGGTATACGGATTTGCTGCGTTTCTTTTTTTCAGCGGATTATTCAGAAAAGATAAAAGCTCAATGGCTCTGTCTCTGCTTGTTGTGTTTCTTTATGGAGGAATGGTCTGGGGCGTATTGCCGGTCAAGCCGGAGATATCTTTTGAGTCTCATTTATTCGGCGCTCTTACCGGAATAGTCTGTTCATATATTTTCAGAAAAAATGACCCTCCGCATACATATGACTGGGAAAATGAAGATTATGAAGATGAAGATTATGATGACGGGAAAGAACCTGAAGATGTTGAGATCGATGAAAACTCAGAAGAAAATGATTTCAGAAGGTTGTTCTGAAATCATTTTTCATCAAAATTATTTATTTAACAACACTGCTAAAATTCCATTTCCGGTTCCGGAGAATTTCCATCCTGCGGTCTTCTTTTCTTTCTGTCCTGTTTGCTGTTGTCTGATCCGAATTTATAGGATAATGATAATGTAACCAGTCTCGAAACTCTTGCTCTTGAAAATGTCTGTGAATATAATGCTGTATTGGATGTTCCCGAAAATTTTGCCGTATTAAATATATCTGAAAAATTTAAGTTAAGATTCAGCTTGTCATCTAGGAAATCTTTTCTTAAGGCAACATCGAATGAACTTACAGGATCAATAGTACCTTGCGGAGTAATTGATTTACCGGAATAAAAATATGTCAGCTGAATTCCCGCATCAAAAGGAAGTGTTATATTCGAAAATATTCTTCCGGAGAAGGTGTTGTTAGAATTATTTCCAAGTGAATCAGAGTTTATATCCTGATGATAATAACTTAAGCTCGCATTCAGATTTATGGCTTTTGAGAAAGCTCCGTTTACAAGCAGCTCCCCGCCGTATGTGACTTCTGAGTTGGCGTTAACAGAAGTATTCAGTACAATGTTACTGTCAATGAGTTCGCTGGTTCTTGTTATTGCATCCGACTTGTGATTATAAAACAAAGAAGGTATTACCGAAAATGTTTTGAAAAATTTGGAATAGTTCAGTTCAAACGCATTAATGTATTCCGGTTTAAGATCAGGATTTCCCTTTGAATAAAATACAGGACTGAAAACTCTTGTTATCGGTGACAATTCCCTGTATCCGGGTCTTCTGACTTTACGTGAATAGTTAGCTCCGACCTGATCAGTAAGTGAAAATTTATAAGCAACTCCTGCGCTCGGGAAAATATCCGAGATATTCCTGGATGTATTTGAGTTAAATAAAAACTGATCAATACTGTAATTCCAGTTCTCACCTCTCAGACCAAGATTGTAACTCAGATCGCCTGTTTCACCGGTGTAGATCAGATATGCAGCGCTGATATTTTCATCATATAAAAAGTCATCTGTAAGAGCAGTATCAAGTTCATATGCTCCTGTGGAATTATTCCTGTTATAATTTAAATTGTCTGTATCAGTATTTCTGTTATTAAATTTTATACCGGATTCGAAACCCGAAGTTTTGGAAAATTTATTCTGATAATCTATCTGAGCGTTGAACTGTCTGTTTAACTCACTTCCGTCAATCCTTGAAAATAATGTTTCTAAATTTGCCGGCAGTGTATAATCTGTTTGTTTAGTTTCATTCTCGTATTCTCTGTCCGCGGAATAACTGATATCTCCTGTAATAGTATGGATAGATTTTTCGATCGATCTGAAGTAATTTAACCCGAAAGAATATTCTTCATTATTTTCAATGTCATTTCCGGTTGTCTTATACTCCTGCAGCAGTGAACCGGAAGCATCAAAGATCTGCAGATTATCTGTATCTCCTCTGTTTCTGTTCCCTTTTCCATACCGGACATTAAAATTCAAAACGTCTTTAAGCGTAGGATAATATTCAAATTCAAATTTTGCATTATTTCCATTCATTCTCATTCTACCGTCGCTGGTTTGATTCGTAAACGCTTCATCTGTACTGAAAAAATTATCCCTGTCAATTGCAGCATTAAAAAATCTTGTTCTTATCCTCTTATCATAAGATCCGGTTACTTTGTAATCTTTTGTTTTATAATTCAGATTCAAACCTGTCCCGTAATTATCCTGTGTCCCGCCGCTCATATCAATCTGTCCGTTCATTCCGCCGTCATCGAAATCTTTCAATACGAGATTAATAACTCCCGTTGAACCTTCAGCATCAAATTTTGCAGATGGGTTGGTTATAACCTCCACGGAATTCACCTGATCCGAAGGAAGCTGCTCAAGTATCCTTGCGATGTTTCCGGTAACAGGTCTTCCGTTGATAAAATATTTTATACTTGAATTACCTCGCAGACTTACGTTATTATCAATATCTACAGTTACCGACGGAAGGTTTTTCAGAATATCAATTGCCGTTCCGCCTTTGACACTCATGTTTTCAGCAACGTTAAAAATTTTCTTTTCTCCCTTTAGCTCCATAAATGGTTTATCAGCTTCTACTGAAATTTCATCAGTTACCGTTCCGGTATTCAGATATACAGTATCTATTTTTGTATTTTTTGAATCAGGTTCGGTAAGATCCATTTTCAAAGAATATTTATTATATCCTGTGAGATTTACATTTAGCGTATAACTTCCCTGTGAGAGATCCGATATTTCAAAAAAACCATCTGCATCTGTAGAAGCTCCACCTGCAAGTACTGAATCCCTTTTATTGAATATCTGGATCGTTACTCCTTCAAGCGGCGTCTTACTTTGTCTGTCATATACAAATCCCGTTATTGAACCATCATTGAACATCTGTCCGGAGTTGTTGTTTATATTATTAATTTTACCCGGATCAGTCTGAGTAAATCCTGTTGAGTAAAAAAATATTGACAGCAGTATTAATATGTATTTCATGTTTTTGTTTTTAAATTTTATGTAAAATAATTTGTTAATTACATTACATAGTAAGAAAAATACTATAACTGTTAGCGCTCATCATAAATTGTTCCTTCAATTCATCGAATTTTACAAAAGATAAATCATTGTTTTAGTTCCTGATTAAATTATTTTTATGAAATAATTTTCAGTTTATATCTCAAATTCCTGACCTTTAACAGGTATCTCAATATCCTTAAAATTCAAGCTCTTAAGTCCGTCTTTAAAAGCTTCCTGCTGATCTATTTCTCCGTGAACGAGAAAGATCTTCTGCATTTGGTTTTTATCAAACTTATCAAAATATTCCAGCAGCTCGCTTCTGTCAGCATGAGCTGAAAATGAATTCAAAACTATGATCTTTGAATGAACAAAATATTCATCGCCGAAAATTTTAATAACACTGTTTTCCTTATCCCTCGCTTCCACCAGTCTTCTTCCGAGAGTGTGCTCCGCCATAAATCCGACTATAAGTATTGTGGATTTCGGATCTTCAATATTGTTCTTAAGATGATGAAGCACTCTGCCTGATTCCGCCATTCCTGACGCTGAAATAATCAGACACGGACCTTCAAGACTGTTTAGTCTCTTTGACTCCTCGACATCCTGTACATATCTCAACTGCGGAAGTTCAAATATTTCCTCTCCGTTTAAAATCATTTCCGAGAATTCTTCGTCATAACATTCCGGATGTATTTTGAATATGTCAGTTGCTTTGGTAGAAAGAGGACTGTCAATGAAAACAGGAAATTTTTCAATCAACCCGTCGTTGAATAAACCAGAAATTGCGTAAATTATTTCCTGTGTCCTTCCGACGCTGAATGCCGGAATTATTATTTTACCTCCTCTTGAGATCGCTTCCTTCAGAACGCTCAAAAGCTGTTCGTGCATCATATTCGCTTTGTCATGTATCCTCCCGCCGTATGTCGATTCTGAAATAATATAATCCACGTCACCTATAAATTCAGGATCTTTTAGTATCGGCAATCCCGGTCTTCCAATGTCTCCGGTGAATGCAAAATTGAATTTTTTATTTTTTTCCTGAATGGTCAGCACCATCATTGCCGAACCGAGGATATGACCGGCGTCAAAAAATTCAACTTCAAGTTTCTCGCTGAATCCGTCTATGAAGAACTTCTTCCTGTAAGACACTGTCTTAAAATTTCTAAGAACATTCTTGGCGTCATTTATCCTGTAAAGCGGTTTAAACAGCGGCTGATTTTTTTTGGCTCTTCTTTTATTCACATACTCAGTGTCTTTCACCTGAATGTGAGCGCTGTCCAGCAGCATTATCGAGCAGAGATCTCTCGTAGCAGAAGTGCTGTAAATATTTCCTGTGAATCCTTTTGCAAACAGTGAAGGCAGATTACCGGAATGATCAATATGCGCATGTGAAAGTATGACGCTGTGAAGCTCTTTCGGATCAAACAGAAAGTTTCTGTTTATATCATACGCTTCTTCACGCTTACCCTGAAAGAGCCCGCAGTCAAAAAGTATTTTTTTACCTTCTATTTCACGAAGACGCTGTGAACCTGTTACTGTCCTGTCGGCGCCGCAGAATTTAATCTTCATGAAAGGATTTTAATTGTTAATTAATTCTTTGTTGAACTTATGTTTTGTAACATATGGATTATCTTTGATAAAAAACCTGTATGGAAATTCTATTCCTTTATTAAGTCCGATCCTGCGGGAAATATTTATTTCGAATTCATTTATTCCGCTGTCTTCTGTTATAAAAACCTTACTTTCAGGATCTGTAATATCCGCGCCGTTTAATTTCTTGTCAATGTTCAGAGCCATACATAATTTCGACGGTCCGTTAGTAAGATCAATATCGTTTTTTACATCCGGCCTGTTTCGTCTCATAATGTCAATTCCCGCTGCAGGTTCTCCGGCTCTTATCAGCACTGCATTTCCCACGCCTTCCTTTCCGCAGACCGCATTAAAACAATAATAATTTCCGTAGATAAAATAAACGTAAGCCCTTCCCTCCTGTCCGTACATCACACTGTTTCTGTTTGTTACTTTTCCGAAAGCATGACAAGCGGGATCGTGTTCACCAATGTATGCCTCAGTTTCAACTATTCTGACTGCAGCGTACTTTTTACCGGTCTTTCTGACAAGCAGCATTCCAAGAAGATCCTTTGAAACGGTCAATGCATCATTAAGATAAAAATCTCTTTCGGGCATTGCTGTATTGAATAATTTCAAACGTATCAGAAATTTAAGTAATTATTACAAAATAAGAAAATCCTGTTTTACAGAGTATGGAATTATCTTAAGATGGGAAATGAATCTGATTTTAGGACAAAGTAAAGCGGGTGTTAGTTTAACTATTTTCAAAAAAATTCTAACTTATATCATTTTCTCAATCATGTATTAAATGATTAGAAAGAATTACTATATTTAATAAAAAAAACCCGCTTTCGCAGGTTTTTAAAATTACTTGTTTTTTATTCTTGTAGCTCGTCAATAGCCACTATAAACTTATTTGATCAGCAGCATTCTCTTAGTCATTACAAAATTATCCGTCTCCATTCTGTAAAAATATACGCCGCTTGAAAGATCTGCGCCACTGAAGTTCGTTTCGTAAACCCCGGGCTGCAGTTTATCATTTACAAGCTCGGAGATCCTTTTGCCGAGATTATCATAGACAGAAATCTTTACCTGCTGAGTATTCGCTACATCGAACTTAATTTTCGTTACGGGATTGAATGGATTCGGATAGTTATTTCCGAGATCGAATTTATCCGGAACAAGTGATGATATCTGATTTATTCCGACTGTCACTCTTCTGAGTGTCAGAAGCATGCTGTTTGCTGACTGCGCGGAATCAAATCCGTTATACGCCCATCCTTTCCATGAACATTTTACTGAATCTCCTGTCAAAATTAATAAAGCTGCAAGCGAATCCAACTGACTGTTTCTCAAATTTAAAACAGTATCAGTTCCCAAATTATCAGAATCAAATATATAATCTACAGCTCCCGCTCCGATTCTTCTGATTTTGAATTTATATTTTAGCGATGGATGAGTTCCTGTTTTATTCCAGTCAAATCTTACACTATTAGAATTATTCGCGTTTGTTTCAATCCTGGATAATGACGGCGGATTAAGCGAGTTAAAAGTGTTGTATGCCAGTATGATCGTAAACACCGCATCGCTTGTGTCAGCTTCCTGCGGGTTAGCGGAGTTAACGACTCTTACTTTCGCCTGATTTGTATAACCTATATAAGGTATGGTCCAGTTATATTCCCTTAGCTGAGCTGAAACATTATTTGCAATTGTGACCCAGTTGCTGCCGTTATCTGTTGTATATTCAAGATTCACATTTCCCGTTATTGACGTTCCCCAGAAGATCTTAGTATTTACCAGCGTTCTGAAAATTTCCTTGCCGTTTGGAAATCCAACATACACCGGATTTGCCGAAGGTGAAATACAGAATGCCGCTTCAGCGAAATTTCTGATCAGCGCTTCCGGCTGCGTTCCGAAATCCATAATCACCGTTCCGCCTTCCGTATCACAATAACTCATTATCGTACCGACCGCAGGAATTGGGTTTCCGTTATAACATCCGCCTTCCGTAAAATAACATGAGTCGATCGGTCCTCCAACCCAAGAACATGCATGTGTATGAGGAGATCCGAAATTATGTCCGATCTCATGAGCTACCACTACAACGTCGTATGAATAGTTCGGCAGCTGTCCGATATTTCCCTGAACTGCACTTAATCCGTAACCGAATGATGAATTACAAAGCACATTCAAGTAAGCGATTCCGCCAACATTAATGCTGTTTCGTCTGCTGATTAAATGAGCTACCGTTCTTTCTACTCCGCCCTGTGTGGCGATCCATTCAAATCTGAACTGATCGAGCAGAGTTCCGCCGTCATCTGAAGTGTAAGGATCCTGCGTAGTCCATACTCTTAAATAACTCACAAAAAGTCTTATGTTCATATCCTTTGCATAGACTGCTGATGCAGCTGACATAAGTGAAAGTGCATAAGCGGATGCGTTTGGTATAGAATTTCCGTAAACCCCGTAAGTATAAAAATCCACATCCACTGCAATGTTTGCAGTAAGTAATGTCGATGTACCTGCATCAAAAGGCTGTGCGTTTAATTTCTGGATTCGGTTAGTTACCTCTTCCGGCACACCGAAAATATCAGATCCGCAGAATACACCGTTTTTACTTTTCAGCTTACTCATCTGATACAATATATAATCTTCAGTTTCATTATTATTTAGATCTGATAGATTACCAAATACATAAGTATCATTTTTTGATTTCATAAGTCCGATCATTTTGCCATTATAAATTGAAACCGATACTAAGGAATTTTCCGCTCCGGTGATCTTTCCTTTATATGATAAAATAAGATCATCCCCGGAAAAAGGTTTTTCTCCCGCTGAGCTTTTGTTAATGAGTTTTGCATCAGGTGAGAGTATGTCAAATCTTTCTAGCTCAACATTCACAGAAACAGATCTTGTTACAGGGACTTGCAAATTCAGCTTATAGCTTTTAGAATCATTAATATTTTTTAGAATATCCTTATTTATATTGAGAATAATTCCGTCTTTCACAAAATCTGTGACATTTCTGTCAGGATTATTTGTTTTCGATATATTCAGGGTGAATAAACCTGAATGATCCTGCTGAGCAATTCCGTTTAAAAAAAATGATAACGTAAAAACAAAAGTTAATATTAATTTCATTTTAATTTATTTGTATATTTTAAAAAAAAAAAGCAGGAATTGAATAACAATTCCTGCATAAGTAAATTCAGTTTAAATATTACTGAGCGCTTGCATCAATGTCACAGGAAATTCTCAAAGCGACCTGTGGATGTTCAGGATCATTTGTAAATACCATGATCTGTTTTTCCTGTCTGCCCTGTCTTCCCTGTGTATTAAAAGTTACTTTAATCTCTCCGTTTTCGCCTTTAGAATATTCAGTCTTTCCGCCGGTTGTAGCACCCGTGCATCCGCATGATGTCTGAACTTTCTCAACTAATAAAGTCCCTTTTCCTTTGTTTGAGAACTTGAAAGTATATTCAAGCTGCGGTCCCTGAGCAACTTTACCAAAATCATGGACTTCAGTTTCAAATACTATTTTTGAAGTACTCCCTGAAGCTGCAATTTTGGAATTGTTCATGAGAAAAAACATTACTGCGGAAATAGCTAAAATTCCGAATACGAAATAAACTGTCTTTGCAGTTTTGGTTTGAATGAAATTACTCATTTACTTTCTCCTTATTATTTATGGTTTTTGATTTTATGCTTTGTATGAATACTATAATTGAAGCAATGATTAACAGTATATCTTCAATTATTCTTTGTAAAATATCACTTTTATTACTTACAGTTTCAAGTGAAAAACATCCGCAGCTTATGTCAAGTCCGCGGATATATGCCTGAGTCAGCGCGATTATAAAAAAGAACAGCATCAAAGTAATTATAAGAGAACTTCCCCTTAAATAAATTCCGGTTATAATTAATATTCCGCAGATAATTTCCATATACGGAACAACGATAGCAAATATATTAATTAATATTTCCGGAAATAATTTGTAATTGTATATCGCCCTGGAAAATTCCTCCTGATTATATAATTTGTCAAGGGATGCATAAATAAATACACCCCCTAAGATAAGACGGAGTAAAATTAAAAAATATTTATTGGACAGTATTTTCATCTTTAAGTTTTATTTATTAACAGGATAACCCAGATTATTCCACTCGCGGTATCCGCCGATATATATCTTCACGTCATCATATCCGATCTTCGCCATTTCATATGCATTATCTATGTAAAGTCTTCTCTCCCGTCAATGAAAATCACATTCTCATCAAATAGTTTTTTAGCAGTTTCCACAGGTATATTCTGCGGTTTCACAAAACCTTCCTTAGTCTTAACTTTTTCCACAGATTTATTTTCATTTCCTTGTACTGAAGCGCTGTCAATCTTAAATCTCTCGCTGTCATCCCTTACAAGCGGTATACCTTTTGGATTTACAGAGTTTACAATGAGTCCCATAATTAGACTTACTAAAGTTATTATTAGAACTTCTTTTAAAATATTTTTTCTTTGATTCATAAAAATTTTTTAATGCCTGAATAAATTAATGAAACAATCCGTTTTCGTCTTTAATATTTCTTTTACCTGTTACTTTAAGATGTCTGTATGCAAGATCCGTAGCTTCCCTTCCTTTTGGAGTGCGTTTTATAAAACCTTCGATCATAAGAAAAGGTTCGTAAACATCTTCTATAGTTCCGGGATCTTCGCCGATAGATGCAGCTATAGTTGAAAGCCCCACCGGTCCGCCGTTGAATTTAAATATAATCGTCTCAAGAATTTTTTTATCCATTTTATCCAGACCGAATTCATCCACATCAAGTGAAGATAAAGCAATGTCAGCGATTTCTTTACCTATCGAACCGTCTCCCTTTACAACAGCAAAATCCCTCGTCCTTCTGAGAAGTCTGTTTGCGATTCTCGGAGTTGCCCTGCTTCTCTTGGCAATTTCAACTGCGCCTTCTTCTGTAATTTTTATGTTGAGGATCTTTGCCGATCTCTTTACAATATCAATTAAATTTTCAGTCTGATAATAGTCAAGGTGACAGTTAATTCCAAACCTGTCCAGCATCGGTGACGAAAGCAGTCCCTGCCTTGTAGTCGCTCCGACGAGCGTAAACTTCTCCAGTTTTATCGGAATGCTTCTTGCCGCCGGACCTTGATCTATCATTATGTCAAGCTTGAATTCTTCCATAGCTGAATATAAAAACTCTTCTACGACTTTCGGAATTCTGTGTATCTCATCTATGAAAAGAATTTCATTCTTCTTAAGTTTTGTAAGCATACCGGCCAGATCACCCGGTCTTTCTATTACCGGTCCTGAAGTGGATACAATATTTGTGTGAAGCTCATTAGAAACTATGTTTGCAAGTGTAGTCTTGCCCAGTCCCGGTGGTCCTGTAAAAAGTATATGATCAAGCGTTTCATTTAATTTAACAGAACTTTCTATGAATACTTTCAGATTGTTTTTAACTTTTTCCTGTCCGATGAAATCCCTGAATTTTTTCGGTCTGATCAGTGAAATGTAATCTGATACATTTTCATCTTCAATGAGAATATCAATATTGCCTATGCTGTCTTTACTTTTCATTTTGCAAAAATAATGTTAATTTGGAACACAAACAATTTTATAAACTTTAAAACTACTTTGAGATCTGATCCGAAAAAAAGTCTGATTGTTAAACAAGTTGAATTTGTTATTGTCGTCAGAAGAACAAAAATTCTCGGAATAGCAATTACTGTCGGTATAATTGTAATTTATCTCGCAGGACTCTTTGTCGCAGACAGTAATTTTATTGAGAATTTTGAATTCGTAAACCTGATATCACTGCTGCAGCTTCTACTGACTATTCCTCTGTCTTTCTATGTAAAAAATATTATCTTAGACAAAACAGATCTTTCAAATTTCACTACAAAATATTTTAACGCCCACATAATTCCTTTTATGATGCTTGACTTTGGAGCCCTGTTTTGCATTACTACTAATTTATTTGTAAACGGGAATATTCTCTATGCTTCCATTGGCGTATTAATATCCGTTATCAGTATGGTAATGATACTCCCAAAAGAAGAAGACTTTGAAAAAATAAGATCCTCATTCACTGAATCATAAAAATACTTCTCATCAGAAGAGTAATGCTGAATCCGTCTTTAATAACACCGCCGGAGATCATTTTAAGAATTTCATCTTTGCTAAACCATCCTGTTTCTATAATTTCATTTGCGTCAATTTCATCTGTAACCTGACGCACGTCATTTCCGGTAAAGCAGTGGAATTTCTGGTTGCTCGATCCGACGGAAGGATAATAGAATCCCAGATATTTCAGATTATCAATATCCACTTCACAGCCTGCTTCCTCTTTTAGTTCTTCAATAATGCATTCAGAAGGTTCCATATCCGGATGTATCGTACCTGCCGGTATTTCCCAGCTTTCAAAGTCATTTATATATCTGTAATTTTTTACAAGCACATATTTACCTTCCGCATTCTGTGCCGCAATGCCTGCGCCGTTCCTGTGGAAATTAATTGCCTCAAAAACAATTTCATTCTGATCAGGTAAAACTATTTTATCAAGATTAACGTCGATCCAGTTGCCTGAAAATCCTTTTTCAGTTGAGGTTATATTCCAGAGTTTATCCTTATTCATGATTTGTCTGCTAAAAAATAAAGCCCGCTTTTACGGGCTTTTCTTTAAAAATTTTATGGATCTTAAAATTAATTATTACCGGCAGTATTAAGAACTTTAATTCCGTCTGCTTCGATTTCATAAACTTTTGAAGAACCTTTAATTTCAGAAGCATCCTTCTTATTAACCGACTCTTCATTGTAATGTTTTGCCATGTCTTCTGTTAATTCTGCTTCTATAAATTTACCAATAACTACTGCCTGACTTCCTGCGATATCTTTCGGGACGACGAATGTATGAAGAGTCGTAACTCTTGTGTTATTCGTACCATCGGATAAAATAATCCAGCAGCCGGCTTTCTGACATACATCGCTCACGTCTCCTTTTACAATGACAATCTTTCCTGCATATTCAGACGGATTGCTCATCAGTGTTGAATAATCAACTACTGTCATACCCGGATCGTAATCTTTTCCGTATAAAATTCCGTCTTCCAATTTAATCCCGGCTGGTGTTTCAGTACTTTCTTCTTTTATAACTGAAGGTGTAACAGCGCTTTCATCTTTTGATTTAGACTGTTTCTCTGTACTTTCCGTTTTTGATTCTGTAGGATCATCCTGAGCCTGTATATCATTTTGAACAAATAAAAAACCGCCGAAGATGAATATTGTTACTAATAATTTTTTTAACATATTTTTTCCTTTCTGATTTTAGTGTTAAAATTAAATAATTCCGTTGTAAAATTAAATTTAAAAATTCCGTAATATGTCCGGATTTTAAAGATCAGTTCAGTCAAAAAAGTTTACGATCTCTTTTCCGAATTCCGAGCATTTCACTTCCCTTGCTCCTACCATCTGCCATGCAAAATCAAAAGTAACTGCTTTGCTTTCGATAGCGCCCCTGATACCTTTCTCAATATAATTCGAAACTTCTTTCCATCCGATATAATCAAACATCATCATGCCGGATAATATCAGAGAAGAGGGATTTACCTTATCCAGTCCGGCAAATGTAGGAGCTGTTCCGTGAGTTGCTTCGAAAATAGCATTACCGGTTACATAGTTAATATTTCCGCCGGGAGCAATACCTATCCCGCCAACTTCTGCGGCGATAGCGTCAGACAAATAATCACCGTCAAGGTTTGCAGAAGCAAGCACATCAAAATCCTGCGGATCTGTTAATACTTTCTGCAAAGCATTATCAGCTATTGAATCTTTTATCAAAAGTTTACCTTTTGCAAGCTCCTCCTTTTTCTCCGCTTCGGCTGCTTCCTTTCCTCTTGTCTCCGCTGTCCTCTCATACTGCATCATTGTAAATACTTCATCTCCGTATTGTCTTTCAGCAGTTTCATAACACCAGTTTCTGAATGCTCCGGAAGTATACTTCATAATATTTCCCTTGTGAATAATCGTTATGGATTTTCTTTTATTTTCCAGAGCATAATTTATTGCAGCTTTCATAAGTCTTATAGAACCGGTTTTAGAAATGACCTTTATTCCGATACCGACTTCCGGCTCGTCGTCATGAGGAATGTTACCTGATGTATGAAATTCATTAACTTTTTCCAGAGTACCGAATCTGATCTTTTCAAATTTTTCAGGAAAATTATCCCTTAAAAAATCCAGCATTGCTTTACTTTCATCTGAGCCCGCCTGAAATTCAATCCCGGCGTAAATATCTTCTGTATTTTCACGAAATATAACCATATCAACATTTTCAGGTCTTCTTACAGGAGTCTCTATCCCGCCGTAATATTTTACAGGCCGGAGACATACATACAGATCAAGTTTCTGTCTCAGAGCAACATTAATGGATCGTATTCCTTTTCCTATAGGAGTTGTAAGCGGCCCTTTAATACCAATAAGATAATCTCTGAAAGCGTCCAGTGTTTCTTCAGGAAGCCAGTTGTTAAGTTTGTTATAGGATTTTTCACCGGCAAGAACTTCCATCCATTCAACTTTTCTTTTGCCTTTATAAGCTTTTTCAACTGCGCTGTCAAATACATATCTCGCTGTTCTCCAGATCTCAGGTCCAATACCGTCACCTTCTATATAAGGAATAAGGGGATTATCCGGAACATTCAGAATAATTTTTTTTTCATTAGAATTTGTTTTATTTAAAGTTATTTTATTTCCCATATATATTTATTTTTTAAAATACCGTGTAATAAATAATTTAGTCATTAGCCTGTTTTTTATATATACACTATATTTTCCTAAAAGTAATTATTACTTGACACAAAATAATAATAAAATAGACGAAAGCTTACTTCCCAAACACAGAGTAGAAGCCCTGACAGACGGTATATTTGCTATTGTTATGACAATCATTATTCTTGAGCTGAAGACTCCGGAAAATATACCAATGAACAAAATGCATTCTGAGCTGCCGAATGTTTTTTTTAATTTAATTCCTGCAATAGAAGCTTACATACTGAGTTTTTTTGTTCTTGGTACCTTCTGGCTCAGACATCAGATACAGTTTAAATACATTGTTAATGTGGACAGAACAATAATTATATTGAATATTTTTTTTCTGATGATGACAGGACTGATACCTTTTACCGTGGGAGTTTTAATGAAATATCCAAATTCAGAATTGACTTTTTTAATTTACATCTTAAATCTGATACTCATAAGTTCCATTCTTACGATTCAATTGAGTTATGTTTTTTCAAAACAAAACATTGCAACCGATAACATTAGCGAAGAAAGCAAAAATAAATTCAAATTACTTTCCTATATACCAATTATAATTTTTGCTATATCCCTTTTTGTATCTTTTGTTAATGTAAGGTTGGCATTATTTATTATATATCTTGATCCATTGTTCTATTTGTTTTACCATCACTTCAGCAAAAAGAACAGAAATAAATCTTTGTTAACCAGTTAAATATATACAGACTCGATAATCAGAGTTAATATTAGTTTTTCTGAAAGAACTTTTCTTATGCTTTGATTTTACACTGTGAATTGAGTATTTTGAAAAAATTTAAAATTTACAAATGCCATTAAGACACAAATCAGCGCAAAAAAGAGCAAGACAGACTGTTAAAAAAACCGAAAGAAACAAAAAGTATAAAGCTTTGATCAAAGGTTCTGTAAAGAGAGTCATGGTAAAAGATGTGAAAGCCGAAGCTGAAACTGAGTTCAAAAAGACTACAGCAGTATTAGACAGAGCCGCAGTGAAAGGTATAATTCATAAGAATAAAGCTGCAAATCAAAAATCTAAGCTCGCAAAACACATTAACAAACTCGGTAAATAATTTTCAGCTAAATAAGTTTTTTAAAGAATCCGCAATCAGCGGATTTTTTATTTATGTTTATTTCAAATAGGATATATCATATTCGGTAAAGACTTTTAAAGCGCTGAGAAATTCTGTCCAGCCGCTGCAGTTAAGATAAGAACTGCTGATTCCTTCTTTATTGATCTCCCAGCCCTTCTCCTTTATCTTTAAAGTTACTTTTCCTTGTTCTGATTTAAAAATAAATTCCGTTCTGATCCTGTAATCCACATTCGAGCCGTTCCATTCAAATACAAGTTTTTCCTCAGGAAATACGTCTATCATTTTTATCATCGCAGCTTCATTCCCCCATATCCACAGGACGTCTCCGCTGCTGTCCAGATCCCTTCTTGCATCTGTTGTAAAATATTTCTTAACCATATCGGCTTTGCATACATTATTCCAGACAGTCCTTATATCAGATCTGATCACTATGCCAATCGTAAACTGAAGATCACCGGGACAGGATTTTTTATGTAACGGGTTCAATGATTCAATTATTTATTTTTAAAAGCTATAACTTCTATTTCCACAAGAACATCTTTCGGAAGTCTGGAAACTTCAACCGTACTTCTTGCCGGAAGAGAATTACTGAAGTGCTTTGAATACACTTCATTCATTTTCCCAAAGTCATTCATATCTTTCAGAAAGACTGAGGTTTTAATCACGTTATCAAGCGATGATCCGTTATCAGTTAATATAGATCTGAGATTATCAATAACTTTTTCAGTTTGCCCCTCGACACTCTCTGAAGCCAGATTACCGTTTACATCAAACGCTATCTGACCTGAAGTAAAGATCAGATCACCGTATCCTACCGCCTGTGAATATGGTCCGACAGGCTTTGCCGCTGATTTGGAAAATAATATTTTTTTCAAATTAATATAGTGTTAATTTATTTATAGTGGAATATTTATTCGTCGCATTTATCCATGATCCTTTCAAGATCATCATTTGAAAAATAATCAATAATTATTTCACCTGAATATTTTGATTTTCTTTTAACGGTTACTTTTGTCCCGAAAAAATTCCTGAGTTTATCTTCCACGTTTTGAATATAAGGGTCATATATTTCACCAAGCTTCATTTTCTTTGCCCTTGGTTTCTTAACGCTGCCTTTTGTAATTTCTTCAAGATTCTTTACAGTAATATTTTCATTTACTATTCTTTTCCAGAGTGTGAGCTGATCATCTTCATTATCTATCCGCAGAAGCATCCTTGCATGGGCTTCGGTAATTTCATTTTTTCTCAGTGAGATCTTAATTTCAACGGGAAGTCTCTGCAGCCTTAGAAAGTTTGCCACAGTACTTCTGTTTTTTGAGACCTTTTCTGCAATTTTTTCCTGTGTGAGATTATATACTTCGATCAGTTTATTATAAGAGTCGGATAATTCCATAGGATTCAGATCTTCCCTCTGTAGATTTTCGATCAGCGCGAGTTCAAGCATATTTTCATCAGTCTCATCATTTGCTTCATAATAATATACCGGGACTTTCTCCAATCCCAGCATCTTTGCAGCTCTTAATCTTCTCTCACCTGAGATAAGTTTGAATCCGGTTTCAAATCTTCTTACTGTGATCGGCTGAATAATCCCATTTTGTCTGATTGACTCCGCAAGTTCGTTCAGTTTTTCATCATCAAAATCCTCACGCGGCTGAAAAGGATTTGTCTGTATAAGTGAAACGCTGATCTCTGCGGAATTTTTTTTCGAATTCTCTTCAGTAAAAGATATATCAATTTTCTTTTCATCAAAAATTGCGGAAAGCCCTTTTCCCAGAGCCTGCGGTTTATTATCCATTTATTAAATATTAAAAAATTTATTATGATTCGCTGATTTTGATATCTTTAAATTCTGAAGCATTATCCGTTTCAAAGCCATTCCTCGAAAGAAATTCCCTGCCGAGTTCCATATAGTTTAAAGCTCCGGTAGATGTTGGTTCATATACAATGATTGGTTTGCCGTAACTGGGTGCTTCTCCTATCTTAACATTTCTGAATATTTTCGTGCTGAAAACTTTTTCACCGAAAAATTTTCTTAATTCAGATTCTATCTGATTAGAAAGCTTCAGCCTGGAATCAAACATTGTCAGCAGATAACCTTCGATATTCAGTTCAGGATTGAAAATATTTTTTACGTTTTTAATTGTATTGAGCAGCTGTGACAAACCTTCGAGCGCATAGTATTCGCACTGAACAGGAATTAGCAGCGAATCAGCGGCGTTCAGAGCATTGACTGTGATCAGTCCGAGTGAAGGCGGACAATCAATAATTACATAATCAAAATCATCCGGATTTTCATTTATGAAGTTTCTTAATTTATTTCTCAGTATGCTTTCTCTTGAAGGCAGATCCACAAGTTCCAGCTCAGCTGCAACAAGATTAATGTTCGAACAGATTATCTTCAAATTCTGAATCCGGGAATCTTTAATACATTCTGTGATATTTTTTTCTGAAATGAAAACTTCATACGTAGAGCTTCCGTCAGGTGAAGTATCCAGACCTAATCCTGAAGTTGCATTTGCCTGAGGATCAGCGTCTATTAGCAGCACTTTCTTCCCGTAAGCTGATATCGCAGCAGAAAGATTTATTGCGGTAGTAGTCTTACCTACTCCGCCTTTCTGATTTGAAATTGAAATTATTTTTGTCAAATTAATTGCGGTTAACTTAAGTGATCCCCGAAATGGATTTATTTACAGTTCAACTGAATCACCCGGATTCATAACAATACATTTTCTGCCTATTGATTCTATTTTTCTTTTAAAGTCATCTGCATCTGCTTTTATTACTTCAAAAGTATTATAATGCACAGGTATGACAGTTTTGGCATTCAGAAATTCAGCAGCTTTCACTGCATCGTCAATTCCCATTGTGAAATTATCTCCGACAGGAAGACATGCAAAATCAATTTTATTCATTTCTCCTATAAGCTTCATATCATAAAACAATGCTGTATCTCCGGCATGGAAAAAAGTTTTCTCCCCGAAATTTATGATAATGCCTGCAGGATCTCCGGCGTAAGCGCCGTCAGGTGTTGATGAAGAATGATGAGCCAGCGTTAGTTTAACTATTCCGAACGGAAATTCAAACGATCCTCCGAGATTCATTGCATGAGTTGAAATTCCTTTTGCATCCAGATAATAAGATAACTCTGCTGTGGCAATTACTTTTACATTTTTATCCGAGGCGATCGCAGGCGTGTCACCAAAATGATCCGCATGACCGTGAGAAAGAATTATATAATCGCATTTTGCCTGCTCTGCATTTATATCGCATAACGGGTTTCCGGTTATAAACGGGTCTATATAAATTACTGTATCATTATGATTTATTTCAACAAAGGAATGGCCGTGGTAAATAATCTTAGACATAGCGTAGATATTTAAAAAATTTTTATAAATTACTATTTAATAGAAACTAATTCAATTTGAATTAAAATGCCATTGAAAGCAAATTCAATATTAATTCTGATCTTTAGTTCTTTAAAGCGGTTGGTGGATGGAGCAACACCAACCGCGGCGAAATAATAATTAAAAAATAAGTAAAAATCTTTTAAAAAACCTATCTCAACCCAATTCTTATCTTTTTACTTAAAATCAAATGGTTTATATTTGCTATTGAATAATAAAACTTATCAAATATGTCAAAATTACTGAAAGAAAAGTTATCTACTCAGATACCCGCATTAAGAGAGGAAGCGAAATCTATAGCAAAAAATCACGGTTCGAAAGTAATCGGCGAAGTTGCTATTGAACAGCTTTACGGCGGAATGAGAGGGATCAAAGGATTGATTTGTGATACATCTGAAGTTGGGTTGCAGACCGGTCTCGTAATACGCGGAATTCCGATTCTTGAATTAACTGAAAAATTACCGGAAGAAATTTTTTACCTGCTTTTAACAGGCAGCCTGCCAAACGCAGAAGAACTCAATGATCTTCAGAATGATCTGCATTCCAGAAGCGAAGTCCCTGCTTACGTTTGGGATGTTTTAAATGCAATGCCCGTAGATTCACACCCTATGGCAATGTTCAGCACTGCAATAAATTGTATGGAAAAGGAATCTGAATTCAGAACTGCTTACAACAAAGGTATCAGCAAAGACAAGATATGGGAGCCGATGTATGAAGACTGCCTTAATATAATTGCAAGAGTGCCGCAGATAGCAGCCTTTATTTACAGAAAGAAATTTAATAAAGGTGATATGATACCGCCGGATCATAATCTTGACTGGGCGGGAAATTTCGCAATGATGCTCGGCATCGATGATAAAGACGGCACATTTTCAAAACTCATGAGACTTTATCTCGTGCTTCACTCGGATCATGAAGGAGGAAATGTCAGCGCTTTTACCTGTCTGGTAATTTCATCTGCTTTATCAGATGCATATTACTCAATTTCCGGAGCGCTAAACGGTTTAGCAGGACCTTTGCACGGGCTTGCTAATCAGGATTGTCTGAAATTCATTTTGAAAATGAGAGATGATATCGGACATTCGCCGACTGATGATGAAGTGAGAAAATACTGTAAGAACTTACTTGACAGCGGCGGGCTGGTAGTCGGATACGGACACGCTGTATTGAGAATTACTGATCCGAGGTTTACCGCCTTTCTTGATTTCGGTAATAAAAATTTTCCTGATGACGGAGTGTTTAAAATGGTGGCTCAGCTTTTTGAGATAGTTCCGGATCTTCTTAAGGAACAGGGAAAAGCAAAAGATCCATGGCCAAATGTAGATGCAGCAAGCGGTTCGACTTTGTATCATTACGGATTAAAAGAATATGATTTTTATACTGTACTTTTCGGAGTTTCCCGGATCCTCGGATTTTCATCACAGATGATAGTTGCAAGAGCGATGGGCTCTTCCCTTATCAGACCAAAATCAGTGACCACCGACTGGATTAAAAAAGAAATAGCCAAAGGTTAATATTTATAAGGGGCTGGAAAATTTCAGCCCCTTATAATTTTAATTTCCAGTCTTTCAGTTCTTCCAGCATTTTATAATCAGTAAGATCATACTGAATCGGAGTAACTGTAATATATCCTTCTTCCATTGCCTTCTGATCAAATTCAATTGACTTATCCAGACTTGCCATCTTCCCCGTCAGCCAGAAGTATTCTCTTTTATTCGGATCAATACGCGAGTCGTAATAATCATCCCAGTAAGATTTTCCCTGTTTAGTTACAAGTACTCCCTTTATTTTACCGGCAGGCTTTGCGGGAATGTTGACATTCAGAAGAGTTCCTCTGGGAAGTCCCTTCTTCAAAACCATTTTTGAAATAACGGAAGCAAATTTTGCCGCGACGGAAAAATCCCTGTCAGTAAAACTTGCAAGTGAAAATGCGATCGAAGGAATGCCGAGTATAGTTCCTTCCGTAGCTGCTGATACCGTTCCTGAATAAATAATGTTAATCGCTGTATTAGCTCCGTGATTTATTCCTGATAAAAGCAGATCTATTTTTTTACCTTTAAGAAGATTTCTTATAGCAAGTTTTACAGAATCCGCAGGTGAACCTTCCACAGCATATCCGTAAAAATTTTTATCTATCAGATTTTTATTTACTCTTATCGGATTTGAAACAGTAATCGAATGTCCTACTGCGCTCTGCTGCGTATTCGGCGCAACGACAATAACGTCAGCAAACTTTCTGATCTCTCTCCAGAGAGCTTTGATACCTTCGGATTCAATACCGTCATCATTGGAAATAAGGACTGTTGGTTTTTTCATTTATACTTTTCCTGTTTATTAATTTTTTCTCTTTTTATTAACTCCGCCTCTTCCCTTAATACGCTTATCTTACTCCACATTAGGTCTTTGAGCTCTTCAATGTTTTCATCAGTAAAAGAAGAGATAAGGATTTTCTCTTCTTTTGTTTTTAATTTTACAAGTTTCTTTCTTAATTCTTCCGTAATGGAATCAACTTTAGTAAAGCAGATGATCCTCGGCTTATCTGTCAGATCCGCTTCGAAATTTTTCAGCTCTTTCATGAGAATAGTATAATCTACCAACAGATCTTTTTTCAGCTTAGCTTTTTCCAGTTTGGTCGAGTCGAGAAGTATCAGAAGTATTCCCGTGCGTTCGATATGTCTGAGGAACTGTATGCCGAGACCTTTTCCGTCTGAAGCTCCTTCTATAATACCCGGAATATCAGCGACAACAAAAGAGTCGTATTCCTTGTACCTCACTATACCTAAATTGGGAACAAGAGTAGTGAACGGATAGTCTGCGACCTTTGGACGCGCGGCTGAAATTTTAGAAATGAGCGTGGACTTGCCTGCGTTCGGAAATCCCACAAGTCCTACATCTGCTATTAGTTTTAATTCTATTATAATATTCTTCTCTTCACCCGGTTCTCCGTCCTGCGCCATTCTCGGAGCGCGGTTTGTCGAAGTCTTGAAATGATTGTTTCCTTTTCCGCCTTTACCGCCCCTTAATAAAATTACTTCATCTTCATTTTCAAGAAGTTCGGCCAGCTCTTCACCTGTCTCCGCATCTTTTACGATACTTCCGCAGGGAACAAGTATAACTTCATCCTCACCATGCTTACCTGTCTTTAATCCGCCCTGTCCGTGCTCTCCCCGCTTAGCTCTTATATGTGCTTTGTATCTGAAGTCGATCAGGGTAGAAAGCTGTGAAGTGGCTTTAAATACAATATCACCGCCTTTTCCTCCGTCTCCGCCGTTTGGTCCGCCTTTAGGTACATATTTTTCCCGTCTGAAACTTATGCAGCCGTTTCCCCCGTCTCCGGATTTAATATATATCTTCGCTCTGTCTAAAAACAAGTTTACTCCTTTTCGTGAAAGTGTTCATTAAGTACATCCACAAATTTGAGTACATCTTTGTGATAAATATCCACTTTGTTATTTTTAAAAATTTCCTTTAGATGATTAAACGCTTCAAACCATGTCTTGTATGTATTCAGCTTTTCAAAAGATCTCTGACGATAAATTATATTGGAATCATATACTCTGTTTAAAATTGAATCAAGCTCTTTCTCACTGAATAATTCTTTGAAGTCAATATTTGTGTGCTTAAAAGATTCTTTTGAAACTAAAACTTTATCCTTATTTGTATTTGTTTGTTCAGTAACAGTTAAATTTTTATCATCCGATCCGGATTTTTTAATTACAGATCCTTTATCAGTTACCGGCTTTTCTTCCGGTATAGTATTAAACGTTTCCTGAGTATCTATTTTCCTTTTGATTACAAATCCATCTGACCCTGATGTATCCTTTTTCAGCAGGGGCTTCGGCTCAGCAATAGTCTGTTTATCCTCTTCTTCGTTATTGTTTGTTCTTTCTGCCGTTACTTCAGGTTTAACAACTTCTTGCTTTATATCTTTTACAACTTCAGGCTTTGCAGCTTCTGATTTTTCATTCTCTGTGATCTCCTGTTTTTGCATTACATTTGGAGTTACGGCAGGTATATTTTCGTCTGCTGATAATTTACCTGTCAGGACTTTTATAATGTCTTTGAGCTGAACATTATCTTCATCTCCTGTATCTTTAAGAGCATTGAACTTTGAGATCAGATCGGGATAGTTTTTATCAGCCAGAAATATTTTGATAAATGAGAACGGTACCGCTGAATCAAGATTGTAACTGTCTTCTTTAAAATCATTAAGGATAAATAACTGAAGAAATACATTTTTTATTTTCTGACCTGTAATGTCGACTGTAAGTTTTTTATGTATCGCCAGATTGGTACTGTCTATTATATTCTCGATCTCAGCTTTGGTGATAAATATCATTGAGTTATCATTTATAAAATCCGAGACAGCTTCTGTGTAATATTTATAAAACGGGAACAGACTTAATTTTTTTAATATCTCTGACGGTGATCTTGATTCGAAATTATTAAAAAGAAAATTTATCAGGGTCCATTTGGGACGAAGCGCGTAATTGAAATATAGTTTATTCGACTTTACAACCATTGAAGTAATATCTTCAGAAGTGGTTTCTTCAGTCAGATAAAAAAGCAGATAGTTTTTTGTAAAATCCGATACGTCGCTTTTACTGATTAACTCTTTTGAAATGATGCCGGTAAACTGAAGCCGGTCAGATTCTTTATTAATTTTTTTCTCTACAAACTCCTGAAACATGGATTGTTTTAATTGGCTTTTAAGAATTTAGCTTATTTTCATTTTTATTTAAATGTATTTATTAAAAGTATAAATATCCGGCGTTTCGTTTAATCGAAGGCTTCAATATATTTAAAAAAGATCCGGCTGTTAAATACCGGATCTTAATGTCACAAATAAATGTATAGTTTGAATTTATTTCAAAAGGATCATCCTTTTAATATCTGCAAAATTTCCTGACTCAAATTTATAAAAATAAACACCGCTCGGGAAATCGCTTCCGTTAAAATACACCGAATGCATACCTGCGGCTTTTACTTCATTGACGAGTATATCCAGTTCGTTTCCGAGAAGGTCATATACTTTAATTATTACCCGGTTGGAATGCGGGATACTGTATCTGATCAGAGTAAACGGATTAAAAGGATTTGGCTGATTATTGTATAGTTTGAATTCTGTTTCAGAAAGCTCATCAGGTCTCATTTTACCCGATTCAAAAATTGGAATGTCCGTCAATCCGGAATTGCCTGTAGTTTTCAGAATAAATCTGACAGTTCTGTTTTCCCTGATTATATTTTTAAATGAAAAATCAGTAAAGTTCAGACTGTCTGAAGGCATTTTTTTTCCGTCTTCCTTAGAAATAAATTCTGTAATGTCACCGAGAATATTATGCATGGCTTTTTCCGGCTGAAGCTCCTGTACCTTGACCCTGCCGGTATTTTTTGCAATAAGGATCTGATTCATTGAAATGTCCTGAGACAGAAGTATGGTCATGCTTTGATCAAAAGGTTCAGGAAGTTTTATGCAAATTACATTTTCATTATCCCTGCTGAAAAATTCTGTTTCTGATCTGCCGGATAAAATAATTTTCCCGGCCGGCTTATCTTTATTTACAGGTACGATCGGGATCAGTATCAGGAAAAGATCATTGCCTGACAGATCAGTAGTGATATTGAGTTTATCATTTTTTTTCAGATCTGCAATATTGTCATCATGATCCTGTAATTCATCTGACAGATCGAGATTGTCATTTAAAGTAACTGAAGATTTTATGAAGCCGTCATCGTATGAAATTATTTCGCCTTCATTAGTAACCGCTATTTTATATTCAGACGCAGTCTCAGCCTGAAACAATCTGACTTCATCAAACTCTGAAACGTTATTTCCATTTTCCTTTAGTGTAAATTTGATACGGTCAGATTCAGATAGCATCGGATTCATCAGCATATAATAGTCTCTGACAGTCTCTCCGTGGAAATATTTTGACGAAGGTAAAACAGAATTGTCGGTAATAATACCTGTCAGTGTATCTGAATAATTTATAACGGGACACTGCGTATTTTGCAGAGTATAATAAATTCTTACTCTTTTCCATTCGGAATATCCGACAGCGTTAAAAGCTCTGCAGTATACATCATAAGGGGGTGCCAGTTCTGAATTTTTAGAATTCAATAAATTATCTGACGGCGAATGCCATTTGACCAGTGCGAAGTTTCCGTGTGGTGTAATGCTGAACGCATTATTCACATCATTTGAATCTTTCCATTCATATGACAATTCATTTCCCGAAAACATATTACATCTGACAATCCCTGTACTATTAAGCGGAGTAAGTGGAACGGGAAACTGTGTAAGATTCAGGATCACGGGTTTCTTTATCCACTTATAAACAACCGCCGCCTGTTCGATCCGGCATGGCACCCATCCGATATACTGACCTGCAATGTCAAAGAGATCATACACAAAAGTAGAAAACTTGATTTCAGAATTTGTCATATATTCTATGAATGAGCTTCTGTTTTGATAATTCGGCAATGCCCCGTTATATCCAAGAGTATGTGATTCCTGAATTACAGGTATAGAGTCATTTAGATTAAAATTTCCGTTCAGAATAAATGACACCTTATATTGCTTAGTAATATAATTTCCGCTTGACACGGCAGAGCATGGAGTGAGTCGGAAGAAAGTTCCAATGCCCTGATTCAAAAGCGCGGCATTTCCGTTTGTAAGAGATAAATAATTACATGAGCTGCCGCCTTTATAAGAAATGAAGTAACTGTTTTGTTTGAACACAGCGCCGTATCCGTTATATCTGACGGCATGAATTCTGATGATAGCAGGTTCATTATAACAAAGAAGTGTGAAGTTCTGAATGTTAATGTTTCTGATAACTGTCTCCCTTGCAACAGCAATCCCCTGCCCGAGTTCAAGCACAACTCCGCGCTGTTCTATAAATATTGTATATACAATTGTATCAATATCTCCCGGGTGATGTGACGCAATGCTGAATTCGCATTCAATGGAAGAATTCGGATAGATCAAAAAAGAGGGATCATCCGGACACATGGAAGGATGCTGAATAGTTATAAGATAACTAAAAGCATTTTTCTGAATTGTCAGAAAAAACATTAAAGCAATAGCGGTAGTCATAAGTATCTTTTTCATAATCATAAGTTTAAAGTTTAAAAAATCGTATCTAATGTGTCGAATCAGTTCTGTAGTTAAATAGAGATATAGAATAAGAGCAGAGATAACTACAAATGATTTAAATAAATATTAATTACATATAATAAGGTAAATTGAAAGATATATAACTTAAATATCACGAAAGTATTATGTGTAAGAATATCAAACTTCCGGGATAAAAAAATCTTTCTGCCTGAAACCTCCTTTCATTTTAAAATCATTTAAAACTTTTAAATAATCTCAATCAAAAATATTGGTTGCAAACGGTTAAGTCAAATTGTAAAAAGAAGGTTTTGTGAGAAAAAAAGGCTGGTGTAAAAAAATTTAAGTGATTGAACGAAAATTTATAATAGATTTCATCATGTCATCAACACCGGAAGTTTTTCTTTAATTATAACATCTGCTTTTTTCAGATCAAGATCTTTTACATCGTTGATCCCGGTACTGAGTTCGGTAAGTATTTCTTCCTGTATCCGGCCTCTGCTGAGCGCAGTCGAATAAGGAATTCTCATAAAAGTCACCATTGTATATTTTGGAACGAAAGTGTCCGGATAGATCTTAAATAATTCGGATTCAATTTTTTTCTTAAGCTGAAAAACTGGGTCTGCAACAAGATCTCTCATTTCAACAAAATTTTCCTGAGCAAGATCCGCTATAGCGTCTGAATTAATTTTTCTGAGCTTTTCAAATTCTTTGAAAACTTTACTAAATTTATTCCATGAATCTCCGAGACATTCATTCAGATAAACACAGTCTTCAAAAGCTGCATTCATTCCCTGACCGAAGAAAGGTACGATTGCATGAGCGGAATCACCGAGCAGCACGGTATTTTTTCCGGCTATCCATGGGAAGCATTTGACTGTCATCAGAGTTCCGGTGGGATTTGAAAAAAATTCATCTGCCAGATCCGGGATCATTTCAAAAGCATCTTCAAAATTAGCTTTAAAGAATTCAATAAGTTTATCTTCGGAATTAACATATTCAAAACTGTTATTTCCTCCGAGTGACCGGTCATAAGCCAGGAACAGCGTACACGTATAACTTCCGTCAAGATTCGGAAGAGCGATCAGCATGAACGAACCTCTCGGCCAGATATGCAGTGCATTCTTTTCCATTCTGAAACTGCCGTTCGTACCCGCCGGGATTATGAGTTCTTTATATCCGTAATTTTCATACTCCTGAGAGAAATTAAATCTCGGGATCTTCATCATTTCAAGCCGTACAGCAGACGTTGCCCCGTCAGTTGCAATGACTGCGTCTGAAGATACCGTTTCACTTTCACCGGTAAGTTCATTATTAAAAGTCAGACTTGTATTATTAAAATCAGCGCCGCTGCATCTTTCATTAAAATGCAGTTTTACATTAGGATACTTGTCAGCGAGATCAAGAAGTTTTTTATTAAGTTCGCCTCTTGACACAGCGTTAATATATTCTGAATCATCTTTACCGTATCTTTGAAAAGTTAATTCACCGTTAAGAGAGTGGATCATTCTGCCGAACATAGGAATCGATATATTTTTTATTTCCTCATAAAGTCCGACTTCTTTAAGCGCATGGATTCCTCTTGTTGAGAGAGCAAGGTTTATGGATTTGCCTCCGCCGGTATCTGACTGGCGCATGTCAGGACGGCGTTCAAAAATATTTACTTCAAAACCTTTTTTAGCAAGATAAACTGAAAGCAGTGAGCCTGCAAGTCCGGCTCCGACGATTGTGATATTTTTCATAGTACAAGATGTTTTTTTAGAATTAAAATTTAAATGTAAATTTTAAATGTCTATACTCAATTATAAAGTAATCCAGTTTTAGAGAAGTAAACCAACTTTTATATTGACATACTTTTTAAACATCGGTAAATTGATAAAAAAAAGATTATGGAAACTTCATCTTTAACAATCAAAGGACAGATTGTAGTACCGTCCAGAATCAGAAAAAAACTTGGTTTAAAAAAAGGATCGAAAGTAGGATTTATTGAAATGGGCGATAAAGTGATTTTACAGCCGCTCGATAAAGGATATTTTAAAAGTCTGATCGGCATTGGCGGTACAAAGGGCAAAGCTTTGAAATCTTTATTAAACGATAAGAAGAAAGAAAAGAATTTATGAAGCGTTTTATATTCGACAGCAGCGCATTGATCTCCTATCTCGATGGCGAACCGAACGCGGAAAAAGTTGCAGACTACCTGGAGGAAATAAATGATAAAGAGCTTGATGCTTTTCTTTGTGTAATTAATCTTGGGGAGATTTATTATCATTTTTTAAGAACGGGAGGAAGCAATACCGGTGATGTGATATTGAGCACTATTAAAACCTTACCTTTAATAATTGTTGAAGCCAATATAGATTTAACACTGAGCGCCGGCAGAATAAAAGCTTTTAATAAAATGTCTTATGCTGATTGTTTTGCGGCTGCTCTTACAGAAAATAGGAAGGGTATTCTTATAACAAGTGATAAAGAGTTTAAACAAGTTGAGAAAAATATAAAGATTGAATTTTTATAAAAGAGTTTATCATTCTGGTGTTTGGTTGTTAAACGTGTCAGGTAATAGAAATTTGGGAAAGCATGAAGATTTTTTTGAGAAACCTGACAGGTTTTGCTTTATAGCTCAAACTTTTTGACTAAAACATCCGGCGCTTCATTGTGTGACGCTTTAAATTTATCCAAACCGGAAAACATATCTAAAACTTCACTGTAAGGAGTCTGACAGCCTTCGCTTTCAAGTATACCTCTGTAGGAACTCCACTGATAAAATTTGTAATCTGTTTCTAATCCATGATGCAGTGGATTTTTATGTATATAACAAATCATATCTTTTAATTGCTTTTCACTGCTGATCAGAATTCTTTTAAATGATCTGTTAAATAAATTCCCCGATCTGCCTTCCTGTAAATTTATTGCTTTACTGTAAGAATTGAATAGATTAGAAAACGCCTGTGATACGGTTCTTCTTTTTTTTTCACCAATTAAAATATTCAGCTCCTTTATATACAGCAAAAAATGAAAGTGATCAGGTAAAAGACAATATGAATAAATTTTTACGAAATCATTTAAATGTTTCATGACTTTATCCAAAAAGAATGGATAATTTCTGTTCTGAAAAAACATCCTTTCCGAATTATTACATCCATTGTAAATGTGATAGTAGTATCCTCTTAAAAGTACATCATTTCTATTAGTGATCTCCATATCTGCACAAAACCTGACAGGTTTCCTCCTCTTCCAAATTTACATAAATTATCTCAAAAAACCTGTCAGGTTTAGAATGCACTGTCAAAAAAAATATCTTGTCCGGTTTTTAAATTACATTCAACCCTCCAGCAAAATCCCGACAAACCTCTTCACATCTTCAAAACTATTATACAAAGGCACAGGCGCCGCCCTAATCACATCCGGCTCACGCCAGTCGCAAATTACTCCTCTGTCTAAAAGTCTCCTGAATTTTGCCTTTCCGTTTTCAGCTATTCTCAGAGACAGCTGGCATCCCCTCTCATTTTTTTCAGCCGGCGTAATTATTTGAATTCCGGAATTACTTTCTTCCTTAATAAGATACTCCATATAAGAAGTCAGCATTTCACTCTTCTTTCTGAGCGCGCTCATTCCCGCTTCTTCAAAAATATCCAGCGACGCTCTTAAAGATGCAAGCTGTAATATAGGCGGATTACTGAGCTGCCAGCTCTCGGCTGTAGGTATAGGTATATACTTATGATCCATTAAAAATCTTGTCTTCTTATCATGTCCCCACCATCCTAATAATTTCGGGATCGTCCGGTCATTAAGATGTCTTTCATTTACAAATGCACCGCCAATAGCGCCGGGTCCGCCGTTTAAATATTTGTAATTACACCATACTGCAAAATCAGCATCCCATTCATGCAGCTTAAGTTCAATATTTCCCGCTGCATGCGCCAGATCAAATCCTACTATACAGTTTTTTTTATGTCCGGCTTTAACAATTTTTTCCATCTCAAATGCCTGACCGGAATAATAATTCACACCAGCCATCCAGATCAAAGCGATCTCATCCCCTTCTCTTTCGATAAGCTCTTCAATGTCTTCAGTCCTGACTTTATCTTCACCTTCTCTGGGTCTGATCTCAATTAGAGATTCCGCAACATCGTAACCGTGATATTTTATCTGCGACTCTACTGCATAATAATCAGATGGAAATGAATTTGACTCAATTAAAATTTTATGCTTATTTTTCTCAGGTCTGTAAAAAGATACAAACAGCAGATGAAGATTTGTAGTTAGCGAATTCATATTAACCACCTCCTCATTCTTAGCACCAACTATCTTTGCAGTCTGAGAAGTCAGATATTCATGGTAAGCCAGCCATGGATTCTTCGCCTTTGTATGTCCTTCGACTGCAAATTCAGCCCAGTCCTTGAGCTCCTGTTCCAGATAATCCTTTACTGTCTTCGGCTGCAGACCGAGTGAATTTCCGGCAAGATATATGACATCACTCCCGTCTGTATGTTTGGGTATGAAAAATTTTTTCCTGAAATGCTTCAACGGATCCTTCTCATCAGCTTCCGCTGCAAAGGATAATTCATTTGAAAAATTCATGATCGTATATTTACTGTATTCATAATTTTTATACTTAATCTAATCTGACTTTTTATTTACTTCATATAAAAACAACCTGCTGGGCGAAGCGTCCGATACGAATCCCGGGATCTGAATATTAAGTAAATACTCTCCGTCTTTAATTTCATCTTTTACAAAAGCCATTTCTGTTATTGTCTTTAATGAATGATCATCTGCATTTACATCATGACCTTCCAAAGGAACATTCCAGTAAACATGATGTGCAGTAAGTTTTCCCTCATCGAATGTCCTGTCAACCGAAGGCAGATCCAGTATCAGATGTTTCACATTTAATTTCGAAATAAATTTCATTGCCTCAATAGAAAAAAACGGAGGCTGATTTGACATATATCTCCTTGACATTTTATCAATACTGTTAGGAACAGTTCTGATTATTAATCCGTCAAGAAAACCCTTGTCATGATTAATTATTTTTTCTCTTAATACTTTTTCAGTTATCAAAAGATCTTCTTTATTCTTTTCCGGGATGTAAGTGTCATCTGTATCATCTGACTTTTCAGGAATGACTGTAATAAGAGTGGAAGGTATTAAAATATCTTTAAGTGTTTTGTCAATTGAAATTCTTTCAAATGAAATATGACCGATACATTCCGTATGAGTGCCGTTGCAGTGCGGTATAAGTCTGTACTCTTCGAAGTTACATCCGCCTCCTGACCTTGTGTCCCCGATGAATTCTCCGGATACATAAGGTTTTGCGAAGCTTTTTCGACATCATATGTGTTAGGCTGACTTCCGTAAAAGTCCAGCGGTATTGAAATTTCCAGAGGTCCGGAAAGATTACTTGTATATTCCCTGCCATTCAAAGTAAAACTAATTTCCAATTTTAAATAATTTTGTTCCAAAGTATTTTTAATTGTATAATAATTCAATTCAGTTTATTTTGTCAGTAAAATTCTAAGAACTGTTTTCAATCTAAATTAAATAATAAGATCATGTGCAGACAATTCATTACATCAGGAAAGCTTTCAAATCTCCGTAAAATAATTGAGAAAACTTATAATGAAGATATTAAAATTAAACTTCTCGGTGAAATTGATAAAGAAGAAGAAGATCTGGAAGAGAAGATTGAAAAGGAACTCGAAGAGACCAAAAGACAGAAGCGGGATTACGATGCCATCCTGACACATGACGTTCCTGTGATTGCTTATGAAAACGGAGAGAAATTTCTTACTAAAATGAAATGGGGAGTAAGATTTGATCCGGAAAAAAAATCTCCTCTGATCTTTAATTCAAGAGATGATACGATTCAATCCAAACCTTTCTGGAAAAGAACCTTTGACAAAAACCGTATACTTATACCAATGTTCGGACTTTATGAATGCCAGGCTAAAGGGGGTAAGAAAAAAGTTAAAACAAAAATTACCGTTCCCGGCAGGAATGTATTTATGGTGCCGGGATTATTCTGGAAGAATAAAGAAGATATAAATGAGTTTACTCTTATTACAACTTCTCCGAGCAGCTTTATGAAAAAGATACACAGCCGTATGCCCGTTATACTCGATGATAAAGATGTGTTCAATTATTTTACCGATTCATATGAAGAAAATGCCGCAAAGCTTAAACCTTCGGAAGGTGATATGAAAATTCTTGAAGAAGAACAGGAACCTTCCGTATCATAGTTTTAATTTTCTTAACCGCGGAGAAGATAATGTAACTATTGTAACTATAATTAAAGTCATTACTCCGCCGAATATGACTGAAGGTACAGTACCTAATATTTTTGCTGCTACACCGGATTCAAAAGCGCCGATCTCATTAGATGATCCTATGAAAATACTGTTCACTGCCGAAACCCTGCCTTTCATATTGTCGGGAGTGAGAAGCTGTATTATTGTACTTCTTACCACTACGCTCAGACTGTCAAATGCTCCGCTCAGACAAAGCACAACTAAAGAGAGTAGAAAACTTTTTGATAATCCGAAAATTATTATACAGATGCCAAACCCGAATATTCCAATGAGTAAATTCCTTCCTGCATTTCCCGTGATAGGTCTGCGCGTCATTATCAGCGCCATCGTAACCGCCCCCACCGAAGGCGCCGCCCTGAGCATTCCCAGTCCCTGAGGACCGACAAATAAAATTTCTCCCGCAAAGATCGGAAGCAGCGCAACAGCTCCACCGAAAAGCACTGCAAACAGATCAAGTGATATTGCCCCGAGTATTATCTTTTTTCAAAAACAAATTTTAATCCTGAAGTTAACTTCTCCTTTAATGACTGAAGACCGATTATTTCCGGTATCGGTTTCTTCTTAACAGTCATTATTAACATTATAGAAATTATCCAGAATACCACTATCAGCGAATAAGTCTGAACTCCGCCGATAAATCCATACAGTAATCCGCCTAATGCCGGACCTGTTACAGCGCCGGTCTGCCATGTGGAAGTGTTCCACGTGATCGCATTCGGAAGAGTTTTCTTCGGAACAAGCTGCGCTACAAATGCAAAAAAAGACGGAGCGGAAAATCCTCTGCCGATCCCGCTTAAAAATATTATACTGTATATTGCAATTACTTTATTTGAATATAGATATTCTATTCCGTCTGTTGAAACAATTAAAAGAAGTATCGAACAAAATGTCATCAGAAAAACAGAGCCGAGCACGATCTTTTTTCTGTCATTTGTATCTGTAATATGACCTGCAAATAGAAGAGTCATTATGGAGGGGATCGCTTCGGCAAGTCCGATTAGCCCGAGTGATAAGGGATCCTTTGTAATTTCATATATCTGCCATCCGACTATTACAGCCTGCATCTGAGACGCAATTGTAATACATAACCTTGCCAGCGTAAAATTCCTGAACTCCGGAAATCTCAGCGCTTCATACGGATCATGCTTTTTTTCTATGATCGGAATTGTATCCAAGAATTATCGGAAAATGATAAAGTGAGTGATAAGTTTTATATTTACCAAGATCTGTTTTTTTAAAATTGTTTCCGTCAATATAATATTTTTAAGTATGCTTTTAAATTATGTAATTGATGTGAGATTAATGTAAAATTACTTCAGACAGAAATATTATTGCAATATGAATCCTGCTTATCAGTATTTAAATTTTTCTGTATATGCAGGTATATCAGAATAAAATTAAATTTTTTAAATGATTATATTGATGAGTATTAACACAATTCTCATTAAATTTTTAATCATGTCAAAAAAATACGTATACTATTTCGGAAACGGAAAAGCTGACGGCAAAGCGGAAATGAAATCTCTGCTTGGCGGAAAAGGAGCTAATCTTGCGGAGATGACAAACATTAAACTTCCTGTCCCTCCGGGCTTTACAATCACTACGGAAGTCTGCAACTATTATTATAAAAACGGAAAAAAATATCCTGCCGAACTTAAGAAACAGGTAGAACTTGCTTTGAAAAAAATTGAAAAGGATTTAAAATGTAAATTCGGAGATCATAAAAATCCATTGCTGCTTAGCGTCAGATCCGGTGCAAGAGCTTCAATGCCGGGTATGATGGATACTGTTCTTAATCTCGGTCTTAATGATGCCAGTGTGGCAGGTCTGATCGAAAAAACCGGAAATGAAAGATTTGTATATGATTCATACAGAAGGTTTGTGCAAATGTACGGTGACGTAGTACTCGATCTCAAACCAAAAGATAAAAATCAGATAGATCCCTTTGAGGAAATTATTGAAAGAAAGAAAGCGAAAAATAATATTGAGAACGATCTGGACTTTTCTGTTAATGATCTTAAAGAACTTGTCATCGAATTCAAAAAAGAAATTAAAAAAGATACGGGAAGAAACTTTCCGGACGATCCGATGGAACAGCTCTGGGGTGCTGTCGGCGCTGTATTCAGATCATGGAGCAATGACAGGGCGAATGTTTACAGAAAACTGAATAACATCCCTGTTGAATGGGGAACTGCTGTGAATATTCAGGCAATGGTTTACGGTAACCTCGGAGATACTTCAGGAACCGGTGTTGCATTTACCAGAAATCCGTCAAACGGCGAAGATGAATTTTACGGTGAATATCTTATGAATGCGCAGGGTGAAGATGTTGTTGCCGGTATTCGTACTCCTCTTCCGATCTCTGATCTCAAAAAAGCTAAGCCGAAGATCTATGCGCAGCTTGATAAAGTCAGAAGAATTCTCGAGAAGCATTACAAAGATATGATGGATATAGAATTCACAATGCAGGATGAAGTCCTTTATATGCTTCAGTGCCGCGCCGGTAAAAGGACGGGTTATGCATCAGTTAAGATTGCGGTGGATATGGTAAAAGAAAAACTCATTGATGAAAAGACAGCTGTAATGAGAGTGGATCCCGAACAGCTCAATCAGCTGCTCAGACCGATATTCAGTACTTCAGAAAAACAGGAAGCTGTTAAAAACGGAAGACTTCTTGCAACAGGTCTTAATGCCGGTCCCGGAGCTGCCTGCGGCAGAGTTTATTTTAATTCCTTTGACGCCGTGAATGCACACGCAAGAGGCGAACAGGTAATACTCGTTAGAATTGAGACTTCACCGGAGGATATCAGAGGTATGAATGCAGCAGAAGGAATACTGACTTCAAGAGGCGGCATGACTTCTCACGCAGCGCTTGTTGCCAGACAGATGGGTAAAGTCTGCGTCGCCGGCTGCGGAACTATTGATATTGATTACCTTCTGAAAACTATTACTGTAAAAGGAAAACCTCATGTTGTAAATGAAGGTGATTTTATTTCAATAGACGGATCGACAGGTGAAGTGATCGTAGGAAAACTTCAGGCAAAGCCTTCAGAAATTCTGCAGGTGCTTATTGACAAAACTCTTAAACCAAAAGATTCCAAACCATTCGGATATTATTCAGCATTTATGAAATGGGCTGATAAATTCAGAAGACTTAAGATCAGAACAAATGCAGATCAGCCCGATCAGTGTGAAAATGCGATTGCATTCGGAGCTGAAGGAATAGGACTTTGCAGGACTGAACATATGTTCTTCGGAGGAGACAGGATAAATGCTGTCAGAGAGATGATACTTGCATACAGTACTGACGGACGAAAAAAAGCTCTTAATAAAATTCTCCCGTATCAGAGAAAAGACTTTACTGAAATATTCCGTGAGATGGACGGTCTGCCGGTTACAATAAGGACTCTTGATCCGCCTTTGCATGAATTCCTTCCGCACACGGAAATTGAGATCACAAAACTTGCCGAGCTTATCGGTACAAGAGTTGATGAAATAAAATACAAGCTTAACGCTTTAAGAGAATTTAACCCCATGCTCGGTCACAGAGGGTGCAGACTTGGTATTTCTTTTCCGGAGATAACGGAAATGCAGGCAAGAGCTATATTTGAAGCCGCCGCCGCCGTTCTGAAGGAAGGTAAAAAAGTTTATCCGGAAATAATGATCCCGCTTATCGGGCATGAAAAGGAATTTACAGAGCAGGAAAAAATTATCAGAGATACAGCTGACATGGTAATGAAAGAAAAGAAAATTAAATTCAAATATAAGGTCGGCACAATGATCGAAATCCCGAGAGCAGCACTCGTAGCAGGTAAAATCGCGAAATATGCTGAGTTCTTTTCTTTCGGAACAAACGATCTTACTCAGATGACTTTTGGAATTTCAAGAGATGATGCAGGTTCATTTCTTCCGGAATACAGGGAAAAGGAAATTCTTAAGCGGGATCCTTTTGAATCTATCGACGTGGATGGCGTGGGTATGCTTATGGAGTTTGCAGTCAGAAAAGGAAGAGAAACCCGTCCTGATATAAAACTTGGTATTTGCGGTGAACACGGCGGTGAACCTGACTCTATTAAATTTTGTAATGACCTCGGTCTTGAGTACGTAAGCTGTTCCCCTTTCAGAGTGCCAATTGCAAGACTCGCCGCAGCAAGAGCGGAAATCGAAGCAACGAAAAAATAGCTGTTATATATTTCACTCGTCAGAGTTTGTGGTTAATTACTATTTACCGCGAAGTCACGAAGACACTAAGGAAAAATGTTTTTCCCCCGGCAGAGTCTCCGGTGCTCTTCCGGGACTCTGACGAAAATGTTTCCCCAGGCAGAGTCTCCGGTGCTCTTCCGGGACTCTGACGAAATTGATTATACTTTCCCCCGGCAGAGTCTCCGGTGCTCTTCCGGGACTCTGACGAAAACAGACTTTCCTTCACGGCGGAGTCCCAAAGAGCGGGAGACTCCGCCGGGGAGAATAAAGCAAATAGATTTTAATTAATACATAAACAAATTAATATATTCTTTCCCCCGGCAGAGTCTCCGGTGCATTTCCGGGACTCTGACGAAAACAGACTTTCCTTCACGGCGGAGTCCCAAAGAGCGGGAGACTCCGCCGGGGAGAATAAAGCAAATAGATTTTAATTAATACATAAACAAATTAATATATTCTTTCCCCCGGCAGAGTCTCCGGTGCTCTTCCGGGACTCTGACGAAAACAGACTTTCCTTCACGGCGGAGTTCCAAAGAGCGGGAGAATCCGCCGGGGAGAATAAACCAAATAGATTTTAATTAATACATAAACAAATTAATATATTCTTTCCCCCGGCAGAGTCTCCGGTGCTCTTCCGGGACTCTGACGAAAACAGACTTTCCCTCCTTCACGGCGGAGTTCCAAAGAGCGGGAGAATCCGCCGGGAGAATAAACCAAATAGATTTTAATTAATACATAAACAAATTAATATGTCAATAGAAGAAAAACCTGCCACTATCATTGAACAGGTAAAAGAAACTGTAACAGTAGTTACGGAAAAAATTACTGAAGTAAAAGAAACAATCATTGACGAAGAAATTATTTCCGAGTATAAACTAATGGGCTCTGATGCAGCGCAGAATATACTGCAGCAGTTAAATGAATCTGCATCTGTAATTACTCGGTCAGGTTTCATTATGAAAAATATTACCATTGGTTTGGGAATCCCGCCTGCTATTGAAATCACATTTAACTATTCTAATGAAATAAGCGACTCAGAAAGAGAGAAACTCCTGACTCAGTCCGCAGAAAAGAAAATTCTCAGCCTGGTACTAAAAGCTCTCTTCAAAGCAAATGATATGTATAAGAAAGTGAAAATAGGAAATTTCAAGCTCGAAAGTGTAATGATCACAATTGGTCTCATTCCTGATATTAATATTAATCTGGTTTCAGAATAGCGTTAAATAATAATCTTACTATTTTTTATTCGAAGGAAAGAGTTTGTAATATTTTTTCCCCCGTCAGAGTCTCCGGTGCATTTCCGGGACTCTGACGAAAACAGACTTTACTTCCCGGCGGAGTCCCAAAGAGCGGGAGACTCCGCCGGAGAAAATAATCTTACTATTTTTCATTCGAAGGAAAGAGTTTGTAATATTTTTTGAACAATAAAAATCCTTTTAAGAAATAAATATGGATCCTGTAACTATTAGTGATATTGAAGAAATTGCATTTGAGAAACTTGATAAAAATGCATTCGACTACTATTCCAGCGGAGCCGATGATGAGATCACGCTTAAAGAAAACTGTAATGCATTTAATAAAATTTTTCTTAAATACAGAGTCCTTGTAGATGTAAGTAAAAGAGATATGTCTGCTGCAGTTCTCGGTCATAAAATATCTGTACCTTTTTTAATAGCTCCTACTGCTTTTCATAAAATGTCGCATCCTGACGGAGAGACTGCAGTTGCAAAAGCTGCAGGAAAAGCCGGTACTGTTATGATATTAAGCACTCTTGCTAATTCATCCGTTGAAGAAGTTACGGAAGCAGCTTCAGGACCGGTTTGGTTTCAGTTATATGTTTTTAAAGACAGGGAAATTACACGCGACCTTATAAAAAGGGCAGAAGCAGCGGGCGTAAGGGCGATTGTACTGACAGTTGACGCTCCTTTATTAGGACAAAGAGTAAGGGATGTAAAAAATAAATTTGATCTGCCTTCAGGTCTCACAGTTAAAAATCTTGAAAAGAATTTTAAAGAAGATCTTATTATAAATAAAAATGATTCAGGTCTGGCCTCTTATGTAAAAGAAAATCTTGACGCCTCACTTAACTGGAATGATCTCAGCTGGATCAGATCCGTTACAAATCTTCCGCTGATCTTAAAAGGAAGTGCCTGCAGCGAAGATGCCATCCTGGCAGCCGAGCATAAAGTCGAAGGAATTGTCGTTTCCAATCACGGCGGCAGACAGCTTGATACCTGCAGAGCTACAATCGATGTGCTGCCTGAAGTGGCTGAAGCAGTAAAAGGTAAAACTGAAATTTATCTCGACGGCGGGATCAGGAGAGGAACAGACATTTTAAAATCAATTGCGCTCGGAGCTGATGCAGTGCTGATCGGAAGACCTGTTATATGGGGACTCGCTTATAACGGAGAAAACGGCGTTACTGATGTGCTGAATATTCTCAGAAAAGAACTGGATCTTGCTATGGCTCTCTGCGGCTGCACTGATCTGAAAAATATTACCAAAGATATTATTGTCCGAAACTTACATTAACTCCGAATGTAAGTTTGTTGTCCGCTCTCATTCTTCCTACTGAAACTACATCTTCAAAAGTATATAAATAATTTGCGGTCAGTGAAACACTTGATAGTATAGGCATTTTCAATCCCGAATCAACTCTGAAATTCGCCCGCGAAAAATTATTAAAAACCGGCTGATAAAATGCAGTAACATTAAACATCAGTCTGTCCTTTACTATATTCTGCTTAGTCCTTATCCTTAAAGAAAATCTCATATTTTCCTGATCATAGTTTCCCGGTTTCTGCGCTAGCTTTTCATAATCATAAATTAAAGCCAGTGATATTGATGTTTTGTGATCTTCATTTTCAACAGCAACATACTTAACCCCTCCGCCGGATTGTGATCTCAAATCAATTCCTTTTGCAAAACTGTAGTTAAGATACTGCAATATAAACGGGGAAAATTTATTTTTGTAAAACAGATCGGCGGTAAAAGAAGCGATCATTTCATTATCATCTTTCCTTCCTCTGTTCTCACCGTAACCATAAGACGCCAGTATAATTGTTTCAAGATACCTGTCTGCGCGCGTTATGCTTCCTTTACCATGTATATAAAATTTTCTGGTATTTCCGCTCTGATAAAGTCCTTCGACCGATAATGAACCCGACCATTCCGGTACACTGGCATTATTGGTCTGTGATATAATGGTCCCGGGCTGAAACAGGATCAGTATAAATAAAACCGGTAAAAATTTTGTCAAAGTAATTTCAGATTAATTTGTTACAAAAATACGAATACTTATTTACATTAAAAAATGTACAAAACCGGTTCATGCTTTTAAAAATTAAAGTAAATTAAAAAACCCCGTAAAACAATGTTCTACAGGGTTTGAGGGTTGTTATAATTTAATTTAATTCTTGTAATCTATGTCATACTTAAAAACCTTGTTGACATAATCAGGACTTGTCCAGAGATTTAGCGAATTAAGCTTTGAATTAACATTTGAGATCAGGTTTTCATTTAAACCTTTTAATCCGGCAAACATTATCCTTCCGTTTTTATCAACAACTGTGTAAACTGTGACTTTACCACAGAGATCTTTGGTATCATATTTCAGTAACGGTGTTTCAAGCGCTTCCCTTATTTCCTGTACGATTTGTGCGCTCAGATCTGTCGATTTATCACCATCTGCTCCGTCTGCTTTTAAAACAGAGACCGATAGTGACATTATCATTGCTGATGAAAGCAATAAATATGTAAATAGTTTTTTCATTTCTTTACTCCTTATTTTAAATTGGTTTGTAATTGGGACGGACAGCTTATTGTTCGGATTTAAAATGTGTTTGTTTCAGCCGGAATTTTATCAGACGAAAAGAAGAGTTGTAAAGAATTGAAATGACAATATAGCAGTGAGAAATATGATCACAATTAATATTCCCTCAAATAATCCAAGTAATACCGGAACCGAGTAATCTACTTTGTATTCATTATTGATCTTACTGTCCATCCAGAAATAGTGAAAGTAATTTATCACAAAAAATCCAACGAATGTAATTACAAATACAAACGGCACTGATAATAAATTTTTAAAATGAAGCACATTGAATCCATACAAAGGCAGCAGCATGTAACCGCACACTATTCCGATTGATGCTGTAAGTGAAAGTCTGATGATCGCAGGCAGTACAGATATTTTGTTTTCTGCATACTTATTGAATATATGAATTTTATCGATCTGAAAGAAAAATGACTTCCGCATTAAGCTTCCGCAAAAAAGTAAAAACAGCGCCATGAATATTGTGCCGAATAATAGTTCAATATATACAAGCATCAGATGAACATACTCATTCAGAAAACCTTTCAAAAGGAAAAGCATTGAATAGCCGGTAATTGTAAATATCATCAGAAGTAATGAGAGCCCGTAAATAAACGCTCCCGCAAAGAATATATATGAGACTAATGTGTTAATGAATAATAATTTTTCCGAGGGTCTGAATATCTTTACAGGATCGGCAAGCGTTTCATATCTCAATTTTAACGACGGATGAAAACCTGATAACTTTTCAAACAAATTCTGCGCGGTAACTTTCTCACCGGCTTTCTTAAAATAACTGATCATTGTATCAGCAGATTTTAATGAAGCTGCTCTCAGGTCTGCATAATATTCACGGCTTCGTATCAGCATCCTGAATATCACAAACAGTAAAATAAGCAGCACGGCTACCTGAAGAAACAGATTCAGATAAACTGATATTTTACCCATCAGACTTAACACAGTAAAATCATTGCTGATGATCCTGCCGGTTATATTTTTTATCAGAGCGTAAAACATAACTGCAGATGCAGTGATCAGCGTAATGAGGAAAGGTGTTTTCAAAAATGATTCTGCAAAGTATGTCTTTCCTATGTCTTTGTTTTTGATATGTGAATATTCGTGAAGAATAATATTTTCAAACATGTCATAATTTTTCTTTAACATGATTTTCACAAGTCCCCTGCCCGCCTTGAGATAAATCTTATTTCCGGCTCCGAATACCTGCGCACTGAAATCCTTTATGTTCCCGTTCACATAATAATTTAGATTTAATGTTAAACCGGATTTTTTCTTAAGCGCATTGAGCGTTTCAAGGACTTCAGTATCTGAGATCAAAGTCAGATTGTTTTGTCTGATGATCTTAGCCGGTTTTCTTCTGTAAATAAAATATGATAAACCGAATATAAATATCACAAATGAAAACTGAATTGCGATCGGCTTTATAAAAAGTAATGCGTTCCTGTAAAATTCATCCGGGGAAGTGCTGAATACTTTGTCAACATCATAAAATTCCGTGAGGGGAATTATCGATAACGGGGAAGATTCAGTTTCAAATAAAAAGGAAGGGATGTAATTGCCGATAATTATTGTAATACCTGTAACTGCAAGCAGAAACAACCGGAATATATTGTCCGTCTCAGGCGGATATTCAAATACTTCGCCGTAAGTTAGTGTTGTTTTCTTTTTATCCAAAATATTACTTTCCTAATACAAAGGAAGATATCAGAGAGTCACGTATCTTTAAAGCTGTCTTTTCATTTACATCAATTTCCCTTAGTTTATTATCGATCAGTCCCGTTATCTTCTCAAGTTGTTCCTTCGACAATGTGAGATTGTCCTCAGGCTGTTTTTTCTTTTTGGAAAAATATCCTTTCAGCTTTTCTTTAATAGTATCATTCATCTGATCCTTTGCAACTTTTACAACATCAGTAAGAAGATAAGTAACGATCCCGGAAACCAGCGTCATTACTACAGGCGTCGCCAGTTCTCCGAATTCCACAAACCCGAATCCGAGCTGCGCATCCTTATCTGTTACGTCTCTTTTAAAATGCGCATCGGAAAGTTCATCGAAGTATTCAAGTTCGTCAGGCGATATGTCTTCTATCAATTCTCTGGAAATTTCTTTAGTTATTTCTTCAGTCATGATATTGTATTTTTTGTTTATAAATTTGTCTTAGGAAATTTCTTCACCGGCTTTTTTTAAATTTCTCTGCCATCCCTTGTATTTGGTTCTCTTCACTGGCGTTCCGTTAAATGTATTATTAAAATCATCTTCGCTTAAGCCGTTCAGTTCGTCGTAAGTTTTATTGAAATGTCCCGGTGACGGATAGAAATTTTCATCATTAGTAAAAAATTTGTTTCTCGTGAACGGACATACTTCCTGACAAATATCACAGCCGAATATCCATCCGTTCAGATTTAAATCTGCGGGAATATCTCCTCTGTTTTCAATGGTCTGATAAGATATGCATAAGTTTGAATCGATATTATAATCTTTAAATAGCGCTCCCGTCGGACAGGCTTCAATGCATAAGTTGCAAGAACCGCACAGATCTTCAACCGGCTTATCATAATTCAGTTCTCTGTTTATAAAGATCGTCGCTATAAAAAAATAACTTCCGAATTCTTTATTTATTACGTTTGTATTTTTCCCTATCCATCCTATACCGGATCTCTGAGCCCAGACCTTGTCCATCACAGGTCCGTCGTCTATATAGGATTTTGTTCTGATATCGGTCTCAAGTTTTTCAATTTCCATGCAAAGCTGTTTCAGTTTCTTTTTCAGTATCTTATGGTAATCTCTTTTTCCCCATGCGTATCTTGAGATCTTAGGTATCTGAATATTTTCATTATGCTCCGCAGGAGTGTCATAAAAATAAGCAAGCGAGATCACGCTTTTGACATCTTCAAGAATTAAAGACGGGTCTCTTCTTTTTTCAAAGCTGTTATGCATCCACTGCATCCCTGCGTTCAATCCTTTGTCCAGCCACATTCTCAGAAAGCCGGATTCTTCCTTAAGTATTTCATACCCGGAAAAACCTGTTTTTATAAATCCCGCCTCCGCGCACATTTGCTTTATTGCAATTGAAAGTCTGTCATTCAGCATCTGCATCATTTTTTTTAAGATCAGTATCAAATTTAAAATCAAACCGTTTTTCCTCAGGGATTTTCACAAACAAATAATCGCCTTCCGTCCTGTGTTCAAACGTCCTGAGCCTGCAGCCCTGCTTTGTCGGCTGCTCGCCTGTCTTTATGTTGAATCTGAATCCGTGAACCGGACATGAAATATACCCCTCTTCTATGTAACCGTCATACATCTGCGAAGTGTGATTGTGAGGACATATATTATCCACTACATAGATCTCCCCGTCCGCTTTAAATACAGCTATCTCATTCTCGTCGTCGAGTTCAAACCGCCTGCCTTTCCTGTTATAGATTTCTGATACTTTGCAGATCTTTTTGTAATTTTCCATTTAATAATATTGAGTAATAATAAGCAGATTATTATTTAAATAAAGTTTAAAAGTTTGACCGTTGTACCCCCGTTTGTATCCATTGAGACAGCATGTCCGAAAACATTTGAAATTACCTCAAAGGCTCGAAGGCTTAAAGTTAAAATTTTTAAAAACAATATTCTTCGAGCCTTTGAGTCTTTGAGGTAGGCAGAAAGAGTTTGTTTTCGGAAAGTCTGCTACTGCCGGGGATTTCTCAAAAAAAGTATCTTAAGTTCAGCTTAACTTTATTGGTTATATATGATTTACTGTGGAAATATTTTGAATACCAATTCTGCCGCTAAGGTTTGAAAATGTTTTAAAAAAACAAAACAAAATGGTTGTCATTCCCGCGTGCTCCTGGCGGGAATCCAGTCATAAAACGTACTCATTTTAACAAATTCGAATCAAGCAGATCTTCCGTTCATCCGATTTCAAAAAACAAATTATTCTATTCAGGATTTTCCTTTCAATCAATGTATTCATATAGTCATTATTTAAAATTCCTGATTGGATTCCCGCCAGGAGCACGCGGGAATGACAAATGTATTTTTTAAATTTGTGAAAATATATTTCAAAATATTAAATGAGACCCACTGCAATTCATATAGAACCACTTTAATTTAAATACCTAATGTTTTGGACTGATGTATGTATTTCCCCCGGCGGAGTCTCCCGCTCTTTGGGACTCCGACGGTATAGCAACTAATGGTATCTGTTAAACTATCTATTATGACCGCCTTTGAAAAATTGCCGAAAGAATTCATAATCAATTGCGTCAATAAAATTTCCCTGTCCGAGAAATTTGCGCAGCAAATTTTGAGTTGGAAATTTTATAGCAATTGTGCAATGAATTCCGGCAATTTTGCAACAGCGGAGATTTTTCTTTGGTTCTTTCTTTTGATCTCTCAAAAGAAAGAACGTAAAGTGCAGCTTATCTCTAATTTACATACCTAATAATACAGGTAGCTGCGCCAAACTTAATACAATTTTTAATTTAATCTTCAAAACTTTTTAGCATAACCGCCTTTGAAATATTGCCGAAAGAATTCATAAGCAATTGCGCCTTTGAGGCAGACATTAAGAGTTTGTTTAACATAAAAAAAACTTCTCACCGGTTTACCCAATGAGAAGTTTTTATATAGTAAAGATAGGAATGTTATTTTATTTCAAAGACTCTGTCAAGTCTTGCGATCTTCATAAGTTCTTCAACGTTTTTATTTACATTTATCAGCATGAGTTTTCTGTTCTTATCCCTTTCTATTCTTTCTGAAAAAAGAAGTACGGATAATCCCGAGCTGTCACACTTTGTAACGTCTTTAAGATCAATGATGAACTGATTAGTGATCTCCTTCTGCAGAAATACCAGCTCTGTTTTCAATTGAGCCGCAATACTCTGATCAAGCGATTTAGCTTCCAGTTTGAATATTGTCTTGTCTTCCTGCTTGTCTATTTCAAATTTCATTATGCGTTTTCCTTTGGTTTAACCGGCGCAGGTTCTTTCGGTAACAAGATCTTTCTGCTTAATTTTAATTTTCCGGAATCATCTATTCCAAGCAGTTTCACCTGAACCTTCTGACCGAATTTTAAAACGTCCTCTACTTTGAGAACTCTCTTGTTGTCAATTTCTGAAATGTGAAGAAGTCCTTCCTTACCCGGAAGTATTTCTATAAACGCTCCGAAATCTTTTATTCCTTTCACAGTGCCGTCGTAGATCTTTCCTATTTCAGGAACTTCAGTAAGTCCTGCGATCATTTTTCTTGCGATCTCCGCCTGCGTATGATCCACAGCCGCGATCGTTACTTTACCTTCATCGTCAATATCGATCTCCGCTCCGGATTCAGCTATAATGCTTCTGATAGTCTTTCCTCCCGGTCCGATCACTGCTCCTATCATATCTCTCGGAACCATCATAGAATAAAGGTGCGGTGCATATCTTGAAATGGATTCTCTTGCTGTGGTCAGTGTTCCGCTCATCACATTCAGAATATGAAGTCTTCCTTCCTTTGCCTGATTAAGAGCCTGCTCCATTACATCAAAAGAAATTCCCCTGATCTTAATGTCCATCTGAATTGCAGTAATGCCGTCGGCTGTACCTGCAACTTTGAAATCCATATCTCCGAAGTGATCCTCATCACCGAGTATATCCGAAAGTATGGCGACCTTATCATTTTCTTTAATAAGTCCCATTGCAATTCCCGCAACAGGTTTTTTCAATTTCACGCCGGCATCCATTAACGCAAGCGAACCCGCGCAGACAGTTGCCATTGATGATGAACCGTTTGATTCAAGTATGTCTGAAACTATTCTTATTGAATATGGAAAATCATCGTCATTCGGCAGTAAATTTTTAAGCGATCTTTCAGCAAGATTTCCGTGACCGATCTCTCTTCTTCCCGGTCCGGGTCTGCCGCCGACTTCTCCCGTACTGAACGGAGGGAAGTTATAGTGCAGCATAAATCTTTTAGTTGTCATTTCTTTCAAACCTTCTATCATCTGCTCGTCTCTTTTTGTGCCAAGCGTTACTGTCGTAAGACTCTGCGTCTGACCTCTTGTAAAAAGCGCTGAACCGTGTGTCCTCGGTAAAATTCCGACTTCACAGGTAATGTCCCTGATATCCGTAAATCCTCTTCCGTCAAGTCTTTTGCTTCCGTCAAGCGCCATTGCTCTCAGTATATCATACTGTATATCATGAATAATATTTCCGATCTTTTTTCCTGCTCAGGATATTTTTCCGTAAGCGCGGTTACAGCTTTATCAAATATCTCTCTGTTCTTAAGACTTCTTTCCTCTTTTGATAATACAGTATGCGTTACGTTTTTAATATCATCGGCGCAAAGAGCTGTTACTTCTGCTGTAATTTCAGAATCATCTTCTTCCGGAAGAAGTTCTCTTTTGGTTTTTCCGCATTCTGCGGCAAACTCAAGCTGGAATGTGCAAAGCTCTGCAATGAATTTATGTCCGAATTTAATTGCATCTATAATTTCAGATTCGGAGATCTCTCTGGCTTCACCTTCCACCATCATTATCGAATCAACTGTTCCGGCAATGGTAATATCAAAATCACCTTCTTCGATCTGCTTGTGAGTTGGATTTACTATGAACTCACCATTGATGCGCGTTACTCTTACTTCAGAGATCGGCGTGTCAAATGGAATGTCGGAAATTAGTAATGCAGCTGAACCACCGGTAGCGGCTAATACATCAGTATCGTTTTCTCCGTCTGAAGAATACACCGAACATAAAAGCTGAACTTCATTAAAAAAACCTTCCGGGAACATTGGTCTTATCGGTCTGTCTATTAATCTTGAAGAAAGTATTTCTTTCTCAGTAGGTCTTCCTTCCCTTTTAAAAAATCCTCCGGGTATCTTTCCGGCTGACGCTGTCTTTTCCCTGTAATCAACTGTCAGTGGGAAAAAATCCTGACCGGGTTTTGCAGTGTCTGCTGCTGTAACTGTACACAGTACATAATTATCACCGACTGAAACCCATACCGCTCCGTTAGCCTGTTTTGCAAGCTTTCCTGACTCAAGTGTTAACGTTTTCCCGCCAATTTCTATACTTTTTGTAATTGTCATTTATTCAATATATTATTTTCTTATCTCTAATTCTTTTATGATAGTTCTGTATCTCTGAACATCTTTGTTCTCCAGATATCTTAAAAGTTTTCTTCTCTTACCGACCATCTTAAGCAATCCTCTTCTTGAGTGATTGTCTTTTTTTATGTTTGTTGAAATGGTCTGCTGACAGTTCATTAATCCTCTTTGTGAGAATTGCAACCTGAACTTCAGGCTTTCCGGAATCCTTATCGGAATTTCCGAATTTTGTTACTAACTCCTGCTTCTTTTCTTTTGATAAAGGCATTTCTGTTTATTTGATTTTTTATTAATTAATTTTTAATCTTGAAAATATTTCTTCTGTTTTTAATTTGTCATTTGCCATCTGATCTTTTAACTCATTCACATTGTCAAATTTCTTTTCATCACGGATATACTCAGTAAACTTTATCTTAATTTTACTGCCGTATATTTCCCTGTCAAAGTCAAACAGGTTTACTTCAATCTTGATCGATTCATTATCAGTTACCGTCGGGTTTTTACCAATGCTCATCATTCCGAAATATTCAGTCCCGTCCGTTTCCGCTGTGACCGCATATACTCCTATCGCAGGGATCAGTTTAAATTCGCTGTCCGGTTTAATGTTCGCAGTGGGATATCCCAGCTCTCTTCCTAATTTTTTTCCTTTGACGACTTCACCTGACAGAGTATATTCACTCCCGAGAAGCGCCGCGGCTTTTATAGTCTCTCCGGATTCGAGCAAATGTCTAATCGCCGTGCTGCTGACATGCTCTCCTTCAGGTTTATACTCTTCTACTTTGTCAATATTAAAATCATATTCTTTTGAAAGTTCAGTCAGAGTATCAAAGTTACCTTCCCTGTTCTTTCCGAACATATGATCATAACCCAGGATCAGATCACTCATACCGATCTTCTTTATGAGATAATTCACATAAAATTCCTCAGCTTTTGTTTCTGAAAATTCTTTTGTGAAATTGATCACATAAGTTATGTCAATACCGAGATCTCTGAATATCTCAAGCTTTTCATCAAGAGTGGTAAGTATCTTAATATCTTTCCCGCGGTTTTTTAAAACTATCTGCGGATGAGGCTCAAATGTGATAAGAACGCTTCGGTAATTTTTTGAAGTCTTTACTGAATTTATTTTATCTATGATCTTCCTGTGTCCTAGATGAACACCGTCAAAAGTACCGACTGTTACAGCAGTCTTCCGGTCAAAATTGAAATCATTTATATCCCTGATGATCTTCAAAGCTGATTAATCAAATGATTATTGATCAGTGTAAAGCGGAAAACTGAAGACATACTCAGCATAGGAATTATTAATTTAACCTAAAGCCTCAACAGCTTCTTTCAGCTTGTCAAAATTAACCTGAACTCCGGGGTTTTCGGTGATCTCCATATATGTTATTTCACCTTCTTTGTTGATCAGCACTACTGCTCTCTTTGCTGTTTCTTTCTGCTCGTGAGCAAATACATCGTGCACAAGTCCTAACTTTGTAATGACTTCCCTGTTAAAATCCGAAAGCAAAGGATATTTGATACCCTTTGTTTTTGCAAATTCCTTCTGTACAAAAGTACCGTCTGTACTTATTCCGAACACTTCAAGATCTTTTGATGCAAAATCACCGAGCGAGTCGGAGATAGTACAGTTCTGCTCTGAGCAGACTCCCGTAAATGCCATAGGAAAAAATACGAGCAGTACGTTTTTCTTTCCTTTGAAATCGCTTATGGAATATTTTTTAAGTTCGTCTGTATGTGAGAATGAATTCAATGAAAATTCCGGGATCATATCCCCTGTTTTTATAGTCATAATTTAATTTAATATTGTTTTTTACCGGTTTTAAGAATTGAAAAGATAAGCATTTGAGTTTTTATTAACAATCCGAATTTATTATCCGGAGGCGTGTGTGGAATCGGCTGTGTCGGTTATGTTGAAATAAAAAGCGGGTAATTTGGGGAATCAATTTCCACTGTACCTATTTCCCCTGGCGGAGTCTCCTGCTCTTTGGGACTCCGCCAGTTTTTCTCCCCAAGCGAAGTCTCCTGTTCTTTGGACTCCGTCGGAAGAAAAATATGATAATTAATCATTGAACATTAATAATTGATAATTGACTAAACCGCGTAGCGGTGTGTGTGTCGAAGTCTCCTGCTCTTTGGGACTCCGCCAAGAGAAAACTATGATAATTAATCATTGAACATTAATAATTGATAATTGACTAAACCGCGTAGCGGTGTGTCGAAGTCTCCTGCTCTTTGGGACTCCGTCCGGAGAAAACTATGATAATTAATCATTGATCATTAATAATTGACTAAACTGCGTAGCGGTGTAATCTTTGTAGAAAGAATTACAATTAAATTAATAAACAGCGTAGCTGTGACATTTTTTCTTTTTATACCGTTCGGGTTACTTAACAGCGTATATGGTTCATCTTTGAAAAAAATAAATTATGATTTGACGTTTAAAAAATATATTGATCATTCATAATTAATCATTGATCATTAATAATTGATAATTGACACAACCGCGTAGCGATGTAATCTTTGTAGAAAAAATTATAATTAAATTAATAAACAGCGTAGCTGTGACATTTTCTTTTTCTCCTGGCGTAGTCTTCTGCTCTTTGGGACTCCGCCCGGAGAAAACTATGATAATTAATCATTGATCATTAATAATTGATAATTGACTTAACCGCGTAGCGGTGAAATCTTTGTAGAAAAATATATGATTAAATTAACAAACAGCGTAGCTGTGACATTTTTTCTTTTTATACCACTCGGGTTACTTAACTGCGTATGTGATTTCATCTTGGTGAAAATAAATTATGATTTGACGTTTTAAAATATTGATCAATCATAATTAATCATTAATAATTGATAATTGACTAAACCGCGTAAAAGAATATTATCTGCTGAATTCCCGATTCCGGAATCATCGATTTGAAAATGTCCCGGCTTGTTTCTTTTGGTACTGGTTATTTCAATTATTTGAATTTTATTTCAGTTGATCTTAATTTTTCTTGTTTCTTCTTATTTTTTATTGCCTCTGTTCCGTTTTTTTGTGAAATATTTTTCACTTTTTAATTTTTTTTTCCTTTTTCAGAAAATTTATTTACCTTCACAAGATATTTCTTTACATTCACAGGATATTTCTTAACTTTCACAAAACTTTTCTTTACTTACACCGGACATTTCTTTAAATTCACAAAACATTCCTTAACATTCACAGGACATTTCCTGACTTTCAACTGACTTTCTTAACTTTCACAAAACATTTCTAAACATTCACAGGACACTTCCTGACTTTCACAAAATATTTCTTAACACTCACAGGGCATTTCCCGATTTTCAACTGATATTTCTTCACTTTCACAGGACATTTCCTGACTTTCAAGAGACATTTCTTCCCGTTTACTGAAAATTGCTTCACTTACACAACTCTTCGTTTCGCATTCATAACTCTTCGTTTCGCATTTTACCTTCTTCGCATCGCATTTTCCTTTCTTCATTTTGCATATTACTTTCTTCATTTTGCATTCGCCTTTCTTTATTTCATTTTCAGTTTTCATTTTGCAACTTCTCCTTTTCTTTTTTCAGTTATCAGATCTCTTTATCAGGTATCCACAGCGCTTTATTAAGAATTTGCAGTCCTTTGTTTAATTTGTCCGCCTCTTCGCATCACATTCTTCATTCTTCATTTGATTTCACGCTTTCTTTTCACTGTGTTGCTGTTTCTTTTTATCAGACTCTGCATTCTCTGTTTTAGTTTCAGGTTTCTTCTTTTCTGATTCATATTCCTTAAATTAAATTCTCCTTATTATGTGAGAATCTTTAAATTTCATTTTCCTTAGTTCCTCTCTTTATTATATTAGACAGGCAAATTTTCCAAACGTTCCCCAAAATTGCATTTCCGCTCTGTTTTTGATGAATTACTTAGGGATGTTCTCGCCGGCTAAAAAATACAGCAATTAATAGGGTTAATTACGAATTGAGAAATTCTGAGAAATTGGACGACAACTTCGTTCTGATGAACTAATTAGTATATCCGCCTTTGAAAAATTGCCGAAAGAATTCATAAGCAATTGCGTCAATAAAATTTCCTTGTCTGTCCCGAGTACTCGGGATGCACAGCAAATTTTGAGTTGGAAATTTTATAGCAATTGTGCAATGAATTCCGGCAATTTTTTCCCGAGTACTCGGGAAGAATTTTCTTTGTTTCTTTCGTTGCCTGCCCCGAATGTTTCCCTCGGGGTTCTCTCAAAAGAAAGAAAGTAAAAAGCAGCTTAACCTCAATTTAAATGCCTGAGTTTATAGACGGATGTAATCATTCACCGTTCATTTATTTACATTCATCTTTCATTTTAAATTATAAAGTAAGTGTGAAATCGTCATCAGATTAATTTTTAAATTTCATTACTTGACTGTATTGATTAATTTGAATGTAAGTTTAATTGTCATCTTTTTTAAATTTCAGTCCGGATATCCAAGCCTGCAGGAATTATATAATCCTTAGAATCACAATCAATTTTTTTCGGGGGAAATAAATGAACCCGCCGGCGCTTATTGGTGTTTATCATAACTGTGAAAATATATTTCTTCATCAAACAACTTTAGTGAAAGAATTAATAAGAATCTTCGGCCCGTTAGTCGCCATTATAGTTTTTTTAAACGTATATCATGAATCTTCCGAAGGAATGCTGAGCGTGGGAAATTATCCCGTGTGGATGAAAGACGCTTCCGGTAACAGAACAGATCAGACTTCCGGCATGACTTACGCCGGCTCGGAAAACGGATACAAAACTTTTGTAGCGTGCGATGATATCGGCAAGATCAATCGTATCCGCGTAAATGAAAATGTAAATCCCCCGGAACTTGAGATCACTGAAATAAAATATTCAGCGGAAGTGCAGACTCTCTTTGACAAATTCAAGAAGACCGATATGGAAGACATTTATTATGACAGCGCGAACAGTAAAATATACCTGGCGATCGAAGGACATGAATACAGTTCCTACGATCCTGAAATATATAAGAAGAAAGAAGGCGTTTACGAGCTGACATACAATAAAGACATTCTCACATTTGATACGCTGCTTACTATCAGACGACTTAAATTACCTGAACAGGTTTACAAACATACATATGACAATATCAGCTTCGAAGGAATTGCCCTAACGGAAAATTATTTATTTCTCGGTCTTGAAAATCTTCAGGACTCCGTGAATACTTTTACTGACAGCACTATGATCTATATAATTGACAGAAAGACAAAGGAACTTGTAAAAACAATTAATACCCGCGAGGAAAAGATCAGTACTGTCTGCGGTTTGTATGCTGTCGATGATTATAATCTGATCGGAGTTGACAGAAACACAAGAAGGATGTTTTATATAACTTTTGATGAAGAATTTGATATCATAAGCACAGAGCTTGAAGAAATGGATCTCATGATCCCCGGTCATAAAGACATAAATAAAGTACTGGGCATAGCTGTAGAGTCAGTTACCATGGATGAAGACGGAAATATATACTGCTCCACCGATCCGTGGAAGGATTTTTACAAACCCGATCTTACTGAAAGAAAAAGACTTTCGCAGGAAGAACTGAATAACTTCGTGGAAAATGTTCCGATCATGTATAAGTTTAAAAAGGCGGTAAAGAAAAAATGAAGCATTACAGAAAAGAACTCTGGTTTGAAACACGCAAAAGAAGGGAGCTCATAAATATTACTTCTGATATTCAGCAATGCCTGACGGAAAGCGGAATAAAGGAAGGTCTGCTGCTCTGCAACGCAATGCACATCACTTCAAGCATCTTCATCAATGACGATGAATCCGGACTGCATCAGGATATTGAAAAATGGCTGGAAGGACTTGCGCCTGAAAAGCCGCATTCACAGTATCTTCATAATTCATTTGAAGATAATGCCGACGCGCATTTAAAAAGGACGATCATGGGAAGGGAAGCTGTTGTAGCTGTGACAAACGGCAGTCTTGATTTCGGACCATGGGAACAAATATTTTATGGTGAGTTTGACGGGAAAAGAAAAAAGAGAGTTCTCGTAAAGATCATTGGAGAATGATCACGGAAATAAAAATCCGGACTTTGATAATTACACATTACTGTAAGATTCAAAGTCCGAGAAAATTAATTACTTCACATATTTTTTTGCTTCATTCATTATAGAATCTAACTGTTCCATGCCTTTCCCGTCGGAGTTTATGCTTCTGAAATTCACATCAGACGGAATTTCAAATTCATTGGATGAAAATTCCGGATTAGTTTTAATATCAGTTGCAGTCGCCATGAACTGAGATGATTTAATTCTCATCACATACATTTTATTATGTATTGAAAGCTGCGTACCGTTACCGGTATCATAGATATCACAGTTCTTACCCAGTATGTTTTCCGATCCTACGATTTTTTTATCCGCCAGATATGATGCGAACTCCTTTGGATCCGTAATAGTCTCAGCTGACTGTTTCTGTTTATTGTAATCCTGAATGTTTGTTTTCACACCCATTCTCTTCCCTTTGATCTCCGTGACCGTGAACACAAAATTATCAATAATATAAACCTGATTTTTACTCGGCAAGCCCATAATTTCCGTGTTAATGATCTGCTTGAGTTTCTTACCGCTTCTGTACATTGTCATATCACCGTTCATACCGCCCTGAAGCTGAAAAGTAATTATAAAGTCATCAGAGAGATCCGTATCGCCTGAAGAAGTACCTTCGGTATTTTCCTTTTTTTCCTCAGTGACTTTATCCTTCCCGCCTGTTTCATTTCCTGATTTGCTTTCATCCTTACCGCATGAGTAAAATGTTAAGACAAACAGTGTCAGCATCAGAAGAATAATTTTCAGCTTAAACAGATCCATAAAGATTTTTGAGTTTCTCATAATATTGTTTAGTTTAAAATAAAAACGGGATTTCACTTATCGTAAAATCCCGGTATGAAATAATTCTGATATTAATTTTTAGTTAACCGGCTCTTTTAAATGCCCGTTTAATTTTTCAGCGATCTTTACTTTCGGTATGACTCCGACTATCTGATCGACTATCTCGCCGTTTTTGAATATCAATAAAGTAGGAATGCTTCTTATTCCGTATTTCATCGATACGTTTTGATTATTGTCAACATCGAGTTTTCCGATCTTCAGTTTACCCTCATACTCACCTGCAAGCTCTTCCACAACAGGGGCGATCATTTTACAGGGTCCGCACCAGACAGCCCAGAAATCAACGAGCACGGGTATATCTGATTTTATAACTTCAGCATCGAAATTGTCATCTGTGAATTCAATTGGTTTCATTATATTTTCCTTTCTGATTAATTTATTAAATTATTAATTTAGTTTTAAATTATTTTCTCCAACTAATAATTTCAAGTTGGAAATTAATTCCTTTGTTGCTTTTATTTTAAATTCTTTCGAGACAAAAGCTCTTGATTGTGAACTGCCAGTAACGTTAAAATAGAGTTTAGAATTTCCTGAATTTTTTAAGACCATATCCCTGATCGAAACTATCCTTTTCAGATCAGTATCATTCTCATCCAGATTTATTACAAGATTCCTCGTGAATATTTCTATGAATGTATCAATGCCGTAGATCTCTTCGACTATTAATTTTATTTTATCGCCGTTCTCTTCCGGTATTCCTTTTACAATAACAGGCATGTCATTTTTAAACAGATGCCCTTTCTTTTCAAACAGCTGACTGAACGCCACGCACTCGCCTGTTCCGTAAAAATCAACGAGATTAAATACTGCGAATTTATTCCCCCGCTTCGACTGCTTCTCCTGCATATCATTTATAACACCGCACATTACCGCAGTCTTTAGCTTTTTATAATCCACTTCATTCGGATCATCACCGAATGTCAGATCAATAAAATTCACGATGTCCTTTTCATATTTGGAAAGCGGATGCCCGGTGATGTAAAATCCTATCGCATATTTTTCCTTGTTGTATTTCTCCGACTCAGGAAATTCTTCGTAATGTTCGACTATGATATCTTCAATTGAAGGAACAGAAGATGAATCACCGAAGAGACCTTCCTGTCCGTTCGCCGCTTCGCTTGAACTGTATCTCTGCGCATACATTGTCGCTCTTTCAATATTCAGGAACAGTTTTCTTCTTACCGGCTCAATGCTGTCAAATGCTCCTGAAAATATCAGACTCTCAATCGCTTTTTTATTTACAAGTCTGAGGTCAACTCTCTTCAGCAGATCGAGGAAATTCAGATAACTGCCGCCGGCATTTCTTTCGTCAATAATATTCTGAGCGGCTTTCCCGCCGACATTTTTCAGTGCGTTTAGTCCGTAAAGTATTTCAGCTTTACCCGTTTCATCTTCAGGATATTTAATTGCAAAATCCATTTCACTTTCATTCACATCTGGAGCGCGCAGATTAATTTTCATTTTCTTACACTCGTTGGCAAGCTGCTGAAGTTCAGTTTCATCATCTTTTCTGCATGCCATTGAGACTGAGAAAAACTCAGCGGGATAGTGTGTTTTCAAATACGCCGTGTAAAACGCAAGTATGGAATAAGCTACTCCGTGTGATTTATTAAAACCGTAGTCTGCGAATTTTAGAATTAAGTTAAAGATCTCGTTTGCAATATTTCTGTCAACATTATTTTTAATCGCTCCGCTGATGAATTTCTGTTTGATCTCCATCATCTTCTCCTTGATCTTTTTCCCCATCGCCTTTCTCATGTTATCAGCTTCCGCAAGACTGAATCCCGCAATGTCCCGCGCTATCTGCATTACCTGTTCCTGATAAACGATTATTCCGTAAGTTTCCTTCAGTGTCAGTTCAAGTTTCGGATGAAGATATGTAATAGGTTTGACTCCGTTCCTCTTATCAATGAAATCAGGTATAACATCCATCGGTCCCGGACGGTAAAGCGCATTCATCGCAGCAAGGTCGTTTATGTTCTTCGGCTTGAGCTTTGAAAGATATTCGCGCATCTTGCTTTTTGAGAACTGAAATATGCCGATAGTAGAACCGGCGGAAAAGAGTTCATACGTTTCCTTATCATCGAGCGGAATATCGTCGACAGTTAATTTCTTACCGTACTTTTCATTTATGATATCAAGAATTCTTCTTATTACTTTAAGTTCTTTTAGTCCGAGGAAATCAATTTTAATAAGTCCTGCATCTTCAAGCTGATTCATATCATACTGCGTGCAGAAGACATTATCCTCTCCCGTAACTTTTGAGAGCGGCACGTAATCTGTAACGCTGCCGGGCGCTATTACTACGCCGGAAGCGTGTATGGAGGAATTCTTGTTGAGATTTTCCAGCACGAGACAGTAATCAAAAAGTTTTTTCTTTTCTTCCTTCTGCGCCGCGTCTCCTGTCAGAAAATATTTTTTAAAATCAGCTTCCTCATTATAACATTCAGACAGCTTTTTTACTTTGCCGAAAATTATAGGAATGCTTTTTGTAAGATCATTGATCTCCTGAAAGGGAAAATTCAGAACGCGTCCGACATCTTTTAGCACGCCTCTCGGAGCGAGTTTGTTAAAAGTAACTATCTGCGCAACGGAATCGCTTCCGTATTTTTCCTTTGCATATCGTATCACTTCATCTCTTTTATCATCCTGAAAATCAATGTCAATGTCGGGCATTGATACTCTTTCCGGATTTAGGAATCTTTCAAAGAGAAGATCGTAGTCAAGAGGATTTACATTCGTAATGCCGATGCAGTAGCAGACAAGACTTCCCGCTGCGCTTCCCCTGCCCGGACCGACAAGTATGCCGATGCTTTTTGCATAACTGATAAAATCCTGCACTATAAGAAAGTATCCGGAGAAGTTCATTTTCTTAATGACTTCAAGTTCATAGCGAAGTCTCTTCTCCGCTGCATCAGAACCTTCCGGAAACATTTTTTTCATTCCTTCAATAGAGATCTTTTCAAGATAATCATCAAACGTCCTCGCCTTTTTTTCTTCATCGGGTATTTTGTAATTGGGCATGAAGTTTTTATCCGTGTCTAATTCCAGATTACATTTCTCCGTAACTTCAAGCGTGGATCTTATTGCTTCGGGAAAGTCTTTGAAGAGTTCGCACATCTCCTTAGAGGATTTAAAATAGATCTGGTCCGTGCCGTATCTGAGATTGGTAAGCACTTCATTCTGCCCGTTATTTCTGAAAGACTTAGCGGACTGCTTTGCGCTGAGGTTTAAATAAATATTGTGGGCGATTGCATGTTCCTTTTTTATGTAATGGACGTCATTGGTTGCAATGAGTTTTATACCGAATTTTTTCGCAAGCGCCGGCATTTCCTTCATCACTTTCATTTCAGCGGATATACCGTGATCCTGAATTTCCAGATAAAAATCCTCCCCGAAAATATCCTTATAAACTCCTGTCATCTTTTCAGCGGTCTTAAGATCATCCCTTGTAATGTAACAGGATATCACTCCGCCTGCGCATGCTGAAGTGGCGATGAGACCTTCGCTGTATTTGCCGAGCACTTCAAGATCGATACGCGGTTTGTAATAATAACCTTCCGTATGTCCGATGGAAACAAGCTTAATGAGATTTCTGTAACCGGTCTCATTTTTTGCAAGGAGAATGAGATGAGCGTAATTTATATTTGCCGAAGTTAGACCGTCTGAATTTTCAAGGTCCTGTGATTCGATTTCTTCAAGAGCTTTTATATTTTTTTTACCTTTGTCAAATCTCGAACCTGACTGCGCAACGTAAACTTCACAGCCGATGACAGGTTTGATCCCTTTGGCTTTTGCTTTTTTATAAAACTCCATTATTCCGTACATAACTCCGTGATCAGTAAGCGCAACCGCGGACATTTTATTCTCAACAGCCGCATTCACCAGCCCGTCGATGGATGATATCGCATCGAGCAGCGAATAGTGTGAATGATTATGTAAGTGAATAAATTCGGACATATAAATTAAGTTGAAGTATGTTCAATATATTTAAATTGAAAAGTAATTGAAATTAAAATTTAATGAAATTTTTATGATTTACACTAGTCTGTTAGTTTAGGCATTTAAATTAAAATTAAACTGTCATTAACGTTCTTTCTTTTGAGAGATCCCCGAGGGAAACACTTAATTCCGCCGCTAAGGTTTGAGCTGTTTTAAAATAACAAAACAAATGGTTGTCATTCCCGCGTGCTCCTGGCGGGAATCCAGTCATAAGACATTCTCATAGTTAACAAATTCGGATCAAGCGGATCTTCCATTTATCCCATTTTAAAAAACAAATTATTCTATTCAGAATTTTCCTTTCAATCAATGTATTCATATATTCATTATTTTGAATACCAATTCTGCCGCTAACGTTTGAGACTGCTTAAAAATAAAAAACAAATGGTTGTCATTCCCGCGTGCTCCCGGCGGGAATCCAGTCATAAAACGTTCTCATTTTAACAAATTCGGATCAAGCAGATCTTCTGTTCATCCGATTTCAAAAAACATGTTATTCTATTCAGGATTTTTCATTTAATCAATGTATTCATAGAATCATTATTTTATATTCATGATTGGATTCCCGCCAGAAGCATGCGGGAATGACAAATGTATTTTTTTAATTTGTGAAAATATATTTCAAAATAATAAAAGAGACCCACTGCAATTCTTATAGAACCAATAAATTTATTAGAACAAAAATTAAAACTTTGTTTTAGAAAATATTTAAGTCAGAACTGAAGTTTTGAGAGCCAACTATTAGGAAGAATGTAAAAATTATTTACACACAAAACTTATACTTTATTATTTTATTTCTTTAGCTTTCTCGAGTAGCCAGTCTCTGCCGATGACATTGATATTCTTTTTAAGTTCTGACATAAGTATCGCCTTTTCATTTACGTCCTTTGTTCTCGCCTTCAGAAGAATGCCGACATATTTCAGATAATTATTATACCTGTTGTAATGGATCGACAGAATATTTTTCTTGCGCTTTATATAATGTCTTGTTGAATCGACAATATACTGAAGAGTCTCGAATTCACTGAGTTCATAATAGATCTGAATGAGTGTTTCCTTTGACTTCAGATAATAATAGGAATGCTGATAGTTTACCTTATTAAGAAATTCGATCGCACTGTCATACTCCGTTTTTTTATAGCAGATAAATCCGCTGACAAGATTATTTGTATCTTCGCGAAACTCCGGCTGTATTTTCTCAAAATATTTCTCTTTGAATTTTTCCACCCATACAATCTCTTTTAAGTGGAGACCGATTATTACAATGCTGATAAAATCTATATCCTGAAAATACTGCTTATGAAGATAGAAACCGTTTGATTCGAATGTAGAATATACATTGAATATTTTTTTAAGATAAACTTTCTCACCCATTGCGATCTTATTGAATCCGTAATTTATAAGGGAGAAGTATACAAGTTCAAGTTCGGTATGATTGTATTTGTTAATATTTTTGAAAACATACGAAAGCAGTTTATTGAAAAACCTGTCGCCGTTTTCAGATGTCATCATCTTAAGCACGAGATATTCCGAAAAAATCAGCGGGTCGTTTTTTTCAAAGGAAGAAGTATTCTCTTCGATAAAGGAAACGACTTCATCAATAAATTTTATTTTAGGCGCAATGCTTCCGAGGACGTGATACTTGCGGCTGAGAAGCGAATTAATAAGTTCGAGCTTTGCGGAAATGAAATACCTGTCGATATTATCCGACATTCCGAAATAGATCCAGTCGATATCCTTCTCAATATTTTTTCCCTTCTGACTGAGAACGGCTCTTTCAAAGCTCAGATAGTTTGCATAAAAATCAAAGTTACGGTTAAATTCATTTTCGAAATGATCGTTAAGTTCATTGAATACCGAGTTAAAATTTTTGATCATATTTCTCTGACCGAAAAATTCCAGCTGTGAAATATTATTACGGATAAGATTATTCTCATCGGAAATAACAGCAATAAAATTCTCGCAGAGTTTTTTAAGATTAGAGAAATGCGTTCTTAGTTTCTGATCATTGAATTTCTGCCCGGGGAAAATGCTGTCCCACACAGAAGTTTTATCCAGGTCTGCAGGGTCTGCGGAATTAATGCTTTTCATAATGTAATCATGCAAAGCGGTTACCACCGGATTTTTATTGAAAAAAGGAGAACGTATAAATTCAGAGAGCCGCTTTTGTTCTAAATGATTAAGTCCTTTCAGAATCTCAATCAGCTTGATTTCTTTCATAATTTATTTATTCATAATTTTAATTCATTACAAAATTATACTTTTTAACTCTGTAAAGTAACTTAAAATAAAAGTAAGTATTTCACACAAACACGATTTCCTTTCCACAGTCTGATTCATGAAAAACGTTTAATGCCGTTTAAAAACAAAACATATCCCTTTGCCTTTATTCCCACACTTCCACTTTTCCCGCCATTTAACACATCAAAACTCAAAAAAAAATCTTTGCTTTCATTTTGCCCGATCTGTATTTTCGTTATGAATTTATTTTACAAAATAATTAGCTGTCAAAATTATATGAGACGATTCAGATTACCTGTATTTATTTCCTTATGTGTGATAATTATATACGCATTCGGATTCAGCGACCGCGATCCGAAAAAAAAAAACAGTAACGATAACAACGGCAGTTCGGGAGTCGCTGCCGTCAATTCAAAACAAATGGACGTTAATAATATTAATACCTGGTTCAGAAATAACGGCAGCTTAAACCGTAATCCGGTCACAGGTAATGCAGGATTCGAATGGCCGAAAGGTTCCGGACTTTTTGCAAGATATGCTTCCGGATTGTGGATCGGAGCTGTGGTAGGAGATGACACACTTCTGGCAATCGCCGAATATGATTATGAATATCGTCCCGGTTACGTGGACGCAAACGGAAATCCTCAGGGAAAAGATGATCCGATTTACAGAATTTATAAGATAAATAAAGGCGATACTGCCAGTGAAGATTATCACAACTGGCCGGTCAGTCAGGGAGCTTATACAGATGAGAACGGAAAACCTTTTCTCATGGGAGATCAGACAATGTTTTATTCTTATACCGACGGATATCCTGAAGCTCATAATAACTATGCCGGAAGAACCGCTCCTCTCAAAGCGCAGATACTTCAGACGAATTTCTCATTTATTAAAAGTTACAGTTTTTTAAATGATATAATTATTTCAGAGTTAAGGATAATTAACAAAGGAAATCTTCCCTGGACAAAATGTTATATGGCGATATGGACGGATGATGATGTTGGTAATGGCGGTGATGATGCAGTCGGATGCGATACAATTTTAAATCTCGGATTTACTTATAACTTTACCAATAACGACGCGGATTATGGTCTGGCTCCGCCGGCTGTCGGATTTCTTTTACTTAAAGGACAGACCGTTACAAGCGCAGGAGATACTGTTAAATATTACAGCCCCCCTTTAAGTAATAATCTTATCATCAAACCCGGATATAGAGATATAGGAATGTCTGCTTTTAATACTTTTTTAGGTGTAATTTTCTCAGACCCCGGAAATTATAGGGAAGCGTATTTTACACTTCAGGGGCTGGGTCGCATAGGATCTGCCTGGGTTAATCCCAATACAAATCAGACAACTAAATTTCCTTTTTCAGGAGATCCTTACACAGGTCAGGGCTGGAACATGTCACAGGGAGATGATCATAGATCTTTACAGATTAGCGGACCTTCGACAGTCAATCCCGGGGATACACAGACCATTATATATGCTCAGATAATTGCAAGAAGCGTGAGTAATCTTGCAAGCGTGAATTCATTGAAAATATATTCTCGGTATTTACAAAAGTTATATGACAATAACTTTAAGATAAGCGTCACAGCCGCATCTCCCGCCCTGAATCTTATTCATCCGGCAACGGTAAAATTTTCCTCTCCTGGAATGACTCTGCGGAGAGGGTTCAGTATTTAAATAAGTTTACAGATTCTTATTTTAAATTTCAGGGATACAATATTTATCAGATAAATTCTTATTCTGTCAATCCCTCTGAAGATGATACTGTTCTGATTAAAACATTTGACATCAGGGACGGCATTAAGGATATAAAGGACAGTGTTTATTATGAAGAGCAGCAGGGATTCTTATACGGCATTGTGCAGAAAGGTAGTGACAACGGAATTTCCCGTTTCATTGAACTTAACAAAGACACAATAAGCAACAGGAATTTTATTAACGGTACTGAATATAAATTCGCAGTTACTGCTTATTACTATGATCCGTCCGGCGGACCTTATACACTGCCGAAAGTGCTTGAGTCGCCTAAGTTAATCCTCAAAGTCATTCCGCAGAATATCTCTTCGGGTACGCAGATAAATTATTCATTGGGAGATACAATACTTACAGATCAGAAAGATCTCGGAGTAATGCCTGTCATTATTGATCCCGTAGAGCTGCTGAACGCTACTTACACTTCAGTATTTGGAACCGGCTCAAATAATATTCTAAACTGGACTCTTACAAGAAATTATAACGGAAGCAGTACAGTGCTGTATCAGAACACAGAAGATTTTTCCGGAACGCAGGACACTGCAAAGTCATCTGACGGATTATTTTTCATACATCAGATCATTCGTGACTCAGGCATTGTAAGAGATCCGTATGATAACTTTAATTTAAATGTCCGCAAAACGAGCATTCAGAAAGGATGGACTTATGAACCCGAAGGAAAGGAATGGTTCACAGCTCCGGATACAAATGCAATAAAGACAGCAAAAATAATTACCAACCGTCAGTTCAACAGCCGCAGTCTCGGCATGAGCTTTCCGACACAGGGATCGTTCAATAATTTCCGTTCACGGATTCATGCAAATGGAAATGTTTTATCACCCGGCTCGGGAACATTTACTTTACTGACAGGCGGACCTTTGAGAAAGATAAGAATTGTTTTCGGTGAAACTTCAAGAGCATACAGATACGCTCCTCCGGTGAATGTATTACTGACAGACACAAATTTGACAAACATTCCTTTTGCGGGAATTGCCGAAGTTCCTTTCAGCGTGTATGCAGCTGATGAACTCGATTCAACAGGCGGAAACCACAGACGTCTTAATATAGGATTTGTAGATGCAGACGCGAACGGACTATGGGATCCTGATGATTCGCCGCTTGGGAAATATCAGTTCACTTATATCTTCGCATCTGATTACAGTGAAACTCCTGAGCAGCAGTATATGTCAAGATCAGGACAAAATATAAATCCCGGCTTATTAAGCCCGGCATTCGGGTTTCCTTCATTAGACATAATGTATGCATGGCTGCCGAGAGTGAAATCAATTAACGGAGTTTTGAAGACATGGTCAAAAGGCGATGCGCTTACTGTATTTCCTTACAGGATCACGAGAGCTGACTTTGTGCCGGGATATCCCGTGAAATATTCATGGACTATTAACGGCACTACATTTAATAACAATGATCTGGCGAAAGACGGAATAAATAATATCAAAGCATTCCCGAATCCTTACTATGGATTTTCACAACTGGAATACAATGACGCCGGAGAAAAATTTATTTACTTCTCTCATCTGCCTTCTGTCTGCACAATTTATATTTACAGTCTTGACGGCACGCCCGTGAAAAAGATCGAGAGAAATTCCAATGATCCTAAGAACTCGCTTGAAAAATGGAATTTACAAAACAATGACGGAAAGTTTGTAGCGAGCGGAATGTATGTAGTATATATAGACTGCAAATCAGCCGGAGCAAAGACATTAAAGTTAGCTGTGTTTCAGAATAAATTTTGAATTAAAGCTTTACACAAGTTCATATATGAAAACATTGTTCTTTGATTATACATAACCAAAACTAACAGGTCAAAATTGTTTCCCCCTGTTATAATTTAATAAGATGAAGTCTCCGCTGAGGGTCGGAGACTTTTTTCTTTTTAAAATTTATTCAGAATAATTTTATACAGATCATTAATTTAACAGAATGAAGTAATACAATAATAACTCTATTTATGAAAATAAATCAGACCACCGGGGAAAGAGAAATGAACAAGGTATTTCACACAAACCCGCTTTCCTTTCCACAGTTTAATTCATTAAAAACGGTTAAAACCGTTTAAAAACAAAACTTATCCTATTCTCAATCTCCGGACTACTCATCTTTTCTCCTCTTTTCACACATCAAAACAATAAAAAAAATCTTTGCTTTCATATTGCCCAATCGGTATTTTAATAATGAAATTATTTCACAAAAATAATAAGCTGTTAAAATAATATGAGACGATTCAGACTTCCGGTATTTATATCTTTATGTGTGATAATAATTTACTCATTTGAATTCAGTGACCGCGATCCGAAAAAAAGCAGTAACGATAACAACGGAAATTCTGAAGTTACTGTCATTGATTCAAAACAAATGGATGCAAATAATATCAGGACCTGGTACAGAAACAACGGCAGCTTTAATCGTAATCCCACAACTGGAAATGGAGGTTTCGAATGGCCGAAAGGTTCCGGACATTTTGCAAGATATGCTTCCGGATTATGGATGGGAGCAGTAGTGGGAGATGATACTTTAATTGCTATCGCTGAATATGATTATGAATTTCTTCCCGGATATGTGGACGGGAATGGAAATCCTCAGGGAAAGGACGATCCGCTATATAGAATTTATAAAATTAATAAAGGTGATACCGCCTCTGAAGATTATCAAAACTGGCCGCTCAGTCAGGGAGCTTACACGGATGAAAGCGGAAAACCATTTCTTATGGGAGATCAGACAATGTTTTATTCATATACTGACGGATATCCTGAAGCGCATGGAAATAATGCAGGAAGTACAGATCCTCTCAAAGCGCAGATACTTCAGACGAATTTCTCATTTATTAAAAGTTACAGTTTTTTAAATGATATAATTATTTCAGAGTTAAGGATTATCAACAAAGGAAATCTTCCCTGGACAAAATTTTATATGGCGTTATGGACTGATGATGATCTTGGAGTAGCATCTGATGATGCGGTCGGATGCGATTCAAATTTAAATCTCGGATTTACTTATAACTTTACAAACAATGACGGGGATTATGGTCTGGCTCCGCCGGCTGTCGGGTTTCTTTTACTCAAAGGTCAGACAATTCCAAGCGCGGGAGACACAATTAGATATTACAGTCCCCCATTAAGTAATAATCTTGTAATGAAACCCGGTTACAAAGATCTCGGCATGACAGCTTTTAATATGTATGTCAGCGGAAATCCAAGTTTAGGAGATCCGTCAAATCTCACTGAGACATTTAGAAATTTTCAGGGGCTCAGACGAGACAGAACTCCATGGGTAAACCCGACAACAAATCAGATCACTACATTTGCATTTTCCGGTGATCCGTTTACGCATACGGGATGGAATGAGTCAGACGCAGGTGACAGAAGATTTATGATGTGCTCAGGACCTTCGACAGTCAATCCCGGGGATACTCAGACCATTATTTATGCTCAGATAATTGCAAGAAGCTCCAGCAATCGTGCCAGCGTGAATTCATTGAAAATAAATTCACGGTATTTACAAAAGTTATATGATAACAACTTTAATATTACCGTCACAGCCGCCTCTCCCGCATCAGAATCTTATTCATCAGGCAGCGGTAAAATTTTCCTGTCATGGAATGACTCCGCCGAGAGGGTTAAATATTTAAATAAATTTTCCGATACATATTTTAAATTTCAGGGATACAATATTTATCAGATAAATTCTTTTTCGGTTAATCCCTCTGATGAAGATACTGTTCTGATAAAAACTTTTGATATTAAGGATGGCATTAAGGATATAAAGGACAGCGTTTATTATGAAGAGCAGCAGGGATTTCTTTACGGCATTGTGCAGAAAGGAAGTGACAATGGAATCTCGAGATTCATTGAGCTTGGTAAAGATAAAATCAGCAATAAGAATTTTATAAACGGCACTGAATATAAATTCGCTGTTACGGCTTATTATTATGATCCGTCCGGCGGACCTTATACGCTGCCGAAAGTTCTTGAGTCACCTAAGAGAATTATCAAAGTCATTCCGCAGAATATCTCATCCGGTACGCAGATAAATTATTCATTGGGAGACACTATACTTACCGATCAGAGAGATCTCGGTGTGATGCCCATTATTATTGATCCTGTAAAACTGCTGAACGCAACTTACACTTCAGTATTCGGAACCGGCTCAAACAATATTCTCAACTGGACACTTACAAGAAATTATAACGGAAGCAGTACAGTGCTGTATCAGAACACAGAAGATTTTTCCGGAACGCAGGACACAGCAAAGTCATCTGACGGATTATTTTTCATTCATCAGATCATTCGTGACTCAGGCATTGTAAGAGATCCGAATGATAACTTTAATCTGAATGTCCGCAAAACGAGCATTCAGAAAGGATGGACTTATGAACCCGAAGGAAAGGAATGGTTCACTGCACCGGATACAAATGCAATAAAGTCAGCAAAAGTAATTACCAACCGTCAGTTCAACAGCCGCAGTCTCGGTATGAGCTTTCCGACTCAGGGATCGTTCAATAATTTCCGTTCACGGATACATGCCAATGGAAATACTTTATCACCCGGCTCGGGAACATTTACTTTACTGACAGGCGGACCTCTGAGAAAGATAAGAATTGTTTTCGGTGAAACTTCAAGAGCATACAGATACGCTCCTCCGGTGAATGTATTACTGACAGACACAAATTTGACAAACATTCCTTTTGCGGGAATTGCCGAAGTTCCTTTCAGCGTGTATGCAGCTGACGAATTAGATTCCACGCAGGGAAATCCGAGACGGCTAAATATTGGATTCGCAGATGCAGACGCGAACGGAATATGGGATCCCGATGATTCACCGCTCGGAAAATATCAGTTCACATATATCTTCGCATCTGATTACAGCGAAACTCCGGAGCAGCAGTATATGTCAAGATCAGGACAGAATATAAATCCCGGCTTGTTAAGTCCGGCATTCGGATTTCCATCTTTGGATATAATGTATGCATGGCTGCCGAGAGTGAAATCAATTAACGGAGTTTTACAGACCTGGTCAGACGGTGATGCGCTTACAGTTTTTCCTTACAGAATTTCGAGAGCTGACTTTGTGCCGGGCTATCCCGTGAAATATTCATGGACTGTCAGCGGCACTACATTTAATAATAATGATCTGGCGAAAGACGGAATAAAAAATATCAAAGCTTTCCCGAATCCATACTACGGTTTTTCTGAACTTGAATACAATGACGCGGGTGAAAAATTTATTTACTTTTCTCATCTGCCTTCCGTGTGCACAATTTACATTTACAGTCTTGACGGCTCGCCTGTTAAAAAGATCGAGAGGAATTCCAATGATCCGAATAACTCTCTTGAGAAATGGGATCTGCAGAACAATGACGGAAAGTACGTTGCGAGCGGAATGTATGTAGTATATATAGACTGCAAATCAGCGGGAGCAAAGACATTAAAGATAGCTTTGTTTCAGAATAAATTTTAAATATTAAAAAACTTTATACAATTTTAATTTTATGAGACGATTCAGACTTCCGGTATTTATTTCTTTATGTGTGTTAATTATTTATGCATTCGGATTCAGCGACCGCGATCCTAAAAAAAACAGTAACGTCAACAACGGAAACTCTGAAGTTACAGTCATTGATTCAAAACAAATGGATGCTAATAATATCAGAACCTGGTACAGAAACAACGGCAGCTTCAACAGAAATTTATTTACAGGGAACGCCGGATTCGAATGGCCGGGAGGTTCCGGACTTTTTGCAAGATACTCGTCCGGATTATGGATCGGAGCAGTGGTCGGAGATGACACTTTAGTTGCTGTCGGCGATTATAATTATGAATATCTTCCCGGTTATGTGGATCAGAACGGGAATCCGCAGGGAAAGGACGATCCGCTATTCAGAATTTATAAAATTAATAAAGGCGATACTGCAAGTGAAGATTATCAGAACTGGCCTTTCAGTCAGGGAGCTTACGCGGATAAGTACGGAAAACCTTTTCTCATGGGAGATCAGTCAATGTTCTATACTTATACGGACGGATATCCTGAAGCGCACAATAACAATGCCGGGGAAACTGCTCCCCTTAAAGCACAATTACTTCAGACGAATTTCTCATTCATTAAAAATTACAGTATTTTAAATGATATAGTTATCACAGAGCTTAGAGTCATTAACAGAGGAAATCTGCCCTGGACAAAATGTTATATGGCGATATGGACTGATGATGATGTTGGTTCCGGCGGTGATGATGCAGTCGGATGCGATACAAATATTAATCTCGGATTTACTTATAACTTTACAAACAATGACGGGGATTATGGTATAGCTCCGCCGGCAGTTGGATTTCATTTGCTAAAAGGTCAGACAGTTCCCGGTGCAGAAGATACTGTAAAATATTACAGTCCCCCTTTAAGCAATAATCATGTTATAAAACCCGGTTACAAAGATCTCTGCATGACTGCTTTTAATATGTATGTCAGCGGAAATCCCTTCGTAGGAGATCCTGGTAATTACCGGGAGGCGTATTTAAATTTTCAAGGTATCAGACGTAACGGAACACCATGGGTGAACCCGGTAACAAATCAGATCACTAAGTTTGCATTTTCCGGTGATCCGTTTACCCAAACCGGATGGAATGAGGCAGACGCAGGTGACAGAAGATTTATAATGAGTTCAGGACCATCGACAGTTAATCCCGGTGATACTCAGACTATTGTATATGCCCAGATAATTGCAAGAAGCTCCAGCAATCTTGCAAGCGTGAATTCATTGAAAATATATTCACGCTATTTACAAAAGTTATATGACAACAACTTTAATATTAACGTTACGGCTGCATCTCCCGCATCAGAATCTTATTCATCCGGCAGCGGTAAAATTTTCCTGTCATGGAATGACTCTGCGGAGAGAGTTCAGTATTTCAATAAGTTTACAGACACTTATTTTAAATTTCAGGGATACAATATTTATCAGATAAATTCTTATTCAGTTAATCCGTCTTCTAAAGATACTGTTCTGTTAAAAACGTTTGACATCAGAGACGGCATTAAGGATATAAAGGACAGTGTTTATTATGAGGAGCAGCAGGGATTTCTTTACGGCATTGTGCAGAAAGGAAATGACAACGGGATCTCGCGTTTCATTGAACTAAGTAAAGATACAATTAGCAATAAGAATTTTGTAAACGGCACTGAATATAAATTTGCAGTTACGGCTTATTATTATGATCCGTCCGGCGGACCTTATACGCTGCCTAAAGTTCTTGAGTCGCCTAAGATCATTCTCAAAGTCATTCCGCAGAATATTACTCCGGGAACAACTGTAAACCATCCACCCGGCGATACTATTCTTACTGATCAGAAAGACCTTGCTGTAATTCCTGTAATAACTGATCCTTTAAAATTAATTAATGCGACTTACACTTCCGTATTCGGAAGCGGCGTTAATAACACTGTAAACTGGACTCTGACGAGGAATGCAAACGGAAACAGCGCTTTGCTTTTTGAAAATATAGAAAACTTCAGCGGAACTCAGGATACTGCAAAAACTGCAGACGGCTTAATGTTCATTCATAAATTAATCCGCGATTCAGGTGTAGTAAAGGATCCTGATGATCACAGAAATTTTTCATTTAACAGAACCAGTCTGCAGAGAGCATGGACTTATGAACCCCAAGGAAAGGAATGGTTCACAGCCCCGGATACAACTGCAATCATGACAGCAAAATTTATTACCAACCGTCAGTTCAACAGCCGCAGTCTCGGAATGAGTTTTCCGGCGCAGGGTTCATTTAATAATTATCGGTCAAGAATTTCTGCAAACGGAAAATTTCTTTCGCTCGGGACAAACGATAACACGCTTTTAACCGGAGGTCCGTTGAGAAAAATTAAAATAGTATTCGGTGAAACGTCAAAAGCATACCGTTATTCTCCGACTGTGAATGTTCTGCTGACAGATTCAGGTTTTTCAAGCACTCCATTTGCAGATATTGTAAATGTTCCGTTCAGCGTATATGCAGTTGATGAACTTGATTCCACTCAGGGAAATCCAAGACGGCTTAATGTCGGATTTGTAGACTCTGACGCAAACGGAATATGGGATCCCGATGATTCGCCTTTGGGAAAATATCAGTTCACATATATCTTTGCATCTGATTACAGCGAAACTCCCGAGCAGCAGTATATGACAAGATCAGGTCAAAATTTAAATCCCGGATCCGCTAATCCCACATACGGGTTTGTGGCTTTGGACATAATGTATGCATGGCTTCCGAGAGTGAAGAGTGTGAAAGGAGTTTTACAAACATGGTCAGCTGGAGATGTGCTCACAGTAAGTCCTTACAGAGTTACGAGAGCGGAATTCGTTCCGGGATATCCTTTGAAATATTCATGGTCTGTAACAGGAACTACGTTTAATGATCAGCAGCTGGCGGCGTCTAATATAAATAAGATAAAAGCTTTTCCGAATCCTTACTACGGATTTTCTGAACTTGAATACAATGACGCGGGAGAAAAATTTATTTATTTCTCTCATCTGCCATCTGTCTGCACAATTTACATTTACAGTCTTGACGGTTCGCCTGTGAAAAAGATCGTGAGGAATCCCTCTGATCCTAAGAACTCTCTTGAGAAATGGAATTTACAAAATAATGACGGAAAGTTTGTAGCGAGCGGAATGTATGTGGTATACATTGACTGCGGTTCAGCAGGAGCAAAGACGCTGAAGATAGCTGTGTTTCAGAATAAATTTTAAATACTAAAACTTTTTATACAATCTTAAATTTATGAGACGATTCAAACTTCCGGTATTTATTTCTTTGTGCGTGATAATAATTTACGCATTCGGATTCAGCGACAGGGATCCGGAAAAAGATAGTAACGATAACAACGGTAATTCCGGAGTTACTGTCATTGATTCAAAAAAAATGGATGCAAATAATATCAGTACATGGTACAGGAACAACGGCAGCTTCAACCGTAATCCGACTACAGGTAACGCCGGATTCGAATGGCCGAAAGGTACAGCTAAATTTGCAAGATACGCTTCAGGGTTATGGATCGGAGCTATCGTGGGAGATGATACTCTCTTGGCAGTTGCAGAGTTTGATTATGAATATCTGCCGGGTTATGTTGATGCAAACGGTAATCCTCAGGGGAAGGATGATCCGCTTTATAGAATTTATACTATAAATAAAGGCGACACGACGAGTGAAGATTATCTGAACTGGCCTGTAAGTCAGGGTGCTTACACGGATGAATCCGGAAAGCCATTCTTAATGGGAGATCAGACAATGTTTTATTCTTATACTGACGGATATCCTGAATCACATATAAATCATGCCGGCAGAACCGCCCCCTTAAAAGCTCAGATCCTGCAGACTAATTTTTGCTTTAATAAAAATGTTGGTGTTTATGATGATATGATCATTACAGAGATGAGAATTATAAACAAAAGCAATCAGCCGTGGACAAGATGTTATATGGCGTTATGGACTGATGATGATCTTGGCGTGGCAACTGATGATGCAGTCGGATGTGATACAAGTTTGAATCTGGGATTTACTTATAACTTTACGAATAACGACGGAGAATATGGTTTAGCTCCTCCGGCTGTCGGATTTCTTTTATTTAAAGGACAGACAACTCCAAGCACCGGAGATACGGTTAAGTATTACAGTCCGCTATTGAGTAATAATCTGGTAACCAAACCCGGATTTAAAGATCTATTAATGACATCTTTTAATATGTATGTAAATGCTAATCCAACCGTCGGCGATCCGTCAAATTACAGAGAAGCATATTATAATCTTATGGGATTGAGACGTAATAAAACCCCGTGGGTCAATCCAATTACAAATCAAACAACAATGTTTCCATTTTCAGGAGATCCTTATACAGGTCAGGGATGGAATAATAATGACGGGAGTAATAACAGATTTATACAAAGCTCCGGACCTACGACAGTTAATCCCGGCGATACGCAGACCATTAGATTCGCGCAGGTAATTTCGCAAAGCGTAAATAATCTGGCAAGTGTTAATTCTCTGAAATACTTTTCACAACAGCTCAAGAAATTATATGATTATAATTTTAATATCAGCGCAGCCGCAGATCCTCCTGCAGCTGAACATTATTCATTCGGCAACGGAAAGATCTATCTCACTCTGAACGATGAAGCTGAACGAAAAAAATATCCTAATCCATATTCGGATTCATTCTTTAATTTTCAGGGGTATAATGTTTATCAGATAAAATCTTACACAAATAATCCTGTTCAGAGTGACACGGTATTGATAAAAACATTTGACATAATAGACGGCATCAAAGACATTCGGGACAGTATATATCTGAATGAATATGAGGAATTTATTTTCGGTGTAGTTCAGAGAGGAAGTGATAACGGTATCTCCCGGAACATAGAGCTTGACAAAGATATTATAAGTAACGGAAATTTTATCAACGGAACTGAATATAAATTTGCAGTGAGTGCATATTATTATGATCCCTCCGGCGGTCCATTCACTCTGCCTAAAGTTTTGGAATCGCCGAAGATAATTATTAAAGTCATTCCGCAGAATATCTCTGCCGGTACTCAGGTAAATTATTTAATGAGCGATACGATCCTTACTGATCAGAGAGATCTTGGTGTTATGCCCATAATTATTGATCCTGTAAAACTTCTGAACGCAACATACACATCAGTTTTCGGAATTTTCGAAAATAAATTAAGCTGGACGCTTACAAGAAATTATAACGGAAGCAGCACAGCGCTTTTTCAAAATGTTCATGACTTCACGGGAACGCAGGACACGGCAAAATCAGCGGACGGATTATTACTTATTCATCAGACTATAAGGGATTCCGGAATTGTAAGAGATCCGGATGATAATTACAGGATCAGCAACAACATTCCGACTTATACTTTGCGCAGGGGCTGGACATACGAACCGCAGGAAAATATATGGTTCAGAGGTCCTGATACTGCTGCAATAATGTCTGCGAAGGTTATAACAAACAGACAATTTGACAGCCGGTCGCTGGGAATGAGTTTTCCTACGCAGGGTAAATTCAATAATTTCAGATCAAGGATCATTGCAAACGGAACACAATTCACCGAAGGAACAGGCGCAAACACTCTCATGTCAGGAGGTCCTTTAAGAAAGGTGCAGTTTATTTTCGGAGAAACTTCAAAGGCGTACAGATACGCGCCGGCTTCAAATGTATTACTTACTGATACAAACTTATCTGTAACTCCTTACCGCGATATGACCGATGTACCTTTTGCTGTATATTCAACAGATGAACTCGATTCGTCGGGAGGGGCACCGAGAAGACTGAATGTCGCTTTTGTAGATGCGGACGCAGACGGTATCTGGAATCCTGATGAAAGCAAATTAGGTAAGTATCAGTTTACTTACGTACTGACTTCCACATACAGTGAGACACCGAATTCAAACTATGTAAGCCGCGGCGGACAGCCGATCAATCCGGGATCAGCAAATCCAACATACGGTTTTGTATCAATGGATATAATGTATGCCTGGCTTCCGAGACTGGCAAATGCGGGCGATAAATGGAAGACCGGTGATAAGCTTACTGTATTTCCATACAGGATCACGAGAGCTGACTTTGTGCCGGGATATCCCGTGAAATATTCATGGACTATAAACGGCACGACATTTAATAATAATGATCTGGCGAAAGACGGAATAAATAATATCAAAGCTTTCCCGAATCCTTATTACGGATTTTCTGAACTTGAATACAATGACGCGGATGAGAAATTTATTTACTTTTCTCATCTGCCTTCCGTGTGTACAATTTATATATACAGTCTTGAAGGCTCACCTGTGAAAAAGATAGAAAGGAATTCCTCTGATCCTAAGAACTCTCTTGAGAAATGGGATCTACAAAACAATGACGGGAAATTCGTAGCAAGCGGAATGTATGTAGTTTACATTGACTGCGGTTCTGCAGGAGCAAAGACATTAAAGTTAGCTGTGTTTCAGAATAAGTTTTAGATTAAAGCTTTACAGAATTTCATATATGAAAACGTTTCGTTCTTTGATTTTACCTAACCAAAAGTAACAGGTCAAAATTGTGTTACCCCTGTTATAATTTAGTAATGTAGAAGTCTCCGCTGAGGGTCGGAGACTTCTTTTTATATGAAAGTTAAACAGGTAACTCTTTCTGTTTCACATCCGGCTAATATGTATATCAGGTTAAAATTTCAATCAAAAAATTATATTGATTTTAAACATTAAATACTCAATATTGAAACACAATTTTTCAAAAGAACTTCTGACTTTATTTAACCTTCGAAAAAAATATTAGATTATAGGCATTTCTACAGGTTCCGTATTTCAAAAAAATTAAAATCATAAATTTATGTTAAAGAGAGGCGTTTTATTTCTCATATTATTTCTATCCGTAAATTCCATAACTTTCTCACAAAATAGTAAGTGGGAAAACTTTACTGATTTTAAATCCATTTCTTCCATTGCATTTGATCCCGTGAAAAATATGATATACTGCGGATCCGGAGGAGGACTTTTTGTAGTGGAAAACGGCACAGGAAATATAACCGCGAAATTTACTAATCTTAACGGTCTGATCAGCAATGAAATATTATCGCTGGCTCTTGATAATAACAGAAGGCTCTGGATAGGCGCTACTGACGGATCTATATCTATTCTGAATGTTGATGATCTGAGCTGGAAATATATTTATGATATAAAAAATTCTACTGAATCCAATAAGTTCATAAATTTTATGCACTTGTCGGGAAATTTCATGTTCGTAGCCACGGGTTACGGTATTCAGAAAATTTCAGTTTCGTCTTATACTTTTGTAGACGCTCCTTATTATAAGCTCGGAGCATTCCCGATTAATACTGCCGTATATTCTCTGACATCATTTAACAATGTCCTTTATGCAGCTTCAGCAACGGGTATTGCATACGGTGATATTTCCACTAATCTGAATAACCCTTCACTTTGGGAAACATACGCCGGTGGAGTAATAGGAACCGATGTGAGAACGATTGAAACATTTGATAATAAAATTTTTGCCGGCTCGAATGCAGGATTCAGTTATTACGACGGGACTAACTGGATTCCTTATCCAAACGCTGCGGTCTCAAATGCAAGAACCGTTTTTATTAAATCCGCCGGAGAACGGATCTATTTTATATCAGGGAATATAATTTATTCCGCTGACAGAAATGACCTCGCTGCGATTACTCAGTATCAGAATTCCAATTCTTACACTGTACTTTCAAAAGATAATTCTGACATGCTAATAGCCGGTTTATCAAACAACGGAATTTATACATCAGTCAATAATAATTACAAACTTGTTTTCCCAAACAGTCCCTATACAAACGTCTTCAGTCAGATCACAATTGATGAAAACAATACAATATGGGTAGCCGGCGGATTGGTTAATAACGGATTTTATTCATTTGACGGAGTGTCCTGGGAAAACTATAATACCGACAGCCATCCCGAGATCGGAAACGGCAACTGGTTTCAAAGAATTAAAGCAGGTAACGGACAGGTCTGGGCATACGGCTTTGGCAGCGGTCCGACACAGATCAATGGAAATACGATCACGAATTTTAATCCCTCAAATTCCATTCTCCCGGGAATCTCAAATAATATAAATTTTTGCGCCAGTTACGGCGGAGCTTTTGATAATAATCAGGTCATGTGGGTTACTTTTTTTGCAACTAATTCCGGCAGTTCACTTTATGCATATAAGGGAAATAATCAATGGGTGGGATTTGTAAATCCTTCTTTCATCGGCAGCTCTTCCTTATCTGAAACTGTAGTGGATTCTTACAATACAAAATGGATAGTTCTCAGCGGATCGAGATCAGGTGTTTATTTCTTTAATGAGAACGGCTCAATAGATAATCCTTCAGATGACGTATTCGGATTTTATGATAATGCTGATTTCGGATCTGAAGTAACAAACGTAAATGATATTATAATAGAAAAAAATAATGAAGTTTGGATTGCAACAAATAACGGAGTTTTCATAATCAGCAATCCTTTCGGCGCGATTCAGAATCCCAGCAATAAGCCGCGACCGCAGAAGCTCGGGATCATTTCGGGAAATATCAGAGTACCGTTTACTGAGAACTGCATATCCATTACAAATGATATTCTTAATGAAAAGTGGATCGGCACGGAAACCAACGGAGCGTTTCATCTTTCTTCAGACGGAGCTACTCTTCTTGAAAAGTTTAATACTTCAAACAGTCCGATACTTTCAAATAAAATTAACACTATAGAAGTCAGTAATAAAACAGGTATCGCTTACTTTGGAACACAAAAAGGAATGTCTTCTTTAAAGACAAATGCCATCGAACCTGTTCAGGATTTTGACGAGATCATCGCTTCACCTAATCCATACTTAATACCATCCGGCGTAAATCTTAAGATCGACGGACTTATAGAAAACTCAACTATAAAGATCATTACTCTTGACGGCAGGATCATAAATGAATTTGATTCTCCCGGCGGCAGGATCGCTTCATGGAACGGTATGACTTCCGATAATGAATTTACTCCGACAGGAATTTATATAATCGTTGCATTCAATCAGGACGGCAGTAAAGTCGGTACCGGTAAAGTAGCAATAGTAAGAAAATAAATTAATATGCTTGTAATTCCTGTAATTGACATAAAGGACGGTAAGTGCGTAAGGAAAATTCAGGACCTGAATAACAATACTGAATTCTATTCCGAGAGTCCTATCATCATGGCAAAACTTTTCCGCAAAGAAAATTTCAAATGCATTCACATCACTGATCTTGACGGAGCGCTTCACGGCGATATGAAAAATTTTGATATGATAAAGGAGATCACTGAATCCGTTGATATACCTGTTCAGCTGGGCGGAGGAATAAGGGATATGGACATTGCGCGGAAGATCATAAAGGAACTCGGAGTTTACAGAATTGTGATCGGCACTGCTGCGCTGACAAATCCCGATTTTATTGTTTCAGCCATTACCGAATTCTCCCCTTCCAAAGTTGTTATCTGCATTGATGAAAAGCTTAACAATGTCGTGATGGACGGATGGATAAATTATGCAAATATTACTCCTCTTGATTTTGCAAAGCAGATGGAAGCATCCGGAGTCACAAGGATCATTTATCAGGATGTAACAAGAGTGGGGAATCTCTGCGGGCCGCATATTGAACGGCTGCTGGAAATTGCAAACAATACAAATCTGAAGATCACTTCAGCCGGCGGTATTTCAAATTATCTGGATCTTAAACAAATTATGAGTATCGAGCATCTTTCGATAGATTCCGTAATGATATCCAGAGCCTTATATGAAAATCAGTTTCCCTGTCAGAGGATCTGGCGTGAACTCGAATCAGAGGACACTTCACTGAATCTTCCAGATATAGCTAAATCCTGACAAATTTATTTTCATTTCTTTTTCACAATTCTGTATATCTTATCATCACCTTTTTTTACGCTTCCTCTTCCGTCCTTATTACTTGAAGAAAAATAAATTGCGCCGTCCGGTCCCTGAGCTACATCTCTTATTCTTCCGAAATCAACCCCGTCTAATTTTTCAAAAGAATTTACTTTCGACGGATTGTTTTCATCGGGAATAACTCTGTATATTGCATTGCCTCTCAGACATCCGAAGAAGAAATTATTTTTAAATTCCGGAATTGAATCCGAGCTGTAAAACATTCCCGATGCCGGTGCGACAGCCGGTGTAAAGACAAGCGCGGGAGATACCATTCCTTCCATGCTTTGTTCATGAGACACTTCAGGCCATCCGTAATTTCCGCCTTTGACAATTACATTCACTTCATCTCCTCCGCCCGGACCGTCAAACCCGGATGGACCGTGCTCAGTGGAATACATTATATCTGTTCCCGGATACCAGTCAATTCCCTGCGGGTTTCTGTGACCGGTACTCCACATTGGATTTCCCGGGAATGGATTGTCCTGGGGTATTGTCCCGTCTGAATTTACTCTTAATATTTTTCCGTAAAGATTATTTTTATCCTGCACAATTCCCCTCTCACCCGCGTCACCTGTTGTAATGTATAATTTTCCGTCAGGACCGAATCTGAGTCTGCAGCCGGCGTGATATCTTTCCGCCGGAATATTGTCGAATAATATTTTCTCATCGGACAGATTATCGCCGTTGTCTTTATATCTTACAACTTTTACCGCCAGTTCATCTCCGTTATCAAATGCATAACTTACATAGATCAGTTTATTATTTACATAATCCGGATCCAGCGCAAGTCCCATCAGTCCTTCTTCTCCGCCGGAAGATATATCGCTGAACTCTTTAAGAGGCTCCGCTTTTAATACTCCGTTTTCTATAATGCGTATCTTTCCGTTCCTTTCATTTACAAGCATTCTTTCCGGTGAAGTAAATACAATACTCCAAGGCACATAAAGCCCTTCTGTAAATACTTCTATGTCATAACCGCTTTTCTCCGCAGCTACATTTGATACTTCAGTTTTATCGCCTTCCTTCTTTTCCGAAAGCGCTCCTGGATCTTCATTCACCTGTTTACACGAAAGCATATTTATATTCAGAAACAGGAACATGCTGAATATGAACGGGAATTTCAAAAGATTATTTTTTTTCATGATAAGAATTTTTAATTGCTGGGAAAAACAATTTTACCTTTCTTTATAACTGTTTTAAGATTATTCACTCCGAAATTATAAACAAGATATTTATAAGATGGCATATCAAAAATTAGCAGGTCGGCCTGTTTGCCGGATTCTATACTGCCTGCTGTATTTTCTATATTTAATGCAAATGCGGCGTTAATAGTTACGGCATTGAGAATTTCTTCAGCGGTCATTTTCAAATGAACTGAAGCAAGCGACATTATCATCTGAATATTTTCCGTCATGCAGCTTCCCGGATTGAAATCAGTTGCGAGCGCAACAGGGATTTTTTTTGAAATAAGCTGTCTCGCCGGAGCGTAAGGTATTCCGAGAAAATAAGAAACACCCGGAAGTACTGTGGCTATTATGTTTCTCTTTTTTTTATCTTTGCAATGGGCAGCAAGGCGCTCAATATCATCTTCCTTTAATACTTCCAGATGATCGACAGATGCGGCGTTATGTTTTATTGCAGTTTTAATTCCTCCGATTGAATTAAACTGATCCGTATGAAGCTTCGCTGTCAGTCCGTATTTTTTTCCGAATGTAAATATCTTATCCGCTTCTTCTTTTGTAAAATAATTTACCTCTACGAATACGTCTATAAATTTTGCAAGACCTTCTCTCGAGACTATTGAAATAATATTGTGACAAATTTCATAAATGTAATCTTCCTTACTTTTCTCAGGATGAACCGAATGAGCGCCGAGAAAAGTAGGAATAATATCTATTCCGTATTTATTGTTTTCATTAAGCTCTTTCATGACCTCTAGAATTTTCAATTCATTTCCGAGATCAAGTCCATAACCGGATTTTCCTTCGATAGTCGTAGTGCCGTATTTTATAAAATTATCAAGTCTCTTTCCGGATATTTCAGAAAGTTCATTCTTGTTAGTATTCCTCACAGCGTTCACCGTAGATAAAATCCCTCCGCCGGCTTTTGCAATTTCCTGATATGACTTTCCGGCCAGTCTCATTTCATATTCATCTTCTCTTGATCCGGCAAATACGAAATGTGTATGTGAATCTATGAATCCCGGCGTAATGACCTTTCCTCTTCCGTCAATGACATCATAATTTTTAACAGCGCTGCCTGCCAGAAATTTTTTCAGCTCAGCATTACTCCCGGCAAAAGCGATCTTATCTTTTTCAATAAAGATATTTCCGTTTCTGATCAGTCCGATTTCCGACTGTTTCTTTC
>JADJYU010000004.1 GCA_016719565.1 Ignavibacteria bacterium
TTATGAGATGCGCTCTAATCAGGATTAACGAATCTTCTTTTAAATTTATCTGGAGCTTTCACCATGTATTCTGATGGACGGCTGGAGCTATCCCGTTATTCAGAAAAGTTTTTGATATTTACGAATCATTAAAAGGATGAGCAGATAAATCTTCCGCAGCGTTATGCATATAAGCAGTTCATTTGTCTGGCTAAATAAAGCTGATAAAAAATTCCGCAAAACTTCTGGGAAGAAGAACTGAAAGGATTTTCATCACCTACGCCGATGACTTAACAGGAACGAAGCTGGCGTCGAAGTAAAAGATATTGAAATTAAATTTGATGAAAAATTAACTGCTGAGCTTAACTCTTTTGTAAGAGAGAATAAGCTGACGATGAACAGTATCTTTCAGGGAATATGGGCGCTGATATTAAGTAAATACAGAAATGAATATGATGTCCTCTTCGGAGGAACAGTTTCCGGCAGGAATCCTCAGCTTCCCGGAATTGAATCAGGTAGGATTATTTATTAACACACACTTCTGTCAGAATTAATTTTGATTACGATAAAGATATAAAGTAATGGCTGAAAGAACTTCAGACAAAAAGCAGTTCGAGCGTGATCAGTTCTCATACAACTCACTCGTTGATATTCAGGAGTGGAGCGAGATACCAAGAGGTACGCAGCTTTTGAAAACATTCTTGTATTTGAAAATTATCCTGTAGATAAATCTCTTGAAGAAGGCGTCGCCGGGATTAAAATAAAAAATCTTAAAGCTTTTGAGAGAACAAATTTTCCGCTGACGGTTTCTAATCGCTCCGGAAAAGAAATGTCGGTTCATATTGCATTCGAGACTTCTAAGTTCACCGATGACTTAATAAATAAAATACTTTCCAATTTTAGTTTACTCGTCAGTCAGATAATTGCAGATCCGGATTCTAAGTTATCCGGTCTTACTTTATTAAGCGAAGAAGAAAGAAATAAAATTTTATTTGAATGGAATGACACTGCAGCGGATGTTGACATTAAATGCATGCATGAAATGTTTACTGACGCAGCCAAAATTCCTGACCGAACTGCACTGGAAAGCGGTAATAAAATATACTTATAAAGAGCTTGATGAATTATCAAACCGTCTTGCAAACAGATTAATCAAAAAGGAATAACTCCTGGCGACTGTATCGGCATTTGTTTAAAGCGGTCTGCGGAAATGATCATTTCACTTCTCGGTATTTTAAAATCAGGCGCTGCTTATGTTCCGGTCGACCCTTCATTCCCGGAAGACAGGATTCAGTATTTACTTGAAGACTCCGGAGTTAAAATTCTGATTACTTCGGAAGACATTCCGGTAAAATTTGAAAACGGTTCACGTAAAATATTTTGATCGAAAAAATATTCTTCACTGGAAAATGAAAGCAAAGATGCGCCGGTAACAGGAGTAACGCCTTCTGATCTTTTGTATATAATTTACACATCCGGTTCTACAGGAAAACCCAAAGGCGTATTAATGATGCATAAGTCGCTCAGCAATTTACTGAATTGGCAGATGCGCAGTCACAGATTTGAAGAAGGTTACAGAGTTCTTCAGTTCACAACACTGAGTTTTGATGTTTCATTTCAGGAAATTTTTCCACCAGGATCTCCGGCAGAATAATGGTAATGCTGACTGAGGAAGAAAGGAAAGATCTGTCGCAAATAGTAACTATTCTAAAAAGAAAAACATACAGAGGATATTCCTCCCTTTGTTGCGCTTCAGGAATTTCCGAAATATCAATGTCGTCAGGCATAAAAGACCTGCCGCTGAAAGAAGTCATTACAGCAGGAGAACAGATCCAGATCACTCCTGCATTACTTTATTTCTTTCAATCATCTTAAGGACTTTACATTTTTCAAATCATTACGGACCATCGGAAGCGCACGTCGTTACAAGTTACACTTTTGGAAATGACACTTCTACATGGCCGAATCATCCGCCTATCGGCAAGCCTGTTTTTAATAACAGGATATATATACTTGATAATAACTTACAGCCCTTGCCGCCGGCGTTACAGGGAGATCTTTATATCGGAGGCGTTTCACTTGTCAGAGGATATTTAAACAGAGATGAACTTACCAAAGAAAAATTCAAAGATGATCCTTTATAAAAGGCGAAAGAATTTATAAGACGGGAGATCTTGCAAGATATCTTGAAAGCGGCGACATAGAGTTTCTCCGGACGCGCTGACAGTCAGATCAAGCTGAGAGGATACAGGATTGAACCTCGGAGAAATTGAGAACGTGATCAGCGAATTCGGCGGAATTAAAAATACAGCGGTAACTGCAAAAGAATTCATCGGTGGCGATAAAAGATTGTTCGCTTATATTGTAACCAATGACGGGAATGAAATCGAAAAGGACAATCTTGTAAAATTTCTAAAAATCCAAGATCCCTGATTACATGATACCTCAGGATTTTATTTTTATAAAAGAAATGCCGCTGACCGGAACAGGTAAGATTGATCCGAAAGCGCTGCCTGAACCCGAACTCACTTCCGGCGGTAACGCGGATTATACTGAACCAAAGGATCCGCTCGAACTTCAGCTTGTTAACATATGGGAAAAAGTTTTAGGCATAAAAAAGATCGGCGTCAATGATAACTTCTTTGAGCTCGGCGGACATTCGCTGCTTGCTGTAAGAGTTTTCGGCTACATAGAAAAGCTTACCGGAAAAAAACTTGCATTGTCTACGTTGTTCAACTCCCCTACCATAGCTCAGCTTGCTGTGATACTGAAGAATGAAGGATGGGAGCCAAACTGGAAATCTCTCGTACCGGTAAAGCCGGGAGGATCGAAACTTCCGTTTTACTGCGTACCGCCTGCCGGGGGAACGGCTCTTCATTTTCAGGACCTTGTAAAATACATTCCTGATGATCAGCCTTTTTATATTCTCGAAGCGCTTGGACTTGACGGAAAAGATGAACCGCATGATGATCCTTGCAATTTTTGATACCTGGCCGCCGTTTACTGAAAAGCCGCAGGATTATATTCCTCCGACAAGAGATACAAGGCATTATATTACAAGATCATTTCATCATATAAAGTCAGGCCAATTTGTAAAGGTCGCGAAGAATTATGCGTCTTACAGATATTCAAAACTTCAATGGAAACTTAAAAATAAGATCGAATATATTTTCAGCAATAAGCTCGACAGAGAGTATAAAAATATCATGCTAATGCATTTCAAAACTCAGGACAAATATGTAGCTCAGAAATATCCGGGAAAGATCACGCTTATTGAATGCGCTACGTTTAAAGAAGAATTAAGGGATAAGTGGAGACAGCTCGCTGACGGCGGCTTTGAATCTTACGTTGTGCCGGATACTGATCACATTACTATTGTAAAAGAACCGATGCTTAAATTCTTTGCGGAGAAATTAAATTTTGTTCTGGAAAAAACTCACAGGGATATTAATTCAGCAGTTACCGGTAATAAAAAATCAGCCGGATAACTTCAGGCAGCAGCAGTCTTACCTGATAAAATCGCATCACATAAATCAGATTCACTTTTTATGAAATTAAACAGTAATGATGTTCATATTTACAGAATAAATATTTCAGATCACACCGGTTCCTTACCGCAGCTGAAAAAATTTCTGTCCGGAGATGAGATCAAAAAAGGCGGACAGATTTAAATTCACAAAAGACTCTCAAAGTTACATCATCTCCAGAAGTTTCCTCAGAAATATTCTATCTGAAAACACAAACATAAAACCTGCCGAAATAAAATTTTCCTATACCGAAACAGGCAAGCCATTCATAGAATATTCAAAGATACATTTTAATTTATCTCATTCGGGAGACCGCTGTATTATTGCTGTATCATTGACAGCGGAGACAGGAGTTGATATTGAAAAAGTCAGAGACTCTGAAGACTGGATCAAAATTGCCGGAAGATATTTTTCTGAAACGGAGATTATTTACTTAAAGAATTTTCAGGGGAAAGAACTCACGGATAATTTTTTCAGGATATGGACTCTTAAAGAAGCTTTCATAAAAGCAATCGGAGAAGGTCTTTCATTTCGGCTTAAAGACTTTTCGGTAACAGACAGAACCGGAAAAATTCCGGTCCTGTCATTTAATAATGCTTCCTCTCATTCAGAAAAAAACTGGTCATTGCAAATACTGGAAAATGAATCAGGATATGTTTCATCATTAGCAATAAATTCAGACAATGTAAATATCATTTACAAAAAATTCCTGCCTTAATATCTGAATAATTCTAAATTTACTGAAATAAATTCTTATCCGATACACTAACTTTGCAAGTCCCATAAATACGTGATCCGATATTCCTAATTTCGTATCAAACTGATTTACTGATACAAGTATGACAGCGTCAAGTTCAGGATTGTAACACATTGTTGTGTTGAACCGTGATACCTCCGTTGTGTCCGATGAATCCGCCGAGATCAAAAATGCCGAGTCCGTATTGAACAAATTTAGTAATACCTGTATTTACAAACTTAAGTCTTTCCGCCTGCATCTGCGGACTGAGCAAAGTACCTTTGACGAGTGCTTCCACATAAATTTTAAGGTCAGGCAGATTTGAAACCATACATCCCGCTGCGCCGGTGAGAGACGGATCCATGAAAGTACAGTCCATTAATGCTCCCGTTACTGTATCGCCGAAATATCCGTGACTGTGCGTGCCGGTGATATTCCCGTCTGTCGGATAAATTGTATTTGATAAAACCAACGGTCTAATAACTCTGTTTGTAACTTCATCACCTGTCTTGTTTCCTGTGATCTGCTCAATGATCATTCCGAGAATATTGTAATTGCCGTTTGAATAATTCCACCCCTGACCGGGAGGAAAACCGGACCGAGTGCAATAGTCCTGTCAAAAATTTCTTCCTGTGTAATTTTTCCTTACCGTTATAAAAGGCAGCAAGCAGTACAGGATCATTCAGAAAATCAGGAATGCCGCTGGTCATATCAAGCATCTGTCTTATGGTTATATTTTCTGAATTGGGATAGGACGGGAAGAACTTGTTCAGCTTGTCATCCAAAGCGAGTTTACCTTCATCCGCTAATTGTAAAATGACAGTAGCAACGAAAGTCTTTGTGATGCTTCCGATCCTGATCAGATCATCATACTTTCTGAGTTCACCGGTTCTGATGTCAGCTTTACCGACTGAATACATATAACTAAAATCAGGAGTAAATATCCCGGCTACTATTCCAGGCACTTTGCTTGCGGTATAGACAGAATCAATATAACTGTTAAGTTTACCGGTCAGCGCGTCATTATCTCTCTGTGCTGAAATATTACCGGCTGTACAGACAGCTAATAAAATGTAAATCAATGTAACATTTAAAATTACCTTTACCGCTTTTGTATAAATTGATTTCATATTAGTTAGGTTTTAGTTTTAAAATATTTTTCAAAAATTTTCTATATTTAAACTGACAGCAGATATATATTAAATCAGATTTTGATCAGGTAAATTTTTTCCTTTCCCAATTATATCCACCCTATTTAAAAATTCCTGCCGGTTATTGGAATAAGGAAACTTGACTTCAGGAATGCTGACATTCAGAAATTCACAAAGAGGTTTCCATCCGTCAGCAGCGTTAAACATCAGAAGTCTTTCAGCGGGAATATGCTTTAAAACATTTTCAGTGTGCTTCTCAAAAGAACTGATCACTTTTTGTTTATCATTTAAATTTTTTCCAAACTCCAGATCCATTAATTTTCTGTTATACATAAATACTTTAAACCTCTTTCTGACTACAGATGAAAACGGAAATCTTAGCGCGAACTGTGTAAATTTTCTCAGATCCGGATTTCTCGCCATAAAGATCGTATGCAATGCGCTTTCATACCATTCATCAGGGTCTCTTAAAGTATGAATAAATTTTGCATCCGGATAATATTCATACAGCTGTCTGAAATATCTCGCAGCCGGATAATCAACTGCAGACCGGTATCCGTTAAAAAGTTCATCCCACTTTACCTGCTCGCCCTTCTCCGCCTGTATAAAATATTTCACTTTCTCCGGATGCTGAAACAGCTCAGTCATATGAAAACATTTTCCGAAGCCGAGATGCTCAGCGCAAGCCAGTGAATATGTACCCGTCCTTCCCAGTCCGGTTCCGATTATTTTCAGAGACATTAATTACAGATTAGTTTAATAACCGGAAATTTATTTTATAAGTATCATGCTTTTTGTTTCTTTGTAATCCCCTATTGCAAGACTGTAATAATATACTCCGCTCGGCAGGTCAGTTCCGTCGAACTCAACTGAATAATTTCCCGCAGGTTTTGATTCATTAATGAGAGTAGCAATTTCTTTTCCTGAAATATCAAAGACTTTCATTGTTACATTTTCTTTTCCGTTTGAAAAATTCTGCGCAACTGAATAATTAATTTTTGTAACTGGGTTAAATGGATTAGGATAATTCTGACTCAGCAGATGATTCACCGGAACTTCAGTAAAATTCGGATCACTGCTTACTATCATATCTGAATTCAGATATTTTAATATTTCAACTGCGAGCTTGCCGCAAGGGATTGACTGATTGACAATCATCGACACTCCGGATTTTACATTACCACCAGTGTCTGATGCAAAACAAATGAAACTGAAAACCGGGCACTCCCCGTCTTTCCAGGTATAGTAAAAGTTCAGAGATGTTTCGGAAACAGCTCAGCCATCTGCCAGACAAGACCAACTCTTGCTTTTGAATTCGGCTGACTGCATGTGTCATTATTTATCCTTCTGATCTTATGAGCCGAGTCGAGTACATTCTGCATTCCTGAATTTTTTAATCCCATATTGAATTCAAGATATTTCATAAAATCCTTTATGCTTGTGTATAAACCTCCGGCTGCATAAAATGCCGGCCAGCTGTCTTTAAAATATCCGACCGAATCTCCGTTAGGACCGTAACCTGTAGCCCTTCTTAATTCCTGCTGCGGTGTCAGTGTAATTCTTGTATCAGGCATTCCGAGAGGATCAGATAATCTTTGTATGAACAGCGAATCAATGATCTTACCTGTAGTATGCGAAAGCGCAACGCCGAGCAATGATACTCCGAGATTGGAATACAGAAAACATTCGCCGGGAGGTCTGTGCAGATTGTGATTAGTAAGGTAATGGTACATCATCTGATAAGTAGTGGAGTCATTCACCGGCTGAATAGGATCATCCGGCAGCGCAGAGAAATGAGTCGCAAGATCTATCAGTCTCATCTTTATAGTATCGCCGCTGGAATTTATAAAGAAAGGAGCTTTGACAGTGTTAAGAGGAAGATGATCCTCCACCTGATCATTCAGATCCAAAGGTCCGCCCTGCTGTATCAGTGAAGATAAAATAGTTGCTGTGAAAGTTTTTGTTACTGAGCCGATGTGAAAGATTGTAAGACTGTCAGGTCTCGGGGAAGTCGTGTCCTTTCTGACATGTCCGTAAGAAAAACGTCTCGATATATTTTCACTTCCTTCATTTCTTATAACGCCGATCATCATTCCCGCTTTGTTTGTATCTACATACTCTCTGACAATTCTGCTGATCTTTATTTCCAGTGAATCGGGATCAAACTGAGCCGGTACCGGACAAACCTGCAGAAATAATATAACTGTGAATACTAAAGTGAACAGAATTTTCATGAGATAGTTAGTATTTGTTTTAAATTAAACTGGGTTGTTCAATTTATTTCTTTTAACTTTAAATTACAATATTGAAGACCTTTCAGTTTCCCCCCCTTTATAAAATTTGTCTTAATACGTACTATTACCACCAAGTCACAAAGACAGTAAGGAAAATGTTTAAAATAGATGCTTTGTGCCTTTGTGACTTAGTGGTATATTAAGAAACTAAAATGATAAGATAAACCAGATAAATACTCAGAAACAAAAACCCTTCCCACTTGACAAGCTGTCTTCCTCTGCCGATAAAAATAAATGCAAACAGTAAAATACCTGCAAGTATATTTACATATATGTCGAACATTGAATCATGTTTTATTCTGAAAGGTGATATGACAACGGATATTCCCAGTACAAAAAATATATTGAATATATTTGAACCGACGACATTCCCGATTGCAATATCGACATTCTTTTTTTGACTGCGGCAATGGAAGTCGCGAGTTCGGGAAGGGAAGTTCCTATAGAAACTATTGTCAGTCCGATCACTCTTTCCGATAAACCGATCAAAGTTGCGATATCCACCGCGCCCCGAACTATCAGGTTACCACCGGCAACTAGTCCTGTCAGTCCAATTATCAAATATAGAAATGATTTTAAATATGTTAATTCAATTTTATTATCATCTGTCTCATCCGAAGATCCGCTTTGTGATACTTTAATATTATAAACAAGAAATATTGAAAAGAACAGAAGTAAAATTATTCCGTCAGTTCTTGAAAGAAAATCAGAATTCGCTCCGTCAAAACTCACATCACTTACTAAAAAGAAAAGTGATACTGCTGCAAGAAGACTCATTGGTATTTCGAGCCAGGTGGTATCGGTCTTTACAGTAAGCGGATAGATCATGGATGTAATTCCGAGTATACCGAGAACGTTAAAAATATTACTGCCAAGTACGTTCCCCAGAACTAAATCGGAATTTCCGTTAACTGACGCCATAACGTTTACCACCAGCTCCGGCGCAGAAGTTCCGAATGCGACGACAGTCAGACCAATGACTATGTCAGGTATTCCAAGCTTTGAAGCCAGGGAAGACGCTCCTTCGACAAGTTTATTAGCGCCGATTATTAAAAGTATAAAACCCGCTATAAGAAATAAAATACTGATCATTAATTGAAAAAAGTTTAAAAATAATGCGATGTGTTTTATGAAAAACTATGTGCAATATAATAAATATTAAAATTTAATTTGAGTTGCGAATTCAGTAATTATCTACATACATTATAGTAGAGACGCCCAATTTGGGCGTCTATGCGATTGCATAGAATATAGTGTAGAGAAGCCCAATTTGGGCGTTTATACGATTGCATAGAATAAATTATTGTGACGCCCAATTTGGGCGTCTGTGCGATTGCATAGAATATATTGCAGAGACGCCCATTTTGAACGTTTCTTACTATTCTACTGATTAAATTCCAAATTCGAAGAGATAATTTCCAGATTCGAAGAAACAAATTACCAATTCAGAGAAATGCATTCCAAATTCGAAGCCGCATAACGCACTTACAAAGCCGCGCGATGCACTTACAATGCCATTCGACAACACTTACAAAGACGCACGATGCATTAGCAAAGACGCACGACACACATTCAAAGCAGTTTGACAGCACTTACAATGAAGCGCAACGCACATAGAATACACTAAATTGCACTTGCAATGCAGTGTGTATACATTTACAATACAGCGTGCAGCACATTCATAGCAGCATGCAGCACATTCATAGCAGCATGCAGCACATTCATAGCAGCGTGCAGCACATTCATAGCAGCGTGTAGCACATTCATAGCAGCGTGCAGCAAATTCATAGCAGTTCAACAGCACTTACAATGCCGTTCACAAACACTTACAATGCCATTCGACAGCACTTACAATGCCGTACGATAGCACTTACAATGCAGCGCGACAGCACTTACAATGCCGCTCGACAACACTTTACAATGCCGTTCTGCAGAAATTACAATGCATTTGTCTGTATTAATTTTTGATAAAAAAATGTTACTCCCAATGGATTTTGTTTTTCTGCTCTCAATTTTGTTTTTAACCGCAATAGCGGTTTCATATTTGAAGAAAGAATATTGATATCTAAATAACAGCGTAGCTGAGATATTTTCTTTTCTTAACGTCCAAAATAAATATTTTCATTCATATTAATTTCATTTAAAAAAATATTCACCGGTTTACTCATATTTAAGGATTGATTTAAATATTTAAGAAATCTATATTGAAAAACTCTTGAAAACATTTAGAAAAATACTGGCTCTATATATCCTTTTGCTTGCAATGACTCCATGTTTAGATAATTGCACAATTGAATTATGTTCAGTCGAAGAAAAAGTCCACATCGAAAATTCATATATTGATAATCACACAGATAGTAAAAACCACACTGACTATTGCTCACCATTATGTATCTGTGACTGCTGTAACACAGTAATAACTTACCTTAATATCTTTAATCTTGATTATTTTAGCGCCTCGAGTATAATTAAAATTGAAAAACCGGGCTTTAATACTCATTCCCTTTCAACTACTTCTCCGCCTCCAAAATCATAAATTAACTTATAATCTTTTTTTTTTTTTAAGCTGTAATTAGAATTTTCAGCTTAAGATTATTTATAATTAATTTATGATAAATAAAATCATCGCTTTTCAATAAAGCAAAAAATAGTAATTGGGTTTTTTATATTGATACTAATTCTTCTGGGAATTTATTCAGCCGTTAAACTTCCAATAGATGCAGTTCCGGACATTACTAATAATCAAATCCAGATAATAACTTCAAGCCCCACTTTGTCTGCTACAGAAGTCGAAAGGTTTATTACTTACCCTGTAGAAATTGCAATGAAAAGTTTACCGGATATCATTGAACTTCGGTCAATTTCAAAATTTGGTATCTCAGTCGTAACAGTTGTTTTCGAAGATAATGTTGATACTTATTTTGCGCGAAATCTTGTATTTCAAAAGCTGAAAGAAGCTGAAGAGAATATGCCGGAAGGATTAGGGACTCCGGAAATGGCTCCCGTCAGCACAGGGCTTGGTGAGATTTATCAATATATAGTCCGGCCGGAAAATCGCAATGATACAACTTACAGTGATATGCAGCTTAGGACTATACAGGACTGGATCGTTAAAAGGCAATTGCTTGGAACCGAAGGTGTGGCAGAGGTAAACAGTTTTGGCGGTTTTGAACAGCAATACCATATTCTGATAAATCCTGACGCTCTTAAGAGTTATAATCTAACATTAAGAGAAGTACATGAAGCGGTAGTCGGAAACAACAGCAATGTAGGCGGAGGTGTAATTGAAAAAAATGCTGATCAGTATTCAATAAGAGGAATCGGATTAATTGAAAAAATTGAAGATCTGCAAAACATTGTGATTAAAACTGATCATGGTATACCAATTTATCTTAATCAAATAGCTGAGATAGAATATGGTAAAGGTCTTAGAGTAGGCGGTGTAACTCAGGATGGAAACGGTGAAGTTGTAGCTGGAATAGTTATGATGCTTAAAGGAGCTAATTCAAGGGAAGTTTCTCAGAGAGTTCATGAAAAAATAGAAGAAATAAAACCATCTTTACCTGCCGGTGTTACAATCGATGAATTTTATAACAGGGAAAATCTTATCAACAGTACGATCAAAACAGTTGAAACAAACCTTATTGAAGGAGGAGTAATTGTAATTCTTGTTTTGGTGCTTCTTCTCGGAAATTTAAGGGCAGGTTTTATAGTCGCATCTGTCATTCCCCTCTCCATGCTCTTTGCAATTATCATGATGAATCTTTTCAATGTATCCGGTAATTTAATGTCACTTGGCGCAATAGACTTCGGCTTGATAGTTGACGGTGCAGTTATAATAGTTGAGTCTGTAATAGTTGCGATCGCTGCAAAAATCCATTTGAACAAAAAAACATTGAACAAAGAGGAATTTGATGAAACTGTATATTCCTCATCAACTTCAATAATAAAGTCTGCGATTTTTTGGAATTTTAATAATTCTTGTTGTATATCTGCCGATATTTGCTCTGGGCGGTATAGAGGGGAAAATGTTTAAACCAATGGCATTCACCGTTGGGTTCGCTTTAGTCGGAGCATTACTGCTTTCGATTACTTATGTGCCGATGATGTGTTCTTTAATTTTGAAAAGAGATTTGAAAGAGAAGGAAACTATTGCCGACAAGATAATGAATGGTTTAAAGAGAATGTATTTACCTGTTCTCGAATTTGCTTTAAGAAATAAACTGATAACTATTGGAATAGCCGTTGTCTTTCTTATTATTAGTTTGCTGACTTTCACCCGCCTGGGTGGTGAATTTATTCCCAAAGCTGATGAAGGTGATCTCGCATATCAGATAGTCCGTCTTCCGGGGATATCTCTTACAGAATCAATAAATATTGGCACCCGAATTGAAAAATCTTAATTGAAAAATTTCCTGAAGTAAAAACAGTGGTAACTAAAACAGGAGCTCCTGAACTTGCAACAGACCCGATGGGTCCGGAATTCAGCGATGTCATTGTAATATTAAAACCAAAAGATGAATGGACTACCGCTGAAACAAAAGAAGAACTGATCGAAAAATACAAAGAGAATTGTCAATTGTCCCTGGGGTAGGATTATCCTTTACTCAGCCTATTGAATTAAGATTTAATGAATTGATTTCCGGTGCAAGAGGCGACATTGCTGTTAAGATCTTTGGGGATGATCTTAGTGTTTTATCGGATAAAGGAAATGAAGTATCGGCGATCATGGGAGAAATTAACGGGGCGGAGGATATCTCTGTTCAGCAGGTGGAAGGACTGCCTCAATTACAAATAAAAATCCTAAGAGATAAAATATCACTCTATGGAATAAATGTAGATGATGTAAATAACGTGATCAAACAGCCCTTGCAGGAAAATCATCCGGCGTAGTGTTTGAGGAGATAAGAAGTTTGATATTATTATAAAATATTCAGATGAGTACAAAAAAAATATTGATGTTATTAGAAATATTTTAGTGGCTTCACCGGAGAATTTAATGATACCGCTTTCGGAGCTTGCGGAAATTGACGTAAAAGAGGGACCCGCTGAAATAACAAGAGATAATGGCAAAAGAAGAATTGTGATTCAGGGGAAATGTAAGAGGAAGAGATATTGAAAGTTTTGTAAATGAATTAAAATCTAAAATAGGAACACAATTGAATTTACCTCCGGGATATTACTTGGAATACGGTGGGACTTTTAAAAATCTTGAAAGCGCGAGACAGAGATTATTGATAGCTGTACCGGTATCTTTGTTTTTTTTATATTTGCTTTACTGTTTGTCACTTTTAATTCCGTTAAACAGGGTTTGCTTGTTTTTTCAGGAATTCCCTTTTCAGTTGTAGGAGGTATTTTTGCTTTAGTTATCAGAGATCTGCCTTTCAGTATTTCAGCCGGAATTGGTTTTATTGCTTTGTTTGGAGTAGCTGTTTTAAACGGAATAGTAATGATAGCATTTTTTAACCGGCTTGAAGAAGAAGGAGTGACTAATATACATGACAGAATAATTTCCGGTACTGCATCCAGGCTAAGACCAATTCTTATGACTGCTCTTGTAGCATCGCTTGGATTTATACCTATGGCGTTGTCAACGGGCTCGGGAGCTGAAGTTCAAAGACCTTTAGCTACGGTTGTAATAGGAGGACTTATCTCCTCAACTCTCTTAACACTGATCGTCTTACCTGTTCTTTACGGAATATTTAATAAGCACACTAATCCCGAATATACTTTTAAAAAATCATGAAAGAATTATTAACAGATAAGAAATTCAGATTCCTTCTGATAGCATTAGTATTTGTCGGTATATTCGAAGTTCTTTCTATTTTAAATATCCATTTCAATAAGTATATCGAGTTTCCGCTATTTGCAGTAATAAGTATAATAATTGGTTATAGTACACTCTGGAGCGGAATCAGGGAATTTGCTGAAGTTCAACTTCAGGAGCATCAATACTTTAATGTTCATCGCGGTTTGCGGAGCATTTTATCTGGGACAGTATCCGGAGGGAGCTATTGTAATAATATTGTTTACACTCGGAGAAAAATTAGAGAGTTTTGGAGTTCAGAAAAGTAAATCCGCCTTACGATCTTTGATAGATGATTCTCCAAAAACAGAGCTGATCAAAGGTAATGAAATAAAAACACCAATAGATAAAGTAAAGGTCGGTGAAATAATTGTAATAAAACCCGGAGACAAAATTGCTCTGGATGGAAAGGTACTTGAAGGAACATCTTTTGTTGACGAGTCAATGATAACAGGCGAGCCGATCCCGGTTGATAAAAGGGCTGGTAATTTGGTTTTGCCGGTTCGCTAAACAAGCAAGGCTATATTGAAGTTGAAGTAACAAAGATTTCAAAAGATTCAACTTTAGCCAAAATAATTGAAGCTACTTTCAACGCAACAAAATCAAAAGCCGATACTCAAAGGTTCATTGAAAAGTTCTCTGAATACTATACGCCTTCAGTTTTATTGGTGGCTGTATTAATTGTTGTTATACCTGTTGTTTTTTATAACGGAGATTTCAATGAATGGCTGTTAATGAGTTTAACTCTTCTGGTAATTTCCTGTCCCTGCGCTTTAGTTATTTCAACTCCAGTTTCTATATATTCTGCTGTAGGCAATGCTTCTTCGAAGGGAATATTAATAAAAGGGGGGGAAATATTTGGAAGCAATAGGAAATATTAAAGCAATTGCCATGGATAAGACTCGAACGATCACTCTCGGTAAGCCTGTAGTCAGCGATATAATTCCTTTAAACGGATTCTCCAAAGAAGAACTGATTGCATGTGCAGCAGGCTTTGAAATTTTTCCGAGCACCCAATAGCAGCAAGTATTATAGAAAAGGCCAGACAGGATAATATTAATTTCCATAAAGTAGAAAATTTCGAAGCTGTAATCGGAAAAGGTGTAAATGGCGATTGCATTGTTTGTACAGACAAACCTCATTATCTGGGAAGTCTTGAATTTATCACGGAGGAAGTATCTGTAAAGAAAATGTGATTAAAAAAGTGGAAGAATTACAAAGTCAGGGAAAACAGCTCTCATTCTAAGATCGGATCAAAAACTTGAAGGGATCATTACAGTCACGGATGAGATAAAAACTGAAAGCAAGGAAGCAATTAGTGAGATTATTTCTCTCGGAATAGTCCCGGTTATGATGACAGGAGATAATAATAATGCCGCGAGGTTTGTAGGTACAATAGTCGGTATCAGTGACATTCGAAGTCATTTATTACCGCTGGAAAAATCCGATGAAATAAAAAAACTTAAGGAAAAATATAAAGGTGTTGCAATGGCAGGAGATGGAGTTAACGATGCGCCCGCGCTGGCTAATGCTGATGTCGGTATTGCAATGGGTTCTGCCGGTTCTGATATCGCAATTGAAACAGCAGATATCGCTTTAATGAATGATAATCTGAAACTCATACCATTCATTATAAAACTAAGCAGAAAAACAATTTCAACAATTAAGATCAATACAATATTCGCAATTTCTACAAAATTCATATTTATTGTCCTGGCGGTTTTAGGACTAAGCAATCTTGTAATGGCTATAATGGCCGACGTAGGAGTGACAATATTAGTCATTCTTTTTAGTCTGCGACTTTTAAAATATAAATAAACTTTTATGATAGGAAAAATAAAATTTATTGCACTTACATTTATGCTCAGTTCTCTGATAATTCCTTTAGGTTACTCGCAGGAAAAAATTACTCTCAACGATGCATTAAAATTGCAATAGATAATAACCAGCAAATAAAATCAGCACAGCTAAATATTGCTAAAGACGAAGCACTCAAATCCACTTCCTTTAATATTCCAAATCCTGAATTATTTATTGAGTATGAAGGTGTAAAAGGAGTCTGAACAATTCTGAAAGCCGGAAGATCGGCATTATTCAGGAGCTTGAATTTCCGACAAATTATTTTTTTTACGGTCAGATGTACTGCACTCGCAGGTAAGCATCTCGCAGGAAGAATTAAACAACCGGAAAAATAATCTTGAAGCTGATGTTAAAACAAACTATAACCTGTTACTCCTTCAAAAAAGCTTCTTGAAACATCAAAAATAATCTGACAATTTACATTGATTTTTTATTAGTGGCTGAGAGAAAATATGAAGTTGGAGAAACATCAAACCCCGAAGTCCTTAATGCTAAAATAAATAAGATAAATTTGAAAATGAGATTATAAAATTGGAGTCCGATGTAAATGTAACACAGTCTGAACTTAAAAATTTACTGAATATAAGCTACGATATTATTCCGGCAGAAGAATTAACATATAATGAGATCACTCTATCCAGAGAAGAACTTTACAAAGAGCCTTGCAATTTAACCCTGAACTCCAAATACAAAAATACAGGAAACAAAAATTTTCAAATATGCTTTCCCTTTCAAAAGGAGAGTTATTGCCAAATCTGTCTTTAAGTTATTACAATCAAAAGCTGGGAACCGAAACCGGTTTTTGGGGAATGGAGCTGGGTTTAGGAATTCCTTTTTGGTTTTGGGGAGCTCAATCCGGAAACATCCGGGCTTCGGGATATGAGCTTCAAATAGCATCTAACAAGAAACAATATTTAGAAAAGAAATAGAAAATGATTTGAACCGATCATATTTAGATTATACAAATAGTTTGAGACAGCTGCAGTTTTTTTCTGAAGAGGCAATAATAGAAACTGAAGAAATATTCCGGCAGGCAAAATTAGTTATGAACAAGGTGAAATAGGTTTTTTTGAATATTTACAATCCCTGAACATTGTCTATGATACAAGGGTTCAGTTTTTAAACGCTACATACAGTTATAATCAATCAATAATTAATTTAGAAAAAATTACGGCGGGAGACCTAAAATGATATTAGAATTTAAAACGATCTGCAGAATACATTATTTATTAGCATATATTTTGCTGATAATTCTTGTAAGCGGATGCGGGAATAAAGAGGAAGGGTTAATTCAAAACGAAGATGCTCATTCAGAAGAATCCGGTCAAACGGAAGATGAACATTCCGGAGAAGTTGCGCTGACCGAAAAGCAAATAAAAGTTATGGACATTCAGTTTGCAAAAATTGAGGAACAAAATATCAACGGTTACATAAAAGTAAACGGTGAAATTATGATAAATCCGGATAATGAATCAAAAGTCAAGGCATTATTCCCGGAAGAGTCAGAAAGATCTTTGTAAAGGAAGGTTCATTTGTAAGGGCAGGACAGACTCTTGCTGTGATTGAAAATCCCGACTTGGTAAATGTACAGGTTGATTATATAAATGCAAAAATGATTATGAATTTTCCTAAACAGGAATATGAGAGACAAAGAATTCTCAGCTCTGACAATATCGGTTCTAAGAAAAATCTTGCTGAAGTTGAATCAAATTACAGACGTTCGCTGGCTAATTATAAGACATTGGAAGAGAACTTCGACTTACAGAATATCTAAGAACAGGTTTGATAACATATATCAGGATACTGTTGCTAATCTCCAGAGAAATTTTCAATCACAGCCCCGATATCCGGCAATATTGTTTCAAGAAATATTACTATCGGACAATATGTTGAGCCATCGATGGATATGTTTCATATTGTCAATACATCAACAGTCTTTGTTGATTTAAGTATATTTGAAAAGGATCTGAAGTATGTAAATGTAGGACAAAAAGTTATAATCGAAATGAAGACAAATTCTACGAAGCAATACGAAGGAAAAATTTTATTTATAAATAAAGTTTTTGACGATATAAACCGAACTGTAAAAGTAAGGGTTTCTATAAATAATAAAGCGCAGGAGCTTTATCCTTTCATGTTTGTATCAGCAAAAATTTATGTTACTGATGCGAATGTAATGGCCGTTCCGCTATCAGCAATAGAATCTGAAGGTGAGAACAAATACATATTTGTCAAAACGAATGAAAGAAAAAAAAATGAAATACATGCTGAACATTCAGGTGAGGAAGATCATGCAGAAGGTGAGGAGCATAAAGAAGATAACGGACATAAAGAAGGTGAGGAGCATGAAGATCACGGACATAAAGAAGGTGAGGAACCCAGTGGAGAAGAAGGAATAGTATTTAAAGAAAGTTTCAGGTTAATACGGGGATTTCAGATGATAATTATGTTGAGATAATTCCATTTGAAGAGTTAGGTAAGGATGAAGAGGTTGTATCGAAGGAACATTCTATCTTAAGTCTGAACTGAAAAAGAAGACCTGGGTGAGCATGAACATTAGGGGTATTATTTGTACCTAATATTCACTCAATATTATATTTAGAATTAAATTTAAATTTTTTGCCGGTTATTTATATAAAATGTTTTAGTAGCTACAAATTTTTAGAAATTCAGATTGCAATTTTTAATTCAAAGTATTAATTTGATTCAAACATATTTAAGTTAGTTCTAAGTGGAAAACTTTTAAAAATTAAAAGGATTAAAATGAAACATTTTAAAAAATTTATCCGGGTTACAGATTGGAATATTTTCACTGCTGATCGCAATATGCGGAGTTCTTGGATATTTGTATTATGACTCATATAAGACAAATATCAAGATAGTCTGACGTTAAAAGAAGTCAAAGCTGAAATCTCGATCTGTCCAGGATATTGATATTGTAAAGGAAAAATATGACAGACTTCAGAAGCGAGTCGACGTCATTAAAAACAAAGTAACAAAAGCCTTGCCTACAAAGAAAAAAATTTTACAAAGAAGAAAAGCAAACTCTCGTCAGCCGGCAAGAAATACAGCAAGAAATACAGTAAGAAAAAGGTAAGTTGACAAAAGCTCTATTACGATCTTAAGAAAAATGAAGCGTAAAAAATACACTAAAAATAAATCAAATACAGTAAGAGCAAATCTTACTCTAAAAGCAAATCTTCCTATCAACCGTCTAAGAAACCGTTAAAAATATATTACAAAATATAAACCTTATACTAGTTTCAAACAGGTAATTTATTCTGGATTTATAAAAACATCAAATGTATCAGTTCAGTCTGATAATGTTTGATGTTTTTTATTTTAATATCTTAATAACGCCGAATGTAATATCATCACTCTGCTCAGCCCTTTTACAAATTCAAACAGATCCGAAAGCAATTTTCTTTGATCTCACCGGAATTACACTTCACAGTTTTTTTTAGGAATGTCTTTCAGTCTGTCGTCACCGTAAAGATTTTTTTCTCCATCCATCGCTTCATTTATTCCGTCAGTGAAATAAAACACCACATCATTTTTTTAAGGATCATCGCTGATTTATATTCCATATCTACAAGTCCGAGGAATAATCCCCCTTCGATCAATTCGTGACTTCTCTGACTCACTAATAATATATGTTGCGTTATGTCCTGCATTAATACCACAAGACTCTTTCGAATGGTCATACAAACCGAACCAGCCCGGTTGCGAATTTTCTGATGTAGTAGACAGTATAAGGATCTGCTTGAGACAGTTCACAAATCTTTCAGACGGAATTCGCCTGTAAAGACGGTCAAGATATGTAATGACGGCAGCGTAATGGTTGACACTATCAATGCCGCGGAAATACTTTCCCGGAAACATCCGCAGTAAAAAACAATGTCTCCGAATTTAAAATTTGGATGACATTATAATAATCCCCGCCGATCTCTTTTGCAGGTATCAGCACTGCCGAAATATCAAGATCATCAAAATCAGGTAACTCCGAAGGCAACAGATTCTGCTGAATCTCTCTCGCTGTCCTCAGTTCACGGTTAATGACTTCCTGCTGTATCTGAACCTGCAGCAGCGTGGAATTTTCAATTGCGACAGCGCATTGCGAAGCGAGTACTTCTAAATGGTAAAATCTTCTCTCGAAAAGATGAAACGTTTTTTTATTAATGCCTGAATCACTCCCACCAGTTTTCCTTATGTATCATCGGCACGCATATCATATTCCTTGTTTTGAAATTAGTCTGCCTGTCGCAAATCGGATTAAATCTTTTATCGCTGGCAACAATCATCAAACGCCAAAAGCGGCTCGCGGTTCTGAGCAACCCGGCCCGCAACCCTCACCCATTCTGCAGATGATCTTTTACTTCGCTTCCCTTTTCACCGGTCGCAACTTCAAATTCAAGTACATCATCCTTTCATTATATCTGAGCAGCGAACTTGCCTGCATCCATAAGCGTCTTGCAGCTTTCCATAATTTCACACAGTAAAATCTCCAGCGGTTTTATCTCAGAAATGCTTTGCGTAATACTGCTGAGATAGCTCATCTCCTGATCAGTCTTCATTTCTGCGCATTTGAATTCACTTTATCCATTTTAAT
>JADJYU010000005.1 GCA_016719565.1 Ignavibacteria bacterium
TCATTGTAAAAATTATTAATAAACATATCTTTGTTCACAATTTTTAACAAAATTAGACAAAACTCAGTCAGAGCATTCGGTTTTGACATGTGCTATTTATGACCGGAAAAATATAATTCCCCTACGATCTGACAATCTCAAAAAAGGACAGAAATAAATTACTGGAAACAGGTCATTCGTGATCTGGTTTACCGGACCTTTCAGGGTCAGGTAAATCCACACTGGCGAATGAAACGGAAAAGATCCTGAATAAAAAGGGTATCTGACCTATATACTTGACGGTGATAATATCAGGGGAGGATTGAACAGCAAACTCACTTTCAGCGAAGAGGACAGAAAGGAAAATATCAGAAGGATCGGCGAAGTGGCGAAGCTGATGGTAGACGCGGGTATAGTTGTTATTACGGCATTTATTTCCCCGTTCAGAGAAGACAGGGATAGAGTAAGAAATTTGCTCGGCGAAGATGAATTCATAGAAGTTTATCTGAATACTCCGGTTGAGAAATGTGAAGAGAGAGATGTAAAGGGATTATAAAAAGCCAGAGAGGGAGAGATAAAGGATTTTACGGGAATTAATTCACCTTTATGAGATCCCCGGAAATCCGGAGATTATTATCGAAATACCTGAAAATTCTGCAGAAGAATCAGAATATTTTATTAAATAAAATAGAACCAATTTTAAAAAAAGAATAGTATTGGAAAATTATAATTTAAGTTATTTAAGAGAGCTCGAAGCGGAATCCATTTTATAATACGGGAAGTTGCAGCTCAGTTTGAAAAACCGGCGCTTCTCTTTTCCGGCGGTAAAGATTCAATACTGCTTGCGCATTTATCACGTAGCTTTTCATCCTGCGAAAATCCCATTCCCTCTTATTCATATCGATACAGGTCATAACTTCCCCGGAAACACTGACTTACAGGGATGATCTTATTAAATCTCTCGGAGTAAAATTAATAGTCGGTTCAGTTCAGGACAGTATAGATCAGGGAAAAGTAAAAGAGGAAAAAGGATTCGACGCGAGCAGAAATATGCTTCAGACAGTTACGCTTCTTGACACGCTTGAGGAATATAAAATAGACGCTGCAATGGGCGGCGCACGAAGGGATGAAGAGAAAGCAAGAGCTAAGGAAAGATTTTTTTCGCACAGGATGAATTCGGGCAGTGGGATCCGAAAAATCAAAGACGGAACTGTGGAATATTTTCAACGGAAAGAAAAATCCCGGCGAACATTTCAGAGTGTTCCCTATCAGCAACTGGACTGAGATGGACGTTTGGAATTACATTCATATGGAAAAGATTGACATGCCTGTAATTTATTTCACTCATAAAAGACTCTGTATCAGAAGAAACGGTACGCTCCTTGCGCATTCGGATTTTCTTAATATCCGCGAATCGGAAAAACCGGAAATGCTTCAGGTGAGATTCAGAACCATCGGTGATATGACCTGCACAGGCGCTGTAATGTCGGAAGCAAATTCTCTTGAGGATATTATAAAGGAAGTTTCTATTTCAAGACAGACGGAAAGAGGCACAAGAGCTGACGATAAAGATCTGAATCTGCTATGGAAGACCGGAAGAAAGAAGGATACTTTTAAATTAGGAATTAGTCAGTCACAAGTCAAAATCTACTCAAAATGGTAAGATTTTTAGTTTTTCAGGATCAGAAAGAAAACTTACCACAGAGACTCAGAGACACAGAGAATTTTAAGAATGAATTTATTATTTTGTTAAGTTTTATTAACAATTAAAAATGTAATTATGGATAATGAGAGATTGAATGAGTTAAGTGGGAAAATACTTAGATGCAGCAATTGAAGTGCATAGAATATTAGGTCCAGGTTTACTGGAAATAGTATATGAAATTTGTTTATGTAAAGAATTAGCTTTAAGGAACATAGCATTTAAAAGGCAAGTCTTAATTCCAATTATTTATAAAGAGTGTTCATTAAACTATGATTTAAAGTTAGACATTTTAGTCGAAGATCTAATTGTTGTTGAATTAAAATCTGTTGAAATTATGCATCCTGTTTTCAAAGCACAACTATTGAGTCATCTTAAACTAACAAATAAAAAATTAGGACTTTTAATAAATTTCAATGTTCCCAAGTTGATTGAGGGATTCAAAAGAATTATAAATTAAAAAGCAATAAGTTTTTTCTGTGGCTCTGTGTCTCTGTGGTAAACCTTGGTTAAAAAGTTTAATGGTGAATCCTTTTTGGTTCTGGCTATGCCATTATATGAATTAGGAATTACGAGTTAAATGCTACAAGTTACAAATATTAAATTTAGTTAAATTTATAAATAAGTTTTCATATAATATATAATGATAAATTATAAAAATAATGAACTGCTGAGATTTACTACTGCCGGCAGCGTAGATGACGGGAAGAGTACACTGATCGGAAGAATGCTTTATGATTCGAAATCTATTTTCGAGGATCAGCTGGAAGCGGTAAAGAAATCAAGCGAATACAAAGGTCTTGATTATGTTGACTTGTCGCTTCTGACGGACGGACTAAAAGCTGAAAGAGAACAGAGCATAACTATAGATGTTGCATACAGATATTTTCAACTCCCAAGAGAAAATTCATAATCGCCGATACGCCGGGGCATATTCAGTATACAAGGAACATGGTAACAGGAGCATCCACTGCAAATCTCGCAGTGATACTTGTGGATGCAAGGCACGGTATAGTCGAACAGACCTGCAGACATTCACTCATTGCGTCATTACTTAAGATCAGTCACATAGTTTTATGCATCAACAAAATGGATCTGGTCGGTTACAGTAAAGATGTTTATGAAAAGATAGTTGAAGACTATAAAAAATTTGCAACAAAACTGAAGTCAGGGATATTCAGTTCATTCCAATAAGCGCACTGATGGGAGATAATGTAGTAGACAGATCGGGAAATATGGACTGGTATGAAGGATCGACGTTATTGTATCTTTTAGAAAACGTTCACATTGCAAGCGACAACAATCACATTGACTGCCGTTTCCCGGTGCAGTTTGTGATAAGACCGCAGTCAGATCTGAATCATGATTACCGCGGATATGCGGGTCGAGTTGCAAGCGGGGTGTTTAAACCGGGTGATGAAGTTTCAGTACTGCCGTCCGGATTTACTTCAAAGATAAAATCGATAGATACATTCGAAGGTCCGGTCTCCGAAGCGTTTCCCCCGATGTCAGTTACACTCCGCCTTGAAGATGAAATTGATATAAGCCGCGGGGATATGATAGTGAGAGTTCATAATCAGCCGGAATCAGGGCAGGACATTGATCTAATAATCTGCTGGCTCAGTAACCATTCAATGAATCCGTCTGCAAAATATCTTCTTATGCATACTACAAAGGAAGTAAAAGCCATCATAAAGGAAATAAATTATAAATTCGATATAAACACACTGCACCGTATCGAGGATGATAAGGAAATAAAAATGAATGATATTGCGCGGATAAAACTCCGCACTACGCAGCCGTTATTTTATGACAGTTATAAAAAAAACAGGAATACAGGAAGTCTTATACTCATTGATGAAGCAACAAAAGTTACTGTGGCTGCGGGAATGATAATCTGAACTTTTTTAAAATTTAAATATCTCAATTGCTCGCAAATAAATCTCCGAGGGGAATCAATCCTGAAACTTTTAATAGTTTCATATATTCAAAAAATTCACACTTCAAATATTTTCAGGAAAACGGAATAGATACAGCTGTTTTCGGTAAAACAATAGAACCTGAAGAGAGTGATGCGAGAATTTACCAGAATTTACTTGTGTTTGCATATGTAACACAAAATCTGAAACCCGGATCAGTCATACTTGAAATTGGTAATTCAGAAAGTCCTGTATTCAAAGCTCTTTCATTAAAAGGTTATGAATGCAGATTATTAAATTTCAAGATTAAAGATCTTGACGCTGATATTAATGACAGCAAATCAGCAGAAATAGAGTGGATACTAAAAACGATAAAAACAGATCATCAATGAACAGAATTCAACTGCCGCGGATTTCATATTTTCCGGATCTGAATTTGATAATATTCCCGAGACACCGGAATTGTTTGAAGAAGTTTTTTAAAACTGAGGAATTCTGTTAAGCCGATGGCATACAGTCTTATATGTTTTGTCGGATCTGCTAACAGGGATAATCAAATCTGGAATAATAAATTTTTAAACTATCTTTCCGGAAAAATTTCAATTTCAATATTACAGATCAAAACAGTTTAATTGTAAAAGATAAAGATCTTTTTTTTCTTTCAGAATCTTATTTTGAGAAGCACTGGAAACTTTCAGAAGAGATGAAATATGAAGCTCTCGGAAAGATGTATTCTGTTTCTTTACTGCAAAAGTTTAACAATCCTTTTCTGTTCAATTACTTTCAGGACTTCACATATTCAAAGAAATCTCATTTCGATCTGTTTGAACAGTCCGGATATACTAAAGAAGTGTATGGGAATGAATTAGATGAAAAGACCGTAACATGCAAAATTACAGGGAACTGCTTGCTTACAGTCTTATCAGTAACAATTTTGAACCAAATTCCAGAATACTTGCGATAGGTGAAATTTCCGAAAGTTTAAAAAACGCTCTGGCGCTGAAACATGAGATATATAAATTAATAAATCCCGAAATTCTTTCAGCAAAACAATTGTAAGCTCAGATGCATCGAAAGCTGAAATACTTGATGAATAATACACGTTTAGGTTTCTTTCCGTTAAAATATTTTGATTTTATCTTTACGGTATCTGAATTCAACAAACTTGAAGACGATCTTTTTATATTCACAAAAATCGTTACAAACATCAGGACATTAAAGAAGGATTTCGGATATGTGCTGCTGAGTTTCTGTAATATTTTTTTTAGCGGTGTAGCTTACAAAAACAGTTTTATTTATTTCTTATTTAATTATGTTCAAAAGATAAATAAATTTGACAGACACTATTTACTTCTAAAGGATGAAAATTTATTTTCACTAAATAAAAAAGATTATAATCTCAGCAGTAAGCATACATCAGTTCCCGTTACAATGATCGGTTACAGTATTCTCTGGAGGACAATTCCTGAGTTACCTATAATTTCTGAGATAAGACCGGGTGATTCTCTAAAGAAGAGACCTGCATATATTTTTCATCACATTATGAAATGCGGAGGCACATCAGTCGGATTAAGCTTATATAATTGGTTTAAAATAATATTTGACCACACAGATGATCCGAACGGAATTTACAGAAATATTAACGAGTATGTGAATTATAAGATCAATCTTGAAAATGTATACAGCGACTGCTGCATTGTAGCGCATTTCCAGTTTAGCGGATTTCTCCTTCCCCAAAGATATCCTGAAGCGATTCAGAGAAATAAGGAATTCAGAGTATTTACTTTTATAAGGGATCCGTTAGAGCTGATGATCTCGCTTTACTATTACGGTAAAGCAGTATCACAACTACTCTGGAAAAATACTTAGACGGGCATAAAAATTATCTCGCGGATTTTTTTCCCTGTAATGAGGAAAATTACAAAGAAGTGATTGACAGGTATTATTTTATCGGGATAGTTGAAAAGATGCAGGAGTCTTTTGATAAACTTGCTGAAATGACGGGTAAAGAAAAGGTAACGCTTCCGTTTGTTAATAAATCTGAAAAGGATATTCAGGTGAAGAATCTTTCGCAGGAATTCATAGATAGTTTTAAAAAGACAAATGAGCTGGATTATAAAATATATAACTATTGTTTAGAAAAATTTTCAAAGTTATAATCCGGGTTAATCCAATTTTTATTTTCTGAATTATTATCAGAATGTACTAAATTACACTTTCGTGCCAAAAGCTGCAACGTTAACCATAAACTTCCCGAGTTTCTCATCTGTTTTTTTATCAATTTTATAGAGCATCGGATTCAAAGCGGGAATCAAAAACGGGAAAAGATGAATTCCTTTGAACTTTATGATCCGGATACTATTTCGTTCCATAAAATTTTTTAAATCATTATAATGAACCCAGTTTTCAAATCCCTGATAATCTCTTAACTTTAGCGCTTCAGCGATCTTAACTGAAAAAAACCAGAATGTCCTGTTTGGTACTGTAATGCAGATCTTTCCTCCGGGTTTTAAAACTCTAATTAATTCTTTAACTGCAGCAAGAGGATCGGGAGTATGTTCTATTACATCAGATGAAATAACATAATCAAATGTATTGTCTTCAAACGGCAGATCCAATAAAGAACCTTCAATGCCTGTTGCAGAAGGATTTTTCTTGATTGTAAGTTCCACTAATTTCGGAGCTATATCGAGTGAAGTAACTTTAGCTCCCCGTTCTATCGCCTTTTTTGTAAACAATCCCGTACCGCAACCGCCATCAAGTAAAGTTTTATTTTTTAAATCTTCACTTCCTAAAAAATCATCAAATATTACTTCGATTCTTCTGTTAGTATCATACATATTCATGATCGAATCAAAATCATCAGCAATTGTATCGTAGAATTTTTCTTTATCCATTTTATACATTTGTTTTTTAATTAAAAAATAAGGTCTTTTCTTACTCTGTATATATAATTTACCGATATACTCTCCGACTATTCCTATCAGTATCATATTAATACCTCCTAAAAAGGATACTTACCAGTACTGACGCCCAGCCCTGGAGTGTTTCATCTGTAAATAAAGCCATTCCTACAGCATACAAACCATAAATTGCAGATAAAAATGATATTGTGAATCCCATGAGTATCGCTAATTTTAAAGGTCTTATTGAAAACGAAGTTCTGCCTTCGATTGCAAAATTAATCATTTTCGATAATGAATATTTCGTAGTACCGGAATGTCTCTTATGTGGAATATATTCTATAAATGTCTGCTTGTATCCGATCCAGCTGATTAGACCTCGGTAAAATAAATGATATTCAGTAATATCATCTACCAGAACGCGAACTATTTTTTTATCAAGCAGCCGAAAGTCTGCAGCCCCCTGCTTTATCTCAATATCGGATAAATTATTTATTAAATTGTAAAATATGGAAGCTGTAACTTTTTTAAATTTAGATACATTTTCTACATCTTTTCTTACCGTATAAACAATTTCATAGCCTTCGCTCCATTTATCTATCAGAGACTGTAATAACTCAGGGGGGTGTTGTAGATCTCCGTCCATGCTTATTACACAATCCCCTGTTGAATATTCTAAACCTGCACGTAATGCATTTTGATGACCGAAGTTTCTTGAAAAGGAAACAAATTTTACATTTGCATCTTTTTTTGATAGATCTTCAAGAATATTTAAAGTATTATCATTACTGTTATCATCGACAAATATAAATTCAACCTCTTTATCGGGGATTGATTCTTTAATTTTTTGATATAATATGATGACATTTCCCTCTTCATTATAACATGGTATTACAATGCTTATCTTTGATCTGTTGAAATTATCAGACATTTTGTTTATGAATTTTTATTACTTTCAGTGTTTGAAGCTATGAAGTTTATCCAATTTAAAATATATGAATTATGCATTTTAAATACACTTCACTTCTTCACACCATTGTTACAGTTAAGGACTTAATATTACATTTATGATATAATATTTTATTAATTAAAATAGACATGTGTTATTAAGTTTTTTAATTGAATAAGAGTTTATTTTTTGATTTTTACACATTCTAATTTACAAAAATTTTAAATAAAAAATTCACCATAAGACAATTCAAGAATTTAAGCATTTTTCATTTTACAAATATTTAGGATTTTGATTAGCATTTACTTAAAATGTTGCCGAATAATTGCTTTAACATAACAAATTAAAATCTGCAAACGATAGAAGTTGAATTAAATTTTAAATATTTTTAAACCTGATGTAATAGTTTATCTAACATGAAATGAACTATAAAAAAATCTTAACGAATAATATTTTCATTTTTATATCCTTTCTTCTTATATTTTATTCAATTTTCCGATATTCGGAATCTTTTAATAAAGGTTATAATGTAGTTGAGGACTGGGCTATAATTAAAACAGATCAATCTTTAGATACTAATTCATTTGTTACTGTATATGAAGATATGATGAAAATTGAATGGTATGGATATAAAAGAATAAGACCAATGTGGGCTCTTTATTTTGTAACATCAGTAAAATTATTTGGATTTGATTTATTACTTCTGAATATTTATATAGCATTTCTTTGTATCTGTACCTCTTTTCTTCTTTATAGATTCTGTAAAAATATTGGTTTTACTACACTGCAGTCCTATCTCTTTGCTCTACTAACGTTAATTGGACCTGCTACAGTGATGTATGCACGTCCCCGGATGCTGAAATCATTGGGATGTTAGTTTTATCGATTTCTCTGTTTTTTTTATCCAAAAGTATATATTCTCCTAATCATCAAAATTTATACAAGATCTGCTTTGTTATATCTTTTATTATTGCCTCAATGTCCAAGGAAAGTTTTTTAATTTTAACTCCCGCAATTTTATATTTGTATTTATGGATTTATAGCTTAAAAAACAATACTGGAATTATTAAGTCACTTAAGAACAATTTTTTCACAGTTTTTATATCTTCAATAGTTTCATTATTTATTTTAAAAATAATAATCGATTTAGTTGGGGTTAACCAAAACCATTCTTATTCCGGTGTTAATTTTAAACTATTTTCCACCAAAACAATAATAGATTTTTTAGAAACCGTTATAAATACCGATATGTTTTTGATTTTTCTTCTAGGGTTATTCATTTTTTTTGAAAATGAGATTCATAAGAACAAATTATCATCTGATTATATCAAAAAACATTTAAAAAATCTATATGCATTAATTGGTCTTTCAATACTAATAATAGTTCCTCAATATATACTCTATTACAAAACCGGCTTTGTTGACAGATATCACTTACCTTATTTAATTGGTTACTCATTTTTGTTGATTTATGTATTAAAAATAATATTTGAAAGTATTACAATCTCCAAATTTACTAAATACTTATATTTAATAACTATTATTGTATATTTATCACTAACAATTGTTACAAAAACTATTCCAACAATTTCTACTTTTTCAAAATATTGTAATGCAACTGTTGAAGTTGTAAATTCTATAAAAAATAATGAAAATGAGGATTTATTGATAGTTTTAGATCCTGCTCAAGCTGCCAGCATAGTAAATTCTCTGAAAACATATATGGATTATTTAAAAATAAATAAGGATTATAAATACGAATTCGTTAAAAGTGAAAAAATAAATAAATTTTTTTCTGATACAACTTTTTATAATAAAACATATAAATATGCGGTTCAACTATTTGGAAATAAATTGTTTAATTCCGAAAAAGAAAGTTCGAAAATAGATATGATATTAATATTTTCTGGTTTAAATAAACCTTTTATTGAAAAAAATAAAAGTTGGTTTAAAGAATCAGACTTTAAAAAGAAACAAACAATTACATATACTCTTTATTACAAGTAATTTATTGGATTTTGAATCAATATTTGAATTGCAATGGGTTAGTAAGAATTGAATTTGATTTACTTCAATTGATTAATTTGAAGATTGTATAGATCTAATATTATTAAAAACATGTGTATAAAAATAATAACTTTAATAAATTTATAATAATAACTATATTAATAAAACAAACAGGAGAAAATAATGCTCAAAAAAACACATTTAATAACAACGTTTATTGTTTTTTTATTTCTTACACTTTCATATTCCAATGTTTTTGCTTTATATTGGTATCAACATACTTCTATAAATAATGACAAAAGCGGTACTATTAAAATTTTCTATAAAACTGCAAATTCGGAATTGAAAGAGGCATATATTGATAACTTTTTTCCATTCTCAGAAGAAAAAATCAAAGAAATATTTTCATCAGATAACAATATAATTCAAGATATTGCTATAAATAAAAAAAAACAGGATTCAACATTTGTTAATATTACAATATCTTTTAAAGACATAAATAAAATCAATACTGCATCTGCTTTTTCTAATGTAAAAATTACTTGGTATAAAAATGCAGACAGTACAATATTTATATATAAAGCAGATAAAAATGATGTTATTCCTGATAATATTGATGCAAGCTGTACTTTTGAGTTACCTGCAAAAGAAATTGTAGGATCAAGCGGTACTAAAAAGGCGATAATATGTTTTCTCTTCCAATTAAATCATCAAATTTCAAGAACGGTTACACTATCTCTGCTGTATTCAAAAATTCAAGTGATAGTCCCAATAATGAAACTTCAACTGGAAAGGATGATAAAGGAACAGGAGAAGGCTGCGGATTATTTGGTATAGAAATGCCTTTGATATTCGGTCTTGGAATGCTCTTAATTAAACGCAGATATAAAAAATAAGTAAGAATAATAAAAAATAAATTTACAATGGGCAGATTATTTTAATATAATCTGTCCTTTTTTTCTGAATTATATAAATTAGATTAATCTGATGTTTAAATTTTTCCGGAAGCCCACTGATGAGAATCTCATTGTAGGAAATATGAGAAAATTGCTGAAAGATCTGTATTTACGGGGTTTTAAACCTAAAAATATAATAGATATTGGCGCTAATAATGGTGAATGGAGTAAATTAGCGAAAAAAATATTCAAAGATGCTGATTTTTTTTTAATAGATCCTCTAAAAGAAATGGAAACCGATCTTTCAGAATTCTGCAAAGTAAATCCGGGGTCTAAATATTTTCTCTACGGTGTTGGCTCAAAAAATGAAAAAAAATACCTTACTTTAGGCGGTGTAAATTTAACAGGCTCTAATCTGATGTTCGGAGAAAATGAACTTCTGAAGAAAGTTAATGAACAACGGGAAATTCAGGTAATTACTTTAGATTCATTATTAGAAAATGGCGAACTGCCTTTACCTGATTTTGTCAAAGTTGACATTCAGGGATTTGAGCTTGAAGCTTTAAAAGGAGGGGAGAAATTATTTCAGATCACCGAAGTATTTATAATTGAGACGAATTTTTTTGAGTTTATGAAAGGAGTTCCTTTAGCACATGAAGTAATTATATATATGGCTGAAAAGGGATATGTTATTTATGATTTCCCGGGCTTCCTTCGAAGACCATTTGACGGCGCATTAGCTCAAATGGATGTCTGCTTTGTAAAGAAAAACGGTATATTAAGAAATTCTGACAGCTGGTAGTTTTACTAACATTATTTTATCAAATTTTATGATTAATTAAAATTTTAGGTTAGTATATTTAAAGATCAGGAATCTTTTTATTTTAAAAAAATTATTTTATATATGTTCAAATTAACTTATTCGGGAGTTTTAATAATTTTAAACTTTTTATTTTTTTTAACAACTTCTGAAGTTATTGCTTTAAACTGGTATCAGGAAACGACTATTAACAATGACAGAAGCGGACTAATAAAAATAACATACTGGGACGCGAAATTAAAAATAAAAGAATCAGAAATATATCAGTCTCTTCCCTTTACTGAAGATAAAATCAGGTCATTTTATTCTTCTGATAATAATTCAATTGAAAATATAAAAATAAACAAAAACAATTCTGAAACAACGTATGTAAATGTAACCATTGCTTTTAAGGATCTATTAAAAATTAATACAGCTGAAGGGTTTTTAAAAATTAAACCTACTTGGTATATCTCGGCTGACAGTACTGTATTTTTATATAAGTTTGACAAAAATGAAGAGTTTAAGAATCTTTCCTCATGTATATTTACATTTGAACTTCCAACAATAGAAATCTTAAGGTTTAGCGGAATCAAGACCAAGGATAATTCTTTTTCAGTTAAAGTAGATGCAGAGTCTTTTTCAACCGGAACAACTGTTTTTGCAGTATTTAAAAATTCAGATGATATTTCTGCTTCAGACGGGAAAAATAAAGATGAAAATATAAATTTGAAAATGAAGAAGAAAATTCGGATACTAATAAAAAATGCGGCATTTTTTCCATTGAACTACCGATTATATTAGGATTGGGATTAATTATTCTAAAACGAAATAACAAGAAAAAGCTAAATTATAAAAATGATCAACGGAATTATTTTTTGCGAAGTATTAATGCCGTCTGATAACCATAAGCTTCTTCTGCAATAGAAACTATGTTAAATAAAGTTTTCAAAGACTTTTTCAGATATTCTATATCATAAAACACCTGCGAATCAGGTCCCCTGCCCCCGACCATTATATTAAAATTTTCTTTTTCAGAATTATATTCCGGGAATTTTCTCATATATCCTGAAAGCCATTTGTCTCTGTATTTTGTTTCAAGAAGTTCTATAGTATGTCTGTCCTGTATAGTAAGATATAAGTAAGCTTTGTCAGAGCTGATCCTGTGCAGTTCCAAAAACCATGAGTCTGACAGATCATCAATGTGAGTAAATACAGAGCCGGCGTAGATAAAATCAAAGTAATTATCCCTGAAAGGCAAATGCGGAACAACCGTATTTACAGCAAAATTAAACGGCGGGTTCAGATTATTATTCGCCCATATAATATGTTCTGAACTTATATCAACTCCCCAGATCTCCTTATTTTCCGAATACGGCTTAAGCCATCTGATCATTCTGCCGGCGCCGCAGCCGAAGTCAAGAATGTTACCCGGTTTTTCAGGATCGTATCCAAGATTTTTAGTAATCTTCAGCATTTGGTTTATCTGAATCCTGCCTTTTAAATATTCATCGGGATTCTCGCCGTATCCCAGCCATAGATCTTTAGGAGGGATAGGAAGTTCATATTCACACTTTAACTGATGATTAAAATTACTCTTTTGAATTATATAAAATTCCGAATCGCTTTTATAAGGATAATAAAGCTTATTATTAACATTTGATTCTGAATTAATTTTGTTCTTTCTGTTTTCTTCCTTTACTATATTTGTAACTTTAGATTTAATCCATTTCCTTAAAGATTTTGGATAAATACTCATGTTTTAAAAAAATTTAATTGGGATATTTATTTTCCATACAAATTTATATCACTATTTTTTTGCCAGAGAATATTGTATGATAAAGGTTTGAAACCCACATAAGGCTGTTTTACATCATTTTTCCAGTACTTATTAAAAGTTTTTCAGACATAAGAAAAGATCCGGATCTTCTTTCATGGTTTCAAAATCCACAAATTTATTTATTGTATCTAAATTCTTAAACAAATAAGGAAGCAGATCATTTGTCCAGATATAACTATACTGCAGGATCACATCAAAGCAATGCAATGAAAATCCTCCCGGTTTTAAAACCCTGTTAATATCTTCTGTTACATCTTTAAGCACTTTCGGATCATCAGTGGGGACATGTTCAAGAGCGGAGATAGAAAAACCAGATCAAAGTATTCGTCTTTTAATTCCGTATTAAAATTTCCAATATAATCTTTTATTAATTTAATATCATTGCCGCTATTTCCATCTGTAAATTCCTTTTTATCAAGATACCAGCACTCATATCTGTTTTTGAAATAAGAAAGAATTCTTGAATCAGCTCCGCCGACTTCCAGTATCTTTGCATTCTCCGGAAGGTTATGTATAAGAAAAGAAAAGACAAGAAGGTCCTGATAACTCTTAAGATCACAGATGCCCGGATCAATTTTTTTACCGGTAAGTTTTATATCATAATTATCCAGCTCGAACAATTTGAAGTGCGTTTTTTTTGAATATGTGAAATTTTCAAACTCCACAGGAGATGTAAATCTGTACATTAGATTTTTAACCGTTTAATTTTTATGGGATAATCCATAACTTAAGCTATTTAGTTTATTTATTAAAGGATAAATTTATATATACCTGCTCTGTACCAATTTTAAAATGCTTGTTTTATTGAATGGAGTCCCGGAAATTTTGGTAGCAAAAATTGGGGATAAGAGTTTTGGCCCGGAGGGGAAATAATTGACGGGACTGACATTCGTAATGCCAATATCATCCCTATGAATGTTTATTTTAATACCAAAATATTTAATTAAATTTTTTCAGTCTATTATTTAAAACTTAAAACAATTGATTGATTTTTATCAATATCTCCGGTGTCTTATTTAAAATAACATTTATAGTTATTTTTCTGCTTAAGTATAATTTCTCTCACGGACAGATAAGTGATTTTAACCTCAATAATTCTCCGAGGACTTTCTATGTAAGTAATACCGGTAATGACCTAAATTCAGGACTATCAGAAGACAAAGCATGGAGAACACTGAACAGAGTATCGATTTATAAATTTCAGAAAGGTGATGTAATTCAGTTCAGGGGAGGTGATCTTTTTAAAGGGAATCTAATATTTAATAATGAATCGGGAACTGATGAATTACCGATAAGAATTACTTCATACGGACTGGGAAGGGCGGTATTAAGAAGTGAAGAAGGAAGCTGTTTATCAATATTACACAACGGAGGATTTATAATTGAAAATTTAGAGATCACCGGCTTATACGATCCGGACAGGGATTTTGCAAAAAAATACAAGACTCCGTATGCGGGATTTCAGGTTTTCACTTATGCAAAATTAAAAAGTAATAAGATATTGATCAGGGATTGTATCATAAGAAATTTTAAGAATAGCGGTATCTCACTCGGAGGTGAAGCTAATCCCCAATACGGTTATACAAGTATAAAAATAGAAAACAACACAATTTATGATTGCGGGGATATAGGAGTTAGTCTATGGGGTTTAGTCTATCAGGATATATTAGTGACAGGCAATAAAATATATAATATAAAAGGTGTAAACCCGCACCTGCACGGTTTCAGCGGTAACGGCATAAGTTTATCACACATTTATAATGCGAGAGTAGAGAGAAATCTTATATTCAATAACGGTAAATACGGCAAAAGATCCGGAGGCGGAATAGTAACAGGAGAAAGCCGGAATATTCATGTGCGTTACAATGAGATATACGGAACAAAATCCAATGATGTAGACGGTGATGCAATAGATTTTGACAACGGCTCGGACAGCTGCATCGCCGAATACAATTACACTCACAATAATGACGGAGCAGGAATTTTGATATCCGGTGATAATAACGGAAGCGGAAGCGATAATAACATTGTCAGGTACAACATAAGCAAAAATGACGGTTTAAAAAATAATCACAGCGCTATTAAGATTTACTCTACAATAGGAGCAGATCATAACAGAATATATAACAATACTATTATAGTAACTGCGATTGGAAAGAACTCTCCAACATGCTTTGATATTCAGGGTTCTACTACAAATACTTTTGTAGAAAACAATATTTTCATTACAGTGAATTCAGCAAAGTTCATAAATATAGACGTTTCAAAACAAGTTAATCTGATTTTCAGATCAAATTCATATTTCAATCATAACGGATTGTTTGTAATTATATGGGGAAGAAAAGCATACAGAAGTTTCAATGAATTTACTGCAGCTACCGGTCAGGAAATTTTTAATTCCATAAAGAGAGGAATTTACGGAGACCCGAAGTTAAGAAATCCATTTACACTCAGAGATACTGTGAATAATGCTTTTAAGATCGATACACTTTCCGCATATAAGCTCTTCCCTTTCAGTCCGCTTATTAACTCCGGCATTACCGTTCAGAAAAATTTTTTACCGGCAGTCACGGATTTTTACGGAAAGAAACTAACGCCTGAAAATCCTCCTGACATCGGCGCTTACGAACATTGATTGTGAACTAAATTAAACTCTATCATTCGCGCAACCTCCCCCTAACCCCCTCCTTTGAAAGGATGGGGAAATTTCATTCTTAAATTAAAAATAAATGGAATCGTAGCCGCATGCTTTAGCTTGCGGGCAACCACTTAATAATACTATACTTTGTAAAAAAAATTAATCCTCAATTGGAAAAATAAACGCTCCCGATCGGGAGAGCGGAGCGAGAGAAAAAATCGGGCTCGTAAAATTAAAGCTAATACTATCATGACAACCACCCCCCGGCCCCCTCCTTTGCAAGGATGGGGAGTCGAGGCTATGGAAGGAGAAAATATTAACTACTAACTTAATTAACTTCTAACTATTAACTACTAACTTTTTAATAGTAACTACTATCTGTTAACTACTAACTTTTTTCTACTAACTATTAACTATTAACTACTAACTATTAACTACTAACTATTAACTATTAACTACTAACTATTAACTACTAACTATTAACTATTTCACGATCACCATTTTTTTCTGCGCAACAAAATCCCCCGATCTCAATTCATAAAAATAAACTCCGCTGGCGAAATTGCTGCCGTTGAATATGACTTCATATCTGCCGGCTTCCTGTTTTTCATTTACAAGTCTTGTCATCTCCCTTCCGGTTACGTCATATATCTTCAGAGTCGTAAAACTATTTTCGGTTAAAGAATAACGAATGATTGTAGACGGATTGAACGGGTTCGGATAATTCTGTGACAGTTCATATTTATCAGGAATGCCGATAAACACTTCACCCGCAAGACTGAAATATTCAAAACTGCCGTTGAAGTCGATTTGTTTTAATCTGTAGTTGTATTTTCCGGGAGCAAGGTTTTTATCTGTGAAGGAATAATCCTTCGGTTCATTCGAATTTCCATTTCCCTGAATAAAACCTGCCTTTGTCCACTGGTCTTTTACATTTGATCTTTCAATGTCAAAGCCGGAGTTGTTTATTTCTTTAATTGTCTGCCAGATTAAATTGACATTGTTTTCATTAACGGATGATGTGAAAGATAAAAGTTCAGCCGGGAGAACTGAATTATCAGTACCAAACGAAACTGCAAGTGGTGAACTGAATAAAGGACCATTTGTTATTACTACTCCTGCTGAGTTTTGGTGTCTGTATTGAATTCCTCTATTGATTCTGTAATCATATTCCTGGAGCCCGATAGTGTGAGCATTTAATGTATTGGAATAATATTTGTTTAAGAATGATGATCCGGTTATTGTATTGTCAAACTGAACTGTGAGAATTCCATTACTGGTCGGATTTGGTTCCAGAATTATCTGAAAGGATAAATAATCTTCAGAATCTTGTAATGGGTTCTTGACAGGAACTCTGTCATAAGTAATGATGAGCCTGTTATTAATTACTTTGTATTTTAAATTTCTTCCCAATACATCCGGATCACTAAAATCAAGGTCACACCAGAATGCAAAAAATGCCGGCACTACCATAGTACTAAGTTCGGGTACCGGTTTAGGGTCGGGATCTGTTATTCCCATTGAATTTTCCCCCATACCTATAATTCCATTTGTCGAAATTTTAAAATCATTAAAAATATCAGAGAAAAATCTGAAACCTGATTGAAAAATATTCTCAATTAAGAAAACCCCGTTATCTAAATCTCCTTCACTTAACGGGATTTGAGGTATTCCATTTGATATAAGACTTATACTTCCAGTTGTGTCTTCCCAATAAAAAACAGGTTGATCAGGAGCGCAACCGGCACCAGTTGTTGAATTTGCAAATTCATATCCTCCTGAAAGTACATTTGGTGTAACTGAATAATTTGGATTAAATACATTAAATACCGACCAGGATGTATCATTATATTCATTTGAATCCGACAGCAATTTAGTCCATGATTTTATTTTGAATTCCCCCACTGCATTCTCAGGAACATAATAAGGATCGAATATCACATCATGAGAGCCACCCGCACTTATAGTGTCAAATTCGGAGTTCAGATATACAGTGTTTGTTCCGTACTTGATTTCGAAAAATACTTCAAAAGGTGTTATCTGATTATTTGACCCGAAGTTTTCTATTGTTGTTCCTGGATAAATATAAACTCCGGAATCGCAATCAACATAATAATTACCATTGATCTGAGGATTCGAAACCTTAACCGCACCAATATCATTTGGTTGATAGGAATACATTTCCGCTTTATTGCGTTTCCAGATTCTGCCGTTATTGATAATAAAGATAAGATCATCCTTATTAAGAATTGAATAAACATTACCGGAAGGATTTAATCCCTGAGATTTATTTATCCAGTTTAATCCATTGTTAGTTGTCATAAGAAATCCTGATGCACCAACAAACAATTTGTCAGATTCTGATCCCAGGCAAGTGATTGACATATATAAATTATTACTTAGTAGTGACCAGCCTGTAGCATTGATATCCCTGTGGTATAAACCACCGGTGTAAATCCCATTATAGGTATATCCGGTTGACCCTAAATATAAATTATTACCGATGGATGCAAATCCATAAACTGTGGGAAGCGATAACGGATAATGATAGGGTAGACCGCCGCCATCCCATACCCAACTTGAGCCATAATCAGTTGACAAAACAGCACCGCCATCATAAGATCCCAGGTGAAATGTTGAACCAATTGCCTCTATGCAGGTAATGTTTGAAGGTTGCCCATATGCATTAAACAAGAGGAAAAAATGTTCCAAACTCCAATTATTTCCAAAATTAGTAGATCGGAAAACACTTGGACCGCTGCTTGCCATAATTGTAGATCCTATAACGGCAAAATTATGTAGCGGGAATGGGGTAATCCCAAAAAAATTCCAATTAGCACCCTGATCAGAAGAAAGATACTCCCCGCTATCAGTAGCAACTATATAATTTGTACCACTAACTGCCAGATCGCGAATCCCTAAATTTGTTAATCCGTTATTTCTTTGATTCCAGGTTGCTCCGTTGTCTGAGGACAAATAAAAACCGGAATTCGTACCGGCAAGTAACAAATTTCCATCACTTTTAAGAGTTGAAACATTTACAGTTCCTATATTCACCTGAACCCATTGTGCATTTATTTCAAGCGGAACAATTATAATAAATAACAGCATACAAATTGTAAAAATTAACTTTTTCATGATTTCTAAATTTTAATTAAAAAATTAGTTCATCTCAATATTATCAGAAGTTTGACAAACTTTACCGTCTGAATATTACCAGGAATAATTTTCAGAGAACAGGACTGTGGTCAGATTGTTGAATGATAAAAATCATAAAAATTATTTTGCGGAATTATTAGAAAAGGCATACTATTTGATGAGGACTTTTAAAGATTTATTCTTGCTGGAAAATCAGATTGAGAGAGTGAAGTAGCTGCAAGCTTCAGCCTGCGCGACAACCACCCCCCAGCCCCCTCCTTTGCAAGGAGGGGGAGTCGGGGCTATGGAAGGAGAAAATATTAACTTCAAACTATTAATAATTAACTTCTAACTTTTATCTACTAACTTTTTAATAGTAACTACTATCTGTTAACTACTAACTTTTTTCTACTAACTATTAACTACTAACTATTAACTATTAACTACTAACTATTAACTACTAACTATTTCAGTATCATCATTTTTTTCTGCGCAACAAAATCCCCCGATCTCAATTCATAAAAATAAACTCCGCTGGCGAGATTACTGCCGTTGAATATTACTTCATATCTACCGGCTTCCTGTTTTTCATTTACAAGTATTGTCATCTCCCTGCCGGTTACGTCATATATCTTAAGAGTAGTAAAACTATTTTCGGTTAAGGAATAACGAATGACTGTAGACGGATTGAACGGGTTCGGATAATTCTGTGACAGCTCATATTTATCAGGAATGCCGATAGACACTTCACCTGCAAGACTGTAATATTCAAAGCTGCCGTTAAAGTCGATTTGTTTTAATCTGTAGTTGTATTTTCCGGGAGCAAGGTTTTTGTCTGTGAAGGAATACTCTTTCGGTTCATTTGAATTTCCGTTTCCGGGAATGGAACCTGCTTTTATCCACTGGTCATCAGTTGCTGATCTTTCAATGTCAAAGCCGGAGTTGTTTATTTCGTTTATTGTCTGCCAGATTAAATTGACATTGTTTTCATTGATAAAAGATGAGAAGGAGGACAATTCAATTGGTAACAAAGTATTATCTGAATTAAATGAAAGAGCAGTTGGAGAATAGAATAAAGGTCCTGATGTGATCATTCCCTCATTTGTCTTAAATCGGTAATTAATAAACTTATTCCCTGTAATGTTTTGAATCCCTACTTTGTGAGATCTAAGTGTATAATTATTATAATTGTTTAAAAATGTTGAGCCGCATTTTGTATTATCATACTGAACTGTTACTATCCCATTATTTAATCCGCATAAAGGTGATGTTTCGAGTATAACCTGAAATGTAGTATAGTCATTCGCATCAGAAGGATACCACTGTGGCACTCTGTCATAAGTAATTATGATTTTATTGTTTGCTACTTTATACTTCAAATTTCTTCCTGTAATCATTGATGCACTAAAATCAAAATCATACCAGAAAGCAAGTATTGCTGCCCCTGTTATTTCTGAATTTCCAAAATCGATCGGCGGAGGATGTTCAGATAATCCTCCGGTTGACGATCCAAGCCCAATTATTCCATTTGTAGAAATTCCAAATGTATCATAACAGATTCCATTGAATTGAAATTTATCTCCCTGAGGTAAAATATTATTTAATAAGAAATATCCATCATTTAAATTACCTCCACTCAATGGTATTTTAGCTACACCATTAGATATTAAATTCACGCTGCCTGTAGTATCCTCCCAATAAAAAACAGGCTGATTTGGAGCACAGCTTGCCTCGGGAGTAGAGTTCGCAAAATAATATCCAAAATTTGATTCATGACCGCCGCCGAAATTAATATTTGTAACTGAAAATAAAGAGCTTGCGGTATCATTGGAAGTGTTATTATCCGTATTTAAAATAGTCCAAGATTTTATTATATAGTTTTTTTCTGTTGTACTGCGAGAAAAGAAGATAGGATCAAAATCTACTATGCGGGTCAATCCGGAACTCAAGGTATCATAAATTATATCTGAATAAAAAATTGTACCATTGTTTTTAATTTCCATCTTAATCTCAAAATTGGAAAACTGGTTGCTTGTACCGAAATTGACAATTTCAGCTTTAGGATAAATTACTAAATCTGATTCACAGTCTAAATAATTGATCATACTTAATTCAGGTACTGGAAAATTAGAAACTCCAATATCATTCGAGGATATTTCCTGTGTAAAATCGGATAAAGCTCTTTTCCATACTGAACCTTCTCTTATTCCTGTATAGAGTTGATTATTATTTATGTGAAGTTTAGTTATTTGTGTATTGGAATTAAATCCTTCATTTTCAAGATTCCAGCTTAAACCGTTATTATATGAATAGTGCAAACCCAAATTATTTGAAACAAATATTTTATTTCCGGAGGAAGCTATTGAAGTAGCATTTAAACCTGAAAAACCATTATTTGAAGCAATCCAGTTTTCTCCATAATCAGAAGATCTGAAAACTCCGTTTTTACCGGAAGCAAATAAGTATATCCCGTTGTAGGAAAAGCTGGTAATATTTCCGCTCAAACCACTATTTCTTTTGATCCAATAATCACCATTATTCGATGAGCGGAAAACTCCAAATTCAGTACTGGCAAATAAATAATCTTCGGTTGAAATAAAAGCGTTTGCACCATAGGTAATTAATCCATTATTCACAGAATACCAGTTATCTCCATAATTTGATGAACGGAATATCCCTGTGGCGTAAGAAGTAAAAATATGCGTGGCTGTACTATATAGACTTCCTACAGAATAGTATCCAGGCATCCCGTTAATAATAAAATTCCAGTTATCTCCATTGTTCGAAGACCTGTATATTCCTCCAAATTGACCGGCGCAAATTATAAAATTATCTATTGAAATCATATGGTTGCCAACATTATTTCCATTTGGTCTTATACTATCAATTTCAATCCAGCTAATTCCCTGATTAGAAGTTTTGTACATTTCACCATAATATGTACCTGTAAAAACGAAATGTTCATTTGAAGTAAACGAAGTAATCCACTTGTTGTTTTCCGGTCCAATAGGTATCCACTCTCCTTCACTTTTGCTAACATTAATTGTCACTGCCAATATCCAAATTGTAAATATTAACTTTTTCATGATTTCTAAATTTTATTTAAAAAATTAGTTCATCTCAATAATATCAGAAGTTTGACAAACTTTACCGTCAGAATTTTACTAAGAATAATTATCAGAAAATAGGACTGTGGTCAGATTGTTAAATGATAAAAATCATAAAAATTATTAGAGGAATTGATAGAAAAGGCATACTTTTTGAAGCAACGATTTTCGAGGATTCGCGCGTATCTGTCTGAGTCCCGGATGAGCGCCGGAGACTAAAGTATTAATTCAAACTTGGCAAGAGAAACGCTCCCAATCGGGAGATTGGGAGCGAGAGAGTACTTTGTAAGAAAATTAATCCTAATTAGAAAGATATACGGTCACAATCGGGAGATTGGGAGCGAGTAAAATTTTTCCAAATAGTAAATAAAATTACAGGGATTTAACTTCTATCATAGAAGATCAAACTTAACTCATCTATTTTCTTGAATTGAATATCGGAAGATAATAAGGTAAGTTTAAAAATAAAGATGTTGAACAAATTAAAGAATCCGGAATTTTAAGATTGTAACTCTTGCGAAGATTAACTGAGGTTTTCTTGATAGTATCATTGATATCTATAATTATACAATTTGAAAGTAACTTTTCAATTATTCTTTCATCAGCTTCTGTTAATTTTTGAAAACTTAGCAGCTCTAATTCTGTAATGAACGAAACATATACACTCAAATTTTCAAGGTAAGCCGATATTGTCTTATCCCCTCCAATCAGGTAAATAAGAATATTTGTATCTACAACAATACTATTTCCATTCATTTCTTAACTTTTTTTGAATAGTTACGGCATCCTCTTTCACTTTAACTTTACCGCAGTATTCAGAAGCTTTGAAACCTCTTTTTGTCTTTGGCATATTCGTTAATTCTTTTAATTTTCTATTCTTTGAATTTCTTTTAATAATCAGAACCATAATCTATATAATTAAAATTATTTGAAAATTGAATTTATAAAAATTGAATTGTGCGACCATGGGACCTAGAACCTTTGACCTAATAATTAAAAGTCATTTGCTCTGCCAACTGAGATAAGTTGCAGAGCAAATTATCCTTTTACCATAACTTTTTCAATTCTATCTTTCCGCCGATGGAATCTCTATTCACCGGCTCCCTCATTTTCAAAAGGGGAATATAAATCTATATAAGTGTCTCCGGGATATAGAAAGAGAAAATTCTAAATTCTAAATTCAAAATTCTAAACTTTAAATTTAAAATTTAAAATTTAAAATTTAATATTAACCGACCTCTCAAACCAATTCCAATACTCCGGCATGCGCGGACCTGAGATCAGATCCTTTTTAAACTGTACAAACTTCTTACTGCTTTTATTAACTTCGTTGTTTTTAATTTTTTCCAAATAGTGTATGCTGTTCAGGAAGTTATAGGACGATCTGATGAGTTCGTCGAAACGCGTCTGCTCTTTGGTTTTGCGGTCAAGATATTTGCGCATGGATTCGGCTTCGCGGCGGAGTGCGGGGAATTCGCCACTTTCAAATAACATCATCATTTTTATCAGGCGGGAATAGATGAAATGTAATATGTTGGATTTTTTTACTTTGCTGATATTCTTATTAATATCAGAATAATCTCCTTTAAAAAAATCCAGTATGATCCCGGTTATGTTCAGAATATCTTTGCTGTACTGGGGAAGCAGATATGTTTTATGGATCTTTATAAACTCTTCCGCCCATTCAGTCTGATTCAGTTTTACGGCGTCGTTTACCATGCTGAAAAAAAGAAACGGCGGAATGTTTTTGCCTTCCCTGAAAAAATTCTCAAAATATTTTCCTTCCATGGATTTTTTACGGAAGATGAATAACTTTAAAACATTCTTCCTGTCAGGCTCACGCAGTGATCTCGTTTTAAGAAAACCTACGGAAGACACATAAAACATCGTCATCAGATTGTCATCATACTTCTTTTTATTACGTCTGTAATAATTCTGCAGCGCGTCAAAGTATTTAACATCACCCGTCTCTGTCATCAGACTTGTATAATACAGCATCATTATGTCCGGATAAGACTTTGAGAAATATTTTATGTGCTCATTAATGAAACCGTAAACATTCTGAATCATACCCGGCGGACGCCGCTTAACTGCTTTATGGGTATACCTGTCGGAATAATAATTAATATTAAATACTAAAGTCTGATAAACAAAATACAGATTGAGATATTCAATTTTCTTCAGGGAAATTTTCGATGTATCCTTACTGATGGTTGTATGTGAATGCATAAAGAACTCTGAATAAAAATTGAGCTTATTCAGATAATATTTTTCATCTATCCCGAAATCACTGTCACTGTATTTCTGTATTTCAGAAATTTTTTTATTGTATGATCTCCATAAAAGTTTTTTTCCGAACTCATTAAGCAGTATCACCGCTCCTGCTGCTTTGTCCTTTTGAGCTCTCTCGAGAAAGAGAAACTTTTCAAAGAGTTTGTTAAAATCGGATACTAGCTTTCGTATGGTATGACTGTTTACTTTTACTTTTCCGTACACCGCTGCGGAAATATTTTTTTCGTAAACATCTTTCGGAGTTACATTCGGATGAAAACTTTTTATATACTGAAATAATTTTTTAATAGTGCGGTACCTGTTGAAGTAAGGTGAGTGTATAAAGTTCTCAAAACTTTTCAGCTCATCTCCTGTCAGCGAATTTATATCTGTCAGCATAATTATTATTTTTAAAATAAAGAAATTTTAAAAAGAAAAAACCTTACACGCTAAACTAAAAAAAATTACTGCAATAAAAAAACAATAAATTTCCGAAAAAAAATTTCACTTCACAAAATCGTCAAAATGTCCGTTGTTTTTAAATGCCAACTCCCGTTAATTTTGTATAGTTCTTTTACATACATCTGATCTTCACTGAGCAACAAAGATGACGGTCAGCTGAAAATAATTAAACTGTAATTTTAAGTAAATAGAATTTTTATTTAGAGGCATAAGGGGGGACCAAAGAAAAATGAAATTCTAAGATTCTCACATAATAAGGAGAATTTAAATTAATAAGTGCAGATCAGAAAAGAAGTAACACGAAAATAAAACAAAGAATCCAGAGTATGATAAAAAGAAACACCATCACTGTAAAAAGAAATCGTACAATAAAATGAAGAATGATGAATGTGATGCGAAGAGGCGGAGAGATTAAACAAAGTACTGCAAATTCTGAATAAAGCGACGAAGAAACTTAATAAAGAGTTCTGATAATGCAAAAAAGAAGAGGAAAAGTGATATAAGGAATAGTGATAATGAAATAAAGAAACTTGAATGCGAAACGAAGAAAGTAAAATGCGATGCAAAGAAAGTAAAATGCGAAGCGAAGAGTTGTGAATGCGAAACGAAGAGTTATGTAAGTGAAGAAATTTTCAGTCTACGGGAAGAAATGTCTCTTGAAAGTCAGGTGATGTCATTTGAAAGTCAGGAAATGTCCTGTGAATGTTTAGAAATGTATTGTGAAAGTCAGGAAATGTCCGGTGAATATTTAGAAATGTATTGTGAAAGTCAGGAAATGTCCTGTGAATGTTTAGAAATGTTTTATGAAAATCAGGAAATGTCCGGTGAATGTTTAGAAATGTTTTGTGAAAGTCAGGAAATGTCCGGTGTAAGTAAAGAAAAGTTTTGTGAAAGTTAAGAAATATCCTGTGAATGTAAAGAAATGTCTTGTGAAGGTAAATAAATTTTCTGAAAAAGAAAAAAAATTTAAAAAGTGAAAAATTTTTCACAAAAAAATGAACATAGGCAATAAAAAATAAGAAAAGATAAGATTTACAGAAATAAATTTCAAATAATTGAAATAACCAGTAACAAAAAAAAAAGCCGGGACATTTTCAAACCGAAGATTCCGGAGTCTGGAGATCCGCAGACAACACTCTGAAATATACTGAGCGGGCTTTTGAGATGGTAACGGCGAATTAACAATAAACCATAAACTAAAAAAAAATGCCGTAAATACGGCGAAAGGAAAATTAGTAAAATGATAAAATATCAAAAAAACAAATACTCCATGTTTACAGGAGTACGGGCTTATCTTGATGATCACAGCCAGGGTTACACGGATAATGAAGAATTCACAGAACACGTGAACACATTCAAATCAATCCTTCATAACATTGAATCGATTGAAAACGAGAGAAGCAAATCGACAACAGGTAAGGTGAGAAATAAAATGGAAATGAGAAATGCAGCAACGGATCACGGGCTTGCGGTTGCAGGAGCTATATATTCTTACGCAAAGAAAAAAAGGAGATATACTGCTGATGGAATCCGTGAATTTCAAGATCTCGCACTTGAATAAATACAGAGATGCCGGACTTGTGATAGAGCTGATCTCGATTAAAGATACGGCTTTAAGATTCCGGGAAGACTTAACACGGTATGGGATCACAGCGGATAGTTTCACAGAATTCGAAGAAAAGATCGCACTATATACCGATGCTCTGGGCGCAAAGAATACAGGCGCAGCAACGAAGTCAGGAGCTAAGAAGACAATGCAGACGATATTTAGAGAAGCTGACAATATATTGGATTCCATAGACAGACTTATGAATAAATTCAAAATCATTGATCCTGATTTCCATGCGGGATATAAATCCGCGAGAGTGATTAAAGATCTTGGTTATAGACATAGAGGAGGATTTGCGGGAAACGGTAACGCTTCTGGTGAGGGAAGCGCAGCGGGAAATGAATCTCAAAATTCGGGAATCAGTCAGGTCAGTCAGACATCGTCCGGACAAGGCAGTGAACTTTAACGTGTCCGAAAAAACAAATCCGGTAATGAAAAACAATTAACAATTAACAGTTAACAATTAGCAATTAGCAATAAACTCTAACCCCGCGGTAAGATAGCGGGGTTTTTTGTTTGTCTGAACCTTGATTAAAGGATTGTAGGATTTCTTGATTAGTTACTGTTTCTAAAAATATTGGCTGTAAAAAAAATCATGAAATCTTTTAATCAAGTGAATCAGGGTTCAGACAAATTGAAATTGTCTGAACCTTGATTAAAGGATTGTAGGATTTCTTGATTAGTTACTGTAGATAAAAATATTAGCAGTAAATGAAATCATGAAATCTTTTTTTACTCATGCATTCATATTATGCATATTGTATTACGCAATTTGCGTAATGCAAAATGCGTAATGAAAAAATAAACTTCATTCTGATTAATTTGGATGCATTACGCAGTGAATGGATTCCCGCCGGAAGCACGCGGGAATGACAGATCTCATTGATTACTTGCCTTGATCATAGGCGGTGTTTGCGAATTGCAGCGTTTATTCTTTTCATAATACTTTTAACCGCTTTAGCGTTTTCATCATTATAGAAAACAAATTAATATTGACGTTAAAAAAAATATTGATCATTGATCATTGATAATTGATAATTGATAATTGTCCCTCTTGTGAATGGATTCCCGCCGGAAGCACGCGGGAATGACAGTTCTCGTTGATTACCATATTCCGGCCCAATGAGTCCCTGCAGAAAATGTCACAGCTGAGTCACCCGATTAGACTGCATTCAAATTCACAATGAATTTTCCGCGGGGACTCAGCGTCGTTTTTAATTGACGTTGAAAAAATGTATTGATAATTCATTGCCGGCGAAGTTTCAAGATAGTTGCACAGTTAAGTCAGTTGTTGGTGATCAAAAAGTTTGCATAAAATGCGAAAATAAATTCAAATGAAACTTATGCAAACTTTTTGAAAACACCAACAACAGCGAAGAATTAACTACTAACTACTAACTACTAACTACTAACTACTAACTACTAACTACTAACTACTAACTACTAACTACTAACTATTCTTTAAGTTTTAATTTCCGTTTTATCTGAAAAGCATTATGACTATTTTCAATTTTAAATACATTTTACGACTTTATTTGTTCTGAAAATTCCTTATGAAGATAGCAATAATGCAGCCGTATCTTTTTCCGTATCTTGGATATTTTCAGCTTATAAATTATGCAGATAAGTTTATAATTTTAGATGATGTTCAGTTTATAAACAGCGGATGGATAAACAGGAATTATATTCTTCACAGCAAGGAAAAGCTTTTATTCACAGTTCCGGTTAAACAAAACGGTTCGAGAAGTGACATTAATAAAGTTTTAGTTTCTCTCACTGAAGCGCGGAAAAGAAAATTATTAAAATCATTTTATTATAATTATTTAAACGCCCCGTTTTTTACAACAATATTTCCTATGATCGAAAACTTATTATCCGGTAACATAACCGGAATTTCAAAGCTGGCGCTTTCAGGCATTGTAAATGTGAATAAGTATCTGAACATTGACACTCAAATTATCGAATCATCTGAAATTTATGACAACAAAGAATTGAAAGGACAAAACAGAATAATTGACATTTGTAAAAAAGAAAATGCGGATGAATATATAAACCTTTCCGGCGGCGTTGGTTTATATAAATATGAAGATTTTAAACTTGAAGGTATCGAACTAAAATTTATTAAGTCAAGAGACATAAAGTATAAGCAATACTATAACGAGTTTGTCGGACCATTATCCATTATAGACAACTTAATGTTTAATTCACCGGAGCAAGTGAGAAAATCTTTACTGGAAATTGATATTTTATGAGTATCCACAGTCTTATTCCGGCTGATTCCGCGGAATGGGATCAGGCACTTGAAGGGATCAGTCATTCATTTGCGCACACAAGGCAAAGCTGTCTGGCGATGAATCTGACGACAGGATATAAAACTTTTCTGTATGTATTTGAAAAGGATAATATAAAAATAATCTGTCCTTTAGCTGAAAGAGAATTCAAAAGTTATATTGATATTGTAACGCCTTACGGATTTTCAGGCTTTACGGGAACGGGCGCGCATCCTGATTTTTTAAAATACCTGGATGAATTTACAAAAGAAAAAAATTATGTATGCGGTTACATAAGTCAGAATCCCCTGTTTACAAAAACTGAATATTTCCATGCAGAAGATTCTTACAGTAATACAAATTTATACTTTCTCGATCTCCGGCAGAGTCTGACTGAACTGTATGATAATCTTGATACAAACAGAAAGAGAATTATAAAAAATTTCAGAAGAACTGAAGCGGGATTTATATATGATAAAACTACGCTGACGGAATTTTTTATATCGAATTATTATAGTTTTCTGAAAAGCATTAACGCTTCGGAAGCCAGTTATTTCAAACCTGAAACACTTGAGTATATATGCGGGCTTGAAAATGTCTATATGACGGGCGCGGTGGAAAACGATAAAATTGTGTCTGTTTATATTTTCGCTCACACGGAATATTCAGCTGACTGTCTTTTTAATGTTCCCCTGCCGGAAGGCAGGAAATACGCTCCGACACTGCTCTGGGCGGGTTTGAAATATTACAAAAGCAAAAAAATCCCGGTGATGAATCTCGGCGGAGGGCTCAGGGAAGATGACAGCATAGCAATGTCAAAGGAAAGATTCGGAGCTTATAAACTTCCTTTTGTAAATCTGAAACAGGTCTATAACAGTAATGTGTATGAAAAACTATGCGCTGAAGTTAAAGCGGATCCCGATGACAGGAACGGTTACTTTCCGGCGTACCGGAAAAATTGATGAAGTGATAATGCGTCATGTTATATATTAAAAAATTTTTCTATAAAATAATTTAATTCAATTGTTTGTAAAGTCAGCAAAGTTTTATGACGCTTTATATCATTTCAAGGATTATAAAAAAGCGTCCGAAAGACTAACGGAAATAATCAGTAATTTCAATCCCGGCGCTGTGTCGATACTTGATACCGCCTGCGGAACGGGAAAGCATATTGAAATTCTAAAGTCAAGATATGAATGCGAAGGTCTCGATATAAATAAAGAACTTCTCGATATAGCCTGTCAGAGATGTCCAGGTATAGTATTTCATGAATCGGATATGACTGAATTTAATCTCCGTAAAGAATTTGATGTCGTCACCTGCCTGTTCAGTTCGATCGCATATGTTAAGACTTATGAGAATCTTGTCAAAGCTGTTGCCACGATGGCAGATCATCTTAAAGAAAATGGTCTTCTCATCATTGAGCCGTGGTTCAGCAAAGAAACTTACTTTGTAAATACTATCACTGCAAATCATTATGATGAAAAGGATATGAAGATCGCATGGATGTACAACAGTATTATGAAAGATGAAATGTCCGTGCTTGATATTCATTATCTTGCAGGGACTCCGGAGGGCGTGATACATTTCAATGAACTGCACGAACTTGGACTCTTTGATGACGCGCAGTACAGAAAAGCAATGACAGATGCCGGACTTGAAGTTCATTATGACAAAGAGGGACTCTTCGGAAGAGGCATGTATATAGGAATTAATAATTTGTAATATTTAATTTATTTTAATTCATTCAATTATAATGAAGGTCAGCGTCTGGATGTCAGCATATAATCACGGGAAATATATTTCCCGCTGTCTGGATTCCGTACTTATGCAGAAAACGGATTTTGATTTTGAGATTGTGATCGGCGAAGACTGTTCGGCGGATGATACGCGTGAGATTGTAAAAGATTACGCTGACAGATTTCCGGACAAAGTAAAACCATTTTTCCCTGAGAAAAACATAGGGATGATGCAGATGGATGTCGCTACTTTTTCCAGATGCAGAGGCGAGTATCTCGCTTTGCTTAACGGAGATGATGAATGGACTGATGAAAATAAACTTCAGATACAGGCGGATCTTCTCGATTCTGAAAGTGATGCGTCAATGTGTTATCACAGATCATTTGTCATTGATGAAATGTCAGGTCAGGAATGGGAGACTGAATTTACAGGCATTGGAAACGAACTTCCTGTTGAGAAATTATTTCACGGATTTAATCCAATTATGACTGCTTCTGTAATGTGCAGAAATCCCGGCAAATTACCTGACTGGTATGAAGATGTCCCTTACGGTGATATGCCTTTGTATCTGATGCTTTCTGAAAAGGGAAAGATAAGATATATTGACAGGACAATGTGTCTTTACAGAATTCATGCGAGCGGCAACTGGCAGGGCGATACTCTGAAAAGCAATCTTATAAAGGATCTGAAATATTATAAACTGATCGATGAAAAGTTTGATCACAGATACAGCGGTTTTATTAAAAAAATATTAGCGCTAAGATATTTAAGTCTCACGATACTCAGCATAAGAAATGATGAATATGATGAGGCAGATAATTATTATAATGAACTGCTGAAAAGCGATACAGGATTTTTAGAAAAAAGGAATAAGGAAATAAACACTTTGCGGAAAATACTTGACGATAATTCTCTAAAAAATAATTACAGTGAATTGATCAGCGAGGATCCAGGATGGAAAATAATCTGATTTTATTTTAAGTTCTATAAATTAAAAATGTTCTGCAGATGCTTTTAGATACAAGCAAATCTTTATCGAAGTTTTTACCCGTCAGCATGTCAGAGCAGCGTCCGCTCTGGTCAGTAATGATACCTGTTTATAACAACACTTCATTTTTAAATAAAATAATTGAGAAAGTTTTATCGCAGTATACCGGTTCCGGTCAGATGGAAATTTATGTTATTGACGACTGCTCGGAATCAGGCGATGCTGAGGGAATTGTTAATAAGCACGGAAACGGCATTGTAAATTATTTCAGACAGCCCGTAAATGTAGGACATTCGAAAAACTATGATACTTGCATAAGAAAATCAAAAGGTAAATTAATTCACATACTTCATCAGGATGATATGGTGAGGGACGGATTTTATGAGAGAATGGGAAAAACATTTACCGATTATCCTGATATAGGCGCGGCATTCTGCAGGCATTTATTCATAGATGAAAAAGGCAACTGGCTGTGGATATCAGAGCTTGAAAGAGAGGAAGACGGAATACTTGATGACTGGCTGATGAAGATCGCTGAGAAGCAGCGGATACAGTATGCTTCAATGGTTGTAAAGAGAGAAGTTTATGAAAACCTCGGGGGATTTGTAAATAAGGATATGACCGGTGACGGATGGCAGATGGCAGGGGAAGACTGGGAAATGTGGGTGAGGATAGCGGCGAATTATGAAGTCGGATATGTAACTGAACCTCTTGCAGAATACAGAATTCACAGAGCTTCTATGACAAGCAGTCTTGCAAAGTCAGGTCAGAATGTGAAAGACATTCACAGGATAATTGAAAGATTTTCACAATACGTACCCGAAGATAAAAGAGAACAGGTAATAAAATCCGCATCAAAACATTTCGCAAATTATTCATTTGAAAATTCCAAGAAAATTCTCGCCGATACAGATGATCCCGCTGCAGCGGAAGCGCAGCTAAATGAAGCCATTAAACTCGATCCGGAAATTTATTCAAAAGACATATTACTTTACAGCAGACTGAATGAGATGATCCGTCTTGACGGACTTTCTATCGTCATGTGTATGCAGAATGATCCGGAAGGAATTATAGATTCACTGAAAGAGATCAATTCTCAGAATTTAGATGATGTGACGGAAGCGGAAATAATATTTGCCGATAACGGTTCAGAAGACAACACTTACAGTGAAGCTGAGAAAATTCTATCGGATAAAGAACACAATAAACTTCCCTATAAAATAATACGTCAGGAATATTCTGATTTTAATTCAGCGCTTAAGTCGGCGTTTGATAAAGCAAAATTCGAATACATTCTGGTTTGTGACGGGAGGTTTAGTCTCAGCGAAAATTTTCTGAAGACTGTTACCGATAATATTAAAGCTAATAAAGAAACAGGTCTTGTCATTTCACCTAAAGAAATTTTTACAGACAGTATGCTTCCTGCGTGGCTGGATGAAAAACTTTTTAACGGCAGATATATTCAGGGATCAAATAACAGTCAGGAACAGAATGAGATTTTCAATATAACAGGAACAGTTTTAAGAAAAAGCGCCTGGGAAAAAATACTCGACACGGGAATTATTCCCGATCTTTCAGGAGAAACAGAATACGGAAAACGGATTGAATCGCAGCTGCCTTACATACTTTTAAAAAATAATTTCACAGTTTCAAAAGAACAGTTTGCCGTTTACAGAAAATTTATTCCGGCAGACAGTCTGGAATACGAGGACTTCCTTACGTTCTGGAAAAGCAAAGGAAAAGAATCCGCATTACTTTACCGGGGAAAATCCGGCAGGTATATTCTCAGGAAGACTATAAATTCCTACAGTAAATTTATCTCATCTTCTCAAAAAGAATCCGGAAAATCAGACTCAGAAAACGTCAGCTCCATTTATGCAGGTTATTATTATGAGAAGCTGATGTCACAGCTGAACAACCTTTCGGCTAACAAGTCAAAGCAGATAAAAATATTAAAAAGCGTTTCAGGAAATCTCTACAATAAATATTTTAGAAAATTATACAGGCAGTTTCAGCCGAAAGTTAAACGCTCAGGGATCACATCGATTATAGATCTGTCTTCAGAAAAGAAAATACCGCAGCTTTTATTAAAAAGTTTAGCCGCGCAAAAAGTAAGATCTTATGCTGACACTGAGACGCTGATCGTTTTAAATAAAAGTGATGAGAGTTTTGCAGATTCGCTCAGAAAGATCTGGAGCAGGTATAGTCAGGGCGAAAGAGATCTCAAATTTATTACAGCTGAATCTGAGAAAACATCCGCAATAAAAAAAGCTGTCGGACAGGCGGCTTACGATTATCTTGTTTTTTTTAATTACAGCGATGTGCCTGATGAGAATTATCTGCAGAATGCATTAAGCATATTAAGAAGCAATGATAACATTACTTCAGCAGCCGGTAAAGCTGAAGCATTATTTGAAACTGAACCGCCGGAGTGGTTTGAGAAATTTAAAGAATATTTTTTTGAGAACTCAGCCTCATTGCCGGCAGGGAAGGACAGACTTTTAATTAACGGTTTATCTTTTGGCGGCGGCGCAGCAGTAAGAAAAAGCACAGCGGAAGATATTCTGAATATGAATACAGGAACACTGTTTGAGAATATTGAGAAAGGCGAGAATATTTTTGAAAGAGATCATAACTCAACTCTGTCAGATTCTGATATAATAATTAAAACCAGTCCCGTTCTAAACATCAGTAAGTTATTTTCCGGTGATGAAGTTAACTGGGACAAGCTGCGTACAATCTGGCGTGAAAGAGGTATCAATGATCAGAATGAGCTTTACAGAAACTTAAAAATAAAAAATAAAAAAATCCCTTTTCAGCTGAGAGTAATTCTTAACAATCTCAGAAAATGCGGTTATGAAAACTTATTAAATTACGACAGCACAAACGAAAATAATTTAAAAATATTAAACATTGAAAAAAACTTGGGAAGTTTAAATTCTTTGCTGAACCAAAAAACCCAAAACCCCAAAAGGCAAATAAGATTAATAAAGAAAGGAGCAAGAAAGAAAGATTCAGTTTATCTTCGCAGACTGACAAACGGATACACGAACAGGATAGCGAGAAAAGGAGTATCAGTTGTAATTTGCTGTTACAACAGCGCTAAGCTGCTGGCTGTAACATTAGAGCATCTCAGCAGGCAGAAGACAAGAAAGTATGTTGACTGGGAAGTGGTCATAGTTAATAACGCTTCGACAGACAATACTTCTGAAGTCGCTGCAACGGAATGGAAAAAATATCCGGACTGTAAAGGTTCTCTAAGAATTGCATATCAGCCGGTCCCCGGACTTGCAGCTGCCAGGGAAAAAGGAATTGAGGAATCGAAATATGAGTATATCGTTTTCTGTGATGATGATAACTGGCTTGATGAAAACTTTGTGCAGAATGTAGTAAGACTGATGAGGAGTAATCCTGAGGTCGCAATCGCGGGAGCCGAAACGCAGGAAGTATGCGAAGTCGAACCGCCGGAATGGTTTCATAAATGGAAGAACTGGAGTTATGCGGTCGGCGAACAGTTTGACAGACCGGGAGACATTACATGGTCCAGAGGTTTTGTCTGGGGAGCGGGAATGGTGCTTCGCAGGAAAGCTCTCGATAAGTTATACGGCGATGGATTTAAATCATTACTGACAGACAGAAAAGGAAAAGAACTTGCATCAGGCGGTGACACTGAAATTTGTTATGCAATGCGGCTCGCGGGCTGGAGGATCTGGTATGATCCGGAATTAAAGCTGAAGCATTACATGACAGCTCCCAGACTGAAGTGGGAATATTTTCTAAAACTCTGGAAAGGATTCGGCGTCAGCACAGCAGGACTGGATACATATCTGAATATTATTCCGTCTGATATGATAGAAGGAAATTATGTACAGATCAAAAAAACATGGGAGGAAAATTACTCCGACACTAAGCAAAAGCTGAAAGAATTCGGTTCTGAAAAAGTTAAGAACTATGAAAGTCTTCCTGAGGGAGACCCTGATGCGCCGCTGATAGTTTTTAATCTGGCGAGACTTGAGGAATTAAAGCAGATAAAAAATTTATATAAGACAAGATCAGAGAATGCAGAAAAGGCGCAGTGGAAAAAAGAATTTTTCCATCTGAGACTGTTAAATAAAAAATATAAACCGGCTGTAATTGAAGACAAGACTGTCTGGCCCTGGACGGATGAACCGGCGGACATTGACAAAGAAAAAATCACAGAAGATATAAAGATCAGCATACTTACACCTTCCTATCTGTCTGAGGATAAAATTGAGAAAGCTATACAAAGCGTTATCAGACAGGGTTACAAAAACTATGAGCATATAGTAGTGGACGGCGGTTCTAAAGATAATACGGTCAACATTCTGAAAAAATATCCACATATAAACTGGGTCTCAGAAAAAGACAACGGACAGTCTGACGCTATGAATAAAGCTTTTGATATGTCAACAGGAGATATTATCTGTTATCTGAATTCCGATGATTTCTTTGCGCCCGGTGCTTTTAAAAACATTGTTAAAGAATTTCATTCTAATCCAAATGCCGACATGGTAGTAGGCAATCTCATACTGGATATGAAAAGCGGACCGATGATAATATACCCTGAGAAAGATTATAAAAAAATCATGCTGTCATTTTATTATTCATTTCCGATAAATCCGGTTTGTTATTTTTATAAAAGAAATGTTCAGGAAAAGATAGGAAAGTTTCCGTCAGATAACCATTATACAATGGATTACTGGTTTCTTTTGAAAGCTTACAAGGATTTCAAAATACATAAGAAGGAAGTGATTCTTGGGACGTTCGTTTTACATGAAGTAAATAAGACATCATCCGCCGATAATCTGAAGAACACACATCAGACCATGATCAGTCATCTGAAGAATAATGATATGCAGTCCGCGCCTTATTATTTTTATAATTATTATAAATTCAGAATTTTCAACAAGAGATCATACAGGGATCCGAAAAGCGTCACAAGATATCTCAAACCAAAATACATAAAGAGTTTTCAATTCGGCAAAGATTATTCAGACAGAATATTTAAGAAAGCATATGATAAATGTTACCAGTACAGTTATTTAAAAGGTCTGATTTTGCTTATGCTGTCCGGGATTGTGTATCCGCCGAATATTTTCAAAACGAGCAGAAGGAGTTTGTTTTACAGAAGCGTATTCGGACACACATTGGTTGAGAAGATGAGAAATTATTATTACAAAAGCATAATAAAAAAATACGAGCTTAAGGAGTCTTTAAAATCTAATTTAAAATTAAGAGGCAATGTTCCTGTTATTTTAAAGACAGAAGCTGTAAATAAAAATATTTTTACTTTAATGTCCTCCGGCAGAACAAAGGAATATTCAGATGTCATATTTCAAAATGCCAAAGAGAATTGTTATAATTACAGTTACTTCAAAAGTCATTATTTATTTTTCAAATCAGTAATAATAAGACCGGGGACAATTTTTAAGGAAAGCAGAAGAAGTCTTCTGATCAGATTATTTTTAGGTCACAAGCTGACGGAGATCTTCAGAACAAAATATTACAGTTCTGTACTTAAGTCATATGAAGTCAAATCCGGAATAAAGAATAAAATTAACAGCAGATATAAATATACCCAGCGGCTGAAATTTTTCCCGAGGGATTTTTATTTTTATTTCAGATACAGAAAATTTAAGGCGCGGTCCAAAGAGTTATATGACGAAGCGCGCATTACTTTTCAGAATAATGAGAGGTCAAAGACAATTAAGTTACTCATCCCTTCATTTGTATTGTATCCGCCGTCAATTTTTAAAAGAAACAAGGTCAGTCTTTTTGTAAATTCATTCAGGAACGGCACAACTGTGAAAAAAACAAAAGGAATGAAAAAGTGATCCGTTCTTTTAACTGATCCCAGAATATGAAAAAAGGATTTTCAATCATCGTCTGCTGCTATAACAGTTCAGAATTACTCAGGGAAACAATAAGGAGTTTATGCTCACTGAATTCTTCAAATGATTTCAGCGCTGAGATAATAATTGTTGACAACGCGTCAACGGACAAAACTGCTGAGACAGCTTCGGGATTGTTAAAGGAATTTAATTGTCCATTTGATTTCAGGATAGAGTCTGAGCCGAAACAGGGTTTATCCTTTGCAAGGAAAAAAGGGATCGAAGTCTCAGTCTACGATTATATTTTATTTTGCGATGATGACAACCGTCTTGAAGAAAATTATCTGATAAATTCTTTCAGAGTAATGGAAGAAAACAAAGAGACAGGTGCTTTGGGAGGAGTAAGCGAACCGGTCTCAGACATTGAATTTCCGGAATGGTTTGAAGATTTCAAACAGAGTTATTCAGCCGGCAGACAGTCGGAAAACAACGGTGAAATAAGATCTGAGCTGCATTCATTGTGGGGCGCGGGAATGGTGTTAAGAAGGACTGCGATAGAAGGACTTTACAGTAACGGTTTTCATTCATTGCTTACGGACAGGACAGGAAGCATGCTGACATCCGGAGGCGATACGGAATTATGTTACGCGCTGAGACTTGCAGGATGGAAGATCCGGTTTGATAACAGTTTAAAACTCAGACACTTTCTTCCGGCAAAAAGACTTACATGGAAATATTTAAGGGAGCTTAACAGAGGTTTCGGCAGACAGAAGATAAACTTTGACGCATATCTGAAAAACTTTTCCTCTAACGGTTCCGGCATTAAGGATAAAGACACGGACTGGACAAAAAGATTTTTTTTTATGATAAAAAAAATGAGATCATACGGATTCAGAAAGATAATAAATTTCAGAGATCCGAATCCGGGAGATCCTGAAATAATAAGGATGGAAAAGACGATAGGCAGCATGCAGGAGCTTCTGAGACTTAAAAATGATTACGGAAAGATGATCACTGAAACAGGAAAATCCAAATGGATACAGCATAAATGAAATTAAATCATGATCAACCCTGAAATTTCCGTTATTACTACAGTATTAAATTGTAAAAAATATATACGGGAATCAATCGAAAGCATCCTTTCACAGACATTCCGTGAGATTGAATATATCATTGTAGATGACGGTTCCGATGACGGTACAACGGAAATAATTAAAGAGTTTGCTTCGGCAGACGGCAGGATATTTCCAATCTATCTGGGAGAGAACATTGGCCGCGTATCGTCGCTTAATAAGGCGCTCAACATCTCGAAAGGGAAATATATTGCTATTCAGGATGCTGATGATATTTCATTAAACGACAGGCTATTAATACAGTATAATTTCCTGGAGAAGAATCCTGAATATTTACTTACAGGTTCGAACATACATATCATAAATGAGACAGGCGAGATAATTTCCAAACCGTTACGTCCTGAGAATGACAATGAATTAAAATTCAGTCTTCTTTTTAAATGTACTTTTGCAAACCCCAGCATAATGTACAGGAGATCAGTTATAACAGATCATGAACTGCGTTACGAAGAGGAATTCAATCATGCGGAAGATTTCCGGCTTATAACGATAATAAACAGTTTAGGGAAGGTGCATAACATAAAGGAAACACTGATACTGCACAGAAGACACGGAGAAAACAACAGCATAGTTAATTTTGACAAGCTGAATTCAGGCAGTACAGTAATTGTAAAGGAAAATTTCTTTCAGCTTGGAATTGAGATCAGCGAGGAAAGGGCGCTGAGAATAAGAAAACTTTTTTCATCCAAAGGAATTGACAAGGAAAATGTATCTGAAGATATCCGGTATTTGTTTCTTGCCATAAAGGAATTTCAGTCAAGATACAGGACCGTAAAGAACCGTGAAGTGATCCGGACACTTAAGCGAATGCTGAAATGGCTTGGTAAAAAAAATTTATTATTAAAGCCTGATCATCTGTCTTTATATAACTCGATCCTTGCATATTACCTCAAAGAAACATTTATTTTAAAGAATTAAATTCTTATTTTAATCAGTCCCAAAATCATTCAAATTTTATTATTGCATTTCTTTACAATTTAAGGTTACAAATTGTGATATAATTAATGTAAATTATTTGAGAAATACATTTTTTACATTAAAAGTAATCATTAAATTATCAGGCAAACTCTTATATTTTCAGAAATTAAAGCTTTGTATTTAATTATACCAAGGCCGTTTATTATATGAATTTAAATAATAATTCCGGAAAACTGATCTCTGTAATCATTCCTTTTTACAACAGAGTGGAGTTACTGAATTCATCAATAAAATCAGTTATAAACCAGACATATAAACCGATCGAAGTTATCTTAATTGATGACTTCTCGAAAGAGAAATTTGATCTTTCCGGTCTGGAAAAATACAGATCTGCTGATTTTAATATTAAGCTTATTAGAAACAGTAAGAATCTCGGTCCGGGATTATCAAGGGAAGCAGGAAGACTGATCGCAAAGGGTGATTACTTTGCATATCTTGATTCTGATGATTTCTGGCACAGGGAATTCCTTGAAAAGCTTACTGATGCTATGGAAAAGAATCCAAAAGCAGGAATGGCATATTGTAAGACGCTCCTTATCAGAAGCAAAGGAAATTTTCTTAGGAATAAAAATGATGATACATTCAACTCTATCATACCAGTAATATTTGATGTTCATGGCAGACCCTGGGCTACCGGCGCATGCGTCTGGAGAAGAGAGATAGTAAATAAGATCGGACCATGGACGGATTCCAGGATATGGGAAGATTATGAATATGATATCAGGGCAGCCAAGATAAATAATAATATTGTTCACGTTCCTGAAGTTCTTTTTTATGTAAATATGGATTCAAAAGAGAAAATTTCTCTTGTAAAGAACACAAAAAAAATGATAGAAGATAAAGCGCAGTCAATTCTGAATATCTCCAGACAATTAAGGAATTCAAAATTCAGGGATGACAGGGATATCAGGGACAGAATTACTTATTTTCTTCTTACCTCCTGCGCTACTTTATCCGACTATAAATCCGGTGTACCGATCATCAATGAAATGTTCAATGAATATTATAAATGGAAAAACCGGAAAAATTATTTTGTAAATGCCATGACTTATATTTCTCCCTACAGAATAAATTCAAAAGTATTCAGAAAAATAAGGCAGCAAAGCCAGAATTAAAATTTTAATTTAAGCTGATATGAAATATAAATATATAACACCGGAATATAGAAGTTTCAGAAACTTCAGCTTACTGCTGTTTTTTATTGCAGTAAATTTATTTCGTACCGCTGAGCCGCTGTATTCACAAACTAATCCAAACTGGATCACTCCAAACAGGACTTATCTGAAAATGTATATAGTCAGTGACGGTATGAACAGGATCAGCAGGGCTGATTTTGTTTCCGCCGGCATTAATACAAGCGGTCTTGATCCGAGGACAGTTAAAGTTTACAATAAAGGACTGCAGATCCCTATATTTTTTTCCGGCGAGCAGGACGGTGTCTTTAATGACAATGATTTTTTTGATTTCTACGGCAAGAGGAATTACGGAGGAATTGTAAAAACTTATGATCAGAATAATGTAGAAGCTTATATTACTGATGAATATTACAATCAGTATTCAGATACAAATGTTTACTGGGCGGACTGGGGCGGAGCAAACGGGATCAGATATCAGAATTTAAATTACACTGCAGGCGCTTCATTTCAGAATAATTATTTTACAGACAAAATTCATTTTGAAAAAGACCTGCTTTACAGTCAGGGTGAAAATATCTCCGGATCAGATTACAGATTTTTATCTACAGAAAAATTTCTCGGTGAAGGATGGTACTGGAAGCGGCTGCAGAATACGGAAATTTTATCGGATACTTTTACAATTCCCGTTCAAAGCAATTCTCCTCAAAACTCTACAATAAAACTTTTTGCATATCCTGGGACGCAAAATTTAAATATCACTAATGAGCATTCTCTTGAAATTCGCGTTAACGGTGTTCTGATAAATACAATCCAAACGGATAATTTCAAAAGAATTGATACTACATTATCATTTGCCTCATCTGTTCTGTCGGAGAGTTCTGTTAATAATGTTTCTGTAAAATACAATGCGCAGCCGGGCTTTACAGGTATAATGTATTTCGATTTCTTTGAAGTCAGTTATCCCCGTAAATTTTCACTGGTCAATAAAAAATTATCCGCCGTAATAAACAGCGCTGATACTTCTTCGAGATCATTCAGAGTCAGCGGATACAGTAATTCTTCTCCTGTTTATATTTATGATGTATTAAATAATTTCAGGATCACAAATTTTACATTCAATGCCGATACTTTAAAATATTCAGCGCGCGGAAACAGCAATATACAGATAGTTAACGACACTATAAGAACAAAGCCGTTTAAGATAAAGCAGCGGCAGGTTCCGAATCTGGTTTCATCTACAAACGGCGCGGACTATCTTATTATTTATAACTCAATACTGGAATCACAGGCTGAGCAGCTCAGATCATTCAGAAATTCACAGGACGGTTACCGGTCAGTGAAGGCGGAGGTAGAGGATATTTATGATATATTCGGGTACGGTCTTGAAGATCCCCTTTCAGTCAGGTATTTCACAAACTATGTCAATGAAAACTGGCAGCTGCCTAAATTGAAATTTATTTGTCTCTTCGGAAGAGGTTCGCTTGATCCGAAAAAAAATTCCTCGGGTTCAGTGTATTACAAAAATCTTGTTCCGGTTTACGGCTATCCTAATTCAGAAGGATATTTCGCTAATTTCAATTTCGGATCATTCTTTTATTATCCGCAGGTAAGCGTCGGCAGACTTCCCGCTTACTCACCATCAGAAGCTCAGATAATGGTTGATAAGATAATTGCGTATGAAAGTCTTCCTTTTGAGAACTGGAATAAAAATTTTACATTTATTACTAACGGAAGCACTCTTCAGGAACAGGCATCACATCAGAACAGATCCAATTTTGACGCCAGCGTTTTTATAGCTACACCTCCTATTTCGGGCATAGTAAATAAAATATACAGGTACGATACTTCAGGAATTATAGCTTATAATTATGCTGACTCTATTATTAAAACTTTCAACGCAGGCAGTATATATGTAAATTACAGAGGACATGCAGGAAGTCATGACTGGGAAATAATGATGCGTGATCCGGATGTTTTAAACAACGGTAATAAACTGCCTTTAGTGATCAGTCTTACCTGCTTTACCGGAGAGACTGCAAAGCCTGAGTTCAGGGCTTTTATGGAAAAATTTTTATACCTGCCGAATAAAGGCGCGATCGGCGGAGTGAGTACAACGGGCTGGAGCTTTTCCACAAACGGAAATGATTTCGGATCATATATGCTTCAGACTTTTAAAAATGATACTGCGAGAAAAATGGGTGACCTGATAAAGTTTGCAGGTAAATCCATGAGCCGGGATTCTTTATCATTTTCCGTCAGACATACAATTAACAGTTACAATCTTGCAGGTGATCCCGGTGTAAATCTGAAATATCAGAAGACTCCTGATTTCAAGATTACTAATGCAGATTATAAAATTGAGCCAAAGTCTGTTTCACTGAATACTCCTGCAGCTATTACCATTAACCCGATAAATATTGGTCTCTATGCTGATACTTGTATTGTAAGATTTCAGCTGATTAAAAACAATGTAAACGTATCTTTTAAAGATACTGTCATCAGAGCTTTTGAAGTAAGAAAAGAGATCAGGCATAATTTTCAGATTGACACACTTGGCATTTACAAAATGAAAGTAACACTTGATGTAAATGACCGATATCCTCTGGAAAATCCAAATGACAATATAATCATAGTCGACATTCCGCTGCTTGAAAGTTCTTTTATCCCGATCAGACCTGCTGATAATTCAGTCATATTCACCGACAGCGTAGAGTTTGTAATACTAAATCCCAATTTTGATTATGGTCAGAGTAATATTAAGATAATTGCTGAAATGGATACAACAGGTAATTACAACTCCCCCGTAAAAAAGACTTTTACTAATCTGAACATTAAAGAAGGCGCTACTTTATTTAAAACTTCAATACCGGTTTTAAACAACAATACTTTATATTACTGGAGAGCAAGGTCTGTCATAGACTCCGATACATCATCATGGTCAGAAAATTATAATTTCATTTACAATAACGGAATTGCTTTTGGTACCAAATACAACAGGTTTATTGGTGAAAGTCTTCCGGTCGTAATTTCAAAATCTGAAAAAGATCAGTTTGATATTTCTGAGATGAATAACACTTATTATTCAGATGAAGGGATCAGATTAAGAGATGCGGATGCTGTGCTTTATGTGAGATCTTACGGAAGTAATGCTGAGGAAGCGTCGTATTTCAGCGTAGGTAACAGTAACCTGTACATAGACGGAGGTAAAAATACCGGACTCAATTTCCTCAAAGTAAAAAAACTTGACGGTAAGATCCTGCAGTTCAAGAATCTGAAAATGTCCGACTCGACCGCTTCAAATGATTCACTGCTGACTTTTCTCAATACATTTGACACTACTCATTATCTGATGCTTCTTAATGCCGCATACTTCCCGGGCGGGAAAAAATTAAATGCCGGCACAAAAGCAAAACTTAGGGAATTCGGAAGCGTTTACGCCGACTCTATCGGATTGCTTTCATATTTTCATTCATGGGCGTTTATCGGATATCTTGGAGCTTCATCTTCGCTTGCATCTGAAATGTTTGATGCATGCTGCAGACCTGCGTTAAACTGTCTTGACTGCGATCACTGGTTTGAAGCTGTTACTACAATGAATGTAAAATTCCGGAGCACATCGGGTTATGTATCCGGCATAATAGGACCTGCAAGCTCATGGTATGATTTTTCATGGACAGGTCAGACATTCCCGAACAGTTCACTTGGATTTGATGTGATAGGAATTGCAAGAAACGGAACGGAGACATTACTCAGACAGAATCTGCAGACATCAAATTTCAATGAACTTGCAACCATTAATGCAGAGCAGTATCCAAAGTTAAAATTTAACGCTTTACTGAATATCGATACTCTGACAGGTACAGTATCCCCTGTTTTAAATTCTTTAAAGGTAAATTATTCAGCAGCATCTGAGTTAGTATTAATTAAAAATTCTCTGCAGTACAGCGCTTCCGGTAAAGACAGAAACGCAATGAACTTTGCATTTGATTATTCCAATAACGGATACAAATATATTTTCGGAACGATCATAAACCTTTACAGCAAATCTGTTTCAGATTCCAATCTGATCTCAACAGATACTGTAGAAACAATTTTAAAGACTGACAGCGTTTTAACTTACGCCAACAGTTTCACCAAACCGGATTTCAGGGACAGCTCACGCGTCTGGATCGTTATCAAACCGGTTAAAGATCAGAATGAATTTTACTATTTTAATAATGATGCGGAAATTCCTCTTACGGCTTTATCTTCAACTGTAAAAAATGACATTAAAATTACCGCTGACGGTAAGGTAATATATGACGGCGAAACCGTAAGAAAGAATCCTGATCTGCGGATTGAACTTTCAGGTGAAAGAAATAATGCTGACTTAAGCGATACTTCATTAGTAATATTGAGACTTAACGGAATTTATATACCTTATTTTGCCAAAGGCAATATGAATCCGGTATTGAAGGTCATGGAATCTGATAATCAGAACAGTCCGGGAATTTATTCCCTGATGCTGAATACTGAACTGAATAACGGATCAAACCGGTTAAGCATTTCTTATAAAAATACAGACGGAAATTCAGATTCACTTTCGATGGAATTATTAGTTTCAAATGAAACAGGAATATCAGGATTGTATAATTATCCAAACCCGATGAAGAGTGAAACATCGTTTATGTTTGATATAACTTCTCCTGATATATTACCATCAGTGAGATTAAAAATTTATACTGTTCAGGGAAGGCTGATAAAAGAAATTTTTACACAGCCGTCTTTCGGATCAAATCAGATAATATGGGACGGAAGGGATAATGACGGTGATTTTGTAGCTAACGGAACTTATCTCTATAAATTATTTACAGACGGGAATAATAAAACTGAAACACCTGTTCAAAAGCTTGTAGTACTCAAATAAAAACCTAATATAAATTTATAATAATATTCTAATTTTTTTTAATGAAAAAAATATTTTTCTCCTTAATATTTCTGTTTATAATTTCAGAAATATTACCGGCTCAGAATTACAACTGGATCACTCCCAACAAAACTTATCTTAAAATGTATGTCGCTGATAACGGCATGCACAGGGTCGACAGGAATGATTTCACTAATGCAGGAATAAATACTTCCGGCATTGATCCGCGAACAGTAAAGCTCTACAATAAAGGAGTTCAGCTTCCGGTGTATTTTTCCGGTCAGCAGGACGGTACTTTTGATGCGAATGATTATCTGGATTTTTACGGCGAAAGAAATTCCGGCGGTCAGATAAAAGCATATGATCACAACAATAATCTGTTTTACACAACGGATGAATATTATAATGATTACTCCGATACAAACGTTTACTGGATAGACTGGGGCGGAGCTTTAGGCTCAAGATATACTGATGTGAATTATCCTGTAATTACTCCGTATTCCGGAAGTTCATTCACTGATAAAATAGTTTTTGATAAAAATTATTTTTATTCACAGGGTGAAAATATCAGCGCTACTGATTACAGATTTCTCAATACTGAAAAATTTCAGGGCGAAGGCTGGTACTGGGCTACTTTAAATGACAATCAGACGCTTTCTGAAACGTTTTCACTTCCCTATCTCAGTCCTGTTGTAAGTAACGCTTCAATATATATATTTGCATATCCGAGAGTCAGAAATACTTCCGTACTGAATGAACATAGCCTTGAAGTAAAGGTAAACGGGAATTTAGTGGCTTATATTTCAAAAAATGATTTTTTAAGATTTGACAGTACGATCACATTTACCAGCTCATTTCTTGTAACCGGTCTGAATTCAGTTACCATTAAATATATACCTGCAAACGGAACATCAGGCGGAGTGCATTTTGATAATTTTAAAATTCAGTATCCGAGAAGATTCGCTTTTGAAAGTTCTGCTTTTTCAGGCAACTTGTCTTCTTCTGTCGATACAACTACAAAATTTTTCAGATTAAGCGGATATAATTCCGGAAATCCGGTAAATATTTATGATGTAAATAATTTCAAAAGATTTACAGGCAGCAGCTTTACTCTCGATACACTTAAATTTTCCGGCAAGAGCAATTCAAACTTTCAGATTGTAAATAACAACATTACAAAAAAGCCTTTCAGGATCAAACAGAAGCAGGTTCCGAATTTAGTCTCTGCTTCAAACGGTGCGGATTATCTGATCATATACCATAAGCTTTTTGTTTCACAGGCGGAGCAGCTGAAAAATTACAGAACCTCAAAGGACGGATACAGATCATTCAAGGCTGACATTGAAGATATTTACGATATATTCAATTACGGTCTGGAAAATCCTGCCGCCGGAAGAAGTTTTGTCAAATACGTTTATGATAACTGGCAGCTTCCGAAACTCGGATATGTTTGTCTGCTTGGAAGAGGTTCTCTTGACCCGAAGAAAAATCTGGCAAGTTCTGCTTACAGCAATAATCTCGTCCCTGTTTACGGCAACCCTCCTTCTGACGGATATTATACAAATTTTAATATGGGTACATTCTGCTATTATCCGATGGTTTCAGTCGGAAGACTTCCGGCTTATTCCGAAATTGAAGCACAGAACATGGTTGATAAAATAATCGGATATGAAAATGAACCTCCTGCATTCTGGTCAAAAAACTTTGCTTTCATTACCGGCGGCGGAACGACTGCAGAACAGAACGGTCATATTTCAAAATCGAATTTTGATATTGGAGTGTTTATTGACATTGCCCCTATTTTTGGTAACGCTATAAGAATTTTCAGGAATGATATACCGGGGACTATTACTTTCAATATTAAAGACTCGGTAAAAAATGTTATAGACAGAGGCACTATGTTTCTGAATTTCAGAGGACATGCCGGAAGTCACGACTGGGAAATTGCAATGAATGATCCTAACACTCTTTCAAACGGGAATAAACTTCCTGTCGTACTTAGTCTTACTTGTTTTACAGGTGAAAATTCCAAATCAGATTACAGAGGTTTCAGTGAGAGATTTTTATATCTGAAAGATAAAGGCGCAATCGGATTTATCGGGACAACAGGATGGAGTTATTCACAGTTTGGAAATGATTTCGGTTCACACATTCTCGCTTCAATGAAAAATGATTCCACCAGAAGGATCGGTGATCGCATGAAATATGCAACTAAACAGATGAGCAAAGATTCATTGTCATTCAGCATCAGGCATACATTGAATTGCTATTCGCTTATCGGCGATCCGGCGGCAAAGTTAAATCTTCCGAGGACACCTGAATTTTCAATAACAAATTCTGATTATAAACTGTCTAATGAATATCCCGGAGTCGGAGAAAATATAACTTTAACCGCTTATCCTAAAAATTACGGACTGAATTCCGATTCACTGAAAATACGTTTTCAGGTTTACAGAAATAATCAGGTCTATTATACAAAAGATACTATCCGCAGAAGTTTCAGGAATCTTGATTCAATTGCTTACACATTTAAAGCTGATTCTTCCGGTACTTATAATATGACCGTAAACCTTGATCAGGATAACTGGAATCCGAATGAGATCAAAACAAACAATACTCTTAATGTAGATATACCGGTTAAAAATATTGCATTCATGCCTTTGAAACCGGTTAATAATTCAATTGTGACAACGGATAGTGTTGAGTTTACATGTTTAAATCCGTTAGTGCTCACTTCCATAAACAGTGTGAAAGTAATTCTTCAGATGGATACGAGTAAGAATTTTAATTCTCCTCTTTTAAAGACCTTTGCAAATACAAACATAAGCGGTGCTGCTACAAAATTTAAAACTTCAGTATCGATACCGGTAAGTAACAAAATTCATTACTGGCGTACCAATAGTGTTATAAATTCCGACAGCACAGGCTGGTCCGGTATTCAGAATTTTGTATATCAGAATCTCAATACTCTAAGAGATAGGGGTATGGAAACTCAGAAATCAGGGTCAGGTAATTCAGTGCAGTTATTAAAAAAATTCAGCACACAGCATTTATCCTCTGATCTGAATTCCCTTATCTACAAAGATAACGGACTGCAGATCTCAGATTACAGCAGCCAGTTGTATGTCAGATCATACGGAAGTAACGGAGAAGAAGCTTCCTACTTCAGCGTTGGTAATAAGAATATTTACATAGATGCAGGAAAAAATCAGGGCTTAAATATCCTTAAAGTTAAAAAACTTAACGGTAAAATTCTGGATTATAAAGTTTTAAAAATGAATTCCGGTACTTCAAATGATTCTCTGGTAACATTTCTTAATACTTTTGACACGACTCAGTATCTTATGCTTTTGACCGCAGCATATGTACCCGGAGGACAGTTATTATCAGCTGCTGCGAAGACCAAGCTGAAAGAGTTCGGAAGTATTTACTGCGACTCTATCGGCTATCTGAGTTATTTCCATTCATGGAGTTTAATAGGATACAAAGGCGCAACTCATGCGCAGGTCTCGGAAGCTTTTGATCCGTGCTGCAGAGTTTCGATCACATGTCTTGATTGTGATCATTGGTCAGAAGCAGTCAGTACAAAAGATGTGACTTTCAGATATTCAGACGGAACGGCTTCAAATATAATAGGACCGGCGCAGAGCTGGGACAGTTTTTCGTGGGAACAGACTCTATCTCCCGGAAGCAACATCCGCTTTGATGTTTACGGTCTGACAGATAATAATTCACAGATACTTCTGTTATCAAATGTAACGACAAACACTTTTACAGATCTTACCTCGATAGATGCTCATGTTTACCCGAGACTAAACCTTGTTACCAAAATTTCAATAGATACAGTAACCGGAAACAATTCGGCAGTAATGAATTCTCTTAAAGCAAATTACACTCCGCCATCAGAACCTGTATGGGATGTGAATTCGCTTTTTGTAAATTCAGAGAATAAGACCGGACAATATCTTAAAGTTTCAGCGAAATGTTTTAATCCCGGTTACATTGATCTGAACGGAATGGCAGTAGATTTTTACAAAAACTCCGTAACCCCCGCAAATCTTTTTGCAAGCGATTCAAATAATTTTGTAATAGCTGTTGATAATTTTAAAACCTATGAATATAAATTAAAAATACCGGCATTCAGAGACAGCATTGGTATTTTTATGAGAGTCAGACCAAAAGGCAGCAACAATGAATTTTTCACATTCAATAATACAGCCTACATAGAAATTAAGAATCAGTATCAGTACAGACCTGCTTCCGTAAATGTATTTGCTGACGGAGTAACTATTAACAACGGTGATTATGTAAGACAGAATCCTGAGATCAAAATTGAATTTAAAGAAGATGAAAATTCAGGCGAATTTACCGCCGATGCGTCACAGCTGTCCATGAAGATCAACGGAAATGAATTTACGAATTCTCAAAAAGGTATTTCAGGAAAATTAACACGAAACTCTGATAAAGGAATTGACAACAGTTCTAATTCGGGTGACAGATCTGTTACTTTTTATCCTGAACTCAAAGGAGGATTAAACCGGCTTTCAGTTTTCTATGATAATAACGGATTATCTGATTCAATATTCTATGACGTAATAGTCAGTGAAGATCTGATAATTGACAACATATACAATTATCCGAATCCGATGAGAAGTGAAACTAACTTTATGTTTAACGTAGGCGGTCTCACGCCGCCGGACAGATTTAAGATAAAGATCTATACTGTATCAGGTAAGCTGATCAAAGAGCTTGATTACCCGGTCTCGATAGGATTCAATCAGATACCATGGGACGGAAAAGATCAGGACGGTGATATTGTAGCAAACGGTACTTATCTGTATAAATTAGTTATGGATGGTAATTCTAATAATGATTCGCAGGTATATAAACTTGTAGTTTTAAAATAATAATTTAAGTTCGGATAAAAAAAAGCGAAGATGATCAGTCTTCGCTTTTTTTATTTGAAATTTGTAATTTGAAATTAAATTGAGATTTTCTCTTCAATAATTGATGTAACTTCATCTGATTCGGGTTCGACCTTACTTTTAAATCTTGCCGCTATATCTCCGTTTTTGTCAATTATGAATTTTTCAAAATTCCAGTCAATGTCCCCTGTTGGTTCTGAGTTTTCAGTGAGTCTCTGATAAAGCGGACTTTTATTATCACCAAGCACGGCGATCTTGTCAAACAAAGGAAATGTCACATTGTATTTGGATTCACAGAAAGTTCTTATCTCATCATTGCTGCCGGGTTCCTGTCCACCGAAGTCATTGCACGGAAAAGCAAGTATTTCAAATCCTCTGTCTTTGTATTTTTTGTATATTTCTTCAAGACCTGTATACTGTTTTGTATAGCCGCATTTCGATGCGACATTAACTATCATCAGAACCTTTCCTTTATAATCGGAAAGCTTAACTTCTTTTCCGTCCATATCGGTTACTGATAAATCGGATATGTTTTTGGTTTTAACTGCAGTAGTAGTCAATTTAGAATTTTCCTTATTTGTGTTTTGATTTTTAACATCAGAAGTATCTGAACATCCTGCAAACAAATTTAAATTTAACAGGAAAAATAATGTAACTATGAATTTAAACATTTATGTATATTTAATTTATAAAAAGTATATGACTAATCGACGTTAAGTTCACCGAGTTCATTTTCACTGCTTGCAATTACAACACATGCAAGCGAATCAGCTATAACGTTCGGAACAGTTCTGCACATATCAAGAAGCCTGTCTACTCCTATGATAAGCGCGATGCCTTCGGACGGAACGCCGATTGACCTTAACACAATAATAAGCATTATAAGTCCTATGCCGGGAACCGGCGCGGTGCCGATGGCTGCAAGCGCAGCAGTCAGAACTATTGTGATCTGCTGAGTAAGAGTAAGATCAAATCCGTAAACCTGCGCAATGAACACTGCCGCTACAGCCTGATACAATGCTGTTCCGTCCATGTTGATCGTAGTGCCGAGAGGTAATACAAAACTTGCTATTCTGTTCGGGACACCGAGTTTCTTTTCACAGATATCCATTGTAACCGGAAGCGTTGCAGCGGAAGAACTTGTAGAGAACGCAACTGCAATAACCTGTCTTTGAGTTTTGAAGAATTTTTTAACACTGATCTTCGTGAAGAGTTTAAGCAGTAAAGGATATTCAACAAATGTCAGTACTGCAAGTCCGATGATCACTGTTAACGAATACAATAAAAGCGTCTGAAGTATATTGAAACCGAACTCAGCTATAGTTGCAGCTATCAAAGTGAATACTGCATACGGCGCAATGATCATTATCTTTTCGACAAGCAGGATCATAGCATTTGAAACTCCGTCAAAAAATTTGATCACTGTTTTTGAACTGTCTGTATTAAACTGTGAAAGAAAAATCCCGAACAGAATTGCAAAAATACTATCTGAAGATATTCTCCGTCTGCAATAGCTTTGAACGGATTCTTCGGAACGATATTCACAAGAAAATCCACTATGTTCATTGACACATTCTGATCTATCTTGCTCTGCGCATCTTCCTGAAATGTTTCCATGAGCCGCGTCTTGGTTTCCTCCGGCATGAATTTTCCCGGCTGTATTACATTTGCAAAAAATAATCCAATGGAAATTGCCATGACTGCAGTGATTGCATAAAAGCCGATTGTCTTTCCTCCGATCTTTGCTATATGCTTCAGATCAGAGAGCGAAGCGGCGCCTACGATAAGCGATGACAAAACCAGCGGAACGGCGATCATTGTAAGCAGACGTATAAAAATATCTCCGGCAGGTTTCAGCATGACGGCAATGGTCGGGATCTTATTTACTGAAGTTACATTCTCAAGCGTTTCCTTTCTTCCGTCGGGATAATCAATTTCGATCTTCAGTCCGGCGGCTTTTTTCTTATCCTTAATATTCTTAAAGATCTTGATAATGCTTACCTGAGATTTTGAATCGAAGGTATTCAGTACCGAATCCTTTTCCACAAACCTGACTTCGCTCCAGTCCTGTGAAATTATTTCAGAGCCGTTGGATATATATTCAAGTTTACTCTGATTAATACTGAACAGAGAACCAAACACTGCGCCGAGAATCAATCCGATCACAATTTGTGTATGTAACTTCAATTTAAATTTCATGACAATATTTTAATTCAAAACTTTTGTTAACAATCTCCCCCTGATCTTTTGAAGAAAGATCAGCAAAGCGGAAGATATTAAACTTACAGTAAGGATAAGAGGCCAGAGCACAGGATTTACGTAATTGATCTCATAAAATAATTTTATATAATTCAGGATACCTGTGTCAAATGACGAGGCTGCAAGAAATATATAAAGAAATAATATTAAAAGACCGTAACCGAGATAAAGCATATTGTTTTCATCATCTTTCTTTAATACTATGGAGAAGTAGTTTGCAATATTTGTAATTATAATTATCGTAAGCATTATCATCTGAACATCCATCGCCGAAATATTATAATACATTTTTGCAAAGTAAGCGCCGGAGTATCCTGCAGCTACAATTACAAGCGCTGAAATTAGCACAAATGAGATCACATCAGCAAGAAAGTTTTTAGTCTTTTCCACATTTACATTCTTCATAGTGATTATGAACGCCGGAAGTCCGATCCCGAATAAATTTATAAGCGAAACTCTCCTCGGTGTCAGGGGAAATTCAAGCAGGAAAAACAGTGACATCAGCGAAATATATATTACAAAAAAATTCTTGGTTATAAACAGCTTGGCTACGGACTTGACGGTATTTACTATCTTATTACCTTCATCGAATATAGAAGGCATCAGCGAAAATTTGTTTTTCAAAAGCACTATATCCGCAACCTCTTTTGTAATGCTGCTCCCTTCCTCCATTGCAATCCCGAGATCAGCTTCCTTTATAGCCGGAAGATCATTGACTCCGTCGCCGATCATTGCAGTATAGATTTTTTCTTTACGAAGCGCTTTGATTATCCTTAGCTTATGCTCGGGTTTTAATCTGGCGAATATTTTTTTATCCGTTACTGTTTTTAAAAAATCTTTATCAGAAAGTCCTTCAAGCTCCTTCCCCGAAACCATTTCAGCATCGCCTATCTTCCATCCAATCTCATTTGAGACTTCCTGTATGGCTTTTGCGGAATCACCCGAGAGTATTTTTATCTTTATATCATTATTCTCAAATAATTTTATCGCGTCGAGTACATCGTCTCTTATTTTATCGTTTATTGAAATTATGCATAAAGGTTCTATTTCAATCTCATCAAATTTTACTTTCTTATCCTCAAAGGAAATATCCGAAACGACTTTTCCAAACAGCAGATTTCTGTATACTGAAATATTCCCGGCGTCAAATGCCTGCGACGCTTCAGTTTTGCTGTTTCCTTTTAGAAGCTCAATTAATACATCATATGCTCCGAGTATAAAAGTGATCTCTTTAGTACCGTCAGATGTCTTCAGCATACTGAACTTTCTGTCAGAGCTGAATGGAAATTCATCTTTCAGCGTGTAATTATCCATCGCCGGATAAATATTTACCGCCTCTATCGTAGCGTTTTTATCGCTGGTGAGATGCGCGTATGAGCCGATCATGCTTTCAATTTCAGTCCGGCTGAAATCTTTATTCAGGACAGTGATTTCCTTTACATTCAGTTTATTCTGCGTGAGCGTTCCCGTCTTATCCATGCAGACTATCTGCACATTTGAGAAGGATTCGATGGCATTAAGTTTTTGAATTATCGCTCCGAGCTTGCTGATCCTGTAAACTCCGATAGCAAATGTAACTGAAGCCATCAGTACAAGCCCCTGCGGAACGAGAGAAATTAGTATCGTCGAGATCTTTCTTACGAAGTCAACATTGAATCCGTTTTTATTTAAAATAATTTCTAAACCTACAAGGATCAGCGCTGTCAGAAACAGCAGTTTGACGATCATGTCAATCCTTTTCTGAAGCGGTGAGAGTACGAATTTATATTTCTTCGCCTGAGACGTTATCTGCGCTGCAAAACTGTCATTGCCTACTTTCTCAGCTTTGTAAAATCCGTTTCCCGAAAGACAGAAACTTCCCGAGAGGACCTCATCATTTTCATTTTTGTGAATGGGATTTGATTCTCCTGTCAGAAGTGATTCGTCAATTTCCAGATGATTGGAAAACAGGACATTGCCGTCTACAATTATCTGATCGCCTCTCTGCACTTTAATGATGTCGTCCTTTACAACCTGCGAAGGATTTATCTTTTCTTCTTTACCGTTTCTGATAACGCAGACTTCTTTTATCAGCAGCAGCTTGACTTTATCGAGCGCTCTCTTTGCCTTTATCTCCTGAACTATGGCAATGGAAGTATTCAGAACGGCGATGAACATTATCCCGATACTGTCGAGTATTAATCTGAAATCATCCGTCGTGAAATAAAAGTAAAGTACGAAAAGTATGATAGACAATATGACAAAATTGAAAACGGAAAAAATATTTTCAACAAATATTTCGCCTATTGTCTTTGACTTGTGCTTATCGTAAGAGTTTACCTGTCCGGAAGAAATTCTGCTTTCGACTTCTTCGCTGTTTAGTCCTTCGAATTTCAAATATGATTTAATGCTAAGATTGTAATGTGCCTAATTTATCGATTTTACTTTTTAAAGAATATATCGGAATATGTCTTATTTGGCGGGCTGCATCGCGTAGATTTGTTCAGTATTTATATTACTCAATTTATTTCATTTAAAAAAAATCCCGAAAAGATTTTGATCTCTGCGGGAGAAAGTATTTTAGATTATTTATTTGTAATTTGTAATTGCTCTCTTTATCATTTAACATTTGAAATTTAAAATTACTTCAGAAGTATCATCTTCCTCACCTGTTCAAACTCTCCTGCTTTTATACTATAGTAATATACTCCGCTTGCAAAATCAGAACCGCTGAACGTTACGGAATACCTGCCGGCCGTTTTGAATTCGTTTACAAGAGTCTTTACTTCTCTTCCTACTATATCATATATTTTTATAGAAACCTGAACATCTTTCGGCAGATCGAATTTTATGTTTGTAACCGGATTAAAGGGGTTTGGGTAATTGCTGTATAGTTTAAATTCTTTTGGGATTTCCGTATCACTGATAAAGTTGTCAGGACCTTCTGTACATAATGGGCATCCTACATTCGGTATTAATCCGATTCCCATATCAAAATCTGAACGGACAGAAGTATCCTGATATTTATCAACCGCCTGGATTTTATATCTAACAGGATACTCTGTAGTATTTCCAATTCCCGGCCAGCCGCTGCCAACTGCATAGATTGTAGTGTCAATATAACTCGGTGCTGTTCCCGACTCGATCTCAACTATATTATGCAATGTATAATTTGTCGGTACTACACTCATGCCTGTCGAAGTCGCTCTCCATATCTTATATTTCTTTTTATTATTACTTGTATCCAGCATATCCGGCTCCATGTTATGATTCCATGTTAATATTAGTCTCATGATATTTTCAGTTTCCAGGTGATTATCTACAATCAAGCCCATTGGTTTTGATGGAGGAGTAATCTGAAGAATTGAAGAATCCGTATATCCGCCTTCGCCGGCTTTATAAATTTTTATTGATGCAGTATTTCCAGGACTACTTCCGGAATAAGTATAATACCAGATATAAATTCCTGTATAATTACCTGACCATGTTTTCGTATTTGGAGATGAGTATGGAGAAAATACTTCATTATAACCCGGTTTCCACGGATCTTCCCTGTCACCGCCAATATCAAACCGAGTATATATTTCTTCATCATTTGTAAAAATTCTGTCTGTACCGATGTTACAGCTATTTGAAGGCTGATTACCAACTCCCCACCATTTGTAATCATATTCACCATCTCTCAAATTTCTTAAACTAATTCCATCCCCCTTTCCATAAGAATTTCCTAAAGAAGATGAATCATTACCATATGAAACTCCAGACTTTATATAATATGGCCATGCAGTTTGACCTGAAATAAAACAATCATGAATAACTTGTTGTGCTGATTGTCCGGCATATTCCCATTCAAAAAATCCGTCTGCGCACTCCATATCCTGAGGAGATATATCGTAAAAAGTTGGTAAATAAATGCCATTGGGAATATGATAAATATAAAGACCTTTTCCGTTATCAGAATAATCATTATAGGTGTCGATTTGTCCTGTATCACCTATCATGACTCTATCCCATTTCGAAACCTTATTTCTGCTTGCGAGCAGAAAAAATTCATTACCTTGTACTGGAATTTTTAGAATTTCTCCGTTTAAAGTATTTCTTGAAGAATAGTCTCCTAATAAATTATTGGAATTTATTTCTGCATCACGAGAATGCATATATTCATTAAGTATCATATCATAGGGGCTGAGAAAATTATCATAACCCAATCCAAAGCTAACCCTGCTGTAAGTAATATGTCGAGGCATAAAAGTCTGATGACCATGTTCATGACCCATTGTTCCTATATATTGAGCAAGCTGTCCTCTAAACGATATTGTAACACCTGATCCAAATTCACTGCTACCATAATTAATTTTTGTTCCGAATGTATCAATTTGTTCTGTATCAATAAAATAATTTGTGCCAAGTGAATTATAACCTGCATTATTTAAAAATATTGTAGTAACAGAATCATTTGCATATCGAACTTCCGCACCTCTGAACTTTGTAACTTTATAAATCATATCAACAAAATGATCTCCACCTTGACCTAATTCAGTATAATAAAATAAACTACCGCTTTTATGCCAAACGTCAAAACGTCTCCAGTCATCCAATCCCTGAGCTTTTACACTAGCCCAAATATCATTATGAATGGCAGAATCAGCTCTATATTTATTATAATTATAGAATTCAAAATATTCCTGTGCAGTTTTTGGAAGAATTACAGAATACGCGCCCGTATCTCTTGTTTCGGGAACAGGACTTATTACATGAAATTTTCCCTGCTTATTTCAGCCCACTGTGATGATATAATTTCTGTCTCTGGATCGTAATATTCCCACCAGTTTCCTGATGTTTTTTTTCAGTCGCGATCATATTTTTCAGATATACCGGATCTGAATTTTTTGGCCAGGTTCCTCTTGGATCTGATGGCTCATCCTTAAATTGAACAAATACTATTAGGACAGGGAAATATGCTTCTTCAGGTGCATTTGATGAACCGCTTCTGTCAGTTCTGTTTGGTTTTACTCTGCCTCCGAATGGGGATGATATTGAATTGTTTGTACCTGTCTGGTTAAAAAACTGGCAGTCAAATTGTTCATTCGGAATTTGTGAATAGGAATTATCTGAGATTCCCAATATTAAAAGTGTTATCAGACAAATTGTTTTTAAAATTTTCATTTAAATTTCTCCTAAAAAAAATTAAATTTTTAATTATTTTTAAAATTACTATTTTGTAAAAATTAAATTTAAAATAAAAAAGGGCGGAGTTTTCTTTTTAATAAAGAATAATCTTATTTTTCGTTTGGTCGCGATTTTTAAGATACAGCTTCTGCCCTTTTATATTGCCTCACCTTATTTATGGAGGTCTGATTTTCTCCATCACTTTAATTTTATTTTAACAAAATAAATTTTTTACTTAAAGAAAATCTTTCAGATGATATTCTGTATATATAAATTCCTGACGAAAGATCTTTAGAATTATAATTTACACTATAATTTCCGGGAGTATATTTATTGTAGAATACTTCTTCTATTTTCTTACCGAGTAAATTATAAATTTCAAATTTGTAAAAGTCTGCTATTGAAATTTCAAAATCTATAATTGTCTCTCCGTTAAACGGGTTTGGGTAATTTTGATTCAGGTTAAAATTATTGGAAAATTCATTTGAATTAGACGAAACATTTGTTAGTACTTCTCCTCCTGTAATAGTTTTATATATTTTACCGCTACCGCAACAATACCAACCGATTGAATCAGTTATAAAATCAATTGATAGAATTGTTGAATTGCTGTTCGGATCAGTTCTCTGCTTATTCCAGTTATATCCTCCGTCTGTAGTTCTCCATAGTAAATTCGTACCTCCACCTATGAATCCTGTATTTTCATTAACAAATGAAATAGATGTTGTTCCGGTTGTTGTATCGGATACAATCCAATTATCTCCAAAATCTGTAGACTTATATAATTTTCTATTACCGCCAACCCAAATATTATTCTCTGAAACTCCCAGTTTACTAAAGAAATGAAAAACTCCATTTACCGGTACATTTGTATCAAACCATGACTCACCTCTGTCAGTCGATTTAAATACTCTGCCTGTCCCGCAAAATATTCCGGAGTCAATATTCTTAAAATGAATATCAGAATTAGTAAACCAAGGTGCATAAAATGAATCAAGCGTATTTCCTCCGTCATATGTTCTAAACACTTTATTTGTTCCGAGGAACCATCCCGTATCTCTATTTAGAAAATATAAAGATTTAAAAGCTGTAAAAGAGCCTAATCTGCCACTAAGCACATCCCAGTCCAAACCACCGTTTGATGTCTTCATAATAAAATCATATCCAGCTACAGCATATACAACTTCAGAGTCTACAGGATGAATGCTCCACATAAGTCCGCCGTACTGAGAAGAAGGATTTGGTATATTCATCCATGTGGTTCCTCCATTTGTAGTTTTGATAACTACTCCTGCATCACCTACTGCCCAGCCGGTTTTTTCGTTAATAAACTCTATATCATATAGATTATAACCGGTGCCGGAGTTTTGCTGTATCCACTGTGCTTCAGAATCTAAAAATGAAATTAAATATAAGAATAGAATAAAATAATTTTTTTTCATATACGCTTCTCTAAAGATTTTTAAATTTACTTTAAGATGATTATGTTTCGAGCGGGATTATATGGCGCTCTTATCATAATTATTAATGTTTTATTTTATCAATATAAGCTTTTTTGTTTCACTGATATTATTACCTGAGAATCTGTAAAAATAATTTCCGGAGCTTAATTCTTTAGCGTCATATATAATTTGATACTGACCTGTATTTAAATCGCCATTAAAAATTGTTTCAATTTTTTTACCTGCAATATTAAATATTTCCATTTCATAATTTCCCATTTTTATAATTTTTAACTTTATTATTGTTTTATTGTTAAATGGATTAGGATAATTCTGAAATAACTCGAAATCATCAGGTATAGTAGTTGAGATATTGTTTATAAAGCTCATCCCCCCGTTTGTAGTGTGCCATATCCTTCCTGCATTTCCACATGTCCATATCAAATCTTTGCCTTTCGAATGAATGTTGTAAACAACACCTGTCGCAATCTGAAATGACCAATCTCTTCCTCCTGTTGTAGTTTTTAATATTGCATAGGCAGTACCTGCATATCCAACTTTATCATCACTAAATGAAATTGAGTATACAAAAGCCGGAATATAACCAACACTATCCCAACTGTTTCCAAAGTTTGTTGTTTTATAAACAGCTTTATGACTAGCAGTAAAGCCGGTATTGTTATTTATAAAAGATAATCTGTAAAAATCCCCTGTTTGTATGATTGAATATGATGACCAGTTTATACCGGCATTTGATGTTTTATAAATATATGAAAGACCTCCAACGCCAAGCCCATTCAAACTACTATTAAAAAATAAATCTTTTGGAGTGCCGGACTGAGAAATATCAAATGTTTTTCCACCGTTAGTAGTTTTCATAATTCCTCTAACACTTGCATAGTTTAGACTGATCCAGCCAGTAATAGAATTTATAAAATATAGCGCATAATAATCTCCTTCTCCTGTATTTCCATTCTCAAGGATTGTCCAGTTATTTCCTCCGTTAGTTGACTTTACAATTGTTCTAAAAAATCCAACAGCATAAATTAAATTTGAATCAACAGGAAAAATTCCTGAATACGGTTTTATTGGTGCATCATTTAATATATTTATCCAATTCATCCCTCCATTTGTTGTTTTTAAAATTACACCTTCACCACAACTGAATCCAATTTTATCATTTATAAACTCAATATCATATAGAGCATTAGTAGTACCACTCTGCTGTGTGTACCACTGCGCTTCTGTATTTATAAATGAAATTAAATATAAGAATAGAATTAAATATAGTTTTTTCATATAGGTTCTTTAAGATTTATTATCAGGACATTCTCTTAAATTAAGATTTTCTTTTTATAATCCTTCAATACTAAATTACAAAAAACTATTTATTTATAATATGACTACGGTCATAAAAACAATAATTTGCGAGTGCTGAAAGCGCGGCTGTGTGCGGAAGTTACATAAAAAAAATCCCGCAAAGGTTTATCTCTCTCTTCAGGATAAAATATTTTAAGATTATTTATTTGTAATTTGAATTTTGTAATTTGTAATTAATATTATAGAAACTTAATCCCAGATTAAATATTTTGAATTAATCTAATTATATGTTTCAAAATTACATTACTTCTTCTGACGGAAAATTCTTTGACGGAAAAACTGAATTCCGCTTTACCGGATGTAATATGTATGAGCTTGCGAATGTTGACTCAGTCACTTCGGAGAAAATGCTCAGATCCGCCAGGCAGCAGGGCTTTGACGTGATCAGATTCTGGGCTTTCGGAAATGTGAACTGTGATAAATTATCAGCTCTGTGCGATATTGCAGCGGGACTTGATCTGAGACTTATACCTGTTCTGTCAGACAGCTGGGGCTATCTTCAGAATGATAAAATAGATGACAAATGGTATTCCGGCGGATTCAGAAATTCATATCTCCCGGATATTACTCAAATAACTTCTCATCTTTCTGACAGAAAGGAAATTCTTTTATGGGAGCTTATGAATGAACCGGCAGTCAGCGATATTCAAAACCTGATTTACTTTGTAAAGACGGTAACAGCGGAGATCAGAAAATTCAATCATGATCATCTCATATCTATAGGCACGATCGGAGGAGTCGGTGATAAATTCGGAAATGAATTTTCAAGATTTAATTCTTCACTCTTTGATAAACTTTATTCACTTCCTGAACTCAATGCAGTTTCGATTCATGATTACAGTTTTAACTCAACCATTGCTGAACGCTTTGACATTTACCAAAGGTTTAAAGGCAGGGAAGCAAGCTCTAAACTTCTCGGCAGTTTCGATAAGATCTTAAATACTATTCCTTCGGCATTCGATAAGTTCACTCTGAAATATTTTAAGGAAATCTATGATCTGCCTCTGACGCTCAGAAGCGTATGGCAGAGTTACATTATTAAAAATTTAAATGCGGCAAAAAAGCTGAACAAACCTGTTTATATAGGAGAGATCGGGTTTAAAAAAAATATGGGCGGATACCGGAAGATCATTATCGAAAGGGAATATAAAAAATATTTTAAGTCCGGAGTCAGCGGGATTTTACTATGGTCATTTGAATCTGAAGACAGATCAAAGGACGGTCACGATTACGGCTTTGATGAAAGTGATGACTTTAAAGAAACAATTAAAGAAATAAAGATTTATATGGATCAGTTATGATCCTGTGATCAGGTTCCGGTTAATCTATTTTAGAAATTTTAGAATTTTTATAATTTATACACGCCTTAACGAACTCCCTGAAAAGAGGGTGCGGGTTTATGATCCGTGACTTTAATTCAGGATGAAACTGGCTCGCTATGAAAAACGGATGCTTCTTCTGTGAAAGTTCTATTATCTCAACCAAGGTACTGTCAGGAGATAATCCCGAAAGTATCATACCGTTATCGGAAAGTATCTTTCTGTAATTATTGTTTACTTCATATCTGTGTCTGTGTCTTTCGGAAATTGTTTCTTTCTTATAACAATTATACGCCAGTGAATTCTTATCGATCACGCATGGGTAAGACCCGAGCCGCATGGATCCGCCTTTTACGCTGACTGTTTTCTGATACTCCATTATATCTATTACATTATGCTTGCTTTTTCTGAATTCAGTGGAGTTCGCCTTTGCAAGTCCGCATACATTTCTTGCAAATTCAATCACAGCGCACTGAAGTCCGAGGCAGATACCGAGAAAAGGAATTTTCTTTTCGCGGATATATTTAATAGCTTTTATTTTTCCCTCCACTCCCCTCTCTCCGAATCCCGGACACACAAGAAGTCCGTTTATGTTAGAGAGTATTTTTGAAATGTTTGCATTCTTTTTTTCAAGCTCTTCGGAATTGATCCATTTGAGATCAACTTTAACTTCGTTATATGCACCCGCATGAATAAACGACTCCAGTATGCTTTTATATGCGTCGGGAATGATATTATATTTACCGCAGATCCCGATAGTAACTTCCTTTTTCGGATTTATAATTTTACCGACTACTTTTTTATAGTTTGCAAGTTTTGGTTCGGAGGATTTTAAATTTAATTTTCTTAATACAACCTCATCAAACTTTTCTTTTTTAAGATTCAGCGGTACTTCATAAATTGAATTTGCGTCAAGCGCCTGCAGTACGGATCCCTTCTCAATGTTACAGAAGAGACCGATCTTCTCACGCATCTCTTTCGAAAGATTCATTTCGCTTCTGCATAAAAGTATATCCGGCTGAATTCCAATTTCCAGCAGCGTCTTTACCGAATGCTGAGTCGGTTTTGTCTTTAACTCCCCCGCTGATTTTATAAACGGAACAAGCGTTAAATGAATGCTTAAAGTATTATGCTTACCCACATCAAACATTATCTGCCTCATGGCTTCAAGAAAAGGCAGAGACTCAATGTCACCGACCGTTCCGCCGATTTCTGAAATTATAACATCGTATTTATTTTTTGCTTCGAGCAAGCGTATGCGCCTTTTGATCTCATCTGTGATATGCGGAATGACCTGAACAGTCGCCCCGAGATAATCGCCTCTTCTTTCTTTTGTTATAACTTCATTGTATATCTGACCGGTTGTCATATTATTAGAACGAGACATATTCTCGTCAAGAAATCTTTCGTAATGACCGAGATCGAGATCCGTTTCAGCGCCGTCTTCCGTCACGAAAACTTCCCCGTGCTGTGTCGGCGACATCGTGCCCGGATCTACATTTATATAAGGATCAAGTTTCTGAATTGTAACCTTCAGACCTCTTGACTTCAGAAGCAATCCAAGTGAAGCCGCGGCAATTCCCTTTCCCAGAGATGAAACAACTCCGCCTGTAAGGAATACATATTTTGTCTGATGCAAATCCGTTTTATTTAATTTTCAAAATTATGTTTTATAAATTATATCTTCTTTGTATTGCGATGTATGAATTCCGCTTTCTCAATTTTAAACAGCTTAGTATTATAGGTTACTCCTAATCTTTCCGCCTGCTCAGAATCTTTCTCAAATTTAAATCCGCATTTACTTAATACTCTTTCTGAAGCAGTATTTCCTTCAAACACTTCCGCCTTTATTACAGGAATATCTAATTTTCCAAATGCGTAATCAAGAATTTTTATTAATGCGTCAGAGCAGTATCCTTTGTTCCTTTGCAATTCATCAATATAAAATCCGACTTCCGCATATTCTTCACTCTTCAGCTTAAGTCCAATTCCTCCGATAAATTTACCTTCATTCACAATCGCAAAATTCATGTTCAGACTGTTCTCATCATTTTTATATCTGCTTAAAAATTCATCAGCGTCCTTCTCTGAATAAGGAAACGGCGGGGACAGCAGCCACTTTGCAGTTTCACGGTTGTTTAAAACCCTGACCATATCTTCTTTAAACTCTTCCCTGAATTCACTTAAGCTGAGCAAATTATTATCCCCTTTTTACAGATGAATTTCCGAACTGTAATAGATCATCAGGAGTATCGACAGACTGTGAATCTTTCTTTGTCACAATGACTTTTATCCTCTCTCCGTTCTCAAGTATCCTTAACTGCTCCAGCTTTTCCGCTTCTTCAAGATAACTTTTCTTCATCATTACAAACTCATTAAGAAAAGATTTCCTGTAAACGTACAGACCGATATGCTTATAATATTTAATTGATGAAAGTTCAGATTTTACAGAACCGGAGTTTACTCTGACATAAGGAAGAATCCCCCTTGAAAAATAAATTGCATAGTTATTTATATCAAAAATTACTTTGACAACATTCGGATCCGTAATATCGGAATTGTTTTTTATTTTAATCGCCAGTGTGGAGACATTCAGATCTTTTTCTGAAAGAAGAGGGGCAATTGCTTTGTCAATATTTGCCGGATCTATGAACGGTTCATCTCCCTGTATATTAACGACAATGTCGCACTTAATAATACCGGATGCCTCGTTAATTCTGTCTGTTCCTGTTTTGTGCTTAGCGGAAGTCATCATCACTTCACCTCCGAATGATCTGACATGGTCAAATATTTTTATATTATCAGTCGCTACGACTGCAATATCCATGAGTTTACTTTTTAATGCCTGCTCATATACTCTTCTTATCATGGACTTTCCGTTTATATCGGTCAGCGGCTTACCCGGGAATCGAGTGGAATCATATCTTGCCGGAATTATTCCCGCTATTTTCATTTATCAATTACTTTAGGTACTTTAAAAAACTTACCTGTTTTAGACGGAGCGTTTTTCAGCGCTTCCTCAGTAGTTAGCCATTTTACCGCTTCATCCTCTCTTAACACGTTTGAAGTTTCATTGATATTTTCCAGCGGCTCTACGCCGTCCAGGTCAAGTTCATTCAGCTGTTCAATGTATTCCAGAATGCTGTTGAGATCTGACTGAAGCTTTATGGTTTCCTTTTCGTTGAATTTCAGCTTTGCAAGCTGAGCGATTTTTTCTACATCTTTTATTGTAACGGACATTATTATTAGATTTTATTTTTGTCTGACTCTGTCTGCCTTACTATAATATCTCTTATCTCATTTAGTAAACCTTTATCTTTACTGTACCCGACCGGCGCACTGAAATTCACATGCACCTTCCCGCTGTTGATTTTAAATTTTCCTCTCTGTAAAATATTATCTGAACCGGTTATAGTAGTCGGGACAAGCGGCACTTTTGCTTCTTCGGCAAGCACAAACATCCCTCTTTTGAATTCACCCGGTATGCCGTCAAAACTTCTTGTCCCTTCCGGAAAAATTACAACTGACATTCCTTTTAATATTTTCACTGAAGCAGCTTTTAAAGACTTCATAGCATCTCTTACATTCTCCCTGCTGATCGGGATATAACCGCCGAGATACATTCCCCATCCGAGTATTGGAATTTTTGTAAGTGAATCTTTATAAATGAATCTTACATTATTCGGGATCGCTTTCATTAAAATCGGTATGTCAAAATAACTAAGATGATTAGAAATAAAAATATACGCTTCGTCCCTGTTCAGATTTTCAAGCCCGGAAACGCTGACTTTCACACCTGCTATAAATAAAATTACGCCGCCGAAAACTTTTGAGAGATAGTGAGTGATCTTTCCTTTTTTGTCAAAGGGAGAAACAATTATCGTGATCAATGCAATGATTACGCAATGAATCGATATTAAAACGGCCTTAATTGTTGTGATCACGCGTAAAAATAATTATAAAGTCTCTTTATTAAAAGTTAAATAATATTTTTTAAATTAAATTATTATCTTGTACAAATATATTTATGAAAATTAATTTCAAAAAAGGAAATTACCTGATAAGCGCAGACAATTCCCTGCTGGACATAAAGGTAATTCACGGATACTTAAGCAGATCCTACTGGGCGAAGAACCGTCCGCTCAAAACTACTAAAAAGGCGATAGAAAATTCCGTCTGCTTTGGTCTGTATCTGAATAAAATTCAGATCGGATTTGCAAGAGTAATTACTGATAAAGCGACATTCGCTTATCTCGCTGATGTCTTTGTACTTGAGCCATATAGAGGAAAGGGTTTGTCGAAGTGGATGATGGAAGTGATTCTGGGTTACGCCGAACTTAAAGATCTCAGAAGATGGTTTCTTGCGACAAAAGATGCGCATGGATTATATGAGAAGTTCGGATTCCATTCTCTGAAAGAACCTGAGAAGATAATGGAAATGTTCAGAAAAGATCTTTAAACTATCTGATCATTTCAGTTATTTCTTTTTAGGTATAGGTGAACCGTGTGGATCTTTTTGAGGATGACCGAGCTCTTCTTCTATTTCAGAGATAAGATCATCTGATAATACATGCTCATATTTTTCAGCGTCCTGATGAATGTTATCCATATCTACAATATTTTTTTCAGTAAGATATGTTTCCCAAAGTCTGTGCGAGCGTACAAGTTTCAGCGCAAGATCTCTGCCTGTCTCAGTAAGCTTATAATTTTCCTTCTCACCTTTTATTAATCCTTTACTTTCAATTCTCTTCAGCGCTGATAATATTTTATTTTCCGGCAGACTCAGATCAGCCGATAATTCTGTTACTGCATTTCCAACGGAAGATTTTTCTTCAGCATTGAATAAATATTTTAGAATATCCTCCGTTAGGTTAACTGCGGTATTTCTTTTCCTTCTGAAATATTTCTGGACAATTCCTTCCTTCGGTGAAAATAAAAACGCTGCAGCAAAAAATAATACTGCAGTAAGTACAATTGAAGCTCCCGATGCAAAATTGAAATGATAAGAAAAATATAAACCTATTACAGATGATATTATACCGAACATTACTGAAAGGATTAGCATTGTCTTCAATTTATCAGTAAGCAAAAATGCCGTTGCAGGCGGAGTTATGAGCATTGCAATGATCAGTATAACGCCGACAGACTGCAGTCCGGCTACTATCGACATTGAGAGAAGCGTCATCAGAAAATAATGAACGAGCGAAGTTGAGATCCCGATTATGTAAGCCATCGTCGGATCAAATGAAGTTACAAGCAGCTGCTTGTAAAACAAGATCACCGAGATCAATATGAAAACTGTTATTACTGAAGACATTATCAGATCAGAATCCGACACTCCCAGCACATCACCGAAAAGGTAAGACGAAAGATCAATGTGAACCTGCTTTAGCTGTGACACAAGCAATATCCCGAGCGCGAATGCTCCGGTAAAAATTATTCCTATTGAAGTATCTTCTTTTATCTTCGAATTTCTTTCCACATAACTTATCAGTATCGATGTTAGGATACCCGCTGTCAGCGCTCCTGCGAATAAGCTAAGCGGATTCTTTCCCGAGATCATAAATCCAATCACTACTCCCGGCAGTACTGAATGCGCAAGCGCGTCTCCTATAAGCGACAATCTCCTCAGCATAATATAAGTCCCGATAAGTCCGCAGCTTATGCCGACCATTATCGATGCTACCAGTGCCCGCTGTATGAACTCATACTGCAGCGGCTCTACTAAAAATTTATATATTGTATCTGCCATATGATATCAGTTTTTAAAAAGCTGTTCAGCTTTCTGTAAAATTGTTAACCTGCCTCCGTATGCCTTGTTTATCAGCTCGGATGTAAACGCTATATCCGTATCACCGAATGCTACAAGCGTCTGATTAATAAGTATTACTTTATCAAAATATTCTTTCACTTTACTGAGGTCATGGTGAACAATAAGTATAGTTTTATTTTTTTCCTTAAGCTCTTTGATCAGTTCGAATATTGCTTTCTCTGTTTTCGCATCGACTCCTACAAACGGCTCATCTAATAAATATATATCACTCTCCTGAGCCAGTGCCCGTGCAAGAAAGATCCTCTGCTGCTGACCTCCGGAAAGATTTCTGATCTGTGTAAACTGATTATCTGCCATTTCCACTTTTTCAAGAACTTCCTTCACTATCAGGTGATCGTTCTCATCCGGTCTGCCGAATAAACTGATGTAAGGATACCTTCCCATCATCACTACTTCAGAAACGTTTATCGGAAAATCCCAGTCAAACTGTTCCTTTTGCGGTATGTATGCAATTCTTTTTAATACTTCTTTAACCGGTTTTTCAAATATTCTTATCTCACCGGTTTCCGAAGGAAGTAAACCGAGAATTCCTTTTATCAGTGTAGATTTCCCTGCGCCGTTCGGTCCGAGTATGCCGATGATGCTGCCTTCCCCGACTTCAAGATTTATTCCCTTTATCGCAGGTTTTTTATTATAAGATATCGTAAGATTTTTTACTGATATGACTGTCATAAATTTAATCCGGTAATCTGATTGAAAATCCTGTACTTAAAAAATACTCTTTGCTAATATCCTCAAGATCAGCTCCCGCAGATACATCAAGCTGAATATTATTGTTAATTAAATATGCAAACCCAATGTCCATTCCGTTATTAGGAATTAAATGATAGAAATTCGTCGAACCAAAATATTCAACAAAGCCGCTGAACCTTTCCGAGAATGAATAACTTCCGGCAAGTGAATAAAAAACTCCGTTACCTTTGGTAAATCCGTCCCTCAGATCAAAGCCGATATTATATCCAAGACTAAAATTATTTGTTACAGAATTATTAAAGCAAAATATAACTGACGGATCGAACCAGTCTTTACTTTCTTCAGTATCTGCCTCCGTACTAAGCGCAGGAATTTCTCCCTGAAAGATCACAGCTGCAGCCGGTATTTCTCCATCCTGTTCACCTAATTCCAATTTCCCTCCGATATTAACCGGAGCAAGATCTGTAGAATTTGACCCGGCATAAAATTTATCAAACGATACCTCTGAATATTTAAGCAGCACCCCCAGACGCAGCTCTGCATAACTGCTTATTCCGTATCTGAATAATACCCCGGGTACAGAAATGTCTTTGTTCACAGCAGAATATTCTTTATAGTTATTACCTGGAATTGAATCAAAAATATATTTAAAAGTCTCTCTGTTTAAAAATAAGATACCGGTTTCTATCTGCAGTCTGTTCTCCTGTACTGTTAATGCCGATTCAGTTATATCCGGCCGGTCCGTCACTAATGCAGGTAATTTCTGCGAATACAATTCACTGTTTATAAAAATAATAATGGAAATTATAATTATAATTATTTTCAAATTACTTAAGCGAGTTTACAATTGTATTAACATTAAATTTTACAGCGCCGGTATAGCTTCCTTCCGGCGTTCCTTCATTACCGATTGAATCCGAATAAAGTGTGCCTCCCACTACGACTCCTGTCTCACCGGATATCTGTTCGAGAAGTTTAGGATTGACACTTGTTTCAATAAAAACCGATTTGATCTTTCTTGATTTTATCAGGTCAATAATATTTTTATAATCTTCCGTTCTGACTTTTGCTTCAGTTGAAATACCCTGCAGTCCATTCACTTCCATACCGTATGCTTTACCGAAATATCTGAAAGCGTCGTGCGAAGTGATAAGTATTCTCTGATCTTCCGGAATTTTGACGATCTCATCCTTTATCCAGTTGTCTAAATTATCCAGCTCGGTCAGATACTTTTTCAGATTCTCATTATAGTAAACTGCATTGGTCGGATCAACTTCCGACAGTCCTTTTGCAATATTCTGCGCATAGATCTTTGCATACTTAACATCAAACCATGCATGCGGATCCGGATCTCCGAATCCTTTATCGTCTGTGATAGGAGTTATACCTTCCGAAGCCGTAATTATCTTCTTTCCGCTGCCTGCTCCTTCTATCATTTCCTCGATCCAATGCTCAAGATTAAATCCGTTAATGAATACAATATTGCTTTTGCTTATAAGCCTCGGGTCGGACGGCTTGGGGTGATATGAATGCGGATCCACCCCCACTCCGCAGATACTGTATGACTCTACTTTATCTCCTCCGATATTTTTTACAATATCGCTAATGATGTTAATGGAAGATACGGCAACTATTTTTCCGCTGACCGGCTCATCTGATTTTTCCGTCTTACAGCCTGACAGGAAAATAACCGCGCAGAATATCAATACTAATTTAATTTTCATTTATCTCTTTGATACGAATATGTTTTTTGATAATTTTTCACTGAGGAATATATTACGGGCTCTTACGTTTACCTGAATTGAATTGTCAAATTCTATCTTCTCTTTAATTACTATCTTATCATTTAATTTCAAACCGGCTTTTGTTAAGTATTCAAGTACTTCCGAACTTTCATCAGACACCTGCTTTATAAATGCTCTTTCACCAATGTTCATTTCAGAAAGGCATATCAGATCTGACTCGGCAATGTTTCCGTGCTTGTCAGGGATCGGATGTCCGTGCGGATCGAATTTAGGATTACCAAGGAAGATCTCAAGCTGTGATATTAATTCATCCGAAGAAGCGTGCTCAAGATTTTCCGCTTCCGAGTGAACTTTCTCCCATGAATAGTTAAGATTTTTAACAAGAAATACTTCCCATATCCTGTGCTTCCTTACAAGATTAATAGCAAGGCTCTCCCCCTTTTTTGTTAACTCAAATCCCTTATAAGGAACATTCTTTATGTATCCTGACCTGGAGATCTTTGATATCATATCACTTACTGCTGCAGAAGAAACATTCATTTTCTCAGCTAATATATTATTGGTTACCTTTCCTGACGAAGTCTGCAGATAATAAATATTTTTCAGATAGTCTTCTAAACTGGTTCTCATTTCTAAGTATGGTTTATATTAAATTTAAGCATACTTAAATTTATTTGCAAGGAAGTTGAAATATATTTGTAAATTAATCTGGACATCCGACTAAACATTTATTGAAACAATTAACGGTACTTTTTGAAATTTATTTATCATTTAAAATTTATCATTTGAAATCTATCATTTGAAATTTATTAACAGATACATTTCTTTAAGTGTCTGAAATAAATATTTTTGCTATTTTGAAACTATATTTCATATAAAACAGGTTAATTCAGCATATGTCACTCTGGAACAGAATTATATTTTTTACTACAGTATTTACCATACTTTTCGTACTTCAGTACCTGTCTTTTAAGACTTTCCGGAATTTTTTAAAGAAAAAATTTCCCGGGAATGCAAATCTGAAGTATTTTTATTTTTACCCGTTTATCTTATTTAACCTTCCTTATTTATATATTATATTTAATCTGATCTCAGGCACGAAAGCTCCTTACTGGGTTGTAAATTACGGGTATATTCCGTTTTACATATTCCAGGGCGCAGTTATGTTCATAGGACTTTATCTCCTGATCGGTAAAATTATCAAAGCACCGTTTACAATTCCTTATTATATTCTCAATAAATTTGAATATTTTAAATCAAAATTCACAAAGGTCTCGGATTCCGTACCGGCTAAAAAAATTAATTCTTCACGCCGAACTTTCATTAAAACTTCAGCAGCATTTGTATCCGGTTACGCTTTCATAGGTGCTACTACAGGAGTTCTTAGTAAAAATGATTACATAATAGAGAATGTGGATCTGAGTATTGCGGGACTGCCTGAAGAGTTGAAAGGAACTACAGTTTCTTTTATCAGCGACATCCATTCAGGACCGTACATGAATGAAAATCTTATGAGAGAATATTCTGAAATATTGAATGATCTTAATTCGGATTTAATTCTTATTTCAGGAGACCTTACAAATTCGCAGAAAGAAGAGGCGTTTCCTCTGGTAAATGCTTTTAAAGACCTTAAAGCAAAGTACGGTGTCTATTCTTCTCTCGGAAATCATGATTATTTTTCCGATGCGGAATTCATTTCAAAGGTCATCAATAATGAATCACCCATTAAAATTTTAAGAAATCAATCTGAACTTATTAATATTAATGGAAAAGATCTTTGTATTTTGGGAATCGAGGATACCCGGCAGAGCGGCTCTAATCCTGATAATGTTCTCATTAAATATCTAGATGATACAATAGACAATACTAAGAAAACATTTGCTGAAAAGAATCTGGAATTTGCTGAAATCCCAAAGATCGCATTATTTCATAAGCCGTATTTTTTTGAAGAATTAGAGAACAGAGGAATTGACCTTTATCTCAGCGGACATACACATGGCGGACAGGTTGTCCTTGCAAAATTCGGTGACATGAATCTGTCTTTTGCAGGAGCTGTCAGTAAATATATTAGCGGATTGTATAAACTACCTGCATCACAAATGTACGTCTCCCGCGGAATAGGATGTGTAGCGCTTCCGCTTCGTCTGAATTGTCCGCCCGAAATTACAAAGATCAGACTTGTCTGATCGGCTCTTTAATACGGCGGAATTCCCGTCGGATCAAATCTCTGAACAAGATTCTTTACCGGCTTCTGTGTCATCAGATAATCATATACTGCGCCCAGATCTTCATCCGTACTTACGTTATAAAAAGTCCACGGCATTATCGAATTAAAATCTCCGTCTTTCACATGTATATTTTGCGCTTCAGAAGTTGAGTAACTCCTGAACTTTTGAATGAATTGCTCTTTAGTCCAGTTTCCAATACCTGTTTCTTTATCCGGTGAAATATTTACTGACCTGACAATTCCTCCGTTAGGTCCGGGAAACTCTTTTCCTCCTGAGAATTCCTTGCCTTTTATAAATTCACCTTTCTCCATTGGAGAGTGACAAAACATACATCCGCCTGAATAATATTGTCCAAGAGCAACAGTATTGGATTTATCCGGTAATTTTTTAAAATCAGGTTTCGTAGGTATTGTTCTGAAAATTAAACTCACAGGAAATTTCAAATCATGTTTGGGAATTTCATTTTTTATCGGAGGTAATGTTCTGATATATGCAATTATAGCTTTGATATCTTCTTCATCCATATTTCTGAAATACATATACGGCATCATAGGACCAAGCGGTTCCCCGTCCCTGTCAACTCCCATTGTAATTGCTCTGAATATTTCACCGTCCGTCCAGTTACCGAGTCCCGTTTCCTTATCTGAAGTGATGTTTTTTGCAATTACTGTCCCTGCTCCTTCACCGTAATCCATTCCGCCCATTCCTTCAGTTCCCGGTACTACGGGTCCCGCAAATTTATTGAAATCTCTCTGTGAATGGCAGTCTATACAGGAAGCATATCCTATTGCAAGATATTTTCCGCGTTCGATCATTTCCGGAGTTGATATAATTTTTAATTCCGGCGCCGGACCTACATCGGGATATTTCGAATTAATATAAATATAACCTGAAATTAAAAACACAACTAATAAACCTGCCAGTATTCCAAAAATTTTTAAAAGTTTTTTCATTTAATTTTATTAGTTTATTTATAAATATGTTATAATAATATTGTGTAAAATATAAATTTTAATTTAAATATTCCATAAACCGTATGAAAAAAATTCTTATCGCTTCTTCCAATGCAGATAAAGTAAAAGAGATCCGTACACTGGTCTCTGATTTAAAAGAATATGAAATTATTTCACCCGCTGACTTCGGGATTTTTCCGGTAGTGGAAGAGAATGGATTCACGCTTGAGGAGAATTCGCTCATCAAAGCAAAAGCATTTCATAAAGTTTTTGGATACCCGGTAATATCAGATGATACCGGCTTGTTTACGGATGCGCTTAACGGCGAGCCTGGAGTGTATTCTGCAAGATACGCAGGTTTAGATGCTGACTACACTGACAATTACAAAAAACTGCTTATTAATCTGAATGAAGTCAGCGGTCCAAACCGCAAAGCGAATTTTAAAAGTGTGATTTGCTATTTGACTGAAGGAGATGAGTATAATTTTTTTGAAGGAATTTGTAATGGCAGCATCATCAGAGATCCAAAAGGCGGAAATGGATTTGGCTATGACCCTGTGTTTATTCCGGATGGTTTCAATAAGACTTTTGCGGAATTAACCGAAGAAGAAAAAAATAAAATTTCTCACAGAGGAAATGCTTTAAGAAAGCTTAAAGAGTTTTTAATTAACGGCTGAGTAAATTTTCAATATTCATAATACCTGCATAAAGATCATAGTTACCGTTCCTTCCGTCAGTCCAAACTGCTATAAGATCTTTTCCTGAAATTACAAATGAATTATAATCTCCGAAATATCTGTCAACTGCAATGTCAGACGGTTTATAAGGAGCTGTTGATATCAGATGATCATTAAAAGTTTTACAACCGTCTGAAGAAACGGATATAAAAGATTCTGAAAATTCATTGTTCACATCATTTCTCGAATCCTGATAAAATATATATACATTACCTGCTTCATCAGAAGTTATTACCGGCAGATACTGATCATTACCTGTAGTATCCTTACTGATTTTTTTCGGCTCATCAAATTCAGAATTATTCTTTATTAATCTGGTAAGAAATATATCCGAAATATCACTGTCATTTTTTTTTGCCGAATAAACTATTAATATTTCATTACCCTTTGAAATGCAGAGAGATGGCTCGGAATTTATTCTTATTCCTTCGGATGAACCGGACTTTAATACATTTCTGTTGCCCGCAGGTTTTCCGGCGGATTTAATTTCAAGATTTTTATCAATCGCTGTCCAGCTTCGGCCTTCATCATTTGATTTTACGGCAGAGATACTTTTCCCGTCATTTACATAAGTCATATATAGTATGCCGTTATAATCTTCAGTCATCGCGCTGAAATGAGCCCTGTCATCTGATACAATAACAGGTTCTGAGAATGAACTCCCGTTGTCTCTGCTTGATGAAATTTTTATAAAAGACTTAAGTCCTGAGACTTCCGTCCAGATAACAAATATTACATCTTTTCCGCTGATAAAAACTTTTGGTTTATCAATCTTCTGCTGAATAGTCCTGTTGACAGCAATTAATTTTAATTCATTATTCCATGTAATTCCGTTATCAGCCGACTTTGCGAAAAATAATCCGTCCCTTTTATTATCGTACAGATCATATTGCACCGCAGTAAAATAAAGAGTACCGGACTTGTCATATTCCAGCCACGGATCAGAATAAGAAGACGCCTTAAACAAAGGAGACAGCGGTATTAAATGCGCGTTCCACTCTCTGCCTTTATTATGGGAAATAAACAATCTCGCGTTATTATTATCTGCTGTAAAATCATTTGCGCAAACGGCAAGAATATTATTGTTTACAGGACTGCATTTGATTAATGGCTCTGATACGCCGGGCAATTGATTCAGTCTGATATTTATAACGGCTCCTGATGTGGAAATATCCTTTCCGGAATATTCTCTGACCTTACCGAATTTTTCATTATACAGATAATTTCTCGGCGACATCTGCACCTCCGGTTCTGATAATTTATTTTTTGATAAATTTAAATAAATAAATCCGGCTCCGAAAATGAACAGAGATAAAAATACAGGCACTATTTTTTTGATATTCTTAATCATTGATCTGGTACCCCGTAGAAGATTCGAACTTCTAAATGCAGATCCGTAGTCTGCCGGTTTATCCATTAGCCTAACGGGGCAGATAGCAAAATTAATTTTTTCAGAGTGTAATAAAAAGGAAAAACCAAATTTACAGTGGATCAGTTAACAATAAAAATATTAATGTTACAATTTATTTCAATCTTAAATATATTTGCCTCATAATTATTATCAGAATGAAAATAATTTCCGAATCCATTAAAATTGAAAAGACTGCAAAGTATTATGTGCGGCCTGCTGAATCCGGACATATAGGAACTGTCTGGTTCCTCTTACACGGCTATGCTCAGCTTGCCGGTGAATTCCTGACGGAATTTGATTTCATAAATAGTAATGATCAAATGCTTGTAGCTCCGGAAGGTCTTTCAAGATTTTATTTCAAAAACAAAATCGGCGCATCATGGATGACAAAGGAAGACAGGGAAAATGAGATCAGTGACTACATTAATTATCTTAACATACTAACTGACAGGATTAAATCAGAATATGACATTAGTAAATCTGAATTTAACCTGCTCGGTTTTTCACAGGGCGTTCATACTGCTGTAAGATATTTTATAAACGGAAATCATTTTTTTGATAATCTCTTATTATGCTCATCTGACTTTCCTAAAGATGCGGATTTTCCTTTGCTGAGGGAAAAGCTGTCAGAGTCAAAAATGTTTTACATTCACGGCACTTCAGATCCCGTTATCTCTGAATCGACTTACAACGTCAGCGCTGAATTATTAAATAAGAATAATATTAATTTCAGCAGGATAAAATTTGAAGGCGGACACATGGTGAATAAAGATATCCTGTCTGAACTGTTTTTGAAATAAAAAGAGTATCCGCTTAATAAAAACGGATACTCTTTAAAATTTGTATATGAAATTTCTTTTTACTGACCTAAATAAGCTTTCAGCGCTTTGCTTCTTGACGCCTGTCTTAATCTTCTGATTGCTTTTTCCTTGATCTGTCTTACTCTTTCTCTTGTAAGTTTATACTTATCTCCTATTTCTTCAAGTGTCAGCGGATTTTCTTTTTCAAGACCGTAATAAAGCTTCACCACTTCCTTTTCTCTCTGCGATAATGTATCCAGTGCTCTGTCAATCTCAATCCTCAGAGAATCCTTCAGCAGAGCTACATCAGGCATCTTCTCCTGTTTATCAGGCATAATGTCAATAAGCTTGGTATCTTCGCCGTGAATGCTCGGAGCGTCCATTGAGACATGTCCGCCGGAGTTTTTTAAAGTCTCCTGCACTTCATATACACTCATATCAAGCTTTTCGGCAATTTCCAGAACGTTTGGCACTCTCTCATTTCTCTGCTCAAGTTCGCTGATGGTCTTTGCGATCTTACTTTTTTGCTGAACTATATTAAGCGGAAGTCTCACTACTCTTGACTGTTCTGCTAATGCCTGCAGAATAGACTGTCTTATCCACCATACAGCGTATGATATAAATTTAAATCCTCTTGTTTCGTCAAATTTTTTAGCAGCTTTTATTAAACCGAGATTGCCTTCATTTATAAGATCATTCAGAGAGAGTCCCTGATTCTGATATTGCTTGGCAACACTGACTACAAATCTGAGATTTGCTTTGACCAGAAGGTCAAGAGCTTTCTTATCATTTTTTTTAATCCTCTTTGCGCAATCAATTTCCTGATCAACTGTAAGCGGAGTGGTTTTACTGATTTCCTTCAAATAAATATCAGTAGACTGATTTTCTCTGCTTGTATACTGTTTGCCTAATTTCATAATCTATTTATTTATTTTTAATATTTTACCTGGTGAATTAAACTTTATAATTTCTTCTTTATTGATTAGCTGTATTTTCAGATACTTTGCCGGATCAGAATATTTTTCATGATCCAGTGTCAGCAGAGATAATTTGGTTTCGGCGCACATTGCAAGCACAAGCGCATCTCTGTAATTATTGTCTGGATTTTTTTTTTTATCAATCTAAGAATTTCTCCGATTTTTACTGAGTATCTGAAAGGTATCCCCAAAATATTTACGCCCATGAAAGAGTTTTTTGCGAGCTCTGTATCTTTTTTGCTTATACAACCTGAAAAAATTTCTGATGCATTTATTACTGAAGTGTAACATTCAAATAACTTCAGACACTTCGACAACAAGGTATCTTTTGTTATTGTTCCGTATTCAGTTTTATCAGTAAAAATATCCGTATCCAGAAATATCTCATACTTACTTTTCATGTAATCTTAGAATATTAATTATTCCTGAACTATAAGTTAATGTACTGCTTCAGGACTTTATCAGAAACTAAAAGCTCAATAATATAATTATCGAGCTTTATTTTTCTAAATTCTTTTTTCAATAAATTATGATCCTCTTCAACGGTCATATGATTTATAATTTTGAATACCCGGAGAATTGATCAGTCCGGAAAGGAAAAAAATTATTCTATATTACCGAGAAAATCTATTTTATCTTCCTTATGCAAAGTTACAATCGCTTTTTTTCTGTCAGCTCTGTATCCTTCGAATCTGCCTTTTCTTGTCATCTGGGATTTCTTCTTTCCTTTGGAAACAAGAGTATTCACTTCCCTGACTCTGACATTGAACTTATCCTGAACTGCTTTTTTAATTTCGATCTTGTTGCTTTTCATACCTACTTCAAATGTATACTGGTTCAGTGTTTCCTGAACCACTGTATTCTTTTCGGTAATTAACGGTCTTATTAATATTGTTTTCATAATCTGTATATTTATCAGACGATTTAATTTAATAAACTCTTACAAAGTACATCTACTGCGGATTTTTGCATTAGTATCAGTTTGTTGTTTAGAAGATCATAAGTAGAAGCCTTATCCGAGATCATTACATTGAGTTTCGGGATATTTCTTCCGGACTTATAAACGTTTTCATTGTTTTCAGCAGTAAGCAAAAGTGTTTTCGTTTCATCGATCTTCAGAGACTTTAAAATATTTATAATATCTTTAGTCTTAGGTGCTTCAAAAGTAAAATCCTGAATTATCATGATCTCATTTTCCTTGGCTTTAATGCTTAATGCGCTTCTTCTTGCAAGTCTCGCTGCTTTTTTAGGAAGCTTAAGCTTATATGTGTGAGGTCTTGGTCCGAAAATAGTACCTCCGCCAACCATAAGCGGTGATCTGCTTGTTCCCTGTCTGGCTCTTCCGGTTCCTTTCTGACGGAATGGCTTTTTACCGCCTCCTCTTACTTCGCTTCTTTCTTTTGTCTTATGAGTACCCTGTCTTTGATTTGACAGATATCTTCTTACCGCCTGATAGATCAGGTGATGATTCGGCTCAATCTCAAAAATTTCGCCCGGCAGATTTACTGATTCACCGGATTCCGTACCATCAAGTTTAAATACTTTAAATTCCATTTTTAATTTTTATAAATTTCAACTAATCCGGTTTTTGCGCCCGGTACGGCTCCTTTGATCAGAATTAAATTCGAATCGCTGAATACTTTCATAACCTTCAGATTTCTTACTGTGATCCTGTCATTACCCATTCTTCCGGCCATTCTTTGTCCTTTGAATACCCTTGACGGATAAGAACTTCCTCCGATGGATCCCGGTGCTCTTTCCCTGTCACTCTGTCCGTGCGTTCTTACGCCTCCTGCAAATCCGTGTCTTTTTACAACACCCTGAAATCCTTTACCTTTGGAAATTCCGGATACTTTGACATTATCACCTTCTTTAAAAATATCAACTTTAATTACATCACCTGCTTTCAGATCTTCAATAGAATGGTCTCTTATCTCTCTGATAAATCTCTGAACAGGCGTATTGATCTTTTTGAAAATACCAATGATCGGTTTAGAAGAATTTTTTTCCTTCTTATCTTCAAATCCTATCTGGACAGCGCTGTAGCCGTCTTTATTTTTATTTTTTATCTGTGTAACATAACACGGGCCTGCCTCAATTACTGTGCAGGGTACCATATTTCCGTTACTTTCGAAGATAGTAGTCATACCGATCTTCTTACCAAGTATTCCGATCATAAAAAATTAATATTTATCTTTTAAAAATTATGTTTTTATTTCTATATCAACTCCACCCGGAGGATCAAGTTTTGTCAGAGCTTCAAGAGTTTTGTTAGATGAATTTAAAACATCTATCAGACGCTTATGCGACCTCGTTTCAAACTGCTCTCTTGATTTTTTATCTACGTGCGGTGAACGCAGTACCGTATAGACATTCTTCCTTGTGGGAAGCGGAATCGGTCCGCTTACTATTGCGCCTGTAGATTTTATTGTCTTAATTATTCTTTCCGTCCACTTGTCAAGTAAATTGTGGTCGTATGACTTTAACTTGATTCTGAAATTTTGTGAAGCCAATTTTTTATTTTAGTTTAATTATTATTCAATAATTTTTGTAACAACTCCAGCTCCGACTGTTCTTCCGCCTTCTCTGATAGCGAATTTCAATCCGTCTTCCATTGCGATAGGCGAGATCAGTTCGATTATAAGCTTGTCAACGTTATCACCCGGCATCACCATCTGAATGTTTTCAGGAAGATGTACAACTCCGGTTACGTCGGTAGTTCTGAAATAAAACTGAGGTCTGTAATTGGTGCTGAACGGTGTATGTCTTCCGCCTTCCTCTTTTGACAGCACATAGACCTGAGCTTCGAATTTTTTATGAGGAGTAATTGTACCTGACTTTGCAAGCACCATTCCTCTTTCTATCTCATTCTTATCTACGCCTCTTAATAATAATCCGCAGTTATATCCTGCTACCGCTTCATCAAGTTCTTTATTGAACATTTCTGCGCCGGTTACTGTGGTTTTCTTTTTTGCGCCAAGTCCGATAAGCTCAACTTCCTCACCCACTTTTACTTTACCTCTTTCAATTCTTCCTGTGGCAACTGTTCCTCTTCCTGTAATTGAGAACACGTCCTCAACAGGCATAAGAAAGTTTTTATCGATATCTCTCTGTGGTTCCGGAATATATGAATCACATGCATCCATAAGATTATATATGCATTTCAGTCTTTCATCATCAGCTGTTGCAGCCGGATCAGCGCCTGCTTCCATTGCTTTAAGAGCGCTTCCTCTTATAATTGGAATTTCATCACCCGGATAGTCATATCCGTTAAGAATGTCTCTTAATTCTGATTCAACTACTTCTAAAAGAAGTTCAGCGTCTTCAGGTGTTTTTTCCTGCTGATAAATAATATCTTCTTTATTCAGGAATACAACAACTGCAGGAACGCCAACCTGTCTTGCAAGAAGGATATGTTCTTTTGTCTGCGGCATTGCTCCGTCTGTTGCAGCCACCACTAAAATTGCGCCGTCCATCTGAGCTGCGCCGGTGATCATGTTTTTAATGTAGTCAGCGTGTCCCGGACAGTCAACGTGTGCATAGTGCCTTTTATCTGTCTGATATTCAACGTGAGCAGTTGCAATCGTAATTCCTCTTGCTCTCTCCTCAGGAGCTTTGTCAATTGAGTCAAATGCTCTGACCTGAGCCTGTCCTTTTTTTCCCAAAGCCATTGTTATTGCTGCTGTCAGGGTAGTTTTACCGTGATCAACGTGTCCAATAGTTCCGATATTAACGTGTGGTTTATCGGCAGTGTATTTTTCTTTTGCCATTTGTATTTCTCCTTAAGAGTTTATTTATTTAATTTTATTTATTTGAATTTGAAGAATGTGATGTTGCTCCAAACTTTTCTGTTTATCTTCTTTGTATCAATTTCAAAAATAGTGGGTCAGGGAGGAATTGAACCTCCCACCTCGTGCTTATAAGGCACGCGCTCTAACCATCTGAGCTACTGACCCTGGATGGAAACTTATTCCTACCGCATAAAGAATCTTTATGATAAGAATTAATTTTATAGAACGACTTAAAGTGTCTAATTTACGAGTTATACTCCGGCTATGCCGGAACTGACCCTAATGTTTTATTTTAAAGAACTGATGTATCTCTTTATTACTATTTTAAAATTACTATGATACTTTCTCTTTTCCTTTTACTTTCTCTATGATCTGTTCCGATACGCTCTTCGGAGCTTCGTCATAATGAGAAAACTGCATTGTGTAAATTGCCCGTCCCTGTGTCATCGATCTCATCGTAGTTGCATATCCGAACATTTCAGACAGCGGTACCATTGATTTGATCACCTGCGCATCGCTTCTCTGTGACATTCCTTCTATTCTGCCTCTTCTGGAACTAAGGTCACCCATAACATCACCCATATATTCTTCAGGCGTAACAACTTCCACTTCCATGATCGGCTCTAAAATTACCGGACTTGCCTTCTTTGCGCCTTCTTTGAACGCCATTGAACCTGCTATTTTAAACGCCATTTCAGATGAGTCAACATCGTGATATGATCCGTCAAAAAGCCTTACCTTTATATCTTCAACAGGATAACCTGCAAGCACGCCGTTTTTCATTGCCTCTTCAATACCTTCAGCTACAGGATTAATGTACTCTTTTGGAATTGATCCGCCGACTATTCCATTCTCAAAAATGAATCCTTTTCCTTTTTCATTCGGCTCGATCTCTATCCATACATGTCCGAACTGACCACGGCCGCCTGATTGTCTTACAAATTTACCTTCCTGTGTAACTTTCTTTCTGATGGTTTCTTTATATGCTACCTGCGGATTTCCGACATTAGCTTCTACTTTGAATTCTCTTTTTAATCTGTCAACAATAATATCAAGATGAAGCTCACCCATTCCTGCAATAAGCGTCTGACCTGTTTCTTCATCAGTCTTTACTCTGAATGTAGGATCCTCGTCTGAAAGTTTTGCAAGCGACTCTCCTAGTTTATCCTGATCAGCTTTGGTTTTTGGCTCAATTGCGATCTGAATAACCGGCTCAGGGAATATGATTTTTTCAAGTACGATCGGATCGCTTTCATCGCAAAGCGTGTCTCCCGTTCTTGTAAATTTCAAGCCAACTGCAGCCGCTATATCTCCGCAGTAAACTTCCTTTATATCTTCTCTGCTGTTTGCATGCATTTGAAGAAGCCTGCTGAATCTTTCCTTTTTACCCGCTATAGAATTATAAACATAACTTCCCGCTAATGCTTTACCTGCATAGACTCTGAAGAATGTCAGCTTTCCGACAAACGGATCGGTCATGATCTTAAATGCAAGCGCTGTAAATTTCTCATCATCTCTCACTTCTCTTTCTATATGATCATCAGTATGAAGGTGATGTCCTTCCACTGCGCCCACATCGAGCGGAGACGGAAGAAGGTCAATGACTCTGTCCAGTAAATTCTGAACGCCCTTATTTTTAAAGGATGAACCGCATAATACCGGAATAATTTTAACTTCAATTGTCGCTTTTCTTAATACATCGACTATCTCTTTTTCACTTATTTCCTGTCCGCCCAGAAATTTCTCAAGCAATGAATCATTTACATCTGCAACCGCTTCAAGCAGTTTCTGTCTGTATTCATTTGCCTGCTCTTTTAAGGAGTCAGGAATTTCTATATCTTCAAATGTAGCGCCGAGTGTCTCATCATTATACATTCTCGCCTTCATAGTAATAAGGTCAATAATACCGTTAAATATATCGCCCTGTCCTATCGGAAGCTGGATCGGCACAGCATTGGCTTTCAGCCTGTCCTTCATCATCTCAATTGCATGAAAGAAGTCAGCGCCGGTTCTGTCCATTTTATTTACAAATGCCATTCTCGGAACTTTGTATTTATCAGCCTGTCTCCATACAGTTTCTGACTGCGGCTCTACGCCTCCGACTGAACAAAACAACGCAACAGCGCCGTCAAGCACTCTCAGCGATCTTTCTACTTCAGCGGTAAAATCAACGTGTCCCGGAGTATCGATAATATTTATTCTGTGATCTTTCCATTGACAGGTTGTGGCAGCTGAAGTGATTGTAATACCTCTTTCCTTTTCCTGTTCCATCCAGTCCATTGTAGCAGCGCCTTCATGCACTTCGCCAATTCTGTGTAATCTTCCTGTATAATATAAAATACGCTCTGTAGTCGTAGTTTTTCCGGCGTCAATATGCGCCATAATTCCGATATTCCGGGTTTTATCTAATGAAACCTGTCTTGACATAATATTTGATATCTATCTGTTTATTTTTTAATAATTACCATTTAAAATGAGCAAAAGCTTTGTTAGCTTCAGCCATTTTATGAACATCTTCTTTCTTTTTTACTGAATTTCCTTCACCCACCGCAGCAGCCATTAATTCATTAGCCAGCTTCAGAGACATTGATTTTTCATTTCTTGATTCAGTATAATTTAAGATCCATTTAATTGCAAGAGCTATTCTTCTGTCAGGTCTGACTTCAGACGGGACCTGATAATTAGCGCCTCCGACTCTTCTCGATCTGACTTCGATAGCCGGCTGAACGTTATTAACAGCTTTTTTAAAGACCTCCACAGGAGCGTCTTTCGTCTTTTCAGCGATAATATCAAGCGCGTCATACATTATTCTCTGCGCTACCTGTTTTTTTCCGTCTTCCATGATACAGTTAATGAATCTTCCTATAAGGATGTCATTATATCTAGTGTCGGGTCTTCTGATCCTTTTTTCCGCTCTTTTTCTTCTCATTTAGAAAATATGAAATAAATTTAAAATCTGATTAAAATTTGTATAAATTAAGCTGCAGTTCCCTTAGCTTTTTTAGCTCCGTATTTTGATCTGGCTTTTTTACGGTTGGCAACTCCTGCTGTATCCAGCGCTCCTCTGATAATATGATATCTGACTCCCGGAAGATCCTTAACCCTTCCGCCTCTTATCAAAACTATAGAGTGTTCCTGAAGATTATGACCTTCACCCGGAATGTAAGCTGTAACTTCAATACCGTTTGTTAACCTCACCCTTGCTACTTTCCTGAGTGCGGAATTTGGTTTCTTCGGCGTAGATGTATAAACCCTCGTACAAACTCCCCTTTTCTGCGGACATGAATCCATAGCCGGAGCTTTGCTCTTGGAGATTATCTTCTTTCTGCCTTTGCGTATTAACTGATTTATTGTGGGCAATGTATTTGCTACTTATTTTGGAAACCTACAAAATACAGATTTTAATGTTTTTAGTCAATTGCTTTTACACTATACAGAGTAACTTTTTTTGTGATACCTCCCCCTAACTCCCTCCTTTGCAAGGAGGGGGAACTTGCATTGAAAATTAGAATTCCATATTACAAAAATACATTTGAACAAATGAAGCTTGATTTATATATCTTTACTTCAACATACATCCACCTTTGACACTAAATATTACCCCTTCTTTCAAGATGTAGTTGTCAATCAAATTTAACTCTTGCATAAATATCCCTCCTTAATTTAATTTTCTTTTCAAACTCCAATTATTACCCCCTCCTTACAAAGGAGGGGGCAGGGGGTGGTTGTCACTCATGTTACACTTTAATTAACTCTATTATTACCATTGAATTTTATTTTCCGATCCAACTTCAAACATTACTCCCTTTTACAAAGGAGGAAATAGGAGTTGGCTCTCAATCATTTGTCACTCTTGCATAAATACTACAAAGGAAACATATCAACATCAATTATTACCCCCTCCTTACAAAGTAGGGGGCAGGGGGTGGTTGTCACTCATGTTACACTTTAATTAACTCTATTATTACCATTGAATTTTATTTTCCGATCCAACTTCAAACATTACTCCCTTTTACAAAGGAGGAAATAGGAGTTGGTTCTCAATCATTTGTCACTCTTGCATAAATACTACAAAGGAAACATATCAACATCAATTATTACCCCCTCCTTACAAAGTAGGGGGCAGGGGGTGGTTGTCACTTAAATTTAACTCTTTCAATATTCTTTCCAGCACTCCTTTAATATTTCTTTCAACATCTTCATTACTGAATCTTAAAATTCTGATTCCAAATTGTCGTATAAACTTGTCTCTTACGATATCATGTTCCCGTGACTCTTTACTATCATGAACTTCTCCATCAATTTCAACAGCCAATTTTTTCTTTGTGCAATAAAAATCAATTACATAAATTCCAACTCCATACTGTCTTCTGAATTTATTTCCGTCTAATTTTTTTCCTTTTAATACTGTCCAGAGTAATGCTTCCGCTTTGGTGGGATTATTTCTTAAATCTTTTCTTGTTTGTTTAAATTCTGATCTGTTGAAAATTTCTGTCATATCCAACCTCCCCCTAACCCCCTCCTTTGCAAGGAGGGGGAATTATACGTTTCGTCAGGAAATTATAAATTATTAGTTATAATGTCTACTAACTACTTATAGCCTCTTTTAATTTTAACTCTTCCGAAAGTATTAAACTTTCTTCGCCTGATTCGAATTGTTAAAATTTTGCAAAATAAAATTTATTCTGAAAAGGAATAAAGTTTTCAAAAGAGATAATTGACTTTAGATTAAACAAGAATATATATAAAATATTTTATCATATTTAATTTAATAAACCACCCACATGAAAATAACCCTGACCGGCGCGCACAGAACCGGTAAAACTACATTAACTGAGAAATTACAGGAAGCTCTTCCGGAATATGAAGTCAGAGACGAAGCGTTTTATGAACTGGAAGAAACAGGATTTGCCTTTTCCGAAATACCTTCGCCTGAAGAATATCTGATCTTACTTGAACATTCAATTGAACAAATTACTGCAGCTGAAAATGAAAATATCATATTCGACAGATGCCCGCTTGATATGCTGGCATATATCCTGGCAACAGATGATTTTGAAAGCATTAACATTAAGACACTGTATGGAAGAGTTAAGGATGCAATGAGTGAAACTGATCTGCTTGTTTTCGTGCCTGTTGAAGTACCGGATCGAATAGGCTGCCCCTCATCAGAATTGCCTGAGTTAAGACAGAAAGTTAATGAGATATTAAATGACTGGGTTTGGGATTTTAATACAAACGCGATAGAAGTTTCCGGTTCACCTTCAGTAAGGAGAGATCAGATAATTAGAATTATAAAACAATATTGAATGATAAAAACAAGCCTGTCGTGTGGATCTGTGCCTATGATTTTTGATTTATGCTTTGCAGGAAAAAATTATTATTTGTATTTTTTAAACAGATATGTTATTGTTCTCATACATACTCTCTCTCACCGTAACATTCAATGCGATGAAAGAAAAATTATATGGATATTTGTAATAGCCGGATATTTGATTTGTAAAATAAGATAGAATAATAAATTAATAAAATGAAAACTGTAAATACACCTGATTTGACTTTAGATCAATTGATCGAGTTAGTAAGACAATTACCTAAACAGGATAAAATGAAATTATCTAAAGTTTTGGAAAAGGAAGGAATTGAATCAAAATTCTCACGATTATTTAAAACTTTCAGAACAGATGAATTGAGTGAAGACACTATTAACAAAGAAACAGAATATGTAAGAGAACAAATGTATGAAAGAAAAAAACTTTAGAGTAATTTTTGATACAAATGTATGGATAAGTTTTTTAATAGGAAAAAGTCTGTCTATTGTTAAGAAATTTATATTTGAGAATAAGATTACAATCATTGTGTCACAGCAACTCATAGATGAGTTAACTGAGGTCACAGGAAGAAAGAAAATAAGAAAATATTTTCCGAATGAAAGTGTGCTTGAGCTGATTGATCTCCTGGAAACAATTGCGGAGATCTTTGTAGTAAAACCTACCCACTTCATTTGCAGAGATCAAAAAGATAATTTTTTATTGGACCTTATAGAGTTTTCAAAAGCAGATTATCTGGTAACAGGCGATAAAGATTTATTAGAACTTACTCCATTCCAGACTGCAACCATTTTAACACCTAATAACTTTGATAAAGAAATGTTTAGTATGTTTGAAATAAACTCATAGCTTATGACTGGGTTTGGGATTTTAAAACAAACGCGATAGAAGTTTCCGGTTCACCTTCAGTAAGGAGAGATCAGGTAATTAAAAGAATGTCGAAGGTTTAAAAATTTACTGCGCTTAAGATTAAAACTTGCGCTGTCCTGATCCGGCACTTCAGATAATATTTTGACTTCACACTATTTGTTCTGAAAATCAGATTAATAGACCAATCCCGAACTTATGCTTATGATTCATTCTTTATGCTGAATTAGTTTTCACACGTTCTCTTATTAAAGCCCGGTTAAGCTCAATCTCAGCTGCCTTCTCATTAAATGGTTTTTTGAAGTCAAATGCTGAGGGTCCGGAACCGTTATCATGCAGATGCTCAAGTTTTTTGCAAGCTTCTTCTCTGGTTGGAATATGACCATCTTCGACCCACCATGCAACATATACTGGCCAATCGCCTTTTAAAAACCATTCATATCTGTGCTTTAAACCTTCACCGTGTCCCTTGCGATATGCAAACGCATAAACAGACTCAAGATCTTTCCATAGACTCAAAGTCGCGGCAACACAAGAATGTTTTTCTTTATCAAAAAATCTTGGCATAAATCGAGTGCCCCAATCTCCGGTATCAAGCCCAATAAAGCCTTCCGATTGCTTAGCCTCTTCAAAAACAATATCCAGACTGTCAAAGAAACCGTTCATTCCCGGATGATCTTCATTTCCGTGTAAAATTCCAAATGTGTAAAATGCAATATGAGACATGCTTTGATTCTAACTATAATAAAGATTTGATTTACAAATTAAGGAATCAGATCTGTGTTTGCAATTGTAAATATTTTGTGTAAAGATTTAAACTTTCAATACAGTTGAATTGAATGAAGACACTATTAACAAAGAAACAGAAAACATTTAAAAGTAAAAGAGTCTCCGGACAAAACTCCGGAGACTCTTAAGATTTTTTGTAAAAAGTGTATCTTAAACTACGGTTGTATCACAGATACAAAATTAAAGCTGTTATTATCAACAATTCCGGCATCGCTTGCGTCAACAACCTGATCCCCGTTTACGTCAGTTACAACATATCCTGACACAAAATTCAGGAGATCATTATCTACAAACCCAAAGTCTGTTACGTCAATTATGTTGTCTTTATTTACATCACCGCTGAATGCTGCATACTTCAAACCTTTCAGTACGAGATTATTCCCGAAAGCCTGAGTAGCGGCAGTTGTAAAGTCATAGTCAAGCGTATCACCTGCGAAACTGTTTGTGGAAGCGCTCCATGTAGTTATTGAATTTCTATGGTCAACAACTATATAATAAGGAACACCGTTTGCCGTGTTATTAAAGATGAATGTGCCTTTCCCGTCTGAACCCAAAACAGCAGTAGCCGTGTCCGCCGGGGTATAAGGTGAAATTGCATTCCTTAGAATAACTTTTGCAGTATCACTTATCATAAAGTTAGCGCCATCATAGAATCCTTCTAAAAATGCTGTAAGATTAAGTTCCTGAGAGATAGGAGCCTGGAGTTCAATTACTGCGAAGTTTCCCTGTGACCCGGTAACACCGGTATAACTACTTGTCCAGCAGGCGCTCATTAGTGTTCCGTAACCTCCGGTAGATGTTGAAATAGCATCATTTGTTCTGGATGTTCCGGTGAATCCGGTATGCCGCAATTCAATAAGTACATTTCCGCCGGCATAAAACCATGGTGTGTTAAATGTAATCTCCGGACCGAATGCATTTGGAGAGCTGCCGAAAGTATAAGAGTTTGCCGGTATAAACAGCGAACCTGAACGAACCTGTGTCTGAGCACCCACAATATTATTTGCAAATGTTAAACTTCTTGCGCTTGGCTCAACACTCTCACTTAAATATATATCATAATTTGGAAATGTAACATCGGACAGCGGCCAGTTAGCGGTTGAAGATGCTGGGATTCTCATTTTAAATCCGGTAAGGTTTTTTCCTACAAGAGATGTAAGCTGACTTGCCTGTATCAGGAACTGATAAGTTCTGGCAGTAGTAGTAAGAGGGCCTGTGAATACTGCCGTTCCGGGAGTGTTCTGATAAGCATTCGGGACAACCACTGAAGCAGAAGGCGGATTAACAGTCAAACTTTTGGTTATCGTGTCATTTGACGTGTTTTGATCCGTACCCAATTGAGTATAACATGTAATTGTATAAGCTCCGGGAGCAAAAGGTGTAAACAAATCAAAATTAACCGGAACACTTGTTAGTGAAGACAAGGAGGTAACCTGTTTTGTACTTGTGTAACCTCCCGGAGAAATTGTCATAGTTACATTAAATGTTTGTGTAGCTGAACCAAAATTAGCAATCGTTGCCTGCGGGGTAATATTCGATGGAAACCCTATAATTGCCGGGGGATTAGTTATTGACAAAGTACCTACATCATTGGTAAGTAACGGAGCCGGATTTTTAATGTCATATCCGGTGACTGCATAATTTTGCCAGTTCAGATACAAATAAACGTTTGAACCTACAACTTCCACTTCCGCACCGCCTGCAATTCCAATGTCAGGTCCGGTTAAATTGAATGTGTATGAGTTTGTCACAAGTCCTGTTGCCAGACTTAATTTATGTAATACATTGAACGTACCTCCTGTAACACCGGATTGTGACCATACCCACAAAAATGCCTGTCCCGGTGTCGAAGCGCTGTCGAATGCAATACCATATTTTGATGTAGGAGTACCTGTAATCGTTCCTAATATAATACCATTAGTATCGCGGCATACAATGTCTGTATTAAAATCACTGCTCCAGAATCCTTTTCTGTTTGGGTCCCAGGCAATTGTACGGTAGATAGCTCCGGTGTGAGTGTAAGTAGAAAGTGTGTTTCCTAAAGAGTCCATTTTCTGAAGTATGTTGCCGGCTTTTCCGCCCCATATGTATTCGGTCCCCGAACCATCGGGAGCAACCGTCATATCCCGTATGGAACTTGTTGCCGAACCGCCTCCTCCCGCAGCATAATTTGTGTTTGAATCGGCTCGTGTACCGGGTCCGCCTCCGGGGCCGTCCGCATTATACCTGTAAAGAGTTGTTGCATTCCATCGATTCAAATAGAATTTGTTATTAAATCTGAGAGCGCCAACAGATCCGGCACTTACATTTGGAATTGTTGAAAAATTCCAGTTGAATATTGTCGCGTAAGGCCATCCAAAACCCGGAGTTGTGTCCGCCTGTTGCGACTGATAGCTCGAAGCGTCTGCTTCATAATCAGGATTTCCGGCTTCTTCCCATTGAATTAAATTTACAGGTGCTCTGTCGTTTCTCGGATCAAAAAAGTTTGTTGGCAATGTTGCAAATGAATAAACAACCAGACAAACGAGTACAGCAGAAAGAAAAAAAGTAAGTGTTTTTGTTTTCATTTCATCTCCTTTGATGAATTTAAGTTAGTTAATTTAGTTAGTTGGAAATATGTAAAGATAATTAGTCTAAAATTTCTAAGTCAGAATTTAACTACAAGGGATCGAAAACAAAATTTAAGGAAAAAAATAAAAAATTTTTTAAATTACAATAGAAAATGCAGGGTATGAATAAAATTTAACGTTACAATTTCAGTTAACATATATTTAATAGGAGGTGAAGGCTTTAAATTGTCGTATAAAAATTTTTGCCGCGGTTGGTGTTGCTCCATCCACCAACCGCTATACTTTAGAGATTCAGCAGAGATGGAAAATAAAATGCCTTATGAAAATTATTTTTTGCCGCGGTTGGTGTTGCTCCATCCACCAACCGCTATCCTTTAGAGATTAAGCTGAGATGGGAAATAAAATACCTTATGAAAATTATTTTTCACCGCGGTTGGTGTTGCTCCATCCACCAACCGCTATACTTTAGAGATCAAGCAGAGATGGAAAATAAAATGCCTTATAAAATTATCCGGTAAGTTTTTTTTGCCGCGGTTGGTGTTGCTCCATCCACCAACCGCTATACTTTAGAGATTCAGCAGAGATGGAAAATAAAATGCCTTATGAAAATTATTTTTCACCGCGGTTGGTGTTGCTCCATCCACCAACTGCTATACTTCAGAGTTTAAGCAGAGATGGAAAATAAAATGCCTTATGAAAATTATTTTTTGCCGCGGTTGGTGTTGCTCCATCCACCAACCGCTATACTTTAGAGATTAAGCTGAGATGGGAAATAAAATACCTTATGAAAATTATTCGGAAAGTTTTGCCGCGGTTGGTGTTGCTCCATCCACCAACCGCTATCCTTTAGAGATTAAGCTGAGATGGGAAATAAAATACCTTATGAAAATTATTCGGAAAGTTTTTTGCCGCGGTTGGTGTTGCTCCATCCACCAACCGCTATCCTTTAGAGATTAAGCTGAGATGGGAAATAAAATACCTTATGAAAATTATTCGGAAAGTTTTTGTGAACAATTTATATTTTGTTTATTGCTGTTAATTAATATTTAATTGTGGAAATGAACAAAGATGATATTCTAAAATTCGGAGGGTATTATTTTATCAGTCAAACTCTTCCTTCGTTACAGAGGATGCGTCGTCACTTTCTGAAAACCATATAATTCCTGAAATTGGAAAAATGAGCATTCATACATTTCGGCGTTAGCTGGATGAAACAGCAAAATCCGCAGCTTCTACTTTACTGACTTCCCCAGTCCGTAACAATCAGGTAAAAAATATCCCGGATTCTTCCGGCTGTTACCTGAAATTTCAATTTTTTGAAATCTATTTCTATCTCTGTCCCGTTTTTTTGTGAAATATTTTTCACTTTTGAAAATTTTTTTCCATTTTCAGAAAATAATTTTACATTCACACCATATAATTTTACATTCACACCATATAATTATACTTTCACACCACATAATTTGACTTTCACTCCTCATAATTTGACTTTCACTCCTCATAATTTGACTTTCACTCCTCATAATTTGACTTTCACTCCTCATAATTTGACTTTCACTTCTCATAATTTAACTTTCACTCCTCATAATTTAACTTTCATTCCTCATAATTTGACTTTCACTTCTCATAATTTAACATTCACTCCTCATAATTTGACTTTCACTTCTCATAATTTGATTTTCACTTCTCGTAATTTAACTTTCACATCTCATAATTTTACATTCACTGAAAATAATTTCACTTACACATCTCTTAATTTGACATTCACTTCTCTTAATTTGACGTTCACGTTTCTTTTTTTGACGTTCTCACTTCTTTGTTTGACGTTCTCACTTCTTTGTTTGACGTTCTCACTTCTTAATTTGACATTTACAATTCTTTGTTTCATTTTCACTATTCATTTTATTGCTTCTCTCTTTCTTTTTTCAGTTATCAGAACTCTTAATTCAGTTTCTCCGACGCTTTATTCAGAATTTGCAGTCCTTTGTTTAATGTGTCCGACTATTCGCATCACATTAAGTATCCTTCATTTGATTTTACACTTTCTTTTCACAGCGTTATTATCTCTTTTTATCGGACTCTATATTTTTTGTTTTATTTTCAGATTTCATCTCTTCTACTCCGAATTCCTTAATTTCACCGCTCCTTATTATAACGAGATTTTATTTTTCCTTAGTTCCTCCCTGTATAATAATATACAAGCGGGAGACGTTCCCCGGAGCTTATACATTCCCACGGTTGGATGAAACAACTCTTTTAAAGCAATTAAAAATTTTAAATTATAAATTTTAAATATGAAAATGCCAATTCAAATTACTAACTACTAACTACTAACTACTAACTACTAACTACTAACTACTAACTACTAACTATTACTTGATCAGCAGCATCTTTTTAGTCTGTGTGGCTTCTCCCGTTACCAGAGTGTAATAGTAAATGCCTGACGAAAGTCCGTTCCCGTTAAATCTTACTCCGTAGCTTCCGGGTATTAACTTCTCTTTTAAAAGTGTAATGACTTCTTTGCCGGACGTTTCATAAACTTTCAAAATGGTATTGCCGGATTTATTTATGCTGAATTTAATATTTGTTTCAGGATTAAAAGGGTTCGGATAGTTTTGATAAAGGTTTAGATCAATAGGTTCACTGTTGTTTTCAATTCCGGTTACAGGAATGTATTGAGTAACAGGTTCAGTAATTGTTATATGTCCGCCCGGAGGTGTATTTCCCGGTACGACCTCGCCATAAAAAGTAGTTCCGATAATATACGGAAATTCCGGATTTCCAAGTGAATCTATTGTAATGAAATATGCATAGATGCCGTTCGGATATTCCGGCGTAACGGAAAACCTTCCATTGTGCCGGTCCAGATCGAAGTTACTTGTTGCTGTCTCATAATCTTCAATAAAACAGCCCGATGGATATTGAGTACTAACTGCAGGTCCCCATTGATTAGCGGGCAGAACTGTTCCGTCAGGCAGGGTCGTTCTCACAGTAATATTTCTTTTTACAAATCCTGATCTCATTCTTCTGATCCCGCCGCTTCCGTTAACGTTTGAATATGCATAAGGACCGTACAGAGGAAATCCGTCAAACATATACCCAAGTATCGGAGAGTGCTTTGACGAATCGGGAGAGTAAAGTCTTTTCATGTTAATGTGATAATGATAAACACCGCCGGGCGCAGGATGACCTCCCGATGTATCGAAGCTCACTGCCTCGAAATACTGCGCAACTCTGTGCCAGATGTTCTGATTATTATAAGACATTGCATCTCCGGAATTGAAAAGCACAACTCCGTTTACAAGCACGCCGATCTGCCCGTTACCTGCCGCTGAAGGCGTCGGATCGGGAACAGGGAAACGCGCGATCTTAAATGTCCAGTTCTGATTAGCTGCCTGATTGGGATTCATAGCCCAGGGTCCTATATTGTACGAAGGAATGCCTGTGCTTTTTACATAAGAAAAATTTGCTGAATAAAAAACCTGCTGTACATCAGCTAAAATTCCGTTGTAACCTGTAACACCTGTAATGTTTTGTTTCCAGGAATAGATCTCAGGAGTTATCTGAGCATTGGCAAATGTCACTGATAATACAATGAATGCAGCAAGAATGGTTTTCAATTTACTTTTATTTATTTTTAAAATTAATTTTTAAAGCTTTCCAGCAGTTTTGCATTCTCTTCGGAAAGACTCATGGCTGTCAGCTTTCCGTTATGATTGAATGCAATATGTTTCAGATCCGGGAGTGTATTAAAAACCATCGTAACTATAAGTGTACTGTCTTTATAAAAGCTCATTGAACCTGTCGAGACACAATAGATGTATGTAAACGGATCATAAGTTATTAAATTTTTTATCCGGCTCACATTTTTAAGATCATTGATCTCAACTGATTTAATCTTGATCTTATTTGTTGAATCAAAATCCATCTTATAATCAAACTTGATCTTATTTGCCTGAGATATATCGGGAAGGTTGTCCGCCTTATAATTACTGCTGCAGGAACAAAAAATCAATAAAAATATTATTAGATAGTTAATAGTTAATAGTTAATAGTTAGTAGTTAGTAGTTAATAATTAATTGTTAATTGAAAATTGAAAATTGATAATTGACTATTGTCTCTTCATTTGCAATTTGTAATTTTTAATTTGTAATTGCAATTAAATATAAAGTTAACCGGCAATGAATTACTAACTGCTGAATTAGAAATAGATATATTTTTTTAAAGGAGACGGTATTTTAAACAAAACTATTTTATTTTTATACTTGTAATTTGAAAATAGATTGCTAACTATTAACTATTAACTATTAACTACTAACTAATAACTATTAACTATTAACTATCAGAGAATAATTAGTTAAGTTATTTGTAAAGAATTTATTTTTATAATTTAATGATCAAATGAAAATGAAAAATTTTATTTTAGTTTTAATTTTAATACTGAACTTTTCCGGGATTGTAATCTGTGAACAGCCGGATTTATTTAATTTCAAGAAAAACACAGGTCAGGATTTTCACATTATCCCTGACGTAATGAATAAAGTACAGGTTATTCAAAACGACAGAGGTAATACCCGGGCTAATATTTTTGATGCTGATTCGCTGCCTGTATTCCCGGGTTTTCCTAAAGTTGTTAACGGGCAGTCTACTGAAGGCGGAATATATTGTCAGATGGATGCAGACAGTGATCTGGAAATAGTCTATGGAATTGGAACTACAATTCAGGCATGGAATATAGACGGCAGTGCAGTAACCGGCTGGCCGAAAACTTTAACTTATAATACGCAGGGAGCTCCCGCTTACGGAGACATTGACGGTGACGGGGAAGCGGAGATCGTCATCGGAACCGCCAACGTCACCGGCGTTCTGGGAATTCTTTATGCTTTTGAAAAAGACGGAACTCCCGTTACAGGATTTCCTATTAATAACGGCGGCTCCAGCCGTTCGGTAGTACTTTGTGATCTTGATATGAACGGCAGTATGGAAATTATTACCACCAAAAGGCTTTCTTCAGCAGGTGAGATATATGTTTTTAAAGGAGACGGTTCTGTATATCCGGGCTGGCCTAAATCAATTAATCATGTTCCGGCTTCCAGCTCGGCCGCAGGTGACATCAACGGTGACGGTATTCCGGAAATAATATCGGAGTCTTATACGAGTCTTTATGCATGGGACAGGAACGGAAATCCTATAACGGGTTTTCCGTTTATTCTGCCAAACGGAGACGTGAATTCCTATTCTTCTCCCGTGCTTGCGGACGTGGATGGTGATAATATCAGGGAAATTATTTTCGGTTCGCATCAGTCAGGCGGAGCGGGACTTGGTTATCTGTATATTTTAAAAAATGACGGAACAATATTACCTAACTGGCCAAAGACCACGACCTACTGGATCTATAGTCCGCCGGTTCTGGGTTATGTGAATGATGATAATGTAATAGATATAATAGTCGGGGATCAGATCGGCGGCGCATTGATCAATCATATTTACGCCTGGGATAAAAACGGAAATGTCCTTAGCGGATTTCCCATAGGACCTGTTAATGCTGTGAACAATCAGGTAGCTCTCGCAGATATTGACAATGACGGCAAGCTTGAACTTATAGTTGATGATAATACACAGGAAAGCGGCATGGGAAAATATTCAGCATATAATCATGACGGAACGCCATTAGCCGGATGGCCGCTTCCAACCTCCGGAACTACAATCTTTAACATGCCCTGTCTCGCTGATCTTAATAATGACGGAATTCTGGATATCGTCGGCGCAGGCATATCTTTATTCGGCAGCAATCAGACAAGCGTATATGTCTGGAATTCTGGTGTAAATTATGATGCATCTAAAATTGTAAATCCTGTCTTTCAGTTTAATGTAAGACACAACGGAGTTTATGGCGATAATAATCTTGTTTCAGTTGGCGATCCGGGAAATGAGATCGTAACAGGATTTACGCTTCATCAGAATTTCCCAAATCCGTTTAACCCGGTAACCAATCTGGAATTTAGAATACCGGAAAAAGGATTTGTCACTTTGAAAATTTATGATATTCTCGGCAATGAGATCACGTCTTTAATGAATGAGAACCTCCCGCCCGGAAGCTATCAGGCGCAATGGAACGGAGAAGGTTTTGCAAGCGGTGTTTATTTTTATGAACTGACTGTTACAGGATTGTCAGCAACGTTCAGAGATACAAAGAGAATGCTATTAATAAAATAGTTAGTAGTTAATAGTTAATAGTTAATAGTTAATAGTTAGTACGCCGCGGTTGGTGTTGCTCCGTCCGCCAACCGCCGTAATGCCAAAAGAAATTTCAGATTTGTAATTTGTAATTTGCAATTTGTAATTGCTATTCTGGTGTTGCTCCATCCACCAACCGCCGTAATGCCAGAATATATTTCAAATTTGTCATTTGAAATTTGTCATTTGAAATTGCTTTTAAAGAAAGCCGCAGGATTCATCATCCCGCGGCTTTCTTTTTTTATTATAATTGTTAGTTATCATTAATTTGCTAACTATTAACTGCAAACTATTAACTACTAACTATTTCTCTATCCGGATTTAATGTTTACTTTTAATTCAGGAACTTCGGTCATCTGAAGAGTAGCCGATGCTAATTTTACTTCGCCCGACGCTTCAATGTCTTTTAATATTCTGGTAAACAATTGTGTCTTTATAAATCTTCTTTTCTTATAATCGACTACATATCTTAATGTAAATTCCGCCCAGTTGTCGTTGGCTGTCATTGAAATCATCGGCTCGGTCTGCGCATCCTCAAGACGGTACTTGTTCTGCAGAGACATCCATTTGGAATGTGATTCCTCTGACAGCTTATTGGCTATTTCGTTTCCTGCTCTCATTATCAGCTGACTTGCCATATCATAATTACTGCCGTAATGGATCGGGATCTTGATCTCATCCCAGAGAAAAGGAAAGTCACCGGAATAATTAAAAACCGGTTCTTTAAATACAAAGCTGTTTGCAATGAGGACTATCCTTCCATTGTAAAGATCACCGTCAACCCACTGTCCCGTTTCCATAATTGTAGTCCGCAAAACTCCGATATCAATGACATCGCCTTTAATGCCGCCGAGCTGTACCCTGTCCCCCGTCTTGTAAAATCCGCCGAACATTATTGCGAGCCATCCTGCAAACGAGCCAATGACTTCCTGAAGAGCAAAAGCAATACCTGCGCCGGCTACACCCAGAGCTACGGTTAAACCTCCAAGATGATCGCTGAATACAATTGATACCAATAGGATTGTAAAAACATAACCAATTACATTGCTGAATTTTTTTGCCCGATACCGGTTGTCTTGGTCATTTATTTTGTTAAACAGATTTTTTTGAATGAGTTTGATTATGAGCCAAATTACAATTAAGCCTGCAGAGATAATAAGTATCTTGCTTACAACGGGCTTAGACATGAATTGTGTTATATTTTCTTCCATAGTTCGTTTGAATTCTTAATATTAATTATCACTTTCTTTTTTGTTCATAAATAATTTCCTTTATTTGATATTTAAATTGAAAATAATATTAATGAGACATTATTGCACTACTTTTAACACTCCTAATGGTTTGAAAAAAATGATTTTTAATTTGAAGAAGGTTCATCTACTATAACAAGAACCTAACAAAATCAATTATCAATTATCAATTATCAATTATCAATGTTAAATGTTAAATGTTAAATGTTAAATGTTAAAAAATAAATTATTAACAGTAAAAACAAACTATTAATTACTAACTGCAAACTACTAAATAAAACAGCCGTGAGATTCTTCATCCCACGGCTTTAATCAATTATAAATGTTAAATGTTAAATAAATTACTAACTACAAACTATTAACTATTAACTACTAACTGCTAACTATTATTTCACGAGCATCATTTTCTTAACTGAGCTGAAATCATTAGCGCTTAATTTGTAGAAGTAAATTCCGCTTGACAGATTCGATGCATTAAAATTGATCGAATAATATCCCGCGTTTTTCACTCCGTCCACTAAGTTCATGACTTCTTTTCCTGACATGTCAAATATTTTCAAACTTACCGCTCCGTCAACAGGTATTTCATAACTGATCGTCGTTGACGGGTTGAAAGGATTCGGATAGTTCTGTGATAATTTGAATTCAGCCGGAATTCCGATCACAACTTCATTGCTGAGGTTGAAATATTCGAAGTTTCCGTTGAAGTCTGTTTGTTTTAATCTGTAGCTGTAATTTCCTGAAGCTACGTTTCTTTCTGTGAATGAGTAGCTGTTTGGTGTAGCGGATGTTCCGTTACCGGATACGCTTCCGACTTTTGACCATTCGCCGTTGACAGATGATCTTTCGATATCAAATCCGGAGTTGTTGATCTCTGAAGAAGTTGTCCAGTTTAAGGTAACACTGTTGCCGCTGATTGAAGAAACGAATGAAGATAACTCAACCGGTAATGCTTCTGATCCTCCGATTGCAAAATCTGAGAAATCAGTAAGTCCTATTGCCACAAGCGTGTTTCCGCTTACCTGTGTATTCAGACATTCCCATGAACCTAATCTGTCAGATCTTTTCATTATATATAATTTTAACGGATCTATAAATACAAGTCCGTCAAGGTCAATAATAATGTCATAAGTTGCATATCCTGTTTTGTCATTTCCTGTGTAAGTAACAGTAAACCAGTAGTCATGATAAACTGAGGTAGGTGTGAAAATGGATCCGTCACCTGTTGTCTGACCGCTGTTTGCAGTTATGGTCTGACCGGGATCATTGTTTGTATATTGAGAAATGAATAAATCTCCGCCTCCCGGATTATCTGACGGTGTACCTGAATTAATAATTACATTTCCCGTGTATTCAGTGAAAACAGAGGAATAAGAATCCTTTGATTTTTCATTCTTAGTTCCTGATGTAACCACATTTCCCTGATAAGGTCTTGGAAGTGATAGGAAGTTAACCGTTACCAACGGATTACATGTATATGAACCAATTCCGGTAACATTGTTCACACAAAGTGAATTAACATTTGAAACAACAACGTTATCAATCCAGATATTATTTCCATAGTCACTAATGCTTCTGAATCCAATTACAACGTTACTTGCACCGGCAACATTTGACAGATCAATTGTTTCATGTCTCCACTGTCCCTGTGCTGACGGAACATATGCTGAACCGCTTGGAACCATCGTTGCAAGTGAAGGAAGCGTACTGTCGGATTTTTTATAAACAGTTGCAGCTGAGAAGAATGAGGTACCACCGTTAGTAGAAATCACTATTTCCAGAGAATCCTGTGAGTTGTCCGTAAATGTTCTGTAAGCAACATAGAAATCCAGAACCGGATTTGTTAATAAAGTTAGATCCATTTCAGGTGATCTCAAAACTGCGCTTCTACCGGAGGAATTAGTACCGCCGAAACAATCTGAAACTGCTGCAACATCACCCGCTGTGCCTTCAGGATTTGTACATAATCCCAGACCCCAGGGTGCAACAGATCCAGCTGCAACCTGTGTAAGTATTGTCCAGCCTGTCGGCGTTGTAAAGTTTTGAGAATAAGGAAATGCGGAAATTTTGTCCTGAACATTAACATTAACTGTTAAAGTATCATTGGATGGATTTCCTTCACCTGCAAGATCTGTATATATTTTTAAAACAGAAACTCCTGATACAAGAGGTATAAATGCATTACCGCCGCTGAATGTAACATTTTCTGTTGCATTCTGAACTATCGGTCCGACTGTATTTACAGGACCAACCGGTGAGCCGCCGTTAACTGTATAATAAACAGGTACAATATTCTGCGTTGTGGTACCAAAATTTTTAGCGGTTGCAATTATATCATACCCTTTACCTACAGATATGATCTTTCCCGGCGATCCTATTGATGCAGCGGTAATTCCCATATCATCTGCAACGACTACTAAAGGTGCCCATCTGAAGGTCAGACCGTTAGGGGGTAATATGAGGGGAGTAATAGTACAAGATGCACCATTTGTTCCTCCTGCTGTTGTAGCTGACCAATCTGTAGTTGTAGTACGATTATTGAAATCTGTAATTGCTGTACCTCTGAGACCAACTTGTTGTGTAATTGTCGGCGTAACAGGACTTTTTGCAAAAGCCCCATAAACAAATTCCAGAACATTTGATGTTTCGTACAGTCTTACCTGAAAATTAAAATTTTCCAGAGTATCAGTTGTTGTAAATCTTCTAAAATTTTTCCATTGAATGGTATGAATTCTGCTTCCGATTGCCCCTGTTGTTCCTCTGACTATGCTTCCGGCTGCAACCTGAATAGTTGCATTTACAGCACCGGCAGTTGAAGAAGAAGTAGCATTTGCTGACATTGTAACAGTTTTCAGACCTACATCAAATGAAACAATTGTAGTTCCGACCGGAATTCCGGTACCGGAAATTACTCTTCCTGCTACAATTCCGGCAAAATTTGATACACCGGTCAATGTATTACTGCTTATAGTCCTGTTACATCTGAAACCGAATGTTCCAATCAGATCTCTGGCAAGTGGAGCTGCTACACCAGTGGAAGTTAAAGTTGAAATTGGAGTGTATATCGCTCCTCCCGGCGCAGTACCGAATCCAATAAATCCATTAGTTGTAATTCCAACATCATAATAGGTCCCTCCGTTAAATTCAAATGGAAATGGAATTGTATTTATTGCATAAGAAATATCATCCAGACCGGCGGCGCCTGATGTTCCTGTAGCAATAGCTACTGTAGTATCTCCAATGATTTCAATGTAAGATCCTCCCGGCTGTGAAAAAGTGTAAGTAGTAACCTGAGCAATTGAGCTTAAGCTTATGCAAAGGAAAAATACCATTGTAAAGAATGAAATTAATTTTTTCATAATTTTTGTTTGGGTTTAATTAATTAATTGTATTGAAATTTTTAGGAAGACATCATATTGCAGATTGCAGATTTTATCTCTAATAAATTTTTCAGATTCGTCTTCCTTTTGGGTATTCAGAAAAATTTTCAAAAAGAGTAAAATGAAATTTTAAGACAGTCTCCTTTCTGTTAAGATTAAATTGTTAGAAAAATACAGATTAAATTGATGTAAACAATAAATTCAATGTATACAAAATAAGTTTAATCCTAATAAAAACCAAATAATTAAATTATCAATTTTCAATCATTTAATTTTAATCAATACTTGTTTAGTCATTATTCTTAAATATTGAATCTTTATTACAAATTTTTAGGATCAATTTCATTCAGCTAAATACCCGGCATGTATAAAAAAAGCCGGAAGAATCTCTTCTCCCGGCTTTATTCAAGTATAAATGTCAAATGTTAAATCTTTGCTAACTACTAACTATTAACTATTAACTATTAACTATTATTTAATGAGCATCATTTTCTTTACCGAGGTGAAATCATTTGCGCTTAAACTGTAAAAGTAAATTCCGCTTGAGAGATTCGCTGCATTAAAATTGATCGAATAATAACCTGCGTTTTTAACTCCGTCCACTAAGCTCATTACTTCTTTTCCTGACATGTCAAATATCTTCAGACTTACCGCTCCGTCAACAGGGATCTCATAACTTATCGTAGTTGATGGATTGAAAGGATTCGGATAGTTCTGTGAAAGATCATACTTAGAAGGAATTCCAATAATAACTTCATTGCTTAAATTGAAATATTCGAAGTTTCCGTTAAAGTCTATTTGTTTTAATCTGTAGTTATAGTTTCCTGTTTCAATATTTCTGTCTGTGTAAGAATAGCTGTGTGAAACAGCTGATGTTCCGTTACCGGTTACATTACCGACTTTTGACCATTCGCCATTAACTGATGATCTTTCAATGTCAAAACCTGAATTGTTAATTTCAGATGCAGTTGACCAGTTTAAAGTAACATTATTATTGTTTATAACTGAAACAAAACTTGTAAGCTCGACAGGTAAGACACCCCCTCCTATTACAGCCAGTCCGTCTATTCCTATATAGTCACTGTTAAGGCCGTTCAATCCGCCGTTAACAACGTTGTATCTTATAGCGAATCTTGCGCTGAAATTTGTTGTAGGAGCTTCAAATCCGCGCAATTCCCAGGTACCCGCAGTATTAACTTTAAATCTTCCAAGCTCTATCCAGTTCGGATCACTTGGTAAAGTATTATTGGTCGGGTTGTACATTACTCTTATTGAATCAGGAAAAGTACTTCCGGTAGGTGCGCGTGAATAAAATTGAATTGAATCACCTGCAACTACATCAAGATCAGGCAGTACAAGCCAGTTGTCAATATTTCCTAAACTTCCGGCAGACTGATAATTTCCACCTGCATAATCATCAGGATCACCGTTAAATGCCGGAAATACGGCAGGATTTCCCGTAAACCAAAAATTGGTAGATGGTGCACCTGAAATTGTCCCATTTCTGTAAACACTGTATCCGCGGGATTTTAAAGCTGCAGTATCATTTGGCGCATCAAAATTATCAAAATAATAAATATTACCATTTACTGAAACAGGAATGTTGTTATCATTTTGATTAACTACAACTTTATCTGTACTTGCCGGTGTTCTTGAACCATTAGGATTATCATTGATAGAGAATCCCAGAAAAATGCCTAAAGCTAAAACTGTTAGAACGGTTAGGTAGATCTTTTTCATTTTTAATTTCCTTTTTGATTAAGTTTTTGAAATAAGGTTTTATTAAAGATAAATTACTTTGTTAATTTAAACTAAAGCTGACCTCCTTTCGGAATAACATTTATTTTTAGGATCATTAAATTATTTGTATACAAATTTAATTTTTTTTCTAACATAATCCTAACAAAAGAGCAATTGTCAATTATCAATTATCAATGTTCAATGTTAAATGTTAAATATTAAATGTTAAATGTTAAATTGTTAAATGTTAAATTGTTAATTGTTAATTGACAATTGATCTATAACTCGCTTCTATAAAAAAAAGCCGGAAGAATCTCTTCTCCCGGTTTTAATCAATTATAAATGTTAAATGTTAAATCTTTGCTAACTACTAACTATTAACTATTAACTATTAACTATTATTTAATGAGCATCATTTTCTTTACCGAGGTGAAATCATTTGCGCTTAAACTGTAAAAGTAAATTCCGCTTGAGAGATTCGCTGCATTAAAATTGATCGAATAATATCCTGCGTTTTTCACTCCGTCTACTAAGTCCATGACTTCTTTACCTGACATATCAAATATTTTCAGACTTACCGCACCGTCAACAGGTATTTCATAACTGATAGTTGTTGATGGGTTAAAAGGATTCGGATAGTTTTGTGATAATTTGAATTCAGTAGGAATTCCGATCACAACTTCATTGCTGAGGTTGAAATATTCGAAGTTTCCGTTGAAGTCTGTTTGTTTTAATCTGTAGCTGTAGTTTCCTGAAGCTACATTTCTGTCTGTGTATGAATAGCTTTGAGGAACTGCAGTTGTTCCGTTACCTGCAATATTTGCTATTTTCGTCCACGTACCGCTGACCGATGATCTTTCAATATCAAAACCTGAGTTGTTTATTTCTGAACTAGTTGACCAGTTTAAAGTCACATTGTTTGCGTTAACTGCTGAAACGAATGAAGATAATTCGACCGGCTGCACTTCATTTCCGCCAATTCCGAAATCACTGAAATCAGTTAATCCGGAAGCTGTCAGTATGGTGCCGCTTCTGGTAGTAGACACACAATTCCACGCTCCTGTCTGATCGGTTCTCTTCATTATATATAAGGCGTCAGGATTACTGAAGAATAATGTAGTCAGATCAATGCTGATATTATATGTTGCATATCCAAGCTGATCATTTCCGTCATATGTAACTGTAAACCAGTAGTCACTATACACTTCACCCGGAGTAAAGATACTTCCGTCTGGTGCTGTTGCTGAAGAGTTGGCTGCAACATTTGCTCCGGCGCTTACATTTGTATACTCTGTTATGAAAGCTGTTCCCGGTATTGAGTTGTCAAGTTGAATTTCTGAATTTACTTTAATATCTCCGCTGTTAGGCAGATTTCCAAAAGAATGATCTCCGGATGTTACAATATTTTTTACAGGTGTTGACTGATTATCAGAAACATTTCCTGAATTAAACGGAGGTAACGGTGTAGTTATAAAATTAAGTCCTACTTTTGAATTGCAGTTATATATACCCGGACCCGAAACATCATCGGTGCATAAGCTGTTTGGCTGTGAAACTATTACATTATCAATCCAGGCATTATTTCCAAAAGCTGTTGTACCGACAAACCCAATTACTACATTTGACATGTTTCCTACATTTGAAAGATCAACAGTTTCATGTCTCCATTGAATTTCACTACTCGGAGTATAATTTGTAGTACTAAGCGGCAGGGTAGCTAAAGAAGGAACCGTAGTATGTGTTTTATTATAAATTGTAGATGCTGGACTAAATGTAAGACCGGCATCAGTTGATATTAAAACTTCTAATCTGTCGGTTTCAGTTGCAAAAGTTCTGTAAGCTGCATAAAAATTAAGAACAGGATTAGCAACACCTGTAAAATCAAATTCCGGTGATCTCAATGCAGCGCTTCCTGTAGAAACACCAAAAAAGTTAGCTCTTGCTGCAAGATCTGCAGCTACTCCGTCCGGATTTACACATGGCGCAATAGCCCACAATGCCACACCGCTTGTAGTCCAGCCGGTTGGAAGGGTAAAGTTTTGAACATACGGAAGAGTAGTTATTTTATCATTAACTCCTATTGCAACCGGCAATGGAGCTCGGTTGACAACCGGAGGTGAAGGCTGCAGGTCCGTATAAACGTTAATTGTATGTGCTCCCGCAGTAAGACCGCATAATGCCAGCCCGCCGCTGAAAGTTACGACCTCAGTTCCGTTTGGTGCAATTGGACCTACTGTATTGACAGGACCAACAGCAGGTCCGCCGTCTACATTATAATATACAGGAATTACACCCTGTGAATTAGTTCCGTAATTTCTTACCGTTGCAGTAAAATCATAACATTTACCAACAGAAAATATTCTGCCGTCATTTAAATTTGTTGCAGTGATACCAACATCATCCGGAAGAAGTGGAGCTCCGAATCTTGTTTCCGGACGGAAAGATGATCCAGTTCCAACAGATCCGCCTGCTGTATTTGATTGAAATGTCGCCAGGGTTAATCCGGCTGGTAAATTTGTGCAGAATACATTTGGCGCACCTGTTGGTGTTGCCAGTGTCGTTGTCGTTGTTTTATAAACGAAAATAACAAGCACCGCGTTTCCTGGTGTAGGAGTAAAAGTACCTGTTCCGGGTCCGCCCACGGGAACGTCAATATTAATTTCCGCGAGACCTGATGGCATCGATATTGTGCCGTCAATAACCTTTGTATAACCAGCGCCTAAGGTGTCTATAAATGTACTGCCAATAGTCACGGCACCGGCAATTGTATCTTTTAAATAAACTCTTAAATCACCTATTGTTGCTGTACTTTGAGAAGTAGGTCCGGTAGCAGCCGGCGGTGAAGGAACATTCCATCTCCATCCGACAGAAGTGACAGTTCCTGAAAATCCTGAAGTTGTCAACTCTGAAGCTAAAACTATGTATTTAGAGTTTATAAATCTGCGTGTACCTTGTGGAGCTCTGCCGTTTCCGGATGTTGATCCATTACCGGGCAGTACTGTAACCTGTGCCATTACAGATGATATTTCAAACACTAAAAATAGTGCCAGTAGAAAAGCAGAAATCTTTTTCATGGGTTTGTTTTGTTTAGTTAATAAAATGTTTTAAGTAAATAAGGAAGACTGGTTGTACTGGATTACAGGTCAGAATTTTTAAAAATTTTCAGATTCGTCTTCCTTTTGATAATCAGAAAATTCTTAAAATGTAAAATGAACTTTAGAGTGTACTTTCTTTTGTAGATTAAGCCTGACAAAATAAATATTAATAATATAAAAGAGCTTTGAAATGGTTTTATAATAATATTTTTTGCACCTATAAATCTAAATTAAATCCTAACAAAAATCTAACAAAAGAGCAATTATCAATTATCAATTATCAATTATCAATGTTAAATGTTAAATGTTAAATGTTAAATGCTAAATGTTAAATGTTAAATGTTAAATGTTAAATAGAATGTTAACTATTAACTATAATCTATCAAATAAAAAAAGCCGTGAGATTCTTCATCCCACGGCTTTATCAATGTTAAATTTTAAATGTTAAATAGATTATTAACTATTAACTATTAACTACAAACTATTTCAGCAGCATCATTTTCTTAGTAGCTGTAAAGTTGTCTGCGGATAAAATATAGAAATAAGCTCCGCTCGACAGATTTGATGCGTTGAAGTTGACTGAATAGTAACCTGCAGATCTTACTTCATTTACAAGTGTCATTACTTCCTTACCGGTCAAATCATATATCTTCAGGCTGACTTTACCATCTACAGGTAAGTCGAAGTTGATGCTTGTTGACGGATTGAACGGATTCGGATAGTTTTGTGACAGATCGAACTTAGTCGGAATACCAACATTTACTTCATTGCTTAAATTGAAGTATTCGAAGTTTCCGTTAAAGTCTATTTGTTTTAATCTGTAGTTATAGTTTCCTGTAGCAACGTTTCTGTCTCTGAAAGTGTAGCTTTGAGCTGATGCAGTAGTTCCGTTTCCGGCTACATTACCGATCTTTGACCAGTTACCGTTTAATGCAGATCTTTCAATATCAAATCCTGCATTGTTTGTTTCACTGGTAGTTGACCAGTTTAGGTCTACATTATTAGCATTTGTTGATGCTGTGAATGATGCTAATTCAACAGGCAGAGCGTTTTCATTCGGACCGTATGCAACAGATACAGATGAAGTAAATAAGGGTCCGTTATTGGTAACAACTGATGTAACTGCTCTTCTGTATTGAATTGCAGAAGTTCCTGCTAAGTTTTGCTGCCCGACTGTAACAGCTGTTAATGTTAAACCAAAATATTTAGATAAGAAAGATGAACCTGTACCGGCTTCGTTATAATTAACCTGGATCCATCCGTCCTGAGCCGGAGCTGTTGAAATTTCAAGGACAACCTGGAAACTGACATAATCATTTGCATCTGCGGCTGTGTTAAAATTCGGTGCCCTGTCATAGGTAATTATAAATTCATCTGCTGTTACTTTATAACTTAATCTGTTAACCGGAACATCTACATCTGTATAATTAAAATCTTTCCAGAACGGGAATATAGCAGGTCTTGGAGCTGTTGTTCCCGGAATTGCTAAAGGTGTAAAAGTAGTAAGCTGAGCCTGTGTATTGTTTGCTCTTGAAAAAGCAATCATACCGTTTGTGCCGACAAAGAATGAATCATAATCAACACCCTGATATCTGAAAAATCTTTGTACACCATCTATAGCGTCTCCGAGCGTAAAGAAACCGTCATCAACGGATCCAACCAATAAAGCTCCGGCTTGATTAACACCATTTAAAATAAGGTCCGTGCTACCTGTAGTATCTTCCCATTCAACGAACGGCTGATCTGGCGCGCAGCTTGCTGCCAGTGTTGAGTTGGCAAAATAGTAACCATCAACAGGTCCGCCGAAGTTAGGATTTTCTGAAGAAACGGTAAAACTTGTATTATAAACATAAACTTCGGGATTGGCATTACAAGTAGAATTTACTGTTACTGTAACATTTTTAACTCCTGCATCAAATGATGTATAGGAAAGTGTATTAGGAAAATCTACATCCAGATTTCCACCTGCAGTTATAGAAAGTCCGGTTACAGTTTCACTATAAGCTCCAACAGCATAATTTACACTGATTCCTGTTTGATCCTCAGTTCCGCCATTTACAAGATTTACTTTTGGCGCATAGGTCGTGCCGCATCCCGGGAAAAGTGTTCCGGTAGGATTCAGATTTGAAATAGTAATAGCGCATGCAGGCGGAGCATCCCATTTATATGTCTGACCTGAAGCCGGAAGTGATGTAGTGTTTAGAGTCATTGAAGCAGTATTGATTGCTCCTGCCGTAGATGCTGACCAGTCTGTACCGGTTCTGTTATTATAGTCTGCATTCGTTAATCCTCTTAATCCAACCTGAGGTGCAGCGCTGGTTGCATTGAGTGTAGTATTGCTTCCATAAACGACTTCAATTACATTTGTGGTTTCATATAATCTGATCTGAAAATTGAAATTTTCATTTACGCCTGCAAATCTTGCGAAATCTCTGTATTGAATAGTGTGGACCCGGCTGCCTATAGCGCCTGTGGTTTCGCTTCTTATATCACCGGAGGACATTGTTATAGTTGTTCCTGCTCCTGTGGAAGTAGCATTAGCCGACATAGTTATTGTTCCGGCCCCCGCATCAAAACTAACAATTGTCGTTGTCGGGACTGTTGTTGTTCCCGGTATACCTGTACCGGTGATGAATTGTCCGACTGCAACTCCGGCAAAATTCACTACGCCGGTGAGTACAGCACTGCCGCTCGTCCTGACTGCGGTAGTTCTGAATAATCCCCATAGGTCTCTAGCCATTCCGGTAATAGCTCCGTCATAAGCAAGCGGACTGGAAATCGGGACATATGTGTTAGTACCAGGCAGAGTTGCACCAAAGGTGATGTATCCGTTTGTATTGACGTTGTATTCGGTATAATCTGTTCCGTTATAATTAAAAGTAAACGGAATTGGCTGTGACGGAAAATTCACGTCATCAAGACCACCGGCGCCGCCAGTAGCAGTTGCTGCTGCAACGAGAGTACCGCCGACTACTTCTGTATAAGCGCCTGAAAATTGAGTGAAGAATTTCGATGACACCTGTGCATATGAATTTATGCTAACGCATAAAAACAATGCAATTGTAAAAAATGAAATGAGTTTTTTCATAATTTTTTTTGTTTAATTAGTAAAATATGTTAATTTAAAATATTTGGTTTTAGTTGGATTGGGCAGCTTAGGTATTTGACTATGAAGTGTATAAAACTAATTTCCGGACTCAGTTTAATAAATAATAAAGAATTTGAAAGCCTGAAAATCTATCTATGCAGTATATAATTCCCCAGCTGATCCCTTTCTCTTATTAGTTAAATTGTTTTTGTTAAAATAAGGATAATATTTTTAAATGTAAACAAACTCTTATTTATTATTCCGGATAGGTATAAATGGAACCTGCTGAGTCAATTTCCAATCATATAATCTAATGCATGTTCTCAGCGAAAAATGGATCTCAAAATAAAACTATTGACTATAACATTATTCCCAAATTAAAAAAAATCAAAAAGTATCACGGAGTATTAGTTTTGTTTTTATCCATATACTCTTTGATCTTTTTTTCTTCCCAGTCAGAGCCGAGAACTGCATTTTTTCCGAATACCGAAAACGCCTGAAATGCAATTCCGATCCCCCATCCGAACACAACCCAGAGAAACCATAAATTCCCGGGAGATGTAATGAGATTTATTATCATTAGAAAAATATTAACGACTATGAAGACGAACAAATTTGTGTAAAAACCTTTAAGAGCTTTTACTCTTTTTCTTGCTTCATCATATTGAGAATTTTCGGTCATGAGTTGTAATTTTTTATAAAGATAATAAATTCATCAGAAAAATGAAAAGAGTTTTTGACGGAGAGCATTGAGTTTCATTTCTTTTATTCCTGCGGAACTGATCTCTGATAACTTTTTCATGGATTAGAATTTTTACTGCATCTTTAATAAAAGTAAGTTTTTCATTTTAAAATGATTTGAAGATTGATTTTTGAAAATATACATTTACTTTGTTGAGAGAAAAATATGAATAGAGGAAAATTAAATAATGTCTTAATGTTTTTCTGCCGGATGCTGTTATTTATTACTGCCGGTACACTTTCCGCACAGCCGCTCTGGCAGATGCAGTCTCCTGATCCAACTCCAAAGACACTGACTTCTGTTCAATTCATTAATGAGAATACCGGTTATTCGGGCGGTGAAAAAGTTATTATAAAAACCACTGACGCGGGTTTGAACTGGGTAGTCCTGAGTATTCCAAATATTAATATTATTAACTCACTTTATTTTACTTCAGCAACTTTAGGATGGGCTTGCGGTGATTCAGGAAAGATCATTAAGACAACAAACGGCGGAGATAACTGGACTATTCAAACTACAATTGTCACTTCATACTTAACATCGATTCATTTTATCAATCCGGAAACAGGCTGGACTACGGGTACAGCAGGAAAAATATTAAAGACTACTAACGGCGGGATTAACTGGGCTGAGCAAAACACCGGTGTCCTCAATGATCTTTATGATATACAATTTCTGTCAGAGTTGACCGGCTGGGCAGTAGGCTCAGGAACAGTTTTAAGAACAACAAACGGCGGTCAGAACTGGAATGCAAATGAAGAATACATTTCGGGAAATTTGAATTCAGTATATTTTGAAAATGCAGATACCGGCTGGGCAGTCGGGAGTGGTACGTCATCTTTATCCGGAGCAATATACAGCACGCTTGACGGAGGAGCTAACTGGAGCCTTCTCTTTGGAAACTACAACACTTCCGGACTTTCTTCAATACAATTTACTTCGCGTGACACCGGCTATATTGCCGGAGGTTGGCCATTCAGACAAACAATTCTGAAAACAACTGACCGCGGTTTGAACTGGTTCTCACAATCTGATTCAAGTGAATTTTATCTGTACTCGATCAGCATGAATTCTTCTATGTCCGGTTTTGCAGTCGGAAGAAACGGTATAATTCTTAAAACAACAGACGGCGGTGTAAACTGGATAAACATCCGCTCCGGATCTCTGTATGATTTTTACTCGGTAAATTTTGTCGATGATAATACAGGATGGGCTCTTGGTTACGATATATTTAAAACTACTAACGGCGGTGACAACTGGATACGGCAACTTTCGAATTATCCTTATAGAATTGAATCATCAGATTTTATTTCTCCGGCAACAGGTTACGGAGTTTCGGGTAACAGAGTATACAAAACTACCAACGGCGGTGACAACTGGAATTTTCAGACATTACCGGAATCAGGACTGAATTCCATTTCGTTCGGCTCTCCTTCAATGGGATGGATAGTTGGATCAAATGGAGTTATGTACAAGACAATTAACGGCGGAGATAACTGGGTCCGGCAATTCTTTGGATTTTCGCATATGAATTGTGTTTCCTTTGTAAATGAAAATACAGGATGGATACTTGCATCGCTGTCAATGATATTAAAGACTACAAACGCCGGCATTACCTGGACAAATCAATGGAACGAGACCGGCGGCTTTGAATCACTCAGTTTCATATCCGCGGAAACAGGATGGGCTGTAGGTTCATCAGGTCAGGTCGTTCGTACCACAAACGGAGGTAATGACTGGATCCGTCAGGTAAGCGGCGTAACAAATTATTTATCTACGGTTAAGTTTACTACTGCAGAGGACGGATGGGCTGCAGGCGGATCGTGCGTGATCAGGACTTCAAACGGCGGAACCAATTGGTTCTTACAGACTGACATACCTGTCACAGGATTTTCCTCATTGTTTTTTACATCGGAATATCTCGGCTGGGGAGTTGGCTTTGCAGGTACTATAGTAAAGTATGATGCGAGAATTGTTTCACAAAGCGGAAATGTAAATTCACTTCCGGGAGAACATACATTATTTCAAAATTTCCCCAATCCATTCAACCCGGTTACTAAAATCAGTTACAAGGTTCGGGTTACCGGTAACGTTAATCTTAAAGTTTATAATATATTAGGAAATGAAGTTGCATCATTAGTTAATGAAAAACAAAATGCAGGAAGTTATAATATTGAGTTTAACGGAAGCAATTTTTCGAGCGGAATATATTATTACAAACTTTCAATTGATGATTTTTCAGATACAAAAAAAATGTTACTGATAAAATAATTTTATGTCTAATGAAAAATCTTATATTAATATTAATTCTTATTTGCGCATCGGTTAACAATCTACGCTCCCAAACTAATTGGGTATTTCAGAATACAAACACTACCACTCACACTCTTTATTCAGTTCATTTTGTTAATGAGAATACCGGCTGGACAATCGGCGGTAATAATATATTGAAAACAACTGACGGCGGAGATGACTGGCGCACTCAATTTTCTCCGGCAAATATTTCACTGTTTTCAATTCACTTTGCTTCAGCAGATAATGGATGGGCGGTTGGTGACTCCGGAAAAATTTTTAAAACAGTCAACTCAGGTGATAGCTGGACAGAACAGAATTCAGGAATAATAACCCGTTTACGCTCTGTATACTTTATTGATTCTCAAACCGGATGGGCTGCAGGTGATTCATGTAAAATAGTCAGAACCACAAACGGAGGTTCCTCATGGTCTCTTTATACTTTACCGCTTACTAATTCATTGAACTCTGTGTTCTTTATTAATTCATCTACAGGATATACTGTGGGAACAAGAGGCACAATTGCAAAGACATCAAACGGCGGAGTCGATTGGTTAATTCAGACATCAGGTAATATAAGAGCTCTCTATTCAGTATTTTTTTTATCTCCTGACTCAGGCTGGATTTCAGCAGGCGCGGGCTATGTGTACAGTACTAAAAACGGCGGGATCAACTGGAGCATACAAAACTCCGGAGTTTCTTTCAATCTGGAGTCTATCATATTTGCAGATCATTTCACAGGCTGGGCTTCCGGAAATGAGAATAAAATATTGAAGACAACAAATAATGGTGTTAACTGGAATGTCATTACTTTAGGCTCAGATGACAACATTTCATTTAATGCTATAGACTATATTGCTCCAAATAAAATATGGGCAGTCGGATCAAATGGACTGATATATAAATCAACCGATTCGGGTACGAGCTGGGTTCTTCAAACCAGAAATATAACGAATGAAGATTTTAATGCAGTAACATTCATCTCTGAAAATACCGGCTGGGCCGGCGGAAAGCTTCTTTTTAAAACCACCAACAGCGGAGAAGACTGGATACAGCAATATGACTTTGCAGGGAATTCTGTACAATCAATGTATTTCCATGATGAATCACTTGGGTATGTTGCGGGGTACAGAACACTTTATAAAACCACCGATGGCGGCCAGTCATGGACATCGCAAGCTGTAACAACGCCGTATTATTTTACATCGATTTCTTTTAGCTCCAGGGATTCAGGGATCGCTGTTGGCTTTGGGGGTTTGATAATGACCACTACTAACGGAGGAACAAACTGGCATTCCATACCCGGTCAGATAAATCATTTCAGTTCAGTCTCTTGTTCTTCACCCACAAGCGCATTCATTACCGGTTCACCATACAATTCATTAAAGTCGACAGACGGAGGATTTAACTGGATCCCGTTTTCTCCCACATTAGCAGGAATTAATTTGTTTTTTACATCTCCGAATACAGGCTGGATCATAAGTCAGCAGCGAATCTCACATACTACAAACGGCGGACAGAACTGGTTTTATCAAAGCAATGGATCTGATGAAAGAATGTTGTCAATGTATTTTTTATCCGATCAGACAGGATGGATCTCCGGATACGGTGTTAGATTAATTAAAACTACTGACGGCGGAGATCACTGGAATTACCAGCCTGATGCGCCTTCAGTCTTTTACGCCATGCACTGGATTTCAGAGAATGTCGGCTGGGGTGTCGGATATGCCGGAATGATTGCAAAATATTACAGAGTTATCGTGTCTGTCACTGAAAACGAAAATGAAATTCCCGACGGACATTTCCTATCACAAAACTATCCCAATCCCTTTAACCCCGTCACAAAGATCAATTACAAATTACAAGCTGCAGGTTACGTCTCGCTTAAAGTTTATGACGTGCTGGGTAATGAGATCAAGGCATTGGTTGGTATGAAACAGAATGCAGGAAATTATAATATTGAATTTGACGGAAGCAGTTTCGCGAGCGGAATATATTTTTATTCGCTGCATTTAAACAATACGCCTGTTGAGACAAGGAAGATGATGTTGCTGAAATGATATGAGACACTATCGAACAATGATTAATTTTAAATTTTAAATTTTAAATGTTTAATATTTAATAGATTACTAAGTATTAACTATTAACTATTAACTGATCATCTATGCTCTCCAGATTTTTACTTGTTGAGCAGCTGCTTTTGATCTTTCTCTATCGGGATGATATATTGTCTGTGTGGTTAAGGATGCACCGATTTCTATAATTCCAAATAAAAGGTGCGGTAAATAAACATAATCACTAAATCCAAATAACCATGGTGAAGCAGCTAAAAAAATACCGCTGAGAAGACCAAACAGAAGGTGATCTTTCATCGGGATAAGTTTTATAAGACTGTATTTATATTTTGTGAGTAAGCTTATTCCAATTGTCGCAATTCCTAATGTTACAGGTACCCATGTTTCAGCTCCGCCATTGTTAAAGCCTAGCATCCATGGACTTAAAATCAGAATTATACTCATAGCATAATCTTTAAAAGCATGAGTGTTAGGATAAATGAATCTCATAATATTTCCTTTTAATTTTGATTGTAAAATAAGTTATAATATAAGTGTGCAAACTGAATTTTTACACTTCATCCTGTCTGTTTAATCTTAATTAAAATCAAACTTATATCATATATTCACGGGTTCAATATATCTGTGCCATCCCTTTTACACTGCATCCCGGAAATTTCTTCTTGCAACAGCAAGTGTAGATGGACCTTCGCATCTTTGAAACATTTCTAACTGTATCAGATCTTTTTCAATGTCATAAGGTCTTTCGCTTAAAAGTGTTTCAACTATTTTTAATGCGGCTTTACCTGCATATAGACCGGCGTCTTCCCGTTCATAGGAAAAAACTACTATATATATTCCATTTTCACCTGCAGATCTTGTTCTGCCATGACCGCAGCTCATGTCAGCAAGTGTTTGCAGCTCCATTGCAATGTGCTCAATTACGTGTCCCATCCATGTCCCCTCCCGGACACGCTTCAGAAACCCACCGGACTCTCCGGCGCTGCAAAAATGATTTTTAAGAGTTGGTATAAATCTTTCAAGATTTTCCGCCAACCCTTCTATTTTATTAATAGGGCAATATTCCGTTATCCCAAGATCAACCTTCATTTCTATCAGCTTCTTACTGTGACTTAAATAATAATTTGGTCCCCGTAATATTTGTGTATCTATAATTTTCATAATTCCATTAAGTTAATTTGAATCTCCCTGCTGAATAAATTCAGGAATATTTTGTCAAATCAATTTACTATTTAATAAATTTATTAGCCTCAATAAGGTGTTTTCCGACAGTTTCCCGTGTATTATTTAAATAAGCTATGACTGCATCGCTTTTAGCCATTGGTAATAAATCTAAATCTATCATATTCAGAAATTCCTTGTGCGCATTGATCATAGCATCCAGATATGCTGTTTCAAATTCGTCACCTTCAAATGCGATTAATTTTGCGAGTTTATCCTCGCCTTTTTGATTCAGTGCATCGAGTTCAGGTGTTTCCGATTTACCGGATTCCAGAGATCTATCAGATTATTAGCAATATTGATATTTTCTTTATGAGAGGTGACCATCATATTTGCATAGTCTGTCACCAGTGAACTTGTCATCATTTTTGTCTGAGCAAATTCGCTCACTATGATCTCATTTTGATTTATTGCAGTAACAATTGCAATAATATCTGCATCAGTGCTGATCTGACTTTTTGCATCATTATAGCCATATATTAAATTTCCCAGAAATAAGAAAATTACTAAACCGTAAATATTAATATTTTTGTTTTTCAAATGAATAATTTTAAATTTTCAAATCTTCAATAAAGATTATACATCGCTTTAAGCACGAATCGTGCCAGGATTAAAATCTATTATACTAGTTAAATTTTAATTCAGTAAAGAATATCACTTGTCATATCTGTCGTATATGTCATACGTTTGTCAGTACACTTAATTTCATATTACAGAACACAAACTTCAAATAATTTCAGCTCATTCAAAACCTGATAGTGCCTTTATGTGTATGAGACGAAAAAACATAAGCCGTTTTTTAAATCGCTATTCACAAAAAATTCATTTAGTTTATTTAATCACCAGACTTTCAGATAAGTCAGCAACCAAAAATAACAATAGGTTAAAGCCAGACTGCAAAAACCAATTATAGCGCCGCTTACAGCAAAATCTCTTTTAGACAGTTCTCCAGTGGAATATGCAATAGTATTAGGCGGTGTACTTATGGGCAGGATCATACTGCTGCCGCACATAACGGCAAGACCGATAACCATAAATTTAATGTTAATATTTTCTGAGATAGTTGCCATGGATATAGCCATTGGGATCAGCAGAACAGCTGTAGTTGTATTCGATATAAAAGTACTCATGGCTATTGCAAGTAAAAACATTATGAATATGATCCCTTCTGCACTAACTGGTATCAATTCTGCTATATGCTGATCAAGACCTGTAAGGCTCATGCCCTGTCCGAGCGCCAGACCTCCTGCTATTACAAATAAGATGTTCCAGTCAAGATGATTGAATTCTTTTGCATTCAGTAATCCCGATGCAGTAAATATAATAACAGGGAATAATGCCACTACGGCTGCCGGGATTCCGTGAACGGTATCTGTTAACCATAGCAGCACTGTAATAAAGAAAATGACTATAACAAATTTGCCTTTCGCAGTAAAAGGTTTTGCTTTTACCGGTGTTAGAGAAAGTTGTTTATCCGGTTTATAAAAATGCCAGAGCATTAGATACAGAATGAACAGCAACAGCAAAGCAAGCGGAGCTATAATGATCATCCATTTTAAAAAACCAATATGAATCCCTTTGTTAGCGAGCAGTCCTACTGCTATTGCATTAGGCGGTGAGCTTATAGGCGTCATAAGACCGCCTATACCTGCTGAAAACGGAATAGCCAGTGTTACAGCTTTTCTGAAAGGATTACCTGCAGGAACAGATGCGAGAAAAGATCCGGTCAAAGTAATCATCATGGCTGTGGTAGCCGTGTTGCTTATCCACATGCCAAACACTGCTGTGCAAATGATTACCCCCATCAGAGCTTTTTTGCAGAATGACCGAAAATTTTCAGGACCGCGCTTGAAATGTACCTGTCAACACCAACAATTACTCCCACCTTTGCCAGGATAAAACCTCCTAAAAAAAGTATAATAATAGGATCCGATAAAGGATCTAAAAAATCTCTGTAAGGAAAAGTTTCTCTTCCGGCTGATCTCAAAATTTCCCAATTGCCGGGATTACCAAGAAAAATAATCTGAGCTCCGATTATCAGTAATGAAGTAGCGAATAACGGAATAGTTTCTGTTACCCACAGTAAAGCTGCGGCAATTAATATGGCTAACATATATGCTGCCGGTGTTTCTAATGAAGATGATGCCCACCAGCTTACAAATACACTTACTAAAATAATAACTATGAAATTGATCAGTCGTCTTATTATAGTTGTATTAGCTCTGTGTTTGACTTTATTCAATGGTTTGAGATTATCGATTTGCTTTTTCGGCTTTGAAATTTCCCGTGTTAAAAAGTACCATTTCATTTAATCTTGTAAGATTATTGTATGCATCTCCCATGGTATTATTAAAATAAACAAATACTTTTTTACCCTTCATAATCCACTCATTAATTTTATCAGAATATTCAGATAAAAAATCGTCCGGATAACTTCCGCGATATCTGTCTTCGGGACCATGAAAACGCAAATAAATAAAGTCAGTCATTGAATCGGTCAGTGGAGTTGCTGAAAAGCGAAAATCATGTATTACAATTGCCGCATTGTAAGTATCCATCAGACGGTATGTTTCTTTATTATACCATGAAGTATTACGAAACTCTACTGCGATATTCCATGAATTCTGAGGATCATAGTCTTTAACACATCTTAACAGCTCATTTAAGTTTTCAGAATTTTCAGCATCAAATCCCGGAGGAAATTGAATTAACAGACAGCCTTTCTTTTCGCCTGCATGATCTGCTGTTTTAAGGAATAGTTCTACGTCAGATCTTTTAAAATTAAGGTTTTTAACATGTGTTATTTGTTTCCACATTTTAAATGTAAATCTAAAATTTTCATTCACTGAAGCTGACCATCCTGCAATAGTAGTTGCCAGTGGGATTTTATAAAATGTGCTGTTAAATTCTATACTGTTAAAAAAAGTGGAATAATATGTAAGCCTGCTTGAGTCCCGGTATTGCGGAGGGAATTTGTATTTTGGAACAGGAAGCTGCAGTCCGCTTAATCCTGAATAAATCGCGCCTTTTGGTTTTAGTCCGGCCATTTTAAATTTTAATAAGAACGGATAAATATTTTATTCTTTCTCAATAGTATATCCAATAGGTTTAAAGGAATAATTGTTCGACATTTCAGCAGAGCATGCTGTCAGTCCAACTATTAAATCCATGTGAGCTTTTAAGATCACAAAGTCACCCGCTTTACTTTCAGGAGGCAGCACGGATATCTTTCCCGTTTCACCGTTAACGTCCACATTCATAAAAACATTAAAGCAAACCGGGATATGATCCTCATCAATGCCGTATTCCGCTAACGCTGAAACTAAATTTCCCAGGCATCCGGCATGGGGCTGAGTGTGTCCGTAAATAATCCGGAAAGTTTCTGCGCTGCACGGTGTCAGTAAAAAATCATGTTTGCCGACTGTGTCCTCCGTTAATTCAAACATCACATTACTGCGGTTTGAATAAAATGAATGACCTGCTGTGAGCCTTATAGTTTCTGCGTAGTCAATGGTTCTTCCGGAAGAGAGATATTCCGCTTTATCATGATAGTTGTAACATACAAGGTCTGAAACCTGCTCACCTAAAATATCCGTGATCTTTAAAAGATCATTTTTCTTCAAAACAAATGAAACACCTGAACGCGGCTGAATAATATTCATAATTATTATCTTTTATTTAACGGACACTTCCACATACTGTCATGTTGAGCACCGCTGTACTGAGTTGCTTCCGAAACTTCAGCGAAATCATCAAGCATAGGATTAACGGATCCTGAATAAACCATATCCCGCTGTCTGATAATATTTTTCATTTTATCATAACGGTTTAATTTCCGCAGCTTTGTAAACTGTTCATGCGGATTAAATATTAATACCGGATATTTAAATTTCCTCGAAGGCCTGCTGCTGGCAGGATTCATTCCTACTATGAAAAAAGCTTCTTTTTTCAGACTGAAAGAGAATTCCGGAGAAGAGGGGTTAGCATTTACTCTGTTGTCATAATCAAAATTCCGGGCATCCAGGATCGCAAGCGCCTGAAGGCGCTGCCATAACAATTGTTCAAAAACTCTTTCTTCATTAATATCCGGACTCCGGAAAATTACTGCTGCGCTAAAAAAATCTGCATCAGATTCCCGGTAAATATCAATAAACTCATAGATGAATTTCAGTATTCCTTGATCATCTTGCGGGCATGCCATATTGCCGGCCACGTATGTCCTGATCTGATCTCTTTTCAAAGCGGTAATTGCCGCTACGCATGGAAAGTTTTTAGATTTTACAAAATTCTCAAACTCAGTTTTAATGTCAGTGTCTGATTTATACGTGTCAGTGTTTTTTTTAAAATTTATCATTTCATTTGTTTAAAGTCTTCTCCAGGCTTATAAATATATATTATTTTCTCTCAGGAGTAGTTTGATTCTCCATCTAATATCATCATCAGCATCATCATCTGAAAATGTCACTTCCATTTCTATCTCCTTAAATTGAAAAGTGAAATCATAAAAATTTATTTTAGATTCAGCATCTATTCTTTTTTCCGATTTGATAAATATCAATCCTTTATCTTTACAATTTTTATTGTGATAATCCATTATCTTTATTTCAATGTCCGTTAGCTTATCCATGTAGTTATAAGAGTTTTATCTTAAAATTATTTTAAAATCTATATCCTAATTGATTTTCTGAAATATATCATTGAATGATACAATTGATTAAAATTAATTATTGCAATTATTTAGTCAATCATTGATGATCCATAATCTCCGCTTAAATACGTATTTACGGCTGATCTCAATCCAGGCTGTATTTTTAGAAATATCTGATGAATTATCATTCTCCTGTTTCAAAATGCGGAGCATCAACAGGCTTTGACTGAGGTGATCCAATTTCCCTTAAATATATTGACAGAAAAATTATTGCAAACACTGACAAAAATTCGCTCTGCCAGTTTTGAAAAGATTCAAACCATAGCCTGCTGTTACTTAAATAACTGAACATATTTTCAGCAGCTTTACCTTCTGAAAACTGTATCTCATTAAAATCTTTATTGCTTCCATACCAGTGTAAAATAAAAGAGATAAGAAATAGTATAAATAAAGAAAGTGATAAAGAATGTTTGTATATTTTCAGGATCCATCCCCCTTTTCTTACCGGCCAGGGTGCACCCGGATGGTTCTTAGGCTGCCTGTCTACTTTTTCTTTTCCGGTGGGTTTCTTGGATTCGGATGATCCTTTCTGCCGGAGAAAAACTGTAAACCATACAAACAAAGCCATTTGGAAAAACTCACTTTCCCAGTTCTCAAAAGTCGCCTGTATAAAATGTCCGGTGCTTAGATAAGTAAATAATGAAACAGGCGCATTTTTATGATCAGTCAGAAATTCATTATACTGGTCCCATCCGGTTACAGCCTGCCCGCCGATAGCAAGTATTGCCAGCAGCAGAAAAGCAATAATAAGACCGTTATTGTGAATGAAAGATTTTTTTCGTGTTGCCGACATGATGAATATAAATTTAATTTCCCTTTAATTATCAGGTTTTAAATATTAAAAGGCCTGTGTATTTTTACATAGGCCTTTTAAGATCAACAGCATATCTGAACTTCTGCTTATGCTTCCTCTTCCTGACTGGCTTGAATGTTAACAACTGTAACCGCTACTTCAGTTAATTTTTCATCAGCCGCTTTTTCTTCTTCCAAAGTAGTTTCAAGAAGTTCAACTGCTTCATCCAGACCCAGTGTCTCAGCAAACTGTCTTAACGTACCGTAAGAAGCGATCTCATAATGTTCGATCTTTTGTCCGGCAGCAATTATACCTGCGTCGCACATTGGTCCTTCTTCGCATTCTTCCATAATTTCTTCACCTTCTTTAATAAGTCCGGCCATTGCTTCGCATTTTTTTGCGCTTGCTTTTTTGTCGATAGATTTAAATACATCTTCGCATCGGGTTACCTGCTCTTCTGTTTCTGCAAGGTGATTTTCCAGGGCTTCAATCAGCTCCCCGGAGGTTGCGTTTTTTATCATTTTAGGAATGGCTTTTGTTAATGCTTTCTCTGCCCAGTAAATGTCTTTGAGTGAATCTTCAAATAATTTCATAAGCTGTGAAGACTCCATACCTGTTTTTTCTTCTGTCATTGTTTCAGAACTACTTTTTTTGCCTGCAGCGCTGCCGTTTGTGCTGCCGTTTTTCTTTGAATTTGAGTTTGCCATTTTTGTTTTATTATATTTTATATTAATAAATTAGTGGATTAAATATCAAGGAAGTAACATTCTGTAAATTGGCGCAAAAAAACTGAATGTTTTCCTATAATTCATTTCAAAAAAGCTCTATGAATTTTGATTTCTGATTATAGAATGACAATTTGTATGCCAAGCGATCCTACCTCATAAACTTTTAACAAATGTCTAAAATCCTTTCTATGAGAATACTTTAATAAATTATTCCTCACCGTCTATATAAAATTTCATATTTAAAAAAATAATTTTGACAAAAATGGCAAACCCTATGACAAACCTGTCGCATAGACTCAGATTAAAAATACAACGATTTTAATTCATCCAGTTATTGAATAATATCAATGTTTACAACGTGGCATAATACTTGTATAAAGACAGGAGTGTTTAACTTCAGTTAATTTATAAATGGGAGTAAAATATCAGATGAAATGAATGTATTTATTGCTCAAACCGCATTGGCGATTTCATAAATTTGAGTATATATTAAATAATCTTTCTCTTTTCGAAACAGGATTTATCCGGAATGTCTTTCAATTAGATTTTGAAAGGATCAAACAAATTTACTTAACATTATTAGCATATCATGGATCTGGTTTGTTTTTCTCACTTGAAATGGGATTTTGATTTTCAAAAGCCTCAACATCTTCTGGCTAAGTTCTCATCCGTCTACCGAATATTTTATGTTGAAGAACCACTGTTCAACTCGTCTGAAGAAAAGTTTTCATTAACCCCTGCCGGTGAAGGAATCTGGGTGGTGAAGTTATTTCTAAAAGGTGACAAAAATGATTCCGATGATAACATCCGTCAAAGAAAATTACTCAAGACTTTATTTGTAATAATGAATATCCACAGATACATATTATGGTTTTATACACCTATGGCCTTACCGTTATCTGATGATATGAGTGCGGATCTGATTATTTATGACTGCATGGATGAAACTGTAAATTTTGAGTTTGCTCCTGAGGGATATATGCAGCTGGAAGAGTCACTTATTTCAAAATCCGATCTTATCTTCACCGGGGGTAAAAGCTTATACGATAAGAAAAAGATATGCATTTTAGCCAGTGTGATAATAAATATTAAAGAGATTTTAAATGAAAAAAATATAGGAATCAAAATTTAATCTAATAAAGATGTTTAAAAATAAGTAAAAGTATTAATTAATTAATTTAAAATGAAATTATGAAAGCAGTAGTATTTCACAAGCCAAAGGATGTTTCTGTTGATTCAGTTGACGATCCATATATAAAGAATTCCAGTGATGCAATTATCAAAGTTACCTCAACTGCAATTTGCGGTTCAGACCTTCATATACTTAACGGATGTTTTCCGCAGGTAAAAGACATGATCATGGGACATGAATGTATGGGCATAGTCGAAGAAGTAGGTAAAGATGTAAAGAACATATCCAAAGGTGATCGTGTAGTTGTACCGTTCCCGGTTTCATGCGGATACTGCTGGTTCTGTACTCACGGAGTTCCTCCTGCATGCGAAAATTCTAATCCTGACAATTATGGTCCTGAAGGCGGAATTGTAAAAGAAAAGGGCGGCGGAATATTAGGATATACAGACCTTTATGGCGGTTATGACGGTGGACAGGCAGAATACTTGCGTATTCCATACGCCGATGTAGGTCCGAGAAAAGTCTCTGATGAATTTTCCGATGAACAGGTGCTTTTCCTGACGGATATTTTTCCTACCGGATATTCAGCCATTGACTGGGCGGGATTAAAAGGAGGTGAAACAGTTGCCGTGTTCGGAAGCGGTCCTGTCGGTTTAATGGCACAAAAAGTTGCATGGCTGAAGGGCGCAGGACGGGTTATTGCGATCGATCCAAATAAATACAGACTTGAAACCGCTGAAAGAACAGCCAATAGTGAAACCATACTTCTTAACGATATCGAAGATAAAGATGTAATTGAAATTATCAGAGATATGACAGAGGGAAGAGGCGCTGATGTCGTGGTTGACGCTGTCGGTATGGAAGCAAAAAGCAATCTCTTACAAAAAGCAGGTAACATTCTTCACCATGCTCAGATAGGAAACATAAACGCTTTGGGAATGGCTATAAGTGCAGTCCGCAGAGGGGGATTTGTGAGCGTAGTTGGAGTTTACGGGACTACTTACGATAATTTTCCCTTTGGTCAGATATTTGATAAAGGTCTGACAATACGCGCAGGACAAGCGCCTGTTCAGAATTATATTGATGAGTTAATCAGACTTGTTGAAGACAGAAAAATAATACTTGAAGATATAATCTCCCATACTCTTCCTTTATCAGATGCCAAACATGCTTATGATATTTTCTTAAAGAAGGAAGATAACTGCGTTAAAGTTGTTTTGAAACCTTAAATAATTTATTTGAAATGAGAATATATGTATCAGGACGAATTAAATATTATTTAATAAAAACCGGTATTAATTCAAAACAGATAAGTTTGGTCAAATGAAGTTCCATTAGCACTGAGTTAAATATAAAAAGAAAATTCAATTTAACACTCACGGCAGTTTAAATTAAAAATACTCTATGGACATAATTGATATAAGGATTTTGCGGGGACCAAATTACTGGTCCAATTATAGAAAAAAGCTCATTCATATGAGGCTGGATCTTGGCAATTCAGCAGAAACATCATCTAATGAAATCCCCGGTTTTCCGGAACGTCTTGAAAAGTTCATGCCTAGTCTCAACAGTCACCGGTGCAGCGAACAAGATGAAGGTGGATTTTTTCACCGTGTTCGCACCGGAACCTTGCTTGGACATGTCATAGAGCATGTTGCTCTGGAACTTCAGTCACTTGCCGGTATGGAATGCGGTTTCGGGCGAACCAGATCTGCAAATGGAAAAGGCTGCTACCATGTTGTTTTTGATTATGAAATTGAGAAAGCGGGAATATATGCCGCTAAAGCTGCAGTGCGGATCATTGAAAGTCTGAGAGATGATCTGCCGTATGATCTTGAATCTGATCTTATTGAATTAAACAAAATCGCCTTTCGGGAAAGTCTGGGTCCAAGCACTTCTGCAATTATAAAGGAAGCTCAAAAAAAGGATATTCCTTTCAGACGTCTTGATAACAGATCATTAATAATGTTAGGGCATGGCATTAACCAAAAAAAAATCCGTGCAACTATTTTCTCTACAACGAGCAGCATTGCAGTGGAAACAGTATCGGACAAAGAACTCACACGCAAACTCTTATCGGATCAATGCATTCCATTCCCGAAGGGAGTTGTATTAGAAGGAGAAGATGAACTTATTAGCGCTATTGAAGAAATTGGATTTTCTGTAGTCATTAAGCCCAATAACGGGAATCACGGGAGAGGAATTACTACATGTGTGAATTCATATAAAGATGTAATTGAAGCGTTCAGAATTGCTAAAACAGTTTCAGATGAAGTAATTATTGAAAAACATATTGAAGGTTCCGATTATAGGTTTCTGCTGATAAACTACAAACTGGTAGCAGTCTCAAAACGTCTTCCGGCAATGGTCAAAGGGGATGGAATTTCTTCAATTCAAAAACTGATCGACAACGTAAATTTGGATCCACACCGAGGTCTTCATCATGAAAAAATTTTAACCAGAATCACTGTTGATGAAAATACAATGAACATTTTAAAAAGAAAAAATCTGACGGTGAATTCTATATTACCTGAAGGACAGGTCTTAAACTTAAAGTACACTGCAAATATAAGTTCAGGAGGGACCGCAGCAGATGTAACTGCAATTGTCCATCCTCATAATGTTGCTTTAGCGGAGAGGATAGCAAGATTAATCGAACTCAATATTTGCGGACTTGATATTATTGCAAAAGACATAACGATACCTATAGATGAAAATACCGGTGCATTACTTGAAATCAATGCATCACCAGGTCTGAGAATGCACTTAAGTCCTTCAGAAGGTGTCAGGCGAAACGTTGCATCGCCGATTATCGAAATGCTTTTTCCTGATAATGCTGATGGTAGAATTCCAATAGTTGCTGTTACCGGAACAAATGGTAAAACAACAGTCACACGTCTTATTGCTTATATTGCTAGAGCTGTGGAATATGTTGTAGGCTTCACAACTACAGATGGTATTTATATTGACGGAAAAATAATAGGACGCGGGGATTGCAGCGGTCCTGAAAGCGCAGGTGTAATTCTCCGTGATTCAAAAGTTGATTTTGCAGTACTCGAATGCGCACGAGGCGGTATTCTGCGCGCCGGACTTGGATTTGATAAATGCAGTGTAAGCATTGTTACTAACGTTACTTCAGATCATCTCGGATTGAAGGATATTGAAACGATTGAAGACCTTGCGCATGTGAAATCAGTTGTACCAAAAAGTACAATAGATAACGGATATGCAATTCTAAACGCAGACGATGATCTGGTTTACAATATGAAGGAAGATCTTGATTGTAATGTGGGTTTGTTTAGTGTGGATGCAGATAATGAAAGAATCCGGGAACATTGCAGTAAAGGAGGTCTGGCTGCCATTACTGAAAACAATTGTTTTGTAATTTGCAAAGGAAATTCAAAAATTAAGATTGCGGAAATTACGGAAGTGCCTCTTACATTTTCCGGCGCATCCGAATGTAATATTAAAAATGTTTTGCCTTCAATTCTTGCCTCATACGTTAACAATATTTCACCGCAACAAATTACTCAATGTCTGAAAACATTTATACCTTCTCCGGAATTTACACCCGGACGGATGAACCTTTTCAGATTTAAAAAATTCAAAGTACTGCTCGATTATGCTCATAACGAAGGCGCATATCTTGAATTAAAAAAATATATGGATCACATTTCTGCAATTGTAAAAGTGGGCGTTATTTCTGTACCGGGTGACAGACGTGATGGGGATCTGCGAAAGCTCGGATTTTATGCAGGTCAGATATTTAACGAGATAATCATTAAGCATGATATTGTCCGAACAAAGAATAATCAACAGATAACAGATCTGCTGACGGAAGGTATCAGAGAAGCCAATGAAGGAGTTAAAACACGGGTGATAAGTAATGAGTCAAATGCTGTAAAATATGCCCTGGAGAATGCAAAAGAAGATTCCTTCATATTTGTTTGTGCTAATGATGTAACTAATGTAATACAACAGGTAACCGAAGCATTGAAAATTGAAAATGAAGCTGGAAAAATACATTCACTTAATGAGATACCTTCAGTTAATGAGATACTTTCAGATAATGGGATGTTTTCAGATAATGAGATACAACTGGCTATGAGTAAAAAAGCAAATTCCTATTTAGCAGATAATAGTTCATATTGGGTCGATGTGTCCCGAAGGATCGAATAATCAAAATGAAAATATCAGACCCTGTAATCGGTGGGAGCATCTGTCCTGACTGAAACAATGCTGGTCTATGCAGATAATGGTAATGATGCGGATAATAATGAATTTAATATAGCGCCAGATGCGAGAAATATTATTCCCGACGAAAATTGTATTGCGATAGGACTTGATGAAAATACAGCGGTCATTATAAATCAGGGATACCGTATAACTGTCGCCTGTGAAGGTATAGTTTATATTTTTGACGGTTCAAGAATAAAATTTGCAAATGTAAAAGATACTGCATTTAATATATGCACAAGTATTATGACAAAAGGTTATGAATATGATTTGAAAAACCGTGTAAAGATTGTACGAAAAAGGAAATAAGTTAACTTAGAAATAGTTATTAAAAAATTTTATTGAAGAATAAATTTCCATACAAAAGCTAAGCACGAAGTATACATTTCTTCGCAGGTAAAAAGAAAATAGAGAAATTTGGTATTAATATACTAAATATCATTCATTCATAATTAAGAGATTAATTTAAATATACAAATACTAAAAATGTATACCGCAAAAATAATTCGCCATAGACACAAATATCATCACTACATTAATGAAGATTTAAAATCAGTTAAAGAAGAAACTCATTTTAAAATTGTTTTCTCTCATCCGGATGAACTGCTTGAGTTTGAAAAATGGTGTAAACAAAACAAGGGGAAATATTTATATGATAAAGAAAACAGCTGTCAGAAGGGTATATTTCCCGAAATAAAAATATTTAAGAAGGAAATTTGCTGGTGTGATATAATGACTTATTATCTTCTCCACATCGCAAACTATAAATATCATTCCTCCATTCATCCCTATAAAGGAGAAGTATATATTAAGGATTCATAAAACAAATTTAATTTTAAGAAATAAACACAGGCGCTCAGGGCGGACATACTCAGTTCAAGTTCGCTTTAGCCGGAAGATGCTGACATTTTGATTAACAGTTAGCAAAAGTAAATCTGAATAATGACATGCCTGAAGGACCTTCGATAATATTAGTAAAAGAAGCGGTTACACAATTTAAGGGGAAAAAAATTATTGCCGTAAGAGGCAACAGTAAAATTGACCAGGAACTTTTACTTAATAAAAAAATAATTGAGTTTAAAAGCCGGGGAAAGCATTTTCTCATTTGCCTTAAAGGACTAACGCTAAGAGTGCATTTCTTAATGTTTGGAAGTTACAGGGTAAATGAAAAAAAACCTGACAGATCAATAAGGCTTAACCTTACATTTAAAAACGGGGAAATAAATTTTTATACCTGCTCATTGAAATATCTTGAAGGAGATATAAAGCAGTATTACGATTGGAGCTCGGATGTAATGAATGACCAGTGGAATAAAAAAAGCAAAAGCCAGATTAAAAGCAACACCGGGTGAACTTATCTGCGATGCACTTTTAGAACAGGACATTTTTGCAGGAGTAGATAACATAATTAAGAATGAAATACTTTATCGTGTTCATGTGCATTCCGAATACATTGTAGCCAAAATACCGGCTGCAAAATTGAATAAACTCATTGATGAGACCCGTGTATACAGTTTTCAATTTTTAGAATGGAAAAGAAACTTCGAGTTAAAAAAGCATTGGATGGCGCACAAAAAATAAGTATGTTTAAAATGTAACCTCCCCATAATTAAAAAGCATACCGGAGTTAAAAAACGCAGAAGTTTTATATGCGCCAGGTGTCAGACTTTATTTATATAGCGCTTTATTAAAGTATGATAAAGGTATGAATATGAACAGAGATCCAAAGTAAAATTTTTAAGATATGATAAGGAATTTGATTTAAAGGAAATGTGTAGAACGATTTATGTATTAATGAGTAAATATTATTTTTGTATGTTTTTAAATAATAATAATATATTTATTCAGTAACTGCTTTATTTAATGTTCAAAATAGAACTTAAATTATTAGTTTGTAATAAATAATTCTTTTATGCAAAAAAAGAAAATAAAGACCGTCACCTCCCGTAAATCCCCTCCTAAAAAAGGGAATTCTAGTAAGTCTTCTTTTACAGTGGTTGGAATAGGCGGTTCAGCCGGCGGTCTTGAGGCCTTCACAAGATTCATTGAAAATCTTTCACCGTCCCTCGGAATGGCGTATATATTCATTCCCCATCTTAGTCCGGATTTCAAAAGTATGATCCCTGAAATACTTGAGAAGAAGACTCCGATGAAAATTTACCAGGTGAAAAATAAAATGAAGATACTTCAGAATAATGTTTATGTAATTCCTCCGGGTAATTATATGAATATTGTTAAAGGTGTTTTTGAATTAGTGCCGCGTATAAAAAGAAACGGAATATTTTATTCCATAGATTATTTTTTTTCTTCACTCGCTTCCTCTTATCAGTCTAAAGCAATCGGAATAATATTATCAGGTACAGCCACCGACGGAACACTCGGACTAAAAGCAATTAAAGCCAACGGAGGAATTACTTTTGCACAGGATGAAAGCGCGAAATATGAAGGGATGCCAAAGAGCGCAATTAACGCCGGATATGTTGATTTTATTTTACCTCCTGAAAAAATTGCAGCAGAGCTTGCAAACATAGACAAACATCCTTTTTCAAAAGGACAGCCTCCGAATGTTTTACTCGAAGATAATTCAGGTGTGCTGAAACAAATAGAAGGACTTTTACTCCATAAAAAAAGAATTGACTTTTCACATTACAAGAAGTCAACTATCCACCGGAGAATTATGCGAAGAATGCTTCTTAACAGCTGTAAAAATCTAAAGGAGTACAGCAAATTTCTAAAGAAAAATGAAAATGAACTCGAATTACTGTATCAGGATCTTCTTATACATGTCACAAGTTTTTTCCGCGATCCGTTAATGCTGAAAGTACTTAGCAAAAAAGTTTTTCCTGCGATTTTAAAGAATAAAAAACCCGGAGACATATTAAGAGTTTGGGTCCCGGGATGCGCGACGGGCGAAGAAGCTTATTCACTCGCGATATGCTTAATGGAATATTTAATCAGTAAATCCATCCACAATCTGTCCGTGCAAATATTTCCCACTGATCTGAATGAAGCTTCAATCGGAAAAGCAAGAACGGGAGTATTTTCCTCGAATGAGCTTAGTAATATGTCACCTAAAAGATTGAAACAGTTTTTTGTAAAGTATAGCGGCGGATATCAGATCGTGAAATCTATAAGAGACATCTGCGTTTTTGCGACTCACAATCTTCTGCGAGACCCGCCTTTTTCTCAGATGGATATTATCAGCTGCCAGAATGTACTTATTTATCTTGAACCAAATGCGCAGTCTAAAATATTACAGGCATTTCATTATGGTTTGAAACCTCAGGGTTTTCTGCTTCTGGGTAAATCAGAGACTACAGGAAATTCTTCGGATCTATTTTCAGTGTATGACAAAGGACATAATATTTATACAAAAAAAAATACTGATCATCCGGTACCTGTTAATTTTCAGGTGGATTTCAATCCCAATGCTAATTCCGTGTCAATTGATAAATTAAAAACCCCTGTAAAGCATTACGCCGATTCGGATGTAGACAGGGAAATTAATAAGATCCTGCTTTCGAAGTTTGTTCCTGCCAGTTTAGTGGTAAACCAATATCTTGAAATAATACAATTCAGAGGTTCAACATCGAAATTTCTCAACCCTTCATCGGGAAGAGCAAGTCTGAATTTATTAAAAATGGTTACGGATGATCTTGCCTATGACCTTGGTCACCTTATATCCAAAGCAAAAAAAGAAGGTAAGACTCAAAAAAAAGAAGGATTGCCGATCATGAGTAACGGCAGATTGCAGAATGTAAACATAGTAGTGCAGCCGTTTACTTTGCCATCAAAGCAGAAGCACTTTCTCATTGTTTTTAATGAAACCGCCGGAGATAAAGATTTTAAGACAAGTAATTTTTATCCGCCTGCAAAACAAAACGAAAATAATACAGATAAAAAGATATTAGCCTTAGAGAAGCGTCTCATTGAATCAAGGGATCAGGTAAAAGTACTCAATGAAGAATTTGAAGGCGCACGGGAAGAGCTCCAGTCATCAAATGAAGAAATTCTTTCATCGAATGAAGAACTGCAAAGCATTAATGAAGAACTGGAAACTTCTAAAGAGGAATTGCAGTCAAGCAATGAAGAACTGACTACGACCAATGAGGAACTGCAGAACAGAAATGTTGAACTCAGGGAATCACGGGATTTTTCCCAGGCGATGGTGGAAACAATACATGAATCTTTGATAGTGCTTAATCTTGATTTTCGTGTCGTAAAAGCTAACAGAACATTTTATAAGACATTTAATCTTAAACAAAGTGAGACAGAAGGAAATCTTTTTTATGAGATCGGAAACAGCATGTGGAATATTCCGGAGCTTAAAAAACAGTTCAAAGTATTACTACCTAAGAATCCTCACAGCGCAAGCTTTGAACTCGAACATTCCTTTCAGAATATAGGACATAAAATATTAGTTTGGAATGTGTATCAGCTGAATCTCAAAGATGAAAACAGATCAATGATACTTTTAGCAATTGATGACATTACAGAATACAAACTTTTTCAATTGCAGCTTAAGGAAAGTGAAGAAAAATTCCGCACTATCACTCCCAATGCATTTGATATTATAACTATTTTAGAAAGTGACGGAAAGATCTTATATCAGAGTCCTGCCCTCGAAATAAATTTAGGTTATAAACCAAAGGAACGTATCGGTAAAAATATTCTGACGGATTCCATCGCACACCCGGAGGACAAACACCTGGTAGAAAATTTCTTTAATCAAATTCTTAAAAGCACGGATAAACCTATTAATGCTGAATTCCGCCTGCAGCATAAAAACGGTAACTATAAAATTATTGAGGCACGTGGAATAAACCAGCTTAGAGATCCGAGAGTTCAGGGACTGATCATTACATACCGTGATGTTACATTGCAGAGAATTCAGGATAAACAAAAGGATGAATTTATAAGCATTGCAAGTCACGAACTAAAAACTCCTGTTGCAACAATAAAGGCTTACACTGAAATTCTTATGAATTATTTTCAAAGAAACAATGATACAAAGGCTAAGGACTATTTAAGCAAACTCGAATCACAGATTGATAACATTACCAGTCTTATAAATGAACTGCTTGATGTTTCCATGATCACGGAAGGACGAATGGAATTTAAAAAAGATAATTATGAGATAAATAAGCTGATCAGGGAAGTGAGCGGCGATATGCAAAGCACTACAAAGAAACATCATTTAATTCTGAAGTTAGGAAAGGAAACTAATTTACACGGCGACCGGAACAGGACAGGTCAGATTTTGACAAATCTTTTGTCAAACGCAATAAAATATTCACCGGATCATAATGAGATAGTAATTAAAACATTTGTCTCAAAAAAAGAGATTAAAATTGGGATCATTGATTATGGAATTGGTATCGAAAAAGTTATGCGGGAAAAAATATTTGAAAGATTTATAAGAATAACTTCCAATGATATCAATACTTATCCGGGAATAGGATTGGGGTTATTTATTGCTCACGAAATGGTGGTAAGACAGGGCGGCAGAATATGGGTCGAAGACAATAAGAAAAAAGGTTCTAAGTTTTATTTTACACTCCCTGTTAATTAAAATTATAAAAATTTCTTAAGTGTACCGCTTTAAAACTCAGCGTAATAGATAGCCAAGAAACTCACGAATTAGTAAAGAATGAAAGAAATAAATTATATAATTATAAAAATAAATTCGTGTAATTTGTGGCGAAAAACAAACTCAAAATTTAAAGTGGTCAAACTGAGAAATTTAATTAAATTTATATAATCTGAATCTTGCAGCATCACGAATGGAAAAGAAAAAAGTCTTAATAGCTGATGATAATAAATATATGCTTGATGCATTGCAGGAAATCATTGAGATCGGCGGTTACCGGGCAGAAATAGCTGACATAGACGGACCATTTAAACTAAGTAAAGAATTGCCCGATTTAATTTTACTGGATATAAAAATGTCAGGAAAAGACGGCAGGGTTATTTGCCGGGACTTAAAATCAAAGCCGAAAACAAAAAATATTCCCATCATTCTTTTATCAGCTTCACACCAGCTTCATAATTCTGCTTTAGAAGCCGGTGCTGATATCTTCCTGGCAAAACCTTTCAGCATGAATGACCTCCTTGAAAAAATAAATAAACTGATGAATAACAAACGGTCTCTGAAAAGTAAATAATCTAAATCGCATTTCATCTCAAGGTAAATAAACAATTTACTTACTTCTTATTATCATTTTTATTATTCAGCAAAAAGTAACTGAACAGAAAATATATTTTATTCACAATAATCCTTTACATTCCAGAGAACAAAATTGGCTGAACACTTTTATGAGGTTATGAACTCAGATAGTTTTATCTTGGAAGTCTATGATTTTTATCAATTTGTTAGACCCTTTACCTGCATATACATAAATTTGTATAGTGGAAGATTGCTGTGGGATTTCTAATTAACCGGACATCGAATAAGCGTGACAGACAATTGAAATGTCCTGACATATATGTCATAGATTTGATATAAGTGTAATTTAAAGTTTAATATGAAGGATAATAGCTAATTTTTTAAATGGCATAGCAATTGCAATTACATAGTTTTTAAAACCTAAACACAAAAATATCATGGATGAAAATCAAAAATTAAACACAGCTGATCAAAGAGAAGGTCGCACTCTTTCCGGCATGTTTTCCGATCGTGAAAGCGCTGAAAGATCATATCAAAATTTGCGGGACAAAGGATACACCGATGAAGATATCAATTTAATTATGTCAGATGACACACGCAAAAAGCATTTTCAGGAAGAAGTTGTTGAAACAGAAATGGGTTCAAAAGCAATGGATGGAGCAGGTAAAGGATCAGCTATAGGCGGTACGATTGGAGCAGTTGCAGGAGTTATAGCTGCATTGGGAACCAGCGTATTAATTCCCGGTCTTGGAATCCTTATTGCAGGACCAATTCTTGCCGGTCTTGCCGGAGCAGGCGCCAGTGGAATTACAGGCGGACTTATAGGAGCTCTGATCGGAAGCGGTATCCCTGAAGAAAAAGCTAAAGTTTATGAATCGGGTGTTAATGACGGTAAAATACTCATGAATGTTAAACCCCGAAATGAAGAAGATGGTAAGTATTTTGAGGAAGAATGGAAAAAAAATAAAGGTGAAGAAATTCATTGGTAAAATAATCAACAGCCAATGTCCAAATCACAATTTTCAAACTTAAAATACTAAGCAATGAAAACACTTCTAATAACGTGTGTAGTTTTTATATGCACCGGTTTTATCTCGTGTGATACAACTCAAAAGCAAAGTAATACGACGCGTAATCCTGACACAATAGTGGTTAAAAAAGATTCCGCTATTAAAAAGATTGATACACTTGGGTTCGAAAATAAATAGATTTAATATTAAATGGAATGGGCTGCAGGTAAAAAGTAGCTAGCGTTTTATAAAAAATATATTCCTGTGGGATGGTGTGAATAGGATTATTGATCTGAATTATTTTAATTCAAATCAATAAACCATCCCGGGCAGGATATAATATAATTTCAAATTACAAATTACTGATTACAAATTCAAACCTGCTAATATTTGATTTAATATGTTCAATCCTACTAATCTATTCAAATTTTGAATTTTTCAATTTCGATTTTTTATAAAACATATTAGTGATGTCATTTGGATTACGCCTTTGCAATAATTTTCCATATCTCCGGTAAACATATTATCGTAAGTATTTTCTAAATATCTTTATAATAAAGTTCTATCTCCCACTTGAAATTATATTAATAACATAAAATGATCAGAGCATATATTGATACTTCAGTGATTGGCGGTCACTTTGATGAGGAATTTACAAAAGATACAAAAATGTTTTTTGAAAGATTAGAAAACAGAGAACTGGTTTTTGTAATTTCTGATCTGCTTGAGCTTGAGCTTTTAAATGCACCGTTGAATCTTAGAGAAATCTTAAACAACTATCCTGAAAATTTTTTTGAGAGAGTTTCGTTAACTGAAGAAGCTATAGAACTTGCCGATTCATACATTTCTGAAAAGGTTGCAGCAAGATCAAGAATTGAAGATTGCCGACATATTGCAATAGCTGCTATTAATAAAGCAGATGTTATAGTGAGCTGGAATTTTAAACACATTGTGAACCCTAAAAAAATTAGAGGGTACAATTCAGTGAATATAAAAAACGGATATTCGAAAATTGAGATTCGGAGTCCTAAGGAGTTAATTGAAAATCTGAATAATAAAATAAATAAAGATTTTGATACTGTAAAAATGATGAGGGACATTAGAGATAAGATAAGCAAAGAAACTATGTACATGAATTTTGAAGAATTGAAGAAGTTTATAAATGAAAGACTGGAGAAAAACCAATTGGATTCAGACAAGAAAAATGTTATTGAACAGAATTCCAAGCGCGATGATTAACGCTGAGAACTTTTACAAAGATTCCATACATGTGAATGAAACCCGGGAGTGATTCTCATAAGATGACACAATCACTATATCTGAGTGAAAAGATTCTTCAGGATCAGTAAAGAAATAAAAATGTCTTTCCTCTGTAAGAAAACAATCAAAAATTTCCTTCGCTTTACCTGATACACATTATTTAAAGTTAAAGATTCTTACGTCTGAATCGGTTTTAAAATATTCCTGACTACCGAAAAATTCTTTAGTAAAATTATCGATCGAAGTTATTTTCCCATATTTTATAACAAACCAGTGTATCCGACCGGAAGAACCTGTGTTTTGAACCAGATCTTTTATATCTTTATATTCAAGTGAAGCAGATGATTGAAATACAGATGTAAAGTATCCGGTCTCATAAAAAAATAAATTGTAAATCCCTTCTCCGTCACCGTAGGTAAATGTAAACTTTGTTGTATCTGTTACAACCGCTTCATGCGGCGGTGTCATGAGCAAAGGATTATCAGTTACTGTAAAATTATTTTGCCCGCCGGGTTCCAGTAAAAATTGTTCAGTACTGTTGCCTGTAATCTGATTGGAATAGCAGTTAAGATAATTATAACTTTGGACCGGCAGACCGTCAGGAATTTTTACTACAATCTGATCTTCAAAAGTCTGCATGGAAATGAATTGTCCGTTATAAATTTTTTCTTTTGAAAATCCGATATAATGCTGACAAAAAGAAAAGTTTGTATTACCGGACAGATTAATATTTACCGGGACATCAAGTTCCCCGGGATTAAAAGAGATCTGCCCGGATGTGAAGGTGTAATTTAAATTTCCGCCCGGCGCTATCACAATGTCTTCGCTTACTCCAAAATTTTCATACGAAATTATTCTGCTCTGATTATCCAATTTATAGGTAAGTAGATATAGTTTACCGGTATAAGGAAGCTCTGCATATCCCAACCCCATACTTATTACAGACGGTAATGTAAAACGGTCTACATATTTATAATTGCTGATGTTTTTTCCATCCGAAAAAATCAGGATTATCGCCAGATCCGTATTAAATATACTGTCAGGCAAAGTAATTTCCAGATTCGCAAGACTGGATCTGTCAATGTAAGACATTATAAGATCGGCATTCGGTACATTTAAGTTTCTGTGAAGTGTCTTATACTGCCCGGATGCATCAGTTATTAAAGCATCATAAGGAAATACAATATCATTCAGGGAATAGCTGCCGTCTGAAGCAGTAGTAGTTGTTTTGTTTTGAATTGTTACCTGAAGATTGCTTAAAGCAGCTTTTGTTGATGAATAAATTTTACCGCTGACAGTGTTTTTAGGACTTACTAAATCATCACTGCAGGAAAAAAAGTTAACAGATAAGATCATTAAACCGGTTACGGTAAAAATTCTTAATAACGCTTTCATACTTTTTAATTTAATTTTTTATCTCTCACAGTTAGAATGTCCAGATCAGACAGAAGTATGTTTAATTTCTTACTGACATTTTCATCAAGCAGGATTTTCATTAATTATGTTCAAATATTTTTCATAACATACAAATTACTTCGCAATCTCTTATACCTTTATTTTCTGTGATATAATTTAATATTTAATTTTTTAAATTAAAACCTAAAGAGCTTTAATCAGCCGAATGGGGGGGGGGGAGAAGGGGGGAACAAGAAAACGATGGAAATGCTGTGAAAAAAGCAAATGAAATAGACAGTAAAGAGATCACGATTCCAGAGAACGATTAAAGGAAGTCAAACTATTATACGGAATCAGTTCAGCGATGAATTTTTATCTGTGAATTAAAAATACTTTTATATTAAAATATTTTAGTTATTTTATAATCAGATGAATTTTTAATTCAAAAAAAAAAAAAATAAGTCTTTACTAATTTGTAATCGTATATTATGAATAAAATAAAAATGTCTAATGTCTTAAAACTATCAGTTAAAGAGCGGATAAAGCTTGTCGAAATGATATGGGATAGCATATCCGAATTTCCGGATGCTGTTCCACTGTCAGAAGAACAATCAAAAGAACTGGACATTAGACTCGAAAACTATGAAAAAAATCCGGGAGGGAATGTAAGTTGGGAGAAAGCGAAAAAATTGATTCTGGACAGAAATTAGTATATCACATTTTATTAAGACCTGAAGTTTACTCTGATCTTAAAGAATCTTTTCAATGGTATTCAGATCAACATGAAATTTTAGGAATGGAATTTATTGAACAAATAGAATCATGTTTTGAAAGAATAAAATCAAATCCCTATTCATATCAATTGATCAAAAAAAATTTGAGAAGAGCGATTGTCAGAAAATTTCCTTTCGGAATATTTTATCAAATCGAGAATAATGAAATTATTATCTTTGCTATATTTCATCTAAGCCGGCTTCCGGGAAATGTAAAGAGACGAAGATAGAATAGTATTAAAATAATGATATTGCAATTTATTTACTACTTTTAATATATAATCATTTCATATACGTCCAAAAGTTGTAAGCTTTAACAATCTTGCCTAACTGTTTCCAATTCAAATTTCGAATAACAAATAAATCTTCTCTGCATTAATTTTTACTTTGAAAATTGTTTACCGGCATAGATCTGATTTTTTTATTGTTAGAATTTTGTTAGAATTCATATTATTTTTGTGTAAGAATCAAATCACTATATTTGAATAATCTATATTGTATAATTTTAACTTAAATTAATTAAGATATATCAGTTCTTTATTTAAATAACAACTTTTCAAACCTTAATTTATTAACCTAAAAATCCAAAACATGAAGAAATTATTTTCTCTTTTTGCATTCCTGTTATTTTTAACAATGAAAATGATGCTGATCAAGTAGTTAATAGTTAATAGTTAATAGTTAATAGTTAATAGTTAATAGTTAATAGTTAATAGTTAATAGTTAATAGTTAATAGTTAGTAATCTATTGCTGATTAACATTTATATTTTAAATGAAAGCCGTGAGATGATGAATCCCGCGGCTTTTTTTTTATAAAATATTTACTGCTTCCGGCGATCTTTCAAATTACTTTAAATTGTTTTCTCTAATATTTAAATTGTCAAAACAAATTATATTTGGAAACCGGTACATTAATTGTCATTTTCAGCATAGCCTTTCCTTTCATAGTAATAGCGTTTATATTTTTTTTTATGGGAAGGAGATTTAAGAATCAGTCAAAGTTTGCAGATGAACTGAGACAGAAGATCTCCCTTGCGCGTCCTGCAACTGCAACGGTAATTTCAGCTGCACAGTGAATGACCGGCGGTGATATAAACAGAATTATTCACCTTAAGCTTCAGGTAAATGACGGTTTCGATAGTCCATATCCGGCGAATGCAACCTGGTTCATTAATACTCTTCACTTTGATAAAATTAAGGAAGGAAATACGATATCGGTAAAAGTTGATGCACAGAATAAAAGCATTATCTATCCTGCTGAGTCGTGGGGAAAGTACACTGAAGGTTACGAAAACTTATGAATGTTTTTTTTAGATCTTAAATGTAGAAAAGAATAAATTTGTCCCCTGAGGACTATAAAAAAAATATTTAATAAATCGCCTGAGGGGACAAATGTCCTTATTTAATAAGCAGCATCTTCTTTGTTTCAGTAACTCCTTCTAAGAAAATTGAATAGTAATAAATCCCGCTTGAAAAATTTGTTCCGTCAAACTTAACCGAATAGCTTCCTGCTTTTTGCTTTTCATTCAACAGTGTTTTTACTTCATGTCCTAAGTTATTGTAAACAATTAATTTCACATCTGACCTATGACTCCCGGTCGGGATCTTATAATTTATAATTGTTTCCGGATTAAAGGGATTAGGATAGTTTTGCGAAAGAATAAATTTTTCCGGCAGCTGTGAATTAATATTATTTACTCCGACAGTAATTAATGTATCCGTTAAGATCTCGGTGTTTGATAAATAAGCGCTGTCATAACCGCTTGCACATATTAATTTCCAGATATTATTTGCAAGCTTTACCGATCCGCTCTGACCTGTCAGCCATGCAGTCGGCTTATCCGGCAACTGCGTCCATTCATTCCTCCCCGGACTGAAACTGTAACATTCCCTTTCCGGCGTATTAAATGTATTATCAGTGCTTCCTCCTGTCATGATTATACCTTTGTTTCCCCAGCTGTTAGCATCGAAAAATGTTCTTGTCTTTCCCGGGAAATTTGCGCCTCTTGTCCAGTTAATTACCGCTCTGTTACTTTGGCTTATCACTCCGACATACACGCTGTCAAAATAAACTGTAGTTCCGAAGGCTGTAGTCCCGCACATATATACGAGCGTGTCTCCCGTAACTGCAAATCCTCCGAAGTTTCTTCTACCTGCAGAAGGGAATGGAGTCGCAGTTCTCCATGAATTAGAATTTGAATTATATAAATAAATATTTCCCGTATTAGCCCCGCCGAATCCGCCGGCAGTATATATCAGACTGTCCTGATATGAAACCGCTTTTGCATCAACTATCGGCACAGGAAAATTTGCAGCAGTTGTCCATGTGTTTTCGTTTATGCTGAACTTATAAACTGTAGTCTGTCCCGAACCCGGCGGGCTTATGACTCCTCCGATGATATATAAACTGTCTTTAAGTACCGCAGTCGCGCTGCCGATCAAACCTGTAGGATGCGGGTTAAGAGTATCCCAGGTATTAGCGCCGGCATTATACCTTTGAACTGTTTTTGTTATTGCGTCATTCTGATCTCTGCCGGAAACGATGAACAGCCAGCCGTTATTCCCGTTTGAATAGGAAGCCGTATTTCCGGCTCTTACCGGTTTTATAATGTTTGAGCCGGAAGTCCAGACCGGCGTAAGATTATTAAATGAGCAGAAGACAAAGAAAATAAAAATTGCAGCTAACACAGGAAGGTGAAACTGTAGAATTTTTTTCATACCGCTTTTTGAATTTAATTAAGAAATAATTTTAAAAGTAAGTATGAGGGTTTGTATCGGGAGAGTTAAGATAAATTTGATTTACCGGAATTACAATATAAATTTTTTAATTCATGGGTAAAATTTTAACGACGGAGAGAATTGCAATTACGTTTTTCCGTGGAATATCCAACTTATAAAAAATTATTTTGTATGGTTCATATGCAGGAAATGAAGGAATATATGATTCGGTTATTGATTTTACCGACGGCATAAAGCATTACTGGAAAATGAAATCCCCGATCACCTGATTATGTATCTACGCTTCGCATTTTGAAATTCATTTCGAAGGAATATACTGAGACCGACTTCTATGTTTTATGTTATAATGGTTTTGTAATTTAAAATATTCTTTTTAATTTAAAAGAAATTTATAATAATTTTCTCAGTTCAATATTCGCTGAGAATTTAAAATCTTAATTAATTTTATAATTTAAACTAACTGTAAAGGAACAAAACTGATGAGAAAATTAATTTTTACTATAGTAATATCCGGAATGATTTTCCTGATGAATAGTGTGCCGGGTGTTTTTGCCAATTGCCCGACAGACCCTTACGAACCAAATAATAATCCCGCCCAGGCGTTCATGCTCAGTTATAGTGATACAGTAACAAACGCATGGATCTGTCCGATTGAAGATTATGATTATTTTAAATTTCAGGTAACCGAAGGCGATTATGTAAGAGTCTTTGAAATATTTCCAACGGTCCTGAGACCGACTATATATATTTTTGACGAGAATCAAATTCCGATATTCAATAATCTTTATATAAATGATTTGAAATTCTTTGCGCCGTATACCGGAACTGTCTACATTGCTGTTACAAAAAGATACTGGAATAATGAACCATTCGAGTACAGTTTCGGATTACAAAAAATTGATGTTGCGCCGGACGTTATTTCAGTTACAGACGTTCCGAATGATCAGGGATTACCGGTAAAGGTAACGTGGAAGCCGTCTTATTTCGATCCGCAGAACGGAATAAATCAAACCGACTCTTATGCGCTATGGAGGGAAGTGGATTTCTTTACAGATGCAGAAAACTTAACAGGCAAATTTGATTCGTTTGAAAATATAAATTACAGCGGAATTGTTCCGGGCGATGGAAATATATACGAAATAGACGGAACTGACTGGACTTTTTTGGCTCAGATCCCGGCGGTATCAAACAGACCGTTTACCAATTATTCTTATATTGCTCCGACTTTACAGGACAATGTACCGGCAAATTTTATCGTGTCAGCAATTCCTTTACAGGGATATTCTTTACCGTATCTTTGGGGTGAGCCCGGAGCAGGAACTTCAGTAGATAACCTTCTGCCGGTATTTACAGGATATTCAATACAGCCGCACTCCAGTGCAATACAGTTAAGCTGGCATGTTGATTTACAAATTCATTACGATCTCGCAGGTTTCAGGGTTTACAGACATACATCACAGGGCTTTACTCCGGACGATCAGACAAAAATTGCAGATCTTAATAAAAATTCTCAGGGTTATATGGATGAAAACGTTTCCGCCGGTACAGGATATTTCTATATCGTAGAATCATTCGATAATTCTTCAAACTCCGTCTTTACTCCTGAGCTGTCAGTTACTATAACAAATATAACTTCAGAACCCGGAAATATTCCAAATGAGTTTAAACTCAGCCAGAATTATCCAAACCCTTTTAATCCCGTGACGCAGATCAGATTTGATATTGCAGTTCAGTCATTCGTAGAGATGAATATCTATAACGGAGCGGGACAGTTAGTGAAAGTTCTTGTCAATGAAATAAAAACACCCGGAAACTATAATATAACTTTTGATGCTTCAGGTCTTCCAAGCGGCGTTTATTTCTATTCACTTAGAGCCGGAGATTTCAGAGATTCAAAAAGATTTATACTTTTAAAATAAAAATTGACGGACCGCATGTAATATTTTTACTTGCGGTCTGTTATCAGCATCACTCTTTCTGCTGAGATTTTATATTCTTACCCGTACTCAATCATCTGATTGGGTACGTTTTTGTTTACATTCCCTCATACCTGTCAGCTTAACCGGATGTAAAGAGATTATCTTTTAAAAAGTTAAATGTATATATTAAAACATAGATTTATTTTTCTGTATTTAATATGATGACTTAATGAAAAAATCTCTTCTCATTATCTGCCTAATTTGTTTCACTATTTCTTCATGCTCAGATGACCCTGTCACAGGCGGGGGTAATTTGAACAATGAAAAATTGCAAACAATGGTCGACAGCCTTACTAATTTTTACTACACTGAAAGAAATATTACAAAAGGCGGCTTTCTTATTAAGATCAATACTAATTCCGGAAATTATTTTGCCTCAGGCGGAATTGTTCCGGCTCCTGATGAGAATTCACATTTACGGCTGTGCAGTATTTCGAAAACATTCAACGCCGCTGCAGTAATGCTTCTGCATCAGCAGGGCAAGGTAAACATTAACGATCTTATAACAGGTAACTTTCCGGGAACAAGCACACCTTATCTCCCCGCTTCTCCTGACTATGAAGTGCCGTATAAAAATCAGATAACACTGAAGCTTCTTCTCGAACACCGTGCCGGTGTTTTTGATGTAACAAATGACCCGATCCCTGCCTCAGTACCTCAGCCTTATGCCGGTCAGCAATATGCCGTCTATATTATGGGATTGCCGGGCAATGAATATCACACATTTACATTTGATGAAATGGTTGGAGTAGCGGCGACAAATGATCTTTCATACTTTCCGCCCGGACAGCAGTACCATTACTCCAATACAGGTTATCATATACTTGCAAAAATTATTGAACGCGCTTCAGGTCAGACATGGAGCGAATTTGTTAATACAAATTTTTTTCAGCCGCTTAGCTTAAACAATACATCATCTGTGTGGAGAGGAAATGATACTATTATTCCTGCTCCATATGTAGAGTCATTTTTTTATTTAAACGGTGTCACAACCAACACAACATGGCAGAATATGTCTTCGCATGTATCTGAAGGAAATGTTATTTCAACTCCCGGAGATATTATTAAGTGGATGAATCTGCTGATCACAGGACAGGCCGGAATTAATATGAACAATGTGGAACTGATGAAGCAGACAATTCCGACAGGTGAAAACGGACCCAACGCATTTTATGGTCTGGGCATATGCTACATTGACGGACTGGGATACGGACATACAGGCGCGCTTCCGGGTTATCTTTTAATAGATTTTTATGACCCTGCAACGGGCATCACAGTATTTGCCGCATTTAATTTCTGGGATTATGCGAATGTTCAGTCACAGAATAACGGGATGATTGAGTTTGCGATCAATGCATTGAACGCAGTCCGGTGAAATAAAATTAATTATAAATTGCAGATTACAAATTACAAATAAACTTTACTTACATTTCAATGGAAGAGCTAAGCAATATTTTTATTCTTAACATCATATTTTTTTTTCCCGCCGTCGCTGATGCTTTTCCATCCAATCGCACGTTAATCGCTTTAGGAATATTTTTAAAAGACAAAAAGCGTAACCAAAAATCCTTAAACACTAACCCGGAATATTAAACTTTTTTAACTAAAAAAATCTTTTAAGTTCAGAAGGAAAAAGAAAGTTACTTTACAAATCCTGAATTATGTCCGTTGTTTTTTAAATCAAACTCCTGTTAATTTTGTATAGTTCTTTTAAATAAATTTAAGGTTTACTACAGGAGAGTTCAGGATTATGAAAAATCATAAAAACGGTAAAATAAGAATTGGAGTTTTCAGTAAAGCCATTCAGCTATCATTAAAAGTTTGAGTCCATAGTAACTGCAAAGCTAAAGATGCGTGAAGACAATTTAGTTTATTCAAAAGACTTTTAACTTTTATAAATAGACACTCAACCTTCGGATGAAGACTGCTGACTTTTAAAAAGACATTCAGCTTTCTGGCGAAGAATGTTGACTCTTAATAGTAGATTTTGAACCTTCGATTGAAGACCGCTGACATTAAATAATAGACTTTCAGCTCCCGGGCGGAGACATTCAGCTTTTAATCAGAGTCATGTAGCTTTAAATAAAAGACATGTGACTTTTAAAAAGAGACATGCGGCTTTCAATAAGAGACATGCGGCTTTCAATAAGAGACATGCGGCTTTCAATAAGAGACATGCGGCTTTCAAATAGAGACTTTCGGTTTTCAAAGAGAGACTTTCGGTTTTCAAAAAGAGACTTTCGGCTTTCAAATAAAGACATGCGGCAGTCAATCAGAGACATGCGGCATTCGTCAGAAGACACGAAGCAGCCGGGAAATGAGTTTCGGAAGTTACGAAATGAATAATTTAAATGGAGAAATGAATTTCGTAAGTTCAGAAATAGGTTTATTCAGTAAAGAAATGGTTCGCTTAAGTTGCGAAACAGACTGCGGCAGTTACGAAACAGTCTGCTTCAGGTAAGAACAGAATGCGGAAGTGTAGAAACAGCTTGCGGCAGTTGAGAAACAGCTTGCGTAAGTTAAGAAACAAGGTGAGTCGGTTAAGAAACAAGGTGAGTCGGTTGAGAAACAGGGTGAGTCGGTTGAGAAACAGGGTGAGTCGGTTGAGAAATGCGGTGAGTCGGTTGAGAAATGCGGTGAGTTTTTTTACTTTTAAACTTAAAACTGCAAATACAAGCTGTTTTTGATAAATCAAAAATTTAAAAACAGCGGAAAATTAAAAATCTTCATTTTGATACCGGAAGGAGTGTTGTCGGCGGTGGATGATGCAACACCACCGACGGCGAAAATTTTACAACTCTCGTAACCAAATGACTATTAACCTTGTGTTACAAATCAGGAGATTCGTAAGGAAGAAGAGTTTTTTATTCTATTAGTAATTTAAATTAAATCTCAGATACGCATAGCTGTAATCTCTCTTAATTCCATCAGTTAAATTATCAGCCATGTTATATGTATAGTTCAGATCGAAGATATAATTTCTGGCAGGCTCGTAATTTATATTGAATGAAACTATATCATTGTTAACTCTGACACCGTCAAGGAAATACGCATTATCTGCATCCGTACCGGTTCTGAAGGACTGATAGACATCACCTCCGACATTTCTTACAAGCTCACCGGCCGCATCATAAATATTCTGTCCTTTTCTGATCTTCTGATATTCCAGCTTAAGTCTGACTTTTTCATTTACATTGTAAGTAAGCTTTGTAAAGATCTGATCTGAATTCGGACCGATCGGATGTCCGATATTCACACCAAAAGCCGTATAAGTATTTTTAAAATCAAAGTGCGTGTAAACATAAGGTCTGATCTTTGTATATTCAAAGATCAGCGCAAGGTTTTTTACGCCTGCAGGTTCATACCAGAAAAATCCTATCTGATAAGCAGTCTTGTTGGTCGCCTTTGTCATATCGGATAGATTTGACAGAATATTTTCATCAAGAAAAAACGTGCCCTGCAGTTCAAAGTTTTTAATAAAGTGAGTTTGAAAATCCGCGAAGATGGTTCCGTTGTCCCTGTCCTGCAGAGAATGTTCGACGAACTTATAAAAGATCATCGGATTCAGATAGCCGAGTTCAATCCCTCTTGATGAAATAACTGTTTCGCCCATTCCGATATCAAAGAGATCATCAAACGCAAGTTTCACTCTGTTGGCTGTAAAATACTTTGTGTATCTTTCCTCTCTGTTCGGAGAATACTCTCCGACTGTCGAACCAAATATAGAAGAGAAATTTATGATGCCATATTTAAAATTCAGTTTAAGGAAATCCATATCCGGCGCATCACCTGAGAGGGAGAGACTTTTACTGTATCCGAGTCCATATTTTAATTTTTCCCTGCCGAGCTGCGCGGAAACGTTCATACCTTCGGCTGGCGAAATGAAATATTTAAGATAGCCCGACGCAAAATCATAGTTAGTAATGTTTTCAATATTCTCCTGATATTTAAAAGTCGATATTATTGGAGGGAAAGCTGATTCAATTAAAACAGAGTCGCCGATTGCACCGCCTTTCACTACGGAAAAATTATATCCCAAATGTCCGAACAAGGATCCCCGCATTCTGAACCCAACATCAAAGATCTTTGCATTACTTTTAGATGAAGGTTTTAATCCGTTTATATAATTCAGCTGACCGAGAGCTTCAATAAAAATATTGTTCTCATTTTTCTGATATGCAAAAAGATATTTTTGTTTATCAGAGAAAAAATCCTTAAAGCCGTTAGAGACTTTCATATTGCTTTTGAAAAGCGACATTGTGTTTTTTTGATCTATGTAAGCAGGATCGAATTCGATGAGATATTTTTTCAAAAGTTTTCTTTCAGTATCGCTGAGCTCATTATTTTTAAGATCGATCTCATTAAGAAAATCGCTTACCTGAAACCTTGACAGATTCGGGTCATCGTCATTTATATCCGAGATAATATTCTTCACTTCCATTTCTTTGAGATATCCATAAACGGGATTATTAAGAGGAACGTTTTCGATCTGCGTAAACCCCGGTTCCGGCTTAAAGAATGACGCACATATAAGGAATAAAAGTATAAAGAAAGAGTAGTATTGATTCATTATTTCAGAAAAATTTTTTAAGAATATAGCAATAAGAAATTATATAATTAATTTAAAAATACTATTCGAATTTGGATTCTGCTTTCGCCATAGTCAGCAGTATTATGATGTATATTTAGCTGCATGAAATTATTTTTATAAACTGATTGTAATGAGTTTTTCTATTTGCTATATTATATTCTTATGAAAAAGATCACAGCATATTTATTTTGTCTAATTTTTTTAATTGCCGGCGAACAGGAATCTCCTGCGCAGATCTCTCAGGAGTGGGCAGAACGTTACAATGGTTCAGGCAATGGTAATGATATTCCTTATTCAATAATAACAGGTAAATCAAATGACATAATTGTCACAGGAACAAGTGATGGTACAGGAACCGGAAATGATATTACTACAATTAAATATAACTCATCCGGAGAACTGCAGTGGATCCAAAGATATAATGGAACGGGCAACGGCTATGATGCCGCTTTAGCTATGACAATCGATGATATTGGGAACATATTTGTTACAGGAAGCAGCGCAGGAATCGGGACAGGTTCTGATATTGCTCTAATAAAATATAATTCATCAGGAGAGCAGCAATGGATTCAAAGTTACAACGGACCGTCTGACAGCAGTGATGCCGCTTCGTCAATTGCTCTCGATGCATCCGGAAATATTTACGTATTGGGGGAAAGCAAAGGAATCGGGACGGGTTCTGATGTTGTGCTCATAAAGTATAATTCATCCGGCGCAGAGCAATGGGCTGCAAGATATAACTCAGGCGGAGATACTAATGATTACAGTCTTAAAGTCATTGTTGATAAAAATCAGGACATCTGCGTGGCTGCTTACAATATTAATTCGGGCGGAAATAATACGAAGTATGTTACTTTAAAATATAACAGCAGCGGGATCTTACAATGGTCGCGAATTTATAACGGTCCCGTGGGATATTTCAATACTCCGCATGACTTTGCACTGGACAGCATGGATAATATTTATGTTACCGGCTGCAGCCCGGGCATCGGAACAGGTCTGTATGATTTTTGCACAATAAAATATAATCCCGCCGGCGATATGATCTGGCTGAGAAGATATAATTATCTTGCAACTGCTTATGACGTTGCAAATGCAATTGCAATCGGAGCTTCAGGAAACATATATATTTCAGGTTACAGCGGAAGCACCTCTCAGCCAAATACTTTTGATTATGCAACTGTTAAATACGATTCTTCCGGCAATGAACTTTGGGTCAGAAGATACAACGGGACCGGAAATAATAATGACAGAGCGCGGTTTATTAATCTGGATAGTCTTGAAAACGTGTATGTGGCCGGCAGCAGTATCGGTTCCGGGACTGGAACGGATTATGTTACTCTGAAATATGATTCTTCAGGACAGCAGATCTGGAATGCAAGGTATGACGGACCGGTTAATGGAGATGACTTTCCAACGGGAGTTAGTGTTACCGGTTCAGGTTTGGTTTTTATGACAGGCTACAGCCAGGGAAGCGGAACCGGGTTTGATTATGCTACAATAAAATATTCACAGAAAATTGGAGTTACTTCCATATCTTCAGAAATTCCCGAAACTTTTGCGCTTTATCAGAATTACCTAATCCGTTTAATCCCTCGACCATTATAAAATTCTCCATACCTAAATCAATTTATGTAACACTGACAGTTTCCGATTTACTCGGAAGAGAAGTCGCAGTACTTGTGAACAGACATTTGCAGATGGGAAGTTATCAGGCCGACTGGAATGCAGGCAGTTTTCCCGGAGGAATTTATTTTTATACTCTGTCCGCCGGAGAATTTTCTGAAACAAGGAAGATGACTCTGATAAAGTAGTTAATAGTTAATAGTTAATAGTTAGTAGTTAATAGTTTTCCCCCGGCAGAGTCTCTTGTGCTCTCAAGGACTCTGACGAAACTTTTTAACTCATAAGAGTCTCAGATATAATTCCCGAAATCTTTTCCCACGTCAGAGTCTCTGGTGCTCTTCCAGGACTCTGACGATAGCAGAAGACACTTTTGGAAGAAAATATAATTTTAAAAAAGATTTTTACATTACTGCATGTACATACCAAACTACATAAATCTCTCTCTCACCGGCGAACTCTCACTCAGAGCAAGCTCCCTTTTTTTCCCACGTCAGAGTCTCTGGTGCTCTTCCAGGACTCTGACGATAGCAGAAGACACTTTTGGAAGAAAATATAATTTTAAAAAAGATTTTTACATTACTGCATGTACATACCAAACTACATAAATCTCTCTCTCACCGGCGAACTCTCACTCAGAGCAAGCTCCCTTTTCTCAATGCTCGGAAGCTGTAACATCTGTCCGAAAGACTGCTTCGTCAACCGACTCGAAAATAACATCGCAGCCTGCTACTCCGGGTTACTGCCAGTTGTATCTTCTTACTGCGTTCATTACGGAGAAGAACCCGTCCTCGCAGGATTGGAGCAGTTCAATAATCTTAATGGTGTCGGGAATATTTTCTTCGGCAATTGTAATCTGAGGTGTGTCTATTGTCAGAATTATGAAATTTCCCAAAATCATAAAACCGAAATTAAAAATGAAGTTACCATTGAAAGACTTGCAGAGATCATGCTCGAACTGCAGAATAAAAATGTCAACGCTATCGGCTTTGTCTCCCCTACTCACTTTGTTCCGCAGATCATCTGCGCTCTCGATATTGCAGTTAAGAAAGGACTGACCCTGCCTCTGATCTATAATACAAATTCTTATGACTCTGTCGAAGTGCTGAAATATCTTGACGGCATCATTGACATCTATCTTCCCGATCTGAAATATTCAGATGAAGAGTATGCATATAAATATTCGAAGATAAAAAATTACGTTCATCATTCGCGTGAAGCTCTTACGGAAATGTACAGGCAGGTTGGCAGCGAACTTATTATAAAAGATAATATACTTAAGAAAGGTCTCATCGTCAGACATCTTATTCTTCCGAACAACATTGCGGGAAGTTATGATACTCTGAAATTTATTTCAGAACTTGATAATAATATCTGTCTCTCCGTAATGTCTCAGTATTACCCGGTTCACAAAGCGGCGGAGATTGATCTGTTGTCACGGAATATAAGGGAAAGAGAATACTACAAAGTTACTGAATATCTTGAAAAGCTGGATCTCGAAACAGGTTTTCTTCAGGAGTTTGAATCGGAAGGTTATTACAGGCCGGACTTTAAAGACAGAGCGGAGCCGTTTAAAAGATAATTCATTTCTGCTATCTGTGAAATATTTTGCTGAATTAAAACCACAGATTTACAAATTACTTAATCAGTTCTTCGACAATTTTTATAATGCTTAATCCGTCCGCCTCAGCATTGAAATTTGTGATAAGTCTGTGACGAAGCACCGGCAATGTAACTTTCTTTACATCATCTATATCCGGCGAATATCTTCCGTTCAAAATACAGTTTGTCTTTGCGCCGAGTATCAGATACTGTGATGCTCTCGGTCCCGCTCCCCAGCTTATGTAATCTTTCACGATCTTCGGTGATTCAGGATTTACAGGTCTTGTCTTTGCTACAAGATTTACCGCGTATTTTATAACTTCCTCCGCTACCGGAACTTTTCTAACGAGATCCTGAAATTCAATTATGTCTTCCTTTGAAAAAATGATTCCAACCTTCGGACTGTACATACTTGTCGTCCTTCTGACAATTTCCAGTTCATCTTCAAAGCTTGTATAATCAAGCCACAGATTAAACATAAATCTGTCAAGCTGCGCTTCGGGAAGAGGATATGTACCTTCCTGCTCGATTGGATTCTGAGTTGCAAGTACGAAAAAGGGTTCTTCAAGCGTGTAAGTATTTCCGGAGGCAGTAACTCTGTGCTCCTGCATCGCTTCAAGCAAAGCTGATTGTGTCTTTGGCGGCGTTCTGTTTATCTCATCCGCCAATATTATGTTTGCAAATACAGGTCCTCTTATAAATTTAAATCTCTTTCTTCCGTCTGCGTCATCTTCAAGTATCTCCGTACCGGTTATATCAGACGGCATAAGATCCGGCGTAAACTGCACCCTGCTAAATTTCAGATCAAGAGCTTCCGAAAGCGTCTTTACCAGCAGCGTCTTTGCAAGTCCGGGCACTCCTACAAGAAGGCAATGACCTTTTGATAAAACTGATATGATGATCTGTTCAATAATATCCTGCTGTCCGACTATCACTTTGGAAATTTCACTTTTCAGCTCAGTGTATTTTCTGTTCAGCTTCTTTACTGACTCTGCATCAGAAACGTTCTGGGTTTTTATTTCAGTCATTCGCTTAATTTTAATAATAAATTTTTACTGCTCTTCTACTACAGAGAGCTCTCCGAATTGTTTCATCATATCTTTTATTTCATTTACATTACCGGCGACTGATATTATCATGTCATCAGGATGAAGATATTTATCCGCAGCTTCATGTATCTCCTCCGGCGTTACATCGTTTATTTCCTTTATGAATTTATTGTAATAATCCGAAGGCAGATCATTCAGTTTCAGACTCAATACTTTCTGAGCCACTGCATTCGGTGTCTCCAGCTGCAGCGGAAATATTCCTGTCAGATAATTCTTAACACTTTTCAGTTCGTTCTTTCCGGCTTCTTCTTTTCTGAGCAGCTTAATTTCTTTGATTATTTCTTTTATAGTATCTGCAGTCACTTCATTTTTTACTTCAGTCGAAACGGAAAAATCCCCGCTGAACCTCTGACAGTTGAACGAAGATCTCGAACCGTATGTATAACCTTTATCCTCTCTCAGATTTTTATTGATCCTTGATGAGAAATTTCCCCCGAGCAGCGTATTCATTACGCTCAGGGTTATGTAGTCCGGATTATTTCTTTTTATACCCTGATGTCCGACCTTTATGGAAGACTGAACTGCACCTTTTTTATCATAGAGATACACTCTGCTTCCGCTGATATTTTCCGGAGATTTTATTTCCGGATACAGAGTCTTTTCAATATTTTTGAAATTCAATTCCGTATTGATCTTAAGTATCGCTTCCTCCGGAGAGATATCCCCTACCATTGCAATGATAAGATTATCTGGACGGAAATAACGCGTATAATATTCCCGCGCGAGATCAGTTGTAATATTAGGAACAGATATTTTGCTGCCTTCGGACTGCAGTGAGTAAGGTGAACCTTTGTAGACTTCCGACCGGAAAATATTTTCAGAAATATAATCCCCGTCATCTGACATTGAAAGCAGTGAATTGATCCTTTGCTCTTTTATTCTGTTCAGCTCCGCTTCCTGAAACGCCGGATTTAAAATTACGTCAGCGGCGATTGCAAACACGCTGTCGAAATATTTCTTCAGACTGTATGTGCTGATATAAATTGCGTCGTAATCGCTTCCGCTTGATAATGACGCTCCGAGATAATCCACTTCATCAGCAATTACTGATGCGCTCCTGCTTTCCGTTCCTTTAGTTAAAAGTTCTGTCGTCAGAGAAGCGAGTCCTTCATATTTTTTTCCCCACTGATCATCGGCATAACCTCCGGTCTTGAAAATAAATCTTGAAGTTACGAGAGGCAGCTTTCTGTCTTCTATTACAACTACGCTTATCCCGCTGTCTGTCTTAGTTTCAAAAAATCCCGGGAAGCTACGTCTTTCGGCTTTCCTGATTTCGGCTGACGTGATCTGTCAAGCGTCACGGCGGATGTGATTTTTCTATTTTTGATTTTCCCATTCAATTATTTTGTTTACCCGGTAAATAATCCAAAACAAGCCTCCTGTTCCTGTCAAGATATTTTACGGCAGTCTGTACAATATCGCTTTTTGAGACCGACAGGTAATCAAGTATTTCGAAATTTATTTTATCAGTATTGTTATAAAATGTTTTAAGATATGAAAATTTTTCTGAAAGAGAAATTATCGACTGTTTCTTCGCGCTGAAATATGTCTCCACCTTATTCTTTATCTTTTCAATTTCATGATCGCTGATATTTCCCGCTTTAATGTCTTCAAGAACATTATCAATTTTCTCTTCAGTCAGAGCTGCGCTCTTTCCCTGTAATATAATTGCGCTGATCCCAAACAGACTCGAACATTCCATTCCGTATAGGTTCGTGTCAAATTCATTTACAAGTTCATTGTCATATTCCAGCTCTTTATAAAATCTCGAACTGTCCCCGTCGGAAAGTATTCCGTTGAGAATGCTCATTGCATAAAATTCTTTTGTACCCATTTCAGGAAGTCTGTAAAAAATAAATTTCCCTTCCAGATGGATGTTATCTTTTATCATCGCCCTGACTTCAGTGGAAAGATATTTATCCGAATGATCTCTTCTTACCGGCATTGCGCCGTCGCTTATTCCGCCGTAATATTTTTCCAGCATTTTCAGTGTCCTGTCATAATCAATGTCACCGACCACTGATATCACTGCATTTCCCGGCACATAATGCTTTTCAAAAAATCTTTTTACATCTTCCAGACTGGTGTTCATTACATGATCCATATTTCCGATCACCGGATTTTTGTATCCGCTGTTGCTGAATAACCTTATGGAACTTTCCTCCTCTACGGTACCGTAAGGAGAATTATCCACATACAAAAGTTTCTCTTCAAAAATTACATCCTTCTGTATCCTCAGACTTTCTTCAGAAACTCCAAAGCCGGAAAGTCTGTCTGACTCAAGCCACAGAGCGGTCTCGAGTTTATTTGACGGAAGGACAATATAATAACCGGTTGAATCCCAGCTCGTGTATGCATTGCTGTCCCCGCCGTTTCTGTTAAGTATCTCATCAAATTTTCCGTGAGGAATATTCGGTGAACCTTCGAACATAAGATGCTCAAGCAAATGAGCCATACCGGTTTTATCATCATCTTCATCTTTAGAACCCACATGAAAAGTCGTATTCACAGCAATCATCGGAATGTCACCTGTTTTACTGAGTATGATTCTCAGTCCGTTGCTTAATGTATATTCTTTATGTTCAATGGAAGGAACGTTCGTTTTTATCTTTAACGCTGAGCTTTGCTTTCTCAAATATGACTAAATGTATTTTATTTTTTTGGTACGTAATTCAGAGTAAATTTTTTCTTATCTATTAAATTACTCTTTACTGTTTTCTTTATGTCCGCTTTGGTGACGGAGCTGAATTTTTTAAAGGAAGTATTTATAAGATTTGTATCCCTGAAATTCATATAATTTTTAACGGTCTCGATTGAAATATTATTCATCTTCAGATTTTTCGTAACATTCCTGAACTCGAGCTGATTTTTAATTCTTTCAAATTCTCTGTCATTAATATCACTTTCGAAAAATAATTTGATCTCATCAGTAAGTATATCAGCTGCAAGCTTAGTATCAGTGCCGGGATTCAGCATTGCAAAAGAATCATAATGCCCGCGTCTTTGAGAGCGATCTTTTCCGCATGCACCGATTTAAAAATATTCTTTTCATAAACATACTTCCTGTGAAGTCTGCTGCTTTCCCTGTTTGCAATGATCTCGGTAAAATATTCCAGATCAAAGTCCTCATCGCTTTCTTCACCGGGTATCTGAAAGCACACGCTTACTACAGGCAGCTGGACATTATCCTGAACAGTTAATTCCCCATCCGATTCCAATTCACTAATAATATTTTTATCCCTTGTAATCAGATTTTTTTTTCTGATATCACCGAAATATTTTATGATAAGATCTTTCGTTTTTTCTATATTAATATCACCTGATATCATCAGCACACAGTTTTCAGGAGAATAAAAATTATTATGAAAGTTTAACGCTTCCTTTACTGAAAATGATCTTATGTCTTCCTCCAGTCCTATAACCGGAATTTCATACTGTGATCCTTTGAATATATACTTCAGATAATTTGATGTCATTGTACCGTAAGGTGCATTATCGACTACCTGTTTCTTTTCTTCAAGTACAACGCTGATCTGATTATCGAGATTGGTCTGCGTAATATTAAGGGAATTCATTCTGTCTGATTCGAGCCATAGCGCGAGTTCAAGATTGTTTGAAGGAAGCAGATCAAAATATACAGTAGAGTCAAAACCGGTAAAAGCGTTGCATGTCCCGCCGGCTTTCATTACCGAATCAAAATGCCCCGTCTTGCTTACATTCTCAGAACCCTGAAACATCATATGCTCAAACAAATGGGCAATTCCTTTCTGTCCCTTTATTTCATCTTTCGCGCCGACCTGATATGCCGGCATCACGCATACGTTCGGTTTGGTATTATCCTGATACAGAATGCAGTGCAGTCCGTTCGGAAGATCATATTCTATGAATTCAAGATTCAAAGTCTGATCAGACATAGATTTGTAATTTAAAATAGATGTATTGATGATGATTTCTTAAAAAGATTAAATAATGCGACCGGAAAATTCCTGATCTTTTGAAAAGCAGTTTTTTAACTTTCAAAACTAACTTATTTGAGAATAAAATGCAGTGATTAAATTCGATGTACTTCGCCTGAGTCTCAGGTGATCTTCCGGGACTCAGACGGATTGATTTGACATAAGACAGAGAAAAGACATTGACGAACACATACTTTGTCCCCCGTCTGAGTCTCCGGTGATCTTCCGGGACTCAGACGGAAGGATTTTATTTTACCGGCGGAGTCCCAAAGAGCAGGAGACTCCGCAGGGGATGAAGTTATGACATTTTACCCTTAATTAACATTTTTATACTTGATTGAAATAAGTATATTGAAAAAATTTTTTAGCTCTGTTGAATATAGTTCTTATTACCGGCGGACCTTCTTCCGAGAGAGAAGTCTCAGTTTCATCTTCTAAAAGTATTTTTAAAGCGCTGACCGAATCCGGTCATAATGTAACAGTAATTGATCCGGTGAACGGAAAATTACCCGTAAGCGCTGATGAGATCTTTAAAAATGCAGTTAAAAAGGATTCTCCTGAATTTAAAGAAATTGATGATCTGAGAATTTCATCCAACAGGAAAATTCTTGACTGTATAAATTCAGATATTTTTGACAATATTGATATAGTCTTCTTAGGTGTTCACGGTAAATTCGGCGAGGACGGAAGGCTTCAGAATCTTCTTGAACTAAGAGGAATGAAATATACCGGCTCAGGTGTCTTTGCTTCTGCTCTGGCGATGGATAAGGATATTTCAAAAATTATTCTCAGACAAGCCGGTATTCTTACTCCTGAATGGATAGCACTGAGCAATAGATTTCCGACGGACTTAGAGGAGTTGAATAAAAAAATTAATTCCACACTGAGCTATCCCTGTGTTGTGAAGCCGAATGACGAAGGAAGCACTGTCGGACTCAGCATTGTGCAGCCGGATGTAGAGGATGTTCAGCTGAAAAATTCCATTGAACTCGCTTTTCATTATTCGGATAAAGTGATCATTGAAAAGTATATAAAAGGAAGAGAGCTTACAGTTCCTGTAATAGGTAATGAAGCTTTTCCTGTAATTGAGATAAGACCAGAGGACGGATTCTATGATTATGAGCACAAATATACAAAAGGCATGACTGAATATTTCTGTCCTGCGGAAATTCCGGAGGAAGTAGAAACGCTTGCCAAAGAAACGGCACTTAAGGCGCACAAAGCTCTGGGATGTTCAGTATATTCGAGAATTGATTTTATACTTGATGATAAAAATGATCTGTATTGTCTCGAAGTGAATACGCTTCCGGGTATGACGGAAACTTCACTTGTACCGAAATCAGCTCTGGCAAACGGAATGAGTTTCAACCTTCTTATAGAGAAGATCATTGAACTTTCGGTCAGTAAAAATTATTGATTTAAATTATTATGCAAAACGACAAAGAAAAAGACGGAGTATTTACGGACATTGCAAGATTCATTAAGTATAATGTTAATCTTGTGTTGGTAATTCTTTTTTATCGGACTGATCTCAATGACGGTCTTCGGCAATAAAGGAATATTGCAGAAGATGAAACTTGAAGAAGAGACCAATGAGCTTGAAAAGCAGATCAAACTTGAGCTGGATAAAACTGAAGAGCTGCAGAAGGAAATTGAAGCGCTGAAATCCTCAGAATCAAGACTTGAGGAAGTTGCCCGTGAAAAATTCGGAATGACGAAAGACGGGGAAAAAATTTATAAAGTAATTATAGACAGTACAAAATAATGGAAAACGTAATTGCGACTCTTGAATCTATTTTAAAATAGATTCACCTACGGGATACACTACTGAAGTTATAAATCATATTTCATCTTTATTTGATAATGACAGTAATATCAAAAAGACATTTACAAATAAAGGATCCCTTCTGATCTCATTTGATGAAACTCCCGAACTTTTACTGACCGCTCATATAGATACACTCGGCGCTATGGTAAAGGAAATTAAAGGTGACGGTACTCTTGAAGTTACACAGCTCGGCTCGTATCCGTGGAATTCCTTCGAAGGCGAATATGTATCAGTGAGAAATTCCAAAGGTAAAATTTACCGCGGAACTTTCCTTATGAATAATCCGGCAGCTCATGTGAATGAAAAACTCCGGTCTGATAAAAGAGAACAGGGAAACATGTCGATAAGACTTGATGAACTTGTAAATAATTCTTCCGACGTTAAAAAACTTGGCATCAATACCGGTGATTTTGTTTTTTTTGACATAAGATATGAATATACAAAGTCAGGTTTCGTTAAATCAAGATTTCTTGATGACAAGGCATGCGCTGCAATACTTATCGAACTTATTAAAGAGTTATCGAAGAATAAAAAGAGTAAGAAAGCAGCATTTTATTTTTCCAATTATGAAGAAGTAGGTCACGGATCCGCAATCGGAATTCCAGACTCAGTTAAGGAACTGCTTGTGCTTGACATGGCAGTCGTAGGTGACGGATGCACGGGCGAAGAAGATGCTGTTTCTATTTGTGTAAAAGATTCTTCCGGACCGTATGACTTTCATGTTTCGGAAAAGCTTTAAAGATCTTGCTGAGAAGAATAAGATAAAATATAATGTTGATATATATCCATATTACGGATCTGACGGAAGCGCTGCATTGCTGGCGGGTTATGATATAAGAGTCGGGCTTATCGGTCCCGGAGTTTCCGCATCTCACGGAGCTGAAAGAACTCACCGGAAAGGGATTGCCGAAACATATAAACTTGCCAAAGCATACATTAACAATTTTTAATAAATTGCAGATTAATTTTACTATATATTATAATTGTAATACAGAGCAGATGAATTTATCACTTATAAAATATACAGGATCCTTTTGAAAAGAATTGTTTCAGGAATAAAACCATCCGGCGATCCAACCATAGGAAATTATCTCGGTGCTATGAAACGCTGGGCTGATAATCAGCACATTGAAGGCTGTGAAAATTTCTTTTTCATTGCAAACCTGCATGCCATTACGACAAAGCAGGATCCTTCGCTTTTGAAAAAAAGAACTCTCGATATTGTTGCATGGCTTATTACCGTGGGAGTAGATCCGAACCGGTCCGTAATTTTTGTTCAGTCAATGATACCCGCGCACAGTGAGATCTGCTGGATACTGAATAATTATGTTACAATGGGCGAGCTCGGAAAAATGACACAGTATAAAGATAAGTCACTGAAATCCGGAAAGGAAGGACAGCTTGCCGGACTTTTTGATTATCCGGTTTTAATGGCGGGTGATGTGCTTTTATATGACGCTGACGAAATTCCCGTCGGTTTTGATCAGGTTCAGCATGTGGAACTCTGCCGCACTATTGCTCAGAGATTTAACAATCAGCACGGCGATACTTTTAAAATACCGAAGGCGACATTTTCAAAAACTTCAGCAAAGATAATGTCACTAAATAACGCCACTGAAAAAATGAGTAAGAGCGATGTAAAAGACAGTTATGTTTTACTTGAAGACAGTGCTGATGATATTTTGAAAAAATTTAAAAAAGCAGTTACTGATTCTGATAATAAAGTAGCATTCGCAAATGACAAACCCGAATTATCAAATCTTCTTACAATATATTCTGAGTTCTCCGGAAAGCCGGTAAGTGAAATAGAATCTGAGCACAAAGATTCGGGTTACGGTAAATTCAAAACGGAACTGGGTGAACTGGTTGCGGAAAAATTGACCGCACTTCAGAATACTTACAGCGATATCAGAAGCAATGAAGAAAGACTGATGAATATAATAACAGAAGGCAACAGCAATGCCGCTGTAATTGCAAACGAAAAAATATCTGTACTGAAAGATAAGATAGGTTTACTTTAATTTATATAATAAGGAACAAAAGTAAAATTTAATAAGTAGAAACATCACAATTGATAGAGCCGTCACATAAAGACAAGATAAGACAGGATGAGATAAAATCTCACGGAGAAATTCCCGCGCACATTGCGATAATAATGGACGGGAACGGACGATGGGCAAAATCAAAAGGACTTTCCAGATTGTTCGGACATAATGAAGGCGTGAATTCAGCGAGAGATATAGTGGAAGTATGCGGTCAGATCGGAGTAAAATATCTAACGCTATATACTTTTTCCACAGAGAACTGGAAGAGACCGAAGACGGAAGTAACTATGCTGATGAAATTACTTATAAGGTCGATACGTGATGAGACCGACCGGCTTAATCAAAATGATGTTAAGCTGATTGCGACGGGTGATCTCGACAACCTTCCTGACAAAGTGAGAAAAGAACTTGAGGACGCTATGCAGACTACAAAGGAAAATAAACTCATGACGCTTAATCTCGCGCTGAGCTACAGCGGGAGATGGGATATACTTAATGCAGTTAAAAACATTTTAAAGGAACATAAAAAGACGGGAATGGATTTAACAAATCTTAGTGAAGAGACCTTTTCCGAATATCTCGCTACCAAAGGTTTACCCGACCCCGATCTTTTAATAAGGACCGGAGGTGAATTCAGAATAAGTAATTTTCTCCTCTGGCAGCTCGCATACAGTGAGATCTATATTGATAATTGTTACTGGCCGGATTTTAAAAGAAACAATTTATACAAAGCTATTTATGATTTTCAGAAAAGGGAAAGAAGATTCGGATTGACCAGCGAGCAGATAATCAAAAATCAAAAGAATTAAAAAACCAATGTCTCTAAAAATATCTTCAGTAATATTTTTTATATTAATATCCTTTTCATCGCAAGTTTTTTCTCAGGAAGAAGGACCTGTTACATACAAGATCGCAGGTATTGATACCAAAGGAAACCGTAATTATGAAAAAGGAACTATCATATCTTATTCAGGACTGAGACAGGGCGCAGAAATTACATTACCTTCCGATGAGACAAGAGATGCAATCACCAGACTCTGGAATATCGGCATTTTTTCTGATGTAAAAATTTACGTTGATAAGAAATTCGGCAATGACATTTATCTTATTATAGAAGTGGAAGAGCTGCCGAGGGTTGAAAGCATTGAGATATCAGGCAATGATGAATTTTCAGATGAAGAAATAAAGGAAAAGATAAATATCGTTCCGGGTGAGGTGATCAGCGATCAGAAACTAAAAGACATTGAATACAATCTCAAAAAAAATTACGCAGAAGAGGGATTCGGACTTGCGGAAATTAAAACTGATAAATTACTTTCGGCTAATAACGAAGCACGTATCAGAATAAAAATCAAAGAAGGTAACGAACTTACTGTAAACAAAATTATAATTAAAGGAAACAAAAACATTCCGGCATCGGATCTTAAAGGAGCTTTTGAAGAAACGACGGAAGGCGTGTGGTGGAAATTCTGGGACGGCGCGGGTTTTGACAAAGCGAAATATGAGCAGGATAAAGATCTGTTGATTGATTTTTACAGGGAAAGAGGATTTAAGGATGCCGTAATTGTTTCAGAAAGACTTGATATACTTCCTTCCAAAGAAGACGTTAATATTGTTCTGGAAGTGGATGAGGGAAAAAGATTTTACATTAATAAAATAGAGTTCACGGGAAATACAGTATACGAAGACAGAGAGCTTGCAAACAGGCTTCAGCTGAGAAGCGGAAGCGTTTACAATACAAAACTTCTGCAGCAGAATATTTACGGCAATGAATTAGAATCAGACATCAGCTCGCTTTATTTAGATAACGGCTACCTTTCCTTTAATGCAAACATTGAAGAGATACCTGTCGATGGAAATAAAGTAGATCTTAAGATTGATATCGCCGAAGGTAATCCGTTCAAATTCGGTCTGATAGGATTTGAAGGAAATGACAAAACGAAAGATAAAGTATTAAGAAGAGAACTTTACACAATTCCCGGAAATTTTTTTACTAAGAGCGATATAAAACGAAGCATGCAGCAGCTTGCAGCTTTGAATTATTTCAATCCCGAAAAACTTACTCAGGATATATCACTTCAGAATGACAGCACTGTAACTGTGAAATATATTGTAGAAGAAAAATCTTCTGATCAGTTCAATGCATCCATCGGATACAGCGGAAGTTTCGGAATAACCGGAGCGCTCGGACTTACTTTCAATAACTTTGACATTACACAGCCGTTCTCCGGCGGAGCAGGTCAGCTTATGAGTTTCAACTGGTCATTCGGAACAGGCGGCACATACAGAACTTTTGACATCGGGTTTCAGGAGCCATGGCTTTATGACACACCTACACAGTTTGGTTTTAATATTTTTGATACAAGATCAAATTATTCTAATCTCGAACAGAAGGAAACGGGAGCATCAGTTAATGTCGGAAGAAGATTCAAATTCCCTGATGATTATTTCAGAGGCGACTGGACTTTAAAATTTCAGAGAACTAATGTTATAAACGGAGACGAGGTTTATGAAGAAGGTATTAGAAATCAATTCAGTATTAGACAGATAATATCAAGATCTTCAGTATTTGAACCGGTTTTCCCTACCACCGGTACAAAAGTTTCCAATTCAACTGAATTATCCGGAGGTCCTTTTCTGCCGGGCACTGTTGAGTTCATAAAAAATATTTTTCAGTCGAGGCTTATACCCCGTTATCATTAAACAGGAAATTAGTTTTATTCTCGAACTTTCAGTTCTCCTTTATTAACTCATTTGCTAAAGATAAATATCTTCCGCCGAATGAGACATTTTATATGGGAGGAAACGGACTCGCTTATAACACAATACCTTTAAGAGGATATGATGACAGAACAGTCGGTCCGCAGAATTCGGTCGGCAATCCGATCGGCGGAAGAGTGACTGCTAAATACGGACTTGAGCTGAGATATTCATTATCCCTGGATCCGCTGCCGATATTCGCTTTGATCTTTGCAGAAGCCGGAAATGTCTGGGCAGATATTAATAAAACAGATCCGTTTGATCTAAGAAAATCTGTTGGGATCGGAACAAGGCTAATACTCCCTGCTGTCGGACTAGTAGGATTTGATTTCGGTTATGGCTTTGACAGAAAAGCTGTCGACGGACAGGATCCGAAATGGCTTTTCCATTTTCAGTTCGGAAGAGGATTTTAATTACAATAACAAAAACTTAATTTAAATAAATAATAATAAAAAGGAGATATTCTTTGAAAACCAGTAACTTAAAAATAATAATATTTATAATTTCCGCGATAGGATTTTTTATGGCAGGAGACGCTAATGCGCAGTTAAAAGTCGGTTATGTCGACAGTGAAGTAATATTAAAGCAATTACCTGAAGCGCAGGAGGTGCAGAAAGAACTTGAAGCCCTGCAGAAATTATATCTTGATACTGTTCAGGCAAAAGAGTCTGAGCTTAAATCCAAAGCTGAAACTTTCAAAACCAGATATGAAGATGCGCAGAAAAGCGTTGAGTCAGGAAGCGTTTCTTCTGAAACAGATCTCAAAGCATTGAATGAAGAAATATCCGGACTACAGAACGAACTTCAGCAGCTGAGCGAATCCATGGACAATTACAAACAAAATATTCAAAACTCGCTGATTCAGAGACAGGCGGAATTATTCAAACCTGTAAAAGAAAAAATCACAAAGACTATTGAGGATGTTTCCAAATCGCTTAAAATAAACTTTGTATTTGATAAAGCAGACGGAACATTACTTTACGGCGATAAGGAATTTGATATTACTTTCAAAGTCCTCGATAAGCTGAAGTAAATTAAGAGGTGATGCGCTGTTTGCTGTTACCCTTGTATTACATTTTAAAAATTCATTTATGAATATTACGAAATACATATCGTCGGGAATAATCACACTTTCATTTTTTTTAATAATGACCGGAGGGATCTCCGCGCAGACGAAAGTGGGATATATAGATTCTAAGAGAATAGTTGAATCAATGCAGGAGTCAAGAGATGCTCAGCAGCGTCTCGATAACCTTGTAACTGAATGGCAGACTGAATTAAATCAGCTCCAGGACAGTCTCAAAGTTGTAAAAGCGGATTTTGAAAAAAAGAAACTTATTCTCACTGATCAGCTTAAGCAAAGTACTGAAGCGCAAATAACTGAACTTGAAGGAAAGGTCAGCAATTATAAAGTACAGAAGTTCGGTGAGGGCGGAGAGTATTTTCTCAAGCAGACTGAATTTATGAAACCGGTTCAGGACAGAATATTCAAAGCAATTGAGGTGGTGGCAAAAGACGGAAGCTTTGATTATGTGTTTGACAGGAGCAGTGAAATACTTCTGCTTTATGTTAATGAAAATTATGACCTGACTTTGAAGGTTCTTAACGAAATCGAAGGTAAATAAATGAAGCTAAGTGAGATCGCAGATATTACAGAAGGTAAGATTGAAGGAAATGCAGAAATGTTAATTACAGGTATAGGAAAGATCGAAACGGCAAATGAAAATGAGATCACATTTATTTCAAATCCGAAATACGAAAAATTTTTTGATTCTACGAAAGCCGGTTGTGTAATTGTCACTGAAGACTTCATTAATAAAGGTAATGAAGTCTCTTCTATATTAAGAGTAAAGGATCCATACAATTCTTTTTTAAAATTACTTGAGATTTTTGAGATCAATGAAGATGAATCGCTGACAGGTATTTCCGAAAAAAGTATTATTGACAAAGAAACTGAAATCGGAAAAAATGTTTATGCCGGTATCAATGCCGTCATTGAGAAAGGATGTAAGATCGGAGATGATACAAAAATATTTCCAAACGTTTATATCGGAATAAATTGTGTAATCGGAAAAAACTGTAAGATATTTCCTAATGTTACGATATACAGAGATACTGAAATTGGAGACAATGTAATTATTCATTCCGGAACAGTCATCGGATCCGACGGATTTGGATTTGCGAAACAGAAAGACACTTCTTATAAAAAAATTCCGCAGACAGGTAATGTCGTTATCGAAAGCAATGTGGAGATAGGTTCGAACACTTCAATCGACAGAGCGACAATCGGCGAGACAAGGATCTGCAAAGGCGTCAAGCTTGATAATCAGATACAGATCGCGCACAATGTAGTGATCGGTGAGAATACCGTAATAGCAGCTCAGGTTGGGATCGCCGGTTCTACCAAGATCGGAAAGAGATGCATGATAGGCGGTCAGTCCGGAATCGTCGGGCATCTGGACATCTGCGATGATGTCGTGATCGGCGCTGCAGTCGGAGTTTCAAAATCAATTACAGTCCCGGGAATTTATACCGGTTACAGAGTAAGACCTTACCGCGAAGATCTGAAGATCGAAGCGCGGATCAAAAATCTTGACAAGCTCGAAGAAAGAATAAAAAAACTGGAATCTTCCGGAAAATAATTTTTATATTATGTTAGAAAAACAGCGTACCATAAAAAATGAGATCACAATGTCAGGCGTCGGACTTCATACCGGCAATAGATCTAACATGACATTCAAACCTGCTCCCGAAAATTACGGCGTTAAATTTAAAAGAATTGATCTCCCGGACTCTCCTGAAATTCCCGCTGATATTGATCACGTAATTGATATCTCCAGAGGAACTACCATTGCAAAAGACGGCGCGGAAGTTCATACAGTCGAACATGTGCTTGCAAGTATCATGGGCTGTGAAATTGATAACATCATCATTGAGCTCGATTCGAATGAACCGCCAATAATGGACGGCAGCGCGAAAGATTATGTGGAAACTCTGAAGAAAGCCGATATAGTAGAACAGGAAGCAAAGAGAGATTATCTTGTCATTGAAGATACGGTTCATTATCATGATGATAAAACCAATGTTGACATAGTTGCTCTGCCTTTGAAAGATGATTTTAGAATTTCCGTGATGATAGATTATAACAATCCAGCTCTCGGCGTGCAACATACGGGTTTGTTCAATCTTCAGAAAGAATTTGAAAAAGAGTTTGCGCCTTCGAGAACGTTTTGCTTTTTGAGTGAGATTGAATATCTGCAGGAACAGAATCTTATCAAAGGCGGCGATCTGAATAATGCCATTGTCATAGTTGATAAAGACGCTTCCGATGAAGAACTGGAAAGTCTGCAAAAAAAGATCGGCATTGAAGAAAGCATTATGCTCGGATCGAACGGAATACTTAACAACCGCGAGCTTAGATTCCGCAACGAACCGGCGAGACACAAGCTGCTTGATCTCATCGGCGACCTCGCGCTAATCGGGGCTCCTGTAAAGGGACAGATACTTGCAGCAAGACCGGGGCATAAATCCAATGTTGAATTTACAAAAATGCTGCGAAAGCTCTATCTGCAAAAAAAAATCGAGAAAAAATTTCAGGTGCTCAAATCCGAGAACTGTATTTTTGACATTGAAGCGATTTTAGAGATCATGCCTCACAGATATCCTTTCCTGATGGTTGACAGAATAATAGATATCGAAGTAAATAAAAGAATAGTCGGAATAAAAAACGTTACTTATAACGAGCCGTTTTTCAACGGACATTTCCCGAACAGAAGAGTTATGCCCGGAGTATTGATAGTGGAAGCAATGGCGCAATGCGGTTTCATATTGCTTTTAAATTCACTCGACGATCCGCAGAGTAAGATGGCTTACTTCGCTTCCATAGAAAAAGTAAAATTCAGAAAACCCGTAACACCCGGTGATCAGCTTGTATTTGAAATGTATCTGCTTTCATTCAAAAGCGGCATCTGCAAAATTGCAGGTAAAGCTTATAAAAACTACATCGGCGGTGAACTTGCGTGTGAAGGTGAATTTATGGCGGCGGTAGTTGACAAATAGTTAATAGTTAACTGAAGTTACGCAAAGATGAAAACTATAAGCAAAATAAAGCGGTTATATAGTTGTTATGAACAAACTAATTTTCAAAACCGCCTTATTTGCTTATATAAATTCTATTTGTTTTAGAAATTTTAGTCCAACATGTGTTAAAATTTCTAAAATCTATAACAACAATATAGTTGTTGATTCCAAATGCTCTTGTATCTCACACGATAAGCTGCAACGATTATTGCAGATGGAGCAGAAATGGAATTTATTTTAAAACAAAAATATGGTCATCTGATCAGCAAGAAATTTGATTTAAACTACAATAAATCAAAAAGAAAAAAAACGTTCTTAATCATTGACGATACAATACTCGCTAAGCCGTTTAGTAAAGAACTTGAATTATTAACTTGGGTTTATTCACCCAGCGACAAAAAATCTTTGCTTGGTCTAAATGCTGTATTTGTTATCTGGACTGACGGTAACACCCGTTTCCCAATTGGCTTTCGCCTAATGAACATTGATGACAAAAAAATCCCGCATTGATCTGGCTATGGATATTTTGAAAGATGCTAAAAATTTTACAAAGTAAATCCAGATTATGTTTTAATGGATTCTTTTTATCCGGCTGCAAAATTATTAAAACTGATTCGTAAATTCAGATGGCATTGGATCGCAAAAATAAAATCTAACCGCCTGATAAATGATGTTCAAGTTAAAGATTTCTTTAGTTACAGATACGGAAATAAAACTGGTCAAATGTATCAGAAAAAAGTTAGAGTTAAAGTAAAAGTTACAAAACAAAATGATAATTACTGGGCAACCAGTGATATTAAATTAGAGTCTTCTATAATTCGAAAACTATATAGAAAACGACAAATAATTGAAGAATTCTTTAAAATTCTAAAATCAGAGCTTATGATTGAAGGTTGTCCATCTAGAACTAAAACAGCCCAGGTAAATCACATCTATTTTGTATTAATTGCTTTTTGTCAGCTTGAAGAATTTAGAATCAAAAAAAACATTACAACAATTTACAAAATAAGATTAGTACTTCTTGATTGCATTATACAAAAAAACTTAAAATGGAATTTAAAATCAAACATATTTTAGCTTTGCGTAACTTCAGTAGTTAATAGTTAATAGTTAATAGTTAATAGTTAATAGTTAATAGTTAATAGTTAATAGTTAATAGTTAATAGTTAATAGTTAATAGTTAATAGTTAATAGTTAATAGTTTAGGAAATCTAATAGAATTTGAAGAACTTAACCATAGATCGTAGCCGCAGAATTTAACCTGCGGAAAATAAAAGCTTAATCCTCTAAGAATCGATTCAAATCCACCACCCTCTTACATCTACTTTGATAAACAATTTTCAAATTACGGAAAATTTGAAAAACATAACTTCACTTCGTAGCCGCAGATTTTAACCTGCGGAAATAAATAAATCTGAGAAATGTATTTCAAATCAACCTGATCTAAAATTAGTTTAGATCTGAATCTGGTTTTAAATATAAATTTTAATTCTGCCTTTTTTAAATCTCTTAGCGCACCGTCCCCAATCGGACAGTCTAGGGAGATTGGAAACGGGGAATTTAGAAATTTATTTATCCGTTAGCGCTTCGACGCCCGGAAGTTTTTTCCCTTCGAGAAACTCGAGAGATGCGCCTCCGCCGGTGGATACATGTGAGATCTTTTTTTCAAGTCCGGCTTTTGCAACTGCGCTTGCCGAGTCACCTCCGCCTATTATAGTAACAGTACCTTTTGCGGTTGCATCAGCAAGAGCTTTCGCGATCTGCATGGTGCCTTCTGCAAAATCATCAATTTCAAATACTCCCATCGGACCATTCCATACGACGGTTTTTGATTTTAATATTTCATCTGAATAAAGCTTAATTGTCCCGGGTCCGATATCTACTCCCGTCCAGTCATTATATTCGGAAGTAATTCCGTCGGCTTTCACTGTAACAGTCTTTGAACCCTGTTCGAATTTTTCCGCCATCAGTACATCCGACGGAAGCAAAAGTTTTGTATTTGAAGTCTTCGCCTTTTCAAGAATTTCCTTAGCGAGTCCGACTTTATCTTCTTCGAGTATTGACTTCCCAATATTGTAACCCATAGCTTTATAAAATGTAAACATCATTCCGCCTCCTATGAGAATAGTATCCGCAGAGCCGAGTAGATTTTCAAGCACGTCGATCTTTCCGGAGATCTTAGAGCCGCCGAGTATTGCGCACAAAGGTCTTGCGGGATCTATTATCGCCCCTGATAAATACTTAAGCTCTTTTTCCATCAGGTAACCTGCGGCGCATGTCTTTATAAAATGCGTAACTCCTTCAGTGGAAGCATGCGCTCTGTGCGCAGTCCCGAATGCGTCGTTTACATATATATCTCCGTAAGATGCCAGCTTTTCTGCAAAGCCCGGATCGTTCTTCTCTTCCTCTTTATAAAATCTTAAATTCTCCAATAAAAGCACGTCTCCTCCCTGCATTTCGTTTATTACTTCAGTATTGTTTTTGCTGATACAGTCATCGGAAAATAACACAGGGAAATTCAGCACGTTTGATAAATATTCGGCAACTGCAGACAAAGTATACTTGGGATTCTTTTCACCCTTAGGTCTTCCGAGATGACTCATAAGAATGCATTTTCCGCCGTTCTTTATAATTGCCTTAATAGTTGGCAGAGACTGAAGTATTCTGTTATCATCAGTGATAATTCCGTTCTCATCTATAGGAACATTGAAATCAACTCTGACTAAAACTCTTTTATTTTCAATTTCATTTTTATTTATCAGGTCTTGAAGTGTAAGTTTGTTTGAGGACATTGTATTTTTAGATTAGATTGAGATTTATTATTTGGTAAAAATAGCTAAATGAATATTTCTTATGAATATACTTTTACGGTATTTTTTAAATTAACCGGGGATACAAAATACAATACCTCTGCAACATTCAAATTTTTCCGAATATGTCAGAGGTACATAATTATTTAATCTGTAATACTTTACCTGATCAGTATCATTTTCCTGGTTTGTGTAAAGTTTTCTGTTTTAAGTTTGTAAAAATAAATTCCGCTTGGTAAATTATCTGCATTAAATTCATATTGAAATGTCCCTTCAGATAAATTTTCATTAACAAATTCTGAAATTTCTTTACCCATAACATTAAATACTTTAAGACTTACAAAAGTCTTTTCAGGTAAAGAAAATTCAATTAAAGTTGACGGATTAAATGGATTGGGATAATTTTGAGAAAGTTTATAATTTGCAAGAGAGTTATTGATCGAAACAATATCTGTTGACTGAGAATATTTTAATGTTAAAAAGTTATACCCTACTCCTCCCGAGACATAAACGGCTCCGCTTTTTCCAATTGCTATTGAATTGGCGACGAGACTTATTCCGGGTTCAGAAAATATTTGTAACCATTGCTGTACTCCTGCATTATTGTATTTTATGGTTGTGTATTTAAATCTGTATGGATCATTTAAACCGCTACCGCCTCCTGTCACATATACGTTACCATACTGATCTAAAGCGACAGCATATGCTTCATGATTTACAACTTCTCCGGTGTATATGGCAACCCATTTTTGAGTTAAATTTGTATCATACATCACAGTGGCATATTCATGTTCACTGGTTCCTGTAACACACACATTTCCTAAAGTATCTATTGCTATTGATCTTGCCCAATCATTTACATGATTTGTTCCGTCATAAAAAACACTAAACTGAAGAGCGCCATTAGAGTTATATTTTATTGTCCCGTAATTGGAATATGTTTTCTGTTCATAAAAACAATCTCCTGTGACATAAACATTTCCAACTCTATCAACGGCAATAGCTGTAGCTCTCAAAGATGCCGTTTCAAAGTTTTTAAATCTTGCCACCCACTGTTCGGTACCGGAAGAATTATATTTAATCGTCAGGAAATCAGCCCAAAACCAGTTATGTGAACTGTAACCGGTAACATATATGTTTCCTGAGTCATCTAAAACCATAGCCGTTGCTCTGTCATAATAATTACTTGTTCCGTTATATCGTCTCACCCATTGCTCCTCACCCATTGCATTATATTTTATTGTTGCATAATCATAATCAGTTCCGTTTCCACGGCTATAACCTGTTACATATACATTTCCATTATTATCGACCTTTACAGAGGCTGCAAAATCCTGAAAATTGTTTGGTCCATTATAGCTTCTTGCCCATTGTTCAATTCCCGATGAATTATATTTCACAGTTAAATAATCAAAATAATACTGACTTGTATAGCTATCGCCTGTTACATATACATTTCCTTCATTATCAACTGCGATCGATTTTGCTTCATCAAAACGGTCAAACTTAGAATTAGTAATTGCTTCCCATTGAACATCTCCGGATTTATTATATTTTACAGTACAGTAATTTATTGAATCAGTATATCCGCCAGTTTTTCCCGTTACATAAACATTCTCAGCATCATCAATAACCATTGAATTTCCCTGACTGTATTCGCGTCTGTTCAACCATTCCAGCGACACTTGCGCTTTTAAGGTCATCGTAATTATAAAAAAATATAATGCAGAGCCAAATAATAATAATTTTAACAACATAAGAATTTATTTGTAATTTTTTAAATACCTACCATTGCTTTTTCATCTTTTTGTTTGCAGGCAGTACTATCTGTTCAGCATCATCAGTATCATTTACAATGTCTCAATATAATCATCTGCCTGTAAAGTATAGAAGTACTAATAAAAAAGCAGCAGTTTGTCCATCCCGGCTTTCATTTGAAATATTAAGGTTAATCCGTAAAAATTACTAACTATTAACTATCTACTATTAACTTTTAATTACTAACTACTTGATCAGCATCATTTTCTTAGTCCCGGTAAACCCATCCGTCTGCATTCTGTAGAAGTAAGTTCCGCCCGGTAAATATGCGGCATTAAATCCAACTTCATAACTTCCTGCATTCTTCACTTCATTTACAAGGGTTGAAACTTCCTTTCCTGAGATATCATAAATTTTCAGTGTTACTAAACCTGATTTTGGTATTGAGAAATTTATGTTAGTTTCAGGATTGAACGGGTTTGGAAAGTTTTGAAAGAGCGCGAAACTTTCGGGAATTTCGCTGCCTATCTGTTTTACAGAAATGACACCGCCGGTTGTGGTTCTTATGATCACGCCAATTATACCCACAGCCGTTCCGTTATTTGCATCAGTAAACGAGATGCCATACAATAAAAATGGTGTTCCGCTTGATTGGTAATTCCAGTTTGCTCCGCCGTTAGTAGTTCTTACAATGAAGCCAAAATCGCCAACAACAGTTCCGTTATTTCCATCGGTAAAGCATACGTCAGTCAAAAGGATGGATGTTCCGCTTGTTTGTGAAGTCCAGATCGAACCTCCGTTAGTGGTTCGGAGGATTATGCCATCATAACCGACGGCTGTTCCGGTCAGTGCATTTGTAAAGGAGACGCCTCTTAAATCCCTTGTAACTCCGCTTGTTTGCGGAGTCCAGATCACTCCCCCGTTAGTGGTTCTGAGGATTGTGCCGGATTCACCTACAGCCGTACCGTTACTTGCATCGGTAAAGGATACATCCCACAGATCATTTATTGTTCCGCTGGTTTGTGAAGTCCAGATAACTCCCCCATTGGTGGTTCGGAGAATTGTGCCTTGTGCACCTACAGCTGTTCCGTTTTGCGCATCGGAAAAAGAGACATTTAATAAACTGATAGATGTTCCCGCTGACTGTGAATTCCAGTTTACTCCGCCGTTTGTGGTTCGGAGAATCGTGCCGCTAAAACCCACAGCTGTTCCGTTATTTGCGTCGGTAAAGCAGACTCCAATCAAAATATTCTTTGTTCCGCTTTCCTGTGAATTCCAGTTTGTTCCGCCATTGGTAGTTCTGAGAATTGTTCCGTCCCAACCTACAATTGTTCCGTTGTTTACATCAGTAAAGGACACGCTTATCAAATTATCTATTTTTCCGGTTGATTGCGAAAACCAGCCGGACTGCGCGAAACAAGTATCCGCAATTATAAAAAGTGAGATTATTAATATAAAAGAGTTTTTTATAATTTTATTCATTTTATTTTTTAAAATTATATAAACAACTTATTTACTAACTACAGATTTGAAACTACTAACTACAAACTATTAACTATTAACTATTAACTATTAACTACAAACTATTAACTACTTGATCAGCATCATTTTTTTAGTTTCTGCAAATCCGTCTGACTGCATTCTGTAGAAGTAAGCTCCGCTCGGTAAGTTTGCAGCGTTAAATCCTACTACATAACTTCCTGCATTCTTTACTTCATTTACAAGAGTTGAAACTTCCTTTCCGGAGATATCATAAATTTTCAATGTTACTAATCCTGATCTCGGTATTGAGAAATTAATATTTGTTTCCGGATTAAATGGATTCGGATAATTCTGCAGTAAGCTGAATGAAGAAGGTATTTCATTATTTGTACTTACGACACTGACTATATTGCTCATCTTTGCAATCAATCCTGCAGAACTTACCGCCCAGCCTATCGGACATCCGTTTGGTAATAATGTGAAATCCATATCATTGAATGCTGCGCCCGTCAGTGTGTATGCTGTTGTCCAGGTAGCTGCGCCGTCTGTTGATCTGTAAACGGTATTGCCTGTTCTTGTTGCCCACCAGTCTGTTCCGTTGCCTTCAAGTGAGTTAATGTTACCCGATGTTCCCGGAGCTGTTACTGTAGTATAGTTTGCACCGCCGTTGGTGGATAATGTCATTGCGTTTCCGCCTGCAAGACCAGTTGTCGCATTGTTATAATGAATTGCATATGAGTTTACTGAGCCTGTTGTTACGCCGCTTGTCCATGTTGCGCCCATATCAGTTGATCTGTAAGCTCTTGTCTGATTGGTGCCCCACCATATGTTTGTTCCTGAAATATAGAATGAATTATTCCATCCGGCTTCGCCGCCTACCTGCGCGGGAGCTGTCGGTACCTGCGCCCATGTGCTTCCGCCGTCGGTGGTTTTTAAGAATGTCCAGATTCCTCCAACAGGATCACCGGTTGCATATCCTTCTGTCGCGGATACCATCTGAATTGCATTGAGGAATCCGCCTGCAAGTGTGTAAACCTGTGTCCATGTCGCTCCGCCGTTTGAGGTCTTGTAAATGAAAGTGGCTGCAGGTGATGTAGTACATAATGCATCGTTTACACTCCATGCATAAATATTATAGATGTCGCCGTTTATTACTCCGGGAGCTGCATTACCGTTACTCCAGGTAGCACCAAAGTTCGTTGTAATCCTTACTGTCGCTCCGGCGCCGGCTGCCCAGCAGATCCCATCGGATACTGCAGAAACTGAATATAATACGCTTGTCGTACCTGATGTCTGCGGACTCCATATATAATTACAGATTGGAGGAGGAGGGCTAAGGTCTTTTAACTTATATGCTACTACCGCATATTCCTGAAAATTCAAAGCTAAAATAAGCTGATTATCTTTAACAAATATTTCAGCGCCTCCGGCAATTCCGTCTGTACCGTTTACAAGCTGAAATGTATAACTGCTTGCTACAGTATTTGACTGAATATGAATTTTCTGTAGCTGATTTGGAAGAGCTGTTCCGCCCTGAGACCAAACCCAGAGAAATGCAGAATCTGCTGAAGTAGTGCTGTCAAAAGCCATTCCGTATTTTCCAGTTAATGTATTTGTCAAAGTCCTGATCACTACACCGTTCGTATCTCTGCATACAATATTATCAGAGAAGTTACAGCTCCAGAATCCTTTTCTGTTAGGATCCCAGGCAATTGCTCTGTAAGATGCTCCGGCATGAGTATATTGTGATACAGTAGTCCCGTTTGCGGTCATTTTATACAATACCGTAGACGCTCTTCCGCCCCAGAGAAAACTCTGCCCTGATCCGTCAGGCGCAACTGTCATATCTCTTATCTGTCCTGCATAAGAATTATTCGAATCGGAAATTGTTCCAGGTCCGCCGCCCGTTCCGTTGTTGTTAAATCTGTAAAGGGTATTCGCATCCCATCTGTTAAGTATGTATTTGTCATTGAAATAAGTTGCTCCGACAGTTTCGAAATTCGCACCGGGAATATTTGCATAATACCAGTTCCAGACCACCGGGTAAGGAAAATTCGCGGGAGTGATTGTATCTGCGGGGGCGGTTAAATTTTTTGTAACCGGTTTGTCGTCATTATTACTGACATTAGAACTTACATGAATTTCTTTATCTGAAAAACCTGATACTAACAGAAAAAGAAACAATGATGACATGAAACAAAAAAGTAATTTAGTTTTCATTGTTAAAGTGATTAAATTATTAAATAATAAATTAGTATTAAGTTAACTTAAACAATTGAATTTAATTTTTCAAGAAGGGAATAAAAAAAAGCCGCAGATTTTTCATCCACGGCTTTTTTTAAAATATAAATGTTAATGAGCTATTAAATTACTAACTACTGACTATTAACTACTAACTATTTGATAAGCATCATTTTCTTTGTATCTGCAAAACCGTCTGTTTGTATTCTGTAGAAGTAAGCACCACTAGGAAGATTAGATGCATTGAAACCAACTATGTAGCTTCCTGCATTCTTTACTTCGTTAACAAGTGTTGAAACTTCTTTTCCGGAGATGTCATAAATTTTCAGTGTTACTAATCCTGATTTAGGAATTGAGAAGTTTATGTTTGTTTCCGGATTGAACGGGTTTGGATAATTCTGATTAAGAGAGTATGCTGAAGGAACTTCGCCGCCGATACTTGTGATACCGGTAACTGCGCTCATCTTTGCAATCAAACCAGCAGAACTTACTGCCCAGCCGACCGGACATCCGTTTGATAATGTGAAATCCATATCATTGAATGCTGCGCCTGTGAGTGTGTAAGCTGTTGTCCAGTTTGTTCCGCCGTTTGTTGATCTGTAAACGGTGTTACCTGTTCTTGTTGCCCACCAGTCTGATCCGTTACCTTCGAGCGAATTGATGTTGCCTGTTGTTCCCGGAGCTGTTATAGTAGCATAGTTTGCTCCGCCATTGGTAGAAAGAGTCATTGCGTTTCCGCCTGCAAGACCTGTCGTAGGACTGTTATAATGTATTGCATATGAGTTGACTGAGCCTGTTGTTACTCCGCTTGTCCATGTAGCGCCCATATCAGTTGATCTGTAAGCTCTTGTCTGATTGGTACCCCACCACATATTTGATCCTAATATATAGAATGCATTATTCCATCCCGCTTCGCCGCCTACTTGTGCAGGAGCTGTCGGTACCTGTGCCCATGTAGTTCCGCCGTTGGTGGTTTTTAAAAATTCCCAAACGCCGCCTACAGGATCACCTGTTGCATATCCTTCTGTCGCTGATACCATCTGAATTGCATTGATGAATCCGCCAGCAAGAGTATGTACCTGAGTCCATGTTGCTCCGCCGTTTGAAGTCTTGTAAATGAATGTTGCTGCAGGTGATGTTGTACATAATGCATCGTTTGCACTCCATGCATAAATATTAAAGATGTCACCGTTTATTACTCCCGGAGCTGCATTTCCATTATTCCAGGTAGAACCGCCGTTTGTTGTAACCCTAACAGTCGCTCCGACACCGGCTGCCCAGCAGACCTGATCGGAAACTGCGGATACTGAATATAGTACGCTTGTCGTACCTGATGTCTGTTGTGACCACTGATAATTACAGATAGGAGGTCCGGTTGAAGTTGTAACTGAAACCAGATCAAGTGACACTGAAGCGCCGTCATTTAAATTATCGTTAACTCTTTCTCTGAAGGCAATATAAAAATTAGATCCTGCAGGGATCAAGCTGCCGATAGGATATTTATATTGTGTCCAGTTTGTATCAGGTGAATTTCTTGGGAAAGTAATTGTAGCAACGTTTGTTGTAAAGCCTCCGACAGTAGGTGTAGTAGTTGAAATTTTAATATCTACTGTATCGGAATATACATTGCTGGGCCAGAATCTGAGCCAAAAACTAAGTGAATCATTAGCTGTAGAATTTGTAAGCTGAGGAGAGACGAGCCATTGATTATTACTCGTGGCTCCGCCTGATGTCCATGTTGCAAATGCAACTCCGACACCGCCGCCCGGAGGAGATGTAACAACTCCGCCGTTCCAGCCCGGTAAAGGTGTTGTTCCTACTGTCAGTCTGCTCCAGCCTGTACCTAAGTCCGGATTGATCTTTGTCCATCCTGCCGGTGGAAATGTTCCGCCTTCAAATGATTCATTTAATGTACTAACCGGATTTTCAAGCGATGGTCCATATGTGTACATTGGATTATTGAAATTTGAATTTCTTGCTGAAAGATCCTTACTTATAGGATCGGTTGTTGTGAAACCATATACTATTGCAATGATTACAACCAACAATGAATAAATGTAAATCTTTGATTTCATCTTTTAATGATTTAGTGTTTATAAATATAAAAATTGGGTTAAGTGGGACGTTGAAAGTTATTTATAATGATTCGTATTGTCAATTTACTTATAAAGCCAAAAAAAAACCCGTGACTTTTTCAGACACGGGTTTTTATAAATCAACTGAAACAGTTTATTTCAGTAAGAACATTTTCTTTGTATCTACAAAATTACCTGATTCAAGTCTGTAGAAATATACACCGCTTGACATATTTGCTGCATTGAAATTTACTTCATATGTGCCTGCGCTTTTCACTTCATTTATTAGTGATGCTACTTCTTTTCCAAGCAGGTTATATATTTTTAATGTAACAAGTCCGTTATTAGGAATGGTGTATGCAATTTTTGTTTCCGGATTAAATGGATTCGGATAATTCTGCATTAAGCTGAATGAAGAAGGTGTTTCACTGATTGTATTAATGACACTGACAAGATTGCTCATTTTTGCAACCGAGCCGGCTGATCCTACTGCCCAGCCGACAGGACATCCGTTAGATATTGTGAAATCCATATCATTGAATGATGCGCCTGTCTGTGTGTAAGCTGTTGTCCAGGTAGCTGCGCCGTCTGTTGATCTGTAAACGGTGTTACCTGTTCTTGTTGCCCACCAGTCTGATCCGTTTCCTTCGAGTGAGTTAATGTTGCCCGATGTTCCAGGAGCTGTTACTGTAGCATAGTTTGCTCCGCCATTAGTGGATAATGTCATAGCGTTTCCGCCTGCAAGACCTGTTGTTGCACTGTTATAATGTATTGCATATGAGTTTACTGAACCGGTTGTTACGCCGCTTGTCCATGTTGCGCCCATATCAGTTGATCTGTAAGCTCTGGTCTGATTGGTACCCCACCACATGTTTGTACCTGAGATATAGAATGCATTATTCCATCCGGCTTCGCCGCCTACCTGTGCAGGAGCTGTCGGTACCTGTGCCCATGTAGTTCCGCCGTTGGTGGTTTTAAGGAATTCCCAGACACCGCCTACAGGATCACCTGTTGCATATCCTTCTGTTGCTGATACCATCTGAATTGCATTGATGAATCCGCCAGCAAGAGTATGTACCTGAGTCCAAGTTGCTCCGCCGTTTGATGTCTTGTAAATAAATGTAGCTGCAGGTGATGTAGTACATAATGCATCGTTTGCGCTCCATGCATAAATATTAAAGATATCACCGTTTATTACTCCCGGAGCTGCATTTCCATTATTCCATGTAAGACCGCCGTTTGTTGTAACTCTCACTGTTGCCCCAACACCGGCTGCCCAGCAGATCTGATCGGAAACTGCGGAAACAGAATATAATACACTTGTCGTGCCTGAATTTAATGTATTTGGTGCGCCGGTTGTTGCGCCCTGACTCCAGACCCATAGGAAAGCAGAATCAGCTGTTGAAGTACTGTCAAATGCCATTCCGTATTTCCCGGTAAAGTATTTGTAAGTGTTCTTAACACAACGCCGTTTGTGTCACGGCATACTAAGTTATCTGAAAAGTTACTGCTCCAGAATCCTTTTCTGTTTGGATCCCAGGCGATAGTTCTGTAAGCAGCTCCTGCATGTGTATAAGTTGCAAGTCTGTTTCCAAGTGTATCCATTTTATATAATGCAGTTCCGGCTGCACCGCCCCAAAGATATGTGTTACCTGATCCGTCAGGACCAACTGTCATATCTCTGATTGCACCTGTACCGCCGTTATATGCTGTATTAGAATCAGCAATTGTTCCCGGACCGCCGTTCTGTCCGTTTGGATTCAATCTGTACATTGTAGCCAGATTCCATCTGTTGTTATAATACTTTCCTTTAAAATAAACAGCACCGACGGTTCCGCTTACCTGTCCACTAGGAAGTAAAGCATAATTATAATTCCATAATGTCTGAGGAAAACCTGCAGGTACTAAAGTATCTGTTTCAGATGTTAATGTGAAATTTTTTGAATCCGGCGCTATCTGACGAATTGTTGATTCAGGCGCTCTGTCGTTTCTCGGATCGTCCTGCACGGAATAACCGTAAACAAGGACCATCAGAAGAATAACAGGAAGGGTATAAATCATTAATTTTGATTTCATTTTTTTCTCCTTTTTGTTTAGTTAATGCAATTAAATAATTAATTTCTAATAAATTTCCTGTGTCAGATGGAAAGAAAAAATTATTGCAACCTTTTAAATGATATTACGTTTTTGTTAAGTTATTTATATTGATTATTATTGTCAATTTAATTATAAAGCAAAAAAAAAAACCCGTGACTTATTCAGACACGGGTTTTTATAAATAAACTGAAAAGGTTTATTTCAGTAAAAACATTTTCTTTGTATCTACAAAATTACCTGATTCAAGTCTGTAGAAATATACACCACTTGACAGATTTGCTGCATTGAAATTAACTTCATATGAACCTGCATTCTTCACTTCATTTACAAGTGAAGCTACTTCTTTACCAAGCAGGTTATAGATTTTTAATGTAACAAGTCCGTTATTAGGTATTGTGTATGCAATTTTTGTAGAAGGATTGAACGGGTTCGGATAATTCTGATTTAAACTGAACTCATTCGGGATCGATGTAACATTATTATTTACACCTGTAATAGTATTATAATCGATCTTCAGTGTCCATGATCTCAGACTGCCTGTATCACCTGCTGCATTATCAGAGATTCTTAAAATATATGATCCGTTTGGATTTGTACCATTGTTCGCAAACACTCCTAATGGTGACTTAGGATTGAAATTACCGGTTGTCTGTGACTGAGTTCCTATACAAGCTGTAGGAATGTTCTGAATATTTACCAGACCGGCCGAATCACTAAGTATAGTTCCAGTGAAGTCATCGCAGCTATTACCGAATCCTGTGCCTGTCCATCCGATTCTGCTGATAGTTGTATCTGTTGTTGCATCTTTTGAAAGCCAGAATCTCAGGTCACCGATCCATGAATGCTGAACATCACCAATAGTTAAAGTTACTTTTGTGATCTCAACTGATCCTGCAATACCACTGACGTTGATTGTATCAACAGTCGGGTTTGCATTTCCTGCGTTATCAACAATTACCTTTGTCTGATTTCTTGTAATTGTTACTGAACCGCCACCTGGAGGCGGAGGAGCTAATTCTTTTAACACATAACCTACCATTGCATAGTTCTGATAATTTAAAGCTAACATGAATTTACCGTCTTTTACAAATGTTTCAGCGCCGCCGGCAATTCCAAGTGTTCCGCCGACAAGAGGCACAGTGTAGATTCTGGTATTAGTATTTGAAGCAATATGAATTCTGTTTAATGTATTTGGAGCGCCTGTGGTTGCGCCCTGACTCCAGACCCATAAGAAAGCTGAATCAGCTGTTGAAGTACTGTCAAATGCCATTCCGTATTTTCCCGGTAAAGTATTTGTAAGTGTTCTTAACACAACGCCGTTTGTGTCACGGCATACTAAGTTATCTGAAAAGTTACTGCTCCAGAATCCTTTTCTGTTTGGATCCCAGGCGATAGTTCTGTAAGCAGCTCCTGCATGTGTATAAGTTGCAAGTCTGTTTCCAAGTGTATCCATTTTATATAATGCAGTTCCGGCTGCACCGCCCCAAAAGATATGTGTTACCTGATCCGTCAGGACCAACTGTCATATCTCTGATTGCACCTGTACCGCCGTTATATGCTGTATTTGAATCAGCAATTGTTCCCGGACCGCCGTTCTGTCCGTTTGGATTCAGTCTGTACATTGTAGCCAGATTCCATCTGTTGTTATAATACTTTCCTTTAAAATAAACAGCACCGACGGTTCCGCCTACTTGTCCATTTGGAAGTAATGCATAATTATAATTCCATAATGTCTGAGGAAAACCAGCAGGTACTAAAGTATCTGTTTCAGATGTTAATGTGAAATTTTTTGAATCCGGCGCTATCTGACGAATTGTTGATTCAGGCGCTCTGTCGTTTCTCGGATCGTCCTGTACGGAATAACCGTAAACAAGGACCATCAGAAGAATAACAGGAAGAGTGTAAATCAGTAACTTTGATTTCATTTTTTTCTCCTTTTGTTTAGTTTAGTTAATATTATTAAATTATTAATTTCTGATAAATTCCTTGTAGGATGGAAATAAAAAATTTATAAGAAACTTTTAAATGATGTTACATTTTTGTTAAGTTATTTATAATATTTTCTATTGTCAATTAATAAATTGTGGTTATTGATAATAAATGTTTTTTTATTCACTTAATAAAACAAAAGAACGTTTTACAAATTATTTAAATCTTTAAAAAATATTTTTATTATTTAAATTTAAATTTTAATTTTAATTCATTGATCTGATAAATTGTGCCATTTGTAAATTGAATATAAAACTCTAAAAATCTATTTTGACTGTATAAATTAAATTGAATAAAATTAAATATTTTTTCAGAGCTATATTTATTACATTTTCCATGACTGCGGTTTTTTTTTCCTGTGATAAAAAGGAAGAGGCAAAGTATACTCCGCCTGAAGAAGAGATCACCATTGATAAGGAAAAGGAATTAAGAGAAAGGGAAGAATTTGAAAGATTAAAAAGACTCCAGGAAGGCATAACCGATTCATCGGTTTCAGAAACGGATTCACTTTTAAGTTTAACTGATTCGTCAAAAGTGATTAACGACTCTTTGAAAAAATTAAAATCCGCCGAAGATAAAAAGAAAATGGTACAGAAAGAAAAGGAACTGAACAAACGTCTGGATAATCCTGAAATTGCTATTAAAGATTATATCGAATATTTAAAAAGAGGTACAGGCGAGGGCGGTAACTTCGAGCAGAATATGAAAAAAGCAAACGGTTTATGGCAAAACGGTAATCTTAAAAGATTTACTTCGAATTATAAAGACACAAAAAAAATAACTACCCTTGAAGAGCCGAAGGTAATTTCACAAAAAGGAAATGAAGCTATCGTGGAGGTAAAGATCAAAAAAGCTGATCTGAAAAATGATAAAGAAGAAGAATCCGTGATGACTGTAAGATATAATCTTGTTGCGGATAATAATGGAAAATGGAAAATTAAAAATAATACTGTAATTAAAAATAAATAAATTAATGAGCATTTTAGTAAACAGAAAAACAAAAGTAGTAGTTCAGGGAATAACAGGTTCTGAAGGAACATTTCACACAAATCAAATGATCGATTACGGAACAAATGTAGTTGCGGGTGTAACTCCCGGTAAAGGAGGAAATGTTTTCATATCTGAGAAAAATACTTCGGTTCCGATTTTCAACTCAGTAAAAGAAGCGGTTTTAAATACTAAAGCAGATGCATCAGTAATCTTTGTACCTGCTGCGTTTGCTGCAGATGCAATTATTGAAGCGGCGGATGCCGGAATAAATGTAATAGTCTGCATTACGGAAGGAATTCCCACCAACGATATGATCAAAGCGTATGATTATGTGAAAAATAAAAATACGGAAAATCATTCTGTCAGATTTATCGGACCGAACTGTCCGGGAATCATCACGCCGGATGAATGTAAGATCGGAATCATGCCCGGATTTATACATAAGAAAGGTAAAGTCGGACTCATCTCAAGAAGCGGTACTCTTACTTACGAAGCTGTATGGCAGCTTACCAATCTTGGCATCGGTCAGTCCACATGTATCGGAATCGGCGGAGACCCGGTGATCGGCACAAGGTTTCTTGACGCAGTCAAACTGTTTAATTCAGATAAGGATACTGAAGCAATTCTGATGATCGGAGAGATCGGCGGAAATGCTGAAGAGGAAGCGGCTTATTATATTAAGGCAAACGTAAAAAACCGGTGATAGGTTTTATAGCCGGAAGAACTGCGCCGCCCGGCAGAAGGATGGGACATGCAGGCGCAATAATATTAGGAGGCAAAGGGACAGCTGAAGAAAAAATCAAGGTAATGAAAAGCTGCGGAATTGCAATCGCAGATTCACCAGCTGATATTGGAATAACTGTTAAAAAAGCAATTGAAAAGTTTAAATCAAAAAAGCCGGCAGTTTCAGGATCCTTAACAAAGAAAAAAGAAGTTTCTAATAAACCGGTCTCAAAAAATAATTCATCAAAAATAACTTCAACAAAAAAGAAAGTAACTTTAAAATAAATTCTGTAAATTGACAAAGATCCGAATTAATAATGCTAAATTTTATTCTTATCACGGAGTGCTGGATTACGAAAAAGAATTCGGCAATGAATTTGAAGTTGATATCGAAATGGAATGCGATCTCACCGGGCTCTCACTCAGTGATGACCTTCATAAAACCGTGAATTATCTTGACGTTTATAATTCTGTCAGATCCGTTTTCAATGATAATAAATATCATCTGATAGAAACAGTAAATTATTTAATTTGCAATATGATACTTGAAAAATATCCGCTGGTGAATTCCGTAGAAGTAAGAATAAGAAAACCTAATGCGCCTCTAGGTATTATTGACTCGGTTGAGATAATTTATAAATCCGTCAGATCTGATTAATATAATTTCAAATGATAAATAATAAAAAAATTGCTTACCTTGGTTTAGGTTCGAATATCGGCGAAAGAATTGTTTACATTGAAAAAGTAATTTCCGAACTTGAAAATTCCGGCAATATAAGCATTCTGAAGATCTCCGGAATATATGAAACAGAACCATGGGGTAATATCAGGCAGGATGATTATCTTAATGCTGTTTTAAAAATCGTGACTGAACTGGGACCAATGGAGCTTCTAGTAGAACTGAAATCTCTTGAAAAAAAAATCGGCCGAACCGGTAACAGAAAATGGTCAGAAAGGGAAATCGACATTGACATACTTTTTTATGAAGACTTCATTATTAAAAATGAGAATCTTAACATACCGCATTCATTTATTGAGGAAAGAAAATTTGTACTTGTACCTCTTGCAGAAATTGCTCCTGATTTTATTCATCCGGTATTAAAGAAATCCGCTGCGGAAATGCTTTCGACTTCAGATGATAAACTCGGAGTGACGCTTTACGGAAATGTAAAAACCGAAGTATTGTAAATATGTCCTCAGAAAAAAAGATCAGGTATATTGCAATTGAAGGGGTGATAGGAGCAGGTAAAACTTCTCTTGCCAAAAAGCTTTCAGAAAGATTAAATGCAAAACTGATACTCGAAGATTTTGAAGACAATCCTTTTCTCGAAAAATTTTACAAAGATCCTGTAAGCTACGCGTTTCATACGCAGATGTATTTTCTAATGAGCAGGTATAAGCAGCTTCAGGAAGTAAAACAGATCGACATGTTCCACGAATATTTTGTAGCGGATTACATTTTTGAAAAAGATAAGATCTTTGCATACCTGAATCTTCAGGATGATGAACTGAAGCTCTATGAAAAGATAGTTTCTCTTATAGAAAAAAATGTTACTGTCCCAGATCTGATAATTTATCTACAGTCCACACATGACAGACTGATGAAAAACATCAAACACCGAGACAGGGATATTGAGAAGGAAATAAAAGAGGATTACATTAAGGATCTCAATGAAGGTTATAATTATTTCTTTTTCAGATACAAAGCAACGAAAGTGCTTATTGTGAATTCAGCGGAAATAGATTTTGTACATAATGAACAGGATTTTGAAAATCTGATCACGGAAATTTTAAAACCGGATCACTCTTCAATTGAATTTTATAATCCGGTTTCAACAAAAACAGCAGGTAAAAAATGATCAGGACAATAGTAATAGTTTTAATAATATTTATCTTTCTTTCTCTTGTAAAGACTTTTTACAGAATGTTAAGAACAAAAGCCGGACCTGTAATTCCGGACAAGGAAAAACCGGGTAAGAAAAAAGACGGCGAAGATATAATAGATGCAAAGTATGAAGAAATAAAATAAATACGTAATGTTTAAATTTCTTCTCAGATCTTCAGACGGCATAGATCCGGAAATGTATTCTGCCGGTAAGGTTAAAAATATTCTGATCGTAAGACAGCATAATCAGCTAGGAGATATGCTTTGTTCCGTTCCGCTATTTGCCGCGATCAGGAAAAAATATCCTGAAGCTCATATTACGCTTGTAGCATCCCCTATCAATTACGAAATTCTTTTCAGCGATATAAATCCTTTTATAGATAAAGTAATCACTTACAGAAAAGCGCCTCTGAAGAATCTTGTTGATTTTTACAAAGAGCTTAGAGATCATAATTATCAGATCGGCATAGTGCCGTCCACAGTTTCACTTTCGAGGACTTCTCATCTTATTAATTATTTTTCTGGCGCAAAGGTTAGAGTCGGAGTGAAAAGCATTGACGGTAAAAAAAACGAAATGGAATACCTTCTTAATGTAAAATCCGATTTCGAGTGGGACAAAAATAAACTTCATCAGACTGAAAGGAATCTTGATGTAGGAAGACAGATCGGATGCAGTATTTCTGAAAAAGAAAAAAATGAAGTGATGATCCATTTAAGCGAAGATGAGAAAAATTTTGCAGATGAATTTGTCAAAGCAAACTTCCCGGATAAAAGCAAACTCATATTCGGATTTCACCCTGGCGCAGGTAAAGTTCCGAACAGGTGGGATAAGGATAAATTTATTGAACTGATAAAACTTTTTAATAATAAATTTGACTGTTATTTCATGATCACTTCCGGAAGCATTGACGGTGAGATTACTGAATACGTAAAATCCGGACTTGTAAAATCCGGCATTGCCTGCACTGTTCTGGATAATACGCCAATCAGAAAACTCAGCGCAGTTATCAAGAAGCTTGCACTTTATATTACAAACGATACCGGGACCTTGCACGTAGCCGGCGGCGTGGATGCAAATGTAATTTCTCTTTTCGGTCCGACTCACGGATATGAATGGGCACCAACAGGAGAAAATAAATTTTTTATTCAATCACCTACTCAAGATATAAATGATATTACCGTGGAAAGCGTGTTCCGTAAAGCTGATGAATTTTTAAAATCAGAATACTTTGCGACTGAGTCCGAAGGAACATTTTAATTTACTCAGCATAATAAAATCTCCAATAAATTAATTTAAACTTGATCGAAAATATTGCTGCAATAGATATCGGCACAAATTCATTTCATCTGGTTATTGCTAAGATTGACAGCAAAAACAGATTTAAGATACTTACCAAATCAAAAGAAGTTGTTCGTCTCGGTGACAGTTCAAATGATATGAAATACATTTCAGCAGAGTCAGTGGAAAGAGGAGTCGATGTGCTTAAAAGATTTAAACTAATCTGTGAATCATATCATGCGGAAATTATTGCGGTGGCTACTAGCGCTACACGTGAAGCCTTAAATCAGAATGAATTCAAATCGAGAGTTTTTGAAGAGACCGGAATTGAAATAAATGTCGTATCAGGATATGAAGAGGCGAGGCTTATTTATCTTGGGATCTTACAGTCGCTTGAAATATTTGACAGAAAAATTTTATTAATTGATATAGGCGGGGGAAGCACGGAATTTCTTGTAGGTCATTCAGGCGAAGTGAAATACGCTAACAGCGTAAAGATCGGCGCTGTAAGACTGACTAAAAAATTCTCCCTCGACAAAAGATCCGAGAAAAATAAAATTAAGGATTCACGGATTTTCACAAGAAATATTATAAATCAGGTAGTAAGAGCTCTGGAAAATGAAGATTATGAAATGGTTATTGGATCTTCGGGTACAATACTAAGCATTGCGGGTATTATAAAATCAGAAAATCTCAATGAAGATGAAGCTGAAGCAAATCTAAACGGTTTCATCATAAAAAAGAAACCTCTCCTTAACGCGATGGAAAAGATCTATGATGCAGAGACTGTTTCAGACAGATCCAGAATCAGCGGCCTGGATCCCAAGAGATATGACATTATTACAGCCGGGAGTATTATTCTCGAACAGATTTTTTCCGAACTGAAAATTGAAAAAATGACCGTGTCCAGTTATGCATTAAGAGAAGGCATAATTATGAATTATATTCAGCAAAACAGGAGCGGTGATGATTTTATGAATTTTAAAAACGTCAGATTTAACAGCATAATTCATCTATGCGAACTGACAAACTTTGAAAGAGAGCATTCTTATAAGGTAATGGAAAATGCCAAAGTAATTTTTGATTCGGTTTCCAAAGCCACAGCACTTGACTCTGATGACAGGGAATTTCTCGAAGCAGCTTGTCTAATGCATGACATTGGATATCATATCTCTCCTGCAAGTCATCATAAGCATTCATATTATCTGATCAGGAATGCAGATCTGATGGGCTTTAATGATAAAGAAATTGAAATTATAGCCAATACAGCAAGATACCACAGAAAATCTTTTCCAAAAATTAAGCATGACGCATTTGCAAAACTTGATCCTGAAAGTCAGATCAAAGTAAAAAAACTTTCGGGTATATTAAGGATAGCAGATGCGCTTGACAGAAGTCATAAAGGAGTAATTGAAAATTTCAGCGTACTCCTTGAAAATAAAACTGTTAATATCAATATTACTTCATGCACTTCAGATCCCTCGCTTGAGCTGTGGGGAGCTGAGCAGAGGAAACAATTATTTGAAGAAAGCTTCGGATTAAAAGTCAATTTCAATCTCAAAAGAAATTCTTAACTCTTACTTTTTTTCTTAACGCCTGATCTTATTTTTATATAATTAACTTTTCTTTTGTCATTAAACGCCGAAATACCTTCGGTAACTTCTTCCGAAAGATTATGTATCGAAAGCCAGTCTCTTGCATTACCAATTGTAGTATGCCATGAAAGGTCTCTCCAGAAATTTAACTGCTGCTTTGTATATCTGAGACACTCGGGAAGTTTATTAAATAATTTCTCCGCGAGAATGTCGACTGCATTATCAAGTTCACTGAACGGAACAACCTGATTCACTAAACCCCAGTCAAGCGCTTTTGCAACGGGAATGTCTTCGCATAGAAAAAGTATTTCACGCGCGCGTCTGTCCCCTACTATCAGCGGAAGAAACTGTGTAGCGCCTGCTGCAGCAACGCTTCCTCTTGCCGCCCCTACCTGTTTTATAATTATATGGTCGGCTGCAACTGCAAGATCACAGCTCATGTTAAGTTCATTACCGCCGCCTACAACCATTCCGTTAAGTCTCGCTATCGTCGGCTTTCCGGCATTTCTCATTACTTCATGCAGCTGAATGAATTCATACATCCATTTATAATAATCGTTCGGATTTTTTAAAAAATACTTCTGCTGTTCATCAAGATCAGCGCCTGTAGAGAAAGCTCTTTTGCCTGTTCCTGTTAATACAATTACTGCAATATTATCATCCCATGAAGAATCCTTGAATGCTAATGTAAGTTCATTAATTGTCTGAAGATCCAGACAGTTTAATTTTTTTTCCCTGTTAATGGTGATAGTGGATTTATATCCTGATTTAGTGTAAAGGATATTTCTGAATTTCTGATTTTTAGGTAAATAAGTCTGAAAATTTTCCGGCAATTTATTTATTTTAATTTGAAAAAATTTAAACCAATATAATTATATTAACCAAGTGTATTTATCCAAAAAACTTTTCATTGAAAAATTTATTCTGACCTTGATGAAAATTACAGTCCTGGTATATTTTTTTGATGTATCCGTCGGAAATATTAAATCGAATCTTACGACCATAAATAATTTATCCAAAAATTTCTCCCTAAGCTAATATTTACTTGACTTAATACAGACTTTTATATAATTTCATATAAAGATTTTTGAAGTAATAATTTTAACCTGGAGGTAAAAGTGAAAGATTATGACGATTTGGATTTTTTCGGAGATGAGGAAGCGGATAATGAAAAAAGTAAGAATAAAAAAAGCGAAGAGCTTGAAAAAATATTAAAACTCGAAGAAGAAGCAAAATATAATTTCGATGCTGAAAATTTAGAAGAAATAATAAATTTTTATTTTGACAACTATGAATTTGAAAAAGCACTTAGCTATGTAAATGTTCTTCTGGACATTTACCCATACTCTACCGACGCCTGGCATAAAAGCTTTAATACTCGATAGTCTCGGAAAATTTTCGGAAGCCATCGAATACTTTGAAAAAGCAATTCTACTTGATCCCACTGATAAAGAAATTTACATTAATAAAGGGATCACATTAGATAATCTGGAAAAATACGATCAGGCATTAAGCTGTTTCTTGAAAGCTGTTGAAATGGATCCTTATAATCCTGATGCATTATTCAATATGGGACTTACTTATGAGAAACTTGAAAAGTTTACGGAAGCCGCCGAATGTTTCGAAAGTGTTCTGAAAATTAACAGCGAACACAAAGACGCTTATTATGAACTTGGTTATTGCTTCGACTTTCTTGATATGCTGACTGAGTCTATTAATGCTTATGATGAACATCTGAAATATTCCCCTCTTAATTATACCGCCTGGTATAACAGAGGCATTGTTTTAAACAGAACGGGAAAATTTCTGAAAGCTATAGAGAGTTATGAAATGTGCCTCGCTCTCAGAAGCAACTTCCCATCCGCATGGTACAACTGCGGAAACGCTTACGCTTCAATCGGCAGATTACATAAAGCAATTGAATGCTATCTGAAGTCCCTTGAACTGAAGAAAGATGATCCGTTTACTTTGCACAATCTTGGCAATGCTCATGAGGAGCTCGGAGATTTCGATATGGCGATCAGTTATTTTTCCGAAGCGATCAAAGCAGATCATTATAATTACGAATCATATTACGGAAGAGGAAATTGTTATTTTAATTTTGGCAGTTATGATAAAGCGATTGAAGATTTTAATTCAGCTATAATTCTTTGTAAAGACTATTCTGAGATCTGGTATCTTAAAGCTGATGCGGAACACGCTCTCGGCAAAGTCGATGATGCTGTGAAAAGTTATTCCATGGTAGTAAAGCTTGATGAAAAAAATTTTGACGCATGGTATGATTACGGCTGCGCATTATTTGATGCAAAAAATCTAACTATGTCCATGAAGGCTTTTGATAAAGCGATAAAATTAAATCCTGCCTGGCATGAACCATATTACGAGAAAGCTAAAATTTATTTTATGAAGGAAAATACGGAATCAGGAATTGAGATGGTGGAAAAAGCTTTTGAACTAAATCCCGCTGACAGATTTGAATATGATCTGGGAACCGACTGGAAAAAACTACTTCATTTTCTTGTAAACAGATGATCTGATTTTTCTTTGGCTAAAGCTGCAGCTGTTTTAATTGCAAATTTTGTACTTTCTATATTTGCCTTTCCATAACCGGCAATATCAAAGGCTGTTCCGTGATCGGGTGAAGTCCTGATAATATTTAATCCTGCAGTAAAATTCACTCCTTTTCCGAACGACATCATCTTAAACGGGATCAGTCCCTGATCATGATACATTGATGCCGTAATACTGAACTTCTTATACATACTATTAGCAAAATAAGCATCAGATGCAAAGGGACCGCGGAGTTTAAAGCCTGCATCATTCATCTGCTCAATTAATGGTATTATAATTTCATCTTCTTCCTTACCGAGAAGACTACCATCACCTGCGTGCGGATTTAATGAGAGAATTGCGATCGAAGGTGATTTAATTCCGAAATCTCTGACGAGAGAATTATTAACTGTAATTATTCTGCTGAATAGTTCTCCTGACTTAAATTTTTTATAAAGCTCTTTAGATACATTTTTTACGGGAATATGTCCGGTCAAAAGTGCTACGGAAAATTTATTGGAAGAAAGAATCATTACTGCATTTTCTGATCCGGTAATTTTTTTTAAAAATTCCGTATGACCGGGAAAATTGTAACCGCCGAGATTAAGAGCTTCTTTTGACAGGGGGAGAGTGACCATTGCATCAAATTTTCTTTCAATACATAACTTTGCAGATTCAAGTACCGAATCTCCGGAAACTTTACCTGCCTTGCTGTTTATCTTTCCCGGAGTAATTTTGAATGATATCGGATATGAGATTTTTAATAATCTTTCCGAAGGTATGTTTTCAATTCCGTAAAGGCCGGAATAAAAATTAAAAATTTTCCTGTGTCCGGAAATGTAAAGATCATAACCGGATAAAAAATTTTTATCACTGAATATTTTAAGAATTATTTCAGGACCAATTCCGTTCGGATCTCCTGTAGTGAGGATTATTTTGGGTTTAATTCTTTTCATTTATCTCTTCATCGCTGACTGCCTTTATTTCCGCATCAGCCCATAAACCTTCCAGGTTATAAAACTTCCGTGAGTCTTCAAGAAAAATATGCACAACCACATTTACAAAATCCATCAGTACCCACTTAAGATTTGAATAGCCTTCTTTATGCCATGGACTTTCATCTATCTTCCCGGTTTCTTCTTTAATGAAATCTGCAATTGCTTTTACCTGAGTGTCGGATGATGCTGTACCAATCACAAAAAAATCAGTTACATTGGTAAGTTTTCTCAAGTCTAAAATCAAAATATCCAAACCCTTTTTTTGAAGGATCATGTCCGCAAGCTTTGCCGCTAATTTTTTTGAATCCATATTTTATTTTCTTTGGTCTGTATAAGGTTTGAGTTCTTTAAAATCTTTTCCGATTACAACTGTTACGTCGAGATATAGACTGTTGTTGATCTGCTGAATTATATTCTTGCTGCTTAATCCGAGTATTGATGCTACTCTTTTAACTTTTAAATTATCCCCTGTCCGGTCAATGATAATTGTTCTCTCCTCATCATCCGAAGCAAAATTTCCGGACTCTACAACATCCACTCCGTTTTTTCTAAGGTACTCTGTAAAAACCGCTGCTATTCCGTTTTCACCGGTTCCGTTCTGTACGTCAAGCTGTATTGTCAGATTCGGCTGATTTGTCAGTGTCTTTGCAGTATCAGTTATTACATCAACTTTTTTATCTGATTTAATGGAGTTGTTTATAAAAGAAAATCCAAGATAAATGACAAAGACAAGAAATAAAATAATTATCCCGTTAAGTATGTAATTAAATATGCTTTTGTTCACTCTTCAAAAAAAAACCGAAAGTAAAAACTACTTTCGGAATTATAAAATTTATAAATTAAATTTTCTACCTTATACTTTCTTTAATATCCGTAATATCCCCGATTACTGATAAAAGGATTATAATAATGATTGTTGAAATTATTTAAATAATCACTTTGGTCATATTGTCTGAACTCAACATTAATAAATGAATTTTCAGAGATCTTATAATTAAGAGAAGCTCTTGATAATGATATGCCGGAAAGATCATTCTGAAGTGAGTTTGATGCGCCTTTACCGTATATGGATGATGCATACGGTGAATACTGGAACTTAACATCTGCACTGATATTTAGTTTATCGGATATCCTGTAATTCATTGAATTTATATATGAAGTAAGAGAAACATTACCTGTCCCGGTTGTGATCATGGAAACATTGAAAGAATGATTCATCGAAAAATTATTGGGATTTATAAATCCGAAAAGCAGATTATTAGAATTGGTTTTATAATTAGGGTTTTTGTCATCATAACCTTTATACTGAGCAGAAGATAAACTGCTGAATATGAAGATCAATAGGATAGCGGCTGAGATTTTTTTCATATTAAATTTTTTTAAAATTCTGATTTCTAGCTTGAAATGTCAATGACATTTATAATGCAATATCAGTGTATTTTAATTCCCTGACCATTTCATATACTGCTATTCCGTATGCGACAGAAACATTCAGCGACTGCTTCATTCCCAGCATAGGAATTTCAAAGGACAGATCAGCAAGATCAATAATTTCCTTTGATACTCCGTTTATTTCATTACCCACGACTAAGCAGATTGGGAACTGATCTGCTTTTACATTCCATATCCAATTCTGATCATCAGTTATTTCAAGCACTGCTATTTTAATATTATTCTTCTTCAGCTTTAAAATTATCTCAATTGGATCTTTATAATATTCCCACGGAACTGTCTCTGTAGCTCCAAGCGCGACTTTTTCAATTTCCTTTCTGGGCGGATAAGGAGTAAAACCGGTAAGATATAACTTCTCAATAAAAGCTGCGTCAGAGGTTCTGAAAATTGCGCCGACATTAAATATACTTCGGATATTGTCACATAATACATAGACGGGATTTCTCACATAGTTACTGATCTCATCCGGTTTTTTTCTGTTTGCTTCAATTTCAGAGTGAGTAAGTTTTCGCATTTAATATGAGTAATTCTATAAATAACTTGTCAAGATTTTAAAGATTTGTTTAATAAACAATTCATATCAATTGACGGAAACTGATTTAATTTTAAAAGCCATAAATGAATTTTTCTCGGAGACGGGAATTCTCTCTGAGCATTTTGAAAATTATGAATACCGCTTTTCTCAGGAATCAATGTCAAATTATATTTTTGAAACGCTTGAGAATAAAAAGCATATTTTCATAGAAGCTCCTACCGGTATTGGAAAAAGTTTCGCATATCTTGTCCCTTCAATTTATTTTGCAAAAAAAAATAATAAGAAAGTAATTGTCTCCACTTACACTATAAATCTTCAGGAGCAGCTTCTTAATAAGGATATTCCGTTTCTTCAAAAGGTCCTGCCGGTAGAGTTTAAAGCCGGGATCTTAAAAGGAAGAAATAACTATCTGTGTCCCAAAAGGCTTGCAAGAGCAATGGAATCCTCCAATACTCTTTTTGAGACAGAAGAGCAGCTGAATCTTGAAATGCTGTACAGATGGTCAAGAGAGACAAAAGACGGAACGCGTTCAGATCTGAACTTTACAGTAAATGAAAATGTATGGAATTCTGTTTGTTCTGAAAGAGGAATTTGTACGCTGAAAACCTGCGGAAGCGAAAACACAAAATGCTTTTATCAGAGAGCAAAGAAAGAACTTGCGGATTCCGATGTGATAATAGTAAATCATCATCTTTTTTTTACGCTGTTTGACGGTATCTCGGAAGAAAGGGAAGGATATCTTTATAACAATGACTTTATAATTTTTGACGAAGCTCATACAATTGAACAGGTAGCGACAGATCATATTTCACCATCGATTTCTCGGGAAAAACTCAAATACCATTTGATCAGACTTTATAATCAGAATAAAAAAAAGGGTTTCCTTCTTACTCTGCCGTCACTTCATATTCAGATGAAAATTCAAAATTTACTGGATCTGAATCAGCAATTTTTTTATACACTGCGCAGACAGATGTTTGATGAAAAAGAAAACCGTCAGAATAAACTTACCGCCAGAGTTTATGAAAAAAATATTACGGAAAATATACTGAAGCCGGAACTGGACAGTATTCTGAATGATCTGCGGGCGCTTCGTCCGGTGTGTAAAGATGATGCGCAGGAAAATGAACTAAATGAGTTTATCACAAGATTTTCTGAATTCAATTATGTACTTGATGATTTCATTAATCAGAAAAAAAATGATAAAGATGAAGACTTTGTATACTGGACGGAATTGTCTTCGACGAAACCTGACTCAAACGTTTCAATTTGCTCATCTCCCGTGGATATTTCGGAATTTTTCAGAGAAAATATATTCCGCGATAATAATACATCAGTACTAACAAGCGCAACGCTGACAATAAACAGTAATTTCGATTACTTCAGAAAAAGGCTTGGAGCAGAAAAGTTAAACGAGGTCAAGCTCGAATCCCCTTTTGATTTTTACAGGCAGGTAAAAATTTTGATTCCAAAGAACATTCCCGAACCGGGAAGAGAGAATACCGAATTATATTCAGATATATTAAAAAAATGGATCAGCCATTTTACCTTAATGACAAGCGGCAAAGCTCTTATACTGTTTACAAACGGCACTCTGTTAAGGAAGATTGGAAAAGAGCTTGAAGAAGAATTCAGATCACATGAAATAGAACTTCTTTTACAGACCCCCGGAGTTTCCCGTAATATGCTTCTTGATAAATTTAAATCGGATATAAATTCTGTACTGTTTGGTCTTGACAGCTTCTGGATGGGCGTTGATGTTCCGGGTGAAGCATTGAGTAATTTAATTATAACAAGACTCCCGTTCCAGGTTCCTGACCACCCTGTAGTTCAGGCAAAAATGGAATATATAGAAAAGCGCGGAGGCAACAGTTTTTATGAGTATTCACTTCCGGAGGCGATTTTGAAATTCAGACAGGGTATCGGAAGACTTATCAGACACAGGAATGATCAGGGTATAATTGCAATTTTAGACAACCGCATAATTACAAAATCTTACGGTAAATATTTTATTAATTCACTAGATGAATGTGAGATTGAGATTGTAGAGGATTTTTTTGATCCGAAAGAGGATTAAACAACTTAATCCACTTAAGCCTTACATTAAATATTACATTTCAAAACTGAATTGTAATATTTATTTTAATAGTTTAGAAATCAAAGCACCTTAGAAATTATAAATGGACAATCAAAAACTTGATTCACTTTCCAGTATGAGCCGTAAAAACGGTTCTTCTTCCGAAGAAAAAATTTATGCCAAAAATCTGTTTGAAGATGCAAGATCATGCACAGTTAAGATCCTGTGCAGATGTGAAAGGACGGATTCCTATCTTGAAAAACTCATTGATGCTGAACTGAAAAATGACATGCTCAATGACTTTGATAAAGCTCTGCTTAACGAAATATCTCACGGAGTTATAAGATGGATGAGAAGACTTGACTGGTTTCTCAATGGTTTTTACAGGGGAAATTATGAGAAATGTCTGCCTGAAGTCAGAAATGCACTTAGAGTAGCTCTTTATCAGATACTTTTTCTAAATAAAATACCTTACTCGGCAGCCGTAAATGAAGCAGTTGAGTTTATAAAACGTATTCATGGAGAGAAACATGCAGGAGTTGTTAACGGACTGCTTAGGACCATAATCAGGACTCTCGAAAATCTTGTCTGGCCTACAAGGGAAATTGATGAGGTAAACTATCTGGGTATTGTGCAGTCTCATCCCAACTGGATGGTAAGAAGATGGATAAACCGATTCGGATTTGACGAAGCAGTAAAACTCTGTGAAGAAAATAACAGACGGCCTGTAATGACCTTGAGAGTTAACAACCTGAAGATATCAACTGATGAATTCGAAAATTTTCTCAAAGAAAAAAATCTGTTTTATAAAAAAGGGAAATATCTCGATAATTTTTTTTCTACCAAATCCATGTCAAAACTTTTTACGGAAGAAGTGTTTAAGCAGGGATTTTTTTCCATTCAGGATGAAAGCGCTGGTCTTGTATCAGAACTTATCGATCCAAAAAAAGATGAATTTATGATTGATCTTTGCGCTGCTCCGGGCGGTAAAACTTCACACATTTCTGAACTCATGGGAAATGAAGGAAAAATTATAGCAGTTGAAAAATATTTATCCAGAGCGGAAGTAATGAAAACAAATCTGAAAAGACTTGGAGTGAAAAATGTAACATATATTCACGATGATGTATGTAATCCTGAAACAACTGAATTAAAAGAGTCATTGATCGGTAGAGCTGATAAAATACTGGTTGATGCGCCATGTTCAGGTCTTGGAGTGCTTTCGAAAAAACCGGATATTAAATGGAAACGTGAACCTGAAGATATACTGAAACTTCAGACTCTGCAGCTTGAAATTCTTGAAGATGCAGTTAAGTATTTAAAAGATAACGGAGTAATTATATACAGTACCTGTACTACCGAAACTGAGGAAAATGCAGATGTTGTGGATATGTTTTTAAGTAAAAACCCGGCCTTTAAAATTGAAGATGCCTCAAATTATGTCGATAGCAATGTAGTAAATCAAAATGGATGCATTGAATTATTTCCTCATGTAAATAAAATAGACGGCGCGTTTTCTGTAAGGTTAAAAAGAAATCCCTGATCACTGCAATTTTTCATAAGCATTAATAATATCTTTTACCAGCTTATGCCTCACCACATCTGATTTTTCAAAATATACAAAAGAGATATCATCGATATTTTTTAAAATTTCTTCTACCTGAATTAATCCCGAATGCTCCTTTTTGGGAAGATCAATCTGCGTTACATCACCCGTCATTATAGCTTTTGAATTAGGACCGAGCCTTGTAAGAAACATTTTCATTTGCATCGTAGTTGAGTTCTGAGCTTCATCAAGTATTACAAATGAATTGTTAAGTGTCCTTCCTCTCATAAATGCAAGCGGAATTACTTCAATGACATTCTTTTCAATATAACCTTCAAGTTTTTCGAAAGGAAGCATATCTTCAAGCGCATCATAAAGCGGTCTTAAATAAGGATCTACTTTTTCAGACAGATCTCCGGGAAGAAAGCCCAGACTCTCACCCGCTTCTACTGCAGGTCTTGTCAAAACAATCTTGGTAATTTCTTTATTCTTCAGTGCGGAAACTGCAAAGGCAACGGCAAGATATGTTTTACCTGTTCCTGCAGGTCCAATTGCAAATACAATATCATTATCCTGAACTTTGTTAAAATATTCCAGCTGATTGGATGATCTTGGTTTTATGAAATCACTTTTTCTTGAAAGAATAACATTGTTGAGTTCATTTGGCGTAAATCCTAATTTTTCTTTAACTTTGTCCTGTTTGAATTCATTGGAATTTATAAGTTCAAGTACAAGATTAACATCTTTAGAGAAATTTTTCCCTGTCTCTTCTGAAGAAAAATTAACTCATTAAAGATCTTTTCTATTAAACTGACTTCATTTTCTTCTCCTTTAAGGAACAATGAATCTCCTCTGACGACAATTGTGGAATCAAATCTTTCTTTAACAATGTTCAGATTCTCTTCGTTGATTCCGGAAAAGTTCAGCAGATCAATACCGGTCAAAGATATTTTTTTATCAATAATATTCAAAATTATAAAATTAAAAACCCTCATACTTTTGAAAGTATGAGGGTTATATTTCTAAAAATATTTATTCGAACGAAACAGAGTTAAATGAAATTATTTCTTTTCATCTTCTTTTTTCATATCACCTGAGTCAACTGATTTTGTTTTCATTTTTCTCTTGGTTTTATATGAATTGGTTCTGCTCATTGCATCGTTCTTTTGTGCATCTGTAAGAGTTGGAATTTTCAGCACCTGACCCGGATAGATAAGATTCGGATTCGGGATTGTTTTTGCTACTCTTGGCGGAGCGCTTACAACACCACTCTTGTTAGCGTCCCAGATAGCAGGCCACAATCTTGAGTTACCGTAGATATTTTTCATACCTGCGATTTTGTATAAGCAATCACCTTTAACAACTGTGTATGTTCCTGTTTCCATTTTACCTTTACAATCTGCAATTTTCTTTTTCATTGCATTGTATCTGTCCCAGAATTCAGGTAAGCATTTGTATCTTCCGCTAATACCTGCATCTGTTAAGTAAGGCCACAGATTTGTTTCTATATCAGTTGCATCATCCGGTCCTTTGCATGCATTAACTCTTTTTTCTGCATCTGCAAATTTTGTTTTGTATTCGTCATAACCGGATTTTGATCCGACCATTGCCCAGAGAATATTGTTTGCATTATCCTCTGCGAATTTAAAATCGCCTAATCTCTTTTTGAGACCATCGATTTCTGTGTTTAAAGCATCTAGCTGACTGGTTAAATCTGATTTCCTAGCAGTGTACTCGTCCATTTGAGCTTGCCACATTTCTTCATCCATTTCTTCTTCCATCATTTCACCATCATCATCATCATCATCATCCTGAGCAAAAGTTGGACTGGAAATAACTGCTAAGGAGAAAACCATCATAAATACTAATAATTTATGAAATTTCATTTTAAATATCTCCTTTTTTTTAAAATTTTGTTAAATAATAAATTGTTTTTTAAAATTTTATTACGTCTTACGGACAGTTTCTTTTAACTGCTTCCGAAATTCCTAGCCACTCTTTTGCTTTTGCCTCTGTATCAGCAATTTGTTTCTGCAAGTCTGATTTTTCATCAAGCTTTGCATTGACCTGAGATTGTAAAGCATCTACCTCAGCTTTCAGGTCGTTCAATTGTTGAATTTGTTCTTCATCTACACCGCCACCGCAACCGACTAGGAATGTTGATCCTGCCATCATTGCAAATGTAAGTAAAACGAAAAACAAGTTTCTCATTTTTGCCATTTTTAAAACCTCCTGATTTTTATTTGGCTTTGTTATTAAATAGGGTTATTTGAATACGATCAAAAATATGCTATTCAATTTTATAAGTCAAGTCTAATTCTAAAAAAATAGACACTAAAAACTAATTCTTAGTGTCTAATTGGCTAAATCGTGAAACTGTCTTAAAAAATATACAGTTAAATGTTATTGAAATTAATAAATATTTTTATCAAAGAAATCTCCGATCTTGAATCTGGCATTTATGAAAGCGCTGATAATACCAAAATTATTGGAAGGCGTCTGCCCAAATCTAACTGATGGTCCGAATCCGAATGCTTTATTTGCAAATCCAATCCAAGGACTGTCAAAATACAATTCTGTTAGAATCTGAAAATCTCTCCTACCCGGGAATGTAGCGTTAATTCTAAAATCAAAAACGAAATTATCAATCTTCATTTCCCGACCAGAGAATCCAAGATGATATTCGCCAAATTGTTTTGCAAAATAAAACTTAGCTCTTGTAGAATTATAAAAAATTAAATTAGGTGTTCTGAGTTCAAATCCGAAAAATTCCCCTCTCACAACATTATTTCTCATAGGTTCACCTGTTACTTGATTCCTAACAATAACTGGATTATCTGTTATATCCTGAAGCGTATCAATTGTAGTAAAGTAAGACAGTCTGAATATGGGAAGCTCCATCGCAAATTCCATTCCTAAATGAGGCGCATACAAATTATTCCAGTTTCCAAGCCAGCTGTTTCTTGAATCTTCAACTTTATTGGTGTTTGCGGAATATTTTAAAACAAATTCTTTTATTCTTGATGTTACTGCTATCTCAAATAAAGCTAAATGCAAACCGCCTTTTACAAAATCTGTTTCCATTGGACCGGAATAGGATGTTCCAAAAGCTGCGGTAAGTCCGACACCTGAACTGTAAGCAAACGGAATGCCTAAGGGATCACCTCCGAAAACCTGAAAATATGGATTCACATAATAATCCAGAGAACTTAAATTTCTGTATTGGTTTTCGAAAGAAGTTCTAAAGCTCCAGTTTGCTGCAATGCGTTTCGGTATATATATTAATGGTTCTAATAAACTTGTCTCTTCAGGTTTCTGGAATTCATCAGATGTACTTGCTATATCTTCTTTACATGCTGACCAGCCTGACATAATAATACTTAATGCTGAAGTAAGGTTTTCCTGCTTTCTGCCAAAATCAACAACACCTTCTCTGTAAATTACTCTTATATCATCTGTTGTAAAACAATTCTCCCTTAAGGTTTGAAGATTATTTTCAGCAATATAATCCCTCAATAATCTGCCTTTTTCGGTAATGCATAATTCACATCCCGCCTGTATTAAAAAATCCGCCTGAGCAGAAGTTTTATCAGCTTTGAAAATTGAAAAAAGAATTGTTATAAAAAAAATTAGTACTGATATTTTCATATTAAAAATTTATTTGTTCCGTAGCTTGTAAAATTTACATTTAAAATGTTTTAAAAATGTGATTTCTTATCTCAAATTACTCTTCCTGTTTTTATTAATTACTTTGTCTCCGCTATTCAATATTAGTCTTTGAAATCTCTTATCCAGTTTATCAAAATCAAATTCAATGTCAAGAATTTTTAGCGTCCTTGGGATTTTTCTCAGGTCCACTTCCAAATCGATTGTTTCAGGCAATGGGAAATTTGAATAGTTTTCTAAAACCTGAATTTGATCATCCACTTCATCTTCATCATAATCAGTGTTTAATGTATTACCGGGAAGATAAGGAGAGTTATTATCATAAGGTTCAAAATACCTGAGATATATTTCATGTCTCTGCCAGTATTTAGGAGGAATTTCTTCTTTAAGCTTGCTCCTAGGATTACTGAATAAATCAATTAAATAAGTCTCAAGCTCGGGATTATCAAGCAATGACATTCCTGTCAACTTAAAATATCTGTTTCGCGTCGTATTATCCAATACTACTTTTGCTGATATTCTGAATGGTATTTTATAAATACTGTCACCTGCATTAATATAAATGGTATCTCTCCTTACATTTTCAATATTAGCAACATCTTCAAATAACAAAAACTTTACCGTATCGAGAGAAAGTTCGCGAATATTGTTTAAGTTAATAGTATCAGATAACTTCAATGATTCCGAATTACTTAAGTGAGTATAATTAAAAGATGTCAACACAACGAAAATTATCAAACATACCGGCGCATATTTCTTAATAAAACTTTTCAATCTATATTTTTATTTAGTCTTTTTCTTCTTTTTTTTCTTCAAAAACACCTTGTATTCTTCTGAATGAGACGGAATTTTTTTATCAAATAATTTTATTCCTACAGGCATAATTACTTCATCGCCTTTTAAAATTCTGTCTTGAATACTTTTGCTGACTTCATTTGAAAAAGTTCTCGTATTTTTCAATTTAATATGATAAACCGCTGTATCAATTCTCTGAATATCTATAAATGAAACCGATTCAGGCAATGGCATTACTTCTATATCTCCCGCATTCGCATCATCTTCTATTATAATTTCGTACAGTTTCTTTCCTTTGTATTTTCTTACATTTTCCGTTACAATATCCAGTCCTACACGATCCTGAACTGGAATTGCAGTATATGTGAATGGTTTATTATCGTTAACTTTAAGAAAGAAACCATCTAAAACTTTTTGAATACCATCCCTTAAATATTCAGAATAGAACTGTATGCTGTCATAATCATTAGTATAAAATGAAAATGTATCCAAAGCTTCATAATCTAAAATGAAAGTACTTTTATCATTTTTAAAACCAAATGCTGATCCCTTGTAAGGTAAATTGTTAACTACTTTGGCAGATGAAAATTTAATTAAATCAGTTATTGTTGTAGCGGGGTATAATATTGGTTCATCTTTTTCCTGTGAATATAAATTCACAAAGTTTAAGAAAAACAAAACTAAAACAGTTATTTTCAATTTTATAAAATTAGGCATTATTAATTTGATAAACCCAAAAAGATTTTATTTATTTCTTTCTCCGGGGATTGTAACAGTTTGCTTACCTTTTACTTCAGATCTCGTCGTAACTGGTTGCCTTACAGGTGTTTTCTGATTCCTAAGCCTGGTATTTTCAAGCTCCAGTTCAGTTTTTTCTTTTTTCAATTTTTCCAATTCTTCTCTGTTCACAATTTCCTGATCTTTCAAATTAATTTTTGTATATTCTTTGCCTTCTTCAGGTTTTGGTAAAGCCTCTTCTAATTCCGGATTGATTATCACAGATGTGATAGGAACTTGTTTCATGTCAGGATTAATCTCTGCAACTTTTTTAAGAGATAAGTCAGTCCCTTTATAAAAGAGTATAGATATTGCAATTATATAAAGTGACTGAAATATTAGGAATTTAGCGTCACGTTTATTTCTTCTTTCCATAATTTTAAGATATTCAAATTTTTAAAAAAATTATTTATTTACAATTTTTTGATAGTCTCCAGATTCTTACTGAATTCAGGATCTTTCATTTTATCGACTGTCTGATTCCAGTTTGTAAGAAGATCATTAATTTCCTTAATATCCGCATTGTTCGGTAAATTCACAAATTCAATTTTCGATGAGATTAAAGAGCCGGCATCGTTATTATCCTTAGCGTATTTTAAATACTGTATCTCCATATCGTCAAATGCCGATTCAATTAATTTTGCAATTGCTAATATAAAAAGGGATTTTATTTCAAACGGTATTGCGAAATGTAAAAACAATTCCTGTGTATCACTTCCCAATCCAACGGTATATAAGATTATTGCAGCGCCGATCAGTGGAAGCGCAGTTCCGATTCCATCCACAACTCCGCTGTATTTATCTATTAACTTGGTTACATCATTTTTTGTCAGTTTATTTTCATAATATCTTTTGTCTAATGTGTTTTTTACCCACATTAAAAATACTATAAAAACTATAAATACTAAAACCGGATAATACCATAAATCATTATATTTCGATAAAGCTAAATTGAAGTTTGCAGCCTGATCGGATTTCAATTCCGGACTGAAAAAAAATCCAAACACAATCGAAATAAAAAGTATTAAAAGTGATGGGAATATTGAAAGCGTTAAATCACGGAAATTAAACTTAAGTGGTTCTATATTAGTATCCTCCGATTTTTCTGATTTTAATGTTAGTTTAAATTAAGATAATTAAATTAGCTCCCAAAATCAAAACTATTAATTTAGTTTGTTAATATTTAAAATTACCTAATCTCATTAGCTCTCCTGAATTAAATCTCATAATCTCCAACTCAATATTTGTCCTGTTTTTTAATGTAACTGTATTGTGAAATGTATTGTAGTTTTCAGTTGACTCAAGAGCATTATTCAGCGAAAGTCTGTCCTTATTACCTTCAGAGATTTTATCGAGTATCAGTTTCATTCCGTCATATCCGAAATAATAATTTTTTAATCCGCTTTCATTTAATTTATCAGGAGTCACTGCATTATCACTTAAATTAAAATCAGAATCGAAATACAAATTTTTTATATAGATTTTATTTTCTTCAAGTATCTCCTTATTGTTCCAATCGCTTGTACCAAGTACCGGAAGATTTATATGCTCGGAAAAATACTGTGAGATCATTTTCGGGATTTCAAGATAAGTGGAGATCGGAATATATATCGCCTCTGTATAACCGGGTATCACTGTTCTGCTTTTATCATATGATGCAGAAGGTTTAAGCTTAAGCGAATCCATAATTCTGTCAGCATCCCTTCCGAATAATTTATAAATACTCACAACCAACGATTCCATCTTCAGTGAATCCGCGTAAGAAAATTTAATATCATAATTTTTAATAATTTCAAAATGCTCCCTGGCTATATTTCCAAAATCTATAAATTTGTCCAGTGAAAAATTTTATCTTCAAGTTCTTCAAGTTCCTGCGTGAGATCATTGTCATCCTTTGAATAATAAACAGATGCTGTTATCGCTCCGCCGTTTTTCAACGCCTCTTCGGAAAAACTGTCAGCAAAATTCTTTCCGTAAGAATCTTCCGAAAAAACTGCAAACCGCTTCATTTTAAGTTCATCATTTGCAAACTTCGCCATAGTCCTCCCTCTTACATCATAAGTTGGATTCAGCTGAAACAAAAAGGATTTTTCTGCGCAAGAAAATTCTGAGTTGATGTCGGAGTAATAACAGGTATTTTATGGAAGTTCGCTGCACCGGCATTTGGTGACAGCTCCGAACTGAATACAGGACCAAATACTGCAATAACTTTTTTATCGCTGCCAAATTTATTTATTATCTCCAGCGCGATTGACGGATCTCTTTGTGTGTCTTCTGTTATCAATTCCACTTTTGACCCGGGATTAAGTCTGTTATGCTCCTTAACTGCATCATTTATTCCCAGCATCATTTCAGCGCCGAGTTTTTTTTCTTCCTTACTCTCAGTATTATTCATCAAAGGTAAAGCTACTCCTATTTTGATCTGAGCACAGACTTTGTAAGAGAATAGCAGTAAAAAAATCAATAGTACAGTGTTTTTAATAATCATTCTTTTTTATTCCCATTCTATAGTTGCAGGCGGTTTAGAGCTAATGTCATATACAACTCTGTTTACACCTTTAACTGAATTAATAATTTTATTTGAAATTGATGATAAAAATCTTTATCAAAAGCATAAAAGTCCGCAGTCATTCCGTCGGATGATGTTACAGCTCTCAGCGCAATTACATTTTCATAACTTCTTTCATCACCCATTACTCCGACTGTCTGTACCGGCAATAACACTGAGAACGCCTGCCAGATCTTTTCATATAAACCGTGAATCTTTAATTCATTAATATAAATTTCATCAGCTTCTTTTAATATATCCAGTTTTTCTCTTGTGACATCACTGAGAATTCTTATAGCAAGTCCCGGTCCCGGAAACGGATGCCTGTTTATAAAATTATCTCTAAGACCAAGCTTTTTCCCGATCTCTCTGACTTCGTCTTTAAATAATTCTCTGAATGGCTCTATGAGCTTTAGTTTCATTTTATCAGGAAGTCCGCCTACATTATGATGAGTTTTAATTTTTGATGAAGGTCCTTTTGAAGTTACGGATTCTATTACATCAGGATAGAGTGTACCCTGCACCAGAAATTTTACTCCTTTGATTTTCTTCGCTTCTTTTTCAAATACTTCTATAAATGTATTTCCGATTATTTTCCGTTTCTTCTCCGGGTCAAATACACCGCTGAGTCTATTTATAAAAAGTTCAGATGCATTTACAAAAATCAGATTGAGTTTATAATATTTTTCAAAAAGTTCTATAACTTTCCTGCTTTCATTTTTTCTCATCAGACCGTTGTCAATATGAATACATGTCAGATTTTCTCCAATGGCTTTACTGACAAGCAATGCAGCAACTGAAGAATCAACTCCGCCGCTGAGAGCACATATAACATGACTCTTTCCCGCCTTTTTATTATCTCTTCAGTTTTCGATTCAATAAAAGATTCCGGCTCGAATAAATTCTTTACACAGCATACACCGAATAAAAAATTATTAAGTATCTTTTTTCCAAATTCGGTATGGTTGACTTCGGGATGGAATTGTAATCCGTAAATCCCTGCTTTAGGATATTCAAAACTGCAAATAACGCCGTTAATGCTTTTTGATGTTGCAATAAATTTCTGAGGCATTTTGTCCGTTGAATCACCGTGACTCATCCAGACATTAAGCTGAGTGTTAACGCCTTTATACAATTCTGAGTCACCGAATGTGTATTTTCGTGTTTCCGTATTGTCTGTGTATAGATGAGTGCAAACTGCCATTGTATAAACTGCATAACAGCTGCATACCGTAGCAAATACCCAGAACAGGAATTTTTTTCTTTATTAACAGATCAAGATCTGTTTTTGAAAACTTCGGAGAACCTTTGTCAGTAACGCTTGACGGACCTCCGGAAAATATCACACCTTTGAGGATGTGTGATTTTTCTTTTTCATTAAGAAATTTTTTAAATTTAATTTGAACGGATGAATCTCAGAATAGACTTTAAACTCTCTTGTCCTCCTTGCTATCAGCTGAGTATACTGTGAACCGAAATCAAGTATGAGGATCAGATCAGTTTTTTTCAATCTTAATTTTTGTTAAAAAATTTGTACTGCCGGATATCAGCAAATATGCTCCGTAAGCAGGAGAATGTTTTTTTTCAACTAATTTAACCTTCTTAAGTTTCATAATTTCTTTTTTTAATTTTCGTGACAATATATTTTCATTTTCCACTAAACTTCCGATCAAAGAAATATCCATGACAATTTCAGGTCTTGCAATATTCAAATATGCATTTATATGATACATTAAATCTGCAACTGCTTCACTTACTATATTTTTACAAACTTCAGAATTCTTTCCTGCAAGCTCAAGAACAACCGGAGTTATTTTTTGGATCTCAAATTTATTTTTAAAAATCCTGTCATTAAGATTTAATCTGTTTATTCCGAATTTAACTCTAAGTAATTCAGATAATTCACTTTCCTTTTTTGTGAGAAAGGAAGTGTCATATTCTTTTGCGGCTATATTCAAAGCCTTCTTTCCGATCCAGTAACCGCTGCCTTCATCACCAATAACTCTCCCCCATCCGCCGACTCTGTTTATTTTATTATTATAATATCCATACAGTACCGAACCCGTACCGCTGATAAGAATTATACCGCTTCTTCCCTCAAATGCCCCGTATAGAGCAGTCAAAGCATCACTAGTAATTAAAGTATTTCTAATGCCGGACTTCTTTCGGAAAAGACTTTTCAGTTTCCTACGGTCACTCTCTTCTCTCGCACCTGCCAGCCCTATACATAATCCTTTACAGTTATTAATATCAAAACCGGCTTTTTTTACAGCAGTAAATATGTATTCTGAAATACTTTCACAATAGCTGACGGGTCCGGAAACTGAATAATGTATTCCTTTGAATTTAAATTTTCTGATTAATCTGCCGTACTCACTGACTATAATCAATTCAAACTTTGTACCGCCGGAATCCGCGCCCAGGTAAAATTTTGTACCGGAAAAATTCATTGAGGCAAGTTATTAAATACAGAATCAAATTAAAATTACAAAGTAATAAGCACAGAATTTTCCTGACTTAATTTCGCTAGATTATATCCCAAAATTTTCAATGTTTGTTTTTCAAATATCAAATATTTTAAAATCCATTCTTCCGATTATAATTATTATATTTGTTCACACAAAAAAATTAAAATTGAAAAAAGAAGTTCTCGATAAAGGATTTATTGAAGTTTTAGATAAATTGGGTACAGACCTCACAGTTGTTAATTCTGCAAGGGTTTCATTCGGAAAAAGGAAAGAAAAATTTGACGACAATGACAGAAAGCTTGTAAAATTTCTTGCAAAGAACAAGCACTGGTCGCCGTTCAGGCATCTGATGGTACAGTTTCATGTCAAAGCTCCGGAATTTGTTATGAGACAATGGTATAAACACGTGGTCGGCATAGAGACATCTTCAAGTTCTTCGGCAAAAGATCATGCGTGGAATGAGATCAGTGGAAGATATGTACCCGTAAGTGATTTCTATGTCCCCTCCAACTGGAGGAGACAGTCCAAAGATAACAAACAGGCGTCAGAAGGAAGCATTGATGATCAGAAAATTGCCGGTAAAATATTTGAATCAGCAATGTCGGATATTCTTGATTCTTATAATAAACTTCTCGAAGCCGGTGTGGCAAAAGAACAGGCAAGAATGATACTTCCTCTTAATCAATATACTGAAGTATATTGGACAGCATCATTTCAGGCAATAATGAATTTTATTGAACTCAGGGATGAAGATACGGCTCAGTGGGAGATCCGTGAATATGCAATTGCCATGAAAGAACTGATGCATGAAATTTTTCCGGAGATAACGGGAATATGGTTTGAAGTAAATTCACATTGATTAAAATAATTCAATACTATCAGTAATTTTTAAGAAAAAATGCTTTTCAAAACCTGACCTGCCATATTGGGATTTTCTTTAAATCTTCTGATAGAATATTCGTACCATCTTTTACCGAAAGGCACATAGATTCTCATTCTGTGCCCTTTGGCAACAGCTTCTTCGCGAAGATTCTCTTTAACTCCGAGCAGCATTTGAAATTCGTATTCGTCTTTTCTCAGATTTAATTCTTTAACCAGATTAACTGAATCTTTAATAAGAATTTCATCATGCGTGGCAATACCGCAGTAGGATTTTCTTTCAAACGCAATTCTTAATATTTTCATAAAATTATTCCTGATCTCATCCGGGTCTTTAAATGCAATTTTTTCAGGCTCTATATATATGCCTTTACAGATCCTGAAGTTCGCATTAATTTCCGTTAGTCTTTTAATGTCGTCCTCACTTCTTCTGAGATATGCCTGTATTACAATTCCTACATTATCAAATTTCTTTTTTACTGTTTCAAATATATTAATGGTAGATTCAGTTACGGAGGAATCCTCCATATCGATTCTCACAAATATGTTTAAGCTTTTTGCTTTTTCAAGAATTCCGCTTACCTGCTCCAGGCAGAAATCATGATCGATATTAAGACCAAGCATTGTAAGTTTTATAGACAAATTACAGTCAAGATTATTTTTACTGATCGCTTCTAATGTAATTATGTTTTCATCTTTAGAAAGAACGGCTTCACTCTTTTCATTAATGGATTCACCCAATACATCGACAGTAGCCATAAGTCCTTTGCTGTTAAGAATCTTTACGCTGTGTACTGCATCTGAAACGCTGTCACCTGCAATATATTTATCAGCGAAAATCTTTACAACTTTTTTCGGCATTGCCTGAATTACAGGAACTAGAACAGTGTTTAGAATTCCCATTTTATTAATTTAATTTTTCTTTGCATAAATTTTAATTAAAGCTCATTTATATCTTTTCTTCCGCTGAAACCGTCGCTGATCGAATGCCAGAAGTTTAAACCATCCTCTCCTAAAAAATAACATAGATATACTTCTTCGCCGTTACTTCTGATATATGGAAAATCTATCAGTCCGGTGTCAATATTCTTTATCTGAATTCCCATGTCTGTTATTTTTTTAACATTTTCAATAAGAATAACCAGATCGTCGGGATATATACCGGATCCGTTTGTGCCGATCCCGCTGAAATAGTTATGTGAATAAATGTTATAACCGGTCTTATCGAGATTTTTTTTTAGCTGAATAATTTCTTTAAGGATAGTTTTCACTGCCGGCAGGATTGCAACAGCTTCATTAAAAGTGAAATGTATTTTGTGCAGCATCAGAAAATATATTATAGTTGCTTTAATACAAAAATATTTCTTAACGATTTGATTTATAAGGTAAAAAAAAAGCATTCCGAAATTGATCAAAATGCTTTAATGTACCGGTAAGAAAATTATTTTTAAATAGCTATGATGATTTTTACTTTTTAAAACATCCCTGAATCCCCTCCTTTCCCTGAGAGGGGATTTCACAAGCAAAGACCCAACCCTCATTAAATCTTACTTGCTTTCAAGGACGTAATTATTTTAAGAGCATCATTTTTTTGTTTTCGGTAAAATTATCTGTTCTCAAAGTATATACATAAGTTCCGCTCGGAAGATTTCCGGCATTAAATTCCAATTCATTCGAACCCTGTTTCAGTAATTCATTTTCAGCAAGCACAGCTACTGTTTCACCTTTCATATTGTATATTTTAAGAGAAACTTTATTACTTTCAGGTAATTCAAATCTTATTGATGTAACAGGATTAAATGGATTTGGGAAATTCTGTTCCAGATAATATTTCTTATCAAGTATGTTTCCCTGATCTTCATTTTTTATACCGGATGTCCTGTCTACTTCTATTACAATTTCAAAATCTATTTTATCAGTAAACTGCTTATTAATGAGACCGATTTCAGTCGGAACAAAAGGAATTTCGTTATTATCTACATCATTCGGATACGCCATTATTCTGATTTCGTCAGTGCTCAGTATAATTTTTCTGCTGACTTTAAAAGATCCGTCGGAATTAATACTGATAGTTTCGAGAACATTATATGTCCTTGACGATGGATCAATAGTCATGATTTTTACATTTCCTTCAGTAACCGGAGAGTGGTCATCTGAATAAAGAACCTTTCCGAAAATAAAATCGGGTGAAGATCCGGCATAAACCTGCCTGTTTACTAGTATCAGTGATAATCCTGTTATCAAGACCAATACTGCTGATGTAGCTTTTAAATTAAAGGTTGTCATTTTTTTCTCCTCAGGAAAAAAGTTTGTTGAAATGTATTTATTATATTAATATAAATTCTTAAAGTTCTTAACCGGTTTTTTTGCTTTTACTTTGTTTGTAACAAAATCTTTTAATTCCTTTGAATCGTTCCAGTAAAAATCAAACAAGTCTAACATTTTCAAAGCAAAATCTTCATTTCTTATTATTATATCAGAATTATTATGCCGCGGAATATTCTTATCCTGAATATTTACAAAAACAATTTTTCTGTCAAAGATAGTCAGATTTGGTAATTGTTTCTCAGATATCCTGACCTGTTCACCAGCTTTTTCAAATTTTCTGCATATCCTTATAAGATCATCTAACGCAGCATTCTTTCTGGAGTTATCTTTTATTATCTTAAAGTTATAGCTTGCTTCGTATATTGATCTGATAACACCGCCTCTTTTATAAAATTCAACTGCAGTCGTATCAAGTTCTTCTGAGACATATCCTTCAAGTCTTATCATAAATAATATTTCTGATTCCGCATTACTGAAAAGTTCAATAAATTTTTCTTGTCTGTGCTTGTTAAAGCCTCTGATAAGTTCAATATTGACTCTCCTGTTTTCATCTGATTCTTCCGACCTGTATAAATTCTTAAAATCTCCGAACGTATCTTTAAGATTTTCAATTTTTGATTCATTCTGCTTTTTGATCTCCCTTTCTATTTTATCGCTAATTACTTCCGGATCGATCATTTCATATTTTAATATCGTATTGGTTTCGATCTCATTACAAAAACCTCTAACAGCAAATGATTTCAGAATTTCATAAACAGCGGTTCTTCTTACAGCAGCTTTCTCAGCAATTTCGGAAGCGCTTAATGCAGAACCTTTCAGCAGTACTAAAAATACCTGTGATTCGTTTTCTTTAAATCCAATCTTTTGAAGCCTGCTGATTAATTCCTGAGATTGCAATATTGTTGTTTTTTGTTTAATGCAATATTGCATTATTTTATTTAATAAGTCAAGAACTTTTTTTATGACCTAAATTTTTAATTTTTGAACTTAATCAATATTAATTTTTAATTTAACAAATTTTAATAGTGCAGAATGTTTACTTTATTTGCAAATAAAAAAAGGCATGAAAAAATATTTTTTCCTGCCTTAATAAATTTCCGGAATGTTTTTTACTTTACAACTATATTCACCATTTTATTTTTAACTGTAATAATTTTGATTATCTGTTTGCCCAGTAGATATTTTTTTACATTTTCATTATCAAGAGCTTCATCTTCCAGAATTTTCTCTCCGGAATCAAAAGGCAGATCTGCTTTAGATCTGAGTTTTCCGTTCACCTGAAAAATTATTGTTACCGAATCTTCTTTAGTGAGTTCTCTATTATATGCTGGCCATTCTGCAGACTGAATGCTATCTTTATTTCCTAGTTTTTGCCATAACTCTTCTGTAATGTGAGGCGCAAAAGGAGAAAGCAATAATAGGAAATCTCTGATTACGTTTTTCGAGATCTCTTCGGTTTTATATAATTCATTTACAAATATCATAAGATATGAAATTGCTGTATTGAACTTCATATCTCCGTCTTCAATATCTTCTGTAACTTTTTTAATTGTTTTGTGCAGAAGTTTTTTTAATTTTAAATCCGGCTCTGAATCTGTAATATTATATTTCAGTCCGTCTGAATTTTCATCAATAATTACTCTCCATACTCTGTTTAAAAATCTGTTAAGACCTTCTATACCTTTTGTGCTCCAGGGCTTTGAAGCTTCAAGGGGACCCATAAACATTTCAAAAAGTCTCATTGAGTCAGCGCCAAATTCTCTAATCACGTCTTCAGGGTTTATTACATTGCCTCTTGACTTGCTCATCTTTACACCGTCTTCGCCGAGTATCATTCCCTGATTAAAAAGTTTTGAAATTGGTTCTTTATAATTTACATAACCAAGATCAAACAAAACCTTGTACCAGAATCTTGCATAAATAAGATGCAGCACGGCATGCTCCTGTCCGCCGATATATAAATTCACAGGCATCCAGAATTTCTCAATTTCCTTATCACAAAATACATTAGTATTCTCAGGGTCAAGATATCTGAGGAAATACCAGCATGAACCCGCCCACTGCGGCATTGTATTTGTCTCGCGTCTTGCATTTCTGCCTGAATCAATATCAACTGTATTTACCCATTCATCTATAGTAGCAAGTGGTGATTCGCCTGTACCGCTTGGTTTATAAGAACCAACATCAGGAAGTGTCAGAGGCAGTTCAGATACATCTATGTCTTCAAAAGTACCATCTTCAAAATGAATTATCGGAAATGGTTCACCCCAGAATCTTTGTCTTGAGAACAACCAGTCCCGGAGTTTAAAATTTACTGATCTCTTTCCCTTTTGATTTGTTTCCAGCCATTCAATTATCTTATTTATTGCTTCACCTGATTTTAATCCGTTCAGAAAACCGGAATTGACTGAAATGCCTTCTCCGAAAAAGCATTCGTTTCCATTTTTTGTGTTTTCAAGAAATGAATTCTTTTCATCATCTGAAATACTTTCCGGTAACACTACGGGAATTATTTGCAGATCAAACTTTTTAGCAAATTCATTATCTCTTTCATCATGACCGGGTACACCCATAATAGCTCCTGTCCCATAGCTAGCCAGAACATAATCAGAAATTAACACCGGTATTTTTTCATCAGTTAATGGATGGAGAGCATATGCTCCTGTAAATTCACCGGTTTTATTTTTTGAAAGTTCTGTCCTTTCGAGATCCGATTTCCGTTCAGCTGTTCTTATGTAAGATTCAATTTTATTTTTTTCAGATCTTACAGTAATGTCATTCACAAATTTATGTTCAGGAGACAGAATGAGATAAGTTACTCCAAAAATAGTATCAGGTCTTGTAGTATAAACTTCTATTTCAAATTCATTATTCGTTTCCGGATTTATAATTTTAAATTTTACTGTAGCACCTTCGCTTCTTCCAATCCAGTTTCTTTGAATTTCTTTTACATTTTTCGGCCAGTCAAGTTCATTAAGATCATTCAAAAGTCTGTCTGCATATTCAGTAATTCTCATATTCCATTGTTTCATTTTTCTTCTTACAACCGTAAAACCTTTTTCAAGCTGATCAGGTACTTCTTCATTGGACAGGACAGTGCCAAGCTCAGGGCACCAGTTGACAGGCACTTCCGCAAGATATGCCATTCTGTAAGAATTCAAAAAGTCAAATTTTTCTTTTGCAGAGAGTCCCTCAGGAATTTTCAATTCACTGATATTTTTGCTTTGTTATCATTTTTATCATAAAATGAATTATATATTTTCAGAAAGATCCATTGAGTCCATTTGAAATAACTTTCATCGGCAGTGCTTAATTCTCTTTTCCAGTCGTATGAAAAACCTATGGATTTTAGCTGTTCCCTGAATCTGTTGATGCAATCAATTGTCCTTATCTTCGGATGAATTCCTGTTTTGATGGCGTACTGTTCCGTCTGCAGACCGAAAGCATCCCAGCCCATAGGATGCATAACATTAAAACCTTTCATTCTTTTGTATCTGGCAATAATGTCAGTAGCGGTATAACCTTCGGGATGACCTACATGCAGACCGTCTCCGCTCGGATACGGGAACATATCCAAAACGTAATACTTCGGTTTACTTTTATCAAGTTTGACAAAATCAGGTGTCCGGAAAGTTTCATTTTCTTCCCAATACTTCTGCCACTTTTTTTCTATTTCAGTAAAATTGTATTTCAATATTAATTTTTTAATATAATAAATAATAATTACACTGCTGTGATTGTTATTGTATATGATTATCTCGAAATTTAGATAAATTCACTTCACAATATAAATTACCGGTTAAATTATAAAGCTGTATTATTCTTTTTAAAAAAATCAGATCAAATCTAAAAATAATTTTTAAAAAAGATTTTATACCACGCTTCTGAAGGAAGGTGATCTCTTTTCAATAAATTCTATCTATACACTTAATTAGATTGGGCTTAAAAATAGTCTATTTTAAGAATTAATTCATTACTTTTTTTCATCCTCAATTAGATGAAAATAAATAATGAAAGCAGTTATCATTATTACATAATCCGATAAGTGAATATAATTTATTTAAAATATTGAAGTAAATATTGAATTTATGACTTAATAGTGATTGATACTGAATTACGGAAATTCATCAGGAAAAATTAAGCTGTTCAATTTTCTAAATTGAAAAACTATTTTAATAAAAGTATATTTGCACATATTATGAAGATTTTATCAAATTATTCTTCGCTAAAGGAAAAAATCAGGGAAGTATGTGAAAGATGCGGGAGGAATCCCGATGAAATTACTATAGTCGCCGTAAGCAAGACCTTTCCTTTTACGCGTATCATAGAATTGAATTCAGCAGGTCATTTAGATTTCGGAGAAAATAAAATCCGGGAAATGAGGGACAAGTACTATAATATATCATTTCAGTACAGCGGAAAGATAAATTGGCATATGGTAGGACACCTACAGTCAAATAAAGTGAAGGATATTATTGCTTTTATTCATCTAATTCAGTCTGTGGATACATATAATCTGGCTGAAGTCATTGACAATACAGCAAAAAAAATTAACAGAAAGATTGATATTCTTGTTCAGGTTAACACGAGCAAAGAAGAACAAAAATTCGGAGCAGCGCCTGATGAGACCGAAAGACTTTGTAAACAAATATCACTGTTGGAAAACGTTAATGTAAAAGGACTGATGACAATTGCTAAGATGACTGATGACAGGGATGAAATCAGAAGCAATTTCAGAACGCTGAAAGAGCTGCATGACCGGATAAAACCTGAATTTCCCGATTTCAAATATTTATCAATGGGAATGACAGATGATTTTGACATAGCGATAGAAGAAGGATCCAATATGCTGAGAATAGGCAGTGCAATATTCGGGGAGAGAATAAACCCGGTTCAATAGCAATTTAATTTTAAAGACATATATAATTTTTTTTTAAAAAATGAGCGACAAAATACTTCCGAAAGAAATTAAAAAGACAGATTTCAAAAAAACATTCCGCGGTTATGACATTAATGAGGTAGATGCTTTTCTTGAAACAGTAAGCCTTCGTTATGAAAGACTTTTTGAAGAGAATACGGTATTGCTTGAACAGTTAAAGACCATTAAATCTGATCTGGAAGTATATAAAGAAAATGAAACAACACTTCAGAAAGCAATTGTAAAAGCACAGGACCTTTCGGATGAGATAATTCAAACTTCAAAGAAAAGAGCAGAGAATATAGTAAGAGAAGCAGAGCTTAACGCACAGAAAAGCCTTCAGGACTCCGAAAAGGAAATAATGACAAGGAAGCACGAGATTGAGGAATTAAAATTAAGAAACGACAAACTTGTAGAAGACGTTAAACTTTTCTTTATGGAAAAACTTAATGAGATGGATGAATTCGTAAAGTCACGAAATATTTACAAAATGGAACTTGCAAAACATGAGAATGAAAATGAGTCGACAGAAGATCTTCCCGTAGAGGAAAAAACTAACGTCATGAAAAAAATTTCCATTAACACTGCAAACTCTGACTTTTCGGAATAGCCATCTCCAATATTATGACCGGTAAACATTTCGAAGCGATTACACATTTAAGTAAATTATACAAAAACATACCTGAGACCGGAATAATACTCGGCACAGGACTTGGCGGGTTAGTTAAGTACATCGATATAGAGCTTGAAATAGATTATTCCGACATACCGCATTTTCCAGTATCTACTGTTGAATCTCATACAGGCAAATTAATTTTTGGAAAATTATCCGGGAAAAATATTGTTGCGATGCAGGGAAGATTTCATTATTATGAAGGATACACAATGGATGAGGTTACATTCCCGATATACATTTTGAATTCTCTGGGAGTAAAAAACCTAATCGCATCAAATGCCTGCGGCGCATTGAATCCGAAATTTAATAAGGCTGATCTGATGATAATGACTTCGCATATAAATTTATTATTTAATACGCCGTTAAAAGGGAAACAGATGAATTATAGCGACGGTAGCAGGATTTATTCGAAGAGATTAATTGAGTTAGCAGAACAGACAGCGCTCGAAAGCGGGATATACATTCAGAAAGGAGTATATGTTCCGGTACAGGGACCAAATCTTGAGACAGTTTCTGAATACAGAATGATAAGAAGAATGGGCGGAGATACTGTCGGCATGTCTACAATACCTGAAGCACTAGTTGCAAGCAATCTCGGAATGGAAGTACTGGGATTATCAATTATTACTGATAAAGGATTTCCTGATACTCTTGAAGTCGCAATATTAAAGGACATACTTGAAGCAGCTGGGATTGCAGAACCGAAGCTTACATTACTCATAAAAAATTTAGCGGCAAAATTATAATTTTATTCACAGAAATATTTCAATTTAATATTCAGAAATGACTGAACAATCCGAAAAGATTAAACTGTCTTCAGATATAATCAGGAGCAGATTTCCAAAAAGATTCAAGCCGGAAATATGCATTATATCCGGTAACTTACACGAGATTGCAAAAGAGTTTAAACAACTCGGAGAATTAAATTATTCTGACATACCTAGATTCACAGAAACTGAAAACACGAAATCCGCAGGTAAGATAATTTTTGCAAAGACCAAAAAAAGAGATGTTCTTATCTTAATGGGAAGACCGCAATATTTTGACGGAACGGATATGAGGTCAATCGGTCACAGGATTTATGTATTAAAATTTCTCGGGATCAAAAAAATCCTTTCCATCGATGAGACAGCGCATTTAAATCCAAGATTCAGCTGCGGCGAAATTGCACTAATATATGATCATATAAATTTGATGGGAGATAATCCGTTAATAGGTAAAAACGATGAGACTCTCGGAATTAGATTTCCTGATATGAGCAATGCATATGACAAAGGTATGTATAAGAATATTTATAAAGTTTTTCAGGAAAATATGATAAGAATAAATGAATCAGTCTATCTCGGTATTACAGGACCGGAGAGCGAGACGGAAGCAGAAGCCAGATTTTACAGGGAGATTGGCACTGACGTATTAGGCTATTCGATAGTTCCTGAGAATATTACAGCAGTTCACTGCGGGATAGAATTTGGTGCAATTGGTTTGATTTCGAGGGAATTAGTAGCTGATAAAATGTCTGAGGATAACAGAAATCAAAAGCAGAGGGAAAAAGATCAAAGTCAGTATTTTACTTCGTCTGTAAAAAGAGTAAAAGGGATAATAACAGAGTTAGCTGATAGGATCTGAATATTGATACAGGTTCAGAATATAAAATTGAGTTATAGTTTAATCAGAAATAAGCACTAAAGTAGTTTTTTTACTGACAGTACAGAATACGGTTTCGTACTTCAATGTTTTTCCTAAGCTCCACCCTCTCAAACATTATTTTTATTTGAATAAGTTATCAATTTTTATTTCTCTTAAATTTTTATAGATTTGCTTTTAATTTTTAATTAAACTTTATGACTTCAAGACTTGAAATCCCGAAAATGTATAAACTCTTCATTGATGGAAAATTCACCCGCACCGAATCAGAAAGATTTCTTGATGCTGTAAATCCAAAAGACGGAAAAAAAATATGTAATATTTCCCGCGCATCCAGAAAAGATATTCGTAACAGCGTTGTCGCTGCCCGCAAAGGATTCAGGCTTTGGAGCGAAAAGACCGCTTATGAAAGAGGTCAAATCATGTACAGATTAGCGGAGATGCTTGAAGGAAGAAAGGAACAATTTAAAGAGGAGATATTCATTTCAACAAAACAAAATTTATCTGCCTCCAGAAAAGAAGTACAGAAAGCAATTGACCGAATAGTTTACTTCTCCGGTTTCTGCGATAAATGGATACAGCTTTCAGGATCAGTAAATCCGGTACAGGCGGGATATTTTAATTTCTCAATTCCTGAACCGACCGGAATTGTAGGAATAGTACTTCCCGATATATTGAGTTTTCTTCCGTTGATATCGAGATTGTCAGCCGTTATAGCATCAGGAAATTCATGCATAATTATTGCAAACGAGTCAGCACCGCTGCCGGCTTTATCTGCAGCTGAAGTTATAGCTACCAGCGACTTCCCGGCTGGAGTAATAAATATTCTGACCGGAAAGAAAATCGAACTTACGCCGCATCTTGCAGGTCATTTCGACGTGAATGCAATTGATGTGTGCGCGGATAAAAATACGGACAAAAAAGCTCTTCAGGAGCTTTGCGCTAATAATGTAAAGCGATTTAATTTTATAAAGAATGATCACGACTGGTATAATGACAGTGAAAATGAAAATCTGAAAGAGATCGAAAAATTCTCAGAACTAAAAACCGTATGGCATACAATAGGTATGTGATCTGCCTTTAATTTATATCTGCAAATTAATTTACCGAATTAAAATATTTTACAGGAACATTTAAATGTCCAATATAATTAAACTCATAGTCAGCATTATTATTTGTCAGATGGCTGGTGTCATCGGAACAATTTTTACCGCTGACTCCATCTCGGGATGGTATACTGGTTTAACAAAACCGGATTTTAATCCGCCGAACTGGATCTTCGGTCCTGTATGGATACTGCTTTACTTAATGATGGGAGTTTCATTATTTCTTGTCTGGCGCGAGGATCTGAAGAATGCCGTTGTAAAAAAGGCTTTTTATATTTTTATGGTTCAGCTTTTATTCAATACTTTATGGTCAATAGTTTTTTTCGGATTTCAGTCAATCTCAAGCGCTCTGATAATTATAATTGTTCTATGGTTACTTATAATTTATACAATATTAAATTTCTTAAAGATCTCCAGGACATCCGGAATTTTACTCATACCGTATTTGCTTTGGGTTACTTTTGCAGTCATACTTAATTTTTTTATTTTTAAACTTAACTGAACAATCTCAAATTTTATTTAAATATGAAACCTGATTTTTCATCAAAGATTATTACAATACTAATAATAATTTTCATATACTCTTCAGCAGCTGTATCTCAGGATACGGCCAGAAACTCAGAACCTGTAAATTCAGATCAGACAAAATCCGATCTGATCAAAAAGGAGAAGATGTATTTTGAAACAGATGATCTTCTTAACAGCAGTGAAATTATTATGCAGCACATTAGAGAAAGTTTTCCGGTTATTTCCGAAAAGGATCTGTCTGAAATAGTAAACTCAAAAACAGTTGTGCCGGTAATTACTTCTGATACTTTAAATCAGGCAGCATCCGGAGAAAAGTTTAAAGTGTCATTTGATGTGCCGGAAAATTTTCTTGTTGATTCTACTAAAATATTATGGGAACTAAATATTCCGGAATTTAAATCAAGAATTTATCAGCTGTTCAATGGAAAACAAATTTATATTGATACCTGGCCGAATGTGGTCGGTACTATAAATGACAAAACCTACACGGGAAATTTTCAGGCATACAAGGTGAGGAACTGGCCGTTTTACAAAGATCCCGATCCGAAGAAAGCTCATCTGAGTCCAACGCCTCCGGGCAAAGGAAATCCGCTCGGCTTATTTGTAGTGCATTATGATCAAAATTCTCTGAGATATTTTCACGGTACAAACAAGAATAATCTGCTGTATTCAAAGATGAGAAATTTATCACACGGCTGTGTAAGGAATGACAATGATAATATTCAAAAGATGAAAGAGTTTCTTATAAAAAAAGTTATTAAATCAGAAGACCTGACCGGATGGCTGGACAGCAGGAAGACGCTTGTATATGATTTCACTGAAGAAGATAAATTCCCGGTAAAGATTATTTACAAGACCTATGAAATTGATAAAGATGAGAATGGATTTTACTTTACTTTGTTCAAGGATATTTATAATTATTCATCCGGCAGGATCAATGAAACATTAAATGATCCAGGCCTGATTTATCTTACAAACAAAGAAAATCTAACGGCTGAGTACAGGAATATAATCGGCAATGATATTTCCGACGATAAGCTGAGTATTATGACTGAATATCTTTTGAATAAAGGTGTTGAATATGAAAGGTATTACATCGATCAGCTGAAAAGTATTCTCAGCATTGGTTTTTGAAATGTCGCTTTAAAAAGTTTCGTCGCGCCATCTGATTATTTTCCAGACATCGTTTGTCGATGTTCTTATAAGATTCATATCTGCAAATCCGTTTAATCTGATCACATCGCTGGGATTGAATGTAATGGTCAGATTAAAACTTCTCTTTACATTTTTGACAAGTGAGTCCCCGCCTTCAAAAATAATGTTATTCCAGATCACTTCAAGTTTCTGAGCATTCTGAAAAAGTCCGTTTGTAGTTCTCATCTCCGTCGGTCTGTCCCATGAAATATCGAATCCGGAATTGTAATCACGGTAGATAAATACAAACTGTTCATCAAGTAAATTTCCGTAAACAGTCGTGTCCTTAAAAGTATAAGCGTATTGAAAATTCTGAAAGACACCGTCAACAGTTTTCTGATCTGTAATAATAGAAGTCGGAGCGTTCGAGTCCAGTTTTGGGGAGAAAATATTATCGCATGAGTAAAAAGAAACAAGCAGTAAAACAATAATTGCCGGTGAAAATTTTATTAACAATGCATTTTTAATTTCAGCCGTCATATTAATTCAGTTAAACATGTTTGCTTTCAATACGCTCCATGTAGTGTCATTATCTTCGTTAAGAAAATCATACCAGCCGTGAATAGACCATAAGCTTCTTGAGTCCTGGCTCATTACAAATCTCAGTCTCCCGCCTGAAACGGTAGCAATGTTTTGTCTGGAGTGATTGTAAACAAGTATATAATCCTAATCTATAACAGCCGAATCAATACCTGTGTTAAAATTTATATTCGAAAGAAAGAGATTTGAAGAAGAGCTGCTGTTTGTAAATGAAATGAGATTGCTGTAATAAATTCTTTCATTGTTCAGTGACCAGTTTAAAAATACGGGATAAGAAGTCTGGGAAACTGCATCGGGAATATACTGAAATCTCTTTGTTGAAAAATTTGAATCAACAAAACATCTCATATAGTTATCAAGGTTTTTTTCCGTGATTGCAAAATTCAGATTGGATAAAACTATATCAGGAGAAGTGGGTTGTGTAAAAGTGGATCTGACTTCAGTTGGCGGTTCAACGGACCTTGTCTCAAACAAGCCGCAGCCGCTGTAAAAAACAAAAAATAATATCAGTATTTTATTATATCTTCTGCGCAATTATAATAATACGTTTTGAATTTTTTTCGCTGAATTTGTTTCCGTAGTAATCACCGAACAATGTTTTCACATCAAAGTTAAACTTCTCAAAACATTTTACCAGTTCTTTTTTACCGTAAAGCTTCAGTATCTCATTAAAATGCCTGACTTTACCGCCCTTAAACACTTCAATATCTTTTAAAATAAAGCCATTCTCAATTCTTCTTTTCTGAATCACAGTAATCCCGCCGAACTTATTCTTGCTGCGTGATACAATGTTATTCTTTATAAATTCTGAATTAATAAAATCAAAAACGAAGTATCCGCCTTTTTTCAGCGAAGAAGATACATTTTTTATTACGCGGAAATTTTCTTCATCATTATCAAAATATCCGAAGCTTGTAAAAATATTTACAGCGAGATCAAACGAATTTCTGAAATTAAATTTCCTCATATCTTTAATAAGAAAATTCATCTTAAGATTATTTTCCTTCGCTTCCCTCTGTGATCTTTTGGCTTCGCTTATCAGAAATTCAGACAGATCAAAACCGGTTACGTGAAATCCCCTTTTTGCAAGCTGCAGAGAATGCCTTCCTGCACCGCAAGCTACGTCAAGAACTTTCGACCCTGTCCGGATATCAATATTTCTCTGAATGAGATCTATCATATGTCCGGCTTCCTCCGTGTTTCTGTGACTGTAAAGATCCAGATAAAGTCTGTCCGAAAACCATTTTTTATACCACATCCGGAAATTATTTAAATTAGGATTCTTCCTTCGAGCGCTTTGGCAAGTGTAACTTCATCAGCGAATTCCAGATCGGAGCCGACCGGAATTCCTCTTGCAATTCGGGTGATCTTTATTTCAAGGGGTTTAAGAAGTTTGCTGAGATACAGTATTGTTGTCTCTCCTTCAACTGTGGGATTAAGCGCAAGAATAAGCTCTTCGACTTTATTTTCATCATTGCGGCCGAGTCTGTCCAGTAATTCTTTTATACGGATGTCATTTGGACCAATACCGTCAAGAGGAGATATTATACCATGCAGCACGTGATATTTTCCTTTGAACTCATTTGTCTTTTCTATTGCAAATACATCCTGCGGCTCTTCGACCACACATATGATTCCCGGTTTGCGGCTGACGGCTCTGCATATATTACAGACTTCATCTTCAGTAATATTGCAGCATACACTGCAAAATCTCAGCCTGTCTTTAATTTCCGTTAACGCTCTGGAAAATCTTTCCACATCCTGTCTCGGCTGTCTGGTAATATGCATTGCAAGACGCATAGCAGTCTTTCTACCTATCTGCGGAAGTTTTGAAAATTCATCCACAAGATTGTCTAGAGCGTTTGAAATATTTATCATAAATATTTCCGATTAAAATTTCGGCATATTCAATCCGGGTATATTCGGGATCATTCCTGAAGTCGCTTTTGACATTTCGTCATTTGCCATTTTTTGCGAGCTCTCAAGACCTTTGTTAATAGCTGCGATAAGAAGATCTTCAAGCATCTGCGGATCTTCCGGATTGATTATCTCCTTTTCGATCTCAATCTTTGTTACCATGTTCTTTCCGTTCACCGTAACTTTCACCATACCGCCGCCGGACTCTTCCGTAACGGTTTTCCCTTCCAGCTCATCCTGTATCTTATCCATTTTTTCCTGCATCTTTTTAATCTGCTTCATCATTCCCTGCATTTGACCCTGATTCATTTTTATATCTCCTTGATTTTATTTTTAAATTTAATTTTTTGTAAATGAATTTTTATTATATATAATATTCTATATTTCAAAAATATTTTCCTGAGTTACCTTTAACGGCTCAAAGCTGTAAAAAGGTTCTCCGAACTCAGCTCCGATCTTAAATCCGAAATACCTCGCTCTCGTCTCTATCTCATTATCAAAAAGCTTTGAACTTATAAAAGTCTCCGGCTCATTGCTCTTAGGATTATAGAACTGAGTGGAATAACATTTTATTACTTCAAGTTTCTTTTTGAATGTGCAGCTGATATCCATGATAAAACTTACAGGAATATCATAAGCACTTTTATAAAAAAATATTCTGCGAGGTCTGTATTGATTAAGTCTTCCTGTTACAACTTTTCTCAGCCCTGAATAAAACACTGACTCATTGATCAGATTACCTGCATAAATATGATCCGGATGTCTGTCATTGGGATATGGCGCGAAGATGATCTCCGGACGATATTTTCTTATTACAGTAATGATTTTTTTTTTATTCGCTTCATTGATCTGAATATTTCCGTCGCTCATGCTAAGATTTTCCCTGACTTTAATTTTCAACAGCTTTGAAGCGGCGGCTGTTTCTTTCTTTCTCAAAGCCGGTGTTCCTCTCGTGCTTAATTCTCCTTTTGTAAGATCTGCAATACCGACATTTTTTCCGGCTCCGGTGAGATTAAGGATCGTTCCGCCGCAGTTTAACTCAGCATCATCGGGATGTGCAGCGAAAAACAGGGCGTCGAGTTTGATTTCAGAACTAATATGTCCGGATTTATTTTTGATTACTTAATATAAATATTATCTTGTTCGAATTAAATTGAATTAATATGATTTATATTAATTTTTAAACCTTATTAAATATCTGCGCCCAATATAAAAAACCCGCGGACAAATTATCAGCGGGTTTTTCTATATTGATTGTAGTTAAGGTTATTTGATAAGCATCATTTTTGATGTCAGTATTTCTTCTCCGAATTCCAGTGTGTAAAAATAAACACCCGAAGAAAATTTATCAGCATTCCATACTATTTCATAAATCCCTTCCCCTAAAATATTCATATTCAGTACGTCAACAAGTATTCCCGCGGAATTAAAGATCCTTATAATCGCCTGTCCGTTGAAATTCTTATTAACAATAAATTTAATAGTAGTGACCGGATTAAATGGATTAGGATAATTTCCAATCAGCTTGTAATTTTCAACAATGCTGATATTATTATTTACATTCTCTTCATTGCCAATTATTGTATTCGGATTCCCAAAGCTTGTAAATGGACTGATCACACCATATGCAATACTGAGACTTATGATCTGCTGCTTTAAAGCGATAGCTTCAGGTGAGATCGGGATCAGGGAATAATATAAAATCAGCAGGTTCTCTATTTTTTGCTTCGCCCATATTTTTGTCAAAAACTGATATCTTACATCGGGTGTATCTATCCTGTTAATGATATACTGATATGAAACAGGCTGGTTAAAAGCTCTGCCGGATAAAGTAACATTCATCGGTCCTGTTTCAGTATATCTTCCGGTAACAAACATCTGCTGTCCTATATAAAGATTCTGAAGCGGCTCAGGATAAACATTATTTATAAATGGAGATGAAAACGTTATTTCCGGACTAAGAAGAACAGGATTTTTAATTCTCAGATAAAAATTAGTAATTCTTGTTTCAAGCTCTTCATTTAAAAGAAACTCAGCATAACCATTATTCTGCGAAGACATAAGAGTCAGTAGTTGCTGGTCAACATCCGTTCCGATACCGAAAGAATAAAGGAATATCTCCGTTTCAGTAGATTCAATAAGATTATAAACATGTGTCAGAAGCTGCGGAGTATTTGTAATCCCAACAGTTGCCATTCCGTCAGTTAAAAAAATAATTATATTTGCTGTGCTGTCATTTGCGACATTGAACTGCGGAACTGCAGTTGAGAATGCTCCGGAAATATTTGTTCCACCGCCGGCATTGATATTGTTTATATGAGTCAGAGCAGAGTCCCTGTTCTGAATAGAATACAAAACGTGATTATTCCTGAAATTATAAACGTTGCTTTCAAAATCCACTATATTAAATTTATCTCCTTCATTAAGATTATTAACAATAAATTTAGCCGCATTTTTTGCCTGTGTGATCTTCGTACCAGACATACTTCCGGATCTGTCAAGTATCAGCGTAAATACTTTTTTAATGACCTCCGCAGTACTGCCGGGATTCGGCTCTGCGATGAACATAAAAAATCCTCCGAGTGAATCAGGAAGCTGACCATCTGGAATTTTGGTGCTGTAGCTGTATAATCCAAGCTGACTTAAATTTAGAGAATACTTGATCTTATAATTTACTGCCGGAATTGCAGTGTACTGATTACTTACTATTGTAGCCGAATTACCGTTATTGATTATCTGTGTAAGCGGATTTGTACTGACGAGTCTGATGCTGTCAATTGTCCGCGGAGAAGTTAAATTAAAAGTCATCTCCTGTGATTCGATTGTTTGATTTTGTATCAGTCTGTAATCATTCGGATAATCGAAATACACATTTCCAAAATCATAACTCAAGAGCTGTACATAAGTCAACTCAACAATTAATGAAGAGTCGGCTTTTAACAATTGAGTGATTGGAAAAAATAACGGAGTCGCTCCGAGAAAATTCCGCAGGTTCTGATTCATCGTACCGCCGGGTAAAGTAGTATCCTGCGGACTTGGTGAGATCGGAGCCAGGAACCATTCACCGTTGATTTTCCATCTTAGACCGGTTGCGCTCGCGCCCTGCGGCAATGGAAATGCAAAAGTTACTAATTTGTCTGATCCGAGATTGTTTAAAAAAAGCTGTCTGGTTTTTGTAACGGATACCTGTAATTCTACAGATACATTAATATTACTTGAAGTTAACTTCAGATATGTTCCGAGAGATGCATTGACAACGCCAACGCCGTTTGAGTAAACATTTGAGAAGGTAAACAAGAATAATATTAAAAATATTAACTTTCTCATTTTCAATACCTCCCTTTGAATTTCCTTTATAAAATTTTACTTTAAATTGTTTCAATTGCATTTTAAATAAGTTTATTTCACAAATCAAGATATTAATTTAAGTCACATGTAAACGCAGTATCATCTTTTCAAAACATTTTAAACTTACGGTTATAAATCAGAAAACAAATCAATATCATAAAAAAATTAAATTTGTATTTTGATGAAAATTAATCTGTTACTTGATAAACAAAATTTCCAACAGACACATTGGGATTGTAATAATTTCAATGAAAACTGTTCTTGTTGTTTTTATTATTCTTCAACTGACTTTATTTTCCGAAAAGGAAATTGATGTTTCATTTGATGAGCAATTTTTGTTATTAGTGTTTGCAGGCTTCATAGCTCAAATGATTGATGGTGCATTGGGAATGGCTTACGGAGTGAGCTGTACATCTTTTTTACTGAATTTCGGAGTACCGCCTGTACTGGCATCTGCAAGCGTTCATACTGCTGAAGTATTTACAACCGGTGTATCGGGATTATCGCACTTATTCCTGAAGAATGTAAATTTGAAGTTATTTCTCAGACTTGCAATTCCCGGAGTAATAGGTTCCGTTACGGGAGCTTATATATTGTCAAACGTTCTTGACGGAGGTTTTATAAAACCATATGTGTCAGCATATTTATTTTTGATCGGGGTTTTTATTTTAATAAAGAGTTTTAAAGTCATTAAGCCTAAGAGCGAATCAAACACAGTTTCCGCTAGGATTAGCAGGAGGTTTCTTTGATTCAATAGGCGGAGGCGGATGGGGTCCGATAGTTACATCAAATCTGATTTTGCGCGGTGAAACGCCAAAGGAAACTGTCGGGACGGTTAATACGGCAGAATTTTTTGTAACTTTTTTCAGCACCGGAGTTTTTCTGTTTTTTGTCGGAGTCGACAGCTGGAAAATAATAGTGGCGTTAATTGTCGGAGGAGTTATTGCAGCACCTTTCGGAGCATTGATGGCAAAAAAAATGAATCCGAGAATATTAATGCTGATTGTAGGAATAGTAATAATTATAACTTCATCCTACACAATTTATAAAAGTATCAGCTGATATTATTACAACAGATTAAATTTTTAAAATACTATTTAATAAACTAACTTTAATCCATGAAATCATTAAATGTTTTAGAATTTAAGTACACTTATTATATTTTATTTTTATTGCTCTTATTTGCTGGAGGATGCTCTTCTTCTCAATCTACTATGTACAAACCTTCAGACGGTGAAGCCGGATGGAATGTTGATGTTACAAAGAAAGACGGGTTGACAGATGAATTTATCTGTAAGATAAACGGCACAACAGTTATAACAGCTTCATTTCCATTCATCGGAGATAATTTTGATAAGAGCGGCACATATAAAGGTAAGAATGTTAAGATGAACGGATATAAAAGTTCTACAAACTCAACAGGCGCAGATGGTAAAGTTCAGAGTACAGACAAATTCCAGATAAGAGTTTTTATTGATGATCAGCTTGTGGATAAATTTGATTTCTAAAAACTTTTATTCAGGTATTTTTTTATTAAATTTTTTTCAGATCTATATTTTTTATTAATTTCCTGAATGCAGGACAGAAGTACGTATTTATATTATTTTAATCAAATTATGTGCTTTAAATTTTTCTTTTAATCCGATAACTTTCAAAAACAAATTAAATGCTGAAAATATTTGCCCAGGATCTGAAAGCTATCCGTGAGAAGAAAAACATTACCTTAAAATCCATATCCCAGCAGACACGTTTAAACATGACCACTCTTGAAAACCTTGAGAGCGGCGATTACACTTTTCAGCCACAGGCGTATATAAGAGCTTTTCTGAAACAATATATAGCCTGCTTAGAAATTGATGTGGATGAGACTTTGTTTGAATATGATCTTGCAAGAAGCGGTAAGTATAAATCCAGCAGATCGGAAGAAGAAATAAAGAGACAAAATGAAGAAGCTGAAAGATTAATTGCTGAGGAAGAAGCTTTATCGGGAGATTCCGAAGAAATAATTTCCATAGAGGAGGGCGAACTGGCCTCTAACAATACTGAAGATGAATCCGTGAAAAAACCTGCCGGCGGAATTAAAGTATTGAAGATCAATCCTGACGGCGATAATCTGACAAAAGGAGATCCGACAAATATACGTTCTAAGAACACCGTGAAATCAAACGTAAGTTTAAATTCCGGTGGAGCAGGTTCAGGCACTGAAAGCATTCGAAGAACCGTCAAAACTCAGGATGGAAAACCTTCAGGAGATGTTTCAAAACCTGCCGAAAAAAAATCATTCTCATTTTCATTTCTCGGCTCGCGTGTCTTCAGAAATGTAATGTTAATTCTTTTTATTGTACTTGCACTGGCAGGACTTTATTCTCTTGTAAATATTTTATTCTTAGAAGGCGGAAATGACAATCCCGAGATCATAAGACAGAATTTCGATGACGTTGTAAAAGAGCAGGAAAAAAAATTACTAGGTAAAAAAACCGAAGAGGAAATTCAGGATTCGATAAGAAAAGCGCAGGAAGAACTGACCGCTTCCAGAGATTCCATCTCACTCAGTGTAACAGCCCTAACCGAAAGCGTTTATTTTATCGTTACAGATTCTTCTAATTATTCAAGACCTGATAAATTCACTGTTAAGCCGAAAGAAGTAAAATCATTCAGAGCCGCCAAGTCATTTCATATTTCTGCTGCAAATACAAAAAGTATAAAGGTCTCGCTTAACGGCAATCCTGTTAAATTTGAAAAAAATGCAGTAAGCAAAATTAAATTAACCAAGGACGGAGTTTCAGGAAATACTTCCCCTCAATAAATTCAATAATTAAAACTTTTTTAAAGAAAATAGGTATGCCTGCATCTTCTCAAATTTTAAAAAGAGTAAATACGCTCAGAGATAAAATTGCAGATGCAGATTACAGGTATTATACACTCGCGGATCCGGATATAGATGATTTTAGTTATGATAAAATGATGAAAGAGCTTTCGGGTCTGGAGGCTGATTTTCCTGACTTAATTACTTCCGACTCCCCTACACAAAGAGTTTCCGGCACGCCGACTTCAGTTTTTAAATCAGTGAATCACAATGTTCCGATGCTATCACTTTCAAATTCATATAACTTTGAAGAGCTTATTGAATTTGATAAAAGAGTGAAGAACATTCTCGAGACTGATGATTATGAATATGTATGCGAATTAAAATTTGACGGAATAGCTATCTCACTGACTTATCAAAAAGGTTTGCTGATCACAGGAGCTACGCGAGGTGACGGACTTACAGGCGATGACGTTACACAGAATATAAAAACAATACGGTCAATTCCTCTTTCTGTAAGAAGCGGTAAAATAAAAAACTTCGAGGTGAGAGGTGAAGTGTTTATCTGCAAGGATGACTTTCTGAAAATAAATGAAGAGCAGGAACTCAAAGGTGAAAAGTTGTTTGCTAATGCGCGTAATACTGCTGCAGGAACACTTAAATTAAAAAATACAATTACAGTTGCTTCCAGACCGCTGAATTTTTTCGCATATAATTTTTTTTCCTCTGATGTGCAGATAAAGTCGCACAATGAAGTCCTCGTAAAATTAAAGGAGCTTAAATTTCCCGTAAATAAAAAAACCGAGATTGTTAAAGATATTACAGAAGTAAAAAAATTCTGTGATAAAATAGAATTAATTAGAGATGAACTCGAATATGAAATTGACGGAGTTGTAGTAAAAGTAAATCTGCTGTCACAGCAGGATAAACTCGGCAGCGTTTCAAGATCACCGCGGTGGGCTGTCGCATATAAATTTAAAGCAAAGGAAGCTGTCACTAAGGTCAATAAAATTTTCTGTCAGGTTGGAAGGATAGGGACAGTAACTCCGGTTGCGGACCTGCAGCCGGTCTTTCTTGCGGGTTCAACGATATCTCGTGCAACTCTGCATAATTTCGATGAGATAAAAAGAAAAGATATCCGTGAAGGCGACTATGTTAAAATCGAAAAAGGCGGGGACGTTATACCTAAAGTTCTTGAGGTAATAATTGAAAAGAGAAAAAAAGATTCAAAGCCGTATAAGATCCCTGATAAATGTCCCGTTTGTAATACAAAGCTTGAGAAGCCTGAAGATGAAGTTTATTATTATTGTCCCAATTATAATTGTGAAGCACAGATACTCGGGAGGATCGAACATTTCGTTCACAGGAACGCGATGGAAATAGAAGGTCTCGGCACAAGTATTATTGAAATCTTTAACAAAGAAGGACTGCTTAATAATTATGCTGATATTTATGATCTGCATAAATATAAAAAGAAAGTATTAAGTATGGAAAGATTCGGTGAGAAAAGTGTAGAGAATATTCTTAATGCAATAGAATCTTCAAAAGAAAAACCTTTTGATAAAGTTCTGTTTGGACTGGGGATACGTCATATCGGAGAAAGAACTTCCAAGATACTTTCAAAAAATTTCGGCAGCATAGATAATATTATCAAAGCCACAGCAGATGAGATCACTGCTGTGCACGAGATCGGTCCTAAGATAGCAGAGAGCGTTGTAAAGTTTTTCAAAGATGATAAAAATCTGAATAATATTGAAAGACTGAGAAAAGCGGGATTGAAATTTGAATCTGAAAAAAAATCCGCGGGCTTTAAGATAAATGAAAATGTAAACAATAAGACATTTGTACTTACAGGAACATTGGAAAAATATAAAAGGGAAGAAGCGCAGAAAATTATTGAAGATCTCGGTGGCAGAGTAAGTTCTTCTGTAAGTAAAAAAACTGATTATGTGCTCGCAGGCTCAGAAGCGGGAAGCAAACTTGAAAAAGCAAAATCACTCGGAGTTAAAGTTATAGATGAAAGTGATTTTGTAAAACTTATAAAAAATTAATCACCATATATAATTGGCTTTTAAAATAGAAATAACGGAGTCAAAAGATAAAACGGATAAATACGAATCACTTTTGCCGCAGATCATCGCTTTAATAAGTGACGAGAATGATCTGATTGCTAATCTGGGAAATGTTTGTTCAGTTTTAAAGTATAGTTTTGAAAATTTTTTATGGGTAGGATTTTATCTGAAATGCAAAGACAATCCTGAAGAACTTGTACTCGGTCCGTTTCAGGGCAGGGTTGCATGCACCCGTATCTCTTTCGGGAAAGGAGTTTGCGGAAAAGCTGCGGAAAGTAAGAAGACTGTGATTGTTGAAAATGTCGGAGATTTTCCGGGGCACATTGTATGTGATCCATTGTCCAGATCTGAAATTGTTGTACCGGTTATTACGGAAGGAAATGTTATAGCAGTTCTTGATATTGACAGCGGTGAATATTCCGGCTTTGATGTTACTGATAAAAAATATCTTGAACAGATGATAGAAAATATTAAATACATTTTTTCGGGAAAGTAAAATTATGAATAAGAAAGAATTAATTAAGATCATTGCAGAAGATACAGGTTTTAAAAAAAGCAAATGCCGAAGCGCAGTTAATACTTCTTTTGAATTAATTTCAAAAGAACTTATGAGTGGAAAAGACATATTCATCAATGGTTTTGGTAAATTTAAGCTGAAAAGAAAAAGATGCAGGATATTCAACGACGGGGCATTTATAAATATTAATCCTCCTGAGATTGAAATTGTTTTTGAAACTGATATAAAAAGCAGTTTACTATAAAATTGAACAGATCAGAATTAATATCAGGAGTGTCAATTCTTTGCGGTATCAGCAGACAGGAAGCTGAATTAATTTTAGACTCAATGATAGTTAATATTTCAAGATCGCTTTTATCTGAACCGGTAGTGAAGGTAAAATCTTTCGGGGAGTTTAAGATTAATGCTGTTAGTTCAGAAGTTAATTCCGAAAGTAAAATTCATTTCACTCCGTCAGAGAAGCTTCATTCAAAAGCCAATAAGATATATGAAAACCTATCCCCTGTCAGAAAAGTATTTGACAATAATAAACTGAATAATATTTTAAATACATTCGGGATAACTGAGTTTGAATCCGGAAAAAATATTGAAGAAATAGAATATGATGTAACAGATGAAATTATAAATTCTGAAAAAACGGAACAGGAGAAAGAACTTCCGGAAAGACGTCTGCTTCCTGATAAAGTGATAAACCTGCACAATGACATAGTTAATTCCGGCAAACCTTCCGACAAGAAAAATCTATGGGGCTGATCTTTTTTCTTTCTTTAAAAAAAAGCAAATCCCGAAAATCAGTAAAGATAAGTACAGACAGTATTCAGCAAGCGCGTCTCCGTGTCTTGTGTAAAAAGTAGTTTCTTTGATCAGATCAATTTCTCTGACGATCGAAGTTTTTTCATTAATACCCGTCTGCTGAAATATTTCTCCGTACGGACTTATAAAATCAGATATCCCTGTATTGGCGCACCTTGCGATCCATCTTCTGTTTTCTATTGCTCTGAAAACCGCAAACTGGTTATGCTGATATGTCCCAAAAAATTTTCCCCACCATCCGTCATTAGTAATTATTACGGAAAACTCAGTTCCCTTTTTTACAAAGTTCGCAAAGAATTCCGGATAAACGGACTCATAGCATACAGCAGTATTAAAGGTTACTTTATTCTTCAGAGTGAAATTATTTGAATCCTTCCCGATCTGCCAGCTGCCGAGCCCGACACCCCACTCTATAAGACTTTTTGTAAACGGAAATAATTCCTGATATGGCATTCTTTCGCTGCCTATCACCAGTTTTATTTTCTGATGTTTCTGATATTTATTTTTATCGGTTTCCGGTTCGAATAAAACCGCAGTATTGTATGTATCATATTTTTTACCGGTAGACCTCATTATTTTTGCATCCACAGGCGCTTCGTCAGGGTTCTCATAATACTCAAGATCAGGCGTTCCGACAAGTATTGGTATTCCAATGCTGTCGCATAAATCTTTTAACATCAGATATTTATCTTCAAAATATTTTTCCCGGAAAAAATATGGCAGAGCTGTTTCAGGTAAAATTATTAATTCAAGATTGGGATTAGAATTATAAAGCTCTCTTATCTGCGCAGCATAACCGTTGACAAGATCATCCTGTTTGCCTCCCCATTTTAACCACGGGTTTATATTAGGCTGAATGATACCTGTATTAATTTTTCCGAGTGTCGAATCAGTAATTCTTTTTAAATCAGATAAATAAGAATTATAAAAATTGGGAAAGAAATAGAGCAGGATCAGGCTTACAAAAACTGTAATGTTCTTTAAAGATGAGTAAGATATTTTTCTTTCAAAAATATTCCGGTAAAGAACATATATCAATACTGATATACAGCATACCCAGAATGAAACTCCGAAGATTCCGGTAATTTCTGCATACTGGATCTTAGCGGGATTATAAGTTAATGTATTCCCGGCAAAAAGCCACGGAAAATTAATCTGACCAATAGTCGAAATATATTCAAATCCTGTCCATACAACCGGAAATAAAATCAGAGTTAAAATGCTGCCGTATCTGAAATTAAATTTACTTTTAATTTTATAAAATACGATCATAGGCATTACAAAAAATAACGGATAAACAAGCAGTATAAATATTCCTCCGATTATAAGAAACCTGTCAGCGTTTTCCCGCATACCGCTAAGCATTATCCATGAAACGGAAATTATGCAGGCTGTAAAAAATATCAGATATGATCTTATAAAAGCTGATCTGAAATTTTCTGTACGTAAGAAAATGTGAATGATTATTGCAAAAGAAATGAATATAAGAAAATTAAGATCTACCGGTGGAAATGACAGCGCGAAAAAAATACCGGCTAAGGGAATAAGAAGTTTTATTGAAACGGGTGATCCGGATAAATTTCTAAATTTGTTCAAGATAAATTTTTTTCGGGAGATTTTAGAATATTAAACTTCCTGTTGAGAATATTCCAGACAGCTAATACAAGTGTTGCAAAAAACATTCCTATCAGAGCCCCGGCGAAAATATCAAAAGGATAATGAACTCCGCACATGACTCTTGACAAAGCCATTATGCCTGCACCTGTGTATAGAAACTTTTTCATATCCGGGTAAAAATTGGAAAACAGATAAGCGGCGGCGAAATTATTTACAGCATGATTAGACGGGAAGGAAAATGATTCCGAACAATTTATGAGAAGATTCACATCACTCAATATATGACAAGGTCTTGTTCTCTGGAAATAAAATTTTAAAACATTATTTGAAAACTGATCAGCTATCAGTATGACTATTAAAATAAGTATTGCTGCGACCTGACCCTTCCTTCCTCCTTTAATAACCAGATACAGCCAGATCAAGACATAAAAAATAAACCAGTTCTCTCTTTCAGTAATGAAGGGCATTAACCTGTCGGTTACAGGATTTGCAAGAGTGTGATTGAGAAAATAGAAAAAAGCGGCATCAATATTTTGCAGAATATTCACTCCGAATTTTTACTTAAATAATAAGACTGTAGAATAAGCAACACAACCTTCTCCCCTTCCTACAAAACCCATGCCTTCGGAGGTTGTCGCTTTTATTGAAATGTCATCAGTAAGGATAATACCGGAAATATTTTTTTTCATCTGATCTGTGTAAGGAAATATTTTTGGTTTCTCGAGTACAAGCGTGCAGTCAAGATTTCCGATTTGCCAGCCGCTGCCGCAGATCAGTTCATAGGATCTCTTAAGTAAAAGCAGGCTTGATATATCTTTAAACTCAATATCATTGTCAGGAAACTGATTACCAATATCCTTAAAACCTCCTGCGCCGAGTATTGCATCACAAACTGAATGAAGGAGAACGTCTGCATCAGAATGACCGTCAAGACCTTTTTCAAAAGGGATTTCAACACCGCCTAATATTAATTTTCTTCCTTCAGCAAATCTGTGTACATCATATCCGAATCCGGTTCTTATATTTATTCTGCTCATATAATAATTGAAAAAAGTTGGTAATTAACTTATCAGTTTTAATTGTATAAAACAATTTAACAATTCTTACTAAACAGTTTTATACTTATTGAATGAATTTCTTTACAAGAATATTCATTTTTAAGTGGAAAAAGATAACTAAAGATAGTATTTTGACATTCCGAAATTTACCGCCCGGGTGGCGGAACTGGTAGACGCGCAGGACTTAAAATCCTGTTGTCTGTAAAGGCAGTATCGGTTCGATTCCGATCCCGGGCACTTGTGAAGCCTGCTGTTATTTTTAACGGCAGGTTTTTTTATTTACAGATAGAATGCTTTTGATAATATTAGGCAGACGGGAGAAATATTATAAAAAAGAGCATTATGGTTTTTTCCTGTTTAATTTCTTTTAACAGGTTCATACTTTTTATTGACATCAATAAAACTCACATACGGACTTGTCCATCCGTTATAGAATACTTTTTCAAGATCTTCATTTACCAAATTATTATTTATGATCATTGTAACATTTCTTGATCTTCTGAAATAACCGGATTCCCAGTTAGTAGTGCTTACCCAGGAAATATCATTATCAGAGATCAGATATTTGGAATGATCAACTCTGGCGAATGGAATGAATCCCCCTGAATGCTGCGGTATAGTTGATATTTTTATCTCAATGTTTTTAAATTTTGAAAGCTCTTTCAAAAAATCTTCCGAATAATCTCTCATCGCCCAGTCCGGAAGTATCATTTTTATACTTACATTTCTCCCGGCTGCCTTTATCAGTGCATCAGATATTTTACTGTGTTGAACTGTATCATATCTGTCTTTATCAGAAAACGAATAGATCTGTATCAAAAGTCTTTCCTTTGTGTTGTCAATTATTTTCATTAGCTCTTCTTCTTCAGAGCTGAATCCCGACACATTCATGGACGGCGGACTGAATGCAGGATACAGCGTCATTTCACCGTATTTACTTGAATTTAATATTACAGGATTTTCAGAATTAACTACATTCACCGGTCTCTGATTTGCAAGACCGTAAATATTTCCTACACACAAATTCCAGTCGGTTTCAAAAAGTTCAGTAAAAGTATTCGCAAGCGATTTATTTTTTACTCTGACTCCCATCTCATGAATATGTTTTATCGCACGCCAGTCCATATTCTGACTGCCTAAAAAAAGATTTTCATTATCTACTATGAAATACTTTGCATGCATCACACCGCCTGCAAGATTTCCAAAAGGTATCTTTCTTATTGAAATATTTTCCAAGCCTTCGAGAAGATCAACGGATTTATCATTTCTTGAATAAAAAGATGAGTCAACTATAATTCTGATATTCACTCCTCTTTCGGATGCATATTTTATAGACTCAATTATACTTTCAAGCGGTTCGCCTTTTGCATCGGCAAAATAAAACGCCTCTATATCAATTGAAACTTTTGATTCATCGATCATTTTTTTCCAGACTTCAAAAGTCCTTGGCAATTCCGAGCGTTCATAGATAGTTTCCGAAGGCGCGCTCTGTACTAACTCGAATTCATCCTGTGACCTTGCTCCGTCTGCAAATAAAGACAGGAGAAGTGTAAATACAAAAAATACTCTTATCATAAATACACTTCTCCTGCCGGTAAAATTAAAATTCATATTAAGTTATTATAACATTCATAAGTCTTTCAATCTGAGCGACTTTAAGACTGTCACTTTTTTCCCTGTATATCTCAAGCAGATTTCTGAGCATTCTCAGAATGATCTCCGTATCAGTGGACTTTTTTAAATAAGGTATAGAATCAAAATCAGATTTTACAATCCCAATATTTTTTGCAAATCTTTCTGCTTCAGAGCCTGAAATAATTAACCCCTTATTGAAAGGATCTATATAGTATTCAGCATTTTTATTTTCATACTTAAGAAGAAAATGTCCGGGCATGTTTATGCCATATACAGGCAGATTCAGTTCTTTAGTAATAAGAAGATATAATACAGACAATGAGATCGGTATCCCGGTTTTATTGTCGATTACTTTATTCATAAAGCTGTTATCAGGATCGAAAAAGTTATCACTGTTTCCTGTGTATTTCAATTCTCCGAAAAGATATTCATTTATAGTTTCAAGAATATCGAGAGGATATTCAGCATTGTCTTTTCTGAATTTATTAATGACTCTTAATTTTATTTCAGAAGAATAATCCTTAATAATTTTTTCGTACTTTTTTACATCAATGCCCGGATAGGCTAAAGCGGTTATAAGGAACGAAGCATTTATTAGAAAATTCTTGCTGCTTCTTTGCTTTAATTTGAAAAATTTTTCTTCAAGATTACTGAAACTGATAATTGATACTATTTCATTTGCTCTTCTTTTAATAAGAATGTTTTCATCGTTAATAAACTTTTTCAGATAATTTTCAGATTCTCCGCCATAAGAGAGAAATCTGTCTTTTACATTTGAGTAGACATTATCATCCTCATCATCTAAAAGTTTAATAAGATGTTCAAATTCACTATTCGGGGTAATAACCGGTTCACTGTTGTTTATCATTTTAAAATCTCCTTTACTTTAACTTTGTTTAAGAGTAACATACCTACTATGAAAAAAAATCCGACAGAAAGTATTGCAAGCTTCTGCGAACCGGATAACCATGAAACCAGTCCAAATGTCAGCGGTCCGATAAGCGTGGAAGTCTTGTCCATCAATGCGTAAAATCCGAAGAACTCTGTCTTTATTTCCAGCGGTGTAAGGAAAGTCATTAATGCCCGTGACAGACTCTGCGTGGATCCCAGGAAAAATCCGGCAAATCCTCCGATTATAAAAAATGAATTCTTATCATTGGTAATAAATACCGCCAGGGTGATCAATGTCCAGAATATCAGATTTATATAAATAGATTTTATAATTCCTATCCTGTCACCTATCTTTACAAATACAAAAGACCCAATCATTGCAGTGATCTGAACTATCAGAAAGAATACGGCAAGTTCAGTAATTGTAAAATTAAGAGTAGAGCTTGCATAAATGCCTGAGAAAAAAATAATCGTATTGACAGCATCAATGTAGAAAAAGAATGAGATCAGAAAATTTTTCAGGTCTCTGAAATTGTTTATGTTTTTAAGAGTAGTCAGAACTTTCTTAAAACCGTAAGCAATATAATTTATTTTTACATTTTCAGAAGGTCTATTTTTTTCTTTTAAAAACAAAAACAGCGGCAGCGAAAAGATCAGAAAGAAAAAGGCGGATATTGCAAATAACAAATTCGGATCATCTTTGAGCGGGAATACGAGAGCTACTGAAATTACTGAACCTACATAACCGGCTGCATAACCGTATCCTGATACTTTGTTGTAGTCTTTCGGATCTGCTATTTCAGAAATGAAAGCGTCATAAAATGTGAGTCCTGTCTGAAATCCTATGTTGGATAAAATGAAAAGTACCAGAGCGTAAATTATTGTTCCCTCTCCGGTGAAATACATCATGGAAGTAGATATGACGCAAAGTAATGTGAACAGAAAAAGAAATTTTTTCTTGTTTGAGGAATAATCTGCAATAGCTCCGAAGACAGGATTTAAAACAGCAGAGATCAGCATTGAGATATTGATACCGACCGACCAGTAAAAGTCACCTATACTTTCTCCTGAGACAACAACTTCCTTAAAAAAAACAGCAAACACAAAAGCAACAATGATCACGGCATAAGAGGAGTTACCGAAATCAAACAATGACCATACTAAAACCTGAGATTTATTTTTCAAAAATAATTTATTTACAGGTTAGTAATATTCAAATAATAATTTTAATTCTTTACGGCAGGTTTTTTTGGTTTTTTATCCTTTGATGTTTTTTTAGCCGGATCCGTTTTTTCTTTTGAGTAATCAGGTGTCTTCTTGGACTTACTGTTGTTTTTATTTTTACTCTCTGTATTTAACAGTCCCCTTCCGGTTTTGATAAGCTTGTTATCTTTTTTCAGATCTTCGTGAATACCGTCAAGAACGCCGTTAACAAACTTTCCGCTGCTTCTTGTACAATATTCCTTTGCAATATCAATTGCCTCATTAATGGATACTTTAGGCGGAATGTCAGGAAAGAACAATAGTTCAGCGATCCCCATTCTCATTACAATTCTGTCCACAAGCGCCATCCTCTCAAGCTCCCAGTTCAATACTTTTCCAAGTATATACTCATCGATTAGTTTTTCATTTTCTATGACATGTTTGATCAGAGTATCTGAAAATGTAAGATTATCTTCACCTTCCAGATCACTCATCAGATCTTTCTTGATCTTAATGATCGGTTCTTTTGAAATTTCGTGCGCATAAAGAACCTGCATTACTTTAATTCTTACTTCTCTTCTTTTTAGTTGTGGCATCAGATATTTTTATATTTCAAAGCTAATCATTAATACATTAAAAAAATATTACAATTTTTTTTTTGTAAATTATTTTTTCCAGTAATTTTTCATCAGGTCATGTGTCCATTCCGGCTGAATAATTTTTCCGGATGGCAGGAATTCTTCCAGTATCGGCTTAATATCAATGACCGGAGTACCGTCAATGGCATCCAGTCCGGTTACAGATAATTTTCTCTTATCTATTCCTTTAAGCTTTACAATAGTTGAACCGAGCAGATTTGGTCTTAACTTTTTTCTTTGAGCAAATATTCCGGTTTCAGGATAATCCCGATTTTCTCTCGGATGAGCGGATGAAATACAGATATTTGACGGATCCGCGAGGTGGAAATAAAATATTATCTCAAGATGTGAGAACTGCTCAATGCCTTTGAGACTGTCTTCTGAAAGTTTCGGGCTGATCTTAATTACTGAAACTATGTCGCCCCAGTAATCATCATCTATTGTCTTTCTGCTGTTGGATACATATCCGACCGGTTCTATTGTGAACATTTTAAATTGAATATTTTGAGATTAAAAAAATGATAACTCCATAAATTATTTTCAGTTTTTCATTAACTCATTTATTTCTTTTGTAATTTCGAATACTTCAAGCATTTTTCCGGGATCTGATCTTATCTCACTCCTTTTGATCTCCAGCTCTCTGATCCTGAATTTTTTTACAAGGTCTTCAGCGTTTTTAATCGTATAAACCGGGTTTGCAGACTGACTCAGAAGATTATCACTTCCGGATTTTTCCAGATAGCTTGCTTCGTATCTGCTGTTACTTATACGCGAGAGTATTTCTTTTTCACCATCTTCTTTAAGTTCATTAATTACTGCTGATATATCAAGTGAACCGTGATTTATAAGTTCATCAAGAATTTTTTCCGTAATGCTTAATATCTTTCTGTCCTTTATATATTCCGTATGCAAATTATTTTCAAGATATGCCAGAGCCTCATCATTACCGTGAATAAAAAGCTCCAGAAGTTCTGATTCAAAATTATTATTTCCAAATGCGGTTTTAACTGACCCTTCTGGTTTCTTTTCCGGTAAGCTTAATGACGATTTGGGAAAGGAATTATTTTTACCGCTTCTTAAAAACTTATTCAGTTCATCTGTCAGTAGACTCTCATTCAGTTTATACTCACCGGAAATTTCTTTAATAAACAAAGACCGTTTTATTCTGTCCGGGATCTTTGCAATATATCCGATCATTTCTTTGATAAAAATTGTTTTCTCTTCAACTGACTCCAGTTTATTTTCTTTCCTGTAATATTCAGCGATAAAATTTATGAAAGACATTCTCTCCTGAATTCTTTTATCAAATTCTTTTTTACCGTTATTTTTTATATAACTATCGGGATCTTCACCGAAAGGAAGTGAAATAATACTGATATCGAATCCTGTCTCGAGAAGCAGTTCGATTCCCCTCTTGGCTGCCTTGATGCCCGCCATATCCGAATCAAAAAGCAGATAAACGTTTTTAGTATATCTGGATAAAAGGCGTGTCTGCTCTTCTGTAAGAGCCGTTCCGCTCGATGCAACGGCATTCTCAATCTCATTTTTATATAATGCGATCACATCCATATAACCTTCCACAAGGATCACATAATCGTAATACCGTATCTTTTCTTTTGCAAAATTCAAACCGTAAAGTATTCTGCTTTTGCTGTAAACTTTAGACTCGGGAGAATTAATATATTTCCCGCCAAGATCATCTTCATAAAGTTTTCTGCCGCCAAATCCGACTATCTTATCATACTCATTGAAAATAGGAAACATCAGCCGTCCCCTGAATCTGTCATAATAAGTATTTTTACTGTCTTCTTTTTTAATAATAAGTCCGGATTTTTCCACTTCCTCCGGTGTGAATATATCTTCTTCCGTAAAATGATGCAGCAGTCCGTCCCAGGATTTATATGAGTAACCAATGCCGAACTTATTAACTGTCTTTTTATCAAGTCCTCTGGAATCAAGGTAACCTGTTACCAGTTCCTTCTCACTGCTTTTCAGATCATTAATATTATTCCTGAAATATATTGCGGCTGATTTATTGATCTCATACAGCCTGGATTTTTCACTGCTGGTGTCCGGACTGTTTGAATCAAATACCAGAGCAATTCCGGCTTTCTCTGCAAGCTTCTTAACTGCATCGATAAATGTTACATGCTCGTAATTTTCTATGAATGAAAAAACATTTCCTCCGGCTTTGCATGAGAAGCAGTGATAGACCTGCTTTTGCTGAGAGATATGTAAAGAAGGATTCTTATCCTGATGAAACGGACAAAGCGCCAGATAAGAATTACCTCTTTTTTTAACCTGGATATAGCCTGAGATAACTTCAATAATATCATTTGCCTGAGCAATCTCGGAAATTTTATCGTGGGGAATTAGCATAGTGCAAATTAATTAAACTGCTTTTAAAAGTCATTTGCATTTTTTTTATAAATTAATCTGAATCAGCTGAATAAAACTTCAGCTGCTATAAAATTATTATTTATCACGTGTAATTAAATATCATCCCAGCAAAATATTTTTCCGATTGGTTTTATAATAATAGCTACACATTAAAAATTTTTGATTCGAGATTAGGTTATGATTAGATTCCTGCCGGAAGCACAATGGAGTGACAAAATTGATATGATTATAAAATCTGCAAAGATTATTCTCAAAACTAGAAAGAATATTTGCAGCAATAATTAATATATTTGTTGTCCTGAGGTATTCATTTTCATTTCTAAGATATTTATTTACAGGTCCGGGATATTTATTTAAAGGTCCATAGTCTGTTACTTTGGTCCCAATATATTTTAATTCGGAGCTGAGAATATTTATTGTAAAATGTTTTTGTAATATTTTGGGACTATTATAAAATATTATAGGTCCAAAGTATAATATATTGGGACTGTAATATTTTATTTAAGTCCCAATAATAAAAACTTTGGACCTGTAAATATTTATTATAAGTCCGTAGTTGTTTAACATGGAACCATAGTTTGACACTTCGGATGGAAATATTTGAATAATTTCGACGCAAAAGCCGGTTTTTGAGCTAAATTTAGAGTTTATTGAAATTTCACAAATCCGTAACCCGTAAATGGTAATCTGATACTTTTGCTAATTGGATTCCTGCCGGGAGCACGCAGGAATGACAATACTGGAGTGTTCGAAAATGACAAAATTGAATTCTCGTAAATAAAATTTTAAAAAACCCGTAAATCGTAACTCAACAGTGATGAAATTTCATTTTCAAAATACAAAAAATGGCAGTGCCTCAAAATAAAAGACTTATAATTATTAACTGCAAATTACTGATTATTAACTTCTATCTATTAACTACTAACTATTAACTATAAAAAATATTGTAACTATTTTTAAATTTGATATTGCTTATTTTGAAACATTCATAAATGATAAACTTTGACATAGTAATTATCGGGGCAGGTATAACTGGATTAGCTGCTGCTTACCGGCTTTTAAAAAAATCACCCGGTTTAAAGATCTGTATACTTGAAAAGGAAAGCGGTATTGCCGCTCATCAAACCGGTCACAACAGCGGTGTAATTCATTCCGGAATTTATTATAAACCGGGCAGCAGTAAAGCGCTGAACTGTATCACAGGTTACAAACTTCTTCTGGATTTCTGCAATGAGTTTAATGTAAATTATGAAATATGCGGCAAGCTGATAATTGCAGTATCAGATAATGAAGTAAGCAGACTGAATAATCTTTACCAAAGAGGAGTTGAAAACGGTCTCACCGGTTTAAGTATCATTTCTGAAAATGAAATTAATAAATTTGAACCACATGCAGCAGGCGTGAAAGCACTTCATGTTCCTCAGACCGGAATAGTAAATTATATCTCAGTTTGTCAAAAAATATACACCAAATTATTACATAAGAATATCAGCGTTAATTTCAATGAAAAGGTATCCGACATTAAATGTGCATCAGATGAAGTCACTATCAAAACCCAAAGCGGTACATACACTGCAAAGTGTCTTGTAAGCTGCGCCGGACTTTACTCTGACAGAATTGCAGAGATGAGCGGAATGAAAACGGATTTCAAAATTATTCCCTTTAGAGGAGAATATTACAGACTCCGAGAAGAGAGCAAAACGCTTGTTAAAAATCTGATCTACCCTGTACCTGATCCGGAATTCCCTTTTCTCGGAGTTCATTTTACAAGAAGGACAGACGGAATTACTGAAGCGGGACCAAACGCTGTACTTGCTTTCGGCAGGGAGAGTTATAAAAAGAGCAGCATAAATTTCAGGGAGTCGGCGGAGATTTTAAAGTATAAAGGATTCCGGAAAATTGCTTCAAAATATTTTAAGACAGGATTCTATGAATTTTACAGATCGTTTTCAAAAAAAGAATTTGTCAGATCGCTGCAGAAACTAATTCCGGAAATCCTTGCGGAAGATCTAATTCCCGGCGGGAGCGGCGTGAGAGCGCAAGCCTGTACTGCAGACGGAATACTTATTGACGATTTTTTATTTGCGGAAAATGAAACCATCATAAACGTATGCAATGCCCCGTCACCTGCTGCAACTTCAGCTTTTTCAATAGGTGATACAATTTCAGAAAAAATTATCAGTAAATTAAATTAATAAAATATGCAGTCAAAAGAAGTTATTCATGATGAAGTAAAAAAGAAGATCGAGTCAAACCGATTAAAAATTTCAGGGGAAGATTTTGAAAGACCATGGGGAGGATTTTTTAAGATCGCTGATGAAAGTCTTGGTGATTTTCTGAATATTTATTTTGACGGTATGGAACTTCCCGAAGAAACCAAAGACCTTACATTAAGTCCGAAGATACTTGTAGTAGAGCCGGGTAAAAAACTTTCGTGGCAGTCTCATGAAAGAAGATCAGAATTGTGGAGAGTTATAAAAGGACCTGTAGGAATTTATATGAGCCCCGATGATGTGCAGCCGGATGAAATGGGAATTTATAATGAAAGCGATACTGTCGAGATGCAGCTCGGAACCAGACACAGACTGGCAGGCCTTGAAGACTGGGGTGTAATTGCAGAGATCTGGGTTCACAGAATTCCCGGCAATCCTTCGGATGAAGATGATATAAGAAGAATATCAGATGATTTCGGAAGATAAAATTTATTTATGAACCTTAATTTAGAGAATAAATATTTACACAATTAACTTTACAATTCAGTGAAATTTATTTTTATCATACTTATACATTCCGTATTTTTTCTGACAAGCTGTAATTCAAAAAGTAATGCGCCTGAAAATCAAATTCCCGTGCGAGTGGATTCTACGGCTTCACAAAATAAACCAATACTTACTGATCTTCAGAAAAAAATTGTTGAAGGTGCTATAATAAATCTTAATGAGAATACAGAATATGATCTGACAATGGGTTATTATGTACTGACTTTTCAAAACGGAGAGGATAAAGGAAAGAAGATTTATCCTGAAGGAGATCTCGATCCAGCGATCGGTGTTTGTACTGATGTTATTGTGCGTTCACTCAGATACGGAGGAATTGCAGACCTTCAGAAAGAACTGCACGAAGATATACTTTCCAACAGGTCTGATTATCCTTTTGCAAGATGGGGAAATAAAAAGCCGGATTCAAATATTGATCACAGGAGAGTGATGAATCTTGAAGTATGGTTTGCGAAGAACTGGAACGTAATAAAAGATGAAAATTTTTTACCGGGAGATATAGTGGTATGGGATATGAATCAGGACGGGGCCAGTGATCACATTGGAATTGTTTCAGACAGCTTCACAGGAGAAAGATATAAGGTAATACACAATCATCCTGATCCCGGACATATAGCTAATGAGGATAAAATGTTCAGATGGGAAATATCAGGTCACTATAGAATTGGCAAATAAAATTTATGAATCATTTTCAGAAAACATAGACTGAACTAAATGGATCTTTTTGATGCAATAAAAAACAGAAGAACTGCAAATTCAAAATTCGCGGATAAAGATATATCGGAAGAGCACATTGAACTGCTGATAAGAATGGCTTCACATTCCCCGAGTCATTTCAATTCACAGCCGTGGAGATTTATAATAATTGATGATAAGGAAATAATAAAGAAGATAGCCGTGATAGCCGGTGACGCAATGACAGAATTAATGGACGACGGAAGATTCTGGAAACAGTACAGAAAATATTTCCGATTCAGTGTTGAAGAAATGGAAAAGTCAAAGGACGGAATACACATCGATCATCTTCCCGTATTTTTAAAACCATTTGCCAAATCAATTTTTTCAGAGGCCGGCGGAAAGGTAATTTCAAAATTCAAAGTGTCTCGGATACTAGGCAATGATGAGGAAAAACTTGTGTCATCATCTCCTTTATTATTTGCAATCATTCTAACAAAAGATGAATATAAAAGAGAAGAACTTTCCGGATTTTATTCGGTAATATCTATGGGCGCAGTAATTCAGACCTTATGGCTGGTTACAACTTCGGTTGGAATGGGAATGCAGTTCATTTCAACTCCCGGAGAGATACCTGTAAAATGGAAAGCGATCTCAGATATATTGAATGTAAATGACGATTACGAATTAATGGCAGTATTCAGAATGGGTTATACAGATCCTGAAATTAAAAGACCGACCATTGACTGGAAGTCATCGCAGAGGAAAGAGCCGGATGAACTCGCTTTCAGAAATAAATTCAGCGGGAAGTAAAATAAATTGAAAACGGGAGACATTTTAATTTATACCGGTCTGATCTTTTATGTTATAAATTATTATACAGGATGGCTGCTTAAATTTAAATTGATTACCATTTCAAAAAAAATTCATCAGTTAATGTTTGCAGTTATTATTATAAATCTTTTGTTTATTTTAATCTTCTCTGAAATCAGTTCTTCAGGATTTATTTTATGTTCATTATCACTTTCGATGATGGCAATAATTCCATTAGGAAAGTCCGGAGGAAGTTATCATATGATCGTGAGTTCGGCAGGTTTATTTCTTTATATTATTTTATTCACATATTATCTCTTTAATAAGTTTTAAATTTTTAATTCATATAAAAACGGAAAATCTTGTTTAAAACAAAAGACGGCAGCACAGGCAGACTGATAGAGCTGTGTATATTTTATTTTTTATTTTATGTAGTAACCGGTATAAGCGTAAAGTATTTTCTCGGCAGTGCAGATCTCGGATTTCCCGGAATGAAGAATATACAGTATCTTGTATACAGTACCACCGGCGGTACTTTATTAGCGCTGTCGATAGTATTGGTTTTAAAATGGTATAAAATTCAGACAAACGGTTACACTACTTTCCTTGGCATAAGAATGCCGGAAGAATTTTTATACATCATCCCCTCCGGAGTATGTACAGCAGTTATAATTCCCACTACTACCTTAATGTATTCACTGCCGATCTCAGTGATGGTAGCAATGGTAATAATGAGAGGGAGTGTAATTATAATCAGCCGCGTAGTGGATGCACTTCAGATCAGATCAGGTATATTAAAGAAGAAAGTTTATATGGAAGAAAATATAGCGGTATTATTTGCGATCATTGCTGTATGCATAAATCTTATATGGCAAAAGGAAGGCGGGTTTGATTTTATTTACAATGCAGCTGCAGTGATTATTTTAACAGCATATATAATAGCATATTCCATCAGGATCTATATCATGAACTATTATAAAAACACCAGAGGAAAAGATGTTAAACAGGACAACAAAGGATTTTTTGCTGTAGAACAGATCGCGGCATTTTTGACGATGGTTGTAGTCGGATTAGTTATTTATTTTTCACCGCAAATGTTCGGGTGGACGGGACCGCAGATCACGGAATATGTTGAAGCCATAAACAATCCGGTTGAAGACTGGGGATGGGCGATATTTGCCGGTACAGCTTTCGGAGCTGTCGCATTTTTTTCGGTGTTTATATTTATGTTCAAGGGAAGGACAGCAACATTTGCCGGACTTGTTAACAGGCTCACTTCATTAATTGCTGGTACAGCGGCTACACTTATATTCTTTGTTTTTTTCGGAGGTAAATTTCCGGGAACATCTGACTGGGTATCTCTGATATTTATTCTGATCTCAGTAGCATTTATAACTATGTCTGAGAAAAAAAGATCGGCCGAGCTTAAGAAAACGCATGAGATCGATGAAGATTAAAAAAATGGTTCATGTTAGAGAGAACGATTTTTCATGTCATTGTAATTTAGGAAACAATTGTATTAACCCCTGATATACCATTTCCAGCGCAATAGCAGCAACGAGCAGACCTGAAATTTTAGTTAAAATTTTAACCCCGGTATTACCAAGTTTCTTTTCCATTTTCGAAGCTGCATTCAGAGAAAGCCAAACAGCAGCTGCCACGAGAAACAGGATCACAACAAGAATAATATCATTCATAATACCTTGGCTGTTGCTGCCGTACAATATAATGCTGCTGATTGCTCCGGGTCCGGCAAGCATTGGAATAGCGAGCGGGACGACAGCTATATCTTCGGGATTCTTGTTTGGATCATTCGGCAGACTTTTTTCTCCCGAATCTGATTTACCCAAAACCATATCAATAGCGATTAAAAATATTATTATACCGCCGGCGATCGTGAATGAAGGAATTCCAATTCCAAAAAGTGTGAGCACAAACTTTCCGAAAAACAAGGATACTATCATCACAACAAAAACCGATAAAGTGGTTTTTCTGACTATTCGGGCTTTAACATCCTTTTCTATTCCGGTTGTCTTTGAAAGAAAAATTGAAATTCCTTCCAGCGGATTTACAAGCACAAGTATTGCAATAAAAATTTTAATGTTATCAGAAATATCCGACATTTATGTTTTTAATGAATGAAAAAATTATGCTAAACTAAAAAAATTAATTCAAACTTACAATCTTTATATATTAAAACAAATCCGGGTAAGTAAAGAAAATGCTTACCCGGATCAATTTAGAATTCAGTGAATTATTTGTTTTCCCCATCCGGAGGAATGTCAGGCTCTTTCGGCGCTTCAGGAATATCTGAGTTTTCAGTATCTTTGGAATTGTAATCAGTATTATCTTTATTATCGTCTTCATTGAATTTATATTTTTCATTGAACTTATATTCCTTAACTGATCTTTTCATCTCCTCTTTCACTCTTTCCATTTCTTTTTTAAACTCTTCATTGTTGAAATAAATATTTTCCTTCAATTTCTTATTCAGTTCCTTCAGCTCTTTGTCCATCTGCTCCATTTCCCTGTCAAGCTCTTCCTTATTGAATTTATTTGATTCATCAATTTCTTTTTTCATTTTTTCCATTTCCTTTTTCATCTCTTCGGAATTAAAGTATGCGGAATCACTTGAGTATTTAAATTTATAATTTTCATAATCTTCAGGGACTTCCGGGACTTCCGGTATTTCAGTAAAGTCGAAATTTTCAGGAAGGAAGTAAAACTTTGCAGAGTCAAAATAAAACTTCTCCATATCATCTTTGTATTTCGAAAGATTTTCCTCCAGTCTTTCGAGAGAGCCTTTAAGATCGGTCTCAATCTTTTTCTGAATGTCATCGATCCATATCTCCAGTTCCTTTTCATCAAAGAATTCAAGACTGTCTTTATGTACGGGAGCGCGCGGCGGAATTAAGTTCGCTACTTTATTGTAAATTTCTTCTTTTGTTTCATTAACAGCTTTGCTGCCATTCAGAATATTTATCAGTGAAACGGCATCAGTCATTTTGGCATTATCAATAATAATATTCATACAAGCGTCATTACAATTTCCAAAGTCATAATTAAACAGTGCGTTTTTAAATCCTGGACTTGACTGTTCATTAAAAGGAGTACCGACACCGAGTCCGTTTTTTGTCATGACAATATTACCTGCAGGTACTATTGCATTTTTATTCGTCGAAAGCACATCGACTTTACCTGACTTTACAACTATCATACCGTCGCCGTTCTTATCGATCTTTAAAGAGTAAGAGCCGCCTTTATTTTCCGCAACTGCCGAAGGTATTCCGACTTTGAAAGCCCGGTTATCTCCGTTTTGAGTTTCTGTATTCACCATTCCGTATTCCACAAAGATCTGTCTTGTACTGTCGGCTCCTTTTACTAATATAACTTTTGAATCCGGCTCTATCGTCACTTTACCGATATCAGCGATTATTAACTCTGCAATTGAAACACTGTCCGTAGTGATCCACTGACCTTCCTTAATGCTGTCAGAGCTGACCATATTCATATCATTAATTTTCGGAGAACCTTTTACGCTGACGACTTTCCAGTAAGTAGGAAGACCAAAGGAATATTGTAACGAATCATTACCCTGTCTGAAGTCCCAGTTTTTAACGGCATAAAAAATAAATAAAATTGCTATCACAGCGGCAATGCCGGATATCCAGACATATTTTTTCCGGAAGATCGTATAAGTGTTTGCTGTATTTTCGTTTTGAGAAATTATTTTATCCGAATGTTCACTGAAGTTAATTTTATCTGAAACATTTTCCCATATATTTTCCTGATCGCTTTTCTGTAAAGATCCGTATTTTGAATTCAGCTTATCGAGATTGTAAAGAGTCTCGAGAGTTTTCTTCAGATATTCTTTACAACCCGGACAATCAGCAATATGTATTTCCATTTTTTGCTTATCGGAAAGTGAGATCATTCCTTCAATCTGTTCATCAATAAGCAGCTCAATCTCACCACAGATATTTTCCTTATTTATTTCTTCATTCATTTTTTTAACTCCTCTCTTAATAATTTTCGCGCTCTGTGAAGGTGAGCTTTTGAAGTACCGGTTTTGATATTCATAATTTCAGCAATTTCATTATGCATAAATCCTTCCACGTCATGCAGTATCAGGACAGCTTTTGCCTGGTCAGGAAGTTTCATAATGGCATTCTGCAGATCGATGTTAAGGTCATCATTATTCTGATCAACATAATGTCGTCTCTGTTTAGAATATTCTTCCCGTCCCGCGATTATCCGTTTCGAAGTCCTTTCATGCATAAGAAACTGATTTACCGCAATACTGTGCAGCCATGTAGAAAATCTGCATTCATATCTGAATGAAGTCAGCTTTTTCCATGCAGTTATAAAAACTTCCTGCGTCAGCTCTTTTGCAAGGTCATAGTCGGCGGTAAATCTGAAACACACCGAATAAACCTTTGAGACATTGTCATCAAATATTCTTCTGAAAGCTTCTTTACTGCCTTTCAGCGCGTCATTAATAAATTTAACTTCAGGATCTGAACTTTTCGGAATTAAATTTATAGAGACCTTATCCGGATTCATATTATTTTCTTTGCTCATAATTTAGATGCCTGTAACTTTAAAAGGTTTAGATGCTGTTAAAAATATTCTGGAATTTATTAAGAGAAATATTGATAAATTTAAATGATATAAACGGATAAATATATTTAAATTGCTATTCATAATTTATCAGGATAAAATTATTGTATAAGAACTTTTATTTTAACTGAGATATTAGTAAAATAGGTAATAAATAAGTATTTCTGTTGAGATTAGCTGAAACATTATTGATTAACAAAGGTTATACACATTCAATTATCAATGATCAATTATCAATGATCAAATGGCAAATGTTAAATATCTAATGTCTAATGAACAAAAACTTCTAACTTTTAATTATTAACTACTAACTATTAACTATTAACTACTAACTATTAACTGCTAACTTTAAAAATGAACTATCCTGTCAGTGTAACATCCATTTATAATAATTTAGAAAAGAAATTAACTGCTGTAAATAAAAAGGAACTTCTTTTTAAATTCACGAAAAATATCCTTTTAACTTTTACTATACTTTTATCAGCGGGTTTTTTGATAATATTAGCCGAGGCAATATTCAGATTTGGTACAGGTACAAGAGGAATTTTTTACTGGGGATTCCTTTCTGTGTCTGTTACAACGGTCACATATCTTATTTTAAATTTTATACTGAAGAGATCCGGAATGATCGGAAATTTTGATCTGATTTCTTACTCCAGAAAAGTAGGAGATAACTACGGAGATATAAAGGACAAGTTATCAAATTCATTATCGCTTGCAATGCCTGATAAGAAAGAAAAAAGAAATGAAGTATTTTCAGATGAGTTAATACAGGAAGACCTGAGAAGCATCAATGAAATTGCAGGCGAGAAAGATCTTTCTTCCTTTATAAAATTTTCTTCACTTAAAAAATTATTTTTAATATTTCTTTCAGTTTTAGTATTCATAGTTTCTGCGTTTTTAATATTCCCCGGGAATCTCAACGGAGCTGTAAAAAGAATTGTAAATCATAATTACAACTTTCTTGATAATGACACGGGTATTTCTTTTGAAATAATACCCGGCGATATTGAGATCTCAGCAGGAGAAAATGTCATAGTCGGCGTTACTATTAATTCCACATCCGAAGAACTCAATATTAAGGAAATTAATTTATTCACAAAACAAATTACTGCAGACGGAAACGAGAAGCTTTCAGCTCCGGTAAAATTAATTTCAGAGACCGGTAATAATTTCACCGGGACTATTGAAAATACAGTTCATGACTTAATCTATTTTGCCGAGTATAAAGGAATCAGATCAGGAGAATATAAGATCACTGTTTCAGAATACCCTGTCATTAAAAACTTTACTGTTAAAGTAATACCGCCGGAGTTCACAGGATTACCTGAAAAGACTCTTCCCGAAAATGAAGGTAACATTTACTGTCCTGAAGGCAGCAATATAGAGTTTAATCTGACAGCAAGCGCTGATCTTTCTTTTGCGGGAATTGATATCAACGGAAACACTGTGACATTTGAGCATAACGGTTCTACGGCAAAAGGAAACGTCACAGTAAAAGAAAGCGGCAGTTACAGATTTATACTGAAGGATACAAAAGGCGGCGTTAACAGAAGCTTTAAACAATACACTATAAAAGTTCTGCCTGACGAACCGCCGAGAATTACAATAATCGAACCCGCCGAATCAAACTTAGAGCTTAAAGGAGAAAAAGAGATCTTAGTCAGATCAAGAATTTCAGATGACTACGGTTTTTCTAAGCTTGTATTAGGTTATAGGAAAGTAAAACTAATTGCCGGAGACGGCGCAGCGCCTGATTATAATTATTTAAACATAGAGATAAAAAATCCTACCGCTACTTCACTTGAAGTGCCTTACATATGGAATTTATCCGGATTAAATCTCCGTTCGGGTGAAAGCGCTGAATATTTTACTGAAGTAACAGACAACACGGGAAAGACAGCAAGGTCCGAGATAAAAACCATACAGTACAAATCGATCTCTGATATTTTAAAGGAGAGCGAAGTTATGACAAAGGAATTGAAATTAGAAATGGAATCAGCTTATGATCAGATGGAAGAACTAAATCAGAATATTGAGGATATTAAAAAGCAGCTTCAGAGAAACGAAGAGCTAGGTCTGAATGAAGAAAGCAAAAAGGAGATGGAAAAAAAGCTGGATAATTTCCAGAAGAATATGAATTCCGCTCAGAACAAACTTGATCAGAACATGGAAGAGATGCAGAAGAATAATATGCTGGATGAAAAAACGCTTGAGCAGTATATGGAGCTTCAGAAAATGTTCAATAAGATCAACACTCCAGAATTTCAGAAAATGCTTGAGAAGCTTAAAGAGGCGTTAAAGAAGAATAACGAAGAAGAGCTTAAGGAAGCGTTAAAGAATTTTAAATTTGATGAAGAGGCGTTTAAGAAATATATGGAAAAGGCGATGGAGCTGATGAAGAAGATTGAAAACATGCAGAAATTCGGAGAGCTTACTCAGAAGCTTGAAGACATTGCAAAAAAACAGGAGCAGCTGAAAAATGAAACGGAGAATGCGAAGGACAGTGATAAGAATAAAATGGATGAACTTTCACAAAAGCAGCAAGACATTAAAGAGCAGACTAAAGATTTTAACGATGAGCTTCAGAAACTGATTGATGAAATGAATAAAATGAAGGATGAACTAAGTCCTGAAGAACTTGAGGAAATACAAAAGCAGATGAATAAAAAAGGCGTAGAGAATAAAATGCAGAAGTCCGGTGATGAGTTGAAAAATTCTCAGAAAAGCAGTTCAGAGAAAACTCAGGAAGAAATTCTTGAAGAACTTAACAACATGGATGAGAAAATGAAAAATGCACTGGGCAAGATGATGGATTCACAGGATAAGCAGAGTAAATTAACGGAAAAACTTAAAGACATTAAAAAAGAACTGGAAGAGATGAGCAGGAGACAGCAGGAGCTGAAAGATAAAACCGACGAACTAGATGAAGATGAAAAGGGTGAATTTCAGCAGAATAAAAAGGATCAGGGTGATCTTCAGAATCAACTTTCTGAAACGATAGATGATCTGATGAATGCTTCAAAGATGGGAATGAAGATGTCTCCGGACCTCGGGAAGGAATTAGGAAATGCATATAATAAAATGGACAAAGCAGGGAAGGAGCTCGGCGAGATGAAGCAGAAAGATGCTTCAAGCGATCAGGGAAAAGCAAAAGAATCTCTTGATAATGCTGCAAAGATGCTTGGCGATATGCTTTCTGAAATGGGAAAAAGCGGCAAAGGCGGAAAGGGAGATAAACCCGGTTCAGGAAATATGGGTCAGCTGATGGACAGGCTCAGTGATATAATTGCGCAGCAGATGGGTATGAACGGCAAATCAGGGAAAATGGGAATGGAAGGAAATTCCGGTGAGAACGGAAAGACAGGAAAAGACGGCAAAGGCAATTCTCCTGACGGACTGACACAGGAGCAAAGACAGGAGATGCAGCGGCTTAGTATGGAGCAGCAGCAGATTCAGAAATCCCTTGAGATGCTGAATGAAGAGTTAAAGAGAGAGCAGGAAAGAAGCGGAGAGAAAGTACTTGGCAATATGGATGAGATACAAAGAGAAATGCAGGAGATTGTAAAAGAGCTTAGCGAATATAATGTAGATGATAAACTGATCGAGAAGCAGAACAGGATATTATCAAGACTTCTTGATGCGAGGCTTTCGCAAAGGGAAAAAGATTTTGAACCGAAAAGAGAATCGAGACCGGGAGAGAATATAAGCAGAAATTCACCGCCTGAAATAATTCTCAGCGGACCAAATTCATACAATGCGCTGAAGGAAGATTTCTTAAGATTAAGCAAAGAAGGGTTTTCTGAAGACTATGAAAATCTTATAACCAATTATCTGCTTGAACTGAAGAAGGGCGGATTGAAGTAATTTTTAAAATCAGATATTTTCCTAATATCTGTAGCAAAAGGTTCTATAATAAATTTTTTTTCAATATTCATTAACGTCAGGATTCATGTCCTGACATTATTTTTTGTGCCCGGACATAAGTCCATTCATAAAAAATATTAAATTCTTAAAATGATAATATTGCTTATTGAAAATTTATTGCATATTTTTCTGAAAAACTTACCGGAGGTAAAAAATGAAAACTCTAAAAGATCTTATAAAAGACAAGCCCATGCATTTTGTAAAATCAGGCATGAAGATAATTGATGTCGCAAAATTCATGGGACTGCACAATATCGGCGCAGTGCCTGTCCTCGGGCAATCCGAGAAACTTAAGCTCATTGGAATTTTCTCCGAAAGAGATCTTCTCAGAAAATGCATTGCAAAAGAAATTAACCTGTTTGAAACTCCGGTAGATGATGTTATGACAAAGAAAGTTATTGTAATAGATTCGCATGATACTCCCGAATACTGCATGCAGATCATGAAGCAGGAAAATATACGTCATATGCCTGTCATCGAAGGTCAGGACCTGAAAGGGATAATATCGATAAGGGATCTTATGCTTTATGATATGAATCAGAAAGAAGAAAAAATCGAAATGCTGAATTCATATATTCAGTTTAACGGATAGACAATTCAAATATTTACAAACTAATTTAAAAATAATTTACCTGCCTGAAATTAATGAATCGAAACGAAATAAGAACCCTCGGACAATTAAAGAAATCCGGATACAAAGTTTTAACAGTAAAAGATGAGATCAGAAATAATCTGATAAAAAAAATTGAAAACAAAGAATCCTTCTTTAAAGGAATAATCGGTTATGATAACAGTGTTATTCCCTCTTTGATAAATTCGCTTCTTTCTAAACACGACATAATATTGCTTGGCTTGAGAGGTCAGGCTAAAACGAAAATTGCAAGACTTATCCCTGAACTGCTTGACGAGTATATTCCGATTATAAAAGGATCAGAAATAAACGACAACCCTTTTAATCCCATTTCAAAATATTCAGTTGATCTGATCAATGATTCAGGAGACGAGACTGAAATTGAATGGATATTCAGAGAGCAGAGATACAGCGAGAAGCTTGCCACTCCTGATGTGAATATAGCAGATCTTATCGGAGACATTGATCCTATCAAAGCTGCTAATCAAAGACTGCATTATTCCCATGAAGGCGCGATTCATTTCGGAATTATTCCAAGGACTAACAGAGGTATTTTTGTAATTAACGAACTCCCTGATCTGCAGCCGAGAATACAGGTTGGTCTTCTCAATATTATGCAGGAAAAAGATATTCAGATCAGAGGATTCAACATAAGAATTCCACTCGATATCCTGATGGTCTTTACAGCAAATCCTGAAGATTATACAAACAGGGGAAATATTATCACTCCGTTAAAAGACAGAATTGATTCACAGATCATAACTCATTATCCGAAGATACTTGAAGACGGAATAAAGATCACTGAGTCAAATTCATGGACAGACAGAAACGAAAAGAAGAAAATTCATATCCCCTATTATTTCAGAGAGATAATTGAAATGACTGCAATGCAGGCCAGGATAAGTGAATTCGTCGATCAGAAATCCGGAGTAAGCGCAAGACTTACGATTTCCTCTATGGAAAATCTCATAAGTAATGCTGAGAGAAGATCGATAATGAATAGTGAAGAATTTATAATGCCGCGAATGTGTGATGTGCTTTCTATTTTACCGGGGATCACGGGTAAAGTAGAACTGGTCTTTGAAGGTGAGCAGGAAGGTTCGTTAAAAGTTGCTAAAGCTCTGATCTCAAAATCTGTCAGGGAAATTTTTAAAAAATATTTTCCGGATCCTCTGCAGAAGCTGAAAAAGAAATCCGGCGATAAAACACAGCAGGAAAAAAGCATTAAAGATCCGTATTCTGAGATCATTGATTGGTTTCAGTTCGGAGGGAAAGTAAATATTAAGGATGATATGACTTTTAAAAATTACTTTGCAGAATTAAAGAAAGTAGACGGTCTGGAAAATTTCGTAATGAAGTATCCTCAGTATTTTGAGAATGATCATGAGCTGGCTTCTTTAATGGAATTTGTATTGGACGGTCTGCATCAGAATTCTAAAATTGCGAAGGATGAAATTGATTCTGTAATAATGTACAAAGATATGCTCGGAAGTATGTTCTCCGGAAGCAGCGGAACTTCTGAATTCGGCGGATATGATGAAGAATATTATAACTGAAAAAATACAGCGTTATTACTAATCCGGTGAATAAAAACTTTCAGGATTTATTTACCGGAGTTTTCAATCTTCTTTATTTTATTGTCAAGCGATCTCAGATATCCGAATATACCTACCCAGATAATAAGCACTATCAGCATAACAATATAAAGTGAATTGGTTTCTAAAAAATCATACATAAAAAATTTTTAATCGTTTAAACTTAATTTATTATAATTTATTTTTTCTACTCTTATTTTTAAATTCAGCATCCAGAGATAAAGCATAGTAAATCCTGTCAAAGCCGAAATAAAAACAGTAAGCATTGAACTGTCCATATTTATCTTACCCTGCGTGTTAATTATAGGATCAGGATGAAGACTTTCTACAATCCTCGGCATTATAAATACAAAAAACGGAACCGTTACAGCTGCAATTATCGCATATACTGAAGACAGCTTTGCGCGCTGATCTTCGGAATCAATTGCCGATCTCAAAGCAAAATATGCTCCGTATATCAGCAGTAATATAAATATCGATGTCTGTCTCGGATCCCAGTTCCAGAATGAACCCCAGCTGAATTTTGCCCACAATGATCCGGTTGCAGTCGCAAGTATACAGAATAAAAATCCAAGCTGCGCGCATGAATATGATCTGATGTCATAATCATGATCCTTCGTTTTTAAATATCTTATCGAATACCACATTGACATAAAAAAAGCAAGTACGGATATCCATGACATAGGCACATGAAAATAAAGAACTCTCGCTTTATCTCCTAGCGCAGGAATATTGGGAATTGGCAATGCTAAACCCAGCACTATTACCCCGGATATAATTAAAAACACAAGTGATGTAAATATTTTATTCATAATAATATTATTACTTTATTCTTAAACTGGATGTTGAAATACATGCTGACAATTTAAATTTATAAATATATCATTTCAATTAACTAATCTTCCCAGACATATTTGAATAACATTAAAGATGCAACTGTTACTACTATAAAGTAAGAGATCAGAATTTGTATTTCACCAAACAGCTTATCTGTTTCCACTCCAAGACTTGCGAGTTTGGTTGCATTGATCACTGTTATAAGCAGCGGTAGCAAAACGGGAAATGAAAGTACCGGATACAAGGTTCCTTTTGAATTCGCCTTTGAAATTATAGCTGCAATAATTGTAGAAGCGGATACAAGTCCCAGATTACCGAATACTAAAACGATCAGAAATCCCGGAAGGTTTTTTATCTGATAATCAGTTATTATTACAAACAGAAAAAGTATAAGAGCGTTGAGGGAGAAAGTCAGAACCATATTGAATATAAGCTTTCCAAGTATGACGCTGTCAGAGCCGGTGGATAACTTCAGCGCAACTGATGTTTCCTTTTCTTCCTCCTTTACAAATGTCCTCGAAAGACCGCTGACCGAAGTAAAAAAAACAGCTATCCATAATAACCCGGTCAGAATTTCATTATCCGCCTTTTCATCCCCGATCGCAAAACGTATAATAGAAATTGTAACGAGTACAAACATCAGAAGAGAATTAATTACATATCTGGTACGAAGCTCAGAGCTTAAGTCTTTTTTAAAAACCAGATAAGAATTTTTAAGAAGCATTTATATTATTTATAATCTTCAATATTCAGTGAACTCTCACAAAGCTTTATATCTTCTTTATCATTTGTTGCAACAATAAGAATTCCGTTTTTTTTATGTTCCTCCGCTGTTTCATAAACTATGTCAATCCCTTCTGAATCAAGATTTGTACTTGGCTCATCCATATATAAAATTCTTGGCTGATTTATAACGGCAAATATCAGTTTTAATTTTTGCTTCATACCTGAAGAATAATTTCTCACCGTTTCATTTCTTTTATCAAAGAGCCTTACTCTGTTCAGAAAATAATCGATTCTCTCATCCATTACTTTTTCCGAATCATTCCTTAACCCGCAAAAAAACCGGAGATTCTCGGATGCTGTAAGTTCATCATACAGATTAAGGTAAGGGGAAATGAGACCTATCCTGGAATAGCAGAGATTTGCCGGAACGGGAATATTCTCTTCGCTTACAGTAATACTGCCTTTATTTGCAGAGATAATTCCGCTAAGAATTTTGATAAGTGTTGATTTACCTGATCCGTTTTTTCCGAGTATTGAAATGGAGTTGCCTGTAGTTAATTTTAAAGATAGGTTTTTGAATATTACTTTTCCGGAATAGATCTTAGATAAATTATCACATACTATCTCAATACTTTTCATGAAGTGATATAAATGCCGGAATTTTAATTTTTAATTATGCCGTGCTTTTCGGACAATCTCTGATTTCTTCTTTCCAGAGCCTGTTCATATCGCTTTTTCTCTTCCGGTGATTCGGGAATGATCTCATTTACTTTTGCAGGTTTGTTTGTCTCAGTATTAATATTTACAAACGTAAGATATGCGCTGTTTGAATGTGTGATGTCTCCTGTTTTTATCTCTTCTATTTCTACTTTGACACCAACTTCCATAGATGTATTAAAAGCCCTGTTGACAGATGCTTTCAATCGAACAATATCTCCGAGCTTTATAGGATGATGAAACACAAGATTATCAACTGCGGCGGTAACTGCAACAGAGTTACAATGTCTTGCAGCCGACAATGCGGCAGCTATATCAATCCAGTGCATCAGCCTGCCTCCGAGAAGATTGCCCAGTACATTTGTATCATTTGGCAATACGAGCTCGATCATTTTCACCTGTGAACTTTTCACTGTCTTTAATTTATTTATCATGCCGGTATTCTCGCCTTTAATGATTTTACTCTTGAAAGGAATTCGCTTGATGTAAATATATCTTCAAATCTTTTTATCTCCTTCTTAGCTTCCTCATACATTTTTTTAATAATGAGTACCTGTATCTTTCCGTAAAGTGCGTCATCTGCATACTTTGAATCGAAATAATCTTCAAGAATATTGTTGTAATAAACCAGCGCAGCTTTGTAGTTTTCCAGATTGAAATAAAGCTCAGCGCTTTTAAATGTTTTATAAGCTAGCTTGTTCTGTAATTCAGCTATTTTGCTGTCTGCAGATCTTGCATGTTTGCTGTTTGGATACAGATCGAGAAAATTCTGAAACTCAGTAATGGCATAACGGGAATATGTCTGATCCAGATTGTAAGCAGGAGACAGTTTGTAATATCCCATTGCCATACTGTATCTTGCGTCTTCAGAATATTCGCTTGAAGGATAATTTTTTACAAGTGTCTCAAATTCATAAATTGCAAGAATGTATTCTTCCCTTTTATAATAACTCATTCCAAGAAAATAAATACTTTTATCAATAATGTTTGATCCTGAAAATTTCAACTTGATCAGATTGAAGTCGTCAATTGCTTCTAAGTAATCTCCCTTATCATAGTTTGATTTTGCGGTAAAATACGCTTTCTCGGGATCATCGGTATTTATGTTTGCTTTGTCAGATGAACTGCATGAAACAAGCGCTGATACGGCAATCATCATCAGCAGCGAATAAATTATTTTCTTCAATACTTTTTTTAAATTTTTTTTACATCAATGTCAGATCTGTTTCTCAGATACTGACTTAAATAAACAAAAGTTATATTTACTTTTGATTAATTACTTCTGATAGAAAAGAACATTATAATAGCAGCGGCTGATACAGCAACAATTATTGATGGGAATAAATATTTCTCTAAACCTTCTTCTTCAGGTAAATTTCCTTTTGTAAAATTGTATCTGCTGTCCTCGACCTGATTTATCCGTTCAGAATCAAAACTGTCTTTTATTTTCTTCGAGATCCTGTCACTGTATAGACGTTCTTTGTTTTCTTTTCTTACAATTACATATTCATATGAAACCTGTATTTCTATTCCGGTAAGTTTATTTCCCGTCAAATCCGAACCTTTTATATTAGAATAAAGGGGCTTTATGATAATGTTATTGAAGGTAATACGGTAATCAGAGGTATCAAACTTCTCATTCAAAAACAATTTATAACCGTTGAATCTTTGTTTAATTTTATCCAGAAAATAGATCTCTTCCTGTTTATCCTGATTTATTTCAATTTCATAAAATCTGTCATTACCGAGCGAAGTCATTTTATTTTCCAGTGACAAAAAACTTTCCTCTATCAGTTTATCTATAAGATAAAGATTACCCGGATTCTCCTGACAAATACAATTACCTCCTGAATATAAAAATAAAATAAAGATCAGGAGGCATTTAATTTTCATTTTTCTAACCGTAAATTCCTCTGAGTTTCAACACTTTGGAAACTTTATCTATAGCGTGTATATATGCTCCGAGTCTTAAAGTTGTATTATACTTAATGGAAGAATTATAAACTACATCAAAAGCTTCCGTCATCATTCTGTTCAGTCTGTTGTTAATATCATCTTCATCCCAGAAATATCCTATTCTGTCCTGCACCCATTCGAAATAAGATACTATTACTCCGCCGGAATTCGCAAGAATGTCAGGAATTACTCTTATACCTTTGCCTGCAATTATATCATCAGCATCGGCTGAGATAGGACCGTTAGCGCCTTCGACTATTAGTTTTGCTTTGATCCTGTCTGCGTTGTGAGCGGATATCTGATCTTCTTTGGCAGCCGGTACAAGAATGTCGCATTCAAGTTCAAGCAATTCCTCATTTGTAATTGAAGTTCCGAAATTTCCGCCTTTAAGCACTTTGTTTTTTGAAACATATTCAATTGCTTTGTTTACATCAATACCATTCTTATCATAATATCCGCCTGTTACATCACTGATCGCTATAATTTTAACTCCTTTTTCATTTAAAAGCTGAGCGCTTACAGAGCCTACATTACCGAATCCCTGTACAACGCATGTTGTAGAGGTAGGATCTATCTCAAGAGTCTTGAGGGCAGCCATGGTTGCGATCATTACTCCCCTTCCTGTTGCTTCTCTTCTTCCTTTGGAACCTCCGATAATAATCGGTTTTCCTGTAACTACTCCTGTAACCGTTTCTTTTTTATGCATGCTGTAAGTATCCATTATCCACGCCATGATCTGTTCATCGGTGTTCATATCAGGAGCGGGTATATCTGAATCCGGTCCGAAAACTTCAAGTAAATTTACAGTATACCTTCTTGTAATCATTTCAAGTTCTCTCGGGGATAATTTAGACGGATCACACTTCACCGCCCCTTTTGCGCCTCCGAAGGGAATATTAGCAATTGCGCATTTCCACGTCATCCATGAAGCAAGAGCTTTTACCTCATCTATATCAACATCGGGTGAAAAACGTATTCCGCCTTTTGACGGTCCTAAAATATTATCGTGAATTACCCTGAAACCTTCAAATACCTGGAGACTTCCGTCGTCCATTGTTACAGGTATTGATACTATAACTTGCTTAACCGGTGCTGCTAAATAATTATAAAGTCCTTTGTCTAACTTATATAGTTCGCAGGCTTTATCAAACCTTACCATCATTGATTCAAATGGATTCACCTCGCCCTTTCTATAAGGTGCGGGTTCTTTGTATTCTTCTGGCATTTAAGTAGAAGTTAAATTTTTATGAATGAATTGTAAATTCAAAATTAGCATAATGCATTTTTTATATCAAGTTAGTATATTTGGCTGTCCGTTAGTTTTTCTTTTTTTAAAGTACCGTAACCGGGTATTTCACTGACAAAACTTAAATCATTTAAGCAAATTCCTTTATTAGCAAATTTTTAAAATATATATTTAAATATATAATATTAAAATTTTTAAATTCCATATATGAAAATCTATCAGAAAGAAATAGAAATAACACAGCGCAAACGTGGCTTTCATATTATTACAAATGAGATCTCAGGATCGCTTCCTGAATTGAGATCCATAAAAGCAGGTATACTTAACATTTTCATAAAACATACTTCAGCTTCCCTATCTATAAATGAAAATGCGGATCCGTCTGTAAGAGACGATCTTGAATCACACTTTAATATTATGGTTCCCGAAGATGGCGGTCACTATCTTCACACTGCCGAAGGACCTGATGATATGACTTCACATATAAAGTCATCTATACTCGGATGCAGTCTGAATATTCCTGTATCGGATGGAAAACTTAATCTCGGTATCTGGCAGGGTATTTATTTATGTGAACACCGCAACTACGGAGGACAAAGAAATATTGTCTTAACTTTATCAGGAATTTAAATTATCAGTCTGCTCAAAGAGTCCAATATAATTTTGGAAAGATCCGGGACAGATGCAGCGCTGATTTCAAGTCTTTGTATTTCTATATTCTAATTACATCTCAATTTTTGTAAATTGTTTCCAATGAAAAGCGTTTCACTACATACACTCGGCTGTAAACTTAATTACAGCGAAACTTCAACTATCGGCAAGGGTTTTTCTCAAAAAGGTTTTCACCTTAAAGAATACGGAGAACCGTCTGATGTTTTCGTTTTAAATACATGCTCTGTCACGGAGAATGCTGACAAAGAATGCAGGCAGATCGTGAGAAGCGTATTAAGGAAAAATCCTGATACATATGTGATAGTTACAGGTTGCTACGCACAGCTTCAGCCGCATGAGATCGCATCAATCGAAGGCGTGGATCTTGTGCTCGGCATTAATGAAAAAATGAAACTTCTTGACTACATCGATAATATTGAGAAAAAAGAATTATCATGCATATACAGGGATTCTGTTAGCAGCGGTGTTGATTTCTTTGAAGCTTATTCAGCCGATACTGATTCGAGAACTAGAGCTTTCCTGAAAATACAGGACGGCTGTAATTACAAATGTTCGTTTTGTACAATTCCTCTTGCGCGCGGAATTTCAAGAAGTCTTTCTCCTGAAAAAGTACTGAACAATGCTATTGGATTAATTAATGCCGGTTATAAAGAGATTGTTCTGACCGGAGTGAATACCGGTGATTACGATTATGAAAACTATAGTTTGATAGACATTCTTGAAATGCTTGACGGACTGGATATAGAACGCATCAGACTTAGTTCGATAGAACCGAATCTTATTACAAATGAAATTATTAATTTTGCCAAAAGCTCGGAAAAGTTTTGCAGGCATATGCATATTCCCCTTCAGAGCGGAAATAATGAAATTTTAAGATCCATGAGAAGAAGATACAACCGCGAACAGTATCTGGAAACTATTTTAAAACTAAAAGATGAAGTAAAAGATATTTGTATTGGAGCTGATGTTATAACAGGATTTCCCGGAGAGACGGTTAAGCATTTTGAAAATACTGTTGAGTTTTTAAAGACGCTTCCCGTAAATTACCTGCATGTGTTCAGTTATTCAGAAAGACGAAATACGGATGCGATAGGTTTGCCGGGAAAAGTAGATATTGCCGAAAGAAAAAGAAGAAGCTTGATACTCAGAAAGATCTCAGACAGCAAGCGGTTTGAATTTTATAACAAATATATCGGAACTGATCAAACTGTTTTACTGGAATCTCTTAAAGATGATCAGACAATAGAAGGTCTTACTTCTAATTATATAAGAGTTAAATTAAATTCCGGAAACGTTTTGGAGAATAACATTATAAAAGTTAAACTGACAGAAACCAATGGCGTTTGTCCTGTCTCAGCTGAGCTTATCAATTAATTTTATATACATTATTACAATTGAAATTATTTTTTGCAAGACACGCTGACGCTTTAGATCAGTTTACTGAGACTGTAAAGTCAGACGCTCTGAGATACCTGACCGAAAAAGGCAGAAAGAAAGAAAATGAAGTAGCGGAATATCTGAAAGAATATTTTAATGATCTGGAAATGATATATACAAGTCCGCTGATAAGAGCGGTACAGACGGCGGAAATTATTGCAGCAAAGGCGGGCTACATGGGAAACATCGAACTTGTAAATGAACTAAAAAGTGAAACATCTATAGCCGGAGCTATTGAACTGATCAGAATTTCCGGCAGTATGTCTTCTGTATTATTTGTAGGGCATGAACCAAAACTCGGGATATTGCTTAATTCACTCACAGGAAAAACTTTAACAAATTCTTTTTCTAAATCCGGCGTATCTCTTACAGAGTTTAAACCTGACAGCGATACATTCAGATTCGAATGGTATTTGGAACCGGGGAAAATGGAATTTATCAGATGACGGAATTTCTAAAAATAAGTGGTATTAACTATTCATACGGCAATGACAAAATTACTTCCGGATCTTTTTGTCTTAAAAATATTAATGCCGATATTACCGGGAATGATTTTACAGCCGTCATAGGAAAAAATGGTTCAGGTAAATCAACGCTAATAAGGTTACTTGCCGGAATTAATTTACCTGACTCGGGAGACATAAATTTTCGCGGAAAAAATATTTTATCTTACGGTAAAAAAGAGCTGGCCGGTCTCATCTCTTATCTTCCGCAGTCAAGTGATCTTATGCATTTTGATTCTGAAGTAAAGGATTTTCTGATGCTCGGACGATTTCCGTATAAAAGTTTTTCTGATTTCAGATACAGCAGCAATGATAAAGAAATTGTAATGAACAGCGTTAAGATCACAGGTATAGAAGATTTGCTAAATAAAAAAATGAACGAACTCTCCGGAGGTCAGAGACAAAAAGCGCTGCTGACTCTGTCGCTTGTTCAGCTCGGAACTGAAGATGATTTGAAAGGAAAATTACTGATAGCCGATGAACCTCTTACACATCTGGACATAAATCATCAGATTGAAATTATGAATTTACTAAAGAAGCTTAATGAAAATAATCTGACTGTTATTATTGTTATTCATGATCTTAATCTTGCTTTAAAATATTCGAACAAGTCTATACTTCTCAGACATGGCGGGATTGTTAAGTTTGCGGATACAAAGGATGTAATTACGGAAGAAATGATCAAAGAACATTTTTTTATAGATTCAAAGATATTAAATTATGAGAAAAATTTTTTTATAAATTACCTTCCAAACTGAATTAAGATGAAACTGAATACCATAATAATAGAGGAGAAAGATCAGACAAAAAAAATAATTATGAACCGTCCGGAGAAGAGAAATTCTCTGGATGAGGAAATGATATCGGAGCTGACAGAGACATTCCGTAAAATTTCAGAGGACAAAGAAACGAAAAGTATAATATTAGCGGGAGCGGCGGGTAATTTCTGTTCGGGATTATATTTAGACTATCTCCAGAAAATTTCCGAGTATGACATTTTAGAAAATAAAGCTGACTCGCAGAAATTCCGCGATCTGCTGCTAACCATTTACAATTGTAAAAAACCTGTGATCGCAATGGTAGAGGGTTATGCTCTTGCCGGCGGGTGCGGCATTGCCAGTGCCTGTGATATCATTGTAGCTGACAAGGATTCTCAGTTCGGATATACTGAAGTCAGGATAGGATTCATTCCGGCAATAGTAATGATATTTCTTTTAAAAAGAGTTACGGAATCTCATGCAAAAGATCTTCTTCTAACTTCTAAATTCATAAACGGCGAAGAGGCAAAACGGATCGGTTTTGTGAATTATGTAACCACAGCTGAAGATCTTGAAAGTACGGTTATGAATCTTTGCGCTGAATTCAACGCGCTTCCGGCAAGCTCAATCAGTCTGACAAAAGAAATGTTCAAGAATGTTTCTTCAATGAGCTTTGGTCCTGCGCTGGATTATGCAGTTGATATGAATGCTATTACAAGAATGACTGAAGAATGCAGGAACGGCGTTAAAAATTTTCTTACAAAAATTAAAAAATAATTTTAAAAAATTCTAATGAATAATCTTAAATATAAAACTATTCAGTATCTCGACAGGAATGAATCACAGTACGGACCTACTCCGAAATGTTTTGAATATCTGAAGACAGTCGGAATTGAAGAGCTTGCATGGTATTCCAGGGATTTTTCCCGCGGCGTTAAATCAAAATTATCTGAAAGGATCGCTAAGGACTTTGGGTTTAAGGAAAATCAGATCATCATATCATACGGCAGCGAAGATATTCTTAAGCAGCTTATTCACAGATACCTCGCCCGCGGTGAGAAAGTCCTTATTCCGAAAGAAGCGTGGTGGTATTATAAAAAAGTCGCTTATGAAGTCGGCGGATTTAATGTAGAATACCCGATGAAAAAAGGAAAGATCGGAAAGATTGATTCTTACATGTATGATCTCGATAAAATGATCAAAATTTATGACAGGGAAAAACCGAGGATCGTAATTATCGCCTCGCCAAATAATCCGACCGGAAACATGATCTCTAAAGAAGATCTCGGAAAATTTCTTGATGTGTGCAGAGGCGCAATTGTAATGATAGATGAAGCGTACTGGGGATTCGGATCCAAAGATAACAGTTATGTGAAACCTTACATTGATGAATTCCCAAATCTCATTATCTGCAGAACTTTCTCAAAGTATTTCGCACTCGCCGGTACGAGAATGGGTTTCAGCTTTGCCGGAAATAATCTGGAAGAGCTTAAAGGTTACACGACTAGATATCTCGGATATAATCTGGTTTCAGAAAACCTATCGCTGATAGCCTACGACGATCATAAATATTATGAAAAAGTTACAGGGATGATGCAGGAAGATAAGGAATATTTTTACAGTGAATTTAAAAAGATGAAAGGCTTTACTCCTTATAAATCTTATGCTAACTTTATGCTGGTGGATATGCCCGCCGGTATAAGAAAAGATCTGGATAAATTTCTCAAGGAAAGAAATCTTCTGATCAAATTCCTTGATGAAGAAGCGTTCAAAACTGAAACAAGAATTACACTCGGCACGCGTGAGCAGAATTATTATCTGATAGATTCGATTAAAGAATTTCTTAAAAAAGCTAAACATTAATTTACCGATTGTCAAAAAACAGAAAAGAAAAAATTCCGGATAAAAAATCTTCAGGCGCCGGAATGTCGAGATATATTTTATTAGCGGTTTTACTTATCATTGCCGGTTATTTGTTTTATGACCTTATATTAAGAGAAGAACCGGTCAAACCTCCGGTTTTTAAAGATCCGCAGGAGAAAATCAAAAATATTCCTGAACCGCAGTTTAAAAAGGAAGGTGAGCTGGAGTTTATCAGCGCTGACGGTAAAGGCCGTGAAATAAAAAAAATTGATATTGAACTCGCGCTTGATGACACGGAGCGAACGCAGGGTCTTATGTACAGAAAATCTATGGATGACGGTAAAGGTATGCTCTTCATTTTTGACAGAGAGGAAATCCAGTCATTCTGGATGAAAAACACTGTCTTACCGCTTGATATAATGTATGTGAATACGGATTTTAAAATTGTAAAGATCTTTAAAAATACTGTTCCGTTTTCTGAAACTTCTCTTCCTTCAGAAAGACCTGCAAAATATGTAGTCGAAGTTGCGGGAGGATTTGCAGACAGATATAAAATTAAAGAAGGCGATAAAATAAAGTTTGACAAATTCTGAAAATAAATTCAGATCAAAAGAATTTTATTTATTTAATCAGAGATTATTTAGACTGAATTGATTCTGTTATTATCCGGCGGATTCGGTAATTATATTTTCCGGCTTTACTCCTTCTCTCAGGATTGTTTCTTTTACTATTTCATTCATACTGTCTGATCCGAATAAATAAAAATTTTTCCCATCAGTATTTCCTGCATATTTTTTGATCAGTTCAGCGCTGAACAGTCCGAATACATAATTCCATTCTTTATCATTCAAATCTGCAATCACAGGAATAAATTTAAATCCCTTAATATTCTCCGACCACTTTTCTAATTCAGAAAGAAAAGCTGTCTGTGGACATGATTTATTAAAATAGAAAAGCGTTATTTTTTCATTTAGATCATTATCATATACATATTCCAGAATGCTTCTTACCGGAGTGATACCGATACCTCCTGCTATAAAAATTTTCTCTGAATTATCAGCGAGAATATTATTCCCGAAAGGTCTGCTTACAAATAAATCCGAACCCGGCTTTAAGTTCAGTAAATTTTCTACAAATGCGGATTCGTTTTTTCTTACAGCTACCAGCAGATCCTTTTTATCCGGTGAACCTGCGAATGAAAACGGACGCGTATTTCCTTTAACATCAATTTTTAAATTTTCTGTATTTTCCGGCAAAGTAAAGTAAGCGTATTGTCCCGGGAAATAATTGTAACCTGTTCCTGATCTGTCAAATGTAAATAACAATGTATTCTCACAGATTAATTTTTTACCGGTTAATTTTATTATAAAGTCATTCAATAACTTACTGAATTGGGTGAGATGAATTGATTTGCAGAATATTATTTTAAATATCCGGCCGGATCCTTTTTATATCTGAAATATCTTAACTATCTAGAATAAATTTACAGGCAGGAATTAAAGTTTAAAAAAAGAGGGCAGCTTATTCTGCAGATGCAAAATATAAATATATATTGTATTAAATATAATATAGACATAAATGTCTCCGCTGTCCCTCTTTTAATTTTAACAAATATTAACTTACCTTATTAACAGCATTCTTTTTGTATCTTTGAAATCACCTGCTGAAATTGTATAAAAATAAACACCGCTCGAAATTCCGCTGCCGTCAAAACTTACGGAATAGCTGCCAGCGTTCTGATTCTCATTTACCAATGCAGCAACTTCTCTGCCCATTACATCATATACTTTTAAAGAAACAAAATTGAACATTGATAATTGATAATTTATAATTGTATTCGGGTTGAACGGATTCGGATAGTTTTGTGATAAACTGTATCCTTCCGGAATGTAATTTACATTGCCGGCGGAATTTATTCCCGTCAGCGTCCTCCCGAGTTTTAAAGCTTCCCAGCAGTTAACTATTCCATAACCTGTTAATCTGTCAGGTGTGCCTGAGTTATCTGCAGTTTGAGTAATTATCTGTCTCATCTGCATCGGGGTAATATTGTAGTTAGCGGAAAGTATTTGCGCGCAGACTCCCGCTGTCATCGGACATGCGAATGACGTGCCGCTTCCGGTGGAATACCCTGTATTCCCCGCTCCAGCTGCAGCGACGACATTACCGCTTCCAAGCGCGCATACATCCGGCTTGATCCTTCCGTCTGTAGTTAACCCGACAGAAGAAAATGAAGATCTGTTACCGTTTGAATTTACTGAACCGACTGAGATCACACTGTCGCCGTCTGCAGGCGCCATTAGCGTATTTCTTGTTGAATGAAATCCTTCATTGCCAGCAGAGTTGCAGACTATTATTCCTTTATTAACTGCAAAATCAGCGCCGATAGTAATTAAGCAGCTGTCTCCGTTCATCCAAGTCCAGTCATATGAACGTACTGAGCCGAAATCCATTTGAAGATATCCGAGTGAACTTGTAATAATATCCGCGCCGAGACTGTCAACCCATTCTGCAGCTGCGATCCAGTTATCTTCTTCAAGAGGAGTTTCACTGTCAGTGTTTTCAGTCTTTGCGAGAATGTAATATGATCTGAATGCCGGCGCAATAAGATTTCCCGGTCTGTATCCGCCTACCAGCGAAAGTGTCTGCGTGCCATGCGAGCCGCTGCCCATCTGACCGCTTTGATTACCGACTATAGTATCATGATTTACAAAATCATATGATCTGAAACCTCTTGCGCGCAGCGAGTCAAATGCCGGATGCTGAAGATTATCAAAGCCTGCGTCAAACGATGCAATGACAACTCCCTGTCCGTAATATCCGCTGTCGTGAGCTGTGGTAGCATTTATTATTTGCATTTGACTAAGCGAACTGCCGTAATTCAGCAGTAAAGGATTATCCGGATTTGAAGAATTATTTTCAGGAATGTTCTCAGATGAACTGCTTTCGAATTCAACATTGTCATAATCTTTTTTATATGTTCTGACAAGATCGATTTTACTAACAATATCTTTTGACGCTAATTCATCAATCTGATCTTTATCTGCAATACATGAGATGCTGTTAAACCACTTCGATCTGTTTTTAATTATTATTCCCGCAGATGTTAATTCTGAAATGTAGTTTTGATTGAGAGGTATATCTGTAAAATCCACCAGAGCGTTTGCCGGCTTAACTTTCATCCTCCTCTGAATCGCCCTTTCCGTCAGATATCTTTGCGGCTGTGACAAAAGTTCATTCACGTTATTTCCCTTATCCTTAAACGTAACCCAGATAAGGAAACGGTCATTATCCTGAGATGAAGTGATTTCTGAATTCAGAGCTTTGCTTATTTTGAAATTATCCGAGAAATTATTGCTTCCGGTGAGTATTAAAAAAACTATAGTAAGTATTGATATTGAAATTGATTTATTAAAGCTAATGAAGTTTATTGATTTTTTCATTGGAGTCGTTTTATATGTGATTGGTTTTTACAAAATTATGTATTTTAATTGTAAGAATCTTTATACTATTAAATCAGACTGGCTGTAATCTGATTTTTAAATAAAGATTAAAAAATCAAACCTTTCCGTTAAAATGCGGAAAGGTTTAATTATTATTGTAAACGATTTTTTTAATTAAAAATTACTACGTATTCAAATGAAATTTATTAAGGAGTAACAGCCGTAATAAAATTACTTGCATTATTATCCGCATATAATAGATCTGCAATGTCCGTAACATTATCCCCGTTAAGATCCGTCGGGAGATATCCTGTCAGAAAATTAGATGCGTCATTATCAATAAAAGTCAGATCAGCAATATCAATAGATCCGTCTCCGTTCACATCACCGGAAAAGAACGTCCATTTAGAACCTTTAAGGATCATATTGTCGCCGTATGCCATTAAGGCTGAGGTTGTAAAATTATAATTCAGAACATTCGAACTGAAACTCTGCGTATTTTTGCTCCAGGTCTCAAGTCCGTTCCTGTGATGAACCTGTATAAAATAATTCACACCATTTGAAACATTGTCATATTCGAGCAATACAATTCCGTTAGTATTTAAAATTCCTGTCGCCTGATCCATTATATTAAAAGGTGAAGAAGAATTTCTGATATTTACTGTGACTGTATCCTGCGTCATCACATTTGAATTTTCATCATAAAATCCTTCTATCATCGCTGTCATATTTAAAGTTTTCGGCAGCGCTAATTTGACAGCTTCCCAGGCGTCGATAATTCCGTAACCGTAAAATCTGTCGGGTGAATTGTATCTGTCAGCTGACATGTATAATATTTCTCTCACCTGCATCGGCGTCAAGATCCGGATTTGCTGAAAGTATCATCGCGCCCACTCCGGCTGACATCGGACAGGAAAATGAAGTGCCGCTTCCGTTTGAATAACCTGTATTGCCCGGACCTGTTCCTGCAAATTTATTATTACTTCCCATTGCCATAATGTCAGGTTTTATTCTGCCGTCTACTGATAATCCAACAGAAGAAAAAGATGATCTTACCAGGGTCGAAGTAACAGATCCAACAGCAATTACACTGTCTCCGTCAGCAGGCGCGCCTAATGTATTCCGTGATGCATGTGATCCTTCGTTACCTGCTGAGTTAAAAACTATAATACCTTTATTGACAGCGAGATCAGCGCCGATAGTGATAAAGCAGCTGTCGCCGTTCATCCACTGCCAGGTGTATGAATGAGAAGATCCGTTATCCATGGTGAGATATCCGAGTGAACTTGTAATAATATCCGCTCCAAGACTGTCAGCCCATTCAGCTGCAGCGATCCAGTTGTCTTCTTCCAGCGGAGTTTCGGAATCTGTATTTTCAGTTTTTGCAATTATATACATTGATCTGAATGCCGGTGAAATAAGACTTCCCGGTCTGTAACCTCCGACAAGTGACAGAGTCATCGTTCCGTGCCAGCCGTCACCCATCTGACCGCTCTGATCCGCTACATTAGTATCGTTATTAACAAAATCATATGTCCTCACTCCACGCGCACGGAGAGAATCAAAACACGGATGTCCGAGATTATCTACGCCTGCGTCAAATGAAGCTATCAAAACTCCCTGTCCGTAATATCCACTGTCATGAGCCATCGGTGCATTGATTACCTCCATCTGGAGTGAGTGATGTACCGTAATTCAAAGCATACTGCACTCCGTTCGGATTATTATTACCGTCTGTTTCAGGGGTAATATTTCGCGGCTGAAACTCAACATCGTTATATTGTTTTTTGAACTTCATTACAAGATCAACTCCATTTACATAATCTTCATTGATGATGCGATTTATCTGATCCTTATCAGCGTAGCAGGAAATTCTGTTAAACCATCTTGATTTATTTTTAACTTCAATGCCTTTACTTTTCAGATCGTTTATATAATTAATGTTTACGGGAATGTCAGTATGATCCACAAGTCCGTTCAATGGTTTTACTTTTTTTCTTCTGTCAAGAGATCTCTGTGTTACAAGTTTTTCAGGAGATGAAAGTAATGAACTGACGTTTTCACCTTTGTCCCTGAAAGATATCCATATAAGCGTTTTCTCATTATTCTTAAGATCTTTCATTATAAAGGATAAATTTTTACTTACCTTAAAACTGTTTGTGAAATTATTGCTGCCGGTAAGAGACAGCATAAAAAAAACAGACACAGTTAACAATGTCATCCTGAAGTATTTGAATTCTTTTTTCATGATAAAATAGATGTGATAGTTAAATAATGAATAATTAATTTTTAGAGAATCGATTTGGGGGGTTTTTAAAACCGGGATTCTGACTTAATTTATTTCTTTTCTTATATATTTACAATTTACTTTTTAAAGCTCAGTAAAATTTTACATACCGCTCAGATCCACAACATTAGAGTGAGTAATTATCTGCCTGTCTTTTATAGTATATATATCCATTCCCCTAATCTCAGCTTTTTGATTTGACGGATCATAATTCAGGAATTTGTTTTTGAATGTTCCTTTCATGATCCAGCTGACTGCGATCTTTTCTCCTTCTGATATCACGTCTTTCATAATATATTCTGCATCAGGAAATGAATTAAAGATAACATTCAGTCTTTGCTCAATTCCTTTTATTCCCTGCATCTGTCCGGGAAAGGCATCCTGTTCAGTGTAATCCGGACTTATAATTTCAGTAATTGCTGCGGGATCTTTCCTGTTCAGTACTTCATTGAAAAGTCTTTCGATAATTTTTTTATTCTGCTGCATGATAATTTTTCTTATATCTAATATAGCAGAACGGAATAAATTTTTTTATTCAAAAATTCTTTTTACTGAATACTTTTAAAGCAGCCAATCCCGGTAAAGCCGCCCATAATAAAAGCAAAATTAATGCTGTTACCATTCCGGTAATACTGCCGAAGAAATCCCTGAACAGCGCTCCGGTAAATCCCATCAGAGCTGAAATATCCAGCTGCAACAATATTAATATTCTGCTGAGGTCTACCGGATTCAATGTAGTAAGAATAAGTATGAATTTTTCAAGGGGATATTCACTAAATGCAAAAAGTATTACGAGTATCAGTCCGTCATATATCAACGACATGACCAGCCAGATGATAACCGAAAGTCCTATACCTTTTACTTTGTCTTTGTTGAGAACTGATGAAAGAAATGAAAGCGATACGAATATAAACGTGAGCATTACTCCGGTAAAAAGTAATAGAGCGGCTGAAATGCTTAGTCCGTAGATAAGCAGAGGTAAGCCTGCTCCGGCAAGAAATGCAGCCGATAGCGAAAATGATAATCCGAAATACTCCGCCAGGAAAATACTTCTTCTGTTAACCGGCTGCGTAAGCAGGAGCTGTATGTATTCTCCTGAATTATAAAAATGAATCGTTCCGAATATTAAACTTACAAGCGGAACTACAAACAGAGAAATGTTCAGTAATGTAACTACCGCTTTTGCGGTATCATGTCCTATATAAATCACCGCAAAACTAAACGTAAACAGAAATGCTGTATATATCAGTATAAATTTGCTCCTTACAAGTTCTAAGAAAATATATTTTAGTATCTTAACACTCATTATCAGAATTTATTTTCTCTATGATTTTTTTTATCGACTGTCCTAATGTTCCTCCCGAACCGTTTACAATTTCCGGGATTAATTTATCAAACAATATTTTTCCTTCAAGCAAATACACGAGTCTGTCCGCAAGTTCACTTACATCCGGAACGAGATGTGAGCAGACTAAAACAAGCTTTCCGTCTGTTTTTGATTTAATAATTTTTTCCTTCAGAATTTCCACAGATACGGGATCAAGACTTGAAGTCGGCTCATCAAGGATCAGGATTTCCGGATCAAATAAAAATGCAACTGCTGCAGTCACTCTTTGTTTATAACCTCCGGATAACTGTCCAAAAAATTTATTTTCTGTCTCCCCTATTCTGAAATTTTCATACAATTCATAATCATAATCCTTCTTATCTGTACGAATATCCTTTACGATTTTAAACAGCTCCTTTACTTTCAGGTTTTCAGGATAGTTTGCTGTTTGCGGCATGTATCCAATATATTTTCTGTAGTCGAATTTATTTTTAATATCTTTTTCTTTTACAAATATTTTACCGGAATCCGGGATGACCAGACCCAGTATTGATTTCAGAAATGTGGACTTTCCGGAACCGTTGGGTCCCATTAGTCCTGTCACCTGACCTTGAGCGAGATTAATATCAATATCTTTTAATACTTCAAACCTGCCGTATTTCTTTTTTAATTTTTCAGTTCTAATCATAATCGTACATCTGCATTCTGGGGTTTTCATCGGCAAGTGTCTCAGGAATGAAGACTGGTATTGCTTTTTCGGTAAAGTCTAACAGATCTACCATAAAACTTCTGAGCAGAATTACTCCGTCCGGAATTTTCTCAAGCAGCATAGAATAAAAACTGACAGGTCTGTAAGGAACATCACCGGTTCCGTCTTTATTCAGATCATATCCTTCATATTTATCCCAGTAATTTTCACTGTATTTATTTGTATTTCTTGAACTGTTCGATGAAATATCAAATGTGTTATCAATAAAATTATTTCTTATAAGGATATTGTCAGTACAGCTACCCATGATCTTAAGCGCCCAGCCATTTGAGTAAAATTCATTTTCCATCATTTCCAGATCATTGCATCCTTCCATGTATATGCCGTTAGTATTTTCAGAAAAGGAATTTCTGCTGATAACGCTTCTCTTAATATCTTTTAAAAGCAATCCGAATGACGCCGCGCCTCTGTTCTGAATAAAGCTATTCTCAGTCATTTCAATAAATTCAGAAAACATCACCGCTACACCTGCGCCATTATCTCTGAAAATATTTTGAGTATAGGAATTATTATCAGAATACATAAAGTGCAGCCCGTATCTCAGATTTTTTTCACTGTAATTATTTCGAACCGATGATGAATCAACAAATTCAAGATATACTCCGTCACGGTGTCCGGAAATTCTGTTTCCCTCAATTTTTACACCGCCGCATTTCCATAAATGAATTCCGTTTCCGGATGAAGTCTCTGTATCTGCATTACCTTCTATATAGTTTCCGGAAATTTCAACAGATGATGAGTTTGCCAGGTATATTCCAAAGAAAGTATTTTTCAGAAAATTATTGTATATCCTGCAGTCTTTTGAATTTTCAATCCTGATTGCTGAAAGGTCTTTTACATAACTCACAGTCATATTTTTTACCGTAAGTCCGCTTATTGCCGAGTTGTCCTTTGTAAGAGTTATACCTCCTCCTTTGAAATCAATATCAAGCTCTGCGCCAGCCTCACCAACTATTTCCACTGATCTGTCCGCAGTCAGATCGTATTCCCTGTAAATTCCTTTTTTAATAATTATCCTGTCCCCGTCCTCAGTTAAATCTATGGCTTCTCTGATAGTTTTAACATTACATTCACTGCAAACCTCAATGTCTTTTCCGGACATTAAATTAACTGTTAGAAAAATGAGAATGACTGTCAATATTTGAATTTTCAGTTTCAGTTTAGTTAATTGTTTTATTGAATTTTTTCTTCAGGGAATTCAGATCGTATATCTCTCCGCCATTTTCTTTAATAAATTTTTCAGCTTCAGATCTGTTACTGAATGCTCCCAGATTACCACCCATCGGGCTGCTGATGTTATCGCTGATCACAAAAGATGAGTTAGCGGTATTTATTAATTCTCCGGGTACGTAGAAATTAATAGCATATGATTCAATTCTTTCGTCTGAAAAATTCTCCAGCTCGAATTTTACCTGGCATTCTAAAGCATCAAATTTATATATTTTTCCTTTGCCTGTAATTATTTCCCCTCCAAACTTCTTATCCATTATCGTCATTTTACAGTGTTCACATATATCTGTTCCGAAATTTAACGGTTCGGTTTCACGGCTGCATGAAATGAATGATAAAAATGTAATTAAACATATAATTAACATACTAATATTTTGCTGAACTTTTATTGATTCTTTTTTCATAGATGTAAGTTAAAATAAAAACAAGTCCTGTTATAAAAAAAATATACCCGCCAATATCGGGCAGGGATGTTGCTGTAAAATTTAAAAGATCCTTTGACCCGATGAGTGGCGGCTGGTAATTCATACCTTCAATTTTTATAGCCGCAGTCGGATCTAAATTGTGTCCGTAATCATATTCCCATAAATAGAAATCATATAAACCCACAATTCCGGAAATTAAAAATAATACAATCCAGATTAACAGGAATTTTCGATTATTCAATAAGCTGACTAGTAATCCGGTTATAATAAAAAATGCTATGACTACAGGCATTACGGTAAGTTCTTTTATTGATTCGGGATGAATTGTCTTCATTCCAATGTAATGATTCAATCCGTTAATTGTATTCAGGTCGCCGCTCTATTTATTTCTTTTTATCCGTACCGAGCACAAACGTTAACCCGTCATCAGAATCTTTCGGTGAAACTCTGACATATCCCTGCATTTCCTGATGAAGCGCGGAGCAGAAATCTGTGCAGTACATTGGGAAAATTCCAATTCTCGAAGGCACCCATTTTAATGTACTTGTTTCACCCGGCATTACAAGCATCTCTGCATTGTCATTTCCCATTACCGCAAACCCGTGAGGTATATCCCAGTCCTGCTCGAGATTTGTCATATGAAAATATACTGTATCTCCGAGTTTAACGCCTTCCAGATTATCAGGAGTAAAGTGTGACCTTGTTGCTGCAAAATATACATGAACGACGCTTCCCTTTCTTTCGGCGCGCGCATCCGTAATTGTTTTTATCGCATACGGATTTTGATTGTCTTCAATCTTGTAAATTTTAATCTGGTCCTTTGTAACAAGTTCAGCCGGAATTCCCTGTGCATAATGCGGTTCACCTATTGTCGGAAAGTCGAGTAACATTTTCATCTTGTCACCTGAAATGTCTATAAGCTGCGCAGACTGAGTAAGCTCAGGTCCTGTCGGCAAATATCTGTCCTTTGTCATTTTATTCAATGCTATAACATACTTTCCCCAGGGTTTTTTACTGTCCCCGCCGGGAATGCTTAAGTGACCTACGGAGTAATAAACGGGAATTCTGTCAACTACCTGCTTGGATTCGAGATTCCATTTTACAATTTCAGAAGACAGGAACGATGAAGTATAAGCAAATCCTTTTCCGTCAAATTCGGTATGCAAAGGTCCGAGTCCCGGATTCTGAACTTCACCCGAGAGGCATGCATCATATTTTAAGATAGGAATTCCGCCTGCTTCGCCGTCTGTTTGATTTCCCTCTATCGCTTTTATAATTTTTGAAAATGAAAATACCGGGATCACTGTTGAAAGTTTTCCGCCGGCTGTAATGTATTCGCCTGAAGGATCTACATCAGCTCCGTGAGGTGATTTAGGACATGGTATATAATATGCTGCTCCTTTAATATCTTCCGGTAAAAGTGTTTTTACAGTATTAATAAAAGTAGATGTGGCGGAATGTGTATTATCATTCCAGATATTATGAGCATACTTTACATCCATTTGTTTTCCGGCTCCCTGACTTACTATTTCAGCTACCTTTTTATAATTTACCGCAAGTATGAAATCCTTATCTTTCTGACTGGCGTTAACTTCAAGCAGTGTATGTGACTCTTCGGAATTATAACACGTAAAGAAAAACCAACCGTCCGAAGGTCCCTTTCCCGAATGGCTCAGATCGTAATTATAAGGAGGAGTAATGATCTGAAAATCTATACTCATATTTCCGGAAGTCTTATCAACTTTTATAAAAGATAACGCACCTTTAAACTCTTCTTTATATGAAGTAATTGGCACGTCTTTATTTTCCACCGGTACGCTGAATCTTGTTCCCGCTACTATATATTCTGTATTAGGTGTAGTAAAAGGAGAAGAGTGATTACCTGAAGAATTAGGGATCTCAATTATTTCCGCAGTCCTGAATGTCTTCAGATCTATTCTCGCAATTCTGGGTGTATTGTTACCGTTTATAAAAATCCACCTGCCGTCAGGTACGCCGTCAGTCTGCGAAAGCTCGGGATGGTGAGCATCGTCCCAGGGAATAAAACCGTAAGAAGTGTTCAGCATCGGCTTTGACTCTTCCGTATATCCCCATCCGTTTTCGGGATTCACAGAAAATACCGGAATGACTTTAAGCATTCTGCCCGACGGAATTCCGTAAACCGACATCTGACCGCTGAATCCTCCAGACATAAAATAATAAAATTCATCGAACTTTCCCGGCTCGATATAAACTTTTGAAGCTTCGTCTCCGCTGAGACTTACTTTGCCGGATTCTTTTTCTGAACATGAATAAAAAACCGCTGCCAGACAAATGAATATAATTCCTGTCAGGATTGAATTAAAAATAATATAATTTTTTTTCATTTTGTAAACCTCTGATTTAAAGTTTTTAAAATTTTTATTTGTCGTTGTTTCGCAGAAACTCAAGTAAAGCTCTTGCATCGTCCTGTGTTACATTCTGGAAAGTCATAGGCGTCGGATACTGTCCTGACATGGAAAGTGTCTTGGCAATCATATTCTCTTTTATCATCTGTTCCGGATTAAGTATCATGTTCATTATCCATTCCGGTTTTCTTCTCTTTGTTACATCCTTTAAAGCCGGTCCTACAAGCTTAGTATCAATGTTGTGACACGTTACACATTTAATGTCAAAGATCTGTTTTCCTTTTACTACCAGATTCTGATCTATCTCAGGTAAAATGCTGACTTCTTTGACTGGTCCAATCCCCATTTCCGGATCATTGCCTCCGCATCCTGCAAAGTATATAACAGCAGAAATTATAACTGTAACTAATAAATAGATTTTTGATTTTCTCATTTTAATAATTTTTGATTTTTAGATTTTTGTTTTTGAAATATGTTTTAATAATTTTTTTTCTGTCTTAATTGCCTTTGGATAAAGAATATTATTTTCCAAATGTACATGCAGCCGTAAATCAGTCTCAAATTCTTTCAGAAATCTGTAAAATTCTGACTTATGATCATTTTCCTGTTTGTCAAAATTGAAATTGTTACATTCGTCTTTTACTTCCGATAAATTTTCAAATGCAGTTTCATGTTCTTTAAACATTACTCTTACCGGCATGGAAATACTGCCAAACGGAGGCACTTCATACAGACCATCAGCCAGATCGCTTATATTGATTTTTTTTATCTGAGGAAATAATAATTTTTCTTCCTTCTTCATATGAATAAGAAAATCCGAATGTATTAAGTTTAGTTTATCCGTAATTCCTTTTTTAATCAGTTTTTTATTTTCCAGATATTTTCCTTTTTTAATAATTACCGGGAAAATTTTTTTTATATAACTGTGATGATTTGCCGTTATGTAATCGCAGAGGAATGCAATATCCCATTCATTGAATTTGAAATGAAATGATATGTTAGTGTTAAGTTTGTGAATTTCAGACATAAGATGTTCAGGACTTATTTTATTTTCCCTGCAAACCTTGGCAAGCGTAGAGTTACCGTGAATACTGTAGTTGAGATTATACTTTTCAAACAGATCCACTGAATTGAAATTTCTGTTAACGATATCGGTTATTTTTCTGTTTATCATATTATCAGGATTTTAATATCAGGATCATATTAAAATTTATTAATACAAATATACAGGCTTTGATCCTGAGTGACTTTGACTTAAGTCAATCTGAAAAATGGGAACTGATTAAACAGGTATTGTTAAAATTAATTCTGGTGAAAGATTTGGAATGAGTTACAATTTTACAGTTTTTTCCAGAACGGATTTTTGCAGAATATGAATGGTTTTTCCTTTGACGGAAATTACTTTGTTTTCCTGAAATTTCTTAAGACACCTTGAAAGTGTTTCGTCAATTGTACCGATATATGAGGCAAGGTCATGTTTGCTGATCTGTAATTCAATTATATTTTTATCTTTATTTCCGGATTTTTCTAATTCCTTAAGTAAATATATCGCAAGTCCTTTTGATACTCCCTGTGAAATGCTGTCAATATGGTTATTGAGATGTCTCAGTTTTTTGGAAAGCCCGGACAGCATTTTCAGACTGATGTTTTTGTTCTTTTCAAGTATTCCGTAAAAAACATCTGACCTTATAAGAATAAGTTTTGTATCATCTTCCAGCGCCATTGAGTTTGCAGGATATGTAAATTCCTCCCTGATGATCTTATCATATTGTTCAAACAAAGGCGCTTCTGCAAATGTGTTAGTCGGAAAAATGAAGTGAATCACATGCTCTCTTCCGTCTTTGGATATCTTGAATATTTTTACACTTCCTTCGATTACAATATAAAAACCATTGTAAGGTTCTGTTTCAAAAAAAATCATCTCCCCCTTGTTGAATTTTTTAATTGTTGAGTGAGAATAAATTTTTTCCAGTTCATCGTCATTAAGATCGGAAAAGAGATTTACTTTTTTTAATATGCTTTTATCCATATTTGATTTTTAGTATCAGTGTAATGGTAATAAAAATAAACGAAACAATATTAGCAGCAAGCAGTGGTATGTTTGAGATCATAGCTCCGTAAATGATCCAGATGACTATTCCTGTCTCAAGCATTATCAAAGTTGTTAGCGACAGATCGCCTGTGTGTTTGGTCTTTATTGCTCTGATGGACTGAGGAAGGAATGCAAACGTAGTCAGACTTGCAGCGATCAGACCTGTTATTAATACCGGATCCAACTTATTCTATTTTTGAATTCAGATAATCTTTTACTCTGTCCTTCTGTATCCTCTCCTGCGCCATCGAATCCCTGTGCCTTACCGTAACTGAATTATCAGTCAGCGTATCGGAATCTACCGTGATGCAAAACGGCGTTCCGCATTCATCCTGTCTCCTGTATCTTCTGCCCACTGCGCCTGAATCATCATAAAATACATTGAAGCTTCTCCGCAGATCGTCAGTAATTCCATGCGCAATGTCCTGCATTCCGTCCCTGTTCACCAGAGGAAATATTCCCGCTTTCACAGGCGCAAGCGACGGATGGAATCTTAATACTGTTCTCGTCTCCGATGATTCGCTTCCGTCTGAATTTTCTTTTTTGATTTCCTCTTCCTCATAAGCATTGCATAAGAAAGCAAAGAAACTTCTCGATGCTCCCGCTGATGTCTCTATAACGAACGGCGTAAATCTTTCCTTCGTCTGATCATCAAAATATTCTATTTTCTTTCCTGAATATTCCGTATGTCTTTTCAGATCAAAGTCCGTTCTGTTATGTATTCCTTCTATCTCGCCCCATCCGAACGGAAACTCAAACTCAATATCAACAGCCGCCTTCGCATAGTGCGCAAGCTTTTCATGCTCGTGAAATTTGATCTTATCCCTGTTCATTCCGTATCTTACAAACCAGTTATATCTCTGCTCTTTCCAATAGTCATACCATTTCGAGTCTTCTTCCGGATTCACGAAGAACTGCATTTCCATCTGCTCAAATTCCCTCGTCCTGAATAGAAAATTTTTAGTATTAATTTCATTCCTGAACGCTTTACCTATCTGGGCAATGCCGAACGGAATTTTCTGTCTGGAAGATTCCCTGACGTTATTAAAATTCACATAAATTCCCTGTGCGGTTTCCGGTCTTAAATAAACTGCGTTTGAAGATTCCTCAAGAGGTCCGACATGAGTTTTAAACATCAGATTAAAATTTCTCGCTTCTGTAAATTTACCTTCTTCAAAACACTTCATTGCTTTTCTGCCTTTGAATCCCTTGTTGCCGCAGTCCGACTCATCGAGCTGATCAGCTCTGAATCTGCCTTTGCATTCTTTGCAGTCCACCATCGGATCCGAAAAATGTTCGACGTGTCCCGAAGCTTCCCAGACTCTCGGATGCATTAATATCGAAGAGTCTATTCCTTCCACATTCTCACGGTATGTCATTTCTCTCCACCATGATTCCTTTATGTTCTTCAAAAGCTCCACTCCGAGCGGACCGTAATCATAGCATCCGTTCAGTCCGCCGTAAATTTCCGACGACTGAAAAATGAATCCTCTTCTCTTCGAAAGCGAGACTATTTTTTCCGTTACGTCTGACTTATTGTTTTTACTACTCAATTTTTTTGATATTAATTGTTTGAGAATTCATTAGTTTGAAAAAATATTCGAGTTAGTTCAATGCCTCTAAGTCTTTATGACTCAATTTTTTACATTATAAAAAAAAGTAATGTTTATCTTATAACCAATGGACAACATGAAAATTATCTGTAATTTGAAATTTGCAAATTAAAATTATTTTAAACTTCCACTCCGAAGTCCGCTTTGAGAACTTCTCTCAGTCCTTCTTCAAATACTCTCGGACTGAATTCCGGCATAATGCTTTTCAGATATGTAATGTCCGTCCTCTTCTCATACATACCGTCGGGCTTTGTAGTGTCCCATTTTATTTCGCCGGTATATTCAAAAACTTTTTTAGCTATCTCAATATATTCTTTGATTGAATTATCAAAGCCCGTTCCGATATTAACTATCTCAGGTTTATCATAATTTTCCATAAGATAAATGCATGCATCTGCACAGTCATCCACATAAAGCGCTTCCCTTCTCGGTTTGCCGCTTCCCCAGAATTCAAGTTCGGTTCCGTCTCTGTGAGCATTCACAAATTTCTGCACTACTGCCGCGATGAAGTGACTGTTGTTCAAATCGTAATTATCATTTGGTCCGTAAAGATTTGTCGGCATTGCAGCAACTGCATTGATGCCGTACTGCTGTCTGTAAAGCTGACATGCGATGATTCCCATTCCCTTTGCCACTGCATATCCTTTATTTGTTTCTTCAAGCGGTCCGGTCATGAATCTGTTCTCATTTATCGGCTGCGGATTTTCTTTCGGATAAATGCAGGTAGAACCTGTATAAAGCAGCTTGGTATCCGGCGAATGATTTTTTAACGCTTCGATCACATTAAGTATCATCATCGAATTCTGATAAAGGAAATCCGCCTGTCTCGTATTATTGGCAAGTATGCCGCCTACAAGTCCGGCTACCATATATACCTTTTCCGGTTTTTCATTTTTAAAATATTCTTCGACATCATTTTTAACAAGAAGGTCGAAGCCGTCTTTTCTTGAAGGCGATGAGATATTTTCAAAACCTTTTTTCTCAAGCTGTCTTACTATCGAACTTCCGAGCATTCCTGTTCCGCCGAAGACTGCTGTTTTTGCTTTATTATTCATTTTATTTTTATGTATTCCGGTGATAAAATTTATTCAATTTTTACAACCCGGAAGAAATTAATTTTAATGTTTAATAGTATTTTGGGATTTAAATCTATATGGAATGAATATCTGCCGTAAGAATTTATGACAAATAATTTTTTCCCGCCGATAAAATCAAAACGAGGTAATTTACAAAATATTTAACGGATTTTTAATAACTTTATATTTCTGTTTCTCAGCCTATAAAAAGAAAAGGGCCCCGAAAGCGGGGGGGACCGGGGGGGGGGGGGGGGGGGGGGGGGGGGGGGGCCCTGACTTAGACGGAGGTCCGTTCTGCCGGATTGAAACAAGATGACTATTCATTTAACTTAGAAACCTTTCATCATATTGCTTATCACATTATCACCATTATTTTTCTCTCCGTCATTTCTTCAATTGCATACTTAACGCCTTCTCTCGAATTACCGGAATCCTTCACTCCTCCGTAAGGCATTGCGTCCATTCTGTAGGTCGAAACATTATTTATGATGACTCCGCCTGTTTCAATATTTTCAAATGCATAAAATGCGTTGTCAATATTTTTTGTGAATACTCCCGCCTGCAGACCGAAATCGGAGTTGTTTACTTCCCCGACCGCCTTTTTAAAATCACTGAACTTTGTAATCGTGATCAGCGGAGCAAAAACTTCCATTGCATTTACTTTCATTGCTGCTGAAGTATTTGCAAGCACAGTCGGCTTCAGAACCGCTTTATCCCTTTCACCGCCCGTTATTATCACCGCACCTTCCGAAACCGCTTCACCGATCCACTTCTCAATCTTCTCCGCATCAGCTTCCGTTATCATTGATGCAACGTCAGTTTTTTCATCAAAAGGATCACCCGTAATAATCTTTGCCGTCTCTTCCTTTAAAATTTTTTCAAACTCCTTATAAATTTTCTCATGAATAAAAACTCTCTGAACCGAAATGCAGCTCTGTCCCGCCTGTCCGAATCCTCCGAGGATAATTTTTTTCACTGCATCAGTTAAGTCAGCGGTTTCATCAACTATTACTCCGGCATTTCCACCGAGTTCAAGAGAAATTTTCTGCCTGTTCAATTTCTTCTTAAGCTCCCAGCCGACTTCCGAACTCCCGGTAAAGCTTACCATCTTAACTCTTTCATCCGCTGCAAATTTTCCTGTTTCGCTGCCTGATGAAGTAATGACATTCACGGGACAGTAATTCATTCCCAGCTCAGCACAGCACTCATTAATTATTTTTACAATTTCGATACCGCATGTGAGAGACGCTGAAGCAGGTTTTAATAAAACAACATTTCCCGAAGCCAGCGCAGGCGATAGTTTATGCGCAACAAGATTCACGGGAAAATTCCAGGGAGTAATGGCAAGTATCAGACCAACGGGAAATCTTTTAACGATCCCCTTAGCATTTTCAGAACCTTTCAAAAAACTCAGATCAGTAAATTCTCCGTCTATCCTTCCCGCTTCCTCGCTGCCGAGTCTGAATGTAAACACCGCCCTGTCAACTTCGATTCTTGAAAATTTAACCGGCTTTCCCGTCTCTTCAGTAATAAGTTCTGATAGAAAATCCTTTCTCTCACTGATCTTATCTGATATCGCTGATAGCAAAGACTGTTTAAAATATACAGGTTCACTTTTATATTTATCAAAAACATCTGTCAGATGATCAAGCGCTGCATTGATATGACTGCTGTCTGACTTATAAACTTTCCTTACAGTGTTCCCGGAATAAGGATTTTTGATCTCAGTTACTTCTTCCGAAGTAACGAATTTATTTTCTATGAAAAATTTTTCTGTGTTCATTTTGAAAAGTTGGTAGTTAATAATAACATATCGTAAGGACTTTCAATCAGATTCCTTTAATTCAGAGGATCGGATTTATACTTTATGCCTGCAAAGATAAGTAATATCCATCCTGTCAGAAATGCTACGCCGCCGAATGGTGTGATCATCGCAAGAAAAGTAACCGAAGTTAATGCATACAGATAAAGTGAAAATGAAAACAATATAATTCCGATAGCTAAGAAAAATGCCGCTCTGAAAAATTTATTTATACCTGCCAGACCAATTGCCAGTATGACGGCAGCGTGAATTAAATGATAGAAAACACCTGTTTTAAATATCTCGAGCATCTCAGGCGTGAGAACATTCTTAAGCCCGTGAGCGCCGAAAGCGCCAAGAGCAACACCGGTAAATCCGAACACTCCGCCTGTAATAATCCAGAATTTTTGTCTGCACATGATTTATTATTATATTAAAAATACTTTTTATGTATTAATTAAGAAGCATACTTTTATATAAATATAATAAAATTGGATACATGAGTGTTTATAAAATAAAAAAATATAATCTCTTGATATTTAAAATCCGTAATTTTAATTTCAATTAATTAAGAGATGAAGATTTCCACCCAAAGGAAATTTTTTAGTTTTAAAAAACGATTGAAGATTCAGTTTTTTAATTTAAAAAAAATAAATATGAAAAACATTATTTTGTGCATTTCGACGGTTCTGATTTTCTCAAATGTTTACTCTCAACAAAATCAAACATGGAAATTTCTTCACCCTACTCCGCAGGGAAACAGTCTGCGTTGGTTACAGGTAGCAGATCAGTTACATTATTTTGCCGGAGGAGACTTGGGCACATTCATGAAAACAACAGATGGAGGAGTTAACTGGGATGTAAAAACGATTTCAATAATCCCCGGTGATTTTCGAAATCTCTACAGAGGTTATTTCACTAATAAAGATACGGGAATCATTTCTACTTATCAGGGAATTTTAAGGACAGAAGATGGAGGTGAAACTTTTGAAAATGTCCTGTCATTTACCGGAACTTCAAATTTTCCTTATAGTATGTCCTTTATAAACAGGGATACAGGTTTTACAATAATTTATCCGTCATTTGTTTTATATAAGACAATGGACGGAGGCAAGACGTGGGCACCGGTCTCGAACTTCACTATTAACAACTTTGTCAATGATTTATATGCTTTTGATGAAAATTATTTTATCGGAGCGTTAAATAATGCTCCGGCAAATTATAACTATTTCAGAACTACAAACGGAGGTGCTTCTTTTGATACCAGAACCATTACCAATGGATTTATTTTCGATCCTATGCAAGCTGTGAATTTTATCAATTCGAATACCGGGTTTGTATGCGGACATAGTATTTTTAAAACTACTGACAAAGGTAATAGCTGGGCAACTCTCTTCACAACCGGTGCATCTCCAAATGTTAAAATAATTTCAGAAAAAGGACCGGATTCTTCACTTATAATTTTAAATAGCAGCGGTAGTTATAAAAAATCCACAGACGCCGGTTTAAATTTTACAGATGTAAATATTGCTGCGAATACCTCAAATCAATTCTGGACTTATGGTTATTCGGATATATATAAAAATGGAGATTTAATTGTCACAGTCGGCGGCGCAGGAATAATAAATAAATCAACAAATGGCGGTGATAATTTTACTTTATTAACCAATATGGATAAAGGCGGAAGTTTTAATGACATCACAATAATTGATGATAAAATATGGGCTGTTGGTAATTATGGTAACAACCCTTCTTCACCTGATGCCATACTTCATTCAAGTGACAACGGAATAACATGGCAAAGACAATTGAATGATATTGTATCATTAAGAAGTATAGATATGCTGAATTCGAATACAGGTTACACTTCAGGAGATGGCAGTAAAATTTATAAGACCACTAATGGCGGACAAAACTGGGATACAGTTAGCAGACCAATCTTTAACAGCAGTATAAGCATAAACAAAATAAAATTTTTAAGTGAAAACTTTGGATATGCTTTTGGAAATTCCGGTAAAGTTTTCAAAACTACCAATGGCGGAAATAATTGGGAGGATTTAGTTACAAACTCAATTTACAGTTTCTATGCAGGTGATGTTATAGATGAAAATAATTTATGCGCAGCCGGAAATGTTGGAGAAATAATTAAATCTACAAATGGCGGAACAAACTGGATAAATATAAGACCTCTTACTTCAAATCAAATAAGATACTACAGTATAGCAATGATAAGCAGTGAAATTTTTTATGCTGCGGGTGAAAGTTCTACGCTATTAAAGACTACAAACGGCGGAACAAACTGGACTCCAATCTTTGTAGATTCTGTTTCAATTATTTTACGATCTGTAAATTTTTATACTGAAGATATCGGATATGTAGTCGGTGATAAAGGAATCTGCCTATTTACTACAAACGGTGGTAATACCTGGAATAAAGAATTTTCCAATACAGTTAATTTAAAAACGGTTTTTATAAAAAATCCATATGAGATTTTTGCTGCAGGTGATAATGGCTGTTTAATAAAGAAAACAAATATTATTACAAATATAAATAATAATTATATCTCTCCCGGAGATTTTAGATTGCATCAGAATTATCCAAATCCGTTTAACCCTATCACGAAGATCAGATATTCAATTCCCCAAAGTGATTTAGTAAAGATTTCTGTTTATAATATAAAAGGTCAGCTTATAAAAACATTAGTGAATGAATTTAAGAGCAAAGGTACTTTTGAAATTGAATTCAGAAGTAATGATCTTTCCAGCGGAGTTTATTACTACCGGTTAATAATAAATGATGTTGTTACTGATACCAAGCGAATGGTAGTTTTAAAATGATTTTAGAATATTTTATGTGTTTTTATATGTAAGATTAAAAGTCATGCTGATCTGCTTATGAGAATTCGGGATTAAAAAATTTTAATGGTTATTTTATAATGTCTTAGATTAATATTTTTGAAAATTTTTATTAGGTATTAAATAGCAATTGTATAAATAAATTATTTGAGCTATTTTTGGAACTTGCTTAAGGAGTCGTAGTTCAGTTGGTTAGAACGCCTGACTGTCACTCAGGAGGTCGCGAGTTCGAGTCTCGTCGATTCCGCAAATATTAAACCCTTTAAGTAATAAATACTTAGAGGGTTTTTTAGTTTAAGGTCCTTCCCAAACTCCGTTCAGGAACGCACTTGAATTTGAAACTCCGTTTCTGTCTGTACTCATCTATAATGTAACATGACCTGTTATGCTCGTTCCCAAACTCCGTTTGGGAACGCACTTGAATTTAAAACTCCGTTTCTGTCTGTACTCATCTATCATGTAACATGACCTGTTATGCTCGTTCCCAAACTCCGTTTGGGAACGCACTTGAATTTGAAACTCCGTTTCTGTCTGTACTCATCTATCATGTAACATGAACTGTTATGCTCGTTCCCAAACTCATTTTGACAACACACCAGCAATTGAAACTCCGTTTCTAAATCACTCACCAAAAAACTCATCCCTCAGCAAAACATAAACAAGCAGATCATAATATTTTCCGCGGTTATACCAGATGCCTTTTGATGTTGATTCATAATGATATCCCGCCTTTTCAGCGACGCGGACCGATGGTTTGTTTTCAGGATGGATCATCAGACGGATGCGGTTTATCTTTGTCTTTTCGAAAAGATACTTTGTCATGAGCTGAACGGATTCTGTGGCTATGCCTTTGCCGCGGTTTTGCGTACCGTAGATCTGATAGGAAAGTTCAATCTCATCCAGATATTTCAGCGTTCGGAAAAATTCAATATGACCTGCAATGTATCCGTTGGAAGCAGTTGTAATTACCAGCATGCCCGAATCCTCTCCCCAGAATCCGCTCTCCGCAAACTGCTGACGAAATAGATTCTGACTCATCACACCCATTGGAAAATATACTCCCCTGTCATCAATATCTGCATGCCTTTCCCACATAAGCGCAAGATCAGATTCAATAATGGGACGGAGGATTATGTTATTACTTCTTAACATTGTGAATTTAATATGTATGATGAATTACTTTTTTTTATTTCATATACATGTAAAAATCATTTAATACATGTTATTAATTTCCCGCAAGGATAAGTGTTTGATTTAAGTTCAGAATCATTTCAAAAGCATCATCCGTTTTGTATCAGTCAAACTCCCGTCTATATATAATGAATAAAAATAAATACCGCTCGGCATATCATAGTCTGCTGCTGAAAGCTGATATCTGTAACTTCCTGCACTCTTCATTTCATTCACAAGCGTTGTTACTTCATTGCCAAGGACATCTGAAATTTTCAATGCAACAAATCCCTGCTTAATAATTCCAAACTCAATATTTGTAACGGGATTGAACGGATTGGGAAAATTTTTTGAAAGAAAATATTTCTCCGGCGCTGAATTGTTAAGTACGGCAACTGAAGTAAGCAGATCCCATACTTTATATATTCCGTTTTTAGTACAGACTATTAACGTATCCCCCGAATCCGGATCCTTTACTAAACCAATTATCTGATTTGAAAGAGGAAAGTTTATTCCGGACTTATTGAATGTCTGTCCATTATTCAGAGAACGGTAAACACCGGAATTCGTCCCGATATAAATTATGGAATTATTATCCGGATCAGTTTCGATGCAGACAGAATTTATTCCCGAGATCCGGATCCAGTTCAGACCATTATCCGAAGATCTGTATACTCCGTTACTTCCGGCTCCGTATATTAAAGGAGTATTTGCAATAAAATGCATCTGATTAAAAGACGGAATGCCGAGCGAAGAGAATGATGCGCCGCCGTTGGTACTGATATACATTCCGGATGCGGATGATGTAAATACATTAGAAGAATTAAACGGACTGACTTTTAATAAATTGGTTAAGGAATTTACATTTGAAATTATACTGAAGCTGATCCCGCGGTCAGTGCTTTTGTAAATATTATTTTCTGAACCTGAATAAATTATATCATCATCAGACGGATCTATTTCTATTGCATTAATCTTCAGTCCCTGCAAAATAAAAGTATATGTGAGTCCTCCGTCATAACTTATTTTCGTAGATCTTATCGGCGTTACGCAGTTTCCAACTAACCCGCCTCCTTCCGTCTGCATATGTGATATTATAAAATTGGAATCAGTATTTGAAATGCTGACAATATCCACCGGTTCAGACCAGCAATTTTCCATAAACGGATCATTGCAGATCAGTCTTTCGAAAAAATTGTTATAAGGTTGGTAAAAATTATAATTATCGGTGTTAAGTATGTATGTATTTGCAGAATGTGAATCGATTAAACACGGCGCTCCGCCGAATTGCTGCAGCTGAAAAAACACGTGACTTTTCGAATCGAATATAAATTCGTGACTTATAAATTTTTTAATTTCTAAATAGTTGGTGTATAACGGCTGATAGGTCTGAGAGAATGAACTTACACTGTAAGAAAGGAGAAATATAATTAAGATTGCTTTTTTTAAAATTTTCATGATAAGTAATCTAATTAATGACAATCTTTTTCACTTCTTAATTACTCCGTAAATATGTTATCCGCAAAGTCGTGCCTTTCGGAAAAATATATAAATTATTTTTACTTAACAAAGAATTATTTTTTTCCGCATCTGTCTCCGCCGTCGATAATTTGAAATTGGAATCTTTATAAATTTTCCGACGAAGGAAAAACTTTAGATAGACAGAGCTGTAACTATTCAATATAAAACACCGGTCTCAATTCCTCAATCTTATAAAGCGCTGATGCAAAGAAATCCGGCTTGGAAATCGGTTCAAGCAAATCCTTTACTACCAAATTTTTTGAACACTCAAGCGCTACTTCAAAAACTTCCTGAATGAAATTATTTGTCGGCTGCCAGTTGGTCTGTAAACTGAAACCGTATGATGCCCAGATACAAAGCTTTTGAATATTCTTAAGCTTTTCCTCCATTGACAGCGCACCGCTGCTGTGAGCATTATCAGCCAGATCAATTGATTTGATTTCAAATGTCCTGAAGTCAGTAATGTTCTTTGCATTTTCTGCAAGTTCTTTAATGTACAGCTCCTTGTAACTTTGCCATTTGACCTCATCAAATGACGGATTTTCCGGCTCTAATTTTTTCAGAAGATCATAAAGTTTTATAGATTTATCCTGCATGTTCCAGTTGCTTGAGCACATGCCCTCTAATTCAAACAACAGATTACTAATATTTAAATGTTTATCCACCAGTGTCAAAAGGTATTTTAAATATCCAAGTATAAGCGAGTAATGATTAGTCAGAAGTCTGATATTAGAATGCAGATTGACGGGAATATAATCATCTAAAAAATATCCAGTCCATTAATTCCATAATGATCACTTTGTTTGCTTCTTGTTTTGATAAGATCCTCAATACTATCATGAAGAAAAGCAGTGGTGCAGTAATCACTTTGCCCGGCATCGTCAAATTTCAGAGTGTATACAATTCCTCCTGTCCTTGAGGGATGAACAGCAGAAGGAATGCCGCACCTTCTTTTAAGTTTGGTATTCTTATACAGCTGCAGAATATTTTTTACATTTTCTGAATAAATACCATATATTGGTTCCAGATCTTCAATCTCAGGAACCTGACCGGTGAGAATCTTTGAGTGGTAATTCGCAAAATTCAGATTTTTTTCCAGCGAATATCTTGCATCGGAAATTACAGATGTTGTTTCAAAATGCTTCCTTATAATTATTTGTTTCTTCGGATAATTTTGAAAATAATTTTCAATCTGTAAAATAATTACTGAAGTCAGGCTGCCGTACAATCCTGTCAGTAAATTTAAATTCGGAATTTCCCGCCTTAGAATGGAATTTAAAATTTCTAAAGCAATTTCATATTTCTTATCTTTAATATTTGTTTTGGGGTAATCAGTACTCATTATAAACTCTCCTTTCAAAAGCATTTATAAATGATGAATCATTATAGCACTATATATACAAATATTCAAGCAATCTTTTAAAAATAAATCTGTCCGCCGGCATTGATATCTAAAAAAAATTCATAAAGTAATAAATAATTTGTATAAAATTTAAATTCAAAGATATTTATATTTTTTCCTGTAACACGCCCCCGAACTGCCCTAAACTTTGAAAAAAGTGGGAGAGAAAGTTATTAAAATTATTTTTTCTTTCATTAATATAAATTGTTTCGGACGGATGTGCTCTTGTATTTAAATAGCTTATCTGATAAATATTACTTTATATTTCGTTCAAACTTTTTTAATACCACTTATGACATAAAAAAAATATTGTAAACCTTTCGTTTAATATTATTTAAGTTTCCAGCAAATTCAATTTCTCCTTTATTACTTTATACCTCGGATCATCTGCCGGCACTTTAAAGTTTGGGTGATCGATAATTATCGCAATTGGTCCCATCCTTTTTTCAACGCATTGAAATAAATGATGAAATGCTTTGTCCGTTTCCCCTAACGAGATCCATATCATTGCCAGATCCGCGTCCACAACTACTCCCGGTTCTTCCGCCTGCCACTGCTCGATCTTGCGAATGCATTCCAGAGCTTTTTCCCTTTCACCTAATTTAGCATAAGCGCAGGCCATTGGCGCAAGACCTTTTAACGGATGTTTTACTGAACGGTGAACTTCTTCAAAAATTTCCAACGCCTTCTTCCAGTCTCCTTTTGCGCCGATGCACCATCCTTTTAACTCCATCGCAATGCGCATTTGCGGATGCATATCCAGAAGTGATTCCGCTTGCTTCAGTGCATCATCCGTCCTTCCCGTGATCATGTAAGCATCAGTGAGCGCTTTGTTAACTATCGGAGAAAGCGGATCCGCCTTCAGAGCTTTTTTCATTATATCAACAGCTTCATTCTTTCTCCCTGTGATCAGGTAATAAAAAGAAAGCAGCTGATGAGCGTCGGTAGCGGCGGGATTCAGCTCTATGGCTTTGGATAATGACTCAAACGCTTCTTTCCATTTCCAGTCGTAAAGTAAATAAGCTGAACCTTTAGCAGTATATCCTTCAGATAGTGAACTGTCCAGATGAATTGCTTTATCACTGTACTTATGCACAACAGCAAACGCTTCACCGGGCTGCATTTGTCCGGTTGCTCCGAGAAATGCATAAGCCTGCGCAGCCATTGCATACGCTTGCGCATAAGCCGGTTCAAGCGTTATTGCATTTTCAAAAAATTCAATCGCCTTCTTAACATTTTTCGGAGTAATTTTATTATAGAAATGTAAGCCCTTAAGATAAAGAGTATAAGCTTCGAGATTTTGTGTCGGCGCTTTTAGAATTTTTTCCTCATGCTCTTTCGCAGACAGATTCTCCCTGCACTTATTAACTATTATACTGCTGATCTCATCCTGCACTTCAAATATATCAGTAATGTCACGGTCAAAATTTTCACTCCAGACATGATACCCGTCAGATGTATTTATTAGCTGCGCCGTAATGCGCACGCGGTTCCCGGCTTTGCGGACGCTGCCTTCCAAAATCCTGTCTACATTAAGCTGTATGCCGATCTCACGTATGTCAGAATTTTTTCCTTTAAATGCAAATGCCGAAGTTCTTGATGTTACCTGCAGACCGTCTACTTTAGTAAATGCATTCAGAAGTTCTTCCGTAATACCGTCACTGAAGTATTCATTTTCCGGATCTGCGCTCATGTTAACAAATGGGAGAACTGCAAGACGGTTGAAAGGTTGTTTGGTTTTTCCTTTAAGTTCATCACGTGCAGGTACGACAAGTCCATTATTATCCAGCGCAAATATCCGGACCGGCTTTAATACATTCTTCAGTTCAAAATAACCCATTTCACGCGCTGAAATGTTTTCCTGATTTTTAATTTCATCAAAAACTTTTTCAGAAATAAAAACGGAACCCGGAACGGCGAGTGATTCGATCCTTGATGCAAGGTTAACGCCGTCGCCGAAAATTGATTCATCTTCTATTGAAATATCTCCGGTGTGAATTCCAATCCGCACATCTACCTTTGGTTCCTGCTGTAATGTCTGCTGAATTTTCACTGCGCAGTTGACACCGTCAATAGCGCTGTTGAAAATGCTTAAAGCGCCGTCGCCATAATACTGCAGAATTTTTCCGCTGTAAACAGTAACAGTATTTTCCAGAACTTCCTTCAGCCGGCGGCGCTTCTCTCTCGCTGACTGTTCGTTCTGCTGCATGAGTGCAGTATATCCTGTCATGTCGGAAAACATTATTGCCGCAAGCTGACGCATAGGTAGTTTACTAAAGAATTAAGTTGGTTACTGCTGTATCTTTTCTCTGCTTAAAAATTATTTCCGCTGCATTTTTACAGCTAATTATTGATTGCAAAGATAACATATCACAGTAAATAAATATATTCATTCCTGTTCTAATATATATCTTACGCTCGTTCCCAAACTCCGTTTGGGAACGCACTTGAATTTGAAACTCCGTTTCTATCTGTACTCATCTATGCTGTCACATGCCCTGTTACGCTCGTTCCCAAACTCCGTTTGGGAACGCACTTGAATATGAAACTCCGTTTCTATCTGTACTCATCTATGCTGTCAAATGCCCCATTACGCTCGTTCCCAAACTCCGTTTGGGAACGCACTTGAATATGAAACTCCGTTTCTATCTAAACTCATTTATGCTGTCATATGCAAATTTTAAAACATGTGTAAATTTAAACAGAGTTTAACAGACAATTGCGTTCCCAAACGGAGTTTGGGAACGAGCGGAAATAAATCAATTTTAAAAAATATTTGAGCTGTGGTTGTGATCCATTTTCGCTTTTAGAATCTATATTTTAAATCACTTCCAAATTATATATTTTTCTAAATAATTTTATTCAGAAAAATACTTACGACTGATGAATCACACGGAGTCTGTTCTTATAATTGATGATGAACCGCAACTGATGCAGCTGTATTCAAAATTTCTTTCACTGGAAGGCTTTGATGTTGAAAGCGCTTCTACAGGTTATGAAGGTCTGGATCTGATAAAGGAAAAGCATTTCTCACTCGTAATAACTGACATGAAACTTCCTGACATCAGCGGTTTACAGGTCCTGGAAAAAATTAAAAATGAATTCCCCGATACGGAAGTTATTGTATTAACCGCTTACGGAAATATACATGACGGAGTAGCCGCTATAAAATCCGGAGCTTTTGATTATATCACAAAGGGTGATATTGATGAAGATGATTTTATACTTAAAGTAAAAAAGGCTGCTGATAAAGCTTCATTAAAAGAGCAAATAAAAAACCTGCGCGAACAGGTAGGATCTAAATTCCGCTTTTCAAAAATTCTCGGTAATTCAAAACTGCTTCTCGATGCAGTATCTTTAGGAAAGAAAGTCGCAGCTACTGATAATACTGTACTTCTTCTTGGCGAGACCGGAACAGGCAAGGAACTTTTCGCGCAGGCAATTCATAATTCCGGTCTGCGAAAAGATAAAACTTTAGTAGCAATTAACTGCAGCGCGATTCCTAAGGATCTTCAGGAATCAGAATTATTCGGTTATGTAAAAGGCGCTTTCACAGGCGCAGTATCTGATAAGAAAGGTCTCTTTGAGGAAGCAAATAACAGCACCATTTTCCTTGATGAGATCGGAGATATGTCCCTTGATACACAGGCGAAACTTCTCAGAGTGCTTGAGACAAATACAATTTCCAAAGTCGGAGATACTAAAACAAAAAATATTAACGTAAGAATAATTTCTGCAACCAATAAGGATCTCGAATCCGAAATTGAAAAAGGAAATTTCAGAAGTGACCTCTTCTACAGATTGAATGGTTTTACAATTAAATTACCTTCTTTAAATGAGAGAGCTGAAGACATACCCGTTCTTGCTAATGAGTTCATCAGATCTTATTCAGTCAAATCAAAGAAAAATATCCCGCAGGTGACTGATGAATTTATGACTAAACTCATCCATTACAAATGGAAGGGAAATATCCGCGAACTGAAGAACATCATTGAAAGAGCTATCATTATTTCGGAATCAGATACACTCACACCGGATTATTTACCGCAGGAATTTTTCAGCGGCATTAGCGAAAATCAAAGTCTTAATTCAAAAGATCTTACTTTGGAAGAGCTTGAAAAAGATCACATTTTAAAAACCCTTTCCGAAACAGATCATAATAAAACCCTGACAGCAAAAAAACTCGGGATCAGTTCTGTTACTCTTTACAGAAAACTTAAAGAATACGGCGTTGACTGAAAAAACCTTACTTCCATCGCAGTATTAAATAACAACTCCTGTTTTTCATTAATAACTTTTTACTCTCTTAAATTTTTACCCATCAATTCTTTTTAACTCCCCCATTACATTTTAAAATATCCATTACTTTTTTAAACAACCATTACATTTTGAAATAACCGTTACATTTTGAAATGTCCCCGGGATATTTAATCTCAATTCCGCAACGGTTTTAATCATAATCAGCGGCACGGAAAATGTCCATTTGTAAATTAAAACTTTACAAAATGGATATCACAACACTTTTATTAATGATATTGACCGGCACAATATTCTTCTATCTGTATTTTAAGATCACAGACATAATTGAAAAAATTTAAATCTATAAAATGATAATCTTATTTCTGATATGTATAGCTCTGTTTATCTTTCTCTTTTATACATTAATTAAACCTGAAAAATTTTAACCGCTATGAACACTGAAATACTCAGTCCGGTTTTGATCATTGTAGTTACATTTATTATTGCTGTTCCGCTGGGAAAATATATTGCAAAGGTCTTTAAAGGAGAGAAAACCTTTCTTGATTTTTTTGCTCCGCTGGAAAATTTCATATTCAGGATCGCAGGTACGGATCCTCAGAAGGAAATGGACTGGAAAGAAAATATTAAAGCTCTTCTAACTATAAACTTTTTATGGTTCCTCTGGGCGATTGTTATACTGGCTTTTCAGAATTTACTGTTCATGAATCCGGATAATATTATTGCAATGGAACCGACGCAGGCATTCAACACTGCCGTTAGCTTTATGACCAATACAAATCTTCAGCATTATTCCGGTGAAACAGGAGCGTCATATCTTATACAGCTTATAGTGTTTTGCTTTTTACAATTCGTATCAGCCGGAACAGGCATTGCCGCTGCAGCATTAGTGTTCAAAGCGCTTTCAAACAGATCCGGAAGTAACCTTGGAAATTTTTATAATTTAATGCTTAAGTCCTGTACAAGAATATTATTACCGCTTGCAGTTATAGTAGCGCTGATTCTGATATTCAACGGAACGCCTGTGACTTTTCAGGGCGCAGAGCAGGTAATAACGCTTCAGGGTGATACTGTATCCGTTGCCCGCGGTCCCGTCGCTCCGATGGTCGCTATCAAACAGCTCGGAACAAACGGCGGCGGATTTTTTGGTCCTAACTCCGCTCACCCATTTGAAAATCCAAATTACATAACCAACTTCACTGAGCTTGCTTCTATTCTGATAATTCCTGTAGCTATGATCTTTGCATTGGGATATTATTTGAACCGCAGAAAATTTTCCGTGATGATCTTAAGCGTAATGCTTTTAGGATTTATCTGTCTCGCCGCTTCTTCGATTTATTTTGAAATGAACGGAAATCCCGAAATTGAAAAGCTCGGGATAAGTCAGCCGCTTGGAAATATGGAAGGAAAGGAAGTCCGCTTCGGTCCTTCACTCTCTGCATTATGGGGAATTGCTACTACTTCCACTTCCAACGGCTCAGTGAATTCCATGCATGACAGTTCTACTCCAATATCAAACTTAATGCAGATGCTCGGTATGCAGCTTAACGCTTTTTTCGGAGGGGTAGGAGTCGGTTTCATAAATATGTTTGTATTCATAATACTTGCAGTGTTTATTTCAGGATTAATGGTTGGAAGGACGCCGGAATTATTCGGGAAAAAAATTGAAGCGAAAGAAATTAAGATCGCAATAATTGTTGCATTGATCCATCCTCTCATTATACTCAGCGGCACCGCCTTAGCTTCACATATATGGGCTGCATCTGCAGATCCTGCCGTTTCACTGAAATGGCTGAACAATCCTTCCTTTCACGGATTCTCAGAAATGCTTTATGAATTTACTTCATCCGGAGCTAATAACGGATCGGGTATGGAAGGTTTATCCGACAACACGCCGTTCTGGAATATCGCTGCAGGAATAGTAATGCTGGTAGGAAGATTCATTCCTATAATCGGACCGGTTGCAATTGCCGGTTTTATCTCGGCAAAAAAATTCACACCGGAATCTGCAGGTTCACTGAAACCCGATTCCGTCATTTTCGGAGTTGTCCTGTTCTCAGTAATTTTAATTCTCGGCGCATTACTGTTTTTCCCGGGACTGGCTTTAGGTCCTGTCTCAGAATATTTTTCAATAATGAAATAATAAATATAATTATATAAAAATGTCAAAGCATTTTTCAAATACCGGAAGTAAATTATTATCAGCGGATCTTATACTTACCGCTTTAAAGGAAGCATTCGTAAAATTAAATCCTGCCGTGATGGTAAGGAATCCTGTTATGTTCACGGTAGAGGTGGGCACTGTAATAATGATCGCGCTCTGTATCATCCTTGCAGTATCACCAGATGAATCTCAGGGCGGCTTATTTTATAATCTGCTGATCACAATAATTTTATTCTTAACAATTCTCTTTGCTAACTTTGCTGAATCAATTGCCGAAGCCAGAGGAAAAGCTCAGGCGGAATCTTTGCGAAAGACCAGACAGGATACTCCGGCAAATTTAATTTTAAAAGACGGCAGCATCAGTAAAATTATGTCTTCCGAATTAAAAAAAGGTGATGTGATTTTAATAAGCGAAGGAGAAATAATTCCGTCCGACGGTGAGATCATTAAAGGCATTGCAACCATTGATGAATCGGCTATCACCGGTGAATCAGCTCCTGTCATAAGAGAAGCCGGCGGTGACCGCTCGGGTGTTACAGGCGGTACAAAAGTTTTATCCGACCGGATAAAGGTTTTGATCTCAATTGAAAAGGGAGAATCCTTTCTCGATAAAATGATAATGCTTGTAGAAGGCGCATCCAGACAAAAGACTCCGAATGAAATTGCTCTGAGCATTCTGCTCTCGGGATTTACAATAATGTTTCTAATTGTAACAGTAACGCTTGAGCCATTCGGCAGATACTCGGAAACGCCGATTGCGCTTGCATCGCTGATAGCATTATTTGTCTGCCTGATTCCTACTACGATCGGCGGACTTCTTTCAGCGATCGGGATTGCCGGAATGGACAGGGCTTTGAAAGCAAATGTAATTGCAAAGTCAGGCAAAGCTGTTGAAACTGCGGGAGATATTGACACGCTTTTGCTTGACAAGACAGGGACCATTACCATCGGCAACAGAAAGGCGACTAAGTTTTATGCGCTTAACGGTTTTGATGAAAAAGTATTTACAAATTATTGCGCTTTGAGTTCTATGTCAGATGAAACTCCCGAAGGAAAATCCATAATCGAACTGGCAGGAAAAACTCAGCCAGAAATTTATAAAACGAGAACTGAAGATCTGAAGATATTTAAATTTACGGCTCAGACAAGGATGAGCGGTGTTGATATGAAAGACGGAACGCAGGTCAGGAAAGGAGCATTTGATGTGATCAGTAAACTGATCAGTGATAACGGTGAACCGGTTCCTGATACAATGGTCTCCATCGTGAAAAACATTGCAGAAGACGGAGGCACTCCGCTAGCTGTAGCGGTGAACGGAAAAGCTGCAGGCGTAATTCAGCTTGAAGATATTATAAAAACCGGGATACAGGAAAGATTCAAGAGACTGAGAAAGATGGGTGTCAAAACTGTAATGGTAACGGGTGATAATCCTCTGACTGCTAAATTTATCGCCAATGCAGCCGGAGTGGATGATTACATTGCCGAAGCAAAGCCCGAAGATAAAATGAATTACATTATTAAAGAACAGCAGTCGGGTAAGCTGGTGGCGATGATGGGAGACGGTACCAATGACGCTCCCGCACTTGCGCAGGCTGATGTCGGCGTCTCTATGAATTCCGGAACTCAGGCGGCAAAGGACGCAGGCAATATGGTGGATCTTGATAATGATCCTACAAAACTTATTGAAGTAGTGGAGATTGGCAAACAGCTGCTGATCACACGCGGCGCAGTTACAACTTTCTCGATCGCCAATGATGTTGCAAAATATTTCGCTATCGTTCCGGCGCTGTTTGTACTTTCTATCCCCGGGCTTCAGTTGCTGAATATCATGAACCTGTCAAGTCCGCAGTCGGCAATACTTTCCGCAGTTATATTTAATGCTTTAATAATACCGATGCTGATCCCGCTTGCATTAAAAGGAGTCGCGTACAAACCGGTCGGCGCTGAAAAACTTCTGGCAAGAAATATTTTTATTTACGGATTAGGCGGTATCATAGTGCCGTTCATAGCAATAAAATTGATCGATATAATTTTAACTTTACTTGGCGTCATCTGAATTAAATAATTTAAAAAATTTTTAATCATGTTAAAAAATATAAAACAATCATTAATACTTTCCGGGATGACAATAATCTTATTCGGGATCATATATCCCCTCTTCATCTTTGCAGCCGGACAGCTTATGCCGGAAAAGTCCGAAGGCTCGCCTGTAATTTCCGAAGGCAGAGTTGTCGGATTTGAAAACATCGGACAGAGTTTTACTGAGGATAAATATTTCAACGGAAGACCTTCAGCAGTCGGATACAACGCTGCTTCTACAGGAGGATCCAATAAAGGAAATTCAAATCCTGAATATCTTGAAGAAGTCAAGACTCGCATTGATACTTTTCTTGTTCATAATCCTGATGTAAATAAAAAAGATATTCCGTCAGAACTTGTAACAGCTTCCGGAAGCGGTATCGATCCGAACATAACAACTGACGCTGCTTTAATTCAGATCAGCAGAATTGCAAAAGTAAGAAACTTAAGCGAAGTCAGACTTGAAGAACTTATAAGAGAATATACTGAGGGAAAGTATCTGGGACTTTTAGGAATTGAAAAAGTGAATTTACTTAAACTTAACATTGCATTGGACAAAATAAATTAACTCTCATATCATGACTGCATTTAAAAATATCATCAGTTTTGAGATCGCTTCAGATAAAATTTCCAAAGAAAAAGAGAAACCAATAGTAAAGACCGAAGCGGAATTAGCAGAAGAAGAGAAGATCAGATCAGACAAATTCGAAGACTTTGCAATATTTATCCCTGTTATATTTTTATTTCTTGGAATAATAATTATGTCAATACTTTACAAACTATTTATGTAAGAGACACAAATATTTAAATTTAAAATTATTATGGAAAACCGTTTTAATATATTTTCAGCTCTGACAGTTATTGTAATTCTTTCTGCAGTAATTAATTCAAATCTCAAGTCGCAGACAGAATCAGATTTTAAATTTTCAGGATACACAGACACATATTACGCTTACGATAATGATAAAAATGGAAATTCACTGAGACAGTTTTCTGCATTAGCTCCCGTCAGGGATGAATTCCGGATAAACACTGCACAGATCACAGGCAGATATACTTCGGACAAAATAAGAGGAATTGTAACTTTACAATTCGGGGACATTCCAAAATACAACTGGCCGCAATCGCCTAATGAATATCTTCAGTTTATACAGGAAGCGAATGCAGGGTTCAGAGCTGCTGATAAATTATGGATAGACTTCGGATACTTTCTTACGCATATCGGCGCTGAAGGTGTGGTGCCTAAGAATAACTTCTTAACATCGATGTCGCTTGCTACCTACTTTGAACCCTTCTTTCAGAGCGGTGTGAAAATGTCTTATGATTTTTCAGACAAAGTTTACGGTTCATTATATTTATTAAACGGATATAATGTATTTGCTGATAATAATAAAAATAAATCAGCCGGTCTGCAATTAGGCGTAAAGCCGGCAAATAATCTGGAGATGATCTATAATAATATTATTGGAAATGAACAGCCGGCTGGCAGTATTGGTAAAACAAGATTTTATAATAATCTGGTATTTAAGTTAGCTGCAACAAAAGATCTTGATATTCTATTCGGCGCTGACTTTGCAATGCAGGATAAGTCTGATCTGATCGACAGTGCGGCGTCTGCAAATATGTTCGCCGGTTTAATAGCTTTGAAATATAAGATAACGCCAAAATTCTCTGCAATGGCAAGAGGAGAAATTTATGAAGATAAGAATGGTATTTTATCCGGCTTCTATGTAAACACAAATTTTGATGTGACCGGTCTTTATGCTTCGGGTATAACTCTCGGAATGGAATATAAACCAATTGATAACGGGTATGTTCGTTTTGAATCAAGATATTTAACTTCAAATAAAAACCTGAAGATCTTTTCTGACGGAAGTAATGCGAGGAATTCACGGACTGAGTTTATATTTACTACCAGCGTAGAGTTTTAAATTTTTACTTTTAAATCTATAACTTAATTTTTAATATCCGGATACAAAATAGAATTTAATATGCAAACGCTCCTTTATAATTTTAATAAGTCTTAAAACTTTGTCTCTTGAGTAAGAATGAAGTGAACATAAATTCCAATGCGGAAAAATTCCTGACGCTGATAAAAAAATCCAGACAGGGAAAGCTGAAGATCTATCTTGGTCTTGCGGCAGGCGTCGGTAAGTCTTACCGTATGCTTCAGGAAGCGCATGAACTTCTGAAAAACGGAATTAATGTTACTGTCGGATATATAGAAACTCACGGAAGAAAAGAAACAGAACAATTATTGTCGGGGCTTCCTTTAATTCCGCGGAAAAAAATATTTTACAAGGGAAAAGAGTTTGAGGAATTTGATATTGATGCAGTCCTGAATATTTATCCCGATGTCGTGATAGTGGATGAACTTGCTCATACAAACATCCCGGGCAGCAGGAATGAAAAGCGATGGCAGGATATTGAAGAGCTTATTTATAAAGGCATAAATGTAATAAGCGCTGTTAATATTCAGCACATTGAAAGTCTGAATTCTGTAATTGAAAATATCACGGGAACGGAAGTAAAGGAAAGGATCCCTGACAGCGTGATATCGCTTGCTGATGAAGTTGTGAATATTGATATAACCACTGACGAACTTTTAAAAAGACTTGCGCAGGGTAAAATTTATTCGGCGGATAAAATTCAGACAGCGCTGAATAATTTTTTTAAGAAGGAGCATCTGCTTCAGCTTAGAGAACTTGCATTAAGGGAAGTTGCAGACAAAGTCGAAAGTAAGATCGGCAGCGAAGTCCCGAAGACCGGTCAGAAAAATGATGATAACATTTTAGTGTGCATCAGCTCTAATGACAAGCTTAATCAGAAAATAATCAGGAAGAGCAGCAGGATCGCTCAGCGCCTGGATGCGAAATGGTTTGTAATATATGTAGAGACCGGAAAGCAGTCGCTAAAAAATATTGACTTAAAATCTCAGAGACATATTATTAATAATCTCAAGCTAGCCGTCGAACAAGGCGCATCTGCCGATACAGTAAAAGCAAACAGCGTCGTAGAAGGGATACTGTCATTTGCAAAAGAGAAAAATGTAAAAAAAATTATATTAGGTAAACCGGAGAAGCAAAACATATTCAACAAGCTTATCAGAAAGAATACAATAGATGAACTTATTGAAAAGACTGAAGATGAAGAATTCGATATTGAGATCATATCTTAAATTAATAATCAGATCATGAAACTAAAAAGCTGGCTGAATCTGAGTTACATATTACTTGCGCTGCTGGTAGTCTCAGTAAGTATCGTTGGTTTTTATTTTTTGGAAAAAATTACACTGGCTTCAGACCGTATTTTAAAGGACAACTATGAAAGTCTGACCTATCTGGATAACATGATCGGTGCTGCGGAGAAGATGGACAAGTATGTAGTATCAGGTTACTATATAAATAAGAATTTAAGCACTGACAGCAGCGGCTTAGCTATATATGAAAAAATTTTCAGGGATAATTTAAATAAGGAAGAAAATAACATTACTGAAGCCGGAGAAAAAGAATTAGTGGAAAAGCTGAGATCCGAATTTGATGACTATATAAATTTAATACAAAATTTTACGACGGAATCTCCTGCGGAGTATTATCCTGATCTGATCTCACCTAAATATTACAGCATTAATAATTTATGCCGTGATATTCTCGACCTTAATAAAAATGCACTTGTCCGTAAAAACAATGAAGCGATCACGATCTCAAAAGAACTTGAAATGTATATGCTGATAATTACTTTGCTTGCAGTTGTCACTGCATTACTGATCTTATTTAAGATCCCCGGCATAGTGATAAAGCCCATTATTGAATTAACGCAGAATGTAATAGAGATATCCGAAAAGAATTACAGCAGAAAGCTTGATTTAAAAATGGATAACGAACTGGGAAACCTTGCGGATAAAATAAATCTGATGTCCGGTAAGCTTGAAGAATATGAGAGATCGAATATTGAAAAATTCATTGCCGAGAAGAAACGCGCTGAAGCGATAGTAAAAAGCATGAGAGACGGAATAATTGTAATAGATGAGTCCAATAGAGTAGTTTTAATTAACAGCGTTAGCGAAGAATTGTTCGGAGTCACCGAAGATAATATTACAGGAAAGGACATTAATGAAATATCAAAATACAATAAACTGATGGAAAATTTTTCCAAAGAACTTTCGGAAAATAATGAAGTGACAGCTGACAGCGATATTAAAAAAAATTACTTCAGGATATTCTATAAAAACAAAGAAGAGTTTTTTCTTAAAGAGGTTATAAAAGTTTATGATGAAAAAAGGACAAGCGTACTCGGCGCTGTCCTTATACTTAAGAATGTGACAGGATTTAAAGAACTTGATGAAATAAAAAGCGGATTCATTGCAACAGTTTCTCATGAGCTCAGAACTCCCCTGACGGCAATGAGCATGAGCTTTCACCTTCTGCAGGATAAAAGGATCGGCGAATTAAATGAAGAACAGAGCAAGCTGATAGACACAATGAAGCAGGAAGTGAAGCGGCTGCTGAAGATCGTAAGCGAACTTCTGAATCTTTCACACATTGAATCCGGCAATCAGCAGATGAAATACCGGACGGTGCCTGTCGAAGATATTTTCGATGCCGCCGTAACTCCGATGCTGATGCAGATTGAAAATAAAAAAATTGATTTCACCGTGAATGTGGAAAAGGATATTCCTTTGATAAAAGCTGATGTGAATAAAATTGCCTGGGTGCTGATAAATTTACTCAGCAATGCTGTACGCTATACACCGGAAGGCGGCAGTATTAAGCTGTCTGCAGTAAAAAAGAATAATGAAGTTTTGATCTCCGTAAGAGACAGCGGCAAAGGTATAGAGCCGAACAATCTGAATAAAATTTTTGAGAAATTTGTACAGATCGATGAGAAAAATATTGAAAGCAGCAAAAGCGGAGTAGGACTCGGGCTCGCAATCTCAAAAGAGTTTGTAAACATTCACGGCGGAAAGATCTGGGCGGAGAGTGAGGTCAGGAAGGGAACTGTGTTTTATTTTACTTTACCTTTTAATGTTTAAAGTTAGAGTGACGTCGGTTCTGCATTGATGAGAATTTTTAATACCGGTTTATAAATCCGTATTATTTATTTTACGCTCGTTCCCAAACTCCGTTTGGGAACGCACTTGAATTTGAAACTCCGTTTCTATCTAACCTCATTTATGCTGTCATGTGCATAGTTTAAAAACAAGTGTAAATTTAAACAGAGTTTAACAGACAATTGCGTTCCCAAACGGAGTTTGGGAACGAGCGGAAAGGAACTAAGTATTTTTATTTTAAAATATTTCCCCTTTGTGACTTGGTGACTTTGTGGTATTATGCTCGTATGGGAACGAGCGGAACTCCGTTTGGGAACGCACTTGCAATTGAGACTCCGTTTCAATCTGTACCCATCTATGCTCATTCACATGCCCTGTTACGCTCGTTCCCAAACTCCGTTTGGGAACGCACTTGAATTTGAAACTCCGTTTCTATCTAACCTCATTTATGCTGTCATGTGCATAGTTTAAAAACAAGTGTAAATTTAAACAGAGTTTAACAGACAATTGCGTTCCCAAACGGAGTTTGGGAACGAGCAGAAAGGAACTAAGCATTTTTATTTGAAAACATTTCCCCTTTGTGACCTGGTGACTTTGTGTTATTAAGTTCGTATGGGAACGAGCGGAACTCCGTTTGGGAACGCACTTGCAATTGAGACTCCGTTTCAATCTGTACCCATCTATGCTCATTCACATGCCCTGTTACGCTCGTTCCCAAACTCCGTTTGGGAACGCACTTGAATTTGAAACTCCGTTTCTATCTAACCTCATTTATGCTGTTATGTGCAAAGTGAAAAAACAAGTGTAAATTTAAACAGAGTTTAACAGACAATTGCGTTCCCAAACGGAGTTTGGGAATGAGCGGAAATAAATGTAATCTAAACAGAGTTTAACAGACAATTGCGTTCCCAAACGGAGTTTGGGAACGAGCGGAAATAAATGTATTTTTAACAGAGTTTAACAGACAATTGCGTTCCCAAACGGAGTTTGGGAACGAGCTGAAATTATTTCCTGTAATTTATATTCATATATCTTAATGTCTCCTTTTAGCTTCTTCAGATCTAAATCAGAATTTTTATCACATAAATACACACCTCCCCTATCTTAATTTTTTCAACATAATCTGCAGATTAATTTCTCCTGATTATTTCATTCATTAACTTCATAAACTCCTTATCCCACTGTCCGCCTGTCATTTCCCACGCTTTGCGGAATGTATCATCTTCGGAGAATTCCCTGATGTAATTCACCCATCCTTCCCATCTGTTATTTTTTACATCGGCAGACTGGTCCTTATAATATAGGTAAGTACTTTCCAGATATGTAAACAGAATTTCAAAAATTATCAGCTCCTTTTTTTCATCCGGCGAAATATCTTTCTTGTTCAAGGTAGTGCTGTAGACCTGCAGTTCAGGATTTTCCAGACAAAGCTTCAGATAATCCGCATAAAGAGAATGTCCCGTAAATAAAGCTTCCTTCTCCTTCAGTTTGCGGTCTTTTAGTTTGTCATTGTAATACACATAAATAGCCAGCGGAATGCCGATGATGGTCGCCGCGTATGAAAAGAGTTCAAGCCAGTCCTTTATATTATATGATTCCATATTTATTTTTTAATGACAAATATAATTAATGTTTCATTCGGAAACTACTGATGAACATTTACAGAAATGATCATTCACTTACACTGCAATCCCCTTTTTCGGAAGTAATGAACTCACCTGTTTTGCTTTTCATTTAAATGAAGTGTCCCAAAACAGTTTATATTTGCATTTTTTTTGATTCAGACTTAAAATCACACGGTGTTTCTACACTGTCATACGTCCTGGACCAACTGTTCTGGATCTTCGGCACACTGTTACTTGTCTTCCGCACGCTGTTACACGTCTTCCGCACACTGTTATGCCTCTTCGGGAGACTGTTACATGTTTTCCGCACACTGTTATGCGTCTTCGGGACACTGTTAAATGTCTTCCGCACACTGTTACGCGTCTTCGGGACACTGTTAAATGTCTTCCGCACTCTGTTACAAATCTTCCGGACACTGTTACACTTCTTCCGCACACTGTCACACTACTTCGGCACAGTGTTACACATCTTCGGGACACTGTCACACGTCTTCGGACGACTTACATTTTTCTCCGCGCAACTTTCAATACTCTTCCCAAGGCGGTCAGGTGGCTTCGCCCGGGTGTCACGTGGCTTCGCCTGGGTGTCATTTGGCTTCGCCCGGGTGTCCACGTGGCTTCGCTTGGGTTTTATTTGGCTTCATCCGGATGTTACTTTGCTTCACCCAGGGCTTACGTGGCTTAGATTAGGTGATCCGTGGATTCACCCTAACGTTTTGTGGCTTCGCTTTAACGTTTCGTGGCTTCTTTTGGGTGTTACGTAACTTCGCTTAAGTATTACATCGCTTCGCCCGGATGTTATTCGGCTTCATTTTGATATTAGCTGTCTACTACTTGATGTTTTCAGTCTCCCCTCAAGAGTTTTGCAGCTTTACTATAAAGTTTTATGGCTCCGCTCAAAAGTTTAGTTCCTTCTCCCGAAAGTTAAGTAACTTAGTTTTTAAGAGAAAAGTCTTTTCAGTAAAGTTAATAGTCTTCATGTTAATATAAATAGTCTTATCATGGCTGCAGCTTTGGACTTTAAGACTGCTGCGTTTCTTTTAACGGTTGCGGCGCGGCTTATTGAAAGAGGTATTGCAAATATAGAACAGATACCTCTTTAAGATTGAAAAAGAATTTAAAAAAATTTAATTTATCAGCGTCAATAAATTTCTTAATCAGAATAACGGGATATGAATATCACTTTAAGAATGATCAACGAAGATAACTGGCGCGAATGTATTGCGCTGAAGGTCAGAGATGATCAGGAAAATTTCGTCGCTACAAATATTAACGGTCTTGCGCTGGCTTATGCGCATAAGGAAATGGAGCCGAGAGGTATTTATGCGGATGAAGAACTGGTCGGGTTCTTAATGTATGCAAGAGATCCCGAAATCGGAGTGCTTTATGTAAACAGACTGATGATCGATGAAAAATTTCAGAAGAACGGTTACGGTGAAAAAGCGATGAATATTCTTTTAGCTGAACTGGACAATGGTGAAAATGAATTCATAGATATTCTCCATAAACCTGATAACTTCTCTGCGATTAAATTATACAGACGTCTGGGATTTGAGGAGACTGATATGACAGAAGGAGATGAAGTTGTATCAAGACTTTTCTTTAAAAACTATAAGAAGTAAATTCATTATTGTGTCCGTTTAAGTATAGATTTAATTTGAACCCGGCTTTACCCTGCAAGACCGGGCGATTTACTTTGATCCTAATCTTTAATTCTCTGCTTTAATTCTTTTCCTGATCCAGCTGATCTGTCCCCTGTGATTTATTTCATCCTCAAAGACATGGAACCATAAGTGATGATTATTCGATTCGAACTTTCCGTAAGGTAATTTCTTATCAAGCCATTCATCATCCTTTTCTCTGAACATTTCAAAAGTCCTGCTCCTGATCTCATTAAGTTTATTCAGATAATAATTCAGATCATTACCTTTTATTTCCTCCCTTCCTTTGTTACCAAGCTTTGCAGCTGCATCCCATTCTTTATTCTCTTCTCCGGTAAGCTCTCTTTCTTCAAAAGACATTTTCTGATAAAAGAACTCCGTAGAGGCAATGTGAAGTAAAAGCGCTCCGATGGAATTGCTTTCCTGATCTATTTGAAAATCCAGTTCATTTACAGAAAGATCTTTTACGTGATGCAGAGTTACAATCCGCGTATAGTTCATCATGCATATAAGCCGGCTGATGTCCGGAGTATAACCGGGTATGTCTGTTACAAGATAAATATTTTCAGGAGAAATTATCGGGTTGTTCATATTTGTGTATTAATTATTTGAAAATAGATAACCGGTTTTATAAAGATTTCTTCATATAATACTCAAATGTTTACTAAAATAATATGAATGTAAACAGTACGGACAATCAGTCTTTGTAAATAAAGATAAAGACCGGAGAATATTTATCTGTACTTAATCAACAATATTTATCTTTTTATGAACATATAAGAACTATATCTTAAACTGATGATTAAAATTTGTAACTCTAAACTATTTTCCATTCATCATATTTATTAACTCTAAATTACATTCATCATGAAAATGTTTTCTTCTGCAATATTAATGTCTGCACTTATCCTGAGTTTATTTATTAACGGCTGCGGGAAAGACGGATCAGAAACTAAAACAACTCAGAAAGAATCAGGCAGCAATACAGGATCTCAGCAAAAGACCACTACACAAACTCCAAATACTCCAAATACTACAGATAATACCGGTACTACCGGCAGTACAGGAAACACAGGCAATACGGATGCCGGAAAGATCTGGAGCTCTGTAGAGAAAATTAATATTTCCATGGGTCAGGGTATCAGCAATAATAATGCAGTTCATCTTAAAGAGCCCGTCACAGAGATCATCACTCTTCTGAATTCGATTCAGAAAAATCCCGCAGGGATCAATCCGGCAAATCTTGAAAAAATAAATTCTAAAGTGAATGAGTTAAGCAGTTCCGGAATGATGATGGATAAATATCAGCATGCAGGTAATTCTTCGGAATTAATTATGGAGTACGGAAAATTCTCACAAACTCTTAATGAAATTAAAAGTCTTCTTCCGCCCGGAAGTTATTAACTACAATGTCACTGCACCCAATCTCCTGATGAAGTGCACCAACGTGACTATACAGAAGATCCGAAATAAAAAAAATTAAACTTCGAACCCAATCTCCTGATTGACTAAGCTAATTACTCATTCTTCAGACACAGCTCTATTGCTTCATCCAGATTCATTTCCATTCCTTCATTACTGCATTTATTGAATTCTTCCTCACCGATCTTTTCCTTAATTATATTCTTTTCCTCATCTACCAGAATAAGCGCTTTGTTGATGGCTTTATACTTTGTGTCTTTGGAAAGCATTTCAATAAATCCGAATAATTTAATTGCTTTTCCGAATTCATTCTTTTTAAAATAAAGTCTGCCGAAGCCGGCAAGCAGATCGATCAGAAAAAACTCACCGCCGGGTTTCTCTTTTTCGTTAATGTATTCCTTGTATATTTCAATTGCCTGATCAAACCTTTCAGTTTCAGTATATAAAACTCCGAGATGAATTCTGATAGGGAAAAGATTCATATTATATCCCCAGTCTTTTGACATCTTATGCGCTTCGAGCAGAAGATATTCAGCTTCTTCAAAATTCTTGTTTTCATAATACAGCTTAAGCGCTGCAAGGTGGACAAGGTTTACCGAGATCAGATACCTGTCATCGATCTTTCTGGATGTCAGAAGACTTTCTTCAGAATAAACTGCAGCTTTCTTTATATCACCGGTTCTTCTGGAATGAGTTACACTCAGACTTAAAAGCGCCTGCGCTTTGAGCCGTTCGTTGTTTATTTCGCGCGCGATCACAAGAGCTTCTTCCTTCAGCCGGATCGATCTTTCGAAATCTCCGAGATTACCGACAGGAAATGACAAATTATATAATGAGTCAGCTTTATTTTCCTTTGAGTTGATTTCATCGCTTAATGCCAGCGCCTCTTCATTATATTTGACAGCGCTTGTATTATCAAGCTCCGTATAAAATTTCAGCGCAAGATTGTTAAGAGATTTTAATATTCCCTCCTTATCATTTATTTCACGGTAAAGGTCCAGCGCCTGGTTTGAAAATTTCTGCAGCTCTTCAAATTTTCCCAGCTCATAACATAATCTGGAAATTCTGATCAGAAGATCTGCATGGAGTTTTTTATCACTTACCGGAAAAGAATTAATAATTTTTATCATTGACTCAAATCCTTCCTGCAGATAACCTTTATTCAGCCAGAAGTCATAAACATTTATTACCATCCTTACTGCATCCTCAGGAATATTCTCCGAAGCCCAGTTAATATTACTTCTTAAATTATCTATTTCTGTCTCCATTGTGTTAAGCCATTCGAGATGCCCGACTTTCTTATGCTTTTGAGAAGAGGACAGGTCAAGATAATAAATTAGGTGCTTCTTAAAGTCTTCCGTTCTGCCCGCTAATTTTTCAAGCGCATAATATTTAATTGATTCAAGAATATCATATCTGCCGATATCGTTAACAACTTTAAAAGTGATAAGGGATTTATCATACAGACTTGTCATCAGATCAAGCACTTCATAAAGATCGATCTGTTCATCGCTGCATATCTCTTCCGCTGCTTCCAGACTCCACCCGCCCATAAATATTGCAAGTCTCTGAAGAAGGATCTGTTCGTTCTCATTAAGAAGATCATAACTCCAGTCGATCATTGCTTTCAAGGTCTTTTGTCGAGGAATTGCAGTCGAGCTGCCGCCTGTCAGTAATCTGAATCTGTCATCAAGACGGACCAGAATTTTATCAACTGATAAGACATTTATTCTCTTGGCTGCCAGCTCAATTGCAAGCGGTATTCCGTCAAGCTTTTTACAAAGTTCTGCAACATCATAAATATTTTCTTTAGTCAGACTGAAATTTGAATTTATAGATTTTGCAATTTCAAGAAAGAATTTTACTGATTCATATTCCGCAAGTGATTCAAAGGTTTCCTTTTTAATATTTGCAGGCATTGACAGCGGCGGTATTCTGTAAATTGATTCTCCGGGTATATTAAATGATATTCTGCTTGTGGAAATAATTTTTAGTTTGGGACAGGAAGACAGCAGCTCGCTTGATATCATGCTGCATTTTTCCAGAAGGTGTTCACAGTTGTCAAAGAGAAGAAGTATGGTTTTATCTTTTAAAAATTCCTTTACTGTTACGAATAAGTCTTTACCGGGATCTTCTTTGATATTCAGTACAGTGGAAATTTCTCTTATAATTAACTCAGGATCAGTTACAGGCGAGAGCTCAAGCAGCCAGACACCGTTTTCAAACTCGTCTAATATTTCCGAGACCATCTGAATTGCCAGACGCGTTTTACCTGTACCGCCCGCGCCTGTCAGCGAGAGCATCCGGATCTTTGAAAAAAGTTCTTTGATCTCTTTTATCTCATTTCTTCTGCCTATGAATTTTGATACTGAAGACGGAAGGTTATTCTGCCTTGCCTCCACATTCTGCAGCGGAGGAAAATCTTCTATAAGACCGGGAGAAACTATCTGATAAATATGCTCGGGAACAATAATGTCCTTTAGTTTCCGTATTCCGAAATCCTTGAATGAAATATTTTTTATATTGAGTTCCAGAAGCGCATCATGAACTATCTGAGAAACTATTATCTGTCCGCCCTGAGCGATTGACATTATCCGCTGTGATCTGCTGAGTGTTACATAACCCGCATAGTCATTTTTTATAAACTCAGCGTCCCCGGAATGAATACCCATCCTTACTTTTATTTCCGGTCCGGTCCATTCATAGGTACGGAGTCTGATCTGAGATTGTATGGCTGCCTGAACGGCATCTCTGGGATTTTCAAAAGCGCAGCAGAAAGAGTCACCTATGATCTTGAATACAAATCCGTTGTTGGAGTCGATTACTTCGTATAATATCTCATGATGTTTTTCGAGAGATATCATGTATCCGTCATGATCCTCCTGAGCTAATCTTGTACTGCCCTGAATATCAGTGAAAAGGAAGGTTACCTTACCTGAGGGTATATTGTCCATTTGTTAAAAAGATACTGCAATTTAAAAATTATATATATGAATTACGATTTATTAAATTTGGTTCAGGTCATTACTCTTGTAAATTATGTTATCCGGCAATAAATTGTGGGATTATATAAAATTAACGAATGCGAAATTTTATAAAATAGTTCTCAGGAGTTTATGCAGTACTTTATTCTTCACTTTAATAAAATTCGTGCATTTTAAAAGTTTACAATAATTTAATTGCAAGTTGAATTTAATAAGCATATTTTTGATATAATTTATTCGGAAAATTGTTTTACAATTCAGCCCAAATATATACAAAGACTCTTACATCTCATTTTTTTTAATATTATTAAAAAATAATTATGAAACTCATTATTAATTTTATTCTTCTTGTATCTCTTTTTGTAAGTTTTAATTCACCATCATTCTCAAAAAGCGGTTCAGAAAAAAGTAATACCAGAGAAACTCAGCAGGATTCGCGGCTTGTGAATCCCCTGTATGAGCTTCGCGCCAGAAATATAGTTGTTAGTAACGTTCAGCTGTATGAGACTAATATCTATTATTTCGATATCATGATAAATCATACTAATCTTCCGGAATCCGGACCATTTGAATATGCAGCAGGTCAGTATATTCTTTCTTACAGCTGGCTTGTAAGATTATTCGGACCGGTGACTTATGAGATAGTTCCTTTTTCTTCCGATTTTACAAATCCGGATGCGATCCCTGTAAACCCCCAGGTAGTCGGTAATAAACTTATCCTGGACAGGAATCCGGATCTGAACCCGGGTCAGGGTCCGATTATTTCAACGGACGGAACCGGAACAAGAGTTGTCAGAATGAAAATTACAACCGGCGTTCCTTCGTTTTTTAATATTCCTTTGAATCTGAAATGGGTCAGCAATCCGTCCGATTCCGCCACTACGGAAGTATATGCATTTGTAGGTGATACATTAACAAATATTACATCCGGAGGAACTAATGTAGTTGAAGGAGATGACGTTGCTGCTTTATATCTCAAAGCTGCAATGAGCGGACTGTATGATGTTCAGACTAATACTCTGAGAGCAAGAGATACTCTGAGCGTCTATATGCATTCTGTAACATCTCCTTATAATGTAATTGATTCCGCCAAATCTCTGGTTGATACAATTACTTTCAGGGGAATTTTCAATTTTCCGAATATCACTACAGGAGTCTATTATGCAGTAGTAAAATACAAAAACGGTCTTGAGACATGGAGCAGAAACGGTGGAGATTCTTTAATAAGAGGTGATCAGGTCAGTTATGATTTTACAGATGACAGTACAAAAGCTTTCGGAAATAATCTGGAAAGAAAAGGAAGCATATACTGTATATACAGCGGGGATGTGAACCAAAACGGTATTATAGATTTACAGGATCTCGGTCTTATCGAAAATGCCATTACAAATTTTACTTCCGGTTATTCAGCTAATGACATTAACGGTGATAACTTTGTAGACCTTACCGATGCTCAGATCACTGATAATTATGTGAATGATTTTATTACCGTGATAAAACCCTGATGATCTGATTCAGAATTTTTTAAGTAAAAATAAAAGCCGGAGATTTTAGATCTCCGGCTTTTTTATTTATTTAATTTTGTATTATAACTAAAGTGTAACTTTTATAATAAACGGAATTGGTTTAATCCTCACATTCAAAATCAAGAACTCTAATTGTATTATCATAAAACTCTTTTGCTCTTTCAGGCGAACTGCCGATACATACAACTCCGAGTTTTCCGAATTCAGACAACGCGCCGATTAAATGAAATACAACTCCCTCCTGCGAAGCTCCGTCATACATTAATCCGTGATACATTGCTATATCCAGAAGGTCATTTGGTATAATGCCGATATACTTATCACTCTGCACATTATCAGATGCAAAATAATATCTCGGATTTCCGCTGGCTGTAATGTACACTCCTTCTTCCGCGTTATATTTTCCGTATGTAAGAAATTCGATCATCATGAAAGGATGTGTCGTGCCTCCTTTACGAAGATTTATCTCTATTGCAAAATGCTTCCAGCTGCCGTCATCCTGTTTTACTGAAATGAAATCGATTGCAAATCTGCCGAGTACACCTTTCTTTGAAAGCATACCTGCAACATTTTTTCCTATCTCACCAAGATCCGCCGCGTATTCCCTGTCAGCAGGGAAGATCGCTCCGAGGAAGATCTGTCCGTCATCGCCGCCGAGCAGCTGATCATGGGTACTGTCAATTCTGATATTTTCAGAAGACCCGATCACACACTGTACGGAAGGTGACATTTTTATTTCACCTTCAAGAAACTCCTCCACTATCCCTTCCATCTCAGTAAATTTCTCAAAGAAAAGCTCCTGGCTTACATCATGTGAAACCGGTCTTATATTTTCATTTAATGAGTCAAGAATTTTTGTTTCAAGATGTTCATTTATTTCGAGTTCAGGATATCTGTAAATTGCATTTCCGTCTCCGCTGAAACCGTCATTCATTTTGACAACTGCTTTTCTCAGACCGGGATCTTTTCTTTTAAGTCTCGCAAGAGATTTAGCAATGTCTTCTTTTGATTTCAGATCTTCATCTCCGTCAGGCATATCAATGCCGCAAATCCTGAAAGTTTTACGCGCTCCGGATTTCGAACCTTCATAAAACATCGCAGGATCAGTTCCGAACAGTGGGATCTCAAGCTTAACTGCAAGTGATTTCTCAAGCGGCGTTATGTTATAGCATGTGAGATGCGTTGATGCTCTGTCCGTTATAAGATTCTTTATCCTTTCAATAAGACGCGGACGGTCTAATATTTTCTGAGTTAATGGTTTGCGTGAAAGATCATAACAGCTCAGCATTGACATCCTCTGACGCGCATGATTTCCCGTGATCCCCTGAAGCAGATGAAGGTAATAATCAATAATCACATCTGAGAGAGGCATACTTGATATATAAATTATTCTTGTCATCGGCATACGAAGAAGCATAAGCAGACAAAGAAGTCTCTCTTCATAATGTATCGAACCTTTGATCTTGGAAAGTATCTCCATATCAAGAGTGAGTGAAGGCACTATCACAACCGTTTTCGGCGCGAACTTATCGGGAAAGATATGCTCATACTGATATGCTAAAGTTTCCTGTATTTTCTCAAATAGTTTATGCTCTTCCGGTGAACCAGTCACAGGACCGGCAGCCTGAGTTTTAAAAATTTTACGCATTTGATTTTTGTCTGTATTCATTTTATAAATAAAATTATAGCTAAAGGCGGGGAGGATATTTATTCAGAAAATATTTCATGTAAGATAACTAAGATATCTTTAATTTTGAAAACAAATCTTTAGTATACAAAGGTGTAGTGCGATAAAATACAATGATTAGATTTTGGCAGATCTTTTTATTGAATTTGATCAGTCAAGCTGACCGATCCGCTCTTTTGCGCCTTTATGGTACGGGTCAATTTTTAATACTTCATTGAGTGTTTTTTTTGCAGACTTGGTATCATTTGTTTTGATATACAGATCTGACAGACTTATCATTGCATCAATATTGCCGGGTTCATTCTGAATTGTCCGGCGAAGGACTATAATATTATCTTCGTCTGTCCTTTCTTCAGGAGCTTTGTCATCTACTGAATGTATGTGGTCAGGGATTACCGTATGTTCGTTTACACCATTAATAATGTAAGCTGAGAATAATATCAAAACGGCAGTAACAATTAATTTCAGTTTATTTTTTGAAATGAAATCTTTCATAATATTTTATCTTAATAAATTTTTTACTCCCGGGTCTCCGGGAAGAATTCACGTAAAATAAAATAAAAAAAGTAAACGCTCAATTACAATTGAGTTCATTTTTTAGTTAACAGTTAAGAGTTAATAGTTAGTACTTTCTATAATTGCTGAATGATCTGAATATAAAGCCTTGTGATGAAAAATCACACGGCTTTTTTTATGGCAATCTTAAATGACAGATTTCAAATTATATAACATTTTTACTTCGGTATTACTTAGGGCAATCAACAGGCGTAAGTATCCGGCCGGCTTATATTGTATACATTGTAAAAAAAATAATTTTTGAACTTAAAATTTAAAAACTTTATATTGTATTTTAATTTTTTACTAACCTAAAGACTTAATTCATGAAAAACTTTACCATGCAAAAAGTAATCATTTTAACGCAGTAAAATTTTCAGGGATCCTTTTCCTTTTCCTGATTTTAACATTGGGACTGATTTCTAAACAATCCGTTGCAGCACCTATAGTAATAGGTGTAGATGCAGGGTCCGCTCTGATTCAGTCATTTGATGCAGCTACATGGACAGCAGGAGCTTCGTCTCCGCTGACTATGACCGGATTTACAATTACCGGCGCTCAGGCAGTTACCTGGAATTCGGATAATCTTTTGTATTATGCAATAGTTACCGTTTCCGGACCACCTGTCGAACGCCGTTTAGTAACGGTTGACCCTTCAACCGGTGTATGCACAGATATCGGATCTTTGGGACCAGGTTCATTCGGCGCTTTTTCATCGCTGACTTATAATTCCGATCTCGGAATACTATACGCAATGGGCGGCTCAGGCGCTCCTCTCAGTGTTGCTGAATGTCTGTTCAGCGTTGATATTAATACAGCAGCTACTACATTACTCGGCGGACCTTATTCTGTAGGCGGATTTGGCGAGATTATTGCTTATAATTATGATGATGATTTAATTTACCACTGGTCGGGAAATGGGATGGAAACAATCAGTCCCGTTACATTTTTAGCTTCGCCTATTGCAGTATCCGGAGATCCTTATGATGAACTCACAGGAGCAGTGTATACCGGCAGCGGTGTTTTTACTGCAACTGAACTTGTATTCTCTCCTGCATCAAGAAGCGGCTATACTATAACTACTGCCGGAGTTTTTGATAATGTAGGATCATTACCATACAGAGTCAGAGGTTTAGCTTATGCAGATCCTGTTCTTCCTGTTGAACTATCATCTTTTGTTTCTGTAATTAATAACAGCTCGGTTACTTTAAACTGGGCAACAGCTTCCGAAACTAACAACTCCGGTTTTGATATTGAAAGATCATCTGTAAACGGAACATGGTCAAAGATCGCAAACGTATCCGGTAACGGTACTTCTGCAATTGGTCATAATTACACCTATACAGACAGAAATCTTTCATCAGGTATTTATAATTACAGACTGAAACAAATAGACTACAACGGCAACTTTGAATATTTCAATTTGAGTAATGAAGTAAATATCGGAGTGCCTGTCAAATATGACTTGTCACAAAATTATCCGAACCCGTTCAATCCGTCTACAGTGATCAACTATGATCTGCCATTCGACGGTAATGTCAGTATAAAGATATTTGATATGTCGGGTAAGGAATTAATGACACTTGTTAATGAAGTAAAGACTGCAGGTTATTATTCTGTTAATTTCAATGCATCCAACTTATCAAGCGGTGTCTATTTCTATACAATATCAGCGGACAACTTCACAGCTACAAAGAAGATGATGCTGGTGAAATAGTTAGCAGTTAGCAGTTAGCAGTTAGCAGTTAATAGTTAATAGTTAATAGTTAATAGTTAATAGTTAATAGTTAATAATCTATTTAACATTTAACATTTAACATTTAACATTTAACATTTATAATTGATTTAAGCCGTGGGATGAAAAATCTCACGGCTTTTTTTTATGGCAATTTCAAATTACAGATTTCAAATTACAGATATTTATTTCTTAAATAGATAATTCGTAATTGATAATTGATAATTGTTAATTGATAATTGATAATTGATAATTGGTAATTGGTAATTGGTAATTGTAAATTGAATTTTCACAAACCGTGAATATTTATATTTGCAAAAACTGAATAAAAGATATAGTTTGTCAGTGGTTATTTATTAATTAAAATATATAAACTATGACAACGAAGATTATCTTTACCGCGATTTGTTTTGTATTAATGATGACATTAGCTTCAAGAGCTCAGCTGATCGAAGAGAGCTTTAATTATCCTGACGGGGATTCTGTGGGAGCGCACGGATGGGTCCATTTCAGTCCGACAGGCACGGGAACACTTAACAGGATCATGGTAACTTCCCCGGGACTTGAGTTTGCAGGGTTTCAGTTTCACGGAATAGGAAATGCCGCTTCAGTAATGAATACCGGACAGGATTCATATAAACCTTTATCTGAGATCAAAAGCTCAGGGAGTGTTTATACTTTTTTTCTGGTGAACTTTGATACTGTAAGATCAACAGGAGATTACTTTTGCGCTTATCTGCCGTCTGCATCAGTAACCGGTTTTCAGTGCAGGGTGTATGCCAGAAAGATGCAGTCGTCTTCAGAAAAGTTTGCATTCGGATTAAGTAAAACCACTACGACCGGTGGCATACAATGGAGTGATACTGTTTACAGTAAAGGGACAACGTATTTATTAGTTATGAAATATACATTTAACAGTGTTTCAAATACAGATGATGAAGTAAGTCTATTTATATTTTCAGAAGAAGTTCCTGCGAGCGAACCATCTCCGACTCTCGGACCTCTTACCGGAACGGGAACAGACGGAAGTGACATTGGAAGGTTTGCAATAAGACAAGGCGCGCAATCTTCAGCGCCGAATTTCAGAATAGATGAAATTTTTACAGGTACAGGCTGGAGCGGAGTACTGCCTGTTGAATTATCTTCATTCAGTTCATTCGTAAAAGGAAGGGATGTAACTTTATTCTGGGATTCGAAGAAAGAAATTAATAATGCAGGCTTTGATGTTGAGAGAGCCACTGATCAGGATGTGTGGATCAAGGTGGGTTTTGTCAGCGGGTACGGTAATTCAAACTCGGTAAATTATTATTCATATACTGACAGAGGTTTGCCGACAGGAAAATATTTTTACAGATTAAAACAAACAGACATTAACGGTAATTACGAATATTTTAATCTGAATAATGAAGTAAGTATTGGAATACCTGTAAAGTATGAACTGTCACAAAATTATCCGAATCCTTTTAATCCGTCTACAAGCATAAGCTATGACCTGCCTGCAGACGGTAGTGTCATTTTGAAAATCTTTAATGTGTCAGGAAAAGAGATTACGACACTTGTAAATGAAGTAAAGACAGCGGGTTATCATACCGTTAATTTCAATGCATCGGGGTTATCAAGCGGAGTGTACTATTATACAATATCTGCGGGTAACTATAGAGCTTCAAAGAAAATGATACTGTTGAGATAGTTAATAGTTAATAGTTAATAGTTAATAGTTAGTAGTTAGTAATCTATTTAACATTTATAATTTAACATTTAACATTTAACATTTATAATTGATTAAAGCCGTGGGATGAAAATCTCACGGTTTTTTTATTTCAATTGTAAATTAAAAAATTCAAAAAAACAGAATTTAACCGATAGTTCTAATTGATAATTTCTGATTGTTAATTCCTGACTGTTTAATCCTTTCTGTTTATTTCTAATTAATTTCTTATCTATTAACTAAAGATAAAAATATAATTTTAATAATTCACTGATTATTATCATGTAAAAATCCTTTGAATACTACACATGAAAATATTCTAATTTGGTATATTGATTTAACTATTACTAATTTTACTATGAAAGGAAAATGATTCCTTTCTTAGAAATTTTTTTTCTAATAAAAATAAATTATTTAATTTTAACAAACGGACATGAAAAACTTATTTAAAATGTACGCTGCTTTTATGATGATATTAATGCTCAATGCAGCAGTATTTGCACAGCTGCCGGATAACTGGAAATGGTTAAATCCGAGTCCGCAGGGAAACAGTCTCTTCGGAATTGACTTTCCGGATAACAATATCGGATATTCCGTCGGGGCATTCGGAACAATTATAAAAACTTCTGATGCAGGAAACTCCTGGGATCAGCTAAATTCTAATACTCAATTATCAATACTTAGCGTTGATTTCATAAGTTCAAACGAAGGTTATGCAGGCGGTTTCAATCAGCTTCTTAAAAAAACAACAGACGGCGGAATTGTCTGGAATGACATTCAGCTGCCGAGAGAAGGACAGTTTGATTCTCTTTTTTCCATTATGGATATTGAATTTGTGAATTCAAATATGGGATATGTACTTGGCTTCTTTCAGCTTGAGAGCAAGATATGGAAAACAATTGACGGCGGAGGTACCTGGACTACGCAGACTACAGCCGGCGCAAATTATCTGAACACACTTCATTTCCTTGATGAGAACAACGGCTATGCTGCAGGCGGTTCACTTGGAAGTGAAATAATAAAAACTACTAATGGCGGATCGGCATGGGATCTGGTTCAATTTTACGATTATCCCGCTTTATCTGATATATACTTTTTAGATCAGACTACCGGTATAGCTGCCGGTGAAAACGGCTGTGTGCTGATGTCTACCAACTCAGGAATAAACTGGGTACAAACCGGCTCACCGTCAAGTATGGATGTAAGTACTATATTGTTTATAAATGCAAATACGGGTTTTGGGATTGGCTCCGGGAATGTATTTTTAAAAACTGTAAACGGCGGGGTGAACTGGAGCGAGGAAGAATACGGCTGGAGTACTTACAGATCCTTTATGGATGCAATTGTAACTTCAGAAGGTAAAATTCATGCTGCAGGTCTTTACGGTATACTTATGAGATCGGATAACGGCGGAGTCAACTGGGAAACACCAGTTACCGTTACTGAGAATACTTTATCAGAAATTGATTTTATAGATAATAATACCGGATACGCTGTCTGCGGTTATGGCGCCGGAGATATATTAAAAACTACAGATGCAGGCGAGACCTGGATATCTCAGATAACTACTTATCATACCCCTATGTATGGGATACATTTTACTGATGCAGAAACCGGATATATCGCCGGTAGCATTGACATTAAAAAAACTACAAACGGCGGAACAAACTGGTTTAATGTTTTTTCGAGTTTACAAAATGAGATCTTTACGGATGTAGCTTTTACAAATTCAAATACAGGATATGTGATCGGCAGTTATGGGGTTTTAAAGAAGACAACTAATGCGGGTCAGAACTGGATTTCGAGTGTGACTCCAGGCGGAAGTATTCTTACTTCTATTTGTTTTATTAATGAAAACACCGGATACTCAGTCGGAGATTTCGGCACAATTATTAAGACAACTGATGCAGGGGCAACATGGACTTCACAGTCATCTCCGTTTACAATGTCATACTTAACTTCAGTGGACTTTACAGATGTGAATACGGGATACATTTCTTCAGGGGCAGGTCTTCTTAAAACTACAAACGGCGGAGATGAATGGCTGATAATGAACGCACCGACCGGCGGGTATTATAAAGTTCAGTTCAGAAATGAATTTGGATATGCTGTGGCAAGTAACGGTAAGATCATTAAATCTATTGATGCAGGCATCAGTTGGATCGAACAGCCGACTGTAACAAATAACGGATTATACGCTTTGTATTTCAATTCAGACAATTATGTATACGCCGGCGGAACGCGAGGAACAATTATAAAAACAATTCCCACTGAATTAATTGTGACAAGTTCAGAGAATTCAATTACTGAAATTCCTAATTCATTTAAATTAAAACAAAACTATCCGAACCCTTTTAATCCTGTGACTAAAATAGAATTCAGCATTCCAAAATCTGAGTTTGTATCTCTTAAAGTTTTTGATATAACGGGAAAAGAAATTGTTACTCTGCTAAATGAGAATCTGAATCCGGGTTCTTATAAAATAAACTTTAACGGTGAAGGGCATACCAGCGGTGTATATTTTTATACTTTAAATATAAATGGATTCAGTGAAACAAAGAAGATGCTCCTTTTAAAATAATGATTTAAATTAAAAAACTGATTTTAAAAATTAAAAAATATTGAACTTATGAAAAAATTGACGATTGCTTTAATTATCATTACAATAGCTGTAGAGTCATTATATTCTCAGTCCCCTGATTATTCATGGCGTTATTACAACACCGGCAATACAGGAATTCAGGGAGATTATACAGAAGCTGTCTGGATCGATCATGACGGTGATCCATACATAGCCGGTTATACTCCGGGCTGGGAAGAAGGTGGATTTGCTAAATTTATCCAGTCAGAAAATAAATGGATAAATTATTCAAATGTAGATTATCCTGTTATAGGAAATATCAATGATGTAGGTTCATCACGAATTAGTGATATCGCAGAAGATACTAACGGAATTTTATGGATGGCTACATGGCGGGGAATATTAAAATTCGATCCTGCTGTTGGCAGCAGCTCTTTAGAATTTTGGGGAGCGAATAATTCGATACATCCGGGCGGTCGAACAACAGATATTTCAATTGCTCCGGACGGAACTATATGGGGTTCAGTTTTTTCTGTGACATGGGGAGACGGGGGTCTTGTACAATATAATCCGGCTACAAATCAATGGCGGTACTGGTATTACGGCTCCACTGCTAATAACTGGCCGAGCTGGATAAGTTTCTGTGATAATGTTTCCATTCAGGAAAAAAGCAACGGAGGATATGTTGTCTGGATTGATGGTCGGGATGGAATACGATGGTAACTTTTGACAGCGATACACAGCTTTTTACATTACTGCCGCAAAATCAGGAACCCGGTGAAGTTATTGCTTTACCCGGAATTGAATGTACTGACGATGTAAATAATCTATGGGCATTCAGATATACTAACTCAGGAAATATTTACTCACTTGATTATAGAACACCTGCCGGAAACTGGATCACACCGGTTCAGCCGCCGGGAAATACTGAAAATGATATCTGGGCTTTTAAAGCTTACGGTAACGGCAAAGCTCTGTTGATTGACGGTAACAGCAATGTCCTGCAGTTCAATGGAACCTCCTGGCAAAATCTTGGAATATGGAGGGAAGGCGGTTTTTCATATGATGTGGATATAGATGCAAACGGTAATATCTGGGTAACAGGAGTCGGAGGCGCAGCAAAGCGTGATGTGCAGACCGGTGTATGGCAGAGATATCGTATATCAAACACTTCCCAGTTCACATATTGGGTTGAAGATATTACTATGGACAATAACGGTAATGTTTATATGGCGGGAAATGCAGGTACTGGAGTCGGCGGTTTTCAAAAATTTGACGGAACAAAATGGACAGGATATAATGAATTTACTTACGGACTGGGAAATCCATTTCCATTCCCGACAGATAATGCTGAAGTTCTTTATTATCGCCCTTCTAATAATCAGATAATTGTTAATCCAATGTTTAATAATCTGCATGCATGGACCGGAAGTTCATATACATCTCTAAATTATCCAAACAGCAGATCGGAAGGAGTTGTTGAAGATTCTCAGAACAGATTGTGGAGTGTCGGTGAATATTACAATCTTTCATATTATAACGATGCATTGAATAACTGGACAAATGTTCCCTTTATTGGTTTAGGTTCGAATATAGAAAAGGATCCTACAAGACCGGGTACAGTCTGGGTATGTTCGGGTTATCAGGTATTAAGAACTGACGGTACGTATAATTTTTCAAAAGTCACAGATGATTTTTCAGAACTCGATCCTCAGAGTGATTATCTCAACACTGTAATCCCGTTGGAAAACGGATTTGCATGGGTAGGTACTAATCAGGGACTGGCAAAGGTTAATGCCAATAACGGTACATATCAGTTTTACTCTCCTTCAAATTCACTGATTCCCGGTGATAATATTTCTCCTCTTGCGTTGACACGTGATGGACGTGTTTGGTTTGCAAATTTCCAGAGCACAACAACTTCTACATATGGATTATGCTGGTTTGACGGAACAAACTTTGGAATTATTCCCCAGCAGCAAACCGGCAGCTTGCCGCATGCACAAATTTATGACATAGAAGTTAAAAATTTACAAAATGGATATGAACTATGGATTAGCTGCGCCAGCAGAGGCGTTGCTGTACTCACGGTTGATAATTTACCGGTTAATACTGTTAATTTAACAACGTTTATTGAAGGATTCTATAATCCGTCTCCGAATTCTCAGATCAGTGATACTATAAATGTTTATCTGAGAAATGCCGCTTCACCATATTTACTAAAAGATTCCGCATCGGTGATAATGCAGACAAATGGAATTTCTAATATGAGTTTTAACGGAATACAACCCGGTCAATACTATATTATTGTTAAACACAGAAACAGCATTGAGACATGGAGCAGATCAGGCGGTGAAAATTTTACAACAGGATCAACATTGAATTATAATATGTCAGATCAGATCACAAAAGCTTATGGAAATAATATGAGGCAGGTAGATACAGCGCCGGTAAGATTTGCTTTGTATAGCGGTGATGTGAATCAGGACGGAGTTGTAGATATATCTGATCTGGGTTTTACGGATAATGATGCATTTAATTTTGCGACGGGCTATTTAAAAACTGACGTGAATGGTGATAATGTAATAGACGTAACGGATTTAGGGTTAATTGATAATAATGCAATGAGTTTTATAAGTTTGCAAAGACCGTAATAATAATTTTATATCACAATGTTTATTAATTTGAAAAGTGGAAATCGAATTCATGAAAAAGTCAGATTTAATCTTTATAGTAAATATATTCTTTTCTCTCGTAATTCAGCTAAATGCACAGCAGGTAACTACAGAATGGGTTGTAAATAATTTCACCGGATTTCCTGTGGGTGTCATGTTAGTTTTAGATCAGAATAATAATGTTATAGTAACAGGACAGTCCGGTGATCATACCAAAATTATAACTACAAAATATGATGCAGACCGAAACCTTATCTGGGAGAGATTTTATACAATTCCTGAAATGGCTGCTGTCGCTACCTGGCTTTCTATTGATAGTTTGGGAAATGTTATAGTAACAGGTTATCGTCACAATTTTAGCAGTAATATTGTTGAATCCGGATTGTTGACATTAAAATACGATAATAACGGAAAATTACTTTGGGATAAACTTATCCCCGGGACCTGGGCTTTCGCAGTTCGTTCAATTGTTGATCAGTCCGGAAATATATATGTTACCGGAAGAGCATGGCAATACACCGCAACATACGATTTCGTCACAGTAAAATATGCCCCTGACGGAACTCAGTTGTGGCTGGATACTTTTGATCAGAACGGAGGATTTCATACCCCGACAGGAATGGACTTAGATCAAACAGGTAATGTTTTTATAACCGGGGGCGGTCAGAGCGGAGGTTTGATTACAGTTATGTATAACAGCGCCGGTGCACGTCAATGGGTTAGAGAGCATTCCGGATCAGCAGGAAGTAATATAAAGGCTGACAATTACGGAGGAATTTTCATTACAGGTTCATACTATGATTTCAACACCGGAACGAGCAATGATATTATGTTTTTGAAATATGATCTTTTGGGTAATCTGGTTTGGAAAAGATTCTATGACTTTGGAAATTCTGAATATGGAAAACTGGTAAACATAGATTCTCACTCCAATATTATTATTTCCGGTTTTGGGGCACTACAGGGTGAATTCCCTGGATGGCTTACAGTCAAAGTTGATCCATCCGGAAATCTTTTATGGTATAAAAGATTTAAAGCAAATCCGGCGTGGGAGGAATTTCCTAACTTTACTTTGATCGGACCGCAGAATGAAATTTATGTTACTGGTAATGTTGGTGTACCATATGGCGGAACCACTTATCATGGACTTGAAACTGTAAGATATAATTCTGACGGAAGTAATCCATGGGTTGCAGATGTAAATCTTTATGCCGGGAAAGGAATGGGACTTGCTCTTGATGATGATCTTAATTTGTATGCAGTCGGGCAGTTTTATTATTCCGTATTAAAATATTCGCAATCTAAAACTTTGAATCTCAAAGTATTAATTGAAGGACTTTATGATCCTGTATTGAATAGAATAGTAAATGATACAGCAAGAGTTTATTTGCGGAATATATCATCGCCTTACTATTTAGTTGATTCCGCTAAGGCAGAACTCGATTCCGCCGGAACAGGGAAATTCCATTTCTCGAACGCTTTCAGTTCAGTTGCATACTATATTGTAATCAAACATCGAAATGGAATTGAGACATGGAGTGCAACCGGCAACACATTCACTTCAGGAAATTTGAATTATGATTTTACTACATCATCTTCACAGGCATACGGAAACAATCAAATCCTAAAAGGAACAAAGTATTGCATATATAATGGAGATGTAAATCAGGATGGAATTATTGATGGTTCGGATGTGAGCATGACCGACAATGATGCGTTTAATTTTTTAAGCGGATATTTAAATACTGACTTAAATGGTGACAATATTATTGACGCATCAGATCTGGTAGTAGTCGATAATAATTCATTTAATTTTGTAATGAAGATTACACCTTAAATCAGTTAAGAGTTAAGAGTAAAATTTTAAATAAAACTAAAATGAAAAACTCAGCAAAAAAACGATTTAGAATCTCACAGTGTATGATATAAATCCGTTTCGAATCATAGTTTTATATATGAAACGGTATGTAATTTTGTAAATAGTTATTTTAAAATTTAAAGTCCGGATCATATCTTAAAACCGTATTAAATATAATATACAACAGGTTGATTCAGCGCCGGTAAGATTTGCTTTGTTCAGATTTGATATAGATCAGGACGGAGTGGTGGATGTATCTGAGATCTGGGTTTAACGGATAAATGATGCATATAATTTTGCGATGGGCAATTTAAAACCTGACGAAAATGGTGATAATAGAATTGACGTGACGGATTTAGTGTTAAATGCAGTTAGTTTTATAAGTTTATAAAGACCGTAAGAATATTTTTATATTCTTTTATAATAATCAGATCTGATAAATCAACAAACATATCCCCGTTGCAATACTGCGGAACGTATAAATATCTCTATGTCGCCTTATCCTTGGTACTTTTCAAAAGTGCTATGCCCGCAAAAAAGAAAATTACACCAAGAATCCCGTAAATAATAATTTCTTTTAAATTTCTTTCTCCGTAACCTCCATTCATAAAATTGAAAGCTGCTAAAATAAGCCCGGCTATACCCAGAAGAGAAAGGATAATACCGAAAATTCTTTTTTCCATAATTTAATTTTTTTATTTATTATAATAATATTTTATATGCTTAAATGTGATTCATTTAATATTATAAGTTATTATTTCAACCCACAGGTGTCAAATATATTCTTTATTCTATATTAAAATATCAAATCCACTTATAATCAACATTTTAATATGTCTTTAATAAACAACCATAATGCATCAATACTGTTAGCGGTTGCATTAATAAGGATATAAACGGAGATGAAGTAATTGATATTTCTGATATTGCTTTGGCTGATAACAATGTGTTCAATTATGTATCAAAGATAATACCCTGATAAATACAAATTAAATATCATTTACGGATAATTTTACATTTACATATTTTTCCGGTGACGTGAGAATTTTATTCAGCTTTACGGCAATATCATCCGGTTCGGCAAGTTCGTTCTTCTCATAAAATTCGATAAACTTGTCTACCATACTGAAATCTTCAGGAGATACATTCCTTAGTTTTGTCTGCATTTCAGTATTCACCACACCCGGACCGAAGGAAAAGATCCGGACGGGATTGTCCGGATGTTTCAGTTTCTGTTCGACATCTGCAACTTCGCTGATCATTGCCAGGCCTGCCTTGGCGGCGCAGTAGACGGACCATGATTCTATAGCTCTGTGAGCTGCTCCGGAACTGATGTTCAATATTATTTTTTTACAGATTGTATCCTGATATTTATTTAAAAATTTATTCATTAACAGACTGGGACTGATTAAATTCACGTTATACACATCAGCAATATTTCCGGACGACAAATTACCCATATGCTTTACTTCCATAGAAGCTGCAGAGTTATTTATCAGCGTTATGGATTCCGCTTCACCGATAACCGGAAATTCAAATTCCTTAACCGAATCCGTATTGCTCAGATCAAGTTTGGTGTGTTCATAGTTCTTTGACTTAATACTGCTGCTCCGTGAAATGCCATAAACGTAATTGTTCTTATCTTTAAGCAAAAGTTCGGCCAATGCTTTACCTATCCCCCTGCTTGTACCAGTTATGAAAAAGTAGTTCATATTTATTTTAAAATTATCAGATTATTTCAAGTTCAATAATTTGCAGGAAATAAAAAAGTCCGCAATTGCGGACTTAAAATTTTAATATATGAAATGATCTGTTATTTTCCTGTATTATCTTTTATAAGATCTTTATAATCTTTATAAAACTTTCTTACCTTCGGAGCAATTACCATTGAGCAGTAAGACTTTTCCTTATTATTATTATAATAATCCTGATGATAATCTTCAGCCGGATAAAAAATATCCAGTTTGGATACTTCAGTAACTATCGGATCATCCCATAATTTACTTTCATTAATTTTCTTTATAATTTCTTCTGATACTTTCTTTTGATTATCTGAATCGTAAAAGATTGCAGATCTGTACTGAGTTCCCACGTCAGCTCCCTGCCTGTTCAAAGTGGTTGGATCATGAATATGAAAAAATATTTCAAGAAGTTTATCAAATCCTATCACATCCGGATCAAATGATATTTGTACTACTTCGGCATGACCGGACTTTCCCGAACACACTTCCTCATAAGTCGGATTCTTTGTACTTCCTCCTGAATATCCTGATATTACTGATTCAACTCCTTTTAAATCCCTGAAAATTGTTTCTATACACCAGAAACAACCGCCTGCTAAAGTTGCCTTCTCCAAATTTTCTGCCGCTCCTTTCTTATAATTAATTTGTTTAACTGTATTTAAATTAGATGTGTTTTCTTTTTCAGAACTGCTCAGGAAACTGTATCCTGCCACAGCAATAAAGATTAAAGCAACTGCTAAAGATATTTTTTTCATTATAGCTTCTGTTTATTTATGAAATCAGGAAAGCATTTTGTTTAACTTCATTACATCAGTAGAAGTTCAATCAGAATTTAAAGTTTTGTATACAATATTTAATTCGCATTGTATACAACAATTTATTAACATTGTATACTATTTATCCATGCTTATATGTGTAGTAATTTTCCGGTCATTAACAGGTAACATTTCAATAAAAATAATTTAATCTGATGAAATCATTGTAAATTACCGCAATTTTTGCATTTTTCGTTAGTTAATAAAAAAACCTCTGTACGAATAAAACCGCACAGAGGTAATTAAAGGAAGAACAAATATGAAAGAACGTATCGGCTGGCGCCGATGGTTACAAACTAAATAAAATATATTAATAATCCAATATATTTTTTTATATTTTTTTATTTTTTTAGATTAATGATATCAAATATCGATTTCATTTTACAACACGCTTGTTCGCCTCCGTCAAAAGCTCTTTGAGTTTATCATCAATCTGCTTTTTTTCCGTAAGAACGATCATATGAGAAATTCTCGGCATTGCCCCCAGTGAAACCGCTTTCATTAAATAATCATCAAATTTTTTATCTCCGAGATCCATACCGACTCTTATCTCTTTACTTTTTATAGCTGCCACAGCAAATTCCCTTCCTTCGCGGAATGAGATATATGTCTTTGTCGGAACAATCTCAACGTTTTTAAAAATCGACTTGATGTGTTTTTCAAGTTCTTCATATAAAGGAATCAGATTTTCCTTTCCCTTAAACAACGCTTGTTTCAGATCACCGGAATCTGCATATACAGGTTTGCCGTCATTGAGAAATATACCTGCAATGAAAGTTGCGTTCATATGATTAATGCCGTATTCTTTTTTAAGCCGCCCGACGATCTCTTTCATTTTTGTAAAAGATCCGGCTTTCAGGATTTTCATCCATTCAGCAAGATCTTTTCCGGTCTTCTCTTTTACTGCAGCTAAAAATTCCTGCTCGTAATCTTTTGAAGTTTTCATATTTAATTTTTATTTAGGTGAATGCAAAGCAAGTTTGTTTCCTTCTGTATCCGTAAATATTGCCATGTAACCTATCTCAGGTGTAATTTGAGTTTTGGGGGGGTTTTTTTCCCGGGCAGAAGATTCGGCCCAGTTATTTTTTTTTTTAGTTTTTCCCCGGGGGTTAAAAAAAATAGTTTGGGGGGGGGGGGGGGGTGGGTTTTTTTGTTAACGAATATTTGTGTCGGGGGCCGGGCCGGCGCCGGGGGGGGGGGGAGGGGGGGGGGTCTCGAAAATTGCATTAAAAAATTTTACTGCTCTGTTTATGTCTGTTGCCGGTATTGCAAACCAATTGATTGCGTTTTTCATGATTTTTATTTTGTTTAATTTAAAATATAATTAATCAAAATTAAGTCTATTTATTTAATATTACTTATTTGATATTGCTATTTTTTTAAAAACGATTGTAATGAAAACTCTTCTCATCAACGCTAAGGTCAGAATAACGCGGAATAACTTCAAATATTCCGTCGGTTTTGAAACCGGAACGGGCAAAATAATTTTTACTGGAAATAAACAGGAAGCAGATAAGATCAAATCTTCTTTTGATGAGATAATAGACTGTGCGGGAAAGCTTGTTTTACCTTCTTTTTATGAGGGTCATTGCCATTTTGCAGAAGGCGCATATGTGAATTCACTTTTAAATCTCAGACATGCAGCAACGAAAAATGATATCATAAATTCTTTAAGAGAATACCGTAAATTACCCGGTGTCAGTTTTATAGCAGGCGGTTTTTTTGCTGAATCAAATTTTAAAGAAGATATTGATCTGAATACAGAATTTCTTGGATTCCATTTGCAAGGACATTCCTGTTGTAATTTCGAGATTTGATTCACATGCAGCATTTGCAAATTCAAAAGCGATCGAACTCTCGGGACTTATGTCAAAAGAATCAGAATTTACATCCGATGAGATAATAAAGTCAGACGGAAGGTTTACCGGTGAACTTAAAGAAAGAGCAAGAGACTTTGTACTTGGTTCGCTTCCAAGACCTGACCTTCAGAAAAGAGTCAAAGTTGCAAAGGATCTTATGGAAAGATTTAACTCTTTCGGAATTACTTCGATCTCTGACATAACTTTGGTTTCCGATCTTGAAATATATAAAGAGTTCATCAATTCTGATAATCTTACGCTGGATGTGGATGCGAGATTAAATATTTCGGAGTATAAAAATATTGAAAAATATAAAAAAGATTTTGAAGGTTATGAAAACCGGATAAAGTTTAAATCATTCAAAGCATTTTATGACGGATCGCTTTCCAGCAAAACAGCTTATATGCATTCAGATTATAAAGGCTTTTCAAATAACGGAATACAGACAGACATTGTGTTAAACGGAGAGTTTCACAAAGCCTGCGCGGAAATTGATAAAAGCGGGTATCAGCTGTCCGTCCATGCTATTGGCGACAAAGCTGTTACAGAGCTTTTAGATTTCAATGAATATTTAATCCGGACTAACGGAACTAAGGACAGAAGATTCAGGATCGAGCATGCTCAGCATATATCAGAAACTGATTTTGACAGATTCAGAGAACTGAGAGTAATTGCATCTGTACAGCCGTCGCATCTTTTCAGTGATGCAAGAACTGCCGAAATGATACTTGATGATCCTTCACTGGAACACAACTACGACCGTCTCTTTAAAAACGGAAGTTCAGTATGTTTCGGAACTGATTTTCCGATAGTAAGTGAGAATCCTTTTGAAACAATTTATTTTGCAATGACAAGGAAAGCTGAAGGATTTGAAAACGGATTTTACAGAGAGAAATGTATTTCACTGGATGACTGCATTGACGCTTATACTATTAATAACGCGTATGCAGCTTTTTCCGAAGATATTAAAGGCACGCTTGAAACGGGTAAGGATGCTGATCTGATAATACTGAATGAAGATCTATATGAAACAGATCCTGTTGAAATCAAAAACTGCAGCGTTCAGACGACTTATTATAAAGGCAATGAAATATATTCCTGTTAATAAAATATAAATAAAATTTTAACTCTGATCAGTTTGAAGCATTAACCAGCTCGCCTGCTTTTTTAAATGCATTGATCATATCTATTACACCGCCTGATCTGGAAAGCTTTGAGAAAAGCTCTTTTGTTTTTACTCCGTTCACTTTAACGGAAAGACCGTCATATTTTCTGACTGAAGACAGAATTGCTTCTTTCATCTGGGAAGCGGTAATGCCCGGATAGTAGGCTTTCAGAACAGCTGCAATTCCGGCGACTGAAGGAGCTGCCATGCTTGTTCCGTCTATCATTTTATATTTACCTCCCGGGACGGTGGAATTTATCTGAACTCCCGGAGCAAAGACGTCTATTACCTGGTCAGAATAATTACTGAACGGCGCGAGCAGGTCAAACTTAGCATTCTTATTTTCCGGATCTTTTTCCTTATTCCATTTTTTCATCCAAGAGTTAGCGCCTACTACGATCATATTATTAAAATATTTTTTCTCACCGTTTTCAATCAGATACTTTCTCGGATAGTTAACAGTTTCTTTTATATCTTCTCCTTCGTTTCCTGCAGACACTACAAACAATACGCCTTTTTCTTCGGCATATTTAATTGCATCGACTACGTATTCGGGATCAGGTGAATAATATTTCCCGGCTGACATATTTATAATACTTGCTCCGTTATCAACTGCATATCTGATCGCATTTCCAATATCCTTATCTCTCTCATCACCTTCATTCGGTACAGCTTTAAGGAACATTAACTTTGCAAAAGGAGCATGCCCAGTTTTTCTGGATGCAATAGTTCCCGAAGTGTGAGTACCGTGTTCTTCTGACTTTTCCGTCACATCATTATTCCCGTAATTAGTCTCATCAAGTTTTAGTGGATCGTCCCCTATCAATTCATGTACATCAACAGAATCAAATAAAACATTATTCTTAATTTCATATTCATCTGTTACTTTGACAAGATCATCTTTCTCCATACCAAACAGAAGATAAACGCCTAAAATAATAGAAGCGGCGTCACCAATTTTACCTTCAGGGAGATTCATTGACATTCCCTGCAGCTTTTTCGGGTCTGTAGTAATGTTATTTTTCCTCAGAATGTCTTCGGCTGCTTCGACATCTGAAAGTGTTTCCGAAAGACCTTTATAAGTCGCAGAAACTTCATCCATTTTATCTTCATATTCTTCTGTAACTTTTTTAAAATAAGGATCGGACTTTGGGGTGCTGAGTCTTTTTAATCTGAAATATTCCCTTGTAAATTCATATGGAAGATATTTGGCATTCCCCAAGAAATTCCAGCCGTGAAGATCATCAACATATCCGTTATTATCATCATCGACTCCCAAAGTGCCGTTCACTTCAGCCATATTATTCCACACATTATCTTTCAGATCCGGGTGATCTATATCAAATCCGGAATCTATTACAGCAACGATCACATCACTGCTCACAGGTTCGGGAGAAAGAGTTTTGATATATTCGTAAAAAGCTAATGTCCTTGTTCCTTCATAGCCGTCTTTCTCGGGATCCATACGTGTCCAGTCCGGAAGATCTTTTTCCGGGCTGCGAAATTTATTTTGTATTTTATATAAGTCGTCAACAGATTTAAACGGGTAATTTCCGGGCGAGTCAAAGCTAAGTATCGGGAACAAAAAAAATAATACTGAAACTGATAATATATATCTACTTACTTGACCTTTTAATTTCATATAACTAATCTCTTTAAATTTATATATTGAATTTTAATTTATGTATTACGGCTAACACTTGGAAGTCTCAAAAAATTACAATCAATCCAACTTTTTCTATGTCTGATCATTACGCTGTCTATCTGAATTTTAAAAAAAAGATCGATGAGATTCTTTTCAATTTAATTGATAAAAAAACTCCGGTCACATTATATGAACCGTTAAAGTATTTACTGAGCAGCGGGGGTAAAAGAATAAGACCAATGATGGTTATGTTTGCATGCGAAGCTTCGGGAGAGGATCCCGATAAATCGGTAAATGCTGCTGTAGCTATGGAACTGCTCCATAACTTCACGCTGGTTCACGATGATATAATGGATAATGCAGATACTCGAAGAGGCTATCAGACGATACATAAAAAATGGAATGAGAATGTAGCAATACTAACGGGTGATCACTTGATTGGACTTGCTTACAAATATCTTTTTAAGACTGATACACTGAGAATTAAAGATACAGCTGATGAATTCACCGGCGGAATTATAGAGGTTTGCGAAGGACAGAGCTTTGATAAGGAGTTTGAAGAAAGGGATAATGTTTCACTTGATGAATATATGATGATGATAAATAAAAAGACGGCAAAGATGCTTGAGATCTCCGCTGCGATAGGCGCTCTAACCGGTAATGCAGGAAAAGAACTGCTGAATAATTTAAAGAACTTTGCTTTGAATACCGGACTTGCATTTCAGATACAGGATGACCTGCTTGACATTATTGCTGATGAATCGGAACTCGGAAAAAAAATCGGAGGTGACATTCTTGAAAGGAAAAAAACATTCCTCCTTATTAAAGCGGCTGAAACTGTAAGCGATGAAGCTGACAGAAAACTTATTATGGAAATTATAAACAGACCTGAACTGAACATTACTGATGAAATTATTATACAGGTTAAGGATATATATATAAAACACGGTATTACAGAAGCTGCAAAATCAGAAATCGAAAAATTCACTAACAAAGCTGATGAATATCTGAGTAATATAAGCAATAAAATTTCCGGAGATAGACTGAAGTGGTTTTCCGCAATGCTGATGGAGCGGAAGTTTTAACCTGCTTTCACCGGACTTTTCATTTAATATACCTCATTCAATTTTTTAATGATCATAAAAGAAGTTACAATAGTTAATAAAGCGGGAATGCACACGCGTCCAGCATCCACAATAGTCAAGATCGCAGCCAAATACAAAGCGGATTTTTATATCTCAAGGAACAATTTCGAAGTCAACGGGAAAAGCATTATCGGCGTTATGACACTTGCGGCAGAGCAGGGATCATCACTTACACTTAGATTTGACGGGGAGGACGAAGAAGAGTTTTCCAGAGAGATGACGGGTTTTTTTGAAGATGGATTCGGGGAAATAAAATGAATGAACAGATAATTAATATAAGAGATTCGATATTTCAGACGGCATCTTTTAAAAAAATTCCGGAGATAATGAGTAAGAGTTCCGGAAAGGTTTTCTTCAAAGGTGTTCACGGTTCATTAACATCATTAGTGATTAATTATCTGTATAGTAATTTTACAAAGAAGATAATATTTATTACTCATGATCCTGAGCGTCTTGCAAAAGTTAAGGATGACACGGAATTTATTCTGAATACAGGAAACATTACGGCATATTCCGGACAGTCCGCTGAAAGCGATCCAGTTTCAAATCTGTTAATGAATCTAACTGGCAATGATGAGTTCATAATATTCATAAATCAAAAAGGACTTGAAGACAGGACGATCTCAAAGGATAAATTTCTTTCATCATTATTTGAGATCAGATCGGGAGAGGAATTTAATTTTGATAAGTTTACAAATCTGCTTAATGAATACAAATATGAGAAAAAAGATTTTGTAGATACTGAAGGTGATTTTTCAGTTAGAGGAGGGATCGTTGATATATTTTCAGAGAATAATGACACACCGGTCAGAATAGAATTTTTCGGTGATACCGTAGAGTCGATAAGAGAGTTCGATCTTAACTCGCAAAGATCAGTTCGGGATATTAACTCAGTTAAGATAGGAATGAATTTGTCTGCGGATGATGAACCGGATATTCCTATGACGGAAAATGTAACTGATTATTTTCCGGAAGACGCGCTGATAATAATTGATGAACCTGAGATCACTTTGAATGAGATTAAGGATGAGAAAATAATTTCCTTATTAGACAAACATAAACAGATTCACATAACATCTATTTCGATAGCTGATTCATCACATAATTCAGGTGAAAACGAAATAACTTTCAGATCAAAGTCACAGCCGGATTTTCATTCAAATTTGAAACTGCTTTATCAGAATCTGTGTGAGAATATAGGAAAAGGTTTTAAGTCGTTTATCATGACTTCTGATGAAAGACAGGCAGAAAGAATTAAAGAACTCATTGAGGATTTTGAGGACGATTCGGTAATGGAACAAGATAATATTATTCATAATGAGGATTCTATAATTTCTGAAGAAGATTCAAAAGAAGCAAAAAGTTTTTCAATAAAAAATAAGTTCGCTGTTATACCCGAATCTTTTCACTATGGATTTTTATTTGAAGAAGCGGAGATACTTATTTATACAGAGCATCAGATATTCGGAAGATATTTTCGTCAGATAAAGAAGAGGAAGCAGAAGTTCAAAGGACTGACATTCAGTGAGCTGAAGGAATTAACTTATGGTGATTACATTGTGCACAGGGATTTTGGTATCGGCGTCTATTCGGGATTAAAGAAAATTACGGTAGGTAACAGTAATCAGGAAGTAGCGGTCCTTTCTTATAACGGTAACGACAAACTATTTTTGAATCTGAATCACATTAATCTGATAAAAAAATATTCCGGATCTGAAGGACACGTTCCTGTACTGACAAGACTCGGCGGCGGTGAATGGGACAAACTTAAGGCAAAAACCAAGAAGCAGGTAAAGGACATTGCGAGAGATCTTATACTTTTGTATGCAAAGAGAAAATCCGAGACCGGTCATAAATTCTCCGGTGACACTCACTGGCAGAAGGAGCTCGAAGCGAATTTTATGTATGAAGACACGCCGGATCAGTACAGCGCGACAGTAGATACAAAAACTGATATGGAATCTGAAAATCCGATGGACAGACTAATCTGCGGTGATGTAGGTTTCGGGAAAACGGAAGTAGCTGTCAGGGCTGCATTTAAAGCTGTACTTGAAAATAAACAGGTCGCGGTGCTTGTGCCGACGACTATACTTGCCGTTCAGCATTATAATACATTCAGGGACAGACTTGCTTCCTTTGCCGTTGATGTGGAAAATATATCACGGCTAAAATCGTCAAAGGAACAGAAAGAAATTCTTAAGAAACTTGAAGAAGGGAAACTGAATATACTGATCGGCACACACAGGATACTTTCAAAGGATATTTTATTCAAAGACCTTGGATTACTTATAATAGATGAAGAGCAGAGATTCGGAGTGAAGGCAAAGGAAAGGCTGCGGAGCATTAAACCGAATGTAGATACTCTTACACTGACGGCAACTCCGATACCTAGAACTCTGAATTTTTCACTTCTCGGTGCGAGGGATCTTTCGATTATCAATACTCCTCCAAAGAACAGGAAACCGATCATTACGGAAATTATAAAACTTGACTGGAAGAATATTTCAGGTATTATAAGAAATGAACTGAACAGGAACGGGCAGGTATATTTTGTTAATGATAAAATAAAAAATCTATTTCAGCTCGGTGATCTTTTAAAGACTTATGTGCCGGAAGCAAAGACAGGAATTGCACACGGACAGATGGAGGGTAAAGAGCTTGAAGAGATCGTTGTAAAATTCATAGAGAAAAAACTGAATGTATTACTCTGCACAAAAATTATAGAATCAGGATTAGACATTCCGAATGTTAATACAATTATTATTAATAATGCAGACAAATTCGGACTGGCTGAATTGTATCAGCTCAGGGGAAGAGTTGGCAGAAGCGACATTCAGGCTTATTCTTATTTAATAGTTCCTCCCGAAGGAAAGCTGACAAAGACAGCCATAAAGCGTCTTCAGGCGATTGAAGAATTCACTGATCTCGGTTCGGGATTCAATCTTGCAATGCGGGATATGGAGATCAGAGGTGTAGGTAATTTACTGGGAAAAGCTCAGAGCGGATTTGTGCAGGACATGGGTTTTGATATGTATATAAGTACTATAGAAGAAGCGGTTCTGGAATTAAAGGAAAATGAATTTAAAGACTTATTTAAAAACGAAGCATCTCTGAAAAAAATAAACGAGAGCATTGAGAAAAAGCTCGAAGATAAACAGACTGTAATAGAAAGTGATATTAACGCTCTGATCCCAAAAGACTATATTGCGAATGATACGGAAAGATTAAACATATACAGAAGGTTATATGAAATAAATGATCATGAGGAACTCAATAAAATAAGCATTGAGTTAAAGGACAGATTCGGAGAGTATCTTGATGATGTAGAGAATCTGATCAGGATAATTGATCTTAAGATAACAGCCACTAAACTGGGTCTGGAAAAAATTGAGATAAGGGATAGGAAATTGTATATACATTTTCCAGAGGATAAGGAACACCCGGTATTTGAAAGTGAATTCTATAAAAACCTGATTGAGAAAATCTCAGCTGACAGAGACAGGGCTTATAACATTTCACCTGTCAGGGATAAGCTTGTTATCGAAAAAATATTTAAAGACAAAGAAGACAGTATCAGATTAAATGAATCCGCTGATGCTCTGAAAATTTCCCGGTAATAATTTCCTGATACTCTGTTTTAGTCCTTTCACTTTTAGTAAATTCAAATAATTATTTACAATAATATTATGGCAAATACAAAAATTAGCTGTCCGAACTGCGGCGTTGAAATTGACGTTGACGAGGTATTCAAGCAGAAAGCGGAAGAGGATGTAAGAAAAAATTACGATGAAAAATTAAGTAAACAAGTTGGCATACTTAATAAAAAGAAAGAAGAAGTGGATGCTGAAAAACTCAGGATAAAAAAGTTAATTGAAGAACAGGATGATATAATACGCTCAAAACTCATTGAGGAAAGGGAAAAGGTAAAAAAGGAAGCGGAGTTTACGGTAAAAAGAGAACTTGAATTTGAACTGATGAAACTGAAGCAGGACATTGACGCAAAGTCAAAGGAGAACCGGCAGTTTAAATTGAAAGAAGTCGATGTGCTGAATAAGGAGAAAGATCTTAAGGAAAAAGAAGAGCAGATGAAGCTTGACATGAAAAGAAAAATGCTTCAAATGGAATCCGAGATTCAGGAGAAAGCGGTTAAAGCTGAACAGGAAAGAAATGAATTAAGAATAATGGAATATGACAGGCAGCTTGAGGATCAGAAAAAGCAGCTGAGCGAAATGAAGAAGAAGGAAATTGATTTTATTAATAAGGAGCAGGAGCTTAGGGACAGAGAAGAACAGCTTAAGCTGGATCTGGAAAAGCAAATGATAGACAAATCGAAAATGATTGAAGACAAGATCATTAAAAGAGAACAGGAGAAAAGCGAGATCAGAAAAATGGAATATGAGAAAATGCTTGATGATCAGAAGAATGAACTTTCCGAGATGAAGAAAAAAGAAATAGAATTTAAAAACAAAGAAAAGGAGCTTAAAGACAGAGAAGAACAGCTTAAACGGGATATGGAAAGACAGATGACAGACAGTTTAAAAGCTATTGAGGAAAAAACTATAAGAAGGGAACAGGAAAAAAACGAGCTGAAGAACAGGGAATATGAGAAACAGCTTGATGATCAGAAAAAAATGATTGATGAACTGAAGAAAAAATCAGAACAGGGATCGATGCAGCTGCAGGGAGAGATACAGGAACTGGCTATTGAAGATTTTCTCAGGAACGCATTTCCATTTGACAGAATAACGGAAGTAAAAAAGGGAGAGAAAGGCGCAGATGCAATACAGACAGTAATTAATAATTTTCAGCAGGAATGCGGAAAGATAATTTACGAAAGCAAGCGGACAAAATCATTCAGCGACAGCTGGATAGTCAAGCTGAAAGAAGATCAGATAAAACAACAGGCTGATATTGCAGTGATAGTAACGGAAACGATGCCGAAGGATCTGGACAGATTCGGACAGAAGCACGGAGTGTGGATCTGTAACTTCAGTGAGGTAAAAAGCTTATCGCTTGTATTAAGAGAGATGCTTTTGAGGACGCATACAGTAAAGACAGTGAATGAAAACAAAGGCGATAAAATGGAGATGCTGTATAGTTATCTGACGAGCAGTGAATTCAGGCAGCAGGTGGAGTCTATAGTGGACGGATTTACTGCAATGCAGAGCGATCTGAATAAAGAGAAGATTGCTATGGAGAAAATTTGGAGTTCGAGAGAAAAGCAGATCAGGAAAGTACTTATAAATACTTCTTCAATGTTCGGTTCGATAAAAGGATTAGCGGGAAGTTCTATACAGGATATAAAAGCTCTTGAAATGCCTGACGATGAATAAAAAATCCGCACTCATTTTATTGATAAATCATAAAATGAATGCGGAATTCTGGAAAAAAATTATTTAGAAATATTAAAACGAATACCCCGCGCCGATGAAAAATCTATATTCATTTTGCGGCTGAGCTCCGTTAAGATTTTGTGAGAAAGGATACTGGAAAGTCAGTTCCAGTGAATAGTTACTTAAATAAAAATCAACTCCCCCTGTTCCGAAAAACGCCCATCCGCCGCTGTCTTTAACATCCACTCCGTTTTGTTTGTCATTTTTGGCATTTTCATAATACACACCTGCATGAGGTAGTAATGTAAGTTGTTTTGACGGCAGCACTTCATAAAACAAAGAGGAAGAAATATTAAATAAATTTGCAAATCTATAGTCATTTTTATTTTCACCGTTCAGACTGTAAAGCAAATCCATATTAAATCCGATTCCGGGATCTACAAATTTCGCAAGATAGTTACCGGAAATCAAAATATCGAAACTCCCTGTACCAGGCTGAAAATGCGGATCTACAACTCCAAATACAAAGGATTTATTATAAACTCCTGTAGGAATTTTCACACCGCCTCCGAGAAAGATCCTTTGCCAGAAAGAGGTATGTCTTTCGATACTGGAATTATATAACTGATACTGCAGAAACACTTTCATATCACCGAATCCATTTAGCTTTTGTCCGTTAATGTCATTTGAAGAAAAGGGAATATTAAACATCAGCTTGATCTTTGGAGTGATATAATATCTGCCGTAAAGTTCTATATTGTTATAGTATTCAGTTGAAGAAGTACCGTCATGTCCTTCGTGGTCTGACAGCGGATCATTTACTTCATTCGCATCAGCAAAATATTTGAATGAGCTGTATCTTACGCCGACCATATTATTACTGTAATTCGGATCGATTCCCATAAAGCATCCGCACAGATCGCAGGAGGTTTCCTGATTATCATTGATTTCAGAAAGACTCTTAGGAAAACTTAGGTGATCTCTGCTGCACAAATTATCAGCATAAACAGATTTCTGAATTAAAACAGCAGAGAATAATATTAAAAGAAATTTCATTTTAATAAATTTAATTATTAACGTCAAAATATGTATTGTAGAATATTGAATTCTTTATAAGCTTCATGTTAATTCTCCATGCACCGTTCTGATCGAGATTAATTCTGCCTTTATAATGACCAATAGAAGAATGAACCGGGTTGACATTTCCTGCAGGGTAATTACCGTTGGTTAAGTTCTGTGTATTCATTTCCACAGAAAAGGAACCGTCAAACGGGTAAAGTTCAGGTTCGTTTTTATGAATGACAAATTCAAAATCATTCATACCTGCTGCAGGATTTTTTGGGGTAACATAAGAAATATATAATTTTGTACTGTCGGGCATTGTGATAGATTTAAATTTGTCCGGATTATCAAGGATTCTTGGTATTTCAAATTCGACTTCTCCTTCCGGTTCCCCCTGTGCAAAATGATTATGAACTCTGAAAGTAAATCTCCAGTGCAAATCTCCGTTTGGAAATGCCTGAGTTAAAACCATTGCTCCGGGAAATTTCCCATCAACTGCATTTTCACCGGGATTCTCAACCGGAGCGGAATGTCCGTGATTGGCAGGTAAAATATCAATGTGTGAATTTGTTATGAGAGTATTTGTAGCTGAATCATACAAAACCAGATATACTTTATTATAGCCAAGCTTTAATGAATCTTCGGAATAAAAAGAGATAATAGCTGCAGCTCCCGGGACATAACCTGAATCCATTTTTACCAGGTTTTGTACAACCGGCGGAGCGGGAGGGGCATTTACAGTATCGTCACTGCACGAATAAAAAAAACTCATTGTAAAAATTAATAATGCGAAAGAAGAAATTAATCTTATTTTCATTTAAGAAATATTTTAATTTAATAAATATTCAGAATTCAGGTTAAATAAAATTTATCTGAATTAATTAACTGAATTAATAAATAGAGTAATGTAAAATAAGATTATGACCTGGGAGGAATCTCCGACTGCTGCGGGAACCCTGAAGTGATATTTTGAGAAGAATTACTAAGAAGATCGACTGTATTTAAAGGAGTCATAACAAATGCTGCGCCGTTAACAAGAAATTCCGAGATCTTTAATTTTACTTCATTAGAATTTGCAGTACCGTGCGCATTACCTGAATCTCCTTCGTTTAATTTTTTATCAATAAAACATTTTGCCTCGCAGCAAACCTTTTTTTTCTCACAAACTGCTTCTGTCAGTTCGGATTTGTTAAAAAGGTAAAGCGAATAATATACACTGACAAAATTTATATGGAAAAATAACATCAGTATAAGAGAATAGCAGATAGTATTTTTTAAAACTTTATTCAAAAGGTGTAAAAAAATTTTACGGAATTTTAGAATATTGAAGTTTTTAAACAAGTCATTTTCCGGAATTTTCTTTATTACTGAAATCAACTGCAACTGAATTTATGCAGAATCTTTTTCCGGCTTCATCCGGACCATCATCAAATACATGTCCAAGATGCGCGTCGCACTTTGCGCATCTTACTTCTGTCCTTACCATACCGTGACTTGTATCTTCAATATAAATAACGGAATCTTTATTTATAGGATGTGTATAACTCGGCCATCCGCAGCCGGCATCAAACTTGGACCCGGAATCAAAGAGAGGATTTCCGCAGCAGATGCAGTTATAAATTCCGTTTTCATCAAGCAGATAATACTTACCTGAAAACGGTCTTTCAGTTCCCCTTTCTCTTGTGATATGATATTCCTCCGGAGTAAGAATTTTTTTCCACTCTTCTTCTGACTTAATAATTTTTTGTGACATAAATAATGAGTTATAATTGTTTGATTGATAATTTATGATATATAATATAATTTAAAAATATAAATTTAAATTACAAATTGGACAGGGAAAATAAAGACACTGTAAAAGATAAACTTTCTTATGCTGTTTACAATGACAGGACATTTGCTGAAAGTTACTCAAATAAGATTGAATATAATTCTCACAATGCATTATATGAAAGACCGGCCGTAAGATCACTCCTCGGCGATATTGCAGGAAAGAAAATACTTGATGCAGGATGCGGACCTGGTGTTCTTAGTTCTGAACTAATTGACAATGGCGCTATACTTACATCAGCTGATTACAGTAATGAGATGATCAGACTAACAAAGGAAAGGACAGATAATAAAACACGCGTACTTGAATTAAATTTAAACAAACCTATGGAATTGTTTGAAGATGAAGAGTTTGATATAATTGTTTCATCCCTCACAATTCATTATTTAAATAATCTCACACTTTTTTTCAGCGAGTGTAACAGAGTATTAAAGAAAGATGGTATAATGGTGTTTTCAACCCACCATCCGTTTATGGATTTTTCTTTTCATTCTGATGGAAATTATTTTGAGACTGAGCTTGTAAAGGATGAATGGCCTTCATATAATATCAGCATGGAATTTTACAGAAGACCTCTGAGTGAACTTTTCAATATTGCGAGACAGGCTGAATTTACAGTTGAAGAGATACTTGAGCCGCTGCCTTCGGAAAAATGCAAAGAGAAATTTCCGGATGCTTTTGATGTTCTTTCAAAAAAACCCTGGTTTATTATTTTCAAATTAAGAAAACTAACTGAAGAATGAAAGCAGGATATTTACAGTTCAGACCGGTATTCGGAGACACTGATGCAAATATTAAGAAGATCAGAAAACTTATTAGCAGAAAAAGATTTGATCTCCTGGTGCTTCCGGAACTTGCGAATTCCGGATATTTATTTTCCAACAAAAGCGAACTGAAAGAATTATCGGAAGAAATTCCAGGCGGAAAATTCTGCAGCGCATTAAAAGAAATATGTATTAAAAACAAAGGACACATTGTTTCGGGTATCTGCGAAAGATCAGGAAATAAATTTTATAACTCTTCAATTTTAGTATATCCTGACGGTAAAATAATCACATACAGAAAGTTACATTTGTTTAATACTGAAAAGAAGTGGTTCGCAAAAGGTAATCTGCATTTAAAAATTAACGAGATCAGACTCCAAAATTCCGAAAGAGTAAAGACCGGAATGATGATCTGCTTCGACTGGATATTCCCTGAGACAGCGCGGACACTAGCTTTGCAGGGCGCGCAGGTAATATGCCATCCGTCAAATCTTGTCATGCAGTATTGTCAGAGAGCGATGTTTACTAGAGCGCTGGAGAATCATGTGTTTACAATTACTGCAAACAGAACAGGGAAAGATGTAAAGAGCGACGGAGAAATTTCTTTTACCGGGCAGAGTGTGATTCTTTCTCCGAGGGGAAATTACCTTTTTAAAGGATCAAAGAGCCGTGATGAGTGTGTGATTCTGGATATTGATCCTTCAGAGGCATTGAACAAAAATATTAATCCACAGAACAATCTTTATTCTGACAGAAGAAAAGAGTTTTATAAGCTGCATTAATTTTTACAAATAATATTTCATACCGGTTTATTAATTGAAAGATTTAATTTTATTACACGGGGCGATTGGTTCGTCAGAGCAGTTGGAAACTATTGCAAATAATTTAAAGGATGAATACCGGATTACTTTATTGAATTTTACGGGACACGGCGGAAAGCAAATCCCGGATGAGAAATTCAGTATAGAGATGTTTGCAGCTGACGTGCTGAATTTACTTAAGAAGAGCCGGACAGATAACGCTGATATATTCGGATACAGCATGGGTGGATATGTTGCTCTTTATATTGCGCGGCATTATCCGGGAAAGCTGAACAGGATTTTCACGCTCGGAACAAAATTCGAATGGAGTCCTGAGATCTCGCAAAGAGAGATCAGGATGCTGAATCCTGAAAAGATAAAGGAGAAGCTGCCTGAATTTGCAGAAGAGTTAAGCAAAAGACACTCATCTGAAGACTGGAAAACTGTTTTAAGAAAAACTTCAGAAATGATGACAGATATGGGAAATAAAAATCCTTTAACAGATGAAGATTTTAAATTGATCGATAACGAAATAATGATAAGCGTCGGAGATTCGGATAAAATGGTTTCTGAAGAAGAAAGCTTACATGTTTCGGACTTACTTAAAAACGGCCGGTTTATGCGGATGACGGATACTCTGCATCCAATAGAGAAAGTTTCAATTAAATTGATCACTAATGCTTTAAAAGATTTCTTTAAATAATATTTTGAATGGAAATAACAGTTGACAGGGATATAAGAATAGAATCAGTTAAAGAAATTCACGCTGATGAAATTTTTGAATTAACGGAAAGGAACAGGGAGTTTCTCAATAAATGGCTGCCATGGGTGAAATACACAAAATCGAAGAAGGACACTTTAATTTTCATAGAGGAATCAATGGAGAGAATTAAGAACAAAACGAGTTTACAAACAACAATTTTTTACAAAGGTAAAACCGCAGGATTGATCGGACTTGTTGAGATAAGCTATATCAGAAATGTAACGGAGATCGGTTACTGGCTGGGTGAGGAATTCACGGGTAAAGGAATTATGACAAAAGCATGTGAGGCGATAACAGATCATACATTCATAAATACAGGATTGAACAGAATAAATATTTTATGCGACATTAAAAATGAAAAGAGCCGGATGATACCGGAGAGACTTGGGTATTTCAATCAGGGAATACTGGAAAGAGATGGTGTTGTAAACGGAGAATTCGTTTCACATTATCATTTTGTAATGTGGAGAGATAAGTGGAAGAAAAGAAAAGTTTAAAGTATCAGATTAAACATCAGCATTAAATTTACATATACTCAAGCTTCACATCATCAGTTAAAGGATGAGACTGACATGTAAGAATGTATCCGTCTTCTATTTCAGAATCGGAGAGACCTTCGCGTTCATCCATTTTCACTTTACCGGAATATAATTTAGCTCGGCAGGTTGAGCAAATACCGCTGCGGCAGGAAAACGGCGGGTTCAGATCTGAATTCAAAGCTGCATCAAGAATTACTTTTCCTGAAGGAACAATAACTTCATGTTCATTTCCGTCAAGTATAACTCTTATTTTTTATCCTCATAATTCTTCTGATTACTTTCGTCATCAGTCTCCTCAGCATCAGGCGCTTTAAAATATTCTATATGAATATTTTCATCAGGAATGTTTTTCGTTTCGAGAAAAGTTCTCACTAAATTCATCAAATCTACCGGACCGCAAATGAAAAATTCTTTACTGTTAAAATTCATATTTTCCGCTTTGCTATAAAGTGATTCAAGATCAATTAAATTCATCATACCTTTAAAGCCTTCCCATCCGGAGTCATATTCCGTCAGCGAATACTGAAGACTAAAACGGTTATTATACTTAAGATGAAGTTCATTGAGTTCATCTTTAAACATAATACTTTGCATAGTATTATTTCCGTAATAAAGTACAACACGGCTTTCAGGTTCTTTAAACAAAACTGACTTCAGAATAGAATAGACAGGTGTAATACCGCTGCCGCCGGCGACAAGGAAATACAGTTTTTTATTCATAGGATGAAGCTCAGTGAAAAAATTCCCCTGCGGCGGATAAGAATAAATAGTATCGCCTTTATTAAGAGAATGAAAGAGATAAGATGAAACAACGCCCTCTTTAACAATTTTGGAAGCGAATGAATAGTCAGAGTCTGTATATGGCGAAGTGCACAGTGAATATTCCCGGCTGTAATCTGCTCCGTTAATATTAATTTTTATTGAAAGGTATTGACCCTGATGATAAGTGAATAAGGTTTTGAGTTCGTCGGTAATATCGAGAGAAATTTTTACAGAATCGGGAGTAAGGATAGATTTGTTTGATACTTTGATCGGGTACAGTTTCAGAGACATCGGTTGTATTTTGCTGAACTTGTCAGATTTGCAAAGTTAAATTATTAATTAAATACCTGTCCTGCAAAACTTGACAGGTTTTACTTACGTTATAAAAACCCAAGCTCTAACTTGGCGACTTCACTCATCATATTCTGAGTCCATGGCGGATCAAATGTAAGCTGTACTTTGCAGTCATTAACCATCGGATGCTCTCTTACCTTTTGCTCAATCTCTCCCGGCAGTATACCGGCGACAGGACATGACGGCGATGTCAGCGTCATTACTATCATTACATCTCCGTTTGTAGCAGGGATGACTTCATAAATTAATCCCAGCTCCCAGACATCAACAGGTATTTCAGGATCGTAACAGGTTTTTAAAACTTTAATTACTTCTTCTTTTAATGTTTCAGTATTTATATTTTCTTTACCGGTATTTTCTGAAGACGGTACATTTTCTTCTGGTATAACATTTATCTCAGCCGGTTGAGGATTACCATTATCGTTTGATGAACTGATCGCCGGAGCATCGGGTATTATATCTTTACCGGAAACATCAGCACCTGATTCATTTTTCTCTTCCGGCTTTTCCTCTTTTGAAAATAGATTTTTTATTTTAGTTAACATTTTCTCCGGAATATTTTATTGCAAAATTTTTCATTTTATTTATCATAGCGTTTAATCCGTTTGCCCTGTTTGGTGACAGGTGTTCTTTAAGTCCGATCTTATTAAGAAAATCCATTTCAGCATTTTTTATTTCTTCCGGCTTATTTCCTGATAATACTTCTATCAGAAGAGAAATTATGCCTTTCGTAATTATTGCATCACTGTCAGCTTTGTAATAGAGCATACCGTCTTTCATTTCAGCATTGAGCCATACTTTCGACTGACAGCCTTTTACTTCGTATAACTCATTCTTGTAATTTTCATCTATCAGAGGAAGCTTCTTCCCAAGTTCAATAATGTATTCATATTTACTCATCCAGTCGTCAAATAAACTAAAGTCATCTACAATCTGATCTTCTCTTTGGCTTATGGTTTTTGATTCCGTCATAAAAACATTGACTTAACTTTACTTAAACCTGCTGCCAGTCTGTCAATTTCTTCAAAGGTATTATAAAATGCAAATGAAGCTCTTACAGTACCCGGCAGTCTGAATCTCTGTTCGATCAGCGGCTGTGTGCAGTGGAATCCTGTTCTGACTGCAATGCCGAGATTATCCAGAATCGATCCTGTGTCATAAGGATGAATCCCGTTAATAATAAAAGATATAAGACATGTTTTGTTTTCAGCAGTTCCGATAATTCTGATATCTCCAATTTCTCCGAACAATTGATTTGCATATGTAAGTAACTGCATTTCACGATTGTGAATATTTTCATGACCAAGTCTTTCTATAAAATCAACTGCAGTGCCCAGCACGATGGCTCCCGCTATATTCGGGGTACCGGCTTCAAACTTATATGGCAAAACATTAAATACAGTTTTGTCATAGGTAACAGATTTTATCATTTCACCTCCGTACTGATATGGCGGCATTGATTCAAGATGTTTTTCCTTTCCGAATAAAATCCCGATACCGGTCGGCCCATACATTTTGTGTCCGGAGAATGCAAGAAAATCACAGTCAAGTTTCTGCACATCTATTTTCATATGAGGTGCGGCCTGCGCTGCGTCTAAAACTACCGGTACGTTAAAAGAATGTGCGGTCTCAATGATCTCGCTTACAGGATTTACAGTACCGAGTGAATTTGAGATATATACTAATGAAATCAGTTTCGTTTTTTCATTTATCATTTTTCTGAATTCATCCGTAATAAGTTCGCCTTTATCATTAACAGGAATGAATTTCAGTTTTGCGTTTTTGCTTTCGCAGAGTTTCTGCCACGGCACAAGATTAGAATGATGTTCCATTTCTGAAATTATAACTTCATCTCCTTCACCGACAACTTTGCTTCCGAATGATGATGCGACAAGATTAATACCTTCAGTTGTTCCTTTTACAAAGACTATTTCACCAGTGTTTTGCGCATTGATAAATTTGCGCGCTTTTTCACGGGAATTCTCATATGCTTCCGTTGCTTCTTCGCTTAATGTGTGAATACCTCTGTGAACATTACTGTTTATAGTTTCATAATATTCACTGATCGCATTTATTACAGAGAGCGGTTTCTGTGAAGTTGCAGCATTGTCAAAATATGCGATCGGCTCACCGGAGATCTTTCTCGAAAGGATCGGGAATTCCTCCCGCAGTTTAGTAATGTCAATCGTTTCTATATTTGAAGTTTGCGTATCCAAAATTTACTTAAGTATATTCTTTAATTTCATTTCCATCTTTTCCTCTATATTTACTTTAAATTCCTCTATCTTAATACTATCCAGTACATCGCTTACAAACGCTTTCAGCAAAAGTGATTTGGCGTCTTTATCCCCTATCCCTCTTGATTTGATATAAAACATTTCATCTTCATTGAGCTGTCCCGAAGTCGCGCCGTGACTGCATTTCACGTCATCTGCAAATATTTCAAGCTGAGGTTTTGAATATATGGTTGCATCATCGGAGAGAAGTATATTACCGTTTGACTGATAAGCGTTTGTCTTCTGCGCATCTTCCCTTACCATAATTTTTCCGTTAAAAACTCCTGTAGCATTATCGCCGATTATTCCTTTGTACAATTCATTACTGAAACAATTGGGCATTTTGTGATCAGCTAAAGTATGATTATCGACATGCTGTTTACCGGAAAGAAGATATAATCCGAAGAAATGAGATTCCGTGTTTGTTCCGTCGAAGACTGAATTAAGATCATTTCTGATAATAGATCCGCCCCATGAAATAGTTGTATTTGAAAAATGACTGTCCTGCTCCTGATGAACCTGCGTCATCCCGACGTGGAATGATCTCTCATCTTCATTCTGAATTTTATAATGTTCCGTGTGAGAATTTTTTCCGCAATAGAATTCCGTTACCATGTTTGTAAAGCTGGAATTATCACCGGCTGAATAGTAATCTTCAGCTATAAAAATTTTACTTCCTTCTTCAATAACAACTAAATTTCTCGGCTGACTGAATACGCTGTTCACTTTGGTATCGCTGATATTCAGAATATGAACAGGTGTATTGAGTTCAGTATTTTTTTTCAAATATATAAAAGCGCCTTCGGGAAAAAATGCTGTATTAAGCGCAGCAAGACTTCTGTTATTATAATCAGCATACTTCGAGTAATGCTTATCAAAAATTTCCTTATGACTTGTCATTCCTTCAGAAATACTTCCTATAAAAATACTTTCATTATTGGAAATCACAGAAGACAATTCGCTGCTGAAAATTCCGTTAATGAAAACCAGCAGATTGACACTCCCTGCTGAAAAAATATACTTATCGATATCAGCCTGCGTGATATCTGAATCCGAAAGATCTGAGCTGAATTTAAAATCATGATTCATCACGGGCGAGAGATTTGTATACTTCCACTCTTCCATTTTTTTTACCGGGAATCCGGTTTTTTCAAATACCGACATTGCATCCATTCTCAGCTTATTCAGATTTCCTGAAGCGTCCCCGTTAAGTTTGGACTGATATGACTGAAATTCATTAATGAGTTTTTTCGTGAGATCTATACCGGTCTTATTTTCTTTTAAATTATTTTCCATTTTAATAATAGTTTTGACAAATGAATTCAGATATGATCAGATTTCAGCGTTTTCTTTTAAATCGTTTATAAAATCATATCCGTTTTCTTCAAGCTCAAGAGCGAGTTCCTTCCCGCCTGTTCTGACGATCTTACCTTCATACATTACATGCACAAAATCGGGAACGATATAATTCAGCAGTCTCTGATAATGTGTAATTACTATAAATGCATTATCATTTGATTTCAATTTATTCACACCGCCGGCAACAATTTTCAGCGCATCAATATCCAGCCCTGAATCTGTTTCATCAAGTATGGATAATTTCGGCTCGAGCATAGCAAGCTGAAAAATCTCATTTCTTTTTTTCTCTCCGCCGGAAAATCCGACATTGACATATCTGCTAAGCATTTCAGGTTCTATGTTTACAAGTTTAGCTTTCTCTTTCATCATTTTCAGAAACTCCACAGAAGTCATCGGCTCTTCGCCTTTTGATTTTCTTATCTCATTAATTGCTGTTTTCAGAAAATTAACATTAGACACGCCGGGAATTTCAATGGGATACTGGAATGCAAGAAAGATCCCTTCCCGCGCTCTTTCTTCCGGATCAAGTTCCAGTAGATCCTTTCCGTCATAAATTACTTCGCCTTCCGTGACGACATATCCTTCACGTCCCGTCAGAACTGAAGCAAGCGTACTTTTACCGGAACCGTTAGGTCCCATGATAGCATGTGTCTCGCCGGGATTTACCGTTAGATTAATTCCTTTCAGGATCTGCTTATCACCTTCTGATGTTTCTATTTTTGCTTTTAAATTTTTAATTGTTAACATTTTTGAAATTGCTTTTGATTTACCTCAAAGTCTCCAAGACTCAAAGTATTTTAATTAAAGTTAATTTAAGTTATCAAATAATAAATCTTTTTATACCATTTTTTATTAAAGGAACATTGAAGTTTATTAAAAGTCCTAAATGTTTTTTTGAAATTTTCATATAACTTAAAATTTGAGCTTCAAAAACCGGTAAATGATCATTTACAGCTTTTAATTCACAAACTATTTTATTCTCTACTATAACATCTATTCTAAATCCTTCGTCAAAAACTATATTTTCATAAATGATCGGAATTTTAACCTGACTCAGATATTGAATGTTCTTTTTTTTCAATTCATGGCAAAAACAAACTTCATATATTCGTTCTAATAGTCCCGGACCAATATTTTTATGTACTTTAAATGCACAATCAACTAATTCCTTTAATAAAGTTTCTTCGGTTTCAGTCGGGAAGTATTTTTCATACATAATATCAATAAATAAAATTTATAAATTATTTATTTTAGGACTTTGAGCCTTAGAGACTTTGAGGTATCTTATATATTATCCTACGCTTCCTTCAAGAGAAATAGCGAGAAGTTTTTGCGCTTCAACTGCAAATTCCATCGGCAGCTGATTCAGCACTTCCTTTGCATAACCATTAACAATGAGCGCTACTGCATCTTCAGCGGAGATTCCTCTCTGATTGCAATAGAACATTATATCCTCGCCGATCTTTGAAGTTGTGGCTTCATGCTCGACATGGGCGTTTTTATTTTTTATTTCAAAATACGGAAATGTATGCGCCCCGCATCTGTCACCCATCAGCAGTGAATCACACTGAGAAAAATTCCTTGCATTATCTGCGCGTTTGCTGACCTGTACAAGACCTCTGTAACTGTTCTGACTTTTACCGGCTGAGATTCCTTTTGAGACAATACGGCTTTTTGTATTTTTACCAAGGTGCATCATTTTAGTACCTGTGTCCGCCTGCTGATAATTATTTGTGAGAGCAACTGAATAAAATTCTCCGATAGAATTGTCACCTTTAAGGATTACGCTCGGATATTTCCATGTAATTGCTGAACCGGTTTCAACCTGCGTCCATGAGATCTTGGAATTATCACCTGCGCATATTCCTCTCTTCGTCACAAAGTTGTAAATACCGCCTTTGCCTTCCTTGTCGCCCGGATACCAGTTCTGAACTGTTGAATATTTAATTTCTGCGCCTTTCATAGCAATAAGTTCTACTACTGCAGCATGAAGCTGATTCTCATCCCGCATCGGAGCGGTGCATCCTTCGAGATAACTTACATAACTGCCTTCGTCGGCGACTATTAATGTTCTCTCGAACTGTCCTGTATTTTCAGCATTAATTCTGAAGTAAGTTGAAAGCTCCATCGGGCATCTGACGCCTTTTGGAATGTAAACAAAGGAACCGTCGGTAAATACAGCTGAGTTCAGCGCTGCAAAGAAATTATCAGACTGCGGTACAACAGATCCGATATATTTCATCACTAGGTCTTTATGATTTTCAACAGCTTCACTCATTGAGCAAAATATTATTCCGAGTTCACCGAGTTTTTCTTTATAGGTAGTAGCGACTGACACACTGTCCATGACTGCATCCACAGCGACTCCGGCAAGCATCATTTGTTCTACTAAAGGAATGCCGAGCTTTTCATAAGTTCTTTTGATTTCCGGATCAAGATCATCAAGACTGTTCAATACGTTTTTTTTCTTCGGTGCCGCATAATAAATTATGTCCTGATAATCAATGGGCGGATACTGAACATTCGGCCATTTCGGCTCTTTCATATTGAGCCAGAGTTTATATGCTTTCAGTCTCCACTCCAGAAGGACTTCCGGTTCGTTTTTCTTTTTTGAGATCATTCTGATCGTATCTTCGCTAAGACCTTTCGGCGCAAGATCCATTTCGACATCAGTCGTAAAGCCATATTTATAATCACTCGACGTTACCTTTTCGAGGATATAAGTTTCTTTTTCCATTATTATTCAGAAATTTCTTAAGAGATGTTTTAATTAGGACTAAATTAGTCTTATATATTTAAAAAATAAAGGCAGATATAAGAATTTACCATTCTGATCCGATAAAATTTCCTGATTGGAAAAACAATTCGGATGTAATTATGACAACTATTTAAAAAGTTTTTAAATACAAGCATGAATTTTTAATTTGAAATTTGAATTAAGAGTGATTAGAATTGTATCAGCATTTATCAATTGAATAATAATCACAAATATTTAACAGTTTTATTTCTTCTTATCTCATTTTTAATAGTTTCGGGAGGTGAGTTTTTTCATCATCACGAATCTGAAAAAACAGAAGATCATAATGATTGTGCAATCTGTATAATCCACTCGCACAATACCGGAAATATTGAATCTTCAGAATTTAATACCCCTGATATACAAAGTGCTGAAATTATTTTAAATGATAATGAGCCACAGGTTTCAAATCCACTTACAACATCAGTTTCCGACCGGGCTCCACCAAAGTAATATTCCTTTTTCTAATTTATATATTTCGATTTTAATTAAACTCTTCAGAAAGGGAGTATTATGCATTTCAATAAAAAAAGAGCAATTGCTGTATTCATGGCAATTGTATTAGCCATTCAAATTCAAAGCTGCGGAGAAGATAATATCATTACGCCGCCGTCAGAACATACGGACGCGGAAGGTTTGCTCATCATGAATGAAAGTTTTACAGATACAGTGCTTTACGTTTTTCGCGGAGAATTCAAATCCGGGTTTGATACTTTAAATGTTCCGCTGGGCACCATCAGTCCGCACTGGGAAATATATTTCATAAATAAAGACACTGTGAGAATTGATCCTCCTGCCGGCTCTGATTATTCGCCGGGATTTACAGTTGGAAGTTCTTCAATCGCACAGATCTTTCAGGATGATCCGGTAAATGAGAAATGGGCTTTTCATCTCAGAGGAAATTCAACCGGGAATACAACTCTGACCATTAAAATTATTCATGCCGGACATTCAGATTTCACAACTCCGCTAATTCCGGTTAAAGTAGATCCGAATATAATAGGTGAAGCTGTTGGTATGAAAATTTATTTCGAAGGAAACGGTGAGCTTATTTTCAGGGATTCATCCGGAATAGTTACCGGAGCAGGTTATACGCTAAATGCAGGCGACACTACCGATCATGCGGTTGTAAAATTTTATGATAAATCCGGAAATCTTTTTACGCCTCCGTATCCTCAGTATGATGTAAACGGAGTTATTGGAAATACTTCATTAGCGGGATTTATTAACGAAGCTCCTGCAGAACCTTTTGTGATAAGAGTCAGGGGAATTTCTGCCGGCAATACAAATTTAATTATTGATCTGATGCAGGGATCTGGTACGATTTATAATTCAAGTCCGGTGCCGGTCAGCATTTTACCATAGAGAGCAGGATAAAATATTGTTCAAATATATAGTTATAGTATTTTTAATTTCTAATCCGGTAATTAATGCGCAATTACCGGAATTTGAGATAAGCGGAATTGTCGTGGATGAAGTGACTTCAAAACCTATCAGTAATGTTTATATTAAAGTAAACGGATCAGGTAATGAATTCATAACATCCGCTGACGGTAAATTTAATTTTACAATTTCCGCTTCAGGGATTTTTATTATTGAATTTACTGCAAACGGATATAAACCTTATTCAAAAAAAATAAATACTTCAACGGACTCAATTCAGTTTTTACTAATAAGAATGCCGGAGTTTGGATTCCGAACACCTTTGATTACAATAACCGATGATCATCCGAAATCGAAATTTGACGATCTGCTTGAATTATCTAATGTCCTTAAAGACAAGGAATTACAAAAGAATCTCGGTCAGACACTGGCAGCAACTTTGAAAAATGAAACCGGAATATCTATCCGTTCAATGGGACCAGCCCCTTCAAGACCGGTATTCAGAGGATTGAGCGGAGACAGGGTTTTAATAACGGAGGACGGAGTGAAAATTTCAGATCTTTCATCTACTTCTCCTGATCATGCTGTTACAATGGATCCGTTTACAGTTGAGAAAATTGAAGTGATCAGGGGACCAAAAGTTTTATTAAAAACTCCTGCTACGATCGGAGGTATAATCAATGCGGTAAGGAATGAAATTCCACAGCAGCTTTCAAATACTGTTAAGCTTAGACTCGGAAGTTTTTATGAAACAACAAATAAGGGATATCTGCTTTCCGGAGTTACTGAAATTCCAATCAGTAATTTTCAATTCCGGCTGGAAGGCAATTACAGAAAAGCAAAGGATATGACAAGTCCGGAAGGTGTTATAAAAAATTCATATATAAACACAACTACTTATAGCGGCGGTTCAAGTTACATTTTTAATAAAGGTTATACCGGCATTTCCGGAAGACAATATAAAAGTGATTACGGAATTCCGGGAGGTTTTGTAGGTTCACATCCAAACGGAGTTGATATTTCCATGAACAGAAATCAGTATAATTTCAAATTTAATTATAATTTTCACGGAAATTTTTTGGATCATATGGATGCGGATTTCAGCCGTGTAAATTACAGACATACTGAATATGAATCAGCTGACCTGATAGGTGCGGAATACAAAATTCTGAGTTATCTCGGATATGTAAACCTCTTTCATAATCAAAGCTGGGTTTTGAATAAAGGAATTGGCGGTATATCATTTGAGAACAGGGATTTTAATATCGGAGGATTTGTGTTTACTCCTCCTTCGTTATCAGACAACATTTCATTTTATATAAATGAAGAATTTAAAAAGACCGGTAAATTTTATTTTGAATTCTCAGGCAGATATAATTACAATTTTATAAAACCAAAGCAGGCTGTCGAATTATCAAATTTAGATTCTGTGTATTCAAGAGTATTCAACACATTTTCGCTTTCAGCATCAGCGGTTTATGAATTAAATGAAAGAATAAATATCGGAGTTAATCTGAGCCGTTCGTCAAGAGTCCCGACAATAGAAGAGCTGTACTCCGACGGACCGCACCTGGCCGCCTATTCATATGAGATTGGCAATCCGGATCTGAAAGACGAGACCGGAACCGGAAGTGAATTATTTGCTTATTACAGTGATCAAAATTTTTACGGTATGCTTACATTTTTTTACAATGACATGAGAAATTATATATTACCGAGAAATACAGGTGAAATAAATTTTTCAACTTTATTACCGGTATATCAGACAGAAGGCATCGGGGCAAAGCTTTTAGGATTTGAAAGTCAGCTGGAATATAAATTTTTAAAGAGGTTTTCATTTGATGCATCATTGAGTTATACTTACGGAGAAATAAAAGAAACAAAATCTCCTTTGCCTCAGATACCGCCGCTGAAAAGTTTTATTGAATTTAAATATACCGGGAATAATTATTCGGTTGGAATAAATTCTGAGCTTGCTTCTTCTCAGGAGCGTGTTGATGAATTTGAAGAGCCCACTGCAGGATATATAATATTCGGAGCAGCGGGACAATATACTTTTTCCGGAAGGAACAGTATTCATAATTTTTCATTAAATTTAGAGAATATAACAAACCGCATTTACAGGAATCATTTATCAAGAATTAAGTCTGTACTGCCTGAGCCGGGAGTTGGTCTACGACTGATATATAAATTCCTGTTTTAATATTACTGTTGAGTTCAGGCATAAAAGCAAAACCTGACAGGCTTAATTAAATTCAGATTCATTTCCGAATTCAAGTCAAACTTGTCAGGTTTCTTTAAATCGCTGTTACGTTTCTTTCATATTCCGGAATATCCGGAGACTTACATTAATTGCATTTTAAAATTACGGAGTCACTTTCCCTACAAAATTTAATCCGTTATTATCAACATATACTGCATCATCTATATCAGTAATACTGTCTCCGTTCACATCAGATGGAACATAGCCTGCGATAAATGTAGAAGCGTCATTATCTACAAGACCTCCGTCTGCAATATCAACTGTTCCGTCCTGATTCACATCACCACTGTAAATAGCAAATCTTAAAGGAGATGCATCTACCTGCGTCTGATTATTACCGTATGCTTTGTTCGTTCCTGTCGTAAAATCATACAGCATTGTATTTCCTGCGGTATATGACAATCCCGCATTGCTCCACGTCTCTATAGAATTTCTGTGTTTCATCTGAAGGAAGTATGTTCCGGTCGTTGCAGTGTTAAACTGGAATCCGGCTCTTAGTGTAATAAAATTTACAATTTCCTTTGCAGAATCCACGACAGCATACGGTGACGTTGAATTTCTTAAATATGCTCTGAGCGTATCAGCCATATTCAGTCTGTTATTGGCCGGATTATAGAATGCTTCCATAGCAATTGTAACTAAAGCTGATACACCGGATGAATCCGCTGTCCATCTCGAAAAAGATGAAAGACCTGAAAGCGTAATCCTGTTTGTTGATACATTTACTGTTCCTCCCAGTTTCTGCCAGTTGGTTCCTGAATTAGTCGATTTAAATAATTTTAAAGAAGGTTCAGGCTTTCCATTAAGTTCAGTGTCACTGTAAGAATATACCAGAGTTGCATTTAATCCTGTATTTGTCGCAGGTGTAATGTCATAATATCTTTGAATACTCGTCCCACTGTTTAATCCTGACTGAGTTGTATGTCCCCTGATAATCTGAGTACTTCCCAGACTTACTGAAGTGGTAAGGATTGCTCCGAATCCTGCTACATTCAATGCAGTTGGCGCTCCTAAAGTTCTTGTTGTTATCATATGTCCGGTATTTCCAAACACTACATTTTCTGATGTCTCGGATAAATATCCGTCAGGTGTAAAAGTTATTATTTTTGCATTAAGATTGAGATCGCCCTGAAGCATAGCAAGTGTATCTGAAATTACTATGTTACCCTGCAGTACGGCACCTGCAGGATTGTTTATTTTCAGTCCGACATAAATAATATTTATGTAAGAAATATTCTGAGAAAAAGTCCCGTTATATTCAATATCAGAGCCTGCAGTGATGAATGTTCCGTTCTGCACAATTGGATTTGTAAGTGTGAACTTTACTAATCTGTTGCTGATATCGAATGTTGCACCTGCATTTATATTAATGTAGCTGAACTGATGACCGCTTAACAAAGTAACGACTGCTCCGCTTATTAAATTTACATCTACAGTAAAAATTCCTGTTCCCTGAAGAGTATGCGCGCCGCTTTGGAATTCAACATCTCCCGTTCCTGCAATTGTCCCGTTGTTAATGACATTTCCAAAAATCATAAGAGTGTAACTTGGAGAATTATTTACGCTTAAAGTCGCGCCTGCATCTACGGTCACATTTCCATAAAGTCTGCCGTTATAGGGTGAGGCTAATTCTGCAGCAATAGTTGTCCCCGAGATCACTCTTAAATTTGCATTAAAGCTGGAACCGGTTCTTGGATTTAAATTTACATTGCCCTGAGTCCATACATTTCCTGAATTCACAAATGTCCCGCCGGTAAGTATTTCAATTGTTCCTGTAGTAAATGTCGCGGTAAATGTATTTGCTGAAAATACTCCGCCTGTTTTTATTGAGAATAACTGAGATTGCGCAAATGTCATATTATTCATAAGAGAAACATTTCCGTTTACCCCGATATAAATATTTGTGCCTGTCCATGTACCAAATCCTGAAACTGCAGTTGTCGAATCCAGATTAAAATTTGATACAGTAACTGAACCTGAGTTTGACAAAGTGGCGCCAAAAAATCTGAGATTTGATCCGGATGCACCGGTTATCGTTCCGTTATTTATCAGACTACCGTATATGAAAAGCGTAAAACTTGGTGAATTATTGGTGTTTAAGATCGCTCCGGCGCTTACAGTTACATTTCCGTATAATCTGCCGTTATAAGGAGGACTTAATTCTCCGGCATTTGTTGTCCCGGTATTTATATTTAAATTTGCATTAAAGTTTGAGCCTGTTCTCGCATTAACTGATACTGTATTCTGAGTTCTGATCGTACCGGAATTTGCAATCATTCCGCCTGTAAGTACTTCAATAGTACCTGAAGTAAATGTGGCAATGAATGAGTTAGCTGAAAATACTCCGCCTGTATTAACAGAAAATATTTGAGTAAGTGCAAATGTCACATTATTCAAAAGAGAAACATTTCCGTTTACCCCGACATCAATGTTTAATCCAGTCCATGTTCCCGTACCGGCAATTGTAGATGTTGAATCGAAAAAGAAATCCGATACTGCAATTGAACCTGAGTTTGTTAAAGCAGCGCCGAAGAATCTGACATTTGATCCGAATGCCCCTGTTATTGAACCGTTATTTGTCAGATTGCCGTAAAAGTAAAGCGTATAACTGGGTGAATTATTTGTGTTTACAGTAGCTCCGGCGTCAATTGTCACACTTCCATACAATCTTCCGTTGTATGGAGGACTATATTCTCCGGCAGTTGTTGTCCCGGTATTTACATTTAAATTTGCATTAAAGTTTGAGCCTGTTCTCACATTAATTGTTACAGTATTCTGAGTTCTGATCGTACCTGAATTAGCAACTGTCCCTCCGGTAAGTGTCTCAATATTACCTGAAGTAAATGTTGCAATGAAAGAGTTTGCTGAAAATACTCCTCCAGTATTAATTAAAAATATTTGAGAAATTGCAAATGTCACATTACTTAAAAGAGAAACATTTCCGTTTACCCCGACATCAATATTAGAACCTGTCCATGTTCCCGCTCCTGCAATTGTAGAAGTTGAATCAAAATAAAAATCTGATACAGATATTGAACCTGCGTTTAATAATGCTGCGCCGAAGAATCTGATATTTGATCCGCCTGCACCTGTCAGTGATCCGTTATTTGTCAGGTTTTTGTAAACGAAAAGAGTATAACTGGGAGAATTATTTGTGTTTAAAGTTGCGCCCGCATCAATCGTCACACTTCCATACAATCTCGCATTGTAAGGAGGATTATATTCTCCGATTGCAGTAGTCCCGGTATTTACTTTAAGAGCAGTATTGAAATTTGAACCTGCTCTTATATCCATAATTGTTCCCGCACCCTGTGTTCTGAATGTTCCGGCACCTGTTACAGAACCTCCTTTTAAAACAGTAAAATCCGTTCCGCTACCGTCAAGTAAAGTTAAAACTACGGCGGCGCTGATTGAAACAGTTCCGCTGTCAATTGTAAGCTGATCTGCGCTTACACTGACAGTAACAGTTACAGTATTAGGATATCTGACTGTTATTAATCCGCTGTTTTCATTTGGTGTAAGAGTTGCAGCGATCCATGTTACTCCAAAATTTGTTGACATTTGCCATGTAGATATAGCATTCCAGTTTCCTGAAGCATTACTTCTGAAATATTCATTTGCCGAAAATGCCGGCGCTGTCATCAGAAGCATGAAGAAACTGCAGAACATTATTACCGGTAGTGATTTTTTCATTTTATACTCCTTTCAGAGAATATGTTGAGTTTGAATAAATAATTTTGTTTGCCATTATAGAATTTTTAATAAAACTTTTATTTTTCAATTTAGAATAAAAAATCCCCTGATACTTAACTTAGAAACCACCTGTTCTGATAAATCAGATCAGTTCGTAAGGCGTTACGATGATAGACTGAAGTTAGAAATCAGATATAAGTACAGGGGATGAAAATGTATGTAAAATCTTAACATCTGTAACGCCTGATGGTAATTTAGAAATTATTAGTAAAGTTGTCAAAGAAAAATTTTTATAGTTTTAGGAGTTTTAATCTACAATTTATTTTAAAATACATTTCCAAAAATAAGGTTTTTAAATAATTTCAGCGTTTTTTTAATTTAAAGCCAAATGTTTTTTAGCAAAATAGTTTTGGGAAAAAAGTCTTAAATCATTTTAATTATGAATGAATACTGTTATAATGAATGTATAATTATTGTTAATTACTAATTTAAATGCAAAGTACAAAGCTCATAAGATTACTAAAATCACTGAATCAGAATGAGATCCGGCAGTTTAAGGATTTTGTGAATTCTCCGGTATACAATAAGAATAAACATGCTGCAAAGCTTTTTGATGAGCTTAAAAAATTCTACCCTGAGTTTACAAATAAAAATCTTGATGAAAATAAGATCTTCGGAAAGATTTTTCCGGATGAAGAATACGATTATTTCAAACTGAAACTTGCAGTTTCAGATCTGTTTAAGATCGGAATTGAATTTCTTACCTTTCTGTCTTTTAAAAATGAGAGTCAGATGAAAACTGAATTTCTGCTGAGAGAATTAAGACAAAGAAATCTCGACAGTATTTTCGGGCAGACATTTAAATCAGCAGAGAATCAGAATGAAAGTTCTAAAGTAAAAGATGAAGTTTATTTTCTCCATAAACTAAATCTGACCTTTGAAAAAATTTCATACCTTGCCCCCAAAAAGCCGAATGAAAATATTCACATGCAGCAGGATATGCTGAATTTATTTATAAGATATTCTTTGATCAGGTATATGAAGTATTATAATATAATGATGCATGAAGAACTTCAGAATAATGTGAAATACGATATGGGAATGTTTGATGAAGTTTTGAATTACATTAAGCATAATGATTTTGAAAACAGTCCGACTATCCTGGCATACTATAATATTATTATGCTTGGGAAAGAACGGGACGACAAATATTTTTATTCACTGAAAGAGCTCGGGAAAAAATTTAAAGACCAACTTAATGATGTAGACAGGTATATGATATTTCTGCATCTGAACAGTCACTGCGCATATGTCTTCAACAGACTATCACGGACGGATCTTAGGCGGGATCAGTTTGAATTAATAAAGGAAAAAAATTCACAAAAGATTGAAAACCTGGGGAAGATCCTTTATCCGGATTTTCTGAATGAAGTAAAGATCTCAGTCAATGCAAAGGAATTTAAATGGGCGGAAGATTACATAAAAAATAACTCCGGCGAACTTACTGAGGAAAAAGACAGCACAATTAATTTTTGTTACGGTTATATTAATTTTAAGAAAGGAAATTTTGATGCAGCGCTTGATCTCTTTTCAAAAACTAACTTTCCGAATTTTATCATAAAGATTCAGGTCAAAATTATTCAGTTAAAGTTATTATATGAAAAAAATTATTTTGAACAGGCAATCTTAACTATAGATGCATTCAGGCACTATCTTAAAAGAGAAAACACTATCAAAGAAAGTTTCAAGGAATCTTTCTACGATTTTCTGCGCATTACAAATGATCTCGTAAAATTCAGAACAGACCATAAAAAAAAGGATAATGAATATTACAGAGAGAAAATTCTCAAAGACATTGACTCAATGAAAAGTAATCAGTTCGGAATCAAGATCTGGCTGAATGAAAAAGTAAAAAAGTTATTCGAAAATTAATCTGATCTTTATAAAATAATCAGACTAAAAAAACAATCAATTATCAATTGTCAATTGTCAATTAACTATTAACTATTAACTATTAACTATTAACTGATTAAGGAGCTATTTTACTCACAAAATTAAACGCGTTATTATCCGCAAACACTGCATCTGCAAGATCAATAACTTCATCTCCGTTAATATCAGTTGGAAGATATCCCGATACAAAATTGAATGCGTCATTATCTATCTGACTGACATCAGACAGATCGATAGTGCCGTCCTGATTTACATCACCGCTGTATATTGCAAACTTTACAGGTGAATTATCTACGTTTATCTGATTTGATCCGAATGCCTGTGATGCAGCAAGTGTAAAATTATATTGTAATGTATCTGAATTAAATTCATAACCTCCTGAACTCCATGTCTCTATTGAATTTCTGTGACTAACTACCATATAAAATTCCTGTCCGGGATACACCTTTGTAAAATTGAATGAACCTGTACCGGCTGAGTCTATCACTGCTTTTGCTGTATCAATAAAATTATACGGTGATACCGATTCTCTTAAAAATATCCGGGCTGTATCTTTCAACATTTTATTTGTAACGCTGTTATATAATCCCTGAATAATTCCTGTTAGCTTTAATGTTTTAACAGGCACTCCAAATATATTTACGCCCCAGCCGAGGACATATCCTCTGTCAGATGCTTCATTATCTGAAAACTTCATTTTCCACCATCCCTGGACTGTCTGTCCGTTCAAAACCGATAATGGCTGGTCAGGTTTTACCGACGGGCTAAAAGGAGGACTGATCCCGGGACCTTCAAGAGAAATTACTGAAGAGGCGGAAGAATCCGCTCCGTCCGAAAATAAAGTCATTATATCATTTCCATATGAGCCTTTACGGTTGAGTAAGCTGACCGTAACTCCCAAAGGTGAGATCAGATCAATTTTTACATCGCTTGAATAAGTATGAGACATTAATACATAAGCTTTTATATTGAGAACTACGCCGCCCGAAGAAATGTAAACTGAATCGGTTTTTCCCTGAGGACTGTTATCAGGTATAAAAAATCTGTTTTGACTTCCGGTATATCCGGAAAGTATAAATTCAGAATTACCGCCTGAAAATACTGGCGATGAGGATCTTGAATTGTTGTGCTGATTGGCGCTTGAGATCTGAGCGCCACCGGTAAATACAGCGCCGGATAGTATAATTGTATTATAATTTCTGATAGAATTGGTATATTTATCAAAATCTATTGACGCTAAATCAATATTTGAAACGTAATTGTGCATTTTTTCCTTTATCTGCGCTGAACTTCTTTCAGTTTTCCAAATTCTTATCCCGTCTATTTGTCCTTTGAATTTATTCCCGGAATAATTAGAGGCTCCCATTTCTCCTATAAAAATATGATCAGGATCATTTTGGATCTGAGGATTACCTGTAAATATTCCCGATGAAACCAGATAACCGTTGATATATAGATTTGCAGAACCGGTAGCAGAATTATATGTAGCGGCAACATGTGTCCACTGTGAATTCAGAATATAAGAATATGAGATAATACCGGGAGGTCCGGTTGCAGAATTTATTTTAAATTTCAAAGTGCCTGAAGCTGAATGTAACCATAAGGCGTAGTTGAATCTGTCAGCTCCTCCGCTTTTTGAAATAATGTACTGATCATTTGGCTGTGCGCCCGTAGTATCCCTCTTTATCCAGGCTTCAAGAGTAATTGCGCTTGTTGCATTGAATACAGGATCATTTATTAAAAATATGTAATCAGATGTCCCGTTCAAAACAAGACTGTTGTTGTAATCTAAATATTTTACAGCTTTATCAGTGTAATCTATATATGTAATATTTCTTCCGGTTCCGAGATTTAATTCACTGCCCCCGTAATTCAGACAATTATTATCAAACTGAAAACTGGCTCTTAAGTGTGCATAAACACCTAAAGGATTAACAATTTCCAGCGGTGAGAATCTGTTCGTCGAAATTTCAGACGCTGATCTCGCCACTCCCCAGATCCTTACATTATCAAGTCGGCCTCTGTAAAAAAGTGACGGTAAGCCGCCTACTCTGTCAGCTCCCATAAAGAGAGAATCACTGTTGGTTGTAAGCGGACCTGTAATTGCAGCAGTAGATGTGTCAAGGACTCCGTTTATATAAATAGAAGTAACAGTCCCGCTGTATGTCGCTGCAATATGGGTCCATTGATTCACCGGAATGGTACCCGTAACTCGGCTTCTGAGCGAGGCGCTCCCTTTAGGATAAAACACCAGTCTCCCGGAAGACTGTATCCCCAGAAAATAAGATGTCTGATAATTTTTTCCTATTATACCCATGGTAGTACCAAGGATCTGAGTCGGATATACCCAGGCTTCAAGTGTGATAGCAATAGAAGGACTTAATCCCGATGTGCTTGGCACAGAAGCATAACTGCTGAAGCCGTTAAAACTTGCTGCATAGTTTTCACTGTACTGGGAAAAAATCCTGTCTGCATTTGCAAAAAAAATCAGGATTGAGATCAGAAAAATTTTCATTTGAGAATCCTTTCGTTTATATTTTTCATTTATTTAATATTTACATTTAATCGATTTATAAAATCCATTATCCATAATTTCCGGTTACGGATTTTGTAGAAATGAATTAATTCACAGAGAAGTATTTTAAATAACAGAGTTGAATTAATTTACGCAGTTCAATTTATTTTAAATAATACTGCATTCAAAAAGAATAATTTGAATTTTGTGAAAGATTCCCGGGATTCAAAAGCAGTATAATTTTATATTATCTGCATTATTTTTCCCTTTTACATACTTTTAGAGTTCAGTACCGTTTAAATTGTGAAAAGATTTTTAGATATGACAAACACAAAAGCCCTTAATATAATAAAGAGTTTCAGCAGAAAGGAACTTCTTAAGTTTGAAAAGTTTTTGTCATCACCTTATTATAACAACAATAAAAATCTTGAAAAACTTTTTATGCTTTTAAAAAAGTATTATCCTGAATTTAATTCAGAACAGTTAAATAAGAAAAGTATTTATGAAAGCATTTACGGAAAAACTAAATTTAAAGAAGATAATTTAAGAAAACTTTTTTCAGATCTGTATAAGCTTGCGGAAAAATTTCTTGCCGTTTTGAATTTAGAAGAAAGTAAAATTTTTTACAACAAGCATCTTCTGGAGGAATTGGACAAAAGGAATCTTGATAATATTTACCGCAGCAAATATAAAGAAGCTTTCGAATATCTTGAACACTCGGGTTTTCATTATCAGATATTTCTTTATCTGCACGAACTTAAATGGCAAAACGTTTCCTTTCATCTGTCGAGAGGAGAACAGTTCAGTCTGCCGTCTGAAATATTCAGCAGATCCGAACAGATCATATTTTATTTTCTTTCTGATCTTTTCATCACGCTTAATGACATTGATGCAAACAGGATGAATTTCAACTATGAACATACGAATAACCTTCCTCAGAAATTTTTAGACTGCCTGGACATAAAGTCGCTTATAAAATATATTGAGCAGAATGATTTTAAGAATAAAGAAATTTTCATGCTGTATTACTATTCCTTTTTAATGAATCAGAATTTTGATGATGAAAAATATTTTTACAGGACAAGGTCATTGCTGGATAAAAACTTTGATAAGCTCAACAAACAGGGTAAGATGAATTTTGTAATACTTCTGATCAATTACTGTAATTTTAAAAACAAATCGTCGAAAAAAGTAAATGACGAAATGATTAAAGCTTCGATAGAATTATATGATATCCTGATCAAACATGAACTGTACAGTAACAACAATTCTTTTTTTCGGACAGATATATTTTTAAATATATTTATCACTTACCTGAAATACCGGGATACAAATGAAGCTTCATCTTTTCTGAAAAGAAATATCAAAGCAATAAATCCTTCACATAGTGAAAATATAATTTCATTATGCACAGCGATGACTTTGTTTGAAGAAGGTAAGTTCAAAGAATCTCTGAGCATTGCTTCACAGTTAAACTGGAACTTCATAATTTTTAAATTAAATCTCCGCAAACTTCTGATGAAGTTAAATTTTGAGCTGAATGAATTTGATGAAATTAAAGATGCGCTGAATAACTACAGACATTTCGTAACGGAAAGCGGATCAATAAGTGATGTTATAAAGAACAATAATCTGGAGTTCATCAAAAATTATAATGACTTATTGAAGATTAAAAATAACGGTAAGGATGAGTTCACATTGAAAGTGCTGATTGAGAATATAAAAAAGATGAACGATATTCTCGACAGGAATTGGTTTACAAAAAAGATCCGGGTGATAAAAAAATAACCGGATATTTAAATTTCAATATCCGGATATTTAAGTTGCGGGATTTGAGTTTTTTCGATTTATTTATTCCCGCCCCAGTTTAGGCGGATACAGCTTTCTGTTACTTCCCTGATTCTCTTTCCTGGAACGCTTCATTTCCTGATGCGCTTACCTCACCGGAAGTATTACCATTTCCCGCGAACTCTCCAGTATCTCTTTATCCAGGATCCTTTATTACACTCGCGGATCTATATCCCGCATAGAAATCAGGATCTCAGATTATTCAGAATATTGTCCGCGGATTTCCTGATTCCGGAATCCTCATTTGAAAATGTCCCGGCTTGTTTCTGTTTATATCTGTTTACTGCACATAATTTCAATTTATTGAAATTTATTTCAGTTGATATTATCTTTTCTCATTTTTTAAAGCTTCTGAAAATTTTTTTGTGAAAAATTTTTCACTTTTTCTAATTTTTTTACTTTTTCTCAATTTTATTTTACATTCAGTCTCCATTTATTTACCTTCTGTCTCCATTTCTTTACCTTTAGTCTCCATTTCTTTACCTTCAGTCTTCATTTCTTTACCTTCTGTCTCTATTTCTTTACCTTCTGTCTTCATTTCTTTACCTTCTGTCTCCATTTCTTTACCTTCTGTCTCCGTTTCTTTACCTTCTGTCTCCGTTTCTTTACCTTCTGTCTCCATTTCTTTACCTTCTGTCTCCATTTCTTTACCTTCAGTCTTCATTTCTTTACCTTCAGTCTCCATAATTTTGTCTTCGTTGAAAATTATTTCACAATCTCTCCTTATTATTATGTTGTTAGTCTTCATTTCTTTACCTTCTGTCTCCATTTCTTTACCTTCTGTCTCCATTATTTTGTTTTCACTCTTCATTATTTTGTTTTCACTCTTCATTATTTTGTCTTCTCTCTTCATTCTTTGACTTTCACTCCTCATTCTTTGACTTTCACCTTTCTTAAATTCATTTTCACTATTCATTTTATTGTTTCTCTCCTTCTTTTTTTAGTTATCATACTCTTAATTCAGTTTCTCCGCCGCTTTATTCAGAATTTGCAGTCCTTTGTTCAATTTCTCCGACTCTTCGCTTCGCATTTATCATCTCATTTGATTTCACGCTTTCTTTTCAATGTATACTTGAAAGCTCAAAGAATACTATTTTTAATAATTTTAACTTTGAGCCTTCGAACCCTGGAGGTAAATTCATTGTTTTCGGACATACTGGAGCATGCGGGAATGACACTTTATAAAACTCGTAACTCGTAATTCATTTATTTACTATTTGTCATTTGTAATTTGCAATTGCTCTTAAGGTGTTACTTTGCTCACAAACGCCGCTGCATTATTATCTGCAATTACCGCATCCGCCAAATCCGCAATCAAGTCTCCGTTTACATCAGTAACAATATACCCGCCCGCAAATACCGATGCGTCATTATCAATCATCGTACCGTCCGAAAGATCTACTGTTCCGTCCTGATCCACATCACCTGAATATATTACATACTTTGCTCCCTTTAATGTCATATTATTTCCGAAAGCCCTGTTCTGTGAAACTGTAAAATCATAATTGAAAATATTTCCCCTCGTATATCCTTCCCCGCCTGATCTGCTCCAAGTCTCTAAAGAATTCCTGTGCTTCAGCTGCAAATAGTATGTACCTGTAAGAGCATTTGTAAATAAAACCTGCGCACTTAAACTAACAGAATCAAGCAGTCCTTTTGCTGAGTCAATTATGCTGTAAGGAGAAATATTATTTCTGAGATAAATTATAACCGTGTCTTTCATATTTAATCTGTCAGAAACAGAATTGTAATAACCTTCCTGTATAAACGAAACATTTGAAACAGCCGGAGGAGTAGATATAATTCTGTGATAAGCTCTGTTCACATTTATAAGACCTCTGCCGTAAGAATTATCTTCGCCGGCAGTTCCGAGATCCGTAGCTGTTGAAAACAATATTGCCTTTAGCTGCTTGCCTGTCATACCCGGAGCAGCCTGTTTTAATAGGGCTATGCTCCCGGCAACGTGCGGAGAAGCCATTGACGTTCCTGAAATGGTACCGTAAGAAATTCCTGACCAGGTAGATCTTATTGATGTTCCGGGCGCAACTACTTCAGGTTTAATTAACAGCGTGCCTGTTCCTCCGCAAAGTGACGGACCTCTGCTTGATGAGTTGCTGATATTCAATGTGGTTCCGGAAATATTTCCCACGCAAAAAACTTCTACCGAATCAATATTTATATTTTTCGGCGGAGTAATAGTAGACGCGCCTGGACCTGAGTTGCCTGCGGAGAATATAACTGCTGTACCGATCGCTTCTACAGCCGGAAGTACTGTCCGGTAAATGGAAGATGTGCATTCATTAGTTGCCGACGGATCTCTCCACGAACAGTTTATAACATCGGGCATATCCATTGTTGCGGAATTCGAATCAGGATCCATCGCCCACTGATAAGCTGCAATGTTTAACGATGGATATGATGCTCCGGGACAATCTGTAATTCCCGCTGCCATCCACCTGGCGTCCGGGGCTACTCCGACTGTATCTCCTGTTGCGGAATTTCTGCCGCACATTATTCCCATTGTGTGGGTGCCGTGATAAGTTCCGCCGGTTGCGCAGTCAAAAGGCGAAGTGCTGAAAGGCGAGATCGGATCAAACCATGAATGATACCATGCTCTTCCGTTATTACCCCACCATCTCGATGAAAGCGCGGGATGTGTTCCGTTCACACCGCCGTCTATATTCATTACAGTCCTTCCCGCTCCCGTAATTCCTATCTTCCATAATGAATCAGCTTTGATAACTCTTAATCCGTTTTCAATGGTCTGTGAACTTTGAACAGCCGGCTGCTCATCATATGGTCTGTCAATATCAAGCTCTGCATCCAGATCCAGAATGTCCACATCAGTTCTTTTAGTTAAATTATAAATTACATCGGGAGTACATTCAATGAAAATTAAATTTGTTAACCAGAAATTCATTAACTGTTTGATCTTACCTGATTGCTTTTCTGAATCCAGATATGACAATATCGGTCCCTGTGTCTGAGCTGCCTTATTCCGTAGAGTGTTAATGACTGTCTCCGCTCTGTATTCTATAGGAGCATTGATTTCATACAGATCTCTGTCGAGCTTTTCTATATCAATTCTGTCTTTCATAAGAATCAGCACGCGTGTGTATTCAACCGGGTTCAGCGAATTCATTCTCACTGCAAGTCTTTCAGTCATCTGCACATTCTGAGAAAAAATACTTTGAACCGATATAAACAAAACAGCTGCTGTCAGTATTAACTTTTTCATTAAAGTGTATTTAGTTGTTTAAAAATTAAATTGGGATTTGAAATAAATGTAAGCGCTAATTTATTATATTAAAATTGAAATTTCAATTTAGTTGAAAGGTAAAATATACCGCATTTTCAATTTTGTCCATACCATTTTCCCGGGAACGAATCTCCTGATTTCCTTTGTTACGACTCACTTTATTTCCCTCGTTACGAATCTCCTGATTCGTAACGTTAGCGCACCCAATCAGGAGATTGAGTACAAGGTATATTATTTTTTTCCTCGTAACGAATTTCCCGATTCATTACATCGACGCATCAATTAGGAAATTGAATACTAGGTTATAAACTTTCACCGGCACAATTACAATTACTCCAAAACAGCTTATATTTGCGGTATTTTGCTCCAGACTTAAAATTTCACCGCATTGATACATCGATTTCCGGCTTTGACCAACTGATGCACGGTTTCGACTCACTGCTGCAGGTTTTGATTCACTGATGTCCGGCTTCGACCAACTGAAGCAGGACTTCGCTTAACTGTTACAGAAATTAAATTGCAGCTTCCCGTCTCCGACCAACTGATGCGGGGGTTCGACCAACTGCTTCCGGATTTTGATTCACATTTACAAACATAGACAAGCTTATGCACCGCTTCGATTCATTGCTTCAAAGATCAGAACAACTGTAAATATTCTTTGCGTTACTGCGGAAGTTCCTAAACTGGCTGCTATATGTCTTTGCTTGGATGTTAAATGCCTTTGTTTGGGTGTTAAGTGTCTTCGTTTGAGTGTTAACAGTCTTCTTTTTGATGCTGTCAGTCTTCTTTTTAATTTTGACAGTCTTCGCTTGTAAGTTGAATGTCTCTGCTCTAACTTTAATTGTCTTCTTTTTAAAGGTAATTGTCTTCACTCTAAAGTTACATGTCTCCGCTAAAAAGTTTTATATCTTTGCTCGAAAGTTTTGTGTCTTTGTTCGTAAGTTTTGTGTCCTCGTTCAAAAATTTTGTGTCTTCGATCGAAAGTTTTGTGTCTTCGATGGAAAGTTATTAGACTTCGCTTTAAAGTTATACAGTTTTGATCTTGTAATTGATGACCGGAGAAGTAACAATCCGCGATTTCTGTGTGCGAATTATTTAATAAAACTTGATGTGGCGGACGAAGTAGAAATCTTTCTAAAGAAAAAAGTGTAACACAATCACAGCTCGAGTTAGCCGGGTTTTATAGAAAGGATATTCAGCAATACCGGGGCAAAAATAGAAAATATCCAAAGGATATGCTGGTGCTGCTGAAAACAGAATTTTCTGATAAGGAACTTGCTTATATAGGAATCATTTCTGGCAGGAGTCGTTTCGGGTGAAAGATATCCTCCACAGCAGAAGTCATCTCTTAACTGATAAAGCTGAAACATAATTAAATTTACACTCTGACCTATTGCAGAAGTTTTAGCCGGGAGTGTTAAAAGAAATAAGTTAATTTAAATCTAAAAATACAATTTGATTCGTTTTGGACAGTATTGGATTACTTAACATATGTAAATTTTATTCTACAATATTCAATGATACATAACTATATTGTAAGTATATATTTTCTAGAATTTATATGAATAAAAAATTTTCTGCAGAGATCTCAAGTGAGATGATCATGAATAGTATGCCAGGATTGGTATATATTTTTGACAAAAACGGGTTGTTGGTTGCATGGAATAAAAGAGTTGAGGAAGTATATGAATATTCTCCCGATGAACTGCAAAATAAGCATGTACTTGAATTTATAGACATAAGTGACCGGAAAAAAGTTAGTCAGACTGTCCGGAATGTTTTTGATGCAGGATATGACCAGGTTGAAAATTTTGCATTAACAAAATCAGGAAAAAAAATACCGTTTCTGGGTTCCGGCAAACTAATAATAAAAGAAGGGGAAAAGTATTTGATCGGTTTAGCTGTAGATATCAGTGAACTTTATTCAGCGCGGGAAAAAATTATTGAGCAGTTAGAGGAAATAGCAGGTCTGAATAAACTTTTACAGGCTGAGAATATTTTTTTAAAGGATCAGCTTAAACAGAGCGGAATAAAGTATGATATTATCGGTGACAGTGATGAAATTAAATATGCACTATACAGGGTTGAGCAGGTTGCTCCTACGGATGCTTCAGTTTTGATTCAAGGAGAAACCGGCACAGGGAAGGAATTAATTGCCAGAGCTATACATAAAGAAAGCAAGAGGAGTGATAAACCGTTTATAAAAGTAAATTGCGCATCTATTCCGGAAAACCTAATTGAAAGTGAATTGTTCGGACATGAAAAGGGGGCATTCACAGGCGCTGTTGAAAAACGGATCGGCAGGTTTGAACTGGCAGACGGCGGAACGATATTTTTAGATGAGATAGGTGAATTACCATTATCTCTTCAGTCGAAACTTCTTCATGTATTTCAAAAAGGTGAATTTGAAAGAATTGGCAGTTCCAAAACAATCAAAACCAATGTCAGAATTATTTCAGCAACAAACAAAGTACTTCAGGATGAAATTAATAATGGAAAGTTCCGAAACGATCTGTATTACAGGTTAAATGTTTATCCGATTACAATTGCTCCTCTGAGAGAAAGAAAATCGGATATAGTTCCTCTGATGAAATATTATATAAGATTCTATTCGGAAAAATTTAACAAACCCATCCAGGCAATCACTAATAAATCTATAGAACAGATGATGAACTATTCCTGGCCCGGGAATATACGTGAACTTGAGAATGTAATTGAAAGAAGTCTAATCACATCACGAAATCAAATTCTTAATATTGAAGATCTATCCATGAACAATTCAGTTCCGAATGTACACTTTGCTCTTGAAGAAATTGAAAAAAGACATATAATAAATGTACTTGATAAAACTAACTGGAAAATATTTGGCGAAGACGGAGCAGCGGCTGTTCTACAAATCAATCCGGAAACACTAAGATCAAAGATAAGAAAACTAAAAATCAAAAAAACATAACCTGTAAAAGTAGTTTTATTTAACTGCCAAAGTTTTATTTAACTATTCCTGCGTTTCAATCCATTCAATTTCCTATCAAAAACATCAATAATCAAACAGTCAGTGTCTGGCATAAAAAATGTTATATAAATATTAAAATAAAAATTTTTTTAAAGTACAAACTTCATACAAATGCCGTCATCATATGGAAACTGTATTTATTAATGCCAGAATAAGTGAAAATAAAAAATCTGAATTCTTTCAGGTTATAGAATCATTAAAAACTTTAATAGAGGATTATTGCAAAGACTTTGAGCTAAAAATAGAAAAAGATAACTCCGTCAATATTAGCATTACCTTTGAAGATAAGGTAGATCTGGAGGAAAACTTTAATAATAAGGAATTTAATATACTTAAAGGCTCAATAAGAAGTCTCTGTGACAAAGTAGAAATTACGATAAATGACAATGTTTCAAAATAATATAATTGCTGTGCAAAAATAAATTGAGCTTTTAAATTGAAGTAATACAAAATCAAATAATTTAAATTTTTGAAATTTGTAATGTTAATTAAATCAATAACTTAAAAGAGGATTAAAAAAATGACAACAGATACAACAAGTATTCTCACTAATGTTAAGACGGGAGGCAAATTAAATGGCAAGCCTTATAAAGGCACAGCCAAAGTAGCAGCCGATAAAGAACGGATTGACCGGCTGAAAGAACAGTACCTGAGCACGCCGATGACTATTGACAATGAGCGCATAAGGATTATGGCAGATGTTTATGAAGATACCGCCGGATATCAGCAGATTATCCGCAGGGCGAAATTCTTCGAGCAACTGATTGAAAGAAAGAAGTTGTACATCGACGAAAATATCATCGTGGGCAGCATGGCAAGTACTGTTAACGGTGTTTACACCTATCCCGAATAGAATGTGCAATGGATGAAAGAAGAGAACACCGTTGAAAACTCTGTAAATGAAGAAGGCAGGAAGGCAAATGAATGGGCGCTTGAGTACTGGGACAAGTGGGCTTTAAGGCCTCGTGCCGAGGAGATCTTTATTAAAAAATATGGTTATGACCCGGACCCGGTTTACCAGTGCTGGTGATATATATAGGCGTGATTGGCGGATTCATTTTTTCAGGTTTTATAGGACATTTTACGGGAGCAATAGTTATGTCAGTTGGTTATAATTTATTTGTCGGATGGATTAATTCAAACGATGCGGAGGTTCAGGAGTTAGAATCAGTAAATAAATAACACGAATTACAATTACAAACAAAACATAAAATATTATGAAAATAAAAGAAAATTTACCGGAAGGAAAACAAACTGTACTTGGGCTTTATGTAACAGCAAAAGAGGCCTATGAAAAATGGAAAGAAAATACTGAGAAGATAAAGATTATTGACGTACGGACTCCCGAAGAATTTATTTTTGTGGGTTATCCAGAGATGGCGTGGAAAATTCCTGTTGGTACACAATCGTATGTCTGGGATGCTGAAAATGAAAAGTTCCCGATGTGTCTCCTGACTGATTTTGTTTCCAGAGTGAAGGAAATTGCAAAACCGACTGACACGATTATGGTCACGTGCCGTTCAGGCGGACGAAGCACCATTGCAGTCAATCTGCTTGCTAAAGAAGGATTCACTCAGGTGTACAATGTAATTGACGGCGTTGAAGGTGATTTAGTGGATGATGAAACCAGCGTGTTTCATGGGCAGAGGCTGAAGAATGGCTGGAAGAATTCAGGCTGTCCCTGGACGTATAAACTTACACCCGATAAGTTGATACTTCCGCAATAATATTAAGATGAAAAAGATAAAATTATATTTTAAATAAATTTACCGGACGGCCAGGTCCTAATAACAAACAATTGTTCAAACCACTGGTCAGGTTATGAGCAACATAAAGGAATTAGATAATGAGCAAAGAAATTGAAAAAATTAAAGTAACAACTTTTGAAAACACAAAGTTGAATGTCGTTCCATTGAATTGGAAAGAAGTGTATTACACCAATTGTCCGCTGGTGTCGGCCAGTAACGTGGATGAAGGCCTGGGCCTGACCAAGAAAGAGTTTAAGAAGGTCGGGGTGAAGTTTGCATATTTTCGTTCGACTTCTGAAACCGATATGTATCCCCACTACATTCACAATCAGGAAAATCTTATCCGCTTCGGTGGTTTGTTTCCACCTATCCAGGTCCACGCAGATATCCGTCGGACCAAACTTCTTGGGGTAACACAGATGCCGGCCGAAGGCGGCGTTATGATGGTACGCGCCAAGGACAATATCTACCGGATGGCTGATTTAAAAGGTAAAAAGATCGGCATTTCCAAGAGTATGAACCAGATCAAGAACGATTGGTGGCGCATTCAGGAGCACCAGGGGATAGAGTTGATGCTTCGAATGAACGGTATGACTATGGACGATATTGAGTTGGCTGAGTTTCCTTACGCAGATGACTGGTATAATCTACCGGAAATAATGAAAACAACCTTGGAACTTTCGATTGATCTGTGGCTGACGCGTGACCACAAACGCGACCTGGCTTTCCGTCCGCTGGAAACCGCTCTGGAAAAAGGAATCATCGATGCGATGTATATGCAAACTAAGCCGCTGCAACAGGTCTCTGAGGCGACGGGTAAATTTGCAGCCATCGAGGACCTCTCCCGCTATCCTGACTGGCGCCTTCAGGTGGCTAACATTCCTGCGGCTATCACGTGTACCGATGTGATGGCAAAAGAACACCCCGAACTCGCTGTTACATTTATGAAAGGGATGATCCGGGCCGGTCGCTGGGCAAATCAGAACAAGTATGCTGCAGCGGAAATTCTCGACCAGCAGACCTTTTACCGTGACATCGAGGCTACTTACCAAGGCATCAGAGATGTTGACCTGGTGCCCAACCTTTCACCTTTGAATCTCGCCGCTGTTACGATCGGTAAGGACTTCATGTTTAGCCATGGTTACATCAAGAATGATTTTGATGTAAACGAATGGGCTGCCCCTGAATTCTTGGAAAAAGCAGCAAGAGAATTATTGGAAGAAGAATGGAAGAAACGATCAACGGCAAAACTTCCACAAACAGCAGGTACATTGGAATCAGGCGGCAGGATTGGGTAGTAATTAAGTCGTCTAAAACAAAATTAATTTGTCAACTTAAAAACAAATAATTATGGCAAAGGAAAGAATAAAAAGCGACGGTCCGGCCTGTGCATGCGGCAAAGGTGACCTGTATGATGAATAGAAGAAGTTGAATGAAGACAAAAAGGAAGAAGGTCTTAAATCAACTGACCCCAAACGTTCAGATGATGTTGTCAAAGACGAACATAAATAGGAACAGGCCAAAAATGAAACAAAGAATGAGTAAAGATTAAGATTGGTGGCGCCAAAGATATTAAATTAATGGTTGGCGCCATTTTAAAAATGAACTCTATCAGCAGAGTTATGGACGGAACAAAGTTTCAGAATTTGCATGTAAAATTTATAAACTATATTAATGTAAGAATATGAGTGTAGAAATCAAAACAGATAGTTTTTCAACGATACTGGTTGACAGGAGAGATAACGGATTGGTAATAGTAACACTAAACAGACCAGAAGAAGGTAACGCCGTTAACACAGATATGGGGATTGAACTTCTTGATCTTTGGACGGACCTGGTACGGAACAATGACGGACTCCGCTGCGTCATATTGACCGGAGCAGGTGAAGAAGCATTTTGTGCCGGCGGAGATATGAAGCAAAGAAAAGGAATGTCGGAATATGCATGGCGACAACAACACGAGATATTCGAGCAAGCTTTATGGACTATGATGGAATGTCCTGTTCCGGTCATAGCTGCTGTCAACGCCAAAGCCTTTGGTGGCGGGCTTGAAATGATTCTTGCAGCCGATTTTGCATATGGAGTAGACAATGTCAAGTTATGGTTCCCGGAAGTGATGATAGGAATACTGCCTGGTGTGGGCGGCACAACTACATTGCCGCGTATAGTTGGTGAGCATCGCGCTAATGAAATCATATTAGCAGGTGGTGCATTTGGTTCTGCCGAAGCGCTGGAATGGGGTATATTCAATCGTGTTTGCAGTATAAAAGAATTGATGCCGGCTGCGATTGCAACTGCAGTAACTATAGCAGGTAACGCTCCTCTCGCAGTGCGTCAAGCCAAGAAAGCAATACACGAAGGTCTGCAAATGGATGTACGTACCGCACTTCGTTACGAAGTCGAATGTTACAACCGTCTGACGGGAACTGAAGACAGAGCAGAAGGTACACTAGCATGGAACGAAAAACGCAAACCCGTTTTTAAAGGACGGTGAATTTGTACCCGAACATAACAAGTATAAAATATTAAATTTTTAAAAGTAAAATATAAAAAATGAAAGTAATTATTATCGGAGGAGTTGCCGGCGGTGCCTCATGTGCAGCGCGCCTTCGTAGATTAGATGAAAAAGCTGAAATCCTTATGGTAGAAAAGGGACCTTATGTTTCATATGCAAACTGCGGACTGCCATATCATATTGGCGGAGTTATTGAAAAAGAATCAAGCCTTCTGGTTGCAAATGCTCAATTGTTTAAGGACATGTTTAATGTTGAAGCGCGCACCAATTGTGAGGCTATTGAGATTTCACCGGAAAAGAAAACCGTAACACTGCGTAATACTCTTACCGGTGAACTTAGCACGGAGACTTATGACAAGCTGGTGCTTTCTCCGGGTGCGGTTTCAGTGCGTCCTCCTTTCCCTGGAATTGATCTTCCGGGTATTTTTCATGTGCGAACTGTTCCGGATGCCCGTGCAATAAATGAATATCTCGAAAAAGGAAATCCTTTTCTTGCCGGTATGTATAAGTATTCAGGATTTCAAACCATTCGGCCAAAAACCCGGGCAGTTGTAATTGGCGGTGGATTCATTGGCCTGGAGACTGCAGAAAATTTAGTTCACCGCGGTTTTGATGTCACGCTTGTGGAAATGATCGATCAGGTTTTGCCGCCAATTGATAAAGAAAACGCCGACGTATTAGCAGGTCATCTGAGAAGTCATGGTATGCATCTTATATTGAATAACGGTGTAGCAGGATTTCATCAAGGAGTGCGCGGATCCATAAATGTAGAAACAAAATCCGGAAAGATCTTTCCTTCAGAAATAGTGATACTGGCTCTGGGTGTTCGCCCGGATACATCACTTGCAAAAATGGCAGGACTTGAAATTGGTCAGAGGGGTGGAATTCGCGTAAACGATCAAATGATTACAAGCAATCCGGATATTTTAGCAGTGGGTGACGCAATTGAAGTAAAAGATTACGTAACAGGCGAATGGAGTCTGGTAGCGCTTGCAGGTCCTGCTAACCGTCAGGGAAGAATTGCCGCAGATGTGATTGCCGGAAGGGGTTCTCAATTCCGCGGAACACAGGGTACTTCAGTTATCGGAATTTTTGGTGCAACAGTTGCGTGGACAGGTGTAAATGAAAAAACTCTTATCCGATCTTGTTATACTGATTTTGAAAAGATATACATATATCCAAATTCAAATGCAGGATATTTTCCGGGTGCAAAGCCTATTGTAATGAAAATTATTTTCCGTAAATCGGACGGTAAATTACTTGGAGCACAGGCACTTGGACACAATGGCGTAGAAAAGCGGATTGATGTTTTAGCGACTATGATTCAACTGGACGCTACCATTTATGATATGGAAGAAGCTGAACTTTGTTATGCACCGCAGTATGGAAGCGCAAAGGATCCTGTCAATTTTGCAGGCATGGTTGCTGCCGATGTTTTAAGAAACGATATGCCGTTGAGTCATTGGGATGAAGCAAAAAAAGGTTTCATCCTTGATGTGCGCGATGGTATTGAATTAGCTGTTGAAGATTTAGATGGAGCTGTAAATATTCCACTAAATCAGCTGCGCAGCAGACTCAATGAATTGCCTCCGGATCAGACAATAAATGTATTTTGCCGTACGGGTCAGCGCGCTTATTATGCTACTCGAATTCTTGTGCAAAATGGATTTAATGCAAAAAATATTTCAGGCGGGATGCTTTCACTTGCTCATAATTATTTGTTCGATGAAAATAGCGAATAATAAAAATACACCAAAATTAAAAATAATATCAGCAAATGTATTTATTATTATTGATCTCGATATTGAAATGCAGATATTGGAACTGAAATTTATTAACTAAATAATTATGGCAGATCAAATAGAAAAGAATATGCTTAAACAAAAGTTGCTTCATGAATTTTCTGAGTACTTTATAAATGTTGTTTACCTGACAATGTTTTTTGGAGCATTTGCAACAGCCCGCAGATTAACACTCGTTCATTATGATATATATATTGATGATTACTTTGTCGGAATTATTAAAGCGCTTATTATAGGTAAAGTAATTATGATAGGCTCTTTCATGCGCATAAGTCATAAGTACGAAAATAAGCCGTTACTCATTCCCGTATTTTATAAAACCATATTGTTTGTGATTTGTGTAATCATATTTGATGTGATTGAAGTACTGATAAAAGAAACAATTAAGCTACAATCACTTTCAGACGCATATCAATTTTTAATACTTGAACATTTTTCAAAAATATGGCTGGGAGGCGTTATAATAATTTTTGTTTCGTTTATTCCATTCTTTGCTTTAAAAGAATTAAGTCGTGTAATTGGACAAAAAAAATTCCGTGACATGCTGCTAAAACACAGGTAAGTATTTTGGTTATGAGTTTGAGAGTTTTTCTACCACTGCCGGTTAATTAACAAAGTGTGAGGATTGTTTAAATTTTACACTTCATGTTTTATGAGATTGGCGGATGGAGCTGCACATTCCCGGCGATATAAGGTTTATTTAAGTTTTACGTGTATGTACTCCTGATTCTTAATTGTTAATTTTTTCCGAATTGGGTAAATTGCACTCATTCAGATGAGCACCTTTTTCTCTCCTTATATAATTAAAATATAACAGAGTAAAATATTTTTTAATTTAAATAACACGGTTAATTTATGTGCGGTATTGTGTGTATGTTTGGCAATAACACCGAAGTGAAAAATCTCAGACAGGATGTTCTTGAAATGTCAAAGAAGGTTCGTCACCGCGGTCCGGACTGGTCAGGTAATTACAGCAATGATAAAATAATTTTTGCTCATGAGAGACTTGCCATTGTCGATCCTAAGTCAGGTAAGCAGCCGCTTTACAGTGTAGACGGAAAATTAATTCTCGCTGCAAACGGCGAGATATATAATCATAAAGAACTGAGACCTCTGGTAAGCGGATATAATTTTCTTACCGAATCAGACTGCGAGATCATACTTGCGCTTTACAGAAAAAAAGGAATTGACTTCCTCGACGATCTTAACGGAATTTTTGCGTTCGCTTTGTATGATGAAGAAAACAATTCATATTTCATAGCCCGTGATCATATAGGGATAATTCCTTTGTATATGGGCTGGGACAAGTCGGGAAATTTCTATGTCGCATCGGAATTAAAAGCGCTCGAAGGCGTCTGCAGCAGTATTCAGGAATTTCTTCCGGGACATTACATCTACAGCAAAGAAGGAACTGAATTAAAAAAATGGTATAAGCGCGAATGGACGGAATTTAAAAATGTTGAGTCAAATGAATCAGATATTTTAAAACTGCATGATGGTCTTGAGAAAGCTGTTCACAGACAGCTTATGTCTGATGTTCCTTACGGAGTTCTGCTTTCGGGCGGACTGGACTCTTCTATAATTTCAGCTGTTACAAAAAAGTATGCTGCTAAAAGAGTTGAGTCGGATGATACACAGCAGGCGTGGTATCCGCAGCTTCATTCCTTTGCAATAGGTCTGAAAGGCTCGCCCGATCTCGCCGCCGCGCAGAAAGTCGCAGATCATATCGGCTCCGTTCATCATGAAATAAATTTCACAATACAGGAAGGACTTGATGCTATAAGCGACGTCATCTATCACCTTGAAACTTATGACGTAACTACCATCCGAGCTTCCACTCCGATGTATCTGCTCGCAAGAGTCATAAAATCCATGGGAATAAAAATGGTACTCTCCGGTGAAGGCGCTGACGAGATCTTCGGAGGTTATCTTTATTTTCACAAAGCTCCGGATCCGCAGGCATTTCATGAAGAGACAATTCGTAAACTCGGCAAATTGCATTTGTATGATTGTCTCCGCGCCAACAAATCCCTTGCTGCATGGGGAATTGAAGGACGTGTTCCTTTTCTTGACAAAGAATTCCTCGACATTGCAATGAGATTAAATCCTAAAGATAAAATGACCTCTGAAGGTAAAATGGAAAAGTGGATCCTGCGAAAAGCTTTTGAAGGTTATCTGCCGGATGAAATTCTCTGGAGACAGAAAGAGCAGTTCTCTGACGGCGTCGGTTACAGCTGGATCGATACTTTAAAAGATGTTGCTGAAAAAGAAGTTACTGACGAAATGCTTGCAAATGCAAAATTCAGATTTCATATAAATCCTCCGATGACTAAGGAAGAGTACAGGTACAGGTCAATATTCAGCGGACATTTTCCATCGGACTCCGCTGCGCAATGCGTTCCGTCCGTAAAGTCCGTCGCATGCAGCACACCTGAAGCGCTGGCGTGGGATGCGTCATTTCAGAATGCAAATGATCCTTCAGGCAGAGCAGTGAAAAGTGTTCATAAAGACAGTTATAATTAATACTAAATTTTAAATTTTAAATTGATATGCGTGAATACGAAATAAATCTGAATCCGAATAAACTTGTAAAGTATCTGAAAAAGCCGGCTAATGAATTCACGCGGCATGACATAATCAGATTCATTGAAGAGAACGGAATTGAAATGGTTAATTTCAGATATCCCGGAGAAGACGGAAAACTTAAGACTCTGAATTTTGTGATCACGAGCAGGGATTATCTTGAATCGATACTTTCGACAGGTGAAAGAGTCGACGGCTCAAGTCTTTTCTCATATGTGGAAGCGGCATCAAGCGATCTGTATGTAATACCGAGATTCAGTTCGGCATTTGTAAATCCATTTTCAGAAGTGCCGTCAGTTGATATTCTTTGTTCGTATTACACAGGCGAGGGTAAACCGCTTGAAAGCGCTCCGGAATATATTCTGAAAAAAGCTCATGATGAATTTAAAAAAGCAACGGCACTCACATTCAAAGCAATGGGCGAACTTGAATATTATGTCATAAGTAAAAAAGATGAATTATATCCCGCTCAGGATCAGAAGGGATATCATAATTCACAGCCTTTTGCCAAATGGGAAAACATTCGTAAGGAAGCCATGAATATGCTTGCTCAGACAGGCTGTAAAATTAAATACGGTCATTCGGAAGTCGGTAACTTCATAAAAGGCGATGAATATTTCGAACAGCATGAGATTGAATTTCAGCCTGTAGATGCGGAAGATGCAGCTGATCAGCTTATTAAAGCAAAATGGATACTCCGTATGCTCGGACAAAAATACGGCGTCATTATCAGCTTTGCTCCGAAGATAACCGTCGGTAATGCGGGAAGCGGACTGCATATTCACATGCAGCTTGAAAAGAACGGCGTAAATATAATGACAGATGAAAATTCCATAAGTGATCCCGCCAGAAAAATGATAGTCGGTTTACTTGAAAAGGCAAGATCATTAACTGCATTCGGAAATACTGTTCCTCTCTCATATCTCAGACTCGTCCCTCATCAGGAAGCGCCGACGAATATCTGCTGGGGCGATTCCAACCGTTCAGCTCTTGTGAGAGTGCCGCTTGGATGGATCTCAAAAACAAATATGATAATGAATGCAAATCCATATGAAAGATATGACGTCCCTTATATTCCCGGAAAGCAGACAATTGAGATCAGGACTCCTGACGGTTCAGCGGATATCTATCATTTACTGGCCGGTATTATAATGGCAGCTCAGTACGGTCTTGAAATGGAAAATGCTCTGCAGAGATCTGATGAATTATATATTGATGTAAATATTTTCAAAGATAACAATAAAAAATTGTCCGGTACTTTAGATCAGCTGCCTGTCTCATGCAGCGAGTCCGCCGATGCATTGGAAAAGGACAGGAGCTTTTACGAAAAGAATAATATTTTCCCGAAAGGGACTATTGACAGATTCATAAATCATCTGAGATCATACAATGATGATAAATTAAGCGAAAGGCTTTACGGCAATGAAGAAGAATTAATGAAACTTGTTGATAAATATATTCATCATATGTAATTTTAAATTATTGATTTTCAGCTGATTATATACTTTAAAAATTTTTCTAACTCATAAATTGAAATACATACAATGGAAAATCTAACTGAAATCAAATCCATAGCAAAAGAGGCTTACATATACGGATTCCCAATTGTGGATTCATACCGTATAGTACACGCTTATTTTATAAATAAAAACAGTCCTGAATATAAAGCAGCTTTTAATGTAATTAAAAATATTCCCAGAGTTTATACCCCTGATGACAAAGCGGTTCAGACGCCTAACTCAGATACCCCGTATTCAATGATCGAACTGGATCTGAGACAAGAACCTGTAGTGCTGACTCTTCCTATGATAGAGAAAGAAAGATATTTTTCCGCTCAGTTTATAGATATCTACACACACAATTTTGATTATCTTGGAAGCAGGACTTCAGGAAATGACGGCGGCGTGTTTTTAATAACCGGTCCTGACTGGAACGGTGATGTTCCCGATGGAATGAAAAAAGTTATCAGAGCTGAAACGATGTTTGTGCAGTGTATTATCAGGACACAACTCTTTAATCCTGATGATCTTGAAAATGTTAAAAAAATTCAGGAAGGCTATAAGGTTCAGACTCTTTCTAACTATTTATTAAAGGAAGAACTGGCAGCGGATACTGCTGAATTCATTGATCCTTTAACTCCCGATCAGCAGAGATCTTCACTTGAATTTTTTAACATACTTAATTTTCAGCTTCAGTTCTGTCCTGTTCATCCGACCGAAACAGATCTGATGGAGAGGTTTTCAAAAATCGGTATCGGAGGAGGAAAGAAAATAGATATCGAAGAATTATCACCTGAAGCAAAAAAAGCAATGGAGGATGGAATTGCAGAAGCCTGGAAAGAATACAATGAGTTTTTGAAAAGTAAGCTGCTTACGGGACAGGTTACTTCCAAAGATTTATTCGGGACAAGAGAGCATCTGAAAAATAATTATATGTACAGAATGACCGCTGCAATACTCGGTATTTTCGGAAACACTGCTGAAGAAGCCATGTATCCGATGTACAAGATCGACTCCGACGGGAAAATTCCTGACAGTTCCGCAAATAAATATACTATTCGTTTTGAAAAAGATCAGTTGCCGCCGGTCCACGCTTTCTGGTCATTGACAATGTATGAAATGCCGTCTAGCCTGTTATGCGCGAATCCGATAAACCGTTATCTTATTAATTCTCCAATGCTTCCGGATTTAAAACCTGACAGCGACGGCGGTTTAACAATTTATATACAGCATGATTCACCCGGCGCTGATCTCGAATCAAACTGGCTGCCCGCGCCAAATGGTCCGTTTGCGGTTTTTATGAGATTATACTGGCCGAAACCTGAAGCTGTAAATGGAAGCTGGAAACAGCCGCCTATGAAAAAAGTTTAGGTCTGAATCCACTTCACAATTTCAAAAATTTTTACTGTGAAAACTGTACACGTTATAGTATATCTAAATTGAAGTAATTATTTAATAAATATATATTACATCTTTTAAAAATATAATTTAACATTTGAAAACAATCATTTACAATTCAGTAGTTTTAAAAACAGTTATCTTTTTTACGATTTTAATTTCCGGTAAATCATCTTTTTCTCAGGATGAAGGTGCGCAGAATGTAGCCAAAGCTTTATCAAATCCTGTAGCAAATATGTACAGCGTTCCTTTTCAGAATAATTTTCAATTCGGTATAGGCGAACAGAAAGGTTATAAGTATTTACTAAATTTTCAGCCCGTCATCCCTGTATCTCTGGGTAAAAATATTAATCTGATAAACCGCGCAATCTTTCCAATTATATTTCAGAATAAAGTTATCGGAAGCGACAGACAAAACGGAATGGGAGATATTCTTTACACGGCATTTTTTTCGCCTGCAAAAAGTAAAATAATATGGGGTATTGGTCCTGCAGCTTCATTACCAACTGCGACTGATTCATTACTCGGAACAAAAAAATTATTGCTCGGACCATCTGTTGTAGTGCTTGGTCAGCCGGGATCATGGACTCTGGGATTTCTTGCAAATAATCTATGGTCTGTAGCGGGAAGCGAAAGCAGATCTGAAATTACTTCATTATTTGTTCAGCCGTTTTTTACTTATAATACTGCAGGAGGAATGGGCTTAGGACTTTCATCGGAAAATTCCTATGACTGGAGAGGGAAAAGACTTACTTCCGGACTGATTGCTTTAAATCTTACACAGGTGTTTAAATTCGATGCAAAACAGATTGCCAGTTTACAGCTTTCACCTCTTTTATTTTATTCAAATGAAAAAATCAACAAACCTGAATGGGGTGCAAGGATCGGGATCACATTAGTATATCCAAAGAAATAATTTTAATTGTGATATAATTTAAAAGCGTTTTTATTAAGTTACTAATATTTAAAGCAGCAAATAATATTAAATGTAAATTACCAATATGAGAACCTTAATTATTCTTCAGGATTTTGTAAGACTGTCAGGTCCCGGCTCACTTAGATTTATTCTGCAGCCGCTTATGTCTGTATTTTTCGGAATAAAGGACGGGATCACAGATGCCAAATTAGGTAATGATCCTTTTTTATTTTCCCTTTTTAAATCTTCTGAAAAAAAATCTAAATTAAAGGAAGCTTTTAAGAGTGTCGGAAAAGTTTTTATAATTGCAATAATTCTGGATATAATCTTTTATTATATTATATCAGGAACTTTTGCGCCCTTACAGTCTCTTCTGATCGGAACCATTCTAGTATTCATCCCCTATTCGATTGCCAGAGGATTTACAAACAGGATATACAGTGCAAAGTTGAAGAAAAATAAATCTTAAAATTATAGTTACATTTTATACAATCTATAGTAAACTCATTAAATTATAATGTCTGAAGTAAAACCGGAAAAATCAGCTAATGAGCTGGCGCAAGACCGTACTGATCTTGCTTATGAAAGAACCGCTCTCGCCAACGACAGAACTTTAATGGCTTGGGTAAGGACGGCTACTTCACTGATATCATTTGGATTTACTATTTATAAATTTTTTCAGGAGCTGGTAAAAGCTGATCATATCGATATTCAGCAGCGGCTGCTTACTCCGAGAATTGTCGGTATGATGCTGATCATAATTGGATTTCTCGGACTTTTTCTCGGATTCCTGCAGTACAGAATGGATATGAAAAGACTGAAAGCTTCTTATAAAAATATCCCCCGCTCATTTACACCTTTGATAGCTGTTTTAATTCTGTTACTTGGATTGATTTTGTTTTTAGCAGTGCTGTACAGACAGTGATTTTTTTAAAAAATCATTATTAATACTAAAGTATATTTGATACAACTTATGATTTAAATCATCTAATTTAAGATTTGGATTTTTTATATTTAATAAATAACAGCAACCCATACTAATTTGAAAATGAATTTCCGAAATTTTTTAGTTTTAATTTTTTCCATTCTTGTTTTATCTGTTGTTTCAAATGCTCAGACGACGGTAGGTTTGATCGGCGGTCTGAACCTGCAAAGCATTTCCGGCGACGCACCGAAAGATGCTTCATATGGTTTAAAGACCGGATATATGTTTGGCATTTCAGCTGAAGCTAATGTTTCTAAAGAGATAAAGATTGTACTTCAGCCAAATTACACTCTTTATCAGACAGTTATTGCATACGATATTGGAAGGGAAGATCCGGTTGACAGTATGAATGTAAAAATGTCTTACTTTCGTGTTCCAGTATTTGCAAAAATTGAAGCTTTTAACGGAGTAACATATTTTTTAAGCGGGCTTGATTTCGGATTCCTGCAGGATTCAAAAATTCAGGATGTTAATAAGACGACTGAAGAAAGAGACATTTCAGAAAGTTTTGAAAAGTTTGATCTCGCCGCTGCATTCGGTGTCGGAGTAAAATTTCCGGTAAAGCGTTTTATCATTTCAGCGGAAGGAAGATATTCACAGAGTCTATTAAATTTGAGCAAAGAAAATTTTAATTCATTGCCGTCAAGATTCAGATTATCCGGTTTCCAGTTTATGACATACATATCATATATTCTTTAAAATTTTATTCAGATGAAAAAAAATATACTGCTTAAAACCGCTCTGACATTTTCTGTTTTGCTCATAATTTGTACTCAGAATTCTTTTGGAAAATTTTTATTTCCGCCTAACGATTCTCTCTATGAACATGAGACTCTGAAAGGTCACAAATTTATAGTTAATTCAAATATTGGAACACCTTTTATACAGACTTTCCTTCAGAGCCGGCTTGGAGCAGGTCAGACAGTGAATTTAAAAATACCCTCGGTTAAAATTGATTCACAGGAAGTTTTTCAGCTCCGGGGAGATCTTATCTATACTAATCTTGAAATTGAGTATCAGCAGATGATCAAGGACTGGATGGCATTCAGAGTCAAATTCCTTGTTGCAGGAAAGTTAGGCACAAAACCCGGTGCGCTGATCTCAGAAGGAGTGAATGCCGCAACCGGTTATGAAATCGGCTGGCTTTTCAAATTATATCAGAATAAGGAGTTTGCGCTTTCAGGTTCTTTTGATCTTTTTAACAGAAGTTATACAATAATTGATCTGAATAAATTTATTCAGGGGGTAATAGACAGCGGAAGAATTACACAGACAAATAAACTTGTTAATTCATTAACCACAGTAAGAGCCGGCGGAACATTAAGATTTGCATATGCTTTTAACAAAACTTTCGGATTTACAGGAAATGTCAACGCGCAGTTCGGTGAGTCGGTTGATTTAACTGATATTAATAAATGGTATTTTGAATACGGCGGAATATTTGATGCTGATCTCTTGCCTGTTCAGAATGTTCCTTTAGGTTTTGCATTAGGTTTTTACCATAACTCATTACCTCTGACTTCTGAGCAGATACAATCCGAACCGAATAATTTTTTGTTCGGAATAAATTATACAGGCAAACAGGATCTGAATCTCGGACTGGAAATTAATTATCAGTTTTACAAACCCAACAACTTTGATGAGGATATTAAGTTTGTAAATATGGCTTTAAATATGAGATATTTTTTTTAAAGCCGGAAAGTTATTTGCAGTGATAAATATTTTTAAAAACTATAATTAAAATAACATGAAAAATTTATTTCTTTTTTTATTACTCGTTACATTTTCTTCAAATGCAATTTCACAGGAAATTCCAGTTGTTAATAATTTATCAAAGTTAAATAATTCTTTAGGATCTTCTGAGTCAATTGAGAAAAATGCTCCTAAGAAAAAAGACTTCTGGTTTACAGTTAATCCGTATCTCTGGACTGTCGCTATGGGAGGAACAGTCGGAATCCCGAATAGTCCTTCCGGTTATCCAAAGACTTTTGAATTTAACAAAAGTTTTTCCGACAATTTTGAAAATTTAAAGATGGCTTTTATGATAGGAGGTAAATTCAAATATAAAAGAATGAATTTATTTTATGATATGGTATATGCAAACCTGAAAAATTTTGACGTAACTCTTCCAAACGGTACCGGTCTTGTCAGCGCAAATACAACAATAAAAGAAGTCATAACGGATCTTTCGCTTGGATATTCATTCCCGACATCCAGTAAAACAGTTTTTCTTGACGCATACGCCGGGGTAAGGATCTGGGCAACAGAAAATGAAATAACGCTCAACGAGCAAAACGGACAGGTCTTAATGAGCAGCAAAAGCAATTCCTGGGTGGATCCGATAGTCGGAATTAATGCAAGCTTCCTTTTGTCAAAACAATGGTTCTCATATCTGAGAAGCGACTTCGGCGGATTCGGAACTAATTCCGAATATTCCTTTAATATACTTGGCGGATTCGGTTATAAATTTAATCCGAACTTAAATACATCTTTGGGAATAAAAAATCTTAGTGTCGATTATAACAAAGACGGATACAGATTTAATTTAAATCAATACGGTTTAATATTGAGCCTTGGATATAGTTATTAATTTTAGTTCAAAATAATTATTATGACTTTTCAGAATTAATTACAGGTAATCAAATCTGATCTATTAATTTGGCAAAATCATTTTTATCCGGCATAAGCGAATATTTACCGGGTCTCAGATTAATAAAGACTTATAAAAAGGAATGGCTTTCCAAAGATTTTGCTGCAGGTCTTTCGGTTGCAGCCATAGCTATTCCTGTAAGTATCGCTTATGCCGGAATTGCCGGACTCCCTCCCGAAGTTGGTCTCTATTCATCTGTATTACCAATGATCGCATACGCTTTGTTCGGATCCTCAAGACAACTGATGGTCGGTCCGGATTCGGCTACGTGTATTCTCATTGCATCAGCGCTGATACCGGTTGCCGCATTCGGCTCAGAGCAGTATCAGTCCTATTCAGTTCTTCTCGCATTAATAACCGGCGTACTTTGTATTTTAGGCGGAGTATTGAAATTTGGTTTCATTGCCAATTTTTTATCCAAACCAATTCTCACAGGATATCTGAACGGACTTGCCATCAGTATTATCGCAGGACAGCTTGGAAAATTTTTCGGATTCAGTCTGGACTCAGCCGGATTCTTCAGAATGATGTTCGATTTTTTTTCAAAAATTAATGAGACACATATTCTGACTTTTACTATAGGGATCTCCGTTTTTATTTTCTTAAGATTATTTAAAAAGTATTTTAAAAAAATCCCCGCTCCGCTTATCGCAGTTATTGTAAGTATTATAGCTGTAACTGTAATTGGAATGGAAAACAGCGGACTGAAAGTAGTGGGACATGTACCCGCCGGTTTTCCCGAATTTGGAATTCCTGATGTCGGATTATCTGAATTAGGAATACTCATTTCACATTCTTTTGGTATTGTGCTTATAAGTTACTGCAGCGCAATGCTGACAAATAAAAGTTTTGCGGTAAAAAACGGCTACAGCATTGACGCCAATAAAGATTTTATTGCGCTCGGAGCTGCAAACATTTTTTCAGGTCTGTCACAGGGATTTGTGATCAGCGGCGCGGATTCAAGAACTGCAGTTAATGACTCCTCAGGCGGCAAGACACAGCTGGTCTCTGTAATCGCCGCTTTATCAATTGCAGTTGTAATTTTGTTCTTAACTCAATATCTGGAATATCTGCCTGTCACCGTACTCAGCGCAATCATTATCTCAGCTTCCATCGGTTTATTTAATTTTGAATATCTAAGGAAACTTTATCACGTCAGCCGGTTTGAATTTTTTCTTGCAGTTATCACTTCACTAAGTGTAATTACTATCGGTGTAATTCCCGCTGTTCTGATTGCTGTCGGTCTTGCATTAATAGGATTACTTGCTAAAGCATCCAAACCTCATGATCATTTACTTGGAAAAGTGAAAGGTCTTAATAGTTATCATGATGTTAATGAATATACAGATGCCGTTAAAATTCCCGAAATAATGATCTACAGATTTGAAGCGCCTATACTTTTTTTTAATGCTGACTATTTTAAAAAAAGGGTGCATGAATTTTTAAATGACGAAAAGGGAAATATAAAATTCCTGATACTTGACGGGAGTCCTTTAATAAGATTGGATATTACCGCTGCTGAAACAATTGAAGATCTGATATTTGAACTGAAAGCTGATAACATCGTAATTGGTATTGCAAAATTAAACAGAAACGTTAAATTAATTCTTGATCGTGCGAATATCACAGTAAAGATCGGTGAGGAGAATATATTTGAATCTGTTCATTCTGCTGTTGAATTTTATTCTAATAAATTAAATTAAATATTTAATTATGCTTACCAAATTTAAAACTGCCTTCATTAAAGGTATTTTTGTAATAATTCCTTTAATGTTTATAGTGTTTATACTGCAGGGTACGATCGGGATCTTAAAAGAACTTCTCCAGCCTTTCTCAAATTTATTACCCGCCAGATCCCTGTTCGGATTCGGACATACGGATTTTACAGTCCTGGTATTTCTTTTAATTATTACTGTAATAGTCGGTTTCATTCAGGGTGACAGAAACAGGGCAGGGGTAATAAAAAGGATAGAGAGTTTCATTCCCGGTTTTTCAGTAGTAAAAAAAATTCTCGGAGCAGACGGCAATTCTGATTTAAATAAAAAAGTAGTATCCTGTCTTGCAACAATAGACGATGCGTGGCTTTTTGCATTTATTCTAGAGACAGGAAAAGAAGGAATGCTAACGGTCTTTGTGCCAAGCGCCCCTACTCCCACCAGCGGTAATATTTATTTCATGACTGAGCAGCAGGTAAAACGTCTCGATATTGAACCCAAAGAAGTTTTCAAATGTATTACTCAGCTTGGGATTGGCGCGGATAAACTGCTTGAAGGAAAAGTAAACTGGAATTAAGAGATTAACTGCATATTAAAATAACTTTGTTCAAATAAAAAGTCTGCAGAAAAATGACCTGCAGTCTTTAAATAAATTTACTAACCAGAACAATTTATGTAATAAATTTACGGAGTTATTTTGCTGATAAATTCAGCTGAATTATTGTCCGTAAATACTGCATCACTCAAGTCCACTGTAAAGTCTCCGTTTATATCAGCAAGTACGTAACCGCTAATAAAATTTGCTGCGTCATTATCAATGAGACCTGCATCCGAAACATCTATAACTCCGTCTTTATTCGGATCACCGGAATATATTCCAAATCTTACAGGTGAATTATTCATCGGCTGCATATTATTTCCAAACGCCTGAGCAGAGCTGAAACTCATATCATAAACAGAAGCATTATTTAAAAAAATTATCCCGCCTGTTTTTGTCCATGTTTCAATTGAATTTCTCTGATCTATCTGCAAAAAATACTGAATGTTGTTTTGCGCTTTTGTAAAATTAAATGTCACATTACCGTTTGTATTAAATTTACCTTTTGCCGAATCAACAGCCGTATATGGTGAATTTGAATTTCTCAGCTTAACCTTTACCGTATCAGTTCTTGTAGCATCTTCTGATGCAATATATAAAGCTTCAATAAAAAGTTTTAATTCAAGCGTCTGTAATGGTCTGAAAATTTCATTAAAGCTATCTGCATATTGATAAACAGATCCGCATGAAGAAGCAGCATCCCAGTTGACAGACCAGTCCATCATTCCCCGAAGGTCTGCGTAAGTACCGGTCTTAGTATATCTCGCGGGTTTTGGGATCTGACCTTTAAGATAAAGTATTGCTGCTTTCACTGAATCAGGAATTACATATCCGCCTCCGGCTGCATTTACGCATGCCGGCAGTCCTACCGCTACCTGATCCGGTCTCAGTCCTGAAAAATATCCTCCGGCAGTATTGAATCCGTGTATGACAGCTTCAGTCTGTGATACAATAAAATCTACCGTTCCCTGAAAATAAATGTTGCCGTCAATTCCGTACATGCTACCGCTGTTATAAAGCTGAACGTGTAATACTTCAATCGAGTCTCTAAGAGCATGTATAACCGGAAGATATGCTCCCCAGACTCCGCCGTATGCTGACATTCCCCCCTGCACATAAGCAGTCTCCGGAGCCATAGTCAGGATCATTTTCTTACCGTTTTGAATTCTGTACAGATCCATAATTTTTCTGACTGCATAGATCAGATTTATAATATTCGCATCGACAGGATTAGAGATCGTACCACCGCTTAATGAAAGCGAACTGCCTTCGAGATCTATATCAATGCCTTCAAATCCGTAAGTATTAATTATATTCATCATCGAAGTAATGAATGTATTTCTCTTCACAGTATCAGGCAATGAAACCGGATGGTTAGCGCCTCCGATTGAGATCAGAATTGTCTTGCCGCGAATACGCATTGTATCTATTTGCTTTTTAAAATTTAACTGACTCATTCCTTCCGGAATGAAAGTCATGTTGTATGAAGTTCCGGAAGACGGAATTGCAAATGCAACAGGTATTATGCCGTAACTTGTATCCACCTGTGTCAGCGGAATATAAGGACAGTTAAAGTCATTCCAGTTCTGCCAGTAACCTATAAGCGCAGGGTTTGAAATCTGAGAATTCGAATTTTTTACCGGAAAAACATTTACTAAAATAATCAACAATAAATATCTCATGAACATTTTGTATTATAATTGCGGTTAACCGATTCAGAATAATTTACTTATAAAAAAGTCTGCGGAAATAATTTCCTGCAGACATTGAGACAAATTTGTAAACCAAATCAATATATGAAATAAATTTTACGGAGTTATTTGCTGATAAAATTATCTGAATCATTTTCTGTCAATACTGCTTCACCATCTAATACAATGTCTCTGTTCAGATCATTTGAAAATCATTAAAATATCAGTGTAATAGGAAATGATCAATTAATTTCTAATCTATACTTTTAAAACAAATTTTTAACTTACGCCTTTTGTGATTTTTCCGGAGCAGGTATGATTTTAATATGAACAGAATTAACTTAAATTAAATATTCTTTAAAAAAAATATAAATATTCAATTTAAACTAATTTGTATATAATGCTGATATGCAAAGTGTAATCAAAAAATATTTCTGATTACTCATATCCGCTTTTTATGATTGTTAAGGTCATTTTAAAGCGTTCATTTGCTTTTAAATTATAAGCTGAATGCGCAGGAATTATTATTGACTGTCCTTTTTCAAGAGGAGTGGATTTTCCGTCAATTACAATCTCCGCTATCCCGTCAATGATCTGGATAAAAGTATCAAATGGTGAAGTCCTTTTTGCGAGCTCTTCTCCGGTATCAAAAGACATTGCCGTTATATTTCCGGTCGACTTCTTTATTATGCTTTTTACAATTACGGAATTCGGCGCATATTCAATAATTTCAACTATATTAACTCCAACAGATTTTTCAATCTTAACTTCGTTTTCAGTCATATCACCTAAATGTTTTAAATTACATGTTTGGATTAGTATGTGCGGTTACAATTAACATAGCAATATTTTTTTAAAAAACTTTACAAAATTAAAATTAAAAGTTACATATTTTACTTATATACTTTTAAAATGACAATGATTCATTTAATTCGATTATACGAAGCAGAAAACCTTTGGCTGAAATTAAAAATTAATTTAAATCTTCAAGATTGGTAAGTCTTTTTTCTTTAAGCTTTTTAAAATGGGAAGGAGTGAGACCTGTGATCTTCTTGAATTGATTTGATAAATGCCCTACGCTGCTGTAGTGAAGCTTGAAAGCAATTTCTGAAAGATTAAGTTCATCGTAAACTATAAGTTCTTTTACACGCTCGATCTTATGATTAATGATAAATTTTTCAATTGTCGTGCCCTGAACTTCAGTAAACAGATTAGAAAGATATGTGTAATCATAATTTAATTTGCTGCTCAGATACTCAGAGAAATTTACTTTAAGCGGTTCATCTGAGTAATGGATCAGTTCGACAATAACATTTTTTATTTTTTCGATCAAAATGCTTTTCTTGTCATCCATTAATTCCAGTCCAAATTTAATTAAAGCCGCTTTTAACTTATCTCTTTGCAGCTGAGTTAATTGTTCTAAAATTTCCACTTCACCCAGATCGACCCTTGAGAAGTGCAGCCCCATTTTTTGCAGCTCGGACTTTACTATCATTTTGCATCGAATGCTTACCATATATTTTATATACAGCTTCATGATCCGTGAGCTCACATTAATTTTTGACAAATATATTTTATCATAAGAAAATTTTAATAACCTTTTAAACCTGAAAGTTATAAACAAGAGGAATTAAAGATAGGAAAGATGCGGTGGTTTGTTTACAATCAGATTTACAATTGAAACAAAGTCCTAATATTTTTCTCCTTAGTAAATATAGTGAAATTTTATCAAAGATTCATTTCTAGTTTTAATATTTATAATTACAGCGAATTATCAGTAAACTGGTTTATATCATATTTAAAAGTCAGTTAATGTGTGAATGATGTAACAAATTTCTAAAGTTGTGTAATAGTTTTTAAAACTGAATAGTCTATTTTGTATTTGAACTTAATACTCAAATAAATATTAAGTGGCAGAACAAAATTAAACTTCCTCACGGGAGGAAAAACTGCACAGGACTAATTCGATTATTCTATTTACCCAAATTCTCAAAAGACATAATCCCAGGTAATCAATTCTTTTTGAAAGGAGAATGTAACAGCATAACTTTTTTTTTAATTTAATGATAAAATATCATGAAAAAATTAATTTCTTTCTTTCTAACTGTTTTATTCCTATGCAGTCTAAATTTATCTGCGCAGATTGCGAGTTATACATTTAATGACTCCATAGGTACATATAATGAAATAGCGGGACAAAATATTATAGCCTCCGCTACCCATACCAGTCAGGATCCGGGTAATCTTAATGACGTTACCTACGGTCCGTTTGCACTTCCTTTTATTTTTACATTCAACTGTCTTGACTATACAAGTTACTTTGTAAACTCAAATGGTTTTATTACATTCGGTCCGACCGCACCGGGAATTTCCAATTACGGTCCGCTGTCTTCCGGTGAGGCATACGAAGGAGCCATCAGCGCATTCGGTTTGGATATGATTGGCGTATTCGGCACCACTATAGACTTCAGCGGAGTGACAAACACTTTAACTGATGTCCGTAATTTTGAAGGAGTCGTAGTCGGCAGACATATTACCGCCGCTACAGGTATTCCCGCCAATACATTCATCACTGCATTTGACATCGGACTTGGAACCATAACAATTTCCAACAATACAACCGATATCATTGTTAACGATCTTGTAATACAAATCGCTTCAGGAAGTATCGTAAGCTCCACCGAAGGAATTACACCTAACAGAGTTCATACAATTCAGTTTAAAGATTTCAGACAGTATATTATAATTGGTACTGACGATAATTTTAATTTTCAGATCAAACTATTCGAACCTACATTGACACGTTCAGGCGCAATACATATCGTTTACGGAAACATGGATAAAAATACCATACCCGTTGCAGCTATTGACGGACAGGTTGGACTGCGGGGATTTGATAATTCCGACTGGAATAACAGAACAAATACTTTTTCTTTAGACTGGGATGCTTCATCTGCCGGCGCAACCAATGCCTCTATTTCGACTTTGAGCAGCACGCTGTTTCCTGTTTCAGGTCTGACATATATCTGGGATGGTCCTTGCGGAATTCTTCCTGTTGAAATGTCTTCATTTATTTCAACTGTCAACCGAAGAGACGTTACATTAAACTGGACGACTGCTTCAGAAACAAACAACTCACACTTTGAAATAGAAAGATCAGCAGCTAACAGTGAATGGACAAACATTGGTTCAGTGAGAGGTAACGGAACTACACTTTCAGCTATGAATTATACTTATACTGACAGAAGTTTGAATACCGGTATTTATAACTATAGACTGAAACAGATAGATCTTAACGGAAGCTTTGAATACTTCAATCTAAATAATGAAGTAAACATAGGTGTGCCTTCGGCTTTTGAATTATCACAGAACTATCCTAATCCATTCAATCCTTCAACAACGATAAATTATGATCTGCCGATGGACGGACTGGCAGTACTGAGAATATTTGATGTTTCAGGAAGAGAAGTTTCAACACTTGTAAATGAGATTCAGACCGCAGGATATTACACTGTTAATTTCAACGGAAGTAATCTTTCAAGCGGAATTTATATTTATACATTAACAGCAGGTGATCAGACAATAACAAAGAAAATGCTTCTTGTAAAATAGACTTATGTGATCATTATCCCCGGTAATCCGGGAAAATATGATCACCGTTTTTAGTTAGTAATGTGCAGAAAGCCTCCGGATATTTGGGTTCCGGGGGCTTTTTTTATTATGAGTTTTGCTTCAGAAATTAAAAAATTCATGATTGTTTTTTTCATTCCTACATTTGCAGTGATTTTGATTCGTCTAATTGAAATAAAAAATATTAATTTGTATTAAATATCTGATAAGACCGGTAAGCGAATCCGTATGAATGAATCTGATATTCTAAACCGGCATCATATTATGATTTAACTTTTAAAAAAATTTTAAAATAAATTTATCTAAAAAAAATGTACAGACTAATTGCTTTGATTTTTTTCGTTATGTGTTCCTCAGCATATTCACAGCTTTCAGACAACTGGAAATGGCTGAATCCAAAACCACAGGGGAATTCCATGAACAAGATAGACTTCGTAGACAATAATACGGGTTATGCAGCAGGAGCTTTTGGGACAATGTTAAAAACAGTTAATAATGGTTTAGACTGGACAAAACTAAACACCGGTACCTCAAATGCTTTCTTAAGCGTGGATTTTATAAATGAAAATACCGGATATACAGGCGGTATTAAACAAATGCTGAAAAAGACCATTGACGGCGGTAATAACTGGACGGCTTTACAGCTTCCCGTTCAGGGACAGTTTGATTCTCTCTTTTATATACTCGATATAAATTTCATTAATGAAAACACAGGTTACGTACTCGGATTTTTCCAGCTGGAAAGTAAGATATGGAAAACAACTGACGGAGGTAACAGCTGGTCGACTCAGACAACTGCCGGCGCAAATTATTTGAATAATTTATATTTCCTTGATGCAAATAACGGCTATGGATCCGGAGGCGCTTTCACCGGTGAAATTATTAAAACTACAAACGGAGGCGCGAACTGGCAATTGGTTTATAATGATAACTATGCGGTTAACAGCATGACCTTTCTTAATGCATCCACCGGATTTGTTGGCTGTGATGAGGGAAGGATCTATAAAACTACAGACGGCGGTTATTCATGGAATTTTGCTTTGTCGGACGCCGGTATAGATATTACTTCACTGCATTTTCTCAATGCAAGTACCGGGATCGGATTCGGAACAGGATCTGTGTATGTAAAATCAACAGACGGCGGTAATAACTGGTATGAAAGTATGCCTGTAGGAAGCAGCATGAGCAGCCAGTATCTTACCTCATCAGTAACACCTGGAGGAACCATACATGCAGCCGGTACATACGGAGCAATGATAAGATCAACAGACGCAGGAAATACATTTTTATATGAACAGACTGTAACTGACGGATATGTATCAGACATTGAATTTATCAATACTTCCACAGGTTATGCAGTGACCGGTTTTAATCAGGGAGATATTCTTAAAACAACCGATGCCGGGGAATCTTGGGTTTCACAAATCAGTTCTTACACGCTTTCGATTTACGGAATATCATTCACCGGTGATGAGACAGGTTATCTTGCCGGAAGTCTTAAAATCTATAAGACAAGTAACGGCGGAACAAACTGGCAGACAATTTACACAAGTAATACAAATGAAATTTTCACTGATGTGTTTTTTACAAATCAGAATACCGGATATGTAACCGGCAGTTACGGAAAACTTTTAAAAACTACAAACGCCGGATTAAACTGGACAGCTTCTGTTATTCCTAATGCAGGGACACTATTAAGTTCTGTTTATTTTGTAAATGACAATACCGGTTTTGCTGTCGGTGATAATAATGCTGCAGTTAAAACTACCAATGCAGGTGTGAACTGGACTTCAATGTCAGTAGCATCACCATTTATAAATCTCGGTAATGTACATTTTACAGATCTGAATGACGGTTATATCTCTGCGGCAAATGGTATTTACAAAACTACAAATTCAGGCGGGTCATGGTTTGCTCTGCCTACTCCGTCAGGCGGATATAATAGTGTTCAGTTCAGAGGCAGCTTCGGATATGCAGTAGGAGGTGAAGGGAAAATAATTAAATCTTCTGATGCGGGAGCAAGCTGGATAGTTCAGCCCACTGTTACGGACAACGGACTGTCGGCTCTCTATTTTAATTCTGATAATTATGTGTATGCGGGAGGACTTCTGGGTACATTAATGAAAACAATTCCGACTGAATTAATTGCTCTTTCAAATTTCCAGCTTGATCTGACATTTCTTATACAGGGATTTTATGATGCCGCCGGCAATTCTATGGTTATGGATACTGCAACTGTATATTTAAGAAATACATCTTCACCTTACAATAAAATTGATTCCGCAAAATCATATATCAGCTCAAACGGATCCGGAACATTTATATTTGAGAATGCTTCCGATAATGTAAATTACTATTTGCAGATACATCACAGAAACTCCCTGGAGACATGGAGCTCAGCAGGTCAGAGCTTTTCAAACTCTCAGATGACCTATGATTTTTCATCAGCATCAGCAAAGGCGTTCGGAAATAATATGATTCAGGCGGATGCTTCGCCGGTGAAATTTGCTGTATACAGCGGAGACGTAAATCAGGACGGAGTAACAGATTTATCAGATCTGAGTATTACGGATAATGATGCATATAATTTTGCAACAGGATATCTTAATTCAGACTTAAACGGCGACAATATTATTGACTTAGCGGATTTGGGTTTGGTTGATAATAATGCATTTAATTTTGTAAGTGTGCAGAGACCGTAAAAGTTTTTTTTAATTTTATAAATTGATTTGGAATTTTACAAAGGTTAGTTAGTAATAATATAGATGTTCATCATTTACTTTCGCAGAAAGCTTCCGTATTTGGTAACGGAGGCTTTTCTGTTTTAAAGAATTAAAAAATATTTATGCAATAACATCACGCGCCACAATTTCAATAATTAATTTAATTTTACTCTGTTAAGACTTGCGCGGATTCTTAATATTCTTCCCGCTGATATTTCCCAATCCGTCGTATGCTGCATATTTGTATAGATCATGGAATGTAGGGTAATTGAAAACAGTAGCAATGATATTGTCTAAAGTCTTTTTGTCCTGCACGAGCGTCATACCGTAATGAATAAGTTCTGAAGCGATCCTGCCGATGATATGTACTCCGAGAATTATTTTTGTATCATTGTCAAAAACCAGTTTTAGAAATCCGTCATCCGGCGAACCAAGGATCTTGCCACGCGCTGTGTCACGGACTCTGCTGATACCGGTATTATATTTTATTCCTTTTGTGATCGCTTCCTGCTCTGTAATTCCGACCATTGATACTTCAGGTACTGTATAAATTCCATATGGAAATACTTTATGTACTGAATCAAGATCATTTGTATTATACATATGTGTTATTGCAACTCTTCCCTGATCCATGCTTGTGCTTGCCAGAGCAGGAAATCCGATTACATCTCCGACAGCATAAATATGCGGAATGTTTGTACGGTAATTCTCATCGACGAGAACTGTCTCTCTTTCACCTGTTATAATGCCGGCATTACTGCAGTTCATTCCTGAAATGTTACCGCTTCTTCCGGCTGCATAAAGTACCATATCTGTTTCAAGTTCATCACCGTTTTTCAAATTGAGCTTTATGTTATCAGAATTTTTCGCAGGAAGAATATAATTTACGATCGAAGTATTGAACAGAATTTCAATCCCCTGTTTCTTCATTTGCGTTACAAGCGCATCCGCAATTTCAGAATCAAGAAACGGCAGTATCTTGTCTCTGTTATTTATCAGATAAACTTTGACTCCCATTGCGGCATATATCGTTGCATACTCACATCCTATTACTCCGGCGCCGATCACACACAGAGATTTCGGAAATCGGTTGATCCTGAGAATTGTATCGGAATCATGAATTCTCTTTCCGTCGAAAGGTATCTCTGCCGGATTTACGGGATATGAACCTGTTGCTATGAGAATATTTTTTCCGCTGATGATCAATTCTTCGCCGCCGTCTACTTTTATACGATGTTCATCAATGAATGAAGCAAATCCCCTGTAAACATCGACATTATGTCTCAGAAAATTTTTATCAACTTCTTCCTGCATATCATTTCTCGCTACATCACGTCTGTATGTGAATTGTTCATGCTTTGTCTTGTGAAGAGGTTTATCATCATTTGTCTCAAAAATATGTTTTTCATAAACCCTTGAAAAATAAAGAGCGGTCTCTTTCAAGGTCTTAGACGGCAGCGTACCGGTCTGAACACCGGCTCCGCCTGAGTCCTGTGATTTCTCTATTAACGCTACCTTTTTTCCGAAGTAAGCTGCTTTAACTGCAGCTTTCTCTCCCTGCAGGTCCGGAACCTATAACTATTAAATCATAAGATCTATTACTATCCATTTTAAATTAAGTAATTTGTGTTGTGAGTAATGTATCGTGCAGTTATGTAAATAAATTTTAACAAAGTAAAAATTTCAATGCGTAATTTAAATGTTAATTTGCAGAGTTGCTCATTAAAATTCGAATCTCAAATTATGAATTACGAATACTTAATTATATTTTCAATAATTAGTTTTAGGTTTCTTATTAACTAAAAAAAGCCGCAGGCTAAAGCCTGCGACTACGATACACAATATCAAATTACAAATTCCATTAGAAATTCACCGTTCTATTTTTCTTTATCATTTATAATTTGCAATTAATTTTATGGTGTTATTTTGCTTACAAAGTTAAAAGAATTATTATCAGCAAATACTGCGTCAGCAAGGTCTGTCACGTCGTCACCATTTATATCCGTCTGCAGATATCCGGACGCAAAGTTGAATGCATCATTATCTATCAGACTGCCGTCGGTAAGATCTATCGTCCCGTCCTGATTCACATCTCCGCTGTAAAGTGAATAAGTTACAGGAGAATTGTCCGATAGAATTATATTATTTCCGAAAGCTGAGTTTGGCGTGTAAGAAAAATCATATGTGAATATCGAACCTGAAGAAAAAGTCACTGCCGGCTTTGACCATGTTTCAATGCTGTTTCTGTGTTTCAGGACAATATAATAACTTTTGGAAGTGTTGACATTTTTAAAGTATCTTGAAAAGTATAACGCAGTATCAAGAATCCCTTTTACTGAATCAGCGATCTCAAAAGGAGAAACGCTGTTTCTTAAATATACAGTCAGTGTATCTTTTCTGTTTAGAATATTCATACTCTGATTATATAGACCCTGAATTGAAGTCCTTATCAATAACCATTTGAATCCGTCCTGATCAAAATAAACATTTTCGGCATTTGTCCCTCCGTAAACAAATGACGAGAGATTTATATCATCTCCGATACAGAAAACATTTACGGGACTGATGTTAGGATCAGAATTATTAAAATTAATTTTATAAATTAATTCTCCCATTGCGCCGATAATTCCTCTTCTGATGTTTATGGAATCTCCGTCAGAAGTAGACATCACTGTTGTAAACGGCGGTGCGCTGTTTGGAGATGAATAGCAGTGTGTGAATTTAAAATTGTTTGCAGTGCCCATGCTGAGATTGTATGCATTCCAGTTTGCGCCGTCATTTTTTGTGGAGAAGTAAACCGCCTGACCGTTAATAACAGCTGAGATCATCATTGTATCAGGTCCGTTGTTTTTTAAAATCGAAAGACTCGGCCTTTCAACGTTTGCATCAGAGATCAGCTGTTCAGTATAGGATGAACCCGGGGACCAGCTTGTCCGCAGCAATATCAGACTCTTCGGAAAGGATGTTTGCCTTCTTTCCACAGCAATATAAATTTGCGGCTGTGAACCGCGGCGAAAATCAACACTCGGATAAAAATCATTGAATCCCGTACTGAAGGAAGATATAGTCCAGGTGGAACCCCAGTTTGCTGTTCTTAATATCCGGAAATTCTGAGTAGATGTATACGCAGTATTTGATTCGGTGCAGACAACTCCGAAGTATGTTCCGTTACTGTAATAAGCTCCGTCGCTGACTGCGCTGATGTGGGAGAATTCCCTGCCTGATCCTGATGCTGCTATTTCACCTGTAAATATCGAAGTTCCGTTAACGCGGAAAGAAATATATGATAGAGTGTTATTATCATTATTGTTACTTGCTGCCTTTGTATAGAATAAAATAATTCTTGTAGAATCCTTGTGAAAGTTGGATCTTGATTCTACAAGCATACTTATATTGGTAATGAAAACAGACAGCGGAGTGTAAATTGCTCCTAATGTCGTCCAGCTGTTTCCGTTATCTGATGACCTGTAAAATGAAACTTTGCCGGAATAAACACCTGCTGGTTCTTTCTCATTTACAGCAGTATATAAAACGCTGTCCTCACCGCATTTCATGTCGATCTGTTTGTGATATGACGGTAGAGATTTTATCTGACCGGCGTGAATCATCTTATCACCTTCGTTCCAGTCTGCGCCTGTATTTGATCTCGAATATTTTTCAAAACGGACTTCAGTGTCCGGTTTTGGAGAAGATATATTTTCTCTGTTAATATGACTTTCCATTTCTGAATGGATCCGGCTGCTTTCGGTTTCATTACCGCTTTCCATTGCAGCCTTATGTCTTTCCTCCAGATCCGACAGAAAAATATTTTCTGAATTCTGATCAGCGTTTTCTGAATTATCATAAGAAATTCCGCTTTCCAGATGCTCCAGACGTACGTCCTGAGGGAATGCATCATTTTTTATTCCTGAAATTATAAGTAAGAGTAACGCAAAATAAATTACTGTAAGCGTTCTGAATAAAAATCCTGATTCATGATTTACCTTTGAAGTTGTTTTAAATAAATTTGCAGTGTCTCTCATTTTAATGTTAGTTTATTTTTTTAATTAATAAAATTATTTTAATGTGCAGACCTAACTCTCTGCAGCCTAGGAATTGCAGAGAGATCTTATCTGCCCCTGAGTGAAGGGAAAATCTTTTTATTATTTAAAAATATACTTAACACCTGTCACTCAGAGATAACTGTACAAAAATATTGCAGATATGCCTGTCTCACAAATAAAGTTTTTTGTAATTGTTGACAGCGATTTTTTATACAGATCATTTTAAAAATGCATTTTATGTTTATTTTTAAGCTTTTCTGAACAATGAAAGTTGACAAAACCTTAAGCGGCAGTAATGTAATTATTCTCTTAAAAACCTTTTCTGATGAGGAACTTAAAGATTTTGAAAAGTTCGTTCAGTCTCCTTACTTCAATAAAGGAAGAAATTATATTCAGCTTCTGAAGATAATTATTAAGTTTGCTCCGGATTATGAATCGGGAATATTTACAAAAAATTATGTCTATGATCAGCTCTATCCCGGAAAAGTCTATAAAGAAAGCGTTATGAAAAGTATGCTGTCAAGACTTGACGCCATTGCGGAAGAGTTCCTGTTTCAAAAAGCAGTTGAGAATTATGATTTTATGCTGAGGGAAAGACTGCTGTTAAATGAGTTCAGTAAAAGAGGCCTTAAGAAGAGAGCAGAAAAAGTAATAAAGGAAACGGAAAAAATAATTTCAGATAAGAAAGCTGGTGTGCTGGATTTTGTAAAGATGAAGGATTATACAAATGAAGTGCTGAATCATTATTACAATTTCAACGAACGCAGCAGATACACTGATTATCTGTTCATTCATCAGCTATACAATATTTACTCTTTCCTCACTGAATTTCTACTGAATGAAGGCAGCGTGTATGCGCAGAGAAATTTCTGGAGTAAGGAACTTAACATCAAAGATATATTAAGTGTCTTTGACAGTTTTGACAGTGAAAAAATTCTTTCACGAATTAAGAAAACCGGAAAGAACGAATTCGGAATTCTGAATTTATTTTATCTGCTTATGATGTCTTTAAAACATCCGGATGACGACCAGTATTTTTTTGATCTGAAAAGATCTTATCTGGATATTTCTGAGTCATTTGACATAGAATTTAAAAAATATATTTTAAACGCAATGACTATCGTATGCAGCGCGAAATCAGTAGCAGGTAAAGAAACATTCAGAAAGGAAGCGTTTAATATCCGGAAAAAAATTTACGATGAGAACCTGAATATTTTTTCCGGAAAGCATTATCTCAAGAACGGGGACTTCAGGACTGCATTCATTGAAGCCCTCAATCTTAATGAAATACAGTGGGCTGAAGATTTTTTTGAAAAATACATAGTCAATCTTCAGCCGGAATATCGTGAAGATATAACTAATTACTGCAAAGCAGGTCTTTCTTACAGAAAGGGAAATTATGATGACGCTCTCATGTATTCAAACAGGGTGAATATCAAACAGATCACATATAAGCTTGATCTGAAGAATCTTGTGTCGAAAATATATTTTGAGACGGAATCTACGGAGAATCTCATTTCGCTGCTTAATGCATATTACCAGCTAATCAATAATTCAAATTCTCAGAACAGGAATTTTCTCAGCCGTCATCTTAACTTCATAAAATACCTGCGTCAGCTTTTGAATTTTAAACTGAACGAAGCCGACGAAGCAGATCTGAAAATACTTTATGACACTTTAGGTAAAGACAATGTAACCTCAAAGTCATGGCTGCTGGAAAAGATCAAAGAGCTTACTTAATTCAATTTTAAATTTTAAATTTTAAATATTTATTTTTATTAAAATAAATTTTTAGCGAATAATTTGTCATTGGTAGTTTGTCATTATTTGGGCTCTTTATTTTTCATTTGTCATTTATAATTTGAAATTAACTTTATGGTGTAATTTTACTTACAAAGTTAAACGAATTATTATCCGCAAACACTGCGTCAGCCAGATCCGTAACGTCGTCTCCGTTTACATCAGTCGGCAGATATCCGGACGAGAAGTTAAATGCATCGTTGTCGATAAGACTTCCGTCAGAAAGATCAATCGTGCCGTCCGCGTTTACATCTCCGCTGTAAAAACACCATGCTCCCGATCTTAAAACCATATTGTTTCCGAATGCCTGCGACTGGGTTGAAGTGAAATCATAATTTACCGTTACTTCATTTGTGAAATTTACAGAGGCAGCGCTCCATGTCTCAAGAGCGTTCCTGTGTAATGTCTGAATAAAATAATTCCCGTCCGGGGCATTAATGAATTCCGCTGTCTCATTGCCTGAGGTGTTTAAAAATATTACTGCCGAATCCACCTTACTATACGGTGAAAAATTATTTCTTAAATATAATCTCATAGTATCCTGAACCTGCATTGCGCCGTTCCTGAATCCTTCAATGCCTGCTGTAATGTTTAACGATACCGTCGGCGGAATTGTATAACCTTTTTTAATGCCGTTACCAAAGCTTGTTACCCATACTTCATTTGAATTATGGGGATTGTAAAAAACTCTTTCCGGCTGACGGAATCTGTAGCCGCTGACCTGTGTAAACAGCGGGGTTGCGGAATTTATATTGCTGCTGTACCAGAGACCGTTGACTTCGGTGCTCATATACATTTCATCAGGATTGACCGGACTAATTGTGCAGGAGCCGACTCTGTCTAGATTACTTATCCTTGTCCAGTTCACCCCTCTGTTAATAGTTTTATACAATCCTCCCAGCCCGTTCGGCGGTCCTCCCCATCCGCTGAATACACAGCCGTACCAGGTATTCTGATTCAAATCGTGCGGATCGACTATGACATCCTTTGTCCAGTATAGCATTCCGCTGTGCGATCTGTCAATCCAGGAAACTCCGGCATTTGTACTGATGAAAATTCCCGAGCTCGCCGTAAATACACCTGATGAATTTCTCCTTCCGGAATATGAACTCAGCAGCGTTCCGTCATTCAGAACTTTTATATTAAACGGATGCCCTTCCGTCCGCGGAGGATTTGCAAGCTTTGTCCACGTTGACGATCCGCCGAGCTGAATATTGTCAGATACAAAAATTCCCCCGAGAGTGCTGTGAATTACGGATGTATACATTCTGTTAGTATTGTTCGGATCATGCGCAAGTCCGATCACGGGACGGCCTGCATTATACAGCGTCTGCCACGCCTGTCCCTTGTTTGTGGAAAATAAAACCCTTCCCAGTCCGCTGTTGATCCTCGCATCGGTTAGGTAAGTGCTTTGATACATATCGTGAACTGTAGAAGTTGCGCCGTAGATTATTCCTGACACAGGATGTGTGATGGTCTGATACATTGTATTATTTGAATGTCCTGTATAATTAAATGACCAGTAATTTCCGCCGTCAGTCGAACGCGTTCCCCTGATATCAGAATACGATCCGAAAATATTATCCGCATCTGACCATGTCAGCCACCAGCAGCTTGTGTTTTCAAGTCCTGTAGTTTTATAATATTTACCAATTGGCGTTAATGCATTCATGGGATTCTGATCTGACGGATCAACGTATGCCTGTCTCCATGTCACACCGCCGTCTGTAGTAATATGCGGAAAACCGAGGTCGGTTATTGCGGCTTTGTCCGGATCTGAAGGCGAACATTGAAATCCCAGAGCATATTCACCGTAAGACCAACCCCTGTCGCCGCCGTGTCCCGCCCATCCGGTAAAAACGTTCTGATTATTTACTGTCTGCAAAACGCTCACCCAGTTATTACCGCCGTTTGTTGTTTTATAAACAACCGGTGAGCCCGCATCACTGCCGCCGGCTGCGTATGCTGTAGAAATATTTGTCAGAGACATTGATATAAAAAATGGATAGTGAGTGGAATTTATACCGGAGTTTTTTATTAACCAGTTTGGATTACCAATATCTAAAGAATAAATATTCATGAATCCGTAAAAGTCTGCGCCTGTAACACCGGGATACACGTCGCCGCTGCCGAGCGTTACGCAGAATAAACGAACCGCACCGGATTGTTTTGCACCGGTAAATGACACCATAGCTTCCGTCCCCGGAATTCCTCCTGCAGCCGATAGGGAAAAATTCAAACCGGAATTTACTGAAACAAGCAGTCCTGAATTTGTACCAGCGTAAATATTTGCTCCGTCAAAAAAAGCTCCTGCAATGTAACAGCCCGCTGCATTTGAAAACTTTGATGAAAAAACCGCGCCGCCGTTTGATGAAAAGTACAGGTTTGTGTAACTGGAAACTAAAACATTATTTGAATTATCCGGATCGCAAAATAAACTGTATGCTTCGCCTGATGTGGGATCGGATAAAAGCGGGATCCATGTCGCTCCCCCGTTTGTTGTCTTATGCGGAGTTCTCAGATCTCCTTCGAAATTTATACAGTAACTTATCAGCGGATCGTTTGTAAACCGGACATCTGCTCCGTTGTTACCTGTCATTTCTTTGAAATCCGTTTCCGCCCAGGTGATCCCCAGGTCAGTGGATCTGAAGAGCTCACTCATGTCACAGGCAATGTAAAGTTCATCCGGATCATGCGGACTGAAGCTCGGTGAAAACAGCGCCCCGCCGCCGCCGGGTCCCTTTGATGTCCAATCATTTATTTCCTGTGTGAAAGCATTTGACGCAAACAGTGAAATTAACAGAGCTGAAAACAAAATTACTCCGAATGAATAATAATTTGAAGGTCTCATGATAATGATATTTGAAGTTTATGTTTCGGGGCGTCTTATATTAGGAATTTCTATTGAAATAAGAAAGGAGCAATTCGTATTACTGATCTTTTTTTATCCTGAGATAAACGATCTTGTATTTAATTTTGGAATACTGAATTGAATCATTCACACATAAAAAGAACCGGAGGGATCTCATAAAAAGATTCCTCCGGAACAATTCTTACTTTAAATTTTATTAAAATATTTATGGCGTTACTTCACCTACAAAATTTAAAGCGTTATTATCGGTAAAGGCAATGTCTGAAAGATCAATAACGTCATTGCAGTCGATGTCTGTGACAAGATACCCGGAAGCAAAATTAAACGAGTCATTGTCTATAAGACTTATATCTGTTACATCAATCGATCCGTCCTGATTTGCATCACCGCCGTAAAACGACCATTTGCCGCCGGTATTTACCATATTATTTCCATACGCCTGCGAGCTTGCAGATATGAATGTATAATTAATGTAGTTTGAGTTAAAGGACGGAGTGCTTCCGCTCCAGGTTGAAACTGAATTTCTGTGAGTTACTCTTATATAATAAGGCGTACCGTTTACGGGAGTTGAAAACTGAACATCAGTAGGAGCGCCGAGACCGCCAACAACAGTTTGTGTTTCAAGTACATTGTATGGTGATGATGAATTTCTTAGTTCAACATTCAGTGTATCTGAAATTGCGCATGCCTCGAGATTTATTTTTAATCTTAGATAAGGATTTGCGATCTCATATTTTGAAGCGTATTGAAAATTCGGACTGGCTAAAATTGTCCTTACAAGACTGCCTGATGCTGAATCAATTTCATGTGCTCCTGCTGAGTTGGTAACTAAGAAATTTCCGTTACCAAGCTGCTGCACTCCTCTGTTTCCTGTAATACCGGTAAGCAATTTTATAAAAACACCAGATGAATCCAGAATCGCCAGTCCGGAAGGTGACTGGAATGCTGAAGCGCAAACATTTCCGTTTGCGGGAACCTGATATAGCTGCTGCGTAATTCCGAAATTAGAACCTGTATAAAAATAATTTAAGAATACACCGCTGTTATCAAATCTGCTGATCCTGTTTGTAGTGGAAAAATTTGATACTAAAACGTCTGACGGTCTGATGAGAATATCGAAAGGACTTGTCAGATTTGTTGCAGTGAATGCTCCTATGTGATTTCCGGTTGGATCAAACTCCTGAACTGTATTCTGGTTTACTCCGCTGCCGACTGTGACAAGTAAATTGTTGTTTGCTTTGTACTGCATACCTCTCATGTTATCGACAATTGAATTATTTGGACCTGAAGCCGGCGCATAATATCCTTTATATGTACCGTTAAGATTAAATTCCTGAACGACGTCACTTACCTGATCACATATCAGAACATTTGAACTGCTGAAATGTTTTAAAGCATGCTTGGGTGTTGTAAGCTGAGGACGTGTGGAAGGAATAAATGCTGTATCAATTAAGTCACCGTTGAACGCATTAAATATGGATACACGGTCGCTTGTAGATTCAGTAACCATTATAAAAGATGAAGCTGCGTTTCTGCCTGACAGTTTCGGAGTAAAATATCCGTTAGTATTATCGACAATATTTCTGTTTCCGTAATCAATTCTGGCGTTCGCAAAATTAATTTTTGAAACAACATCCTCATAATACGCTGCGTATCCGCCGTCATAAATATCAGCAAAATTCGTAAACACAGCATATACCGGTCTGTCGTTTTCGACAAATTTTACATCTATCATAATCCCGTCAGTTGTCATAATAGAAACAGGTTTTCCCTGTGTAATAGCTTTTTCTTTTGAAGATAAAACGATTTGCGGATTTAATTCCCCCTGTACCAGAAGATCTTCAAAACTGATACGCGGAGCTGCATTTGATGTATTCAGGATTGCTGAATACATTAAACAGAAAATCAGAATAAATTTTTTCATTACATTACTCCTTTTTATTTAAATTTTTTTGGTTACTGAAGATATATATTATAAATTAATATTAGTATGATACAATTCTTATCAGCTTTAAAATGGATTCTATCTGCATCACCGGAAATTCTCAAACAAAATTTTCATCGGAATCATATTTCAATGTCAGCTTAACAGTAAAAATTTTTAACTAAAATATACATTTTATATATAGTCAATAATAAGTTCTTATAAATTAACAGAAGAATATATTATTTTGCATTAATTTTTTATCAAATGTCACACGAATTAATTCTCTGGGTAAGTTTTAATATATTTATATTATTGATGCTTGCCTTAGATCTTGGTGTCTTTCAAAAAAAAGTACATATAATTTCCGTAAAGGAAGCTCTGATATGGAGCGCTGTATGGATTGTACTTGCTATGATGTTTAATGTCTTCATCTATTTTGATATGGGTGAAGTAAAAGCCATTGAATTCTTCACCGGATATCTTATAGAAAGATCATTAAGCATAGATAATATTTTCGTCTTCGTTTTACTTTTTTCATATTTCAAAGTACCTGCAAAATATCAGCATAAGGTTTTATTCTGGGGAGTCCTGGGAGCTCTGATATTAAGAGCAGCGCTTATATTACTGGGTGTAGTTCTCATTCATAAATTCGCCTGGATAATTTATGTATTCGGAGCATTTCTGGTTTTTACCGGATTTAAAATGGCTATGCAGAATGAGGATGATATCGACCCGGAAAAAAATATAATCATCAGACTTTACAGAAAATTATTCCCTGTTACAAAGGATTATCACAAAGGGGATTTTTTTATAATTGAAAATGGAAAAGAATCGCAACCCCGCTTTTTGTAGTTCTGCTCGCTACGGAATTTACCGATCTTGTATTTGCGTTCGACTCCATTCCTGCGATATTCGCAATTACTGATGATGCATTCATTATTTATACATCAAATATCTTTGCAATTCTCGGGCTGAGGGCGATGTATTTTGCGCTGGCAGGGATTATAGATAAATTTCATTATCTCAAGACCGGACTTTCAATGATCCTGATATTCATCGGATTTAAAATGCTGATCGTTGATCTTTATAAAATACCAATTGGATATTCTCTCGGCGTCATCGCGCTGATACTTATTCTGTCCGTTGTCTTTTCACTTCTAAAGCCAAAGAATAAAGATTTAAAATTGTAGCAGTTCAAATTATTAATTCACACTTTTAATTTTAAACTCGTTCCTACTATTATCTATTAATACTAACTATTAGCTATTAATACTAACTACTAACTACTAACTACTAACTATTAACTACTAACTACTAACTACTAACTATTAACTGCTAACTATTAACTGCTAACTACTAAGGAGTTATTTTCCCCACAAAACTAAACTCGTTATTCACTGCAATAGAATAATCCGATATATCAGTAATATTATCACCATTCAGATCCGTCTTCAGATAACCTGATAAAAAATTAAATGAATCATTATCAATCAGACTTCCGTCCGCAAGGTCTACTGCTCCGTCCTGATTTACATCACCGCTGTAAATTGCAAATTTACTGGGTCCCGTATCTACCTGTATCATATTATTTCCAAAAGCGTTCGAACTTGATGAAGTAAAATTATATTCCAAATGTGACGTAAGCGGCGGAAAATGGAAACTGAATAATAATGCAAATGTACTTCCGCTCACGGGTTTTTTACTCCACGTCTCAATTGAATTTCTGTGTTTTAACTGAATATAAACCGGAACACCGTCAGGAACTTTGGTCAATACAAAATTCGCGCTTCCAGAATTATTCAGAAGAGCTTTTGATGAATCTAAAATACCGTAAGGTGAAATATGATTTCGTATAAATATTCTCATAGTATCAGGAGTCATCAGATTAGTTGCCGGATTATAAAGTCCCTCAACGTATGCCGACAGAGACAATACGCTTTTTCTTACAGCCTGATTGTTGAACTGAATTCCCCAGCCGATCAGTATTCCCGTATCGCTCGCCGCTACATCCTGAATTCGTAATTTCCATTTTCCTGATGTGTTTACTCCGCTGAATGCCGAATTAAGATTGTTCAGAGGTTTTATCTCAGGCGTATACATTACATAGGTGTTGCTTACTAAACTTTTAACGGCCTGGTCATCGAACAAAGTTACAATGTTATCGGAGGTATTTAAAAGTGAAGTCGTACTGTAAAGAGTATGCGAAACCCCCGACGGTGATATAAGCGAAAGGACAAGATTGTCCTCGTCCGTATGGTTTATTGCGACAAAAACATTCACATCATTTATTGTTTCGCTTAGCTTTATATCGATCGTATCTGAGATCATGAATCCGCTTGTGCCGGTACTGGGTATTCTTAAATTCGGACTTCTTGCGTAATAACCTTTAACAAAATTTTCCGAGAACTTAGTTGATAAAGGTGATACCGGCGTATTATTTACAGATGAGTTCAGACTGAAATCTGCAAAATTCCTGAAAAAAAGTTTCGGACTTGATGATGTAAGTGAATTTAAATGACCGTCAAAATTATATATAGCTTTTATTAATGGAGGACCATTTGTTTCATTTAAAGAAGTAAATAACTGATTTGCAATTGTACCGTACGGCATTTCAGAATGAATAATTCTAAACTCATCTATTAATCCGTGAAACTTATCAAGTGAAGGCGTCCCGCCTATGTATAGCGAATCATTATTATCGTGAATGTTGCCGACAAAATTTGTATCATCCCACCTTAATTCCCCGTTAAGTATAAACTGAATAAAACCGGTTGAGCCCGAATAAGTTATAGCAACATGAGTCCATTTATCTAAAGGAAAAAATTCATTGGATGTAGATAAGCTAAAAATACTTGTTTCGTTTATGATAAAATTAAATTTTCTTAAGTTGATAGACAATCTGTAATCAGTGATGTTTCCGCTTGAACTTCCTTTATGTATTATAGTACTTAAAATATTTGAATTTGCGTTAAATGATTTCGGATGAACCCATGCTTCTATAGTTACATTTGAAACAGGACTGATACTAAATTGATCAGGACCCGCTGCGTAATCATTTACACCGTTAAAAGAAAGACTTTCATTTATTGATATTATACTGCTTGGCTGGTCGCTTAAGTCTATAGAACTTACGCCTTTGTTGATTCCGTTATTACCGTTTCCTGATGCATCATTCAGCGTAAATGTAGGCGGCGGTAAAGTGGTTCGCTGAAAAGTCAGGGACATGACAAGATTTGAGTACTTACCGGAACTCGTTCCAAGTGCCAGTCTCATTCTTTGCTTTATAAGTGTAGTTCCTAAGTCCGAATTCCAGATCCGGATCTCATCCATATATCCGTTAAAAGGACTGTTGGTGCCTTTGCCGATTAAAAGGGAGTCAGTATTTGCAACCGGATCAGCGCCGGCTACAGAGCTTGCCGTATCCTGAACACCATTAACAAAAACTATAAAGAAAGTTGTAGTTGCATTGTATGATGCTGCAATATGAGTCCATGTATTATTAGGTATTACAGTTTTTCCGATAAGTCTTGTAGACGAATTAGTCCTGACGGTGACCCTTCCGGCTGAAAGATACATTGTGTATCCAACGTTATTTCCCACTGCTCTTTTCTGCATTATGATCTGTGCCGACGGTGATGATACATTCACCGGATTTACCCAGGCTTCTAATGTAAAATCTCCGGTTATATTCAAAGAAGAAGAATTAGGAACGGCAATATAACTCGAAGATGTACCGGCAAAATCACATGCATATATCGATCTCTGCTGTGAAAATGAATTTTGACCGGTGAGCTGTAACAGGCAAATTGCAAGGAACATTGTATAATTAAACTTCTTCATAATGATAAATATAATTTTGAAAATGAAACTGAAATTGAGTTTATAAATAATTTAAATTCAACAATATAAATTTACAAGGTTAAAGTTTAAAATTTAGAATTAGGAATTTAGAATTAGAAATTTAGAATTAGAAATTTAGAATTAGAAATGCTGCCGGTAAAATATTTCTGTCGTTTTTAAAATTTCAGACAACTTACCATATTTTATGTAATGAGAAAAAATATCCGCCGATACTTTTTATAAATGTTATTTCAGTAACAGCATACTTTTTGTTTCTGTAAACCCTGCCGTCTCAAGCCGGTAAAAATATATTCCGCCCGAAAGATCCGAAGCGTCAAACTCTGATTCATAACTTCCCGCAGAAAGTTTTTCATTTACTAAAACAGCAGCCTGCTTTCCTAAGATATCATACACTGACAATCTGACATCATGCGCGCCGCTTTTGTCACTATGCATTAAATCAAATCTTATCTTTGTCGAAGGGTTGAATGGATTCGGATAATTTTGTGAGAGTATATATGCTGAAGGTTTTTCATTTGAAACTGATAAAACATTTGTGATAATGGAAAATTTAACAACTGAAAAATCCGTTCCTGAAGTTACGCCTGAAATTAATCCGCTGACTATTATATTACCGGAATTATCTAAAGAAATATTATTGGCTACGTCATTTCTGTTAGCTGCTGAGTTGAATCTGTTTACCCATACTTCATTTCCGGAATAATTATACTTTATAATTACTATATCATCCATAGTTCCTGTTCCCTGACTCAGTCCGGCAACATAAACATTTCCGTTATTATCAGCGGCAATACTTCTCGGTTCATCAAAATTATTTGAGCCCGGTCCGTTATAATTCTTTGACCATATAAGATCGCCTGCAGGGGAATACATTATAGTCATGTAATCATATGAAGAAGAAAAACCTGTTGATGTACCTGTAACGAATATGTTCCCGAGATTGTCACTTGTAACGGCTTTACCTTCTTCAATATTCACTGTAGAAGTTGTAAACCTTCTTTCCCATATCAAATCACCTGACGGGGAATATTTTATGGTAACAATATCCAGACCGGAGCCGGCTCCAACGCTTGTTCCGGTGATGACTGCATTTCCGGAAACATCAGCAGCAATTGAGGTCATATTATCGTTTCCGTTTGCAGTACCGTTATAAGTTTTATGCCAAAGCTCATCACCGGCGGAGCTGTATTTTATAATTAAATAATCATTGATGGTAGCTGCTTCAAATGTACTGCCGCATACATAAATGTTTCCGGAATTGTCAATCGCTATGTCATCTGCAAAATCATTACCGCTTGACGCTCCGTTAAAATGCTTTTTCCAGAGAATGTCACCTTCTGTATTATATTTGATCGTCACAACATCAAACAATGCGCCCGGCTCATGACTTGTCCCTGTAATAATTATATTACCGGCTTCATCAGTTACTGCTTTTTCCGGGATCTCAACACTATTGCTGTTTCCATTATATCTTCTGTTCCATTGTTCTGCGCCCAGATCATTATATTTTATCAATACAAAATCCTTGTCTGTACCGGATCCTGTACTTTCTCCTGCAACAAATACATTACCTGCATTATCAAGCGCTATGGAATAAGCAATATCATTTCCGTTTCCGGGACCGTTGTAAATTCTTTCCCACAGGATATTTCCCGACGGATTGTATTTCACTGTATAAATATCAAATCCGCTCCCCGATCCGAGGACCTTGCCTGATGAATAAACATTTCCCGAATTATCAGTTACATGCGTCAGCGCTTCGTCATTACCGTTCACGGGACCGTTAAAACTCCTGACCCATTCCTCATTCAGCTGTGATACCGCCGGTCCGTTAACTAAAATAAAAAGTAATAAAATAATTGCTTTCATAATTTTAAAATTTGATTTTCAATAAAAATAAATCAAACAAGATATCCGATGTTTCACTAAACTAATAAAAACAATTTATTTTTCAAAACAAAATTTTCACTTTATGTAGCTTTCTGATTCTCCCCTCCATCCAAACCCCGGCTTGGGATGTTCAAACTTATGCTTTTCCCACGGTGGAGTCTCCTGCTCTTTGGGACTCCGCCGTGAAGATAGTCTGTTTTCGTCAGAGTCACGGAAGAGCGCTGTAGACTCTGACGAGGGAAAAAAAAATCCATTTCAACGCCATAAATTCTAAATTCAGAGGCATAATTACTAAATTCATGCAGCCAAAATTCTGATTCAGCGCTTTATGACATACCTGCAACACTCCGTGTTACAGATTCAAAGCTGTACGATGCACCTTCAATGCGCCGGGTCGCAGTTACAATACATCTGACACAGCTTACAATTCGCCAAATCATCCGTACATTGTCTTACGGTATCGATTACAATACTCCATGCTACTGATTCAAAGCAGTGCCTTACAAATTCAATTAGCTAAATTTCAATTGCAAAGAGGCAGATTGAAAATTCGATTCTCCAAATTTCATTTGCAAAAAGGCAGACTGAATATTCAAAGTACCGGAATGTGATTTCATAACCGCACGTAGCCGCTTACAATGCTCCGAAATACAGATTCAATTCTGAATGTTACAGATTCAATTCTGTTTGTTACAAATTCAATTTACCGGAATGCTTTTACAATGCAGCGCAACACTACTTACAATACACCAATTTGCGGATACAATGCCGCGCGATACCTCTTGCAAACAAAAATATCACTTTTTTAATGGGGGCGAATTTTTACCCTATCCGAAAAAAACTGAAAGAGTTTAAACAACACTGCCCGCGAAAAGTCAATAAAATCAATGCTTTACGGCATTTTTGAAAACAGTTCGGAAAAATCAGGAATTTCATATTTTGACGGATTTTCACAAATCGTGAAAATTGCAACTACACTTTTAAATTAAAACTATATAATTTATCAGCGCTGCTTATTCAGACAAGGAATATGCAGAAATTAAAAAAACAATATATGAAAAGAATATTAAAAACAGTTCCAAGAGCTCCGCCGGATCTTATTTATTTTTATAGATCAGAAAAATTATCTCTAAACATATTTCATAAATTTAAATAAATATTAAAATGAACGAACATAAATTATCGAAAGTACAGGAAAATAAATTAAGCACTTTCATCGATATAGAAACGGTCCTTGACAGAAACAGCTCCATTGTTACAGAAATACCTGCGCTTTCTGTTTCTGTTTTGGATTTCAAAAAAGTGATCTCCGATATTAATACGAAAGCGGTTAGGAGAAACACCGTAAGAAGAGGTGCATCCGAAACAAAAACCCTGAAGCGTATTGAACTCGAGAATACTACTGTAGAACTCGCTTCAGCTCTCTATGTATTCGGACACAAGAATTCAGACGAAGTCATTAAAGCAATCGCAAACATACCGCCTTCTCTGCTTGACAGAATGCGCGACACTGAAGTGATTAATAAAGCGAATTCAATTCTAAATACGGTTACTGAAAATGCTGACGATCTCACGCCGTTCGGGATAACGCAGAGTGACATTGCGAGATTAAGGACGTGTATTGAAAATTACATAAGTTCAAACATAAATAAATCCGGCTCCCATACTGAAAGTGTTGTTATTACGAAAACACTTAAAGAACTTTTTCAGACCGGCATGGACATACTTGATAAGGAAATTGACAGAATGGTTGATTCATTGCAGACAAAAGAGAAGAACTTTTACGAAAGCTACTATGCAGTCAGATCAGTTAAAAATCTTGGCTTAAGACACAGAAAAGAAACAGCTCCTCAGCAGCAGGTGAATTAACGGATAGACAAAACTAGTAATAAAATTATTTGTTTCATCCGGTAATCTAAAACAGTTAAATCGTTTCCGCAAAGTCTAAAATTCACCCGACTCTGCGGAAACTTTTTTAAAAATGGGACATCGTAACTCGTCATTTGTAACTCGTAACTGTTCTTATTAACTACTAACTATTAACTACTAACTACTAAGGTGTTATTTTTCCTATAAAATTAAACGAATTATTATCAGCATACACTGCATCAGCCACATCTACAATTTCATCGCCGTTCACATCAGTCGGCAGATATCCCGAGTTGAAATTAAAGGCATCATTATCAATCTCACTTCCGTCAGTCAGATCGATCGTCCCGTCCTGATTCACATCTCCGCTGTATATCGCAAACCGAAGCGGCGATGAATCCGCCTCTATCATATTATCACCATATGCCTGTGTATTAGCTGTCGAGAAATAATAACTCAGCGATGATCCCGTAAACTGCTGCGCAGTCTTGCTCCATGTCTCTATTGAATTTCTGTGATGCATCACAAGATAATACTGAACTCCGTTGACTGCGTTGTAATAATTAAATGCTGCACTACCTGTTGTGGATAAAAACGACTTTGCCGAATCGACTATTGCATAAGGTGTTGTACTGTTTCTTAATAAAACTCTTAATGTATCCGAGATCATTGTATTCGAACTGTTATTGTAAAATCCTTCAATGAACATAGTCAGATTTAAACTAACTGCATTTTGTCTTGGCCTGAATCCTCCTGAAGGTTCCGGTATATAATTAGAGTAATATCTCCACGGACCGAATTTCTGAAAAGGAAAACTTGTCATTTTATACTGAGCGCGGGCACGCCATTTGTACTGCTTGTCAGAAATAAATCCTGTCATGTCCTGTGAGATATTTGTTCCGGTTAATCCGAGATTCGTATATGCAGGAGGTGAGCTGTTATATGATGTACTGTTTGAAATAATACTTCCCGAAAAAGGAATTCCGTTTTCTTTAGTTTCATATACTATTCTTCCCTGACCTCTTCCAAACGGACTCTTTGCAAAATGCTGCAGTCTTACTGATCCGTTTGTTCCTGTGTTAGATTCTGAAGTGACTACATCCGAACTTCCGAATTTAAACTGACGGACTGTTGAAGTAAGTCCGCCGTTACTTCCTCCGTAATAGACAAATGCAGCTCCTTCATCCTCGTTTCCATTGCTGCTAAAATAAGGTGCTCCAACTATTACATCAGAGTATCCGTCACCATTCACATCACCGGCTGATGAAACTGATATACCAAAACTTGCATACCAATTATCACATACTGCATTCCAGTCTGATGTCGGAGATAATCCTGAAGTTGATCCTTTATAAACAAATGCAGTTCCACTAATAATTCCGTGAGCGAAAAATCCATTTGCGCCAACTATTACATCCGAGTATCCATCTCCGTTTACATTCCCTGCGGTCGAAACTGAATTACCAAAATATGCACCAGCCTGATTACTTTCCGCAGTCCAGTTTGAAGTCAGAGACAATCCTGAAGCTGATCCGTGATATATAAAAACTCTGCCTTCATTAGTCTGACCGTTATCAAAACTTCCTGCTCCAACTATCACATCAGTATATCCATCTCCATTTACATCTCCGGCGGTCGAAACCGATTCTCCAAAACGCGCACTTGCCTGATTCCCTTCTGCACTCCAGTTTGATGTCAGAGACAATCCTGAAGCTGATCCGTGATAGACAAATACTCTGCCTTCATCTGATTGTCCATTGTCATACCATAGCGCTCCGACTATTACATCAGAAAATCCATCTCCATTTATATCTCCGGCTGATGAAACTGATATACCAAAACCTGCATCAAACTGATTCCCTTCAGCGCTCCAGTTAGAAGCTAAGGATAATCCCATACCCGATCCGTGATATACAAATGCAGCTCCTTCTTCCGCTTGTCCATTCCCAAGTCTATATGAACCAATTATTACATCAGAATATCCATCACCGTTTACATCTCCTGCAGATGAAACTGAATTTCCAAAATTTACTCCTGCCAGATTTCCTTCAGCACTCCAGATTGAAGCTAAGGATAGTCCCGAAGCCGATCCATGAAAAACAAATACAGCACCTTCATCCGTTTGTTCGTTATCAAACAAACTTGCTCCAATTATTACATCAGAATATCCGTCACTGTTTACATCTCCTGCAGTACTGACTGAAATTCCAAAAAAAGCACTTGTCTGATTTCCTTCTGCGCTCCAGTTTGGAGAATATGATAATCCAGAAGCCGAACCGTGATACACAAATGCAGCTCCTTCATTCGATTCTCCAAAATCATAATTTGGAGCACTTACAATTACATCAGAGAAACCGTCACTGTTTACATCTCCGGCTGATGAAACTGAGTTTCCAAAATACGCATTTATCTGAGATGTTCCAGAGGACCATTCGGCAGTTGAATCGTTAGTAATACCCATACCGGTTGCTGATCCAGTATAAACAAAAGCAGCTCCTTCGCCTGTGCTGCCATTATCATATTCATGAGCTCCTATTATTACATCACTGAATCCGTCACCGTTAATATCTCCGGCTGTCGCTACGCTGAATCCAAATTGCGAATTCGCCTGATTGCTTTCATAAATTATTGATGAACCGCCTTCAAGACCTCCTGAATATCCCAGATATACAAAAGCTCCTCCCTCATCTGTCTGACCGATGTCAAGATAATTTCCGCCGAGTATTACATCTGCATATCCGTCTGCATTCATATCTCCTGCTGTCGATACGCTTATTCCAAGCTGTCCATAACCCACTTGTGACCAAACCTGAATTGCTGCGATTCCACTTGAAGACCCCAGATATGCATAGCATTTTCCCTGATCTGTCAGTCCGTAAAGCGGCGCACCGACTATCACATCAGAATATCCGTCTCCGTTCACATCACCTGCTGTGCTTACACTATACCCGAAAAATTCTCCGGTCTCTGTTCCGGTTCTTGTCGAAGTTGGCGATGCAGGATATGTCGCACCTGTACTGTGAAACACATAAACCACTCCGTCATTTGAAAAAGCAGAATTGAATCTATATCCACCGGTTATAATATCAGAAAATCCGTCACCGTTTACATCACCGGCAGATGCCACACTGAAACCAAAATTTGCATCTGCCTGATTACTTTCAAATGTCCATGGCGATAATATGAAAGATATTCCTGTCATCGATCCTCTGAATACATATGCTCTGCCTTCATTCGTCTGACCATTATCATAAAACGGACTGCCGATCACGACATCACTGTATCCGTCATTATTTAAATCTCCGGCACAGGCTACGCTGTATCCGAAGTTTTCACCCGTCTGATTAGTTTCATATTTCCAGGCATGAACCGCCTGAAGACCGCTTGCAGAACCGTAATAAACATAAGCTCTTCCTTCATCTGTCTGCACACTGTCATAAGTCGGCGAACCTATGATCACATCACTGTATCCGTCGCCGTTTATATCACCAGCTGTAGCTACACTCCATCCGAATAATGCTGATGCCTGATTGCTCTCTTTTGTCCAGTTGGGCGTCAATGATAGTCCGTTTATAGATCCGTGATAAACAAATACACCGCCTTCATCTGTCTGACCGTTATCATAATAAGGAGCGCCGACTATCACTTCCGAATATCCGTCACCATTTACATCACCGGCTGTCGCCACGCTCCATCCGAATTTTGCCGATGCCTGATTTATCTCGGCTGTCCAGTTTGGTGTAGATGAAAGAGGATCAATTGTAATGGGATATACCGCGTCTTCATCATTTACGACAATGTCATAGCTCTTTGAATTAATATTTGTATTAGAATTCTTTTCAAAGTAGGCTCTTAACTCCAAGCCGTTTGCATCCCATACCTTCAGCGAAGAATACTTCATCTTATGATCACCGTTCTTGTCAATGAAGATCAGCGCATCTCCGCCTGTCAGCATTTTCAGATTCGTTTCAGCTTTCATGTTTAATCTAAGCTGACCATTACCCTCAGGTTTGTTTTTGACAATGAAGTCCTGACGCATTCCTTTCTCATCGTTTGTATATTCAACTCTCAGGTTTTCATTCTCAATTGAGATAAAATTATTACTTGTGTTAAATTCACTTGCTGAAAAATCCGTAAAGTAATTTTCAGTTGTCGTATTTAATTCCTTTGATACACTCTTAATTTTGAAATTAATATTCCAGTCATCGAGATATTCATATTTCTTATCTGACTCTTCGATCATTTTATCTGATTCATCATACAATGCTACTTTATTATTTCGCAGCGAAGCAGTAAATCCGTTTTTATGATATACAAATCTCATGTTGTTTGCGCGGTTAGGCGACTGATATGCATTCAGAGTTTCATTAAATGAAACATTGTATTCAGCTTTCTGAATGTTTGATAATGCTTTTGTGTACCAGTCAGAGGACTCAGGATTATCCGTTTCCTTCACATCTGATTTTTTAATTAACGCAGAAAGATCCAGCGGTGAGTCAGCAGTGAATTTTAATTTATGACTGTCAGAAGTTTCAAAAGTAAATCCGGTAAATAGAACAGCCGCACAGAGAAGACATGTAAATATAGAAATAAAAGTTTTCATGGAGTTTATGTTTTGTGTTTTAAATAATTTTAACTTGAGACTATCTAAAAGTAAGCTTTTTGATTCGTCATTTGAAGCTCGTAACTTGAAAACCGTCATTCTAAACCATCATTAGAAATTGTTTTATTAACTCATAACTATTTTCCTAACTCGTAATTCATAACTGTTCTTATTAACTATTAACTCTTAACTCTTAACTATTAAGGAGTTATCTTGCTCACAAAATTAAACCCGTTATTATCCGCATACACAGCATCAGCCACATCAACTATATCATCGCCGTTCACATCCGTCGGCAGATATCCCGAGTTGAAATTAAACGCATCATTGTCAATTTCACTTCCGTCAGTCAGATCAATTGTCCCGTCCTGATTTACGTCGCCGCTGAAGATACCATAACTGACTGGAGAAATGTCAACCAACTTCTGATTGTCTCCAAATGCCTGCGATAAAGCTGTAGTAAAATTAAAATTCAGAATATCAGACGTGAATATCTGAGTAGTTTTACTCCAGGTTTCAATTGAGTTTCTGTGCTTCAGATGTAAATAATAATTTACGCCGTTAGCTGCGTTTGAGAATGTGAAGTATCCCAGTCCTGCAGAGCTGACAAATCCTTTTGAGGAATTCGCAATTGCATAAGGCGATGTGCTGTTTCTCAAATAAATTATCATAGTGTCGTTTGTCATACTATTTGTTTCCGGATTATAAAATCCTTCGATGTTTACAGTGAGATTAAGGTACAGAATATTCGGCTTTGGCTTGAATCCGCCTGCCGGTGTTGGTATATAATTAGAATAATATCTCCACGGACCAAACTTCTGAAAAGGAAAACTTGTCATTTTATACTGTGTACGCGCACGCCATTTATATTGATATGACGGATTGAATCCTGTCATATCCTGAGAGATAATTGTACCCGTTAATCCGAGATTGGTGAATGCAGGCGGTGTGCTGTTATACGATGTACTGTTTGAGATAATACTTCCGGAAAAAGGAATTGCGTTTTCTTTAGTTTCATACACAATTCTTCCGGTACCTCTGCCAAACGGACTCTTAGCAAAATGCTGTAGTCTGACTTTTCCATTTTCACCGGTATTCCCGGTGGAAGATACGACCTGCGAAGATCCGAATTTAAATTGACGGACTGTGGATCTTAGACCGCCATTACTACCTCCGTAATAGACAAATGCAGCTCCTTCAAATGACTGACTACTTCCTACAGCTCCGATTATTACATCAGAGTATCCGTCTCCGTTTATGTCTCCGGCAGATGAGACTGAAAACCCAAATTGTACATAATCCTTATTCCCTTCTGCACTCCAGTTTGATGACAATGACAAACCTGAAGCTGATCCGTGATAAACATAAGCTGCTCCTTCCAACGCTTGTCCATTTTGAATATTGTCCGCTCCAACAATTGCATCAGAATAACCGTCTCCGTTTACATCTCCGGCAGATGAAACCGATTCACCATATCTTGCATACGCCTGATTTCCTTCAGCACTCCAGTTTGATAACAAAGACAATCCCGACGCAGATCCGTGATATACAAATGAAGCACCTTCATTCGAATGACCATTATCATAATAGTATGCACCAACTATTACATCAGAATATCCGTCACCGTTTACATCTCCGGCAGTGCCGACTGAATTCCCATAATATGCATCAGTCTGATTTCCTTCCATACTCCAGTTTGAGGACAGAGACAATCCCGAGGCTGATCCATGATAAACAAAGGCAGCTCCTTCGTTTAATTGTCCATTATCAAATATATGAGCTCCCACTATTACATCAGAATATCCATCACCGTTTACATCTCCGGCTGTTGAAACTGATCTACCAAAGCTTGCAAGCGTCTGATTCCCTTCAGCGCTCCAGTTGGAAGCTGTGGACAATCCTATACCTGATCCGTAAAAAACAAAAGCTCTGCCTTCGTTTGATTGACCATTGTCAAAGTGATACGCTCCAACTATTACATCAGAATATCCGTCACCGTTTACGTCTCCTGCTGTAGAAACTGATCCACCAAATCCCGCACTATCCTGATTTCCTTCAGCACTCCAGTTTGAGGACAAAGATAATCCCGAAGCCGATCCGTGATATACAAATGACGCACCTTCATCTGATTCTCCATTATCGAAAAGATTAGCTCCTACTATTACATCAGAGAATCCGTCACCGTTTACGTCTCCTGCAGATGATACTGAATTACCAAACAATGCAAATATCTGATTTCCTTCTGCACTCCAGTTTGAAGTTAATGATAATCCTGAAACCGATCCGTGATATACAAAAGCTGCACCTTCGTTTGATTGTCCATTATCAAATCTAACCGCTCCGACTATTACATCAGAATAACCGTCACCGTTTACATCTCCCGCAGATGATACTGAAAAGCCGAACCATGCATCAGCCTGATTTCCTTCAGCGCTCCATCCTGCAATTGTACTCATACCCGCTGCTGATCCGAGATAAACAAAAGCAGCTCCTTCATTTGTGCTCGGGTTATCATATTCATTAGCTCCTACAATCACATCGCTGAATCCATCACCATTTATATCACCCGCTGTAGCTACGCTGAATCCAAACTGCGAATTCGCCTGATTACTTTCATATATAATTACTGAACCGGAATTTAAACCACCTGAATATCCTAGATAAACAAACGCTCTTCCTTCATCCGTCTGACCGCTGTCAAGATAATTACCTCCGAGTAAAACGTCTGCATATCCGTCTGCATTCATATCACCAGCCGTCGATACGCTTATACCAAACTGACCTCCGGTCTCGTTGCTTTCTTTGGTCCATACAGGAGTGGAAGCAATAGTGGTTGCTGAACCCAGATACAAATAACATCGTCCTTCATCAGTCTGACCTCCGTCATAAAGAGGCCCGCCGACTATCACATCAGAATATCCGTCACCGTTCACATCTCCTGCCGTGCTTACACTGAATCCGAAATATTCTCCGTTCTGTGTGCCGTTTCTTATAGCGCCAAAACTAAATGTCGTACCGTTTCCGCGAAGTATGATTATTACACCGTCATCTGAATATCCATAATCCCATCTGTATGCGCCGATGATCACATCTGAATATCCGTCAGCATTCACATCTCCGGCTGTAGCTACACTGTTTCCATATAATGCCGACGTCTGTCCGCTTTCATCATTAAAATCAGCAGTTACGCTTAAGCCGCCTGAACTTCCTTTGAATACAGAAATTCTCCCTTCATTCGTATGTCCTCCGTCATAAAACGGAGCTCCTATAATAACATCACTGTATCCGTCATTATTGATGTCCCCTGCGCAGGCAACAGAGTGACCTAAGTTTGACAGCGCCTGATTATTTTCAAACTTCCAGCTGTACCCTGTCTGCAGTCCGCTTACTGATCCGTTATAAACATAGGCACGTCCTTCATCAGTATGCACGCTGTCATAAGTCGGCGAACCAATTATCAAATCACTGTAACCGTCACCATTTATATCACCTGCAGTTGCGACACTCCATCCAAATAAAGCCGATGTCTGATTACTTTCTTTTGTCCAGTTTGGTGATAATGAAAGTCCGTTTATCGATCCGTGATAAACAAATACACCGCCCTCATCTGTCTGTCCATTATCATAATAAGGTGCGCCTACTATTACATCAGAATACCCGTCACCGTTCACATCACCGGCTGTAGCAACGCTGTATCCGAATTTTGCAGATGACTGATTTATTTCAGCGGTCCAGGTAGGTGTTGATGAAAGAGGATCTATTGTAATGGGATAAACTGCACCTTCATCATTTACTACAATCGAGTAAGAATTTGAGTTTTTCAACCCCCCTCGATCCCCCCTTTGATAAAGGGGGGAAGTCGTGGAGCGACAGGGGGGTTTTTCAAAGTATGCTCTCAGTTCCCAGCCGTTTGCATCCCATACCTTCAGCGAAGAATACTTCATCTTATGATCACCGTTCTTGTCAATGAAGATCAAAGCATCACCGCCCGTGAGCATTTTAAGATTCGTTTCAGCTTTCATGTTTAATCTTAACTGACCATCACCTTCAGGTTTATTTTTAACAATGAAATCCTGTCGCATTCCTTTCTCGTCGTTTGTATATTCTACTCTCAGGTTTTCATTTTCAATTGAGATAAAATTATTACTTGTGTTAAATTCACTTGCTGAAAAATCCGTAAAGTAATTTTCAGTTGTCGTATTTAATTCCTTTGATACACTCTTAATTTTGAAATTAATATTCCAGTCATCGAGATATTCATATTTCTTATCTGACTCTTCGATCATTTTATCTGATTCATCATACAATGCTACTTTATTATTTCGCAGCGAAGCAGTAAATCCGTTTTTATGATATACAAATCTCATGTTGTTTGCGCGGTTAGGCGACTGATATGCATTCAGAGTTTCATTAAATGAAACATTGTATTCAGCTTTCTGAATGTTTGATAATGCTTTTGTGTACCAGTCAGAAGACTCAGGATTATCCGTTTCCTTCACATCTGATTTTTTAATTAACGCAGAAAGATCCAGCGGTGAGTCAGCAGTGAATTTTAATTTATGACTGTCAGAAGTTTCAAAAGTAAATCCGGTAAATAGAACAGCCGCACAGAGAAGACATGTAAATATAGAAATAAAAGTTTTCATGGAGTTTATGTTTTGTGTTTTAAATAATTTTAACTTGAGACTATCTAAAAGTAAGCTTTTTGATTCGTCATTTGAAGCTCGTAACTTGAAAACCGTCATTCTAAACCATCATTAGAAATTGTTTTATTAACTCATAACTATTTTCCTAACTCGTAATTCATAACTGTTCTTATTAACTATTAACTCTTAACTATTAAGGAGTTATCTTGCTCACAAAATTAAACCCGTTATTATCCGCATACACAGCATCAGCCACATCAACTATATCATCGCCGTTCACATCCGTCGGCAGATATCCCGAGTTGAAATTAAACGCATCATTGTCAATTTCACTTCCGTCAGTCAGATCAATCGTCCCGTCCTGATTTACATCGCCGCTATATACTGCAAATCTTACCGGCGCGTTATCCGCCTGTATAAGATTATCTCCGTACGCCTGCGTGTTTGCTGTCGAGAAATTATAACTCAGCATAGATGCAGTAAACTGCTGCGCAGTCTTGCTCCATGTTTCAATGGAATTTCTGTGCTTCAGCTGAATGAAGTAATTTACGCCGTTGACGGCATTTGAAAATATGAATGTACCCTGACCGGAGGAATTGACAAAAGCTTTTGATGAGTCTGTTACTGCATAGGGTGAGGAATTATTTCTAAGATAAACCGTCACTGTATCTTCTGTCATTGCATTCGATCCTGAATTATAGAATCCTTCAATGAACATTGTAAGATCAAGCTGTTGCGTTAAAGGAATACCATCCCAGGCTCTGAATCCTCCTGCAGGTGTTGGTATATAATTAGAATAATATCTCCATGGACCGAACTTCTGAAAAGGGAAGCTTGTCATTTTATACTGAGTTCGTGCGCGCCATTTGTACTGACTTGACGGATTAAACCCTGTCATATCCTGAGAAATACTTGTCCCTGTTAAACCAAGATTTGTAAATGATGGAGGTGTGCTGTTATATGATGTACTGTTTGAGATAACACTTCCGGAAAAAGGAATTCCGTTTTCTTTGGTTTCATAAACTATTCTTCCCTGACCTCTTCCAAACGGACTCTTGGCAAAATGCTGCAGTCTTACCTGACCGTTTGTTCCCGTATTTCCGGTTGAAGATACAACCTGTGAAGTTCCGTGTTTGAACTGACGGACAGTTGACGTAAGTCCGCCGTTGCTGCCGCCGTAGAAAACGAATGCCGCTCCTTTATTATTATATAACGGTGCTCCAACAATGACATCTGAATATCCGTCACCGTTTATATCTCCTGCTGATGAAACTGAATTTCCAAACCATGCGCTAATTTGATTTCCTTCAGCGCTCCAAATTGATGTTAATGATAATCCTGATGCTGATCCGTTATAAATAAATGCGGTTCCTTCATCGCCATGACCATTGTCAAAAAGTTTTACTCCAACTATTACATCTGAATATCCGTCACCGTTTATATCACCGGCTGTTGATACTGAAAATCCAAATACTTCAACAGTCTGATTTCCCTCTGCGCTCCAGTTTAATGTCAATGATAATCCTGAAGCCGATCCGTGATAAACAAAAGCTGCACCTTCATTCAAATGACCATTATCATAATAATATGCACCTACTATTACATCAGAATATCCGTCACCATTTACATCTCCTGCTGAAGAAACTGAAAAACCAAAGGCAGCTTCTGCCTGATCGCTTTCCGCAGTCCAGTTTATACTATTAGATAGTCCCGTTACTGAGCCGTGATAAACAAAAGCTCTGCCTTCAAATGATTGTCCATTGCTATATCTATATGCCCCAATGATAACATCCGAATATCCGTCGCCGTTCACATCACCAGCTGTTGATACTGAAACACCAAAGAGAGCACTAACCTGATTACTCTCTGCAGTCCAATTTGGAGAAGTCGATAGCCCTGCTGAAGAGCCGTGATAAACAAAAGCTCTGCCTTCGTTTGCTTGACCATTGTCAAAGCGATACGCTCCAATTATTACATCAGAATATCCGTCACCGTTTACGTCTCCGGCTGTAGAAACTGATTCACCAAAATCCACACTATCCTGATTTCCTTCAGCACTCCAGTTTGGTGTTAACGATAATCCCGAAGCCGATCCGTGATAAACAAAAGCTGCACCTTCATCTGATTCTCCATTATTGAAAAGATTAGCTCCAACTATTACATCAGAATATCCGTCACCGTTTACGTCTCCGGCAGATGATACTGAATTACCAAACAATGCAAATATCTGATTTCCTTCTGCACTCCAGTTTGAAGTTAATGATAATCCTGAAGCCGATCCGTGATAAACAAAAGCTGCACCTTCGTTTGCTTGACCATTATCAAAATATGGAGCACCAACTATTACGTCTGAATATCCGTCACCGTTTACATCAGCTGCTGTTGAAACTGATTCTCCAAAAAGTGAATTTGTCAGATTTCCTACAGCGCTCCATCCTGCAACTGTACTCATACCGGTTACAGAACCCAGATATACAAAAGCCGCTCCTTCATTTGTGTGTCCATTATCATAATTATATGCACCAATTATTATATCAGAATATCCGTCACCGTTTATATCTCCTGCTGTTGCAACACTGTATCCAAACTGTGAATTCGCCTGATTGCTCTCATAATTAATCCATGATCCTCCATCCAGACCTCCTGAATATCCAAGATATAAATATGCTCTGCCTTCGTCCACCTCCCCGTTTTCAAGATAATTTCCGCCGAGTATTACATCCGCAAATCCGTCGGCATTCATATCACCTGCAGTCGAAACGCTGATTCCGAATTGTCCGCTGATTTCATTGCTCTCTTTTGTCCAGACCGGAGTTGCTGCGATTCCGATTGCTGAACCAAGATATGCATAACATTTTCCTTCATCTGTCTGACCATTATCATATAATGGAGCGCCAATGATCACATCAGAATATCCGTCACCATTCACATCTCCTGCCGTGCTTACACTGTACCCGAAAAATTCTCCTGTCTGCGTTCCGTTTCTTATAGCGCCAAAACTAAATGTCGTACCGTTACCATGAAGCACTATTATAACTCCGTCATTTGTAAATCCCCAATCCCATCTGTGTACCCCCATGATCACATCGGAATATCCGTCAGCATTTACATCACCGGCAGCCGCAACGCTGAATCCTAAATTTGCATTTGATTGATCACTTTCATAATTATAATCAGATGTTATACTTAAACCCAATGAACTTCCATTGAATAAAGTCATTCTTCCTTCATTTGTATGACCACCGTCATAAAACGGAGCGCCAACAATAACATCACTGTATCCGTCATTATTTACATCTCCTGCAGAAGAAACAGAGTAACCAAAGTTTGCACCGGCTTGATTATTTTCAAACTTCCAGCTGAAACCTGTTTGAAGTCCGCTTGCAGATCCGTAATAAACATAAGCTCTTCCTTCATCTGTATGCACACTGTCATAAGTCGGCGAACCTATTATTACATCACTGTATCCGTCGCCGTTTACATCTCCGGCTGTGGCTACACTCAATCCGAATAATGCTGATGCCTGATTGATTTCTTTTGTCCAGTTGGGCGTCAATGAAAGTCCGTTTACCGATCCGTGATAAACAAATACTCCGCCTTCATCTGTCTGACCATTATCATAATATGGAGCTCCGACTATTACTTCAGAGTATCCGTCACCGTTTACATCACCGGCTGTAGCAACGCTCCAACCAAAATTTGCTGATGTCTGATTTATTTCCGCTGCCCATACAGGTGTTGATGAAAGAGGATCTATTGTAATGGGATAAACTGCACCTTCATCATTTACAACAATCGAGTAAGAATTGGAGTTTTTCAACCCCCCTCGATCCCCCCTTTGAAAAAGGGGGGAAGTCGCGGAGCGACAGGGGGGTTTTTCAAAGTAAGCTCTCAGTTCTTTTCCGTTTGCATCCCATACCTTCAGCGAAGAATACTTCATCTTATGTTCGCCTTTTTTATCAATGAAGATCAAAGCATCACCGCCCGTGAGCATTTTAAGATTCGTTTCAGCTTTCATGTTTAATCTAAGCTGACCATCACCTTCAGGTTTATTATTTACAATGAAATCCTGGCGCATTCCTTTCTCGTCGTTTGTATATTCAACTCTCAGATTTTCATTCTCAATTGAGATGAAATTATTGCTTGTATTAAATTCACTTGCTGAAAAATCCGTATAGTGATTTTCAGTTGTCGTATTTAATTCTTTTGATACGCTTTGAATTTTAAAATTAATATTCCAGTCATCGAGATACTCATATTTCTTATCTGACTCTTCTATCATTTTATCTGATTCATCAAACAGCGCTACTTTATTATTTCGAAGCGAAGCTGAAAATCCGTTTTTGTGATAAACAAATCTCATATTGTTTGCGCGGTTCGGCGACTGGTAAGCATTCAGACTTTCATTAAATGAAACATTGTATTCTGCTTTCTGAATGTGTGACAATGCATCTGTGTACCAGTCTGAAGACTCAGGATTTTCTGTTTCTTTCACATCTGATTTTTTAATTAAAGCAGTAAGATCCAGCGGTGAGTCAGCAGTGAATTTTAATTTATGCCTGTCAGAAGTTTCAAAAGTAAAGCCGCTAAAAAGAACAGCCGTGCAGAGAAGACATGTAAATAAAGAAATAAAAGTTTTCATAGATTGTTGATTTAGGTTTTTAAAATCCCCGTCCCTGAATTAGGGACGGGATGATTGGTTTATTCAATTATGTAAACCACATATTTACTATCGGGTAATAGGTCCTGATCTTTCAACAAGCAAAACATACAATACCGTAAAGTAAATAGTATCTCCCGAAGGACTTTTATCTGTGAGTCTTATTTTTGCTGAAACATCTACGGTGACTCTGTCCGACCTTAATGTTGCATAAAGTTCAACTTTTAATCTTCTGAAGTTACGGTCATCATCCGTAAAAGAAGAATTAAATCCCTGCAGGACCACTGTTACCTTATCAGCAGGTCTGCTTAATGTTACAACGTCTTTTGGCTCACCGCCATTAGATGGAAAAACAACATCACTTCCACCTAATTTTCCTTGAATTATTTCCATTTTTTTAAATTTAATATTAGTTAATGAGTTATTTAAATTGTTATTCTTCCGGAAAATAACTTTTTATACAAAATACTTATTTAAGATCGCTGATCCCTGCCTGAATTATAATCAGGCAGGTTTCCGCGATCTTCCTGAGTGGCATTTCGGGAAGTATGAAGAAACTTTAAAGTTATTTTATCTGATGCCACTCAGGTTGTTTTTTAATAAGTTACGCTGCAAATCTATTGATAGAATTTAAAATTTGCAAAGAAACTATTTTAAAAAAGTGACGGCATTAAGTTTGTTAATAAAACATAAAATTAAGTTTAAATGGGATATGCATTACACAATTAGAGGTTTTTAAAAATAAAAAAGCTTATTTTATGACGAATTAATTCTAATTTATAATGATAAAGTCTAAGACAATAGAGATTCTGAAATCACTTTCTGTTAAAGAATTAAAAGAGTTTGAAAAATTAATTTCTTCTCCTTTCTTCAGTACAGGCAGAAATGTTGTTCCCTACTATAAAGAGTTAAAAAAGTTTTACCCGCAATTTGATGACGAAAAACTGAATGAGAAATATTTGTTTACAAGATTGTATCCCGGAAAGAATTTCAGCAGAGATATCATAAAGAAACTTAATTCTGAGCTGCTAAAACTTTGCTATGAATTTCTTAAACAACTGGCTATTAAATCGAACAGAATTAAAGTTAATGTTCTGACATCTGCGACAGCGCTTGAAAAAGGACTGGATTTTGCAGCAGCGGGTTTACTTGAAGAAGCGGAAAAACTAACTACTGTTATGCCCTTAAATAATTCCTATTATGATAATATGCCGCTTATAAATTATGCAAGAAGTAATTATTATTATAATAAAAGAAACGAAAAAAATTTAAATAACATACTAAAAAACCGGCTGGATACAATTGATCTGATCACAAAGAATTTTTTTTATAATCAGTTCTTATATTACCCTTTTCTTTTGCTTGACAGAAACTGGTATGAAGGCATTCAGAATAATATTTTTCTGAATATGATCGGTTCTTTTGATCATAAAAATTTCTTAAAACTTTTTACTGCTAAAAAGGGAGACCCAACAGATGTGATGCTGCTGATCAATTTATACTGTATAATTTCTCTAAAAGAAAAACAAGAGACCGAATATTTTAACAAACTCATAAAACTTTTTTTTGACAATTTAAAACTGTTTGACAGTGAGTTAAGGTATGTAATACTCAATAGCTTATTTATAATAGTGAAATATAAATTCAGTATTTCAGATCAGGATATGTATAAAAAATCCAGATTCAGTATCATTAAATTTGCTCTTAAGAACGAAATGCACATCGATCCGATCCTGAAATACTTCCCCCGAAATTTTTTTCTTGAATATTTTAATTTTGCAGTTTCATCCGGAGAAATATCCTGGGCCGAGGGGTATTGTAAAAAATATCTGTCGCAGGTGAGAAAAGAAGACAGGAAATCTTTAGAGGATTATTGCAGTATAATATTACTGTTTGAATATAATGAATATGAAAAATGCCTGAATGAGCTGAATGAATTTGATCATCCGAATTATTCTTCCACTGATTATTTTTATTACTACAAAGCAGCTGTATATTTTGAATTAAATTTATTTGATGAATGCATTTTAACTTTAGATAGTTACAGTAAGTATCTTAACACCGGAAAACACAGTAAGGTCATAAAAAAAGAGGTGCATACAAATTTCATTAATGCAATGAGATCTCTGATAAGGTACTCAGAAAAAAAAGATGAAAAGTATTTTTTTCAATTTGAAAATCTCCTTAAGGAAATTGATACCAAAGTGGTAATGCACAGATGGTTAAACTCAAAACTTGGAAAATAAAGATTCTGTTATGATGAATAAAGCGAATGCAATTCTCAATACCGTTACAGAAAAAGCTGACGACCTGATACCGTTTGGGATCACGCAGACTGACATTGCAGGATTCAGATCGTGTATTGATAATTACATAAATTCATACACAATTGAATCCGTCTCCCATTCAGAAAGCATCGTTATAACAAAAACACTTAAAGAACTTTTTCAGACCGGCATGGACATACTTGATAAGGAAATTAACAGAATGGTTGATTCATTACAGACAAAAGAGAAGAACTTTTACGAAAGCTACTATGCAGTCAGATCAGTTAAAAATCTTGGCTTAAGACGCAAAAAAGAAACAGCTCCTCAGCAGCAGGTGAATTAACGGATAGACAAAACTAGTAATAAAATTATTTGTTTCATCCGGTAATCTAAAACAGTTAAATCGTTTCCGCAAAGTCTAAAATTCACCTGACTCTGCGGAAACTTTTTTAAAAATGGGACATCGTAACTCGTCATTTGTAACCCGTAACTGTTCTTATTAACTACTAACTATTAACTACTAACTACTAAGGTGTTATTTTTCCTATAAAATTAAACGAATTATTATCAGCATACACTGCATCAGCAAGATCTGTCACTCCGTCTCCGTTCACATCAGTCGGCAGATATCCAGAGTTGAAATTAAACGCGTCGTTATCAATAAGACTTCCGTCAGCAAGATCTATAGTACCGTCCTGATTTACATCACCGCTGAAAATACAAAACTTTGTTCCCGATAACTGTAGATTATTTCCGTAAGCCTGAGATGCTGACAAAGTAAAATCATAACTCAGTACTCCTCCAAAGACATAAACTTCACCTCCGGCTTTGCTCCAGGTTTCAATACTATTTCTGTGTTTTATAACAATATAGTAATTTGCTGAAGGAGCATTTCTGAATATAAAATTTCCGGTCAGAGAAAGACTGTCTATAATTCCTCTTGCTGAGTCAATATTCTGATATGGAGAATTTATACTTTTCAGATATACTGAAACTGTGTCATTCATATTTAAAGAATTTTGAGATGAATTATAAAAACCTTCCTGTGCAAGAGTAAGATCTAAATTTGTTACGATGCTGCTGATCAGAGGATTGTAGTTGAATATTTTAATATCGTCAACATACCATCCGTCTGCAACTACTCCTCCGTCACTGAAAAGTCTGAATCTTATTTTTAACTGTGACGAAGAATTTGCATATGTTGTAATATCTAAATACTGCTGAGTCCAGTTTGTCATGACACCGTTAAAGGATTTTACAGTCTGCCATGTGGATCCGTTATCGCTTGAAACTTCAACATAACAGTAATCATATCCAGATTCAGTATTATATCTATGCCAGAAGTTAAGAAAAGTTACCGGCGCGGAACTTACATTCAAAGGTAAATTCAGTGTCATTGAGTTATTAGTATTATTTCCATAATTCCCTGTTGGACTGTCAGTAAACGAACTGACAGGTGTATGTGACTGGGAAGTAGTAACTGCCCAACCTGAATTTGCAGTCCATTTACTGAAACTGTTTTCTGCACTGTCAGCTAATGTTATTGAGCCGTTACCGATCAGAATGTATTTCGTTTCCTGATAGACAATATCAGAATCGTTTTGTCTGAATTTTATATCTACAGGAAGAGCTGAATTTAAAGGAACTGCAGGAGAAATAGTAAATCCGAATTCAGAGCTGTCACTCTGAAAAGAACTTAAGTTTGAATAATTAAAACTCGTCATTGGAATATTCAGATAATAACTTGAAGAAGAAACCTCTATTTCTGCATTCTGAACAGATAGTTGTCCTTTGTTTTTAAAAAATAATTTCAAAGTACCCGATTCACCTGCTGAATATATCTGTTTATTCAAATATATAGTTACCGGATAAACAAATCCACCGCTGACAAGGGCAATGTATTGATTTGTAAAAAGCATATCCTCAGCCAGTGGAATAATTTCTGCCTGTGAAGGCCAGAATCCGGTCAGTCCGGTTTCCGGTGTAATTGCAATAATATTATGTCCGATATGAACGGAATCATTATAATACCAGTCATCAGCGCTTCCTCTTACAGCGTAGCCTACTGTTTGTGTCGGCGTTCCGTAAGTATAATTATTGTACTTTGACATATCGGCAAGATACTCATTAAAGACATCGTCATGAGGAGTGGGTAAAGGATCCGACCAGGCCCACGGTTTTATCAAAAGATTTCCATGAGTATGTGAACCAAGTACTGCATTGAAGTTCCTTGAATTAACAAAATTCATAGCAGCCTTTGTTTCCAGTTCTGAAAATGGAGAAGTACCTCTGTACGTTGTACTGGAAGGACTTGTGCTTGATCCGTTGTTTGAAGAATTCCAGTACTGGTAAAGACCGTAATTCCTGTTAAGGTCCACTCCGAAACTCCCGCCGTTATTTTTTCTGTTTTTTCTCCACATTCCCCCGCCATTGGGATTTGTAGACTGGTTATAAAGATATCCGTCCGGATTTAAAACAGGAGTGAAATATAATTCCCTGTTATTCAGAATGTAAGTTGCGATCGGATCCACATTATAATTTTCAAAAAGCCAGTACAAATAAAATATCATATGCTCCATGCTTTCAGGCTCCCTAGAGTGAATAAGTGAATGATACCAAGTCTCTGGTCTTCCAGACTGTAGGTCCGGATTTTTTGTAACTCTTACCGTCCAGATCTGATTGCTTTCTGCTGTAGTGCCTATTGAAAATTTTTCGGAAATAAGTTCCGGATACTCCAATCTCATTGAATCAAGCTTGGCTACAACTTCGCTATATGTTAAAAATCCACCCATTGTTCCGTAAATGGAATGACTTACATTGTAAAGAGAAGCGGATCTGTTTATTGATCTTTGAATTTCATTCTTAGACATTATTGGAAGGTTCTTATAATAATTTTCCCAGTTGGAAATAAGAACTTTATAAGGTACACCTGATTTGTCCAGTAATTTTATTTCACTTTCAGAAAGCCAGACATCTGTATAATCCGGTTTTCTGATTGCATGATCAATTAACAGACCTGCGTCCATAATTCTTCTGGATGCGTCTGCGCCGGTAGATAATATTCTCACATTAGAATAATTTTCTGTCTTGTTTAATGAATGCTGATCCTGTGATATTCCCGGATTTACTATTATGAGCATTAAAACTGCAGCAGTAAATAATATTTTTTTCATTATAATTTTATTTATTACAAAGCTAAACTATATAAATTTATTAAAATATATAAATTCCCGGAATTTTTATGCTTAATATATTCATGATGTAGTATGGACAAAATAGTTAATTCCAATATCCGAAATTTAACTGCTGTAAAAAATAAGCTTAGCAATTGTATAATACTTTTTGTAAAAAAAAATTACGAGCTGCAAGTATTTAAAAAAACGCAACTCGTAACTCGTAAGAAGTCCGGTTTGCTGTTGGTGATTAAAAAGGTTGCATAAAATTTACTTTTAAAATTATTTGATATTCTAGCAAACTTTTTAAAAACACCTTATGAACAATTAAGAATTAAGAATTAAGAATTAAGAATTAAGAATTAAAAAAATACGAGCTACTAGCATTTATAGAAACACAATTCGTAACTCGTAAGAAGTCCGGTTTGCTGTTGGTGATTAAAAAGCTTGCATAAAATTTACTTTTAAAAATTATTTGATATTCTAGCAAACTTTTTAAAAACGCTAACAGCGGCGAAATTACGAATTACGAATAAAAAACTACGAGCTACAAGTATTTAAAGAAACACAACTCGTAACTCGTAATTAATAACTATTATCTGCTAACTATTAACTATTAACTACTAACTATTAACTACTAACTATTAACTATTAACTACTAACTATTAACTGCTAACTGTCAAGGAGTTATCTTTCCTATAAAATTGAACGAATTATTATCCGCAAACACCGCATCAGCCACATCTACTATCTCATCACCGTTTAAATCCGTCTGCAGATATCCCGATGCAAAATTAAATGCGTCGTTGTCAATATCCGTCCCGTCAGCTATATCAATAACTCCGTCCTGATTCACATCGCCGGAATATACAGCAAATCTCACAGGTGAAGCATCGACCTGAATTACATTATTTCCGAATGTTCCGGATGCGTTTAATGTGAAATCATAACTCATGCTGTTTGAACTGAAACTCTGTGCAGCGCTGCTCCATATCTCCAGTCCGTTCCTGTGTTTTAACTGTAAATAATATCCGTTCCCGTTTACTGCATTACTGAAGTTAAATACCGCCTGACCTGAAGCATTCAAAAACGCTTTGGATGAATCTATTGATGAATATGGAAATACATTACTTCTTAAAATTACTCTCAGTGTATCCTGCGCCATACTGTTCGACCCGGAATTATATAAGCCCTCAATATATGCTGTGAGATTTAATGTAAAACCGGAATTTGAATTCTGAATCCAGTCCATTGTCTTTGAAAAAACACTTGATACAGCTGAATTACTGCCGGAATATCTCAAATCGCTGTATCTGTTTGTCATGTAAAATGTATTGCTGCTGTCACCAAAGTAACAAACTGCAATACTTGAATCATTGTTATTTGAAACAACTGACTTTGGTTTAAAAACTGACACTCCCCCGTTTACAGCCCTGATCAGACCCGGTCTGTTGCCGTTACCCAAATACAGAGAGTCCTGCATTATCCCTGAAAATGAGCCGAGTCCTTTGAATTTTCTTCCGCTCAGAGGAATACTACCCGCCCAGTCATAACTGATATAAGCTGACTTAAGATATTGTCTGTAAAAAACCGTATCCTCAGGTGTTTTATTTACTCCCAGCTGATCGTTATTGGAAATATAATCTGAAAAGATCATCAGCGATTTTTTATTAGAAGGAGTTGAAAAATACAGGAAGGATCTCATCGAATCTCTTAACCATGGAGTATAATCGGCTCCGTTTTTCAAAAGACAATAAACATTCTTCCATGGTCTTAAAGAACCTGTATAATTCATCCTGACTGTATCGAAATTATTTAAGTATCTGCCGTCTGTATTTATCGCTCTTACTATACTGTCGCGGTCTCGTTCGGATTGCCATATTACGCATAACTCCTTTGCAACCCTCGGAGTAATAGTTGTTACTAAAGTATTATTTGAAGAGTTACCGTCGCCGGGTACGCTTCCTGTATAAATTGTTACCGGCTGTTCAATATTTGTAGTGGGAAATGTCCATGGGTCAAATACTACAGTAGCTATTGCAGCGGGTGCAAGGTTGGAAACTGTTTTTGTACTTGTATAACCACCCAAAGGATGAACTCTTGTTACTGTGAATGAAGTAGTCGAATAACCTGCATTAAAAACTTTACATACTGGAGTGAATGTATTTGTACTGAAATACTGATCATATTCTAAAACGGCATCTGCAATACCTACATCTACAAAATGCCTGCCCTCTGTATCAGTCTCTATTGCAAAGTCAAACGCAGAATTATTCTGTTCAACCGGATTAAAATTAAATCCAATAGGAGTAACATATCCGTAATAATTCGCATTACGCCTCAGTACATCATTATTATTCGAATAAAAATTCAGCCCCAGTACAGACGGGTCCGTTTCACCTATAACAGCAGTCTGAACTATACCGGCGTAAAAGTTGGAATTATAAAGAATATATGGTTTTGGATCTGTAATATTAAATGTCAGAAGCGTATTTGCATCTGAAGACTTTAAAATGTAATCATTTGATCTTGCCAACAGATTACCGTTCTCATCGAGGACAACTGCGTAATACATTTGTCCGGCTATATTAGCGGAATTATCTACATTCATTCTGACCTTTGTCACAACTACTTCCCCGTTAGCTCTGTACTTATTCAGAAAAGAACCAACCTGTGTATAATTTATTGCACCGTTTATAACTGTATCCGAATATCTGAATGTATAATAATTTACATTTGATGAAACACTTTTATAATTGTTTGAATTATCCAGATCATTTTCTATATAGACAGAAACATCTGAGCTTCCGTATGAAAAATAATTATATGGATCAAAACTGACGGTCTTGTTTTCATAGGGCATTATGTTTGTCATCAAAGAATCAAGATGAACACTTGATCCGTTTATATCCAGAAATACTTTTAATGAAACAGGACTGTTAGAATTGTTTGAGATCACTGCTCTGATTGTATCCGGAGTTCCGTAATAAAGCGGGATTTTTGATTTTGTAAACACTGCCGTAACTGCAGCATCATATAAATTTCCGGGAGTACTGTCCTGAACGATGAAGTTATCCAGATAAAGGTTATTTGAACAATCATTATCCACTGAAAATTTTAACTGCGTAGTCCCTGCCGGTATGCTCACAATTTTACTCCCCCACTCGGAACTGGACGGAGTAAAGTAATTTTGATTTACCGGAGCTGTTGAAAGCTCTCCGTTAATAGGATCTCCTGACATGGTAGTTATTAAATTAAAATTCATCCCACCGTCAGTTGTACCATAGATCTCCAGATTATCAAATGAGCCATAAGTATAAGCTGCGTAAGCGTAATCAAACAAAAGCTTTGCTCCGGATCCTGCGGGTGAAAAAACCGGAGTTGTAAGAAAATCATTTGGAGTGTAGTTACAATTATAAAGTTCTCTCATTACGCTCCCGGTACCAATTCCGTAAGCGCTGACGGAATTATAGATCCAGTAATTTCCTGTGTTCCAGCCCGCCGGAGGAAATGAACCGGAAAAATTTTCAGATAATAAAGCGGGATTAACCTGCGGAGGCAGTCCTACCTTTATGTTATCGAGATAAAGATTATTCCCGCACTGATCATATGAATAAAAAGAAATCTGTGAAGTATTTACAGGCAGAGATACTGAAATTGTTTTCCATTGCGAACCTGCCGGATAAAACGCAGAGTTCGTCGGAGGAGCAGTTGCAAGCGAATCCTTGTCATAAGTTGCAAGGTATTCCCAAGTTAAAGTCGAATCATTATAATAACTTATAATAAGGTAATCAGTTACATTGCTGATTGAATCACCAAGGGGAGCATAAGCTGCATCAAAAGTAAGAACATCACCCGGCTCTGAAATTGTGAAATAAGATGTTGTAAACTCGTTATAAACCTGCGTACAGCAAAAGTTACAGAAACTTGCGCTGTAATTTCCGGTCCCGTATGAGCTGTAACCTGCCTGCTGCCATCCGTTATATGCATACCACATATCAGGCGGAAAGGTCACCGATTCAAAATCTTCGTTTAATTTCAATCCGGATGAAACCTGCATCGCGCCTGAAAAAGATTTACCCGTTTTATGGTCTGCAGCCAAATCAGGTTTCATTTTATTTAACTGTTCTTTTATAACATTTATTTTTTTCTCAATGGGCCGGGATTTGATTGTTACATCCTGAGCGTATAAACTGATACTAAATGCAAAAAAAATTACAGTTACAGTTGTAAAGATTGATTTTATTGATCTCATATAATAGAGTTTTAATTATTATTTTTCATTTATATTTTCTCAGGCAAATTAAATGACTTTGAACATTTTCGCAAAGAAAATTTAATGTGTTTTTAAACAGACGGATTTACACAATGCAGGCAAATAGTTAGAAATTTATGCAGAAACAAAGATTTTATTTAATTTTGTAAAAAAATTCTAAACAACTACACTCTGAAAAATTCAACGACAATATCGCTTTTAAAACTTATAAAGCCGGAAGAATGGTCGGAATTCCGGAAATTTGTATCATCTTCTTATTTTAATATGGGAAGGAATTATGACGGTCTTGTGAATATTTTATCAAACTTTCATCCGGAATTTGATTCGGATGAATTGACTAAGGAGAATATATACAAAAGACTTTATCCCGGAAAAAAATTTAAGGAAAGTGTTATTAATACTGTTCTCTCCGGACTTAATCAGTTGTGCGATGAGTTTTTTGTAAATCAGGATTTCAGGAATGATCAGCAGCGGGATGTAAGATTATTAAGACAATATTGTAAAAGAGGATACAAACCAAAAGCGGATAAAATTGTATCGAGACTTGAAAAATTTATTGAAAGACCTGCCGTTAATATTCTGGAGTATTTTAAAAGAATGGAGTTATTAGATGCAATGGATATATATTATACAAGTCATGACAAAAGGAGCGTGCGGCATCAGCATCTTATAAGATCTCTGCTTAATCTGGATTATTATTTTATTATACAGTCACTGATCTTCAAAAAAGAATTGTCCTCCGGTAATCTCTATGCTGAAAATAAACCCGATGATACACTGCCGTTGAAGATCTACAACGAAATTAATTTTGACAAATTAATAGAATTGATTGAAAAAGAAGACCCGGAAAATTCACTTCTGCTGAGTATTTATTTCTTAATTGTGAAAACTTACAGTGATAAATTCGATGATATTAATTATAATAAGTTAAGAGAGCTTGTTACAGTAAACTTAAAAGTATTTGATTTTGATACATGTAAATATCTGTTACTCAATCTTCAGCTGATAAACACAATGAGGCTGAATGAAGGAAGAAAGGAGTATGAAAAAGAATGGTACGAAATTTCAAAAATTCTTATTGAAGGAAAATTTTATGACAGGGATGAGAACTGGTTCAGGGCTTCACACTTCCGTTCGATAGTTAAAACAGGTATTAGTATGGGAGATATTGAATACATTGAGCTGTTCATAAAAAATTTTACAGAAAGACTGGAGCCAAATCTTCGCGCACCGCTTAAGCATTTCGCTCAGGCAAATGTTTTATTTGAAAAAAAAATGTACAATGAATCCTTAGACAATATTCTAAGAGCTGAACTGAACAATACGCTTTACAAAATTGACGCCAGAAGGTTAACAGCGAAAATTTATTATGAGACTGATTCTATTGAGAACCTTCAGTCATACCTGGACGCCTTTTCTCATTTTCTGAAAAATATCAGGACCATTGATAAAACTATTATCAACAGAAATAAAAGATTCATCAAACATCTGAAGAAATTAATAAGAATAAAAGATTCCGCCCGTGATCAGTATGAATTAGATCTTCTTAAAAATTCAATATTAAATGAAAACGTATCTGAAAAAAACTGGCTTTTGAATAAATTAGCTGAATTTATTTAACTTTAAATTTCAAATGACAAATGATGATAAATGTTAAATGATAAATGTTAAATGATAAATGTTAAATGATAAATGTTAAATGATAAATGATAAATGATAAATGATAAATGTTGAATGATAAATAATAAATGACGAATTACAAATCTTAGTTTACAGATATATCTTTTTAATATATCCTAAAGTAAAATTCGAAACTCGTCATTCGAAACTGCTTTTACTAACCACCAAATATTAACTACTAACTATTAACTACTAACTATTAAGGTGTTATTTTGCCCACAAAGTTAAACGAATTATTATCCGCAAACACCGCATCGGCAACGTCAATAATTCCGTCTCCGTTTGTGTCCGTCGGCAAATATCCTGAGTTGAAATTAAATGCGTCGTTATCAATCAGACTTCCGTCGGTCAGATCTATCGTCCCGTCCTGATTCACATCACCGCTGTACATTCCATATCTCACGGGAGAAGTATCAACTATGAGCTCATTGTTTCCAAATACAGTAGTGTCTGTTACATCAAACCTGTAAAACGGAGTTAATTCAGTGAACCTTAATTTACTGGCTGCCCACGTCTCTATGGTATTTCTGTGCCCGACCTGCAGGTAATATTCCTGAAGGTAGTTTATGTTACCGAAGCTTAAAGTCGCCGACCCGGATGTATGATAGAGTGCCTTTGATGAAGACACAATATTATACGGAACTTCAATTTCCCGCAGGTAAGTAAAAATAGTATCCGGTATTAGGGCATTGCTTTCCGCATTATAAAATCCCTGCAGGAGAAATATGAATCCAAAGTTGAATTCAGGTGTTGTCATATTATTAAATCTGATCCCCCAGCCATACAGCCTTCCTATATCTCCGCTTGTTTTATCCCGTACTCTGATACTCCAATCCCCTTTTGTATTTTTGCCGGAGAAAAATGAGTTCATATTATTCAGCGGCTTTATTGCAGAACAAAAGGAACTGTAGTTATTATTCAACGAACTGTCCGACTGATCATCAAACATCAGTGAAAGATTATTATCGGATGAATTCGTTATACTGCCGTCAAATATTATCAGCGAGTCCGGTGATGAGTTCTTAAAAATGGTTATTACAATGTTTGAAATGTTCTGATGATTAAGATGTACGAAGACATCAATATCAGAAATTGTATAATCAAGATAAGTAGCCTGGCTGTTTGTTATTGTTCCTTCAGTTCCTGATGCAGGTATCCTCGTATTAGCCGGTTTAAAATAAAACGCCTTATGATAGTCATCTGACTCTGTGTTCAGCAGAGGAGATCTGGGCTGACCGGGTGTCTGTGCAGGATGGCTGAACCGCGCATCATTTTTGAAATAAAGAACCGGTCCGTCATCTTCACCGTTATCAAATGTATTTCCGTCAAGATTGTAACAGACATTTTTTATTCCGGGCTCTGTATCGTCTGACGCTTCAAGACTTTTAAACAAACGGAAATCAATTTCCCTGTCAGAAAATTCTCTGCCTGTAATTCTTACCTCGTCTATAAACCCGTTGAAACACTCCGTAGAGCCGGCACTGCCTCCGATATAAAATGAATCAGTTGATGATGGAATACTTCCTGAATTATAAGGTATTGATCCTCTGTATGTTCCATTCTGATAATATTCAATTTCATCGGACTGATTGGAATAAACAATCGCAATATGGGACCATTGTGACAGAGGCGAACCAACATGCAGTATTCTTGGTGCATCGTTAATAATTACTTTCATGCTGGCAGATGAGACCGAAACAGAAAAAGCTGTTACGGCGCCTGAGGCTTTTCTTATAAGTGTTGACATATTTCCGTCACGGGGATAATACCAGCACTCAAACAAAATATCATCTGTCGGAAAAAAAGACAGATCATCTTTTCCTGCAAGATAGTCGTCGGTTCCGTCTAGCTCTGCGCTTTCATTCTGATCAATAGTATGATAAGGCTGATGAGTCTGATCTTTTGCTGTGACGTTTCTCGGAATTCCGCTATTTCCGTTTCCGGAAAAATCATCAGCCGTAAACGGAGTTATGTTACTTTGTCTTTGAAAAGTCATTGACAAACCTAATCCGTTATAAACTCCGCTTGACGTACACAATGATGTTCTCATGTATCTGTTTACTTCATCAGCGCTCAGGTCCCTGTTCCATATTCTGACTTCATCAAGCTGACCGTTAAATGGTGTCGAAGCTCCTGATATCCCAATGAATAATGAATCGGAATTTGCAGCAGGCGCGCCTCCTGCGACCGCAGCAGTTGTATCTAAAACTCCGTTTATGTATATGCTGAATAAATTTGCGGAAGAGTCATAAGTTGCTGATATGTGATTCCAATTATTTATTGTTACTGCAGAGGATGATCTTGAAATTAATCTCTGCGCGCCATTTGTTATCACGGAGAAACGGCCTGAAGTATTCAGACGTATTGCATATTTCAGCGAAGTTCCGAGTGAAGATCCTTTTGCAATGATTCCTTTTGATGCACCTGAAAGTGACGCCGGATTTACCCATGCTTCTATAGTAAAACTTCCTGTCAGATCTATTGAAGAAGAATTCTGAACCCGTACATAGCTTGCAGAATTTCCTGCAAAAAAGCAGGCTTGATTCCAGTACATTTGTGAGAATGTAATGTCCGGCGCTGTGAAGAAAAAAATAAATACGAGAACTGAAAGAAAGGGATAATGAGTTTTCATTAATTTAACTTTTAAGTTTAAGAATACTTCAGTAAGAAATAAAATAATTATTTTTATTAATGTGTAAATAGTTTATACCGATACAGGTGATCAGGTTTTCCGGGTAACAAAACAGGACCTAATACCTGATTGTCATCTCTGATGTGAAATTAGATAAGTAAGAAACTTATTTTCAGGGATGATTTAATTTATTGGTGGTAACATAATTATTTGACAGGTTCATTCAAAACAATAAATTGTCTATTCTTAGTCTTTGAAAATAAATAAGCAGTAAAAATGTTTTACTTTTGGAAGAGAATTAAATGATTTGAACCTTTTTCAGGAATTTATTCTTAGTCTGTGAGCAAATAGTTTATAGTTAATAGTTAATAGTTAAATTGATAATAGATTTGGTTAAGATCTAACGTCCCGCTTCTTATACATTAATATCAAATATAAAAAATAGTCCCGCCTACCGGAGATTGAAAGCAATTTCAAATGCAAATGACGAATTTCAAATATTAGATTACAGATTATATCTTTAAATTTATCCGTAAGTAACATTTGAAACCCGTCATTTTGAAACTCGTCATTCGTAACTGTTCTTATTAACTACTAACTATTAACTACTAACTATTAACTACTAACTATTAAGGAGTTATTTTTCCAACAAAGTTAAACGAATTATTATCCGCAAACACCGCATCGGCAAGATCTGTAACTTCGTCCCCATTCAGATCAGTCGGCAGATATCCTGATTCGAAATTAAATGCGTCATTGTCTATAAGACTACCGTCAGCAAGATCTATTATACCGTCCTGATTTACATCGCCGCTGTAATTTCCGAAGCGTAATGGTGCTGCGTTTATCTGTGGCATGTTATCACCGTAAGCCTGCGTCGCTGCTGTTGAAAAATTATATGTCAGCATTGATGCAGTAAATATTTGTGCTGCCTTGCTCCATGTCTCAACCGAGTTTCTATGCCTGAGATCTAAATAATAATTCACTTCGTTTACTGCTTTTGAAAATAAGAATGTTCCCTGCCCTGAAGAATTTACATTTGCCTTTGAAGAATCAACTATAGCATAAGGTGAAGAACTATTTCTGATTTTCACCTGTACCGTATCTGAGATCATTGCATCAGTTCCGGAATCATAAAATCCCTGAATGAACATTGTCAGATTAAGCTGCTTTGTTGCCGGTAAAGAATTTCCTTTGACTGCAAAATCATAATTCTTTTCATCACAGTCTGTACTGGCAATATTGACGACAGCATTTTTGGTTCCTGCCGAGTCAGGAGTAAAAGTTAATGTGAATTTAGCAGAATCTCCGGGCATGATCTTTCCGGCAGGTGTCAATGTTCCGGGTGAGAATAATGATGCATTTGCACCTGTGATTGTTATACCGGTAATGTTAAGACTGTCGGTGCCGGTATTTTGAATCGTAAAAGTCCGGATTTTATTTCCGCCTGCAACTATTGTATCAAAGTCAGTATGATTTGCCGAAGTCGTTGTTACTGTTCCATCGGGAATGCTTAAATTGTTTCCTTTAACATTGATCTCTGTCAGCGGAGAACCTGAAGCGAGATTTCTTAAAATAGATATACCATTTATATTTGATTGTGCCAGGGTAATATCCGGCTTACCGTCGAGATCCAAATCTCCGGCTCTTGCTGTCTGAGGAGATGAGTTTGTAGAAAAATCCACCTTACCTGCAAAACTTCCTGAATTTATTACTCCAATCGAAGATGTATTGCGGAAGACCGACACCGTTGAGCTGTTTGCATTGCTAACAGTCAGATCGGTTTTGCCGTCACCGTCTATATCTCCTAAACTAACTGATCTGGGAGATGAACCTGTTACGAAATCCACTTTATTGGATAAGTCTATACTTCCTGCCGTAGATAAATTTCTGAAAACAGAAAGTGTTGAGCTGGTAGTATTTGCAACAACAATTTCGGCTTTACCGTCACCGTCTATATCTCCTAAACTAACTGATCTGGGAGATGAACCTGTTGTGCGGCTTAGAGCCGAGCTGAAATTTAAATTGCCGGAAGTTGAGAGATTTTGTAAAACTGTTATTGTCGCTGAGCTATTGTTTGCAATTACAATATCGGGTTTCCCGTCACCATCAATATCTCCTATACCTACTGAAATCGGTAATGTTGCTGAACTGAAATCAACCCTTGGAGCAAAATTAATATTTCCTACAGTTGAAGTATTCAGAAATAATGAAACATTGTTATTGGAAAGGTTTGTCACTGCCAGATCAGGTTTACCGTCTCCGTCCAGATCACCTGTTGCCACTGATGTAGGATAAGATCCTGTGCTGAAATTAGATTTTAAAGCAAAGTTAATATTTCCCGGAGTGGATGTATTGCGCAATACTGAGATTGTATTGTCATTGGAATTGACACTTATTATATCAGGTTTTCCGTCACCGTCTAGATCTCCGGAATTAATGTCAAATTGACCTGAGCCTACAGCAAAACTGATTTTCGATCCAAGGTTAAGTAAACCAATGGAAGATATATTCCGCATTATTGAAACTGAATCGGCTGCAATAAAAGAAGCGACATCAGGTTTCCCGTCTTCGTCAAAATCAGTTATATTTAAACCCGTAGCCGGTTGATTCACAAAGTCAAGCTTTGAGGCAAACTCGGGCAGAGGGCAGGAAGTGAAAGTAACCCTGAAAGGTTTTGATGAATAACAGGTAAGATTTGATGCAAGATTTGTAACGGATATGTTTTTATGATCAGCTCCTGCCGGAACTATTACTGTAAGGCTTGTGCCGGTTGCTGCGGTAACAGGTACTTTCACTGCGCCAAAATAAACTGCGTTGTTTGAGGGTACGGGATTAAAGCCTACTCCCCCAATTGTAACAGTAGTTCCTACAGGTCCGCTTTCGGGAGTGAATGATTGAAATATATAAGCGCTGATTATATAAGAGTTAATGGTTCCTCCAACCGGGAATGCAATAGATGTCAAATTTACCGATGAGGGTTTTGCGGAAAACGTTCCGTTTGTTATTCCTACATTTACAGCACCGAACGGCCTAATGTCCTGAGCTGTTACAAAGTATTGTATAGTATCCTGACCGGTTAAAGCTCCGTTCAGTAAGGTATAATTGATTGTAAAATCAAATGGTGAGACAGAGCCGGAGGCTTCGGAATATTTCCAGCCCCCAGTAGAGTTTGTATTGTCATAAAAAGAATTTACGTCCTGCTTTCTTTTAAAAAATACTCTCGGACGCGAGCCGGATGTACCCTGAACTCCGCTCGCATCTGTAATTACAACATTGGTCAAGGAAACATTTGACATGTTGCTTGTATTCAGCAGATTGGAATATGAAATAGATGGTGCGGTATTATCAACTGTAATTGCCTTAAACCCTTCCTGAGGATTGGAAATATAATTTGAAAAATATTTCCATGGTCCGAACTTCTGATATGGATTATTCACAAGATTGTATTGAACTCGTGCTCTCCATTTATAAACCTTATTTGTAAGCAGACCTGAAACATCAACGTTAAGCGGAGTGCCTCCGATTAAAAGGTCAGTGTTAGCTCCTGACCCGGATGATGAAACACTGTTTGTAATTATTGATCCGCTGAAGGGGACACCATTAGCCTTATATTCGTAAACAATTTTCCCGTCCGATCTTCCGAAAGGATTTTTTGTGAAAGTATTTAATCTTACCTGTCCGTTTGTTCCCGATAGTCCGCCGGATGTTATTACAAAACTGGTACCTGGTTTAAACTGTCTGACTGTTGCTCTCTTACCAGTAATTCCATTACCATAAAAAACTGCAGCACGTCCCCCGGTTGTTGATGCGTTAAAACCACTTGCACCTGCAATTACTTCTGAATATCCGTCTCCGTTGACATCGCCCGCAGTCGAGACTGACACCCCGAGGAAAGCATTACTCACATCAAGTTCCATTATCCGGCTTGCTGTTGATGATAATCCGCTCGGAGATCCATTATATACATAAGTCCTTCCTTCGCTGCCTTGTCCGTTTGAAATGCCAGGTGCACCAACAATAACATCTGAATATCCGTCTCCGTTTACATCACCGGCTGTGCATACTGAATATCCATATTGTGATGCTGCCTGATTGCTTTCTCCTGTCCAGTTAGGCGTTAAAGATAATCCGGTTAAAGATCCGTGGAACAGAAATGCACTGCCTTCGGCAGACTGTCCGTTAGAATATGTATGAGCACTTACGATCACATCGGAATACCCGTCACCGTTGACATCTCCTGCTGTTGAAACGCTGATACCTAATTGTCCGTTTGCCTGATTACTTTCAAAAGTCCAGTTGTGTGTTAAAGATAATCCTAATGCCGATCCGAAATAAACAAAAGTTTTTCCTTCGTCTAATTGTCCGTTGTCAAATCCCATAGCCCCTATTATCACATCGCTATATCCATCACCGTTAACATCTCCGGCAGTTGAAACAGATACTCCAAATTTTGCATCTATCTGATCACCTTCTGCAGTCCAGTTGAATGATGAGGCTGGTCCGGTTGATGAACCAAAATAAACAAACACTTTACCTTCATTTGAGTCTCCGTTATCAAAATTCTGAGCTCCTATTATCACATCGCTGTACCCGTCCCCGTTGACGTCTCCGGCAGTTGAAACAGAATATCCAAAAATAGCATCCACCTGATTGATCTCAAGAGTATGATTGGCTGATAAAGATAAACCCGAAGAGGATCCGTAATAAATAAAAGCCCCACCTTCATTTGATTCGCCGTTGCTATAATTATGTGCACCTACAATTACATCAGAATAACCATCCCCGTTGACATCTCCGGCAGTTGAAACAGATACTCCAAAACCCGCATTGGTCCGATTGATTTCAGCTGTCCAGTTTGCAGTTAATGAAAGTCCGTTCGCAGAACCATGATATACAAATGCCCTCCCTTCGTTAGTCTCTCCGTTGTCATATAAATAAGCTCCTACTATCACATCGTTGTACCCGTCCCCGTTGACGTCTCCGGCAGATGAAACAGATCGTCCAAAAGCGCCGCTTGCCTGATTGCCATCAGCTGTCCAGTTTGCAGCAGTGGAAGACAGTCCGTTTGGAGAGCCGTTATAAACAAATGCCGCTCCTTCATATTGATCTCCCGGATTAGGCACACTATAATTAAAAGAACCGATAATTACATCACTGATTCCGTCTCCGTTAATATCCCCGGCTGTTGCAACTTGAGAACCGAAGTAACTATAAATAACACTATCGGTCTGTTTCCAATCCGGTGTCAGTGGCAGTCCGGTTGAGCCTCCATAAAAAGCAGCTGCATAATCCAGATTATATAAACCAAATGGAACCCTGCCTGCATAAAAAATTACATCAGCATAGCCATCCCCGTTTACATCTCCGGCTGTTGATACACAAGCACCCACCTGATCATTGGCAACATTGCTTTCATACGACCAGTTTGCATTTGACGGAATGCCCCCACCTGCTATAAGACCTACTGAGCTTCCATACCATAAAAAAACCTTTCCTTCGTTTGTCTGTCCGTTATCAAAATTCAAAGCGCCAACTAAAATATCGGAGTACCCGTCTCCATTGACATCTCCTGCTGTCGATACACTATGTCCAAAGAAAGCTCCCGTCTGATTGCTTTCTGCTGTCCAGTTAGCAGTAGCCGTAGATATGCCCACTGATGACCCGTGATAAACCCAGACTCTACCTTCATTTGTTTGTCCATTTGATAAAGCGTCTCCTCCTATAATAACATCGGAATATCCGTCACCATTAATGTCTCCGGCAGTGGAAACTGAAAATCCACACAATCCCGTAGAACTGTTGCTTTCAACAGTAAAGTTTGCAGTTGCAGGTAAACCGGAAGCTGTTCCATAAAAAAAGTAAGTTCTTCCCTCTGATGTCTGTCCGTTTGAATAATAAGGTGCACCGATAATGATGTCAGAATATCCGTCACCGTTTACATCACCAGCAGTAGAAACGCTCCACCCAAAGTATGAACGGGTTTGATCACTCTCAGCCCACCAGTCTGCATTCGCGGGTGTACCGTTTGCACCAAGTCCGGTTGAGCTTCCAAACCACACAAATGCTTTTCCCTCAAATTTTTGTCCGTTGGTATACTGTTTCGCTCCGATTATAATGTCAGAGTATCCGTCGCCATTGACATCTCCCGCAGTTGAAACACTGTTTCCAAAATAAGCTGAATCCTGATCGCTTTCTGCTATCCAGTTTGCCGTCAGGGATAATCCTGTGGCAGAGCCGTGATAAACAAAAGCTCTTCCTTCTCTGCGATTACCGCCGTCATAGCCCTCTGCTCCGACTATCACATCACTGAACCCGTCGCCGTTAACATCTCCGGCAGTTGCGACACTGCAGCCCATGTAAGCACCGGCCTGATTGCTCTCTGCTTTCCAGCTTTGAGTAGTGGAAAGCGGGTCAATAGTTATCGGATAAACTGCGTCTTCGTCATTGACGACGATGGAAAAGGATTTGAGATCTTCTTGGATCTGCGATTTGGAATTTCGGATCTGGGATTTTTGATTTTCTATTTGTAATTTGTCATTTGTAGTTTGTAATTTTTCACTTTTCTCAAAATAGGCTCGCAATTCAACGCCGTTTGCGTCCCATACTTTTAATGAAGAGTATTTCATCTTTTCAACTCCCTGGTTGTCCTTAAACATAAGCGCATCTGCTCCGACTACCATCTTTAATTTTGTGCCGGCATTTATGTTCAATCTTAGCTTTCCTTCGCCTTCAGGTTTTTTCTTAATTATAAAATCCTGCCGCATACCATCTTCCTTGTTAGTATAGTTTATTTTTATGATGTCATCTTCGATGTAAGCCATATTTCCTGCAGCACTTAGTTCACCTCCTGCTATATAATATTCATTATTGATCATTGTTAATTTGAAATCTATGCTCCACTCTGGAATACTCTCATACTTTTTATCGCTTTCCTTAATACTCTTATCCCTGAGTTCAAAAAGCGGAATTTTGTTAATCCTATTTTTAGCGGTGAACCCGTCATTATGATAAATAAAACGGATATTGTTTGCCCGGTTAGGTGACTGAAATGCACCGAGTTCTTCGGAATAAGAAATATTATATTCTTCCTTCTGAATATTTTCCATTGCCCCTGTGTACCAACCTTTGTCAATATCGTCTGAACCCGGCTGAATGCTGTCAGACTTGTCCAATGAATTATTGTCCGAATGTTTTTGGTTCTTAATAATATTTCCGAAGCAGGGCGGCGGAGGACATTTTAATTTAACTCCGGTGTTCCGCCCGCTTTCGGAGAATTCGAAATTGAAATCTGAACCTTTAAATGAAAATAAAATTATTGAAATTAATGCAGCAATTGTAAAATTTCTAATGCTCATTTTTCCCTCCGAAAATATGATTGATTAATTAATTTTACAAATTACGGATTTTCATATCTTACTCCAACCAAACTTTTTTGCGATTCTTACAGACTAATCATATAAAATGAGGCTGAATATATCAAAAATAAGCTATAATTTAACTTCTGAATATTATATTCTTACAGAATTATCCAGTCAAATTTTTTTATGAAGGATTCCAAGCTAATAAATTTAATTAAGACATTTACACCGCATGAATTCCGGGAATTAGAATTATTCACAGATTCGCCTTACTTCAATCGCGGGCGAAACTTATCGGCGTTTTTCAAATGTCTGAAGAAATATTACCCGGGATTTGAAGAAGAAAGTTTCAGCGAAGAGAATTTTTATGAAGAATTGTATCCCGGTAAAAAGTATGATAAGTTAAAATCAAAAACTTTAATACATACACTGTCTTCCGAAATGTTTAAACTCTGCAAAGAATTTCTTATTCAGACCGGGCTGAATGAAGATTCGCACAAGAGAGAATACTATCTCTTGAACAGGCTCAGAGAGAAGCGATCTTACAAAGAATTTGAGAAAATATTTAATACTTCCACTGCCAATAAAGAACTCCCGGAAAAAGGAGGTGCCCTTGATTTTATTAATCAATTTTATTCAGCTCAAAACTTTATGGTGTACTGTATTGAAAATGGAGATATTTCAGGAGCAGTTGACTCTATCATATCACAGGGTGAATGTTTTGCCGTGGCAGCACTAATAAAAGGTTACCGAAATCCTGAATTGAGCATCGCGGCAAAGACGCATAATGTTAATTTCAGAGAAAATCTAATTGATAATCTCATGAGTCATCTTGATTCACCGGGAGTTTTGGAAGTAATGAAAAAAAATAATGATAAATTTTATCCCTATGTTGCGGTAAACTATGCGGCATACCTGATGATGAAACATACAGAAGATCATAAATACTATTTTGAATTTAAAAAAATGGTAGATGAATACTATTCTCTTTTTGGTCAGAGTGAAAGATTTTATTTATATGCAATGCTTATCTCATACTGTTCTATGCAATGTCGGAATGACAATCCTGAAATATTCGGAAGAGAGCAATTCGAAATCCATAAAAGATCTGTTGAGCTTGGTGTGTATAAAAACAGTGAGAATGATATTATGGATATAGTTAAATTCAGGAATATTGCTATCTGCGCATTTACATTCAATGAAACAGACTGGTTCGAAACTTTCGTCAATGATTTTATAAACGAATTAAAGCCGGAATACCGTGAAAACATGAGGTATTTTTCATATGCATATGTTCATTTCGGAAGAAAAGAATTCGGTAAATCCCTTGAAAATCTTATAATGGTTCATGATGATTTCTTTTATTTTAAAATGGATGCAAAGAAACTGCTGCTTCTTATATATTTTGAACTCGGTTATTTTGAGCAGGCAAATTCTCTCATAAAATCCGTAAAGGAATACATTGCAAATACAAAAGATCTTACGGATAAAATAAAAGACCGTGAAAGAATTTTTATTAAAGCAGTAAATGAATTATTGAATTTAAAAGAATCCGGAAACAAAAAAGATATCGGCATTCTTGAAACAGAAATATCAAAAGACCTTAATCTTACTTTTAAGATATGGCTTCTGGAAAAGGTGAATGAATTAAAAGGCGATCGGTCACCCCGTGCGGGTTGACATTCCTAAAACGATCTTAAAATAACACATGAATTTTCGATCAATATTTTTCATAGAAATGTGCTGCAAAAATTATCAAATTCTAAAATTTTAATTTAAGACCAGATGTCAGATTGAACTGACAACCTGTTGGATCAATCAGGATCTCAGTGGTGATCCAAAGGCTGCCGGTTAATCTTTCTCGATTGTGAAATGTAACTTACTTACTTCCAGTCATTTTGATGAAATTATACTTTATTACGGTCGCACTATGCCCACAAAATTAAACGCATTATTATCTGAAACCGCAGCATCAGCAAGATCTGTTACATCATCTCCGTTCACATCCGTCGGAAGATACCCCGATGCAAAGTTGAACGCGTCATTGTCTATAAGACTGCCGTCACTCAGATCTATAACTCCGTCCTGATTTACATCGCCTGAGTAATTTCCGAATCTTAAAGGTGATGAATCTATTTGAATCAAATTATTTCCGAATGCCTGGGATGAAGAAGATGACAGATCATAATTTGCCGGAGAAGTTCTAGAGAATGAATTTGAATTTGCACTCCAGGTCTCAATGCTGTTTCTGTGCTTTACGGATATAAAATAATTTCCGTCAGCAGCGCCGCCGAAATTTAATACCGCGTTGCCTGTTGATGATACTACAGCTTTTGATACATCTGCTGTTGTATAAGGTGAAATTGAATTTCTAAGCTCGACAGTAATCGTATCACTCACCTGCTGATCATTTGCACTGTTATAAAATCCTTCGATGTACATACTTAGATTCAATGTTATATTCGGACTAAGAGCAACTGCAACGGGACTGTAATTTCCGTGAATGTCCTGCGCGACTATGAAATAATAAAACAGTCCGCTCAAAGGCGATGTATCAACATACGCAGAATCAACAGTCGTGGCATAAGGAGTTTCTGAATTAGGGTTTATGGTTGGTGAATAACTTCTGAACAGAATATAATTCAAAAGATCCGGCGCTGAACTTCTCTTCCAAGTAAGCTGCACATCATCTATAACGGCAGATGCATTAAACGGCGAGACCATTAAAGGAGCGATGTTGTCAATACTTCTTCCGTAAACTATATTCGATCTCCAGAAATTATTCTGATTATTTGTCCGCGCAGTGATCCTGTAATAAAGCGTTCCGTTATTTCCCGAAACAGAATCAAAAGGAGTATCGTCGGTATAAGCGTAAAACGATTCTCTTGTTGCGGGAATGTAAGCTATATTTTCCCAGAAGAATCCGCCGCTTCCCGGCGGCAGACTTCTCTGAATAAGATAATCAGTTATCATATCAGTGCCGGTAATATCATATGCGCTTCTCGTCCATTTCAAATTTACTTTTCCGCCCTGATCATTCGGCACATCTTTGACGCTGATGAGAATGGGTTTCACAGAAGGCGGCGAAGACAAGTAAAGATATGCGGCGCCGCTTCCTCCGCCGAAAATTTCATTTCCGGGACCGCCGACAAGAATATCTTCAATGCCGTCGCCGTTAATATCACCTGCATTGCTGACGCAGGACCCGAACTCTTCACCGTATTGATTTGAATATAGCAGAATGTCATAGGAATTATCTGCACTGTAACCTCCGAAATAAATATATGATCTTCCTTTATTGATATCAAACTTCCTTTCACCAATAAGGACGTCGTCAAATCCGTCATTATTTACATCTCCTGCTCCTGATACAGAATAGCCGAACTCAGAATGGAAGCCGAAATATTCAGCATCATGGTTATAGTCGAGGTCTGATCCTCCGAAATATAAATACGCTTTGCCGCGACTAACATTTGCATAAGGAGAGCCGACTATGAAATCATCATATCCATCACCGTTCACGTCACCTGCTCCTGATACACCGGAGCCAAAATAATCATAATCATTCTCTCCTGAAATCACCCTGAGAGATAATGAATTTCCCAAAACAGTATACACACCTCCTGTTGTATCATATCCGGGAGCTCCGGCGAGAATATCAGAATATCCGTCACCGTTCAGATCCCCTGCATGGGAAACGCTTAATCCGAGATTATCATTTACTGCTGATCCCGTAATACCATAGTCCGAAACAGTATCCATCGGACTTCCTCCGTAATAAACTTGAAATCTGCCTCTTGAACTTGCATATGACGGCGCCCCAATCAGTAAATCCGAGTAACCGTCACCGTTCATGTCTCCTGCAGTGGAAATTGCATTTCCAAATCTCGAATTAGTTGTTAAACCGCTCATTCTCAGATCATGGACAGTGTCCACATTTACGCCTCCGTAATAAACATAAACTCTGCCTTGCTGTGAATTATATTCCGGTGCTCCAATTGCAAAGTCATCATATCCGTCAGCATTAATATCTCCCAAGCCGGATACTGCCCAGCCAAACCAGCTGAAATCATCTAAACCATTTATGATCAAGTCAGGTATTGTATCCGGATTTGCCGAACCGAAATGTATATATACTCTTCCTCTTGCGAAATCCCCGTATGACGGAGCGCCTGCAATATAATCATCATATCCGTCACCGTTAAGATCCCCTGCATCTGAAATAGATGCTCCCAGTTGACTCTGGAACGCTCCGTATGTTATAACATCTGGAATATCATTACCCGTTAGCGAGTTCTTATAAATGTATATTTTTCCTTTGTTTGAATTATGACCGGGAGCTCCCACTATGAAGTCTTTGTACCCGTCGCCGTTTATGTCACCGCCGCCGCCGACTGCCCATCCGAAAGAATTACTTGTCGCCTCTCCGGTCATGATCATATCAGGAACATTATTCATTGCCGTTCCTCCGTAAAAAAGATAAGCTCTGCCTTTAAGCGTTTGGTATCCCTGAGCCCCAATAAGTATATCTGAAAATCCGTCGCCGTTCACATCTCCCACTCCGGAGACTCTCCCGAATTGAATCCCTGTCAGCTCCCCGGTAAATACAACATCAGCGGTATTGTCCATCACAGGTCCTCCGTAATAAATATAAGCTCTTCCTCTTACTGAAGAATAATTGCGGAGCAGCAATTAACAGATCCGAATATCCGTCACCGTTTACATCGCCGGCGTCAGCTACGCTTTGTCCAAGGAAACCGCTTGCAGTTTCGCCTGTGAAAGTAACGTCTGCAATAGTATCCATGTTAGATCCTCCGTAAAACATGTATGCAGCTCCCGTAAAAGATGAAACTGCGTAAGCGCCTACAAGCACATCCGAAAAGCCGTCTCCGTTTACATCACCTGCGCCTGAAAGTGAAAATCCAAAGAATCCTCCCGACACGACACCTTCAAGTGTTTTATCTGCAATGTTATCCATGATCAATCCGCCGTAATAAATGTAAGCCCGTCCTCTGTTTCCGGAATATGCATAACCACTGACTATCACATCCGAAAAACCGTCGCCATTTACATCGCCGGCAGTTGAGACAGAATAGCCGAAGTTGATATTCCCCGTTCCGGTAAGAACAACATCAGCAATATTATCCATATTATATCCGCCGTAGTAAATATAAGCTCTTCCTATTCCTAAAGAGTATCCGTAAGCTCCGACTATTACATCGCTGTATCCGTCGCCGTTTACATCACCTGCATCAGATACTGAAATCCCGAAAAAATTATTAGCCGCTTCTCCGTTAAGTACGAATGAAGGTGTAGAAGACATTATTGGACCGCCGAAGTAGATGTATGCTCTTCCTGCGCTTGAATTTGTAAAATGAGCTCCGGTAATAATATCATCATATCCGTCGCCGTTGAGGTCTCCGCAGTTTGATACTGAATAACCAAAACGCTGAGACGCCACCAAACCGTTTATGGACTGGAGACTGGTTGCATCGGATTGAAATTCCGGCTCTCTTTCATATTCATTTTGCGCTGTTAACGCGCCAGTTACCATAAATAAAAACACGATCGCTAAAAAAGCTGATTTGGTATTCATTGTATTTCTCCTTTCATTTTTTTCAATATATTATTCTTTAAAACTTATTACTTAAATAACAGCGAAGCAAATTAACCGCTTATTATCGGGAGAGAAAATAAGAGACAGTAAATCGCTTCGCTAAAAAAATAAATTTGAATGAGGTATTTTCTCTCCCGTGAATATACTGAGGCAAGTTATCAACGAATTACAATTTTGTCAAAGAAATATTTCCGGAAATGTTACCCGTGATTCTTAATTAATTCTTTGTTATTATTATGAAATGACTGGCAATTAGGATTTTAATCCGCAATACATAAAAAATAAGTTACCCCGATTATGACGAATTCAAAGTTAATTCCAATACTAAAAAAGCTTTCTAAAGAAGAGATCAGAGAGTTTGACAAATTCCTGTCGTCTCCTTTTTTCGGCTGTAAAAAATTTGTGCTGAATTTTTACAGGGAACTGACAAAACTTTATCCGTCGTTTGCGGAAAGCAAAACGGATAAGAAAAAAATATTTGAAAAACTTTACGGCGGGAAAAAATATAATGACGGACTGACGAGAAGAATTATTTCCGATCTGATTAGATATGCTGAAGAATATTTAAAACTGAAAAATTTCAGCGGCAATAATATTTTTCAAAAACATTGTTTACTGAATGAGCTTAGGATAAGAAATCTCGGCGATCAGTTCAGAATAAGATCCGAAAGCATGCTTAAAAAAATAAAGGCAGCCGATCAGGTAAACCCGGAATCACTGCTTGAAACTTATTTTGTAAACATGGAAGTAAAGGAATTCAGAACGCATTTAAGAGATTCGAAGATGCATGAGGCGTATGCTCTGACAGTGGAAACGTTTACGGTTTTTTATCTGAGAATAATTTACTCTTATATAAATCACCGGAATACTTTTTCAAGAGAGATAAAAAAAAGCAATAAGCTTGCGGATGAATTTATCCGGAATCTGAATTTTAAAGAATTCTTAAACTATCTTGAAAATAATGACAGCCGGTATTCCGTCTATCTGAAAATGGTCTTGTACAGTTACAACATAGTCAGTGATAAGAATGACAGGGAAAGCTATTACAAACTGAATCAGCTTTTGAAAGACAATCCCGGATATTTCTCGGAATGGGAGGTTAAAAATTTATATGTGAACATTATAAAATTCCTGAGTTATCAGAACGATAATTATGATAATATATTTATTGATGAAGAATATTTTTTATATGAAAAATTTTTAAGCGGGTATTATATACCCAACCCGTCACTTACTCTGCAGATTAGCTTTTGCAGAAATTACATTAACATCTGCAGGCAGAAAGGCGAATTCGGCAGAATTAAAGCTTTCCGTAAAAAATACTCTGAATATTTTCCCGCGGATTACAAAGACGATCTGGTCAGTCTGTGCGAATCCGTATATCATTTTGAAAAGAAAAATTTCACAGGTTCAGTCAATTATGCGTCAAAGGTTAATTTCAACAAAGATGTCTTCAAATTTGATATTAAGATTCTAAAAATAAAAAACTTTTATGAGCTTGGTTATTTCGAATCAGCTTACACTGAACTTGATACGCTGAAGCATCTTTTTTCTTCGACAGAAAATATCAAACCCGGAGCTTTATTAAAGGGTAAGAATTTTGCAAAATATTTCTCTTCCATATTGAACATTAAAATGGGAAATAAAAAAAAGGAAAGTCATCTTCTGAAAAAGCTTCTGCTAAAGGAAAAAAATATCTTAGAAAAAAACTGGCTGATACTAAAAGCCAAAGAGCTTGGCTGAAGTTTATTACCCCCGGGGGAGTCTCCTGCACTTTGGAACTCCGTAATTTAATTTCAAATTACAAATAACAAATTTCAAATATTTTCCTTAGCGAAGTCTCCTGCTCATTGGGACTCCGTAATTTAATATCAAATTACAAATGACGAATTTATAAATATTTTTCCCTCAGACTTATTGCTCTTTAATATTGCATACAAATTAATTTTTTCTGAACTATCGCAAAATGGTCTATATTTGTTGTTTTTTACATATTATTCATTTATCATTTATCATTTAAAACTGTTTATATTAACTGTTAACTATTAACTATTAACTGTCACGGTGTTATTTTACTCACAAAATTAAATGCATTATTATCCGCAAACACAGCATCAGCTACGTCAATAATTCCGTCTCCGTTTACATCCGTCGGCAGATATCCCGATGCAAAATTAAATGCGTCGTTATCTATAAGACTTCCGTCAGTCAGATCTATCGTCCCGTCCTGATTTACATCTCCGCTGTATATTGCAAATCTCACAGGTGATGCATCCGCCTGTATCATATTGCTTCCATATGCTTTGGTCACATCATCTGAGAAATCATACAGGTTAACGCCGGAGTTTGAAAGCGGTATCGTATCTGAGCTCCATGTCGTGATACTGTTTCTGTGTTCGACTGAAATATAATAACTCATATCGGGAGCGATGTAAAAATTCATTGACGCACTTCCGGAACCTGAAAGAAATGCTGTTGTACTGTCTATGATATTATAAGGAGGGAATCTGAATCTGAGTTTTACTTTGATCGTATCTCCGGTTTGTGTGTTGCTTCCGCTGTTGTATGATCCCTGAATAAATGCAGTGAGCTGAAGATTGACCGGCAAAAAATCTGCAGACAAATACTTTGATGTGATAAAATCCTCATTGGCTGCATTAATAAATCCCGCTGCATAAATATTTCCTGAATTATCTATCGCTATTGCATTTCCATTGTCCTGTGATTCGCCGCTTCCTGCATAAATAATAATACCGCGGCTGTTACCTGCTGCGTCATATTTTAATGTAATCATGTCCAGACCGATAACTGCGATTGGTCCTGTAGCTGACAACCCCGTGACATAGACATTTCCTGAATTATCGACAACAAGATCTTTCCCTTCATCATTAGCGCTGGCAATTCCATTGTATACTCTGATCCATTGAACTGATCCGGCATTGTTATACTTAATTGTGGTAATATTACTGGAGTTTGAATTTCCATATCCGCTGCCTGTAATATAAACATTTCCTGAAGCATCAACTTCAAGATCATTCGCATAATCCCAGTTATATGATTCATCATATCTGTGACTCCACTGGATCACACCTGCTGAATTATATTTTGCTGTTAAATAATCCGAACCTGTACCGGTGCCAAAGCTGTCACCTGTTACATAGACATTACCTGAGTTGTCAACTAGAACTTTCTTAGCTTCGTCATAGGTATTGCCTGTTCCGTTTCCTCTTTGTGACCATAGTAAAGTTCCTGATGAATTATATTTGATCGTCAGAAAATCATACTCACTGTCCAGTCCATAGCTTGTTCCGGTTACATATACATTTCCCGAAGCATCTGTGACTGCATAATTTGCATAATCAACATAATTCCCTGTTCCGTTATAAGACTTTGACCATTGCTCAACACCGCTGCTGTTGTATTTTATAGTCATGTAATCGTACTGGAAAGATATTCCGGTATAACCGGTTACAATAATATTTCCCGTATTATCAATTGAAAGCTCTGTTGCTTTGTCATATAAACTGTCGGGGCCATTGAATCTCTGAGTCCACTGCATCACGCCGTTTGAATTGTATTTTATTGTTGCGTAATCGTAATCAGTTCCAATGCCGAGACTGTAACCGGTAACATAAACATTTCCCGAAGTGTCAAATTCTATATCCGTCGGATGATCCATGTCATTACCGGGTCCGTTATATCTTTGAGACCATTTAAGCACTCCGTTTGAATCATATTTTATTGTAAGGTAATCATAGTTTGATCCGATACCTTTACTGCTTCCTGTCACATAAGTATTTTTTTTGCTGTCTACTGTAATATAATTTGCGCGGTCTTCCGCATCACCGGCGCCGTTATATAAATTAGTCCACTGAGCTTTGATGTTTGTACTATACATGCTCATTACTGACATAACAATGATAAACAAATAAATTAAAATTTTAATGCTTATTAAAAGTTTTTTCATTTCACTTTAAATTTAAATTAATGGATTTTGTAATTTTATTTTATGAATATTAAATTGTTAATCTTAAATTCGGAGTTTGACCAATCAATTATCAATTATCAATTATCAATTATGAATTCTCAATTATTAATATTAAATACTAATTTTTAATTTTAAAAATAATTTATACAAAAATAGAAGCAACATTGCATAATCTGCAAAGATATTTTTGTTAAATTGTCCCAAATAAAATACTGCAATTAAACTGAAAAGATTATTTTTTAATGAAATTTATTAATAATTTGTACAATCTGGAGAATAATTGTCCCAATAAACAAAAGAAAATCACATGGAGAATCTGACCGCACCGACCGATATTTCACTGAATAAAACTAATATCATTCAGCTGCTTAAAACTTTTTCAAAAAGTGAATTGAAGGAATTTGATAAGTTTGTTCATTCACCTTTTCTTAACAACAGAGCGGAAGTTGCGGCTTTTTTTGATAAAATAAAAAAATACTATCCTTCTTTTGATCACCCGGATTTTACGAAAAAGAATGTTTACAATTCACTGTATCCTGATTCCGGTTTCAGAGACGATGTTATAAGAAGATTAGGCAGCAATTTATTCAAACTTGCGGAAGATTATATTTCATATTGCTTATTCAAAAGTGATAAATTCGATCATCATAAAAATCTACTTGATATATATCAAAGAAGAGATCTGAATGAATTTTATAATAAACAGTTTCAAAAAACTATACAATATCTTGAAGGAAATAAAACGCGGAGCGCCGAATACTTTCTCAGGACAACTCAAACAGAAGAAATTAACCGGAAGCATCTCATAAAAAGAGATACTACAGTTAAGACGACAGATATTCAGATTCAAATTGACAGTATATGGAAGTTTTCATTCATCAGACTTCTCAGATTATACGCTGTTGCCGTTCAGCATGTCAGTCAGTTCAATAAGAAATATGATTTGAGCAGTTTATCAATGCTGTTAAATTTAATCGACGAATCAGATTTTAAAAAAGAGACTGCTGTCGAGTTATTTTATCTTACTATCAGACTGATGACAGACAGAAAGAATGATAAAACATTTTACAGATTAAAACAACTTCTTGAAAAAAATCATCACATACTTGATAATTCTGAAAATGACATGATCTTTGTCGCATTACTGTCATATTGCTGGGATATGAATCTAAAACCGGGGATGGACTACAGTAAAGACGAGTTCGAAATTATAAACGGAATGTTAGACAAGGAAATTTTAACAGAAGACGGGAAAATGTATTCAGAATGGTTTATGTATGCTTTTCTTACTGCAATAAAAGCCGGTGAAATTAAATTTGCGGAAAAGTTTATAGAAAAGTATAAAGATATGGTGCCTGAAAACGAAAGATCGAATGTTGTGAACCATGCCCGCGCAGAACTTGAATTTGTAAAAGAAAATTTCGAAAAAGCTCTCGAATATCTGAGCATTCCAAAATACAATAATATCAGTGAAAAGCTGCGCGCAAACAATATGTATCTGAGAATATACTATGAACTGGAGCGGAGCGATCAGTTTTTTTACCAGATCGACAGTTTCAAACACTTTCTTAAAAATGTTAAATCGTTAAGCAGTAATCTTATAAAGGTAAGACAAAACTTTGTAAAATATATTCTTATCCTTTATAAAATTAAACTCGGTGAAATGGAAACGGATTTTGAAGTTTTAAAAAAAGAAATCGCAGGTTCACAGTTAGTTAATTATAAATGGATAATGAAAAAATTAAATAAGTTAGAAGAGCTTAATAGTTAATAGTTAATAGTTAATAGTTAAATTTAAAAAGCAGCCCGGCAAATCAGGGGATGCAATTATGTGAATATGTTTGCATGCAATTCACGGGCAGCTTTTAAAGAGCAATTACAAATTTATAATTACAAATTTTAAATATTAGATTACAGAATATATCTTTAAATTATCTTGAGTTAGATATGAAACTCGTTATTTGAAACCCGTCATCGCAACTATGTTTACTAACTATTAACTATTAACTGTTAAGGAGTTATTTTGCTCACAAAGTTAAAAGAGTTATTATCCGCAAACACCGCATCGGCAACGTCAATGATTCCGTCTCCGTTTAAATCAGTCGGCAGATATCCCGAAGCAAAATTTATAGCATCGTTATCTATCAGACTACCGTCCGTAAGATCTATCGTCCCGTCCTGATTTACATCACCGCTGTAAAATGCATAGACATCATACGGATCAGTATCAACCTGTATCTGATTATTTCCATAAGCGTAAATTGCATCAACTGAAAAAGCTATAGAAGCATTATCACTTACGAATGTAACAGGATCAGCACTCCAGGTCTCCAGAGCATTGCGGTGTCTTACTTCGACATAATAAGGTGTTTCGTTCTGTGCGTAGTTGAATGAAAAATACTGTCCTGTTCCGGGACCCAGCAATTCTTTTCTTGATGAATCTATTTTTGCATAAGGTGAGGCTGCGTTTCTTAAATATATTGTAACAGTATCATAGATCATTACATCTGCAGCAGCATCATATAATCCCTGAATAGCGCCGAACAGAAAAAGATCTTTGTTGTTTTCCGGAATAACGGATGTTGACCAGATTGTGTCATATGAATCACTCCAGATTACAAAATGATTATTTATTCCTGCTCCTTTATTTATTCCGGTTTTAGGAGCTTTATTAATGCTGTTTTCTTTAAAATTAAGTGGTTTGATTATTGAACCCCATGTATAATTATCTGCATGAGAATAGACAATTTCCGGATTGTCCGGATAAGTATAGCCATATGCTATAGAAAAATTACCGGGATTATTTCTCTCTGCAACGAGGTCAGTTGCTCCACCATATCCATAATCATTATCGATATTGGCATATGTATAATCAATATATCCCTGATTCCAGCCAATTGATCCGTTTGTTGAATAATGATACTCCAGATCCCAGTCATACTGAGAATATTCCTCAATATTTGTGATCATAATATTCTTATATCCTCCGTTTGTAGCAACGCTTACATTTGCCCTGGATTTATTAAATATACTTCCGAGTGAACCAACGCTTTGCAGGCTAGTAAGATATGAAAATATTGAGGTTTTATATAATCGAAGACTGGATTTTGAAGGAACCCCTGATTCGACAATAATGATTGAGTCTGATCCGCCATTTCTGTAATAAGCAATATCGGTGGTAAAATTACCTCTTGCATCAAAGTAATTAGGAGTAGTAAAAGGTTTTATAACTGATGATCTGTATGTTATGCTTGGATTTACGGTTAAAGGATTTAAACATATGGCAGCTTTTTGAGAAAAATAAAACCCATTTACATCCGAACTATCATATTCAGCAATTATGTATATATAAGGATTACTTGGATAAAAAGCGTTATCTGATGTGATTCTGAAGTTTCTTAATTGATAATCATCCCCGGGCCAATTTAGAGTATAAAATCCATAAGTATAATTTGTCAGATTTATTACTTTAAGATGATAATTATCATCTACATACCATAAAAATTTATTTCCATTATACTGGACTATTTCCGCATCAAAATGAGTTGCTCCCCAGTTTAAATAATCTGCAGAATACGAAAGATAATGAATCCAGGATAAACCATTATTGTCAGAATAATAAATACTCTCATAATCATAATATCCTGCATTTATATCCCAAACGGTTATTATTATTGTCCAAATCCTTCCTGTATTTGGTCCCGACTCTTCCGTGCAGGTTGCAGCACAAAAACCAATATAAGGAGCTACTTTTGAAGTTTGCAAGTTTTGCTGTCTATTAATTTCTGTTTCATCCAGCAGTTTAACATTCTCATCTTTTTCCAGTTTTATGGTTTTAGTTCCCATTACCTCATCAAATTCTTTTTCCAGATTTCCTGTGTTATCAGTATTTCCCGACTCTTTCAAGTTTTTTAATTTTTTTTCAAAATCAGTAATCTTTTTTGATTGATGATTCTGATTCTTTAAAGACTGCTCAAAATTATCTTCAATTATCAGTGGAGCAGGAACTTCTCCTTTGTAAATCTTTTTCTCCTGTGAAAAAACATTGAAATTAGAAATTATTAAAATTACAATTGCGATAGATGATTTTGTAATGATTGTTTTCATGAATTTATTTTATCGTTAATATATTAGTTAATAGTTAATAGTTAAAGATTACGTGTTAAATTCAATATTAACATCCAGATTATTACTTCATATAATACTAATTTTAAAAAAACAGCCCTGCATACCGGCGATGCAATTAAGTGAATATGTTTCGCGGACAATCCACGGGCTGATTTTAAAGAGCAATTAGAAATTTCAAATTTCAATTTTTAATATTGAATTAGAGATCATATCTTTAAATTTATTCATTAGTTAGAATTCAAACCCTTCTTATAAAACCCGTCATTAACAATTGTTTTTATTAACTGTTAACTGCTAACTATTAACTGTTAGGGAGTTATTTTACTCACAAAATTAAAAGAGTTATTATCCGCAAACACGGCATCGGCAACGTCAATTATGCCGTCTCCGTTCAGGTCAGTCGGCAGATATCCTGAAGCAAAATTTATAGCGTCGTTATCAATCAGACTACCGTCTGTAAGATCTATAGTTCCATCCTGATTTACATCACCGCTGTAAAATGCAAAGACATTGTACGGATCAGAATCAATCTGTATTTGATTATTTCCATAAGCGTAAAACGCATCTACGGAAAAAGCTATTGATGCAGCATCACTTACGAAAGTAACCGGTACAGCGCTCCAGGTCTCCAGAGCATTGCGGTGTCTTACTTCGACATAATAAGGAGTACTGTTCTGTGCGTTGTTAAATGTAAAATACTGTCCTGTTCCCGGACCATACAACTCTTTCCTTGATGAATCGACTCTTGCATATGGTGAGGTCGAATTTCTAAGATATACAGTTACAGTATCAAAGATCATAATATCTGAAACGGCATCATAAAGTCCCTGTATTGCGCCGAACGTAAAAAGAGTTTTTACAGTAACGGGAGCTTGTACAGTTGCAACCGGGCTGTAGTTATTGTGAATATCCTGGGCGACAATAAAGTAATAATATAAACCGTTTAATGGCGCAGTGTCCAGATAAGTCGAATCAGCAAGTGTATATAAAGGAGTATCAGAATAAGGGTCTATAGAATTATTTACGCTTCTGAATAATACATAATTCAGTAAATCAGATGCTGAGTTTCTATTCCAGGTAAGTCTTACATTTACAGATTCAGTAAATCCATTAAAAGGAGACACCACAGGCGGAGAAATGTTATCGAGGCTTCTTCCGGAAAGAATTGCAGATCTCCAGCTTTGATTTATATCATTTGTTCTTGCAGTGATCCTGTAAAAAAAAGTGCTGTTGCCGTTGGCTGTGGAATCCGAAGGAGTAAGATCTACATAAGTATAGAATGATTCATGGGAAGCAGGTATCGTTGCAACATTCTGCCACGAAAAATTTCCGCCCGAAGGAGGGAAGCTTCTCTGAACAAGATAATCTGTTATAAGTGAATTTCCCTGTACATCATTTGCGCTTCTTGCCCATTTGAGATTAAGCTGTCCGCCCTGATCGTTCGGGACATCTTGAACGTGAAGAAGAATTGGTTTAACTGAAATAGCAGACCCTTTAAAGATATATGCCCGACCTGCTGCTAAATTTATACTGCCTGCACCTACAATCAGGTCTGAATACCCGTCTCCGTTAATATCACCTGCTGATGCAGCTGAAATACCAAAATTTTCATTAACTGAATTTCCGCTCATAAAAATATCTGCAGTATTATTCATTGAGCTGCTGCCAAAGAAAATATATGCCTTCCCTGTATAAGTATTAACTTCATTTGCTCCAATGATAACATCTGAGTAACCGTCTCCGTTAGCATCTTCTGCTGATGAAACTGAAATTCCTGTTCTACTGTACTGCTCACCGGTAATAACTACATCTGCAATACTGTCTGTTATATTTCCTCCGTAGTAAATGTAAGCTCTTCCATTATTAAAATTATTCATACCATAAAATGGAGCTCCGATAATAACATCAGAATATCCGTCGCTGTTCACATCACCCGCTGAGGCAACTGAGTTCCCGAAATTATCGTTTGTTGATTCACCTGTCAGTATAATATCTGAGTTATTATCCATGGAAATGCCCCCAAAGAAAATATGTGATCTTCCGGTTCCAAAGTTATATAAACGAGCTCCGACTATTACATCAGAATACCCGTCTCCGTTTACATCTCCGGCTGTTGATACAGAAATTCCAAAACCGGATCCCGAACCTGTCATTATTACATCAGCTGTATTGTTTGGAACACTCGCTCCATAATAAATATATGCTCTGCCTGTAGTTGAATAGTCTGATCCAATAATCACATCAGCATATCCATCTCCATTTACATCGCCGGCTGTGGAAACAGAATAGCCAAACAAATCTGAAGCTAGTTCACCGGACATAACAACATCCGCGGAATTATCCATAGAATTGCCTCCCAGGAAAATATAAGCTTTTCCTGTACTGAAGTAATTCCGGTATGCTCCGACTACAATGTCCGAATAACCATCCCCATTCACATCCCCGGCTGTTGATACTGAAAATCCAAACCTGTTATTCACAGTATCACCTGTCATTGTAACATCTGCTATATTGTCCATTGCCGGTCCCCCTAAATAAACATAAGCTCTTCCTGTTCCTGCATTATAACCATAAGCTCCAGCAATAACATCCGTATATCCGTCGCCATTTACATCGCCCGCGGTTGAAACAGAATATCCAAAAAGATTATCGGAAGTTTCTCCGGTCATTGTTATTTCCGGTGTAATCAGATTTCTCATAAAGTAATCATAAAAATAAGCTCTTCCTGTATTTGAACTATATCCATAAGCACCAACCAGCAGATCAGAATAACCGTCATTATTAATATCACCTCCTAATGCAACTGAATTTCCGAAATTACTATTTGTCGTCTCTCCGGTCATAGTTACATCTGCTGATGTATCCACAGATGAAGCGCCAAAGTATACATATGTCTTTCCGGTATTTGAATTATTACCGTAAGCTCCGATAAAAATATCAGAAAATCCATCTCCGTTTATATCACCTGCAGAAGAAACTGATGCTCCGAAGTAATTGATATTACCTTCACCGGACATTACTGCATCTGAAATTGAATTCATACTTGCTCCTCCAAAATATATATAAGCTCTTCCGGTGAATGCATTAATTCCATATGCGCCTGCAATCACATCGGAATATCCGTCTCCGTTTATATCCCCTGCTGATGATACAGAGGTGCTGTAATAATTATTTACACCTTCACCTGTCATTATTACATCTGATGAATTATCCATTGAACTTCCGCCTAGATAAATATAAGCTCTCCCGGTATTTGAACTATAACCGCTTGCCCCGATGAACACATCGGAAAACCCGTCTGCGTTTACATCTCCGGCTGTGGATACTGAAGTTCCGAAAATATTATTCGCTGCTTCTCCCGTCATTGTAATATCTGCTATATTATTCATTACTGCTCCGCCAAGGAAAATATAACTTCTTCCTGTATTTGAACTGTATCCATTCGCACCAACTATTACATCCGAATATCCGTCTCCGTTTACATCTCCAGATGAAGAAACAGAAATTCCAAAAAAATTACTTGCTGCTTCACCTGTTAAAATAACATCAGCTGAATTGTTCATAGAAGCTCCGCCGAAATATATATAAGTTCTTCCCATGTTTGATGTATTACCATAAGCTCCGGCAATTACATCATCGTATCCGTCACCGTTTAAATCCCCTGCTGTAGACACTGAATAACCGAAAAAATTACTTACAGCCGTTCCTGTCAAAATGACATCTGCTGTCGTATTCATATTTAACCCTCCATAATAGATATAAGCTCTGCCCGTAAATGAATTATAACCGTAAGCTCCTATGATCACATCGTCATAACCGTCGCCGTTCACATCACCAGCACTATTTATTGAGTATCCAAATTGAGAATTAGCGGCAAGTCCGTTAAAAACTTTTCTTTGAAACGCATCACCTTCCGGATCTTCCGGGATCTGACCCGGAGCTCTTGTATTTTCGTTAAGAGAAATTCTGTTGCCGTTTTCATCCCGCAGATCTTCAAGCCAGTCTTTTGAAACTCCCTTTGGAAGAGAATCGGAAGCTATGTTCTGAGTTTGCAGAGTATTAAGATTTTGTTCAGAGTTTTTCCATCCGGCATTTGATGAAGCTGAAAAGGAAAATACAAATACAGAAAAGATGGAGATGCATTTTAAAGAGAATAGATTTTTCATAATAGTAAATAGTTGTTAGTTAATAGTTAGTAGTTAATAGTTAAATCAAAAATCAAATCCTGCAATATTTCATAAAGCACCTGAATTTAAGAAAGCAGCCCTGCATCGGGGGATGCAATTATTTGAATATTATTGAAAACAATTCACGGGCTGCTTTTAAAAGATTAATTTTAAGAATTAATTTGATCTAATGCTTTTTTAGCCGCATTATTTGCATTATTTGCTGATTGCTGCGCTCTGTCAGCTGTTTGCTGCGCTGTTTCCGCCTTATTATCTGCATTAATTACTTGACTTTTAAGATTATTAACTTCTGATTGGAGGTCATAAATCAATTCCCAGACACTTTGTCCGTTTATTTTTAATATTCCCTTTTGAACATTCAGATCGCCTGCAACAATGTTTACATTACCGTCGAAAATGGCAGAGCATCCTTTGCCTATCTTTTTTGCAAATAATGCTGAAGAACTTTCACTGTCATTAAAGTTATATGCAGCAATGGTTGAACTTTTGGAAGAATTCGATTCAGCATGAACTGCTTCATATTCATTGCTTTCGCACCAAACCCCGACTCCTTTATTACTCATTCCTAAAACTCCAATGCTTTCACTTTTACCTGCGACACCAACACCTTTATGTCTGTCCATAGATCCGGCAAGTATGCCGGTGGATTTTGGCTGATGGCTAATGCCAAGTACAGCACTATATGCTTCCTGAACGTAAGAACTTGTATTACCATATTTATCACCTTCATGATAATCAGCTCTTATCGGTTTTGGATTAATTTCTCTTGAAAAGTTTCCTCTCCCTTCCCTTTCTGATCTGTCCATTTTAGTTTTTTATTTATTTTATAAAAAGTTTTTCATTAATAATTCTTATTCTTATTTGACTGCAAAAACATTCTTTATCCCGGAAACTCCTCTTACTTCTAATATATAAGTTAACTCTCCGCTAATGATCCTATCTGCTGTTTTATAATTTACATTATAAATTCCGGCGTACATTAAGTCATCAATAAGAGTTTCCATAATTTTTCCTTCAGAATCGCAAACTGTAAGCAGGACATTTGCATCTTCACCCAGTTTAAATTTAATAATGGTTGTATTATCAAATTCAGTTCGCTTGCTGTTGTAAAGTTTGAATAAATGGCTGTTCGGATCTTTATCCTGATTATAAATCTGAACTGAGTTCGTATTCAAATTATAGTTCATTCCGTATGAATCCGAATTACTTACTGCCATTGAGCTAAGTATAATTACTATTGATAAAATTAATTTTGGGGTTTTCATTTTAATCTCCATTTTTATAAAGTTTTAAATAATTGATGTAAAAATATACTTACTCAATATAGTATCCAAAGAAACTTTTTCACGAGTTTCACGGCTTGACACTTACATATTTAATTAAAAAGTATTATTTTGTGCAGAATTTAAAACAATTATTTTGAAATCTTCTTAACAGGCATGTTTTAGATTGAGTATTTACACTTAGATAAATTTCTATAAAAAATAAAGGAAGCTATAATTTTACTCCAATGCTAAAAAGCTCACTGCTCGAAATCATCCGGACTTTCACAAAACAGGAGCTGATAAAGTTCGAGGACTTTGTCAGGTCGCCTTACTTTAATAAAAAAGAAAATGTAATAAATCTGTTTCTTGAGATAAAGAAATACTCACCGGATTATGAAAATGAGAATCTGAAAAAGGAAAAATTTGTAAGACGTTATTCCCTGACAAGAAATACAATTATGGTATCTTTAAAAATCTGATATTTGATATTAACAAACTGTTAGAAAGATTTATAGTAGTTTTAAAAGCTGAAGAGGATGAATTTAAAAAGCCACAATATATCCTTTTCTATCTGGACGAAAGGAATCTGGCCAAAATATTTTATAAAAAATATGATTCGATTGAAAGAAATTTTACCCGTGATGATTTTAAACGATCAGATTTTGGCATAAACGAGTATTATGGTTTTTGGCATGACTTGCTGATTATAAAACACCGGGTTTCCATTTATACCAAAAGAGATAATTCACTGCTGGATAGTTTTGCTTTGAATTCGATGCTGAATTTTCTCATTAACTCATTCAAGCTGTTTCAGATGTTAGTAGTTTCAAGTAACAGTACAAATATGAAAATTGAAGATAATCCAATTGCATATTTCATAGGACAGATAAGTTTAAAGTCCTTTGAAAGAATTCTTGAAAACATTAAAAAGATCTCTGAAACAGATCATCTCTTTTTGAAAATATATTACTTCATGTATCTCATGTTCATAGAAAAAACTGACGAAAGGTATTTAAATTTCAAAAAAATACTGTTTGATAATTTAAAAATATTTTCAAGAAATGATTTAAAGGATTTACACTATTGTACCGCCGGAAATGACAGCATCATAGAATGCATACAAACTTTCCTGGAAAACTTGTAGTCTTTGATTCAGACAGAATATTATTACTGAGCCAAATGGTGTCATGGCAGAACACGTTTTTATTTCTTACGTAACCTTAGCTTTTTACGAATCTGATATTCGAAGGGTCAATAAATTTTCAGAAATATTTATTGATAAATTAAAAGAAGATCTCAGATCAAACACAAGCAAATATGTAAAAGCTTTAAACCTTATAATCGAGGGCAGATATAAAGAGTCCCTAAATATTATTTCGCAATTAGAAACTAATTACTTCAACATGAAGGTTGTCCATCAGATACCTCAAAAACATGCCCTGATAAACAGAAGATCACAATTATTTTGAATGATTATGATTCCATAAAACATTTTATTAAAAATAATGATAAATTGAATAACCTCCATAGAATACATCTTGAGAAGTATTATTATTTTCTCAATCTTTTATTTAAATCAAGCGGTTTTAATGAATGATTCCTGAGATTAAAAAAGAGTCAGTATTTTTATACCAAAGAACAAAAACATTCAGGAACGAGAAAACCTCAATACTTAGATCAATGAATTGAAAAATTTATTAAATAAATCAGCAGTTATCCGTAAATTTATTTGACATTTGCCGTCTTGGCGAGCAGGTAATTTAAATTTAAAATTTATGCACAAAAGCTCATTACTCGAGATCCTCCGCACATTTTCAAAACAGGAACTGATAAAGTTTGAGGACTTTGTCAGATCGCCTTATTTTAATAAAAAGGAGAATGTCCTGAAATTATTTCTTGAGATAAGGAAATACTCGCCGGCTTTTGAAAGTGAGAACCTTGTAAAAGATAAAACATGGACTGCGCTGTTTCCGGGTAAAGTTTACAACTATGGGATAATGAAAAATCTAATTCACGATCTCGGTAAACTGTGTGAGTCCTTTCTCTCAGAAGAAGTTTACAGCAGAAATGAAACGCAGAGAAGTCTTGATTTTTTGAATACAATCAGCAGCAGGAATATATTGAATGTATTTATGAACAAAATTGAATCTGCTGAAAAGGCATTCTTAAAAAATTTCAAATCAGCTAAATATGATTTTCTGACAGATTATTATGACGGCATGAGAGATCTAAATCATATGAAAGTTAGATTTCTTCAGGCAAACGAACAGTTTAAAAAAAAGGATGAACTTGTAAAATCTCCGGAACATCTGATATTCAGTTTTCTGATTAAATGTTTTGAAACTTTTCATGATGTTATACTGAACAGTCTGAACTATAATTCACCTGTAAAAAGCAATATTTCATATTTGATATTAAAAGAATTAGAAGATCATTCCATATTAAAAAATATTCTGGAATATACGAAGGAACAATCTCCTGAAAATTATCGGGTATTAGAATGTTATTACAGTATGTATAAAGCTTTGTCAGTTAATGACAGTTTAGAATATTTTAATGAATTTAAAAACAATCTTTCTCAAAACAGCGGATTGTTTTCTGAAGCGGAGTTAAGAGAGCTATATAACGGGCTGCTGACAAGCTTTGGTAATAGAAAGATCACGACTAAAAATTTTCATCATGAATATTTCAGCATTATTCAGATCGGATTTAAAAACAAGATCATACTTAAGCCTGACGGAACCATTGATCCGGGTAATTTTACTTCAATAGTAAATGTTTCCTGTGCAAACGATATTAAATTCACTGAAGAATTCATTGAAAATTATAAAGATAAAATTCCATTGGAATTCAGAGAGAATATTTATTTATACTCAATGGCTGTTTTAAATTTCAGCAAAAAGAATTTTGAGAGATCTCTTGAATTTATAGTAAAAGTTCAGAGTAATGATCTGTTAATGAAATTTGACATTAAACATCTTCAGTTAAATATTTATTACGAATTAAATGACAGAGTTGCGTTCGATTATTCTTATGACGCATTAAAGCATTTTATTAAAAGGTCTAATCTAACAAATGAATCCAGAATAGTGACAAGAGTAAAACACTGTGAATACATTAAGGCGCTTTTTGCACATAGAGAAAATTATGATGCATTTAAACTTTCCTGTTTAAAAGAAGAAATAACTGTAAATAAAACAATAAACAAAAACTGGCTTCTGAGAAAAATTGGAGAACTGGAAAATAAATAGTTAATAGTTAATAGTTAATAGTTAATAGTAAATAGTTAATAGTTAATTGATAATTTACATTTGACATTTGACTTTTAACATTTAACATTTGACATTTGACATTTAACATTTAACATTTAACATTTAACATTTAAAAATTATGTTCAAAAGCTCATTACTCGAGATCCTCCGTACATTTTCAAAACATGAGATGTTAAAGTTTGAAGACTTTATCAGATCGCCTTACTTTAATAAAAAAGAGAATGTGCTGAAGTTATTTCTTGAGATAAAGAAATATACCCCTGATTTGGCTGATGAAAATCTTGGAAAAGAAAAAATCTGGCAGAATATTTTTCCCGGTACGGAATATAATTACGGCATTATGAAAAACCTGATCTTTGACCTGAATAAACTTGCGGATCAGTTTATAATGGATTTAAAATTCCGTGATGATAATTATACACAGAATGAGTATCTGCTTGACGGATATCTTCACAGAGAACTTAAAAAATATTTTCAGTAATAAGTATAAATCACTAATTGGAAAGTATGGTTCGCTAATGAACAGATCAGATTATCAAAGTGTGAATGACTATTTCTGGTTTTTATCTAAATTGTATGACAGGAAGCTCAATTACCTGCATACTTTTGATGCAAAAAGAATGTCATCTGATGATCCTATGATTGATCGGGATTCCTGTCATATATCAAATCTGCTAATTCTGCTTTTTGGAGCATACAATGATTTACTTGTAACGAACGGAGAAAAGAATATTGATATTACCGGAAATCCGGTTACATTATTTCTGGATGCTATATCTCCTGTTATGGAAACTCTTCTTGAGTCAATTGAAAAAAATTCGGAAATTAATTCCCTGTATCTTAGAATTCACTATAAGATGTATCTTTCAATGAAAGAAAAGACAGAAAAGAGTTATCTGGAGTTTAGGAATGTATTCTTTGAAAATATAGATATCTTTACTGATCATGACAAACACGATATGCACTACTGTCTGATAACTGCTATTGTAATGACAAAAAATTATAAAGAAATTAAATATTACAGAGAAATTATTAAAATACTTGATTCCATGGCAGACAATAATGTTATTACGGAAAAAGGAAATGACAGAATACCATATCATGTATTTTATTTGTATATCACGTCAGCTTTTACACAATTGGATTCAGACAAAATTGAATCATTTTCTGACAGATTTTTGACACATCTTGATCCTGTGAAAGAAAAGAATATGAGAACATATGTAAAATTTATGACTGAATTTATCAGCGGTAACTTTACTGAAGCCCTGAGACAACTTTCTATGTTAGATCTGAATTATACCGGTCTGAAGATGGGAGTGAGATATCATAAAGCAATGTGCATGTATGAAACAGATGATTATGAAATGTTCTTAAATGAGTCAGATAATTTAAAGCATTTTATAAAGAACAATGATTTTCTAACCGATAAACATAAAAGCCTTTTAACAAACCATTATTACTTTATTGATAAATTATTTTTACTCAGGCGTAATTTTGATAATTTTGAATTTCTTAAGCTGAGAAATAAAGTAATGGAAAAATTCAAATCTACTTCACTCTGGTTTGAAAAGAAATTTGATGAGATTGAGAAAGAAAACCTATAAATAGTTAACAGTTAGTAGTTAATAGTTAATAGTTAGTAATTTTTGTTATCAATTATATGTAATGTAGTTTTTAGTAAGTTATTTTTATTATCAATTCTCTAAAGATAAAAACCGTCAGAGCAATGTAAAAGCACATTCGACTCTGACGGCGTTAAATGCTGAATATATTATTTATTACTAACTATTAACTACTAACTATTAACTACTATCTATTAACTACTAACTATTTTATAAGCATCATTCTCTTGATCTGACTAAAACCTTCACTCTCCAATTTGTAAAAGTAAATCCCGCTTGACAGATCCGAAGCGTTAAAATTATACTTATAAGTACCGGGCTGCAGATTTTCTTTTACTAATGTTGTAACTTCTTTACCAAGCACATCAAAGATCTTCAATGAAACAAATCCCGTTTTTGAAATTCCAAATTCTATATTTGTAACCGGATTAAACGGATTCGGATAATTCTGTGACAAAGAATATTTATCCGGTATTACTGCATTAAGATTATTTGATATACCGGTAGTTCCGTTTATCTTCTGAATATTATCAACATATAAATTATTTCCCCATGAACTGACAGCCTTAAACCGGATCCTGTTAACTCCCTGAGGCAGCGCATATTTTTTTGTAGCCCATTGTGACGCTGTTGGAACAAATAGTACCGTCGAAGGCGGAGCGGTAGCAAGCGGTCCTGAGGGTCCTCCGGCCAGTCCGATAAGTAATGAATAGCTGACACCCGCATTAGTTGAAGTTTCAATAATAAGTGAATCATATTCTTCCTCCCAGCATCTGTAAGCGTGGTCAAATATCAAAGAATCTCCTGTGACTGATTCTTCAAAAGGATTGGTTATAAGAGACTGAGTGAAGCCGGGTAATGCATCCCAGAAATTAAATTTGGCTGAACCTGTTCCGATTCCATAGGCACTTACACCATGGCGTGACCAGAATTGTTCGCCTGTATATTCCAGATTCCAGAACAGAGGCGGAAATTCAGTCGCAACAAAATTCATACTGAGATAGAAAGTGGATATCTTAATTTTATTTAAAGAAGTGGAATCACGGATATGAAGATTAGAATTATCCTGAGCAAATATTCTGTAAAAAATTGAATCACCTGATATAACTTCAGAATTATGTGAATTGAATACAGCCTCAAAATTATCATCCCCTGTGTTAAACAGCTTAAAATGCTTAATAACAGAAGGAGTATTCTTATACCATCTTACCCATACCGAATCAATACCAACTGTATCAGTTACAACAGATCTTATTTTATAAGGCCAGAGCTGAATGGGAATAACAGGAGTAACATTATGTGATATTGTCGGAGTTGTAACATCGCTGAATACATTAAATGAAAAATATGTACCCGGAGCCAGTACAGGATAAGTCTTCGATACTCCGGTCAAGTCAGTTGCTTTAATAAAATATTTATATGTAGCCGCAGCGCCGTTTCCGGGAATGCTTGCCGTCCAGTTATTTCCTCCGCTGTTTGTCATTTGAATGCTGTCATATGAATTTCCTCTCGTCCAAAATAATTTTGTCCCGGCCGGATTGATAGCGCCGTTTACAGAAACAATAGAAGCGGTCACAGTGTAAGGACCAGACAAGTTATCATTATTTATCAGAGGAACATGATTAAAAGTAAATCCTTTGCTGCCAAGAACGTATCTCACTGCATTGAAAGCATTTACTTTTCCGTAACCCATTTCATTGTTCCATGTGCGTCCCAGATCAGACAATGGTCCGGTTGTATTATAAGAATAATTCCCGGTCTTATCAGCGCTTCTATTTATATATTCACGGATTTTTTCCCAGCTCAATGTAGAATCTGCAGAAAGCATTAAAGCGATGACACCTGTAACGTTAGGGGCTGCGCTGGAAGTACCATTAAAATCAGGTATGTAATTTGAACCTGAATACCCGCCGGCTCCTGTTATATCCGTTGTATAAACTTTGACAGACGGAGCTACTACATCAAGTCCAACGCCGTAATTGGCTCCCCACCATGGTTCATTATCACAGCTTACATTGCTTTTCCTTTGGTTACACGGACTCATTCCGCCAACACTTATTACATTCGGATTAGAAGCCGGATTTGAAACGGGTCCGTTTGAATTACCTGAAGCAAAGCAAAAAATCGTACCTTTGCCGTTTCTTCCCAAAGTAATGCCGTCAAATATTGCATTATCAATTCCGGAAGAAGGCGCACCGCCGCCCCATGAGTTAGAACTGATCCAGCTTCCGCTTTGCCATGAATAAATCAGTCCCTCTATGAGATCTTCAAAAGTTCCAAATCCGGTATTATCGAGTGATTTTATTGCAATCAGTTTACTGTTAGGTGCAACGCCTGATACCCCTGTTGAATTGTTTCCTGTTGCAGCAATAACTCCCGCACAGCAAGTACCATGTCCTTCATCATCGAAAGCATTATTACTGTTTGTAATAAAATTAAATTGGGAGTTTGGCATTATATTTCCTCTGAGGTCCTCATGCAAAGTATCAATACCTGTATCCACTATTGCAATCTTTACACGATTGCTACCCAGTGTAATATTCCAGGCGCTGTCAAGCCGCATATCACATCCGGGAATTCCTGTTATTCCGCCGGGAACATTGTTTCCGGTATTTTTTAAAGCCCACTGCTGTGTAAACAGAGGATCATTCGGAACATAAGAAAGAAGATCTGTCATAAGGAAATTCGGCTCTGCATAATTTACCATTCCGCTTTCAAATATCTCATTTGCAGCATCGATTGAAAAAATGTTCAGATTCGTTTTATAGACTTTCGATATTCCTCCTCTGAGATCAAGACTTTGTAAATAAATCAGTTTTTTACTTTGTTCAAATGAATTGATCTGATTTTCCGTGACATTCGATTTATACTGAACTATGATCTCATTCTTTGCTGCAATTAAAGTATTCGGATTACCTTTACCTTCCGGCATTGTAAATACAGGCGCTACACTTTCGTAAAGTCCTGTGGATTTGAGATCTGCAATCAGCTCAGTTAATCTCTGCTTGTTCAGACTGACATTTAATTTGATAAATTGATCTTTAACATTTGAATTAAAGTTGTCATAGCTGAATAACTGTCTGAAGCTTTGCGATGAGAGTATGAAATCATCTTTGGTCATTATATTATTCAGGCTTAGATATACATTCTCAGTATTCAGAATCAGATAATATGGAGAGTTATTATAATAATAATAACTTGTGATCTGATTGTTTTTTGAAACTGAGACATTCGGGAACAATGAAATTACAAATACAAAAGTTAAGAGCATTTTTAACCAACTTTGTTTGAGATTGATTACTGAAACCGTTAATTTTTCTTTCATAATATTTTCTGTTTATTTTATATTTAAAATGTTTTAATTTTTTTTAGCTGACAGATTTAATTCTTTTGAATGAATTTTCATACCTTTATCATCATGGCTTTCATAGATATCCATGATGTACCTGTCACTTTCATTGAAAATATTACCGGCGCATTTGTGATAAACAATATATGTTCCTGCCGTCATTTCATCCTGAACCAGCTCCTGAACCGTATTGCCGGGAATGTCCGTTACTTTAATACTGACATAGCAATCTTCGGGTATGGTGAACTTCACCAGGACAACGTTTCCTATTTCCTCAGGTATTAATTCCATTGAGTATTTCTCACTGTCCGTTGCCGGAGTCATGGTCTGACACAATGTTCCTGCATTTACATTCAGATGAAACAGCAGCGGTATCAGTACTGCTATTAATTTTATTTTGTTCATTTGACTATCCTTTCGTTTTTAGTTTAATTTTTTAGTTTGGGTATTTTAAATAATAATCCTGCACACCGGTGATGCAATTAAGTAAACAAATTCGCGTACTCATTCACGGATCAGTATTTATTTTTAAAGAACTGTTACAAAAATATATCCGGAAGTAAAACTATCCAAAGAAACTTTTTGGCGAGTTTCACGGATTGGCACTTACATATTTAATTAAAAAGTATTATTTTGTGCAGAATTTAAAACAATTATTTTGAAATCTTCTTAACAGTCATGTTTTAGATTGAGTATTTACACTTAGATAAATTTCTATAAAAATAAAGGAAGCTAAAATTTTACCCCAATGCTAAAAAGCTCACTGCTCGAAATCATCCGGACTTTCACAAAACAGGAACTGATAAAGTTCGAAGACTTTGTCAGGTCGCCTTACCATAATAAAAAAGAAAATGTCGCTAAGCTATATGTTGAGATAAAGGAATACGCTCCGGATTTTACGGATGCAAACCTTGAAAAGGAAAAGATCTGGGCCAAAGTGTTTCCGGGAAAGGAATATAATTATGGGATCATGAAGAATCTTATTCATGAACTTACCAAACTAAGTGAATCATTTATTACTATTGAATATTCATTTAATAAAAAACTGGAGACCAATATCGATCTATTGGCGGCATTAACGGAAAGACAGATCACAAAAGTTTTTTTAACAAAAACTGATATGCTCACAAAAATTTATGATAACCCAGATTTGAAAAACGAAAATTATTCTGTTGAAGAATATTATGAATTCTTATACAGACTATATTATTTGAAATCATTTTATGAGTCGCATCATGACGTGGATTCCAAAGAATCATATGAAACTATATGCAGTCATATAGAATATCTAATATATTCAGCAGTCATAACATTTTACAAATATTACAATAATTACCTCACGCGAATATATAAAAAGATTCCGGATAAAGTCAATGCAACCGAAATATTCAACGCAGGTATGAATAATATTATTTCTAAATTATTAGAGAATGTGAAAGTAAAATCTGAAAAAGATTTTCTGATATTAAAATGTTTTCATGAAATGAATATTGCAGTAGATACTAATGCGGACATAAACAGTTATTTTAATTTTAAAAAATCCTTGATTGATTGCTCAGAAATAATTCCAAAAGAAGATTTAAGAAATCTTCTAATTTGTTCAAACAATTCATTAAGAGACATTAAGAAACGTAATCCAGATTTGGAAATAAATTTCAGGAAGGAAATTTTGGGAAATTTTGATCTTATGATTGAAAATAACGTTTTCCTTGAATCAAGCGGATTTATAGAAGGGAGTTTATTCATAAATTATATTGAATATGCATTTTTCTTGAAGGACTATGAGAGAATTGAAATTCTTGCAAAAAAATTTGGTAATAAAATATCTGAAGGCACTAGAGAAAATGATAACATTTTCTCCCTTGCGCTGATTTGTTACGGGAAAAAAGAATATAATAAGTCACTTGAATATCTATCAAGGATCAATTATGACTATTTTTATATGAAACATATGGTTAAAAACATTCAAATCCTGAACTACTACGAGCTTAATGACTATATATCATTTAGCTATGTCGCTGACTCATACAGACATTTTATCTCAAAAAATAGATCCGTTACTTCAGATAACAAATCCATCTCAGCAGATCTCTGCAATAGTGTAAACAAATTGTTTAAGCTGAGAGAATCATTTGATAAATTTGAGCTGGAAAAATTCAGGAAAGAAAGTGAAAAAAGTAATGAATGTGAACCAAGTTACAAGTATTGGATACTTGATAAAATATCAGAGATAGAAAAACAGTTAGCAGTTAACAGTTAACAGTTAGCAGTTGAATTTATTTGAAATTTGTAATTTGAAATTTATAATTTGAAATTATGCTAAAAAGCTCACTGCTCGAAATCATCCGGACATTCACAAAACAGGAGCTGATAAAGTTTGAAGACTTTGTCAGGTCGCCCTACTTTAATAAAAAGGAAAATGTAGCTAAGCTATATGTTGAGATAAAGAATTACGCTCCGGCTTTTACTGATGCAAACCTTGAAAAGGAAAAGATCTGGGCTAAAGTGTTTCCGGAAAAGGAATATAATTACGGCATTATGAAAAATCTGATCTTTGATCTGTATGGTCTGGCAGAAACTTTTGCTGTTGATCTTAAATTCAGAAAGGATCGGTTAAAATATGATGAGTATGTTTTAGATATGTCTCTGGAACGTGGATTAAATAAATCTTTTAAGATTAAATATAATTCAATATTCAGGAGAGTAAGCGTTTATCCTGAAGGTTTGGGTAATTACAGTATAAATGAATATTGTGATTTTATGACCCGTATTCTTAACCTTAAAAATAATTATGTTCTTGTTTCTGAAACTGAAAAGTGGTCATATGAACTTTATTTTGTTCGTGATTCTTTTTTTATTACGAGATTGCTGGTAACGTTGCTGGGTGCATATAATGATGTTCTTGTAATGCATAATAGCTTTAATACAGATGAACGAGAAAATCCGGTTTCCAAATTTTTGGAGGTGGTTTCCCCGGGAATAGAATCAATTATTGAGTCGATCGGAAAATATTCTGAACTTAATTCCTCTTACTTAAGGATTCACTACCTGTTGTATTTGTCATTAAATGAAAAGACCGAACAGCGATATTATGATTTAAAAAAAATTGTTTTTAATAATTTGGATATTTTGCCTTATTCGGATAAGTTGGATTTGCATACTTGTCTCCTAAATGCGATATATAATGTTAAGAGTACTTCGGTGATATTAGAAAAAGAAATTATTGAAATCATGGAATCTCAGGTTTCTCATAATGTCATACTTTTACCTGAAAGCAAAAGGATTCCCTTGATTATATTCACAAAATATATTGTAAATGCTTTTTTTCTTAATGATGCTCAAAGGATTAAATTATTTTCAAATCAATTTATTGACAAACTTGACCCGCAGTTTACAGAAAACATGAAAACCCTGGTTAATTTTCTGATCAGTTTCATTAATAAGAATTATGATGATGCACTGAGTTATTTATCACTCATAGCTGTGCCTTACCAAACGTTGAAAATTGATTTAAAACCATATAAAGCAATGTGTTTATATGAAATAAACAATTATGAAATGTTTTTGAATGAATTTGATAATCTAAAACACTTTAACAGGAACAATGAATTCATTAATGATAGTTATAAGAACATGCTTATCCGGTTTTACACTTTTGTTGACAGACTATATATTCAAAGACTGACATTTGACAGATATGGTTTAAAGAGATTAAAAAATGATTTAGAAGATTTTGATAAAAACAAAGTATGGTTTTCTGAAAAAATTGAAGAGATTGAGAAGGCAAACTTAAATATTTAATAATATTATTATTTACATTTTTAATTCTAAAGATTTTCAAATTAATATTTCTTTAAATTGGCATTATTAATTTAAGATTATGCTAAAAAGCTCATTAATCGAAATCATCCGGACTTTCACAAAACAGGAACTGATAAAGTTCGAGGACTTTGTCAGATCGCCTTATCTCAATAAAAAAGAGAATGTAACTAAGTTATTTCTTGGGATAAAGAATTACGCACCGGAGTTTACTGATGGGAATCTTGATAAAGAAAAAATATGGATTAAGATTTTTTCGGGTAAGGAATATAATTACGGAATTATGAAAAATCTGATTCATGAACTTAACAAATTATGTGAATCATTTATTACTATCGAATTTACAAAAGATGATAAACTGGAAAACAGTATCAATCTTTTGTCAGCATTACAGCATAGACAGGTCACAAAAGTATTTTCATCAAAGATTGACATGATTGAAAAAATTTATAATAATCCTGATTTAAAAAGCGAAAGATATGGTATTGAAAATTATTATGAATTCTTAGACAAACTATATTATCTGAAATCACAATATAACTGGCATCATAACATGAAATCGACAGCAGCATATGAATGTACAAGCCGGTGCACAGATTATCTATTATACTCAGCTATCATATATTTTTATAAATATTACAATAATTATCTCGCGCATAATAATAAAGAAGTTTGGAATAAATCAAATGCAGCCGACATATTTCTCGCAGGTCTGAATAATAATTTAATTTCTCAGTTATTAGAGAATGTGAAAGTTAAATCTGAAAGAGATTATCTGATATTAAAATGTTTTTATGATATGAATATTGCATTAAATGCTGATGCGGATATAAACAGTTATTTTAATTTTAAAAAATCTCTGCATGATTGTGTGGGCATAATTCCAAAGGGAGATTTAAGGGATCTTCTGACCTGTTTAACAAACTCTTTGAGATACATTAATAATAGCAGTTCCGTTTCGGGAATAAATTTAATTAAGGAAATTATGGAAAATTACAATCTTATGATTGAAAATAATATTTTCCTTGATGAAAACGGAATTATGGAAGGAAATTTATACATAATGTATAATGTGATTGCATTTGCACTTAAAGAACATGAGAGCATTGAAATTATTGTAAAAAAGTTTGGCAATAAAATACCTGAAGACAGGAGAGAAAATGATAACAATTATTCGCAGTCACTGATATGTTACGCTAAAAATGAGTATTATAATTCACTTGAGTATCTTTCAAGGATCAACCATGATTTTTTTAATATGAAATATTTGGTCAAAGATCTTCAAATGATGAATTATTATGAGCTTAATGACTACATATCATTCAACTATGTACTGGATTCATACAGGCATTTTTTAACTCAAAATAAATCTGTCACTTCGTCAAACAAAACAATTACAGAAGATTACTTCAATAGTATAAACAAGTTATTTAAGCTGAGAGAATCATTTGATCAATTTGAACTGGATAAACTAAGGAAGGAAGTAAAGGAAAATAGACCTAAAAACGGGTTTTGGATACTTGATAAAATATCAGAGCTGGAATCCGTTAATAGTTAATAGTTAATACTTAGTATTTAGTAAAATTCACTTTTCACGCTAGACAATTAAAATAAATTATGCTCAAAAGCTCACTTCTCGAGATCCTACGCACATTTTCTAAACAGGAACTGATAAAGTTCGAGGACTTTGTCATGTCCCCTTACTTTAATAAGAAAGAGAATGTGCTGAAGTTATTCCTTGAGATAAAGAAATACGCGCCGGAATTTTCCAGTGACAATCTTGAAAAGGAAAAAGTCTGGAAAAATATGTTCCCGGAAAAAGAGTACAACTACGGGATAATGAAAAACTTCATTCACGATCTGACCGGATTAAGCGAGAAATTTATTTTGCTGGAGCAATATTCCGGAGAAACTTTAAGGTGTGAACTTGATCTCATAGAAGCTGCCTTTAACAGGAACATTCAGAAATTTACTTTTGGCAAGATGGATCAGCTTGAAAAGAAAATTGATAAAGAAATTGACCCGAACAAATATTCCAGTATAAATCAATATTTATTTATAGCCGGTAATTATTATGATTCGAAGTCAAGCTTTATTCTCGATTATGATCTCAAGCAAAAAAGAGAATACTCCCTCAGGCTCTCCTCGGAATATACATTGTATAATTTTCTTGTTCGCTCTTTCAAGTTAATTCATAATACAACCGCTTATGAAATGCAGGAAACCGGAACTGTAAAAAAGACACTTCTTGAAAAATTTTTTCTGAAACTTAAAGAACATTCAATACTTGAAGAACTGCTTTTAAAAGAAGATAAAGAACAGCCTCAGGATAAACTTTCAAAGATCGTAATTTGCTTTTATCTCATGTATAATGCTGTGATTTCAAAAGGAGATAAAGCTGAATATGACAAGTTCAAATCTTATCTCCATGAAAACATTGAACTCTTTTCCGGACACGAACTTCGAAATCTGAACGCCTGCAGACATACGTGCACGTTGAATCTTAAAATTCCCAGGGCAAAAGAATCACTGGACTGGTATAAATTCTTAATGGAAAAAAACGCGCTTCTATTGAAAAACGGATTAATTAACAATAATCTCGTGACCAGTGTTGTGAATTATTCTATTGCTTTAAAAGAAACAGGATTTGCTGAAGAATTTTTGAACAGATATGCAGGAAGTCTGCCTGCTGATTCGCGTGATAATACATACAACTATTGTATGGCAAGGATCCATTTCGGCAGGAGTGAATTCGGTAAGTCGCTCGAATGTCTTGCCAAGATCAGCGATGAGAAACTGATACGGAAATATTTATTGAAAAAACTTTATTTAATGATATACTATGAACTTAATGATTATGAATCCTTTATTTATGCATTTGATACATATGCGCACTTCAAAAAAAGAAATAAACTTATAAGTGAAACAAGAGCTGAGGAATTTAGTAATTTCGGCAACAATGTAAGAAGACTTTTTAAACTCCGAAATAAATATGATAAGTTTGAATCTTTGAAACTCAGGAAAGAGACCGGGGAACAGCTCTGGTTTGTAGAAAAGTTGGACGAGTTAGAGAAAAGTAAACAGTTAATAGTTAATAGTTAATAGTTAATATTAGTTTTATTAATAATTTTAAATTTAAAATTTAAATTTAAAAAACAGCCCTGCATACCGGCGATGCTATTAAGTGAATATGTTTCGCGGACAATTCACGGGCTGCTTTTAAGAGCAGTTTCAAATTACAAATGTCAAATTACAAATTAAGAGCTAAGAATTTTAAGACCAATTTTAAATTACAAATTACAATTGTCAAATTAAGAATTAAGAGTTTTATTATTTTAAACATTGAACATTGAACATTGAACATTGAACATTTAACATTGAACATTGAACATTGAACATTGAACATTGAACATTTGACATTATTTTACTGCAAAAATATTTTTTATTCCTGAGATTCCTTTTACTTCTAATTTATATGTCAGCTCTCCTGAAATGATTTTTTTCTCGGATTTAAAATGAATATTGTAAACTCCGGAATCCATTAAGTCATCAATCAGAGTTTCGACTAATATCCCTTTTGAATCATATACTGTGAGCAGTACATCCGCTTCTTCACCGAGTTCAAACTGAATAACTGTTGTATTCTCAAATTGAGTTTGCCTGCTGTTGTGCAGCTTGAATATTCCGGTATGCGGATTTTGATCTTTCCCGGCATTAATTATTGTTATTTCATTTGAACCGGATATTGCATTTTCCTGTGAAAGTGAATTACTCTGGGTCACAAGACAAACTGCAGTAACTATGATGATAACTAATTTTGCTTTAAACATTTTTTTCTCCTTTGTTTTTATGTTTTATTTAATTGATACAAAAATAGATTTACCGTGACAACTATCCAAAGAAACTTTTTGGCGGGTTTCACAGCTAATAAATTAATTTTTTTGATGAAAAGTCTTATTTTAAGCAGGAAATGAAATAAATTTTTTAAAAGCTTCTAAGAGCAGTTAATAGTTAATAGTTAGCAATATATATTTGCAAGCTTTATGATTAACTGTAATGATTTGACATTTGTCATTTGACTTTTAACATTTGTCATTTGGCATTTGTAATTTGGCATTTGGCACGGACCTTTGTCCTTGAAATATATACTTTTAGTATATACTTTATTTAAAATTATTTATCATGAAAAATCTTTCATTAAAGATTGACGAAAATACTTTTCAGGAAACCGAAAAGATAATTTTAAAAATAAACAAAAACAGAAACAGATATATTAATGAAGCAGTTGAATTTTATAATTTGCTTCACAAAAGAAAAATTCTTTCGAAGCAATTAAAGAAAGAATCCTCTCTTGTGAGAGATGAATCAATGAAAGTTCTAAAAGAATTTGAAGCACTTTTGGATGATAATAAATCAGTTTGAAATTTGGATTGCAGACCTTGAACCTAGATATGGAACAGAATCAGGAAAAGTTCGTCCCGTCGTAGTTATTCAAACGGATTTGTTAAATAATCTTCACCCTTCAACTATCGTCTGTCCGATTACAACCAATGTAAATCCTGAATCTGAAATTCTTAGAGTTCATATTAAAAAAGGAACCTCAAATTTAAAAGAAGATTGTGACATATTAATTGACCAGATAAGGGCAATAGACAATAGAAGACTCTCTAAAAAATTAGGGAAACTTCCTGAAGTTATAATTGAAAAAATTAAAGACAATATTTACGCAGTCTTAGATCTTTAATAGTTAATAGTTAATAGTTAGTAGTTAAAAATTACAAGCTGTATAAAAATCTGCAATCATTTAACATTTAACATTTAACATTTAACATTTGTAATTGCTCTTAAGGTATTATCTTTGAGACAAAGTTATACCCGTTATTATCCGCAAAGACTTCATCAGCCAGATCCACAACCCAATCGCCGTTAACATCAGTCGGCAGATAACCCTTTTCAAAATTTAAAGCATCATTGTCTATCAGACTTCCGTCACCAAGATCAATAACACCATCCTGATTCACATCTCCGCTGAATAAGGCGTATCTGACCGGTGAGCTGTCCACCTGCACCATGTTGTTTCCGAATGCATTAATAATTGAATTAGTAAAATCATAATTTACATTTCCGTTTGAGATATAGTTAACGGGCGTACCGCTCCAGGTTTCAATACAATTCCTGTGATAGACTGCCAGATAGTATAAACCTGTGGGTATTTCAGAAAACTGAAAACTCGCTGTCAATGTTGCTGAATCTAAAACTCCTGAAGCAGTTGCTGCCAGATTATAAGGAGAAGTTGACTCAAATAGCGCAACGTCAATTACATCACTCTGATTTAAATTATTTGTATTAGCATTATAAAATCCCTGCTGTGCTGCTGTAATATTCATTGTTCCTGTTTCAGGCGTACCCCATTTTGCAATGTGTCCGACGCCTGTACTTCCTGCAGTTGAAAAAAGACCTCCGACAATTACATCGTTTCCGTAAGTATTAACTGCAAATGCCCCATAGGCATTAGAGCCTCCGTAGAATAATCCGCTTCCCAGAGCAGACCATGAAGTGCCATCCCATTTTGCAATGCCGTGAGCCGGTATTCCTCCTGCAGTTTCAAACAGACCTCCTGCATATAGTTCATTATTTAAAACTGTCAGTCCGAAAACATACTGATAAATTGGACCTGTGATCCCGCTTCCAAGCGGAGCCCATGCAGATCCATTCCATTTTGCGATACTCTTTGCGCTGACTCCGCCTGCGCTTAAAAATAATCCGCCGGCAATTAATTCACCGTTATATTCAGCGAGTGAATAAACGATATTACTGATCCCGCTTCCAAGCGGTGACCAGGAAGTCCCATTCCATTTTGCGATATGATTTGCGTTTTGTCCTCCTGCCGAAGTAAAAAATCCGCCGGCAATCAGATCGCTGCCGTAATGTCCAAGTGTCATTACCTGCCCCTGAGATCCGCCCATTCCTCCGCCCATTGGAAACCATCCGCCGGAGCCACGGTAAGCGATATAATTTACCATTACTTCATCAGCATAAACAAAATATCCGCCGGCAATTAGTTTTCCATTATAAACAGTCAGCGCCGCTACTATGCTTCCAACGCCGCCAAGTTCATCGTCCCATTCTGTTCCGTTCCATTTCGCAATAAAGTTAACTTCGACTCCACCGGCTGATGTGAATCTACCTCCTGCGACAAGCTGACCATTGTAAACCGTCAAAGCGTCCACTTCAGCATTTGTTCCCGATCCAAGCGGTGACCAGGAGATGCCGTTCCACTTTGCAATATAGTTTGCCGGTACGCCGCCGGCGCTTGTAAACTCACCTCCGGCAATGAGTTCGCCGTTATATACAGTTAGCGCATGCACCCAGTGATTCATTCCGTATGACAATCCCGACCAGTCCTGGGAATAAGATTTCTGAGAGAATATTAAAAGAAGTAAAGTGATAAGAGAGAAGGTTTTTTTGATCCCGGAAAAACATTTAAATTTTACCATTAGTATAACCTGACCTTTCATTAAGATGTGTTTGAACTGAATGGGTAATGTTAAATTATTTTAAATTAAAATTGTATGATTTGGATCATTATTTGAAAATTTAAATTTTACAGATTTTCATTTGAGGTAAACCACGTAAAAAAAAACCGCAGACCGAAGCCTGCGGTTTTTAAACGTGTAACTTATTATTTTTTAATTCTTAAATCGTCATTTCTAATTGCTTAAGGAGCTACTTTCATCACAGTATTGAAAGCATTATTATCAGCGATAGTATAGTCAGAAAGATCAGCTAATCCGTCGCCGTTTGCATCTGCAGGAATATATCCCGTGGCAAAATTATTTACATCATTGTCAATCTGAGCTAAGTCACTAAGGTCTATAATATCATCCTGATTAACATCACCGCTGTACATTCCAAATACTACAGGTGAATTATCGACCTGGGTCATATTGCTGCCGAAAGCCTGCGTAGCGAGATTAGTGAAATCGTAATTCATTATAGTTGCTTCTACATAAGGCTCTCCTCCTGATTTGCTCCAGGTCTCGATTGAATTTCTGTGTTCTGCAACAATATAATAAGTACCGCTCGGCTGTGAAAATGTAAATATTCCGGTAAAGCTTACAGAATCAACAACAGATACGGATGTATCGAGCACATTATAAGGTGAGATAGTAGAATGCAGATATACTCTAACTGTATCCTTCATATTGAGTTTCCCGGACAAATTATAAAATCCTTCCGGTAATACTTTTACATTAATGGTAGTAACTGCTAGACCATTGCATGTCAAAGGAACCGGCTGGAATCCGGGAACACCGGGATTGTCATCCGTTCCGTTAGTTAAAAATGGAGCGAATGTTACCACACCAGAAATAGCAGATGCAATATTCGGTGATTCTGTTGTACCAAACCAGTTACATGTGGCATTCTGTGAAACGCCTGTTTGATTGAACAATGCATAGGTGTTTCCGCTGAGGTCGTTATCGTTGGCAACTCCGTTCAGCGTCGCGCCTGCATCTTTATAGAAATAAATAGCTGCGTCCCAGCCGCTGACTTTGTTTTCAGTGGCAGTTGCATTCAAAGTTTCGGTTCCGATTGCATCCATTTCTATACCGACACCGTTGGTTCCGTCACTTGTAAGAGTGTTTCTGTAAATCATTGTATTGATCGGCATATTATCTCCACGATTGCCGCTTCTGTTTGCAGTGCCTGCATCAAAAGGTTCCGCAGCTACTCTTGGTGTTCCGCCCGGATCAGCGTCAATTCCCCAGTATGAAACAGTTCCTGTATTTACTGCTGTAGCGTTTAAAGTATTTTCACTTATCAAGCCGCCGACGTCAATATAATAGATTCCCATCTGGCATGCTGTTAGCAAATTACCTGAAGTAGTGTCAGGACCTGCAGACTGATACAGAAGAATTCCTGTTGAAACTGCAGTAGAAGGTGTGTAAGAAAGATTACTGATTGTATTACCTCTGATAGAACCTGAAGCGCCTGTGCTGAGCTGGAATCCGTTCTGAGCTATGAAATTGACCGGACCTGAACCTGTAACTGTATTACTGTCTGCTTTGATGCGAAGATCAGCACCTGCAAACACAGTTGCATTTTTCTGGAAATCATAAATTGAATTTCCTTTTACATTCAGAGTTCTCAGATTTCCGTTGTCCGCCAAAGCATATAATCCAACTCCTGCCTGGGCTCCGTTCATTGGTGTATTTCTGATCGCTTTAATTTCACAATCATTCACTTCTCCTCCTGCATTGCGGTATGCAATACCGATGAATCTGTTGTTGGCATTTCCTTTTCCTGCGCCGTCAACAGAAATATCATTTATAAATACATCAGACGCATCGTGAACATATATAACAGGTTTGTTTACATTGACACCTGTCATGAAAGATAATGTTAACACATTCGGTGAAATTATATTTGTTACTGTAGTTCCCTGACCTTTGATATTAAGTGATTTATTAATTTCAATCTGCTCCGTGAAATTTCCCGGACCGACATTCACGATAAATCCGGGTAAAGCTGCATTGACGCCTCTTTGAACAGAAGGAACTGTTGTCACCGGTGATACAAAACTGTTCACGGTTACAAAATCATGGTTTGCTTTCACAAGTACAAATCCTAAACCGCCGTCATCAATGCCATGTTGTATTCTGTCCTCAAGTGAGAAGAGGTTAGTTAGTGACATCGAAGCCGGTGATTCCAATCCTGCTCCCTCATCATATTGATTATTAGTTGCGTCAACATTTACATTAACTTTTTTCTTGGTTGAAACATATGTTGCTAACCAGACAGGATCTCCTGCTGTTGATAATGTTTCGTTATTAAGACTGATCTTTTTATGAACATTGTTTTTGAAAAGATTCTCGTCTCCTAATGTACCGACTGTAACTGTACCTATCGAAGACAAGCTGTCTGAATTTGCAAGTTCAACTGAGATTCCTGTCTGACCTAATGCGCTGTTTCCGTTGAATGTATTGTTAGTAATTACAGCGTTGCTTGTAAATGCAGGCTGCGGCGCAAGAGTTCTTTGTTTAGTATCAATGCGGATGGATCTGAAATTTACTGCTGAGAGATCAGGTATAAAAGTGTTATTATCTATTGTAACATTACCTGATCTTCCCGAGAAAATTCCAAAGTTAACATAATTCTGAATTGAATTTCCTGAGACCATTAAGCTGGCGCCCGGCAATGTAATATTCTTCAGTTCGATCATTGCAAAGTCCGTTCCGCCTCCATATGCATTTGACGGTTCACAAATATTGTTGATAAATGAATGCGCGCCGTTACCAAGATAATTTATTTCAGCGTTTCCTTTCAGATCATTACTTTCAATGTTTAACAGTCCGCCCTGTATGTCACCTGACTGGAATGAATAGAATCCGTTTATCTCATTGTTTGTCCAGTCACCGTAACAATTCAATGTCCTGACTCCCCTTCCGAGCGGTGAATTTCCGGTGTGTTTTATTTCGTTGCTGTCGATATTCAGCTGATCGTAATTTGGTCCTCCTGCATTACCTGCCTGTATTCCGAAACTATTGAATATCGGTACACCTGTATTGGCAGTTCCTTCGATCTCATTATTTTTAATAGTAAGATTGTTAAAGCTACCTGAAGTTGCAGCTTTGATTCCGGAGGTTACCGCTATCTGATTAAAGCGGATCACGAAATTGTTAATAGTAACATTTGGAACTGTTACTGAAAATGTCTGGCCGACCGATCCTTCAACAACCGGCTTGGAAGAAGGGTTCGAAATGTTACCAAACAAAGTTAATTCTTTACTGACTATTACATTCTCACTGTAGTAACCTGTATCAACATCAATGGTATGTGTATTAAGTGTTTGAGCATCATTTATAGCTGCCTGAATAGAACAAAATACTTCATTCGTATTTGTGTTCGTCACTACTCCCGCAGTTAATCCCGAACCTACGTCTCTTGTATCAGTTACATTTGTAAGAGTATTTCCGAAAATATTTACACCGCAGGTTATCGGAGAGTTTCCTCTTCCGAAATATGTATCTGCTATGTCATTCTGATTTCCGTCGCCGGGATAAGGAAGATGTCCCGCCTGACGCTGAATACCTATATCACATCCGCTCACCGTGTTACCGCTGACTGTGTGGCTTGTTCCTTCTATTACTATTCCGAAGCCTTCGCTTGTGCTTGGCTGCATGTATCCGGCTACTGTATTATTCTGTACTACTGTTCCGTTCGGTACATCCACATTTCCTGCGAGCACTCCTCTTCTGAACACTGCTATGCCTGCGATGTCTCTTGTATCAACTATTGGTAATGTTCTTGATACATTGTTATTTTCTATCACAACTCTGCCTGCGCCTGTGGGCAGACCGGAGCCGTTCGGATTTTTGATCTCTATTCCAAACCGTCCGTTATTAAGAAGCGTGTTATTGCTCACGACATTCTCGCCCGGTCCCTGAAGTCCCACAAGACCGATACCGTTATCAAAGTTATCGTATATGTTATTGTTTGAGATCGTAACTCCTGATGCCGTACCGTCCTGAAGCTCAACGCCGCAGCAGTTGTTATTGAATACTATGCAGTTGGTTATTGTAATGTTTTCTTTCAGACCGTTCCAGATAACTATACCTCTTGCGTTTGATGTATGGCCTGATGATGTTACCGAGTCCAGAAGCACCGTGTTGACAGGACCGTTTGCATAGAATCCGCTGCCGCCTACATTGTTCTGTAACACTACATTGTTTACAGTCAGGTAATTGTTGCCGCCTATTCCGTATATGCCTGCATCAGTGTTGCCGTTTGAGCCTGCAAAGTTCTGAACCGTAAGTTTTTCGATCGTCACATTTGTTATGCCGTTATTGACAGCTATTCCTCTGCCCATTCCAAGACCTGTGCCGTCAACTATGCAGTTTGTTTTGTCAACTCCGTATAGTGTCAGGGATTTATCTATTGTAACTCTTTCATTATAGGTAAACTCCGCACATTCGATCACATCGTTCGGATTTGCTGCCGCTACAGAACTCTGTATCGTCTGATAGTATGTATTCTGTGTAATGTTGTGAACCGGTAAGAAGTAAAGCAGATTACCGAGACACATATTATCGACCTTATGGAAGAGAGCTGTTTCAAGAGCTGATCTTTGAGCAAAGTTCATCGCTGAAGGAAGCTGAAGACCTGAACCTACATCAAATCTGTTATCTTCAATATCCAGATTTACCGACCAGCAGCCCATTGTTGTAATTGCGGCCGGACCTGCGCCGATCATTGAAGTATATGCAGGGAAGGCTGATGTATTGCTTGCTCCCGTCTGATTGTCAAGATATATGAAGTTTGAAAATCCGCTGTTGAATGTATTTTCATTTCCTGTGTTTCCTATAGTATAACTTCCGATCACTGCATTATCGTTATCATGATTATGAAAACTCAATGCCGTTCCGCCGTTTGCGCCTGAGTAATTAAATGTATTGTTGGTCAGCACGGCTGAATTTGAGACCTGTATGATTGCGTTTGAGTTAGTGCTTATTGATTTTGTGTTGATCGCAATGTGATGGAATGTTGTCGAGTCCGATGCCGGGGTAAATGTATTATTATCAATCGTTAAGCTGTTATAATTCTCCACGCTTGCTCCCCACATGTGACCTGTAAACGTATTGCCGCTCACCATCGTTGTTTTAAAATTGTAATTATTCTTCAGTCTTAAAACAGCCGTATTAGCCGCTGCCACGTTTGCAAAGCTTCCCTCAAATGTATTTCCTGAAACGGTCAGTATGCCTGCGCCTGCATTCATATCTGAAAATTCCACGCCGCCGCCGTTTAACTGATTATTGGTAACGTCAACATTGCCGTTGTTTCCGAATCTTACTAACACGTCATGGTTGATCGACTGGAATATATTGTTGGTAAACAATCCGCCGCCTTCATCCACTGAAACCGCTGCCCTGAAATATCTGGGTACGCCGAAGCCGTCATCCACTACTCCCGATACTGTGCTGCCCTGTACGGTAATATTATCTACACCGCCTGCTGCAATACGGTAGTTTATCCCTCCGCCGTAATTAATACTGATCGCGTTGCGGTTTGAGTATGATCCGAATGTTCCGGCTGCGCTTGAACCGTATGCCTCAACTGAATCGTTTGTGATCGTAATGTTGTCTATGTTCGTGCCGCTTGCTATCACTGCGCTGTTCAGCTTTGTCATATCCACGCGCATTCTCATATTCTCGATCGTAACATTCTGTACTGAAACATCCATCAGTGTCGGTTTGCCCGATACCGTTCCGGTGAAGTCCATTACCGGCTTGACTGCCCCTACTCCTTTTATTACAACGCCCTTGTTTACTATCACCTGTTCGTTGTATGTTCCGGGTGATACTTCTATTGTATGACCGCTTAATGTCTGAGCGTCATTTACTGCTGTCTGTATGGAACAGAATGACTCGGTGCTGTTTATATTTGTTACTAAACCTGCGCTGATATTATTACCGACATCTCTTGTATCAGTTACATTTGTAAGAGTATTTCCGAAAATATTTACACCGCAGGTTATCGGAGAGTTTCCTCTTCCGAAATATGTATCTGCTATGTCATTCTGATTTCCGTCGCCGGGATAAGGAAGATGTCCCGCCTGACGCTGAATACCTATATCACATCCGCTCACCGTGTTACCGCTGACTGTGTGGCTTGTTCCTTCTATTACTATTCCGAAGCCTTCGCTTGTGCTTGGCTGCATGTATCCGGCTACTGTATTATTCTGTACTACTGTTCCGTTCGGTACATCCACATTTCCTGCGAGCACTCCTCTTCTGAACACTGCTATGCCTGCGATGTCTCTTGTATCAACTATTGGTAATGTTCTTGATACATTGTTATTTTCTATCACAACTCTGCCTGCGCCTGTGGGCAGACCGGAGCCGTTCGGATTTTTGATCTCTATTCCAAACCGTCCGTTATTAAGAAGCGTGTTATTGCTCACGACATTCTCGCCCGGTCCCTGAAGTCCCACAAGACCGATACCGTTATCAAAGTTATCGTATATGTTATTGTTTGAGATCGTAACTCCTGATGCCGTACCGTCCTGAAGCTCAACGCCGCAGCAGTTGTTATTGAATACTATGCAGTTGGTTATTGTAATGTTTTCTTTCAGACCGTTCCAGATAACTATACCTCTTGCGTTTGATGTATGGCCTGATGATGTTACCGAGTCCAGAAGCACCGTGTTGACAGGACCGTTTGCATAGAATCCGCTGCCGCCTACATTGTTCTGTAACACTACATTGTTTACAGTCAGGTAATTGTTGCCGCCTATTCCGTATATGCCTGCATCAGTGTTGCCGTTTGAGCCTGCAAAGTTCTGAACCGTAAGTTTTTCGATCGTCACATTTGTTATGCCGTTATTGACAGCTATTCCTCTGCCCATTCCAAGACCTGTGCCGTCAACTATGCAGTTTGTTTTGTCAACTCCGTATAGTGTCAGGGATTTATCTATTGTAACTCTTTCATTATAGGTAAACTCCGCACATTCGATCACATCGTTCGGATTTGCTGCCGCTACAGAACTCTGTATCGTCTGATAGTATGTATTCTGTGTAATGTTGTGAACCGGTAAGAAGTAAAGCAGATTACCGAGACACATATTATCGACCTTATGGAAGAGAGCTGTTTCAAGAGCTGATCTTTGAGCAAAGTTCATCGCTGAAGGAAGCTGAAGACCTGAACCTACATCAAATCTGTTATCTTCAATATCCAGATTTACCGACCAGCAGCCCATTGTTGTAATTGCGGCCGGACCTGCGCCGATCATTGAAGTATATGCAGGGAAGGCTGATGTATTGCTTGCTCCCGTCTGATTGTCAAGATATATGAAGTTTGAAAATCCGCTGTTGAATGTATTTTCATTTCCTGTGTTTCCTATAGTATAACTTCCGATCACTGCATTATCGTTATCATGATTATGAAAACTCAATGCCGTTCCGCCGTTTGCGCCTGAGTAATTAAATGTATTGTTGGTCAGCACGGCTGAATTTGAGACCTGTATGATTGCGTTTGAGTTAGTGCTTATTGATTTTGTGTTGATCGCAATGTGATGGAATGTTGTCGAGTCCGATGCCGGGGTAAATGTATTATTATCAATCGTTAAGCTGTTATAATTCTCCACGCTTGCTCCCCACATGTGACCTGTAAACGTATTGCCGCTCACCATCGTTGTTTTAAAATTGTAATTATTCTTCAGTCTTAAAACAGCCGTATTAGCCGCTGCCACGTTTGCAAAGCTCCCTCAAATGTATTTCCTGAAACGGTCAGTATGCCTGCGCCTGCATTCATATCTGAAAATTCCACGCCGCCGCCGTTTAACTGATTATTGGTAACGTCAACATTGCCGTTGTTTCCGAATCTTACTAACACGTCATGGTTGATCGACTGGAATATATTGTTGGTAAACAATCCGCCGCCTTCATCCACTGAAACCGCTGCCCTGAAATATCTGGGTACGCCGAAGCCGTCATCCACTACTCCCGATACTGTGCTGCCCTGTACGGTAATATTATCTACACCGCCTGCTGCAATACGGTAGTTTATCCCTCCGCCGTAATTAATACTGATCGCGTTGCGGTTTGAGTATGATCCGAATGTTCCGGCTGCGCTTGAACCGTATGCCTCAACTGAATCGTTTGTGATCGTAATGTTGTCTATGTTCGTGCCGCTTGCTATCACTGCGCTGTTCAGCTTTGTCATATCCACGCGCATTCTCATATTCTCGATCGTAACATTCTGTACTGAAACATCCATCAGTGTCGGTTTGCCCGATACCGTTCCGGTGAAGTCCATTACCGGCTTGACTGCCCCTACTCCTTTTATTACAACGCCCTTGTTTACTATCACCTGTTCGTTGTATGTTCCGGGTGATACTTCTATTGTATGACCGCTTAATGTCTGAGCGTCATTTACTGCTGTCTGTATGGAACAGAATGACTCGGTGCTGTTTATATTTGTTACTAAACCTGCGCTGATATTATTACCGACATCTCTTGTATCGATTGTATTGGTAAGTGTATTTCCTGATAAGGTCACCATGCACGTTGCAGGTGAGTTTCCTCTTCCGAAATATGTATCTGCTATGTCATTCTGATTTCCGTCGCCGGGATAAGGAAGATGTCCCGCCTGACGCTGAATTCCTATATCACATCCGCTGACTGTGTTACCGGTGACTGTATGGCTTGTTCCTTCTATTACTATTCCGAAGCCTTCGCTTGTACTTGGCTGTACATATCCGGCAACTGTATTATTCTGTACTACTGTTCCGTTCGGTACATCCACATTTCCTGCAAGCACTCCTCTTCTGAATACAGCTATTCCCGCGATGTCTCTTACATCAACTATTGGTAATGTTCTTGATACATTGTTATTTTCTATCACAACTCTGCCTGCGCCTGTGGGCAGACCTGAGCCGTTCGGATTTTTTATCTCTATTCCGAAACGTCCGTTATTAAGAAGCGTGTTATTGCTCACGACATTCTCACCCGGTCCCTGAAGTCCCACAAGACCGATGCCGTTATCAAAGTTGTCGTATATGTTATTGTTTGAGATCGTAACGCCTGATGCCGTACCGTCCTGAAGCTCCACGCCGCAGCAGTTGTTATTGAATACTATACAGTTGGTTATTGTAATGTTTTCTTTCAGACCGTTCCAGATAACTATACCTCTTGCATTTGATGTATGGCCTGATGATGTTACCGAATCAAGAAGCACTGTGTTCACCGGACCGTTTGCATAAAATCCGCTGCCGCCTACATTGTTCTGTAACACTACATTGTTTACCGTCAGATTATTGTTGCCGCCTATTCCGTATATGCCTGCATCCGTGTTGCCGTTTGATCCTGCAAAGTTCTGCACCGTAAGATTTTCTATCGTCACATTTGTTATGTTGTTATTGATCGCTATTCCTCTGCCTGTGCCGGCAAGACCTGTGCCGGATATTATACAGGTAGTTTTGTCTACTCCGTAAAGTGTAAGTGATTTTGTAATTACTACTCTTTCATTATAAGTACCTGCGCTTAATTCAATTACATCACCGGGATTTGCAGCTGTTATAGCCGGCGCTATTGTAGCGTAAGTTAAACTTTGTGTAATATTTGTAACAGGACCGACTCCGGTACAAGACCCCGGTACTATCTGAAATCCTGCCGATCCAGGATCGTTATCAGTTCCGTTTACCACATACGGAATGAAATTCAGATTACTTCCGTGCAGAGCTACGACTGCTGCAGGTACTGCTGTACCGTACCAGTTACAGCTTACAGTAATGCTTCCGGAAGTTTTATTTAAAATCGCTTTATTTGAATACCCGTTTCCGAAATGGTTTTCCTCAACTGTAACACCTGTCGGGGAATTATTTACTTTATCAAACTCACCAAACCTCAGACCGTTTACAGGTCCGCTAATAAAATTATTCTCAATGACAACACCGGTAAGTGTGGCAGGATCCGAGTTATAAGACGGAGAGTCGTCTCTTGCTTTTACAGTTATTGCAGCCGGATTATCAATATTTCCGGCAGTACCTGTTAACCCGCAATTTGTGATTGTACAGTTACGGATTGTTATACCCGAGTAAGAGTCATATTTAAGGTTTATATCAATTCCGTTATTAAAACCATAAGCGGGATCATTACCGCTGTTATTCATATATACATTTTCTATCAAAGCGTTTCTGAGTTTTTCAAAATACATTCCTTTTTTAAGATTATTGCTGAAGTCGGAATTTCTGATCGTAATTGTATCGAATGTATTTGCAACAGGCGTAGCAGCTCCGACAAAAATTCCAAATCCGTTATTAACACCGACTCCGTTTGTCATCACTTCACAACTGTCTATCATTACATTTGTGATGACATCAGCAGTGCCTACTCTCCAGCCGCCGATTATGTTATTATTAAGTTTACACTTTAATAAAGTAAGTGCCCTTGTGCCGTTAGTACTGATAAGCCCGTAACTGCAGTTAGCAATGCTTTCTACGTTATAAAAAGTTGTATTATCCGTAGATGTCCTGAGCCCGTAATTAAAATCAGTAACCGTAAGATCCCTAACACTTACGCTTGAAGAGGAAACTGTTATCCCGTCGCCTGTACATGAAATGGACGGAGTTAATATAGTCGAACCGGTTCCGTTACCTGTCAGTGTAATTGATTTATTTACGGTTACGTTTTCGTTAAATGTACCCGGTCCTATATTTACTGTGTCTCCTATAACTGCAATACCTATAGTATTCTGAATAGAAGCGACTGAAGTATTAGGAGTGTAAAAACTATTTACCGTTACATAGTCATTGTTTGCTTTTACAGATACAAATCCAAGACTATTCCAGTCGATTTTGTGATCAATTTTATCTTCGACTGAAAATAATTGTGTATTGGTTAATCCTGTTCCGTTGGCTCCGCCAAACATAACATTCTGAGCATTGATATTTGCAGCAGGAACATTTGTTCCGTTGGTGATCAGGCGGATATATTTAGAAAGCGTTGTATTAAAATCTACAGGCGCAGCACCGTTAAAATTAACTGTTGCGTCACCTCCTTCTAAAAGTAATCCTATTCCAGATCCGTTTACAAAGTTTGTTGCATTATTAACACTGAGAGATACAGTCGCGCTGTTTGTATTTAATACATTATCTCTGACCCATATCGATGTATCGCAATTTGTAATTGTGACACCGGTCATTGCATACTGACTTGAAGCAGCATCAGAGCTATACCCGTCATAATTATTTGCAAAAACTCCGACGTTACAGTTTGCAACTATGCCGCCGGTAATAGTTATTGTACTTGAAGTAGGACAATTCCAGAGATCATATCCTTCGCTTGCACCGGTAATATTATTATTATTTAAATTTACAACTACAGCGGTTTGAACTGAACTTATTTCTATACCAATATTTCTCAGTGACCCGCTGACAGTGGTTATCTCATTGTTTTCAATTGTATAAGTAGTTGCATTTGAATAGGTGAGGTTATGCCAGATTCCCAGCCTGGAAGATTCAATCTCATTATTATCTATTGAATGATTTGCACCAAGATCAGGCTGAAAGAAATTTCCTGTCTGGACACCGATACGAACCCGTGTCATTACATTATTTGTAACTCTTGTATAACAATTATCATACAGCAAAACACCGATACCAAAGTCCGCATCTACATTAATATTATCAAAAAGATTATCTGATATTAAATTATCATAGGTCGAAGCCATCCCGTTAAAATAATTGTCAAAATCTATAGCGGCATAATTAATGTTCTTTAAAATGTTGTTTGTTACTTTTGTATTTGACAATCCGTCATAAGCGCCTATCGCTTCCGCAGCGTCTATGTTAGCGCCGTTAATGTTAACAGAGCTGGTTAATAAAGTATTATCTCCGTCAAAAGTAATTCCGTCAATGATCGATCCGCTGCCGCCCGGAGTAATATAAAAAAATGTTACGGCTCCCGGCAGATATACATCCGGTTGTGAAGTAGCCGGCTGTATTATAGTTTCAGCTACTCTGATTCCTGTATTCGGATTAATACCGTAATTTGCGCCTCTGATCTGGAGAAACTTATTCAGAGTAATATCTTCACGGTATATCCCCGCATCTATTGTTATGATGTCACCGTTATTTGCTGCATTAATTGCAGCCTGAATTGTAGAATAATTTGCAGGAACATTTATAATGATCTGCGGCGCGTCCGGTGATGGGGCATTGCTGATCTTCGTTTGATTGGATTTTACTCTCTCTTCATCCACAGCCCTTTTAATTGGCTCACGCAAGTCCTGCTGAGCTTTTAGATCTGCTGAATTTAAAAAAATGGTAAAAATTGCAGTCAGTAAAAACAAATAGTAATGTTTTTTCATTGGGATTTTTTTTATTATTTTGAAAAAAATTTTGAAGTCTGTAGTGACTGAATAAAAGAAATTTTAAGAATTAAGCGTAGTTATCCCTGCCGGATAATTTATAAAAATTTTCCGGTACTGGAATATACAGTAAATGATCAGGTTAGATTAAGGCTGATAACTTATTAGAGTTCTTCCTAATATAATTTTATAAAAATTAGAAAGAATAGAAGAAAGTTTATCTGCTTTAGTCCTTTAATTGGTTTTCATTATTCAGTGTCAATAGAATAAAGAACAATATATTAATTTTAATTTAACTATTAATAGAATGTTTGATATGAAGACTTTAGGAATTTGTGTGAATCACAGAAATTGGAGAAAATAAGTCTTCACTAAAATATTTGTAAAGACTATGGAGTGTACCGAACTATCATATTGTTTCCCTCATATTTAAGGTGGAAAATTATATAAATAACGAATTTTAAACAGACCGGATTTTAATCAGATCAATAGTATATAAATTTCCCCGGATCTATATACTTTTTTAAAAGTGTTTTTCTAACATAAGGTTTCAAAAATTAAATTCCAAATCATTTTTTTTTCCACAAGCCGAAAAGTTATGAAAGTTAATTAGAAACTATTTTAAATTTCAATTTACATTTTGTTATTATTTTAGATAAATAGATAATTGTATCACCGCCTTTCCATAATAAAATGCAGCCGCAGGCTAAAGCCTGCAGCTATTTTTTTTAATTTCAAATTTCGATAAATTCTTTTAATTTAAAAATAAATTAATGAGGAGTTCAAGACTGGTAAACATTCTCAAAACATTTTCAAGGAAGAGCTGAAGGAATTTGAAAAGTTTACTGAATCTCCATACTTTTCAAGAGGAAGAAATCTTACACCATTCCTTAATGTCATTAAAACATTCCATACTGAATTTAATCCGGATGAATACTCGAGCGAAAATATTCAAGTAAAACTCTTTCCCGGAAAAGAGATTAACAAACAATATAATAATCTTATAAAAACACTTTCACATGAACTGATAATATTATGCGAAGAATTTTTAATACAAACAAGTTTGCGGAATGATGCCGGCTCACGAAATTATTACCTGCTAGATACTCTTCGCAGGAAAAAACTTTACTCTGAATTTGAAAAAAAAATATCAGGATGCAGTTAATTAAAACCATAAATCTAAAATCAAAATCTAAAAATAAAAATCTAAAATGAATATGTACCTAATTTATGCTGCGCTTACAGTATTAGGATTTTTACCATTTGCAATTATTTTATATAAAATCAACAGGTTTAACCGAATGAAAAAATACGAAGTAAGTACTACAGGTATAGTATTGGATGTTCCATTCGGATCTTTAAGACGTTTAAACAGAGTGACAATAAATTATACAGTCAAAGAAACCGGCATCGTAATTACAAAAGAAATTGTAGTAGCAGGGTTGCCTTACCGGATAGGAGATAAGCTTCCAATGTATTATGACAGACTAGACCCGCATAAGATGCTGATTGACGCCGGAAAGGGTTTTACTTTTATGCTGGTGTTTACCTTTTTAATTGCAGTTTTTATTATTGCTGCCTGTTTTATGATTCAGACAGGTATAGAATCAGGCGAACTTTAGATCAATATAATGAACACAATTCTCTCATACGATATTTATTTAAAATACTTCGTTACTTCCCTGATTCTTTCCGACTTTGAATTCGGATAGTAATTCGATATTTCTTAGATAAAACCGCAGGCTGAACCTGCGGCTGCTTCTATTCCAATTTAATTTTCAAAATACGAATTTCAAATACTTAATTTTAATTATTTAGTCTTTTCTATTATATTCATTGCTCTTTATTTGACATTTGTAATTTGACATTTGTAATTCAAAACTTCTCTTAAGGTGTTATCTTACTCACAAAATTAAACGAATTATTATCCGCATACACAGCGTCAGCAACGTCAATTATCCCGTCGCCGTTCACATCTGTCGGCAGATAATATCCCGTTGCAAAAATGAATGCGTCGTTGTCGATCAGACTTCCGTCGGTTAAGTCAATCGTCCCGTCCTGGTTTACATCGCCGCTGTAAAGACACCATGCTGATCCTTTGAGTATGACATTGTTACCAAAAGAATTAGCATCTGAGCCTACAAAACTATATGAAACCCATGAGCTTCCGTTTGACAGACTTATCGCTCCTGCGCTCCAGGTCTCAATAGCATTTCTGTACTTAACAACAATATAATAATCCCCGTCAGGCGCGTTATTAAATACTACAGCATTATTAAGTGTGCAATTATAGGAAAACAAATTGACTGAATCTATTATATTGTATGGAGAAATATCACTGTGTAAATAGAAGGAAACATAATCATCTATTACATGATTATTAGTTCCTGTGTCAAACAATCCTTCTATTGCAACTGAAATATTAACTCTGATCGCATTACTTCCGCCTGTACCATAAAGTGAATAATAACTTCCCCACATAGTCAATACGCTGTCATTGCTTACATTTCTGAAAGCAGGTTTCGGATGAAGAAATGAAAAAGCGTAACTGTCATTGAGATTAAAAACATAATTGTAAATTGAATTATTTCTGATTTCTGCAGATGCGATAGTAGCTATACAGTTATTGTTGTTATTAAATGCAATATTAAAACTGCCGGCGGTTCTCCTTTTTCCGATAATATCACCGTTCAGAGAATTAAAATTTCCTGAATAATCAACATTTGCTACAGCCCAGTTTGCAGCATCGCTTGTCGAAAAGATCCATTGATCATAATCCCCTATATTAAAGTAATTATCAGAATATGTAATCATAATATTGGAATTATTGAGTCCTCCGTTTGACGCAACTCTTGCATTTTCAATTTCATCCCCTGCATAAAGACTGCCAAGAGTTACAGCGAAATTAGGATAAACATTATTATTTGCATTTGCTTTATAAATGTAAACTCCGTCTCCGAATCCGGGGTAAGCGCTGAGCACAAATATCAGCGAATCATTTAAATTGTTGAAATAAGCAACATCTGTCTGAGTTTTGAAATCGTTTGATAAACTTGCCACAGGTGTGTACATGCTCAAAGGAAAATATGTAACAACAGGATTCAGTGTATATGGATCATAAATTCTAAATAATTTTGACATAAGGAAGTGATTAGCGCCAACAATTGAGTCTTGCATAAATGCAACATGTACATATGCCTGTGTCGGGTAAGTTGAATTATCTGATGTAATTCTCGGTCTGAAATAATCGCTTGTAACTGAGTAACCGGGAATTGACAGAATAGCTTCGTTGAAATTACCTGTGTTATCAAATGTCAGAAGTGAAATATTTTTTTCTCCTGTATAACCGCCAGCTGTATATCCGACAGTAACATACAGATATTTTGTTCCGGAAGAACTTTCTATAATTTCCATATCAAGCTGATCACGGTTTACTTTTACTGCTGTGTTTGCTTCAATCGAAGTAACCAGACTGAATGTCTGACCGTCGTCTGCAGAACTGAATAATAACAGAGAATCTCCTGAAGAAGTAATGCCTGTATCAGCCTGCGCAACACCGATTATCAGCCAGATCTTACCTGCAGTCGGTCCGGTTTGTTCTACCTGCACAGCTGACGCGACAAGATAATTTCCGCTAAAAATATCTGATCTTGTTACATTATCCGTATTTCTGTTTCTGACTTTTCTGAAATTTGAATTTCTTTTATTTAAATCAGAATTAACTGAAACAGAGTTTTTACTATACTCGTCTGACTTATTTCTTAATTCTTCTATTTTACCTGAGGAATTCATATCGCCTGATCTTCTTAACTGATTTATCTGTTCATTTATTTCAATAGATTCAGCAGACAATTCTGTTTCAGCTGTATTTGTCAGATTTCCTGAATTATTTTTTATAACTGCTTTTCCGCCTGCCGGAGGCAATGTTTTTTTACTTTGCGAATAAGAATTCACAGAAAGCAAAACAAAGAAAATTAATAACGTGAGTTTCATTGAAAGATCCTTCCCTGAATTTAAGTTTAGATTTAAGTTTTTTGTAAACTGCATTTTTAAAATTTTATTTAATTTATAAAAGTAATAATAACCCGGCATACCGGCATGCCTTTAAGGAAAGCAGTCTGCCGACTGACTTTCCGGGTTATTATTTTAATGAACTGTACAAAATTATATCTTTAATTCCGGTCAGACAAAAATATTTCACAGTTGTTTTCATCCTGAAAAGCTTCTTTGGGTTGACTTATTTAAGTTGATTTTAAGTAATAACCTGCGAATATTGTCAGCAATCAACGTTTCTGACAAGATTTGCAAATTAAATTTTTCATCTGATTTTTAAATTAAATCAACTAAATTCATCTTAAAAATAAATGTTAAACACTTCTGCCGTTTCTGTTTTTAAAACATTCAGCAAAGAAGAGATAAAAAAATTCGAAGATTTTCTGCTTTCTCCTTATTTCAACAAAAAATCCGTCCTTGTAAATTTATTTAAGATCATAAAAAGACATGAACCGGAATATATATCTGAACTTCTTGACAGAAAAAAGATTTGGAGCAAATTATACAAAAAAAAAGAATTTAATTACGGCGTAATGAAAAATTTAATTTATAACCTTGGAAAAGCTGCAGATAAATTTATCGAACTTCAGAATTTTGAAAGAGATAAAAAATTATCGGCAATTACACTGATGCAGGAACAAAAAATCAGAAATCTTAACAATGCCTTTGAAAAATCGCTGAAAACTTTTAAAAATGACCTGTCAGAAAAGAAGCAGGATTTTGAATTTTTTTATTATAATTACAGAGCTATAAAATTAGAAAGAGAATTTACTTCCAATCTAGGTCTTGCCAAAGCTGAAAGCAGAATTAATGAAGAAAATGAAATTGAATTCTTAACATTATTTTATCTCCTTGAATGTGCAGATTTGTATAATTGTTTTTTTATTAACGGAGCTTATGTGAAGAAGGATTTAAAGAATAACAATCTGGATCTGTTTATAAATTTTGTGGAGAAATTTCAACATAACTATAAAGAGATTTCCGATTGCTCTCTATTGAATTTAAAGATCATGTTAAACAAAAACGATAAAGATCTTTTCCTAGAGCTGAAAAAAATATTCACAGATAATTCATACAAATTCAGCAGTTCATTCAGCGGCGATCTTGGATTATCTTTATCGGAATACTGCAGCAGATATATAATGAATGGAAAAACAGAATTTATTAATGAACAGTTTGATATTTGTCTTTTTATTTTTGAAAACGGATTATTGATGGATGATAAAAAAGAATTTATGAGTCCACATATATTTACAAGTCTGGTAAGTACCGCCTGTAGTTTGAAAAAATTTGATTGGGTAAAACTGTTTATAGAAAACAATATTGGGAAAATACACCCTGAATTCAGAGACAAGTATTATAATTTTGCAAATTTAACATTGAACTTTAAGATGAATAACTTCAGTGAAGCTCATTTTTATGTATCAAAAATGGATATTAATAGTCCGATGGATTATGTTTCAGTAAAAAGATTTCAATTGATGATATATTATGAATCCGGTTATACAGACGAACTTTATTCACTTATAGAGGCAGTCAGAAATTTTATTTCCAAGAACAAAAAAATAACTAAAAGTCTCAGATTACAGGCCGGAAACTTTATTAATTACACAAAAAGATTGAGTAACATGAAATTCAGCAATTCTTTTAAGAAAATTGATTTGTTAAAACTAAAAGATGAAATTCTTGAACTTGAAGTTATAAATAAAAACTGGCTTATCGAAAAAGCTGAAGAATTAAAATAGTTTTGGATCTTTGACTTTAATCCTTTTTATTATATCCGTCAAACATTAATCGTATTTATAAACCCAAAAAAGCCGGAAGATCTCTCCACCGGCTTTTATATCAATCAAAAATTAATTGTTATGAATCAATTAGCAAAGTCTTTTTCACAGATCATAAATCGTTTCACATTTCAAGTATCCCGTCAGGGAGTAATCACTCTCACCCCCGGAAATACAATAATTTAAACAATATTCAAATCTGATCCGTCTTCAAGATCATCACCAGTATTATCAGAAAATTCATAATTGCTCCTCCCTTTCTTTATTTGAAATTTGTAATTCGTAATTGCTCTTAACCGCTCTTTTTTTGACAATTGAAATTTGTAATTCGTAACTGATCTTTTAAGGTGTTATTTTAGTTACAAAATTAAACGAATTATTTTCCGCAAACGCAGCATCAGCCAGATCTATAATTCCGTCGCCGTTCACATCAGTAGGCTGATATCCCGTTGCAAAATTGAATGCGTCATTATCTATCAGGCTTCCGTCTGCCAGATCTACAGTCCCGTCCTGATTCACATCACCGCTGTAAATTCCGAATTTTACCGGAGAACTGTTTAGCTGTATCTGATTATTTCCGTAAGCCTGCGAAGCTGAAGTTGTAAAATCATATGAGGCAGAATCACCGGAAAACGGAACCGGATTTGATGTCCATGTCTCGATTGAATTTCTGTGTTTGAAAATTCTGTATCCGTTATTACTTTTATTAAAATAAAAAGTAGCGTTACCGTTTGAATCAAGAACTGCTTTTGAAGAATCGAAAACAGTATACGGAGGCAATGGAATTCTGAAATACATGCTTGCTGTATCACTTAACATTTTATTTGAAGTCGAATCATAAAACCCCTGTATCAGAGCAGTAACATTGAGAGTTTTATACGATAGTAAATTTATTCCCCAGCCGTGAACATATCCAATATCTCCGCCTGCCTGATCAACGCATTTTAATTTCCACCATCCGTTTCTGCTCTGACCGTTGAATGCCGAAAGAGGCTGGTCCGGTTTTATGGAAGGACTAAAGGAAGGAGATATTCCGAGTACCGGCATTAATGTAAATCCGGATGAGGCGGATGAATCCGCAGCGTCAGAAAAAATTGTCATTATGTCATTTGAATTTCCGCCTCTGATATTTAACAAATTTATTGTTGTACCCGAAGGAGATGTGAGAGTAATTTTCAGATCCTGTGTATATGTATGTGACATCATTAAGTAAACTTTCAGGTCGCTTACATTTCCAATTCCGGTTATGTAAATTGAATCTGTAATTCCTACAGAGCTTGCATCAGGTACAAAAAATCTTCTGTTACTTGAAGTAAAAGATGAAGTGTAAAATCCGGGATCCGCATCTGACATCATCGGAGAGCTCAACCGCGCTGTATTTGCATGAGCTGAAGTAAGCGAAGCAGATCCGACAAATTTTAAGCCGTAGTTATAGTTTGTTGAACCTATTTTAAAACCGCTGTGAAGTTTGTCGAAATCAAAAATTATTAAGCTGTCATTAAGTGATGCCGGATAAGGCGGATGCTTATGTATAAATTCTTTGATCTGCTGTTTGTTTCTCTCTGTTCGCCATAATCGTGCCTCGTCTAATTGTCCTCTGTATCTGCTTCCTGAAAAGCTTGTTGCGCCTATTCCCCCAAAATACAAACTATCGCTGCCATTAAAATCAATGAGCGGGTTTCCTGCAAATACAGAGCCGGCAACTGAGTCTCCGTTTACATACAAAACTGCTTTACCTGTAGAAGAATTATACGTTCCTGCTAAATGTGTCCATTGCGCATTTGTCACCAAAGGGAGGGATTGTATGTAATAATTTCCGTTGTTTATTGCAAAAGTAACATGACCTGAATTATAGATAAACAGGGAATAACTGTATCTGGTACTTCCTCCGCTTTTATTAAAAATATTCTGAACAAACGGATTTGAATTTGTTGTATCTCTCTTTATCCAGCATTCCATGGTAATTGAAGTAGTTGGATTGATTACATCTCCGATATTATAATGACTGCAATAATCAGTTGAGCCGTTAAACACGACATTATTATTATAGTCAAGATGATTTACAGCTTTGCCGGAATAATTTATGTAGGTTAAATTTCTTACGTATCCGTTGTTCTGAGTAGGACCGCTGTTGTCTTCAGCGGAATTATCAAACTGATAGCTTGCCGAAAGAAAACTGTAACTGCCGCTTAACTGGTACATACTCAAAGGGATAAACATATTATTAAATATTTCCGCAGCAGTCCGAGCGCTTTTCCAGATCCTGACATTATCTATACTTCCGGTGAAAAAATATGCTCTCGATCCGCTTTGCCTGTCACACCCGATATACAGTGAATCGAAATTCGATCCCACTGACCCTGTGATGCCTGTTCTGGATGTATCCAGCGCTCCGTTGATATACAGTCGGGTGTTCGTACCGTCGTAAGTTCCGGCAATATGATTCCATTGATTTAATTTCACAGTTCCGGAAACTCTGCTTCGTAAGAATCCGCCTGCCTGATTCCTGGGAAAAAATATAAACCGTCCCGTATTTTCAATTCCGAAATAGTAACTTGTAACATAATTTTTCCCGATTATACATGCTGATCCTGAGGGCAGCGCTGTCGGATAGATCCACGCTTCGACAGTAACGGCTGTAGTTGGATGCAGTTCACTATGCCATGGAACTGCAACATAGCTGTTGCTTCCGTTAAAGCTGACTGCGTAATTATTATTGTACTGAGCCTTGCTTAAACCGGGAATAAAGGATATATAATTCAGAGTCAGCAGAAATAAAATGGATGAGTTCTTCAAAATAGTTAATAGTTAATAGTTAATAGTTAATAGTTAATAGTTAATAGTTAATAGTTAATAGTTAATAGTTAATAGTTAATAGTTAATAGTAATTCGTAATTCGTAACTCGTAATTCGTAACTCGTGCTCTTAACTCGTAACTTGTTCAAAATTAACCAGACTGAATTTTCTCTCAAAAGAAATTTTTTGCCAATTGTATCTTGACTTTTAGGTCACAGTAAATGTTTGTAATTTTATATATGATCAAAAGCAGCGTAATAGAAATCCTGAAAACATTCTCTGATGAGGAATTTTTATCGTTTGAAGAATTCATTCAGACGCCATTTCATAATAAGAATGCCAAAGTGATCCGCTTTTTTAAATCGCTTAAAGAATTTCATCCGGTATATTCGGGAGAAAATTTTAACAAGGAATTTCTATATAAGAAGCTTATGGGAAAAGTAAAATATAAAGATACTTACATCCGTAATCTCTTTTCCGATTTGATGAATCTTGCTGAAAAATTTTTGCAGATAAATTTGATCGGAAAAGATCATACTCACGACAGACTGCTGATCGAAGAATTAAAGGACAGAGACTTATACGAAATAGCCGATAGGAAAATTAAATCATTTGAAAAGAAAGTTACTTCAGATAAATCAAAAGATCATGAATATTATCTCAATAAAAATTTTATATATGAAATGAAAAGCTATCTGATAGTTGACAAAACTCTGACTGACAATTTCCGGAAAGAGCAAATCTCAAGTATTATAAAGCTCTATATGATAACTCTTATGGAAAATTCTTTTTATCTGAGAGTTGAGGAACAGCGCGTAAGCGTTAAGCATCGCTTCGACTTCCTCAAACATGTTTTAAAGTATATGGAAATTCATCTTCATGAATTTGAAGACTCACCATTGCTCATGATCTATTATTATTTATGGCAATGCTACCTTAGAGAAGATGATGAGAAATACTTTCATAAAGCTAAAGAATATTTTAAGAAAAATTTTTACTTGCTTACAAAAATAGATAAGAAAAATATTTATTCAGTAATGCAGGTTTTTTACATTAATAAAATTGACAATGGTGAAATAGAATACAACAAGAAATATCTGGAATTCCTTCTTGAAATGTTAAGGATGAATGTACTTTCACATAAGAAAAATGATTCAATTGGATTAAATCTGTACAGGAATATTATCATACTCTGCTTAATGCTGAATGAAACAGAGATTTTAAGAAAGTTCATTTCAAAATACATCAGCTTCGTCGACAAGGAGAGCTGTGATGCCGTTTTAGCATATTCCAACTCTCAGCTGTATTTCCTACAGGGTAATTTTGAAAAAGCTCTGGAGATGTGCAGTAAAATTAATTATAATGATCTTCTTTCAACTGTTAATGATAATCTTTATTTCAAAAATGACATAAAGACATTAACACTGAAATGCCTGTTCGAACTTAATGCATTTGAGAATGCCATATCCCATATTGACTCATTCAAACATTTCATCAGAAACTCAAAACTTATCAAGGATGATGTCAGGAAAAAATTTATGAATTTCCTTAACATAGTAAATCAAATGATCAGGCTTAAAAATAAGTTTGACGCTTCAAAGTTTGCTGAACTAAAGATAAAGTGTAAGAATTCAAAAGACATAATTCATTCCACCTGGATCGTTGCAAAACTTAATGAAATAGAAAAATACCCGCAGACAAATTGTAATACACGATTCGACAAACGTAAGAGTGTATAGTATTACTGCTAAATTCTAACTTTATATCTGAAAATCGTAATTTCCTTATATAAGTTTTTTATTTAATATTTGTAATTTAAAATTTTTAAATGCTCTTAAGGCGTTATCTTTCCTACAAAGTTAAACCCGTTATTATCAGTAAACACTGCATCTGCAAGATCAATCAACCCGTCTCCGTTTATATCCGTCGGCAGATATCCCAAAGCAAAATTCATAATGTCATTATCGATAAGACTTCCGTCAGCAAGATCTATTGTACCGTCTTTATCCGCATCTCCGTTATATACCGAATATTTTAAAGGTGAAATATCGATCTGGATCAGATTGCTGCCGTAAGCCTTTGAAACGGAATCTGTGAAATCGTAATTCAGAACTGAACCTGTGAATTTCTGTCCCGGGGATCTGCTCCATGTTTCTATAGAATTTCTGTGCTCAAGCTGTATATAATAAGGAGCGTCATTGAATACATTCATAAAGGAAAAAATACCTGCGCCTGACGTATTCAAAACAGATCGCGCAGAATCAATCACATCATAAGGTGAAGATGTATTTCTCAGAAATACTGTTACACTGTCCTGAACCATGCTGTTTGAATTTGCATTATAGAATCCCTGTATCAGTGCATTCAGCGTAAGTGTTTTTACTGAAGCTGTCTGAAGTGTAGTTGTTCCCTGCTTCAGTACAATATCATTGTTCGGATCGAACGTAAGTCCCGCAGGCTGTCTGTTAAAATTAAATACAAAGCTCTGATAATTTGCGTCATTCATTACCCGGATGCTTGTGTCCGGACCTGAAGTAAAACTGATCTTAACTACAACAGGCATTTTATGGAATGGCGTATTAGTCTGTGTCTGTCTGGCAATAAAATTCACGTTCCAGTTTCCGCCTCCTGTATTTACAATACTGTAAAAATTCTGATAAACAGGATGGTTTGGCTCCTTCACCCATTGATTTATAAACCATGAAAGATCCTGACCGGCAGCATCGCTTATCTTTGCAGTAAAATCATCAGTGACCGCAGCATTATGTTTGAATCCCCCGGTGCTGTCTGTAGCATATGATTTTATAACGCTGAAAAACAAACTGTCTCCCAGTGTATATCTCAGCATATGAAGTACGCATGCGCCTTTGTAGTATGTGATCTGAGTATTGAACAGTTCGCTTACACTTGGAGTAACGATCGCCCATGAAGGATTATACATAGCCCAGCCCGGATTTCCCGAAAGATAACTGTTCGCATCTGCAACTATATCATTTTTGTATGCCGAATATCCGCCGGTATTTTCATACCAGATAGCTTCAAGATATGTGGCGAATCCTTCATTGAGCCAGATATCAGCCCACGTACCGCAGGTGATCATATCGCCGAACCACTGATGAGCAAATTCATGTGAGACAAGATTTTCGTTCCAGCAGTTTGTGCACAGACTTGTCAGTGTTTGATTTTCCATTCCGCCCCAGGTAAACTGACTGTTCAGAGTTGCAAATCCGTTTTTCTCAAAAGCATGTTCCCCGAATTTCTGTGAAAAATATGTCATCATAGAAAGCACTTTTCCTTTTATTGTAGAAATATTTTCACCTGAATTAAAATAAAATCTTACCGGAACACTGTCAGCAGGATTTGAGATCTTATGCCAGTAAACTATATTCAGATTATAATTTGCCTTTCCTGTTAGAACAGTTAAATATGTTGCGACAGGATCTCTGCTTATCCAGTGATAATAGATCGTATCGCCAGTAACAAGTGAATCGTTAAGTCTGCCGTTTGAACCGAGTCTGACATTTCCGGGAACTCTTGCCGTAATGTCAACAGTAGCTTTGTCACTCGGTTTGTCATAACACGGAAACCATTTTCTTGCGCCTTCCGGCTCGCAGTCAGTAAATACAAATCCATTGCTTGCGTAAAAGGCATTATCTGTAACGTTTTTATGAGAATAATTTATTTTGACTTCTGTTGTCTCTCCTGCAGCATAAGTCCTGTCAAGCTGAATTGTTAATAAATTTGATGAATGCGTAAAACTGACTCCGGATAAACTTACGGAGTTTATAGTTAATGATGTATTCACCGCATTCAGAATTATTGAGCTCAAAGCGCTGTCAACTCTGAATCTTACAGTTACATTTCCATTAAAACTTTTCGGATACGGTGATATAAAACAACTTCTTATATCTACATAAATTTTGTAATCCAGTACATCAAAATTGTGAACCGGAGTATTTGGGGAATCAAAATTAAATAAATACGAAAGGTTCGGATTGTTCATCTTTTTCTGTGAACACATGTCCGAACCTTTTGTTAAAATGTCCTGACCTGACGAAACAGTACTCAATGACATTATTAACACAAGAGTAAGAATGATTTTTTTCATATTGTATTTTTTAAAAGATTCATGAAAACAATTTATATCATCACTTTTTCTAATACTATGACCTGAGTCATTAAATGATTATTTTTATTTTCCTCTTTCAGGTAGTGATCTGCATACTTCTTAAATACCGGATCAAATATTTTAAAATTATACTTTATTTATATCGCAGTATATTTAAATTAATTGATAATTTAAAATTGAAAATCGATAATTGATAATTGATAATTTAAAAATCCGGTATTGTCTCTTACTCATTTAATCAGGAAATATTTACATGACTCAGTAATTTTTTCTTTTCTAATTATAATGGGATTGAAATTATCCCTGCATATAGAAAAGATCACTGATATAAATAATTACGACGATACAGTTTATCTTATGAGGGGAATTACGGTTAACCCTTTTATCAAATCACATCTCGACGGGTTTGTATATTATTTGTGGTTTAATTTTCTTTCGGTGTTCACACACAGTAATCTAGGCTTGTATTTTCTTAACAACAGTTTACTAATTGTTTTACCGGGGCTGACATTGTTTATTTTTTTAAGAGTGATAAAAGTTAATTTATTTATTGCCTTTATGACGGCAGCGGTTTTTATGCTTTCCTCCGCAAACATTTTTGTAATACCTTTCATAACAAAATTCGCTCTTTGCTTAACATTAGCAGGATTTATAGTTTTATACAGAATAAAATCACATGAGAATAAATTACTGTTCTCTGTCTTTCTGTCAGCCGTACTGCTTTATACAAGACCGGAATTTATACTCACGCTAATTGTATCGGTCTCATTTTATGCTGTTTACGTTTTTAAAAATAAATTTGACAGCGCAAGTATTTTTAAAAAATTACTTTCGGTTGGGTTATTAATTGTTATTATAATATTATTTAATCCTGTATCAAGACATCGCGCTAATGTAGCTTTTACACAGCATTACGCCATGAGTGTTCAACACAGAGGTGCAGTGGAAAATGAAATGCCGGATAAATTAACAGCTCCTGAAGAAATAATGAGAAAGGATTTTTCTACAGATTATTCTATGACAGAGGCGTTTACAAATAATCCCGCTTTATTTTTTGAACACATAGGACAGAATGCTCTCAAACTTGATGAATCTTTAAAGAAAACTTTCCCATACTTTATTTATGAAAAGAAAAACATAGTCTTAAATCATTTTTTTTACATTATATCGCTGGCGATGCTTACCCTTTTCTTTTATTTTCTGATTGTCAGAATTAGGAAAAAGAAATTAAAATCAGTATTTGAAATATATATTATATACGCGCTGCCTCTTGTTATTTCTATATTCATTTATTATCCCAGGCTTCATTACATCGTATTCATCTTCGCATTTATTTTAATTTTTCTTTCTTATGAAATTTCGGTGAGAATAAATTCTATTAATATAGTGAGGAAATATTCATTCCATGCAGCAATGGTATTGGGCATAGCACTGGTGATCGCAGTTCCGTATCGCGCTGATACTGCGTCGATTCACGAATCACAATGTACTGCAGTTCATACGATTAATTCAATTAACAATTTAAATTTTAATGACAGAATAAATTTTCTTGCAGCGGGTCCGGGCATTTCGGCTTACATTGAGAAAAACTGGAACATTGTAAAAGATTACACTATAGATGGTCCTTTAGAAAATTTTATCGGAAAAGATAAAATAAATTTAATTCTTGTTGATGTTTTTTTATTAGATCATCCGGTTTTAATCACTGAAAAAAGTTTAGAAACTATTTTAAAAGATTCAAATTTTGTGAAAGTTATTATTCCCGGTTGCAGATCTTTTTTACTTGCTGAAAAAAATCTTCTTAAATAGTTTTATTTGACTATAAGTAATTTATATTATCAAATTGTCTGATAATTTTTCATGTTGGGAAAAGACATCCCGATATGTATATATTTTCTGATTGTTTGAAAACTGTCCTCAGATTATTTTTAATTTGCCGGACAGTGGTTTCTTTAACAGATAAATTAATTTTAATTTTATAGTATTGCTGAATACAACATTAGTTGAAATTCTAAGGACATTCACGCGCGAAGAAATGAAATCGCTGGAGCTCTTTATCAACTCGCCTTATTTTAACAGAAAATCTATTTTAATTAAGCTTTTTGAAGTTTTAAAAAACTATTATCCGGAATTTACAGGAAGTAAGTTAAATAGAAATGAAATCTGGATAAAGTTGTATCCGGATAAAAAATTTAATTACGGCGTAATGAAGAATATACTTTATGATCTAACAGGGCTTGTGCAGAGATTTTTAGCGGAAGAGACTTTTTCTAATAATGAGTTCGCGATAAATTACCGGCTGCTGGAAAAATACTGCAACAAAGGGCTGAAGAAAATTTTCCTTTCGAAATATTCAGCTTTTGAAAAAAATCTTAAAGATTCCGGAAACATACCTGATAAATATTTTCAGCTGACGGAACTGCAATGGCTGAAATATGAATACACTGATTCACTAAAAGTAAATGACGGCGAAATAGTTTACAGTATAGCTGATAATCTCATTTTTGATTTTCTCATTAACTTATTTAAGATGTATAATAATCAGGCGTGTGAGAGAATATCCGTTAACTATTCAGATGACTCAGGACTTTTGGGTAAATTCATTGAGAATTTGAACATTGAAAAAATTATTGAAAGCTTAAAAATAAAATCAATTGAAAATTATAATGTAATTAATTTATATTATCAGATCTATTTATCACTTTCTGATAACCAGAATGAAAAAAGCTTTTTTCAGTTTAAGGAATTAATTATTCTGAATGACAAACTCCTTCCTAAAAATGAACAGATAAATTTATATTCATGTCTTACAACAGCTTTGACACAAAATAAAAAGATCATAAATAAATTACCTGAGTATAATGAAATTTATAAACTTATGATAGAAAGAGATCTTTTACTAAACGATGAAGGTTTGATCTCAGTAGTTGATTTTACTTCGGTTATAAAATTTGCTGCAATGTCCGGGGATTCGGAGTTCATAATAAAATTCATGGATGTATACAAAGACAAGCTCATCCCTTCTTTTAAAACTAATATGGAGAAATATGCAAATGCATATCTTAATTTCTCAAATAGTAATTTCATAAATTCGCTTGAACTTCTTAAAAAAATTAAATTCGATATACCTTCATTCAAATATGAAATAAGAAATCTTCAGATCATGAACTTCTATGAATTAAAGGATTTTGAATCTCTTGAATATTTACTCGATTCATATAAACATTACGCTTATAACAGCAGAACTTTGTCGCTGTCCGCTAAAGTAAATATTCAGAATTTTATTAAATATATTTCGGGATTATGTAAGATCGCAGAGAACAAGAGATCATCAGAGTTAAAACTTTTACGTAAGGAAATCGAGAATGATAAAATAATTACCAAATACTGGCTGCTCGAAAAATTAAATGAACTGGAAAGCTTAAAGTAATATAAAGTACGATAAATATTAAAATTACAAAAACTTATATTCGATATTTAATTTTATTTTCTTATAACATTGCCCTTTATTTGAAATTTGAAATTGCTCTTAAGGAGTAATTTTACTCACAAAATTAAACGCATTATTATCCGCAAACACACCATCTGTCAGATCTACCAGTCCGTCTCCATTGAGATCACTCACCACATAACCTGACATGAAATTAAATGCATCATTATCTATCAGTCCGTTATCAGTCACATCAATCGTGCCGTCCTGATTCACATCACCGCTGTAAAATCCATACAGATTGTACGGAGTTGAAGTAAGAAGCTTTTGATTACTGCCGTATGCTTTAGCTGCCGAATCAGTAAAATTAAAATTCGGGTAGACATTCGAAAACAGCTGCGCGGGTCTGCTCCATGTCTCGATTGAATTGCGGTGTTTGAGAACTAAATAGTAGGTTCCTGACGATGAAGCATTTTCGAAGTAAGAATAAACATACATAAATTGGAGAAAAGAACTGTATTCATTAACTCCCTTTGAAGAGTCTAAAATATTATACGGCGAAGCTGAATTTCTAATATAAACTCTGATTGTGTCCTGAAATCCATAAGGAAAAGCGGATTGGGGTCCTTCAAGTGAATAATGGATTACAAGCCAGTAGAATGGATATGAATATTTTAATGTAGTGATGTTATTTCCTGTAATAGAGTCATAAGTATTCCCCGCAACAAAAAAACAATTTCCCTTTCCTCCGACAATTCCATTATTACTTGTCATACCGCTTGGAGAATTTCCGCTGTAAAAATGACTGAATACCGTGTTACCGGATTCATTACGTCTTTCAATAAATAACCTTTTACCTTCTTGCTGAGAATAAGAGTTTCCCGCGATATATATGAAATTATCATGCCATGCAATTGATTTTCCTTCCATATCATAATCCTCTGTAAGATTAGACTCATATATATAATCATAAAAGTTTGTATCGTATCTCGAATAGATCATTCCTATCTCATCACTTGACCATTGATCTGCGCCGGTTGCAAAAACATATGTTTTTGAAGGATTTAATGTTAATGAAGTAAAGTATGCTACCCCGCCCATATTCTGTTCATTTTGATAATGCGACCAGCGCAGTTCTCCGGTTGAATTTAAATATTTAAGCATGATTGCATAAGGTATGGGTGCACCCGAATCCAAACCTCCGCATACATATACATGCCCGTCAACGTCAATTCCTATATCATTTCCAAAATCATTTTGTGACTGATTGCCGTTAAAAATTTTTACCCATTGCTGAATTCCTGAGACTCCGCTGTATTTGATCGTCGCCATATCTTTGTTTGTCCCTGCGCCGTCACTAAATCCTGTAACAAATACATTAAGATTTTTGTCCAGAGTTATCGCATTCGCAATATCATTTCCTCCCGGTATTGCGCCGTGAGTTCTCGTCCATTGCTCCACACCTGAAGAGTTATATTTAACTGTAATGTAATCCAGATTGCCTGAGATGTTTGTAAGCTGACCTGTAATGTAAACGTTTCCTAAAGTATCAACTATGATATCATTACCCTCATCATCGCCATGATTAGAATATGTTCCGCTTGCTGTAACAAACCATATCGCATTTCCGTTTGAATCCAGCTTACCGGTGCAGATCTCATTTTTACTTGATGGGTGCGCATATACTGTCCCCGTAAAATATACAAAACCGTTTGAATCAACAGTAATAGCTTTTCCTTCGTCATATGCATTGTATCCTGCAAACGTACCTCCTCTGTTATATATCCATTTCTGATTTCCCTGCGGGTCATATTTTACAATAACAATATTATCGCCGCCCTGACCTGTTTTGGATTTTCCTACGCTGTATACATTTCCGTTTCTGTCCTTTGCAATTCCGTTTGACCTGTCTTCAATTATCTGCGCACCGTTAAATTTTGTTGTCCATAGCTGAACTCCTGCTGAATTATATTTGATTGTCCCGATATCTGTGCCCGAATTTCCTGTGTTACCGGTTACAATTAAATTTCCGCTGTTGTCAAGCGCCATTGAATTTGCAGCGTCAAACTCACCGACCGTAACATCATACTCTCTTGTCCATACTACATCGCCGTTAGTATTGTATTTCATTGTTAAATATTTTCCGAAGTAAGAATTATCAGACACACCCGTCAGATAGATATTTCCCGCATTATCACAGACAATATCTTTCACGATGTCTGAATATCCTCCCGGACCTGAATATGTTCTTACCCATTTTTGTACGCCGTTCGAATCATATTTTACTGTATGTATATTTTGATAAGAGCCGACATAGCTCATGCCTGATACGAAAATGTTTTCATTTCCGTCGATGGCCATTACCTGCCCAAGGTCCCCGGTATTTACTCCTGCATTATATTTCTTTGTCCAGATAGTATCTCCCGTAACAGGATTGTATTTGATGGTCAGATAATCGAAATGTCCTGGCGCAGTGTAATACTCGCCTGTAATATATATCTTTCCGGAATTTCCAATCTTAATGCTTCTTGCAGTACTTGTATAAGTCTCAGCAGTCTTATACATTTTCAGCCATTGAAGCGCTCCGGCTGTATTGTATTTGAATGTCAGATAATATTTTGAGTTGCTCGTGTCACAGCTTCCTGTTGCGTATAAATTTCCGGCCGCATCAATGGCCATGTCGTTTGCCTGTGAATATGTATACCCTGACGGTATTGGGACAACAGTATTAAAAATAAATGTACCGGATGAATCTAATTTCGCCACAAATGGATTTGACGAAATACCACCGGTAATATAGCAATTTCCGGATGCATCAGTAATTAATTTGGCAACAAAATCACCCTGAGTTCCCGGATCATAATTTCTTTGCCAGATCTGATTACCGCTGTCATCATATTTAATAATGGTTATATATTGAGAGCCGCTGGTGTATACTTCACCTGCTGTGTATATGAAGGTCTTTGTTCCCATTCTGCAGGTAGCGATAGATTTTCCGACTTCGGATGTATAATCAGGTGAGAGATTATAAGTCCTCGCCCATTGATACTGTCCCGAGGAATTATACTTTACTGTTACCATATCAGTCTCGGAATATCCTTTGCTGTGTGAGCCCGTGACGTATATATTTCCTGATGAATCAGTTGCAATATCATATGCAGTCTGGCTGCTCGCGCCAATACTGAATTTGTTTGCCCATTCTAAAGTTGTCTGGCTGAAACTGATATTACTGAATGCGCCAATAAATATTGCGGCTGCTAAAAAACAACTTAATTTTAGTTTTTTCATTTTAATAAATTTTACTTATTATAAAAAATTTAAAATTCTGTTCAATTATATTGCTAACTATTAACTATTAACTGTTAACTATTAACTATTAACTGTTTAAATTACTTTATCAAATTCATTTTTTTTGTCTCGGAATAATCACCCGCTGTTAACTTATAAAAATAAATCCCGCCCGCAAGATCAGCTGCTTCAAAATCAACTTCGTATGTTCCGGAATTTTGCTTTTCATTTACTAAAGTTGCAATTTCATTTCCTAAAACATTATACACTTTCAGATTAATAAAACGATTTTCAGTTAAGGAATAACGGATCACTGTTTTAGGATTAAAGGGATTCGGATAATTTTGTGATAAGAAAAATTTCTCCGGTACTGTCGATGTGATCTGATTAATGCCGACTGTCTGTGAATACTGAATAGTAGCAAAGTCATCTGTATTTACGCCTCTGCTTGAAATTCCTGACACAATAACATTCCCGGCCGGGTCGAGTGATATTGCAATTGCCTCATCTCTGCGATTGGTGAAACCGCCATCGTATTTTATTTTCCATTTCTGGACTCCTGCAGGATCGTATTTTAGCGTCGTGTAATCAAAATTAAAATTTGTCTCGTATGTTATACCGGTAATGTAAACATTACCGGCGCCGTCAACTGAAATTGCTTTGGCATAATCTCCGTCATTTCCTGTACCATTGTAAAAGCTTTCCCACTGCAGATTTCCGGACGGATCATATTTTAATGTTAGAAAATCCTCACCTCCGCTTCCTGCAGTTCTTACACTGTTTCCTGTAAGGTAAATATTTCCGGTCAGATCAGTTGACAGTCCCGTTACCCTGTCATAATATTCCCCGCCAATACCTGCAAAAGACTTTTTCCATAACCTTACACCTAATGAATTATATTTGTATGTAATAATATCATATCCGTAATTACAGGCGACTATTACATTCCCCGAAGGATCGATCTCCATACCGATCACATCATCACTTCCGTTAATTAAAGTATCCTTTCTTATCCATTGAGCAGTTCCTGAACCGTCATATTTTATAGTAGTGGCAAAAGCTAAGTCCGGATTCATATCAAAACTTTTTCCGGTTACATAAATATTATTTCCGTCGCTCTTTATACACACAATACCGCTGCCTAAACCTGCTAGAAAATGAGTTCCTTTATATGTCCTTGTCCATAGCGAATCGCCGTCCTGATTATATTTTATAAGAAGGTAACTGCTGTTCTGTCCGCTGCCAAACCTTCTCGAACCTCCGACATAAATATTTCCAGATGCATCAAGTGCGATCGGACTGATACCTCTTCCCGGACCTGCAGGACTTCCTACAGGTACACCGACCTGTTTAGCCCATTGCTGAGCACCGGAGGAACTGTATTTTACGGTTGTCTGAACACCGGAATTCGAAGAACCGGTAACATATACATTACCGGAAGGATCAACTGCAATTCCCTTCACTTCGTCTTCTTCCGATCCGGCGGTGTTAAATCTGGAAGCCCATTGCTGTGCGCCTGATGAATTATATTTTACTGTTGCGAAATCTCTTCCGGTAGTTGTAGTCGGACTTACACCGGTTACATAGATATTGCCTGCATTGTCAACTGTCATTGCAACCGGCGCATCACTGTTGTTAGTCGGGCTGTTGTAATATTCCACCCATTGCTGACTCACCTGAGCATATGAGTTTATTGTAAAAGCCGTAAAGCAGCTCAGTAACAGGATTAGTTTTAAGTATCTCATAATCGGTTGGGTTTTAATTATTAAATTTTTATTTTTTCTCAAATATTTCATATTACTTCAGCAAATTTAGGGGAAATGGTTCTGCAATCAAATTAGACTTTTTTCGAAATCTTGGAGAGAAGTATTCAGAAACTGGGATTTATGATCAGAGGTTTTAAAAATTCCGGTTAGATCTAGACTTTTATTATATTCAATATTCACATTTTCTTTTCACTATTTTTCAATTCCTTCAGAATGAGAAAAAGCACACTTATACAAATACTATCAAAGCTTAGTCCGGCTGAGTTCAGAGATTTTGGAAAGTTTATTGATTCTCCTTATTTCTGCAGTAATAAAAAGCTCAGTGAATTTTATAAACTGCTAAAAAATTATTATCCGGATTTTGACGCTTTGGAATTATCGAAAGAGAATATTTTCAGAAAGCTTTATAAGCAGGACAATGTAGTAATGGGAACAATGTATTACCTGATCTCTGAAATGGAAAAACTTCTTGAACAATTTTTGAGCATTGAAAAAATTAATCCGCTGACTCTCGATCTGACTGCGCTTAAAGCAATAGGTAGTATGAGACTTTATAATATATTTGATGTAAAGTACCGTGAGATTAAAAAGAAGCTTAATAAAACATACGATCCTGAAAACCTTAATAACTTCATTTTATCAAATATAAACCGGTCAAACCGGATTGAAAGAAAATTATCTCTTACTAAAAAGGATGTTTTCCAGAAAGAATGGCTCGAACCTGTAGATGAGCTTGTTAAGTTATTTCTGAGAAATATGTTATGGAACATAGCCCTGTTTTCCAACTTCAGGAAATTTCTGAATGAAAAACTTGACATCCCGTTTTATAATGAGATCCTTGAATATGTTGAGAAAAATAAAAAATATGAAAATGATCTTGAGATGAAATTACTTTTTTATCAGATAAAAATGGTCAACAGTGGTGATGAAACATATTATTACAATTTGAAAAAAATATTTACAGATAATCACAAAAAAATCCTCCCCGAGGTAACTCAGGAGTTAATGGCAAATCTGAATAATTTCTGCATGCAGAAAGTTATAACCGGATTTGAATTTCATCAGGAGCAGTTTGAAATACAAAATTTATATCTCAAATATTACATAGAGAAATCAAATGACAATTTCCCTGTCGATGCTTTCAATCAGATTTTCATGCTTGGGGTGTCGCTTGATAAAGTCGAATGGGCGAAAAGATTTATTCGTAAATACGGTAAACGGCTGGAGGAGAAATTTCAAAGCAATGCTGAGAATTACAGCTTTGCGATTATTGATTACAAAGAAATGAAATTTGAAGAGGCATTGAAAAAACTCAGCAGTATAAAAAACTTTTCACATATATTTTACAAGCCTTCTGTTAAACTTCTTCAGATGAAAATTTACTTTGAGCTGAATTTATTTTCAGAAGCGGAGGATGCTGCAAATGCTTTTACACAATTCTTAAGAAACGATAAAGTTACAACATCAAACATAAAAGAAACATATATTGATTTTGTAACAGTATATAAAAAGCTGCTGTCAGTGCAGCATTCACCTGATAAAAATAAGATCAATAATTTCAAACACGAGATCGAAAAGAAAAGAAAATTTTTACTTGCAAGGAAATGGTTCAGGGACAGAATTATGGAAGTGGAACAGAAATTCTCAAGAAATAATAAAAGAAGAGCAGTCTAAATAAATGTAAACCGCAGGCAACAACCTGCGGTTTTACATTCATTTAATTTCAAATTACGAATTCCAAATTTCAAATACTTAAGTAATTTTTGACATTTAATCTTATATCATTGTTCTTTATTTGGAACCCGTATATTTGAAATTTAACATTTGAAATTAAAAATTGCTTTTAAGGTGTAATTTTACTCACAAAGTTAAACGAATTGTTATCCGCAAACACAAGGTCGGACAGATCTACCACTTCATCGCCGTTTATATCCGCCGGCAGATAGCCTGTTGCAAAATTAATTGCGCTGTTGTCTATGAGACTTCCGTCTGCCAGATCTATAATTCCGTCCTGATTTACGTCACCGCTGTATATCGCGAACCGCAGAGGCGATGGGTCCGCCTGCATCATATTATTTCCAAACGCCTGTGCGTCAGAAGATGTGAAATCATAGCTGCAGACATTTGTAAGGGGATCAAACATTACCGTACCTGAGCTCCAAGTTTCAATGGAATTTCTGTGTTTAAGCTGAAGGTAATACGGTGTTCCGGCAGTAACATTCTCAAAAGAATAATTAGCCGATCCGTTTGTCTGGAAATATCTTTTCGAAGAGTCGACGATATTGTAAGGCGGTAAAATGTTTCTTACATAAATTCTCATTGTATCCCGGACAGATAAATTTGTTGCCGGATCATAAAATCCCTGAATAAGAGAAAAGGAGTTCATCATAAATGATTTTTCAGTGCTGTTGTTGATTTGAATTCCCCAGGCATAAAGTCTTCCTGTGTTACCCGGCGCGTAATCATGTATTTTCAGTCTCCACTTACCGCCGGAAGGTATTCCTGAAAACACAGAATTAAGATTATTATTTGGCGCAATCGCAGGAGCGAAAGAAACAAATACTCCGTCTTCTAAATTGCTGTCTGCCTGATCATCTAATATTGTTACTAAGTTACCTGTAGATCCTACCAGATAATTATTATCAAACAATTTTATGCTTTGTCCGAGCGGCGAAATTAAAGTTATGTCAAGATGATATTCTGATGAGTGGTTGAGCGCAATGAATACATTTATGTCGTTTATCGTTTCGAAGTTAACTATCTCCAGTGTATCATCGATCATATCGCCATATGTTTGGGTTTCAGGGATTCGTCTGTCGGATTGTTTTATATAAAACCCGTCAGAAAAGGATAAGTTATCGGCTCTGTTCAAAGGTGAAATTGGATTCTCTCCTGAACTAATAGGGTGAATGAACCCTGCGTTATTACGGAAGTATAATCTTGTAGTAGTACCTACACTGCTGACTGAATTTCCGTCAAAATTGTAAACAACTTCGATCCCGGCCTGATCATTGAATTCATCTATAGACTGATACAGAAATCGATAAATTTCCTCCTGAGACTTAATTGCCTGCTTAATTCTTACTTCATCGATAAAACCGTCAAAGTCATTCTGTGCGATTGATCCTCCGATATACAAAGAATCATTTCCGTTATTTACCCATCCGCTAAAACCTGTTACCGAGTCCGCTAATGCACCGTTGATGTAAAAAATATTTTTTCCGTTTGTACCGTTATAAACATAAGCGACATGCGTCCATTCATTCAGCGGAATAACTTGTGAAGATGTAAGTCTTACCTGACTGTTTACAGTCGCTTGTAAATTTCCGTTAAATAACCTGAGACCGTAATCGGTAACCACTCCGTTATCACTGCCTTTATGAATTATAGTATTCGTTGCTCCGGCCGATTCCGGATATATCCAAGCCTCGAGAGTAAATACAGCTGTAGGAGATATTGATGAATTGTCCGGCGCTGCAAGATATTCATTCGACCCGTTGAGTTTTATCGCATCATTGAATGTAACAGTTGATGAAGGGAGTCCGCTCAGATCCACAGGGATTGCTCCTTTGTTGACAAAAGTATTTCCGCTACCGGACTGATCGGCTAAACTGAAATTTCCCGCAGCGGAATGTCTGTCCTGAAATGTCATTGACAAAACAAGTCCTGAGTAAAGGCCTGAATTAGCTCCTATTGAAGACCTCATAAATTTTGAAATGTTTCCTGACCCGATTGTTTTGTTCCATATCCTTATTTCATCAAGCTGACCCTGAAAAGAATTATCCCATCCCGTCCCGATGAACAACGAATCAGTATTTCCTATTGGCGAAGATCCGATAAATGCTTTACTTGTATCGGATGTTGCGTTTATCGCAATGAAAAATAGATCTGTAAGAGAGTTATAAGATGCTGAGAAATGAGTCCACTCATTTACAGGCAAAACTGTTTTTGAGATCAGGCGGGTGACGGCATTTGTTTTGATCGCAATTCTCCCGTTGAACAAATATATACCGTATCCTGTAGGGTCATTCCCTTCTGCTTTTTGTAAAATGGTTGCGATCTGATTAGGTACCTCAGGTTTAATCCACGCCTCTATCGCAAAGCTGCCGGTTATATTTAAGCTGGAAGAATTCGCTCTGCTGATATGGCTGTTTGGATTTCCCGCAAATGATATTGCGTTATTCCAGAACATCTGCGCTGAAGCGTTATCTGCAAACAGACCCGTCAATAAAATCAGCATAAGTAGTTTGAATGTTGAAAATTTTTTCATTTCTGTTTTTGTTTTTTAAAGTTAATTAAATAAATTAGTTTGATTCCGTTTTTTACAGTTGACATTTTTTTATCAGTATTATTTTAAGATGCTTTCGCATTCTGTTTCAGAATTCAGAATCATGGTTACAAAAATACTTCCATTACTTTTCTCCGGCAAAGAAATTTAATTAAAAAAGTAACCTGCTTTTACTCAGCAATTTATTTAGGTTGAAGATAAAATGCGTTTAACGGCGTGGAAATGAAATATTTTGCTGCATTTTAGTAATCATTTTTCAATTCAAAATTAATGAATAAAAGCAAACTCATAATTTTATTAAGGTCATTTTCAAAAGAAGAGCTGAAGAAGTTCAAAGATTTTTTGCTGTCGCCTTATTTTAATAAGAATAAAACACTAATTAAATATTACGCTGAACTGATAAAAGATCACCCGCAGTTTGAAAAGAGTGATAAGGAAAAAATTTATACAAAGCTTTTTAAAGGTAAGAATTATAATGAGCAGGTTATGAAGAATCTGACTTCCGATCTTAAGAAACTCTGTATGGACTTTTTAATTATTGAAATTGGAAAAAATGATAAGTATGAAAATAAACTGAATCTGCTCAGGCAGATGATACTTCGGAAAGCGGATCCTGTTTTCTACAGCGAATTGAAAATTTTTGAAGCAGAGCTTAAGCAGGTTTCAGAATTATCCGAAAAAAATTTTTATTTTCTGTATCAGCTTGAAGATGCAAAGATCAGTTTTCATCTTGAAAGAAATGAGCAGCCGTTAGTGTTTGACAAAGTATTAAAATCAGGCGAATATCTCATACTGTTTTTTCTGCTGAATCTTACGAAGACAATTTCAAATCTGAATGTAAACCGGCAATCATTTAACGTAAAGCATAATGTGAATCTCGTGCAGGAGTTTTTTGAAAACACCGATGTGGAAAAAATAATAGAGTATATGAAATCCAACGCAATAGAATTTTCTGAGACAGCCGAGCTTTACTATTACAGGATCATCTGCAACACTCCTCCTTATGACGAAAAAAATTATTTCAAATTTAAAGATCTTGTTCTTAGAAATATTAATTCTCTTAACAGAGTCGAAGTATACGGACTCTTTAATGCGCTCGAAACATTCTGCCTTATAAAGATCAATTCAGGCGCAAGTGATTTTAACCGTGAGCTTTTTGAAATATTCAGACTTGAGATGGAAAAGGATTTTTATAAATATTCTGAATCGTCACCGCTTACATTCATGAAATTCAGAAATACATATCTGACTGCATTCACTTTACACGAATATGAATGGATAGAAAATTTTATTAAAGATTACGGTAAAGAGATAATTGAATCTGACAGGGAGAATGCAGTTAAGATAGCCAACGCGCAGCTTGATTTTGAAAGAGGAAATTATGAGAAAGTACTTGAAAGCGTTGCAGGCGTAAACGCCGATCATGCGTATTCAAAAATTGACATTAGGAATCTTACACTAATGTCATACTATGAGCTGAACCATACAGAGTCGGCTTTGTCAATGATTGACTCATACAGACATTTTATAAATAACAGTAACAACCTTTCCGAAGTATTCAGAGAAAGTCATCTCAGATTTGTAAACTCGCTGAACTCGCTGATATTATACAAAGGGAAAATCAAAAAGAAAAACTCCATGAGCTAAAAAGCAAAATTCTTCCCTTCATAAATGACAGAAGAGTGCGATGGCTTATGGAGAAAATTGACGGACTGGAAAAATAATTCCAAATTATAAATTATAAATTACAATTTAAAAGTAGCCGCAGGCTTCAGCCTGCGGTAAATGTAAATAAATTTTTTAAGGTATTACTTTGCTCACAAAGTTAAATCCGTTATTATCCGCATACACAGCGTCAGCAAGATCAGTTACATCGTCTCCGTTTACATCCGTCGGCAGATATCCTGAAGCAAAATTAAATGCATCATTGTCGATCAGACTTCCGTCCGCCAGATCTACAACGCCGTCCTGATTTACATCTCCGCTGTAAACTCCAAATCTCAAAGGCGAGGAATCCATCTGAGTGATATTATTTCCAAACGCCTGCGCAGCTGCAGAAGTGAAATCATAATTCATCGTTCCGCCTGATGTGTAATTTACTGCTGAGCCGGACCAGGTTTCTATCGTATTTCTGTGTCCGGTCTGAATGAAATAATTTCCCGAAGAAGCATTTGTAATTGTAAATGAACCTGTAAATGTATTCGCATCTATTATGCCTTTAGCTGAATCAACTACAGCATAAGGCGATAAAGCATTTCTTAAATAAACCGTAACGGTATCATTCATTGACATGCTGTTTGCAGAAGCATTGTAAAATCCTTCCATTATTAATGTAAGATTTAATGTACCTGATGCGGAAGGTATATTGAATTCATCCGCGCCGATATCAGGTGTCAGAGTATCCCTTATATTTCCGTCAATGTCCTGCGTAACGCCGGCAATAAATTTTCCTGTATTGCTGACTGGAGAATTCTGTAATGAATCAATATGCATGTCTGAACCGCTTACAAATAAAGGGTCAGCTGAAATGCTGTTTGAATCCTTGCCTGTAGCGCTCTTCCACTCATTAAGATTATTTCGGAACGTAGTTCCGTCAAATGCAAACACATTGTTCCCTATTCCGGAATTTAACAGATCATTATGGTCTGAATTCAGAAGTGAAAGATTTCCATGATTTCTGATAACATAATTTGATGCTGTACTTCCTGTTCTTGTATTTTTAATAATATTGTTTTTCAGATCAGCAGTGCTGTTTAAAACTCTGTAATATCCGACAGACTCCTGATTACCCGTTACATTCCCTCCGACTGCAATTGTGTTGTGGTATATATTTAATTTCACGGAACTCTGGTCATAAATGCCAATTCCTGTGCTTTGAACGCTTGAGTTTAGTGATATAAAATTATTTGTGATCTCACCGGTGCTTGCGCCTGCTAAATTCTGAATCCATATTCCGTATACAGTGCCAAAAGCTGAAACCATCATATCATGTATATTATTTTTATCAAATTTAAAACCTTCAATAGTGTTTGAAACAATGTGAAGCGGAATACAACTGCTTTGCGGTATAGTCTGGAAAAATTCATTGCCGCGATAGATTACGCCCGCTGAATTTCCGTTGTCCTGTATGCCTCTTACACTAAAATTATAAATACGATTACCTGTGATCTGAATTCCGGAATTCTTGTGCGCAGAACTTGAGCCTGATCCGGAATTATAAATACCATATCCGCATGTTAAAGTGCTTCCGGTAATATCATTATTATGAATTATGTTATTGTCGTTTCCTGTTGTTCCGGTAGTTGTGAAAAATAATACAACTATATTGTTCGACTTTAATATAGTATTCTTTACGATGATGTTCGTTGCATCATTCATAAATCTTAAAGCAATATTTGATGTGTTTTTTATTGTCAGATCTTTTGTAGCGCCTCCTTCTGAATTTGAACCGTCTATCGTAAAATAATCTCCGTTGTTAATATCAAACAAAGCTGTTGCATTGCTGCCTGATATTTCAGTTGTGACTCCCGCATTTGGTTTAATGGTCAGAGTATTCACTGTCGATGCTCCTGTCCAGGGAGTAATTGAGATCGGAAGAGTCTCGGAAGTATATGCATTGTCATTTAGAAGAAATCTTACAGGTCCGCTTGCTCCCCAGGTTTTCAAGTCGTTTACCGCTTCAGTAATATTAGCATAAACGCCTGACATTGCCTGCGCATCCAGTTCAGGATTATCTATGCGTTTAATGCCAAGCGGTCCTTCGTATGCTTTTCCGTTTTCCATCTGAACAAAAATTTCTTCCTCTGTTTCAATCACTTTATTTTCAATTCATGAATTTATACCATCTGCTTTGATGACAGGAACTTCTTTTGTTACTGTAACTGATCTTTTTCAAAAGTAATATTCCTTCCTGAGATCTCATTGAATAAACTAAGTCCCACTATATAATCTCCCGATAAAGGACTCTTAATAAGTCTGAAGAAGTTCGGCGATCCGGTTACAGGAAACGCCGCTGAAGTAAGTTCTGTACCTGCAGGATAATCCGCAAACGTTACAGTGTTTGAAAATGTATGCGGTGTAAACGCCATGTCCTGAGCTACTACAAAATATTGAATTGTATCATTTACTGATGGTATTGTATTAAGCTTTGTAAGATCCATTGTGAAATCAAAAGGAGAACCAGTTCCATTTGAAGCAGTATATTTCCAGCCCGCTGTCGAGTTTGTATTGTCATTATACGCATTGATATCGTTTTTCTTTTTATAATAAACTCTCGGACGGAGATTTCCGCTTACTGCAACTCCGTCTGAATCAGATATTATAACTCCTGAAAAATTTATAGCTGACTGAACAGAATCATTTACGAGCGGTGTAAAGGAAATTGTCATGGGATTTATATCTATCGCTGTGAAATCTCCTGCATCTGCGCCAATGTCAGTCGGAGATAAACCTGAACGCAGTTCACCGTCAAAGTCATCAGTCACAGATGGAATCACAACTCCCGCTTTTTCAACCGGAGTCGGGAAATTTCCTATATGAAGATCTGCTGCATCAGTATTTCCTGTGGGATTTTTAAATATCGGATTTGCAGATATGCTGTTTATGTCAAGTCCTGTTGCTGACTTCCATGCATCAAGAGTTGTTCTGTCAGCATTGTTATAAAGTCCTGTCACTCCTCCGTTTCCGTTTGCATATAGCAGATTATGATCACTAAGACATCCCGCAGGTAAAGGAGTCGTTCCCTGAATAAAAACTGCATAATGTTTTCCTGTTCCGCCGCTGTTAGAACGCGCATTAAAGAAAATATTATTGAAATAGTTTCTGGTGACCGAAATGACTGAACTTCTGAAAGCAAAAGTCGCGGCATTATTTGTAACAGGATTTCCGCCGATATACACACTGTTTAAATAAATATTGTTTGTTCCGCCGGATTCATAAATTCCGTGAATGCTTAAATTTGTATTGATTCCTGAACCTTCTGAATTAATTCCAAGACGAACTATATTGTTTTTATAAGTTGTTGTTCCTGACTGTATATGTATTCCGTTAATTGTTGAACTTGCTGCTGAAGCTGAAAGCGAATGTATGTTATTTCTTTCAATTAAATTTGATATTCCCGATGTATTAAAGAAAATTCCCGATACTGTCGTTGTCTGTGATGAATTTGTATTGCTTAAAGCATATACAGAATTTTGTGAAATATTATGAGTGTAATTTCCTGTACTCACCGCTATCCCTGCTACCGGAGTTGTTCCTCCTGCTGATGTCATGTTTCTTATAATGTTGCCGTAAATTGCAGAAGCTCTTCCTGTATTGGTTATGCCTTGCAGGATTGTTGATGCTGTAGTTGTAGTTGTCTGAATTGAATTTGCAATTGCTCCGCCGATTATATTGTTTGAGCAGGTCCAGTTTCCTGTTGAATTGTTTCTTAACGGATAAATGCTTGATGCGCCTGTTGAAGAATTTGATGCGGTAATTCCGGCTATGACATTATTGCTCGTATTGAAACCTGAAGAACCGTTTATATAAATTCCCGCAACATCTGAATTAGATCCTGAACCTGATGTGAAAGCAATGCTGTTTACTGAAGAAAGATTTCCGATCGTATTCCCGGAATCGTTTCCGATATTTACCAATCCTGATACACAGTATATTCCTATAAAAGGTGAACTTGTTCCTGTCCCGCTTAAAGTGCCGGACATTGAAATTCCTGCAATTGTATTTCCCTGAATGCTTGCAGCAATTACAGTCCCGCTGTTAATATATATTGGAATTAATCTTGAATTTACAACTCCTGCAAGTGTATATACTCCGGTTTCGTCAGAAGAAGAATATCCGATTGTGTTTCCTTTTATCTTAAAACCATTACCTGAAGTAAAGTCAACCCAGACTGCAGAATGTTGTATTCCTAAAGTTTGTGTGCGTGATGAGGTCTGATAAAACTTATTATTAAGAACACTGATGTCTGTATTGCCTGAGAGGATGCTTATCCCGGCGCTGTTACTTGTTGCAGAAAAGTAATCATAAATATTACAGTTTCGGATCGTATCACCGTTGTTATACAATGACGCCGATAAGCTTCCCAGAAATGAAACAGCTTTCGTCGGAAGGTTTGCGCCTGCCGGACCAATATTGCAATGAGAAATTACATTATTATCATTACCTGTTGTGCTTCCTACTCCAAATGTAACTGTCCCTCCGGTATTCCCTGAAGAAGTAATAGAAGAGCCAAGTATAGTGCAGTTTGTAATTTTATTGTTGCTTGCATCACCGATCAGAATAATTGTACTTGTTCCTGAAACAGAGGATGCTGTTGTATTTGAAAATGTCAGTGAATTTCCTCCTAAGTTAAGTCCGTCAATTGTAACATTGTCAGCTCCGTTCATGATTACTAATCCTGCGCCGCCAGTGACTGCCGCTGAAACGGTTCTGTTTCCTGAAGGAGTAATGCTCAATGAATTCCATGTTCCCTGATTTAATAATGCTCCTGAAGTAGGTTCCGATGTATTTGCAAAGATTGAGATATTTATATTTGAACCTGTCTGAGCTCCGCCGTTTATTGATGTGAATGCTGAAGCTAAGTTTTGATATGAACCATTACCGGTTAGAGCGCCTGTAACTGTCACGGCTAATCCTGAGAAAGTAAATGAATTGATCGTTCCGGTTATTGGAAATGCAGACGACGTAAGATCAACACTTAGCGGATGCTGTGTAAATGTCCCCGAATTTATTGCTACATGAATAAATCCTGCAAGATCCTGAGCCACAACAAAATACTGAATTGTATCTGTGGGAGCAGGAATACCACCATTAAGATTTGAAAACTGCATAGTAAAATTAAACGGCGATGACGAATTAATTGCTTCTGAATATTTCCATCCTTCCGATGCATTTGTATTATCATTAAAAGTATTTGCATCGCTCTTTCTTTTAAAATAAACTCTTGGCTTCGTTCCGGCAGCAGTGTTTACACCATCCGTATCTGTAATTATTACATTCGTGAAAGAAATGCTTACATTACTGTTCCCCGCCGCTAAAGGACTGTATGATATAATCATCGGATTCGGATCAAGCTGTAAAAAATTTCCGGCATCTGCGCCGATGTCATTGGGAGTCAGTGAAGAGCGAAGCTCTCCGTCAAAGTCTTCTGTCACTGAAACGATTGAAGTACCGTAACTTTCAACCGGAGTTGGAAATGTATTCAGTATGTGTAGATCGAGATCAGCCAGACTTCCGTTTGGGTTTACATATAGGGATCTGCAGAAACGCTGTTGAAATCCTGACCTGTTGCGTTTCGCCAGCTGGCTAATGTAGGAGTCTGAGCGTTAAAGTATGCGACAATCCCTCCGCTTCCGTTTGCATAAAGTATGTTATAGTCTGATGTAAATCCGGGAAGATTAAAAATTCTTATACATGCATGTATTCCGCCTGAACCATTGTTTGAACGGGCATTGTAGATGCTATTGTTGATGTAGTTTCTTGGACCTGTTTGAGTGGAATATACGCCATATGTAGAACCGCTGCCCCCCGCAAAAGGATTTCCTCCAATGTAAATACTGTTGTGATAGAAACTGTTCACTCCTCCCTGGTCTGAAATTCCATATATCCAACAGGGATTGTCTGCGCCGTTACCTGATGCATCTACTCCAAGTCTTATCATGTTATTTCTGTATTCAGATGTGCCGCTCATTATTCTCATCCCGTGTATGCTGCCTATGTATGAATTTATTTTTAAAGAATGAATGAGATTTTTTTCAATGACATTATTGCCTGAATTATTACTGAAAAAAATTCCCATCACATTCGCCGCCCCGCCGTTTCCGGTCAGACTTGGGTTGGTATTTGTAAGTGTATGGATTACATTTTTTGAAATGGTCTGATCACCTGATCCGTCTGATCTTATTCCTGCCAGAGGAGCCGCAAATGAACCAAAAACTGTTCCTCCAATTGTATTCAAATTCCTTATTAAATTTTCTGAAATATCTGCAGCTCCGCCGGAATTGACAATTCCGTTTAATTCCGTACTCTGATTGGTTCCGGTATTAACAATTGATAACTCAACCGGTCCGCCAATGGTATTGTTACGGCATTCCCAGTAAGTACTTAACTCAGATTGTATTCCGTAAAGTCTTGAAGGTGCGCCATTTGTCATGTTAAGCTTAATGCCGGATAATCTATTATTTCTTGTAATGCATGTTCCGTTTCCTGACAGATAAATTCCTTTCATAGTGCAGGTGCCTGAAGCAAACCCATTTACTAAAATACTTTCCGTTAAAGCCGAATCACCAATTATATTTCCTGATTCTGTTCCGACATTTACAGATCCCCCCAAGACATTAATTCCTTTGAAAAAGTCACCACTCAAAGAATTTGATATTAAAATTGATTTGATAACATTGCCTTGAATATTTGATGCTGCCGTAGTTCCCGCATTAAGTTCGATGGGTATGAAAAATTTTGAAAAATTTTCAAATGTAACAGTATACGTTCCGGTACCATTAGCAGCTGAGTGTCCTATTATGTTTCCTGAAATTGTAAAGTTATTTCCGGTAGTATTATCAATTTTGATTGCGTGATGAATTATAGTAAAGTTTGTTGTCAGGGTTCTGGACTGAGTCTGATAGAATCTGTTATCTTTAATAACGATGTCAGTTGAACCCTGCCTGATAGAAATACCTGCATGAGCATAAAGTGAATCCTGAAAATCATAAATATTACAGTTTCTTATAGTGTCACCGCTGTTGTTAAGATTGGTTGAGCTTGTTGTGCCGCCAAAATGAATTGCTCTCGAAGGAAGAGTAGAACCTGCAGGTCCGATGTCACAATAAGATACTACATTGAAGTCATTGCCCGTTAAACTGGAATTTGAAGAAAAAATAATGTTTCCTATTTCAGTTGACAATGCTCCTTTTGCTGAACCGAGTATCGTGCATCTTGTTATCACATTATATGTTGCATCGGATCTTAATCTGATCGTGGAAGTCCCTGGAAAATTTTCAAATGACGGAACGGATCTGGGGTTTGAAATGGTAAGTGTATTCCCGCCTGTATTCAAACCGTCAATAGTTACATTGTCAGCGCCGTTCAGATCGATCAGAGGTAATCCATTGTTTATATTACCTGTTACATTTCTTGCTTCACCGCCGTCAGGTTTTATCAGAATTGAATTCCAAGCGCCGTTATTTAAAACAGCGCCTGTTGGCGGTTCGGTTGTATTTCCAGTTATTGAGATTGTAATGTTTGCGCCGGTTTGCGGCATGCTGTTAATCACCGCAAAAGCATCGGCTAAATTTTGATATGTTCCGTTTGGTGACATTGCACCGCTGACTACAACATTTCCTGAATCTGCTGCACCATGAAAGACAAAAGCTTTAGGTGAATATGGAGTTAAAAGCACATCGTCAAATCCGTCATTATTGACATCGCCTGCAGTTCCGACAACAATTCCGTATGCGGCTGACGATGCATCTCCTTCTGAGATCCAAACACTGTTTGCTGAAAGTCCTGCAGAGGAACCTTTATAAACAAATGCTTTTCCATAAGGCGAATTATTTGGAGCGCCGACTATTAAATCAGAAAATCCGTCTCCGTTATAATCACCGGCTGTAGCCGCCCATTGTCCGAAATTTGAATTTGCATCGCCGATGGCAGTCCAGTTGGCTGAAGCAGATACTCCTGAAGAGTTTCCGAAGTGAACATAAGCTTTTCCTGTCCCGCCTGCGTTATCATCAGGCGCTCCGACTACTATGTCATCGTATCCGTCGCTGTTCACATCTCCTGCGTTATGCACACTGTAACCAAATCTCTGATTTGAAAACTCACCGGTTCCTGTCCATACCGGAGTAATTGATAATCCCGAAGCCGAACCCAGATAAACAAACACCTGACCTGCCGCGCCGGAATTAACCGGAGCTCCGACTATTATATCTGAATATCCGTCATTGTTAACATCGCCTGCATTGCGGACTCTGTGCCCGAATTGTCCGAAGCTCTGAGTACCTTCTTTCTGCCAGTCCGGCATTGCTGACAATCCCGAATCGCTGCCGTAGAAAATTAATACTGCACCTTTATTTGAAGCTGAATCCAAACCTCCGTATGCTGAGCTGACGATTACGTCATCATATCCGTCACCGTTTGCATCTCCTGCTGTTGAAACCGACCTTCCGAAATCAGTTGTCGTTCCGGTATAAGTCCATGAAGGTGCTGCAGACGGACCTGTTGATGAACCGCAATATACCAGAGCTCTCCCTTTGCTGTTGCTTCCAACTTTGTAACCGGGTTCGCCTATTATTATGTCATCATATCCGTCACCGTTAACATCACCTGCATTTGCAAGACTATGCGCGTAAGCTGAACCTTCATTTGCGCCGATGTCCGACCATACCGGAGACGCCGCAAGTCCTGATGAAGATCCGAGAAATACGTAAGCCTTTCCGTCATTTGTAAAGTTAGTTGTGTTCTCTTTCTTTCCTATAATCACATCATCGTATCCGTCACCATTCACATCGCCGGCTGTTGAAGATGCCGACCCGAAGCTGTAACCGAAATTAACCTCCCAATCCGGCGCATCAGAGATTGTCATTAATGCTTCATTCGAATTCTGTTTATTTCCGGATTCAAGAGTAAAGCTCGATATTAAAATGATTGTTAGACTGAGCATCATCAGCGATGTCAGTTTTTTAACTGCTGAAGTAAATTTCATTTTATGATTATCCCCGAAGCCCGGCAGCCATGATTTATTTAACGAAGCTGGTTTATTTAAACCATTGACAGCAGGGCTTACGGGGAGTAAGTTAGAACCTGTAAATTTAAACAGTGATTTGTTTTTTTTCGATAAGAAATTGTTAATTTGAAACATGATTACCCCCGTAATTTGATTTTAAAATTTAAGCAAATTATGGATTCGGCTGATATGTTACAAAGAGATTTTAGATTGAAAATAACAGAGTCATTTGTGTGAATACTGTTTAATGTTGCATTTTTTAACAATAATAGCAATTTTCAACCTGTTAAAGTAACATACTGTATTTAAAACTAACTGATAATTGACCGATACTAAATTAATTAATCTGCTGAAAAAATTTTCTCCCGATGAAATGAGAGAGCTTGAAAAATATATCGCCTCTCCGTATTTCAGCAGATCAAGAGATCTCAATCCTTTCTTCAAAACACTTAAGCAGTTTTATCCGGATTTTTCAAATGAAAAATTATCGGTTGAATATGTATTCACTTCATTGTATCCGGGGAAAAGTTTTGAACAGGTGAAGTCAAATAATCTGATCAAAACATTGTCATCCGAAATGTTTCAGATGTGCAAGGAATTTCTTATTCAGTATGAATTTGCTAAAGATAAAAAGCGGAGAGAATATTATCTCCTTAATCAGCTGCGTAAGAAAAAGCACAGCCGGGAATTTGAAAAAGACCTGAAGAAAATTACTGATGAAGACGATTTCAAAAATAAGGGAAGCGTTGAATACTTTATTGAAAATTATTTTTTTAACACTGTCTGCAGGGAATACTATTTAGACAATGATGATTTTAAAAATACTTATGAATCCGTTTTGTCTTCCGGAGAATTCATTGCAGTCATGGCGCTTATAAAATGTCTGCGGAATTCAGATGAAAGAACTTTAGCCGATGTTTACAATCTTGACACGAGGTATAATCTGATCGATAACTTATTTAATCATCTTGACATCACATCGCTTTTGAATGAGATGAAAAAAAATAATGACAGGTTTTATCCGTATGTATATACATATTATCTCATTCACAAGCTAAATACCGAAAAGAAGAAAGAGATATATTATGAGCTGAAAAATTATTTGAATGAACATATAGATTATTTCGGAAAGGATGAATTATATATTTTAAAAAGTATTCTCCTTACATTTTGTTCTATAGTAATCGCCGGAACGGACAGAGCGCAATTTCAGAGAGAGCAGTTTGAAATATATGACGGTAATCTGAAACTCGGCATTTATAAAAGAAGCAGTGAAGAAGATTTTCATGTAGTGCTATTCAGAAATATGGCTCTAACCTCTGCAGTGACGGGAGAGTTTGACTGGCTGGAAAAATTCATAGTTAAGTATTCTCCGGAGCTTCCGGCAGAGCACAGGGAGAACATGATAAATTTTTCCAATGCAATGCTCTTTTATTTTAAAAATGAATTTGAAAAATCGCTTGAGTATTTTTCGAAAATAAAATTAAACCTTTTCTTTTTTAAAATAGATGTAAGGATCTTTCAGCTGAGAATATATTATGAATTAAATTACTTTGAACAGGCATATTCACTCATCGATTCCACCGCGCATATTTTAACTGACACACAGGAAGCTTCAGAATTAATGTCAGTCAGCACTAAGAATTTTTTAAAATATTACAGACAGATCTTTAAACTTAAGCAAACGAAAAAAACCGACAAAGCTGAACTGAACTTAATCCTGAAAAACATTTCCGAAGAAAAAATACTTGCTTCGCGTGACTGGTTGGTTTCTAAAATAAATGATTTAAATACCGGATAATCTTAAACCGCAAGCTAAAGATTGCGACTACGATTCTATAAATTCAATTTACAAATTGCCTAAGTAGCCGCAGACTTCAGCCTGCGGTAAATATATTCTATTTTTTACTTAAGATAACCGCATGGTTACAAATTAAAATTCTTTTGTGAAATTGCTTTATAAATTACCGCAAGCTAAATCATGCGGCTACGATTCTATAAATTCAATTTACAAATTGCCTAAGTAGCCGCAGGCTTCAGCCTGCGGTAAATATATTTTATTTTTTACATAAGATAACCGCATGGTTACAATTTAAAATTCTTTTGTGAAATTGCTTTATAAATTACCGCAAGCTAAATATTGCGGCTACGGTACTAAAATTCAATTTACAAATTGCTTAAGTAGCCGCAGGCTTCAGCCTGCGGAAAATATTTTTTATTTTTACATAAGATAACCGCATGGTTACAATTTAAAATTCTTTTGTGAAATTGCTTTATAAATTACCGCAAGCTAAAGATTGCGTCTACGATTCTATAAATTCAATTTACAAATTGCCTAAGTAGCCGCAGGCTTCAGCCTGCGGTAAATATATTTTATTTTTTACATAAGATAACCGCATGGTTACAATTTAAAATTCTTTTGTGAAATTGCTTTATAAATTACCGCAAGCTAAATATTGCGGATACGATTCTATAAATTCAATTTACAAATTGCCTAAGTAGCCACAGGCTTCAGCCTGCGGAAAATATAATATTTTTATTACATAAGATAACCGCATGTTTACAATTTAAAATTCTTTGTGAAATTGCTTTATAAATTACCGCAAGCTAAAGCTTGCGGCTACGATTCTATAAATTCAATTTACAAATTGCCTAAGTAGCCGCAGGCTTCAGCCTGCGGAAAATATAATATTTTTATTACATAAGATAACCGCATGTTTACAATTTAAAATTCTTTGTGAAATTGCTTTATAAATTACCGCAAGCTAAAAGCTGCGGCTACGATTCTATAAATTCAATTTACAAATTGCCTGAGTAGCCGCAGGCTTCAGCCTGCGGTAAATATATTTTATTTTTTACATAAGATAACCGCATGTTTACAATTTAAAATTCTTTGTGAAATTGCTTTATAAATTACCGCAAGCTAAAGCTTGCGGCTACGATTCTATAAATTCAATTTACAAATTGCCTGAGTAGCCGCAGGCTTCAGCCTGCGGTAAATATATTTTATTTTTTACATAAGATAACCGCATGTTTACAATTTAAAATTTGACTTTATTAATATGCCGCAAGCTAAAGCTTGCGGCTACGATACTTAATTTCAAATTAAAAATTTTAAATACTTAATTTTTATCTCCGGTATATATTTTAAATTCACGGCTCCTTATTTGACATTTGAAATTTGTAATTTGCAATTGAATTATGGTCTTATGACACCTACAAAATTTAACCCGTTATTATCCGCAAACACAGCGTCATCAAGGTCAGTTACTCTGTCGCCGTTTACATCCGTCGGCAGATATCCCGATGCAAAATTGAATGCCTCATTGTCGATGAGACTTCCGTCTGTCAGATCAACTGTCCCGTCCTGATTTACGTCGCCGCTGTACAGACAAAACTTTGCGCCTTTTAGTACCATATTATTTCCGAATGCCTGACTTGCAGCAAGTGTGAAATCATATTTTAAAGTAGCGCCGACTGTATATGACTGCCCTGTCATGCTCCACGTTTCAATAGAATTTCGATGCTTAAGCTGAATGTAATATGTCCCGGTCGGAGCACTGGCAAATATGTATCCTGCTGCGAATGTTACAGAATCCAGAATTGATTTTGCGGAATCTACTATATTATATGGTGATGCAGTATTTCTGAAAAATGCTCTTACTGTATCTCTCATATTTAATTTATTAATTCCCGTATTATAAAATGCTTCCATTATTGTACTAATTACAGCGGAAACTCCGGATGAATCCGCTGACCATCTTGAGAAAGAAGTCAGTCCCGAAAGTGTAATTTCGTTTGTTACAATATTGACACTTCCGCCCATATTAAGCCAGGTGCTTCCTGAGTTTGTAGATTTGAATAATTTCAGTGAAGGCTCGGGTTTTCCGTTCAATTCAGTATCATCGAATTTATAAACAAGTGTGGCATTAAGTCCGGAATTGTTGGCCGGAGTAATGTCAAAATATCTTCTGATACTTGTTCCGCCGCTGAGCCCTGTCTGAACAGTATGTCCTCTTCTGATCTCAGTACTTCCCAGATTGGAAGAAGACGTTAAAACAGCTCCCATTCCGGCTACATTCAAACTACCCGGAGAGTTTATATTCCGGGTAGTTGAAATATAACCTGTTGTTCCGAAAACAGTATTACCCGGGGTTTCGGTCATATATCCATCCGGAGTAATTGTAATTATCCTTCCGTTCAAATTAAGATCGCCCTGAATAACGGAAAGTGTATCCGGTATTGTGATATTTCCAAGCAGTGTTGCCCCGGCTGGATTATTAATTTTTATTCCGGCGTAATTTATGTTTGTTACAGAAACACTCTGAAGACCGGTACCATTATAAATTATAGCACTGTTAGATGTAATAAAAGTACCGTTTTGCGCGATTGGATTTGACGCTGTGAAGCCGGCCATGCTGTTACTAATGTCGAATGCTCCTCCTGAATTTATTGTCATGTTCCAGAACTGATGATTGCTGTTAAGTGTAACTGCTGCACCGGTCAGGATGCTTGTATTTGATGTAAATGAACCGGTCCCGGACAGAGCTGCAACTGAATTAAATCTAAAAAACCGGTGACTGACCAATCCGTTATTTACGAATGAAGACCCGTAGAAAGTAAAGATTTTGCTGACTGATGTATGCGATGTAATTGTTCCGTTATTTATTACATTTCCATAGACATCAAGACTGAAATTTTGGTTAAAAAATGTCAGATATGAACCTAAAGTTCCTCCTGAGTCAATTGTAACATCTCCGAATAATTTCCCCAGATAAGGAGATGAAAGATCGGTTGCTGTTACAGTGCTCCCTGAAGTTACTTTTAAAGGCGCATTAAAAGCTGAACCTCCTCTTAAGTTAAAAGTCACCGTATTCTGAGTCTTGAATAAACCTGAATTCGCTATTGTCGCGCCGCTGTTAAGCACTAAAGTTCCTGAAGTATAATTGATTGTATAACCGTTCGGATCAAGTACTGCTCCGGAAGTAAAAATGAATTGATTTGAAGGAGAGAAAGTAACATTTGAAAGCAGAGTAATATTTCCGTTTGCCCCGATAGCCATATAATTAGTTGGAGTAAATGCTCCTGATCCTGTTACTGTACAAACAGAATCCATTGTAAATATTGCTGAGTTTATAGTGCCGTTATTTATAAGTACAGAACCTTTGAAAGTATGTCTCTTATTACCATTTTGCGCAATTGATGTTAATGTCCCGTTGTTCGTTAAATTTCCATAGTATTCAAGCGTGTATGCTGTATTGGAAGATGTCAGAAATGTTCCGAGTATTCCCCCGGCATCTACTGTCACGTCACCGTATAATCTTCCGATATATGGTGATGTAAAATCAGTTGCTCTTAATGTACTTCCTGAAGTTACATTCAAAGGCGCATTAAAAGCTGAACCTGCTCTTAAATTAAATGTAACTGCGTTTTGAGTTCTGACTAAACCTGAATTTAAAATTGTACCGCCGTTTTGAATTTCTAAAGTCCCTGAGGTATAGTTAACAGTATTACCGTTCGGATTCAGAATTCCGCCTGTCAAAATATAAAAATCACCTCCGGGAGAAAAATTAACATCTGAAAGCAGTGTAATATTTCCGTTTGTTCCGACAGACAGATAGTTAGTAGGAGAGAAAGTTCCGGTCCCTGAAACAGTCGCAGTAGAATCCATATTAAAAATTGACGGATTTATGACGCCGTTATTAATAAGTACAGCACCTTTGAAAGTATGTCTTTTATTATCTGCTACTGCCGGAGCGGATGTAATAGTACCGTTGTTTGTTAAATTTCCATAAAATTCAAGATTATAATCAGCGTTATGAAATGACAAATATGAACCTAATATTGCTCCCGAGTCAACAGTAACCGGTCCGTATAATCTTCCAATCCGGGGAGCTGTAAGATCCGTTGCTCTGACGGAACCCGAAGCTATTCTCAACCCGGCGCTGAAGATTCCGGAGGATTTTAAATCCATTGTCATCGGTCCCTGCACTTTAAAAGTACCTGCGCCGGAAACTGTCGCCCCAATAAGTGTAAAAGTACTTGCATTTCCGGGATAAGTTAAGGTAATACCGGAATTTATTGAAAGCGTTGCTCCGGTTTGAATTGTAATCTGATCTGCAGTGACATCAGCTGTTACAGTTACGACATAGGGAGGAAATAAATTAATAGTACCGCTTAGATTATCCGGAGTAATAGTTGCCGCAATCCAGTTAGCCCCGCCGTTCGTTGACATCTCCCAGGTAGAAGTCGAATTCCAGTCGCCTGACACAATGCTTCTGAATAATTCATTAGCTGAAAAGACAGGTTTCCCTGTTGTAGTAATTATTGCAAAGATAAACAGGAAGGAAATAATTTTTTTTTTCATTTTTCGCCTTTCAATGAATGTTTGATTATTTAAATGTTTGAATATTTTATTATGAAATTTTAAGATTCTAACTATTAACTATTAACTATTAACTGAAGTTACGCAAAGCTAAAATATGTTTGATTTTAAATTCCATTTTAAGTTTTTTTGTATAATGCAATCAAGAAGTACTAATCTTATTTTGTAAATTGTGGTAATATTTTTTTTGATTCTAAATTCTTCAAGCTGACAAAAAGCAATTAATACAAAATAGATGTGATTTACCTGGGCTGTTTTAGTTCTAGATGGACAACCTTCAATCATAAGCTCTGATTTTAGAATTTTAAAGAATTCTTCAATTATTTGTCGTTTTCTATATAGTTTTCGAATTATAGAAGACTCTAATTTAATATCACTGGTTGCCCAGTAATTATCATTTTGTTTTGTAACTTTTACTTTAACTCTAACTTTTTTCTGATACATTTGACCAGTTTTATTTCCGTATCTGTAACTAAAGAAATCTTTAACTTGAACATCATTTATCAGGCGGTTAGATTTTATTTTTGCGATCCAATGCCATCTGAATTTACGAATCAGTTTTAATAATTTTGCAGCCGGATAAAAAGAATCCATTAAAACATAATCTGGATTTACTTTGTAAAAATTTTTAGCATCTTTCAAAATATCCATAGCCAGATCAATGCGGGATTTTTTGTCATCAATGTTCATTAGGCGAAAGCCAATTGGGAAACGGGTGTTACCGTCAGTCCAGATAACAAATACAGCATTTAGACCAAGCAAAGATTTTTTGTCGCTGGGTGAATAAACCCAAGTTAATAATTCAAGTTCTTTACTAAACGGCTTAGCGAGTATTGTATCGTCAATGATTAAGAACGTTTTTTTTCTTTTTGATTTATTGTAGTTTAAATCAAATTTCTTGCTGATCAGATGACCATATTTTTGTTTTAAAAATAAATTCCATTTCTGCTCCATCTGCAATAATCGTTGCAGCTTATCGTGTGAGATACAAGAGCATTTGGAATCAACAACTATATTGTTGTTATAGATTTTAGAAATTTTAACACATGTTGGACTAAAATTTCTAAAACAAATAGAATTTATATAAGCAAATAAGGCGGTTTTGAAAATTAGTTTGTTCATAACAACTATATAACCGCTTTATTTTGCTTATAGTTTTCATCTTTGCGTAACTTCAGCTATTAACTATTAACTATTAACTACTAACTCTATAGATTTGTAAACAGGGGGAATATTAAAATCGGTAATAAGTCTAAACATTCGGAACGCCTTGGAAACAAATTAAAAATTATTTATAAAAATTGTCAAAGAAAAAAAATCAGGGTTTTAGGAATAGGCATTCCGGATAAGATTAAATTATAAATTAAAAATACGGTATTTTTTATGTTTTTGGCATTTCAGTCCTAGTAATAAAATATTCTTTAGGAATCCTTAAATAAAAATCCTTTAATTTTTTTAGTATTTAAATTATCTTTCGCACACTTAAGCTCTTAATTTAATATTTAATGCAGAATACCCGTTTAATAAAATTTCTCAGAACTTTAAATAATAATGAGATCCGGCAGTTCAGGGATTTTGTAAACTCTCCCGCTTTCAATAAGAATAAAAACATTTCGGATCTTTTTGACATACTTTATAGATATTATCCGGATTTTGAATCACCGGAAATGAATGAGGAAAGTCTTTTTCAAATAATCTTTGAAAATGAGAAGTATCAATATTTTAAAATTAAGAATCTTATTTCCGACCTGTTCGGACTTGGCAAAGAATTTCTTGCAATCAGTGTTTTCAGAAAAGACAATCATCTCAATGAAAAATTTCTGCTTTCTGAACTCAGGAAAAGAAACCTGGATGCTGCATTTGAACAGACATATAAGTTTGCTGACAAATCCCTTGAAAAAACAGAAGCAAAAGATGAATTTTATTTTCTCCGGAAGCTGGATCTTCAGACTGAAATAATGTCTTACTATTCTCCCAAAAAACCCAACGTAAATTTCCATTATTTTCAGGAAAGGCTTGATCTGTTTGTTAACTATTCATTAATTTTCCTGCTTAAGCTGTATAACATTATGCTTCATGAAAAGAATCAGAATAATTACAGCTTTGATATGAAAATGTTTAACAATGTAATGGAATACCTAAAAGACAGTTCTTTCGATGGCAATCCTACACTGGAAGTATATTATAATATCCTCCTTATGGAAATAACAAAGGATGAAAAATATTTTTATACGCTGAAAGATTTAAAGAATAAATACAGAGACTGTCTTAATCCATTTGACAACTATATGCTTTATCTTCACATGGATTCATTTTGCTCCACTGCATACAATGAGTATTGCAGGACCGATCTGTTTAATGAACAGTTTTTACTGGTAAAGGAAAATTTAATGTACCGGATACCCGAACAGGATAAGGTCCTGTATCCGGATTTTCTGAATGAAGTGAAAAAAGCAGTAAGAGTAAATGAGTTTGAATGGGCTGAAGATTACATAAAAAAATATAAACACATTCTTACTGATGAGATTGATAACACTCTTAATTTTTGTTATGGATTTATTTCATATAGAAAAGGTGAACTTGATAAAGCGCTGGAATATTTTTCAAAAACCGGCTTTTCAAATTTTATAATTAAAATACAGGTAAAGATACTGCTTCTTCAGATTTGTATTGATAAGGAATATTATGAACAAGCGGAATTAATGATTGATACTTTCAGACATTATCTTTCAAGAGAAAAGTCTGTGCTCGATTCTATCAAAAAATCTATTCTTGAGTTTTTGAGGATCACATCAGATCTTATAAAACTGAGAACGAACATAAACGAAAAAGATAAATTATTCAAAACAGTAAAAATTAAAAACGATATCGAGAATATGAGCAATAACAGATTTGGTATAAAACTTTGGCTCAGAGAAAAAGCAAATATTTAATTTCAAATGTTAAATGCCAAATGTCAAATTATAAATGTCAAATGTCAAATTACAAATGTCAAACACTTAATTTTATTTTCAATTTATTTTTTAAAATTCACTGCTCTTTATTTGTCATTTGTCATTTGAAATTAAATTACGGCTCCTTATTTGACATTTGAAATTTGCAATTTGAAATTAAATTAAGGCTCCTTATTTGACATTTGAAATTTGCAATTTGAAATTAAATTAAGGCTCCTTATTTGACATTTGAAATTTGCAATTTGAAATTAAATTAAGGCTCCTTATTTGACATTTGAAATTTGCAATTTGAAATTAAATTAAGGCTCCTTATTTGACATTTGAAATTTGCAATTTGAAATTAAATTAAGGCTCCTTATTTGACATTTGAAATTTGCAATTTGCAATTTGAAATTAAATTAAGGCTCCTTATTTGACATTTGAAATTTGCAATTTGAAATTAAATTAAGGCTCCTTATTTGACATTTGAAATTTGCAATTTGAAATTAAATTAAGGCTCTTTATTTGTCATTTGTAATTTGAAATTTGTAATTGAGTTAAGGTCTGACTACACCCACAAAATTAAACCCGTTATTATCCGCAAATACTGCATCAGCAAGGTCAGTAACATCGTCACCGTTAACATCCGTCGGAATATATCCTGAAGCAAAGTTGAATGCATCATTGTCGATGAGACTTCCGTCAGTAAGATCTATTGTCCCGTCCTGATTCACATCGCCGCTGTAAACTCCGAATCTCACCGGAGATGTATCTACCTGCTGCATATTATTTCCGTATGCTGAAGTGATCAGACTTGAAAAATCATACATAGAGTTTGTAAGGTAGATATAACTTTGAGCTGACGAGCTCCATGTTTCAATAGTATTTCTGTGTCTGATGACAATATAATAATTTCCTGTCGGAGCGTTATAAAATTTAAAATCACCTGTTAGCGATGATCCGTTAACTATTGATTTTGATGAGTCAACGAAATTATATGGTGGAGTAGATCCTCTAAGATAAACCGAAACGGTATCGCTCAAATTCATATTGTTATTAGAAGCATCATAAAATCCTTCTATGACAAGTGAGATCGAGATCTGTCCTGCGGTATTAAAATTGACAACCGCTATATTTGAAAGTTCGCTGACATTTCCGTGGACGTCTACAGCTGCAATCTGATAATTGTAAACCGAATCATCTTCAACATTCGGATCATTAAAAATTATGTTCGCTGAAATACCAAGTTCAATTCCGTTCCGGTAAATAATGTAGTAACCGAGATCCGGTTCTTCATTTTCATTCCATGAAAGCTCAACAGAATTATTATCGGGAAGAGCAGCAAGATTAAGCGGCGCTGCCGGCGCAAGATTGTCACGGCTGTAACCGGACATTATGTTTGAACGCCAGAACTGATCAGGATCAGAAGTTCTCGCAGTAACTCTGTAAAAGAAAACTCCGCTGTTTTCATCCATCGAATCATTTGGTGTATTGGCTGTGTATTGGTATTGAGAATTATAAGACGCCGGAATTTCGATTAGTGTCTCCCAGTAAAATCCGTTAATGCCCGGAGGATCACTGATCTCTATGAGATAATCAGTGATAAGATTTTGATTTATAAAATCAAATCCGCTTCTGTTCCATTTAATTTTAACTTTTCCTCCCTGATCGAATGGAACATCACTTACAGAACTTATCCTCGGACTGACAGTCATAGGGGAGGAAAAATATATGTAGGCGGATCCGGAGTTTGAGGCTGAAATATCGTCATTTGGTTCTCCTACTATTACATCAGAATAGCCATCATTATTTAAATCACCTGCACCGCTAACACTGATTCCAAAAAATGAATTAGAATTTACATTATTGAGAAGTATATCGGCGGTGGAATTTGGAGAACTGCTGCCAAAATAGACTGAGGCATATCCTGAATTATTAGAATATCCAAACGCGCCAATTATAAAGTCATCGTAATTATCACCGTTCACATCACCTGCATCGGAAACGGTATTTCCAAAAAAATCTGCTTCATCAATGCCTGTAATTGTTAAATCTGCTGTATTATTCATAAACAGTCCTCCGTAATAAACATAAACTCTTCCTCTGTTTGTACCTCCCGGATATCCATAAGCCCCGACTATCACATCAGAATAACCATCTCCGTTTATATCACCGGCAGCAGAAACTGATTCACCAAATAAATCGTCGGTTGATGTCCCTCCGGTGAACTGAAGATCATAGCTGTTATTTAACACACTGCCTCCGTAATATACATAAGCTTCGCCTTCGAAAGTATTTCTGCCGCTTGCTCCGATAATAATGTCATCATATCCGTCTGCGTTCACATCACCTGCATCGGAAACTGATTTTCCAAAATTATCACCGATGCTTATTCCTGTAATGGTTAAATCAGAAATATTATTCATGGAGTTTGATCCTAAATACAAATAGACTCTTCCCTGATTAGTGTTATAACCATTCGCTCCTACTATTACATCATCATAACCGTCATTATTGAAATCTCCCGCGCCTGAAACTGATTCTCCGAAAAAATTATTTGCAGCTCCTCCTGTCAATGTTACATCCGCTGTGTTGTTCATAGAGCTGCCGCCGTAATAGATGTAAGCTCTACCCTGAAATGTTCCGGCATTGTAACCGCTTGCTCCTACAATTACATCATCGAAACCATCGGCGTTTACATCACCGGCGCATGAAGCTGAAATTCCAAATCTGTCATTTAATGATGCTCCTGTAAGAGTTACATCTGCAACATTATTCATGGTGCTTCCTCCAAAATATATGAACGCTCTGCCCTGATTGGAATTATAATTATATGACCCGGCTATTACATCATCAAAACCATCACCGTTTACATCGCCGGCATTGGATACACAATTACCCAAAAATTCATTTACAGTTGATCCGTTAAGAATCAGATCACTTACATCATTACCTGTCATAGAATTGAAATAAATATAAGCCCGTCCGGAAGAAGTTCCGTTCTGGTCATTCAAATTTGCAGACACAACAAAATCATCATTCCCGTCGCCGTTAATGTCACCGCATCCGCTGACTGAATGACCCATTCTGTCTCCGGCACTTTCTGCCGATAAAATTTTGGCAGCGCTGCTTACAGTAGATTCGTCTCCTCTGAAAAGATACGCCGATCCCTCGCCTGAATTAAAATTTGTTGCGCCGGCTATTACATCGTCATACCCGTCGCCGTTTACATCTCCGGCTGAAGATACAGATTTACCGAATTCATCTCCGATGTTCTGACCGGTAAAGACAGCATCAACAGTTGTATTCGGAGAAGCTCCCCCGTAAAGTACATATGCTCTTCCCAAATTTGCTGAATGTCCGTATCCTCCGATCACAACATCGCTATATCCGTCGCCGTTAAAATCTCCGGCATCGGATACGCTGTAACCATAGAATTCATTTGACAAAAATCCAAAAGTAATATTATCTGCCGCTGTATTCATAGAGCTGCCCCCGTAATAAATATAAGCCCTTCCTACATTTGTACTGTAACCGGAAGCTCCCACGATCACATCGCCGAATCCGTCACCGTTAAAATCACCGGCTTTTGAAACTGATATTCCATAAAAATTATTTGCAAATCCTTCATTTAATGTCACATCTACAACATTATTTAAAACCGAACCTCCAAAATAAATATAAGCTTCACCTGTATTGGAGGCGTTATTCGGTGCGCCCACTATTACATCTGCAAATCCGTCTCCGTTTACATCGCCTGCATCAGAAACCGATGTTCCGAAATAGTTATTCGCAGCTTCACCTGTGAGAATAAGATCTACTCCGCTGTTCATATTAGATCCGCCAAGATAAATATACGCCCTTCCGGTATTGGTTGAGTATGATGGAAGACCTACTATCACATCATCATATCCGTCCGAATTGACATCACCGGCTCTTGAAACTGAATATCCCAGCTGATAACCGGCTGATCCGGTAAATATCACATCAGGAGAAGAATTAAAATTCATCCCCCCGAAATAAATATAAGCTCTTCCTGCGCTTGCGCCGCCTGCATCATTAAATGGCACACCGACTATCACATCCTGATATCCGTCTCCGTTCACATCTCCCGCACCTGAAACCGAATATCCGAATTCATCCCCGGCTAAAAGCCCGTTTAAAATTCTTTCCTGAATTACATCAGTTTCAAGTGTATCAGTTATATTTTCAAAATTTGAAAATAATTGATTTCCTTTTTCATCAGGAAATCCTGAAAACTCTTCGTTAGTTAAAGATGATTTTTTACCGGATGTTTCAGAGGCCGATGACTTATTAAAAGTCCTGCCGCTTAAAATGGAATTTGCTGAAAGCTGATTTGATGAAACTGATAGAACTGTAATGATCAAAATCTGTAGTAAAAATTTCATACAGTTATCTCCTTATTTGGGGTTAGTTAGTTTTAATAAATTTTCCTTTAAGAAAATTGAAATAATTTTTGCGGTAAAATAAATATCTCATTAAATGAAATCTACACAATTTTAGAATCAGCTGATTATATTTCCTGCGATTTATTTAGTATAACGCAAGCTGAAGCTTGCGGCTACTATATTAAATTTCAAATGTCAAATTACAAATGTCAAATATTTAATTATATCCATTGAATATTTTTAAATTCACAGCTCTTTATTTAACATTTGACATTTGTAATTTGTAATTCTCTTTATGGTGTTATCTTACTCACAAAATTAAATCCGTTATTGTCCGCTAAGACTGCATCTGTAATATCAGTTACATCATCTCCGTTAACATCAGTCGGCAGATATCCTGAAGCAAAACTTAATGCATCGTTATCGATAAGACTTCCGTCAGTCAGATCAATTGTCCCGTCCTGATTTACGTCGCCGCTGTATATTGCAAACCTTATCGGTGCAGCGTCAGCCTGCATCATATTATTTCCATATGCCTGTGATGAATTTGTTGAAAAATTATAGGTCAAAGTTCCGGATGTAAAAGAATTTCCTGAACTGCTCCACGTTTCAATAGTGTTTCTGTGTTTAACTTCCAAATAATAGTTCACTCCGTTCAGTGCATTTGAAAAAAGAAATGTTCCTGTTCCCGAAGAACTTAATATTCCTTTTGAAGAATCAACTCTGTTATAAGGGGAAGAAGAATTTCTCAAATAGACTCTTGCGGTATCACTGATCATATCGTTTAAAACGGAATTGTAAAATCCTTCGATGTATGCAGTGAGTGTCAAAGTATGCACAGGACTTGTCTGTGAATATTTTACAGTGCCATAGTCAAATAATGTTGATGCCGTAGAACTATAACCGGTAATATACACATTACCTGAGTTATCGACCTTGACTGCACGGGCATCATCACTGGTAATACCGGGAGCGCTGTAAGACTTTAGCCATTGCTGAATTCCGCCGGAATTATACTTAATAGTAGTATAACAATCACCTTCCGGAATTTCTCTTGAAAACCCTGTTACGTAAACATTGCCTGACCCGTCAAGCGCCAGAGAATTGGCATAGTCCCTGTAGTTTGAAGTTCCGTTATATCTCTTTACCCAAACTGAATCCCCTGCCGCATTGTATTTTATAGTCAGATAATCATAGTTGGTAATTGACCTTGAACTATATCCCGTGACATATACATTACCTAAGCCATCCACTGTAAGCGCATTTGCAATGTCTGCTGCATTTCCGGTTCCGTTATATCTTCTCACCCAGACTGTATCACCTGATGAATTATATTTTATTGTTGAGTAGTCCGCATTTGATCCTATACCTTCACTTCGTCCGGTAACATATACATTCCCAAAGCCATCAATATCAATTGCATTTACAGCATCAGTGCCATTACCGGGTCCATTGTATCTTGATGCCCACTGCTGAATTCCGGAAGAGTTGTATTTTACTGTTGCGTATTCAGGATAAAATGTAGTTGTGTTATGGCTTGTGCCGGTTATATATACATTTCCTGAGGCATCAAGTTTAAGCACGGATGCTTCATCACCTGCATTATAAGGGCTGTTATATCTTACCAGCCATAACTGCTGTCCTGATGAATTGTATTTAATAGTAGTATAATCATTATATGTTCCTGCTCCGCCGCTCTCACCAGTAACATATACATTTCCTGTTGCATCCACTGCAATTGCCCGCGCAATACTCCCGCCGAGATAGTATCTCGCAACCCATTGCTCGACTCCATTGGCATCATATTTTACAGTTGCATATACATAATAGCCGGTTTCGTGTCCTATACTTCCGCCGGTCACATAAGAATTTCCGTTACCGTCAACAGCGATTGCATAAGCGTAATCAGTTCCATTGCCGGTTCCGTTATATCTGGAGACCCATTGCTGGACTTCTGCAGAGTTAAATTTAATAGTTGCATAATCATAACTCCCGGTTCCGATACCTTCACTGTAACCTGTAACATAAACATTCCCGGATACATCAAAAGCCAGAGCAGTTGCGTGGTCAGATTTATTTCCCGGAGGACCGTGATATCTTGAAGCCCATTCCTCAGTAACCTGAGATGCTGCCTCTTTCATTGAAAGGGATATAAATAAAAATAGCTGTATTATTACCTTATCCGATCTCATGATTTGATCCTTTCTTGGTTTTATTCTTGGTTCTATAATTTTCCAGTTTCGAAAATTCACAATCTGTTTTTTAAATGCTTTGTTTAAAATTTTACTCTGCAAAGATAGAAACGCTAAACCTGTAAATCAAAGAATGTTATTTCAATTTGTTTTCGGATCCTGAATTGTATAACACTTATTTAGATTGTTTTTAAACGATTTTGGGACAATTCCCGAAAAGATTTGTAACCGTAGAGGCTGAGATTTTAATAATCTGATATTAACTGAACTAAATCCCCGTAATATAACAATGAAATAATAATCGATAGCTTAATTTCATTTTACAAAATAACAAACACAAAAAAGCCGCAAGCTGAAGCTTGCGGCTGCTATTACAAACTAAAATTTCGTTAAAGTATTATGGAGTGATTTTTCCTACAAAGTTGAAAGAATTATTATCCGCAAAGACTGCGTCCGCAAGATCAATTACTTCGTCGCCGTTTACATCTGTCGGCAGATAACCTGATGCAAAATTGAATGCATCATTGTCGATAAGACTTCCGTCAGTAAGATCGATCGTTCCGTCCTGATTCACGTCACCGCTGTATATTGCAAACTTTACTGGTGAAGCATCTGCCTGTATCATATTATCCCCGTATGCCTGTGTGTTTGCAGGCGTGAAATTAAAAACCTGATTTGAGGAAGTAAATACACTTCCTTTATTCCATGTTTCTAAAGAATTCCTGTGCGTGATCTGTAAATAGTACAATGTGTTGTTTATGATTGCCGCATTAACGGTCCCGTAATTTAATTGTCCGGAAGATGAAATATTAAGAGTCTTTGAATCTATTATGCTGTATGGTGAAGTAAAATTCCTGATACTCACTTTGACGGTATCGCTAATCATCAAATTTGATCCCGCGTTATAAAATCCCTGAATTAATGTGCTAAGGTTTAATGTCTTTGTTGCAGAAGGAACTGATTGTGACCTGAAGTTACCAACAGGTACAGGATTATAATTATTATAATATTTCCACGGGCCGTACTTTTGATAAGGATTGTTTGTAAAGTTATATTTAATTCTTGTTCTCCATCTATAAACTTTTGAAGGATCCAATCCGGAGATATCAGCATAGAGCTCTGCTCCTGTAAGGGATGGGTTACCTAAGTCAACATCTGATGATGAACTTGTAAAAGCAGTGCTGTTTGTAATTATGTTTCCACTGAAAGGAATTCCATTTTCTTTGTGCTCATAAACAAATGTTCCTATTGCTCTTCCATAGGAACTCTTACCGAAAATTCTGTATCTCACCTGGCCGTCTGTACCTGATAGTCCTCCGGATGAAAGTACATTTGATGAGCCCGGTTTGAATTGCTGAATTAATGATGAAAGTCCTGTACCTCCGTTACCATAATAGCAAAATGATTTGCCTTCATCCGTCTGACCGTTGGCAAATAATGGAGCTCCAATTATCACGTCAGAATAACCGTCACCATTTACGTCGCCTGCCGACGCAACACTGTTACTAAAAAAAGCCCCGGGTTGATCACATTCCGCTGTCCAGTTTGCAGTAACGGATAACCCTGTTGAAGAACCGTAATAGCAAAATGCTGCTCCTTCATCTGTCTGACCATTATCAAACCAATAAGATCCAATGATCACATCAGAATATCCATCTCCGTTTACATCACCTGCACATGCAACCGAATTTCCAAAGATTGCCTGTATCTGGTCACTTTCAGCAGACCAGTTTGGCGTAGTTGAAATTCCTGTTACTGAACCATAATATGCAAAGACTTTTCCTTCATCCAAAAAAGGACCATTAAATAATGGAGCACCAACTAAAACATCAGAGTAACCATCCCCATTAACATCACCTGCTGTAGAAACAGAAAATCCGAATGCAGTAAAACCTTGAATATTTGTTAGTAATACATTTGCTGCTGCCGGAAGACCCGATGAAGAACCATAATATATACTCGCTGAACCATTGTCTATAGGTGCAGGGATATTATCATAATATCTTGCACCGATAATTACATCCGAATAACCATCACCATTTACATCACCCGCCGTTGAAACACTTGTCCCAAAATTACTTCCCGGCTGATTATCTTCTCCTACCCAGTTCGCTACAGCCGGAAAGATGAGTCCGTTTGCAGATCCATGATACACAAATGCAGCGCCTTCATCCGTTTGCCCGTTGTCATAAATATTTGCTCCGACAATTACATCAGAATAGCCGTCACCATTTACATCACCTGCCGTAGAAACCGTCCAGCCGAAACCAGAATTTGCCTGATTGCCTTCAGCATACCAGCTATAGTTTACGGGAAGTCCGGCTGCAGAACCATAATAAACAAAAACCATTCCTTCATCCGTCTGCCCACTGTCCTTCAAAGGCGCGCCAACAATTACGTCAGAATATCCGTCACCATTTACATCACCTAAAGTAGAAAGGCTTGTTCCAAATTGTGAATTTGTCTGGCCGCCTTCCGCTGTCCAGCTTGCAACAGCCGATAAACCGGAACTTGAGCCATTGTATAAATAAGTTTTCCTTCATCAGCTTCCCCGTTATCAAAATATCTTGCTCCTACTAATACATCCGAATATCCATCTCCATTCACATCACCTGCACTCGAAACACACCACCCGAAATTTGAAGAGCCCTGATCGCTTTCTGCATCCCAGCCCGATGACAAGGATAATCCTGCAGCTGAACCGTTATATACAAATGCTCCGCCTTCATCTGTCTGCCCGTTGTCATAATTTTTTGCTCCGGCTATTACATCACTGAATCCATCGCCGTTAATATCACCGGCTGTGAAAACACTGTTGCCAAAATTTGCTGATGCCTGATTGCTTTCAATTGTCCAGTTTGCATTAGCCTTTAAACCCGTGGCGGATCCATTAAACACAAGCACTCTTCCCTCTTCTGTCTGACCATTGTTATAATAGGGTGAACCGATAATGACGTCACTGTATCCGTCACCATTTACATCACCTGCACTTGAAACTGAGCTTCCAAAATTTTCACCAATAGTTCCGTCATAAGCCCAGTTTGATGTTGGTGAAATTGATGATGCTGATCCAAAATATAAAGAAGCTTTGCCTTTGTCAAATGGAGCGCCGATTACAATATCAGAATATCCGTCGCCGTTAACATCTCCTGCTGTTGAAACTGAAGATCCGTATCTCACGAAATTTTTATTACCTTCATTAGTCCAGTAAGGAGTTGTTATTATTCCCGAAGCAGAACCCCGGTAAACAAAGGCTTTTCCTTCATCTGTATGCCCGTTATCAAAATCTGAAGCGCCGGCAATTATGTCCGAATATCCGTCACCGTCAACATCTCCTGCTGTTGAAATACTAATTCCAAATAATGCACCCGTCTGACTTCCGGTTAAAGTTGCATTTGGAGCAGTCTGTGAACCTGATGCAGATCCGTGATAAATAAACACTGTTCCTTTGCCCGAATCAGAATTTGGATAGCCAGCCATTACATCACTGTATCCGTCACCGTTTATATCACCTGCAGTTGCAACAATATTATTTTGTGAACCAATAGTAGAAGCGCTTGTTAAAATGCTGTTTGGTATTGCCGAAAGTCCTGATGCAGAACCAGTGTAAACATTTGCAATGCTTCCGTTGCTGTTTGAAGATGGATTAAATCCATATACATTACCGCCGCTTCCCACAACGCATCCTGAATTAGCAGCAAAAAAGAAAATACCACGAAGATCACCGTTTACACCCGCACTTTGATTCATCCAGTTCGAACCACCGTCAGTTGTTTTAAGAACAGTTGATCCAAAACCAACTGTCCAGCCAACTAATGAAGAAGTGAAATTGCATCCAAATAGATCCTGAGTTGTCCCTGAAGTTTGCAGTATCCATGTTGTTCCGCCGTCCGTCGTTTTTAGAATTGTTCCGGCATGACCAAATGCCAGACCATTTGAAGATGATGAAAAATATACTCCACGCAGGGTTTGAGTTGTACCTGAAGTCTGAAGTGTCCAGTTTGTACCGCCGTTAGTTGTTTTCAGAATTCTGCCGGCAGCGCCAACGATCCATCCGTCTGATGGTGAAGTAAAAATAATATCACGAAGCTCTGCAGTAATACCTGAAGTCTGAGCAGTCCAGTTTACTCCGGCATTTGTTGTTTTTCTTATTAATCCATTGGCTCCAACCACATATCCTTCCTGCGATGTTCTGAAATAAACACATGATAAATTTGCTGCTGTCCCGGAAGTTTGAGTTGTCCAGTTTTCTCCGCCGTTTGATGTAACTTTTATTGTACCTGCCAACCCAACAGCCCATCCTGAATCCGGTGTAGTAAACCAGTTGCTTCGGAGATCATTTGACGTTGCAGAATTTCTTAATGTCCAGTTTATTCCTCCATTGACAGTGGTTACTATTACACCGTTTCCGCCGACTGCACAGCCTTTTGAAGAAGAAGTAAAATATACATCCTGAAGATTATCAACTGTTCCTGAAGTTTGCGGGGTCCAGGGATCAATGCCCTTCGCTCCGATTATCGCATCACTGTACCCGTCACCGTTTACATCACCCGCAGTAGAAACACTATAACCAACATTTTTTAAACCTGAATTACCTTCGGAAGTCCAGTTCGCTGTTGCTGACAACCCAACAGCAGATCCGTGATAAACAAATGTTTTCCCGGCATCAGCAACACCATTATCAAAATATGGAGCGCCGACAATTACCTCAGAATAACCGTCACCATTGACATCACCTGCAGTACCAACTGAAAATCCAAACTGCGCATCAGACTGATTACTCTCGGCTGTCCAGCTCGGTGAAGTTGACAGAGGATCGATGGTGATTGGATAGACAGCGTCCTCGTCATTGACAACGATCGAAAAAGAATTACAAATGTCAAATTTCAAATTACAAATATTATTATCATTAAGTGCATACCTTATATTTTCTTTTTGTAATTTGTGATTTGTAATTTGTAATTGCTCTTCAAAGTATGCTCTAAGTTCTCGACCATTCGCATCCCAGCATTTCAAAGCGGAATACTTCAACTTGTCTTCGCCGGTTTTATCTTTAAACATAAGAGCATCCGCGCCTACAATCATTTTTAATTCAGTCTCAGCAGATAAATTTAGTCTTAACTTTCCTTCTCCTTCAGGTCTTTGCTTTATTATAAAATCCTGACGCATACCGTCTTCTGTATTAATATAATCAATCCGGATATTCTCATCTTCAATGTATGCTTTATTCCCTGAGACAATTAATTCTTTATCTTTAATTCCTAATTCAAAATTCCTAATTCTAAAATCAACGCTCCACTCGTCTCGCGTCTCACCTCTTACGTCTCGCGTTTTTGCAGTGAACCCGTCTTTATGATAAATGAAACGAATATTATTTTTTCGATTAGGAGACTGATAAGCAGCGAGTTCATTGTTATAAGAAATATTATATTCTTCCTTTTGAATATTTTCCATGGCTTTGCTATGCCATTCCAGATCAATAGTTTCAGAGTTTTTATCAGCAGACTTCTTCATTATATCAGAATTAATTGTCTCTGCAAATGAGATCTGTACAGGACATTCAAGCTTTAGATCGTTAATGTCCTGGCTGTTCCTTAATTGAAACTGATTCTCTTTCTGAAAACTGAAACTAAAAAGTAATATTGCTGAAAAGAAAAGTAAGAAAGTTTTCATGATTATTTATTTGGGTTAATGATTCATTTTTTTATGAGAAATATATAATTGAACATTGAAAATTGAACATGTGTAATTAAATCAATAATAACCCGGCATACCGGTGATGCCTTTGTGAATGTCTGCCTGCCGGCAAGAATTCGGGTTATTATCTTATTGATCATGCTAATGATTAATTTTTGTTTATACAAATTATCAGATGTGTTTAAATTTCCCAAAGAGATTTTAATGGAAATTTCACATTCATATCTTTAAGAAAATTGTAAAAAGAATTATATTACTGGTGATTTAGCAACATTTATTCCCTAACTATTCACATTTCAGATATGCAAAAAAGTACAGCGCTTGAGACAATAAAGAGCTTTACTCCCGAAGACATTCTGCGTTTTGAGGACTTTTTGAATTCACCATACTTCAATAAAAACTCAAATGTCATTCGATTGTTTGCTCTAATAAAAAATTATTCACCTGGCTATGATGATCCTGCACTTGATAAGGAAATGTTATGGAAAGAACTTTTTCCGAGGAAGGTTTACAATTACGGTACAATGAAGAATCTCATCTTTGAGCTGAAAAAGCTTGCAGCAAAGTTCATAACGATAGATGAGCTTGAAAGAAACAAGATCGAAGAGGATGAAATACTTGTAAGAGCATTGGGTAAAAGGAACATTCCGAAGTTCTTCATTACCAAAGTAAATGAAATTGATAAGAAGTACAAAATAGAGAATCTCCATAATCTGAAAACTGATCTTGATGATTATTTTAACTACATGTTCAAAATAAAATGGATGAAGCATTCTTATCTGCGTTCGTATAATCCGAAGCTTGCAAAGAATGAAGACCTGCAGGCATACACCGCACTGATGACCGGAAGTTTTCTGATCTATACATCAATGTTTTACAATAATGTAACGGCTCAATCACTTGATATTAATTTCACTCCCGGGAATAACGCTGTTATTTCATTAGTCGAAACGCTTAAAATCGGGTCAACCGGTGGAATTCTGAAAGCAATGTCAAAGTATTCAAAGTCGGCAGGAAAGATTATTAATCTCCACTGGCTCAGAACAAAGGTCTTGATGAAGGACGCCACGGAAAATGATTTCTTTGAATTCCGGGATGAAGTTTATAAAAACATTTACATACTGCCTGAACTGGATCTGAAAGGATTTCTTATCGCTATCATCAATTCTGCAAGCATACTCAACTCGCCAAAGATTAATGTTTCCAAGGAAAGAATTGATGCATTGAAGCTGCGGATGAAAATGAAATTAATTGCACATGATGACGGAAGAGTATACATTCTCGAGCTCCTGCAGTTTTTCTGGAGCGCCGGAAATCTTAACGATTTCGAAGTTATAGGAAGGCTGATAAAAGATTACATTTCAAAGTCCAATGATGAGAAGAAAGATAATGTGATGAAGTGTGGTGAGATGTTTTTTAGCATAAAGGAAAAGGACTTTCATCGTGCGCTTGAACTAATATCAATAGTTACGCCTGAATCATTCATGATGAAAGTTCATCTTCGAATGCTCAAAGCAAGGTGTCTTTATGAGATAGATGATTATGAAACATTTCTTTATGAAAGAGACTCACTTAATCATTTCCTGAAGAGCAGCAAATCCTTAAGCGGTAAGAACATCCATAATCTCAAGGACTTCTTTGAAAAGGTCAACCGTATGTTCAGACTGAAGCAAAACATTGAAGGAAGCGAATACAAAAAGCTGAAAGATGAAGTATTCTCAAATTTAAATTATCCGGTGTGGATGAAGGAAGAAATAATGAGGATGAAAGTCTAATTCTTACTTAATCTTTACGGTTTCTTGATCAAAACCCATATTGTTGTTTCGCGATTTACACGCGCTTCTGATGGATCGGCAATAATATAAAAGCCGGAAGATTTCTCCGCCGGCTTTTTTATTTAGTTTCAGGTTACCGTCTAACATTTGACTTTTGACCTCACGTCTTACATCTTGCGTCTCGCGTTTTACTTGACTAAAGTCATTTTCTTTACTTCAGTAAAATTTCCGGTTTCGAGTCTGTAAAAATAAACTCCGCTTGTCAGTCTGCTTCCGTCAAAGTCTGCCTCATAGCTTCCGACATTTAGATTTTCGTTCAGCAAAGATTTTATTTCCCTTCCGAGCATATCATAAACGGTTAATTTAACAAGTCCCGACACTTTAATGTCGAATCTGATTTTTGTTTTAGGATTAAACGGATTTGGGTAATTTTGACTGAGTGAGTATTTTTCAGGAGTAAGAAGATTTGAATAATTAATTCCTACTGTATTACCTGCCGTTGTCGTTCTGAGAACTGTAGCTGAATCACCCGAAATAAACCAGGTATTTGCAGAAGGCATTGTAACCCCTCTCAGATTATTACTCGTAATACTGGTTTGCTGTGTCCATGTCGCGCCGGAGTTTGATGATAATAGAATTGTTCCGGAATTGCCTGCTATGGCTCCTGATGTATTTATAAAATTAACTGAATTCAGGTCCGCTGTAACACCTGTTGTCATTGAAGTCCAGGTAGAACCTGCATTAGTTGTCCTTAACAATATACCGCTGATGCCAACTATGAATCCATTGTTTGCATCAATAAATTTCACCGCTCTCAAATTAGAGGTTGTACCGGAAGTTAGAGGAAGCCAGTCATCGCCTCCATTAGTAGTTTTAATTACAGTTCCGGCATCCCCGACAGCAACTGCGGTTTGAGATGAGATCATATCAATGCTTCTTAATGCCTGAACTGTGCTGCTGGTTCTGACAAGCCAGTTTACACCTCCGTTCGTAGTCCGTAGTACACTTCCCGCGCTTCCGACAGTGATACCAACTGAAGCATCCGTAAATGAAACCCCGTAATAATTATTTGTACCGATAGTCTGACTTGTCCAGGTGACTCCGCCATTACTTGATATACCAACTCTTCCGTTTTGTCCGACAGCGCATCCTCTGGATCCGTTTATTGTCACTGTATTACAGTTGCTTACTCCTTCGGAAGTCCAGTTATATCCTGAATTAGTTGTTGAATATAAATTAGTACCGGCTACAACAAACCCGTTATTCTCGGATGTAAATAATGCAGAATAAAAATGACTGGAAGAAAGACTTTGTCGTGTCATATCTCTCCAGGTAGTTCCGCCATTGGTAGAAGCGGAAAATCCTCTGTTGCTATAAGTACCAACTGTAAAGTAAGTATTTCCCGATTCAGGAAATACAATATCATACGGATAATTGAACATATTAACAGAGGTCCATGTAGCGCCTCCGTTGATTGTTCTGTATTGATTATTTTGTCCGCCGCAATATCCTTCAGTTGGATTTTTAAATTTTATTATTTTTAAATTTCCGCTTACACCGGCTACAATCCCCCAGTTTAATCCTGCATCTGTTGAGAATAACATTGTGTTGGTCTCGCCGACTGCGAACGCATTTGTATTGTCACTGAATGCAATACTGTTCAGAGTTACACTTGTGCCGGATGCTCTTACAGTCCAGTTTGTTCCGCCGTTTGTTGTTCTGATAATAGTTCCGCCATTTCCTACAGCGACTCCGGTATTTGCATCTATAAAGTGAACAGAATTTAAACTTTGAGTGACAGGGGAAATTTGAGGAGCCCACGTTGTTCCGGCGTCAGTTGATTTCAGTATTAAGCTGTTTGATGAAGCAGTCCCTCCCACAGCATAAATCGTATTTGCTCCTACACGGAAAGCGTTTCTGATTGGCTGAGTTGTACCGCTTGTCTGCGCTGTCCAGTTAAAACCACTATTTGTAGATTTCAGAATAACCCCGTTTGTTCCGAATACAAAACCTGTATTTGCATTTAAGAACAGAATCTTATAAAGAGTGGCTGTTACAGAACTCGGTATGTTGTTCCATATCTGTCCGCCGTTTGAAGTTCTGTAAATAAAACCTCTTTGACCAACAGCAAGACCCAGATCATCATTAAAAAAATGCGCACTGTAAAGATAATCATAATTATTGTACGGCGCGGGAGATGGGTTTACAAAATGCCAGCCCGGAGTAGTAGTTTGAGAAAATGCGGAGCTGATGAATATTTGCGAACAGCAAATTATTAAAAGCAGTAATAATTTTTTTAAACAATTTGATTTTGGTTTTTCAATTTTCATTTTTTTTATTTTTTAGTTAATAAAAGTTTTTTGGGTTAAAATTATGTTGGATTATTTATTTTATTATAGTTTTTATATTAAATGTATTTTCAAAATTTATTGTTTAAGGTGCTTTTTTAATAATTTTTCTGCTGAATTTTTTGCAGAGTATTCCTTCCCCGTTAGCGGAAATTGATGCGACACGGAAAATGTATATTTTATTTGACTTAAGATTTTTTACTGTATAGCGGGGATCGGAAATTATGTCTACAATATTCCATTTAATTTTTTCAGCTTGGCATGCAATTTCTATAACATATGATTCAGCTTCACTTACAGAATCCCATTGAAGATTGATCTCTCCCTTTGAATCTCCCTGCGCCGCTGAAAAATTAATTATAGTCATTTTAATTTTTTTCTTCAGCAATTTATATATGCTGCAGAATCTAATCAAAGAATGTTATTTCAATTTGTTTTCAGAACGGGAATTGTAATACTACTATTTTGATTGTTTTTAAACGATATTTGGACAATTTTAGAAAAGAATTGTAACCGTAAACTTAGAAAAAATTTTGATATGCAAAGATCAGCAGTTATCGAAACATTTAAAACATTCAGCAGACAGGACATAAAGGAGTTTGGTTTATTTCTACAATCACCTTTCTTCAATACAAATCAAAGCGTGATAAAATTATTCGGACAGATTAGAAAACTGTATCCGCAATTCGATGAAAAGCAGACGGATAAAAAAGTTTTGTTTGAAAAAGCTTTCGGCAAAATAAAATATGACGACAGCTTTTTGAGAATGACGGTCTTCCGGCTTCTTGAATCATCTAAAGAATTTCTCACAATAAAAAATCTGCAGCGGAATACTTTGCTGAAAGAAACTTTACTGCTTGATGAACTCAGCTCAAGAGAGCTGAACAATCTTCTGAAGAAATCCATTAACGAGCTGGATAAGAAAATCGATAAGCTGAATATAAAGACTGCTGATACATATCTTGCAAAATACAGACTGGAATATTTTAAAAATGAACTCAAAGCAAGAGACACAAAAATGATCACTTATAAAGACACGCTTGATGAGGATCTGATGCTTGAGCAGAAGAGTCTGAACACTTATTTCTTTATCAGTTCAATGAAATTTTTCCAATACTTTCTTAATCAAAAAAATTTTGTAGTTAAAGCCGAAGGTTATCCGGATTTTATGAACAGTATTCTTGATTTTTTAAATCACCGCAGCGATTATCTTAAAGATCCGGTACTCAGAGTATATTACAATCTTGTTCAGATGTTAAGCTCGAAAGAAGATAAATACTTTTTTGAACTGAGAAATATTATTTTTGAAAATAAAGATGATATTGATTACAATGAAAAATATAATCTGATAACTATATTAAGAAACTATGCTCAGTTAAAATATTCGGAGGGAAACGGGGAATTCAAGAAATACATGATCGATATTCTGGATTTTTCCATTAAGCATAATATTCTGACTCCTGTACACAACGGTAAATATATAAATGAAATGAGGATCATGAACATAGTATGGGCGGGCATTCAGTTAAAAGAACCTGAGCGTGTTGAAGAGTTTTTAAAAAAATTTTCACACAGAATTGAACCCGAAAAAAAACAGTATGTGCTGGCATACGGAGAGGCTTGCGTTGAATTTGAAAAGGGCAATTTTTCAAATGCGCTTATAAAACTGTCAGGCACAGGTCCGATTAAAAATGCGTTTTATAAAGCCGCGATAAAACAATTGACTCTAATGATTTATTATGAACAAAAGCTGTTTGTTCCGGCCGCCGAGGCATCTGATGCATTCGCTCGTTTCATCAGAACCGACAAACTTTTGCCCGAAATGTATATTTCCAGAACCGGCACTTTTATAAATTTTTATAACAGACTTTTAAAGTTAAATGACAGTCCTGTAAAAAACAAATATGAAATATCCGGACTCATTTCCGAATTGAGCTTCACTTCATTTACATGGCTGATTGATAAAGCCAATGAATTTGATAATTCCCTGAAAAAAGATAGCGGACAGCGCCGTTTGTAGTCTCATTCATTACAAATTATAACCCTCAGAAGTATACTCGGCTAAAAATTCATTTACACAAAAAAATTTACAACCTCAGTAAATATTAAAATTAAAAATTCATTTACACAAAAAAAAATATACAGCTCACTGTATATTTCAATTTTTTGAATTTTTTTCAGTGGATCTTATTAATTCTTATTTTTTATTGACTCTGCTCCTTTTTTTTTGTGAAATATTTTTCACTTTTTAAAATTATTTTACTTTTTCTCAATTTTATTTTACCTTCAGTCTCTATTTCTTTACCTTCTCTCTTCATTTCTTTACCTTCTCTCTTCATTTCTTTACCTTCAGTCTTCATTTCTTTACCTTCAGTCTTCATTTCTTTACCTTCAGTCTTCATTCTTTACCTTCTGTCTCCATTTCTTTACCTTCAGTCTTCATTTCATTATCTTCTGTCTCCATTTCTTTACCTTCAGTCTTCATTTCATTATCTTCAGTCTTCATTTCATTATCTTCAGTCTTCATTTCTTTACCTTCTGTCTCCATAATTTTGTCTTCGTTGAAAATTTTTTCACATTCGCTCTTCATTATTATGTTGTTAGTCTTCATTTCTTTACCTTCTGTCTCCATTTCTTTACCTTCTGTCTCCATTTCTTTACCTTCTGTCTCCATTTCTTTACCTTCTGTCTCCATTTCTTTACCTTCTGTCTCCATTTCATTATCTTCTGTCTCCATTTCTTTACCTTCAGTCTTCATTTCATTATCTTCAGTCTTCATTTCATTATCTTCAGTCTTCATTTCTTTACCTTCAGTCTCCATTTCATTATCTTCAGTCTCCATTTCTTTATCTTCAGTCTCCATTTCTTTACTTTCAGTCTCCATTATTTTGTCTTCACTCTTCATTATTTACTTTCAAATCTCTTTATTTGACGTTCACTTTTCTTTGTTTGACATTCACCCATATTTTTTACAATTCACCTTACTTAATTAAGTTTTCACTTTTAAATTTATTACTTCTCCCTTTCTTTTTTTAGTTATCATAACTCTTTATTAACTTTCCCGGTCGCTTTATTCAGAATTTGCAGTACTTTTTTTATACACCCGGTACATCCCGTCACAATGACAAATTCTTCATTCAATTACATGCTTTCTTTTCACTATTTTGTTATCAATTTATATCACATTCCGTCCTTTAATCGTAGCCGCAACCTTTAGGTTGCGGTATTTTTTTAAATTCTCTGCTTTCTTACAAGCTTATTAAATCAGTATTGGCTTTTCCCGGGTTCTTCCCTTCTTAATATCATTCATATGAAATCTCAAGTCTTTCCTTTACAAGGAAATCTCTCCTTTTTAATTACAATTTTCAAATTACGAATTTTAAATACTTAATATAATTTGATATACAATTATCTAATATAATTGTTCTTTATTTGTCATTTATAAATCGTAATTGTTTTAAGATGTAATCTTGCTCAAAAAAAAAGCCGCAGTAAAAAGTCTGCGGCATTTATTTAATTTCAACCTATAAATTACGAATTTCAAATACTTAGTTTTATATTCAATATATATTTATAAAATTCACAATTCCTTATTTGAAATTTGAAATTTATAATTTGTAATTGATTTATGGCGTTATCTTACTCACAAAGTTCATTGCATTATTATCCGCAAGTACAGCGTCAGCAAGATCTGTTACATCGTCGCCGTTCAGATCCGTCGGCAGATATCCGTTAGCAAAGTTTATCGCGTCATTATCAATGAGACTTCCGTCTGTCAGATCAATTGTCCCGTCCTGATTTACGTCGCCGCTGTATATTGCAAACCTTAACGGCGCAGCATCCGCCTGCATCATATTCCCCCCGTATGCCTGCGACAATGCTGTTGTAAAATCGTAATTCTTTAGAACTCCGCGTATCATACTTTCGCCGCCTGCCTTACTCCAGGTTTCAATTGAATTTCTGTGGATTATTTGGATGTAGTATGTCCCGGACGCAGCATTCTTAAAACTGAAATTTCCCGTGAACGACAGCGAGTCTATTACGGCAGCGGCTGAATCTATTTTATTAAAAGGAGATGTTACTACTCTAAGAAATGCCTTCACTGTATCTTTCATATTAAGTTTATCCGAAACAGTATTATAAAATCCTTCAGGTATTACTTTTATATTAAACTGAGTATAGCTTTTCGTAGTGAGAAATCTAATGCTGTCAATATACAGATTATTTCCGTAACCGCTTACTCCTTTAAATTTTATTCTGTTTGTTCCTGCAGGGATTGCATATGATTTAGAAAGCCATTGATTCGAAGCTGGTGTAAAATCATCAAAGCCTGTTCCGGTACTATTCAAAGGTCCGCCGTCGGAATTTCCCCATAACCTTTGAGCAGCATTATAACTTGTTCCTCCGTTTGCTGAAGTCTCAATGATCAGAGAGTCCGTATAGATATTATTATTGTATGGTGAGTAAGCATGATCGAATCTTATGCTGTCACCGGCAGCAGATGGCTGAAATACCGGAGTTATTATTGACTGCTCGGTTCCTGGATTGAAGTTCCAGTTATCGATTTTTAATGAGCCGCTTCCTATGCCATAACTGCTCGCCGGATTTCTTGTTATATAATTAAAACCTGTACTCTCGATATTCCATCCTGAAGGCGGAAAAGCCGGTAAGTAAAATCCTTCAGATATCAGAGTGATATACTCGCCGAGATTCGGAGTGATTGTTCCCGAAAGTGCATTGTTCAGTGTATTGAGATCTCCGGGAATATAAACCGAATCCTTAATTGTATAAACTGTTCCGGGTGAAAATGTCCATGGTGAAAAAGCAACATCAGCCGATGCACCCGGAGTAAGGTTTGAAATTGATTTTGTACTGGCATATCCTCCCGGATTTATTGTCCGTAAGGCTGTAAAAGTCACGGCTGCAGATGAGTTATTTCTTACTTTTCCGGAGGGAATAATTGTAGAAGATAAAAACAGCTGTTGCCCTGTAACTCCGAGTGACAATGACTGTACATCTACTACAGTTGAATTGATCTGAATTTCATAAACACCTCTTCCGTGAGTCCCGGCTCTTAGCTTGTTTGACGTCTGATGATAATCAAGATGCATTGTGACTGTATTCGGAAGACCGTTTGCTAACTCAATCCAGCTTTGCCCGTTGTTGTTTGTTACAAAAACACCTACATCATTAGCGGCATAATAAGTATTTGTTGACGTACCCGGATAATAGAACAATGCATCATTGACTGGAGCATCCGGAAGATTTCCAGTAATGTTATTCCAGTCCGAACCTCCGTTTGATGTTTTAAAAATTTTCCCTTCTCCGAATCCGGAAAAAGTAATAATTGCCACATGTGAAGAATCCGGATGTATGCTGACGCTTGTAATTGCTCTGTCCGGCAGATCATTTGTTACTTCTGTAAATGTATAGCCCCTGTTTGTTGATTTGAAAATATATCTTCCCATAACTGCATACAATATGTTAGTGGAAGATTTACTGATTGCCAGTTCACTGATGATACCTGAAGTTCCAGTGGAAATTGCAAACCAGTCTGCTCCCCAGTTTATAGTTTTAAAAACCTGTTCTCTTGCAGTATAAAAAATCCCGCTTGAGTCAGGATGAGAAATGATCGGACCTATCCATGCTCCGTTTCCGCTCAAACCGTTTTGAGCAGAGTTCCAGCTTAAGCCGCCGTCTGTGGACCGGACGACGCCGTTATTTTGGGTTTCTCCGATAATGTAGTTATTGTTTTTTTTATGGAAACAAACTTCTCCTCCGTCCCCACCGAAAGCTGCAGCCCAGTTCAGAGTTCCTGTAGTTCTCTGAGTTCCGTTATCCTGAGTTCCGCCGAGTATGTGATTTGCATTTGAAGGGTCTGATGCAATTCTGTAAAACTGCGTTAAAGTAAGGTTAGTATTTAAATTATTCCAGGAGGTGCCTTTATTAGTTGATTTCCAGATCCCACCGTCATTTACACATATCATTTGATTTGCATCGGCCGGATGAAAATCAAGATTATGCTGATCAACGTGGACATTTCCTCCGCTGTATCCATTTGTAAGATTACTGAAATTTGTTCCGTCAGTTGTTCGCCAGATATCAATTGACCCGACATAGGCTGTATTAGGATCAAATGGATTCACGTGCATATAGAAATCATACCATCCCTGAACACCGCTGAAATCCTGCCCGTTTGCAATCTGTGTAAAGTTTACTCCGGCGTTTGTTGATTTATAAACTGTAATATCTCCTGAATTATAAATAGAAACATACATTATACCGGGATAAGACTTACACAGCGCAATATGGTTTCTTTCAGCCGGAATCAGTGTTGGATTATCATAAAAACTGACGCCGCCGTTTGTTGATATCTTATAACCGGTTCCGCTTCCAATTACATAAACAGTGTCTCCTGACGGTGAGAATATAACATCATCACATCTTCCTGATAAAATTTTTGTCCAGTTAATTCCTGAGTTTGTGATTTTATATAAACCATCATAACTCATTGCCGAAAAAGCTGCGATGAATTGCCGGGTCTGATCGCGATGCGGGAAGTATAGGACATTAATGGTAAATCATTGCTGATGTTAATCCATGTATTACCCGCATTTGTTGATTTAAGCAATCCCCTGCCATAATAGGAAACACCGCTATATGTGGCTTCACCGGTTCCGAAATAAATGATATTTGTATTTGACGGATCTATTGCAATCGAGCCGGAGGACAGGGATACTTCATAATCTGATTTTGCAGTCCATGTAGCTCCTCCGTTAGTTGATTTCCAGATACCTCCGCACGCGGCTCCAATGTATATTATATCAGGATTAAGCGGATCATATTTTACTGTTGTCATTCTCGAAGTGATATTCGAATTACCAAAATAAAACCCGGGAGTAGGACCAACGCTTGTCCATGTATCAAAGGGACTCATTAATAAATAACCTGATTGTTTTCTAAGATTTTCTTTATGTGCATACGCTTTTTCATATGCATCTTTGGGAATAAAATTATCCGGATACATTCTCTGTTCATAAAACCATTTTTCCCTTTGAAATGCTTTTCTTGATCTTGTGATCTCATCCGCTTTTTCATAAGGATTATTTCTGATCTTTAAATCCTGTGAGAAAATTGTTCCGGTTGTAAATAATAATAAGAAGAAGATAATGAAGGTTTTCATTGTAGTGGGGGTTAATTACTGTATACAAAATTAACCAGCAGAAATGATTTAGTAATGACAAAAATATTTCGCTAAAAAATTGAAAGTTAAAATTTATCTCACGTCTCTCAACTCACGATTTTAAATTTCAATTTTAAATGTTTTGTCAAAATCATTTTATTGTTTCAATAAATTCTTATTTATCGGGTCTGAAAATAAGCTCAAAGTCTTTTTAATTTTTACACATGCAAAGATATAAGCGCTTTACCTGTAAATCAAAGAATGTTATTTTAATTTGATAGAGGCCTTATTAAATATCAGACTGTATAACATCATTTTGCAAAATCATTCAAAATCGCGGGGTTGAAAATCAAAAAAATAACCGCAAGCTGAAGCTTGCGGCTACTATTATTTTTTATTTCAATTCGTAATTTAAATTAAAGCCTGCGGCTTCAATTTAATTTTTTTGATTCTCCATTCGCTAAAGCCAACTTCATTGAATCAATACAACTTATTAACTACTAACTATTAACTACTAACTATTAACTATTAACTATTAACTACTAACTATTAACTACTAACTATTAACTACTAACTATTTTATAAGCGTCAATTTCTTTGTCAAAACAAAGCTCTGACCGCCTGATTCTGCTGTGATCCTGTAAAAGTAAGATCCGGTTGATAAGTTTGATGCATTAAAGTTAATAGTATGATATCCGGCGGATCTTGATTCATTCAGCATTACAGCGACTTCTCTTCCGGTCATATCATACAATGAGATTCTCACATTACCGTCAGACGGCAGTGCAAAGTCAATTTTTGTTGAAGGATTAAACGGATTAGGATAGTTCTGTGAAATTTTGAACTCAGACGGAACACCTATCTCTACTAAATTTTGCAGACTGTAATATTCAAACGAACCATTATAATCAATTTGTTTTAATCTGTAATTATACTTGCCTGTATTTAAATTTCTGTCTGTGAATGAAAAATCCTTTGGTGAATTTGTCGTCCCGTTTCCTTCTACGAAACCGATCTTCTGCCATTGCTCATTTCCTTCGGTAGTTCTCTCTATCTCAAATCCGGAGTTGTTTACTTCTGCTGTTGTTGACCAGTTCAATTTAACATTTCTGTTCTCAATAGATGAAGTAAAGGATGCAAGCTCAACAGGAAGTGAAGTTAAGCTGTCACCAGCTGTCCATCTTGAAAAAGAGTTTACTCCGAAAGCGGTTAGTTCATTAATGAATGTATTGTTTGAGCCCGGTACACTGAACCAGTTTACTCCGTCGTTTGTCGATTTGAATAATATAAGATTGCTTGCAATGCTTCCGTTCAGCTCTGAATTATCGTACCTGAAACCAAAAGTAGCATTTAGTGAATTATTATTTGCCGGGTTTATTTCATAATATCTCTCAATGCTTTCTGTTGTATCTTCAGTCTGAATTGTATGACCTCTTCTGACTTCCGTAGTTCCCATATTTTCTGTGGTTGTAAAAATTGCACCAAGTCCTGCTACATTTAATTCGGTCGGCGCATTGAGATCTCTGACTGCAACTAAGTAACCTGAAGAACCTCTAACTGTATTTCCGGGCGTTTCTGTCAGATAAGCTGTTGCTCCCATTGTAATTACATTACCGTTCAGGTTTAAATATCCGGATATAATTTTCAAAGAATCATTTACTGTAATATCATCATTTAGAATAATTCCACCGGTCTTGTCCACTGTCAGTTTTTTAAGAGTTGTCAATGATAACGGCAGTTCTACACCGGTTGCAACATTATCTGTCGTACCGGAATAAATTACATTAACACTTGCAGGAAATACCGGTAAGTTATTTAAGATACCTGTATTCCTGTTGATTGTAATATTATCAGCCATGTTGAGATTGGTAGTATTAACAAATGTTCCGTTGGTTAAATATAAAGTTCTGTTCACTGTCCTTGCGTCCGCCAATGTAACGCCGCCTGTATTATTAATCGTGAGATCTCTCAATACTGTGCCGGATGCAGGTAATTCAAAAGAAGAATTTGTCAGATTCGATCCGATATAAATAACATCAACAGTTGTTCCGAATATCGGAACTCCGGATAAGCTTCCATCCTGTCTTACGATCGTTGCTCCGTCACCGAGTGTAAGATTTGCTCCGTTTGTAAATTCACCCAATGTAAGAGTAAGTACTGCCGGTACGGTCCTTGCGGAAGTAAGACTTACATTCGCCGCGTTATTAATTGTTAAACTGTGATAAACAACGTTTGGAATTGCAGCTGCCTGCAATACTGTTCCGTTATATTCGATAGTACTGCCGGCAGTAATAAACGTGCCGTCATTAATAATTGGTGATCCGTTTCCGGATAATAATAATTTCATTGAAGTAATATCAAATGTTCCGCCTGCATCTATATCAATATCACGCATCTGATGTGTACTTAATAAAGTCGTAACCGAACCCGAAAGAAAGCGTCCTAATGTTCCCCAGGAACCTGTTCCCTGCAGTGTATGATTTCCCGGTTCAAAATTGAATATATTTATTATAATACTTCCGTTATTGATAAGATTTGTTCCGAAAAATTTCAGAGCGTTAATAACACCGCTGATCGTACCGTTGTTGGTAATATCATTATTTACATTTAATGTATAACCACCGTTGAAAGCATGCCATGTTGCTCCGGAGTCAACGGTAACTGGACCATTCAATGTTGCTGCAAACGGACTCGCTGCAGAATACGTGTTAGTCGTACCGGATTCTATTTGGAGGGGAACATTGAAATTAGCTGTATTCCTGATGTCCAGCGTTACTGTTCCATCTGTCTTAAGCAATCCCGAATTTTCAATGGTAGCGCCGTTATTCACTAATAAGGATGCTGAGGAAAAAGATAATGTATTTGTATTCAGATCAAGATTTCCGCCGGTATTAATGGTAAGTGATGACGCAAGTGCGAAATTCATATCGCTTGTTAAAGTTACATCACCTGTTGAATTAATTATCATGGTTAAGCTTGTATAAATCCCTGTTCCGGACAATGTAGTAGTAGAATCAAAGCGCATTGTTTGAATTGAAACTACATTATTATTTACCATATCAGATCCTTTCATAACAAATGAGCTATTTCCCTGGATTGTACCGTTATTGGTTACGTTATTCATTGCAAATATGAAATAGCCGCCGCTCCCTCCTGCCAGGGCTGCTCCTGCATCTATTGTTAGAGTTCCAAAAAGCGTAGAAGTAAACGGACTTCCTGTATTTAATAGTGTAGTAAGCCCGGTATTAATAAGTAACGCGCAGTTGAAGTTGTTATTGTGTCTGATATTTAATGTCACCGTATCCTGTGTCCTGAATGTACCGGTTGCCGCAACAGTTCCTCCCGGATTCAAATTAAATGTGCCTGTAGAGAATGTAAATATATTTCCGTTTAGATCCAAAACACCGTTTGAATTAATTGTAAAATCATTGCCGGGTGTATATGTTATATCATTTGAAAGTGAAACATTTCCGTTACCGCTTATTAAAGTGTTTGGACTGGTAAAACTTCCCGAACCGGACACAGCAGTTGTTGAATCGAATTCTAAGTTTGTTATTGAAATCAACCCGTTATTTAAAAGTGAAGCTCCTTTCATTGTAAAACTTGTAGAACTAACGCCAATAATTGATCCTTCATTGATTACGTTATTGTAGGCAATAATATTGTAACCGCCCGGTCCACCCCGGAGAACTGCTCCGGCGTCAATGGTCAGAGTACCATAAACCGGTGAAGTGAACGGACTGCCTGCATCATAAAGAGTTGTAATTCCATTACTGATATTTATTGGGGCTTGGAAACTGGAATTAGGGTTTACATCCAGGGTGACTGTATCCTGTGTCCGGAATGTGCCCGAGTTCAATATACTTGCGCCGTTATTCAAATGAAATGTACCGTTTTCAAACTTAAAGATATTAGTAGGATTTAAAACTCCGCCTGAACTTATTGTAAATGAAGTGATGGGAGCAAATGTTACATCATTTGCAAGTGAAACTAGTCCCGAAGAATTTATAGTAATTGCGTTGCTGGTATATGTTCCGTTACCGGATATTGCTGTTGTCGAATCAAATCTGAGATTATGTATTGATATGGATCCATTATTTACAAGCGAAGCTCCTTTCATTACAAAAGATGAAGTCCCGGCGCCTAGTAAAGTTCCGTTGTTCAATATATTACCTTTCGCAATAATAAAATATCCGCCGGCGCCGCCTTCTAAGGATGCGCCGTTATCAATAGTAATGTTTCCTCCGATTGTGGAAGTGAATGGACTGCCCGGATCTAATAACATAGTGTTACCCGAGCTTACAACTAAATCAGCATTGAAAATAGAATTTACATCAATATTTACGACCAAATTGGCTCCCTGAGTTTTTACAGTTCCGTCACCGGTGACAATAGCTCCGGATAATAAAGTGAGATCAGTTCCGCTTCCGTCAAGTATTGTTAAAATAATGTCAGCGTTTATTGAGAGGGTCCCTCCGTTTTCTACAGTCAGCTGATCAGAGCTCACATCTGCTGTGATAGTCACAATGTTTGGATTACGGACATTAATTAATCCGCTTGTATCAGAAGGAGTGCTTGTAGCTGGAATCCATGTACCGCCATTGTTTGTTGACATTTCCCATGTTCCTGTTGAGTTCCAGTCACCGGTGCTGATGCTTCTGAAGCGTTCATTTGCAGAAAAAACTGTTCCGCTTAACATTAAAATGTATAAGCAAACAAAGTAAACAAGATGTTTTAGAGATTTATTCATTTTAACTCTCCTTTCAAAGAATGTTTTAAGATTAAATATTTTTATACTGGTAATTTTATTTTAACTATCATCATTTAACTTTCATATTTATACTTTGATATTTTAACAATAAAATTTAGAGAATGTGGGAATTAATGAAATCTGATCATTCGCAACGCCTTATGAACAATTTAAAATTATGTACTGTATTTGTCAAAGAGAAATATTCAGGCTTTTAGGAATAAAACATTTAATAAAAACTTAATTTAATGCAAAATCCTTTAAATTTTGCAATTTTAATTTTATCTTAGACTAAATTTTTAGAATTTTACAATGCATAATACACGGTTAATACAATTTCTAAAATCACTAAATTCAAATGAGATCCGGCAATTCCGGGATTTTGTTAATTCACCGGCATTTAATAAAAATTCGAATCTGTCAGAACTTTTTGAGATCCTTCTCAGATATTATCCGAAATTTAAACTTAAGGATTTAACTGAAGAAAAATTATTTGGCATACTGTTTGGAAGTGAAGAATTTCAATACTTCAAGATCAAAAATCTGATTTCCGATCTGTTCGGATTAGGAAAGGAGTTTCTTGCATTCAATGCTTTCAGAAATGATAACCGGGCTAAAGAGAAATATCTGCTGGCAGAGCTAAGGGTTAGAAATCTTGATACTGCTTTTCAGCAGGCTTACAAATATGCCGAGAAAACTTTTGATAAAATAAGGGTTAAAGATGAAAATTACTATCTTCACAAAATGGATCTCAGAAATGAGCTGATGTCATATTACGTACCAAAAAAGCCTAATGTAAATTTTCATTTTTTTCAGGAAAGACTTGACCTGTTTGTAAACTATTCTGTAATTACTCTTCTTAAGATCTATAATATAATTCTTCACGAAAATTATCAGAACAATTTCAATTTTAATATGAATATGTTTGATAACGTGATGGAATATCTTGAAAAAAATAAGATCAGTGATAATCCGACACTTGAAGTTTATTATTACATATTGCTCCTGGAAAAAACCAAGGATGAAAAATATTTTTATATCTTAATGGATTTAAAAAATAAATACAGGGAAGAACTTAATGTTGTTGATAATTACATGCTGTACCTGCATCTTGACGGATACTGCGCGTTGGCTTTTAATGACTTAGGAAGAACCGATCTGCTTAATGTGCAGTTTATTCTGGCAAAAGAGCATCCGGTTTCAGATATGACCGAACAGGGAAAGATACTCTACCCTGATTTTCTAAATCAGGTAAAAAAAGCCATCAGAGTAGGTGAGTTTGAATGGGCTGAGAATTTTATTGAAAAATACAAAAATAAACTGACCGATGAGGTTCAGAGAACACTGGATTTTTGTTACGGATTTATTTCTTATGGTAAAGGTGATCTTGATAAAGCCATTGAATATTTTTCTAAAGCAAATTTCTCCAGTCTGATAATAAAAATCCAGGTGAAGATACTTCTTCTTCAGCTTAATTTTGAAAAAGGGCACAATGATCAGGCGCTCCTCATGGTTGATGCATTTAAGCATTATCTTTCCAGAGAAAAATCTCTGCTTGGTGTGATAACATTATCTGTTTCAGAATTCCTGAAAATTACCATGGATCTGATAAAATTAAAAACAGAGGTCAGTAATAAAGACTGGGAATATAAATTTGAAAAAATAAAACAGGATATTGATAACATGAGCAATAACAGATTCGGAATAAAGCTTTGGCTGCTGGAACAGATCAGTAAGATCAGTAAATAATTAATAATAAGTTCAGTATCATTTTAAAAATATTCCAAATTTTAAAATAAAGAATATGAAAATTCATTTAATACTTTTGGATCAAAAGGTTATGACGGTCATTTCAATTCTCTTCATGTTCATTTTTTTCAACTTCAATACAGGTGTCTGCAGTAAATTGGCAGCCTCTGCTGATTCCAAAATAACAGGTGACGATCCTGTTGACAACTGCTATGACCTTTCAAATCATACTGTAAAATTTATTACGACAGAACCTGGAGTAAACCTTGAAGTGCTTGACTGGGGCGGTACGGGAGAATATATTGTGCTGCTGACCGGACTTGGTGACAATGCGCACGTGTTTGATAATTTTGCTTATCAGTTTACAGATCTTTATCATGTGATCGGAATTACGAGAAGAGGTTTTGGAAAATCGAGTAAACCGGAAGACGGGTATAGTGAAGAGATCAGGGTACGGGATTATATTAGTATTCTTGATCAGCTGAATATTTCCAAAGCTACGTTTATAGGGCATTCAATTGCCGGCGGTGAACTGAATTACATTGGCACTCATTATCAGGATCGCGTTAATAAACTTGTATACTTAGACGGCTGGGATTTCGGAGAACACAAACTTCTCGCTCAGCCGCCTTCAATTGACTTTGCAGATTCTGATCTTGCATCATTGAATAGTTTCATGGCCGCGCTAGTGAGATATAACGGCTACCGCGAACCAAATGCCGCGATATGTGATACATACACTTGGGACAGTGACGGGAAAATAACATCAACAATTTCGCCGCCCGAAGTTTCTCAAAAGATAGTCAGCAGTTCGGTAGTTACCGATTACAGTCTTATCAATGCTCCGGTGCTGGGAATTTTTGAAACATGGACAACTAATACCCGGCTTCCTTTTTATCATTATCTTGATGCTGAAAAGAAAGCTGAATATGATAAAGCCTGGGATATTTTGTTCGAATGGAGAGCAAGACAAATGACACGCTTCAAAACTGAATTAAAGAATTCGCGGACAGTTGAATTCGCCGAGTGTTATCACTATGTATATATAAACAGAGAGGCGGATTGCGCAAGAGAAATTAGAAAATTTTTAGCCGAGTGACTGTTTAGGCTTTTAACAGGCATAACATATAAGGATTTAAATAATACCGCAGGCTAAAGCCTGCGGCTACAATGTTTTATTTTATTTGAACTTATTTTTAGATATTCATTAGTCTTTATTCGTCATTTGTAATTTGAAATTCGTAATTGAATTAAGGCGTCACCTTTCCTACAAAATTAAAGCCGTTATTATCAGCAAAGACTGCATCTGTAAGATCAATTATTTCGTCTCCGTTTATGTCTGTAGGCAAATATCCTGCAGCAAAATTAAATGCATCATTGTCGATAAGACTTCCGTCAGCGAGATCTATTACACCATCCTGATTTACGTCGCCGCTGTATATTGCAAATCTGACCGGCGTTGTATTAACCTGTTTCATATTATTTCCAAATGCCTGAGACTGTGATGAAGTAAAATCATAACTTGAAACCGAAGAAACACTTACCGGCAATGCACTCCATGTCTGAATGCAATTTCTGTGAACTAATTTCAGATAATAACTTCCGGGCGCAGCATTTATGAAAGTAAAATCCGAATTATGTGAAACAGAATCTATTACTCCGCTTGCAGAATCTATTGCATTATAAGGAGATTGATTCTGACAAAGATATACTTTCAGAGTATCTCTTAAGTTTTGTAAATTAGTTGCCGGATTATAATAACCTTCGGATATTACAGTTATGTCAATTGTATTTAATGGTACGCTTAATTCCGGTCCCGGCGATATCCAGTTTGATACAATTCCGTTCAATTCAAAATTTGTAAGTATTCCTGGATAAGTGCCTGTTGCTTCTGTCAATGTTGTAATTGTTGAATTGTCTTCTCCTGCCAATCCCTGATTGAAGTGATAACTTGCAAGAAGTCCCTGACCTGAATTTATTTCAGTATTTCTGTTAGCAGCAATTTCCGTTTGACTAAGTTCGCGCGTCCAGATTCTAACCTCATCAAGTGATCCCTGTAAGTACTCTCCGCTTCCGGCATTATATCTACCCAAATAACCTGAAACACTTATGTTAGGCAGATCAGAATCTGAAGAATTTTTCTGATCAACCAGGTTACCGTCAAGATAACTTTTAAATCCGTTCACTGTATTTTTTTTCCATATCATTGCAACGTGATGCCAGTTGCCGTCATTTACATTTGCTCCGACATTTATCCCGCTTGTCCCGCCTTCAGTGGAAATAACATGCTTTTGATTTCCCGGCGCGCCCCATCCTGCTACGATCCAGTTGTTTCCTGATTGAAAGCGAACTGCGGACTGAAGATTTGTTCCTTTGAACCAATATTCAATTGTGATCTCTGATACTGCCGGCGCTGTAAGGTCTTGAGATAAAGAGACCGGCAGAACTACATTGTCATTTATGCCGTCAAAATTCAAAACCTGAGCCGGTGAGGCTTTTCCTGTTCCTCTGACAGCAAAATCATAATCGTATTCATCACAGTCATTATTCGGTATATGTATCACCGCATTTTTTGAACCGGAATTGCCCGGAGTAAAAGTAACATTGAAAGTTGCTGAACTTCCGGGCGGAATTTTACCTGCCGGGGTCAACGCACTTGCAGTAAACATACCGGGATCAGTTCCTGTAATTATAACATTACCTGCATTGAGACTATCCGCTCCGGTATTCTGAATTGTATATGTTCTAACAAAACCGGAACCTGCATTAACAGAATCAAAATTTGTATGATCATTTAACGAAGGTGTAATGTCACCATCCGTTATAGATATATTATTTCCTTTAACATTAATTTCAATATACGGTGAGCAAAATCCCGGACCCGGCTGAATCCAGTTTGAAACGGATCCTGTCAGTCCGAAATTTGTCAGTGTACCCGGATAATTATTTAATGAAGATTCAGTAAGTGTTGTTACTCCGGAATTATTTCCATCGGCTATCCCCTGATTGAAGTGATAACTTGCAAGAAGCCCGGCAGCTGAATCTATTTCCCTGAACATATTTGAAGCTAATTCAAATTGACTTAAAGCGCGTGTCCAGATTCTTACTTCATCCAGAGAGCCGTTAATAAATTCTGAATTCCCATACTGACTTCCAATTTTACCGACGGCAGAGATAGACGGTAGATTTACATCCGCGGCATTGCGCTGCTGAACCAGTACTCCATCAAGATAACTTCTGAAACCATTTACTGTGTTTCTCTTCCATGTCATTGCAACGTGATGCCAGTTGCCGTCTGTAGCAGCTGCGCCTACATTTATACCGGTCAGCGCGCCGTCAGTTGAGATCAGATGTTTTTGATTTCCGGGAGTCCCCCATCCTGCTACTATGTAAGCGCTTGAATTCAGCTGAAACCTGACAGCTGACTGAAGATTACTGCCTTTGAACCAGTACTCAATTGTAAATTCAGAAACTGCCGGAGACGTAAGCGCCTGTGACAATGTATTCGGTAAAGTGACATCGTCATTTATTCCGTCAAAGTTTAATACTTCAGCCGTTACTGTAGAATTGAATTCATCACTTCCAATATCAGGCGCAGAAACATTTCTTATATTACTGTCTGTGTCTGTTGTGATCCCGGCTATATTAATTCCGCCGTTACTTATTGAAGTTGACAAAGTTGTGTCAATATGAAGATTTACGTGAGTGATGTATCCCGGATTATCAGATACACTATTTGAATCTTTGCCTGTCACTGTTCTCCAGGATGATAGATTTGCAATATCAGCATTGTTGTAAAAACCCAGCACGCCTCCGTTTCCAGTTGATAACAGATCATTGTAATTGCATGAAAGTCCCGGCGGATTTGGGGACGAGCCATCGAGCCTGATCGCATAGTGCTTTCCGGTAGAGCCGCTGTTTGATCTGCCGTTATAGAAAATGTTGTTAAAATAATTTCTCGGATTCGATGAAACGAAACTTGCCAGTGCATATGTATTCTGTGAACCGCCTGTAGGGTTTCCCGAAATGTAAACGCTGTTGAAATACAGATTGCTGACTACAGGGATACCGATGTTAAATCCGTAAATTGCGCTGCCGCCGTTCATACTGACTCCGGCGCTGTCTTTTCCCAGACTGATCATATTATTTATAAAATCATAAGACCCGCTGCTGACTGCTATCCCGGTTAAAGAAGAATTAGAATTGCCGATTAACATTGAGTGAATAAAATTTGATGAAGCGGTTCCGCCGTTGCCGTTGTTTATTCTAATGCCGGACAGAACGCAGGCTGCAGTTGTATTTGTTATGCTTAATGAATGAACAGTATTATTTCTTATGATCTGGTTTCCCGCCGGAAGATTTATATAAATTCCTGATGTTCCGGGATTTGGATTTGTTGCAGCTGAATTCATATTTCTGATTATATTCTTTTCAATAAGTAGAACAGGCGAACCGGCGCCTTCGACTGAAATTCCTGTCATAAGACTTGAAGTATTTGCAAGATGATGCTGTAATGAATTGGAGATAGTTCCGCCGAGAACATTATTGCTGCAGGTCAGCTCAGGATTACTGTTTGAAATGAAACGCATTCCGTAAAAACTTGATGAGCTTGCTGAATAGCGAATACCGCCTGTTCTGTTATTATTAACAGTTTTATTTCCCGCTCCGTCAAACCTAAACGCGTTAAATTCCGAAGTGCCGGATGCATATTTGATATTACTTAATGCTGTCATACTTCCGATGGTATTATTGTTAACTAATGTAAATCCCTGTGATACATTAATTAAATTTACTCCTGCAGACGAACCCGAGATATCAAATCCTGCAATAGTGTTATCTGAAATTGAAGTTTCGGCGGAAGTGCCGGCTGAAGTCCGGATACCGTTATAATATGAAGAGGATTTCAGATTCAGTGAATACACGCCTGTACCTGAAGATGAAGAATATCCTATTGTATTTCCTTTGATACTGAAAGCATTACCATTAGAATTATTAACATATATTCCGTAGTGATTTAAATTTGTTCCTGTTGCAACTCGTGAAGCAGTCTGATACAATCTGTTATTCTCAATTGCAATATTTGTATTACCTTCGCCGATATGAATACCTGCGCTGTGGCTGCTTAAATTGAAGTAATCATAAATATTACAATTACGCACAGTATCATAGCTGTTATAAACAGTTGTGTTTGTTGTCGACCCTAAAAACGAAACCGCGCAATGCGGCAGCTGTCCTGCCGGACCTATATCACAATTTTCAATAACATTATTATCATTACCTGTTAAGGATGAATTTCTGTAAAATAAAACCGTTGCTGCGTGACCTGATAAATTGTTTTGCGATGAACCGAGTATTCTGCAGTTTCTGACTTTATTGTTTGAAGCGTCATACTGAAACATTACAGTGCTTGTTCCTGCCCAGCCCGAAGTACTGGAATTTGAAAGAGTAAGTGAAGCGCCGCCGGAATCAATGCCGTCAATGGTAATATTTTTCGCGCCGTTAAAACTAAACAGCGGAACTCCGTTATTTGGAGTTGCAGTGACAGTAACAGCTGTATTTATCGCCGGCTTTATTGTAACGCTTGCCCAGTCTCCGTTTCCGGGAGTTGCTCCCTGAGGTGGTTCAGTAATATTTGTGTTAATAGTAATATTTATATTTGCTCCCGCCTGCGAGCCGGCTCCTATTCCTACAAATGCATCAGATAAACTTTCATAGTTTCCGTTTCCGGTGTTTGCACCGGAAACCGTGACCTGATTTGCTACTGCGTTGTTTCTGATATAAACGCCGAATGCTCCTGCAGAGCTTACACTATTATCAGCAAAAGATATAGAGCGGAGATTATAAGTTGTGCCTGTATTTACCCATTCACTCCAGTTTGCTCCGCCGTTAGCAGTATAAAAAACTTTACCTCCGCTGCCGCAGACATAAGCAGTGTCATTATTCTTGAATTCGATCTGACGAAGGTCTGTCGCTGATGTCATTGCAACTGTCCAGTTGAGACCGCCATTAACGGATCTTAGTATAGTCCCGTTTGTTCCGCATGCTAATCCGACATTCCCCGACGGACTGAATTCAATATCATTTAGTCCGGTATTATCAAATCCCTGGCCATATCCCCATGACGCAACGACGCTGAAATTCGCGCCGCCGTTTGTTGATCTTAGAATAACAGGAGACGGGATCACTAATGCAGATATTACAGAACTGCTTAGAAATATTGTATTCGAATCAAGATATTCAATTCCGTAAAGGTCATAGTTATGAGCACCTACACCGCCCGGATTAATTACTCCGTGTGTCCAGGAAACTCCGCCGTCTGTTGTTTTTGAATAATTTTTATTTGAACCAACGCAGATTATATTCTGACTATTAAACGCATCCATTCCGTAATATGAAACCATACCGGCTGTATAAGACCAGGTAAGTCCTGAGTTAGTGGTTTTAAGTATGCTTCCGTTGTGCCCGCTGATTATACCATTGTTGATATCAAACATTTTTATATTCCTGAATGCTTCTGTATAGCTGCCCTGCCATTCCCATGACAGACCGCCGTTAACAGTTTTCTGGATCCTGCCGTTTGCTCCGATGATCCAGCCGGTATTTGCATTCACGAAATCCGTTCCCCAGATCTCCCAACCGTAATTCGTGCCGTAAGTTGTCCAGACAGCGTTTGCCGGTTCAGATCTGAATATAAATGCGCAGATAAGAAATATTTGTAAAACTTTAAAAGCGCTTCGCACGCCTTCCTGCCGGTAAAATACTTTACTCATATCACTTATAATATTTTGCATCCGGCAGGTCAGGCCTACGAGGATTTTAATAAATTTTGAAAATAAGTTTAAAGCTGAAAGAAGAAAATTTCTAAAGCATGTTTTAAATAAAATGGAAATCATTTTTAACCCCGTAAGTTTAATTTTAAAAAAGTTGATACAAATTTATAACCCGGGATCAATTATTTCAAAAAGATTTTCAGGCAATAATGACAGACTTATCACCAACTGTAATGGCATTTATTTGAAATATGAATTGGAATTGCAATAATTAAGGATTAATTTGTTGCAAAAAAAATGACCGATTCTAAATTAATAAATATGTTAAAAGCGCTCTCTGAAGATGAGTTTAAACAATTAGAAAAATTCATCGACTCACCTTTTCATAATAAAGGCAGAGACCTGCTTCCCTTTTTTAAATCTATAAAATCCTTTTACCCGGCGTTTGATCATAAAAATTTCAGCAATGAATTTATCTTCGGAAAATTGTTTCCCGCAAAAAAATATGAGACTGTGCGTTCGGAAAATCTTATCAGAACACTTTCATCACACCTGTTTAGAATATCTAAAGATTTTCTAATTCATCTCGAACTTGAAGATCAGACATCGAAGAAAAAATATTTTCTTCTGAATCAGCTGCGTAAAAGAAAATTATATAAAGAATTCGACAAAGAATACAGCACGATCAACGGAAGCTTTGATGATACAGGAAAAGGAAGCGTTGGTTATTTTATTGACCGTTTTTTTCTTACCGCAGTCAAACGCGATTGCTCTCTGAACCGTGATGATTTTGATAATGCATTTGAATACTCTCTGCAAACCGGTGAGAACATTGCAGCTGCTGCTTTGATATCCGCTTTTAAATTTGAAGATGAAAAAAATCTAGCTGCAGCTTACGGTATTCAGGTAAGAGATAATCTGCTTGAAGTGATTTTGAAAAATTTCGACGCGATTAACTTTTTGTCTGATCTCAAAACTGGTCATGAGCATTATCCTTATCTGCAGATCTTTCAGGAAATTTATCTTATGAATCTTAATAAAGATAAAACTGAGCATTATTATAATCTGAAAGAACTTCTGAAAAAGAATTCATCATATTTCGGGCAGCCGGAAAATTATGTGCTGTGGAATACAATGCTCACTTACTGCGGAGTAAATAAACTCGGCCGGCGGGAAGCGTTTGAACTCCAAAAATATATGCTTGAAAACGGAATTTATAAACCTTTGCATTCTGAAAATTTCCATATAGTATTATTCAGAAATATTGTACTGGATTCTTCATACATCGGCGAGTATCAATGGCTGGAAAGATTTATCGAAAAGTATTCCGCTGAACTGCACGAACATCACCGTGAAAATATGAAAATCTTTTCAATGGCTTATCTATCCTTTTCGCGAAGTGATTTTGGAAAAGCTCTGGAATATATTCTTCAGATAAAATATAATTTATTCCTTTTCAAACTTGACGTAAAGATCTTACAGCTTAAAATTTATTATGAACTTGGCTATCATGAAGAAGGATTGTCACTTGTTTCAGCTACACTGAACTATTTAAGTAATTCAAAAGAAGTCAGTAGTATAGGTAAAGAAGCAATAGGCGCTTTTGCGAAATGTGTCAGAGATCTGATCAGGATAAAATCAAACGGTATTGCAAAAGATGATGATCTTTATAAGCTTAAAATCTCAGCAGAAAAAATCAGTTTTATAGGACTGGCTGAATGGCTTTCTGAGAAGGTCAGGCAGATGAAGAAAATGTGACAGAATCTTAAAGATCGTTATAATTTAAACAATAAGAATGTAACATGATTTGATCTGACAATAATTATAAAAATTAATTTAAACAGGAGCCAGTATTGAAAAATGAAATTGGAATTATAAAAACAATTTTCCGATACCCTGTAAAATCCATGGCCGGAACGGAAATTTCAAATTCGAAAATGGGATTTCACGGACTTGAGGGAGACAGGCGTTTTGCATTCCAACGGGTTGAGGATAAAAGCGGCTTTCCCTTCCTGACTGCAAGTAAACTTCCGGAGTAGATTATGTTTAAACCTTTTAACATAAATGAAAACGATCAAAACTTAATTCCTGTTCAAGTCCGCACTCCGGAAGGTAATGTCTTCGAACTTCAGAGCAGTGAATTATCTGAAGATATTTCGCGGCGTCATGGATCTGAAGTGCAGCTGATGCATTTCGATAAAGGAATTTTCGATGAAGCAAGTGTTTCATTGATCAGTAATGATACGATAATAAAGATTGAAAAAGAATCCGGACTACCTTTAGACATACGGCGGTTTCGTCATAACATACTTATCGAAACAAAGAGCGGCAATTCTTTTGAAGAGGATAAATGGGTTGGTAAAACTTTTACTTTGGTGAAGAATCCGATTCGCCTGCAGTGAACATAACATTACGGGACAAGCGCTGTGTCATGATAAACTTAGATCCTGATACTGCAAATGTGATGAGATCTGTAGTTCGTCTGAATGAAAATAACGCAGGAGTTTACGGGACAGTTTAAAACCGAAATATTTTTACCGGTCAGAAAGTTAATCTCATCGGTTAAATATTTTATACGATGATTTTATTTTAAATACATAAAAAACCGCAGGCTGAAGCCTGCGGCTAATATACATAATTTATTATACCCGTAACTTGAAACTCGTAACTGATTTACGGGGTAATTTTCGAAACAAAATTCGCACCATTATTATCCGTATACACTCCGTCAGAAAGATCTATAAGTCCGTCACCGTTAACGTCAGTCGGCAGATACCCGGATGCAAAATTAAATGCGTCATTGTCTATTAAACTTCCGTCCGAAATATCGATAGTTCCGTCCTGATCTACATCTCCGGAGTAAACGCTATACTTAGTTCCTTTCAGTATGGAATTATTTCCATATGTCTGCGACTGAGCCGATGTGAAATCATAAACAAGAGTACTTCCTTTTGAATAAGATTCTCCTCCGGATTTACTCCAGGTTTCCAGAGCGTTTCTATGTTTAATGTGAAGATAATATGTTCCGTTAGGAGCGTTTGTAAATAAAGGAGCGCATTTGAGTGTAACCGAATCAAGTACTGATTTTGCCGAATCAATTTTTGCAAACGGCGTTGTAGAGTTTCTTAAATAAACGGTAACTGTATCCCTGATATTCAGATTACCAGGTGAGATATTGTAGAATCCTTCAGGAACTAGTGTTATATCTGATGCAATAGCAACAGCAGCATTCACAACGCATATCTTATCAAGATAAAGATTATTTCCGAAACCGCTTCTTGCGCGGAATTTTAATTTATTTGTGCCGGCAGGCAGTGAATATTTTTTTGTCGCCCACTGAACACTGGTCGGTGTAAATGCAGTACCAAGCGGAGTTCTGGTATTAAGATTTCCGTTTACATTATTGCCCCAGAGTTTTACAAGTGAAGTAAATGTAGTACCGCCGTTTGAAGAAGTTAAAATCTCAAGCGAGTCTGTTGAGCCGTCTGTATATGGAGCATATGCATGATCAAAATTCAGTGAGTCTCCCGAAAGAGTGTTACCAAATGATTTTGTAATTTCAGATTGAGTAACTCCCACACCGGCGTTCCAAAAGTCAAATTTTGTGGAACCGCTTCCCACACCGAAACTGCTTACCGCATTTCTTGTCCAGTAAAGCGTTCCGGTATATTCAAGACTCCATCCCGATGGCGGAAATGTTACTGAAGTGAAATTCTCGCACAAATTATTACCGACAATATTAAAACTGTAAAGAGCTGTGGAGTCTCTTTCATGACCTGCGGAATTATTCTGAGCAAATATTTTGTAATAAATAACATCTCCTACTACTACATCAGAATTCAGCGAATTAAAAAGAGCTGAATAATTATTTCCCGATGTGTTAACAAGTTTCAGATGTTTTGTATTTGCTGTAATATTTTTATACCATCTCACCCACGAAGAATCCAGTGAAAATGCTGAAGTTACAACAGCATCAACTGTAACCGGCCATGCTGTTTTAACCTGATCTGTAATAGGCGTATGACTTATAGAAGGAAGATTGGTATTTGAGATCTGAAAATTAGTATTGGAAATATCAAAGAAGATATTACCGTTTGCTTCGACTTTAATTCTGGCTGTAGTTGTATTCACACCGGGAAGAGTAACGCTCTGCGATCCGTCATTGGGTGTTCCGGTTATGAGCGTGTGCGGATAAGTATTTCCTCCGTCTGTTGATAAAAGTATGTTAACGTTAGCACAGCTTACCGGTGATGCCGTTGTATTGGCAACGTTCCATGTTATAGTCTGAGGAACCGAGCTGTTCCAGTTTACATTCGTATTCGGTGAAGAAACTATAAACGGACCTGCGGCTGCAGTTACGTTAAATGCAACTGTACCAATTCCTATTCCGCCTGCACCTGCATTATTATCTCTTACTGTCATTCTGAAAGACAAAGACCTTGTATAAGAAGGAAGTATCTCGCCTAATGTCTGTGTGTTATTAATTATGTCCAATAATTTCGGAAAAATTCTAGTAGGAGTTGTTACCGAACTGAAAGATCTGAAGATCGGGGCATTGCCTGTCGGACTGTTCGGTGAACCTGCAGGACCAACGTCATACTGCTCCCAGTTATATGTAAGTGACCCGGGATTGTTAACATCCGTTGCTGATCCTGTCAGCTGAAATGGAGTACTGATAGGAATCGAAAATCCGCCTGCCGGTACTGTAACTGACGGTGGTGTATTACCTGTTGCTGTCTGAACCGGGCAGCTGTTGCCGTTTCCTGTCTGTGTATAATTTGTAATTTCCGTTATACTTCCGGAATGAAAATGATCATTACTAAACAACTGAAGATCATCTGCACCGCAGATACCTGCATAACCCATGATAGTGCTGCCGCTGCCGGGTTCCCATGCGGTAGCGGCGTTTCTGTTACCGCCGGCGCAGCTGCCGAGAACTCCGTTGAAAGTATGATTTCCGCGATACTGGTGACCCATTTCATGAGCTACATAATCTATATAAAAAGGATCGCCTGTAGGAGACGGTAATCCTGTAACGCCTCTCGCTTTCTGACCTGTAACGCAAACAACTCCGAGACCTGCGATTCCGCCGCCCCCTGTGCTGAATACGTGACCGACATCATAATTTGCATTACCGATTACTGCATCAAGATTAGTCTGATTTTGACCAAGCATTGTGCCTCCATTATTATTTGTATAAGGATCTGTACCGGAGTTTGTATAAACAATATTAATATTATTTGCTACCAGAGTCATTCTAACTGAAAAATCTTTTTCATACACTCCGTTCACTCTGTTCATTGCGGTTACTATTGCCGCCTGACCTAATGCCGCCGTTCCTCCGTGGAACGCAGTGTATTCGCCTGTTGCCGCTACAGCAAGTCTGTATGTGCGGAGAAATTCTCCTGTTGCATCAGATTCTACAGGAGTTGGTACAGACTCTGTTAATTCCGTAACCAGACAATCATAGTCTGTCTTAGGTGTGAGGTCTTTTTTGTAATATGAAATGTATATATTTTTTTCTTCCGAACTGTAAGGATCGATGAAGTAATTTCCGTTTACGCTTAAGACCATTGCATGAAATCCATGCATGGTAATATCTACTTTTCCTGTTGCGTAAGGATCATCCACTCCTTTAATAGTGTATGTTTTAATTTCCGGGAACTGAGCCGCAAGTCCGGGTTCCATCATAGAATATTCATTAATAATAAACTGACCTGAAGTCCCGTCGGGTTTAGGCAGATTTATTATCACCTGATTCTGCGGAAGATTGCCATATGATTCAATTGGCAAATTCATAAGATCATTTTTCAGATCATTGAAATTTATTTTTACTGTCCTGAAATTATCAGGGATTATTCTTCTTTCGCCTTCATAGGAAAAACCTTTACCGGTTTCGTCTGACCAGTTAAGGTCCCTGTAATTATTCTGCTGTGAAGTTGCAGTATTTACATTCATCATCAATGTAATACAGAATAAAAGAATTGCGCTAACGCAAAGAAATGTAGTCTTTTTCATTATAGTGTGTTATTTATAAATTTGTTTGAATTGAAAATAGTCCTAAACTTTTTAATTTAAAAGCTATAAAAAAGAAGGTGTTGAATATATTGATATTATTGTCTTTGATAAACGTAAATTTTCTATTTATAAATTTTTACAAAATTTAATTGTCTGCATACAATCAGGAGCAATGAATATTCAGATTGCTTTACATTTAAAATTCGGGTTCATAGATACATTTTTGTAAAACAAAAAGTTTTAATAATTTTAAATTATTATAAAGTTCGTTATTTTATATAAAGTTAATTACTCTTTAACAGGGAATTATACTTAAATGATACTATCATATTATTCTTTTTCTAAATCTTAATTAAATAGTTATGAAGAAAATTATTTGTACTTTTTTCATCTGCTGCATCGGTATGATCTCAAACTCTCATGCATATTCACCTAAGATCCACTCTGATCTGCAGAATAAAATGAATCAGAATACTGACAACACATTAATTCCGATTTATATTTTACTGAATGATCACATGAATCTAAATGACTTTTCAGATATAAGTTATGATACTCCAAAACAGGAGCGGAGAAAAATTGTAATAGACAGACTGAAAAACTTTGCGAATGATTATCAGAGAAATATTAAAGAGTATCTGGAATTGAAAAAGTCTGAAAGAGCAATTGAGAAATTTGAAATATTATGGATGGCAAATACTATAATTACTTCAGCAACAAATGAAATTATAAATGAACTCACAGCTTTTGATAACATAAAAATGATCTGTTATGATGCAGAATATCCATCTGAAGAATTACTGGACTACAAACAATTATCAGCTCCGTTTATCGGTGCAATGACAAAAGATAATTCATCTTCCGCGCCGCAAATAGGAATAGTATTAATGAAAGCAGACCAGGTATGGGCTTTGGGCAATAACGGTTCAGGAGTTTTAGTCGCAAATTCGGATGACGGTTTCTGGTGGAAACATCCTGATCTTGTAAAGGGATTATGGCAGAATCTCGGCGAAGATGCAAACAGTGACAATAAAACAGTTAATATTCAAGCCGGTACAACAGGTTCAGTCTTTGATCCGTCTGATATTAACGGGATTGATGATGACGGGAACGGAAAAATAGATGATCTGATCGGATGGGATTTTACAACAGGTAATTATAATATTACAACTGCTTCACACGGCAGCGCTACTCTGGGACAAGTCGTTGGTGACGGAACGATGGGAATTCAGACAGGAGTTGCACCGGGTGCAAAATGCATTGTGCTGAGAAATTCAAGCGGTCAGTCACAGCAATGGCTGGCTTTTCAATATGCTGTAGAAATGGGTGCGGAGGTTATTACAAGTTCTCTTAGCTGGAAATGGTATATGAATCCAAAACCCGATTATTCACAGTTCAGATTAATTACGGATATGTCTTTAGCAGCAGGAGTTATTCATACAAATTCTACTAGTAACGACGGCGGTAGCTCATCAGCTCCGGTTCCTGTGAACATTTCAGCAGCCGGGCTTTGTCCTTCACCCTGGCTTCATCCGGATCAATTACGAAGAGGAAATGTCAGTGGTGTAATAGGTGTCGGTAATGTAGCTGCAGGAACAGATTTAATTCACTCAACCTCTCCTTCAGGTCCGTCTACATGGGGCAACTGGAGTTTATGGGGAACATATACTTATCCGATCAGTCCGGATCATATGGATTATCCGTACAGCAGGGTCACGCCTGTAGAAGTTCCTGACTCGATGGGACTTCTTAAACCGGATGTATCCGCTCCGGGAGCGGGGACTGCATCTACATATGTAAGTTCCGGTACAGGTTACGGAAGTTCTTTCGGAGGAACATCTTCAGCTACACCACATACAGCTGGTTGTGTTGCATTAATGCTGTCGGTAAATCCGGAGATGCTTCCTGCGGATATAAGCAAAGTAATAGAACTTACATCTGTAGAAAAAGGCGCTCCGGGAAAAGATCCGAGATACGGCACCGGGAGAATAGATGCTCTTGCTGCTACAACATCACCTAAATTTACTGTAGAAGGAGTAAATGGCGGCGGTAATATGTTTTTAAATAACAGCATAACAGCAAATGATACAGCAAGAGAACTTGCCGGTATAAAAATTTCAACCAATGTCCTTCCGCAGGTTGGTTCATTAAAAACATTAACATTCGGCTTAACAACAATTGCTAATACAACGCATATATTATCGTTTGATCTTTACTGGGACAGGGATAGAAATAATGTAATAAATACCGGTGATCAGAAATTAAGATCCGTTCCATTTTCAAATGCGGTTATTACATTTGATTCTTTAAAATTTAAATTTCTTGATACTGCAAGAAATATTATTCTTGCTGCGCGAACATCATCAGTAGCAGCCGGTCAAAGTATTGATTTAATAATTTCCGATACAAACAGTGTAACTGCATATTATACTACAAAACCTTTTCAAACAAATTTTCCGCTTGCAAACTTAACAGGTATCAGTAGCAATGTAATCAGTGATCTGTCTTATGCGCTTTTACAAAATTATCCGAACCCGTTTAATCCCATTACTACTATAAATTATACGGTTGCAGGAGACGGCGATGTAAATCTGAAAGTCTATAACATGATAGGAAAGGAAGTTGCAGTGCTTGTTAAAGGTTTTAAGATGAAAGGAAATTATTCCGTGGAGTTTGACTTAAATGATAATGGATCTGCATTATCAAGCGGAGTTTATTATTATAAAATGGAGGCTGGAAATTTCAGTGACATTAAGAAAATGATATTGCTTAAATAGATCCGGTTTTTCAATCTTTACATTCGACGCTCAATGTTAATCTACTCATGATTAAAAAAGCCGCGAGATTCTATATCCCGCGGCTTTTATTTCAATATTTTCAAAATATTCTCTTATTCGTAACCCGTCAATTTTAACTCTTTAACTATTAACTATTTTTAAGGTCTTATTTTGGATACAAAATTAAACGCATTATTATCCGCAAACACTGCATCTGCTACATCAACTATACCGTCGCCATTAACGTCAGTAGAAATGTAACCTGATGCAAAGTTGAATGCATCGTTATCTATCAGACTTCCGTCAGTAAGGTCAACCGTTCCGTCCTGATTTACATCACCGCTGTAAATTGCAAATCTGACAGGTGATGCATCCGCCTGTATCATATTGTTTCCGTATGCTTTTGTAATTAAATTCGTGAAATCATAATTCAAAGTACCGCCATTTGTAACGCTTTCTCCACCGGCTTTACTCCAGGTTTCAATTGTGTTTCTGTGTTTCACTGCAAGATAGTATGTGCCGTTTGGCGCATTAGAAAAAATATAAGATCCTGAAAATGTGATAGAATCAATTATTGATTTTCCTGAATCTACAATGGCATAAGGCGAAGTAACATTGTGAAGATAAACTCTTACAGTATCTCTCATATTTAATTTTTTCGAACCCGTATTATAAAATCCTTCCGGAATAACTTTAATATTTGCATTTGCCGTCGGAGGTCCCCAGATAAAAGTCAGTCCTGACGCAGGGAAAACCGTGCTGCTTATTAAACACAACACATCATTAGTAGCTCCGGCCGATGTGGTTAACCAGTTTGAAGAAGTACTTCTGTTATTGAAATCAGAAGCAAGAATTCCTCTCAATCCCACCTGACCTGAGACAGAGATCGGACCCTGATCTACATTTCCGTAGACTACTTCAATTTTTCCTGCAGCTTCATAGAGTTTGATCTGAAAATTCAGATTATCAATTGTTCCTGTTGTTATGTTTCTTTTGAAATTTTTGAACTGAATTGTATGAACTCTGTTACCTGTTGCGCCTGTGGTACCGCGCACTATACTTGCTGAAGCGATCTGAATAATTTCACCAGTACCGGTTGATGTGGCTGATGATGAAATTAATATTGTACCCATACTTTGATTAAATGAGATAATAGTTGCAGATGCAGGTATGCCTGTTCCGGTTATAAGTCTGCCGGCTACGACGCCTGCGAAACTTACAACATTTGTAAGCACAGGACTTCCTGCTACTCTGTCAGCATTGGTTCCGAATATGCCGATCAAGTTTGCGCCGAATGCACTGACTGCTCCGTCATAAGTTTCCGTGGCAGCTATTGGTCCGTAATTTGCCGCTACAGGAGGAGTCACGCCGAATGTTATAAATCCGTTGGAGTTTATTGCAAAAGTTGTATACGCCGCTCCGTTAAATCTGAAAGAGAACGGAATGGTGTTGGAAGGATATGTCACATCATCAAGATTCATCGGATTCGTGATCGTCGAAGTGGATAACGCAACTGTAGTATCTCCCGTGATCTCATTATATGATCCGTTATTCTGAGTAAATGAATACAGAGCTACCTGTGCTCGTACATTTTCATTAAAACACAGAATTATTATTACAAAAGATATTGATATTAATTTTTTCATGAAAATTAGTTTGATATTTCAGAAGACAACTTTTTGTACTGATAAACTGCATATATATATGATGTCAGGTTATCAGAGGTCATCTGAAAATGATTTAGAAAGTTTTTAGGATATGTTGATTTAAGTATCTTCCTTTAGGATTTTAACCTAACGAATAAGCTCTGTTTTATTAATCGTTGATTTGCTAATCTCTGCGATTATTTACTTTACCGGAAATACTTTTTTGGGGAAGAGTATTTAATTTATTAAAAGAAAAACTTGTGATGACAAGAATATTAAATAACTGTAGAATTTTGGGTTGTCTCATTTTGAATTTCTTCTGTTAAAAGAAATTTTAGTGATTGGTCAGAATTTTTTAATTAAGAACTATCACTACAGTAAGCTATGCTATTTAGCCTCTAATGTCAAGCGTTATAGTTTCGTGAGAATCTCAGATCATGAAATATCAATTGAGCCAATTATACATTTAGAAATATTTCGAACTTTTATTATACTTTGCAATTACTGTATTTATAATATATTTTTTTAGTAATACTGAAATACAATTATATAAATTATATGAATGTAAGAATCAACTTCCTTTTAATTTCATTTTTTACACTTACGATTTTACCTTTTACAATTTTATTTATTTTTAATCATCCTTCGCCTGAGGATTTTTCATGGGGTGAAACTGTCAGGAGTATGGGATTCTTTGAAGCCCAAAAATTCTTTTATGAGGAATGGAGCGGCAGGTTTTTCTCTTATCTTTTACTCAGTGTTAATCCGTTATTATTTAAGTCGATTCTGTTTTATAAAATATTCTTGCTGATTTTTTTTCTAGTCTTCGTGTATATATTTTTCGTCTTTGTATCTGCATTCTCAAAGTCAGAATTATCGTTCAGAGAAAGGGTTTTATTGGCAATTTCAATTTTGTTTGTTTACTTATATTCAATGCCTTCAATATCGGAAGGGTTATATTGGCTTACATCAGTATTTATATATCAGCTTGGAATTTCTCTGATAATGTTATTAATTATACTTTACAGGAAGTCTGCATTTCTAATGTCGAATTCAAAAAGAAATGTCATTATAATGTCAGCTTTTTTGGTAACAGTAGCTGCGGTCGGCACAAGTGAAATTATAGCATTTTTAATAGTATGTATAATTTCTATTGCATTATATATTCACTATCAAAAAATCAAAAATAATACCGGATACCCAACACTTAAAATTGGAAACTTGATATATGTATTATTTATTCTGACGGTCGTAATTTCTGCAGCATTGGTTTTTTCCTCTCCCGGTAATTCTCTGCGGGCTTTAGAATTTGAAAATTCCAAAAATTTTCCATACACACTTAACAGTTCATTCGTTTTTTTATTCAGAAATTTAGTATCATGGATCTTTCTTTCGCCACTTATTCCAGTATCAATATTGCTGTCACCATTATTGATTAAATTATTTAACGAAGGTGAAGCTGTTTCAAAAAGTAGTATGATTTATAAAATAGGAATTAAATTTCTGGGACTTTTTTTAATTCTTTACGCTGTATACTTTATTACAATATGGAATATCGGCGAATCACCTTATGGAAGGACTGTTAACATTGTTTATTTCATTTTCCTGGTGGGATGGTTTTATAATTTATCTTTTGTATTAAAATTTATTCACTTAAAGTTTGATTTTAAGTTTCAACAATTTTCAAACCGCATTATATTTTTTATCTTAATAGTAATTTCTTTATTCCTGATAAAATCAAATAATATAAAGATTGCAGGCGCTGAATTAATCAGAGGCTCTGCCATAAATTATGATATTAATCTTAATCAGAGATATATTCAAATTGAGAATTCTACAACGGAGCCATGTTTAGTAGACAGTATCAAAAATAAACCAAAAACATTTTTTTTATATGATATAACAAGAAATGCAGACAATCCTTATAATCTATGGTATTCTAAATATTTTGATAAGAAAAGTATTATCCTTAAATCAGATTAATAATAGTATCATGAATTACAATATCCCGATGAAGCGATTAAGATTAAAATAGATTTGGGAACCGAATATTTATTATCAATTCGGATGAAATCTATTTCAATTTTTTATTAATAAAGAATAAAAATATTTGCAATTTGAAATTTGAAATTTGTAACTCGTTTTAGTGCGGCAGCCTGTCTCTGAATTTTCCATACACCCACGTTCCTGCTATAGCAGAAAGTATAGTAATAATTATTACGGAATATCCGCTTCCAAACTGCGCGAACAACGGTCCCGGACATGCGCCGGTGATAGCCCATCCTGTTCCGAATATCATCGCCCCGAAGATCTGACCTTTGTTAAATTCTTTGTCTTCAAATGTGATAACTTCACCGTAAATACTTCTGAGCTTAAGCTTTTTTACAAAGAAAACTGAAATTGCTCCGACCGCTACTGCCGTACCTATTACACCATACATAAAGAATGATGTAAGCTGAAACATTTCCTGTATCCTGAACCAGCTTATGATCTCGGCTTTTACAAATACTATTCCGAAAATTATTCCGACTATTGTATACTTGAAATTATACCACCATGGGTGAACAAGCTGCGATTCATTTGTACATAATGTATCGAGATGTCTTAATTCAATTTCTTCTTTAGTTTCTATGTGTTTGGTTTCTATAAATTCCGTTTCTGTCATTATTGTAAATATTTAAAAATTAATGGAATAAGTATATTAGTAGAAAAGAATCCGCCGGCCATAAAAAATATTGTTGCAATGAGCGAAGCTTTCTGAAGATTTGCAAGTCCCATTATAGAATGACCGGAAGTGCAACCGCCTGCATACCTCGTTCCGAATCCGACAAGAAATCCACCCATTATAAAAAATACCAGTCCTTTCATGGAAAACAAATTACTCCAGTTAAATAACTGTACAGGCATAAGACTTGAAAAGTCCGAAATGCCGTAACTGTTCAATATTCCCACCGTTTCGGGAGCTATGCTGATTGAACTCGCAGGATCCGTAAGAAATACTGTCGCTATGAATGCGCCTATAATTATTCCGCCGACAAAGAATAAATTCCATATTTCTTTTTTCCATTCATACTTGAAAAATTTCACATTACCCGGAAAGCATGACGCGCATATATGCCGGAATGATGATGATATTCCGAATTTTTTATTACCAAGTATTAGCAGCAGCGGAACTATAAGTCCGATCAGTGTACCGCTTAAAGCCCAGTGCCAGGGCTGTTTTAATAGTTCAAACATTTTAGAAAATATTTAGATTTTTTGTTTTGTTAAATTTCAATAACTCAAAACGTTATTATACATTATGAGTTTTCTTTGTACATACAGCATCTGTTTTCGGAACCCGGGTTAGTTTTATTTCATCAAATCCGCCTTCGACCTCTTTGAAATTTTCCCAGCCCCTGGATTTAAGTATTGAAGCGGCTGTCATACTTCTGTATCCGC
>JADJYU010000006.1 GCA_016719565.1 Ignavibacteria bacterium
AAAACCGTCAGAATAAACTTACCACCAGAGTTTTATGAAAAAATATTACGGAAAATATACTGAAGCCGGAAATGGACAGTATGCTGAATGATCTGCGGGCGCTTCGACCGGTGGACGTAAAGATGACTCGCAGGAAAACGGAGCATGAGTTAATTCATAACTTTAGATTTTCCAGAATTCAATTATGTACTGGACCAGTTTCATTAATCAGAAAAAATGATAAAGATGAAGACTTTGTATACTGGACGGATTGTCTTCGATGAAACCCGACTCAAACGTTTCAATATACTCATCTCCCGTGGATATTTCCGAATTTTTCAGAGAAAATATATTCGCGATAATAATACATCAGTACTAACAAGCGCAACGCTGACTCAATAAACAGTAATTTCGATTACTTCAGAAAAGACTTGGAGCAGAAAAGTTAAACGGTAAGCTCGAATCCCCTTTTTGATTTTTACAGACAGGTAAAAATTTTGATACCAAAGAACATTCCAGAACCGGGAAGAGAAATACGAATTATATTCAGATATATTAAAAAATGGATCAACCATTTACCTTAATGACAAGCAGTAAAGCTCTTATACTGTTTACAAACGGCACTCTGTTAAGAAGATTGGAAAGAGCTTGAAGAAAATTCAGATCACATGAAATAGACTTCTTTTACAGACCACGGAGTTTCCCGTAATATGCTTCTTGATAATTTAAAAATCGGATATAAATTCTGTCCTGTTTAGTCTTGACGGTTTCTGGATGGGGTTGATGTTCCGGGAGAAGCATTGGGCAAATTTAATTATTACAAGACTCCCGTTCAGGTTCTGATCACCCTGTAGTTCAGGCAAAAATGGATATATAGAAGCGTGGAGGTAATAGTTTTTGTAATTATTCACTTCCGGAAGCGATTTTAAAATTCAGACAGGGAATCGGAAGACTTATCAGACACAGAAATGATCAGGGGATAATTGCAATTTTAGACAGCCGGATCATTACAAAATCTTACGGTAAATATTTTATAAATTCATTAGATGAATGCGAGATTGAGATTGTTGAGGATTTTTTATACAAAGAGAATTGAAACGGATTTTTGATCCGAATTGACAGATTTATGAAATAAATTTCTTAATTAATTAAAAAGTAAATTGTGAAATTATTTTTTAATCCGCTTAGCCTTACATTAAATATTACATTTCAAAACTGAATTGTAATATTTATTTAATACTTTAGAAACCAAAGTACCTTAGAATTATAAATGGACAATCAAACTTGATTCACTATCCAGTATGAACCGTAAAAACGGTTCTTCTTCCGAAGAAAAAATTTACTCTAAAAATCTATTTGAAGATGCAAGGTCATGCACAGTTAAAATACTGTGCAGATGTGAAAGGACGGATTCCTATCTTGAAAAACTCATTGATGCTGAACTGAAAAATGACATGCTCAATGACTTTGATAAAGCTCTGCTTAACGAAATATCTCACGGAGTCATAAGATGGATGAGAAGACTCGACTGGTTCCTCAATGGTTTTACAGGGGAAATTATGAAAAATGTCTGCCTGAAGTCAGAAATGCACTGAGAGTAGCTCTTTATCAGATACTTTTTCTAAATAAAATACCCTACTCTGCAGCTGTAAATGAAGCAGTTGAGTTTTAGAAAACGGATTCATGGAGAGAAACATGCAGGAGTTGTTAAACGGACTGCTCAGGACAATAATCAGGACTCTCGAAAATCTAGTCTGGCCTACAAGAGAAATTGATGAGGTAAACTATCTCCGGAATCGTACAGTCTCATCCAAACTGGATGGTAGAAGATGGATAAACCGGTTCGGATTTGACGAAGCGGTAAAGCTTTGTGAGGAAAACAACAGACGGCCTGTAATGACATTAAGAGTCAATAATCTGAAAGTATCAACAGCTGAATTCGAAAATTTTCTCAAAGAAAAAAATCTGTTTTATAAAAAAGGGAAATATCTCGATAATTTTTTTTCTACCAAATCCATGTCAAAACTTTTTACGGAAGAAGTGTTTAAGCAGGATTTTTTTCCATTCAGGATGAAAGCGCCGGACTTGTATCGGAACTTCTGGATCCAAAAAAGATGAATTTATAATTGATCTATGCGCTACTCCGGGAGGCAAAACTTCATATTTCTGAACTCATGGGAAATGAAGGGAAAATCATTGCTGTTGAAAAATATTTATCCAGGCGGAAGTAATGAAAACAAATCTGAAAAGACTTGGTGTGAAAAATGTAACATTTATTCACGATGATGTTTGTAATCCGGAAACTGCGGAAATGAAAGAGTCATTGATCGGTAAAGCTGACAAAATACTGGTTGATGCACCATGCTCAGGTCTGGGAGTTCTATCAAAAAAACCGGATATTAAATGGAAACGAGAACCTGAAGATATAATGAAACTTCAGACTCTGCAGCTTGAAATTCTGGAAAATGCAGTAAAGTATTTAAAAGATAATGGAGTAATTATTTACAGCACCTGTACTACTGAAACTGAGGAAAATGCAGATGTAGTGGATATGTTTCTGAGTAAAAATCCTGCTTTTAAAATTGATGATGCCTCAAATTTTGTTGACACAAGTGTTGTTAATCAAAATGGATGTATTGAACTGTTTCCGCATATAAATAAAATTGACGGTGCTTTTTCTGTAAGGTTAATAAGAAATTCCTGATCACTGTAATTTTTCATAAGCATTTATTATATCTTTAACAAGCTTATGTCTTACACATCGGATTTTTCAAAGTATACAAAAGAGATATCATCGATATTTTTTAAAATTTCTTCTACCTGAATTAATCCCGAATGCTCCTTTTTTAGGAAGATCTATCTGCGTTACATCACCCGTAATTATTGCTTTTGAATTAGGACCGAATCTTGTTAGGAACATTTTTCATTTGCATCGTAGTGGAATTTTGCGCCTCATCAAGTATTACAAATGAATTGTTAAGCGTCCTGCCTCTCATAAACGCAAGCGGAATTACTTCTATGACATTCTTTTCTATATAACCTTCAAGTTTTTCGAAAGGTAACATATCCTCAAGCGCATCATAAAGCGGTCTTAAATAAGGATCAACTTTTTCAGAAAGATCTCCGGGAAGAAAGCCCAGATTCTCTCCGGCCTCTACAGCAGGTCTTGTCAAAACAATCTTGGTAATTTCTTTATTCTTCAGTGCGGAAACTGCAAAGGCAACAGCAAGATAAGTTTTACCTGTTCCTGCCGGACCAATTGCAAATATTATATCATTATCCTGAACTTTGTTAAAATACTCAAGCTGATTAGATGATCTTGGTTTTATGAAATCACTTTTTCTTGAAAGAATAACATTATTAAGTTCATTTGGTGTAAAACCTAATTTTTCTTTAACTTTGTCCTGTCTGAATTCATTTGAATCAATAAGTTCAAGTACAAGATTTACATCTTTTAAAGAAATTTTTCCCTGTCTCTTCTGAAGAAAAATCAGCTCATTAAAGATCTTTTCGATTAAAATGACTTCATTTTCCTCTCCTTTTAAGAACAAAGAATCTCCTCTTACGACAATTGTGGAATCAAATCTTTCTTTAACAATGTTCAGATTCTCTTCGTTGATCCCGGAAAAAGTTCAGCAGATCAATACCGGTCAAAGATATTTTTTATCAATAATATTCAAAATTATAATTAAAACCCTCATACTTTTGAAAGTATGAGGGTTATATTTCTAAAAATATTTATTCCAACGAAACAGAATTAAATGAAATTATTTCTTTTCATCTTCTTTTTCATATCACCTGAGTCAACTGTTTTAGTTTTCATTTTTCTCTTGGTTTTATATGAATTTGTTCTGCTCATTGCATCGTTCTTTTGAGCATCTGTAAGAGTTGGAATTTTCAAGACCTGACCCGGATAGATAAGGTTCGGATTCGGGATTGTTTTTGCAACTCTAGGCGGAGCGCTTACAACACCACTCTTGTTTGCGTCCCAGATAGCAGGCCACAATCTTGAGTTACCGTAGATATTTTTCATACCTGCGATTTTGTATAAGCAATCACCTTTAACAACTGTGTATGTTCCTGTTTCCATTTTACCTTTACAGTCTGCAATTTTCTTTTTCATTGCATTGTATCTGTCCCAGAATTCAGGTAAGCATTTGTATCTTCCGCTAATACCTGCATCTGTTAAGTAAGGCCACAGATTTGCTTCTATATCTGCTGCATCATCCGGTCCTTTGCATGCATTAACTCTTTTTCTGCATCTGCAAATTTTGCTTTGTATTCGTCATAACCGGATTTTGATCCGACTAATGCCCAGAGAATATTGTCTGCATTATCCTCTGTGAATTTAACATCGCTCCAATCTCTTTTTGAGACCGTCGATTTCTGTGTTTAAAGCATCCAGCTGACTGGTTAAATCTGCTTTCCAGCAGTGTACTCGTCCATTTGAGCTTGCCACATTTCTTCATCCATTTCTTCTTCTACCATTTCACCATCATCATCATCATCATCATCCTGAGCAAAAGTTGGACTGGAAATAACTGCCAAGGAGAAAACCATCATAAATACTAATAATTTATGAAATTTCATTTTTAAAAGTCTCCTTTTTTTAAAAATTTTGTTAAATAATAAATTGTTTTTTAAAATTTTATTACGTCTTACGGGCAGTTTCTTTTTACCGCGTCAGATATTCCTTGCCACTCTTTTGCTCTTGCTTCAGAATCAGCAATTTGTTTCTGCAAGTCTGATTTTTCATCAAGCTTTTGCATTGACCTGAGATTGTAAAGCATCTACCTCAGCTTTCAGGTCGTTCAATTGTTGAATTTGTTCTTCATCTACACCGCCACCGCAACCGACTAGGAATGTTGATCCTGCCATCATTGCAAATGTAAGTAAAACGAAAAACAAGTTTCTCATTTTTGCCATTTTTAAAACCTCCTGATTTTTATTTGGCTTTGTTATTAAATAGGGTTAATTGAATACGATCAAAAATATGCTATTCAATTTTATAAGTCAAGTCTAATTCTAAAAAAATAGACACTAAAAACTAATTCTTAGTGTCTAATTGAGTAAATAGATAAACTGTCTTAAAAAATATACATTTAAATCCTATAAATGTTAATAGATATTTTATCAAAGAAATCTCCAATTTTGAATCTGGCATTTATAAAGGCACTGATAACGCCGAAATTTTTAAAAAACAAATTTTAGATTTATATTAACAATTAGTGAATATAGTTCTAAACTAAAAATTATCTTAAATTCTTATCAAAGAAATCACCAACTTTGAATCTTGCATTAATAAGTGCCGTAATAATACCAAACTTGTTCGACGGAGTCATACCAAAACGTAAAGAAGGACCAATTCCAAAAGCTTTATCAGAGAACCCTGGCCAAATATTGTCAAGATACAATTCTGTCAAGAACTGAAAATCCCGCTTCCCCGGAAAAGTTGCGTTGATTCGAAAATCAAAAATCAAGTCATCAATCCTCATCTCCCTACCCACAAAACCTAAGTGATATTCGCCGAATGATTTTGCAAAATAAAACTTAGCTCTCGAGGAATTGTAAAAAACAAGGTAAGGTGTTCTAACTTCAAAGCCGAAGTAATCACCTCTGATAACATTATTTTTCATTGGCTCTCCTGTAACTTCATTCCTAACAATCATTGGATTATCTGTCACATCTTGTAAAGTGTCAATAGTAGAAAAATATGAAATGCGGAAAAGAGGGATTTCAGCCGCAAGTTCAATTCCTAAATGTGGCATAAAAATATTGTTCCAATTTCCAATCCATGTGTTAGGTAAATCTTCAGTGCGATTCGTATTTGATGAATATTTCATTACCATTTCTTTTATTCTTCCAGTAACTGAAACTTCTAAAATGTTAAATGCAAACCGCCTTTTACCATATCTGTTTCAAGAGGTCCTGAATATGGAGTTCCAAAACCTACAGTTAGCCCTACACCTGCTTTATAAGAAAAAGGAATACCTAATGGATCACCACCAAAAGCTGTAAGTAAGGATTCACATAGTAGTTAAGTAAGTTTTTTCTCGTGGTTTCAAGTGGAAGAAACCGAATCGCTCTATTTTTAGAGTTTTTGGCGATGGCATTTGGTATAAATCCTAAGATATCCCAAAAACTAGTTAATGAATCTTTCCCGGGAGTAGTAGAAGATTCTCCTGTTGAAATTTCATTAATACATTTACTATCAGTTTGAAAATCTGTTAATATCCTTTTTAATTCACTTGGCATTGGATTAAAACTTTCAATTGTACCAAAATTTACTCTACCCGAATCTTGGAAAAAAACTGCTATGTTTTGAGTTGTAGAATTGATATTAATTATATTACTCAAACCATTATTCTTTATGAATTCTAAAAGTTCCGGACCACTTGTATGTTTTGAAAGATCACATCCACTTTGAATTGAAAATTTTTCGGCGAGTCTTGAGAATATGAATTACCTATGAATAAATAAATAAAGAAAAATGAACCAAATAGTATTTTACAAATTGGCTAAAATCTGGGCTTCTGTATTTTATGTAATTTTTTATTCTCAATTTTTAATTGTTTTTTAAGTTTTATTCACTTTTGAAATGATACTTCTTTGATTTTTGTAATCATTATTTGTTCCTAATTCAAATAATAATTTACGAAAATTTGAATTGAGTTTATTTATGTCAAAGTCAATATCAAGCATTTTAAAGACCAATCTTTAACATTTACTTCGAGATCAATTGTTTCCGGCAAAGGAAAATCTTCATAATTTTGAATTATATTCCCCGAAGTCCTGCTTTTGCGTAATGCATCAATTTGATCTTCTATGTCCGTATCTTCCTCATCTGAATCATCTTCATTCTTTATTCTATATTTAGAACTCTTGTCATATGGCTCAAAATATCTTAAATAGATTTCACTGTTCATCCAGTTTTCTTCAGGAACTTCCTTTAAATAGTTTCTTGGGTTTAAAAAAACTTCTTTGATACATTCATATACAGAATTGTCTGTTAAAGATAAACCTGTTATGTTAAAATATTTTGGAAAAGTTTTATTTTTAATGAAAGTCGAGTCAATTGACTGAGAATAAGAACTTGTGCTAACAATAAAAAGAAAAATAGCTGAAACAAAATAACAATTCTTTTTCATAATTTTTAACTGATAACTATTTTTTAAATTTTTTAAAAACAAAAGGAATAGTTTTTTTTATATGATTTGTTCCACTATTATCCTTCAAAATCACACCCAATGGGGAAAGAGAAACTTCGCGATTCCATCCTTTACTGTTAATCCCTGTGTTGCGTTTTAATTCATCTAAACTCTTGAGTCTTACCTGAATTTCAAAAGTTGTAGAATCCATATCAATTATATCAATAAATTTATCAGATTCATTAGGTATTACAGAAATTTTTCGAGCATCCTCTATATCTTCAATTTTTATAGTATAAAGCAATCCGCTATTACTCTCGTCACCTGCCAGAAGTGCAATAAATTCCTTATGAGAAAAAGATATTGTTTCGTTATCATTTTTGTCCGGTTCTTTAACAAATTTTATATCAAATTTAAACTCCCTGTTTGGGAATACAGGTTTATAAAAATCCACAATGGGCTCCATACCTAAGGCATCACTTCGTGTAATATTTTAAAAACAAAATACAAACTATCGTAATCTTTAATTTCAATATTAAAGGATTCTAAAGGTACAAATTCTTTTATCAATGAATCCTTATTTGAAAAAAATGCATACACAAATCCCTCACCATTATTCATATTATTTATAATGTTCACTTCAGAAAATTTTTTTAAAGAGTCACTAAATGTAAGCATTTGACCTTTACTAATAAGCTGAGAATATGAATGCATTGGTATCAACAATGTTGCAAGCACGGTGAAGATAAAAAATAAAAAAAAATTTATAACTGTATTTGATTTCAACATAAATTAAAACAAACTATTAATTTCATTTTTACTATTGGTTTCCTAAACATATTCTTAACTCAGTTTTCAAACGTGCAACTTCACTTTCCAATCGTGAATTTGTACTTCTTAAAGTTGCATTTTGACTTTTCAAATTATTATTTTCGGCTTTTAGTGAGTTAATAATTACACTTAAACTATCTATTTCTTTTCTCAATCTATCGATTTCATTTTCACCGGGTTTAACTTTAACATAAACGGACCCATCGGTTAATTTTGGTAATAAAGTATCAATTTTAGGATCATAGAAATTAGTTGTATCTGAAGTTTTTTCTATTACTTCTGTTAAACTTAGGTCAGTACCTTTAAAAAACAAAATAGCAATGGCTATAATATAAAGGGATTGAAATATTAAAAATTTTGTATCTCTTTTATTTCCTTTTCTCATTTATTTGATTGTTCTCGACCCGTTAACTTATTAAGACTATCAATTGTATCTTTGAAATCTTTTTTTTGCATTTCATTAACTGCTGCTTTCCAGCTTGCAATTACTGTATTAAGTCTTTCAAGTGTCTGCAGGTCTGGTAATATAGTAGATGTAACTCCAGAAAAATCTACCTGCTTTGTATTTTCAATATCGTTTCCCACATATTGTCTATCAAGTTCATCAAATGCAAAATCTAATAATTTAGCAATAGCAAGAATGAACAATGATTTAATTTCAAAAGGAACTGCAAACTCAATAAATAAGCTTTGATATTCCCTTCCCATTCCAACAGTAAATAATATTCCAGCTGCACCTAATAATGGCAATGCTGTACCAATACCATCAACCAAACCACTCCATTGATCAATTATTTTTTCAATCTCTTTTGAAGAACCACCATTCTCACTACACTTCTTTACTTTCATACGACACCAAAGCAAAATTGCAATAAAAAAAACATAAAATATAATAGGGTAAGAATCAAAACTTTTAAGATGAGTAATGAATATAGTGCTCAATTCAATATTGGATCCGGAAAAATTTCTATTAAAATTTTAATCGAAAATGAAAATGATATGATAAAACAATAAAAGAAGGTAAAAAGTTTTTTAATTATTTCTTTTAACTTTTCAGTATTATTTACATTTAAGTTTTGATTATTTTCTGACATTATAAAATTTATTCATTATTTTAAAAAATATTTGCTTATACTAACTTAGGATATCAAAAAATTAAAAAATCTAATTAAATTGAATGGGAGTGCAATAACTTTCAAATTGTTTTCTTATATTCAAATATAGGAAATTGTAAAAATAATAACAATCATTTATTCCGTGCAAGTGCAAAGATTAGATAATTCATTAAATATGTTAAATCAAAACATCACACTCAACCCCACTCCTGGTGTTGTCATTACATAAAAATTATTTTCGCTAAGAAAAATAAAATCAAACGGAGCTTTGATGTCAATTGAAAAATTCTGTAAAAACCTATACTCAATTCCTCCAATCAATGTTCCGACAAATTGATTTTTTGATGCACTGTCAACGATGATAATATCTCTATTCGAATTACTTCCATCCGAATTAGATCTTAACTGAGAGTAAGCAAGGCCTCCTCCGAATCCTAAAAGTACTCTGAAATTTTTTTTCCGACGTCCGGAATAAAAAATCTATTTTGTAAAAGTTATGGTTTATGTTTTTATTGGTGTTCTGATTCTTTAAAAAATTTTTTCTGATATGTTATTCCTACACAGAATAGTTATTGAATAAATAGGAAAATGAAAAATTAAATGCTTTTTCAAATTCTATAAATGACGGGAAATTATTAGTAACGCTTGATGTGTAAAAATTAAATCCGGTGCTCAGCGAGTATGAATTTGGGGTAAAACCTATAGCCGTATTTTCCTGTAATTCATTTTCAACTATATCAGGTTTGATTATTTCCTCATTTGGTTTTTTCTCGATAGGTTGTTTTTCAATAGGTCTTTTTTCGGGATAAGAAGTCGGCTTTTTGTATTTTTTTTGAAAATTAGGAAGTGAAACCGGTACAAAGGGACCATCAATTAAATCTGCAACATATTCAGAAGGAATTGCATAATTTAAATTTTGTCCATCGGGCCGGTATGATGTAGTTACACCAATCAATTTCCCGTATTCATTAAAAAGAGCTCCGCCACTGCTGCCCGGTGAAATCGGACTTGTAATCTGATATATATATCCTGATTTGTATGTTAATTTATTACTTACTATTCCATCAGAGATAGTATTTGCAATTCCTCTTGGTGATCCTATTGCAAAACAGACTGATCCAATTTCAACTTTATCGTAATTTTCAATTGTTACATATTTTACAAAACTTGGAGTAGTCTTCAAAGCAGCAAGATCCCATTCTTCATCATAGGCATAGAGCATATTTACATTAGATTCAGTTCCATCATAATAAAATATTTTAGCATAATAAGCATCCTCAATAACATGAAAGTTTGTAACTATTAAGCCATCATCATCAGCTATAAATCCGCTTCCCGAACCATTAATTTTTTTTTGTCGTCATAAGTTTCTATATACACTACTTTAGAATTGTTTTCTTCATAAATTTCTTTAGCTGTTTTCTGCGCAAAACAATTTACACAAGAAAAATATCTATTCATATTAAATAAGTAATTTAATATAATTATGATCTAATATTTAAAATTTCCCAAATTGAACAGCTCACCCATATTAAATCTCATAATTTCCATTTCGATATTCGTCCTGTCTTTCAATGTGACTGTGCTATGAAATGTTTTGTAATTTTCAGTAGACTCAAGGGCGTTATTCAGCGAAAGTCTGTCTTTATTTCCTTCTGAGATCTTATCAAGTATCAGTTTCATACCGTCATATCCGAAAAAATAATTTTTAATTCCGCTTTCGGATAATTTTTCCGGAACATCTGCTTTCTCACTTAAATTAAAATCTGAATCAAAATATAAATTCTTTATGTAAATTTTATTTTCATCAAGTACCACTTTATTATTCCAGTCGCTTGTACCGAGTACCGGAAGATTAATGTGCTCTGAAAAATACTGCGATATCATTTTCGGATTTCAAGATAAGTGGAAATCGGAATATATATCGCCTCTGTATAACCGGGTATCACTGTTCTGCTTTTATCATATGATGCAGAAGGTTTAAAACTAAGCGAATCCATAATTCTGTCAGCATCCCTTCCGAATAATTTATAAATACTCACAACCAACGATTCCATCTTCAGTGAATCCGCGTAAGAAAATTTAATATCATAATTTTTAATAATTTCAAAATGCTCCCTGGCTATATTTCCAAAATCTATAAATTTGTCCAGTGAAAAAATTTTATCTTCAAGTTCTTCAAGTTCCTGCGTGAGATCATTGTCATCCTTTGAATAATAAACAGATGCTGTTATCGCTCCGCCGTTTTTCAACGCCTCTTCGGAAAAACTGTCAGCAAAATTCTTTCCGTAAGAATCTTCCGAAAAACTGCAAACCGCTTCATTTTAAGTTCATCATTTGCAAACTTCGCCATAGTCCTCCCTCTTACATCATAAGTTGGATTCAGCTGAAACAAAAAGGATTTTTCTGCGCAAGAAAATTCTGAGTTGATGTCGGAGTAATAACAGGTATTTTATGGAAGTTCGCTGCACCGGCATTTGGTGACAGCTCCGAACTGAATACAGGACCAAATACTGCAATAACTTTTTTATCGCTGCCAAATTTATTTATTATCTCCAGCGCGATTGACGGATCTCTTTGTGTGTCTTCTGTTATCAATTCCACTTTTGACCCGGGATTAAGTCTGTTATGCTCCTTAACTGCATCATTTATTCCCAGCATCATTTCAGCGCCGAGTTTTTTTTCTTCCTTCCTCTCAGTATTATTCATCAAAGGTAAAGCTACTCCTATTTTGATCTGAGCACAGACTTTGTAAGAGAATAGCAGTAAAAAAATCAATAGTACAGTGTTTTTAATAATCATTCTTTTTTATTCCCATTCTATAGTTGCAGGCGGTTTAGAGCTAATGTCATATACAACTCTGTTTACACCTTTAACTGAATTAATAATTTTATTTGAAATTGATGATAAAAAATCTTTATCAAAAGCATAGAAATCCGCAGTCATTCCGTCGGATGATGTTACAGCTCTCAGCGCAATTACATTTTCATAACTTCTTTCATCACCCATTACTCCGACTGTCTGTACCGGCAATAACACTGAGAACGCCTGCCAGATCTTTTCATATAAACCGTGAATCTTTAATTCATTAATATAAATTTCATCAGCTCTTTTAATATATCCAGTTTTTCTCTTGTGACATCACTGAGAATTCTTATAGCAAGTCCCGGTCCCGGAAACGGATGCCTGTTTATAAAATTATCTCTAAGACCAAGCTTTTTCCCGATCTCTCTGACTTCGTGTTTAAATAATTCTCTGAATGGCTCTATGAGCTTTAGTTTCATTTATCAGGAAGTCCGCCTACATTATGATGAGTTTTAATTTTTGATGAAGGTCCTTTTGAAGTTACGGATTCTATTACATCAGGATAGAGTGTACCCTGCACCAGAAATTTTACTCCTTTGATTTTCTTCGCTTCTTTTTCAAATACTTCTATAAATGTATTTCCGATTATTTTCCGTTTCTTCTCGGGTCAAATACACCGCTGAGTCTATTTATAAAAGTTCAGATGCATTTACAAAAATCAGATTGAGTTTATAATATTTTTCAAAAAGTTCTATAACTTTCCTGCTTTCATTTTTTCTCATCAGACCGTTGTCAATATGAATACATGTCAGATTTTCTCCAATGGCTTTACTGACAAGCAATGCAGCAACTGAAGAATCAACTCCGCCGCTGAGGAGCACATATAACATGACTTTTTCCCGCCTTTTTTATTATCTCTTCAGTTTTCGATTCAATAAAAGATTCCGGCTCCGAATAAATTCTTTACACAGCATACACCGAATAAAAATTATTAAGTATCTTTTCCAAATTCGGTATGGTTGACTTCGGGATGGAATTGTAATCCGTAAATCCCTGCTTTAGGATATTCAAAACTGCAAATAACGCCGTTAATGCTTTTTGATGTTGCAATAAATTTCTGAGGCATTTTGTCCGTTGAATCACCGTGACTCATCCAGACATTAAGCTGAGTGTTAACGCCTTTATACAATTCTGAGTCACCGAATGTGTATATTTTCGTGTTTCCGTATTGTCTGTGTATAGATGAGTGCAAACTGCCATTGTATAAACTGCATAACAGCTGCATACCGTAGCAAATACCCAGAACAGGAATTTTTTTCTTTATTAACAGATCAAGATCTGTTTTTGAAAACTTCGGAGAACCTTTGTCAGTAACGCTTGACGGACCTCCGGAAAATATCACACCTTGAGGATGTGTGATTTTCTTTTTCATTAAGAAATTTTTTAAATTTAATTTGAACGGATGAATCTCAGAATAGACTTTAAACTCTCTTGTCCTCCTTGCTATCAGCTGAGTATACTGTGAACCGAAATCAAGTATGAGGATCAGATCTTTTTTCAATCTTAATTTTTGTTAAAAAATTTGTACTGCCGGATATCAGCAAATATGCTCCGTAAGCAGGAGAATGTTTTTTTCAACTAATTTAACCTTCTTAAGTTTCATAATTTCTTTTTTTAATTTTCGTGACAATATATTTTCATTTTCCACTAAACTTCCGATCAAAGAAATATCCATGACAATTTCAGGTCTTGCAATATTCAAATATGCATTTATATGATACATTAAATCTGCAACTGCTTCACTTACTATATTTTTACAAACTTCAGAATTCTTTCCTGCAAGCTCAAGAACAACCGGAGTTATTTTTTGGATCTCAAATTTATTTTTAAAAATCCTGTCATTAAGATTTAATCTGTTTATTCCGAATTTAACTCTAAGTAATTCAGATAATTCACTTTCCTTTTTTGTGAGAAAGGAAGTGTCATATTCTTTTGCGGCTATATTCAAAGCCTTCTTTCCGATCCAGTAACCGCTGCCTTCATCACCAATAACTCTCCCCCATCCGCCGACTCTGTTTATTTTATTATTATAATATCCATACAGTACCGAACCCGTACCGCTGATAAGAATTATACCGCTTCTTCCTCAAATGCCCGTATAGAGAGCAGTCAAAGCATCACTCAGTAATTAAAGTATTTCTAATGCCCGGACTTCTTTCGGAAAAGACTTTTCAGTTTCCTACGGTCACTCTCTTCTCTCGCACCTGCCAGCCCTATACATAATCCTTTACAGTTATTAATATCAAAACCGGCTTTTTTACAGCAGTAAATATGTATTCTGAAATACTTTCACAATAGCTGACGGGTCCGGAAACTGAATAATGTATTCCCTTGAATTTAAATTTTCTGATTAATCTGCCGTACTCACTGACTATAATCAATTCAAACTTTGTACCGCCGGAATCCGCGCCCAGGTAAAATTTTGTACCGGAAAAATTCATTGAGGCAAGTTATTAAATACAGAATCAAATTAAAATTACAAAGTAATAAGCACAGAATTTTCCTGACTTAATTTCGCTGGATTATATCCCAAAATTTTCAATGTTTGTTTTTCAAATATCAAATATTTTAAAATCATTCTTCCGATTATAATTATTATATTTGTTCACACAAAAAATTAAAATTGAAAAAAGAAGTTCTCGATAAAGGATTTATTGAAGTTTTAGATAAATTGGGTACAGACCTCACTGTTGTTAATTCCGCAAGGGTCTCATTCCGGAAAAAGGAAAGAGAAATTTGACGACAATGACAGAAAGCTGTTAAATTTCTTGCAAAGAACAAGCACTGGTCGCCGTTCAGGCATCTGATGGCAGTTTCATGTCAAAGCTCCGGAATTTGTTATGAGACAATGGTATAAACACGTGGTCGGCATAGAGACATCTTCAAGTTCTTCGGCAAAAGATCATGCGTGGAATGAGATCAGTGGAAGATATGTACCCGAAGTGATTTCTATGTCCCTCCAACTGGAGGAGACAGTCCAAAGATAACAAACAGGCGTCAGAAGGAAGCATTGATGATCAGAAAATTGCCGGTAAAATATTTGAATCAGCAATGTCGGATATTCCTTGATTCTTATAATAAACTTCTCGAAGCCGGTGTGGCAAAAGAACAGGCAAAGAATGATACTTCCTCTTAATCAATATACTGAAGTATATTGGACAGCATCATTCAGGCAATAATGAATTTTATTGAACTCAAGGATGAAGATACGGCTCAGTGGGAGATCCGTGAATATGCAATTGCCATGAAAGAACTGATGCATGAAATTTTTCCGGAGATAACGGAATATGGTTTGAAGTAAATTCACATTGATTAAAATAATTCAATACTATCAGTAATTTTTAAGAAAAATGCTTTTCAAAACCTGACCTGCCATATTGGGATTTTCTTTAAATCTTCTGATAGAATGTTCGTACCATCTTTACCGAAAGGCACATAGATTCTCATTCTGTGCCCTTTGGCAACAGCTTCTTCGCGAAGATTCTCTTTAACTCCGAGCAGCATTTGAAATTCGTATTCGTCTTTCTCAGATTTAATTCTTTAACCAGATTAACTGAATCTTTAATAAGAATTTCATCATGCGTGGCAATACTGCAGTAGGATTTTCTTTCAAACGCAATTCTTAATATTTTCATAAAATTATTCCTGATCTCATCCGGGTCTTTAAATGCAATTTTTCAGGCTCTATATATATGCCTTTACAGATCCTGAAGTTCGCATTAATTTCCGTTAGTCTTTTAATGTCGTCCTCACTTCTTCTGAGATATGCCTGTATTACAATTCCTACATTATCAAATTTCTTTTTACTGTTTCAAATATATTAATGGTAGATTCAGTTACGGAGGAATCCTCCATATCAATTCTCACAAAAATGTTTAGCTTTTTGCTTTTTCAAGAATTCCGCTTACCTGCTCCAGGCAGAAATCATGATCGATATTAAGACCAAAAAAAAAGCATTGTAAGTTTTATAGACAAATTACAGTCAAGATTATTTTACTGATCGCTTCTAATGTAATTATGTTTTCATCTTTAGAAAGAACGGCTTCACTCTTTTCATTAATGGATTCACCCAATACATCGACAGTAGCCATAAGTCCTTTTGCTGTTAAGAATCTTTACGCTGTGTACTGCATCTGAAACGCTGTCACCTGCAACATATTTATCAGCGAAAATCTTTACAACTTTTTCGGCATTGCCTGAATTACAGGAACTAGAACAGTGTTTAGAATTCCTTTTATTAATTTAATTTTTCTTTGCATAAATTTTAATTAAAGCTCATTTATATCTTTTCTTCCGCTGAAACTGTCGCTGATCGAATGCCAGAAGTTTAAACCATCCCTCCTAAAAATAACATAGATATACTTCTTCGCCGTTACTTCTGATATATGGAAAATCTATCAGTCCGGTGTCAATATTCTTTATCTGAATTCCCATGTTGTTAGTTTTTTTAACATTTTCAATAAGAATAACCAGATCGTCGGGATATATACCGGATCCGTTTGTGCCGATCCCGCTGAAATAGTTATGTGAATAAATGTTATAACCGGTCTTATCGAGATTTTTTTTTAGCTGAATAATTTCTTTAAGGATAGTTTTCACTGCCGGCAGGATTGCAACAGCTTCATTAAAAGTGAAATGTATTTTGTGCAGCATCAGAAAATATATTATAGTTGCTTTAATACAAAAATATTTCTTAACGATTTGATTTATAAGAAAAAAAAGCATTCCGGAAATTGATCAAAATGCTTTAATGTACCGGTAAGAAAATTATTTTTAAATAGCTATGATGATTTTTACTTTAAACATCCCTGAATCCTCCTTTCCCTGAGAGGGATTTCACAAGCAAAGACCCAACCCTCATTAAATCTTACTTGCTTTCAAGGACGTAATTATTTTAAGAGCATCATTTTTTGTTTTCGGTAAAATTATCTGTTCTCAAAGTATATACATAAGTTCCGCTCGGAAGATTTCCGGCATTAAATTCCACCATTCGAACCCTGTTTCAGTAATTCATTTTCAGCAAGCACAGCTACTGTTTCACCTTTCATATTGTATATTTTAAGAGAAACTTTATTACTTTCAGGTAATTCAAATCTTATTGATGTAACAGGATTAAATGGATTTGGGAAATTCTGTTCCAGATAATATTTCTTATCAAGTATGTTTCCCTGATCTTCATTTTTTATACCGGATGTCCTGTCTACTTCTATTACAATTTCAAAATCTATTTTATCAGTAAACTGCTTATTAATGAGACCGATTTCAGTCGGAACAAAAGAATTTCGTTATTATCTACATCATTCGGATACGCCATTATTCTGATTTCGTCAGTGCTCAGTATAATTTTTCTGCTGACTTTAAAAGATCCGTCGGAATTAATACTGATAGTTTCGAGAACATTATATGTCCTTGACGATGGATCAATAGTCATGATTTTTACATTTCCTTCAGTAACCGGAGAGTGGTCATCTGAATAAAGAACCTTTCCGAAAATAAAATCGGGTGAAGATCCGGCATAAACCTGCCTGTTTACTAGTATCAGTGATAATCCTGTTATCAAGACCAATACTGCTGATGTAGCTTTTAAATTAAAGGTTGTCATTTTTTTCTCCTCAGGAAAAAGTTTGTTGAAATGTATTTATTATATTAATATAAATTCTTAAAGTTCTTAACCGGTTTTTTGCTTTTTGCTGTTTGTAACAAAATCTTTTAATTCCTTTGAATCGTTCTAAAAATCAAACAAGTCTAACATTTTCAAAGCAAAATCTTCATTTCTTATTATTATATCAGAATTATTATGCCGCGCGAATATTCTTATCCTGAATATTTACAAAAACAATTTTTCTGTCAAAGATAGTCAGATTTGGTAATTGTTTCTCAGATATCCTGACCCGTTCACCAGCTTTTTCAAATTTTCTGCATATCCTTATAAGATCATCTAACGCAGCATTCTTCTGGAGTTATCTTTTATTATCTTAAAGTTATAGCTTGCTTCGTATATTGATCTGATAACACCGCCTCTTTTATAAAAAATTCAACTGCAGTCGTATCAAGTTCTTCTCTGAGACATATCCTTCAAGTCTTATCATAAATAATATTTCTGATTCCGCATTACTGAAAAGTTCAATAAATTTTTCTTGTCTGTGCTTGTTAAAGCCTCTGATAAGTTCAATATTGACTCTCCTGTTTTCATCTGATTCTTCCGACCTGTATAAATTCTTAAATCTCGAACGTATCTTTAAGATTTTCAATTTTTGATTATTCTGCTTTTTTGATCTCCTTTCTATTTTATCGCTAATTACTTCCGGATCGATCATTTCATATTTTAATATCGTATTGGTTTCGATCTCATTACAAAAACCTCTAACAGCAAATGATTTCAGAATTTCATAAACAGCGGTTCTTCTTACAGCAGCTTTCTCAGCAATTTCGGAAGCGCTTAATGCAGAACCTTTCAGCAGTACTAAAAATACCTGTGATTCGTTTTCTTTAAATCCAATCTTTTGAAGCCTGCTGATTAATTCCTGAGATTGCAATATTGTTGTTTTTTTGTTTAATGCAATATTGCATTATTTTATTTAATAAGTCAAGAACTTTTTTATGACCTAAATTTTTAATTTTGAACTTAATCAATATTAATTTTTTAATTTAACAAATTTTAATAGTGCAGAATGTTTACTTTATTTGCAAATAAAAAGGCATGAAAAATATTTTTTTCCTGCCTTAATAAATTTCCGGAATGTTTTTTTACTTTACAACTATATTCACCATTTTATTTTTAACTGTAATAATTTTGATTATCGTTTGCCCAGTAGATATTTTTTTTCATTATCAAGAGCTTCATCTTCCAGAATTTTCTCTCCGGAATCAAAAAGGCAGATCTGCTTTAGATCTGAGTTTTCCGTTCACCTGAAAAATTATTGTTAACTGAATCTTCTTTAGTGAGTTCTCTATTATATGCTGGCCATTCTGCAGACTGAATGCTATCTTTATTTCCTAGTTTTTGCCATAACTCTTCTGTAATGTGAGGCGCAAAAGGAGAAAGCAATAATAGGAAATCTCTGATTACGTTTTTCGAGATCTCTTCGGTTTTATATAATTCATTTACAAATATCATAAGATATGAAATTGCTGTATTGAACTTCATATCTCCGTCTTCAATATCTTCTGTAACTTTTTTAATTGTTTTGTGCAGAAGTTTTTTTAATTTTAAACCGGCTCTGAATCTGTAATATTATATTTCAGTCCGTCTGAATTTTCATCAATAATTACTCTCCATACTCTGTTTAAAAATCTGTT